>NZ_QCZD01000002.1 GCF_003075045.1 Maribacter litoralis | reverse complement strand
GGTCGTCATCTTGTGCAAGCACAAATGTTACCCCTCGACTTGCATGTGTTAGGCCTGCCGCTAGCGTTCATCCTGAGCCAGGATCAAACTCTTCATCGTTGTTTTGTAAATATTCGTCCCAACGAAAACAAAATCTTTCCCGGCCCCGACTCTCGATTCAATTCCTTATATATACCTCGCGATATACTATATTCGTATGTTTCTTAATTCGTGTTCCTCTCGCCCAGGTCCTCACCTGAACTCGATTCTTAAATCTCCACAATATTTCAATGAACTTCTATCCACTCCGCCCCAAAGATCTTACGACATTTTCGCTTCGTTTCCCTTAGGTGTTTCCCTAAGCGGCTGCAAATATACAACTGTTTTTTAACCTGGCAACTTTTATCGAAAAAAATATCTTTTTTTTTTCGCCAAACCAAAACAACATATATATGAACCTATTTCCCTAACGACTCCGACTCGCATCTTCCTCGTTTGCGGGGTGCAAATCTACAACCTATTTTCCATTACACAAGACTTTTTACATAAAAAATCGAAAGACTTTCCATATAAAATCTCAACATATTTATTTACAGCTATTTAACTTTAAAATAAAAAAAGCGGTATTAAATTTAATAAAAAAAATCAATACATAAACACCAAATTTTAAAAATTATCACACTTAAAACCAAGACCAAATTACCGCAAAACGAATCAAACCATATAACATTACACCATATCTTCATATAGACACTTCAAAACATAACACTATTCTATTGCGGACATGGATAGTTCATATTATCTTTGACACCCTATAATATGTATGAGAAATGATTAAAATTACACTTCCCGACGGATCGGTCAAGGAATTTGAAAAGGCAACTACTCCAATGGAAGTTGCAAAAAGCATAAGTGAAGGATTAGCACGTAACGTTATTTCTGCAAAATTCAACGAAACCATTGTTGAAACCACTACCCCATTAGAAACGGACGGCACCTTAACCCTATTCACATGGAAAGACAAGGAAGGGAAGACAGCTTTTTGGCATTCCACTTCACATATTGTAGCACAGGCCATAGAAGAGTTATACCCTGGAGTTAAGTTAACTATAGGACCTGCAATTGAAAATGGATTCTATTATGATGTTGATTTACCCAATGGCTCCATATCGGAAAAAGACTTCGCCACAATAGAAAAGAAAGCATTAGAAATAGCTCGGGGAAAGCATGATTATAAAATGAGAGCGGTATCAAAAACTGATGCTCTATCATTTTATAAAGAACAAGACAATGAGTACAAGGTTGAATTAATTGAAAATCTTGAAGATGGTACTATAACATTTTGTGATCACGATACATTTACAGATTTATGTAGAGGTGGTCACATACCTAACACAGGTATTGTAAAAGCAATTAAAATTCTAAGTGTAGCAGGTGCATATTGGAGAGGCAACGAAAACAACCCACAACTTACCCGTATATATGGTATTTCTTTTCCTAAACAGAAAGAGCTAACTGAATATTTAGCACTTTTAGAAGAGGCAAAAAAACGAGACCACAGAAAATTAGGTAAGGAATTGGAATTATTTACCTTTTCACAAAAAGTTGGTCAAGGATTACCTCTATGGTTACCAAAAGGTGCCGCTTTACGAGAGCGACTTGAGAACTTTTTAAAGAAAGCACAAAAGAAAGCCGGTTACGAAATGGTGGTTACACCACATATTGGACAGAAAGAATTATACGTAACTTCTGGACATTATGAAAAATATGGCGAAGACAGCTTTCAACCTATACACACACCGAAAGAAGGCGAGGAATTTCTATTGAAACCAATGAACTGCCCTCATCACTGTGAAATCTACAACACTAAACCTTATAGCTATAAAGAACTTCCAAAAAGATTTGCTGAATTTGGTACTGTATATAGATACGAGCAAAGTGGCGAATTACATGGTTTAACAAGAGTACGTGGCTTTACGCAAGATGATGCACATATTTTTTGCACACCAGATCAATTAGACGAGGAGTTTAAAAATGTAATTGACCTATCATTATATGTATTAGGTTCTTTAGGTTTTGAAAATTTTACAGCACAGGTTTCGGTACGCGACCTTGACAACCCCGAAAAGTATATTGGTTCTGTAGAAAATTGGGAAAAAGCAGAGCAAGCCATTATTAATGCCGCAAAAGAAAAAGGACTGAACTTTATCGTAGAACCAGGTGAAGCTGCTTTCTATGGTCCGAAATTGGATTTTATGGTAAAAGACGCCCTTGGAAGACAATGGCAGCTAGGTACGATACAAGTAGATTACAACCTACCAGAAAGATTCGACTTAAGTTATAAAGGCAGTGATAATGAACTACATAGACCGGTAATGATACACCGTGCACCCTTTGGTAGCATGGAGCGTTTTATAGCTTTATTATTGGAACATACAGGAGGTAATTTTCCACTATGGCTAACACCTGAACAAGCTATTATTTTACCTGTAAGCGAAAAACATGAAAAATATGCCGAAAAAGTTTTAAAATCCCTAGAAAATAACGAAATTCGCGCCCTTGTAGACAGTAGAAATGAGACTGTAGGCAAAAAAATACGTGAAGCAGAAATGGCCAAGATACCTTTTATGCTAATCGTAGGAGAAAACGATGAGGCAGACAACACTATATCTGTTCGAAGACATGGAGGTGAAGATTTAGGAGCAATAAGCATTGCGACATTTACAGACTTGGTAAACACAGAAATAAATAGTACCTTAAAGACGTTTTAAATAAAAGTTTAATTAAAAAGAATTAGTCATAGCAATACGTAAAAGATTTAGACCGCAACCTAGAAGGGAAAATAAGAATCCTCATAATATTAATGAGAAGATTACTGCCCCTAAAGTTAGGTTAGTAGGTGACAATGTTGAAGTAGGTGTATATCCTTTTCCTCAGGCTCTTGAAAAAGCAGAAGAATTAGGTTTGGATTTGGTTGAAATTTCTCCAAAGGCAGACCCTCCTGTTTGTAAGATAATGGAGTATAAAAAGTTTTTATACGAGCAGAAGAAGAGAGATAAGGCCATGAAAGCCAAAGCTTCAAAGGTTGTCGTAAAAGAAATAAGATTTGGTCCCAACACTGACGACCACGATTATGAATTTAAAAAGAAGCATGCTGAAAAGTTCCTGAAAGAAGGAGCTAAATTAAAAGCGTATGTTTTCTTTAAAGGACGATCAATTGTCTATAAAGACCAAGGGGAGATTTTATTATTGAGATTAGCATCTGAATTAGAAGAATTAGGAAAAGTAGAGCAGATGCCTAAATTAGAAGGAAAGCGAATGACAATGTTCATTGCGCCGAAATCTAAAGGAAAATAACATAACACTTCGGCATCGTTCAACGACCGAAGTATTTAAAATACTGAACGCTGCTTGCTTTTGTAGGCAGCGTTTAGCATGCAAAGTGAGATTAATATATAAACTAGGAGAAAATGCCTAAACAAAAAACAAAATCGAGTGCTAAAAAGCGTTTTAAGCTTACAGGTACCGGTAAAATTAAAAGAAAGCACGCTTTTAAGAGTCATATTTTGACTAAAAAATCTAAAAAGCGTAAGCTTAAGTTAACTCATGATGGTTTAGTTCATCAAGCAGATGTTAACAGTATTAAAGAACAATTACGTTTAAAGTAATTTCAGTTCTTTAAAAGGTAAAATTATTAACCATGGAGTTAGGCAATAAAAGTTCCTTAAAATAAACAGGGCGCCTACTACAAAAAAAATTAGAAAAAATGCCAAGATCAGTAAATGCAGTAGCTTCCAGAGCCAGAAGAAAAAAGGTGATGAAGCAAGCCAAAGGTTACTTTGGAAGACGTAAAAACGTTTGGACAGTAGCCAAAAACGCGGTTGAAAAAGCAATGTTATATGCTTATAGAGACCGTAGAAACAAGAAAAGAACTTTTCGTTCATTATGGATTACCCGTATTAATGCAGGTGCCAGACAACACGGAATGTCCTACTCTCAATTTATGGGAAAAGTAAAAGCTAACAACATAGAACTTAACAGAAAAGTTCTAGCTGATTTAGCAATGAACCACCCAGACGCCTTTAAGGCAGTTGTAGATCAGGTAAAATAAATTAATAACAATCTCACTTTTTGAAAAATCCGATTCTTATGAGTCGGATTTTTTAATTTTAGCTATTGCCGATTTAAACTCTAGCCAATCTATAAGCTCATCTCCATTTTTGTCATAACCTTCTATAAGCTTTGAAGAAACAATACCCCGTATAAAACCACTAATTTCAGCTTGTTTCAATAATTTTACGATTTCAGATTTTGTCAGTTTCTGATCATTATCTTCATCAAAAAAGTTGAATGCCATTTCAGGAGTTTCAAAATGGTTCGTAATCAATATTTGAATTTTATTCAAAATAGATTCTTCTGTTGTCATACTATCATTCTTTTAAATAATTTTTAAAAATTCAATTTCCCCACAACGTAAGTACTATGCTTCTACCAGAAGCATAATTTCTATGTTCGCATAAGTAAATACCTTGCCATATCCCCATATTCAATTTTCCGTTCGTTACAGGTACTTGAACTGAAGCTCCCATTAAAGATGCTTTTATATGTGCAGGCATATCATCTGAGCCCTCGTAATTATGCTTATAATATGGCGCATTCTCCGGCACCATTTTATTAATATGAGACTCAAAATCATCACGAACCGTAGAATCTGCATTCTCGTTTATTGTTAAACTAGCAGACGTATGTTTTATAAAGACCTGAAGAAATCCATTATCAACTTTATTTATTTCCGGTATTTTAGATAGTACTTTATCTGTAATAATATGAAAACCTCGTTTATACGCAGGTAAAGTAAATTCATTCTGAAATAACTTCATACACTATAATTTATTAAATAAAGGTAAAACTTTGAGCAATAATAACTACGTTAAGCCGCATTCAAATATCTTTGTCTCAAATTTAGAAATATATGGATTTATCAAAGATTAAAATGGTTGTTTCTGACATGGATGGAACACTTCTTAACTCTAATCACAAAGTCAGTGACCAGTTCTTTGACCTCTTTAAACAATTAAATTCTCAAGGCATTACTTTCGTAGCTGCAAGTGGCAGACAATATAATAGTATTATTGACAAACTTGCACCAATAAAGAACGATATAGTTGTAATTGCTGAAAACGGCGGTTTTGCAAAGAAGCAAAAAACAGAACTTTTAGTTACTCCTTTAGAGGACCACCATGTTCAAGATATTCTAAAAACTTTAAATACAATACCTAACATTCACCCCGTTTTGTGCGGTAAACATGAGGCGTACTTGACAGGAAAATCAGAGGAGTTCGTAAGCAAACTAGCGGAGTATTATACCGAGTTTAAAATCATTGATGACTTAAGTGCATTCAATTCTGAAGTCATAAAAATTGCCATTTATCATTTTGAAAGTTCCGAACAGCATATATACCCCTATGTAAAACATTATGAGGGAGATTTAAAGGTAAAAGTGTCCGGAGAAAATTGGTTGGACATTTCCAATATAAATGCACATAAAGGTTATGCATTGACCAAACTGATGGAAAGCTATAATCTAAAATCTGACCAGGTAATGGTATTTGGAGATTACAATAATGACTTAGAAATGTTGGCATTGTCAGATTATGGGTTTGCCATGGAGAACGCGCACCCAAATGTAAAGAAAGCTGCGAAATACACTACATTGAGCAATGATGACAATGGCGTAGAACACATACTTAAGCTCCTTATTAAATAATACCAATCAATTCTGCTTTCCGAAAGTAGCAAAAGTACTATTGTACCGCAGGTTTTAATTCACTTGGCACATACCCCATTGTTCTTTTAAAAGCAGTAGTGAAATGTTGCGGATTTGCATAACCAACTTCATATGCGGCATGAGCAATAGTAGCCCCATCTTGGGTAATTAAACTTTTGGCCACTTCCATTCTTAGTGCGGTTATATATTTGAATATAGTTACCCCATACAATTTTTTAAAATCTCTTTTTAACTTAGTAGAATTAAACCCTGCTAAATCTGCTAAATCAATTATTTTAAGGGGTTCCTTTAAATTTTTTCTGATATGATCCTCTACCCTAACCAAAGCAAGATAGTCAGTATTCAATAGTTTCACATTGTTTTTTGAGACCTTAGAAGTTTGTCTACCCATAAGAAAATCGATCAACAAGACGGTCAATTTACTTTCTAAATACTTTTTCCTTATTTCCCCATTATAAGGACATTGAATAATTTCATTTATTTTACTACGAATATTAGGGGGAATAAATTTACTCTTATCCCACAATACAAATGAATTGGAGTTTTGAATGGCATTCTTCAGTTTCTCAAAAGACTCTTCAAATTCATTGCCTAACAGATTCTTCAGTAATTTGGGTTTTACATATATTTCAAATGATTTCGCGTTACCCTTATAAAATATATCTCTACCTTCAGTTATTGGGTAATAAAACATGTTGCAATGATTCTCTGGTATTTGAACCAGGTATTTTATATGTCTAAGCGGTTGATAACAATAGGTGCCTTCTAATGAGAAATGCAATTTTATTAAATGTTTATCGCTAGAAACACAAATTTCAGAATTAAATTCTTGCAACAACTCTGTATTTGAGAAATCTGCCCCTCTAACAAAAGAACTATTATCTTTTGTAGTAACCTCTACTTCATTGAACTGTACGGAGTTATCTAAAAAACTATTTCTAAACAGTTCTTTTACCCTTATTTCTTTCCTTAACAACTCCTCTTTCATATACTTGTTCTCACGGAAATCAATACTTCCTTTTGCGTATGTTTAAATTCCTTTCTCGGTACTACCCTCTTAGATCCTTCTTTAGTTTTGCAAAACTAATTTATTTAGACTAAATCTTAATAAAGATAGTTACCTTTTTTACACCAAATGAAAAACTTCTTTACTGTCATATTTCTTTCACTGTTTCTTTGTGCTCAATCTCAGGAAATTTCAAGTTCAGTTTCAGGTACTGTTAAAGACAATTCTGGCAAACCATTACCGTTTGCAAGTGTTTTTATAGAAGGTCTAAAATTAGGTGTACTTACAGATGATAATGGTCAATTCACTATCGAAAAAATACCTCTGGGCAAATACAATGTTATAGTCTCTTTTATTGGTTACACTACACAGTCTAAAGCCATTGAAATTATTGAAAATAGCAGCAATATTAAGCTCAACTACATATTAAAGGAAAATGTTGAAAATTTAGATGAAGTCAACGTTAACGGAAAGTCTAAAGAAACACAGATCGAAACCAAAGGATTTGCCGTAAGTGCCATAAAAACAGAAGAGGCCAGCTTAAGAAATATACAGACAAACGAATTACTGAACACCACCGTTGGTGTAAAAATTCGTCAAAACGGAGGTTTGGGTTCTGAGGTAACTTATAGTTTAAATGGCTTGTCGGGCAACTCTGTTCGTATATTTATTGATGGTATACCTATCTCCACTTACGGTAACTCCTTCAATCTTAACAGCATCCCGCCTTCTATGATTAAGAATATAGAAGTTTATAAAGGAGTGGTTCCCGGACATTTGGCAGATGATGCATTGGGCGGAGCCATTAATATAGTATTGCATAATGATGCAAAAACAAATTTCAATGCATCGGTATCTTACGGATCATTCAACACCTTACAGGCAAGTGTAAACGGCTTATATCGCTTTGAAAAAACAGGCCTTACAGTTAAAGCTTCGCTGTTCCATAATTATTCAGATAATGACTATAAGGTATCTGGTCGTAGTGTTGTTGTAACCGGACTTGGAGGTGTACAAACACCCATTACCGCTAGAAGGTTCAATGATGCTTACAGATCAACCGGAGGAAAAGCCGAAATAGGATATACAGATGTGAAATGGGCAGATCAATTCTTTGTTGGTATTACGGGATCGGACGACTACAAAGAAGTGCAACATGGTGCATTTATGACCATAACACCTTATAAAGATAGATTTTTAGAATCTGACGCTTTACTTGGTAGCTTAACGTACCAAAAGAAAGATTTATTCACTAAAGGGCTTGATGTAAACGTAAACGGTTTATATGGAAAAAGAAACCGTGCGGTAAACGATACGGTCTCTTGGGCCTATAGTTGGACAGGTGAACGTGCTATAGATTTTAGAGGTGATGAATATCAATATACATGGCGCTCACAACAAGAAGGCGGACCTACTTTGGCTAAAATCAAAAGAAATGTAGCTTCTATTAGAACAGGCGTTTCATATGCTATTAACAATCATCATAAAATATCAGCAAACCATGTATATAGTGGTATAGACAGAGAAGATAGTGATGCCCTTAGGTCTGTATTGGAAAACACATTTGTAGGAACGAGGGATTTGAAGAAAAACATTTACTCTCTTACTTATGAAGTTTCTGCTTTTGATGATAAGTTGAAGACCAGTTTATTTGGAAAACACTATCAACAAAAAACAACAAGTGTAGACCCCGCAATAGAAACCGATGAAAACGGAAACGATGTAATTGTAGATGAAATCATTAGCAGTAATAAAAATTACAATGGTTATGGCTTTGCTGCATCCTATGAATTTGTTCCGAACGTTACCCTATTGACTTCTGCAGAAAAAGCAATACGCCTACCTAACGAGACTGAAGTATTCGGGGATGATGGAGATAATGTAGTGGCGAATTCCAGTATTGATCCCGAAAGTAGTAATAACTATAATTTAGGATTTCGGTTTGGCAATTTTAATATTAAAAAACATGCCTTCACCATTTCTACCAATGTTTTTACGAGAAACATTAAAGATAGAATAGGTTTACCTATAGAAACATCATTAAATATAGATGATGAACTAATCGTTTATGTAAACCAAGGTAGCGGAACATCAAAAGGGTTTGATGCTCAATTAAATTACTCCTACAATAACAATTTTGGTCTGAATTTCAATATATCAAAGTTCGACCTTAAAATAGAAAATCAAGGCATAGAAATCGATGTTCCCAACACTCCTTTCTTTACAATGAACGGTGGTTTACGTTATTCGTTTAGAAACATGATACAAAAGAAGTCTAGACTTAATGCCTTCTATAATGTGTATTTCACTGATGAATTTTCATTCTTAACGGCACAAGGTAGCAATACCGTAGGCAATGAATTTTTTGAGGTACCACGACAATTAGCTCAAGATATTGGTTTAAGCTATGCTTTTCCCAATAATAAATTTGTGCTGAGTTTTGATATTAAAAACATTTTTGACGAACCGGTTTACGATAACCTATCCGTACAAAAACCAGGAAGAGCTTTCTACCTAAAATTAAATTACGCAATTAATAAATTTTAATCTTTTAATCAATACCGAAAATGAAAAGAACAATTCTAAATCTTAAAACATTTGCTGCCGTTATTTTAACAGCCGGTCTAATGACCGCATGTAGCAGTGATGACGATACCGTTGTACCAACAGATCCCGATACAGAAGAACCAGACACCGAAGAACCGGTTGAAGAAGAGTCAAGATGGATTACCGTTGCAGGTGCCAAAATGGGAGATGAACCAGGCGATGGTAACGGAGGTACCTTAATTTATGCCGTAACAAGTGAAGATGCAAAAGACCCTACAGTTTCTATTGACCCATTTGAAAACGGGTTTATAGCACCTTCTAACAGAACGGCCAGATTACAATCTTCAGAAGATGGAAATACAATTTTTAATATTAGCTATGCAGGTGATACCGGTGGAAACTACACCAAGTACACAGTTGAAGGCGGACAAACCTTTACACCATCTGGTTCAGAGGTTAGTATTGCTCCATATGTAGGTACGGCCCCAAGATGGATAAAACTTTTTGATGGGGACCAAACTGGTGCAGCGGTTTACGTTTCTAATGAAAATGAATTTGACGAAAACGACAACTACACGCGTACCGAAGCTACAATTGGCGTTGTAACTTTAGACTTGGTAAATTCTTCTATAATTGAATTCCAAGAGCACAGCGTACCCTTATCTGCTGAAGAAGAAGCTGAAGGTTATTATATTTCTAGAATTGACATGCCAACTTTGAACGCAGCCGGAGATAAAATATATATTGGAGCTCGTTTAAGCAAAGTAGATCCTGCTACAGCAGAAAGTGATAGTGATTATGACAAATTAGGTTCTAAAACTATAATTTTGGACTATCCATCTCTAATGAACCCAACGGTTATTACTTCTACAGTAGGTCATGGTGATACAAATGGTTACCGAAGTATTAATGCTTTTGAATATAATGGTAGTGTTTACCAAGCAAACCAAAATGACCCAGAAGGATCACATATCTTAAAAATTGATGCCGATAATGAATATGATGACACGTACGATTTTAATTTAGATGATGCTTTAGGTGTAGAAGGCGCATATGTTCTTGCCTGGAGACCAGCTGCAAATGGCAAAGCTGTTTTAGCTTACCGTCATAATGGATCAGAAATTGGTCTTGCAGGAGCTCAAGGTTTCTTTGCCCTTGTTGATTTGAATGCTCAAACTGCAGTAAAGATCGAAGATATCCCTTACGATCCAGATTTCTACTTATTCCAATATCAAGGATTTGTTGTTGAAGGTACTGAAATCTACCTTACTCAAGGTGCTGTTGGGCAAAACGGAAACATTTATGTTGTAGATACAGAAACTGGTGCAGTTACTAAAGGTGCTGAACTAGTAAATGCTACAGGAAGTCACTTTATAGGAGTATTCTAGTAGTCCTAAATACTGTTATAAAAAAACCGTTATCAAAACAGTCGTTTTGATAACGGTTTTTTATTTTTTTCTATTACTATTAAAATTACAATTAGGTTTTCTGTTTCTTTTTTCGAGCTGCCGGAAACAGCACGTTGTTTAGTATTAAACGATAACCTGGTGAAGTAGGGTGCAGCTCTAACTCCGTTTTAGGGTCCCCTACCCTATGTTGGTAATCTTCTGGATCATGGCCTCCATAAAAAGTAAAAAAACCTTTCCCTTTTATACCGTGAATATATCTTGCCTCTTCATTTATTTTGTTCTCGCCCAATACTAATACCGTTGGCTTAATTTCAGAACGGGTAAAAGCAGTAGTTTGCCCCATAAAACCTTTTACTAAAGATGTATGATTTTGGCAAAGCATTGTAGGTACTGGATCCCATTTCGCTGAAAAATCCATTAAAGAAAAATAATCAGATTCTTTTGGTACATTACCTCTTTTGCTTGTCATATCAATAGAAGAAAATTCATATTTAAGCGGGCTACGTTCCAAAATAAAATCTGTAAAGGCAAAGGTCTTTCCAAAATCCAAATTAGCTTGGTAGTTAGGGTCTGATGCATCACCATCGAACATTGGCTCAACAATATCAACACCATCTGCAGCCAAGGCAATATCAAAACTATCCGTTGCCGAACACATGGCGAACATAAAGCCACCACCAATTACATAGTTTCTAATCTTTAACGCAACGGCTCTTTTCTCTTCAGAAACCTTATCATACCCTAATTTTTTAGCTAATTTTTCCGCATTTTTCTTTCCTTCTATGTACCAAGGAGTTGCCCTATACGCTCCATAAAATTTACCATATTGACCTGTAAAATCTTCGTGATGTAAATGAAGCCAATCGTACAATGCCAACTTATCGCCCAACACCTCTTCATCATAAATTGTGGTGTATGGTATTTCGGCATAGGTCAGTGCCATTGTTACCGCATCGTCCCAAGGTTGTTTATCTTTTGGCGAGTATACAGCAATTCTTGGAGCCTTTTCTAGTATTACCGCATCTTGATTTTTAGAAGGACTACTGATTTCATCTAAAATAGCGTTTGCTTGTCCATCAGAAATTATTTCAAAACTTACGCCCCTAATTTGGCATTCTTTTCTAATGCTTTCCCCATCGGGCAATAAAAATGAGCCCCCTCGGTAATTTAGCAACCATTGTACCTTTTGTTGCTTTGCCAATACCCAATAGGTAATACCGTATGCTTTTAAATGATTCTTTTGGGTGTCGGCATCCATCGGTATTAAAATTGATGATGCAAACATTTGCATTGAGAGAAAAAGAAAAAAGACTGAGGTTATAATTTTAGACATATATTATATTTCATTCACTCAAAGATAGAGCAAATTATAAGGTAGAATAATCAAGAACTTGTTAAACCCTTGACAGTTAAGATAACGCTGAATTAGCAAAACGAATTGTTATAAAAACAAAAAAGTCTTCTAAACGAAGACTTTTTTGTTTTATGATTCACCAACTATTAGAATGGCACATCATTGTCCTCTTCAAAATCTGGACTATTGTTCATACTACTACCAAAGGCATCATCTGCACTTGGCAAGTTTTTAGTTGCAAAAGGATTCTCTTCGTTCGCATTCATTTTTGATTGAAATTCAAACGGAGAGTCAAAATCATCAAGGTTATCGAATTTACCTTGATTACCGATAAACTTCAATCTAATATTTTCGAGTCCACCATTACGGTGTTTAGCTACAATAAATTCACCCTGACCTTGCGTTGGTGTACGCTCTTCATCATCCCACTCTTCAATCTTATAATACTCAGGTCTATATATGAACGATACAATATCGGCATCTTGCTCAATAGCACCAGATTCCCTCAAATCCGAAAGAATCGGTCTTTTACTGCCCCCACGAGTTTCTACGGCACGTGATAGCTGAGATAAAGCGATTACAGGCACGTTCAATTCTTTTGCCAAAGCTTTTAAGTTTCTAGAAATAGTAGAAATCTCCTGTTCCCTGTTTCCTCCTTTTTGACTACCACCAGCCGTCATTAACTGCAAGTAATCGATCATGATCATTTTTATACCATGTTGAGAAGCAAGTCGCCTTGCCTTTGCACGTAAATCAAAAATGGATAATGAAGGTGTATCATCAATGAACAATGGTGCTTTCTCTAAAGATTTCACCTTTACGTTCAACTGTTCCCACTCATGTTTTTCTAATTTACCAGTTCTTAACTTTTCTGAAGACAATCCCGTTTCAGAAGAAATCAATCTGGTTATAAGCTGTACCGATGACATTTCCAGGGAAAAGAAAGCCACGGGCGTATTTGTATTCACGGCCATATTTCTCGCCATGGATAAGGTAAATGCTGTTTTACCCATACCAGGACGTGCCGCCACAATAATTAAATCACTTGGTTGCCAGCCCGATGTAAGTTTATCTAACTTATCAAACCCAGAAGGAATACCACTCATACCCTCTTTACCCGCAATCTCCTCAATTCGTTTTTTGGCCTGTATAACCAAATCTTGAGCAGTTTCAGCAGAACGTTTAAGGTTCCCTTGGGTAACATCATAAAGTTTTGCTTCGGCAGTATCTAACAAATCAAAAACATCGATTGCCTCATCATAGGCCTCCTCTATAATTTCTCCTGAAATTTTGATCAGACTACGTTGAATATACTTTTGAAGTATGATACGGGCGTGAAACTCAATATGTGCAGAAGAAGCTACTTTTTGGGTGAGTTTAATCAAATAAAAATCACCCCCACAAACCTCTAGTTTACCAGCTTTCTTAAGTTGAGAAGAAACGGTTAATAAATCTACAGGTTGCGATTCTTCAAAGAGAATAAAGATAGCTTCATAAATAAATCTATGAGCATCTTTGTAGAAAACATCGGGGTGTAAAATATCGATCACTTCATCGACACCCTTTTTATCTATCATCATAGCACCCAATACAACCTCCTCTAAATCAACTGCTTGCGGTGGGATTTTTCCTTTCTCAAGGTTTATAATAGTAGATTTGTCGATCTTTCGACCCACAAAAGGTTTAGTGTTCTCCATAATGCGAAAGTATACAATTAACCTTTAGTTAACGTGAAAAACATTGATTTCGATGTTCACAGTTGACTAACAATTGACTGTTAATAAATTACAATTTTCTGTTGATAACATAAAAAAACCGAGGAATAAAATCCTCGGTATATTTTTTAGAAGCCTAAAATGCAGATTAGCCGTTAAAAACACCCATTTGGGCATATTTATCCATACGCTGATTTACCAATTCTTTTGGTGATAACTTTTGTAATTCTTCAAAATGAGAAGAAATTTTATTTTTTACCGTCTCAAAAGTTTTTTCTCTGTTGGCATGTGCACCACCTGCAGGTTCACGAACAATTTCATCGATAAGTTTCAACCTCTTCATATCGGTCGCGGTCAATTTCAAAGCTTCAGCAGCTCTTTCCTTATACTCCCAGCTTCTCCATAAAATAGAAGAACAAGATTCTGGTGAAATTACAGAATACCATGTATTTTCTAACATTAGTACCTTATCACCAACACCTATACCTAAAGCTCCACCTGAAGCACCTTCACCAATTATAACTACAATTACAGGTACTTTTAAGCGCGTCATTTCAAGAATATTTCTTGCAATAGCCTCACCTTGACCTCTTTCTTCCGCTTCAATACCAGGATATGCACCAGGAGTGTCCACAAAACAAACTACTGGTACCTGAAACTTTTCTGCAGATTTCATTAAACGTAGTGCTTTTCTATACCCTTCTGGGTTGGCCATACCAAAATTTCTATATTGACGTGTTTTGGTATTGTACCCTTTTTGCTGACCAACGAACATATAACTCTGATCGCCAATTTTACCCAAACCACCGATCATGGCCTTATCGTCTTTTACGGTACGATCCCCGTGTAGCTCTAAGAACGTATCACCACAAATAGCTTTAATATAATCTAGCGTATAAGGTCTATTTGGATGTCTTGACAACTGTACACGCTGCCAAGCAGTTAAATTCTTATATATCTCCTTTCTAGTATCAGAAAGTTTTTTTTCTATTTGCTTACAGGTCTCAGTAACATCTACATCACTTTCTTCACCAATTACCATGCACTTGTCCAATTGCTCTTCCAATTCTTTAATAGGAAGTTCAAAATCCAAATATTCCATATTTCAATAAAGTTTCTTTAGTTGCGGCTCAAAGATAAAACTTTAATACCTAAATCTTGGGTACCCTTTTTTTAATATTTGCTCTTTGTTTCAAAATACCGTTCGCAATGACCGTACTGAGTATAATTAAGGCTCCCACATAAAACATAGGTTTCATTTTTTCTTCTGAGCCAAATATAAACCATGCTAACAGAATACCATACACTGGCTCTAAATTTGTAGTAAGCATAACCGTATAGGGCGTTAATATTTTCATCACTTTTACAGAGGCAATGAAAGCATACGCAGTACATACCAGAGCCAATATGGATAAATAGACCCAATCTGAAGTTGATAAAATGATTAAGCTCATACTCCAATCGCCTTTAACCATAAGAATTGCCGTTAAGAATAAAACACCAATTCCCAATTCATAAAAAGATATTATAGATGGTCTATGGGTCTTTACCAGCTTACCATTGATCAAAGAAAAAACCGCAGCTAAAAATGCAGATATTAAAGCTATAGTCATGCCATATACGTACTGGGTTTCGACTTTAAAAATTAAATACAGCCCAATAACCACCAATAAGCCGAAAAAGATTTCATAGCCTATAATTTTTCGTTTATACAAAAATGGCTCCATCAAAGCGGTAAAAAATGCACCTGTTGACATCATAGCCAAAGCAACGGATACCGTAGACACTTTAATCGCCAAAAAGAATGTTACCCAATGCATTGCAACAACAATACCACCACCAAGCAACCACCAAAACGCTTTTCTTGAAATTTTTAGGCTAAATTTTGCAATGATTATATAAACCATAATAAAAAGAGTAGCCAGCCCCATTCTTATCCACACCAATGGAAGTGAATCTATGGTGATCAACTTTCCTAAAATAGCCGTAAAGCCCCAAATAAAAACAATAAAGTGTAAATGCAGTAGATTAAGTAGTCTATCTTTTTGCATTTTGAAGTAGATAAAAAGCCAAACATCCAAATACTACGTTGGGTATAATAACAGCCAACAACGGAGAAAAACCAGATTGTTCTGCAAGGGTACCGAACACCTTATCAAAAAAGATAAATACGAAGGCAATTAAAATACCGAATGCCAAATTAGCTCCCATACCACCACGCCTTTTCACTGAAGAAACTGATACCGCAATAATCGTCAAGATAAAAGCTGTTAATGGTAAAGCCCATCTTTTATATTTTACAAGTACATAGGTATTAATATTAGAAGCTCCTTTTCTCCTTTGATCTTTTATAAAGGTATCCAACTCAAAAAGGTTCTTGGTCTCGGCTACATAAGAAACTGGTGTTAAATCACCTATGTCAAACGCAAAAATAGTATCCAACCTTCTTTTGCTTTCTATAATAGCGGTATCACCAATAACCGTTCTTTTTCTATATGATGTTAAACGGTAGCTAGAGTCTTTATCTACCCAACGTATATTGGCAGCAGAAATCTTAAAATCGAGTTCATTATTTTCCTTAAAGCGCTCAAAGGTAAAATTATGTCCTAACTGCCTAGCAGGATCAAAACTACTCACGTAGATAAAATCGGTCTCGTTTAGTTGATTAAATATGTTATTGGTAACCCTATCCTGTTTTCCCTTCTTTAAGTATTTATATTTAAATTCATTGAAACCTACACTGGCATTGGGCACAATGAACATGGTCATAAAGAACATGAGTACAGCAATCATTGAAGCCCCTATAATATAAGGTCGTAAAAACCTACCGTAAGACACCCCGGAACTTAAAATTGCAACAATCTCTGTGTTGTTGGCCAATTTTGAAGTAAAGAAAATAACTGAAAGAAATAAAAATATAGGAAATAATAGATTACCGATGTAAATAGTAAAGTTTACATAATACATTACAATTTCGTCCAATGGCGCTTCGTTATCGATCATTTTACCGATCTGCTCTGCCAAATTCACCATAATACCTATGGGAATAAACAATAAGAGCATCAACGAAAAAGTTGCCAAATACCGCTTAAGAATGTATTTATCTATTATTGATAGCATTATAGCCTTTTATCCATTTGTTTAACCATCACATCCTTCCAGGTTCTAAAATCACCTGCTATAATATGTTTACGCGCTTCGCGCACCAACCACATATAAAAGCCTAAGTTATGAATTGTTGCAATTTGTTTGCCCAAATATTCATTGGCGGCAAACAAATGTCTTAAATACGCCTTAGAATATTCATGGTCTACAAAAGTTGTTCCCATTTCGTCAATAGGTGAGAAATCGTCTTCCCACTTTTTGTTCTTAATGTTAATGGTACCGTGTGCCGTAAACAACATTCCGTTTCTAGCATTTCTAGTCGGCATTACACAGTCGAACATATCTATGCCCAACGCTATATTCTCTAATATGTTAATAGGCGTACCAACACCCATTAAATACCGTGGCTTATCCTCTGGTAAAATTTCACATACCACCTCGGTCATACCATACATTTCCTCAGCTGGCTCACCAACCGACAGACCGCCAATTGCATTACCTTCGGCACCCGCATTGGCTATGTATTCGGCAGATTGTCTTCTTAGGTCTTTATAAGTGGATCCTTGAACAATAGGAAAAAATGTTTGTTCATAGTCGTACTCATATGGTGTTTTTTCCAAATGATTAATACATCTATCTAACCATCTATGCGTCATGTGCATAGAGCGCTTAGCGTAATTATACTCACAAGGGTATGGTGTACACTCATCAAAAGCCATGATAATATCGGCACCTATCACTCGCTGAATTTCCATTACATTTTCAGGTGTAAATAAATGCATAGATCCATCTATATGCGATTTAAATTTTACTCCTTCCTCTTTTATCTTTCTATTCCCAGATAAAGAATATACCTGATAACCACCACTATCGGTAAGAATATTTCTATCCCAGCCCATAAATTTATGTAATCCGCCGGCTTTTTTTAAAATTTCTGTTTTAGGGCGAAGAAATAAATGATAGGTGTTACCTAAAATTATATCGGGGTTTATCTCTTCCTTTAATTCTTTTTGATGCACTCCTTTTACAGATGCAACCGTACCAACGGGCATAAAAATTGGGGTTTCAATGGCACCATGATCGGTAACAACGGTTCCTGCCCTTGCTTTCGATTGTGTATCGGTAGTATGTAATGTAAATTTCAAACTTTCTAATTCTAGCTGCAAATATAATGAACTGTAGGTGGTAAAAACTTAATAAAAAGCAAAGATGTTTACGAACTACCTAAACCTAATTAGGTTGAATTGTATCCTAATAAAATTGAAATTGACCCAATTGCATAGGCAAACAATAAAGATATTTTACCTCCGTTCTCCTGATATAACGAGAAATGGAACATTTGGTATTGTATTTGATACTTGTTCCACTTAAAACAACAACGATATGAAAAAAACATTTTTAGTAGCTTTTTTGGCACTCTCTGGGTTTTATGGAATAGCACAGAGTGATTCTGGATTCGGAATTAAAGGGGGATTAAACTACAACGCGAACGGAGATTATTTTGAGTCTGCCGGTGACGCTGCTAGAAACCCAGATAGAAATGTAGGATACCACTTAGGGGTTTTCGGAAAAATTGGAGCATCAAAAGTTTATCTGAGACCAGAATTGGTGTATACAAAGACAAAATCTGATTATGACGATGCAGATTTTGATATGAGCAAATTAGATGTACCTGTTTTACTAGGAGTCAACGTAATAGGACCTTTACATGTTTTTGCCGGACCTGCTTTCCAGTACATTTTAGATACTGAATTTGATGGAGTTACCATTGATGATGTAGAGAATGATTTTTCTGTTGGAATGAACATTGGTGCCGGAGTAAGCTTTGGTAAACTTGGAATAGACCTACGTTACGAAAGAGGTTTTAGTGATAACGAAGCTTCATTCATTAACACTAATATTACCAATGTTGGTCCAAGTAGAATAGACACTAGGCCAGATCAATTAATATTGAGCTTGTCATTAATGTTGTAAATGAAGTAACAGAAAATAAAAAACCTCTTAAGAATTCTTAAGAGGTTTTTTTATGTTCAAAAATTCTAGATTATAGATCATTATCTAAATGATCAGGTGTACCATCACCATCTGTATCTAAGAAACCAACAAAATTACCATCGTCATCCAATTCAATTTCATCAATCGTTAAAATACCATCGCCATCATCATCATTGTCAGTATGGTTAGCTGAACGAGCAAAAATAGACTCCAAGTCTATATCGGTATTATCGTCATTAAGATTTCCATTACCGTTTAAATCTTCCAAAATTGAAGGAATTCCGTCACCATCCAAATCAGAATCCGGTTCATACGCAAAGGCATCTACCTTAAAAATTAATGGTGAATATGTCGGCACATCCGAGTTTGGAGATGAATCAAAATAAGCCAATGCAGCCGGCATAAAAATAGCGCCTATTCCATAGCCCTCATAGCTAACGGTACCATCACCATTTTCAATAGGACCGTTTCCTGTCTGAAAATTTTTCATTCCGTTACCAAAACCTTGCACAACGGTAGACAGATTAAAACGAACCGGTTGATTTGTTGAGGCGTCAAAAAGTGTACCGTCCAACAACAAACCTTCATATCTTAAAATCGAAAAATCACCAATTGTCGGCTTTCCTTCTACTATCCCTTGCCTAACGACTAAAGTATAAAGCGTTTGATCTATAATTTCATTATCATCTTCCCTGCCTAAATCTTCAGAATCGACAGTAATTGTTTGTGTAATTAAATAAGGACTATCATAAATAGATTGTTTTGTACTGTTTTCGCCAGCAATGGTGTCAAAACGTATTTTATAATCAAAACCTTCTGGGGGCGTCTCAAACTCATCTGCGTTGTAGAAATGTGTTTGTAAGAACTCAATGATTTCCGCATCATCCTCCTCAGTAACTTCACTTAACAACCTTGGCGGAACAACTTCACCAATAGCATCATCGTCATTTTTACAGGACCCTAGTATTAGTAAACCAGCTATTAACAAATAAGCATTTCTCAATTTCATCAATAATTTATTTTAAACGCGCAAGATACAATTTTCCCTTATTTTTGTTTGGAAGTTAACAAAGAAATGCCCGTCATAATGCGCATAGATAAATTCTTGTGGAGTACACGATATTTTAAAACACGTAACATTGCCACCAATGCTTGTAAAAAAGGTCATGTAAAAATAAATGGTATTACCGCCAAACCAGGTAGAGAGGTATTCCCCATGGACGAAATTGTGGCACGAAAAAATCAAATCGATTACAAATTTACGGTACTTGATATTCCACCGAGCCGCGTTGGCGCCAAATTGGTTGATATATATAGAAAGGATTCTACGCCAAAAGAAGCCTTTGAACATAATGAGCTATTACAATATTCTAAAGACTATTATCGAAAAAAAGGCATTGGCAGACCTACAAAAAAAGACCGTCGTGACATTGATGAGTTTTTAGATACTCCTACAAATGACAATAAAGAAGAAAACAGCCCTACCGAAAACTCAAGTAAAGAAATTGACGATTAGTCAAAATTTTTAAAAACATAACTATCTTTATTGTTTTAAGAACTACATATGCAACAGACCATACTTTCACACCAGCAGATTCAACATAAAATTGAGCGTATAGCCTATCAAATTTATGAAGCCAACGTTTATGAAACGGAGATTATAATAGCGGGTATAGAAGGTGGTGGGCTACAATTTGCAAAAAAAATCGTAGCAAAACTTAAAAAGATTACAGAAGCGAAAATTGTACTGTGCAAATTGTCAATGGATAAAAAGGACCCTTTATCTAGCGGAGTTACCACATCATTAACAGATGAGGAATTCGTGAATAAATCGGTAGTTATAGTCGACGATGTTCTTAATTCTGGCACTACACTGATCTATGGAGTTCACCACTTTCTCAAAACACCTCTAAAACAGCTTAAAACTGCCGTATTAGTAAATAGAAACCATAAGAAATACCCTGTAAAAGCAGATTACAAAGGAATTTCTTTATCCACTTCTTTACAAGAGCATGTAAACGTTCTTTTTGAAACTAAAAATGACAGGGTATTTTTAGACTAATTTGTTCACGATCATTTCTGCGATTTCTGTGGGCGTATTGTTATTACTCTTTATTTTATGATGTGCTTGATTGTAGAAGAAGCTTCTCTCAAACAAATGCATGCCAATAAACTCAGTTAACTTGTCGTCTTCTAAATGAGAAATCATTGGACGATGGTTTTTTTCTTTCTTTAAACGATCGGTCAGTTCATTTATACCTACATTTAAATAAAAAGAATTGGCTGTTTTTTCATTAATAAGCTCCATATTTTTTCCAAAACAAGGTGTACCTCCACCTAATGAAAGCACAAAACTATCATCAATTGAAAAAACTTTTTCAAGGTATTCTATCTCTTTTTTTCTAAAATAGATTTCTCCTTTTTCCTTAAAGATTGCAGAAACACTCATTTTTTCTCCCTCTTCAATAAAAGTGTCCAAATCTAAAAAATTAACATTCAAATGGTTAGCAACAATTCGACCTACAGTTGTTTTACCACTACCCATATAACCTACCAAAACTATTTTCACATCTTTCATTTGTACAAAATTGGACTAAATAAAAGGGTTTTCAAAAAAAAATAAATTTATCTCAAAAATGACTTGCAAAATAAAGTTAACGACGTATATTTGCACCCGCATTGAGGGAAACAAATTTCTGAAATGATGAATTTGACCTGGTAGCTCAGTTGGTAGAGCATCTCCCTTTTAAGGAGAGGGTCCTGGGTTCGAGCCCCAGCCAGGTCACCACTAAATATTAGCCTCTTCAAAAAAAAGAGGCTTTTTTATTTAAGCGTTCGAGTTGATTTATTAACTCATAGACCTTGTAAGTTCTTTTTAAATTTTGACCTGGTAGCTCAGTTGGTAGAGCATCTCCCTTTTAAGGAGAGGGTCCTGGGTTCGAGCCCCAGCCAGGTCACAAAAAACCTTCCAATATTTTATTGGAAGGTTTTTTTGTTTTTAAGGGTATGTTTAAAGAGTTTAGAATTGAATTTGTAATAACTACCAAGTAAAATATAAGATTGGTTTACTACTTTTTAATTTATCCTTTAGTTTTAAGTTGGTTAAACTTTAAATACTGTAATAACATTTAAAAATTAGTCATGCCATATTATCAATTCACTACTTATTGTTTATAAACAACAAATGAAAAACTAAAATCACTACGAGTAGCATCAAGACTCCAAGTATTTACGTTGAATTCTCTTCTTCCTGCTGTATAATACGCAACTGATGCAATACCTGGTGCAGAATGGTTAATGGTCGTTAGTACCGTCCAATTTTCTGGCTCATCTTCATTTGGTATTGTGATGTTATAAATCCCTATTGCTATTTTTTCTATGGTAAAATTCCCACTTCCTGAGTCTATGTCAGCGTTTTCCTTGATTAAACCCTAAGCAATTGGTAACGTTCCATCATCAGATATTTCATTCACAGCATTCCCATCATTTAATGTAAACTCTCCAAAAACTTGTAAATCATCAGTAGTACGGACTTCACCTATATTTTTATTCGCTATGGTATTTCCGTCAACTATCCACTGATCACTACCTGAAGTTATCGCGTATGGCACCGCCATTAATTCGGTCGTGCCCAGTTCTGAACCATTAAAAGAAACCGCTACAAACGAGGCTTCACCCCATGGTAAATTCTCATAATCACCATTACTGTCAATTCCGCTACCAATTTGCAGACTAAAAACACCATTCATATCTGTTGAAATAATATGACTTTCTTCATATTGAATAGGTGCATTGGTAGCGCCAAATTTTAATGCTATACCGATTTCAACGGATTCTTCTACCAATAATTCATTATCGGCATCTCTTACCACCCCTTGATAATTAATATAATTCTTCTGCTGTGCATTTAGTATAAAAGAGCCACACAGCATGGCAACTATTACCAGTACTGAAACGTAATTTCTTTTCATAGTTCTATTTTTTAATCAGTTTATATTCTTTGATTTCCGTTCTTTCTGCTACGTATAATCTTAATACATAGACCCCATTGGCATGTGTAGTCATGTCAATTTCATTTTCGGTATTCCCAGTATCAAAAAACTGTGATGATACTTTTTGCCCGTGTATGGCAAAGAGCTCCATACCGTCAATACTACTTTCAGGAGAAGTAACCGTAACACTTTCAATAACAGGGTTAGGGTATACCAGTATTTCTATATCATCTTCTTCAAGACTTAACGGTATAATCAAAAGACTATAACCTGTCCAAAATCCTTGATCAACAGCGTCATCCCCAGCTATTAAACCAACTAAAGGTTCACCTACTGTAAACCCTACAGAAATATCAGCATTACCTAAGGTATTTCCTTGGCTTGCAACCACACTTCGGTCTATCGATTGCGCAATGGAGCATATACTATAGAACAAACATGTATATAGAAGTAGTTGTCTTTTCATTATAGTTCAGTTTTAGATTAATGTTTGACAAACGAAATAGGTTAACATTGTTCTGAACTATTTTTATGAATACAACATATTCATGTTGAACGCAAACAAAAACACAAATAAAGTGGATAGAAGTATTACCCCTATCCACTTTATACAAAATGATTTTATGTGCTTTAAATTATCGTAAGACTTTAAAGATTTAAATATTCGTTAATACATTTCCCGCCAAATATTGTTCATCTTTATATATCAAACTTGAAATGGAATATCTATGAACACAGTAGAGGCTAAATTAAAAGAGCGTGTAAAAGAACTTACCTGTCTTTATGAGGTCACCTCTATTATTGTAAATGCAGATTATGACCAAATAGAAGCGACACTTGAAGCTATTGTCTACTGCTTAAAAAGAGCATGGCAATTTGAAGAAGTGACCGAAGTCTTTTTGAGTGTAGGTAAATGCACGGTTAAAACGGATGATTACAAACCAACAATGGTATGTTTATCATCAAAAATTAAAGTATTTAATAAATTGGAAGGTGAAGTAGTAGTGGGCTACCCTTCGGATAAGTATTCGCTAGACGACTTTTTAATTGAAGAGCAGACCCTATTGAACAACGTTGCCCTAGACATAGGTAATCTTATAGAACGCAAGCAAATACGTGATAGCGAAGCACTAACCAGAAGACAGATTGAAAGAGCTGACCGTTTACATATATTAGGTGAAATTACCGCGGGTATTGCGCATGAGTTAAATACACCGCTTGCCAATATACTCGGCTTTGCCGAATTACTAGCGGAGAAAATGACAGACCAACAGGCTGTTAGGGATCTTGAAAAAATAATGGACAGTGCCATTTTCAGTAGAGAAATCGTAAAAAAACTAATGTTCTTTGCTTGCGAAATGCCACAGGAAATGCAAAGGGTAAAATTGATTCCAATTGTTACCAGCGTCATTAAGTTATTGGCACCATCTTTACGTGATAAAAAAATAAAACTGGTAACAACTTTTGAAAATGAAGACCTAGAATTAAAGGCAGACACGGTGCAATTGACACAGGTAATGTTCAATCTCATTATGAATGCCATTTATTACTCCCCAGAAAATGGCACTATTACAGTCAAGGTTTTAGATACCGAAAGCCATATTCTTTTAAAGATCGCCGATCAGGGCGATGGTATACCTACAGAATTGGGGGATAAGGTGTTTGAACCCTTTTTCACTACTAAACCCATTGGCGAGGGCACCGGACTAGGTCTTAGTGTGGTACACGGTATTATCACGAGCCATAAAGGTAGTATAGAGCATAGTAAAAACACCCCTAAAGGCACTATATTTACGGTTGACTTTCCAAAATTAAACTGATGGATTTGCGCAAAGAGAACATATTAATAGTAGATGACGATATAGATATATTAGAGCTTTTGCAACGACATTTACAAGCTATGGACTACCATACCTACAAAGCTGTGTCTGTAAAGGAAGCCCTGTTTATTCTTAAAGATACTTATATTGATTTGCTCATTACCGATATTCAAATGCCGGAAATTGACGGATTACAATTATTGAAGTTTACAAACGAACATTACCCAGAGATACCGAAATTAGTGGTAACCGGTTATCCCTCGGTAGAAGATTCATTAGAAGTCATAAAATCTGGCGCAACGGATTATTTGACCAAACCATTTACGAAGTCCGAACTAAAAAAAGCTATTGAAAAAGCATTTGAACAAAATGCTACTCGAAAGAATAGAACTGTCCCTTCAACACATACCAACCTCTATTCGGATATGGTGGGCGAATCGGCCGCTTTTAAAAAAGTAACGAATATTATTGAGCGCGTAAAGGACAATAAAGCTACTATTATTATAACGGGCGAAAGTGGCACGGGAAAAGAACTAGTGGCAAGAGCCATACATTATTCCGGCAAATTTTCTAGGGAGCCTTTTATTGCGGTCAATTGCGGTGCCATACCAGAAAACCTGCAAGAGGCAGAACTTTTCGGATACATAAAAGGTGCCTTTACAGGGGCTAATGAAAATAGAAACGGTTTCTTTCAAGCAGCCAAAGGTGGCACACTGTTTTTAGATGAAATAGGCACAGCATCACTTGCCGTACAGACCAAATTACTTAGAGCTTTACAAGAAAAAGAAATTACACGTGTAGGATCGCAAAAAGTGGAAAAGGTAGATATAAGAATAATAGCTGCGACCAATGCAAATTTAAAGGACGAGATAAAGAATGGCACGTTTAGAGAAGATTTATATTATCGACTAACTGTAGTTGAAATTAAAGTACCACCACTACGGGAAAGAAAATCTGATATTGCTATCCTCACAGAAAAATTCATTCGGAAATATGGTATTGAATTTAAAGACCGTTTATTACGTATTGCCCCCGAAGCGCTTCAAATTTTAGAGCGATATAACTGGCCCGGTAATATTAGAGAGCTTGAAAACATAGTTCAGCGTGCCGTAATAATGTGCGATGGCATCATTAAAGTAAAGGACTTACCGGATATTTTAAAATATCAAATCAACTTCCCTGAAGATGAATTGCGTCCCTTGCATGAAATGGAAAAAGAATACATTCGGCGTGTATTGGCGCATACAGAAGGTAACAAGACCAAAGCCGCACAAATTCTACAAATAGATCGTAAAACCCTTCGTGAAAAGTTGAAGTAAAATCGGGGAAAATATACCCGATTGGGGAATTTTTACCCACTTCTAAAAGTGTGTCAAAATATTTATAAATATTTAAATATTTGATTTTCAGATATTTAATCACAACAACCCAAAATATCTCTTTTTAGGGCATACCAATTGCATTTTCTATTGCGAACAAAAAAGCTACAAGACCTTTTTTAAGGATTCAAGTAGAATTATTAAAAATGCAGTAGATGAAATACGGTAGTCTAGTTTTAGAAGAGAGCGAATTCTTGGCGATTAAAAAACACCTTGAGAACAACCTTTCTATTGAAGATTATGCCCATAAGAACGTACTAGAAATTCTAGCTCAGAATATGGCCATGGCCATGGTATTGAATACTGCAGATATTCCATTTGATATTGTAACAATTAATTCAACCATTAAGGTTACCGGAGCATCGGGCGTTCATCAAACTTTTAAAATTGTGCCTCCTGAGCAGAATGATGTAAAGCAGCATAAAATTTCTGTGGTCAGCAGTTTAGGAGCATCGGTTATTGGTCGCGCCGTAGGTGATAGAATTTCATTTGGGCTACCAGGTGAGATAATGTCTTTGGTAATCGAAAAAGTAAATCAGCCGAACACAGCCAACAAAACCACAACTAAAGTTCAATCGACCACAATAGAAAAAATTCATTAACTCTAAAATCAATTAATTATGTTAAAATACGCAATCGCACTATTATTCTCAGTAAGTCTATTAAACGCACAAGACAATGTTACAACACAAACAGAAGTCAATGTTGGTGATGTTTTAGAAATAGGCAAACCAGAATCGAACAAATACAAGCACATAGATTTCCCAAGAGAAAACTTCATTATTAAACGTGGTGGCATAGCCAATTATAGAAGTGCTCATGGCGAAAAAGTAGTTGTTACCGCAGTTAAGCTAAAAAAGGACGGTACAACACAGATTAAAATAAAGAGAAATGATGGCAACCGTTTCTTTGGCAGTCATACGGTAGTAACCGCAGATTACAAAGACGCTATCAGCTCTGGTGAATTACAAATTTTATAAGCTCTTTTTAGTTGGTTGATGCAATCCACTTGGCATCTATAAATAAGTTGGCTGATTTATTAAGATAACGCCGAGTGGATTCATTTTTACAATCATTAGTACAATCTCAATATCAAAACAGAAACCTATTATGTTTTCAAAATTAAAAACACAACAAAGAATGCATGCCATCTTTATATTAGGCATCACCTTCTTATTGGTTTTAGGTTCAAATAGATTGTACCAAAGGCATTTTTCTACACTACAAACCACTGTAAATACTGTTTATGAAGACAGAGTAAAGGTTCAAGACTATATCTATGAGTTAAATAACATTTTTCATGAAAAAAAATTTGAACTCCTAACAGAGAATAATTTTGTTATTAGCAAAGAAAACAATGTAAGGGCTGAAAAACTATTGGACGAAGTTGCTCTAACAGAACTTACCAATAAAGAATATACAGCCTTAAACGAGTTGAAAAGTCATTTCAACAAATTAAAAACATTGGAGACCAAAGAACTTCAATCTAACAATGGTCTTCAAAGTACTAACCGATCAAATTCTTTAGAAACACTTGCCCAGATCAGTACCAATTTAAATACGCTGGCAAAAATACAATTAGAAGAGAGCAAGCAACTAACACAACTTTCTAACAAAACTTTAGACAATAATATACTAATGTCAAAACTGGCATTTGCCCTTCTGATTCTTATTGGCATTACACTGCTATTATTAATTTTTTATCCTGTAAAGTCACAGCCAGTTTTTGAATAACGAACAACAGTAAGAACATTTTAATACATCATAATATGGGCTCGATGAAAAATTATATGCGGAGCATATGCTCAACCTGCACACACATTTCTTATTGTTCAATAACAAGAGATAAAAATAGCATTTATGCGTGCAGTGAATATTATCATTTTTTGGATAACACCAATGAAGCCACATTGGTGATTTCCAACGAATTGTCAAGTAACGAAGAAAAAAGAAAATTAGTCTTAAACTAAAAAGAATGATAGCAAAAGTAGCGCCCAAAAAAGCACCTAAACAAGGTATGCTAGAAAATGTAATGCGGCAGTTTGATAATGCCGCAGACATTATTGACCTTAATAAGAACATTAGAAAAATTCTTGAGGTCACCAATAATGAATTTGTTGTTCACTTTCCTGTAAGAATGGACAATGGTGAAGTTGAAATATTTACCGGTTACCGCGTTCAACACAATAACTCATTAGGGCCATATAAAGGCGGACTTCGTTATCACCCTACGGTAGATATCGATGCTGCAAAGGCTTTGGCAATGTGGATGACCTGGAAAACCTCATTGGCAGGTTTGCCCTATGGCGGCGCTAAAGGAGGCATACAGTTAGACCCGACAAAATATTCAGATTCTGAATTAGAACGTATTACCAGAAGGTTTACCTATGCCTTAGGAGACAATATCGGTCCGGAATTGGATATACCCGCCCCAGATGTGAATACCAATTCGCAAACCATGGCTTGGATACTTGACACGTACATGTCTACCAAATCGCCGGCGGAACGTTCTACCAATATGCACGTAGTTACTGGTAAACCTATTGGTGCCGGTGGATCTAAAGGAAGGGACAGGGCTACCGGCTACGGAGTTTTCTTGACCATTAAATTTTGGGCAAAAAATAACAATGTAGACCTAAAGAACAAGAAGTTTATTGTACAAGGTTTTGGTAACGTAGGTTACTGGGCCGCTTATTTTTTGGTAAAGGAAGGAGCTCTGTTGACTGCAGTACAAGACGCCTATGGCAGTATAGTCAATGAAGATGGTATTGACGTAGACCAATTACTGGCCTACAGCCAAGGGAACAAAGGAAGCATATTAGGATTCTCAAAAGCCAGAACCATTGACAACGCAGATTTCTTCTCTTTAGATTGTGATATCTGTATTCCTGCTGCACTAGGTAATCAGATTACGGCGAAGAACGCCAATAAAATAAAGGCATATTTAATTGCCGAAGGTGCTAACGGACCAACCGATGTAGATGCCGAGAACATCCTATTAAAAAAATGTATAGACATTATTCCAGATATTCTTTGCAACTCCGGTGGGGTTATAGGAAGTTACTTTGAATGGCTACAAAACCGTAACGGCGAAATATGGTCTTTGGAAGAGGTGATGGAAAAGTTAGAAAAGAAAATGTTGACGTCTTTTACCACGGTAATAGAAACCTCTAAAAAAAGAAATGTTGATATGCGCACCGCTGCTTTCATCATTGCTATTGAAAGATTAGAGGAAGCTTATGTACAACGAGGTATTTTTCCTTGATCTGTAGTAATTGACCAAAAAACGATAAAGAATTTTAATACATAAAACTGCCACAAAGAGCGTGGTCGAAATTATTTGAAATAAGCTAGCTACTGTTCTCGGCTGCGCTTAGAATGGCAAGGAACATTATTTTAAAATTCAATTTACAATCATAAAATACAGCATATGAAGTACGGAAATCTGGTTATAGAAAAAAAGGAATTTGTAGTACTAAAGCGATTAATGAACCTATCTGGTTATTACAAAGATGACACCCTACGTAAATCTGTTAGAAAGCTGGCATCAGAATTAGAGACTGCCATAATTTTGGATGCGACCGATATGCACGATGATGTTATACGCTTTAATACTTTGGTTACGATAGTTTCGGAAAGTGGATGGCACAAGAAATTTAAACTGGTACTGCCTACCGATAGTGATATAAAAAACAACAAAATATCTATACTTACCCCAATGGGCGCTGCAGTAATGGGCTATAGTGAAGGCGATTCGGTATTATGGGAATTTCCATCCGGAGAACAAAAACTAACCATTGAGAAAGTAGAACAAGAGAATGAACATATAAACCTCAACATGGTATTATAACGACAACACAATGGTATTACATATGTGAATACAATGAAGAAAACATAATATCAAAAGATGAGTACACCAAGGTCTAATACGAACCCGTACTATTAAAAAGAGCACAAACAAAAACTAAAACAAACCATATGGAAAATAGTATTTTAATACCCACAGATTTCTCAAATAATTCATGGAATGCCATACTTTACGCCATAAAATTATTTGAAGACAGAAAGTGCTCTTTTTATATATTACACACCTATTCGAAAGAAACTTATGGGCTAGATAGTTTATCCTTACTTGATCCTGATGAGGCATTCAATAAAATGTCGGCTATTAAATCTAAGGAAAAGCTTAGGGAGTTAATCGCTAAAATATCCCATTTAAATAAAAATGAAAACCATAAATTTCATGCGGTTTCGGAGTCAATATCATTATTGAGCGCAGTTAAGAATTTGAATAAAAAAATTCAGTTCGACCTTATTGTTTTAGGTGCAAAAGGTTTGGCTAATAAAAATGAAGCTTCTTACGGACAACATACCTTGGATATATTGAAAAACGTAAGGGAAAATCCCATTTTAATAGTTCCCGGCAACGTTAATTTTGATCAGCCCAAAGAAATTGTGTTAACCACAAACTTTAAAACCAATATCAAAAAATCTGAAATTAAATATTTGGTACAGTTAGCCAAATTAAGCAATGCCAGCATACAGGTGTTGAGCATGGAGCAACCTAATAGTTTATCGTTTACCCAAAAAAGAAACAAAGTGCAAATACGCAAACAATTAAAAGGCGTAGCGCACAGTTTCACCACTATGCGCAACGTAAAAATTGCTACCGCGGTGAATTGTTTTGTAGCAATAAGGCATTCTAACATGATCAGCTATGTAGATAAAAAGCCATCATTTTGGGATCGTCTCAATTTTGGCAGAATATCGCTTAACAATTTGGGTTACTATGCAGATGTACCAGTATTGGCTATACATAGCAAATGATAAAATTACCTTAACTGCTTCGGGTTCTTACTTAGGCAAATTGTACCTTTGCCGAGCATAAAAAGAACCTGATAATGAACGACGATTTTCATAGAATACTCTTTAATTATCTTGTGGAAGCGGGTCTTAGCGATACTGCGGCATCATACCTAAATTTAGCCATACTATTAGTCATTGCTTTGGTATTGGCGTGGTTCTTGGACCTCTTAATCTGGAAAGTACTACGTTCCCTATCACTGAAGTTAGCAAGAAAATCGAAAACCAATTTCGATAATTTTTTAGTGGCGAATAGAGTACCGAGGTATTTGGCGCACATTATCCCTTTAAGTACACTTATAGAATTTGTGCCATTTGGCTTTATAGGTTTTGATTTTGCAGCTGAAATAACCATGAAATTTCTACATGTGCTTTTTGTAATCTTAGCACTGTATGTGGTTAAAAGTGTGTTTACCAGTATCAATGATTATCTAAAGACCAAGCCAAGGTTTAGAGATAAGCCTATGGGGAGTTACATACAGGTATTTATGATCTTTGCCTGGGTGGTAGGCATATTTACCATTTTCGCCATTATAACAGAAATTAAGGTTTGGAAATTCTTTACCGCTCTTGGTGCGGGGTCTGCAGTTATACTTTTAATTTTTAAGGATTCCATTTTGGGGCTAGTTGCCAGTATACAGGTAAGCATTAACGATATGGTACGTATTGGCGACTGGATCAGTTTTGACAAATTCGGGGCAGATGGCGATGTTATAGAAATATCTTTGGCAACGGTAAAAGTGCAGAATTTTGATAAGACCATTACCACCATACCTACCTATGCCTTAATATCCGATTCTTTTAAGAACTGGCGTGGCATGCAAGATTCTGGCGGTAGACGTATAAAACGAGCCTTGATCATAAGTCAAAAAAGTATACGCTTTCTTTCAGAAACAGATATAGCGGAGTTTGAAAAAATACAATTAATAGCACCGTACCTTAAAACAAGAAACGAGCAGATCAATTCTTACAACACTTCTAACGACATCAATAAAGAACTCGCTATAAACGGCAGAAATTTGACCAACATAGGCGTGTTCAGAAAATACGTAAACGATTATTTAGAAAACCATTCTGCCGTAAATAAAGGTATGACCTTAATGGTACGTCAATTACCCCCAACTCCGCAAGGTATACCCTTAGAAGTCTATGCGTTTAGCTCAGATAAACGATGGGAAAACTATGAATATGTAATGGCAGATATCTTTGATCACCTACTGGCCGCCCTACCCTATTTTCACTTACAGGTTTATGAAATTCCGGTGCCTTCCATTTCCGTTGAAAATTAATTTTTTTATAGCGATATTCTATTGAGCAAAATATATAAAAACAAATATAACGGCTTGTAATAATTATTGCTCAACGGCTATATATTTCAAAAGCCCTTAGTTATTGAATTTCAAGGAAAATTGTATCTTTCTTACAAATAACGCCTATTGCATTTTTTTATGTGTTGTACTTCTTTATGAACAACCTTTAACCAATGATAAAATTCTTTAGAAAAATAAGGCAAAAATTACTATCTGATAATAACTTCAGCAAATATCTAATTTATGCAATAGGAGAAATAATTCTTGTTGTTATTGGAATTTTGATTGCTCTTGCCATCAATAACATGAATCAAAATCGGGTTATTCAAGAAAAAGAGCAAACGTATTTGAATGGTTTAAGAGCAGAATTTCAAATCAGTAAAGTTAAATTAAGTGAATTGATTGAAGTTAACAAAAGTAATTTCCAAGGAGCAAAGAAGTTATTAAAATATGTTGGTAATAAAAATGAATCACCATCGGAAAAGCATTTTTCTGAATTATTGTTCAATGCATTTTCATCTGATATTTCTTTTAACCCTAACAACTCCCTTTTACACGAGATAATAAACTCTGGGAGCTTGAAAGACATTTCAAATAATGACTTAAGAATACAACTTACCAATTGGATTTCAACAATAGAAGATGTCTCAAAACAGGAAAATGAACTTGGCATCCAAAGGGAAAAAGTTCTTGACATTTTTAGAACAAATGATAACAGTCTGAGAACAATCTTTGACCTAACCGGTGTAAACCAAGAAATAGGTTTACAAAAAACAGAGCAGAATATTAGTAATCTAGAACTATTAAATTCGAGGAAGTTTGAAAATAATATTTTAATGTTTGTGCTAACAGCTAAGGCAATGGAAAAAGCACATTATCAACCCCTAATGGAAGATTTAGATTCTATTTTAAAACTGATTGAGAATGAAATAAAATAATGTGAGTATAATATCACATAAAAAAAATGCCTAATTAATTGGTTTTTAAATAATTCAAAGCTCAGTGGAACGGCCAATGAAAATTATAAAAAAAGCATGTTTTCAATTAAGCCGGAATGATCAAAACTCAATTCATTGATAATGCCGATTTCTCGAATATTCCAGAATATGTATTCCGTTATGAGAGAGACAGCTTAAATCAATGGCAATCTGTTGAAGGTCATCGGATGGATGAAGTAATTGGAGCTGGAGGTATCTATCTTAGATTGAATGATTATGCTAATTATATTGAGAAACTGCGTAATAAATCTCTATTAACTAAAGAATCACATGAATTAATTTTCAAGCCAATTTCAATGAACATCGAATTGCATTCAGAAGATTTAAAAAGTCTATTAGATAAAGAATCATCCTATGCGATGGGTTAGGAAGTGACTGATTCATTAGCTCTTTCAACCGGACTTTGGTATGGGACAAATACTTTCGTGATTTATGACCGAAAGCTCCCCTTAACAATTGTAATGCTTTTAAATAACAACGACTTTTTTAAGCATAGACTAGTAGACAAAACTTATTCAATTGTATAGGATTACTTCTTTAATACTACCAACAATCTACTATAGCTAACACTAGCATACCTACAAAAAACTTCACAGATTTTTCATTGGCTTTGTATTTACGAAATTAGATGCTTGAACATCGTAACTAGCTTTATACGAACTTGTTAACAACCAACTATATAAACATTGCACTTCAAATATTATTATGCTTTCATTTTTATATATCGAGAATTATAGATATATTAAAGGTATGAATTTGAAAATAGCGACAGAAATCGGTAAATGTTTATCGAACCAAACCAGGTTTCAGATATTAGAATGGTTGAAAGAACCAGAGAAACATTTTCCGCCACACGAGACATTAAAGCATTTTAATGATGGTGTTTGTGTTACCTATATTCAAGAAAAAGCTGGATTATCACAGTCGACCATTTCAACTTATCTAACCAATATGGAAAAGTGCGGACTTTTAATATCAACAAGACACGGAAAATGGTCTTACTTAAAAAGGAATGAAAAGACAATTAAGGAGTTTACTGATTTTTTAACGTAAAAAAATTTACGATTACATATCGACATTTCGCAATATAACAAACTATGAAGTTATTAATTGACATTTTAGGTTGGTCTGGTTCAGGGTTAATAATCCTTGCCTATGCCCTAACCTTAATTGAAAATAAAAAGTATGTAGATTATGGTAAGTATTTGAACTTGCTAGGAGGACTTTTAATAGCTATAAACTGTTATTACTATAATGCAATTCCACCATTTGTAACTAATTTACTTTGGAGTGTCATTGCAACTTTAACGATATATAAGTCAAGAAATAAAAAAGAGAAATGCAACAAGACTAAATGTTTAACGTAAAAATAAAAAAATGAAAATTTTAATAATTGGAGGAAACGGAACAGTAGGAAAAACTGTTGTTTCACATTTTAAAGAAAAAAACGAAATTTTAATCGCTGGACGAACCAATGGAGATGTGAATGTCGATATAGCCGATAGTAGTTCAATAAAATCAATGTTTGATGACATTGGAAAAGTGGATGCTATAATTTGTATCGCTGGAGAAGCCAAATGGGCTGATTTTAATGAACTTACCGAAGATGATTATTACATAGGTTTGAAAAGTAAATTAATGGGGCAAGTAAACCTTGTACGCATCGGACAGAATTATTTAAATTCAAATGGTTCCATAACTCTTTCCACAGGAATTTTAGCAGATGATCCAGTTGTAAAAACAACAAGTGCTGCAATGGTAAATGGTGGAATTCATAGTTTTGTACAAGCGGTTGCACTTGAAATTGAAAACGGAATTAGAGTAAATGTTGTTTCTTCTGGAATGGTAGAAGATGCTTACGACAAATACAAAGACTATTTTCCAGGACACAATCCGATACCAATGAAAAAAGTAATTAACGGCTATGTAAGAAGTGTAAACGGAAAAGGAAATGGCGAAATAATTAGAATTTACGATTGAAAAAGCCAGTAGTCAACACCTCGTTTAATTTATTGCTAACACTAGCATACCTACAAAAATCCTTACAGATTTTTCATTCATTTTGTATTTATTAAATTAGGTGCTTAAACATCGTAACCAACCTTATACGAACTTGTTGACAATAACATAAATTAATCACAGATGGAAACGAAAAAAATACAATTTGACAATATGAATAATTGGATTTGGATTGTTATTCTAATCCTTTCATTAATTTTTATTTTGATAGGGAGTTTTGAGTTAATTGAATTTGAAAACCCGAAATTGAACAAAAGTATAAGTGCAATCGGCTTTTTCCTTCAGGTGATTTACTTCAGTAAAATGTTTTGGTATAAAAACTATGTTCAATGGAATAAAAAAGGAGTTGTTGTCCGTATTAATTCATTTATGGGAAAAACATTAAGATTTGATGAAATCAAAAAGACGGAACTGATAGAAAAAAAGTTGATTATAACGAAAGAAAACGGAACTACAGTTACGTTTGATTTGAATAAAATTGCAAAATCTGACCAACAGAAACTGAATGAAATAATAGTGAAAAATACTATTGCTAACACCGTTTAACATATTTGCGATTTATTGCTTAATTAATGCTCGCATATTTGCGAAGTCTAATTTTCTTTAGGAAACAATACTTGTATAGATAAATACAAATGAACAAAGTAATTTATATTTCAGATGTGCACTGTTGGGTTGAAAATGGAACAATCCCAATTTCAGTACGAAATAAATTGAATAAGTTCATAACATCGATAGAATAGTATGGATGTACAAGCTTATTTAAATAGAATTGATTTTAAAGACACTATCGCACTACATAAAAATGTTCTTTTTAAACTTCAAAGAAAATATCTTTTAAATGTTCCATTCGAAAATTTAGACATACATTATAACAGAAAAATAAAGCTATCGGTACCAGACATTTATCAAAAAATAGTAAAGGAAAGACGTGGAGGATTTTGTTACGAACTCAACGGACTTTTTCACAGTCTATTAAAACAAATTGGCTTTGATGCAAAATTAATATCAGCTAGAGTACATATAAAAGACGATGACTATAGTCCTGAATATGACCATTTGGCAATAATCGTGAATTTGGAAAACAAACAGTTTTTAGTTGATGTAGGTTTTGGAAAATTTTCTTTAGAACCTTTAAAATTAGAAATGAATCAAACCATCTCCGATAGCTTTGGAAAGTTTCAATTTGATAAATTCAACAAAGAGTATTACCGAATAAATGAAGTAAAGGACACTAATGTATTACCCCAATACATATTTAAAAACGAAGAGCGCAAACTTTCTGAATTCAGCAAAAGATGCGAATTTCATCAGACTAGTGAACATTCCCATTTCACGAAGAAAAAACTAATCTCAATAGCAAAAACTAACGGAAGAATAACTCTGAATAATTCGCAATTAAAAATTACTCACCTTGAAAATGAAGAAGAAATCAACTTTGATGAGCGTGAGTTTGAATCTAAATTGAAGCACTATTTTGATATAGAAATCTAAAAAGGTAATGGTCAAAAAAAGGTGATTTACCACCAAGAACCCAGTAGTATTATTGAAAAAATAAGACAAAACAAAAGTGTCAATTATGACCCCAAAAGAAAACTTGAAAAATTTAGGGCTGCAACTCCCAAAGGTATCAACACCCGGTGGCAGTTATGTTTCAGTAAATGTGCGAGAAAATATTGCTTACATCGCAATTCAATTCCCAATATTGAACCAAAACTATCTTTATCAAGGTAGATTAGGAAAAGAAATCACTACGGAACAAGGGTATAAAGCAATGGAATTATGTGCCTTAAATGTTTTGGCTCAAATAGACCATAAAATAGGTTTTGAAAATATTGTAGGACTTAACCACATTGATGCTTATTTTCAATCAGGACCGGATTGGGACGACTCGCCCATTGTTGTCAACGGAGCATCAGATCTGTTCGTTAAGGTATTAGAGGAAAAAGGCAAACATTCAAGAGCAATTTTTGGGGTTGAAAAATTACCAAGAAATTTTAGTGTAGGGTTAACGGCATCATTTACCATCAAGAAAAAGACATAGTAACATAACCTATTTTCCGTAAGCACTTAAATGCCAAAAGGTCTATTTCACTTAATATTTTTATTTTTTAAAAATCACCATATTATATTAATAGCAAACCTGAATAATGACTAGAACAGGTTATTAAATTCTATAAATGAATACAACGCCTTTAACAAAACTCAAATTTTTTCTAATACTATTATTGGTTATTGGTTGTGCAGAAAAGAAGCCTAAAAATAAAACTGGTGAATGTAAAGATAAGCCAGTAACAAAAGCATATACGGGTACTGCAAGTGTAAGCCAGGGCATACCCACTACAATAGCAGAAGATTTGTATTTATGTGATCGTGGCAGAAAAACAGATGTTGGTGAAATTACTTCTAGTGATGGTAAAAATGGACCGCAGCTGCAAAAACCAATTATACGAATGAAAGTTCTCCGTATACCACAGATTTATATAACTCATGCATTGGCAGATTCCAGATGGTTGGATGCAAACCGATTTCGATGACTCCAATTGGCAAGATGCATCAATATACACCAATGAAACCATAGGTGTAGCCAACAAACCTTCTTACACCAATTTCACTACACTATTTGATGACCCTGGCAACGATGGTAAATTTATTTGGACAACCAATGTTATTCTAGATAATGAAGTGCTTGTAAGATATACTGTAAAATAACTTTTTGATTACGCCCATAACCAATATCTTGTAAGCTAAAATTCAATTTGAACGAAAATTAAATGATGCGTAAAGAACTAAATATTGATGAATGGTCTAGAAAAGAACACTTTGAGTTTTTTTCAAAGTTCAGTGAGCCTTTCTTTGGAATTACGGCAAAAATAGATTGTTCGTTAGCTTACAAAAAGTCTAAAGAAAACGGGTATTCTTTCTTTATGTACTACTTACATAAATCTTTAAAAGCCGCAAACAGTATATCGGCATTTAGGTATCGCATAGATAATGGCAAAGTTTATGAATATGAGGTCGTAAATGCATCGCCCACCATAGATCGTGCTAACGGTACTTTTGGTTTCTCTTATTTAGATTATAACGAAGATTTTAAAACATTTTGTGACCTTGCGGCACCCAGAATAGAAGAGGTAAAAAACTCCAACAGCCTTATGCCCGCCTTATCAGGAGAAAACGTAATTCATTTCTCGTCTTTGCCATGGATCGATTTTACATCGTTATCCCATGCAAGAAATTATGATTTTCCCGATAGTTGCCCTAAAATTAGTTTTGGTAAAATGACCACGGTAGATGGTAAACAACAGATGTCCGTTTCCGTTCATGTACACCATGGTTTGGCAGATGGCTTACATGTTGGTCAGTTTTATGAAAAACTACAAGAGCTTATGGACCATGATGATTAGTTAAAAAACTTGGACACTAAGATATCATCTATAAAGTAGAAGTCAATTTCATCATATTGGCACTCAATGAATATAACCAACGTAGCTGCTCCCAAATCAGTTGTTCTTCTTGATGATTTCTTTTGAATTCATGAGTGTCGTTCGAACTTAGGTTTACATGCTCAGATTGAAATTTGGGCAGTTGCTTTTGAAATGATATCACCTCATCTAAATTCATTTTCTCGTTATTTTTAGAAACTGCAGAAAGCATTTTCAAAACGGACGAAAGGTTCTCATTAATTTTAGAAGTGATGTCATTAAATCGCTCAGAAGCTTCTGTAGTGGTATGGTGCTGAATATAAATACTCAATGAAGCCAAAGCCGATAAGAAATTATGGTTAAGCTCTACCAACTCATAGATCTTGTTTAAATTTTTCTGTTTTGAATGCGGCTCTTGCGTCATTCTTTGAAATGCAGAACTAAGGTTTGAAGTCTCTAAAAAAGCACTTTTACGTGCCAGACGATAGCTCGTTGGCACAGTACCTTTATGAACATAAAAATCTGAAATCTCCTTTAGGTATGTACTATTGGCAGCTACACTTTTAGCTACATCTTTACGTATTTCCTGAAAACTCCAGCTGGGCCATAAAAATAAAAATCCCAAATATGAAAGTGCCGCACCTAATAGCGTATCTAAAATACGATATTGTATAACCGTCATTACATCTGGTTGAAGTATTCCGTAAATAAAAACGATACTTAACGTTACATATATAGCCGATAACTTATAGTTCTTTTGAAGCATCGATAAGGCAATAACAAACGAGATCAAAGCCAAAGTTGCATACACATATACATCTTGTACTAAAAATACAATAACGGTTGCTATGAGTCCGCCAATAATGGTTCCCACAGTTCTATCTTTTGATCGTGTTTTCGTTAAACCATAATTGGGTCTCATTATTAAGATAATGGTCAGTAAAATCCAATATGCGTTCTGAAAAGCGAATAGGTTACCCAATACAAAACCGATCATTAGCGTAATGGACATACGCAGAGAATGCCTAAAAATGGTTGACCTAAAACTTAGGTTTCTTAACAGGATACGCGGACTATAATCTTGTGAAATTAAGAAACGTTTTAAAATTTCTTTATCTATAAATTCTTCCGATGCCACATCATGGTCACTCAATAACCACTTGATCCTTTTAATCTTATCAAACTGTTTTTCTTGATATTCAAGAAAGTTCTGAAACATGATAAATGCTTCATAAGACTTAGCATCTTTCACTTTGCCCAATTCCTGAATCTTTAATGCCAAGTCATCAAAACGACCCTTAAGATGGTTATGCTTGGGTATTTTTTTTGGTTTGTTACCTATGGCCGCAATCATTTGTAACTGCTCAGCCATTTCAAAAATAAGATTTTGAAACAGTGCAGTAAACTCCGGATGCGCTTGAAACTGCTTATCCATCTTGGTATAATTTACAGGATTTGCACCAGCGGTTTCCAACATTTCTATCAGTTGGGCCAAAACCAAAACACGTTTGCCATTATACACCGATCTACCAGAATTTTTACGGGAAAGAATAAGAATTTCACGAAGGGTATCATGTTGCTCGGTTAATTCGCTTTGCATCAAGAACAGACTTTTTAAAAGCTTTTTTCTGTTCGAGAGCTCACTGATCAACTTGCCCCGTTTTTTCATTAACTTACCCGTTCTACTAATAGTTTCGTACAGAATCTCTTCGGTTTGCCCTTTCGGATTTATTTTAAACCACAACAGCGACAAAGCCAAATACCACATTCCGCCAAGGCCAACCAACAACGAATATTCGTAAATTTTTAACTGATCGGGTGTATGTGCAAAACTTATGACCAAGGCCAACAGACCCGAAAAACTAATTAGCGAAGCTCTAAAACCGTAAGAAGAGATCATGGATATCGCAAAACTGACCACACCCAAAATAACCAATGACAGCCATGGGGAAAAGTGCAAATACCCTCCAATAAAACTTACGACCATAACCAAGGCAGCAGAGAATAAAATGCCATATACTTTGTGCTTTAGGCTACCGTGAACATCACTAGGATTACACCAAAATGCACCAAAACAAATAGCTACGCCGATTTCAGCATATCCCGTAGAAATACCAATGGCCAAAGGAGTAACCACGGCAATTACCGTTAATACAGATTTGGTAAAGTTGGTACTCCCCAAAAATTGAGTTAGCGATTTGATCGTATCTAAAATATAAACTTGAATTTTGCTCAATACCTACAGAATAAAGTACAAAGATAGACTTTGAAAAATAGTTTTGTACGCTTATCAACTTTATGAAATAAGTATCTTATGCAATGGTAATTGTATTTCAATTTTCTATAAACACTCGCTCACACAAAAAAGCCTGTAGGTATTATATTACTAATATTTTAAAATTTCCCTTTCTATTGTAATCATCAACTCATATATTTAATACTTTTAATAGATTTTGATGCTTACTTAAACCTTGGAAAAAAAAACCAATACCCTCTTAATATTAGCTTTAATCGTAGGGCTAGCTTTTCATGGTTCTGCCATTTTCTTTACACTAGAGTCTACCTACGATGCATTGATACATCTATTTTTTGCGGATCATTATGCCAATAGTTGGTTTGATCCTTGGGAATATAGATGGTACACCGGTTTTACGGTACAATCTTATCCTCCTTTAGTGCACCAACTCATTGGAATCCTTTCTTATATTGGCGGACTCAAATTCGGTATGTATGCGGTGGCATTAATCGCTATAGTACTCTTTATTACCGGCGCCTACAGGTATACCCTGCTTATGACAGGAAGCCGTAGAATTGCTGGTTATGGTGCCGTTATGGCCGTATTTTCTTCAACATTTGTAGAAACACTGCACATTTTCGGGCAACTGCCCAGCGTTTCGGCCTTATCGATCTTACTACATGCCATGACCGAAATTTACCTTTGGATCAAGACAGGTAAAACACGGTATTTTATAACATCTGCTACCATGTTGGCAGTAACGGTAACATCGCATCATGTTACCCCTCTTTTTGGTATGGTATTCTTTATAGCCCCACTAATGGGCATGGCGGTTATGGATGCGGCTAGGGAAAAAGTCAATTCCTATAAAGCCCTAACATTTAAAGTATTTTGGGGTACAACTTTACAGCATTTTTGGCGCATAGCAAAATTCGGCGGCACTGCTATATTTTTACTTGTATTCTGTATTTTTCCTTACTGGTACAATTCCAAAAGAAACCCCATTACACAAGTCGCCATACCACATGGATCTAGAGATAATTTCTTGGAGGTAACTTCATCTGGACTGGTGTTTTTTATTATTCCTTGGGGTGTATTTCTATTTATACTCCCCTATTTCTTTTACAGATATTTTAGTAAACGATATGTTTTCTTCGGTTTATCGTTCGCCTTACTGACCATATTGGGAACTGGTGGAACTACACCGATACCATTGATGATGCTTGGTGAAACTGCCTTCAATATTCTTACGCTAGATAGGTTTACCTTATGGGCGACTATTATGGCATTGCCCATTTTTGCCGAATTCGCATACCGCATGGTAGAAGGCGACCTAAAAGTGCTAATACAGTCTAAGTTTGGTGGAGTTTACCATAGGGTCTTAGGTGGTCTCATTGCCGGGGGCATGTTGTTTATGGTACTTTTCACCATGACCTTGGGGTACTTTAGGCCTTCACAACCCGCAAAAATAAAAATGCTGCCCATAGTAAACTTTTTAGGCGCAGATTCCCATGATTCTTGGCGCTACCTTCCGCTTGGTTTTGGGGATCAAATGGCATGGTTATCCGCCCAAAGCGGTGCAATGACCGTAGATGGCAACTACCATTCCGCAAGGCGATTGCCCGAATTGACTACTAGGGCCATTGAAAGAATAGAGAACTCTAAATTTAGAGGTGTAGAAGGTATAGGGTCATTACAACAGTTTTTGACCGTACCAGAGAAATACAACTTAAAGTATATATTCTCCAATGATAAATTCTATGATCCTATACTATACTACTGTGGTTGGCAGCGTTTGCAACAATTAGAGAATGGTATTATGGTATGGGAAAAACTTAATGTGGCACCCATACCGCAAATTATGCCCAAGCAAGACGTGCCCACTATCATGAAGATTATGTGGGGTATCATTCCGCTAACAACCGTTCTTATCGCAATTTTTGTAAACATCCAAATGATATGGGTAAGGCTGTTAAAGTCTAAGAAAATGCCGGAACATTCTTTTATGAAATTAGAATTACCGTACAATAGATTCCCTCCTAAACTATTGACTTTTTCTCATTGGTGGGCTTTGTTAGTATTGATTTGCTTAGGATATGGTATGTATATATTTTACGTCAAAAACGTTGCTCAATTATCGCCCAACAACGTAGTGGAATCCTATTATGATGCTTTGGATTTTAAAGAATTCTCAACAGCTCATTCTTATTTAGATCCAGAGGATAATATTGATATTGCACAGTACATGTTAGAGGTTTCGGTAACCGATGGTATTTTAAGTTCTTATGCAAAACTAGACTCCCTTGGCATTGAAATCTATGACGAAACTGAAAATAGCGCCAAAGCAAAAGTAGCGACCAGATGGATCACTCCATTGGAAAATGTCTTTAACAATGACTATCACGAACTCGTAAAACGTAAAAACAAGTGGTACATTAAATCTGAGAAGGTTGACAATGACATACCGCCAGATCAATTATTTACTGCGAACGGTACCACTTATTACAATCACGGTCGACGAAAAATAACAACGCAGGAAACCTATCATGAAGATGTTCTAAAACAACCGGTACTGGAAATTTTGTCAGCAAAACTGGTGAAGTACAAAGGGCAATACAGCGTAATAGGCGAACTACAAAATGTTGATAATACACCTGCCGATGTGGTTATCAACGCAACCTTGTACAATGATGACAACAAAGAGCTGGCAAATTACAATGCAAAGCACCAGATCAAACACAAGTTGATGCCCAAAGAAACTACTACGTTCAAAATAAATTTTGAAGGTATAGCCTGGTCATCTACCAAAGACACCTTACCCCCAACTTTTGATCCAGACCAATTTACACCGGTAAGTTTTGAAGAGCAACCTACCAAGTTTAATTTGCAATCTGCCGGTAACACCGCAAATACCGATTTATACAAACATGTTGCTCTACAAGACTTGAAATATACCGAACAAGGTTTTGATGGGGTTTTATTCAATTCGGGAGTACAAGAGGTGACCATACCGCAATTGATTATATCTTATTACGATGAAAATAGCGAACTGTTATGGGTGGATCATAAATTTATAACCGAAGGTGTACGTATACAGCGTAAGCAATTCTTTAATTACAAACCGTTAGAGTTAGATAGTTTAGAAGTCATAAACAGTAGTCTAGAAAATGTTTTTGTAAACGGCTTACCCAACAAAGCGGTTGCTGACAAAATTTTTCCGAATAGAAAAATAATACATGGTAAACAGCAAACCCAACCTTTTAATGGCAAAGGATTTGAGTATCTAAAGTTTGAGATTAACAGTTATATAGGTAATCCAAAATAGTATGCGCATTAGAATAGTATTCATTTTAAGTCTTATACTAATAGGTTGTTCCGATAAACAAGAAGAACAACCTAGCAAAGTAGTATACCCTAAAGTTGACCTCGTTTCCAATATTACCAATAGTATAGCGGGCGAAGCTATATCATTGACCTTTAAAGCCGATACAGACATCAACAATATTAAATTACAGATAAAAAATGCCTTTGGTAGTGTGCTATTGTCGCCCGATGTATCGAAAAAAGAGGATATTGTATTCCAAATTCCGAAAAACTATACAAGAGTTGCCGGTCCGTGTAGATGGAAACTTTTAGTAGATGGCCATACACTACAAAAAGGTACATTCGATATTGCAACAAATGCCCCGAAAGCAACATATATAGAATCTTATTTTGGGCCCCGCAGTGTTACCGCTGGAAACAACGATTTCTCTATGCTAACCATTGCCCCCACCGACGCGTATGACAATCCGTTAGATGATGGTACACCCGTTACGGTCAAATATCAATTTCAAGATAACATTGATGAGCTACAAATTGAGACAGAAAGCTTTTTTGCTTTTTATAATGTAAGATCAACATTAAAGTCGGGAAGAATATTGGTAACCGCCGAGTGCAACGGAACATCGTCAAAAGAACTTGCTACCATAGTTTACCCAGATAACGCGGTCAATTTTTCAATAAGCAGTTCAAGTGCCCACAACTATGCTGACGGCAACCAGATCATAACTTTTAAATCTGACGTTATCAAAGATCAATACGGCAACATTGTAACCAATGGCACCTTGGTAACCTTTGTAATAAAGAATGATCAAGATGCCTATCTATATACCATTGGCACCACAATAAACGGCGTAGCAGAAGCAAAAACATTACATCCGGATAAGGCGGCAACGTGGGAAATACAAGCCTTTGTAACCGGGGCAGCCGAAAGCAATACGGACAACTTTACTTTTAAAGCCGCTATAAAAGATTATCCTGTTCATTTCTCTAAAGGCAATAGAAATATTGATGTAGGTCCGTTTGAAAGTTTCATGAAACAGTTAATACCAGATGGCTTGCTTTTAAAGCTAGATATCTATGATATGAACGGTGCTTTTGTTACCTCAAAGAAAACCACTACCAAAAACGGAGTGTGTAATATTTATTTGGGAGAATATTTCTTAGCAGCGGGCAAGTATAAACTTAAGATCAGCGCTGCTGGTATAACCAAAGAATTCATAAAAGATATAGATGGCGATACAGTTGAATAAAACGTTGTACAGAACAGTACTTATACTCACCTTTTTAGCTATTAATGGGCTAATTCTCTATGGTATTGGGGCGGCTTGGGCATTTATGAATACCGGTGCTGATAAAACATCTATGCTACATTTAGAAGTGCCTATGGAAGATGTCTACAAACCAAATATGGATTGGGTTAGTTTAGACAACCCAGGTAGGCCTATGGAAGATCAAGCCTTGGCCGAGATAACCAATGATTATATGAATGCCTGGCATGTAAGAAACATAGCTTATAAAAAAAATGACCGCTACGGTATTGAAGATTTCTACACCGATAGTGCCAGAGCTAGACTTTACGATATTATCGACATCAACAAAAAAAACAATCATTGGTACAAGCGCACTACCCTAAACCATAATTCTGCCTTAGATTTTTATACTGCCGATGGTACAATGGTTGTATTTAAAGATTACAATGTTGAAGAATATCAAGAGATTTATGAAGGAGAGACCTTAGTGATGACCGAAAGAGACACCACCAGTTACCAAGTAATGATGCTTTTAGAAGATGGTTTTTGGCGCATAAGGCATTTAAAAGAAATTCCTTCTCCTCCAGATACACTTCCCGAAGAACCTAGAAACATAAATATCCAACTGAAGAAAGTTGAACAGATAAAAGGAATAAATTATTACCCCAAAGATTCTCCTTGGGATACGTTTGGCAAGAAATTTAACGACTCAATTATTAAGCAAGATTTTAAGATCATACAAGATATGGGGCTCAATACCATTCGTATATTTATCCAATATGAAGATTTTGGTAAGAACAAGGTAGACCAAAAGAAGCTCAACTTTTTAAAAACACTTTTAGACAGTGCAGAAGCCTATCAGTTAGACGTGCTAATAACTTTATTTGATTTCTATGGAGATTATGATGTCTCTAATTGGACATTGACACATAGACATGCCCAACAAATAGTAAATGCCGTTAAAGACCACCCCGCATTATTGGGTTGGGATATCAAAAACGAACCGGACCTAGACTTTGGTGCCCGCGGGCGATTACGCGTATTGAGCTGGTTAGAACAAATGATCGCCAACATTAAAAAATGGGATAAAAACCACCCGGTTACCATAGGTTGGTCTACTCCCGAAGCCGGCATAGAACTAGCCAACAAGGTAGATTTTGTATCCTTCCATTACTATAAGGATGTTGAAGATTTTAAAACCACCTATGAAACGTTAAGTACTGCAGTGCCCAACAAACCTAAACTACTTCAAGAATATGGAATTTCATCTTATAAGGGAGCATGGAATTTTTATAGAGGAGCAGACCAAGAAGGGCAAAAAGAGTACTATAGCGAAATACAGCAAATATTAAGGGAGAACAAGGTACCGTATATGTTCTGGACCTTGTACGATTTTGAAAAGGTACCAAGTGCAGTGGCAGGAAGCTTACCTTGGAAAACAAAAAAACAGCACTATTTTGGCTGCTTAGATACATTAGGAAACAAAAAACCTTCCTATTCCGAACTCGTCGTAAAAAAGAAGGAGTAACATATTTTATTATTAAAAAGGGCTGGTGACTAATCAGCCCTTAAACACTAACCATATCGATTCTAATGAACCAATTTCTTCTCCATAGTCGATATATCAATATTAAAACCAGACGCTTTAGATTTCTGAATGGCCTTAAAGTAATCTATATACATTTGTGTAATGGCCGACATTGGTAGCGAACATGCCGCTCTATAATTTTGTTTGGCCAATTGAATTCTATATGAATCATCTGAAATAATTTTTTCAATGGCATTTGCCAAAGATGACGTATCGCGGGCGTCAAAAAACTCACCAACATACCCCTCTTCTTTAACAAGAACGCTTAAATCACCTAAATCAGGTAAGGCAACGGCATTACCATAACTACCGGCTTGGTGTAAAACTCCCGAGCTACCTGTGGTTGATGTATAAGGAAAAACGGTAACGGCACTATCTCCAAATATTTTAGGCACATCTTCTTCTGCCACATAACCTGTAAACCTAATTTGAGGTACATGACTATATTTTTGTTTCATTTCATCTAGATAACCAGGGGTATTAGGGCTATCAGTACCTGCGATAACAATTTCAATATCGGCATTGCTTCTTGATCTGATCTCCTCAACGGCCTCTATTAGAATCTCTACTTTTTTATAGGTACCAAACTTACCAAAGGCCATAACTTGTTTTGGTCCTTCAGGAAGTTTAAAATCTGGTTCCGGTGGGGTTTCAAAAGCACCATGAGGTATTAGAGCTACATTCTTAACCTTATATTTCTGTTCTAAGGTTGTCACGTATTTACTTATGGTCACCGCAAGAATATCTGAAGCTAAAACAAAATTGGTTAACGTTGTTCCTATAAAATTGTAAATACTTTGTAATACTTTATTTTTAGTAAAACCGGCATTTTCCAAATCTACCTGTTCAAGTATATTGTGCAATAAAGATATTGTTGGTATTCCTTTAGATTTACAAATAAATGGTAGCATAAGCCCCAAAGCCGCAGGTATTTTTTTATCTCCGAACTTTAAAAACTGTAGATTAAAAAGAACGGCATCCGGTTTCGTTTGAGAGATAGTCTTACTAATGCTAAAAATATTCCCGTAGTTATTAAAGCTCCAACATTCTTTAACCGTTATTTTACAACCTTCACCTTCAAAATTCAAATCTTTCGGTTCATTGGTACGATCGGTAATCAATATCAGTTCCGTTACTTCTTCTTGAAGCCTAAAGTGCTTCACCAAATAATAACCATATTCTGTTAAGGTTACTTTACTAGGCGGATATGCGGTTACAATTGCTAATTTCATTTGTGGTTAATTTTAATAAACTAGGTTATATAAAGTGACGTAGGCGATAAACTCCTTACGATTTTTGTTGTTCTTTTATAATTTTAGAATCGGTTTTATTCTTAATAATGAAGAATAATAGTTGGGCAACCAGTAGAATTACCATTGCAATGATCTGCATGTGTACAACAGTTTCAAGAGCATCATGATAAAGCATGATCAATGCCACTTGAGAAAAGCCTAACAATCCAGATAATATTACCGGTGAGTACTGATTGAGGGATAAAAAATAGTATGCAAAAATATTGGACACGGCAAATAATGAAGTTGCCAAAGCATATTTCCAAAGTAAAGGAGCAATGCTTAAATAAGCATCACCGAACATTAACGTAATAATCAAGTTGGGCAACAGATAACAAACCGCCACTATAAATGCTGATAATGTTCCAATAAAAAATACGTACTTAAAAAGTACCGGTGCGGTAGGCTCGCCATCTTTTTGTTTTTGAATAACCGTTGGCATCAGTAACATTACAAACATCCAAGCTACAAAATACACTACCCTACCGATCAAAGCCAATGATGAATATAGACCAGCCTGCTTATCATCAAAATAATGTTTCACCAATAAGATGTCACTATTATTAATTATGATTTGCGTAAGTTCATACCCTGCGGTCAAGCCAATAAAAATCCATACTTGTTTTAAATCTACCGTAGACAATCTTTCTTTCGAAAACACCTTGACTCCCTTAAAATCTGAAGGAAACAGTCCGAAAACAAAAGAAAGGGAAATACCTGTGGCAATTAAAATACCAGGTTCAAAAGGCAGCAATAAAAGAAGCGCGAACGTTAGTAACAATCTACTCCACATTTCTGTTTGGTAGGTAGCAGCCAATTTGCTAAAATCATGTCCTCCTTGAAATCGACCCCTATTTACGCTCATAACAAAGTACAAGGGTATGGCAACGGCAAAAATCATGAACATATAATGATTTTGTGTATTGAAAAGCGTTTGAAGGTTTTTTGAAAAAATGAGTACTAAAATACCCGTAAACACACCAAATACAAGAGCGTATCTATACATGGTATTCTTGAAAGTCACCCAGGTTTGATCAGAAAACAGTACTGCGAACTTGGTGGTAGCCAATTGAAAAGTCATACCAACAAAAGACAATACCAAGAGTAATGTCACCAACAAAGCAGCATCTGCAAAAGCCTCGGGACCTAACAATCTACCCAATAATAAATTATATAGGTAATTACCGCCATTTACAAGCAAAGCGCTAACCATAAACAATTGTTTAGGGGAAATTCGCTTTAGTGCTAACTTTATTGTTGACATAAGATAAAGGTGGTTTAAAGAGGGTTTGTTTTAATGGGTATTACCTGTAAACGATAGCTATTTTTGCTAATTGGCCAACAATTTTCACAGAATCTTTCATCGACAATTTAGAACCATCTGCATGGATCCATCGTTTTAAAGGCTGCTCACAAATAAGTTTTTTAGCTTCGGTTTTACCATAATGCTTTCTCATACGAATAAACATTTCAACGTCAAACAACCATTTGGTAATAAATGATTTATTAAAAAGTAACGGTACCACAGAGCGGTCCATAACTTTTGCTCCGCATTGTGTATCGTTAAAAGGCATTCTTAATATGGTTCTAATAATCAGGTTAATAGTCATACTGATCACCTTACGGGCAGATTCTTTGGTAATATCGGCGCCCATTCTACTCATTCTAGATCCACTTACTATTTTAAAATTCGATTTATCTAGAGTTTCGACCAGATCATCAAAATCCCTAAAATCTGTGGAAAGGTCGGCATCTAAAAATCCTATATAGTCTAACTGAGTATCTTTCGCCATATGAAGCATTCCTAAACGAACAGCTTCAGCCTTACCTCCATTTTTCTCACAATCGTATATACTTATATTACTCTCGTTGCCCTTTCTTAATTCTTCTAATACCTTTAAGGTATTGTCTGTACTACCATCGTTGACAAAACAAAGATGATACCCAAGGTTACTATGGGCGAAATCTTTAAACTCGGTACCTAAAAGACGTTCTTCTTCATTATAACAAGGAATAACAACCCCAACACAATTCTTTTGTAGCATTCTTCCACTACTTGTAATTTCGGATTTTTGTTCTACAACAGGGGCTCCTATCAGCCTTTTAATTCGTGCAGACATTTCTGATAAGCTCACTGGCTTTTTCATGTAATCGTCTATACCCAATGTAAAGCCATCCATAATAATAGCTTCTTCTGTGTTACCTGACATTACTAGAACAGGAGTATTACCTCTATCGCTATTTTTAATATGCCGTACAACCTCTAATCCAGAAATATCGGGCATGTTAATATCCACTAGAACTAGATCAGGTTCAAAAGAGTCGAACAAATCAATTCCTTTGAGGCCAGAATCAGCAGTCAACACATCATAGCCAAGTTCAGTAAGTCTTTTTTCAACAGACAAAAGAATAAGCTGTTGATCATCAATAGTTAGTATTTTCATGGTTTATTACGTAAGATTTAACCTACATATAACGTGGTAATTTTAAAAAATTGTAGGTTTTTAAGAAAATTTTATAATTTAACAGTTGACTCTTACCTACCTAAACAACTGATTTTAAGCTAGGGCACCAATTATTTCGCTATTTAGCTGTGTAAGAATTGTAATAGTTTTTAGTTCATATTAGCAATCGGTATTATTATAGAGAATTGATAAAAAGGAGCAGCTAACCACACTACTCCTATTTGCACTTAACCTAACTGTAGTGTTTAAAACACTATATTTTTCTCTACTAAAGGAACATCTAAGGTGAATCCTTTAGATTTTGCAACTTGTATTACTTTAAAATATTCAATGTATTTTTTGGTGATTTTAGACATCGGCAATAAGTTGGCGGCCCTGTAATTAGCCTTTGCCAAATATTCTCTATACGAATCATGTACCAATATATTCTCTAATGCATCTGCCAATGATGAAGCACTGTTTGCATTAAAAAATTCGCCCTTATACCCTTCTTCTTTAATTAATGTACCTAAATCTCCTAAATCTGGCAAGACAACTGCTTTACCATAGCTACCCGCTTGATTCAATACTCCAGAACTACCGGTAGTAGACGTATATGGAAATACTACAACAGCGCTTTCCTCAAATATAGTGGCTACTTTTGCCTCTTCTACATACCCTGTAAAACATAATTGTTTAACATGGGCATATATCTTTTTAACATTGTTTAAGTATCCAGGCGTGTTAGGACTATCTGTACCCGCTATCACAATTTCTATATCTTGTTTAGAACGCTTTCTGATCATTTCTACTGCCTCTATCAATATCTCCACTTTTTTATAGGTACCGAATTTTCCAAAAGCCAATATTTTTTTAGGTCCGGCAGGTAAGGTATAATCTGGTTCTGAAGGAGTCTCAAACGAGCCATGTGGAATTAAAGCCACATTTCTAGATTGATATTTGTTTTCTAATATTGTTTGGTACTTTCCGATAGTTACGGCAACAATATCTGAAGCCAAAACAAATTTTGTAAGCAGATTACCAATACAACGGTAAATCTTTTGTAAAAACTTATTTGATGTAATCCCCGCATTATTTAAATCTACCTGCTCCATTATATTATGTAATAACGAAATGGTTGGTATGCCTTTCATTTTACATAACAAAGGAAGCATTAGCCCTAACGCAGCCGGTATTTTTTTATCTCCAAACTTTAGAAATTGAAGATTAAAGAGTACAGCATCTGGTTTAGTACCAGAAATGACCTTGTTAACCTTGATCAAGTTAGTGTAGTCATTAAAGTTCCAACATTCTTTGACAGTAATTTTACACCCTTTTTCATTAAAGTTCAGGTCTTTTTCTCCTTTAGTTTTATCTGTAATCAGAATAATTTCAGTTACCTCTTTTTGTAATCTAAAATGTTTTACCAAGTGATATCCGTACTCGTTCAGCGTAACTTTACTTGGGGGGTATGCGGTTACAATTGCAAGTTTCATAAGGTTAAGTTTTAAATTCTATTTGGTTATTCTGATACAAATATCTAACTAAGACAATGGTTTTTTGTCTGCTTTTAGGTGGGTGAACGGTTACTATAGACGAATGGGAAAAATCACTAGTTAAACAAAAAACAAACTACATAAGGTTCACATAATCAATCATTTAAATAATTTTATGTTATTAATTAAACATGGTATAGCGCTAAACCCATTAGCATCGACATGCAATGCGTTCCACATGTTTAGCTGGTTAGCCATTAACTGAATTTACTAAGTATACTATTGTGGGTGATGAAAAGTAGGTGAGCCAATAGTAGCGCAACCATTGCTATAATATGCACTTGTACAATAATCGACAAGCTATTATGCAAGAAGGTGATTATAAGAATTTGAGAAATTCCTACAACAGCAGAGATGATTACTGGCGTAAATTTTTTCAATGATAAATAGTAAAAGGTTATCACGCTTGAAATGGCAAATAAAATTGAAGCCAGAATAAATTGCCATAGCAATGTTGATACGGTGCTATAAGTATTCTTATATATTTTCTGTAGAATAGGTTCTGAAAATAATGCACAAAAAAAAGCAACTAAAATGGCAACCAATAAGCCCATAATAGTATATTTTAAAATTCTAGAGTTAGCCATCTTACCTTGTTCACCTCTTTCAACTATATGAGATATGAGAATTACCGAAACCACCCAAAAAATAAAATAGACAAAATGCCCTATTAAGGTTATTGATGCATATAATTCTGCTTCCAAAACACCCATATAATGCTTTATAAAAAATAGTTGCATATAACTAATGGTTATATGTACCAACTCATAACATGCTATCCATACAATAAATTTTTTGACTCTTTGATATGCCAAGTCATAATTGGTATTATAAATAGTAGAATCCCTTGTTATTATATGATGATACGCAAACCCAAATAACCCCAATAATATTACAAAACTGGTCAACAAGAAAGCCGTACCATTAGATGTACCGGTAAATACCCTGCTTAAAAATTGGTTTGCTATATAATTACCTCCAATGATAAGAACCGCAATACTTGTCATTAACAATTGCTCTGGTGAGAAGCTTGTAAGTATTCTTTTACTTGTTGTCATATCTATTATGTTAAGTGCCTTTAATTATATTTTCATTCAAGGCAAATTTCAGTACAATCGCCATTTATTTTGGTGTGGTTTAGGTGGCTTGCACATTACTGTAGACCAATGGCAATTATCTTACTTCGGGAATTATGAAGGGGCATTTACCTTTACATTGTTAATCGCGACTAATAAATTTCAATAATTACCGTTAGGTATTTGTAGTATTAATCTTACCTTAAAATGATTCGTAAAATATTATTCCTTTTTCTAGTAACCACATCATTGCTAAATGCGCAATCTGATATGACCAAAGGCTTTGGTTTATTAGAGCAAGGTAATTTTCAAGAAGCAGAAGATTTTTTTGCTGAATACCTTACAAACGACCCTACTAACAAAACTGCAAAACTTTGCTATGGCAGGGCTGTAGGGCTAAGTGGCGAGCCTAAAAAAGCAACTAACTTGTTTGCGGACCTATTAAAGGAATACCCAGGAGATTTTGAAATATTGATCAATTACAATGAATCTTTTTTATGGGCAAAAGAATACGAACAGGCGAAGCCTTTATATGCAGATTTGGTTGAAAAATTTCCAGATAAATTTGGTGCTGTGCTAGGCTATGCAAATACGTTAAGCAACCTTAAAGAATATAAACTTGCTTTAAGGTGGGTAGAAAAAGCAAAAGCTCTTCAACCAGAAAATGAAAGTGCTAAAATTTCACGAAAGTTTATGCGACTAGGTTATGCCAATAGTTTTGTAAATGACCAACAGTATAAGAAAGGAGAGCAAACATTAAAAAAAATATTTGAAGATTTCCCTAATGACAAAGATGTACTTATTAACCTTGCCAATCTCTATTTAATTACCAAACAGGCAGATAAAGCAAAAAGTATGTATGCTCGTTATGCCACAAATCAAAAAGATTCCATTACCGCCTTAAACGGTATAGCATTGGCACATCATATTGACGAGGATGATAAAGAAGCATTACTTACATCGAAGAGAGCTACGAATAAAGTGGACAAAATAGATGATGTGGCTCTTACCGAAAATACATATGATAGATATGTACAAGCATTGATCTGGAATAGAAAATTTATAAATGCGAAAAAAATGATAGATAGTTTAGAAGTACATTATAAAAATAGAAACTGGATACATGCGTTAAGGGCAACTTTAGGGCTATATACGGGCGATGCAAAATCAAGCGTTAAAAGCTATGACAGAATATTGGTAAATGACAGTGCTTCTTTTGATGGTAATCTTGGTAAGGCAAATGCACTTTTTGCTTCAGATCGAATCGTACCTGCGTACAAAATGGCCAACCAGACACTAAAGTTTTATAAGAATCAAAAAGATGCCAAAGGGTTTATAGAAAAATTGAACTTAATGCATACCCCTACTATAGAAGAGCATGCCGCTTATACTTTTGATAATGGTAATAATACCGCCTTCTATACCAATACTACGGTCGATGTGCCTTTTTCTACCAAATTTAGAACCACCTTTTCTTATTTCTTTAGATCTACCGAAAATACGGTGACAGATAACAAAGCCACTTCTCATGTAGCATTAATGGGTTTACAATATAAACTATTCCCTAAGACTGTTTTAAAAACGGTATTAGGTTTTAACAACTCTAGGTTTTTAGATGAAGCATATACACAGCCTGTTCTTGATATAAAATTAGATTTACAACCTTTTAAGCTTCAAAACTTAACATTGGGTTACCAAAGAGAAGTACAAAGTTTTAATGCTGAATTAATAGAGCGTGAAATTGTACAAAACCACTACGGTTTAAATTATAATTTAGGCACCAACGTTAATTTTGGATGGTACACCCAATTAATGCATACACAACAAAGTGATGAAAATGTAAGAAACCTTTTATTTACTTCTTTATACTATAATATACTGCGAAAACCAGCCTTAAAAATGGGGCTAAATTATCAATATATAACCTTTAAAGATCAAGTGCCTACTATATATTTTAGTCCAGAAAAGTATCAAGCGGTGGAGCTTTTTGCAGACCTTCGCGGTAAAATATCAGAAAAAACAAGCTATGCAATAAGCGCAGCAACAGGTATACAACAAGTAGAAGATGACCCGAACACCAATATATTTAGGGCCGAAGCGTCTGTATTACATCAATTCTCTAAACGCTTTAGCTTAAGTATATATGGCAAGTACAGTAATATTGCTTCTGCCACAGCTGCAGGGTTTGAGTTTACCGAAGTAGGCCTTAAGGCTAAATGGTTATTTTTAAAGAAACCATTATTCTACAAAAAATTGAAACTAGATTAGTATTACCTTAAAATTTATCTTTTCCGGAGAAAATTTATTTTTCTTTTAGGCTACTACCATTTCTGTGTATGTAATTTGTCTTTTACCATACTTTATCTTTCCTACAAATTAGCTCATCACACTTTGTATAAATAAACTATATCTTTAATTTACTCTAATTAATTTATCATAATTGTAGGAAATTTACTTATTTTAGCGTAGGTTTTAATAACACTTCCACAAACTAGAAATACGAATAAAATGAAGCTCTAATTAATTTTTTATGTGGAAAAGAGTTTTAAAAATGTTTATCGGCCTCTATGTGCCACTTTTTGCGCTTAACCTTTTTTTATATTACTCCCAAAAGGCAAAACAAATTGAAACTATTATGGAGCGTCAGATTCGTGCAAACACGATGAAGAAAGTTTCCTTTGAAGAAGAATGCCATTCTTTTTTACGTAATAGCCATTATTGGGCTACTTTAAAATATCCAAAGAATTTTGATCCTTTAATAGAGCATTCCTCATTCTTAAGGTCATATCTAGAACTTATAGAGGATATTACTTTTTACGATCAATTTCGCTTTATAGATTTAGAAGGAAAGGAATTTTTTAGAGCCGAACGGGTTGAAAACGATTCTATTAAAATTAGCGTTTTACAAAATAAAAATCACCAACCTTATGTAAAAGCAGGGTTACAATTGAAAAGAAATCAAATATATCTTTCTCAAATAAGCTTAAATAAAGAAAATGGAGAAATAGAAAAACCGCACAAGCCAGTAATTAGAACTGTGGCGCCTATTTTTGATAATGAGCAAAATCAATTAGGATTAGTGGTCATCAATTTTAAAATGAAAAAAATTCTGGACCAAATAAAATCCATAGTTGAAGACAAAAATGTTTACTTGTTAGATGAGGATTTTAGAGTTATAAGTTCTAATACTATAAAAGAAGATTTGCCCTATGAATCTGGAAATAAAAATAGTACTATAGACGGTATTTTAAACACCAAAGCTATAACCCATAATCGAGATAGCGCTTTTGTTGAAAATGGTCATATATGGTCGCAACAATCTATCAATTTAAATGGAGCAACATTTACTTTTGGTTCTATATCTAACTTACCAACAGAAATAGTAACCCCCTCAAGTTGGATTATGGCTTTGGAAATACCTTCAAAATTAGTAGAAGCCGAATTACAGCCTGTATTTGAAAGTTTGTTAACCTTTAATATTATTTCAATTATTGGCTTATTCGTGTTTTCTCATACTTACCAAAAAAAGAAATTAGAGAAAGAACATTTTTACAAAGAGTTAGAGAGTAAAAATATTTTGTTGACCAGAAGTAAAGAGCAATTAGAAGAAAACAATATTGAGGTCAAAAAAATAAATAATAGTTTAGAAATAAGAAACAAACAGCTTAGCGACTTCAATTATTTAATTTCCCACAACCTTCGTTCTCCGGTAACCAGCATGTCGGTTGTTGTAGAAATGATACGAAAAGAGAAAAATCCAGAAATACTAAATCAGTTATTGCCCAAGCTAGATCAGGTTGCAAATAGCATCACCAATTTAACCAAAGATATTAATGAGTATGTATCTATTTTGGATAATAAAGAAATTAAACTGTCTAACATTAATCTTACGGATTTAATTGAAGAAGTAAAACATGAATTCACCGAAACATTGTTAGATGACAGTGATTTTGAAGTTTTGTTAAAGTTAGATGACTGGAACCAAATAACTTTTTCAAAATTTTACCTGCAAAGTATATTACAAAATTTTGTTTCCAATGCCATTAAATATAAGAGGGAGGAAGTTGATTCTTATATTTTATTTGAATCGGCCATAGAAGACAATCACAAGGTTTTATATGTGCGTGACAACGGTATAGGGCTAAACCTTAATAGGCATGGAGACAACGTATTTAAATTATATAAGAGGTTTCATAGAAACATATCTGGGAAGGGTATGGGTCTTTTTTTAATAAAATCACAATTAGAAGCTTTAAACGCTACCATATCAATTGATAGTGAAGAAGGAGTAGGAACAACGTTCAAAATAAAATTTTAAATTATGAATACAAAGCCGAATATTTTGTTAGTAGACGATGATGAGCTTTATTTATATTTAATGGAAAAGACCATTCACCAACTATCAAAAGAATTAGTAGTCTCTACTTTTACAGACGGGGAACAAGCTGTTGAATATATTGCAGAATGTACAAAGCAGAATTTAGATTTGCCCGAGGTAATATTCTTGGATATCAATATGCCATTTTTAGATGGTTGGGGCTTTTTGAATGAGTTTAAAAAACTTAAACCAAAAATTATAAATAACATCAATATTTATATGGTAAGCTCATCTATGCGAAATAGTGATATAAAAAGAGCATCTAACTTTGAAGAACTTACCGGCTATGTGGTAAAACCGGTAAATAAAGTACAATTAGCAGAAATATTTAAAAAAATATACCAACAAAATTGGTAATACATTACACACCTCTACAATAAATTCAACCTTCTCATTAGTTCTGGGCGGTTAGAGCGGCTAATTGGCACAACGTTCTTTGCAATTAACACACTATTGTCTTCAATATCAATGATTTTAGTAAAGTTTATGATATAGGAGCGATGTATTTGTAAAAACAACCGTTCTGGCAGTTTTTCCTTAATTTTTTTTAATGTGGTGTGTACTCTATAATCTTCCTTCTCCGTTTTAACGTCAATATAATCACCTTTAGCCTCTATGACTAAGATCTCATTCAACTTTAACTTAATAAGCCTTCTATCAATATTGATATATAGATCTTCGCCTTCATCTTTTTCATTACCTGTAGCTGCTGGCTGTGCTGGTTTGTGAGCTGGTAAATTTGATATTTTATCAATACATTTCTCAAACCTTTCTTGTGTAATTGGCTTTACCAAATAATCTACAATACTCTCATATTCGTAGGCAGCAATAGCAAAATCAGTGTCTGAGGTGGTCAAAACAATCTTTGGCGGATCCTTTAAGGTCTGTACAAAGTCTACACCACTAAAACCAGGCATATGGATATCTAAGAAAATAACATCTATAGTCTGCTGATTTAAGAATTTTATAGCCGATATAGCATTGTCAAACTCTTCAATGACATCTAGGTTAGGAATTTTGGAACACAATTGCTTAACAATTGCCCTTGCCATAGCCTCGTCATCAATTATAATACAGTTCATTTATATTGTTTTAATATATTCATCAATAGTTTGGAGAACTTTTATGAATTTTGACTTACTATCTTGGTTACCTTTTAACAACTCCATTTCATAGGTTACCGCAAGTTTGTATGAATCTTGCATCCCTAAAATATTGAACTTGTGTTTTAATTTGTGTACTATTTCTGCGGTTTCCTTAAATCTGTTATTGGTAACATGACCAAAATACTCTTCTTTCTCTAATGGAAACTCCGTTTTAATTATTTCTATGAACTGACCTCTAAAAGCAATATCATCGCCAGCAAGTTGATCGACATAATCTAGGTTTGGTTGCTCTATCATGTATTCTTTTTTAAAGTTATAAAAAATGTAGTACCAACATTTTCTTCTGACTCTAACCAAACACTACCTTCATAAAGAACTGTAATTTTCTTAACAATTGCAAGTCCAATACCAGTAGCGTTAATGGAAGTCTCTAATTTTTTGAACATTTGAAATATACCTTCTTGGTGCTTTACAGGAATACCTTTCCCATTGTCTGAAACACTAAATTTCCAATAGGTATCATCTGGTTCATAACCAATTTCAATTACTCCGTTCTCCAAATGTTCAGTTGCCGTAATGGCATTTAAGAATAGGTTCATGAACAATTGCTCTAACCTCTCTTTTTCGAACTCCATTTTTGGAAGATCTTTTTGATACTTAAAGGTTACATTCTCTGGAACGTAAATAGTTTTCTCAATATCCTTTAGGCTTTCTTCTAAACTGAACATTACCCTTTGTTCTTTAGTTTCACCCATTGTTGCATGGTTTAAAATACCGGTAACCAGCTTATCCATCTTAATTAAATTTTCAGATACTAATGAGCAATTATCTTTACTGATCTGAGAAAATTTATCTTTTTCATCTTCCATGATCCAATTCATCAATGCGCTGATGTTTCTAATGGGCGATCTTAAATCATGAGATACCATGTGCGCATAATTATTTAAAGATTCGTTCTGGTTTTCTAAATTAGCAACCAGTTTATCTTTTTCAGTCGTCATATTAGAAACCTTAGATGCCAAACTGCTTATGTACGAAGCTAGATGTTCTGCGTTGAATTCATTCTCGATATTAAATTCGAATTCCTGCTCATCATTTAAATTCTCTCTTAAACTATGAATAGCCTTTTCTAATGAAACAAGAATATTTTTTTGCTGCAACGCCTCTTTCTGTAATTTTTTGTTCGCTTCAAAAAGTTCATCAGAACTTATGGTAGAAGCCCTATGCAACATAGAAAATTTATCTTCAAAATTTTCATAAGACTTTTCTATAGCTTCTAAAAAGCTATCCATTTCTGAATGCGCCCTTAAATCGGCCGGTAAGTACTTTCGTATTTGTCTTTTTAAAAGAGAATGCATTATTCACTGAATAAAGTTAGTGTCATGGTCTGATTGTGCAATTTACAACTATCTTGACCACCAAAGGGTGCCATTTCTCCATAAGAGTAAAACCCGCTGATTACGGTACTATCACCAATTACCGCCTTTACTTCTTCTATTTCTTCTTCGGTACGTTGATCCATTACTAATTTTCTACCAACACAACTGATCAACAAAGCCAATTCTGGCGCTGCTTTTCTGTTCCGCATAGCCAGTTCTGCTGCATGAAAAGCCCCATTGGCAATATCGTCTACAGAAGACATCATTAGCTGTACCCTAGACCCTTCAGGTATATCACCGGCTAGGGTCATTGTATTTTCAACCTCATCTATATTTATAATTGTGCGTACCAAAGGTTCGGCATCTTCTGTTGCCTTTACACTTAGCGGATATAGCAATGCAGATTTTGGTAGTTCATTGGCTTTTTCACCTAAATAGGTTTTATAAAGATCTAAAGCTGGTTTACCATCCAATTCAAATAAAATATTGCCTTTAGATTTTGTAATGATTCTTTCAGGACCAAAAGTAGTCCACCCTCCATAGTTTGCACTTGAAATCTCTAGTGTATCTCCATAAAAACCAATAGCAACGATTTCCCCTTCTTTAGGGTTTTCATTATACGAGGCTAAAGTGCGTTCAAAACGGTCATCATCACCACATAAACCTCCAGAAAGTCCAAAGTTGTTACTATTTAAATGTTCAATTCCTTCAATTAAAGCACTACCGTTTACCGTACTACCTTCTGAAATAACGAATAGGTGTTTTAAATTATCCTTTGGAAACTGTGCGGCTAAATTAGCTCCTAATTTTTTATCATCATGTTTGTAATCTTTTACATTACATCTTTTTACTAAAATTTTACTTTTTTCAAATTCAATGGCGGTCAATACCACTGTACCTTCTAAAACATTATCATCTATAATTTCGCCAGATGTGGTACCAAATACGATATGACCTTCTGGAAAAAGTGCTCTTACTTCATTAAACAAGGCCTCATCTTCAAGCATATACCTGTTACCAAACACCAAAACCAAAGGTTCCTTTAAATGACTTGGGTTTTGAAGTACAATTGGCTCATTTCCCTTTTTAATTGCTTGAACTATTTTCATATCTCTGTTATTCGTTATGGTCTTTTTTAATTGTAAAGTGAAACTGGGTACCTTCACCTACTACACTATCTACCCAAACCTTACCTTGGTAACGATCAATTATTTTTTTTACGATGGATAAACCAATACCTGTAGATCTTTCATTATTACCAATAGACTGGAAGATGTCGAAGATTTTCTTATGATATTCTTCCGGTATTCCTACTCCATTATCACTGATCGTAAATTGCCAAAAATCACCATTATCTTTATAAAGTACTTCTACTAGACCAACTTCTCTTTCTATATGCACTACTGCATTACCTATAATATTCTGAAATACCTGATGCACTTTAATTCTATCTGCCATAATGATCGGCAGTACTTTTGGCACTTCTAATTTCACGTGTTCGGGAATAAAAATAGTCTCACCTATATCGGCAATTACACTATTTAAATCTACTTTAGAATTATCTAAGGCAGAACTGTTTGCGGTTGAATACTCGAGTATACCATGAATCAACTTATCCATAGAAGCCACCTTTTCTTGCATTAGCTCTAAATTCTGCTTACCGCCTTCATCCAAAACATCTTTATAATCATCACTTAACCAAGTGGCAAGAGCACTGATACTTCTTAAAGGTGATTTAAGGTCGTGGGAAACAATATGTGCATATTCTTGTAAACCTTGATTACTATTTTCAAGGTCTTTAACCAATTTCTCTTTCTGTAATTCCAGTTCTTTTTGCTCAGTAATATCAAGTGTAATACCAATTGAACCAATTACCTCATGATTTTTATTATAACGAGGAGCAACACTTATTAACCAATGCCTTTTTTCTCCAGACTTGGTAATAACATGTACTTCATACGAATCTGAATTTCCGTTTGCACGGGTTTTGATCTTATCGGCTACTTTATTTTTATCTTCTAGGCTTACAAAATCCTTGGCATCTGTATTAAGCAATTCACTTTCTTCAAAGCCGATCATATCACAAAAACTTTGATTGACCATTTGAATAACGCCTTCTCTATTTGCCTCTAAAAGCCCTAAGTTCATATTGGCAATTATTCCACTATACTTTTCCCTTTCAGACTTTAAACGTTCTTCAGCTTCCAACTGTTGGGTAATGTCTTCAACCATCATTACGATATAGTTGACTTCTTTATAAATATTCCTTACCGCATTGACAGATAGTTTTACTTGTAATTTTTCTCCATCACTCTTTATGAATTTCTGCTTAATAGTATAATTGTCTATTTCACCATTATTCATTTTAGATGAGTATTCTTTGGCTAGTTCTAAACTTTCTTTATCGGTAAAGTCCTCAACGTTCATTTTCATAAAGCTGTTCAAAGAATAGCCCAATAAAGAGGTCATTGTATAATTTACCTTAAGTATTATGTTGGCATCGGCAAGTATAATACCTAAGGGTGAGCTGTTTACAATTACATCTAATTGTCTTTTTTGTTCAGACAGCAACTCCCTTACTTCCATTTCTTGAGTAATATCCCTAACAATACCTTGGGCGGCAACAGGTTGTTTTTCTTTATTGTAAACTAAGCTGGCATTAATCTCCACCCATTTTTCAACTCCGCCTTTAACCAATATTTTTGCTCTATAGTTTTTAAGTTTGCCTACCTCTTTTAAACTACTAAAAGATTCTATGGTATATTCCATATAATCTTTATGTACCATTTTCCAAAGGTTTACCTCTTCGATTTTATTATCATAACCTAAAAAGTTTTTTGCAGATAAATTCATACTTACCACGTTAAATGATAAGTCCATCACCACATAAGGGTCAATGATATTTATAAAAACGCCATCTAACTCAGACGTTTTTTCGCTCAATAAATTTTCCAGCTTAGCATTAGATTCCCTTAAATGGCTGGCCACCTCATAAAGTTCATGAGATTTTTCCTCCAATATCTTTTCAGCTTGCTGTCGTGCTCTTTTTTGTCTTTCGAGGGCTTTTTTTAAAAGAACAACTTCTTTACTATCCATGTTGTACAACGTCAAATTTTACTTCGGTACCATCATCCTTTAGAAGTTCATAAGTAATATCTGCCTTACCATTAAAATGTTCAAATGCTTTTTCAATTAAACCATGTGCCAATCTATATAGCCCTCTAGAAGAACTATATATCATAGATATGGAATTATCTGTCTTTTCAAGAATTTTGAAAGTAGGCAGTTCCGCTTCCGGATATAATTTTTTAACGTGTACATGAATATGGTCTTCTATTGAATATAAAAGACCTATTGGTGACAAATAACTTTGTATAACTTCAGGATGTGCATTTTTTAGACTTGAGAAAAGATAAAGTCCAAATGCGTAAATAAGGTCACCAGCAGGTAAATCTACCTCTTCACTTAATTGGGTGACCAACGCCACCATTTCATTAAATTCGTAGGTGGCTACAGAGGTATAAATGCCCTGAGAAGGCAAATCTGCTTTTTCTATAATATTATCAACAGTCTCTAATCCAAATTCAGATTCGACCATTTCTAAAAACTCAGTAAATACTATTCCCTTCATTTCAATTTTTTAATAACGTTTCCCAAACGTAGGAAAATTAATACGAAAATGCAGGAAAATGTTGTGAAATGAGCTTTTTTGTTAGCCTTTCACTAGTTGGTTAACACTCCAGTACTCTAAAACAGCGTTTAGTTTGTACTCGTAATCCTCATATTTTAGTGGTTTTATCACGTAACCTGCAATGCCTACTTCATAACATTTTAATAAATCTGCTCTATTTTCAGAAGTAGTTAAAATAATTGTAGGTAAGTATCTCAACTGCTCATCTTCCTTCAATATCGATAGAAATTCTATGCCGTTCATTCTTGGCATATTTAAATCTAACAATATAATATCAGGTAACTTTTCACCAGAACGTAAATATGTTAATGCTGATTCTCCGTTTTTTGCCTCAACGATCGAATGCTTAAGATCAAGTTTAGAAACTGTACGCTTCAACTTCATTACTTCTATTAAATCGTCTTCTATTAGTAAAATATCCATTGTTGTTCATTTTGATACTACAAATGTCAGATATAAGTCACAAATAAATTGATCACTGTAGACGAATGACGTTTAACTGTCGGTGAGTGGTATTTAAGTTACGTTAAGCTTTTAACAAATTTATTGAAAATTTCGGTTGGGATCAAAGGAAGATACGTTCATAGACGTCTTATTATCAGTCAATAACTCTGAAATTAACTTGCCTGTTGCCGGTCCTAAACTCCAACCCATCATGGCGTGCCCTGTTCCTATTAATAAGTTTTTAATAGTTGTGGATCTACCAATATAAGGTAATCCATCTGGTGACACCGGTCGCAATCCTGTTTTTACATTTTTAATTTCAGTTGTATTGATTTCAACATCGGGATAAAAAGAACTAGCGCCATTGGCGATAGCCAGAACCCTTTCTTTTCGAATGACATTATTATTACCAGAAAACTCCATAGTACCGGCAAATCTGGTAAAACCGTTCATTGGCGTAACTGCCATTTTAGATTCCATTAAAATTGCGGGAATGGTAATACCCGTTTCTCTAGCTACATTAATACTATAGCCTTTGCCCCCTTGCAGAGGTAATTTTAAATGTAGCAATTTCGCTAGCTCACCACTCCATGAACCAGCTGCCAAAACTACCTCATCTGGTTTATAATTATTCTTGTTGGTAATAACTTCGTTAATAGTGTTTCCAGTAGTTTTTAGGTCAATCACTTCTTCATGGGTTTTAATATGCACCCCATTTTTATTTAAATATGACAACAATTTGGGCATAATCTCATTTGGTGTAGTATGAGCATCGCATTGGTAGTGGATAGCACCTTCTGCCTCAATTCGTACATTAGGCTCTAACTGCTGTAATTCGATCTTGTTTAATTCGGCAACTTCAAGACCCTCATCTTGAACCCTTTCTGCAATTTTTTTTTCATGAAGATAAGTTTCATCTGTTTTATATAACATTAAAAGACCTTTTCGCTCTAATTGAAAATCACCAAGATCTCCAGATTTTTTTATATCGGTAAACAACTCCCTACTCAAAAGATTTATTTCCTTTATTACAGAAATTGCTTTCTCCACCTTAGCGGCTGTGGATGATTTATGAAAATACCAAGACCACTTTATAAAATCAAGATCAAACCTTGGCTTCATGTAAAACGGACTTGCCGAATTGAACATCATTTTAATTCCCTTTGCTATCATACCAGGAGAAGCCAATGGAATAATATGGCTTGGTGTAATATAACCTGCGTTAACAAATGATGCGCCTGTAGTAATATCGCTCTTATCTATAACCGTAACCTCACAACCTTCTTTGTGTAAATAATATGCTGTACTTAAACCAACTATACCGCCTCCAATAACAACTACATTTTTCATTTACGATTTTGTTATAATTAAATTACTTGAAACCCATGAGCATAAGGGTCATCATCATCTATGGTGATGGTATTTTGACCGTAAATTTTGGCCCAACCCTGTATACTTGGTATAATTGCTGGTCTACCAGCCAAGGTAGCTTCTTCTTCTACCCTACCAATAAATTGAGACCCAATATAACTTTCATGTATAAATTCTTCTGCTATTTTAAGTTTTCCCTTGGCAAACCATTGTGCCATTCGGGCAGACGTTCCCGTACCACAAGGTGATCTATCAATGGCTTTATCGCCATAGAACACGGCATTTCTAGCAGTCGCTTTTTCTGAAATAGTATTTCCTGTCCAAAGCATATGGCTAACATTTCTTATCGTAGAATTTTCTGGGTGAATAAATAAATCAGGATATTTCGCATTAATTTTTTCCCTTAATTCTTGACTGAATTGAATCAATTGACTGGCTGAATACTCTTGTATGCCTTTGAAATTCTTTTGTGTGTCTACTATAGCATAAAAATTACCTCCATAGCTAACATCAAAAGTTAGTTTGCCTAAATACGAAGATTCTATAGTTAGGTCACTAGCTGCTAAATAAGATTTAACATTGGTTAGTTTTACCCAATCTACCTTTTTGCCTGTTTGCTGATATGTTATGTTCACCAAGCCTGCCGGAGTTTCCATACGAACTTCACCAAGAGTTTTAGGCCGTATCATCCCCTCTTCAATACCAATGGTTATGGCTCCTATAGTTCCGTGACCGCACATAGGTAAACAGCCGCTGGTTTCTATAAACAGGATACCAAAATCATTACTAGGGTCACTTGGCGGATAAAATATACTACCGCTCATCATATCATGACCACGTGGTTCAAACATCAATCCTTTCCGTATCCAATCATACTCCCTTAGAAAATGCTGACGCTTTTCACTCATTGTAGCACCGACCAAATCTGGACCACCTTGTTTTATAACCCTAACAGGGTTTCCACAGGTATGAGCATCGATACAAACAAAAGTGCTACTGGCCATAGTAAGAGTATGTTATTTTTTTCAGTTTTTAGTGTATTCGCCTTCTACCAGTCGGGTGATTTTAAGAGGGTTTTCATTTTGCAAAGCCAATGGTAATAATTTATTTGGCCAATCTTGAAAAGAAACGGGGCGCACCCATCTTTTTATAGCCGATGTACCTACAGAGGTAAAACGAGGATCTGTAGTTGCAGGGAACGGACCGCCATGTACCATAGAAGAATTTACCTCTACCCCGGTTGGTACTCCATTGAACAAAATACGACCTACCCTGCTCTGCAAAGCATCTACAACCCCAGAATTATTCTCTAAATCTTCTTCAGAGCCTAAAATAGTTCCTGTTAATTGTCCTTCTAAATGATTCAAAATATTTTCCATTTCAGCAGTATCCCCACAGATTACCACCACTGAAAATGGACCAAATACTTCTGTATGTAATTTTGTATTCGCTAAAAAATCTGCTCCGCTAACTTTTAAAATAGAAGGTTTGGCAGTATTCGCATTAGTATCCTTCTTATAATCTGCGGTAATAGTTACTCCGCTCTGTGCCGATAATTCCTTTTTACCTTCATTATACTTTGCATAGATGTTTGGATGAAGCATGCAGGTAGGCTCCAGTTTTAATATTTCTTCTGATAATGTTTTTATAAATCCATCTAACTTTTCACCCTTAACTGCCAATACCAAACCAGGGTTAGTGCAAAACTGACCAGCACCTAAAGTAATTGAAGAAGCATATTTAGTTGCCCAAGCATCACTATCGTTTTCTAAAGCCGACGGTAAAACAACCACCGGATTAATACTTCCCATTTCTGCAAATACAGGAATAGGCTCATCTCTTTCGTTTGCCAATTTATATAATGACGTACCACCTTTTATACTGCCCGTAAAGCCAACGCCTTTTACTTTTGGGTGTTTCACCAACTGCTGCCCTACTTCTATACCGCTACTGTTCAAATTTGAAAAGACCCCATTTGGCATACCCGTTTTTTCCGCTGCCTTGATAATAGCAGAAGATACCAATTCACCGGTACCTGCATGCATTGGGTGACTTTTTACAATTACAGGACAGCCTGCCGCAAGAGCACTTGCCGTATCTCCCCCAGCTGTAGAAAATGCCAACGGAAAATTACTTGCGCCAAATACAACTACTGGTCCTAAAGGAAATAGCATTTTACGTATATCTGATTTAGGCATTGGCTCCCTATTGGGCTGGGCTTTTTCTATTACGGCTTCTACCCAAGAACCTTCTTTTAATACCTTGGCAAATGCACGCAACTGACCCATAGTTCTACCACGTTCACCCATTGCTCTACCTTGTGGCAAACCCGATTCTTTACAATAGGTATCTATCAGCTCTTCTCCTAAGGCTTCTATTTCATCTGCAATCGCTTCTAAAAACTCAGCTTTTTTTTCACCCGAACAATCTTTATACATGTTAAAAGCTTCGGTTGCCAAAGCAACAGCTTCATCAATTTCACTTGAAGATGCTTCATAAAAAGTCCATTCCGTATCTTTATTTTGTTTTGGATCGAAAGTCTTAAAAGTTTTCTTCCCTTGTTTTGAAGCTTTATTTCCTATTGAATTTGTACCGCTGATCATTTTATATTTTTATCGTATTACTCAAAAGTAAAGAAAGTACCTGTAACAATTATCTGCACCATAACTACATTTCATTAAAGTTTCAGGTACAACATATTATGTAATGGGTTTTAAAAAATTAAGTCAAATTTTTGTAATCTGGCAGGGTAGGTCTTGTGGCTATACCTTGCTTGATAATTGCAGCCACTCTATCTCGCTCCTTACCTATTAATGGTAATCTTGGCGCTCGAACATTTTCAGTTCCAATACCAGTGGCAACTTCTGCCATTTTTATGTTTTGTACCAATTGCGGACTAATATCCAATTCTAATAATGGCAAGAACCATCGATAAATTTCTAAAGCTTCTTTAATTCTTCCTTCCCTAGCCAGTTCAAAAACAGCACATGTTTCTGCCGGAAAAGCACAAACCAGTCCAGCTACCCAACCATCGGCACCCATTAATGTACTTTCTAACCCTAGTGTATCAACCCCGGTTAAAACGTTGAGCCTATCTCCAAATCTTGTTTTAATACGGGTGATATTGGATATATCTCTAGTAGATTCTTTTACCGCCTGTATATTCTCGCAAACCATCAACTCATCTAACATATCAAGAGTAACCATTATACCATAATCTATAGGGTTATTATAAATCATGATCGGTAAATCTGTACTATTAGCCGTTTCTTTGAAATAAGTAACCGTTTCATGATCATTTGCCTTATAGCGCATTGGCGGCAGCATCATTAATCCTGTAGCACCACATTCTTTAGCAACCTCAGCCGCATGAATAGCTCCTTTAGTAGTTTGCTCGGCAATATTGATAATAACAGGTATTTTACCTTCTACCAGTTTTACCGTTTCTTTCATTAAAACCCTTTTTTCTTCATAGGTAAGTGTACTGGCTTCACCAAGTGTGCCTCCTAAAATTATGCCACTTACCCCGGCATCTAATTGGGCTTTTATATTGATGGAGAACATATCTAAATCCAGTTCATCCTTATCGGTAAATTTTGTTGTTACTGCTGGCATAACGCCTGTCCATGATATACTCATTTTTATTTTTTTTGATGATATTCAAATTTAAGCTTGGTTTCACTAGCCAAGTGTTTTTATATTATCCAGACATGGTACTATATTACCATATATTATCTTAATATGAAATTAATAATGATAACTTAGATGCATATGAAAGTGTATCCCTTTAAAATACCAAAACCCACCAACGAACATTTAATTATTCAAGTGGATAAGGAGCCTGTATTTTACAATAGGTTACATCAACATGAAGAAATCCAAATAAGCCATATTATCAATGGAAGCGGAAAATTATTAGTGGGAGACAGTATACACCAATTTTCTAAAGGTGATATTTTTATAATTGGCAGTAATTTACCTCACGTATTCAAAAGCATACCAGGTGAAAAAGATGCCCATATGATTACCGTTTTCTTTACCTCACAATCATTTGGCCCTAATTTTTTTAAACTCCCATATTTTAATGATTTTGAGTCGTTCTTTATAAACATCAATGCAGGTTTTAAAGTTGAGTCCAACAAAAAGAAAATTATACATCAGCTTTTAAAACTAGAGTCTCAGCATAAACTAAAACGCTTAGTTTCTTTTCTTGAACTATTAGAGGAACTTAGGCAAGCAAGTACTCAAGTATTAAGCAAGTTTGTTTATACAAAATCGTTGAGCACAAATGAAGGTGAACGTTTACAGCTTGTTTTTGAATTTGTATTCAAAAATTTTCAAAAACCTATTTCATTGGAAAAAATTGCCAAGATGGCTTTTATGACACCAAATGCCTTTTGCCGTTTTTTCAAACAACGAACCAATAAAACCTTTTTTCAATTTTTAATAGAGTTAAGGGTTGCACATGCCTGCCAACTTTTAAACCAGAACAAAGAATTGAACATCAATATAGTAGCAGATTTATCTGGATTCAATTCTATTTCAAATTTTAATAAAAAGTTCAAGAAGATAAAAGGAGTTACCCCAACACAATACCAACAGTCGCTCGTACTTTAATAAATATTAGGTCATATATTATCATCATAATATTTTAAATTGAAAGATAGGTTTCTATATTTGCCATTCAGTAAACTTCACATAAGCCCACGTGGTGAAATTGGTAGACACGCTACCTTGAGGGGGTAGTGTTCGCAAGGACGTGCTAGTTCGAATCTAGTCGTGGGCACAAAAGGTTAGATTTAGGTCTAACCTTTTTTTTATTTTGATAATTTTAACTTTTTGGTACTCCACTGCATTTTAATAAATTGTAGATTTGTTTAATACTTTTTCAAAAAACATGAACAATGTAAAAAAGCAGTTTAGTATTAGAGACCTTGAAAACCTCTCTGGTATTAAAGCACACACCATTAGAATTTGGGAAAAAAGATATAATCTTTTATCTCCAGAACGAACAGATACTAACATTAGAACGTATAGTCTGGCAAGCTTACAAAAATTACTTAATGTAACATTGCTTTACAACAATGGTCACAAGATATCTAAGATTGCAAAAATTTCTGATAAGGATATTCCATATGTAGTTCGTGAAATCGTAGCCAAGCATAGCCATAAAAGCCAAGCAATAAACGCTTTTAAATTAGCAATGGTCAATTTTGACCAGACTATGTTCTTTAATACATACAATGCCCTCTTGAGTGAAAATTCATTTAGGGAAATATTTAAGGAAACCTTTGTTCCTTTACTGAATGAGCTAGGTCTATTATGGCAGACAGATACTATAAGTCCGGCACATGAACATTTTATGAGCAGTCTTATAAAGCAAAAAATACTGCTAAATATTGAAAAGCTGCAACATTTAGAACCTACAAAGACCGATAAGGTGTTTGTTGCATTCTTGCCCGAGAACGAGATTCATGATATAGGACTACTATATATCAATTATGAAATCATATTAAAAGGATACAAATGTATCTATTTAGGACCTACTATTCCTTTAGAGAATTTAGAAGACGTTCTCAAGTACTTTGACGACATATATTTTGTCTCGTACTTTACCGTTTTTCCTGAAAAAGATCGCGTAAACAAATATTTAGAAGATTTCAGTGAATTGGTTGCAGACTACCAAAATCCTAATTTTTGGATTCTGGGCAGACAGATCACTTTTATTGAAGATGCTACTAAACCTAAGTATTGTCGAACATTCTCTTCTATAGATAGTTTAGTAAGTAATTTATAAGCAGTAGCAGTAAATGACCAAAAGTTGTATAGTAATAGGTTCGGGGTTTTCATCTTTATCTGCTGCATGTTATTTGGCAAAAAATGACTGGGAGGTAACCATATTTGAGAAAAATGAATCTGTTGGCGGTAGAGCTTCACAATTTATAAAAAACGGATTCACATTTGATATGGGTCCAAGTTGGTATTGGATGCCAGATATTTTTGATAAATTTTTTGCCGATTTTAATAAACAAACTTCCGATTATTACCAATTGGACAAACTTAGTCCCGCTTATAAAATATTCTTTAGCGATGATGTTATTACCATAGGTGACAGCATGCAAAAAATCTGCAAAGAGTTTGAAAGAATAGAGCCAGGCAGTTCAAAGGCATTAAAAAAGTTTATTGATAAAGCACAAGAAAATTATGACATTGCCATTAATAAAGTAGTTTTAAGACCAGGTCTTTCGCCTTTAGAATTGGTTACGAAAGAAACCATTTTAAAAGTTGACCAATTTTTTAAAACTATTAGCTCGCAAGTACGTAAGTCTTTTAAAAACCAGAAATTGGTATCAACTTTAGAATTTCCTGTGTTGTTTCTTGGAGCTAAGCCAAGTAATACGCCATCATTCTATAATTTTATGAATTTTGCAGATTTTGGATTAGGTACTTGGCACCCAAAAGGAGGGATGTACGAGGTTATTAAAGCAATGGAAAACCTTGCTAAAGAACTAGGTGTAGAAATTCATACCAACGCTGCAGTAGACCAAATATTGGTATCCGATGGAAAGGCCATAGGTATTATGCGTAATGGTGAAAAACACCTTGCTGACAAAGTACTTAGTGGGGCAGATTATCAACATTCAGAGAATTTACTCGAAGAAAAACATCGGCAGTATAGGAAGAGCTATTGGGAGAAAAAGGTTTTTGCACCGTCTTCTTTACTATTCTATATAGGATTTGACACCAAATTAGACAACATAGAACATCATAATCTGTTTTTTGATACCGATTTTGAGCTTCACGCACAAGAAATTTACGACCAGCCAAAATGGCCTACAAATCCTTTATTCTATGCTAATTTTCCATCTGTAACCGATGCTACTATGGCACCAGATGGATGTGAAACAGGATTTTTCTTGGTTCCCATAGCCACCGCCCTTGAAGACACCGAAGAACTTAGGAATCAATATTTTGATTTAATTATGGACCGTTTTGAAAAAAGGACAGGTCAAAACATCAGAAATTATATTATATTCAAGGAAACATTCTGTGTCAACGATTTTGTAGAACGATACAACTCATACAAAGGTAATGCCTATGGAATGGCAAATACCCTAACGCAAACAGCCTTTCTAAGACCAAATCTTAGAAGTAAAAAAGTTGCGAATTTATATTTTACAGGACAACTGACTGTACCTGGTCCAGGAGTACCACCAGCATTGATCTCCGGCAAACTAGTGTCAGAATTAATTATAAAAGATAATTAGTAGTTTATGAAAGATACTTTTGACCAAGTTTCGTATCAATGTAGTAAAATCGTTACCAAACGATACAGTACTTCATTCTCACTTGCTACAAAGATGTTGCATCCATCTATACGTAGCCACATCTACAATATTTATGGTTTTGTACGCTTTGCAGACGAAATTGTGGACACTTTTCATGACTACGATAAAGAAATACTTTTTAACAAATTTGAACAAGAGTTAGAAGCTTCTTTAAAAGACCGTATAAGTTTAAACCCCATCTTAAACTCATTTCAACATACATACCATACATACAATATACCCAAACATTTGGTAGATTCATTTATGAAAAGTATGCGTATGGACCTCTTTAAAAACGTATACAGAACCGATGCAGAATATAAAGAATACATTTATGGTTCGGCAGATGTTGTAGGCTTAATGTGTCTACAAGTTTTTGTAAAGGGCGATGTTGAAGCTTACAATAAGTTAAAGGAATCTGCCATGGCCTTAGGTTCTGCTTTTCAAAAAGTGAATTTCTTAAGAGACGTAAAAGCAGACTTCGAAGAATTGAACAGATCTTATTTTCCAAACACCAATTTAAAAGAATTGGACGAAGCTTCTAAGAAGAGAATCGTTGAAGAAATTAAAGAAGATTTCAAGTTGGGTTACCAAGGTATTGTAGGTTTACCTGCCGAAGCTAAATTTGGTGTTTACACTGCCTACAAGTATTATTTTAAGCTCCTTAAAAAATTACAGGGCACACCGTCTTTAGAAATTAAGAACGCGCGTATTAGGGTTCCAAACTACCAAAAATTTGGACTATTGGCCCGTTCATATGTTAAATTTAAAATGAACTTAGTATAATGGATATAGTTATTTGGATACTTATTTTTCTAGGCACTTTTCTATTTATGGAATTCATGGCGTGGTTTACGCACAAATATGTAATGCACGGATTTCTTTGGAGTTTGCATAAAGACCATCATAAAAAAGACCATGATTCTTGGTTTGAGAGAAATGATCTTTTCTTCATTTTCTACGCCATTGTAAGTATGTCATTATTTTATGCAGGTACTACCGGTTTTTGGTATGGCTACCCATTGGGCTTTGGCATTCTTGCCTATGGCATTGCTTATTTTTTAGTGCATGATATTTTTATTCATCAACGTTTTAAATTGTTTAGAAATGCTAATAATTGGTATAGCAGAGGTGTGCGAAGAGCACACAAAATGCATCATAAACATTTAGGCAAAGGCGATGGAGAATGTTTCGGAATGCTTTTCGTTCCTCTTAAATACTTCAAAAAATAATTATTTATTCCGCTATTAATTTGCTGATTAGCTCGTCTATTTTATCATTGTCCCAATCTGCAATCGCGTTTTGATGAATTACTATTGCCCCATTCTTGTCTATAAGATATGACCCTGGTGGTTTTAGCAATGTTATAGGACTTGGTTCCCCTATTATCTGGTAAGTTACGGGAAAGCTATACCCCTGCTCTTCCATAAAAAGTTCTACAGGCGCTCTATCCTCATTGGTAATGACATAAAACTTCATCTTATCACCATAGGTATCGTACAAATACTGCACGTCTTTTAATTGCGCTTGAGAAGGCATGTGCCAAGATGTCCAAAAAGTGATAAAAGCAACTTTTCCCTTTGCCTCATCAAAATTAAAGAACTTCCAATTTGCATCTTTCAACTTCCAATCGTAATCGGTAATCTTACCCCTTTTTTCTGGTTTAATGATAGTTGGTGAAGTGGCAAAGAACCTGTTGAGCATAATTTTGCTATAATCACCCAATGGGGTAACAAAAAAAGAAAGTACAAAAGCAATGATCAATAAGGTAAAAACCGTTTGTCTCTTCATAAAAGTTAGCTAGGCGTCAAAACTAAAAAACTCCTGAATAATATCAGGAGTTTTCCTTATAAATTTTAAAAGGTTGCCTTAAGAAGCATTTTCCCTTTTAATTACATTTAAAGCAGAACCTTCTCTATACCATCCGATCTGGGCGGCATTATATGTATGGTTCACTTTAATTACGTCTTTACTACCATCGGCATGTACCACTTCTACCGTTAAAGGTTTATCTGGCGCAAATTCCGCTATATCAATAAAATTGAAAGTATCGTCTTCTTGAATTAAGTCATAGTCGTTCTCATTGGCAAAAGTTAAGCCCAACATACCTTGCTTTTTCAAGTTTGTTTCATGAATACGTGCAAAAGACTTCACTATTACCGCAGCAACCCCTAAATGACGTGGTTCCATAGCAGCGTGCTCACGTGAAGAACCTTCCCCATAGTTATGATCACCCACTACAATACTTCTAACACCTGCCGCTTTGTATGCACGTGCAGTATCAGGAACTCCTCCATATTCGCCGGTCAATTGATTTTTGACCATATTGGTTTTCTTACCAAATGCATTAACGGCTCCAATTAAACAGTTATTGGATATATTATCTAAATGACCACGGAAACGTAACCACGGTCCGGCCATAGAGATATGATCCGTTGTACATTTACCAAATGCTTTGATCAACAGTTTAGCTCCCATTAAACTTTCATCTTTAATTGGAGTAAACGGCTCTAACAATTGTAATCTTTCAGAATCAGATGCTACTTTCACTTCTACTCCAGAACCATCTTCCCTTGGAGCAAGATAACCTGCATCTTCAACCTCAAAACCTTTAGGTGGCAGTTCCCATCCCGTAGGTTCGTCGAACATTACCTCTTCACCTTTTTCATTGATTAATTTATCCGTCATCGGGTTAAAATCCAGTCTACCGGAAATTGCAATAGCAGCAGTAACCTCAGGTGATGCAACAAAGGCATGTGTATTAGGGTTACCATCGGCTCTTTTCGCAAAGTTTCTATTAAACGAGTGAACTATACTGTTCTTAGGTGCATTTTTAGGATCGCTATAACGTGCCCACTGACCAATACATGGTCCACATGCATTCGTAAAAATTTTAGCATCTAACTTCTCGAAAATTCCAAGTATACCATCACGATCCGCAGTATATCTAACTTGCTCAGAACCAGGATTAATACCCAATTCCGCCTTCATTTTCAATCCTTTATCGATTGCCTGTTGTGCAATTGAAGATGCTCTTGACAAATCTTCATAAGAAGAGTTAGTACAAGAACCTATTAGACCCCATTCAACAACTAACGGCCATTCGTTTGATGTTGCCTTCTCGGTCATATCACTACCTACCTTGGTTGAAAGATCAGGAGTAAAAGGACCGTTTAATAACGGAGTCAATTCAGACAGGTTAATTTCTATTACCTCATCAAAATACTGCTCAGGATTTGCATACACCTCAGCATCTGCAGTTAAATGTTCTTTCACTTTATTTGCCGCATCTGCAATATCAGCTCTATCCGTAGCTCTTAAATAGCGCTCCATAGACTCATCGTAACCAAAAGTAGAGGTCGTTGCCCCTATTTCAGCCCCCATATTACAAATGGTACCTTTACCAGTACATGAAAGATTTTTGGCACCTTCACCAAAATATTCAACAATAGCACCGGTACCTCCTTTTACAGTAAGTATTTCGGCTACTTTTAAAATAACGTCTTTAGGAGCAGTCCATCCAGAAATATTACCGGTCAACTTAACACCTATCAATTTTGGGAATTTAAGTTCCCAGGCCATACCGGCCATAACATCTACTGCATCTGCACCACCAACACCAATAGCGACCATGCCTAAACCACCTGCATTTACGGTATGAGAATCGGTACCGATCATCATTCCACCAGGAAAAGCATAATTTTCTAAAACAACTTGGTGAATAATACCTGCACCTGGCTTCCAAAAACCTATTCCGTATTTATTTGAAACAGACTCAAGAAAGTCAAAAACCTCGGCACTTGTCGTGTTAGCCGATTTTAAATCTGCCGTAGCACCACTCTTAGCTTGGATCAAGTGATCACAATGAACCGTAGTTGGCACTGCAACTTTTGGCTTACCTGCCTGCATAAATTGCAATAATGCCATTTGGGCAGTAGCATCTTGACAAGCAATACGATCAGGAGCAAAATCTACATAGTCCTTTCCTCTGGTAAATGCTTCAGTAGGGCTACCATCCCATAAATGAGAATACAAAATCTTTTCTGAAAGAGTTAGTGGCTTACCCACAACCTCTCTTGCTTTGTCTACACGTTCCGCCATGGAAGCATAAACTTTCTTAATCATATCTATGTCAAAAGCCATAAAATCTATTTATAAAATTGTTAATCTATCTTATCCGTACAAGATACGAAATGTACACTGATTTTAAGTGCGCATATGAAATTAAGAATGATTATAAAAAACGGAAATAAAAAAGCCCGAGCAGTTATACTCAGGCTTTCCATATATTATTATTAATGAACTTTTATCTCACTAATTCCTTCGTAGAAGGCTTGAACTTCGTTAATACAATACCATCAACAGCAGCTTCATATTCTTCCATTGTAGGTGTTCTTCCAAGAATTGTAGACAAGACTACAACTGGAGTTGAAGATAATAATGATTCACCTTTTTTCTCACCTGAATCTTTAACTACCCTACCTTGAAATAAACGTGTAGATGTTGCCATTACCGTATCTCCCGGCTCTGCTTTTTCTTGATTACCCATACAAAGGTTACAGCCTGGTCTTTCTAGATAAAGCATATTTTCGTATTTGGTACGTGCCAATCCTTTAGGTGCACTATCGTCAAATTCAAATCCCGAATATTTCTGAAGTACTTCCCAGTCTCCTTCTTCCTTTAACTCGTCTACAATATTGTATGTTGGCGGAGCTACAACCAAAGGAGCTTTAAACTCTACCTTGCCTTGTTGCGCCTCAATATTTTTCAACATTTGAGCTAATATTTTCATGTCGCCTTTATGCACCATACAAGACCCCACAAAACCTAAATCTACCTTTTTGGTACCGCCGTAATATGATAACGGACGAATAGTATCATGTGTATAACGCTTAGAAACATCTTCGTTATTTACATCTGGATCGGCAATCATTGGCTCGGCAATTTCATCCAAATCAATAACTACTTCAGCATGGTATTTAGCGTTTGCATCCGGTCTTAAAGATGGTCTAATACCAGTTTTAAGTTCGGTAATTCTTGTTTCTGCCTTTTCAACAAGCCCCTTAAGCACTTGCTTCTCGTTATCCATACCCTTATCGATCATAATTTGAATACGACCTTTAGCTATCTCAAGAGATTCTATCAATGTTTCATCTTCAGAAATACAGATAGATGCTTTTGCTTTCATTTCAGCGGTCCAATCGGTAAACGTAAAGGCTTGATCAGCTGTTAGCGTACCAATATGCACTTCTATTACGCGACCTTGGAAAACGTTTTCGCCTCCAAACTGCTTTAACATTTGTTGTTGTGTGGCATGTACAACATCACGAAAATCCATGTACGATTTCATTTGCCCTTTAAAGGTCACCTTTACCGATTCTGGAATTGGCATAGAAGCTTCACCAGTAGCCAATGCCAGTGCAACGGTACCTGAATCTGCACCAAAAGCAACACCTTTAGACATACGTGTATGAGAATCACCACCGATAATAATATCCCAATCACCCACGGTAATATCATTCAATACTTTATGGATCACATCGGTCATTGGAAAATACACTCCTTTTGGATCACGACCTGTAATTAAACCGAAGTCGTTCATAAACTGCATTAACCTCGGTATATTGGCTTTGGATTTATCATCCCAAACAGATGCCGTATGACAACCTGATTGATAAGCACCATCAACAATCGGAGAAATAACCGTTGCGGCCATCATTTCCAATTCTTGTGATGTCATTAACCCTGTAGTATCTTGAGAACCTACGATATTTACTTCTGCACGAACATAAGAACCTGCATGTAAAGTAGCTCCAGAAGTACCCACGGCATTTCTATTGAATATTTTCTCTACTGCTGTTAAACCTTGACCTTCAATTGAAACTTCTTTTGAAGGTGCGTAAACTTGAGGTACATCTATACCCAAGACCTTACAAGCAAATGTTTGCAATTTCTTTCCAAAAACCACAGCATATGAACCGCCTGCTTTCATAAACTCCATTTTTTGCGGAGTAAATGCTGCAGAGATATCCTTTAGTTCAACCTTACCATGGTACAATTTTTTCTCTTTAGTATTAATCGTTAAAACAGTTCCTGTAGCTACAGAATACATTTGCTTTAACACCGGTTCACCATCTTCATCAACAATGGTTTTACCATTTTCATCTTTTTGTTGAACCCAGTTTTTAAGGTCCAAACCAATACCACCCGTTACACCAACTGTGGTCAAGAAAATTGGGGCTATACCATTGGTTCCGGCAATTACCGGAGCTATGTTAATGAATGGCACATAAGGACTGGAAGGAATACCTGTCCATAATGCAACGTTGTTAACACCAGACATTCTAGAAGACCCAACGCCCATGGTTCCTTTTTCTGCAATTAGCATAACACGCTTATCTGGATGTTGCTCTTTTAAAGCTAATAATTCAGCTTGCATTTCTTTATTATGCTCAAACATACATTGACCATGAAGTTCACGGTCTGAACGTGAGTGTGCATCGCCACCAGGAGAAAGTAAATCTGTTGAAATATCACCAACACCGGCAATATAGGTTACCACTTCTATTTCCTCTTCAATCTCTGGTAGTTTGGTGAAAAACTCAGCTTGAGCATAACTTTCAATAATATCTTTAGCAATTTCGCTTCCGTTCTTTAAAGCCTCTTCTAAACGATCAGTATCGGCTTCATATAAAAACACCTGTGTTTTCAAGACCTTTGCAGCTTGCAATGCCAACTCTTGATCATCACCCAAAGCGATATCCAACAATACTTTAATCGATGGACCTCCTTTCATGTGAGACAACTGTTCTAAGGCAAAAGCAGGAGTAATTTCTTTCACTACAGATTCTCCAACAATAATTTCTTTAAGAAATTTTGCCTTTACGCCAGCAGCACTAGTTGTACCGGGCAGAACGTTATAGATAAAAAAGTTTAGAGACTCTTCTCTATACTCGTTATCTACATCTTTTATTTGCTCAATAATTTTGCTAAGTAAATCAGCACCATCAATTGGTTTTGGGTGAAGACCTTGACTTTTACGCTCTTCGATCTCCTTTAGGTAATCTTTATAAATGCTCATTAATTAAGTGATTTGTATTTTAGATTGGATATAAAAGTTGAATAGTGATTAAAAATTTCTCTCTGAAGATTTGTGGAAATGAAATTCACTATTACTACAAATTGACAGATTTAGTTGATTATTGAATATCATTTATTCAATTAGAACAATGCATAGTTCTTTACTAGTATCAAAATCAAATGTCATCTGTTAATTCATTTAAGTTAACGCAATTTCGTAAAATTACGTAATAAAGAACGCATTTAAAACTAAATAAGTATGATTAGCGACTTTTTCTCAAATCAATTAAAAAGTCGATAGTTATCAAACAATTTTAATATCAAAATTGCTCAACCCTTTAAATAAACGTAGAAAAGTGTGTACTTTATTAAAGTAATTTATCAATGATATCCTCTTCACTGATGCCTTCTGCCTCTGCTTTGTAGTTTTTTATGATACGATGGCGAAGAATTCCTTTTACTACTGCATGCACATCTTCAATATCTGGAGAAAATTTACCATGTATTGCCGCATTGGCCTTGGCTCCAAGAATAAGGTTTTGAGAAGCTCTTGGCCCTGCACCCCAATCTAAGTATTGCTTTACGTAATCTGATGCCGTGTCTAAATTTGGTCGTGTACTGTTTACTAACTTCACCGCATATTCCACTACATTATCGGCTACAGGAATTCTACGCACCAACTCTTGAATGGCAATGATATCTTTAGCGTTAAAAAGTGCATTAACTACTTGCTTAACATCTGAAGTAGTATTCTTAACCACCATAATCTCCTCTGCAATTGAAGGATATTTCAATTCAATAGCAAACATAAAACGATCCAATTGTGCTTCTGGTAACGGATACGTACCTTCTTGCTCAATGGGGTTCTGTGTTGCCAAAACAAAATAAGGGAGTTCTAATTTGTGTTGATGACCGGCAATGGTAACAGCTCTCTCTTGCATAGCTTCTAGAAGAGCTGCCTGTGTCTTTGGCGGAGTTCTATTAATTTCATCCGCTAAGATAATATTGGAGAAAATAGGTCCTTTTAGAAATTTAAAACTTCTATTCTGATCTAAAACCTCACTACCAAGAATATCACTTGGCATTAAATCTGGCGTAAATTGTATTCTTTTAAAGTCTAACCCCAAAGCTTGGGCAATGGTATTTACCATTAACGTTTTGGCTAAACCAGGAACCCCGATCAGCAATGAATGCCCACCTGTGTAAATTGAAAGCAATATTTGTTCAATAACCTCATCTTGACCAATAATGATCTTGGCTATTTCTTTTTTAAGCTCAGCATGTTTTACTACTAGGCGTTCAATTGCTGCAACGTCTGACATATTTTATTCTTTTACCCAATTATTAGCGAAATCACAATCTTTGTTCTCATCGTTAACGCTTATGTAGGTATCTTTAATATGCTCATCCATCCATTTTTTTATGGCGTTGTATTTTTTCTCGGTTAACGCCAACTCTTGTATTTTGGTGTAATCTTTAGAAAAATCTGCCACATGCTCATCGAACCTATTGGTAATCTTTAAGATTTTATATTTAGGCGCACCACCTCTTGGGTCTTCTTCTAAAACCGGGTAGGTAATTTCATTGTCCTTTAAGTTTTGAACTTGATTGTATAACGTAGGATCCATTTTTGTCAACTCAAATTTAGAGTCGAAATTTACAGGATTACGTAAAAGACCTCCATCAAATTTTGTTTCCTTTTCGTCAGAAAAATTCAAGGCCGCCTCGGCAAAAGTAAATTCGCCATTCATAATTTTTTTACGAATAGTATCCAACTCCGCTTTAGCTTCATCCAAAACATCTTGAGATATTTCTGGCTGAATTAAAATGTGTCTAAGATCCAATTCCTGTCCTCTAATTTTTTCGATATAGATGATATGATAACCAAAAATCGTTTCAAAAGGTTCAGATACCTCACCTTCCCTTAAACTAAAAGCTACATCTTTAAACTTCTTGTCAAAACCAGTGTCTTTGGTAATACTGTAAAAACCACCTTTAGTATTAGACCCAGGATCTTGAGAGTAAAGAATAGCTTTAACACTAAAGCTAGCATCGTTATCCTCTACATCTGCCTTAATTTGATTTAATTTATCTACTACCTTTTGCTTTTCTTCTTCAGAAGGCTCTGGCTCTTTGGTAATTTGAGCAATTTCTAACTCAGCACCAAAAACAGGGCGTTCATCTTCTGGAATCTTATTAAAGAATTGACGAACCTCTTCAGGTGTAATTTCAATATCCTTAATAATATCTTGCTGCATACGCTCAGATAGCATTCTTAGCTTATTGATCTTATAAAGCTCTTCTCTAAAACTCGCTTCATCGGTTTTCTTGTAGTACTTCAGAACTTTATCCATAGAACCGATCTGTTGTACTAACGATTGCAACTGACGATCACCTGTGGCATTGACCTCATCATCTGAAACCAAAATACTATCCTGAACGGCTTGATTGGCATACAACCTATCCTCCATCAATTTTCCTAGTAGTCCGCAATGGGTGATATCTTCTGTAGATGCACCCTGACTTTTAAGGTCGATCAATGTTTTTTCAATGTCAGAATCCAATATTACATAGTCACCAACAACAGCTGCAATACCGTCTAATTTAATTCTCTTGAAATTGTTTGTAGAGTCTTTTTCAACAGTATTCTCTTCTGCAACAGCCTCCATTGACTGTGATTCGTCTGGTATAGAGTCTTGTGCGGTAACTAAACCAGAAAGCAGTAATACCCCTAAGTAAATACTATTTTTTGTTATCGAAAACTTCAAAATCTTTATCCTTGATTGCTTCATCTAATAATTCAGTTTCTAGTTTGCGTAGGTAGTCCATCTTTCTACGACTTAATAAAACTTGTTCTATGGTAGGTTTAATAAATGACAATGGTGCAATTTCATTAACATCCTTTGTCTCTACTATTTTCCCCAAATATACCCCGATTGAATCCTCTAATTCAAAAAATTGTGAATTTTTTAAGTACCTATTGGCATTCTCGGCGGTAATTGGTGGTATTTCTTCATAAATTCTAGTGTTTCTTACCCAAATTGAATCATTAAAATTCAATTTACTGAACTGAACACCAATAGAATCCAAATAACGTAAATCATCTTCTTTGAACCTTTTTAAGCGCCTACCCACTTCGTCTTTGTCCAAAAAACCCTTTGGCAAGGCAACAAATCTAATTCTGGCAATTGGTTCTTTAAGTTTAAAATTTTCCTTAGCTCGTTCGTAAAACGCCTGCAATTGCTCTGCTGTTATTAACGTGTCAGTAGCTTGTGACACCAAAGCTTCCTTATAAACACTGGTATACAATTCAGTTCTATAATCATCTACCAGCGCATTATATTCCGCAAGTTTTTCTTCAGACAAGTTGATCTTTGCTTTAGATAATAACAATTGTTTAGAAGCCCAGTTATTTATGTAATTGGAGGCAAATGACGCACTATCGGCCTTGCTCATATTTTCTGTAATTAGAGGAGCCAAATCCTCCTTATACAAAAATGACTCGCCCACTCTAGCGACCGCCTCTCGCTCCTCATCTTTTTTAAACATACCCTCACATGAGGTATAGCCAATGGCAATAAGCCCTACACAAAGTAAAATGTAGAACTTGTTGAGTAATAATTTAGATTTCTTAGAAAACATCGAGCAAAAATAGCAATTACCAAATCGTGTGCAAGTGCTTAATGATTTACTTAACACCTTTTTTTGAGGCTTACAATATAATCAAATACCTAATAATCAATAAATATAGCTATCTCAAAAGATGTAATCGCCTTTAAAATTGTAAGCTAACTAAGGTTTTTTAGGTAAATTTGTCTACTTATTTTTTTAATTAAATATCTACTTTTTTGAACCGACAAATAAAACTAATTTGGGATTTTAGAGGTCCTACCGCCTTAAAAACGGCCGAGCACCATGTAAAGCATCTCAATGAATTTATAGCATTGGAAAAAACCGCTCTTAATTTAACCGGTTACAATGAAATTAATGATATGTACAGTACTGCATTTATGGTGGTCGAAGAAAAAGAAATGATCAAAGTAAGGGACCTATTAAAGCCGCACAGAGGTGAAGTATACACTCCTTAAATGAAACAATATCATATGAAACATTGTATACTTTGCATTTGCTGCGCTATTATAGTTTCTTGCTCTACGGAAAAGCAAAGCTCAAATTTTCTTGAAACGGCGTTGGCTTCAAAAAACCCAAAGATCAAAAGGGTAATGGATAGTCTTGAAAAGTATAAGGTTCAAATAAGATACACCCAAATTAACAGAAGAAACGATAATGTTTTCTTTACCGATTACGATTTTCAAGTACATGACAGCACGTACTTCTACCCCGCTAGCACGGTAAAATTCCCAACTGCTATTTTAGCCTTGGAAAAAATCAACCAGACCGATAGCCTTACCATACATACCAAATACTATATAGAAGGAGATACTATTGAAAGTACTGTTGCAAATGATGTAAATGAGATTTTTGCGGTTAGCGATAATTTAGCCAACAATAGGTTGGTCGAGTTTCTTGGCTTTGAAGCCATCAACCAACAACTAACCAATAAAGGCATATCTCCTGTAAGGTTGTCGCACCGTTTAGGTTTTCATTCAGATGATCTACGAACCAAACCGATCATCATCTACCTTAATGATTCCACTACCGGCATAACTCAATCCATTTTAAACAAAACGCCAAAGGCTTTAGAGCTTATAGATATAGAAAAGGGAAAAGGTTATTACGAAAATGAAGAATTCATAAATGAACCATTCAGCTTTAAGGAGAAAAATTATTACCCTATATCTGCACAGCACAATGTGTTAAAAAGAGTAATTTTCCCGGAAAAATTTTCAAGTAGCGAACAGTTCAATATAAGTAACGAACAGCGTGATCATGTATTAAAGGCAATGCATACAGTGCCAAGAAAAATGGGATATAACAAAAATGAATATTATGACAGCTACTGTAAATTTTTCATTTTTGGAGACTCTAAAGATGATATTCCAGAACATATAGAAATATACAATAAGGTAGGATTTGCCTATGGCACATTAACTGATTGCGCATATATTAAGGATACCAAAAAGAATATAGATTTTCTTTTGACCGCTACCATATTGGTAAATAAAGATGGTATATTCAACGATGATGTCTATGAGTACGACGAAATAGGCATTCCTTTTTTAGCCCAATTAGGTCGAGAAATATATCAGCAAGAATTACAACGAAACAATCATTAGAAATAGGAAGTCGACTATGCAAGACAATGCCGGTAAAACCAGAATAAACAAATACTTAAGCGAAGCAGGTTATTGCTCACGAAGGGCTGCGGACAAACTTATAGATCAAGGTAGAGTTACCATTAATGGCAAAGTACCAGAAATGGGCACCAAAATTTCAGCCGGTGATATTGTTAAGGTCGATGGTGAACTGATCAAAGAACCTAAAGGAAAGTCTACATACCTAGCATTTAACAAGCCAGTGGGTATAGTATGCACAACAGATACGGGAGTTGAAAAGGACAATATTATTGATTTCATTAATTACCCGAAGCGTATTTTTCCGATAGGAAGATTGGACAAACCTAGTGAAGGACTCATATTTCTTACAGATGATGGTGATATTGTAAACAAAATTTTGCGAGCTAGAAACAATCACGAAAAAGAGTATTTGGTAACGGTTGATAAACCTATCACAATTGATTTCTTGAACAGAATGCGTAAAGGCATTCCCATTCTAGATCAAGTAACAAGAGAATGCGAGGTGTATGAAGTAAGCAGATACCAGTTCAGAATTATATTGACCCAAGGACTCAACAGACAAATTAGACGTATGTGCGAGTATTTAGATTATCGTGTAAAAAAGCTGAAACGAATTAGAATTATGAACGTACAACTTGATGTACCCGTTGGCAAATGGAGAGATTTAACCGATGAGGAACTAAAAGAAATCAATAGACTTGTAAGCACCTCTTCCAAAACATTCGACGGAAAAAAATAGAGACTCTTCTTTTACTCTTCATCTTTTGATAGCACTAGAGTGAATAAACCTTAAATAATTAGCTTAATTCACTAAAAATCATTATTTTAAATAAAAAATTTGCACTATGTCAACTTTCAACTACACAACAAAAAAGTCTCTTAGCATCTTCTATGTTTTAACCCTGATATGTTATTTTGGATTGGGAGTACATGCTATCCATGCCCAAACTTCTAATTTCACCGAATACTCAGGCGAAGTATTAGATGCTGACAGCAAAAAAGCTTTGGTATTCGCTACCTTAACGGTAGATAACACTAATGTTACAACCATAACCAATTCAGAAGGTCAATTTTCTTTGAAAGTGCCAAACGAGTATAAAGAAAATAGTTTGACCATTGCTTTTTTGGGTTATAAGACCAAACAAATCAATATTGCGGAACTACAATTAGAAAAGAACAAAATCTTTATGGAAGAATTTGTTATGGCTCTATCAGAAGCACAAGTAGACGCCCCAAACAACGCTGAAGCATTAGTAAAAGAAACTTTGGACAAAAAGGGAAGCAACTATTTGAACGAAAATGCCGTAATGACCGCCTTTTATAGAGAAACTATTAAAAAGAGAAGAACAAACGTAAGCCTCTCTGAAGCCGTGGTCAATGTATATAAAGCATCATACACCTCTAACAAGTCCGATGCATTAGAACTATACAAGGCGCGTAAGAGCACAGATTACAATAAACTTGATACCGTAGCCTTAAAGTTACAAGGAGGTCCGTTCAACACTTTGTTCGTTGATATGGTAAAATACCCTAAATATATTTTCACAGCGGAAACCTTAAACTACTATGATTTTTCCTTTGATACTTCTACCCGAGTAAATGACCAATTGATTTATGTGGTGGACTTCAAACAAAAACCCGAAATCATTGACCCTTTATACAAGGGAAAATTATATATAGATGCTGAGAATAAGATTTTAACCAGTGCTATTTATTCGTTGAATATTACCGATAAACATTTAGCTTCTCAAATGTTTGTTCGTAAAAAACCTAAAAATGCCGAAGTTTGGCCTACCGAAGTATCTTATCGTGTAGATTATAGGGAAAAGAACGGAAAATGGTATTACGGTTACAGTAATGTACTGTTAGAATTTAAGGTCAATTGGGACAAAAAATTGTTCAACTCAGTATATAGTATGAGTTGTGAAATGGCCGTAACCGATTGGGAACAAAATCTAAGCAACAGTATACCTAGAACAAAAGATAGAATGAAATCTTCTATCATTTTAAGCGACGAAGCAATAGGTTTTGCCGATCCAGATTTTTGGGGAGAATACAATATTATAGAACCGGAAAAATCAATAGAATCTGCCATTAAAAAAATACAACGACAATTACGTAGAGGCAAGTTAGATAATGGTGCCGCTGCCCGTTAAACTTATTTCAAGTGGGTTTTGAAAAAAATTCCCTTTGGTTTTCTTCATCAGAAAAACAAAGGGAATTTTAATTTTATGATACCAAACCTAATTAGTTGGCCACCTCGCTAATAAATTTAAGTCTGTACAAACGAAGTTCTTCCTCTTCGTATTCACCATCAAATTCGGTCATTGCCTCTTCAAGGTTATCACTATCGGCCTCTAAGAAATATTCATGCATTTCTTCCTGTTGATCCTCGTCTAAAATCTCATCGATCCAATAATTCAGATTCAACTTTGTACCGCTATAAACAATTTGCTCCATTTCCTTAATAAGCTCTGGTATCTCTAATCCTTTTGCCGATGCAATATCAGACAATGGTAGTTTTCTATCCACATTCTGTATTACATAAAGCTTTAAAGCAGAATTTGCCCCGGTACTTTTTACAACAAGATCATCTGGTCTAATAATTTCATTATCGGTTACGTATTCATTTATAAAGGCAATAAAAGGTTTTCCATATTTTTTAGCCTTTCCTTCCCCTACACCATGAACATTTAATAGTTCTTCATGTGAAATCGGGTATTTTAAGGCCATATCTTCTAAAGAAGGGTCTTGAAATACCACAAATGGCGGAACTCCCAATTTCTTTGCTTGTGCTTTTCTGAGGTCTTTTAATTGCTTCAATAATTTTTCATCGGCAATTCCGCCAGATTTGGCAGCACCAACTATGGCATTATCGTTCTCGGCATTATACACGTGATCTTTGGTCATCATGAAAGAAGATGGATTTTCCAAAAACTCCTTACCATTATCCGTTACGTGCAGCACACCATATTGTTCAATTTCTTTCCGTAAAAGTCCGGCAACCAATGTTTGGCGAATTAAAGCCATCCAATAACCCTTATCCTTATCAGATCCAATACCAAAGAACTCCTTCTCATTGGTTTTATGAGATGAAATAATTGCATTTGTTTTTCCTCTTAAGGTATTGACTATCTCTTTAGATTTAAATTTTTCACTTGTTCCCGTCACCACTTTTAGAAGCTTCTCCACGCCATCTTTCGCCTCTTCTTTCTCCTTAGGATTTCTGGTATTGTCATCCATATCAGCACCTTCACCATTGATCTCATCGAATTCCTCCCCAAAATAATGAAGCATAAATTTACGTCTAGACATAGAAGTTTCGGCATAGGCCACTACCTCTTGTAAAAGTGCGTTTCCTATTTCTTGTTCCGCAACCGGTTTACCAGACATAAACTTTTCTAACTTCTCTATATCCTTATAAGAGTAATATGCCAAACAATGGCCTTCGCCACCATCTCGACCTGCCCTACCCGTTTCTTGGTAGTAACTTTCAATACTTTTTGGAATATCATGGTGAATTACGAAACGAACATCTGGTTTGTCGATACCCATACCAAAGGCAATAGTGGCCACAACGACATCAACATCTTCCATCAAGAACATATCTTGATATTTTGATCTAGTTTTGGCATCGAACCCAGCATGGTAAGGCACGGCACTTACTCCGTTTACCTGCAATACTTGAGCTAACTCTTCTACCTTTTTACGGCTAAGGCAATATATAATTCCCGATTTACCAGAATTCTGTTTCACGAAACGGATGATATCCGCTTCTATATTCTCTGTTTTCGTACGCACCTCATAAAATAAATTTGGGCGATTAAAAGAAGCTTTAAACAAGGTAGCTCCACCAATTCCCAAATTCTTTATAATATCTTCCTGAACCTTTGGGGTAGCTGTAGCGGTAAGTCCTATAATCGGAATATTTTCGCCCAAACGCTCCACAATAGATTTTAAATTTCTGTATTCCGGTCTAAAATCATGACCCCATTCAGAAATACAATGTGCCTCATCAACTGCTACAAAAGAAATAGTGACCGAGCGTAAAAACTCCACATTCTCTTCTTTTGTCAATGACTCTGGTGCCACATATAAAAGTTTGGTAACACCATCTGTTATATCTTGCTTCACCTGTTTTATTTCCCCTTTGTTCAAAGAGGAGTTAAGCACATGGGCAATGCCGTTTTCAGAAGATACTCCGCGAATGGCGTCTACTTGATTCTTCATCAAAGCAATTAACGGAGATACTATAATAGCCGTACCTTCTTGCATTAACGCGGGCAATTGGTAGCAAAGCGATTTACCACCGCCCGTGGGCATGATCACGAACGTATTATTTTGTCTTAAAACATTTTTAATTACCTCTTCTTGAAGTCCTTTAAACTGAGAAAACCCAAAATATTTTTTTAATGAGGAATGTAAATCGATATTGTCAAATTCTTTACTGTCTGTCACATTTTACATTTAAGGGGACACTACTTACTTTAAAAATCTATAAGCGAACAACATTAAACTTTTGCCTAGCTTGGCGTTTCTAAATTATTATGCGATAATCGGCATTTAAAATTAAGTTTGTTTAATTTTGTCATCTTAAAGATAATACATTCTTTTAGGAATACAATCCATAATTTGAATAATAGATTGATTGCAACGGACACCATTATTGGCTTAGCGAAAAAAACCATTGAAACTGAGCGTGATGCTATAGCACAACTTTCATCTCTTTTAACTAACGATTTTGCCAGTATTGTCAACTGCATTATTGAGGCAAAAGGACGCGTTATAATTTCAGGTATCGGCAAGAGTGCCATCATAGCAACAAAAATAGTGGCAACCCTGAATTCTACCGGTACTCCGGCTATTTTTATGCATGCCGGTGATGCCATTCATGGTGATCTGGGAACCGTGCAAGATAATGATGTGGTAATTTGTATTTCTAACAGCGGAAACACTCCTGAAATTAAGATGTTGGTTCCGCTAATTAAAAGAGGTACCAATACATTAATTGCCATGACAGGTAATACGGACTCTTTTTTAGCAAAGCAAGCAGATTTTATTTTAAACACCCATGTAGAAAAGGAAGCTTGCCCTAACGGATTGGCCCCTACCACAAGCACCACTGCGCAATTGGTTATGGGCGATGCCTTAGCTATTGTACTTTTAGAAATTAAAGGATTCAGCAGTTCTGACTTTGCCAAATACCACCCAGGTGGTTCATTAGGAAAAAGACTTTATTTAAGAGTATCGGACCTAGTTAGCAAAAACCAAGTACCTAGCGTTCAAAAAGATGAGGAAGTAAAAAGTGTTATTGTTGAGATTTCTAAAAAAATGCTAGGTGTCACTGCCGTATTGGATGGCGAAAAAGTAGTTGGTATCGTTACCGATGGTGACATTAGAAGAATGCTTAACAAGCATGACAATATAAAAGGATTGACCGCAAAAGATATCATGACCACCAACCCTAAAACAATCTCTTCAAATACTCTGGCTATTAAGGCTTTAGAGCATATGCAAAAAAAGGGAATTTCACAATTGTTGGCCATGGAAGAAGACACCTATGTTGGTGTTATTCATTTACATAATTTAATAAACGAAGGTATTTTATAATGAGTTCCAAAGCTACCACGCCACCAAACGAGATGTCATTTCTAGACCATTTAGAAGAATTAAGATGGCATTTAATTAGATCAGTTTTGGCAGTTGTCATTATTGGAAGTATTGCCTTTTTAATGAAGGATTTCATTTTCGACACGGTCATTTTTGGTCCTAAGAAAATGGATTTCCCTACCTACAAGCTATTTTGTGATATAGCCACCTATTTTGGATTCGATTCTGCCTTTTGTGCCGATAAACTTCCGTTTACCATTCAAAGTAGATTAATGTCCGGACAATTTTCTGCACACATTTGGACATCAATTTGGGCAGGATTCATAATAGGCTTCCCTTATGTGCTATATGAAATGTGGAAATTTATAAGTCCAGGTTTGTATGAAAAAGAACGTAGAAACTCTAGAGGCTTTATTTTTATAGCTTCTTTCTTATTCTTTTTAGGTGTACTGTTCGGGTACTATGTGGTTTCACCATTATCCATTAACTTTTTAGGCACCTACCAAGTAAGTTCAGAAGTAACCAACGAGTTTGACTTAGCTTCTTACATATCTACCGTTAGGGCGTCTGTAATTGCCTGTGGTGTTTTATTTGAGCTACCGATCATAATTTTCTTTTTGACCAAAATAGGTTTGGTTACACCAGAAATCATGAGAAAGTATAGAAAAATAGCATTGGTAGTGGTGTTGATCTTATCCGCGGTTATTACCCCGCCAGATGTTGCCAGTCAAATAATAGTAGCAATACCGGTATTGATCTTATACCAAGTTAGTATATATATTTCTGCCATGGTATTAAGGAAAGAGAGAAAAAAAGCTGAAAAAGAAAAAAAAGCAAATAGAAATGTCAAATCAAATTGAAGAATTTAATGCTTACCGTTCTAAGATGAACGATAAGTTATTGGCTGACAACAATAAAATTGTAAAACGCATATTTAATTTAGACACCAATGCCTTTGCAGCAGGTGCATTAGATGTCAAAACCAAAGAATTATTGGGTCTAGTGGCGTCAACTGTTCTTCGTTGCGATGATTGTGTAAAATATCATTTGGAAAGCTCTTACAAAGAAGGCGTCTCTAAAGAAGAGGTTATGGAAACCTTGAGTATTGCCACACTAGTAGGTGGTACCATTGTAATTCCACATTTAAGAAGAGCCTATGAATATTGGGAAGAATTAGAAAACCAATAGGTTAAAAAATCCCTAATTACTTTTCTAACAGACCAATAACCAATAGATTTGAAAACATGAAGTTACGTGCCGACAATATTATGAAATCCTACAGAGGACGTAGGGTGGTAAAAGGAATTTCCCTTGAAGTAAACCAAGGAGAAATTGTAGGGTTGCTTGGACCAAATGGTGCCGGTAAAACCACATCTTTTTATATGATTGTTGGCCTTATAAAACCAAATGGTGGAAGCATCTATTTAGATGACATGGAGATTACAAAATTTCCCATGTACAAAAGGGCCCAAAACGGTATTGGTTATTTGGCACAAGAAGCATCGGTATTTAGAAAGTTAAGTATTGAGAAGAATATTCTCAGTGTTCTTCAATTGACCAAATTAAGCAAGAAAGAGCAGCACATGAAAATGGAATCGCTCATAGAAGAATTTGGTTTAGGCCATATTCGTAAAAACCGTGGCGACCTACTTTCTGGTGGTGAGCGAAGAAGAACGGAGATCGCAAGAGCCTTGACAACCGATCCAAAATTTATTTTGTTGGACGAACCTTTTGCAGGTGTAGATCCGGTAGCCGTAGAAGATATTCAACGTATTGTAGCGCAGTTAAAAAATAAGAACATTGGTATTCTAATTACCGACCATAACGTGCAGGAAACACTTGCCATTACAGAACGTTCTTACCTAATGTTCGAAGGTGGAATTTTAAAATCTGGTATTCCTGAAGATTTAGCTGCCGATGAAATGGTGCGTAAAGTCTACCTTGGTCAAAACTTTGAGCTACGAAAAAAGAAGCTCGATTTTTAATATCGCATAGTTAGAATGCTACTCTTTGTATTTTTTTAGATTATGCAATCCCCAAGCGAAGAACAAAAGCTCTAGAATTAATGCGGGAGTAAATAATGGTGATACACCATCAAAAATGGTACTCACGATTCTGCCAAAAGAAATTCCTCCCATAAAAAGCACATTGCAGACCGTTGCCCCGTACCAAAATTTCGTTTTAAAAGCACCTAGTAGCCAATACACGCCAACCCCTATATAAATACCCATTACGGCACGTAGCATGTTCTTCAGTTCTAAATCAACTACCTGAAAACCTAAAAGCTTAGGCATTACAAATGTTGGATGACCACCGTATACAATCCCGGCAATTATCACTATTATACCAGAAAATAGAAGATTAAGATGTTTTGGAATTTTCATTGAACGGTTTGCCATATAGTTGAAAATATCTAAATGCCGCTATTCCACCGATAAAAGAAAATGCAGCAAGCATATAAAATACATGTTGATGCCCTTTCAAACCCGGGGATGCATCTAACAAGTACCCCATTGCGGGACCTGCAAATATATCTGGAGTATAACCTATTAATGATATTATACCCACAGCTGTACCGGTAAGTACCAAAGGTATTCTACCGCTTTGCATCACCGCAAAATATAACGAACGAATGGCATAAACACCCAAGGCAACTATTAATATTGAAAACAAGAAAAAGAAATAGGAAACATTCGCAACCATTCCTGATGCAAAAACCAAAGAACCTACCAAAGCAATGATAAAACCTAAAAATAAGAATAAACTTGGTCTTGAACGGTCTGCTACCACACCAATCAGAACCCCCACTACCGGTCTTGCAAACAGTAAAATAGTACCCACTTCTGCCGAAGCTACTTCATCTAACAGCATAACATCTTGTGCGTAAAGTGAAAAAATATCGGTGATTTTATACCCTACATAAGCACATAAAATAATAATCATTAATAGTAAAACCGAAGGTAAACGCAGTACTTCTTTAATTTGGGAAACCGTAATTTTTTCAACAATAATTTCTTTTTCAAGACTTGCAGGTAATCGCATAAAAAACCAGACCAAAACTCCTACAACAGAAACTATACCAGACGATGTCAATATCACATAGCGAAAAGCAAACCTACTTTCTTCTAAAGTGGCGACTTCCAAATTAGCCGTCATAAAGAAGGAAAACACAAGTACCCCTAAGGTACCAAATAAGGCTCCTACCAACCCTCTACCGCCATCTAGCAACCCAAATGCCTTACCTTGAGACCCTTTGCCTCCCCACACACGTGTAGCCTTGATCATAGGTGACCAGAACAAGAAAATTGTGGTGAACCCCCAATAGCCATATAATATCTGTAATACAAAATAACTAGGGAAAGTAGCAAAGACCAATCCGCCTAAAGCGGTCATCCAAAGTGCTATTGCAATTAATTTTCTAGGCTGAAATTTATCCGCCAAAGGTCCACCCAATAAGTAGGAAACCAAAGCAACAAAGCCATACACGGAAAAGCATAAACCCAACGAAACATTATCAAGTTCAAATACCTTTAAAACCGTAGGTCTAAAAACACGTTGTAAAACAAAGGGCAAAATAAAAACACTCTCCCCTGCTAAAATCAGTAATAGCAGGTAATACCATGGAGCTTTTTCGGGTTGTTTCATTTGTCTTGAATCGGAATCCACACTTCTTCTTCTGAATTTGGATCGTTGTTTTTGTATTTTGCTCCCAAGACTTCAAAATGCGGTCTGTTATCTAAGTTATAATCGGAATTAGGAATCCATTCTCCATAAATATATTGAAAAAACGAAGCTACATTTTGTGCACTCCCCTTGTAATTGAATACGGCAAATAGTCCGCCATCCAAAATAAGTCTATTCATTCCTTCAGGAACAGAATTAAAATCTTCAACCTCAACGCAAGCCCACTTCACATACTTTGCAATAGGAGAAAATTCCTGAAAATAGTTAGCAGGATATTCTTGCAAGGAGATAAAATCATCGGACGACCTATTGACAATTTCCGAGCTTCGTTGCCTAAAGTTTTTCCAAAGTTCAGAAGTTCTATTATCCACCAAACTCATCTCGGTAGATAATCCGACCAATTTTTTCTTTTTAAGAGGAACGATTTTCGGGGTCATATTATTCATGCTAATCATCAAACTTAAGGAAATCATTCAGAATCTAGAAAATTGACCAACCCCAATTATCAATTCTTATCACCAATAATTTCAATAACCTAAAGATAAAGTTGAACTAACATGCATTCATTAGAATTGGAACAATTTTGAAGAAACTATGAACCAAATGAAAACTACGAAAAACACCAGAAGAAATTTTATTCAAAAAACCTTAATGGCATCAGGGGGTATCATTTTAGCTCCTAACTTTATAAGCTGCAGTGATGATGACGATTTACAAGTTGATTATGACGAATCTCAGTTAACGGTACAGAACTTTACCTATGGGGTTGCCAGTTTTGACCCAAGTAATTCCGGTGTAATAATTTGGACACGCTACATGGTTGCAAATGTTGAAATCATTTGGGAAGTTTCAACCCAAAACGATTTTAGCAACGTTTTAAGAACGGGGAAAATAACCACCGAAAGCTCTAGAGATAACACACTTGCTATTGAATTGACCGAGCTTGAAGCCGATCAAAAATTATATTATAGGTTTATAAGCACTTCGGATAATTCTATTTCTGTTGTTGGGGAAACTATTACCCTACCAACAGATGCTACTCAAGCAAAATTAGCAGTGTGTTCATGTTCTAACTACCAAGCAGGTTTGTTCAATGTTTACGATGCCATGGCAAATTCTGATGCTGACATTATTGTTCATTTAGGGGATTATTTTTATGAATATGGCGCCGGCGGGTATGGCTCTACGGAAGAAAATGCTTTCTTGAACCGTTTTCATGAACCTACGGGAGAAATTATTTCTTTGGATGACTACAGAACCCGTTACAAACAATATAGATCAGATGCTTCCTTACAATTGGCACATCAAAAAAAGCCGTTTATATGTGTTTGGGACGATCATGAAATTGCAAACGACACCTATAAAGAAGGCGCAGAAAACCATGATGAAGCTACAGAAGGTAGTTTTGAGGCCAGAAAACAGAATGCACTGCAAGCATATAGCGAATTTTTACCGTTCTCAAGAATTTCAGCAGATGATAACAGCGTAATTTACAGATCCGTAAATATTGGGAACCTAGTTAATCTTGTACTGATGGATACCCGCTTGATCGGGAGGGACAAACAATTGAACATTACCGATTATTTCACCGCTACAGGTTTTGATGCCGAAGCCTTCCAAACTGCATTAACGGATCCCACACGTTCTATTTTAGGTACGACACAGCGAGATTGGGTAATTTCTGAAATAACCAGCAGTTCAGCTAAATGGCAAGTATTGGGGCAACAGGTATTAATGGGCAAGATGAATGTACCGGCAGAATTATTAACTGCATTTGGCTCTCCTAATTTTGCTGCCATACTTACAGAACTGGTAACCATAAAACTTAGATTATTAAACAACGACCCAACATTAACAGCAGAAGAAACTGCCAGGGTGACCTCTGTTATTCCATATAATTTAGATGCCTGGGACGGCTATCCAATAGACCGTGAATTAATATACGGTGCATTGAACGGTAAAAAGATCGTAACACTTGCCGGAGATACCCATAACGCTTGGCAAAATACACTAACCGCTGCGGATGGATCAGAAGTGGGAATAGAATTGGCAACATCTTCTGTTAGTTCACCCGGTTTTGAAACCTACCTTGGCGCTAATGTCAATGCTGAATTAATTACAGGTTTTCAAGATGCCATGATAGCCTTAGTTGATGACCTTAACTATTTTGATGCTTCTAGAAGAGGTTTTATGATGACCACTTTTACCACGACAGAAGTAACTTCTGAATGGATTTTTGTAGACTCTATTCTTTCGGAATCGTATAGTACTCAAGTTGGGTACTCCCTTACCTATTCATAAACCAAACCATAATTTATATTTTGAGGCTGCATTGAAAATTCAATGCAGCTTTTTTTATAGAATTAATAGTCCGTGTTCTCGTAATCCTAATACTTGTTTTGAATACCAGAACAATTCAAAATCTTCAAATTGCGCCTCAAAATCTTTCTTTAGTTGTGCGTAGGTGGTCTGTTTGTTTTCCGGACGCAGTTTTTCTAAACTTTCTAATAGCCATTGCCCTTGCTCTCTATCTACCGTAATTTCATAGGCATCTGAAGTGGAATGAAAATACATTTGCAATTGTTTCCATATCATCCCTTTTTTCTTTTTTTCGTGCTCTTGTACTAATGGCAATTGACCTATAAAGATAACTTTTACCGTAGGTCTTGTTTTTAAGACAACTTCCTGTTGCAAGCAATCATAGATATAATCGGGTGATATGGTAGACTGCGGAATATCGAAATCGAACCATTCTTGCAGACCCATATCAAAACCGATACCGTGCATAAAATTGAAGAGCGATTTTTTTAACCCAAAGCTAAAAATACTATGGTCGATGCCCGTTTCATCTTTAAAATCAATATCATTGTTTGCAAAGCTGATGTTTTTCAAATCGGGCAGGACCCCGTATTCTTCCGGATGCAAACCTACCGGACTATGAGCGGTCAATGCAAACTGATGCCAAAAACCGGATTGTATAATACCTAATTCAAACAACTGACGCACCATTTCTAAACTATCTACCGTTTCTTGAACAGTCTGCGTTGGGTAGCCGTACATTAAATACGAATGTACCATGATATTCGCTTCGGTAAAATTTCGTGTTACTTGCGCCACTTGTGCTACAGTAACGCCTTTATCTATTAGTTTAAGAAGTCGGTCAGAGGCTACTTCCAACCCACCGGAAACCGCAATACAGCCCGATGCTTTTAAGAGGTAGCAAAGATCTTGGGTAAAGTTTTTCTCAAACCTGATATTCGTCCACCAAGTAATGGTTAGGTTTCTTTTAAGTACCTCCAAAGCAAAAGCTTTCATTAAAGAAGGTGGTGCCGCTTCATCAACAAAATGAAACCCGGATTCACCGGTTTGTTCCATCAAAGCTTCTACGCGATCTACCAACATACTAGCTGCAACCGGCTCGTAAATTTTAATATAATCTAAAGAGATGTCGCAAAATGTACATTTCCCCCAATAGCAACCATGTGCCATGGTTAATTTGTTCCAACGACCATCGCTCCATAAACTGTGCATGGGGTTGGCAATTTCAATGACCGAAACATACTGATCCAATAACAAATCCGAATAATCTGGCGTACCAACCTCTTGCTGCTTATAATCTGGCTGTTTACTATCATTTTTATAAACAACTTTATTATCCTCTAAAATAAATGTCCGTTTTAACTCCCCTTCACCATCACTTACATATTGATGAACAAGCTCTAACGGAAGTTCACCATCATCCAACGAAATAAAATCAAAGAATTCAAACACACGAACATCGGTAAGACTACGAAGTTCTGTATTGGGAAAGCCGCCACCCATGGCAATTTTTACATCAGGATAATTTGCTTTTATAAATTGGGCACAACGAAAAGCACTATATAAATTACCAGGAAAAGGAACCGAAAAGCACACCAATTTAGGTTGTACTTCTTCTAATTGTTCTTTTAAAATCTTTAGCGTTAACTCATCAATAAAAGTGAGCTCTTCGTTTAGATGTTTATAAAGCTCATCGAATGAATTGGCACTGCGTCCTAAACGTTCTGCATACCTACTGAATCCGAAATTTGGGTCAATGCATTCTACAATAAAATCTGAAAGATCTTCAAGATACAAGGTTGCCAAATGCTTGGCTTTATCTTGCATACCCATAGTGCCAAAAGCCCATTCTAAATCATCTAACTGCTCGAAACGAGAAGCTTGTGGCAAAAAATTATCGGTACATAATTGCCTAGCCAAGGTGTCATTTTTACCCTGTAAAAATAGGATTATAGCGTCTAATGTTTTTAGATACTCATGTCTAAGGGCATATATTCTTTGCGTGTTTTCAGTAACAATAGCATCTGTTTCGTAGGCTATTTCGAATAGTTTTTGAAATGTATTTTTATTGAAGAGGGATAGAATTACCTCTATTCCTAAATCGGACTGAAAAGAAGAAATACCTTTTGTATTCAAAAACCCTTTAATATAAGCCGTTGCCGGATACGGAGTATTTAACTGGGTAAAAGGAGGTGTTATTAAAAGAAGGTCTTTCACAAGCGATTTTTAGAACAATACTGCAAAGATAACCGTTACTCTACTCATTATTCAATATCTCACGCACCGCTTGTTGATATGCTCTCGGATTATTAGCCTTTTTTATTTTCTTGAATGCTTTGTGCGGATTAGATGTTGACAGTGCAAAATACTCCCAAAATCCTCTCATTTTCATTTTAATAGGTGTTGGTCCAGATAAAGCTTCATCATATTGCTGGTATATCGTATCATGAAATTCCGAAAAAATCTTCCAGCGGTCTTTTGGGTATTCGGTGGTATTGTTCTTGATCATACTTGGTAGAAATGGGTCGGCAATTAACCCTCTTCCCATCATAAAATGCTCAATATTAGGAAAACGCTCTTTCATTTCCTGAAACTTAGCTACAGTAGTAATATCACCATTATAATATAATGTATGTTTGGTACTTTCCGTACAGTTCTGAAAAGCATCTAAATCTACTCCGCCTTTATACAGTTGCTTGCCTATACGTGCGTGGATGGCTATATTCTTTAACGGATACTTATCTAGAATAGGAAAAACGTCTAAAATCTCTTCTGCATTTTCATAACCCATTCGCATTTTCATGGATACCACCACATCGGTTTCTTCGTGGGCGCGTTTTAAAATATGGTCAATTTTCTCCGGATTACAAATGAGTCCACTACCCATACCTTGTTTTGTAACCATAGGATATGGACAACCCAAAATCCAGTTTAGTTCTTTATACCCTAAACTCTGTATGTATTTAATGACGAACAAAAACTCATCTGCATCACCCGTCATTACTTGAGGTATTACCTCTAAAGTAGTATTGTTTTCTGGCTGAAGATCTTTTTGATACGAATTTTTAATCACCATTTTACCGTTTAAACGAATGTATGGTGCATAGAAGGTATCGATACCTCCAAAATATTTATGGAAAGCATTACGGAATCTAAAATCGGTAAAGCCCTGTAATGGAGACGACAATAAGGTAACTGACATGTATTTATGACTGTGTTATGTGCAAACCTTTCAGTTTTGCAACAACAGATTCAGCTGCAAAAATAGCGCCTTCCATGTAACCAGAGTGATGTTTTGATGTTTCTGCACCAGAAATAAACAATTTATTATCAAATAAAGGTTCTTGATACAATGAATGTCCTCCATTTTGATGTGGAAACAAATTATCTGCCTGTCTATGAGATTTGGTGAATTCTTCTTGATACCATGCAGTTTCATGATACGATTCATAATTTAGGGAATCATCACCAAAAACCAATTTCAATTGTGCCTCGATTTTTTCAATTCGCTGTTCTTTAGTGAAACGAGCACAGCTGCCCGAAGCAAAACCAACTAAGGCATACGATTCATTTTCTAGATTAGATTGATCGTAGAATTCGGTCAAAGGTCCCACATTACTAAATATCGTTCCCGACTTACCTTGCGTTCTCCAAAACGGCTTTTTATAGGTTAGGGCAACTTTAATGGAATCTTGCATCCAAGTGTGGGTTTGTTCTGCTAAAGAAACCAATTCATTAGGTAAGTGAGGTGTAAATGTTATTTGATCTATTAATGCTGCTGGTGGCAATGTGGTAATAACGATATCTGTATTTAAAGTACGAGCAACTGTTTTCACCTCAGCGCTATTTTCTGAAACATTAACCTCATTAACCTCTTCACTTAAAAAGATGGTATTTGGTTTCAGTTTAGCAGCTATTGAATTGAGTAAATCAATAGTTCCGTTTTTAAATCGGTAACTAGGACTATCATTCGGCACCGTTATTTCTTGAGGCGGCACATTTGAAAAGGTCTGAAAATAAGAGATACCGGTCATAAATTGTTCAAAATAGGGAACCTTGAATTCTTCTACAACGTCCAATAAATGAAAATGACTATCATTAAACCATGTAGCACCCATTTCAACTTTAGTATTCCCCGATTGTAAAGTGTGTATTCTTCCACCAATTCTATCTCGTGCCTCTAATACTTTAACATCAAAACCCAATTCTTGCAAACGATATGCCGTCAATAAACCCGATAATCCTGCGCCGATGATTATTACCGATGTATCCATACTCTTAGTAAATACTAATTAAAATGATTCATCAAAGCTTTGATTGCAGTACACTAACGGTCACCAATAACTGACCAATATGCCTTTGGCTATGCTCCGCAGCGTGAAATAAGAGACCGATTACGGTAGATGGCAATTTCTTTCTACCCACCGTTCTTTTTTCAGAAAGTGATGATTCTGGTAACGTTTTAAAATATGCTAAAGCTTCCGCAACCTTTGTTGAAAACTGCTCTTGCAAATCGGCTACTTCAGTAGTTAGATTAAAAGAACCCTCAGCTTTTAGAAATTGAAACTGCTCCTCTGATAACGATTCACCTTTTGCATAGGTGATCATTCTATCCAATACACCAGTTATATGATTCATATGGAAACCAACGGAAGCCCTACCGGCGGTTTTCGCCCATAATAATTCCTTAGGGAAATCTTCAGTGTATTTCTTTAATTCTCGCTCGCTCTGTAATAAAGCATGTGCGGCTGGTTGTAATAAATTAGGCACATTGGGTATAGGACCGCTTAACCAATATTCATATTCTTCATTTTCCATAATGCTTCTTCCTATTTAATGTATTATTAAAGTCTCTCTTGTATAATAGAACTTACTACATAAAACAGAATAATTAAAGGAATAGCCATGAATTTCATGGTTACAATTAACACCAAACTAATAATGATAAAGATATACCGCATAGCATTATCCTTAAAACTTGTATTTTTAAACTTTAAGGCGAACAATGGTATATTGGCATTTAACAAATAAGCACTTAGGATAGTCAAAATAAATAAGAACCATTGGTTAAGAATCAATGTATTTAGAAATTCATTATTCTGATACATCAATATAAGTGGCAAGGAAAGTATCAATAAGGCATTTGCCGGTGTTGGTAGCCCTATAAAAGAAGAGGTCTGATTTTCATCAATATTAAATTTAGCCAATCTATAGCCAGATGCCATCGTAATTACAAACCCAAAAAACGGTAATAAATTTTTAAATTGGAGAGAACTACTTTCTAAAAAAAAGTGAGAACCATCTCCCCATCCACTGGTTTGAGACATTGCCAATAATTGAAACATAACAATACCGGGAACTAGTCCGCTCGTAATCATGTCCGCAAGCGAATCTAACTGTAAACCCAATTCACTTTTCACATCAAGGGCACGTGCCGCCAATCCATCAAAAAAATCAAAGAAAATACCTAACGCTACAAAAATAGCGGCAATTTCCAATTTGTTCAACACGGCAAAAACAGCAGCTACACAACCGCAAAAAACATTTAAAAGAGTTATAAAATTTGGAATATGTTTTTTCATAATCATTAAAGTAAAGTATAAAACAAACCTGCTTTTGGGTCTATCCTAAAATATTTGCTCTAAAAATAATATAATTAAACGGTGGCAAAGATATTCGCAAGAAAAATACCACTAGGCAACAGGCATGCTTTACGAGCATTAATGATAACTTAATCCAAAAACATCGATATAATCTACAGATTTACTAGGAGTTATGTGGATTTCTTTAAATTAAAACCTAACTTTTACAGCAACATATCACAAAATAAATAGGATATGAAAAATATTATGCATGCATAGCATTGTTTAGTTAATATATTAGAATTAAATTATAGCCTTTGTAACAATTTACACTAAAAAATGAAATTTTGTAACAAAATTAAATAACACTAACCATTAAAATGTTGTCAAGAAATGAAGATTAAAAAGGTTTTAGTAGCTAACCGAAGTGAGATTGCTATACGTGTATTACGAGCCTGCACCGAATTAAATATTAAGACGGTTGCCATTTACACTTATGAAGACCGATATTCTCAACACCGAAACAAAGCAGATGAGTCTTACCAAATAGGTGAAGACAATCAGCCATTAAAACCATATTTAGATATTCCACAAATTATTGCCTTGGCAAAAGCGAAGAATGTAGACGCCATTCACCCAGGGTACGGCTTTCTATCTGAAAACTCTGAATTTGCAAGGCAATGTGCCGCCAATGATATCATTTTCATAGGTCCGGATCCAAAAGTAATGGATGCCTTAGGAGATAAGATAACGGCAAAGAAAGTTGCGGTAAAATGTAACGTACCCATTATAGAGAGCAACAAAAAGAAACTGACCTCTGTAAAAGTTGCTTTGGCAGAAGCAACTAAAATTGGATACCCAATAATGCTGAAAGCTGCATCTGGTGGTGGAGGAAGAGGCATGAGAATCATTAGAAAAGATGAAGATATAGAAATGAATTTTGACTCTGCCCGAAATGAAGCCCTAAATGCTTTTGGCGATGATACCATGTTTCTTGAAAAATATGTTGAAGAACCCAAGCATATAGAAGTACAGATCGTTGCCGATAACCATGGTAATATTCGTCACTTGCACGAACGCGACTGCTCTGTACAACGCCGTCATCAAAAAGTGGTAGAGATTGCACCTTCGCACAATTTAAATGAAGAGGTTAAACAGAACTTGTACAAATATGCCGTTGATATTGCCAAAGAGGTCAACTATAATAATATAGGTACCGTAGAGTTTTTGGTAGATAGGGACGACAACATCTATTTCATTGAAGTTAACCCTAGAATTCAAGTAGAACATACGGTAACGGAAATGGTTACTGGAATAGATTTGGTAAAAACACAAATCTTTGTCGCCGGAAATTACAAGCTAGACAGTCAGCAAATTAAAATATACGGACAAGAAACCATTGCCACCTACGGCTTTGCTTTACAATGCAGATTAACAACAGAAGACCCAGCAAACAACTTTACCCCAGATTACGGTACCGTAACTACATATAGAAGTGCTTCCGGTATGGGTATTCGTTTAGATGCGGGTAGTATTTATCAGGGCTACCAAGTAAGTCCGTTTTTTGATTCTATGTTAGTCAAGGTATCGTCTCACGGTAGAACATTAGATGGTGCAACCCGTAAAATGGTTCGCGCCTTAAAGGAATTTAGAATTAGAGGTGTAAAAACCAACATTCACTTTTTACAGAATGTTATTCAGCACCCAACATTCAAAGATGGCAAGGTAACAGTTAATTTTATTCAAAATACGCCTGCCCTATTTGATATTAAACTACCCCAAGACAGAACATCTAAGGTAGTTAATTTCTTAGCGGAAGTTATTGTAAACGGTAATTCCGATGTTAAGTATATAGACGAAAACAAAGTCTTTAGAAACGCGAAGGTTCCTAAATTCAATCCATTAGAAGCACATCCGAAAGGAACAAAAGATATGCTGACCGAAATGGGTCCCGAGAAATTTTGTGCTTGGTTAATGGATGAAAAGAAGATTCATTTCACGGACACCACCATGCGAGATGCCCATCAGTCTCTATTGGCAACAAGAATGCGTACCTATGACATGTTGCGTGTTGCTGAAAGCTATGCTAAAAATCACCCGAATACTTTTAGTATGGAAGTTTGGGGAGGGGCAACTTTTGATGTTTGTATGCGATTCTTACATGAAAGTCCGTGGACACGACTACGTGAACTTCGTAAGGCAGTACCTAATATATTGTTCCAAATGTTATTACGTGGATCAAACGGAGTAGGTTATAAAGCATACCCAGATAATTTAATTGAAAAATTCGTTGAGAAATCTTGGGAGAACGGCGTAGATATATTCAGGATTTTTGATTCGCTCAACTGGGTAAAAGCCATGGAGCCCAGCATTAATTATGTACGTAATAAAACAGGTGGAATTGCAGAAGCAGCGTTGAGTTATACGGGTGATATTCTAGATGTAAACGAAACCAAGTACAACTTAAAATATTACACTCAGCTAGCAAAAGACCTAGAAAATGCCGGTGCGCATATGATTGCCATAAAAGACATGGCGGGTCTATTAAAACCCTATGCTGCCACAGAACTGGTAACCGCATTAAAGGACACGGTAAAGTTACCTATTCATTTACATACGCATGACACCTCCTCATTACAAACGGCTATGTATTTAAAGGCTATCGAAGCAGGTGTTGATGTGGTCGATGTAGCGCTAGGCGGATTATCCGGCTTAACATCTCAGCCCAACTTTAATTCGGTAGTTGAAATGATGAAGGGTCAGCCAAGGGCACATGAGTTTGATATGCCGAAGCTGAATCAGTTCTCTAATTTCTGGGAAGATACCAGAGAATTATACTACCCATTTGAATCGGGATTAAAATCTGGTACCGCAGAAGTATATGGTCATGAAATACCTGGTGGGCAGTATTCAAACTTACGTCCGCAAGCAACAGCATTGGGACTTGGAGACCGCTTTGATGAAGTAAAGAAAATGTATGCCGATGTCAATAAACTATTTGGAAACCTGATTAAAGTTACACCGAGTTCAAAAGTAGTTGGCGACATGGCTATATTCTTGGTAACGAATGAACTTACTACTGAAGATGTAATGACACGTGGAGAAGAAATTTCGTTTCCAGAATCTGTTATAAGTTTCTTTATGGGAGATTTAGGTCAGCCCGTTGGCGGATTTCCTAAAAAGCTTCAAAAAATAATTCTTAAAAATAAAAAACCATATAAGAATAGACCTAATGCCCATTTGGCTCCAACTGATTTTGACAAGGAATTCAAAGCCTTTAAAAAGAAATTTCAAAAAGGATTTACACGTGCCATTGAAATGGAAGATTTTCTTTCATACACCCTTTACCCAAAGGTATTCAAGAAAGCTCATGAGAATTATAAGCTTTACGGCAACTTAGCACTGGTACCTACCAAACATTTCTTCTACGGAATGAAATTACGTGAAGAAACCTTAATAGAGTTAGAACCTGGTAAAACGGTAATAATAAGATTACTATCTGTAGGTATACCGAATGAGCTGGGTATGAGAACCGTATTCTTTCAAGTAAACGGGGAAAATAGATTCGTTGATGTTTTAGACACTTCCTTGAATTTAAAAATTGAGGAAAATGAAAAAATAGATTCGGCTAATACCGATCAAATCGGTGCTCCTTTACAAGGTTCATTGTATAAAGTTTTAGTCAAAAAAGGTCAAGACGTAAAAGAAAACGATCCGTTATTCGTTATTGAAGCCATGAAAATGGAAACAACGGTTACAGCATATAAGTCGGGTACAGTACAATCCATTAGCTTAAAGGAAGGCAGTATGGTAAAGCAAGATGATCTTGTGGTAACTATTTCATAGTAATCTTATCTAGTATTAGATTTTAAAAGCCACCTAATTTAGGTGGCTTTTTCATTTAAACAGATTCATAAACACAAGTAAATGCCTTTTACAAAAAATTATAAAAAACCAATATCAGCGAAGTCTGTTATTATTCGCATCTTTGTACCTGCTATGGACTAGTACGGTTATGTTCAAAAAAATCACTTTCTTATTCCTAATACTTTTCTCCGCATTTTGTGGGTACTCTCAAAATGCCCAGCTATCTCCGTTATCTAAAATAAGTCTTTTAACGGTAGGTACAGGCGAAGAATTGGCTGCAAAATTTGGGCATAGTGCAATTCGTTTACAAGACCCGACGCTAGGTATTGATGAAGTTTACGGTTATGGCACCTATGACTTTGAGGACCCCAACTTCTATTTGAATTTTACCCGTGGTAAGCTTTCCTATACCATTTCACGTATACCGTTTAAATATTTTAAATATGGGTATCAGCAAGAAAAAAGGTGGGTACGAGAGCAAAGTTTAGATTTAACCTTAGAGCAACGCAATGCTATTGTTACATTTTTAGAGCACAATTTGTTGCCGGAAAATAAAAAATACAAATACGATTTTCTTTTTGATAATTGTGCTACTCGTATACCAATGGTTTTTGAAAAGACCTTGGGTAGTGACTTTGATTTTGATTATAGTTACTTAAAAGAACATCTTACGTTTAGAGAATTAATTCGCCTAAAATTAAACCCCAACACTTGGTCCAACTTCGGCATAGACCTGGCATTGGGTTCTGTAATTGACCGTAAGGCGAGTCCGTACGAGCATTTGTTTCTTCCTATTTATGTTTATGAACAAATGAAGCATACTACTATAAACGGTAAACCAATAGTCAACGAAGAAACCGTTTTGGTCGATATTCCTGAACAAGTAGATGATTCTCCGTTTTATTTAAGCCCTGCCTATTGGTTGGGACTATTGGTACTACTAGTTGGCTATATCACCTTTAAGGACTATAATAATAGAGAACGAAGTAAGTGGTTAGATTTTGCTCTCTTTTTTATCACAGGAATAGCAGGTGTGTTAATTGCCTTTTTATGGTTTGCGACGGATCACTTAGCGACTAAGGCAAATTTTAATGCGCTTTGGGCTTTTGCCCCTAACCTTGTTATTGCATTTATACTAGTAAAGAAAACAATACCCAAATGGATGCTTACCTACACCATTTTTCTAACCATTTTATTAGGTATTACATGTGTATTATGGGTTTTTAAAATTCAAGTGTTTTCAATATTATTAATCTTGATAATGTTAGCTTTAGCTATGCGCTACTTGTACTTGATACATCATATTAGAAAAGAAATCTCAATCAAAAAATAAAATTTAGTGATCCTTATATGAATTTACTTACGGTTGAAAATATTTCAAAATCCTATGGCGAAAGGGTACTTTTTGATAACCTTTCTTTTGGCATCAACAAAGACCAAAAAATAGCCTTGATCGCTAAAAACGGTACAGGAAAAACATCGATACTTAACATACTTTCCGGTGCCGACACCCCAGACAGCGGTCAGGTAAACTATCGTAAATCTACCCGGGTATCTTTTCTTGCTCAAGAACCTGTAATGGATCCAAATTTAACCATTGAGGAAACTATTTTTGCTTCTGACAATGAAGTTCTTGAGGTTATTAAAAATTACGAGAAAGCCCTTCAAAATCCAGAAGATGCAGATGCATATCAAAAGGCATTTGAAGCTATGGATCGTTTTCAGGCATGGGATTTTGAGACCCAGTACAAACAGATCCTTTCTAAGTTAAAGTTAGATGATCTAACCGCCAAAGTAGATAAATTATCCGGCGGACAGAAAAAGCGTTTGGCATTGGCAAATGCGTTAATTAACAAGCCAGACCTTTTAGTATTAGATGAGCCTACCAACCATTTAGATTTAGAAATGATCGAATGGTTAGAAGAATTTTTTGCTAAAGAGAACATGACCTTGTTCATGGTTACGCACGACAGATACTTTTTGGAACGCGTATGCAACGAAATCATAGAACTCGAAAACGGTAAATTATATCCATACAAAGGCAACTACTCTTATTACTTGGAGAAGAAAGAAGCCCGTATAGAACAAGAAGCCGTAGAACATCATAAAACAGAACTTCTTTTTAAAAAAGAACTGGCCTGGATGCGCAGGCAACCAAAAGCTCGTACTACCAAATCTAAATCTAGAATAGATGATTTTGCCGTAATAAAAGATAAAGCAAGTCAACGTAGAAAAGACCACCAAGTTCAGCTAGAATTGAATATGGAGCGTATGGGAAGTAAAATTCTTGAGCTCCATAAAATATCGAAGTCTTTTCCAAACAAACCTATTCTAGACAAGTTTGAATATGTTTTTCAAAAAGGGGAGCGTATTGGCATTATAGGTAAGAACGGTACGGGTAAATCTACATTTTTAAATATACTAAGCGGACGCGACCAACCAGACAGCGGTAAGGTAATTGTTGGTGACACCATAAAATTTGGGTACTATACCCAGAAAGGCATCAAAATAAAGGAAGGTCAAAAGGTCATAGATGTAATTCGCGAATTTGGTGATTACATACCTTTAATGAAAGGGAGACAAATATCTGCACAACAGTTATTGGAACGTTTTCTATTCGATAGAAAAAAGCAATACGATTTTGTGGACAAATTAAGTGGCGGAGAGCGTAAAAGACTTTATCTGTGTACCATATTGATACAGAATCCTAATTTCTTGATACTAGATGAACCTACCAACGATTTGGACATTGTTACCTTAAATGTTCTAGAAAGCTTCTTAATGGATTTTCAAGGATGTTTAATGGTAGTATCTCATGATCGTTACTTTATGGATAAGATCGTAGATCACCTATTTGTATTTAGGGGCGATGCGGTGGTAGAGGATTTTCCTGGAAACTATTCTGATTATCGTGCTTATGAAGACAGCCAGATTCAAGAAAAAAGAGAGCAGAAAGAATCTCAATCTAGCAATAAGACCAATTGGAAAGAAGCTGACACCACTACCAAAATCTCATACGCAGAGCAACAAGAATTTAAAAAGTTGGAAAGAGAGATTCAAAAACTGGAGAAATCTAAAGTTGCGCTACAAGAAAAATTCACCGATGGTTCGTTAAGTGGTGATGAGATTAAGAATCTATCTATTGAGTTGAACGACATTACCGATGCAATAGATAACAAAACCGAAAGGTGGTTTGAACTCTCTGCCCTTATGGAGGGATAAATAATTTTACATCTCCCAAAATTATATTTTCAATACTTGATTAAAATAGTAGACGAATGGTTTTTACCATTCGTCTATAGTTAAATGTCGCCCAACTATGAGCGGCAAAATATGTTTGTTCTTGCCTGTACTTTAGCAGTGTAAAACAAATATTATGAAATCAATTATTCTTTTAACCGCTCTTTTCTTCACATGTTTCTTCGCTCAGGCACAGGCTAACGAAGAGAATGTTTCTTTAGAGATCGAAACTGTACAAGTAAAGATGGTTGAGACAATTGAAAGTAATGATATCGTTGTTCCAACTATCGAAAACGAAAACACGATCGAAGTTGCAAGATTATACAAGAACAAAAACAACAGGGTAATCAAGGCTTTAAAGTTCGCTACTAAATTGAACAGAGCTAAACTTTCTTAATAAAATTATCAAATTTCCTTTTCGCCCCCGATCTTCACCTATCCCATTTCTTACCGTAACCTACTTTACATTCAAGTTAAAAAATCAAGTTCAAGCTCAAAAATCAAATTCAATTTCAAGATGCAATGACAGTTCGGCCGGGCATCGTACTTCATTCTATAGTTAGCTTTATCAAAACGCAAAACTCAAACAACATCAATGCCTACAGCCGATACGCTTGTTTTCCTATGCTGATATACTAGAAATTCACAGTTCGCTCAAATTAATAATCGAACCCTAATTACCATTCGTCTATAGTTAAATAGTAACCGACGACGAGCGGCAAAATATGTTTGGTCTTGCCTGTACTTTAGCAGTGTAAAACAAATATTATGAAATCAATTATTCTTTTAACCGCTCTTTTCTTCACATGTTTCTTCGCTCAGGCACAGGCTAACGAAGAGAACGTTTCTTTAGAGATCGAAACTGTACAAGTAGAGATGGTTGAGACAATTGAAAATAATGATATCGTTGTTCCGACTATCGAAACCGAAAACACGATCGAAGTTGCAAGGTTGTACAAGAACAAAAACAACAGAGTGATCAAGGCTTTAAAGTTCGCTACGAAATTGAACAGAGCTAAACTTTCTTAATACCATTATTAAATTTCCTTTTCGCCCCCGATCTTCACCTGCCCCATTTCTTACCTGTACTTACTACTTACTAATAATAATCGTTCCCTATAATATATTAGTTGCATCACTATTCTTACTTTTGGCAAAATTGAAAAAGTAAAACGTGTACCGCTTAATTTCTTATTTAAAATTTCTTTTTTCTGCCACCAACCAACACGGTGTACATTCACCTTTCGTATATAACTATGTCACCAAATGCCTTTACCGAAAAACGAAAATTAAGCTTCCAATATCCTTAAAAATACTTGTTAAGAGTCTTACTTATTTTGAATATAAAACGCTTCAGTTATTGAAGTCCGATAAAATATCCGAAGAAAAAATAAAAAAGAATTGCCCAAGTATATCCATCGTTGATAGCCACGCCGATATTGTTTTTGGTAAGATGTCCGATTTAGATGAGACCGAATTTAATATGAATAAATTATCAAATGATTCGATGTTGCTTTTAGACGGAATTCATAAAAATCGACAGAATTTCGAAAAATGGATGCAACTGAAAGAATTAAAGCATGTTCGTGTCACCATTGATCTCTTTTATTGTGGTCTCGTTTTCTTTAGAAAAGAACAAGAAAAGGAACATTTTAAAATACGGATTTAAACCAGTAATTTTAAACTAAAGTAATTTACAATGCAGAATAATACTATATATATTGTATTAGGGGTTGTATTCGCTATTTACATAGCCATACGAATAACAAACAAGGGTAAATCTAACGCTCGTAAATCTAGAAAGTTCATGGAAGATTACAAGCGTAAATCCAAAAATGAAGAATAGAAGTATTCTTACCACTGCCCATCTTACGATTATCAAACAACCTCGTTTATAGCTTAACTCCAGAAAATTTAAAATGAAAGTATATACCAAAACAGGTGATGACGGTACAACAGGTCTTTTTGGAGGCACGCGCGTGCCCAAGCATCATATACGTATTGATAGTTATGGAACGGTAGATGAATTAAATTCTTGGCTTGGCCTTATTAGAGATCAAAAGGTAGATGAAACCCACCAACAACAATTGATAGTAATTCAACAACACTTGTTTACGGTAGGCGCTATTTTAGCCACAGATCCAGAAAAAGAAATTCTTAAAAATGGTGAAGAAAGATTAAAAATCACGAAAGTTGGTCTTTCTGAAATTAAATTTTTAGAACAGGCTATTGATGAAATGGATGGTGAACTTCCACAAATGACACATTTTATTCTTCCTGGGGGCCACACCACAGTGTCATACTGTCATATAGCAAGAACTGTTTGTAGAAGAGCAGAAAGAATAGCAACTTTATTATACGAATCTGAACCATTTGATACGAACGTTTTAATGTTCTTAAATAGACTTTCTGATTATCTATTTGTATTGGCACGAAAATTGTCGTATAATCTACATGCGAATGAAATAAAATGGATCCCTAAAAAAAAGGACTAATAATTCCGTAATTTATTCGTTATCAATAAACAAATGCAAAAAAAATATCACGATAACTTGAAATTTACACTTAATTTCTTTGCTGTCTCGATTTAAAAATTACTTTTGCAAAAAATTAAAATCAAACAATTACTATGTATTGGACATTAGAATTAGCATCTTATTTGAGTGATGCACCTTGGCCGGCAAGTAAAGATGAGTTAATAGATTACTCCATCAGAACTGGAGCCCCATTAGAAGTCGTAGAAAATTTACAGTCTATGGAAGAAGAAGGTGGCGAGATATATGAATCTATCGAAGAAATTTGGCCGGACTATCCTACGGAAGAAGACTACCTCTGGAACGAGGACGAATATTAATATTCGATATCATAATTACTACTAAAAAGTCTCCTTGGAGGCTTTTTTTTTATGTAATTTTGACATGTTTTTGGGTAATTCGGTCGAAAAATCAAGACTGGAATACCTTTTGCTCTTTTATAGCGTCGAAAATATTTATCGGCTCTAAAATATTTTGAAATTTATTCTTACCATATAACAGTGTAGAAAGTTTCAATTCTAATAGTATAAAAAATATGAGTTTCATTAATTCCATCCTAAAGGCTTTTGTTGGTGACAAATCACAGAAAGACGTAAAGGAATTGCAGCCTTTAGTAGATAAAATAAAATCATTTGAATCGCAGCTTGAACAGCTTAGCCACGATGAACTAAGGCAAAAAACCATAGAGTTTAAAAGAGCTATACAAGATGCTATCAAAGAAAAGACAGATCAAATTAGCACTTTAGAGGAAGAGGTAAAAAACTCGACCGATATTGACAAGAACGAAGATATCTATACAGAAATAGATAAGTTAAAAGCAGAAGCTTACACTATTTCTGAAGAAACCCTTAATAATATATTACCCGAAGCTTTTGCCGTGGTTAAAGAAACCGCAAAACGTTTTGCCAATAATGAGACAATAAAGGTAACTGCTTCTGAATATGACAGAACGTTGTCAGGCTCAAAAGACTATGTAACCCTTGACGGTACAGATGCCATTTGGAAAAATTCATGGGATGCTGCCGGTAAAGAAGTTACTTGGGACATGGTACATTATGATGTACAATTAATTGGTGGTATTGCCATGCACCAAGGAAAAATTGCAGAGATGCAAACAGGTGAAGGTAAAACCCTTGTAGCTACATTGCCCCTATACTTAAATGCTTTAAGCGGAAACGGTGCACATTTGGTAACCGTAAACGATTATTTAGCAAAAAGGGATAGTGCTTGGATGGCTCCTATTTTTCAATTTCACGGACTATCTGTAGATTGTATAGATTACCACAGACCTAATTCTGATGGTAGACGAGCAGCCTATAATGCAGATATTACCTATGGTACCAATAACGAATTTGGTTTCGATTATCTTAGGGACAACATGGCGCACACACCAAAAGATTTGGTTCAACGCCCACATAATTATGCCATTGTCGATGAGGTCGATTCTGTTTTGGTCGATGATGCACGTACACCATTGATCATATCTGGTCCGGTACCAGAAGGTGATCGCCATGAATTCAATGAACTTAAACCTAAGGTTGACGAGATTGTAAGAAAACAACGTCAACACTTAACCGGTGTATTGGCAGAGGCTAAAAAGTTGATTGCCGAAGGTGACACTAAAGAAGGTGGTTTCTTATTACTTAGAGTATATCGTGGTCTCCCAAAAAATAAAGCTTTAATAAAATTCTTAAGTGAAGAAGGAGTAAAACAACTACTTCAAAAAACAGAGAATTTCTACATGCAAGATAATAACAGGGAAATGCCTGTTGTTGATGAAGACTTACTTTTTGTAATAGACGAAAAGAACAACCAGATAGAATTAACGGACAAAGGTGTTAACTACATTTCTGGTGAGCAAGATAAGGACTTCTTTGTAATGCCCGATATAGGTGCAGAAATCGCGAAAATCGAAAATCAAAATCTAGAAATAGAAAAAGAGGCCGAGTTAAAAGAAGAGCTTTTTAAAGATTTTACCGTAAAGAGTGAACGTATACATACCATGAGCCAATTATTAAAGGCTTATACCCTATTTGAAAAAGATACGGAGTATGTGGTTATGGACAATAAGGTGATGATCGTAGATGAGCAAACCGGTCGTATTATGGATGGCCGTAGATACTCTGACGGATTGCACCAAGCTATTGAAGCAAAAGAGAATGTAAAAATCGAAGCATTGACACAAACTTTTGCAACGGTTACCTTACAGAACTACTTTAGAATGTACAGCAAATTATCTGGTATGACGGGTACTGCTGTTACAGAAGCTGGTGAATTCTGGGAAATCTATAAGTTGGATGTTATGGAAATTCCAACCAACAGACCAATAGCAAGGGAAGATAAAAATGACCTTATCTATAAGACCAAAAGGGAAAAATACAACGCTATTATTGAAGAGGTAACCAAAATCAGTAAAGCGGGAAGACCGGTATTGATCGGTACAACTTCGGTTGAAATATCAGAATTATTATCAAAACTATTGAGCGTACGTAAAGTACCTCACAATGTATTGAACGCAAAACTGCATAAAAAAGAAGCAGATGTTGTTGCAGAGGCAGGTAATGCTGGTGTAGTAACCATTGCAACGAACATGGCTGGTCGTGGTACCGATATTAAATTGTCCGACGAAGTCAAAAAAGCAGGCGGTTTGGCAATTATCGGTACAGAAAGACATGACTCTCGTCGAGTTGACAGACAGTTACGTGGTCGTTCCGGTCGTCAAGGAGATCCGGGAAGTTCACAGTTTTATGTTTCTTTGGAAGATAACCTAATGCGTTTATTTGGTTCTGATAGGGTTGCTAAAATGATGGACAAGATGGGCTTGGAAGATGGTGAAGTAATTCAGCATAGCATGATGACCAAATCTATAGAACGCGCACAGAAAAAAGTAGAAGAAAACAACTTTGGTGTACGTAAGCGTCTGTTAGAATATGATGATGTTATGAACGCACAACGTGAAGTTGTGTATAAAAGAAGACGCCATGCCTTACAAGGTGAGCGTTTAAAATTGGATATCGCCAACATGGTATATGATACCTGTGAAGTAATTGTTGAAAGCAACAAGGCAGCCAATGACTATAAAAACTTAGAGTTTGAATTGATCAAGTATTTTTCAATGACGGCTCCGGTAGAGGAAACGGAATTCAATAAATTATCTGCACAAGAAATTACCGGAAAAATATACAAGGCGGCTTACGAGCATTACAATGATAAAATGGAGCGCAATGCAGCTGCAGCTTTCCCAGTTATTAAAAAAGTGCATGAAGACAATGCCAATAATTTTGAGCGTATTGTAGTACCTTTTACCGATGGTATCAAAAGTTTGAATGTTGTTACCAACCTTCAAGAAGCATACGATAGTAACGGTAAGCAGTTGATCACCGATTTTGAAAAGAATATTTCATTGGCGATTATCGATGATTCTTGGAAAACACATCTTCGTAAGATGGATGAATTGAAACAATCTGTTCAATTGGCCGTTCACGAACAAAAAGATCCTTTATTGATTTATAAGTTCGAAGCATTCGAACTTTTTAAATCAATGATCGAAAAGGTAAACAAAGAAGTGGTTTCTTTCCTTTTTAAAGGAGAATTACCTTCTGAAAATGCAAGTGCCATTCAAGAAGAAAGAAACATCAGAAAAAAGGAAAATCTACAGACTACGAAAGAAGAAATTCCTAATAGCGATGAGTTAGCGGCACGTAGTAGAGCAGTTAGTCAAAACCAAACTCAGCGTCCTGCCGTTACTGAAACAATTACAAGGGAACAACCAAAAATTGGAAGAAACGAGCGAGTTACCATTAAAAATGTAATGAGTGGAGAAAGTAAAACGGTAAAATTTAAACAAGCCGAGCCACTTTTACAAAATGGGTCGTGGGTTTTAACTCAAGACTAAACGAGTTAAGAATTATAATTTCAAAAAGGCATCCAGATTTGGATGCCTTTTTTATTTTACAGTTTAACTTACTTAAAATAAACTACATATAAAGAATTCAGTTTTACTTTAGATTTTTTCGAATTAGAAGTGAAATGAACCATTAACAGTTTATTTCATATTTTTAACCATTATTTAGACAAAAAAAATATGTAATTCAGAAAAATATTCGTCGTTTTAACTATACTAAAGCAGAAATTACTAGTATAATGATAAAAACATAATTAGATTTACATTACGTAATTCGTATGTTTTCTAGTACATAAATAATATCTATGCCCGGATTTACCATTGACAAAGAACGTCTACAGGATAAAACCAAACTATTTTTAAGGGTAAATTATACCACAAGCATTATCTCCTTATTATTTGGAGCATTGTGCTATTTCTTTTTAAATATTACCCAAGTAATCCCTTTTGTATTTCTTGCCTTTGCTGCATTGAATCTTATCAATCTTTTATATTTTAGGGTTCATAAAATTATTTTACCCACATTCAATTTCTCTTCTATTATTGGGCTTATTGCCGCAGTAGTAATTACCTTTTATAGTGGCGGTATTAATAGTCCGTTCATATTTATGATTCCATTAATTGCCTTTGGCGGATTTATCTACAGTACACGTTATGGAAGAATTTACCTTAATATTATCATATTACTGATTCTTTTAATTTTCACACAAACAATTCCAGAATTACGTATTACGGAAAATTACGTACCGGAAGCATCAAGACCAATATTTAGCTTGGTATCCGTTTTATTTTCTGTTTTTATATTAGGTAACACTTTGGGCAAAACTTTATTAAAGACCTATAACGCTATGTATAGTTCTAAAAAAGCGTTGTATTTACAGGTCCATGAAAAAGAAAACCTATTAAAAGAAGTACACCATAGGGTAAAGAATAATTTACAAACGGTTTCCAGTCTACTAAGCTTACAATCCAGAAATATAGATAACGGCCCTATGAAAGGACTTTTAAAGGGTACACAAAACAGGGTTATCGCCATGGCCATGGTTCATGAAATGTTATATATGCGTAATGACATTAGCCATATTGAATACAAATCTTATGTACAAGAACTAGGAGAATACCTTATAAGATCCATAAAAGGCAATGATAACCATGTAGATTTTAAAATAGACATTCCAGATATTAAGTTAGGTATAGATACCGCCATACCTTTAGGTCTTTTAATCAATGAAGCTTTGACCAATGCTTTAAAATATGGTATTGAAGGTGATAAAGAAGGTATCATCAGTATTAAACTACAAGAAGATACCGAACAGAAAAATTGCTATATTTTAGAAATTGGTGATAATGGTGTTGGTTTCCCAGAGACGGTGAACTACAAAACAACAAAATCGTTAGGGTTAAAACTAATTCACAACCTAACACGTCAGTTAAAAGGAACCATTACCAGAGACATGACTAAAAAAGGAACTAATTATATTATCAAATTCCATGAAATAAAGCAGCAATTATCTCCCGTTGCTTAATTAGAATAGGTCATAAATATCAAATCCGTTATTTATTGGTAAAGTTGAGTTGCGTTGACCGTTCTTTCTGTTGCTTTCTTTATATTTAAAGTAACTAACTCAAACTACCACCTTATGTTTCGCAAAGAACTGCTTGTTGCAGCAATGCTCTTATCCGTTTTATTCTCTGTTAACGCCCAATCACTTGAAGGTGATGGTCCGCACAATCAAATGATCATTAGAGGTGTAATGCTCATAAACGGAAATGGAGCTCCACCACAAGGTCCTATTGATATTGTTGTAGAAAATAACATCATTAAAGATATAAAGGTTGTGGGTTACCCCGGAGTTGCTATCAACGATTCAAAAAGACCACAATTAAAACCCGGCGGTAAAGAGTTAGACTGTACCGGTATGTACCTAATGCCCGGGTTTATAGATATGCATACGCATATTGGAGGTGATGCGCAGGATGCAGACCCAGACTATGTTTTTAAACTATGGATGGCACATGGCGTAACTACTGCCCGTGAAGTTGCCGGTAGAGGTATTGACTACACCCTAGACCTAAAACGTAAAAGCGAGAAAAACGAAATTATTGCCCCGCGTATAATATCATATACGGCATTTGGACAAACTAGTGCATCTTTTAACCCTTTAAACGATGTTCCCATTTCAACCCCAGAGCAAGCTCGAGAGTGGGTACGTGCAAATGCAAAAAAAGGTGCAGACGGTATTAAATTCTTCGGTGCCGAACCAGAGATTATGGCAGCTGCATTAGACGAGAATAAAAAATTAGGATTAGGTTCCGCCTGCCACCATGCACAAATGAGCGTAGCCCGATGGAATGTATTACATTCAGCAAGGGCAGGACTAACATCTATGGAGCATTGGTACGGTTTGCCTGAAGCTCTTTTTGATGATCGTACAGTGCAAGATTTTCCGCTGGATTACAATTACCAAAACGAACAAGACCGCTTTGAGAACGCCGGAAAATTATGGGCGCAAGCAGCAAAACCCTATTCTGAACATTGGAATAATGTGATGAACGAATTACTTGAACTGGATTTCACCTTAGACCCTACGTTTAATATCTATGAAGCAAGTAGAGATTTACAACGTGCCAGAAGAGCAGAATGGCATGAGGACTATACCTTACCTTCTTTATGGGAGTTTTATCAACCAAGCAAGGTCTCACATGGATCATACTGGCACGATTGGGGTACAGAGCAAGAAGTTGCCTGGAAACACAATTACAAACTTTGGATGACCTTTGTCAACGAATATAAAAACAGAGGCGGTAGAGTAACTACAGGTTCAGATTCTGGTTTTATATTTCAACTATATGGTTTTGCATATATAAGGGAAATGGAATTATTACGCGAAGCGGGTTTTCACCCATTGGAAATTATACAATCGGCAACCTTAAACGGAGCCGAAGCCCTAGGTATGGATGACCAAATTGGCACAGTTAGCATTGGCAAACTGGCAGATTTTGTAATCGTTGAAGAAAATCCTCTTCAAAATTTCAAAGTATTATACGGTACGGGAGCGATAAAGCTTACCGAAGACAATGAGGTGGTTCGTGTTGGTGGGGTTAAATATACCGTTAAAGATGGTATCATTTACGATTCCAAAGCTTTACTGGCAGACGTTAAACGACAAGTAGATGAGGCAAAAGCAAAAAGTAATTATACCATTAAGCAGCCCGGTGTAAAAAATTAAAACTTACGTTTGTTCACAGGTACTTTTATTGGACGTAATTTTTTCTTGTCATTTGAAGAAACTGCAACCGCTACTACTATTATCAAAGCCGGTACTAAAAGTGTAAGTAACATCATAATTTTAAATTTATAAGGTGCTTCGTTGCACCTTTTAATATATGGCAAAGATTATGCCAATTTACCATAACTCTTGTTGGTAATAAATGCCAATTCTTTGTTAACCCTTGCGTTCTTGTATCTGTATAAACGGGCTACAGATGTTTCTTCAGTGATATCAATCTTTTTCTTAGGCTTAAAATCATTAAGGCTATCAACCATAACAATACCCATTTCAGTAGTGTGAACTTTATCATCTGTTTGGGGTGTTTGGGCCAACGCAATTGCTCCGGCAAAAATTAAAACTAGTAGGGTGAAAAATGCTTTCATATCGTATTATTGAACAATATAAAAGTACCCTCAGCTTAGTAAACATGCCCGTTCACCTCGCTAAACTGCTATAATTTTCGGCTAGTGTAGATATTTATGATGAATAGACATAAAGTGTCGACGAACGGTTTTTGCCCTAAATACAGCATATCGAAACGGTGTGCATTTCATCGATATTCTGTTTTACAAAATGTGCAAAAACAATCAAGAATGCGATAGGAAAAGCATCAAATTATTTTTTGTTTCTTCCGCGTTTACCGTAGTTTTTATCTCCACGCGTCTTTGGTTTAGAGTATTTATTTTTAATGATACGCTTATACGACCCTCCTTGATTTTCTTTCCTGTTCTTTTCAGATTTCTCATGAAAACTTTCACCACGTTCCTCTTCATTAATATTTAACGGGTTTTCACGCTCTCTATGCTTTGGCTGCTCGTCGAAAGTAAGTTGTGTGGCAATTTCCACATCTTCTGGCAATGGTAATAAGTTTACCTTGTATGACATTAAGTCTTCAATAGCATTTTTTGCATCTTCCTCTTTTGGTGTAAAAAGCAAGATCGATGTACCTTCTTTCTCTGCCCTGCCCGTTCTTCCAATTCGGTGCATGTAATTTTCAGGATAAGTAGGTGTGTCAAAGTTTATAACATGCGATATCTCTTGCAAGTCCAACCCACGTGCCATAACATCTGTAGTTACAAGAATACGGTTCTTGCCCTCATCGAATTGATTTATAGAACGTAATCTGTAGTTTTGTGTTTTATTGGAGTGTATAATGCATATCTCTTCACTAAAAAATTCAGATAACTCTTTGAACAGTAGGTCAGCACTTCGTTTACTAGAAACAAAGACCAAGACTTTATTATACACCGCTTCATCTTGCAATAACTTCACTACAAGATTCACTTTGGTATAAAAATTAGGTGTAGCATAGGCAAATTGTGCAATATTCTCCAATGGTGTACCACTTACCGCAACAGCTATCTTTTGAACACCGGTGAAAAAATCGGTAATGAACATTTCAATATCATCTGTCATGGTGGCAGAGAACATTATATTCTGTCTTCTCTGGGGTAATAACTCAAATATATTTATCAACTGAAACCTAAAGCCTAGATCTAACATAACATCGACCTCATCAATAACAAGTTTCTTAACTTGTTTTAGTTGAACAGCTTTTGTTAATATCAAATCATATAAACGTGCAGGCGTGGCTACCAGCACATCTGTGCCCGATGCCAAGGCCTCTTTTTGTTTCAGCATACTTTTTCCTCCAAATACACCTAAAACCCTTGTACCTGAATACTTGGCCAACTTTTCTGCTTCTTCCACAACTTGCACTACCAACTCACGAGTGGGCACTAAAACAATAACTTTTGGATGAATTTCCTTTGAAAACTTTAAGGTATTTAAAATAGGAAGTAAATATGCGAATGTTTTACCTGTACCTGTTTGTGCAATACCAACCACATCGCTACCACTCATAACAATAGGAAAAGCCTTTTCCTGAATAGGGGTAGTATTTTCAAAACCTAAATCCTCAAGTGCTTTTTCTAAGTTTCTAGATATTTTTAAATCGGTAAACAATGGCATAACATTCACTTTTGTATTTCAGGTGCAAAGCTAGGCTGATTAGTTGACAAATCATGTATAGTGAAGAACTTATCGTATTTAATATGGGACGGAACCTATTAAAAGTTCAAAAAAAATCATTCTAAAATCATATTCAAGTAGGAAACAACTTATTGACCCAACACTTTACAAGTAGCTTGATGCTTGACTTCAAAATTTACAGAATTGGCAATGAAACAATAATCATTAGCCTTTTCATGTAAGGTTTGTGCCCTTTCAACCATAGAAGCATCTTTTACGGTTACCACTGGGTTTAACCTTACTTCTCTAAAATGACCACTACCGCTAGAAGTTTCTTCCATTACACCTGTAGCGTTATCAACATATGCGACCACAACTACCTTTGCCTCTGAGCATAAATGTAAATACCATAGCATATGGCAAGAAGATAATGAAGATACCAACATCTCTTCTGGATTATACTTGTTAGCATCTCCCCGAAAAGCAGGATCAGATGAACATAAGATATCGGGTTTGTTCGTTACAGATACCACATGACTCCTTTCAAAATCCCGATAGTTAGAAGTACCTGAACCGTTATTCCCTGTCCATTCTACTGTAGTTAAATAGGTATGCCGCTTACTCATTTCTAGATAAAATATTTTAAAGAAGAATAATTAAAAATCTAAATTACCGAAAAATGAAATAGAAAATCGAAATCAATTTAAGATGACACGTCTTGTTTTTCCTGTTGACAGATAAAGTGCTGAACCTAAAATTGGTAGAAAAAAGACAATTAGAAACCAAGTAATTTTTCCATCATTTCTGAACTTATGACGTATAATATCTATCAAACAATAGGTCCATACTAAAAGTACCACTAAAAAAAGTGTTTGCCATGACAATAACACAATTGAAAAAGAGATACCGAAGTTTTCCATAACCAATTGATTTCTTTATAATTGAATCGTATTTAAAGTTATAAAAAACAACACAGTATAATGAATACTATTTTTTAAAAAACAAGTAATTATATTTTATGAAGTCCGCTAGTCTTATTTTACTAATAATCATTCTATTATTCATTACTCCTTTGGCATCTCAAGAATCTTCCATTACTCATGAGGAAGCCATAAATAAAGAGATTGCACATCAATATCCTAAATATTACAAAGAACTAGGGAGACTATTGGACGATTTTCAGCAGGAACTTATTTCTAAAGGAGTAATAAAAACGGGTACCTATAAACAATATGTTCAAGTTTTATCAGCAATAAGTAAAGATAGCACCTTCGAAATTTTTAGTGATTATGCAATTGGAGATACTTTGAGACAACTTTCTAAACAAGTGAATTATGATCACCTCAATATAATGAAAGCCGCACCAATGATTTTTTTCAAGAAAAATGCAGAAATAAAAAGTGTAGTATTCAATAATAAAGCTTCGCAGATCTATGCCGAAAAAAAGAATTTATCTCGTTCAGACCATGCAAAATTATTTTTAGATGTTTATAATGAAGCTGATTTTCAACTACCAACAATAAGAGAACAGCTATATAGATTCTTAGATCCAAATACAGATTACATTTTGTATACATATATTGGAAAGCCCACTTCACAACAATAGGGAAGTGAGCTTCAAAATTGCAATTGAAATAAATATCATCCTTCTTTTCGCAATACCTGTAAAGGCGGACTATTTAATACTCCCCTGCTATTCATTAATCCAATAGTCAAGACTAGTAATGTAATACCCGGCAAAACCACCAAAAAAGGCACCCATGAAGGAATAAATGGAGTATCGAAAATAAAGTAAGCCAATAAAAAACTACTGACCAAAGACAGTAAAACTCCCACACCACTTCCTAAAACACCTAAAAACAAATACTCTAAAGCGTTTATTTTTAAAATCTGTTTACTCTGTGCTCCAATAGTTCTTAACAAGACACTTTCTCGAATGCGCTGGTATTTGCTATTACGAACAGAACCGATTAGCACAATTATACCTGTGAGAATACTAAAGAATGCCATAAAGGTGATTACCCAAGATATTTTATCTAAAATATTTTCGACCAAGGTAACTACCTGTCTTAAATCGATTATAGAAACGTTGGGGAATTTCTTCACCAATTCTCGTTGTAAATCCGCAGAGGATTTTTTATCAGGTGCGTTCGTGGTTACGACGTGAAACTGGGGAGCTTTCTCTAAAACCCCATTTGGAAATACAATTGAAAAATTTAATTGCATACGAGCCCAATCTACTTGGCGAATATTACCAACAACCGTAGTCATCAATTTACCCTGTACATTAAAGAGTAAAGTATCGCCCAAAGTCACCAATGCATCGTTAGCCACATTATCTGACAGTGAAATGGGTATAACTTCCGAGTTTGAAGAAACGGACGGTATCCACTCCCCTTCCAACAATTTTTCAGATGCTATCATTGAATCTCTATACGTAGTTCTAAATTCATGATTCAATATCCATTTATTGATGCGTGTAGTGGTGTCTAAACGAATATCATTGACATTGCGATCCTTAATGCGTTCCAAACGCATGGTAACGATAGGTATATTATCTATTACCGGCAATCCTTTTGGGGTGATTGTATTTGCTACAGCATCTCTTTGTGCCGTCTGTACATCGAAGAGTATCAAATTAGGACTATCGGCACTTGCCTCAAACGAAGTTTTAGCGAGAAGAAAGTCTTTGGTAAAATATAATGTGCTGATTAAAAACGTACCGATACCGATGGCCAATATCAATACTACGGTTTGGTTGTTAGGTCTGTATAAATTTAAAAGACTTTGACGAGCTGCAAAACTCCATGACTTAGGAAAATTACGTTTTATCAATCTCATAAAACCAATGGAGACCCCTGCTAAAATTGAGAATGTCACCAATATACCTGCAACGAAACTAAACGCGAACGTCCATCTTCCCAACAAATAATAAGCAAACAACAAAACAAAAACTACAATGGCAACAACTACCCAAATTTGCAAAGGTCTTGCTTTTTTACCTGTATTTTCCTGTACCCTTAAAACTTGCAGCGGCGATACAAACCATGTATTCACCAATGGGGACAAAGCAAACAGAACGGACATGCAAACCCCTAAAATCAAGCCCACAAATATTGCTTGAAAAGAAGTTGTTATCTCAACTTGAAAAGGTAAGAACTCTTGCAAAATAATTGGAAAGGTCTGTTGTAACACCAATCCGATAACGGTTCCTATGAGTCCGCCCAAGAATCCCATTCCTGCAATTTGAATAAGATAAATGTAGAATGTTTGCTTGCGGGTAGCTCCCAAACATTTTAGAACGGCTACTGCTTTCAATTTTTCCTTAATATAAATATGCACAGAGCTGGCGATACCAACGCAACCCAATAAAAGCGCTATAAAAGCCACTAAATTCAAGAACCTACCCACAATTTCATACCTACGCCCTAAGCGCTCACTAGTATCTGTATGGGTATCCATATCCGCATTTTCCGCATCTAATAGAGGATCAACATCCTTACTCAAAACTTCTAGATCCGCTTTGTCATTATTGAAGTAATAATTGTATCCTAATCGACTACCACGATCTAACAATCCACTACCTTCCATAAAGCGAAACGGCACTACAATTGGCGGTGCTGCGGTTGCTCCAATACCCGTACTACCAGGAGCAGTGATCAACGAACCGATAATAGGAAAAGTGGTATTTCCCAACTTTACACTATCACCTGGTTTTAAATTGTATTGTAGCATTGCGGTAGCATCTACTAGTGCTCCTCCTTTTTCTTGGTACGCTATTGCCGCACTGGCAGGTTCGGTCTCCAGCTCACCGTAAAAGGGAAAATTGCCTTCAATGGCACGTACTTGAACCAATTTTGTAGAAAGGCTTTTAGGAAATGCTGCCATAGAAGCAAAATTTACTTCACGTGCATCGTAACCACCCAAAGAATCCATTATTTCGGACACCCTTTCATTTGCCGGCTGATTGCTATCTATTAAAAAATCGGCTCCCATTAATGCCTTGGACTGTAAACCGATATTATCCTTAAGGTTATCGCTAAAAGATTGAATGGATACTACTGCGGCAATACCCAAAATAATAGACGCCATGAACAAAAGCAACCGTTTACCACTAGCTTTGCCATCTCGCCATGCCATTTTTAACAACCAATTAAAACCTGCTTTTGATGTTCTTTGTATTTCGCTCAAGATAGTGCTGTAGTTTCGTTGATTACTATTTTACCACCTTTAAGTCGTAATACGTGCTTATTTAAGTTCGCCAATTCTAGGTCGTGAGTAACAATGACCAAGGTAGTGCCCATCTCCTTATTAAGGTCGAACAAAAGTTTAATCACCTTTTCACCGGTTTCCTCGTCTAAATTACCTGTAGGTTCATCTGCAAACAAAATAGAAGGTTTATTCGAAAAAGCTCTTGCCAAAGCAACACGCTGTTGTTCACCGCCCGATAATTGTGATGGGTAATGATCATGACGGTCACCCAAACCAACTTTATTTAAAAGTTCCATTGCAACTTTTGTAGCATTGGGCGCCCCTTGCAATTCTAAAGGAACACTTACATTCTCTAAAGCGGTCAGCGTAAGCAGTAGTTGAAAATCTTGAAAAATGAATCCTACTTTCTCATTTCTTAAAAGTGCACGTTGATCTTCGTTCAAGGCACTTAAATCTTCCCCGCAAAGTTCAATGGTTCCTTCATTTATCTCATCCAAACCGGCACAGAGTCCTAATAAGGTTGTTTTACCACTTCCCGACGGACCCACAATTGCAAAAGTATCTCCTTCTTCAATTGAAAAAGAAATATCATCGATTACCGTCAAATTCTTTGATCCGCTCGTATACGTTTTCTTTAGATTACGTACGTTTAATATCTTTGTCATAAATCATTTTGGTACAAGACAACAAAATAAACAAATGATTTGGAATCTAATAAGTTAAGACTATGTTGAAAGTATTAAAGTTTCGTTATTTTTTGATAGCGCTGTTGTTCATTGGATGCGGAGAGAAAACCGAGAAAAAACAAACGGAAACACCAACAGAGGTAGAAAACGCTGTTAATAAGGAAGATATTTCTACTGATGATAAGGTCATATTGTTTTATGGCAACAGTCTTACCGCAGCATATGGTTTAGATGTAAAAGAAGGATTTCCAAACAGAATTCAACAACGCATTGATTCATTAGGTTTAGATTACAAGGTGATTAACTCAGGATTAAGTGGTGAAACTACATCTGGCGGATTAAATAGATTAGATTGGGTATTGAACCAGCCTGTTGATATTTTTGTTTTGGAATTGGGGGCCAATGATGGCTTGCGCGGCATTCCTATTTCCGAAACCATGAATAATTTACAGGAAATGATCGATATGGTGAAAGATAAAAATCCTGATACCAAGATTATATTGGCAGGTATGCAGATACCACCAAATATGGGCGCTGACTATGCATCTCAATTTAAAGCCATGTATCCTGCATTGGCACAATCAAACAATACATATTTAATCCCTTTTTTACTAGAGGGAGTTGCGGGCATACCAGAACTAAATCTAGAAGATGGTATTCACCCAACTGCCGAAGGGCAACGTATAGTTACAAATAATGTTTGGGAAATTTTAAAGACTATTGTGTTACCTGTAAGGGGAACAGAGGTAACTGAAAAGGACTTAGTTGAAGAATTGAACTAGGCAAAAAATAATGTTCTTACCCTTGGCTTAAAAAGTAATGCTTGTTTTACTCTGGCATTCTTCACTTTAAAAAACCTTGCAGCTGTTTGAAAACCCTGAGCGTTTACGTCAGACTTAATTGTTACATCTGCCATGGGCATAACAATGGTCTGCACTTTTGTGTCTGGTGACTTCTCTTGTGCTTGGGACTGGGTTCCCAAACAGATAACAAGGAATAAAAAAATAATTGTACGCATAATAAAGTAGGTAAATTTGGTTTATAGATAACCCCCTACCCTTAAGTTAACGTATTTTCGAATCGATAAGCGGTATCATTTTCACGATGAAAAGATACTTTTTCGATGTATTACCAATTTTTGTAGTCCGTTTTCCTACAAAATTTACTCCCGCTAAACCCCTAAATTGTGCATTTCATCGAGTTAATAGGTATTTTCCTACAAAAAATTAAATTACTCTAATAGGTGGACTACAAATTTTATAAAAATGTTGCTTGTACAGACCCTATCGAAATTTAACCACTTGTGTTATCTTTAAAAGAAGATTAGGATCCGGACAATTGGTTTTATAGAATGGTAAATCTTCCTTTGCACAGACCCCAGGATAATCACCTTCATTACCCTCTAAATCCTTTATCATTTGAAAATGAAGATGTGGTGCATAGTTTACGTTAATATCAGGCGTTCCCAATTTCGCCAAGGTATCTCCTGCGGAAAACGACTTTCCCTTAACAAGACCTGATATTGCATCTAGCGTTAAATGGCCATAGAGAGTATAAAAAGTAATATTATTAATAGAATGTTCCAATACTATTGTTGGTCCATAATCTCCAATACTACTATTGTTATTAAAACTATGCACTTTACCATCTAAAGGAACAATAACCTTAGTCCCCGCTTTGCACCAAAAATCCGTTCCCAAATGAATATTTCTTTTAGGCTTGTTCAACGGGGTAAAACCTACTTTATCTGAATACAGGTTTCGTTCCTCCAAATAACCACCATAAGCTATTTTGCCATTCTCCTTTTGTAATACTTTATCTATGTAGGATTGACAAGTTATATGATTTGTAATATCTACATCAACCAATTCCTTATTATCTTTAGATAAATCTAGAGGAATATATTTATCGATTGATATAGTAGAATCCAATATACAAATGGGTTGTTCAGAATATGATAAAAGCAACCGTTCCAATTCGTTCATTTTTCAAAAATATATCATCTTAGTATCTCCTTAACATATTTTAACCGTTTTCCTCGTAAGTACTTTGTAAATTATCCTACAAATTGCAAAAAGAAAAAGAAATATGAAATTATTACAAATTGCTTTATTGGTCACTGCCAGCTTAGTTGCTACTAGTTGCCAATCAAAGAACAAAAAAAATACAGTTTCTGAAACCAACTCGGCTATAGAGGCGGAGCAAGAAGAAGTGTATGAGGAAGTAAAGTTGAGTCGGCAACAATTAAGCAAATATGAAACAGCATATTTTGCCAGTGGTTGTTTTTGGTGTGTTGAAGCAATTTTTGAAAGTGTTAAAGGTGTAAAAGAAGTTATTTCAGGTTACGCAGGCGGAAAACAAAAGAACCCTACTTACGAAGAAGTTGGATATGGAAAAACAGACCATGCCGAAGCTGTAGAGGTATATTACGACCCCAAGGTTATTTCGTTTACCGAATTGGTACAAGTATTCTTTGGTTCTCATGATCCAACTCAATTGAATAGACAGGGGCCAGACCGCGGTAGACAATATCGCTCTATTGCTTTTTACAAAAATGATGAAGAGAAGAAAATTATTGAAAATTATATTCAAGCTTTAAAAGATAATAAAGTTTATGACGCAGACCCTATTACTACAGAGGTAACGCCATATACGGTATTTTATGAAGCAGAATCGTATCATCAAGATTATGAAAAAAATAACCCTAACAATTCTTATATAAGAAATGTTTCAGTGCCACGGTTAAATAGATTTAAAGCAAACTTTGGCGAATATTTGAAAAAGAATGCTCATTAAGAAATTTAGTAATTTACTGCTAAAGACCAGCGCCCCTATGGGGCGCTTTTTTATTCATATCCTCCAATAAGTCACTAATAATGTATTAGTTAACATTAAAATTACCATCACCCTTTATTTTTACCATATCTTGTTTTAAATACCGAAGTACTATAAATCTTACAATATTTAAGTAAATAGTGTGTTTAAATTATAGATTCCAAACTAGTATTATGAAATGGACTATTTATTTTTTACTTGTAGTATGCGTTACTTCGTGTACTAATACTAAAAGCAAAAAGAATACCCACATAACTCCCGTTTCATACATAAAAGAGACACCAACACTTGATGGCAGACCTATTGAAAATTACTGGAACCTGTTAGAATGGCAGCCTATAGACCAAAATTGGATAGGAGGACCATTTGATCATGAGGACTATAACGGTAAATATAAAATGGCTTGGAATGAAGATGGTCTTTATATACTGCTTGAAATTGTTGACGACACCCTTTTTGAACAAACAGAAGACCCTTTAAAACTTTGGTGGAACGACGATTGTGTAATCGTATATGTTGATGAAGACAATTCTGGTGGTCAACATAGATTTAACCATAATGCATTCACCTATCACGTTGCCCTAGATGGTAATGTAGTTGACTTGGGTGTAAATGAAAAACCGACATTGTATAATGAACATATCATCTCTAAACATCAAACTGAAGGCAACACAACGTATTGGGAAATGCACGTAAAAGTATACCCAAGTATTTTTAACGATAAGCCTACGGTAAAGCCGGTTGTATTGAGCGAGGGCAAAAGAATCGGTTTTGCAATTGCCTATGCCGATAATGATAAGAGTAAAGAAAGAGAAAATCTAATTGGGTCTGTCTTTGTACCCGGAGAGAATAAAAATGCAGGTTGGATAGATGCCAATGTATTTGGGACATTGGAATTACTGAAATAACTATTGCAATACCACTTCACTATAATCTGATGTTATTATTACAGATCGGTTACTGTTACCGTTTAAATGATACCCTTTATGTATAAAGGTACTACCGTTTTTGGTTTCCATAACTTTTAAATTGGGCGGCAATTTCAAAGATGATGAATTTCCCTTCACATAAATATTGCTTGCTACTTTTGGTAAATTCACATTCAACTCTCCGTTTTTAACACTAATATCCAGCTCTTCAAAATCGCTTCCCATTTCAAGAATGTGTACCGCACCAAAATTATTTTTTACAAAAGCGTTTTTAAACAACTTATCTATGGTAACGTCTGATGAAGTTGCTTGCAATTGTAGTTGCACCACCTCAGCCAAAGATATTTCTTCAGAATAAGATGTGCTTAATTGCCCATAATTCCATTTTTGAACGTTCACCGGTGTATAGGCTGCCGAAACTATGGTTTCTTCGCCATCAATAGTTACTGCCCAAAGGCTTGAATGCGAAAGGTTCGCATTCAAGTTTTTGGTATTCTCTGCCAATTTAACCTCACCATGTCTTACATCCATTTTTATTCTGGTAGACTTTGGTAAACTGATCTTAATGGTTTTTTTGATCTTAAAATTCTTTTGTTTCCCTTCGGATGAATAATAGAAAATATTCGGAGAGCCTTCTCCAGAATTGATCAACATTCTACGTTCCTCTCTTTCCTCGTGCATTTTTTCTCGCCTCTCCTCCATTTTTTCTTGTCTTTCTTGCATGGCTTCCTCTCTCTTTTCCATCAATTCCTCTCGTCTTTCATTGTACTCCTCCATTCTTTTTTCGATTACCTCACCTTTCTCTTCCATACGCTCAGCCCACTCTTCCAATCTTTTTTGATGTTTTTTATCAAAGCTTTTCTCAAAGTTCTTTTGCCATTTCTTCATGTATTTTTCACCATCTTCTTGGTATGCTTCATAGTCGAATATAAAGGCTTCGGTTTGTGGTAAGGGCGGCATCTCTGGAAAAGGTGCAATCTGAGGTACACTAACTACGAACGATGCTATTTCGGGTACCTCAATGTGCATTTCGTTATCATTAAAGAAGGTATTCGAATCAAATCTTTCAAAAAAATCATTGTTTTTAGACTTCGAAGAAATTTTAATCTCCTTGCTATTGCCTAAGATTTCGATGGGACTATTTTCAAAATACTCCTTTGCCTCTTCTTTGGTAGCACCTTCTAGGGAAATGGTGGCCGTAATGGCCACCTCATCCTTATCCCAAGTTTCAAACTCAATATCAGCATAGCTGGTATTGATATTTACCACAGCATCATCTGCTACAATAAATCGTTCTTGAAAAGTTTTACTTTCCGCTTGCGAAAAAACGCCAGCTGAAGTTAAAAGACCTAATGCAATGATGAGTTGCTTAGATACTAGTGTCATTGATCTGTTCATTTTTTGATAATTTTAATTCGTTTAACTTTCTTTTTAATTTCTGTAATAATTGTAATCGTAATTGTAAATTTTCTATAAGTGCGGTAATAGTTTGATCATTTGGACCTAATTCTTTTAGTTCTTTATTTAAAGTTTTATATTCTAGGTTCAAGTTATTTAGCTGCTCCATAAAACTATCTATTAACCCTTTCGTATCTGGCGAAACCTCTAGTTTAGCCAATTCCATATTAATGTTCGCTACATAGAAATTCTCTACTTTTTTAAGATCTGGCGACAGATCACCGAACGTAAATTCATTTTTTTGTTCTTCAGTGATGGTGTTATCAACCACAGTGGTGCTATTCTGACTGTTTTCTCCATTAAAGTATACCACACCTAAGCCTATACTTGCAATTATTGCTACTGATGCTGCAATCTTTAACCAACCCCAATTATATTTTATATTTACCGGTAAGGCTTCTTCAAGTTTATTTAAAAAGCGCTCTTCATGACCTGGTTTAATGGCATGCTTTTGCTGCTCTCTATCTTTCCTGAACATTTCCCTAAGATCCTGTTCCATAATTCTTTTCTTTTAACAATTCTTTTAATTGGCCTTTGCCACGAGACAATCTTGTTCTACAGGCAGATGATGAAATATTTAAAACTTCTGCAATTTCTTGGTGATCATATCCTTCTACCAAAAACATAAGTACCACATATTTATATTTTTCTTGTAATTGATCTATGGCCAACCTTACCTCATCAATACTAATTACAGAAGGCACGTTCCAATTATCATCTTCTGCAACAACCTGCATGTCATGCTCATCAATAGATATTTTATCTTTTTTAGATTTTAAAAAATCTATACTCTTATTTACCACTATTCTCTTTAACCAAGCTCCAAAAGTGACATCTCCTTTATATTGATGAATTTTTTGAAATGCCTTAATAAAAGATTCCTGTAAAACATCTTCCGCATCGTCTGCATTTTTTACAAAGCGGTTTGCTACCACAAACATACCGTCACAATATTTTCTATATAATTGTAACTGGGCAGTGCGGTCGTTTGCCTTACATTTCTCTACGACATTGCTTTGAAACATCGGTTAATTAGATTGGTTTTTGGTTGTTGTTGTATTAAGGACGATATAAAAAATAGAATGTTGCAAAAATTTTTATTTTTACACTACACTATTAAAAATTTCCTTTGAAACAAGTTACAATTTCCAATGCCTATTTAACCCTAATGGTTTTAGATTATGGCGCAACCATTCAAAAATTACTTGTTAAAGGAGAAGACGGTAATTATACAAACGTAGTTGTTGGCTACAATCACCCAAGCAGATATCGCTTAGATGACAATGTACTAGGCGCCAGTGTTGGGCGATATGCCGGCAGAATTTCAAATGGTGGTTTTGTAATAGACCGAGCTAGATATGACCTCTATCAAGAAGATGGTGTTCATTTACATGGAGGAAAAGAAGGTTTTCATCAAAAATATTGGACAATAGACGAAGTTGACAATAGCGATAAACCATTCATTAAACTTACATACAATAGCAAACATTTAGAAGAAGGTTACCCAGGCAATTTAACCGTAAGTGTCACCTATAAACTAATGGGTAACGCATTACAGGTAATTTATGAGGCAATGACAGACCGAAGTACGGTAATCAACCTTACCAACCATTCTTATTTTAAGTTAGATAAGAACCCCTATATAGATGATTATGAGTTACAGCTAAACTGTCCCTATAGATTAGAAACTCAAGAAAATTTATTGCCCACCGGAAATATTATGCCGGTTCGTAAAACTGAGTATGACTTTCTTTTGCCTAAAAAAATAGGTTTACAAAGGTTTGACGCTATTTATGTGAAAGATATAGGTAATGAAAAGGTGGCAGAACTACATTCTAAAACTTCGGGTATTACAATGAAGGTGTATACCAATCAACCTGCATTGGTCGTCTATACTCCCGATGATTTCCCCGGAATATGTTTTGAGACCCAAAATTACCCTGATGCACCTAATCAACCAGATTTTCCAAAGAGTGTTTTAAGACCGGGCGACCTGTACAACAATATTTCTATCTTTAAATTTGATATTGCGTCTAAAGACTAACTATAGCATGATAGGGCTAATTAAGGGCTAGCAACTATAAATAGTATCTTTGTATCACTACTACAGGTTTAAGTAATTACCATGAATTTAGCTAATCTTACTACATCAGAAATTATTGAGGGCATCTATTCAAATAACGTTGCAATAGTAAGTAAAGCTATTACCCTTATAGAAAGTACAAAGCCCGAGCACCGCCTAATCGCCAATGATATTATTGCCGCTTGTATTTCAAGAAAAAATGATGCGATCAGAATTGGCATTACGGGAGTACCAGGTGCCGGAAAAAGTACTTTTATAGAACAGTTTGGAAATCTGCTTACCGATTTGGGAAAAAAAGTAGCCGTTTTAACCGTAGACCCTTCAAGTAGAAGAACAAAAGGTAGTATTCTGGGCGATAAAACGAGAATGCAAGAATTGGTAAAAAACCCTAACGCATATATTAGACCATCGTCATCTGGTACTTCTTTAGGTGGTGTAACCAGAAAAACAAGGGAAAGCATTGTTATACTCGAAGCCGCCGGTTTTGATAGTATTTTAATAGAAACTATTGGCGTTGGGCAAAGCGAAACAGCAGTGCATGACATGGTAGATTTCTTTTTATTATTGAAGTTGGCCGGTGCCGGTGATGAGCTACAAGGTATTAAAAGAGGTATTATTGAAATGGCAGATGCTATTGCTATAACTAAAGCCGATGGAGATAATGTGCGGCGTGCCAATTTTGCCAAAATGGAATTTACCAGAGCGCTACATATGTTCCCTCCTAAAGAAAATGGTTGGTCACCAGAAGTTTTAACCTGTTCTGCATTAGAAAACAAAGGACTTACTGATATCTGGGAGTTGATCGATTCTTATTGTAAAAACATGAAGGCGACCGGTTATTTTGATAGCCATAGGCAACAACAAAATGAAAATTGGCTCATTCAATATGTAGAACAAGAATTGCTATCAGAATTTTATCGGCACCCGAAAACGAAAGAGCTATTACCACAATTAAAAAAGGAGGTTATCAACGGCAAATCATCGCCTTTCTTAGCAGCGGAAAAACTACTAAAAGCTCTAAAATCTACCTAAACACCCCAGAACGTTACTACCATTCAAGTAGACCTCCTTTAGTTTAAAAAACATAACTTTGCACCGATTTCAAAAACAACCCAATGCAACCTGTTACCAATTCTCTACTTTCTGTCGTTGTTCCCCTATATAACGAAGAAGACAACGTTACACTGTTGACCCAAAAAATTCATGAAAGCTTGGTAGGATATGATTACCAAATCATATATGTAGATGACTTTTCAAAAGACAAAACCAAAAAAGTAATTAAGGATTTAAAAGACGATAAGGTTCACCTTATCGAACTTAAGAAAAATTACGGACAGAGTTTAGCATTGGCGGCTGGTCTTGACTATGCCGAGGGTGATTACATCATTACTATGGATGGGGATTTACAAAATGACCCTTCCGATATTCCACAAATGCTTACCTATGCCGTAAGTGGTGAATATGATGTGGTAACCGGTATCCGTCAAAAAAGGAAAGATTCCCTAGTTAAAAAAATACCCTCTAAAATTGCCAATTTCTTAGTTCGTCGTGTTACCAAATTAGACATTAAGGACAATGGTTGTGCCTTAAAGGTTTTTACAAGAGATATTGCCAAAGATTTAAACCTGTATGGAGAAATGCACAGGTTTATAACCCTATTGGCATTTCTTGAAGGAGGACAGATAAAGCAGGTACCCGTAAAACACCATGCACGTAATGCAGGGGTTTCTAAATATGGATTAGAACGTGTATTTAAAGTAGTTGCAGATATGATGCTGTTACTATTTATTCGCAAATACTTTCAACGCCCTATTCACCTATTCGGAATTTCCGGTTCTTTAATGATTATTATAGGTGTTTTTATCAACATATATCTATTGATCGTTAAGTTCGGCTTGGGCGAAGATATCGGTACAAGACCTTTATTGACAGTAGGTATGATGTTCATTTTTGCCGGTATTCAATTATTTACAATAGGTATTGTTATGGAATTGTTGATCAGAACCTATTATGAATCTCAGAACAAAAGACCGTACCGCATTAAAAAAGTAAGTGTAGGTGGCGAAGTTAAATAAAAAAGTAACTACCGTATTAAAAGTACTGATCAGTGCCGTTTTAATTTATTTCATCTTTACTAAAATCAATGTAAGCGAAATAAAGAGGATACTGATCAAGAGTGATTTAGTTTACTTGCTATTGGCTGCACTATTCTTCATCATCTCTAAACTTATAGGGGCAGTTCGTTTAAATCTATACTTTCATACGCTTCAAATTATGCTTACCCAAAAAAGCAACTTTAAGCTTTATTTGCTGGGTATGTTCTACAACCTATTCTTACCCGGTGGTATTGGTGGAGATGCATACAAGGGCTACATTTTAAAGAAAACCTTTGAGGTCAAAACCAAAAAAATGGTAAGTGTTCTTGTCTTAGACCGCCTTGCCGGCTTACTACTATTGTTCATTTATGCCTGTACACTAATAGGATTTTTAAATAACGAATTAATACATGATTTTCGTTGGATGTTCTTATTGGCCATACCATTATCAGTATTGGTTTTCTGGTTATTGAATAAACGGTTTTTTGGTTACGTACTACCGATTTTTTGGAAATCGATTGGATTATCTGCACTGGTTCAATTAGCTCAATTGGTCAGTGTTTGGTGTATTCTACTTGCCTTACATATTGATACCAATCAAATTTCATACCTCATTATTTTCTTGATATCATCAATTGTAGCCGTAGTTCCATTGACCTTAGGAGGTATTGGAAGTCGTGAAGCAACCTTTTTCTACGGTGCAAAATTCTTAGGTCTAGACCAAAATATATCTGTAGGTGTTAGTGTGCTGTTCTTCTTAATAACAGCTATGGTTTCTTTAGTAGGAGTGTTTTTTCACTTTAAGAAAATTAAGTTAGAACTAGTAAATAACCCTAAGGAGTTATCTTAGTAAAGATGTAACAAATGCATTTTACGTGTTACCTTTTTACGCGTATTAGGATTCAGGAATTTTCCTTGTAATCTTGTAATTCTAAATTGATCAACCGAAAGCTGATCATCCCAATCAAAGCCCTTTTCCTCTAGCATAGCCATTTCAGCATCGTTCACATATACCCAAACATCTTTTTTGTTTTTTAAAACCTGTGGCGTTGTTATTTGCACGGGATATTGGTTATAAAAATCCAATGACCAAGTATGGTCACTTCCTACCTTATAAATACGGTCTACCGGAATATTTTTCTCCGTTATAATTTTTGACATAGACGACCCTCCTTGATAGTCTAAGAGGTTTGGATAAAAATGTAAGTTCAAGACAGCATTCAATAATAAAGAAGCACAAACCGAAATAGTAACCAATTTCATAAACACGCCTTCCCTTTTTAGAGCATAATAAACTATTATGACTGCCGCAACCAATAAAAAGAAGTATGCCACCAAACTACGCAGTTTAAACACATAAAAGCATATTAAGGCTGAAGCAATAAAGACGATACTCAGTACAAAGTATTGCCCTATCATTAAAGACTTTACGGTTTTTTTATTATTCGCAGTGTACAACTTATTTATATATGCTGCAGTGATAACAGCAAATAAAGGAATTGTGATATTTAGATAGTGTGGAAGTTTAAACTGGGCAAAACTTATAATTATAAAAATTAAGGTAATACCGCCAACGGTTAAAAATTCCTTCCCTTGTTTAAACTTGAATTTTTGACCTATGAATGCTCTAATCTGATTATAGAATGCTATAATTCCTAATATGGTCCATGGGAGAAAGACCCATAGAAATGTGTGAAAAAAGAAAAAGTAATCACTACTATTTTTACCAATACCTTCACCGCTCAACCGTTCAAAACTCTGTTCCCAAAAAATAAAGAATATGCCGCTACGATTTGCCTTACCACGAATAACTTTCTCTGGGTGCATATCGAACTGAAGGTAATAAGCATATAACATAGGGGTTATGGTCACTGCAAAGATTACAAGTGCCAATAACACCTTCCAACTGATAAAAGCTTTCCATTTTCCCGTGTAGAACAAATGACATAGGATGGGTAGACCTATAACCAGCAATGCTATTTGCCCCTTGGTCGAGAAGGCTATACCCGCTGCAAACGCCCCAATAGCAATAGCTTTTGCACTACCTTTTTCAATATATGCGGCTAGTTGCCATATAGCCAGAATACTGAAACCCGTTAAAACCGCATCGGTACGAACATCGATTGCCCCAAGAACAATGGTCTGTGCCGTCATAAATATCAAAGCGGAAAGTTTACCTACATTTTTATTATACAGCAAATTGCCCAAACCATAACAACTATATGCTGCCAATAAGGTAGCCAGCACTCCAGGAATACGGTATGACCATTCGGTAATTCCGAAAATTTTATAAGCTAACGCTGCCAACCAGTAATGCATGTGCGGTTTATCTAGATACTCTTCGGGTCCTTTAAACAGGCTGAAAAAATCATTCTCCTGCACCATTCGCATGGCCATTACAGAAAACTGTGCAGAATCATTTTCAAATAACGTTACGAACATACCTGCAACGTATACCAAAAAAATTAAAACTATTAAAAACCAGTACCTTAGATTAGATATCATAGGGAGAATTTGCGAAGTGCAAATATAAATAACTTTACAAACAACCAGCCGAACAATGAGCCTATTAAAGCCCCCGTAATAATATCTAGCGGAAAATGAACACCTATGTATACACGACTATATGCTACCAATGCCGCCCATAAAACAAGAAAGAAGCCTAAATACTTAATGCTAGCTTTTAGAATGCTACCAAAAAAAACTGCTAGGGCAAAAGAATTAGAAGCATGTGCCGAGAAATAACCGAACTTACCGCCACAGTAACTCTTTACCAAACGCATATATGGCTCAACTTCTGGATCATGACATGGCCGTAACCTTGCAACTCCATATTTGAAAAAATTACCTAACTGATCGGTAACCGTAATTAAAAGGGCTACGGTAATTAAAAGCACGAAAGTTCTTTTACCACCATATTTCTGATAAGACAGAATTAGTAAAAAAAGATACAATGGTATAGCACTGAACTTATGTGAAACAAATTGAAAAAAATTATCCCATTGTGGCGTACCTAATCCATTAAGATATAAAAAAAAGTCCTTATCTAACTGTAATAGCTCTTCAAGCATAGTAGTTAATCTTCGTACCTAGAAACTTCGCGATCATAAAAAGCGGTTGCCGCCTCAATTAAATTTTCAGCCTCTTCTTCCAATTCTTTTTCATCCTCCTTAGAAAATTCTTCAAGCCACTCTACCTCATCATTTTCCAGGTTGATTATAAACCTTGGAAACTCGGTATGTACTACAAATATTGCCGTTGGATAATCAGTATTATCGCCCAATAAAAATTTTGGAAATTCCATAAAAATCTAGTCTATAATTGTATTGAATCCACTGCAGTTTAAGCAGCAATTAGTTTTTTAGTTAAATAATTAAATCGAAGATACAACATAATAGCAGATGCCGTTAACCCTGTAAGTAGACCGATCCATATTCCAGTACTTTTTAAATCTGTATGAAGACATAGATAATAACTTACTGGGAAACCTATGATCCAATAAGATATAAAGGTAATCAAGGTTGGTATTTTCACATCTTGCAAACCACGCAAAGCTCCCAAAACTACAACTTGTACCCCATCTGAAATCTGAAAGAAAGCTGCTACCAACAGTAATTCTGCCGCAATTACCAAAACCTCGGTATTATCGGCAAAATTCGTCATATCATCAATATCCAAATATAATGAAGGAAACCAATGCCTACCTATTAAAAACAAAGCTGCAAAAACGATTTCCAACAAAAAGGTCAGTAAGAAAATAGATTGGGCAATACGGCGCAATTCTTTAAAGTTGGCCAAGCCTTTTTGATTACCCACTCTGATCATAGCGGTAACCCCTAATCCCATACCGAACATAAAGGTCATACTACTCAAGTTCAATGCAATCTGGTTTGCCGCTTGGGCATTTTTACCTAATACACCGCTTAACCAAACTGCCGAGGTAAAAATACCTACCTCAAAAAACATCTGTAAAGAAGAAGGAAAACCCAATTCTACAATTTTCTTTATGACCGTTTGCTCTAAATTGGCAAAATTGAATTTTGTAACATAATATTTGAACTTTTCTTTGGTTTTAAGAATAAACCAAAGGTATAATACCATAAAAAATCTTGACACCAAGGTACCTATAGCCGCACCTACGATACCCATCTCAGGAAATCCGAAATTACCGAATATTAACAGGTAGTTTAAAATAATGTTGATGACATTAGCGACTATTGTAGCATACATGGGGTACTTGGTCTGTGAAAGACCTTCAGAAAACTGCTTAAAAGCTTGAAAAATAATAAGTGGAACCAAAGAAAATGCGACCAAATCAAGGTAAGGCAAAGCCAGTTCAACCACTTCTAAGGGTTGTTTCATGGTATACATTATAGGCTTTGACAAAAGAATAAGACCAAACAGGGTTAGCCCTAAAACAGTACATAATACCAGACCGTGTTTAAGTGCGCTTTTAGCACTTTCTTTATTACCGGCACCATCAGCTTCGGCTACTAAAGGCGTAATTGCCGTTGAAAAACCGATACCCAAAGACATGGCTATAAAAACAAAACTATTGCCCAAAGATACCGCTGCTAATTCTGCAGTACCCAACTGACCTACCATTATATTATCTGCCAATTGAACAAATGTATGCCCTAACATTCCTAAAATTACCGGAACGGAAAGCTTAATATTATAACGAAATTCTTTGGTATACTTTTTTAACAAAACCTAATCTGAAATTTTGTCAAAGGTAGGGTTAATCGAATAACTTTTATTAATCTAAAGGTGGTTAAAATCGTTGATTTTTTTAATTAATTATCATTAAAAATGATAGTCAAAGTAAATAAAAAAACACTTTAACTTTACACTAAATTAACCTCTGTATGATATGTAAAACCAGTATAAAAATAACAAATACGCTACTGAAAATCAGATAAATAACACACAAACAGTTAATCTCATAAGTAATATAGTCCACTCCAAAAACTGTTAAATTTTCAATCTATAGGATTAGATCAATACTATTATGCAAAAGGATGTCGTTATATCAACCTAACACACCATTAACCATAAAATATGTACCAAGATCCATTGGTTTGGATTATCGACGATGACGATATATCCAAATATGTAATGAAGCGTTATCTAAATCAATTATCCGTGACTAGGATTATTGATTTCCCCGACTCATTGCAACCCTTAAAATTTATTCAGGATAATGTTCGTTCAACAGATGAATTACCAGATATTATTTTCTTGGATTTACACATGCCAATTTTAAATGGTTTCGACTTTATAAAGGATTTTCAAAAAGTAGCTTCGCAGATAGAAAAGGATATTAAAATAGTAATGTTAACCTCCTCTATTAATGCTGAAGATGTTGAAATAGCCAAGTCATTTCCAGAAATTTCAAATTACTTCATTAAACCCATTAAGCATAGAGACTTAGAAAAAATTATGAACATTGAATTTAATAATTAACACTTATTCATAAGTTTTAGCTTTGTTCCAATAAACGTCCATTTCTTCTAAAGTCATATCTTTCATATCCTTACCCATTTCCTTAGCACTGTTTTCCAGAAATTGAAAACGCTTTATGAATTTTTTGTTTGTTCGCTCAAGTGCATTTTCAGGATTTACACCTAAGAACCTCGCGTAATTGATCATGGAGAAAAGAACATCTCCAAATTCCGCTTCTATTTTTTCACTATCCCCTTTTTGAACCTCTACTTGCAGCTCTTCTAATTCTTCCTGAACTTTTTCAAATACCTGTTGTGGCTCTTCCCAATCGAACCCTACTCCCGCTACTTTATCTTGTATTCTATTTGCTTTCACTAATGCGGGCAAACTTCTTGGCACACCTTCTAAAACACTTTTCTTGCCTTCCTTTAACTTAATCTGTTCCCAATTTCTTTTTACATCTTCTTCATTTAACACCTTAACATCTCCGTATATATGTGGGTGCCTATTCACCAATTTATCACAAATGGCATTGGCAACATCTGCAATGTCAAAATCATTGGTTTCAGAACCAATTTTTGAATAAAAGATTATATGTAACAGAACATCGCCCAACTCCATTTTAACTTCATTAAGGTCATTATCTAAAATTGCATCTCCCAATTCATAGGTTTCCTCAATAGTCAATTGCCTAAGTGACTGCATGGTTTGTTTCTTATCCCATGGGCACTGCTCACGCAATTCGTCCATAATGGTCAACAATCTATCTATCGCCTCTAATTGTTCCTTCCTGCTGTTCATAAATGGTGTTTTAACAAAAGTACACAACCCTAAATTGTCTCGCTAAAAATGCTGTTTTGTTTTCGTACATTTAAGATTAATTATCTGTAACGGGAATATTTTTTTCAGCTATCGATAATTTAAAACAACAACTGTTACAACTACTCAACAACAACACCAATGAAAACACGAAGAAATTTTATCAAACATGCAGGCTTATTAAGTGCCGCTACCTTAATAATGCCACAATTAAGAATGGCATCCGCTAAAAATTCAAAGTATGGCGTACAGCTCTATTCATTTAGAGATGGTATGCTAAAAAATCCGAAGAAAACTTTAGAAATGATTGCCAGCTTGGGCTTTAAAGAAATTGAAAGCGCAGGTTCTAACAAAGGCTACTATTATGGGTTATCTCCTGCTGAAATGGCAAAAACGTGTCAAGCATTAGGTATGTCACTCACCAGTGGTCATGTCCATTTAGATGACAAATTCGAAAGAACAATGGCAGATGCGGTAGCTTCTGGACAAGAGTATTTAATTTGTTCATCCTTGCCGACTGAAGGTCAGACTATAGATAACTACAAAAAAGTAGCCGAACAATTCAATAAAGCCGGAGAAGCCTGTAGACAGCATGGTTTAAAATTTGGCTATCACAATCATGAGTATGAGTTTGAAACTGAAAATGGAGAGGTACTTTATGATGTTCTAATGGATAATACCGAAAAAGAATTGGTACATATGGAATTAGATTTAGGATGGGTAGTTGTTGCCGGGAAAGAACCGCTTCACTATTTTAAAAAATACCCGGGCAGGTTTCCTTTATGGCATTTAAAAGATATGGATATGCATGAAAAAGAAAGTACCGAATTTGGCAAAGGAGTACTTGATGTACCGTTAATGCTTGAGTTAAAAGAACTTTCGGGAGTTCAACATATTTACATTGAACAAGAAGAATATGCTAGCACTCCGTTTGAAAGTATGCAGCACAACATGAATTATTTACGTAATCTATAAGCTGCACCTATGAAAACTACTTATTCTTTTTTAAGCACAATTGCTCTAACAATCGTTGTTTTATCTTGTAAAGCCCAGCAAACATCTATTGTCAAAAATGGGGCAGAATTGGTTAAAGTATCTAATGCTTACAGCTTTACCGAAGGTCCTGCTTCAGATAAGGAAGGTAATGTCTATTTTACCGATCAGCCTAACGATAAGATTATTAAATGGAATGCAGAAGACAACACTTTAAGTGTATTCAAAGAACCGGCAGGTAGAGCTAACGGTCTATATTTTGACCACAACGGAAATTTACTAGCCGCTGCCGATGAAAAAAATGAACTTTGGCGAATTGATAATGATGGAAACGTTGATACTTTACTCACAAACTATAACGGTAAAAAACTTAACGGACCTAATGATATTTGGGTCGATCCCATAGGAGGTATTTATTTTACCGACCCATACTACCAAAGGGATTATTGGTCAAGAACCACAGCTGAACTTGAGGATAAAAACGTGTACTACATAGCTCCTGACACAAAAAAAGTTTCCGTTGTAGCATCAGACCTAGTTCAACCTAATGGTATAATCGGCACACCCGATGGCAAAACACTTTATGTTGCAGATATAGGAGACAAGAAAACTTACACATTTACAATTAATAAAGATGGCACCTTAACCAACCGAAAGTTATTTACAAAAATGGGTTCGGATGGTATGACCATTGACAACCTAGGCAACATATATTTAACTGGTGAAGGTGTAACGGTATTCAACACAAAAGGAGAACAAATTCATCATATTCCCATTGATGAAAACTGGACCGCCAATATCACTTTTGGCGGTAAAAATCAAGATGTTTTATTCATTACAGCAATGGGAGCAATCTACACTTTAAAAATGAATGTCAACGGGGTAAGGTACTAGTTAAGTACATTATGAATTCGAATGGTGTTTAATTCAGGCAGAGCTATAAATAAAACTTTGTTCCTTTTTTACTAAGAAGCATAAAGCTTCTAAGTGCTGATATTCATACAATTCGACCTATTTAATTATCAATACCACAACAAACTTGTTTAATTATTCATAATTCCTCGATTTTAATTATCTTAAACACCTTAAAATCCCACCAAACTATGATGACATTTATTTTTGAATTTATTGGCACTGCAATGCTGATTTTAATAGGAAACGGTATAGTTGCCAACTTAGTTCTAAAAGGCACAAAAGGGAGTGATTCGGGCTGGACCGGCATTTCACTTGCTTGGGGTATTGCGGTATTTATCGGTGTTTTCATTTCAGCCGATACCAGTGGTGCACATTTGAACCCAGCTGTAACCATTGGCTTGGCCGTAGCCGGCAAATTCTCTTGGTCATTGGCACCAGGTTATATTGTAGCTCAGATCCTAGGTGCCATGATGGGAAATTTTCTTGTTTGGCTCAACTATAAAAAACAATATGAAGCAACGGAAGATACTGGTGCTATTTTAGCTACCTTTTGTACATCGCCAGCTATTAGAAGTCCGTTTTGGAATATGGTGACTGAAATCATCGGTGCTTTTGCCCTTGTGTTCGGTGTCTTTTATATTGCCGGTGGTACTGTGGGCGATAGCCCAGTTTCATTAGGCTCTTTAGATGCTCTACCTGTTGCATTATTAGTAATGGGTATAGGTTTTGGGTTGGGAGGTCCTACAGGTTATGCTATTAATCCTGCCCGAGATTTTGGTCCCAGATTGCTGCATGCCATACTGCCAATTAGAAACAAAGGTAAAAGTGACTGGGGTTATGCTTGGGTGCCAATTGTAGGCCCTATTATTGGTGGAGTATTAGCTGCCTTAGTATATATGCTTATAGAAACAATGCAATAAAAAAAAAGAATATGAAGAAAATTATTTTACTTACCTGTATTTTTATCTCCATGAATGTACTTGCACAGAAAATGGTAGAATTGCCCTATGAAGAAAATGCCGCTGTAACTTGGTCAACGGCTGAAAGAGAATATTACTCTGATATCTGGGAAAATGAAGTAGTAACCAATGTTGCCATACCAAGGTTAGAAGTTTTTGAAGCAGACCAACCTAATGGTACTAGCATAATTGTTGCGCCTGGTGGCGGACTTTACGGACTCAGTATTGAAAGTGAAGGTAGAGCAGTTGCCAAGTGGTTGAATGAAAAAGGAATCACAGCATTTGTTTTGAAATATAGATTAGTACCTACGGGTGTAGATGGCATCAAAGAAATTACTGATGAAGGTGCAACCAACCCTGCAAAGATCGGGGAAAGAGTAGCCCCAGTCTTACCACTATCTATTGCAGATGGTCTTGCTGCTATTACCTATGTAAGAACAAATGCCTCTAACATGCAATTAGACCCCAATAAAATAGGGTTTATGGGCTTCTCTGCAGGTGGTGCGGTAACTATGGGGGTGACATTTAATGCCACAGAAAACAACAAACCAAATTTTATTGTGCCGGTTTACCCTTGGATGACGGTAATCGGAGAGTATACCGTACCAAAAGATGCACCACCTATGTTGGTTATTTGTGCTTCTGATGACCCTTTAGGTTTGGCAAAACCAAGTACCGATTTATATTCGGCTTGGCTAACAAATGGTAAAAATACCGGTATGCACATGTATTCAAAAGGCGGTCATGGATTTGGAATGAAAACCCAAAACCTTGCCTCAGATAATTGGATATCGCAATTTTACGAATGGGCTATTACAGAAAAACTTACAGAAACTATCAATAAATAAATTAGCATGTGCTACCCACTTCCCATTTTTAAAAACTTACAAAAAACCAGCTTATTAACCGCGTTCACTTTTCTTCTAGCCATAACCAGTTTTGGACAAGAAGAAAATATGTTTACCCAAGAAGTAAATAGCATTACAGCTAAATATGACAGCATCTGGGACGCTAGCAAAGAAACTATTGTTTTTACAGGTAGTTCAAGCGTTCGTTTATGGAGAAAATTGCAAGAAGAGTTTCCAGCCCACCAAATAATCAATAGTGGATTTGGGGGTTCACAAGCATCTGACCTTCTGTATTTTGTAGATGAATTAATTTTATCGTACAACCCCAAAAAAGTTTTTATCTATGAGGGCGACAACGACTTATGGGCCAAGAAAAGACCTTCTGATGTTCTTGATACCACTGCAGATATCATCCGTCGAATAAAAGCAAAAAACACCGCTACACAAGTTATATTGATCTCGGCAAAACCAAGTATTAGCCGATGGAAAATTCGTAGAAAATATAAAAGGTTAAATAGAAAAATGGAGCGTTTTACTCAGAACGATCCAAATTTATTCTTTGTAGATGTATGGAAACCCATGCTGAACAAACGTAAACTAAAGACCGATATTTTTATCGAAGACGGGTTGCACATGAACCAAAAAGGTTATGATATTTGGTATGAAACCATGAAAGATTTAGTAAACCAACCCTAATTACACAACAAAATGAAAACCCTTTGTATTCGAAGTCTATTTTTTGCAAGTTTAACCTTATTACTAATTGCTTGTACCGAAAAGAAGAAAGAGCGAATAGCAATGCCTACCACAGATTTATCAAAAGTTAGTTTAATACCAAAGCCATTAAAAACCATACCTACAAATTCCGCTTTTGCATTAGATCAATTTACGGCAATATACACTTCTAAAAATGCGACAGGTTTTGAAGAGGTCGGCACTTTTTTGGCGGAAAAGTTAAAGGATAAAATCAACTTAAGCATACCTGTAAATAGCGAAGGCTCTAACAGTGTTGAGCGTGTAATCTATATTAATCAAAGCGATAGCACCGATTTAGAAACACCAGAAGCATATCAGCTATATATTAATCAAGATTCTATTATCATCAACTCAAACACCGCTGAAGGAGCGTTTAGAGGCATACAAACATTGAGACAATTAGTACCGTTAAAGAGCAACGACACTTTGGCGCTTCAAAAAATATGGCCTGTACCATCCGGTAAAATTGTTGACAATCCTAATTTTGCCTATAGAGGTTCTATGTTAGATGTTGCAAGACATTTCTTTAGTGTTGATGATGTTAAAAAATATATTGACCTATTATCCTATTATAAAATTAATGTGCTCCATTTACATTTAAGTGATGACCAAGGTTGGAGAATTGAAATAAAATCGTGGCCCAAATTGACGGAAATTGGTGGTAGCACAGAAGTTGGTGGAGAAGCTGGCGGATACTACACCCAAGAAGATTACAAAGAAATTGTACGTTATGCAGCTGAAAGATACATGACTATTATCCCAGAAATCGATATGCCCGGTCATACCAATGCTGCCTCTGTTTCTTATCCTTTCTTAAATGGAAATGGTAAAACACCTAAACTTTACGAAGGTATGCGCGTTGGCTTTAGCACTTTTGATACTAGAAAAGATACCGTATATGCTTTTATTGACGATGTAGTTCGCGAAATATCTGCAATTACTCCGGGTCCATATTTTCATGTTGGTGGAGACGAAAGCCATGTTACCAAAAAGAATGACTACATACATTTTATCAATAAAGTTGAAAAAATAGTACAGAAGCATGGTAAACGAATGATCGGTTGGGATGAAGTTGCCATTGCAGATGTAGATTCCTCCTCCATTTCCCAATGGTGGGCCAGTGAAGAGAATGCTAAAAAAGCAGTGGATAAAGGCATGCAAATTATTGTTTCTCCTGCAAAAAAGGCTTATTTGGATATGGAGTACGACACTCTTTCTAAGTTCGGCTTACACTGGGCGGCATACATACCTGTAGATACAGCATATATTTGGACCCCGGAAGAATATGGCATTCCATTGGAGAATATTTTAGGTGTTGAAGCACCATTATGGTCAGAAACTATTAGCAATATAGATGAATTGGAATACTTGGCTTTCCCTAGAATTATTGGCTACTCAGAATTAAGTTGGAGTATAAAAGAAAACAGAAATTGGGAAGATTACAAGGTAAGATTGGCAGACCAAGCTCCATTTTTAGACCGCATGGATGTAAAGTATTATCCTTCGGCTTTAATAGATTGGAAAAAAAGCGAATACACATACGAAACCATAGAAAAAGATTAAAAAAGTAAACCTATAAAAAAAAGCCTTGATGAATATTCATCAAGGCTTTTTTTTATCAACTAAGGAATATTATTCTTCCTCTGTAGCTTCTTCACTCTCTACCTCTTCACTAGAAAAATCGGTGATATCATTATCTACCAATATGTTATACCACTGAATAACTTTTTTAATGTCACTTACATAAACACGATCTTCATCATAATTAGGCAGTACTTCAAAAAAATACTCCTCTAATTTGATTTTTTCCTCTTTATGACCAATAGATGTTTTGCCACCATTTTCCTTTTCCTGTATCTTCTTGAACACATCTCTTAAAGGAACCTCCTCTTCAAGTGTGTAAATGGCAATTTCAGATAACACACTTACACTGCTGCGCAAGCTTACCGTAATTCTTTTTCCATCCAATAAAGACTCTGCCACAAATCCTGTCCTAGTTTGGGTAATTAATTTATATAAACCTGGTTTTCCTGCAACGGATAAAATTTTCTCTAAACCCATATACTCTTTTAAAATTTTAGTCGACAAATATTATACTTTTCTATTAATAATGATGCGATTTTAACGTCCTTTTTTCATGGACGGAAATTTCATACGGTATTCAACACCAATCTTTCCTTTAGAAATATTGGTCAACCTACCTTTAAGCATTCTTTTCTTTAAAGCAGATAACTTATCGGTAAACAACACCCCTTCTATATGATCATATTCATGCTGAATTACGCGTGCCAATAGTCCGTCATACGTTTCAACATGCTCTTTAAAATTCTCGTCCAAATAACTAATTTTAATTCTTTCTTTTCTACGAACATCTTCACGAACATCGGGTATACTCAAACAACCTTCATTAAAAGCCCATTCTTCGCCAGATTCCTCCTCAATGGTAGCATTAATGAATACACGTTTAAACCCGTCTAACTGTTTCTGTTCTTCCGGTGTTAAATCCTCATCACCGCTGAACGGAGTAGTATCTACCAAAAAAATTCTAATTGGCAGCCCTATTTGAGGAGCTGCAAGACCTACGCCACTAGCATTATACATGGTTTCCCACATGTTGGCAATCAATTCATTCAGTTTTGGATAATCTTTATCTATATCATCCGCAACTTTTCTTAATACGGGATCACCGTAAGCAATAATGGGTAATATCATTTAACTGTTTTTAAAAAATCTTGTAAAATAATCGTTGCACTGATCTCATCGATCAATGCCTTGTTCTTTCTTTGTTTCTTCTTTAATCCGCTATCCAACATGGTCTGAAATGCCATTTTTGATGTAAAACGTTCATCGTGCCTTTTAATAGCTATGCCCGGAAATTTATCTGCCAATTTCACTAAAAAAGGTGCAATATGCACTTCAGATTCAGAAGCGGTATTATTCATCTGTTTAGGCTCACCAACAACAATGGTATCTACATTTTCTTTTGGAATATAGTCTGCCAAATATTCAAATATGTTGGCAGTAGCTACGGTAGTTAAACCAAACGCTATCATTTTCATATCATCGGTAACTGCCAGCCCAATACGTTTTTCTCCGTAATCAATTGCAAGGATCTTTCCCAAACTAAATTTTTGGCAAAAATAAAGGATAATTTGTTATATGTGCTTTTGCACATGGGTAATTACTGTACTTCAACTTATATTTGAGGAAATTTTATGAAAATGACAGAATTAAGAGCTCAAATAGAAAAAGCATGGGAAAATAGAGACCTTTTAAAAGAGTCTGCTACCCAAGATAGCATTAGAGAGGTCGTAAACCTTTTAGATTTAGGAAAATTAAGATGTGCCGAACCTACAGAAAACGGGTGGCAGATCAACGAATGGGTAAAGAAAGCAGTAGTTATGTATTTCCCTATTCAAAAAATGGAAACCTTAGAAGCTGGTATTTTTGAGTACCACGACAAAATGCCATTAAAAAAAGGATACAAAGAAAAAGGAATTAGAGTAGTACCTAATGCCGTAGCAAGACATGGTGCATTTATTTCAGCAGGTACAATATTAATGCCTAGTTATGTAAACATAGGCGCATATGTTGATGAAGGTACCATGGTAGATACTTGGGCAACTGTTGGTAGTTGTGCACAAATAGGTAAAAACGTTCACTTAAGTGGCGGTGTTGGCATCGGCGGTGTTCTTGAACCGTTACAAGCTTCACCTGTTATTATAGAAGACGGTGCATTTATTGGTTCTCGCTGTATTGTTGTTGAAGGTGTTAGAGTTGAAAAAGAGGCTGTTTTAGGTGCTAATGTAGTTTTGACCATGAGTACTAAAATCATTGATGTAACAGGAGAAACACCAGTGGAAACCAAAGGTATTGTACCAGCGCGTTCAGTTGTAATACCTGGTAGTTACACTAAAAAATTCCAAGCTGGTGAATTTCAAGTACCGTGCGCATTAATAATTGGAAAAAGAAAAGAAAGCACGAACAAAAAGACATCATTGAACGATGCGCTTAGAGAGTATGATGTTGCGGTTTAAATAACAGTTACATTTATATCCATTTTAATAAAGTATTATTTGTGGCGGGAAATAAATTTTTAGTGATTCAACAAAAAATGATTGGCGATGTACTAAATAGTACGCTAATTTGTGAACATCTAAAAATTCATTTCCCCGATGCCACAGTACATTATGTAATCAACGAACACACGTTACCCGTTGTAGAAGGCAATCCTCACATTGATAAAATAATACTTTTTAAAAAAGAGTACAAAAGAAGTAAAATCAAGTTTTATAAATTCCTCAAGGATTTTAAACAGGAAGAATATGCCGCTGTAATCGATGTATATTGCAAAACAGAAAGCAACCTAATAAGTTACTTCGCCAAGTCGAAAACAAAGATTTCTTACGAAAAATGGTACTCAAAATTTATTTACACAGATCTCTTTAGGTATTCAAATTCTACCGATAGCGAATTAGGCTTAGCTGTTGAAAATAGATTACTTCTACTGAGTCCACTAATCCAAAATTTAAAGTAGAAGAACCTAGCACCTAAAATATTCTTTAAGGAAAAAGAGGTTTCCCAAGCTAAAGAGCTTCTATTTAAATCTAACTTGGATTTATCCAAACCTTTATTGATGGTTGGTCTTATGGGCAGTAGCAACAGCAAAACTTACCCTTTGGCATATTTAGCAGAATTAATAAATGAGATTACCAAAGCAACAAATATTAACATGCTTCTTAATTATACTCCTGAACAAAAACCTAAAGTAAAAGAGTTTCTTAATTATTGTTCTGAAAAGTCTAAAAGTTGTATTCATGAAGAGGTTTTTTGTAATTCACTTAGGAGTTTTTTAGCCTTACTAAAACAATGTGACGGTTATCTAGGTAATGAAGGTGGTGCCTCAAACATGTCTAAAGCATTAGATGTTCCAAATTTTGCAATATTCTCCCCTTGGATTTCCAAGGAAGCTTGGTTTACCTATCATCAAAATCCAAAGAATTGGGCTGTACACCTTAAAGATTTCAAACCGACGCTAATTCAAGGTAAGTCAAAGAAAGAGAGAAAAGAAAATGTAGAATACTTATATCAAGAATTTATTCCATCTCTATTTAACGAGCAAGTCATTTCATATATCGAAACACAAATATTGTAGTATTTCATAATTATCAACACAATACTTTAATCCTGTTTTTTCTGAATACTAGGCAAAAAAATTACATGATTAGTTTATTAACTATAAAAGATAAAAACTTTTCAGTATTTAAACGCAACCAAAATAAAATACACTCTCTTATAAAAAAGATTAAGTCTATATGGCTAGCATTCAATTATGTAAGAATTTTACTTCTTAACACAATTTTTTAATTCTTTTTTTGTTATAACTTTGTTCGCTCCAATGAGAGCAAACCTACCAAATTGGATTGTATGAGTACCAAAAAAGAACAACTTACCGCATTAGTCATTACTTATAATGAAATTGGCTACATTGAAAAGTGTATTGAATCCGTTTCATTTGCTGACGAAATTATTGTGGTTGATTCTTATAGTACCGATGGAACTTATGAATACCTAAAACAGCATTCAAAAGTAAAGGTTATTCAAAATCCGTTTGAAAATTTTACCGCTCAAAAATCGTTTGCTTTAAAACAAGCTAAAAATGATTGGGTTTTGTTTTTAGATGCTGATGAAATTGTTTCTGATGTTTTGCAAAATGAAATAACGGAAACCATATCCAGTGATACAGATATTGCTGCATTTTGGTTTTATAGACAATTCATGTTCAAAAATGAAAAGTTGAATTTCAGCGGATGGCAAACAGATAAAAATTACAGACTTTTTAGAAAAAGTAAAGCAGTTTTTTCTGATTGTAAAATCGTTCATGAAACTTTAGACGTTGACGGAACATCTGGAATTCTTAAAGAAAAACTCACGCATTACTGTTACAAAAACTACGAAGATTACAAAGGAAAAATGCTGAAGTACGGTCGCTTAAAGGCTATTGAATCATTTTATAAAGAAAAGAAGTTTAGTTATGTAATGATGGGGCTAAAGACAAGCTGGAAGTTTTTTAATCATTACATATTACGACTTGGTATTCTTGACGGTAAAAAAGGTTTTACCATCTGTTATTTAAATTCTTTGGGTGTATTGGAACGTTACAGAGAACTTAAAAGATTAGAGCAAAAAAATGAGCTTGCCTATTACTTGGTTATGCCATAGTGTGTCCACACACTTTTCTCTTTTTTGGTAGCATTTCTTATCCCAACATTTTTTGCAATGGATTCTGGTGTTTTATACCCTCTTTTATGATCTAAATGAACACATACGGCACTATAGCGTAATTGTTTAGATTTTATGCCGAAATTGAACAAACGTTCACCCAGCTCTCTATCTTGACCACCGTATTGCATGCGCTCATCAAAACCGTTTACATTTTCAATATCTTTTTTCCAGCCAGAAGAATTATGACCGTTCCAGCTAGCATTGGTAGGTGTTACCCAATTTAGAATCTTAGAAATAATACCACGTGCTGTCAACTTATTATTTTTAAAGGTCTGCGGAATTCCTTTCTCTTTCAACCATTGAATGTTGAAACAACGTTGTTTTTCTATATCATCTAGGGTTATCAATTTAGATATATTCATTGGGAGCATATAGTATCCTCCAGATATAAAATAACCAGGTTCTTTGTTTATATAATGCACCTGAACAAAATCTTCCCTCGGAATACAATCCCCATCGGTCATTATAATATAATCTGCAGAACAAGCAGTAACCGCTTTATTGAGTATTCTAGATTTTTGAAATCCGTCATCTTCTTGCCAAACATGAACAATTGGGTAATGAACCTTTTTCGCCATTTCTTCAAGAAGTATTTTGGTAGGCTCTTTAGAACCGTCATCAGCAATAACTACCTCAAAGTCTTTAAAAATCTGTTGCTCAAAGCCCCAAAGCACCTTTTTTAACCACTCTTCGGCATTATACGTACTTACAATGATACTTATTTTAGGAATCTCCATGCTAGGTTTCAAATTACTGCAAAAATATAAAACTCTTATCTATCTTTGAGTAAGAAAAGATGGTCTATTTTATGTAGATCAAATTACTACATTGAAAATGAAGTTAAAGGAAATACCGGTTTCAATATATAGTTCTGCTAAACTTTTATCAAAATCTTCCAAAAGCATGACTAAAGAAGTTAAAGAAGAAATTCCCGTGATTGTATCTTTGACTTCCATTCCATCGAGGTTGCAAAAGTTACATTTAACCATAAGAAGTGTGCTCAATCAAAATGTAAGACCAAAAAAAATAGTATTATGGCTTCATCACTCATTGAAAAATGAAATTCCGAACAAATTGGCATCCTTGGAATCTGACTTGTTTTCTATTCTATATTCCGATTTAACTTGCTCACATAGAAAATTAATTCACAGTTTGGAACTTTATCCCAATGATACAATCATAACATGTGACGATGATATGATGTATAGAGCTAACTGGCTCAGTTTGTTATATGAAGAACATAAGGCAAACCCAAAAAACATAATTGCCAATCAAACGAGGTACATAAAATATTCTCCGAATGGCGATTTACTTTCTTACAAACATTGGGTCAGCGAAGAAATAATCAATGAGGCCGCCGTTATTCCCATTGGTGCTGAAGGCGTACTTTACCCACCAAATAGTTTGTACAATGAGGTCACAGATTATAATTTGTTTTTAGAATTAGCTCCAAAAGCCGATGATTTGTGGTTTAAAGCTATGTCTCTATTAAAGGACACAAAGGCTATTTTAGCAAGTAATAGAGCAAAAACTCCTATACCAATAATTGGTTCTCAAAAACATTCTTTAAAAAAAACCAATATCGGAGGTGACAAAAACAAAATCCAATGGAAAGCTATAACGGAACATTACAAAATAAAACCAGAGACTTTTCTATAATTTTACCTTATAAAAAGATGAATAACGAAATCAACAGTTGCATAGAAGTTTTAGAAAATGGCGGACTCATTCTCTACCCTACCGATACTGTTTGGGGTATTGGCTGTGACGCAACTAACGAAGAAGCTGTTAAGAAAGTTTTTCAACTGAAACAACGAGATGATAGTAAGGCACTTATTTGTTTGGTGGCAAATGACGCAATGCTCGAAAAGCATATAGAAAAAGTTCCTGAGCTTGCTTACGACCTAATGGACCTCTCCACAAAGCCAACAACGATAATCTATGACAATCCGCGCGGTATTGCCAAAAATCTTATTGCGGGCGATAACACTTTGGCAGTTAGGGTAGCTTCCGATAAATTCTGTCGATATTTAATTGGCAAGTTTAAAAAACCTATAGTATCCACATCTGCCAACGTATCGGGAAACAGCACTCCAAAATCTTTCCAAAATATAGATCAAGCCATTTTAAAAGGTGTAGACTATGTGGTAAATTTGCACAGAGAGAAACAGAATAGCTCCGCCTCATCTATTATTAGACTTTCTAATAACAATACGGTGAAGATTATTCGAGAATAAGAACATGCAAGAGAGCCATATAGACGCTTTAAACAACCCTATTTTCAAAACTATTTCAGAAGCTGCAGAAGAACTTTCTGTAGACTGCTATGTTATCGGTGGTTTTGTAAGAGATTATTTTTTAAAAAGAACAATACCTAAAGATATAGATGTCGTTGCTATTGGCAGCGGTATAGCCCTAGCCGAAAAAGTAGCCTCTAAATTAAAAGGAAAACCACAAGTTTCCGTCTTTAAGAATTTTGGTACCGCCATGATCAAAAGTGAAGGCATAGAGCTAGAATTCGTAGGTGCCCGTAAAGAAAGTTATACCAGAGATAGTCGCAAACCCATAGTCGAAAACGGTACTTTAGAAGATGATCAGAAAAGAAGGGATTTCACAATAAATGCTTTAGCTCTTTCATTGAATACCTCTAATTTCGGAGAACTGTTAGACCCTTTCAACGGTATTGAGGATCTAGGGAATAAAATTATAAAAACTCCTTTAGAGCCGGGCATTACCTACTCAGACGATCCATTACGTATGATGAGGGCGATACGGTTTGCAACTCAATTAAACTTTCAAATTGCACTACCCTCTTTGCAGGCGATAACAGAAAATAAAGACCGTTTAAAGATTGTAAGCAACGAACGTATTTTAGATGAGCTCAATAAGATAATGCTATGCCCAAAACCTTCTATCGGCTTTTCACTACTGCACAAAACGGAGTTATTGGAGTTAATTCTTCCAGAACTTACAGCTTTACAAGGAATTGAAGAAATAGAAGGTCAAAAACACAAAGACAATTTTTGGCATACGCTAGAAGTGGTCGATAATATTTCTGTAGCTACCGATAACCTTTGGCTACGTTGGGCCGCATTGCTACATGATATCGGAAAGGCACCTACAAAACGATTCCATAAAAAAATTGGCTGGACATTTCATGGCCACGAATTTGTTGGGTCTAAAATGGTCTACAAATTATTTAAGCGACTACGCATGCCATTGAACGATAAAATGAAGTATGTACAAAAGCTCGTTTTAATGAGCTCAAGACCTATAGTTTTATCGGAGGATTTTGTAACGGATTCTGCTGTAAGACGACTAATTTTTGATGCAGGAGACCATGTAGAAGACTTAATGACCTTGTGCGAAGCCGACATTACTACAAAGAATCCTAAAAAACAGCGTAGATATCATCAAAACTTTAAAATCGTACGTCAGAAAATTGAAGAGGTAGAAGCTCGTGACCATGTAAGAAATTTTCAACCACCAATTTCCGGGGAAGAAATTATGGAGACTTTCTCCTTAAAACCATCTAAAGAAATCGGTATTATAAAAGAAGCCATTAAAGAGGCTATTTTGGAGGGAGAAATTCCAAATGAATATAAAGCAGCACAAGAATTCATGTACATTAAAGGTGCTGAATTAGGTTTACAAGTTGCTAAATAGAACGGATACGTATGGACATAACATTTAGAAAAATTGCCAAAATATCGTTAGTCTTAGTCTACCTGGTTATTGTTGCAGGCGCAGTGGTTAGAATGACCGGCAGTGGTATGGGTTGTCCAGATTGGCCTAAATGTTTCGGCTATTATATACCACCAACAGAAGTTACCGAAATTCAATGGCAGGCCAATAGACCCTTTGAAAAAGGTCAGGTAATCATTTGGAAAGAAACACTACAAGTATCAAAAAAAACGTTCACTACCGCAGATTCATTTAACGCAGAAAACTGGGAGATGTATACAAAGCACGACTATGCCGAGTTTAACCCTTGGCACACTTGGATCGAATACATTAATAGACTATTTGGTGCCCTAGCAGGTTTGGCTACCCTAATTCTTGCCATAATATCAATTAAATATTGGAAGAAGAAAAAACGTATTCCTATCTTATCTTGGCTAGTTGTAATAGGTATGGTTTTTCAAGCTTGGTTAGGCGCTACAGTAGTATATTCCGTTTTAGAACCCGCTAAAATAACCATACATATGCTCATGGCATTGGTCATTGTAGCAATGCTATTATATGTAATCTATTTGGCCAATAATGAGAATAAACGAATAAAGTATGACAAAACTGTTTTAAACTTTAGTGTAATGGCACTGGTATTGACCCTTATACAAATTGCTATGGGTACGCAAGTTCGTCAATTTGTTGACGAGCAAATAGATATTTTCGGCTATGATGCCAAAAGTTTATGGTTGCAGAATCCTGAAGCTTTATTTTACGTGCACCGATCATTTTCTATCATAGTGCTTTTAGTCAATTTCTATCTAGTATACAGAATTAGCAGGTTGAATTTAGGTCACTTTAAAATTTACTGGGTCTTGTTTTTATTGGTTGTAGAAGTAATTACAGGTATTGCCATGAACTATTTAGATTTCCCCTTTGCCAGTCAGCCCTTACACTTGGTGTTGGCGTCAATTCTATTTGGAGTTCAATTCTACATACTTTTAGATGCATTAAAGCCTAGGAAAAACACTAAAACTTCGTAACTTTGCCCTCCCGCAAAAAATAAGGTATGATTTATAAAATTCGTGTAATTCTAGACGCCGAAGAAGATATTTTTAGAGATTTGGAGATAGAAGCTCACAATTCCCTAGAAGACTTTCATAACGCTATTACTCAAGCATTTGGGTTTTTAGGCAATGAAATGGCATCTTTTTATACATGTGATGAAGAGTGGAAACAAGACGAAGAAATTGCACTTTTCGACATGAGTGAATCTGGATCAGATGTTAGACTAATGAACGAAACGTTCTTAGAGGATGTTATGACAGAAAACACCCCAAAGTTGATCTATGTTTATGATTTCATGAATATGTGGACATTCTTTGTTGAACTTGCGGATATACAGCCAAAAGAAGATGGCCGTGCCTACCCTAATGTTTTATTTACTTTTGGTGAATTACCTGAAACTCCGCCAGAGAAAAATTTTGAGGCAGAGAACAGTGCGTTTGATTTTGATGATACCTTTGATAACTATGACGATTTGGATTTTGACGAAAACTGGAACTAAACCAGCAATTTCATCTCAATCAAAATTTACATATAACCATTTAATTTAGAACATTTTATGATCAACCTATATGCTACCCAAATAGAAAGTATCTCTATACACAGAGTTGGTAACAAAAATAAGAATGAAGGCATTTTTCTATCTGAAGAACCTTTTAGACTTAACGATGAAACCACCGGTTTATTAAAAGAATATTTCTTTAAACCCTTTAGGGAAAAGGAAGAAAACTATTATAAACTCGCTAATGAAGTTGACGTAGAATTCAATGAATTGTTTAAAATTGTAAGTGAAGTATTCGAGGATCCTTCTAAGGCACACTTAAACTCTAAAAAAGTGGCTTCATTGTTATTTGAGCAATCTAACCACCCACATATAAAGAGTGGAGAGGTGTATGTAGCATATCTATCCGGTCTTTTGTTAGACAATAATAAGGTAGATGCTATTGGTATCTTTAAAAGTGAGCTAAAACACGATTTTATTCAGTTTGAAGAAAAAGGTAGCAACTTAGATATCGTAATTCAGCAAGGTATCAATATTAATAAGCTAGATAAAGGTTGCTTAATATTCAATGTAGATAAAGAGGAAGGTTATAAAGTTCTATCTGTTGACAGTAATAAGTACGATACCAAGTACTGGTTAGAAAATTTCTTAGGGGTTGATCCACTTTCAGATGATAACTTTAAAACGAAAAACTACTTAAAACTTTGTCAGAATTTTGCAAAAGATGTGGTTTTACCTGCAGAAGATAAACAACAAGAAGTATTGTTTATGAACCGTGCCGTAAATCATTTCGCAAAAAATGACGCTTTTGAGGAGACCACCTTTTTAAATGAAGTAATGGAAAACCCAGAATTGATTCCTGAGTTTAAACATTACAAAACAGAAAAAGGACCTAAATTCAGCATTGAAGATGTATCTAATTTTGATATTGCGAACAAAGCGGTATCGGATGCTCGTAAAAAAATAAAGAACGTCATTAATCTAGACACGAATATTCAAATAAAAATGGATTTCATAAACCCTGAATCTGCCGAGAAATTTGTGGAAAAAGGATGGGATGAAGAAAGACAAATGTATTACTATTTGGTATACTTCAACAAAGAACAGAAAAGCTAATATTTACAGCATATTTTATATTAAAAAGTCCAATTTTCACATATGAAAATTGGACTTTTTACTTACATAAATTAGTACTCCCTAATTATGTGCTTTAATTCTATGCTCAATAATTTGCCTTACACTTACATCTTCGTAATTTCTTCTAACAAAGTTCAACGCTAAATCTAGCACCTCTCCCATCGTATTGCAGTTTTGGAAATCCATATCCAAGGTAAGCTCCTCAATTTGTTCTCTAAGCATTGCTATATTCTCTGGAGTAGAGATTTCATCTGTTTTGCAAATTGCACGTAACTTCTTTATTCTATTACCAGAACTTAGTATTCTTTTGGCTACCATAGAACGCTCTTCTAGTTTGTATTGATCAACCGAATCGTGTGTTAATTTACTGCGTACCAGCTCAACCATTTGATAGTTTTCCTTAAAAAACTGTGGCCTATATACTTTTAACTTACCTTCAAAACACTGTTGATCAAAATCTATTGCTCTAATTTTATACACCACATGATCAAAATCATGCGTTGGTACAATAACATAATTATATGAACGCATATCTCCTAAAAGACGAATCATACAACGTTCATTGAACTTTACGAATTCCTTTGCCAGTTGGGCTTTTTCACGAGGTGTACATTTTGGTAAGTTATGTTTTATGAATTCATCACCCGGTATACCGGCAATATGCTCTTCAATTAAAGTGTCTTTATACACCAAAAAGTTAAGGTTGTACGGGGAAAGCATATGTTCCAATTCTAACCCATATATACGAGATGCATCGGTTTTTTTAATATAGAAATACGTAAAATTATCGTTTAAAACATTACGGATTTTCACCCGAAAAGGTTTCGAGTTTCCGAACGTACAGAAATCTACAGCATCAACATTCAAGTATTGATGAATATTATCACTACCATCAGAAAGCAAAATAGAATAAACTTTCTTTAAACTATCGTCTATTTCCTTTCTATCAAATTCAGAATAATATGCTCTTACCCATAAGGTATCTTCATCATTTTTATCGTACACGACAACAGATCCAGAAAACCTAAGCAAATCGTCGTAAAATATAGGGATTTCAATTTTTCTACTATAGTGATCCAAGTAGCCATCCAAAGCCTCACTTACTGGATAAGCCGGCTTTTTTTTTGACATTAGTTTTTCTTCTGACATAAAACGAATTTACTAACAAAATAAACATTTCGGGATAATTATTTTTCCCAAGCATATGGAATTTGCGATTACATTCACATAATACGCGGTTATACAACATTTTTTTAGATAGGAGACAAAAGGTCTCTTTATTTGTTTTAAGTACTACTTGAAACCATACCGATGATTACTAAGAATAAAACCAGTATTAAATCCCTATTGTTTTTTCTGCTTGCTTTTAGCTCCTTTTTAGGAACTGCACAATTAAGCGACTTGCATTATTTACCACCAATGAAGCAGGGTCAAAATAACGCAGGTATTCAAAACCAAGCAATATATTTATCAACACCTGAGACTACACCATTTGACGTTTACGTCTACAGAGGTACATCCAACACTATTGAAAGAACAATGACCATAGATAACCTGAACCCAGGTGTTTGGACATTAGGTAATGGAGACAATAACATTACGCTTGTTGACAATAATAATACCGGAGTAGTGTTGACCAATAGCGGTTTGCGTTTTATATCGGCAAATGGAGAGAAATTTTATGTCAACTACAGAGGAAAATCTGGTTCTCAAGCTGCTTCTTTAACCGCTAAGGGTAGACAAGCAATGGGTACTAATTTTAAATGGGGCGGTGTTCCAAACAAAGGTACTCACTCATCAAAATCTAACACCTTGGGTATAATGGCTACCGAAGATAATACCACTGTTGTATTATCTGGCTATGACCCCGGTTGTGAATTTAGGGTTGGTGGTAACAGAGCTGGTATTACTGCTGATTCACATACAATTACACTGAACGCCAATGAATCGTTTGTGTATGAAACCTACATTGGTAACACCCATACACAAGCTCACGAAGATGGATGGATCGGGGCATCGATTGTTTCTACAAAAGATATTGTGATAAGTAATGGTTCTATAAACTTTGGTAGTCAAGATGGACAAAGTCATAGAGATGCAGGTATAGATCAACCTGTACCGATCAATAAGCTTGGTAAAGAATATGTTTTTATTAGAGGAAACGGAAATACAAATGGTCTTACGGAATTCCCATTGGTAATTGCTACTGCAGACAATACACATATATATGTAAACGGAAGCACAACCGCAATTGCAACTATTGACAATGGAGAGTATTTTAAAATACCTAGCAGCTATTATTCTTCAAATACAGTGGGGGCGAATATGTTCGTTCAAACTTCAAAAGATGTCTATGCCTACCAATCTATGGCGGGATCTAGTAATTTATATACCCAAGGTTTAAATTTCGTTGCGCCGGTCAACTGTCTTTTACCAGATGTAATGGACAACATACCAGATATTAGAAATATCGCAGGAACTACGGTTACAGGCGGATTGACCATTATTGCTTCAGTAAACACTCCTGATGCTAATGTAAAGGTATTTGAAGACGGAGTAGAAATTTCAAAACCGGCTTCTAATCCCGTTGCCGGATCAGATGATTGGAAAACTTTTTACATACCAAATCTAGATGGCGACATAAGTGTTACCTCAACCGGACCAATGGCCATTGGTTTTTTTGGCTATAATGGAGCTCAAGGGGTTGCAGGATACTTTTCAGGATTTGACACCGTACCAGAAGTTGTTTTAAAAATTAATGGTGGTGTTGAAGGAGAGTGTTTTTCCGGTTCAAGTATTTTTGAAGCTTCTGACGATAACTTCGATGCTTACCAATGGTACTTTGATGGTGAAATCATTCCTGGTGCAAATTCATTTGAATATGCAGCGACCATAGCAGGTGATTATTATGTTAGAGGTACCAAAGGACCATGTACCTATGATTCTCAAACCATAAAAATCTTTTATTGCGAACCAGATGTTCTTATAGAAAAAACTGTAGACAAACCCGAAATAGTTGAAGGGGAAACTGCCACATTTACCATTAGAGCAGAGAATTTATACTATAATGATATAACCAATTTACAGGTTACAGATAATATTCCCGCCGGGCTATCATTAGTACAAGCGTCAACAATAACAGGTACATTTAATGGTAGTGTTTGGAATATTGGAACGTTGGCTCCTGGTGAAGTTGCCTTTTTAACTTTAGAAGTAACTGCAGATGAAATAGATATTTTGCCTTTACTAAACCTAGTTAATATCGCAACTAATACACAAGACCAAACGGATGCAAATCTTACAAGAGATGAGCCCTCTGCACGAATTATAGTCCATAACGATTTCGATAATGACGGTGTTGTAGATAGTGTTGATTTAGATGATGATAATGATGGTATTTATGATGCTGTTGAACAAATGTGTATTATATCCAGTGATGTAAATTTCACTTCACCGTCTAGCACTGTACAAGGTGGTACTGCGGTAACGGAAATTTTCTCCAATTTCTCTGGTTTTTGGAGAAGTTCTACCTCGTCAAATAATCCCGTATTGCCAAACTTATCACATGAATTATTGGCATTCACCACCGGTGGAACCACGTTTACCACTGGGGTTGCAGACGATAACCTTTATGACGCTAACGGTAATGGTTTATCAGACGGCATAGATTCCAATAATGATGGAATTGCGGATATTTCTGCTACAGAATCTAGCTGGATGGCCTTGACACCTTCTAACAATATTTATGGCGAGGCAACCTTTGAATCTAATTTAAATGATGGCAATAATGACAACGCATTAGGCTTAACGATTATTAACGATCCTACCACAGATCCATTGAATCCTTTATTGACCCACGGTCAAAATGGATTGGACCTTGGTTCCGGTATTGTTAACATCGGCGATACATGGACTTATGAAATAGACCCTATCGTAGCTACCAACGTTGGTGATGGTATACCAGATATATTATTAACTCAAGTTGCAGACCCAAGTGGTGTTGGTCACGTTGTAAGTCTTTATGATGCATCAGGTGCTCCTCTAGGAAATGCCGTACGTGTGCAAGCCTATAGTGGTGGAGCACTGGCCAGTATTGTTGGTTCGTACAGATTAGATATTTATCACGCAAACGGAAGTATTTTCTATAATAACACCACGAGAGATTACCGATTAGCAACAGTAGAATTGTCAGAATTCGGTATACCCACAGCTAATTTGGCAGACGTGGCATACCTACGACTACAATTAAGTTCTAATGCAGATGTTGCCTTTTTATCCTATAATACAGCGTCCTTTTCTGGATTTTGTGCGAATCTAGATACGGATATGGATGGGTATCCAGATCATTTGGACTTAGATAGCGATGGTGATGGCTGTAGCGATGCCAACGAATATTATAAAGATGATGCTACTGACGGTGGCGATGGTGGTGAATACGGTACAGGTGTGCCTGCAGTCGACCCTACCGATGGTACCGTAAACGCGGCATCTTATACTCAAGTATTTGCCCCGGTAATTGTTTTAGGCAATACCTCAGAAACATTGAGTGGTACAGATATAAATGGCGAAGATGTTGATTTAGGCGATACTTACAATTATGTATTACGTTTTCAGAATACCGGAGATGACGATGCCACAAATTTCACCATTAAAAATGTTTTACCTGAAAATGTGACATTAGATAATATTAGTGTTGACGATGCTCCCGGAGTAACGAGTACTTATGAAGAGAGCACGAGAACTATAATTTTTACCGTACCGGACGGATTGGTTCAAATAGACGATCCAGAATATAAAATAGAAATTACGGTTTCAGTTGATGGGGACTGTTCTGAATTTGTTGCGGCATGTGCTTCTCAATTGGAAAATCATGTTTATGCTACATATACAGGTACATTAAATACAAATACTTTTTCAGACGAAGACGGTAGCAATCCTGCAGGTGCTTGTACCACTACCCTAGAGGTTGCAGCCAATAATGTATCTGATGCATTGGCAAATTGTAACGTAGCACGTACGGTAGAGCTTTGTGGTGCTAGTGGAACTCTTTCCGCTGGTTTAGGTTTTGATACCTACACATGGGCAATTGACACCAATAATGATGGTGCTATAGATGCTGGTGATACTATTTTAAACGATGGTACATCAAATACCTTGACGATTACAACAGTAGGAAATTACATTGTAGAAAAAACGTCAACATCCGGTTGTGCGAACCATACCGAATTGATTACTGTAGAACGATATGGTGAAACACAGACCAACCCAATTATCAGTTATTTAAATCAAGTAAATAGTGATAGTAATCCTGATAACGACATCCAAGGGGAAACAGTAACATGTTCTAACGATAACAGTTCAATGCCACATATATTTCTTTGTGGTGAAACAGATAGTGCATTTATTCAATTAGGTATAACCGATGCTTTAACCATAAAGTGGGAGAAACTTGACGAAACTAGTTGTAACGTTGCTACTTGTGGAGATGTAAGCGATAATTGTGCTAATAATAATGGTGGATGGACATGGAACGAGGTGACAGATGCCGATAATTTTACTGTTACCGAAAGTGGTAAATACCGAGTAGTTATAGGCTATGAAGGCGGATGTTATAGTGACTTTTATTTTAACACATACCAAAATACACTGGACATTCCTGAACCAGATTCATCTGATATCATTTGTGATACAGACGGTTCTATTAGAGTTATTGATTTAGGTAGTGGTTATGGTTACCAGTTATTCGATGTAGAAAACAACAATATAGCAGTACCTTTCAGCGCAGGTCAGGGTCCTAACTTTGATATAGCTACGAGCGGAACTTATAAAGTTCAAATTACACAATTAGACCCTACAACAGGTTCTCCAATAGCCAACAGTTGTGTTTTTGAAACAGAAGAAATAGGTATTTCAGACAGGGTTTTTGAGGTAACCGCCAGTTCCACACCGTTTGATTGTACCGATGCAGGAACCATAGCAATACAGGCCTTGAATGTATCACCAGAATATAGCTATGAACTATATTTCGACAATGGCAGTGGTGGCCGTGGTGCGTTAGTAGCAAACAAATTAGTTACCACAGATAATACCCATACGTTTACTGGTCTTGCAGCAGACGATTATGTTATAGTAACTACCACTGTAGATGGTTGTAGCGATGAGAGTACTATTACGGTAGATGAAATACCTGAGCTACGATTAACAGCTACAAACCAGGAAAATATTACGTGTACTTCTGGTATAATTAATTTAACCGCCACTGGTGGTACAACAGGATATGAGTATGCTATCTATAGTAAAGATGGTGTTGCTCCATATGCCGACGAGACTACTATTCCAGATGCTGATTTCACATCTAATCCATCTTTCTTATTTGGATATGAAGGTACACCTTCTACTTATGTACCAAATGAAGATGGTGATTATGTATTTGTAATTAGAGATGATAACGGATGTTATGGATTCTCGAATATAGTTTCTATGGAAGATTTAGGTTCTATAACAATTACTGCTTCAAATTCAGATATTACTTGTGCAGATTCATCTACAGCCGTATTAACGATCAATGCAACAGGTGGAAATGCTCCATATAAATACAGTCTTGATGGTGGTATCACTTACCAAACGGAAAACTTTTTCAATAATATTTCTGCCGGTAATTACACCATTACTGTAATGGATTCCAACAGTAATCCTGGTAACGCTTGTACTGAGACTATTGAATATGAAGTTACTCAGCCTTTTAGGTTAACAGCATCACCTTCAATAATTGAAGATGCTTCATGTGATACATCTGGCGCCACCAATCCTACGGCTTTGGTTAAAATACTAAATGCTAGTGGCGGACAATCACCTTATACATATAGTTTTGATGGTGGCAATTCATTTACTGGTGTAGATGAGCAACGTTTAGCTCCCGGTACTTATCAATTGGCAATAAAAGATGCTTTAGGTTGCGAAACACCTTTAGAAATCACAGTGCCAAGTTCGGTAATAGACCCAACTTTTACCGATGATATCACCTATGAATGTGATGGTGACGGAGTAGTGACAATTACACCTTCTAACACTACTGATTTTACCTATACCTACAAACTAAACGGTACAGATAACACACCAGTAGATAATAACATTTTTAATAATGTGGTTTCTGGTACCCAAACGATAACTGTAGGGTATACCAGTACTATTTCTGCAGAGCAAAGCACATTATTTTTAGAGGATTTTGGTGCAGGCGTAACTACACAGATAGCGGAAATAGGACCAGGATATTGCTACGAACCACAAGATGGAACTGAAACGGACTGTAATTTAGGACCTGCAGGAATACTTGTAAATGCGGAATATGCAGTAACGAACCAAATTACCAACCCTAATACATCTTGGAGAAGCCCTAATGACCATACAGGTATAACCGATGGTAGGTTTATGGCAATTGGCGTAAGTACCTCTGCAGGGAACAACAATGTTTTATGGTCAAGAACCGGATTGGAAGCACTTGCCAACCAAGATATTACGATATCATTCTATGCCTACAACATTTTAGTTGATAATGCTTCAGGTAACGACCCAGAGGTATTGGTAGAGTTGGTAGATGGATCTGGTAATGTAATTAGCAGTCAGGCTACGGCAGCCATCCCACAAAATAACAATGCAGATGATTGGCACTTAAGAACGGTTACATTTAATCCAGGAGCCAATACTGCTGTAGGAGTAGTTTTACGTACCAACCTAGATAGTGATAACGGTAATTTCTTGGTATTAGATGATATTCAGGCTTCACAGACTCCTGAATTATGTGAGCAAACAGAAGACATTACGGTAATAGTAGAAACAGGAAAAACTTTTGAAGTTGCCATTTTAGGGAGTACAGATCCTACTTGTAACGGTAGCAATAATGGTAGTATCCGTTTTGAGGTTTCTAACTTCGACCCTACTGTTGGGTATCAATATTCTGTTGACGGTGGAACAACATGGACAACGGAAACCACATCACCGATTACAACCCCTGCAACATTGGCAGATGGTACGTATACTGTAATGGTAGAAAAAGTAGATGACAATTCATGTACCGCAACCTCAGCAACATCTGCAACGTTGACTTCGCCAAACGCATTAACGGCAGATCTTCAACAAACAGCTGAATTTACTTGCTTTAATACCGGAGCAACTTTACAAGCATCTGCAAATGAAGGCACACCAGGTTATGAATATCAATTAGAATTAACAGATAATACGGTAATAAGAACCTACGCTACCTCTACACAGTTTTTGAACGTACCAGCAGGTACCTACCATGTAAGAGTAAGGGATGACAACAATTGTGAAGCAGTTTCAACTGCTACCGTAACCGTAACTCAACCGGAGACTATTGCTTTTGATTTAACGGCAACACAATGTTATGATGGTCAAAATAATGGAACCGTTACAGCAACGGTTACTGATGGTAATGGTAATTACTCATTTAGAATCAATGGAGGAGCATGGCAAACACCTGCTACTGTAACAGACGTAACATATACATTCAGCAACTTATCCGAAGGTACTTATGATGTAGAGGTAAATGATGAATATGGTTGTGTTACAGCCGTACAATCCATTACCATTGCACCTACAATTTCTCTAAGTGTAGTACCCGTAAATGCAAGTTTATGTGCCGACGGTAGCTTGACTGCAACGGCATCGGGAGGAGATAATAATTTCATGTATGCTTTTGTTCCATCTGGCGATGCAGTTACCAATGCCGATTTCTCAGCTAGTAATTCTACAACAATTGCCTTGGCAGATATTGGAGCTTATGATATTTATGTAAGGGATAAAGCAAATGGTACAGATGCTTGCCAAGCTATGGTAACCGAAACTATTTCAGCAAACCCAGTATTGGATATTTCCGCAGTAGCAACCGACCCAGATTGTCATGATGGCACGGGTAATATTGAGGTTACTATTAATGACGGACTATCTCCTTTCGATTACCGATTGGTAGATAAAACCAATGGTACACCAGATCAAGTACAAACTGATGTAGTGGGAACTACTAAAACATATTATAACCTAGCACCAGGTGAGTATGATGTAATTATTACCGATGAAGGCGGATGTTCTGAAACAGAAACCGTAACGATTTCGGCACCAGCAGAACTTACAGCAGATGCAGAAGGAAGAACACCAATTGCATGTACAGGTGACCCCAATGATTTTGGGTTTGACATTCTTAATTACCCAACTACTTTAGGCACATTAGAATTTAGTGATGACGGTGGTACAACTTGGCAAACATCTGATCAATTTAGAGGATACACCTCTGGTCAAGAAGTTGAACCATCTATAAGAACGGTAGATGGTAGTGGTAATACTATCTGTAAGACAGATTTACCACGATTAATTATTCCTTTTCCTTTAGATGATCTAGACATAACTATACTACCAATCATTGTAAACTGTAATGAACTACAAGTAAGTGTTCGTGGCCAAAATGGTACTGCACCTTATGAATATACTTATTCGGAAGACCCTGCCAATTTCAATATAGTTACACCAGTAAACGGATGGACAACGCCTTATGCTGCAGGTATTACACATACATTCAATAATCTAGTACCAGGCAGAACTTATGCATTCTATGTACGAGATGCTGTAGGTTGTGTTAGACAGAGTAGTGTTAACGTAAATGATATCATCACGAACCCAATGGTGATTACATCAGTTATTACTCCTGCATGTGAAGGCTCAAGTAATGGATCAATAGAGTATACTATTACAGATTCAGATGGTTCCATAGAACCTGATATGGAATGGTTCTTATATGATATAGACGGCAATGTTATTAGAGATAGTGGCGGCATTGTTAGCTATTCTAGTACGATAAATGTGACAAGCTTACCAGAAGATGAATATTATATTGAGGTACAACAATATAATGGTGGAGCTCCACAATGTATAAGTGCAAGTGAAAATGAAATTCTAGAAATGTTGGATGAGATTACAGGAGACACCCAATCTATTCAAGATATTTCGTGTGACAACCCAGGTTTAATATTAGTTGACAACGTACAAGGAGGTGGAGGTGATTACTTCTATACCATTTCTGGCCCTAGTCCTTTTACCTCAATTACGGCAACCGGTGACAACCCTATTGAGATTGCCGCAGGTTCTCCAGCAGGCATTTATACCGTTACGGTAGAAGATCAATATGGTTGCTCTTACCCACTTAATGATGTTACCATGAGCTTTACGGCTGCACCGACTATTGACAATATTGCTATTGCCAATTGTAGTACAACTGCTACTGTTACCGTCACAGCAAGTGGAACAGGTACAATTCTTTATTCTATCGATGGCGGCAATACGTATCAAACTGATGATAATTTCAATTCTGTTTCAGCCGGTAATTATGATGTGTATATTAAAGATGAAACTGGTTGTACCGATACAATTAATATAGATGTACACCCTACCCTACAAGCTTCGGCAACATTAGCTAAACAATTAGGTTGCGGTGCAGGATATGAGGCCGAAATAGCTATAGAAGGTATTTCTGGTTCTGGAAATTATGAGTTTAGTATATTAAATAGTGATGGTACAGTAAAAGTTGCTCGTCAAGCACTAACAACACCAAGTACTACCTTACATAATGTACTGATAGATGTTGCAGGTACGTACACCGTAAATGTTTTTGATACAGATACAACAACACCAGAATGTTTTAGAAGTTTTACTGTTGTTGTGCCAGATGCCATTCAACCAGATTTCACCCCTACTCCTAACCCTGTTAGCTGTAATGGTGCAGATGATGGCAGCATAGAAATGGTTCAAGTTAACAATGGAAACAACCCACTTGATTATGCTTTAACTCCAATGCCTGCTGGTGCATCATGGGATGCAAGCACACAATCTTTTATAGATTTACCAGGTGGCACTTATGATGTAACAGCAACAGGACCAAATAACTGTACAACGGTACAAACAGTGGTTGTTGACGAAAACACGGCCGTAACATTTACAGCTCCCGTTCCTGACCAATTTGGTTGTGCTAACGGTAACGACACTAATAATGCCACAATTACCATAGATGCTTCAACATTTAGTGGTGGTAGTGGAACGTACAATCGATTTGAATTCATTGATGACGCAACGTCTACTGTGTTACAAAATGGAAGTAGTTTAACCTATACCCATACAGATGCTGCCGGTGGTGATATCATTGTTCGTGTTTATGATGACGCTGGGTGTTCTGCAGAACATATAGTTACCATAGACCCTTATGACACATTTATTGATGCAACAGTAAATGTTGATAGAGATCTAGATTGTGTTAACAGTGGTGAAAATATAACAATAGATGTAACTAGTACAGTTACCAATTCCACGGCAAATCTTGCTAACTATGAATTTAGAATATTGCCATCTGCTACATACCAAACAGGTAACAATGTATTTACCAACTTGGCAATTGGCACCTATACTATTGGTATTAGAAATGTAACAACCGGTTGTGAAATTACAAGAACCCATATTGTCGAAGATCCAAATACATTTGAAATCGAAGTGAACAAACTTGCAGATGTAGTGTGTTTTGGAACAGATGGGGCTATAGAAGTAACATTTACAGATGCTACTTATACCGGTGATTTCAATTGGGAAGTAGTAAATGCCGATGGTACCGATACTACGCGTACCGATGATGAAGGCATATTTACAGGAACGGGAACTACGGCTTCTATACCTGTAGCTGCAGGTAGCTATATTTTAAGAGCTTCACAAGTTGGAACTCCTGAATGTATTCAAGAAAGATCATTTACGATTACATCACCAAGTGCTGCAATAACATTGGCAACAATAGCAACCACAGATGTAGGTTGTAGTAATGACATGGGTACTGCAAATATTACACCTAATGGAGGTGAAGGTCCTTTTGATATTGTATTAAGACATGTTAGTTCCACAACAACTTACACAGCTAACCAAGTGAACAGTAATTTATTTACCGGTTTAAGTGATGGTCAATACACAGTAGAGGTAACCGACAGTTTAGGTTGTACTGAAACCTTTACCAATGCGTTCACCCTTACTCCTCCAGAACCGATTGTAGCTAATATTCAGTCCGTTCAAGGTTTAGAATGTGAAGGTGATACGGATGGAGAAATTACAGCTGGGTTTACACCAAGGTCAGTTTCCACAAATTATAGGTACATTCTTAATACCTATGATGGCAATGGTACAGGTGCCACCCTGTTGGAATCAACAAGTACACAAACCTCTGCTACATTTAGTAATTTAAGATCAGGATATTACAGTGTTACCGTTTTAGATGATTTGAATTGCTCAGACGAAACTGCAATTGTTGAAATTGTTGAGCCTGTTGAGGTTAAAGGTCAGTTGGTCACTGCACAAAGAGCCACATGTTTAAATGATACAGAACTGTTATTAACCGCTTCTGGTGGTACAGGACCATATATGTGGAATACAGATGGTACATCTACCTTTAATGCTATGAATGAAACCAACGGACCAAACACTCATTTATTCACTGGTATTCAACCAGGAACATATGAATATTATATAATAGATAGTTTAGGATGTGTTTCCGTCATAAGCAACAGCATAACCGTAAATCCTATTGAGCCGTTAGTAGTCGAATTGGACAATGACAACCCTACCATTAGTTGTAATGGTGATGATAGCGGTGTTATTAATGCAGAAGCTCAAGGCGGATTAGGTAATTACCAATATGCACTATTCTCGGATGCCGGTTTTACCGCAGAGGTACGTGCTAACCAATCTTCCGGTCTATTTACAGACCTGTTTGCAGGTACCTATTACGTAAGAGTTCAGAGCGATGATTGTGAAGTATCGTCGGCGATGATCAATATTACCGAACCTGCACCACTTTTGATCGATACGAATAACACTACTTTTGTTGATGTTACTTGTAACGGTGCCAATGATGGTAGTATAACTGTTAATATGCTTGGTGGATCAGTTGTTTATCAATATGCAATATCACCAAACTTGGATCGCTTTAGTGATGATAACACTTTTGATGAATTAGCTCCTGGTGATTACACCATAATCGCTCAAGATTCTAACGGTTGTTTTGAATTGATAGAAGCGACTATTACCGAACCAGAAATTCTTGAAGTGACCATTGAAAGCACTCCGGAAATCTGTGTAGGCGAAGAAGATGGAACCATAGATTTAACCATAATTGGTGGTACTGCTCCTTACAGCACTCGCCTAGAAAGCGAAACGGACTTTGTACAAGACAGATTGAGCTTTACAGACTTGGCAGCAGGTGATTATATCATTTTTATTGAAGACGCCCAAGGTTGTGATGAAACCATTATAGTTACAATAGACCCAGGTGTTGATCTTGGTGCAACTGTTGAACCTATATACGGTTGTAATGGTAATATACCTAGTAACTATGTTAATATTGTTCTTAACGACCCTAACATAGAAAACGATGTCTTATTTGGTCTGGATACCGTTGATCCTTTAGAAATGCAATTGACTCCAATGTTCAGAGAGTTGACACCAGGTACTCATTACATAAGTATTTCGCATGCAAACGGATGTTTAACTACTTATGACATAGAAATAGAGGCATTTGAACCTCTTGAGATAACAGTTGAAGAAAGCAACATAAATCAGATAACCGCAACTGTTACCGGCGGTAGAGAAAACTATACTTTCTATTTAGGTGACAGGGATATGGGCTCAGATAATGTATTCTATATTACCGAGACCAATACCTATGATGTAACCGTAGTCGATGAGAATGGTTGTGAGTCTACTGCTAGTATATTCATAGAGTTCATCGATATTGAAATTCCTAATTTCTTTACGCCGAACGGTGATGGGGAAAATGATTTATGGATGCCGGATAATATTGAAATATATCCTGAAATATTCATATCGATCTATGACAGATATGGTAGAACCGTTTATACCTTTAAAGACAATGAAGATGGTTGGGACGGCTTTTATCAAAACAATGAACTGCCAACTGGAGATTATTGGTATATAATTAAGTTAAACGGTGAAGCAGACACTAGAGAAATGGTGGGCAACTTCACACTTTACAGATAATTAAAAAGTAGAGGCGGTAATTTTTTACCACCTCTACTATTTTATATGAATACCACAGATTACTGGTGTTTGACAACTATTAATTGTGATTTAAAGGTATTGTGAGTTTCTTTGTTTTCCCGCACTCCAAACATACAATGAGGCAAAAGTTAATTTTATTTATAGTATTCATGATGGTCTCTGCAGCTGGATTTTCCCAGTTAAGCGATCTTCACTATTTACCACCTTTAAAACAAGGTAGTAACAACTCATCGGTAAAGCAGCAAGCCATTTATCTTTCTACTCCAGAAACGACTGCCTTTACTGTAAATGCTTATATAGGTACCGCAACTACGCCCGCTGCAACTTTTTCAATATCAAACATAGCACCAGGTGTTTACAACCTTGCCAATGGTGACAACGATGTTACTATGGTAAAAAGTGCTAATACAGGGGTTGTAATAAACAGTAGCGGACTCCGGTTTGAATCACCTGGCGGAGAAAAATTTTATGTAAATTATAGAGGTACCTCTGGCTCACAGGCAACATCATTAACCTCAAAAGGTAGACAGGCTTTGGGTACAAATTTTAAATGGGGTGGCGCTCCCAATTATGCCACAACCTCAGATATTTCTACCTCACTTGGTATAATGGCAACAGAAGACAATACCGTTGTTGATATTACCGGATACGACCCAAATTGTGAATTTAGATTACAAAACGATAGAGACGGTATCACTAGTGATAATATCCAAATTACTTTAAACAAAAATGAAAGTTTTGTATTAGAAGCCTATACAAATGAAGTTTCGGCAAATATAGATGGATGGTTAGGCGCATCTATCGTTTCAACTAAAGATATCGCCATTAGCAATGGAGGATTAAATTATGGTGTAGTTACCACCTCAACAGGAAGTAGAGATGCCGGTATAGATCAACCCGTGCCAATAAATAAAATTGGTAAAGAGTATGTATTTATTAGGGGAAATGGTAGAGACAGCACAGAATTCCCAATTATTATCGGTACTCAAAATAATACCGAAATATTCGTAAACGGTTCCACTACCCCAATAGCAACAATCAATAACGGAGACTATTTTATGGTTCCGGGTTCAAATTATTCTGGCGGTTCGGCAGGTGCCAACATGCTGGTCACAACCTCAAAAGATGCTTATGCGTATCAAAACTTAGCGGGTAGTTCTGGGGTGCAGACCGTTGGCTTAAACTTTGTTGCCCCTGTCAATTGTTTATTACCAGATAACTTAGATAACATTTCAGATATTACGAATTCTGCCGGTACGACTCTTACCGGAGGTATAACCATAATTGCCTCCACTTCTACCCCAGACGAAAATATTTCGGTAAACGATGGCTCAGGTGCCGTAACATTACCTGCTTCAATACCCGTTACCGGATCAACGGATTGGAAAACTTTTTATATTTCAAACTTAACAGGTAATGTAAGTGTGCAGTCCACAGGTCCTATTGCCGTAGGTTTTTTCGGTGTAAACTCCAACCGTGGTATTGCAGGATATTTCTCCGGATTTGACACTGTGCCCGAAGTTGATCTCGAAGTTAATGGTGGAGGATGTTTACCAGGAGCGATCATTACTGTAGTCGATGCAAATTTTGATGCTTATCAATGGTACCAGAACGGATCTATAGTTCCTGGTGCAATATTTTCAAGCTATAACCCTACCGAAGCTGGCGATTATTTTGTTCGGGTAACCAAAGGTGGTTGTACCTATGATTCCCAACCCATAGCAGCATATTATTGTTTTTCTGATGTAGTCATTAAAAAGGTTGCGGATACAAATACTGTGGTTGATGGTGATGAGGTCACTTTTACCATCACTGTAGAGAGTCTAGGTGTTGACCCAATTACAAATGTTGTTATAACCGATGTTCTACCCGACGGAATCTCTTTTGTATCATCATCTATTTCCAAGGGAAGTTTCTCTTATCCAAATTGGTCTATTGGCGATATGGCAAGTGGCGATCTTGAAACCTTAACATTGGTAACACGAGTTACGCTGCCAGATGTAAATACTTCTACGGCAAACTACACAAATAACATTAGTAATTCTCAAGATCAGACGGATAGTAATATTACAACAGACGACCCTTCAGAAAGTGTAACGGTCAATTTTAAAACCCCTACAACCGTCATTACCAATAGAAGAATTACCTTCAGAGCAACAAGAATGTAATAATTTTTGTAACATTCTACCATTTTAGTCGTCAAGTAAGCATAATCAATCAAAAAACACTTGACGTGAGTACTATTCTATCAGTCAATCATCTTACCAAAAAATTCGGATACCTTACTGCGGTAAAAGACCTTTCGTTCACTATTGAGAAAGGGAACGTTTACGGAATTTTAGGGCCCAACGGTAGCGGAAAATCCACAACATTAGGCATTGTATTAAATGTAGTCAACAAAACCAGTGGCGATTTTGCTTGGTTCGGTGGCGGCACTTCTACACATGAAGCCTTGAAAAAAGTTGGGGCTATAATTGAGCGCCCAAATTTCTATCCGTACATGACAGCTTTACAAAACCTAAAATTGGTCTGTAAAATAAAAGAGGTGTCAGAAGAAAAAATTGAGGAAAAGCTTGAGCTCGTAGGTTTATTGGATAGAAAAAATAGCAAATTCAAAACCTATTCCTTGGGGATGAAGCAGCGTTTGGCAATTGCCTCTGCCCTACTCAACGACCCCGAAATTTTAATTTTAGATGAACCTACTAACGGTTTAGATCCGCAAGGAATTCATCAAATAAGGGAAATTATAAAGACTATTGCGGCAAAGGGTACAACCATTTTATTAGCATCGCATTTATTGGACGAAGTAGAAAAAGTATGCTCTCACGTAGTCATTTTAAGAAAAGGAGAAAAATTATATTCTGGCAGGGTAGATAGTTTACAAGCCAGTTTTGGCTTTTTTGAACTAAAGTGTTCCGATACCGATAAACTATTCTCTTACTTAAACAGCAATGAACATTTTGGTAAAATAAAAGAAGAAAATGGTTTGGTCACAGCTTTTTTAAATACTGAATTAGATGCACAAACATTAAATAAGTTGCTTTTTGATAATGGCATCATTGTTTCGCATTTAGTAAAAAGAAAAGAAAGTTTAGAAGAGCAGTTCTTAGCACTAACCAAAAATGTCAAATCTTAATACCCTTACATCATGATAAGATTACTTCAAATAGAATTTATAAAATTATGGAACAACCGTGCCAGTAAGGTGTTAATCATATCTTACTTCGCTCTGTTGACTTCTATCGCTTTGGTTGCCGCTATAAAATTTGACATAGGACCAATTAAGTTTCATTTGGCAGACCAAGGTATTTTCAACTTTCCGTATATCTGGCATTTTAACACCTTTATCACCGCATTTTTCAAACTATTTTTGGCGATTGTCATCGTATCAATGATGTCAAATGAATATAGTAACAAGACAATTAAACAAAATTTAATAGATGGTCTTTCTAAAAAGGAATTTATACTTTCTAAGTTTTTGACCGTTATTTCCTTTTCACTGGTATCAACAATATTCGTATTTATTGTTTCACTGATTTTAGGGCTATTTTACTCCGATTTCAATGAAATATCAATCATTTTAACCGATTTAGAGTTTCTTTTTGCTTTTTTTGTAAAATTAACGGGATTCTTTTCGTTCTGTTTATTTCTAGGGGTGTTAGTAAAAAGATCAGCATTTGCATTAGGTTTTTTAATTCTATGGCAAGTGCTTGAGGGTATTTTTAGAGGTATCATCCGTTGGAAATTATTTGACGGGGAAACTACTGATTTCATCATGAACTTTTTCCCCTTACAGTCAATGTTCAACCTAATTAAAGAACCATTTTCTAGGTTAGGCGCCGTACAATCGGTAGCCAACCAAATGGGAGAAAAATTAGCTTTAAACTATAACGTTCATTGGTACGAGGTACTTATAGTCCTAATTTGGACGGCAATTTTTATCTATGGTTCTTATGCTATATTGAAGAGACGCGACCTTTAATTCATCCATTAGAAAAAACACATGGACCTATTTATCAGGTCTAACAGATTGTAAATTTTCATTTTGTAGTATATTGTATTGTTCACGTAAATACTATGAAAGAAAATTGGAACATAAATTTTCCCAAGGTAATGGCTCTGCCTTTACTTTTCATTGTGTTTCTAAGTAGTAACTTTTCTTCTTTTTCCCAAGAGTGTCCGCCATTGCTTAGTCCTACAAATGGTGCTACTATGGTACCGGTAGGCTCCCCCATTACCTGGGAAGCGGTAGCCGGAGTGCCAGGATATATCATCTCATTGGGAACGACCGAAGGTGGTAATGACATTTTAAATGAGAGGAATGTTGGTGCAGCTACCACGTTCACTCCAACTACGGGACTACCTGAGAATACAGAAATATTTGTTACGATTACCCTTTTCTTCTTTAACCAACCCAATATAATCTGTGATAGTCAAAGCTTTACCACGGCAAGTTTAACCGATGTGCCTGACTGTGTACCAGCGAGCATACCTGCAAATAATGCAATAGATGTCAATACCGGCACCAACATTACTTGGAATGCAGCTACCAATGCTACAGGGTATTTTTTATCGATTGGTACTACTCTGAACGGTAGTGAACTACTAGCAAGTACCGATATTGACAATGCACTTTCATATAACCCACTAACCGATTTACCGTCAGAAACGGATATTTATATAACTATAATACCTTACAACAGAATAGGTATGGCAATAGGTTGTAGCACAGTTTCATTCACTACTACGGCTGCAGCTGTTCTACCGATATGCACCAGCATGATTTCTCCTTTTGATGGAGAAACCAATGTACCTTTGAGTCCCACACTTGAGTGGAATGCCGTACCAAATGCTACTGGTTATAAAGTGTCTATAGGCACTTCACCTTTTGAAACCAATATTTTAGAAGATGCCATATTATTCAATACTTCGGCAGTGGTCATCGATTTTGAACCAAATAGAACGTTCTTTATCTCCATTGTTCCATTCAATGAAGCAGGAGAAGCGATAGGCTGTACACAAGAAACATTTTCAACATTACTGGGTTGTGGACCCTATTACGACCCAACAAGTGGAGATTTGGTAGTTTTAAATCCTGAATTAACGTTGCCGGATTCAATTTCCATTTGCGAAGGAAATAGTTCAAATCGTATAGCGGCAACCGATGAGGCAGATGGGTATAGATGGTATAAACTAGACGATAGAGGTAATGAAACGTTACTTGCAACTACTGAAGAAGTAGTGATAGATGAAGAAGGTGAATATTTGTACGAAGCCTATATAAATATTGAGGACTCTGGGCGAATAGTTGAATGTGCCTCATCAAAAACTTTTAACGTAATAATCTCTCAAGCACCCAAAATAGAAGATGTTGAAGTACAAATAAACGCAAACTCATTAGACTATACCATTAGAACTACTACAAATGGAAATTATGAATATGCATTGGATGACGAGGATGGTCTATATCAAGATTCCAATAGGTTTGCCAATATCTCACTTGAAAATCATACTGTATTTGTGCGCGACAAAGGAGGTTGTGGCATATCAGATTATTTGGTTCAGCAAGATTTTACCGTAAACGGCTTCCCTAATTTTTTCACACCAAATGGAGATGGTATTAATGATTACTGGCAATTTATACCCCCAACCGAAATGAGGGAAAATAACATTTTAGTAATTCACATTTTTGATAGGTTTGGTGCTCTTTTAGCCCAAATAAATCCGAATACAGATGGTTGGAACGGAAATTTAAACGGCAATCAACTGCCAGAATCTGAGTATTGGTTTAGAGCCAGACTATTGAATGAACAAGAAATCACCGGTCATTTTACTTTAAAGCGATAGTTGTAACGATTCTTTTTATCGAACCCTTTTAAATGGTGCTTCTTTCGTAATTTTATAGCATGAAATTCAAAGTAGTATCAGAGTTCAAACCCACTGGAGATCAACCAAATGCCATAAATGAATTGGTAAAAGGTCTAAATGAAAATGAAAAATACCAAACCTTGTTGGGTGTTACGGGGTCGGGTAAAACCTTTACGGTGGCCAATGTTATTGAAAAAGTTCAGAAACCGACCTTGATTTTGGCTCATAACAAAACGTTGGCGGCTCAGCTATATTCTGAGTTTAAGCAGTTTTTTCCAGATAATGCCGTTGAATATTTTGTCTCTTACTACGACTACTACCAGCCAGAAGCCTATATACCTACTAGTGGAGTTTATATTGAAAAGGATCTCTCTATAAACGAGGATATTGAAAAGTTAAGATTGAGTGCCACTTCTTCTTTACTCTCTGGCAGAAGAGATGTTGTTGTCATTGCCTCTGTTTCCTGCTTATACGGTATTGGTAACCCTATTGAATTTCAAAAAAATGTCATTTCTATTAAAAAGGATCAGGTAATTGCCAGAACAAAGCTAATGCATCAATTGGTGCAATCGCTATATTCTAGGACTATGGCCGATTTTAAAAATGGCAACTTTAGGGTTAAGGGAGATGTTGTGGATGTTTTTCCAAGTTATGCCGACCATGCCTATAGAATACACTTTTTTGGAGATGAAATTGAGGAAATAGAAGCCTTTGATCCTTTCAATAATAATATTATCGAGGTGTATGAGAATCTAAATATTTATCCTGCCAACATGTTTGTAACATCAAAAGATGTGTTACAAAATGCAATCCATAATATTCAAGATGACTTAGTGAAGCAAATAGACTACTTTAAGGATATTGCAAAACCACTCGAAGCGAAACGATTAGAAGAACGCACCAATTTTGATTTGGAAATGATACGCGAGCTTGGTTACTGTTCAGGGATCGAGAATTACTCCAGATATTTAGACGGTCGAGAACCGGGTACAAGGCCTTTCTGTTTATTGGATTATTTTCCAGATGACTATTTAATGGTAATCGATGAAAGCCACGTTACTATTCCGCAAGTGCATGCCATGTATGGTGGTGACCGCTCAAGAAAGGTCAATCTAGTAGAGTATGGTTTTCGTTTACCAGCAGCTATGGACAACAGACCCTTGAAGTTTGAAGAGTTTGAAGCATTACAGAATCAGGTATTATATGTAAGTGCCACACCTGCGGATTATGAATTACAGTTAAGTCAAGGCGTATATGTTGAACAAGTTATTAGACCAACCGGACTTTTAGATCCGATAATAGAAGTGCGACCAAGCTTAAACCAGATTGATGATTTGGTGGAAGAGATACAGGTTAGGGTAGAAAAAGATGAAAGAACATTGGTGACTACACTGACCAAAAGAATGGCAGAAGAGTTGGCTAAATATCTAGATAGAATTAATATTAGGTGTAGATATATACATAGTGATGTTGATACTCTGGAGCGAGTAGAAATCATGCAAGATTTACGAAAAGGTATTTTTGACGTACTGATCGGAGTGAATTTATTACGTGAAGGATTGGACCTACCTGAGGTTTCTTTAGTAGTTATTTTAGATGCAGACAAAGAAGGTTTTTTACGTAGCAACAGATCACTTACACAGACCGTTGGTAGAGCAGCAAGAAACTTAAATGGCAAAGCGATCATGTACGCAGATAAGATAACTGAGAGTATGCAAAAAACAATTGACGAAACTGCCTATCGAAGAGAAAAACAAATAAATTATAACACAGAAAATAACGTTACGCCTAAAGCTTTAAATAAAAGTTTGGACAATGTTCTTTCAAAGAATTCGGTATCCACATATCACTTTATAAAAGAGGAATTGAGAGCCGCCGAACCGGACATGGATTATCTTACAAAAGAACAAATTGAAAGGCTGATTAAAGATAAAAGAAAGGCAATGGAAAAGGCAGCGAAAGAGCTCGATTTTATGCAAGCTGCAAAGCTTAGGGATGAAATTAAAGCGCTTCAAGAGCAAGAATAAATTGTATCTATCAATTTTTAGATAAAATATTCAAAATACAAATTAAAGCTTTACTCAAATACAATTAAAAAACTGGTAATTAGTTTTTTACCATATTTTTTTAGACAAGACTAAAACAGGTACAATTGAATTAAACAGGTGATTTTAGAAGAAATATAGCGAAGAATTCAACTTTGTAGAAATTCAATATAGTTATAAAACTACAGCTTAACCATTAAGTACAAATCCTAGTGCTATTATCACGAATTTACGGTATTTTTTTAAACTATGAAATTCAAGTAAATTCATCAATTTCCGTTAAAGATTTTCAAAATTTATTTTGTGTTTATTTCCAACAAATAATTTTCACAAGTACCTTTAAAAATCTAATAACAGCTCCTGCCCTAACCTTAAAACGCAACGAATTATCGCACCGATTGTAATCCTAAATTTAGTCAATACTAAGAATTAAAATTGCCGCTTTAAAAACCCCAAATGAGTTAATCAGCATTTATAACAGACCTAGAAATTATAATGTTTAAATCTTTTCAATCTTAGATGGATAGGAGATTTAGCGAAAGAATCTAACGATAAAAAAAGTGCTTTGATTTCTCAAAGCACTTAACTAAACAACTCAAACCAACCTAAAAAACTACTTTAATTCGATCATTCTTTTTGGCTTAGGCAAAGCCTCTTCTTTTTTAGGAAGATTGAATTTTAAAATTCCTCCTTCATACGTTGCATCGATTTTATCGGTTGCAATTGTTTCCGGTAAAGTAAATGATCGTGTGAAAGATGAAATGCTAAACTCTTTTCTAGTATAGTTATCATTCACCTCTTCGTTCTCACTTTTAACTTCAGATGAAATAGTTAAAACAGCTTCATCTATTTCAATGGTAAAATCTTCTTTACTTCTACCTGGTACAAAAAGTTCTAAGTGATACTCTTTTTCACTTTCTCTAATATTTACTGCCGGTACAGAACCTCTATTGTTTTCAATACCGCCAAACCAGTCTGGCTTGAATATTTCATTCATTAAAGCCGGAAACAACACGTCATTTCTTTTTACTAAACTCATAACTATATTTTTTAAATTATTTGATTTACAAATTCGATTAGTAATGGACAAAATACGTACCACACGAATTTTAGTGCCATTTTGGCAATTTTAATATCTAAAACACTGTCAAAATGGCAATTTACACCTAAAAGAGCTTGTTATTTACGCAAATCAGTCCAAATAAGGCTGACATTTAAACTAGTTTTAAGACATACTTTCATCCATGGATAGACTTCTAAACTTTTTTAAACAAATACGATCTAAGATTGCGTTCTTTCCCTCCATAATTGCATTGGGAGGATTGGCATTGGCCTTTTTGCTGATCTATTTAGAATCCATCAACATTTCCTCTTTTCTAATTGATGTCGCTCCTTTTCTGGTAATCGACGACACAGATACGGCCAAAACGATTCTAAGCACTTTAATTGGCGGATTGATATCATTAACCGTGTTCAGTTTTTCAATGGTAATGGTATTACTTAATCAAGCTTCAAGCAATTTTTCACCTAGAGTGCTACCAGGTATTATTTCAGACCAAAAACATCAAATTGTATTAGGGCTATATATTGCGACCATTTTATACAATATTTTCATATTGATCTCTATAGAACCTACCGAAAATGAATATCAAACGCCAGGGTTTTCAGTTCTTATAGGCATTATACTAACAGTTCTTTGCCTGGCAGCATTTATTTATTTTATCCACCATATCTCCCAATCAATACAAGTTGGCAACATACTTACAGCAATACATGCCAGAACTAAATCTGAATTAGCCACAATTATAGAAAACCAAAAAAATAAAAATTTAGACTTTCCATCAACCGAACACTGGGAAGCACATAAAATTAACCAAGAAGGGTATTACTATGGATTATTAAAAGATGACCTTTTAGAACTATGCGAAAAAAATGCTTTAAAAATTCAAATACCTCTTCACAAAGGACAATTTATCATTGATGGAACAACAAGCTTTTTTACTGAAAAACCAATAGATAACAATCTAAAACACAAACTAGAAAAAACAATGCTCTTTAGTCATATAGAGCTCATTGGAGAGAATTACATATATGGTTTTAGGCAAATTTCAGAAATAGGAATTAAAGCAATGTCACCAGGTATAAATGACCCTGGAACAGCCCTAAACACAATTGATTACCTAAGCTCTTTATTTATTGACCTTATGCAGAAAAAGGACATCGAATATTTGACGGATAAAGATTCGCTTAATTGGGTAAGTCAAAAATGCCCAACGTTTTCAGAAATTCTTTATAATGTTATGGCTACTTATAGACAGTACTGCAAGCATGATATTACAGTAATGCGTAAGTTAATGCACATGCTTAAAACTTTAAAATTACATGTTATACACTCAGACCAATTGAACATTCTTGATAAAGAAATCACTCAATTGAGACAAGATGCTAAAGCTAATATTATGAATAAAAGAGATTATGAACAATTAGAAACCGATTACTTCTCGTGGTCTTAATTGTAATGTGCCTTGAAGATTGCAATCAAAATTTCAGGTGGCACTATCTTATCAGGATACTTATGCATAATAGTCAAAACTTGCTGAATGGCTCCCGGCGGCAACCCCATATTTAAACCAATGTCATAAATTTTATTCACTTCTTCATCCTCTTGCTCATTATCTACGTTCATTAAAAGAACCAACCTATGAAATTGTAAAAGCCTGTCTGATTGAGATTTGGGTATTATATGCTCCACATTTGTAGTAAAAAGACTATCAAAAGTTTTCTTGGTCACCCGTAATTGCTGTGCCACAGAAAACAAGAAATCATATTCAGAATCCTTAATTTCGTTGTTTACTTTAGCAAACGAAATCATTTCCGACAAAATACTAAGCTTCTCTTTTTCAGTAGGCATATGAATATTCAAATAAATTATATAATAATATTATAACTTTATTTTTATGACTAAAGTATACCATAGACCAAGTTAACATATGGATGTGACGTTTTTTTTGATTACCAAAACCAGATATATATTTATACATTCAACTAACAGCATACTTAAAAAGACAACAGCTGCTCGCACATGAATAATATGAATGATTGATAACACCTCATATTTTTATAATACCTTGCAGGCATAAAATTGCGATATGACCAATAATGATATTTTTAAAAAATTAAGAGTAGCCCTAAAATTTAGGGATGATGATATTGTAGATATTCTACAACTTGTAGATTTTAAAATTTCTAAAAGTGAGTTAGGGGCATTTTTCAGAAAAGAAGATCACCCTAATTATATGGAGTGCGGTGATCAAGTATTGCGTAATTTCTTAAACGGTTTGGTTATTCACTTACGAGGCACTAGAGATAACCCTAAAATACCAGGTGAAGTTTTATTAGCCATGGCAAAGTCAACCTCTAAACCAGCGACAAGAAATTCTGAAAAGAACGATTTTAAAGCAAAACAGATGAAAAAGGTTGATACTGCTATTGATTCTGTAAAATATAAAAACAAAAAAAAATCTTGATACATCTCTATGTATCAAGATTTTTTAAAAAGCATTTCCAAAATTTGGTTATGCCTTAACACGCACAGGAATAGTATACACTTTACCCTCCTCTACATTTGCCAAATTAACCTTTTGATAGTTTAATTTAGCTTTGACAAAACTTTCCATTTTATCAAACTCTGTGTGTACAGACAATACAACGATTTCCCCATCTGTATTTAAAGTAAAACGTACTTGGGCCGTTAAATCGTTATGTTCTTCAGAAAAATTATTCTCTGATAACATTTCTGAAATCTGTACAGATAATTTTTTTGTAGGGTTTTCACCTGCTACATCATTTGCTAAAACATTACCTGTTGCAAGTAGCATTGCAGCTACGACTACTAAACTTAATTTTCTCATGACTTTTTGTTTTTTACTTCAGATGATCTGAAGCATGATTAATAATTGATTGATGATGAATTACTAAAAAGACGACTGAAAAATGATAATGTTACAATTTGATTTACTTTTAACATCTCTTTAATATTAATTCCTCAATTTACACCTCAAAATTAGAAATTCAAATCGTTCAAAAAACAAGAAATTAAAGTCTTAACCTTTATTTCAATCAAGTAACATTAACCACAGATTAAACATAGATTAGATTACGTTTATTTAAATTTAAGCATACAATAAATATCATATCGATAAAATAAGGATACCTAAATCCACAAAAAAAGAACGCCATATAAGCGTTCTTTCTTTAAGTCTAGATAAATGTGTAGTATTACTCCGCTATTTCAATAGGAACAACATACACTAAATCCTTATCTCCCGGTTCAAGATTTTCAAAATCAATTCCTGTCTTGATAAAATCCTTTAAATGTTTATTGTTGGTTTTAACAGATAACAATCTATATACACCATCATCTGCCAAAGCAATTTTAATCTCGGCCCTTGCTCCTCTAATTTGATCGGGAATTTCTTCATCGGCCAACATCTCATAAATCTGAGTAGTGATCCATTTAGCTCCTTTGTCTTCATTGTTCACCTTTTCATGAGCCGTAACAGTACCTATTCCAAGAGCAAAAACAAAAACCAATAATAGTTTTAAATTTTTCATATTATATATTTTTAATAATTTGACTTAAATAAGATTTATTAAACATATAATAAAATTAACCATAATAATTAGGAATATAATAATTTTAACATCTATTTAATATTAATTTAATAAAATATTCATCTATATGGCGCTGTTAGTATATTTTTATCAAAAACGTTTAACTGAAAATAACGCATAAAAAAAGACCATTCCAATGGAATGGTCCTTAAACTTATAATAAAGATGATTTAAGCCAATACAGCTTTTACCTTATCTGCAGCTTCTTGGAACTGTACAGCAGATTCTACTGCCAATCCAGAATTGTCTATTATCTCTTTTGCCATTTCAGCATTAGTACCTTGTAATCTAACTATAATTGGCACCTGCATAGCGTCGCCCATATTCTTATAAGCATCTACAACACCTTGTGCAACACGATCACAACGAACGATACCACCGAATATGTTAATAAGAATTGCTTTCACATTAGGGTCTTTAAGAATAATTCTAAAAGCCTCTTCTACTCTTTTTGCATCTGCGGTTCCACCAACATCTAAGAAGTTAGCTGGCTCACCACCTGCCATCTTAATCAAATCCATAGTTGCCATTGCAAGACCTGCACCGTTTACCATACAACCAACATTGCCATCAAGATCTACATAGTTAAGACCAACTTCTCTCGCCTCAACTTCAATAGCGTTCTCTTCTCTAAGGTCGCGCATTTCAGCATACTGCTTTCTACGGTATAATGCATTATCATCAATAGAAACCTTAGCATCAACAGCCATGATTAAATCATCAGACGTTTTTAACACAGGGTTAATTTCGAACATACTTGAATCACTTTCAACGTATGCTTTATATAAAGAAGCAACAAATTTTGTCATTTCTTTGAATGCAGTACCAGATAGACCAAGGTTAAAAGCAATTTTTCTTGCCTGAAAACCTAGAAGTCCTGTTGCTGGATCAATTTCTTCCGTAAATATTAAATGTGGTGTACTTTCTGCAACCTCTTCAATATCCATACCTCCTTCTGTGGAGTACATAATCATATTCTTACCTGTAGCTCTATTTAATAGAACGGACATGTAAAACTCACTAGTTTCACTTTCGCCTGGGTAGTAAACATCTTCAGCAACCAATACTTGGTGTACTTTTTTACCTTCCGCAGAAGTTTGCGGTGTAATCAAGTTCATACCAATAATTTGGTTTGCTATTTCTTCTACCTCTTTAAGGTTCTTGGCTAATTTTACACCACCACCTTTACCACGACCACCTGCGTGTACTTGTGCTTTAATAACGTGCCATCCAGTTCCGGTTTCAGCAGTTAATTGCTTTGCAGCCTCAACAGCCTCTTTTGCATTTTGGGCAACTATTCCTCTTTGGATGCGCACCCCAAAACTTGCTAATATCTCTTTTCCTTGATATTCGTGAAGGTTCATATATTCGGTGAATTTTAATTGTTAAGCAAAAATAGGAAACAGGAAGTAATAATCTAAAAATACTGAGGATTAATTAGGATAACTATTATAATTAACCTTATAAAAACACAAAACACTTAAAAATGAATTGAATTTTTCTTTCGTTCATCATTTTAAATTTCAATATCCTTAAAATCTAAAGGGTCGAAATTTTTAAAGTGTCCATTAAGCTCAATAATCTTTTTGGTACGTTCTACTTCAGATAAAACCGTAATTGTAGAAGTTAAATGTAACCCTATAAAATTTAATCGATCATTTTCTGTAGGTATCTGTAATAGTTGGTACTCTTGCTCAAACGATAGTCCGATTTTATGGGCCAAAGTAAAACTATTGAACTCTTTTACGTTCAATTTGGTATATGGCACCTCCATTATAGCGTATAACTGTTCTATACCATTTATAATCGTTTGCTTTTTTTCTTCGGATGCTTCATAATCGTATTCCATCAACTTTACAATACCGCCGGCATACAATTTGTTTTCCATAATATTATCAAATGCCAGTAGTTTAAAAACTTGCCGTGCCACGCATACTACATCCATTTCTCCGGTTTCATAAGTAGTTACCACTTCTACCAACTGAACTTCTACACCATACTCCATTTTATTGTTTATGAACACAGGTATGCCAAATGTAATAGCCTCGTTTCTGCAATCATTTATCAATTGCTTATAACGCTCTTCAAAGATATGTAGTGGCACGGTTTCACCCGGAAAAAATATTGACTGTAATGGTAATAATGGTAGTTTCATATGACTAAAAGTACAAAGGTATTAACGTTGTGCCAAAAAATACGATTCGATAATAATGTTTCAAATATCACAATTTGTTATTTTTCATAACTTTTGTTATTATTTTTTGTACTTATACATTTAGAAAAGTAAATTCGCATAAAAATTGTTCATATGAGAAATGAGGATTTATTGCAGATTGCAAAAACCTACGGTGATCCGGTGTATGTTTATGACTCGGAAAAAATAGTTTCACAGTTTAATAGATTGACCAATGCTTTTGGTTCAGTAAAGAAATTGAAACTTAATTACGCAGCCAAAGCACTTTCTAATATTACTGTTCTTAGATTAATGAACAGTCTTGGCAGTGGCTTGGACACTGTATCTATACAAGAGGTACAATTAGGTCTGTTGGCTGGTTTTAAACCGGAAAGTATCATATTTACCCCAAACGGAGTTTCTTTAGAAGAGATTGAGGAAGCCGCCAAATTAGGCGTTAGAATAAATATTGACAACCTGTCTATATTAGAGCAATTTGGTAGTAAGCATCCAAACATCCCTGTTTGTATTAGAATTAATCCGCATGTTATGGCAGGTGGTAATTCTAATATATCTGTAGGACATATAGATTCTAAATTCGGAATCAGTATTCATCAAATTCCGCACTTGCTTCGTATCGTTGAATTGACGAAAATGAATATTAACGGTATACATATGCATACCGGTAGCGATATTTTAGATATCGATGTATTCTTATATGCTTCTGAAATTCTATTTGAAACCGCACGTAATTTCAAAAATTTAGATTTCATTGATTTCGGTAGCGGATTCAAAGTACCTTATAAAGAAGGTGATATAGAGACCAATGTTGAAGAACTTGGTAAAAAATTAAGCAAACGCTTCAACGAATTCTGTAAAGAATACGGTAAAGATTTAACCCTTGCCTTTGAGCCTGGTAAATTCTTAGTTAGTGAAGCTGGTGTATTCCTTACAAAAGTGAATGTCGTTAAACAAACAACATCTACTGTATTTGCCAGTATAAACACAGGGTTTAATCATTTGATCAGACCTATGCTTTATGGCGCTACGCACACTATAAAAAACATTTCTAACCCAAGTGGTAGAGAGCGTTACTACTCTGTTGTTGGTTATATCTGTGAGACAGATACATTTGCCAGTAATAAGAGAATAAACGAAATTACAGAAGGTGATATTCTGTGCTTTAGAAATGCAGGTGCATATTGCTTTACCATGGCAAGTAACTACAATTCAAGATTTAGACCGCCAGAGGTTCTATGGCACAACGGCAAAGCAATTCTTATACGTGAAAGAGAAACTTTTGACGATTTAATTCGCAACCAAGTAGATGTTAAAGATTTGTTCGCTGTTAAAGAAACGGCAAAAGTGAAATAAAGCAATTAAAAATACGTTAGTTTTGGTATAATAGTTGGACTAATCCATAAAAAACTCATGAAAGCGTATTCTTTATTTTTCACCAAATCGATTTTATTCATAGCGGTACTTTTTGTTACCACCTTAAGTAGTGCGCAAGAGGTTAAATGGATTACTTGGGATGAAGCTGCACAATTAACCGCAACTGAAGAAAACCCTAAGAAAGTATTCATTGATGTATATACTGATTGGTGCGGATGGTGCAAGAAAATGGACAAAGACACCTTTCAAAATCCAGAAGTAGCCGCTTATATGGCTGAAAACTACTACATGGTAAAGTTTGATGGAGAAGGAAAAGAACCCATTGAGTATAAAGGAAAAACATACAAATTTGTTCCATCTGGCAGAAAAGGATATCATGAGTTTGCCGCTGCTTTGATGCAAGGTCGCCTTAGTTACCCAACAACTATTTTCTTAGACGAAGAATTAAATATGCTTTCACCGGTTCCTGGATATCAAAAACCAGATCCTTTTATGGAAATAGCACGTTACTTTGGTGATGATATCTATAAAGAAAAAGACTGGAAAGCTTATGCCGGTGAAGCCGGAAAATAATTTCCTGCACTTTGGTCTAATAATATTCAGCAAGCCCAAATTGCATGTATTTTAATTCATAATACAAATCTCAAATAGCGTTATACGTTGTTCAAAAATTGGAAAGCATTTTCCATTCAAGTAACTTCACAATAACAATAACGCTATTACATGAGGACTTTAATTTATTTTTGCTTTTTAGCCACATTAATCTGTTCATGCACTACTGAGCATCACGTTTCAAAGACTCCAGATGCGGGAGTTCCAGAGAAGATGGCTATGTACAGGGCATCGCAAGTTACTAATGTTCATTACAACTTAAGTTTTGACATCCCCCTTAACCAACAAGACCCTATTCTCTCTCAACTCGTCTTAGATTTCGACTTAGCACAACTTCAAGAGCCTGTTTACTTAGATTTTAAAGAGGAAACTTCTAAAATTAAATCAGTCTCCATTAATGGTGGTAGTGCAACCATTCTTCATGAGCAAGAGCACATTATACTACCAAAAGAGCATTTAACACTTGGCAAAAATACTGTTACCATAGGCTTTATAGCAGGTGAACTTTCTTTGAACAGAAACGAGGATTATTTATATACGCTTCTTGTGCCGGACCGCGCTAGAACATTATTTCCATGTTTTGACCAACCTAATATAAAAGGTAGATACACCCTACATATTACCGCTCCGAAAGATTGGAAGGTGTTATGTGGTACAGAAGAAATTAGCCGTAATCAAAAAGGCGATTTTATTGAGCATACCTTTAATGCTTCAGATAAAATGAGCACATATTTATTCTCGTTCGTAGCAGGTAAATTTAAATCGGCGAGTCAAAAACCGGGCAATATGGAAATGAGCATGTTGTATAGAGAAACCGATACTACTAAAATTAATTACAGTCTGGACTCTATTTTTGACCTACATCAACAGTCATTATCATTTTTAGAAAAATACACCTCACACCCATTTCCTTTTCAAAAGATGGATTATGCCGCCATACCCGGATTTCAATATGGTGGAATGGAACATGTTGGTGCTATACAGTACAGGGAAAGTTCGTTGTTCTTAGATGAAAGTGCCACAGCCAATAAAATACTTGGCCGAGCAAAATTAATAGCTCATGAGACATCTCATATGTGGTTTGGAGATCTGGTTACCATGAACTGGTTTGATGATGTATGGATGAAAGAGGTATTTGCAAATTTTATGGCTGATAAAATTATGAATCCCGCTTTCCCGAATATAGACCATCAATCGGCTTTTATGATTACCCATTACCCAAATGCATATGGTGAAGACAGAACTTTAGGTACTAACCCTATTCGGCAAAAATTAGAAAACTTGAACAATGCTGGCTCTCTTTATGGAAGTATCATCTATAATAAAGCACCAATAATGATGCGCCAATTAGAAGCCGTTTTAGGCAAAAATGCTTTTAAAGAAGGTATACAGGAGTATATAGAAACCTTTGCCTTTAAAAATGCCGAGTGGGGCGACCTAATTGAAATTCTTAATAAAAAATCGTCAACAGATATGGTAGCCTGGAGTAATATTTGGGTGAATAATTCAAGTAGACCAATTTTTAAAGATGAGATTACTTACGATAACAATGAAAAGATAAATTCGTTCAAACTGACTCAGACTGCAGAAGACAATTCTGAACATGTATGGTCACAAACTTTTGATGTATCCTTTATATATCCTGATAGCTCTAAAACATTTACCGTACAAATGACCGATGCAACTTTTCATATAAAGGAAGCTATAGGTTTGGCAAAGCCAATTTCGATTATCTACAACTCAAATGCCGAAGGTTATGGTGTTTTTCCGCTGAAAGTGAAAGACATTGAAATCATACCTAAATTAGAAGACCAAGTTGCCCGTGGTTACGCATATATTAATGCTTACGAAAATATGCTCAACGGTACCATTACCCCTACCGCTGCAGCCAAATTGTTTATTGAAGGATTGAACACCGAAAAAAATGAGTTACTAATTAATCTCATATCTAGATATACCACATCTGTATTCTGGAAGTATCTTACAGAAGAACAACGCATTTTTTATCAAGAGAGAATTACGGGTCATATATGGACTAGATTACATAAAGAATTACCTACTAGCATTAAAAAGACCCTGTACTCAACCTATGTATCTTTAGGTTATACCGATGAGTCCTTAGAAAATTTATTTAAAATTTGGAACAAAGAATTAGCCATCAAAAATCTAAAGCTCAACGCTGATAATTATACAGAATTAGCAATGGATTTAGCGTTGTACAATCACTCAGAAAGTGAGCAAATTCTTAAAACAGCAGAACAGGCAATTACCAACAACGACAAACTTGATAGATTTAAGTTTTTACTCCCTTCTCTCTCAAATGATCCTGAAACCAAAAAGGAATTTTTTGAATCGCTTCAACAAGAAAAAAACAGAGCAAAAGAATCATGGGTTACAGCTGCCTTGAACAACTTAAACCACCCGTTACACCAAAATGAATCCATAGATTATTTAAGGTCCAGCCTTGACTTATTGGATGAAATACAACAAACGGGAGATATTTTCTTCCCAAAACGGTGGTTAAGCAGTACCGTTGGCAATTATACTTCATCAGAAGCAAATGACATTTTACAGAATTTCTTGGTTGAAAATCCTGATTTAAAACCTTCATTAAAATCTAAAGTACTACAAGCCTCAGATGATTTAAGAAGAGTTCAACTTCTGGAAAAAAATTAGAAAACTCGCTATAAAAATATCTAAGCATAAAAAAAGAGGTCTAAATGACCTCTTTTTATTCATATTTAAAAGAAATGACTATCTACTATAATTAGGACTCTCTTTTGTAATAGTAACATCATGAGGGTGGCTTTCATTGATTCCACTAGATGTTATCTTCACGAATCTACCGTTTTCTTGCAGCGTAGCAATGTCTTTAGCACCACAATACCCCATACCTGCACGTAAACCACCAACAAACTGGTGAATGCTTTCGTATAATTCACCTTTATAAGGCACACGACCTACAATACCTTCAGGTACTAATTTCTTGATGTCATCTTCAACATCTTGAAAGTAACGATCCTTACTACCTTGCTTCATTGCCTCTACAGACCCCATACCGCGGTAAGATTTAAACTTTCTACCTTCATAGATAATCGTTTCTCCTGGAGATTCTTTAGTACCTGCTAAAAGTGACCCCAACATCACCGTATCCGCTCCGGCTGCAATAGCCTTTGGAATATCACCTGTATAACGAATACCACCATCTGCAATTACCGGAACACCCGAACCTTTTATAGCGGCAGAAACCTCTAGAACTGCAGAAAACTGAGGAAAACCAACACCTGCAACAACCCTTGTTGTACATATGGAACCCGGACCAATACCTACCTTAACAGCATCTGCACCAGCTTCAACCAAGTACTTGGCCGCCTCGCCAGTTGCAATGTTACCAACAATAACATCCAACTCTGGAAATTTTTGTTTTACCGCTTTTAAAACAGCAACAACACCTTTGGTATGACCATGTGCCGTATCTATAATTACCGCATCTACACCTGCATTTACCAAAGCTTCTGCCCTATCAACTGCATCGCCGGTAACACCTAGTGCAGCAGCAACGCGCAAACGACCATATTGGTCTTTATTGGCAATTGGTTTCTGTGTCAACTTTGTAATATCTCTAAATGTAATTAAACCCAACAGGGTGTTATCTTTAGATACCACTGGCAACTTCTCAATTTTATGCTGTTGTAAGATATCTTCCGCTTCAGATAGTGAAGTACCTTCATCTGCAGTGACCAAATTTTCAGAAGTCATCACCTCAGCAATTGGTCTTTCATTATTTTTTTCGAAACGTAAATCCCTATTGGTAACAATACCTAAAAGCTTTCCTTCGGCATCAACTATTGGTATACCACCAATGCTAAACTCCTTCATACTAGCCTTAGCATCTTTTACCTGAGAATTTAAAGGTAGCGTAACGGGATCTAAGATCATTCCGCTCTCAGCTCTCTTCACTTTTCTAACCTTCATTGCTTGCTGCTCAATGGTCATGTTTTTGTGCAGAACACCAATACCACCTTCTTGAGCCATGGCAATTGCCATTCTAGACTCGGTAACCGTATCCATCGCAGCGGATATAATCGGCACATTTATCGTAATATTTTTTGTGAATTTTGTCTGAATACTTACTTCTCTTGGTAGCACTTCAGAATAAGCAGGTACTAATAATACGTCATCGTAAGTTAGACCTTCTCCTAGAATTTTGTTTTGGTGGGCTTGCATAGCAATTAAGGATTTAATTGCGTGCAAATATAGTGAATAAAGTTGGTAAATCTATTTTACACGATACCTTAACGATCACTTCATATTTAAAGCGCTTTCATATTCTGAAACATTTTGACAAAAACCCATAATTGTTGGAATATGCTACAGCTTAAACTGCAGAGTAGCATAATAAGTTCTAGGTTCTGAAGGTATAATGCCTGGTCCTGGATATCCTGTTGCCCTTCTGGTAAAGTAGCTATTGTCCATGACATTATTGATACCGGTTTCCAACTTCCAATTTCTATAAGTATAAGACAATGAGAAATCTAAAATATCATACGTAGGTATCTCACCCTCTATACCACGTTGATTATCATTAACATCTTGTGGTGCATTGGTAGCATCTGTAAATTGACTGGATAAATAGGTATACTGCAAACTGCCCAATACATTACCATAGCCAAAATTGAGTCCGGTTTTTAAATTTACATCTGGTATAAATTCCACCTTATTACCTTCTACATTGGTTTCTTCTGAAGATAAATATTCAGAATTGGTCACCGCCAAGTTCACAAAATAATTCAGTTTCAGTTTATCACTAGCAGAAAGGAAAGTTTCTTTGATACTCCAATTAGCAAAACTTTCAATACCATACATAAAAGCAGTACCTATATTACCCCTAAAACGCACTATACTTCCTGTTTCCACTTCTTCACCTAAAGCATTGGTCTGTGTTTCACTTTTTAAAATTTCACCTAATCTATTATCATACAACAAGCTAAAGGCACTAACATCGTAAGACAATACGTTGTTATATCTACCTCGAAATCCAATATCTGCCGTAAAACCATCTTCATCAGATATATTTTCATCCACTTGATAAGAAGGGTTCACCACTCGTATATCACTAAAAGTAACCGACCTATAATTCTGAGAAAAATTACCGTAAAACTCAATACAGGAATTTAACTTATATGTAGCCCCAACCCCTAATAACAAAAAAGTTCTATCGAACTCCCTATTATCTTCCACCTCTTCATTTAAAAGTGGATTACCTGCCAGATCAAGTACAATATTCTTATAACTTCCAATACTTTCTGTTTTAATATGCTCTAATCTAAAACCAGGTGTTAGGGTAAGTTTTGAAGTTATATTGAAAATATTCTCACCAAAGAATGCTAAATTGGAATTAGGGAAATTAAATTGAGATTGTCTTTCATAATTTGGAAATTCATCATCTGCAAAATTAAAGTCTGCATTAGAAGCCGTTGTACCAGGACCTTGTCTTTGATTATTATCGGTTCTATAAATTTTAGAACCTAATAAAAGAGCCGATTCCGTATTACCCAATTTATACCTAGTAAGCAATCTAGCTTCTGCACCCCAGTTTTGAAAATTATCTATCAACAATTCTCTTGGTTCTTCAAGGTCATCTGGTTGCGATACCCTATTGGTACGAAAACCAAGAGCACTTCTTGAAGCATCTAAACCAAAAATATTTAAACTCAAATCGGTTTTTGTAGAAAATTTATGATCCAAACGCAATGAAAATAATTTCCAATCCACATCAAACCAATTACGCTCCCTATTACTAAAAGTAGGGTCTTCAATAAATTGGGCATCTGTAAGACCACCTGGCTGTTGCGCCAAATAATTAAGAAATGTAGTCTCTAGCGTAAGTTTCGTTTTATCAGAAACTTGATACCCTATGTGCGCAAAATAATTTCTACTATTGTAATTAGAATTTGGTCTAAAACCACTACCCTCTTTATAATTAAAATATGTATAATAACTTATTTTACCTACCGTACCACTAAGGCTATTAAATGAGGTTTTTAAATCATAAGACCCCACTGTCTGCCTGCTAACCCATTCAATCTTCTTGTTAGGGTTGGGCTGTTTGAATTTAAAATTCACCAATCCGCCAAATTGTGTTCCATATTGTAATGATGCCGCGCCCCTAACTACTTGAATTTCTTCCAAAGCTTCGGCAGGCGGAGTGTAATAACTTTCTGGGTAGCCCAAAACATCTGCGCTAATATCATAACCATTCTGTCTGGTGTTGAAATTTGCCGTTCTATTGGGATCTAATCCTCTACCACCAATATTTAATTGTAACCCTGCATCGCCGTTATCATAAATATTGAGTCCTACTACTTGGCTATATATCTGTCTTGGGTTGTTAGCAGCTAGATTTCCGGTAATACTTTCAAGTAAAACTACCTCACTTTTTTTACCGGCATAGATGGCTGTACCTTCTACTTTTTTCAATTGCTTTAAAGCAAAAACCTCTTCACGTTTCTGTGTCAAAACCACCTCTGAAAGCGCATTTACCTTTAAACGCTGTAACTGCACATTAAAAGTTGTGTTACCGTTAATGACAACATCCTGTTCTAGAATTTCAAATTCGTAAGCAAAAACTACAATTGTATAGGTGCCCAATACGATGTTCTCCACTAAGAAAGTGCCTTCAGAATCTGTAGTTTCTAAGCGTTCTAATTCTTTAATGTATAGTTCAGCATTCGGAATAGGATTTCCCTGTTCATCGGTTACTTGACCAGAAATTTGAAGTTGTCCAAATAATGGAAATGATACTAATACTAAAAGTAAATAACTAAATTCCTTTAATTTCATCTTTAAATGGTGTTATCCAATTCTTATGTAAAAAAGACTCTTTTTGTTTCGCTAAATCAATAGTAGGGTCTATATATGTTGTACTTAACCTACCATTTAAACTAACTTGGCAATCTACGAATACCTGCACATTTTTATGACCATCTTTTTCAAAATGATTTTTTAAAAAATGAGCATATTCTAAAATAAAATCTGGCTGAAATGCCATTTGTTTTTCTTGAAACGGAGTGATAAAATCTGTATTATCCACATAAAACCATCTGCCAGATTCTCCATCTACTATTTTAAACTGTGCGTAGCCAGATTTTTCTATGAGCATAACCCGCCAAGAAAATCGGTATCCTTCTTCCGTCCAGAATAACTCACCAGGATACAATAAGTACCTAAATGGTATGGTTAGTTGCAAGCAAAAAAATAGGGTAATGACAATATGTTTAAAACTAACCTTAAATGAAGGCCGTTCTTCGAAAACAGCTTGATTATAAAATCTAGAATTATCTATTTTAAATACTTTAGAAATGTATTTAAAGATTTTTTCGTGAAAGCTTGCGTCAAAAAATATGAGAGCAGAAACAATCATCACATACGGGAACATACCTATAGGAAAAAGAACCCTGGTCAATACATGAAAAACTACCACCATTACAAATGCATACGGTCTTGTTTTTTTGTATAGCAATAAAAAGGGAATGGTAAGATCATAAATAGCGCCAGACCAACTAAACAAATATTGCAACCATTCTTCGCCAAGTAAACCACCTATAAACGGAGTATCGAATTTTGACGGCAGCCAAATTTTCAAAGGCATGGCCTTTAGCAACCAATCTGAATTTAATTTCGCCAGTCCTGCGTAAAAATATACGATGCTTAAAATTAGCTTAATGCTATTGACTGTCCAGCTTGGTACATATTCAAAACTTTTTTTGGGATTGAGATAGGCGTCTAAGGAATACGATGCATTTGCCGGCAAAAAGATCATTAAAAAACTAAGTAAGCTTATAAAGTAATAATGGTTTAAGTATGTAGTCTTATCCATTAGTTCTATATACGTAAAGCTCAAAAAGAATATAACAATACTTAATTTGTACCGATAGCCCAGAGCCACCAGTAGTGAAGCAAAACCACAAATTATAAAGATGAGATAAGTATATACTCCCAATGGCTTTACCCACTCGAACCCATAGTATGAAAAAAAGAATTTTGGCTGTATATAAAGTTTATCGATCCAACCATAGCTCCAAAATCGAACAATGCTAAAAAACATCATTAGACCAAATAAAATACGAAAGACCGCCAAAGGGGCGGTCTCTGTTGGAGCTTTAAAATATTTATTTATTACCGATTCCATTAATCACCATCGGCATCAACAAAATCAATACTAATACTCATTGCCGAAACCATATCTACCTTAAGCATAGGTACTGCTTTTTGTACCTCATCATAAGCTAAAAGCATATTGGTAGGTGGGTTATTATCTTCAATCTCTGCTCTAAATGCAGAAAGATCAACCACCATACTTTTTGCCGTATTCATTTGATCGTTGATCAAGGTAGATAAATCTTCTTCATTTTTAACTGTATTCAATGCGTCTAAATAAGACGCCAAACTTTCTCCCTGTGTACTAGAGTTATAGTGTTTTCCATTAAAAAAGTCTTGAACAGCAGCTAAACCTTCTAGAAATAAATCATTGGATATACTTCCGTCAAAATACGCTTCAACATTTCTTGGCAAAGTACTTCCGGAGAAAACGCCTAAAGGAATTCCCATTTTACCTGCTCGTAAATATTTCTCATAATAGAAAATATAATCGTTTACCATACGATCTACAGATGCCGTAGACGAGACCCCATCATTGGCTACAAAAGTATCTCTGTAACCATTTGTCCAATCAGACACTACAGTTTCCGTCAAAGCCTGCATGTCTAACAAAACATCTTCTGTATATTTTAGATAAGCTTCTTTGTTTTCACCGTTGTAGAAGCCTAAAATTTCAGCATCGTTCTCGCCCAAACCGTTTAACAGATAATCTAACGCAGGAAAACCTTTAGCGCTTCTGTTAGAGGATAAGGATAAGTCATAACTTCCATCCACTATAAACCCATCGATTTTCTCATTATCCGTTGGATATATATTCATGTTCAACTGAAAACCTACCGATTCCGCAGGACCAATTTCAAACATTTCAACATGTTGCCAAGTTTTATAGGCGTTCAACCATGATGCCCGCAAGGCTATCAAATTACTTTCGTTAACCTCTGCCTTAAACGTATCAAAAGAATTCAACAAAGTTTCTAAGTCACCTGTAAATGCTTCATATGAGGGAATAATAATATTATCCGCCCAGTTGATCAACATAGCGCTACGTTCAAAAGAAACCTCATCTACTGGGTCAACGATTACGCCTTCATCAGTTTCACTATCATTGGAACAAGCCCAAACCAAGGCCAAAACACACAAAATCCCAATAATCTTTTTCATCTATTATTTTTATTTATTCTAATTAAATGCAAAAATAAAAAAAGCAATTCAATCTTATTCGATAGAATTGCTTTTTTCCTGACTTTCAGCCAATTTATTCGGCAGCTTGCTCTAAAGTAAAACTAAACCTAGCCGCGATGTCAGCAGAAATAGCATCTAATGTAGCCGCTTCAACATCCCAAAGTCCGTTTTCTCCGTCATCCATTAAATCTGCCAAGAAAGCATCAACTTCTTCTTTGGTAAAGTAAGGTTCTGTGGAATTGGTTTTTCTTGTAAACTGTAAACTGTAAACAAAACCGTAACCTTCGGATAAATCGTGAAAAGCACCACCAAAATCTGGAGTTTCTTGATTCAAACTATTCTTTCCTTGTTGCAAATAATATACCGCTCTAATGCCTATAACTTCAGATAGTTTCTCTTTAATAATTTCTGCCTGCGCATCTCTAACATCATATTGCTTCGCTACAATCGCAGCTCTCCCCAATTTAAAGGCTTGAAAAATTTCATCGGCAATACCGGCAAAATCATCATCCCTTTCTACTCTACCAACATATTTATTCAAAAAGCTATCTGCACCTAAATCATCATTTGGGTTTGCAGCATCTGCATTTAAACCATAAACATATCCATAAGCTTCATCCCACTTATGCTCCATATTTGTGTAGATTTCACCTTCCGCTACAACATTAGCATCATTATCTGCCCTATTATCACCTTCATCTAAAACCGCAGTACTTAAATAATTGTTGATTATTTGATCAAGAGTAAGCGCCCCAATTAAACCTTTGTTAAAAGCTTGGTTGTACTCCAAACCTTGTGCATTTACATATCTCGTTGAACTACCATCGGCAATTTGACCCGCTACACCTGCAGATGCGGCAACTTCCCAATTTGGGAACACCTCATTTACTTGTGCCGTGATAAAACCATCAAAATCTGCTCTGATCAATGTTTGGTCGGTTGCATTGGTAGAAAAGAAATCTGCCGATGCAGCTGTTTTACTTTTTACACTTTTATCAGACGCATTTAACTCTGTTTCTTCAAAATCATTGGCTCCTTCTTCATGAGCATACATACTTAAAATTTGATCTGATGTTGATGTTACATCTGTGAATGCGCTTAAAATTTCGGCACCCATTTTTAATCTTGTAGTCTGGCCGTCAAAGCTAACGGTGCTTTCATTATCTCTAGTAAATACATATGAATCTGGATTATCAATTGTTGTTTCAACAGGATCACAATCACCATCATCACATGTAGTCAGTTCTAAACTATCATCATCACTACATGAAATAATTAGTAAACTGGCAATAGAAGATAATACGAATAGGTTCTTTTTCATTTTCTTTTTTAATTAAGACTTATTTTAAATAGTGGTCAAAACTATAACATTTTTTAACTTTTCACAACGTTAAGTAGATTAAATCTAAATAAACTTAACAAAATAATAATATGATTAAGAGGAATACAACAGAGGATTAGTGATATTGAGTGAACAGCTCTGTAGCTTTATTATAAGCTGCTTCAAAGGTCATGGCGTTTACGCCGGAACTAATTTTTTGAGAAGTAAAGTATGATAGCATTTTTTCGGTAGGCATGTTACCGGTTAGATCGTCTTTAGCCATTGGGCAACCACCGAAACCCTGTATAGCACCATCAAAACGTCTACACCCAGATTCGTATGCAGCAGCCACTTTCTCATGCCATTTGGTAGGCGTAGTATGCAAGTGCGCACCGAATTCAATAGTTGGATACTTAGGGATTAGATTGGAAAATAAATAAGAAATAGTTTCTGGATCAGATGACCCCACGGTATCTGACAACGATAATATTTTGGCTCCCATTTTCGCCAGCCTTTCAGTCCATTCACCAACAATTTCAACATTCCAAGGATCACCATAAGGGTTACCAAAACCCATAGAAATGTAGGTTACCACCTCTTTGTTCGCGGCATCGGCAATATTGAAAATTTCTTGAAGGGTTTCAACCGATTGAGCAATGGTCTTATGGGTATTTCGCATTTGAAAATTCTCGGAAATGGAAAATGGAAACCCTAAATAATCAACTTCAGGGTGACTAGCTGCATCTTGTGCACCACGAACATTGGCAACAATAGATAGTAATTTAGAGCTGGTTTTTGACAGGTCTAATTTAGATAATACCTCAGCAGTATCTACCATTTGAGGTATTGCCTTTGGTGATACGAAGCTTCCAAAATCTAGGGTATCAAAACCACAGCCTAACAAAGATTGTAGATACCTTACCTTTTCATTGGTAGGTATAAAATGCTTAATGCCTTGCATGGCATCTCTTGGACACTCAACTATTTTAACCTCTGAATTAAACATTATGTAAAAATACGAACTCTAAACAAGTAAATGCTACTAATATTTTAATAAAACTAACCTAAAACTAAATAAATCGCAATACCTACAAACACTACTATCTGGATCCACTTTAATACAAAGCCAGTTCGTTTATTATTTGTCAAAAAACTGGTTATTTGCCCTGCCAATATTGCTATTGCGCCAAACACCATAGAGGAAACCAAAATAAAAAGAAAGCCTAGTATATAAAATTGTACTACACTACTAAGACTTTCAGAAAAAAGAAATCCAGGAAAGAAAGCTAAAAAGAAAATCGTCACTTTCGGGTTTAACACATTCATTATAAAACCTTGCCTATATAAAGAACCCATACTTTTTTTATATCCTTCTCCCTTAATAGAGATAGCATCTCCCCCTTTATAAACCATGACGGCCAAGTAAATTAAATAAGCGGCACCGAATACTTTAATACATGTAAATATGGTGGGATTATTTTTGATAACTGCAGAAACCCCAAAAGCCAATAAGGATGTATGCACCAAACAACCACTCATGAGTCCGGCAACTACGGCCAATCCAGATTTTTTACCATTACTGATACTCTGTATAAGTACAAATATATTATCTGGACCTGGAGAAAGAGCCAAAAGAAAGGTCGCCATTGTAAAGGCTATAAGAATTTCGTAATTCACTTGTGTAAATCTTAGTTCAGCTCGAAAAATACGAAATAGCATGATTTACACCTATTTTTGATATCTTGTTTAAAATTAACAACGTTATGAAAATTAAAGTACTCCTATTTCTCCTTAGTATTGCGATCACGTCAAATGCATTTGCTAGCACCAACGAACACTTAACCGCGACAAAAATGATTAAAACAGATAGTCTATTAAGGCATACCGTTTTTTTTAAATTTAAAGAGGGTACAACCCCAGAACAAATAAAAAAGGTAGAAGATGCCTTTAGCGCATTACCCTCAAAAATTGAGCAGATTAAAGGGTACGAATGGGGGTTGAACAATAGCCCTGAAGGATTAAATAAAGGTTTCACACACGCTTTCTTTTTAACTTTTAAGAGCGAAGAAGATCGTGCCATTTATTTACCGCACCCAGACCATAAAGCCTTTGGAGCCGTATTGACGCCGTATTTAGAAGATGTTTTTGTGGTAGATTATTGGACCCAAGAATAAAAATCGGATTCCCAAAACAAAAGCCCTTGTATCTCGATACAAGGGCTTTTGTTTTTTACTATTTATTTTAAGCACTGCCCGCTTTTTCTAAAAGGGCTTTATTTATTTCTTTTACCAAGACAGGGCCCTCATATACAAAACCTGTCCATAATTGAATTAAGTCTGCCCCAGCTTCTAATTTTTCCAATGCATCTTCCGTAGAATGTATACCACCAACTCCTATAATAGGAAATGCCTTGTTACTTTTTTCCGCTAGAAAGCGAATAACTTCTGTACTTCTATCTTTTAAAGGAGCACCACTTAAACCTCCTGCTTCTTCGGTTATTAAGGCATGAGACTTTAAATTATCCCTAGATATAGTAGTGTTGGTTGCAATTACACCATCAATTGAAGTATCGCTAACAATATCAATGATATCTAGCAATTGACTTTCGGTTAGGTCTGGTGCTATTTTTAATAAAATTGGCTTACGAACAGTATCTTTACGTTGGCTGTGTTTCGCATTTTCCAATTGTAGCTCATTTAGTAATGCCGTTAAAGGCTCTTTATCTTGTAATTCTCGCAAACCTGGTGTATTGGGCGAACTTACATTTACCACAAAATAATCGACATGATCAAACAAGGCATCAAAACAAATAAGATAGTCTTTAATAGCTTCATTATTCGGAGTTACTTTGTTCTTACCAATGTTGCCGCCGATCAAAACTTTATGGTTCTTTTTTAAATTTTCTACCGCCTCAAAAACTCCGTGATTATTGAAGCCCATTCGGTTAATGATTGCCTTATCTTCCTTTAAACGGAAAAGTCTTTTCTTTGGATTACCATCTTGGGGTTTAGGTGTAAGCGTTCCAATTTCTACAAAACCGAACCCGAAATCGGACAACTCATTATATAAAACGGCATTCTTATCAAAACCAGCAGCCAAACCAACCGGATTCTTAAATTTTAAACCAAAAAGTTCACGCTCCAATCGTTTATCCTCTACAGCAAACATTGATTTAATAAGACCTGAAAGTCCTATTTTAGAAAAAAACTTGATACTTGAAAAACTGAGGTAATGAACTTTTTCTGGGTCTAACAGAAACAAAATAGGTCTGATAATAAGCCTGTACATGTATATATTTTAGAAGCTGCAAAAATACAAACTGTAAATGAGAATGTTAAGCATAAGGTTATCAGTTTTTGTCAACAATACTATCTGTATATACAGTTGGCACAATAATATATGGAGACCTATAAGCTTCTTTGCATAAAGACTGATATAATTCATATTGTTTAGGGTTGAATAATGTGAGCATTCGTTTATCTATCATAGTCTGTAACTTACCCATACTATCCATTACGTTTTTATATTTTTCCGCTAGCTGTCGTAGTTCTGTTTCACTGCCCTGCGGATGCCTCTCTTTTACATTTCGCAGTTCATTATTCAAAACATCATTTCTATATTTCAGCTCTGCACTAAAACTTGTCAGTTTTTCTTTTTGCATTTCATTTAACTGAAATATTTCAGAAATAATAGAATCGTTGGTTATACCTACTCCTAAAACACAATCTGCCTGCGAATTAACCCTAACACTCACCAAAATAAATGCCGACCAAATTAGAAATTTATATTTTTTCATGCTACACTAATAGATTCATACGTTTACCAATTTACAATTTATAAGCTTATTTTTGATAAAAGCCTAATACGATGCAGCATATTATTGACCGTTTTATCAGCTATGTTACGATAGACACGCAAAGCGATGCCTCTTCCGACACTACACCCAGTACAGAAAAACAATGGAATTTAGCCAACAAATTAGTAGCTGAGTTAAAAGCTATTGGCATGACCGATGTTACCATCGATAACAATGCATACATTATGGCAACTTTGCCTTCAAATGTAACTCACGATGTACCTACCATTGGGTTTATTTCGCACTTTGATACATCACCAGATTTCTCAGGCACAAACGTAAAACCACAGATTATTGAAAATTATGATGGTAAGGATATAGTGCTTAATAAAGAAAAAGACATTATTCTTTCTTCATCGTATTTTGATGACCTTTTACAATACATTGGGCAGACCATTATTACTACCGATGGCACTACCCTTTTAGGTGCAGATGACAAGGCGGGAATTACAGAAATAGTAACTGCAATGGAGTATTTAATCAATAACCCGGAAATAAAACATGGCCCTGTAAGAATTGGATTTACGCCAGATGAGGAAATTGGCAGGGGTGCACATAAATTTGATGTCGAAAAATTTAATGCAGAATGGGCCTATACTATGGATGGTAGCCAAATCGGTGAATTGGAATATGAAAATTTCAATGCTGCAGAAGCCAAAATTACGGTTAAAGGTAGAAGTGTACACCCCGGGTATGCAAAAGGCAAAATGGTGAATGCCGTTTTAATTGCCAATAAGATCGTAAGTGAATTTCCAAAACATGAAATACCGGAAGAAACCGATGGTAGAGATGGTTTTTTTCATGTACACCATATCAATGGGGAAATTGAAAATGCCACCGTAGAACTTATAATTAGAGATCACGATTTAAAGCGTTTCAACGAACGTAAAGAATTGGTACAAGACATTATTAAAAAATACAATAATGAATACGATAATTGCATTGAACTAGAATTAACCGATCAATATTTTAATATGAAGGAAAAGGTAGAACCTGTTTTTCATATCGTTGAAACGGCAAAAAAAGCCATGGAAGATATTGGCATTGAACCCATAATCAAACCCATTCGTGGTGGCACCGATGGTTCTCAGTTGAGCTATATGGGCTTGCCTTGCCCCAATATTTTTGCTGGCGGGCATAACTTTCATGGAAAATATGAGTACGTACCGGTAGAAAGTATGCAAAAAGCCGTAGAAGTAATTGTTCGAATTTGTGAGCTTACTGCAAACCAATAATACTATGGAAAAGCAAGTAAAATTAGACAATTTCTATAATGAAGAACATCAATTCAAAAGTGGTGTGGCAACTTTGAGAAAACTTGCTTTGGCTTGTGGAATGACAGAAACCTACAAATGGAGTTTCCCTACATATACAGTTGACAATAAAAATATTATTGCCATTTGTAAATTCAAGTCCCATTTTGGAATTTGGTTTTTCAACGGCGTATTTTTAAACGACCCTAAAAAAGTTTTAGAAAATGCACAAGAAGGTAAAACTAAAGCTATGCGACATTGGAAGTTTCACGAAACATCAGACATAGAAGAGCAAACTGTTACAGCCTACATTTTAGAAGCCATGGAAAACCAGAAAAAAGGCTTACAACTTAAGGTTTCAAAAAAGCCAAAAACCAAAATTGTAATGCCTGAGCATTTATCTATTGTCTTTGACAACAATGAAGACTTAAAAGTAGCTTTCAAAAAATTAACCTATTCCAAACAAAAAGATTACGCCGACTATATTGCAACTGCCAAACAAGAAAAAACGAAACTATCTCGATTAGAAAAGATAGTTCCGTTAATATTGAACGGTAAAGGTCTAAATGACATTTATCGTAAATAGTTATTTTATAATGAAGGTAGCTCCCAACCATTATGATAGGCAGCCTTTAAGAATTGATTTGCTTCTTCATTTTTAAATTTACCCGAAGTTTCATCCCAATAAATTCTGTCACCAGTTTTAAAGGCAACATTACCCATGTGGGAAACCAATGCAGCGTCATATCCTACTTTTATAGGTGCGTTCAACATAGAACCATCTCTGCTTTTAACCGCCTCAATAAAATTCTGGGTATGTAGGTCTAGCCCCCTAAAATCACCCTTACCATGAGAAACCGCCTCTATTTTAGGAATTCCGTCTTTTCCCCAACCTTGAAATTCGGTTTCGGGTATAACTTCCCAACCATTACGATCTACAACCAAAGTTCCATTATTTCCAATAAAAGCAATACCATGGTTTCTACCATAATTACCACCATCAATACCAGTAGCGTGCTCCCATAGAATTGAGAATCCGTCATACTCGTAAACAGTTTGTAAGGTATCCGGAGTTTCAGATGCATCATTTGGGTAAGCGAATTTTCCACCCAATGCCATAACCGACTTAGGTGTTCCCGCTTTCATACCGTATAAAGCATAATCCATTAGGTGTACGCCCCAATCTGTCATTAATCCGCCTGCATAATCCCAAAACCATCTAAAATCGAAATGGAACCTGTTCTTATTGAAAGCCCTATCTGGAGCCGGACCAAGCCACATTTTATAATCAACCCCTTTAGGAACCGGAGAATCCGCTACTACTGGCACAGGTTTCATCCAGCCTTGGTATGCCCAAGCTTTTGCTAAACGTATTTCGCCCAAAGCACCAGAATGTACATATTTAATAGCATCTACAAAATGTGGTTGACTGCGCTGCCATTGTCCAATTTGCACCATTCTATCTCTAGACTCCACAAAATCTAACATGATATTGGCCTCCTGTACAGAATTGGCAATAGGCTTTTCACAGTACACATCTTTACCTGCCTGCAAAGCGTCGGTTAATTGTAGACAATGCCAATGATCAGGTGTGCCTATAATAACTACATCGATATCTTTATTTTCTAAAAGCTTTCTATAATCACCATACCATTTAGGCTTTTTTATTCCTGCTTTCTTTAAATCTTCTGTACGTTCACGAAGAACATTCTCATCAACGTCACATAAAGCTATTACGTTGATTTCGCTCATTTTCAAAAATGAACTTAGGTCTGAAAAACCCATTCCCTTACAGCCAATTAACCCCACATTTATGGTGTCATTGGGACCTACCCTTTTTCGCATCATCGATAATAATTCCATGGGAAACATAAATGAAGCCCCCGTCATGACCAGACCGGCGGTTCCCTTTCTAATAAAATTTCTTCTGTTGTGTAACATGTTGTTGTTTTAAGTGTACTTAAATATACCAACATTTGAACAAAAAAAACACCGATGTTTCCATCGGTGTTTGTATATGAATTTAGAAAAAAAATTACTTTTTTTCCGGAGCATTTAATTTGTTGCTCATTTCCATGGATATGGCAGATCTATCGAATTTTAATTTCCCGCCCATTGTTTCCAAAACACAAGAGAAATCTTTATCATTTAAATCTACTACTTTTCCGTGCAGCCCACTTTTGGTAATAACACGATCACCACGTTTTAATTCTGCCGAAAACTTCTTTTCATCCTTCTGTCTTTTCATTTGAGGTCTGATCATAAAAAAATATGCGACCACAAAAATTAAAATCATTGGAAGAAACTGCCCTATATCACCCATCTTTGGTATATCTATAATTTATAATTATTTAACAGGTCCTAATGGAGCTGCACCTTTTGGGTTAACAAAAGCTTTAATTCTTAAAAGCTCAGAACCTTTTTCCGTATTTGCCGTTACCGTAATGGTCTTTGTTACCTGGTTTTGACCAGAACCGTTAAAGTTTACTTTTAACTCACCAGATTCACCTGGAGCAATAGGATCTTTTGGAGGGTTAGGAACCGTACATCCACAGCTACTTTTAGCATCGGTAATAATTAACGGTGCATTACCTGTATTAGTAAATTTAAAAACGGTCTCTTGTGGAGTACCTTGTTCAATTGTACCAAAATCATGCTCTGCTTTCTCAAAAGACATCACCGGTACTGCTTTAGCTGCCTCATCTCTTACCGCCGCTTCAGCTACATTATCAGATTTAATTTTACTTGAAGCATTGTCTTTGCAAGAAGTAAAAGCTACCATTGATACAAGACCAACAATTAGAACTATTTTTTTCATACTATATTAGATTTATCAATTAAATGTAAAATTATAAAATATTTTTATAATAGACCCCTACCCATTTTGTTAAGCTTTCCTTCAGATTTGTATTCTTTAGTAAGCTTATCAAGAATACCGTTTATAAAAATGCTACTTTTTGGTGTAGAATATTCTTTGGCAATTTCTAAATATTCATTTATGGTCACTCTCTCTGGTATTGAGGGGAAATGTAGCAACTCGCAAATAGCCATTTTTAAAAGTATACTATCTATACCTGCAATACGGTCTTTATCCCAATTTGGGGTTTTACCGTCTATCTCCTTTTCCAAGGCATCATTCTTTAATAATGTTCTGGACAATAACTGCATTGCATAGGTCATATCCTCATCATCTTTTAAAAGACTAGGCAAAAAGTAAGATTCTGGATGTACTTGTTTTACCTTCTTTAAATGCTTTAAAATAAAGGTATTCACAATAGGAATATCATCTACCCAAGTTAATTTATCATCCTCGAAGTAATCGTAAATTTTCTCGTTAGGAGCAATGATGCTTTTAAACAAGGTCAATATCAACTCTTTGTCAGCAGCGTAATCACTTTCTGGGGTTGACATGTAATTGTTGTACACATCACTTTCAATGATATCCTTGTAAATAAGTTTTACATACTCTTCATTTAGGTACCAATTGTCTAACTTTCTATGAGAAATCTCCTCCTCTAGCGTTTTGTTTTCGACAATTTGTAACAACAATCTGTTTTGAACAAATTTCTTCGGGTTGGGAAACTCTTCTTTTTTGTCGCTTATGTATTTTTTAGCGGAAAGAGAGATTTGTTCTTCGGCTCTTTTTTGTATTTCTACAAAAAGGCTTAACCATAACAAGTAGAGCGTATAGGTATTCTCTATGCTTACTTTTAAAAACTTCTCTTGTTTTTGTAATGAATCATCTTTAGATTGTATGAGCGCGTAAATGCTCTGCATTACCTTAACTCTAATGTGCCTTCTTGTAAGCATTTTAAAGAACTTTTTTAATAAATTAATATTTAAAGCCGCAAAGGTAAGTATCTATTTAAAGGGTCACAATAGCAATCGTATTTATCTTAGCTTATTTATAACATATGGTTTTAGGGCAAAAAACTATCTTTGACCAAAGAAAACTATAATATTCTTTTTTTTCCATTCTATGAAAGAACTTAAACACCTTAACAAATACTTTAAAAAATACTGGTTTAAGCTTTTTCTAGGAATTATCATTACCATTATAGCCAGGCTCTTTCAGCTGATCATGCCATCATATGTAAACAACTCTATTACCGTAGTTGAACAATACATACAGGCAGAAATAGAAAAATCTACCGCACAAGAACTGTTAATGGAGTATATACTCATTATTATAGGTGCTGCAATACTATCGGGCTTTTTTACTTTTTTAATGCGCCAATTGATCATTAATATCTCTAGATATATTGAGTATGACCTTAAAAATGAAATATTCGATCATTACCAAAAACTAAGTCTCAACTTTTATAAAAAGAATAGAACAGGAGATTTAATGAACAGAATTAGTGAAGATGTCAACGAAGTACGTATGTATGCAGGACCAGCAATTATGTACGGCATACAGACTTTAACACTCTTTGCCTGTTTAATACCGTTAATGTTTATTAAGGCACCCACTTTAGCGGCTTATACATTATTGCCACTTCCATTTTTATCTGTATTAATTTATCAAATAAGTAAAGTAATACATAAGAGAAGTACTATTGTACAACAATACCTCTCTACCTTATCTACATTTACACAAGAAATATTTTCTGGTGTTTCAGTAATAAAGGCCTATGCACTGGAACCACAAACCAATAGCGACTTACAAAAGCTTGCCATTGAGGGCAAAGAAAAAAGTGTAAGTCTTGCCAAAGTAAACGCTTGGTTTTTTCCGTTAATGATTCTTTTAATAGGTATCAGTAATATTTTGGTCATATATATAGGTGGCAAGCAGTACTTGGCAGGAGAAATAGAAGTTGGTCTTATTGCCGAATTTATTTTATATGTAAATATGCTAACCTGGCCAGTGGCCATAGTAGGTTGGTTAACTTCTATAGTACAAAGGGCAGCTGCAAGTCAAAAGAGAATAAATGAATTCTTGGATCAAGAGTCTGAAATAAAGAATACCGAATCGCACAAACTCAATGTGAAAGGTAAAATTGAATTTAAAAATGTTGATTTCACTTACCAAGACACCAACATCAATGCTATTAAAGACCTATCCTTTACCATTAATGAAGGCGAAACAACAGCTATTATAGGCAAAACAGGATCAGGTAAATCTACAATTCTAGATTTGGTAGCCCGTTTGTACGACACTTCATCGGGAGAAATTTTAATTGATGACGAACCTATTAAAAATGTTGACCTTACAAGCCTACGCGAATCTATAGGTGCCGTACCCCAAGATGCCTTTTTGTTTTCAGACAGTATAAAGAACAATATTAAATTCGGGAAGGAAGATGCTACAGACCAAGAAATAATAGACATTGCCAAAGATGCCGTGGTACATGAAAACATAATGGGTTTCTCTAAAAAATATGATACTATTTTAGGTGAAAGAGGAATCACTTTAAGTGGCGGACAGAAACAAAGAGTTTCTATTGCGAGGGCTTTGATCAAAAAACCACAGATCTATTTATTCGATGATTGCCTCTCTGCCGTTGATACCGAAACCGAAGAAGAAATATTGAACAACCTTAAAAAAGCTTCTCAGAATAGAACTACATTAATTGTAAGTCATAGAGTTTCTTCTGCCAAAAACGCGGATAAAATTTTAGTTTTAGATGACGGTAGACTTATTCAAGAGGGTACGCATGACGAATTAAATACTCAAGAAGGTTACTATAAAGACCTCTACCACAAACAGCTCTCAGAGAAAGAAAGTTAGAAAATTGTTGTCGGATAGCGTTTTTTTTTTCATTTTTGATAGTATAACGACACTAAACATTAGAAATGAGCGAAAGAGATTTATCAGATCAGGAAGAAATTCACTCCAAAGTTTTACGCGCAGGTAGAAGAACGTACTTTTTCGATGTAAGAAGTACTAAGGCTGGCGATTACTATTTGACTATTACAGAAAGTAAGAAATTTACGCATGACGATGGTTCGTTCCATTACAAAAAGCATAAGATTTATTTATACAAAGAAGACTTTGAAGCTTTCAAAGAAAACGTTGAAGAAATGATGGATTTCATCATCAACGAAAAAGGATCGGAAGTGATTTCAGAAAGACATCAAAAAGATTTCAAGAAAGAAGAAATTGTTGAATCAGTGGAAAAGACCACGAGCAGCACTTCTAGTTTTACAGATGTTAGTTTTGAAGATATCTAGCAAAGAACGACAATCAAAATAAAAGCGGCCCTTAGAACTAAGGGCCGCTTTTATTTTGAATTATTTATAAAAATTATCGCAAACCTTTTTTTACGAACCATACGTTCAATATTATTAAAATTACCGATACTAATAAAGCTACTTTTGATGAAAGAAAAATGGACAGCACAACTAAAAGTAACAATAGATAAATAGGATATATTAGTAAGGTATAGGCAAATCTAAATGTTCCCATAAACTCATTCTCTGGAACTTTTGGCTTCAACCATTTACGCCATACCATAATAAACGGGAAGTTCAATAAAGTAAACATCCATCTTAACCCATTACGATTATTTATCTCGGTAATTGATTTGAAATCATCAGCTACTTCATCAGCATAAAGTTCAACTTTTTTGTTTACCGCTACAGGATTTAGAAAATCTACCTTATCGCTAGTAAGACGATTTATGATGTGTTCATAATTATCTACGGTTGGTATATGTGTCGTTAATTGTTTTAAACTTAAAGAAACCCTATTCTTAATGGTACGGCTGGTCATATTTAAATCACTCGCATTGTACATACTTTTAGCAGATATAGGCTTACCGTAAATGATCGCTACTTCGTCTGGAAACTGATCGGCATGCTTATAATTTAAACCTACAGGGATCAACGTTACATCTAAATCTGGATAACGCTCAAAAGTTCTTATCAAAATTCTCGTAAAACCTTTACTTAACGGTCTTACCCTACGTCTTAAATTATGATTTGCTTCTGGAAACAAGAGCAACGCTTCTCCTCTATGTAGTATATCTGCACATGAATTAAAAATAGCATCGTTGTTAGAAAGGGTATCTCTGCCATCGCGCATTCTATAAATAGGGAGCATTTGAAAATAGGAAAAAATAGGCTTTAATAATTTACCCTTAAATACGTCTGACCGGGTTAAGAAAAATGGTTTTCTATTGCAGTCGGTGGCTATTAATAACACATCGATCAGCGCACTTTGATGATTAGGTAAAAACATTACGGGTTTATCTTTAGGAATATTCTCTAATCCGCTTACCATAATTTTTTTATGGTATCCGAAAAGTCCTGTTTTTATAATCGATTTTACCAATGAATATGTGAATCCGCTCAAGCTATAGTCTCTTTTACAACTGATTTTCTATTCCAAAAAGCAGCTAATATTAATCCAGAAATTATATGCCAAATTCCCCAAAACGCAGCAAGAAGCGCCATACCGCCCAATCCGTCAAAAAATGTGAATATCAATAAAAGTCCAAGACCAGAATTTTGAATACCCGTTTCTATGGTAATAGAGCGCACACTAGTTTCCGCCAATCCAAATAATCTTCCTATACTATATCCTGTAGAAAATGCTATAAGATTATGCACTAAAACAATCCAAAATACATATAAGATATAATCCATAAAAATAACCCTGTTGTTGTATAAGGCAATAAAAACCAAGCAAATAAAGAATACCAAAGAAAGTATCTTGAGTTTTTTGGCAATTTTCAACGCCAACTCGGGTATTTTATAATTGATAAGCATGCCAAGCAAAAGAGGTAATCCCAATAACAAAAAAACCAATTTGAACATTTCTATAGAAGAAATAGAAATTTCATTAATAAGGCTAGAACTTGGAGTGTACAACATAGACCAAAAGTGAAAATTTAGCGGAGTCATAACTATGGCCAGCATGGTTGCCATAGCCGTTAAACTAACAGATAAGGCAGTATTGGCATTAGAAAGATAAGATATGAAATTAGAAATATTACCACCGGGGCATGCCGCAACCATAAACATACCCAGTGCAATACTGGGCAAAGGGTCTATTGCATAAACCAACAAAAAAGTTATGGCAGGTAATGCAATAAATTGACTAACCAGCCCAGCTATCAATGCTTTGGGTTTTAACCATAAAGGTTTAAAATCTGAAATGGATATTTCTAACGCCACACCGAACATAACCAAACCCAACACAAGGTTCATTACCCAAAGGGAGCCTGAATCAAAATTAATATGAACATTATCTAAAATACTATCAGTCAAAAAATCAGGAAATTTTTAATCCGTTAGGTACTTCCATTTGTGGTTGAAGCAATACTACCGAACTGTTTTCTACAGCTCCCAATATAAGACATTCGCTCATAAAATTGGCAATTTGCTTTTTTGGAAAGTTGACAACGGCAATTACCTGAAGACCAATTATCTCTTCTTTTTTATATTTCTCGGTGATTTGAGCAGAAGTTTTTTTGACACCAATTTCTGGTCCAAAATCAATATGTAGCTTGTACGAAGGGTTTCTCGCTTCCGGAAAGTCATATACAGCAATGACGGTTCCTGTTCGCATATCTATTTTACCAAAGTCGTCCCAAGAAATTGTGTTGTTCATTATGTTAATCTAAGTTTTTCTATTAAATCTTTGGGTACATTACCAGAATACATTCCATAAGCATCTACCAAAAGTCCTTTTTCACCAGTACTGGTTTCTATAACATACAAGATAGTATTATCATCTGGGTTACTCATACCCTCAAAACGATAAAATTTCACCACTTCCAATTCTGTAGCTTTATGAATGTTTTTTTTACTCTTATTCTCTATTCCTGCATCGCAAAGATTAAAATCTTCGGTATAACCTTCGGCTTGTAAAGCTTTAATTGCAACGGATAATGATACGTATGACTTTTCCATGATATTTGATTTAAACAATTTATGAATACCGTAAAGTAAATGGAAGCACCATTAATTTGTTAACTTAGTACATTAAAATTTTAGTTGTTATGGCAAGAACAGAAAGTAAAATGTTGGCACTAGGTACGGTAGCGCCAGAATTTAGTTTATTGGATACGGTAAGTGAAAAAACCATGAACCTTCATAGCCTCAATGGTGAGAAAGGTACTGTAATCATGTTCATATGCAATCATTGCCCATTTGTTATTCATGTCAACCCCGAAATCACAAAAATGGCAATTGAATATCAAAAGAAAGGTATTCAGTTTATTGCAATATCAAGTAATGATGTTGAGAAATACCCTGAAGATGCTCCGCATTTTATGAGAATTAAAGCAAAGGCGGAGAATTATACGTTCCCATATTTATATGATGAAGATCAAACAGTTGCAAAAGCTTACAATGCCGCCTGTACACCAGATTTCTTCCTTTTTGACAAGGAATTAAAATTAGTTTACAGAGGTCAACTAGATGATTCAAGACCGGGCAATGGACTACCCTTAGACGGTAAAGATTTAAGAACCGCCATAGAAAATCTCATTGAGGGAAAAAAAGTAAATCCTACCCAAAAGCCAAGTATAGGCTGTAACATAAAGTGGAAAACAAACCATTAAGTTTATACTCTTTTATAATCAATGCAAGAAAACATTCAATTTCAAGAACTTACATCCACGCTACATGATGTATACATTGAAATAGGTATAAAATCTTACAATCAGCATTATCGTCACTTATGGCCCAAGGGCAATACCATAACCTATATTCAACATAGTTTTACGAAGAAAATATTAGAAGAAGAGGAAAAAGACCAAAACACCGTTCTTTTCTTAATAAAATTAAATACTGAATATGTCGGTCTTTTAAAAGTCACTTTGCACAAAAGCTTAATGGACTATGATCAAAACGATGCGCTTTATTTAGATAAAATTTATATTCTAAAGGAATATGCGGGCAACGGCATTGGTGGCGCAAGTTTAAAGTTTGTGGAAAGTATAGCCCAGAACCTTTCTAAAAAAGCAATTTTTTTAGAATCTATGCAAAAAGGACCGGCATTGCCGTTTTACCTAGCCAATAATTTTAAAATTGTTGATGAAAGCACAGTACCGTTTAGCAATGTCATTGAAGAAGAAAAGCCGATGTATCTTTTGAAAAGAACTCTATAAAAACCTACCAACCTTCCCTATCCGCTAAGGTTTTAATGTGCGCAAAATGGTGGTTACTATGCCACGCATATTTTCCTATATTTTCTGCTACAGAAACATTTACATTACCATCTGGATGAATGTAGCTATTTTCTAAATCTTCTGGAGTTAGTCTTTTTAAAAGGTACACCAATTTAGCGTGTAAAGCGGTTAAGTAAGAAAGTGACAAATCAATAGGCGCTGATTTTGCATCGATCAAATTACTCCATTCTTTTTCTTGGTACACTTTGATCAAAGGTCTATTTTCGGTAAGGGCCCATTTAAAGCGCGTGTAGCTATGATGATGACTATCTGCCATATGGTGCACTACTTGACGAACCGTCCAGCCACCTTCACGATAAGGAGTGTTCAATTGAGAATCAGAAAAATTTTCCACAAGATCCGATAGGCGCTTTGGTAAGGTTTCCAAAACCTCTATCCAATTAAGTACATTATCGTTGGTAATATTCTCCGGACACTTAAAGTGACCAATTGGGTATTTCAATTTTTCCAGTTCTTCCATTGAATAAAAGTAAAAAAATTTAATAGACTTTTAACCCTAAAACTTTAGCCATAGCCTTTTAATCTACTAATTTTATAGGATAAAATTAAAACATCTAAATATATAGCATTATGGCAACAATACGCTTAGGAGACAAAGCTCCTGATTTTACTGCAGATAGTTCATTGGGAACAATTAATTTATATGATTATCTTGGGGATAGCTGGGGAATATTATTTTCTCACCCAGCAGATTTCACCCCTGTTTGTACCACAGAACTTGGAACTGCTGCCAATTTTAAGGATGAATTTGACAAAAGAAACGTAAAAATGATTGCACTTAGCGTTGATGGTGCCGCTTCTCATGCAGAATGGATCAAAGACATCAATGAAGTACAGAACACTGTAGTTAATTTCCCGATAATTGCCGATGAAGACAAAAAAGTTTCCGATTTGTATGATATGATTCACCCAAATGCAGATAACAATCTTACTGTTCGTTCTGTATTTATCATAGCGCCGGATAAAACGGTTAAGCTAACTTTGACCTACCCTGCATCAACGGGAAGAAATTTTTACGAACTGTTAAGAGTAATAGATTCCTTACAACTTACAGCATATCATAAAGTTGCAACACCTGCAAATTGGGAACAAGGCAAGGAAGTAGTTGTTAGTCCGGCTATATCAACTGCAGATGCAAAAGACATGTTTTCTAAAGGGGTAACAGAGGTAAAACCTTATTTAAGAATGACTCCAGACCCTACTGCATAGTCATAAAAAACAGTTCATTCTCAATACATTAGACGTTGATTATTAACCTTAAGATAACCTATAAGAATTTAAGTAGTTAAACAAAAAAAAACTATCTTCGCACTTTAATTAATATTTAATTTTTCTATTATGAGTAAAGGAACAGTAAAATTCTTCAATGATTCCAAAGGTTACGGATTTATCACTGAAGATGGTTCAAACGAAGATCATTTTGTACACATTTCTGGCTTAATCGATGAAGTTCGAGAAGGTGATGTTGTGGAATTTGAACTACAACAAGGTAAAAAAGGATTAAACGCCGTTAATGTGAAAGTAATTGACTAGGTAAAGATTTAACTTTTTTATAGTATGAAACCCGAGCTAATTAGTTCGGGTTTTTTTATGCTTAACTTTTTTTAAAATTTTGTTCAACCTTTACGCAACCTTTTACATAAATACATATCTATTGAATAAACAAAATAGGTTCCCCAACCTAATACCTGTATTTATGACCACATTTTTGACCGTATTTTTAGTGTTAATGCTAATCAACATCATTTTACTTTTAGGTAGTTTCGTTACTCGAAAAAAGTAAAATCTATTACACAAAAAAACACCCATAATATAAAATTATAGGTGTTGGATTATTTTATATGAACGTAAGGTTCTTACCCTACTTTCATTAGCTCTACATCAAATATCAATGTAGCATTTGGTGGTATAACACCGCCAGCACCAGCAGAACCATATGCAAGGTCTGATGGGATAACAAAGCGTGCCTTATCACCTACTTGCAATAAAGAGATACCTTCGTCCCACCCGGGTATTACTTGACCAATTCCTAATTGAAAATCAATTGGAGAATTACGCTTGTATGAAGAATCAAAAACTTGGCCGTTTAGAAGAGAACCTTCATAATGAACAGAAACTTTTTGTCCTTTTTCTGCCTTAGCACCATCTCCTTTTTGAATCATTTTATAACGAAGTCCAGATGCGGTAGATTCAAAACCAGCGGCAACCTTTTCTAATTCAGCTTCTTGTTTAGCTTTTTCTTCTGCCAATCTAGCTTCACCAGACGCATTAAAATCTTCAAATGCCTTTAAAGCATCCCATTTTTCTGCAGCTTCACCAACTCTAACAATTTCTAAAGACTCAATAACATCGTTTTGAGCTATTGCATCCACTACTTCTTGACCAGCTTCTACATGACCAAAAACAGTATGCTTGTTATCTAACCAAGGTGTTGGTACATGAGTAATAAAAAATTGACTTCCGTTAGTACCAGGACCCGCATTTGCCATAGAAAGAACACCTGGAGTATCATGCTTTAACTCTGGATGAAATTCATCGTCAAACTTATAGCCTGCATCACCTGTACCGGTACCTTGAGGACAACCTCCTTGAACCATAAAATCTGGAATAACCCTATGAAATTTTAAACCGTTGTAATACGGCTCACCTTTAGCTTTGGCACTATTTTCTTTATCACCTTCTGCCAAAGCAACAAAATTACCTACTGTACCAGGTGTTTTATCATGAGTTAATTTAACTAGTATTTCGCCTTTACTTGTATTGAACTTGGCGTAAATTCCTTCTTCCATTATTGTATTTTTTAGTAAGCCGCAAAGGTAAAGAAATTTAACGGTTTGTACATTTCACAAACTGTATTGAAATCAATTCATTAACCGACGAACTCCTTCTGTAACCAGATACTAAAATCCGTTAGAATCTACCAAATAAACTAAACTTGCCATAGTAGCGGCACCTAATTGCAGTTCTCTTCTGTTCACATGTTCAAACGTGTCATTTTCCGCATGGTGATGGTCAAAATAACGCTGAGAATCTGGTCTTAGACCCGCCATTACCATTCCATCTTTTTTCAGCGGACCAATGTCTGCACCTGCAAAGCCTTTTTCAAAATAGTGAACCAAGTATGGTTTGAACAAATTTTTCCAAGTCAACACTTTTTCAAAATCCTCTTGCGAACTATCAAAAGTAAAGCCCCTAGGAGTAAAACCTCCCGAATCACTTTCTAATGCAAATATGTGTTTCTCATTTTTTGAGATGGCAACTTCTGCATATTTATTGCCACCTCGCAGTCCATTTTCTTCATTCATAAAAAGAACAACCCTAACAGTACGTTTAGGCTTGTAGCCCGTTTTTTTGAAAAGATTGAGCACCTCCATACTTTGTACACAGCCCGCACCATCATCGTGAGAGCCATCACCAAGATCCCATGAATCTAGGTGTCCGCCAACAACAATAATTTCATCGGGTTTTTCAGAACCTTTAATTTCAGCAATAACATTATAAGATTCCACGTCTTTAAACAGTTTACAATTCTGCTTAAAGTAGAAATTTATATCAGGATTCAATTTTAAGGAAGTACTCAACAGTTCGGCTCCATTTGTACTTATCGCAGCTGCGGGAATTCTTTCAGATTCTGGTTGATCACCATAACTCATAGATCCCGTATGCGGATAAATATCCAATCTTAGATTCATTGAACGCACGATTACACCTAAAGCACCATATTTAGAAGCTTCCAATGCTCCGGCATATCGTTGATCGACACAGCCAGAATATGCGGTAAATGTATTAATTTGAGTAGCATCCATCGGTCTATTGAAAAAAACAATTTTTCCTTCTATTTGATCTTTGCCCAATGTAGACAACTGTTCAATTCCATCAACTTCAATAATTTTTGCTTTTACACCAGTTGAAGGTGTTGCAACAGATCCACCCAATGCACATATTGCTACATTTGTGGTACTACCAGGTGTCGTCTCAAAATAAGCAAACTCAGGAGTTCCCCTAACCCATTTAGGTACCATAACCGGTTGTAACCATACTTTGTCCACACCTAAAGAATCTAACTGGGCTTTTGTGTAATCAACAGCTTGTTGTGCTTGTACCGAACCAGATAATCTACCGCCAATTTGATTGGATAAATAATTTAACCAATCATAGCCTTTACCTTCGGTTAGCGCCAAATCGTACATCTTTTTGATTTGAACCTCATCTTTACTCTGTGACCTGCCCACAGACAAACAAGCGATTATGAATAATACCGCTAGTTTATTGCTCACTTTGTAGTTGTTCTTCATAGCTGTCTAAATTAGCCATTATTTTTTCGCTTAACATTGGCTCCCTAATATCTTTGTATTTTTTTAACGATTGTAATAAAATAGATGCAACGATTACACGTGTTGCCTTTTTATTATCTGCGGGTATCGCAAACCAAGGTGCATGATCATGAGTAGTTTTACTGATCGCCTCTTCATAACAATCTTGATACACCGACCATAATTTTCGTTCTTTTAAATCGCCAGGAGAAAATTTCCAGTGTTTTTCTTTTATAGCTAGTCTTCTCAATAGTCGTTGTCTCTGTTCTTCTTTTGATAAGTTTAAGAAAAACTTAAAAATCAGTGTTCCGTTTTCGGCTAAATGCCTTTCAAAATCATTGATCTGCTCAAACCTTTTGTCCCAAAATTTTTGATCAATATCATCTACCGAATGTATACCTGGAATATGCTCATTTAAAATGTACTCTGGATGCACCCGAGTTACAAGAACATTTTCATAATGCGTTCTATTGAACACCCCAAATTTACCTTTAGCGGGCAAGACCAAATAATGACGCCAAAGGTAGTTGTGACTCAATTCCAATTCTGTCGGTACTTTAAAACTATGCACCTCTACCCCACTAACATTAAAATCTTTGAATACTTCACGAATAAGACTATCCTTTCCAGCGGTATCCATACCCTGTAAACAAACCAAAATACTATATTTACCGTGGGCATAAATAGTATCTTGAAACTCACCAAGCTCTCTCCTAATTTTTGATAAATCTTTTTTCAGTTCTTTATCCGATTTATTAAAATTTTCAAAGGTCTCATTTTCAGATATTTTAAAATCTTTAGTAGCTCTATATTTTTCTATGTTTATATTATTCATACTGAAATATAAAATATTATGGCAACGAATACTAATAATTAAGAAAACTGATAAAATCTAATTTTAACACATTCCGTTTAACCTGATTGAATGGTATTGTATCGAAAATAATATTTTCAGCAGGGTAAAGCGTTTAAATTTAACCCTGTAAGGTCCCAAACCTTATACCTAAAAAACCTACTTATGAAGAAAAATATCTGTTTTTTCTGCACTGTTGTGCTATTTTCTTTATCCTCGTTTGCTACAAATGTGGAATGCGAATATGCCAACTCTAATATGGGTTATGCAAAATCTCAGCTTACCGCAGCATTACAAACACAAGATATTAACCAAGCAAGGTTTTATGCTTATAAAGCTTTGAATGCCTTAGAAAAGTCTAAAGCGCAGTTAAATAATTGTGGCTGTAAGTCTGCAAAAACAACTTTATATGAGAATATTGAGATTTTAACGCTTGCCACAAGGTCAACAACATTAGAAGGTACCATTAGTTACTTAAACGAATCTATAACACTTACCAACAATACCATTACAGTATTGGAGTCTCACGATACTCACCATAGTGCTTATTCAGATGATGCCCTATCTATTAATACAACTACATCATCTACAAGTACCCATACTGATAAGATGGCAAAAAAAGGCAAAAGCCTTTTTGAAACCATAGACAGCTCACTCGAGAAATATAGAATTTCACTTGATAGGGTTGTTGAAAGTGTAGATTGTAAAGAGGCCACTGCCTTTGCAACTAAAATTTATGAAGAATGCGAAGCACAATTATTAAACCCTAATATTACCGAAGGAAGCAAATATTACAATTTACGCACCAAGGAAATTACCCAAGAAGCTTTAAACAAAATTGGAAACTGTTCTGCCACTAAATAGAACCTTATTTACTAGCAAACAATTTTACATCATCTTCTGAAACCTCTTGACCCCCTAAAATTATAAGACGTTCAACTACGTTTCTAAGTTCACGTATATTTCCTGTCCAATCATAAGCTTTTAGTAAATCAATCGCTTTGCTTGAAAAGCTCTTGCCCGCCATGCCTTGCTCTTCCGCTATTTTCTTGGTGAAGTGCTCAATTAATAAAGGTATATCATCTCTTCTATCATTTAAACTTGGCACTTGTATAAGAATAACCGCTAGTCTATGATATAAGTCTTCCCTGAAATTACCTTCTTCTATCTCCTTTTTTAAGTCTTTATTGGTTGCCGCAATTACACGCACATCTACTTTAATGTCCTTATCTGTTCCTACGCGAGAGATTTTACTTTCTTGTAACGCCCTCAATACTTTTGCCTGTGCAGACAGACTCATATCACCTATCTCATCTAAGAAGATGGTACCTTTATTTGCAGCTTCAAACTTACCTGCCCTATCTTTCACGGCAGATGTAAAAGCCCCTTTTACATGTCCAAAAAGCTCACTTTCTATTAGCTCAGAAGGTATAGCCGCACAATTTACTTCAATAAAAGGTGCCGAACTTCTAGCGCTTTTTTCATGTAACCAATGCGCTACTAATTCTTTACCCGTACCATTTGAACCAGTAATTAGAACACGTGCATCTGTTGGTGCAACTTTTTCGATCATTTCTTTTATGGTGTTTATTTCACCACTTTCACCGATCATCTCATAATTCTTACTCACCTTTTTCTTCAGTTTTTTATTCTCGACTACCAAGACTTTTCGGTCTAAGGCGTTTCTAACGGTGGTAAGTAACCTATTTAAATCTGGCGGTTTTGATATGTAATCGAAAGCACCTAATCTCATTGTATTTACAGCAGTGTCTAAATCTCCATGACCAGATATCATGATGAACGGAATTTCTGGCTTTATTTTTCTAGCGGCCTCCAATACTTCCACACCATCCATTTTTGGCATCTTAATATCACAAAGCACTAAATCATAGTCATTGTTCTTTATGGTTTCTATACCCTTTAATCCGTCTTCTGCTTCCTCTACTGAATAGGACTCGCTTTCTTCAGACAAAATTTTGACCAATACCCTTCTAATTGCCGCTTCATCTTCTATTACTAATATTTTTGACATAACTGCTTTTTAAATTCCTATTCTAATTCCTGTTCTAAAATAAAGTCCCGCTGCATCGTTCAACGTAAAAATGTCTTCTCTTTCTATGTTTCTTAATGCGCTATTCTGATAAATAGATCTACCACCTATAAAGTAAACGGACATATCCTTAGTTATTTTATACTGATAACCTAATGTCAATAATAATGCCGTAGACGATACATCTGTAGACAAATTATTACCAGGTAACAATATATCATTTTGAATATTGACGTAATATCCATCTAAAAAAATCTCCGTTTGAAAAAAGTGTCCCTTTTTGGTAAAAAACTTCATGCCAGATTTTGGAGCACCCAATACGTAAGACCACTTGGGGTGAAATCGTTTTTCAAAGTAAACAAATGGCAATGGAACATCTATAGGAGATGTGCCATTATATGATATACCCATTACAAGCATATAAGGTTTTTCTATATCTTTTACATTTTTATACGCACCAACCGTGTAGTTCATGTTAAAATCATCGTCTTGTAATTCCTCAACAAAATTTGAAGACCAACGTGGCGTTACAACTCCTATAAGATTCCATTTTTCACTTAACTTATATAAATAAGCGAAGTTGACATCTAAAACATGAAATTTACTCAAATCCCCAGAATCTGGAAACAAATCATCGGGCACCTCAAAATTGTACCTATTATACTCTGCCCCCACAACCACGTAATCCTTTTTATCACGGACTGCTATTGGAACATTGAGAACTAACTTTATACGAGAAGTTTCAACCTCGCCACTATTCTCGGGCATTAGCATGTACTCCATTCTAAAGACATCTGGTGTTTGAGAAAAAATTGATTCTACAATCAACATCATTACACACAGAAACGGAAGGAAAGCATTCTTATGCTTTTTCATTACTGTCCGTATTTAATACATTGCTATGTTGAAAAGGTGCCTGTTGGTACAAATGAACATCTCTTTGTGGAAAAGGAATAGAAATGTTATGCTTTCTAAACTCAGCATCTATCTTATACCTTATTTCACTTTTTATTTTAGGGTCGGTAAAACTATCTGATATGTAAAAGTTGACGGCAAAAACAAGTGCAGAATCCCCAAAGTCCTCAAAAATAACAAAGGGCTTAGGGCTTTTTAATATACTTCTTTGTGACTTTACCACATCTAATAATATCTTAGTCACCAGGTCAACGTCACTACCGTAAGCTACACCAATACGAACCAATTCTCTGGTGGTTTTATGGTTTTGAGTATAATTATAAACTATATCGCTAATAAATTTATGATTAGGTATAATTATCACTTTATCATCTCTAGTGATCGCTCTTGTAGTTCGTAATTTAATTTCAAAAACTTTACCTACTTTATCATCAATTTCAATTATATCGCCAACTCTTAAAGACTTGTCAACAATGATAAAAACACCTCCTATAATGTCTTGAAAAATTTCTTGTAAAGCCAGCCCCAGACCTACAAACAATGCAGCCGATGCCGTTATGAGAATAGTAATATCTATACCGGCGGCACTCATGGTAAAAAGAATAACCACTACATAGACCAAATACTTAATAAATTTGAAAATACTGATAAACTTAAGCTTATCATCTACTTCCATTTTTCTGGTAAAAAATCTACGTATTGCTTGTAATATGGTACTGGTAAGCAAGAAGGCTACCGTAAGTAATAAAAGTAAACCTACGGTGATATGAATTGATTTTTCTCCTTCACCAAAATGATAACCCAGATCTAAAAATTTCTTTATTGTACCCCAGACATCATCTTCAATTATCTCCTTAATTTTTTCTGTACCTTCCTGCATTATGACGAATATTTAAGCCACTTATACAATTCTTTATAGCTAGGTTTTTTACCATACATTAATATTCCTACTCGGTAGATTTTTGCCGCTACCCATACTATACCTATAAAAGTACCTATTAAAATTAAAATAGATGTAATCAATTGCCATAATGGTACGCCACCTTCACCAATACCCCAAGGCAAACGCATTAACATAACTATTGGTGAGGTTAGCGGAAATAGTGAAAAAGCCACTGCAATAGGTCCGTTAGGATTACTAAATACAGAAAAGAATCCCACATAAATAGCCAACATCAACGGAAGTATTACTGGAAAGATAAATTGCTGGGTATCTGTCTCATTATCTACGGCAGCTCCAATAGCCGCGTAAATAGAGCTATAAATTAAATACCCCAGAACGAAATAAATAATAAAAAATACCAACATAGCTATAATGGGAATCTCAAATATTTCTTGTGCATATAACTGCACATTTTGAGTTAGCGAATCAACATTTACATTTGTACCACCTACCATACCAGGCGCTACTGCTCCGCCTTTGGTTAAACTAGCGGGATCAATATCAAAAATTGCCAAACCAACCACCAGTAAAATCCCACCAGAAATAATCCATATTCCAAATTGAGTTATACCTGCCAATGAGGTACCAATAATTTTACCCATCATTAAATGGAATGGCTTAACCGATGAAATAATGACTTCGATTATTCTACTGGTTTTTTCTTCAATGACACTCCTCATGACAAATCCGCCATAAATAATAATGAACATCATTATAAGGTAGCCAAATGCTCCGCCTATGATAGCTTTTATTTCATTGATGCCCTTTACATTCTGTGTACCATCGAAGGTTTCTATATTAATGGCGTAATCACGATCCATTTCCGCATATTCCTTTGGAGACACACCCAACTCACGCAATCTTTCTTGCCGTAGCCTACTATTAATAGAAGACTCCAATTTATCAAGTACTGTAGAGCTAGGAGCATCTTGGCTATAGAAAAAAGCTCTTTTCGCTACCTTCTCTAGGTTCGATTCTTTAGGCAAATAAATAAGTCCGTAAAAACCCAAACTCAAGGTAGAATCCTTTGCCTCTTCTAATGAAATATCAGAGAAATTTATGTAAGAAGTAGCTTCAGATGTTACAAATTCGTTGGCAAAGTATCCACTCTCATTTAATACCCCAATCACCTTTTTGTCATTGTCGTTCAATTGGGTTAGATATGCAATCAACAATATCATACCCACCATTAAAAAGGGACTCAAAAAGGTCATAACCACAAAAGACTTATTACGTACTTTGGCTATGTATTCTCTTTTAATTATTAGTGGCAATTTATTCATGATCGATATTTTTGTTCTGAATAGTTTTTATAAAAATATCGTTTGCAGAAGGTATAGTTTCTTTAAACTCATTAACGTTTGCCCTTGTACCTAGAAATGATAAAATTTCCCTTGACTCATTGGAAGGCAATTGTACCTCTAAATTCAACTGATTTTCCAAATCATCATAATGTTGGGTAAGAATCTGAAATTTATCTTTCATTTCATTTATCAATAGTTCTTGATTATCGGTTTCTAAACCTATTTTAAAAATATTGTTTTTATAGGCTTTTTTAATATCGGACAGTTTACCGTCCAATATTTTTTCCGATTTATGAATTAAGGCAATATGCTCGCACAATTCTTCTACCGATTCCATTCTGTGTGTTGAAAATATGATCGAAGTTCCTTTATCTTTTAAGCTTAAGATCTGCTCTTTGATAATGTTGGCATTTATAGGGTCAAAACCACTAAACGGTTCATCAAAAATCAACAATTTAGGTTCGTGAAGTACCGTTACCACAAACTGTATTTTTTGAGCCATGCCCTTAGAAAGTTCTTGTATTTTTTTGTTCCACCAGTCGCCGATCTCCAACCTTTCAAACCAATACTTTAAACGCTTTTTCGCTTCTGCTTTAGAAAGACCTTTTAGTTGCGCAAGATACAGTGCTTGCTCACCAACCTTCATACTTTTATAAAGACCGCGTTCTTCTGGTAAATACCCAATTTGGGCAATATGTTCGGTCTTTAAGAGTTCACCATCAAAATACACAGAACCTTGATCAGGAAAAGTTATTTGATTAATGATACGGATCAATGTAGTCTTACCTGCACCGTTCGGCCCCAATAAACCGTATATACTATTTTTAGGAATTTCTAGGGAAACGTTCTTTAATGCCGTATGGCTCCCAAACTGTTTGGTGACATCATTAGCGACCAAAATGTGACTCATGTACTCAATTTCTACAAAGATATTGAAATGTTTTGACCTGCTGTACTCTTTATGATTATACCAAAAACAATTCTATGGTAAATAGTAGAGAAAACTAGGTGCCTAAAAAAGCAAAACCCACCCTCGATGAATCAAGGATGGGAAAAAAATTGCTATGAAAAAGAAAATTAATATTGGTTGCCCAATATTATCTCAAATATACGTTTTTTATTTAATAACCAAATAATTCGCAATTAAGAGAACATATCTTTAACTTTTTCAAAAAAGGACTTATCCGATTTCTCTGGTTTAGGCTCAAAATTATCGTTGCCCTGCATTTTCTCAAAGAATTCTTTTTGCTCTTTATTCAATTCTTTAGGTGTCCAAACATTTACATGTACCAAAATATCACCGGCACCATAACCGTTTAAGCTGGTAATACCTTTACCTCTTAATCTTAAAATCTTACCAGATTGTATACCAGGTTCTAATTTAATGCGCACCTTGCCACCCACAGCATCTATTTCTTTGGATGTACCCAGTACGGCATCTGAAATACTTATATAAAGATCGTAGTGTAAATTATCACCTTCTCTTTTTAAGGTACTATGCTCTTGTGTTTCAATGGCTACCAACAAATCGCCCGGTACTCCGTTACCAGGAGCATCGTTACCTTTATTCGGCACTTTTAACTGCATACCTTCCTCTACACCGGCAGGTATATTAATAGAAACAGTCTCTTCTGCAACCTTTAGCCCCTGTGCATCTGCATCACCAGGTTTACCATCTAAAATTTGACCACTACCTCCACAAGTACTACAAACCGCTGCGGTTTGCATTCTACCTAAAATAGTATTCTGAATTTTGGTAACCTGTCCTCTTCCGTTACAGGTAGTACACGTTTTATAGGTAACGCCCTCTGCCTGTACTTTTCTTTTTACTTTGACTTTTTTCTCAACACCGTTGGCAACTTCTTCCAAGGTCAAGGAAACCCTAATGCGCAGGTTACTTCCTTTCACCCTTCTTTGACCGCCACCGCCGCCAAAACCGCCAAAGCCGCCGCCTCCGAAAGCACCGCCAAAAATATCACCAAATTGGCTGAAGATATCATCCATATTCATACCGCCGCCACCGAAACCACCGGCACCGCCTTCAAAAGCAGCATGACCAAATTGATCATAACGAGCTTTCTTATCTGGATCGCTAAGCACCTCATATGCTTCGGCAGATTTTTTAAACTTCTCTTCAGCAGTACTGTCACCAGGGTTTTTATCTGGGTGAAATTGTAATGCTTTCTTACGGTAAGCCTTCTTTATCTCTGCAGCAGTAGCGTTTTTACTAATGCCCAATACTTCATAATAATCTTCCTTCATTCCAATTATTTAATTTCCTACTACTACTTTTGGATGCCTAATGATACGGTCTCCCAACTTAAATCCTTTTTCGATAACATCTATGACCTTACCTTTCATTTTTTTATCGGGTGCAGGTATTTGAGTAATGGCCTCATGTATTTCTGCATCAAAAACATCACCTGCATTAACTTCTACCATTTCTAAGCCTTTAGCCTTCAAAGTCTCTCTAAACTTAACATTGATCAACTCAACTCCTTTAAAAACCTCCTTATCATCAGATTTAGCCAATTCTTTCATTGCTCTGTCAAAATCATCCAAAACGGGCAATAATGAAACTATAACCTCTTGACCTGCCGTTTTAAAAAGCTCCATACGTTCTTTAGAAGTACGCCTTTTATAGTTTTCAAATTCGGCAAATAATCTTAAAAATTTATCTTTCTCTTTTGCAAGCTCTTCACTTAGCCTCTCTTCTACAGATTTTTCTTCCTCCACATCTTCCTTTTCAGCCTCTATATTCTGATCTTGTGCATCGCCTTCCAAAAGCTCGTCTTCCAAGAATTCTTCGTCTAAAGTGTTTTCTTTATCACTCATAATTAATTGTAATTTAAATCGCTGTTTAAAAGCAGGCAAAAGTACTGCCAATTCTTTAAAAATGTCAAAATGTCACAAAAGAATAAAAAAAAATCCGCCAAAAGCGGATAATTTATCTAGGTAAGAATCTATTTTATTTATGAAACAAATTGTTTTGTCACATTACTTTTGTCATCAACGCATTTTGTACTCGTATCATATATATTACCAAGAGCCTGGCAAATATTCACATATTTAAATACAAAGCCTTCTTCTTCTATTTTCTTACTACTAACACGCTGGCTGGCAAATAAAATATAAGCCATTTTACCCAACACGGTATACATTACAAATTTTGGAACATTTGGCATAAACAAAGGTTGCTCTAATGCCTTTGCTATCTCTTTGACCATTTTGGCATTGGTAACCGGGTTTGGAGCCACGCCATTATACACTCCTTTTAATTTATACTGGGCGATATGAACAAATATTCTTGCCAAATCTACTACGTGAATCCAAGATTGCCATTGTTCTCCAGTACCAAACGGAGACCCAACATAATATTTAATCGGTTTTGCCATTTCTGGCAACGCACCACCTTCTTTAGACATTACCAAACCTATTCTAACTTTGGCAACGGTTAACCCTAAAGATTTAAATTCATTGGCTTTTTTTTCCCAAAGGTTTACAACTTCGCCTAAAAAACTATCATCGACCTTGGTTTCTTCCTCCGTATAATAATTACTTAAGGAATCTGGATAAACACCAATAGCAGAGGCAGACACCAAAGATTTAACGGTATGCCCCTCAATCTTTAGAAGTGTCTTTTTAAGTAGATCAAGGGTATTGACCCTACTATCAATAATTTCTTTTTTATAACTTCTCGTCCATCTTTTAGAAATACTTGAACCAGCTAAATTTATTATGACAGAAACACCATCTAAACACTTAGGATCTATTTCTCCTTTTGATGGATTCCAATAGTAACCTTTATGGTTTACTTCTGAAACAATTTTATTTTTTCGTGTAGTAAGGTAATTAACAGCATAACCCTTTTCATGGCATTGAGATACCAACTCGCTACCTACTAAACCCGTTGCACCTGTTATCAATACTTTCATGGAATAAAGATATTGCTTTTGACGCTCGTAGATATGCAATTTAATTTCGATTTAACATTGTCGCCAATCTTATTGACCTACAACGCGTTAAAGTTATATTAATGCTTAAATAACTATGTTTTTTTTGCTCGAAGCATTTCTCTTTTTCCTGGGGGACCCGGTAATCGTTCTACCAAAAAACCAACCTCAAGCATTGCTCTTCTAACACTGCCTTTTGCTGCATAAGTAACTAAATAGCCACCACTTTTTACAGCGTTGAACATAATTTGAAAAATTTCAACCGTCCATAGTTCGGGTTGTACCCGTGCACCAAATGCATCAAAATAGACCAAATCAAAAGCATTTATCACATCGATGTCCTTGAATAACTTTTGCTCTTTAGTAAGATTAAAATCTGGAGTTAGAGCAACAACTTCTTCCCATGGCGATGCATGCATAACCCTAAAATTATTTTCTAGCGCTTGTGCATTGAGTTGTTCCAAATAGTTTAATTGAACTAGCTCATCGTTAGAAACCGGATAAGCCTCTACCCCAGTATAATTGACCTTTAAGTTTCTTTTCTGGAACTCGATTAAAGTAATCAAGGCATTTAAGCCGGTACCAAAACCAATTTCAAGAATATCTATAGTTTGATTTTTGTACAAATCTAAACCTGAGTGAATAAAGACATGATAAGCCTCTTGAATAGCACCATGCTTTGAATGATACTGCTCTTGCCAATCTTTAATCTGGATGGTTGTAGAACCATCGGCCGTTGTAATAATTTCCCTTTCCAATTAATTGGGTACTAAAACTCCAGAAGCCTCAAAACTATAAGTTCTTTTTGGAGTTGTTATCTGTGCTATCTCTTGGGCCGTTTTACCACCATCTTTAGCATAATGTCTTTGATCATCTACACTCATTTCTTCAACAAAGGCCAATCCGTTCAAAACAACTTCTTTCTCCAGAATATCGGCAGGCATAAAAAAACCGTAATCCTTAAAACGTACCATCGCTTGATTACCTTCTGACAATTCAACAATCATCCAACAGCCCTTTACCTTACAAACTTCTTTCACCTTAGTTTTAAACTGAAGGTTCAAAGAATCTGAAACCGGCATGGCCGCAAATTGTTTCATTACCTCTTTCTTATCACTTAAAGAAGTGATTTCGAACTCATCACCATAGAATTGTGACGAATTGACATTAGTATTTTGCTGTGAAAAGCATGAAAAAAAGCCAAACAAAAAGACAAGTAATATGTTAAATCCTTTCATAAATCTCAAAAATGTTGATATACCTGCAAAACTGATCATTTTTCAACTAAAAAAGAAGGCCTAGTAGGGATATTTGTTTAATTTTATTCAACTAAAGTTACGTATTTCATGAGTATTGCAACGAAAGATATTATAATAGAAAAGGTTAAAAATTCAAAAATTGACCAAGTAGATTTTGACAATTTAGCCTTTGGGTCTGTATTTACCGATCATATGTTGGTCTGTACATATAAAAATGGAGCATGGGAAACTCCAACAATTACACCATACCAACCCATTACACTAGATCCTTCAGCTAAGATTTTCCATTACGGACAATCAATTTTTGAAGGAATGAAAGCTTATAAAGACAAGAACAATGACGTCTTTTTATTTAGACCGTTAGACAACCATAAGCGTTTAAACATTTCTGCAGCAAGAATGTGCATACCACAAATTCCAGAAGATTACTTTATGGAAGGTTTAACAACACTGCTAAATTTAGACAAGGATTTTATACCTACCAAAGATGGGGGATCACTTTATATTAGACCGTTTATGTTCGCTTCAGGGAATGGATTTCATGCCTCGCCTGCCAATGAATATAAATTCATCATTGCTTGTGCGCCCTCTGGTGCTTACTTCTCTGGCAAGGTAAAGGTTCTTATCGAAGAAAAATATTCTAGATCTGCCAATGGCGGTGTGGGTTATGCTAAGGCAGGTGGTAATTATGCAGGTCAGTTTTACCCTACCCAATTAGCCATTGAAAAAGGATATAATCAAGTAATATGGACAGATGACACCAGCCATGAGTATATAGAAGAAGCTGGTGCAATGAACATTTTCATAAGAATTAATGACACACTATTAACCGGCCCAACCAGTGACCGTATATTAGACGGTATCACTAGAAAGAGTATTTTGGAAATTGCCAAAGACCAAGGCATTAAGACCGAGGTTAGAAAAATTACGGTAAAAGAAGTTGTTGCCGCCGCAAAAGACGGTTCTCTAAAAGAAATGTTCGGCGCAGGTACCGCTGCCGTTATTTCACCTATTGCCGGCTTTGGCTATAGAGACACTGATTATGACTTACCAGAACTTGAAAACAGTTTTGGTGAACGCTTAAAGAAAATAATTACAGATATTCAGTACAATAAATCTGAAGATAAATTTGGATGGCGCTACCAAGTAAAATCTTAACAAAAACAATTAAGGGGGCAAATTGCCCCCCCTTTTTATTTACTTAAAATCTCATCTATATTAGGTTTAAAGTAATTAGGACCTTTTAAAACCTTACCGTCTTCACGATAAATAGGCTTACCATCTTCGCACAGCTTACTCATATTACTACGCTGTATTTCATTGAACACCTCTTCAATCTTATATTGCATACCATGTTCTAATATAGTACCACACAATATATATAACATATCGCCAAGGGCATCTGCCACTTCAACCAAATCATTATTTTGGGCAGCCTCTAAATATTCCTTGTTTTCTTCATCCATTAGATTAAAACGCAACATATTTTTTGCTGCACCCAAATCTGCAATCATTTTCTCAGAAACACCTAGACCAAAAGAATTATGAAATTCCTTAACCGCATTGATTTTGTTTTTCATCTTTAATTTATCGTTTTAGGTTAGCTTTGCGTAAAAATATTAAAATATGTTTAGCACCGGACAAATCATTTTTGCAATCCTATTTGCAGTGGTTTTTGCCATCATAATCATCATTTCTTACAGAAAAGATCTAGAATTTCATCGCAAAAACTTTAAGGGTGTTAAATGGATCGGTATTTCCTTTGCACTTTTCTTGATTTTGCTGCTCTTTATAAAGTTTTTCCTAAAAGAATAGTTAATTTTTTTCCTACACCACAAAAATTAACGTTTTCACAACAAAACGGCCAATATCCTCGTTTAATATACCAAATACCGTAATTTTGCGTTATTCATCTATAAAGGTGCAATAAATTATGATGACATTTCTTACAATTTTTTTAGTGCTAGTAGGTATCAACGTTGCATTGGTCGCAGTTAGCTTAATAAGTGTTTCTCAAAAATCGAAAACATCTGCTCAAAAGCTATCTAAAAAACCAACTTCTGTTATCTATCCATTAGATTTACTTACCACCAGCTACAAGAAAGCAGTTTAGTTTTTACCTTTATAAGGTATGAAACAAATTTTACTGGTTTTCTTAGGAGGAGGTTTAGGTAGCATATTAAGATATTTAATATCAAAAAACCTTAACGCCTACTATTCAAATTTCTACTTAGGTACATTTCTCGTTAATATTATCGGTTGTTTAATTATTGGTATCCTTATAGGTCTCTCTTTAAAGAACAATTACATTTCAGAAAATCAAACATTATTATTGGCCACCGGATTTTGCGGAGGCTTTACTACTTTCTCCACTTTTGCTTTGGAAAGCAATATTCTTTTTAAAGAATCTTCTCTTCTACAAATGTCACTATACATGGGTATGAGTGTGGCAGTTGGAATTTTAGCGATCTCTTTAGGTCTTTGGATCTGCAGAATGTTATAGAACTAACATTCAACATACACTATTTTATTTTTATACATTTTTTCAGGTATTTACCGATTTATTAAACAATCGTTAGATAATTATGCATTTTCCTGCCGATTATTCGACGATAAACCTAAAATCGTCTTTTCCAATTCTCGATATCATCAAAATATTCATTCATAAATAGCATAACCCTAAAAATTAGGGGGTATAATTTAAGATACTGATAAAAATTAGCGATGATCCCCTAATATTTTTAGGGTGTGAATGTTTTTAACATATATTTGGCAATATCAAAAACTTATTCAAATGAAAAAAATCGAGGCAATTATTAGAAAATCAAAATTTGACGAAGTCAAAGAAGCGTTGCACAGTATTGAAGTTAATTTCTTCAGTTACTGGGATGTAACAGGTGTTGGTAACGAAAAAGAAGGTCACGTATACCGTGGTATATCTTATAGTACTACTGATATTCAGCGTAGATACTTAACAATAGTAGTATCTGATGACTTTCTTGAAAAAACGGTGAGCAAAATTCTTGAAGCCGCATACTCTGGAAATGTTGGAGATGGTAAAATATTTGTTTCTGAAGTCCTTCAAGCATACAGAATTAGAACTAAGGAAGACGGTTTAGCCGGTATTAACTAAATAAAAAATAACTAACTAAAAACTAAACGAAATGGACGCAGGATTATTTACAGCAAATAACGTATGGATGATGTTGGCTACCGCATTGGTATTCTTCATGCATACAGGTTTTGCCTTTTTAGAAATTGGCTTAACAAGACAAAAAAATACAATTAACATATTATTTAAAAACATATTCATTATTACCGGAGGTCTACTTCTTTATTACGCATGGGGTTTCAATTTAATGTACCCAGGTTTTGAAGATGGAGATATGGGCTTGTTAAAATTTGCAGGTTTTGGTATTGATGCCCCTGAAGGCGGTATGACGCCTGATTATTCAGATGGTGGTTATACATGGTGGACAGATTTCCTTTTTCAAGGAATGTTTGCGGCAACAGCAGCTACAATTGTATCTGGTGCAGTAGCAGAACGTATGAAAATTGGAGCTTTCATGATATTTACAGTAATCTATGTTGGTTTGGTATACCCTATAGTAGGTGCTTGGAAATGGGGCGGCGGATTCTTGGATTCTTGGGGATTCTATGATTTTGCAGGTTCTACATTAGTACACTCAGTTGGTGGATGGGCTGCTTTGGTAGCAATATACCTTTTAGGTTCAAGAATTGGAAAATTCGGTAAAGACGGTAAGCCAAACGCAATACCAGGTCACAGTATACCAATGGCAACCGCCGGTGTATTAATACTATGGTTAGGCTGGTTCGGTTTTAACGGTGGTTCAGTATTATCTGCCGATCCAGAATTAACATCTTTAGTATTGGTTACAACTAGTTTAGCTGCCGCAGCAGGTGGTTTTGGAGCAATGATCACCTCTACTATTCTTTATAAGAACTTAGATTTGACAATGTTCTTAAACGGTATTCTTGGTGGCTTAGTAGGTATTACTGCAGGAGCTGATTTAATGTCTCCTAACGAAGCTGTTATCATTGGTTTCATAGCAGGTATCATTATAGTAGGTGGTGTTGCTTTGGTTGATAAATTAAAATTAGATGACCCTGTTGGTGCAGTAGCGGTTCACTTGATCTGTGGTATCTGGGGAACATTGGTTGTAGGTATCTTCGGTAGCATGGCTAGTGGAGCTCAGTTCATGACGCAATTATACGGTGTATTGATCGTAGGTGGGTTCTGTATTGTTACTTCTGGTATCATCTTAGGTGTACTTAAAGCTACTATAGGTCTTAGAGTTTCTAAAGAAGAAGAAGTTGAAGGTTTAGATCTTCATGAGCACGGAATGGATGCTTATGCCGATTTCAGAATGAACCAACACTAAAAAAAATACGGAGCGTTTTGCAGAACGCTCCGTTACATAACCTTTTCAATAAATAAATTTCTCAAAATTAATTCATCCCAATGGGGATTAAATCAAAACTTATGAAAACGATTATAAATACAAAATACGTAAAAAATATTTTTGCAACAGGTCTTATGCTTTTTGCAGCTGCCGGTGTGGTAGCTCAAGAAGATGAAGAAGAGAAAAAAGTAAGCATTAGCGGATCTGTAGATGCATACTACCAAACAAATTTAAGCGCTTCAGATGCTACACCTCAATCATTTGGTAGTTCATTTGCAAATGAACTAGGTTTCGCACTAGGTATGGCAAATATTATTGCCGCTTACGAAGGAGAATCAACAGGTGTAGTTGCAGATGTTGTTTTTGGACCTAGAGGCGATGATGCAGTTGGTGGTTACAACCTTAATCAATTATATGCTTACTGGAACGTATCTGATGCTACTACTTTAACAATGGGTAGATTCAATACATACTTAGGGTACGAAGTAATTTCTCCTGTAGGTAACTTTAACTACAGCACATCTTACTTGTTCTCTAGTGGACCTTTTTCTCATGTTGGTTTAAAAGCAGATTTCGCACTTTCTGATGATTTCAGCTTAATGTTGGCTATTATGAACGTAACTGACACGAACAACAACCTAACCGGTGCTTACTCTGCAGGAGCTCAATTAGGTTATGCAGGTCAGTACTTAAACCTTTACTATGATGGTGGAGAGGCATTAGGATTCGAAATTGACTATACAGGTGGTTTTGATCTTTCTGATGAGTTCTTCTTAGGAATAAATGCTGCTTATGCAGACAATGATGGCGAAGGCTTTTCTGGTGTAGCTCTATACCCACAATACGCAACATCAGATGACTTTTCTATTGGTTTAAGAGGTGAGTATTTCACAGTAATGTCTGATTTAGTAGATGACGACCCAAGTGTACTTGCATTAACATTAACAGGTAGCTACTCAGTAGACAACTTGATCATTAAGCCAGAAATTAGATTAGATTCTTGGGGTAGCGATGTAGAGCCTTACTTTGATGCAGATGGTGCAGCTTCTAAAAGCTTATCTTCTTTCTTAGTAGCAGCCATCTACTCTTTCTAATTGTTGATATAATTAATGGTTGATTTTATAGTTTAAGTTTTAAAACCTCGGCAATACCTGCCGAGGTTTTTTATTTTCATCGATTAATGTTCAAAAGCTTTTACCCCTACCCTAATTTCAGTGTCCAGATGATTCACCTTGGGTACAATTGGGCAACTAAACTTTTTGTTGTAGGCACAATACGGATTATAGGCTTTATTAAAATCTAAAACAATTGTACTGCCATTCGGTATTCTTAAATCTAAATACCTTCCACCACCATAAGTTTCTTCCCCATTGGTTTTATCGGTAAAAGGTAAAAACAAATAATCTTCATATTTGTCTTGGGTAATTAACTCTGGAGATTGATAAATTTCCAATTCATGTTCTTTACCATTTAAAGTAAACTTGGCAATACCATATACAACTTCTGTTGACTCTCGCCCTGTGGTAGTTGGCATAGAAAAAGGCAGTGCATCCGGAGTTCTTATCAACTTTGCCTCAACAATATAATTAGTATCAGGGGCAAAGAAATTCAATGTTTCAAAATCAATTCTAAACCTATCTGCTAAAGGAGAAGTTTCAGGGTTTTTGAATTCAGCGTTCAGTTCTTCCTGAAAAAGTAAAATATCCGCTAATTTATCTGACTTAGTTATTGATTTTATATCAGGTTTTGCATCATGATACTTTTTCTCTTGTCCGCATGAAACAACTATACACAACAATAATCCTATTATACTTATTCTCATTTCTCTACTTTTACACATCAAAAATACAATATAATCATTGTAAGTTTTTCACTTATCATTGTACTTTAGAAGTCGAAATATATCCATATGAAATCTATATACCTCTTATTTCTATTACCGATTATACTAATTAGTTGTAATCAACAAAAAAACGAAAACGAAAAAGCTACTACCAATGAAGTAGTTAGAACACTGCCCGAGCTAAACCCCGAAAATTACAACGTTGCATTTCTTATAATGAACGGCACTTTCAACACAGAATTTACTGCACCGTTCGATATATTTCAACATACAAAATTTAGAGACGGCATAAAGGCGATGAATACCTTTACCGTAGCAAATACGTTAGAACCCATTACCACTTTTGAGGGCGTGCGCATTTTACCAGACTATGATTATACAAAAGATGACCTGCCCACAATTGACATTTTGGTTGTACCAAGTGCAGAACATAGCATGGATAACGACTTAAAAGATGAAGTAATGATTAACTTTATCAAACAGGTAGATAAAAATGCATTGTACGTTACCAGTCATTGCGATGGCGCTTTTCCTTTAGCTAAAGCAGGAATTTTAGACACTGTTGCATCCACTACTTTTCCAAGTGATGTTGAAAATTACAGAGCTATGTTTCCTCATCTTAACATCAAGGACAATGTTCTTTTTGTACATGATGGAAAATATATCACTTCAGCCGGAGGAGCAAAAAGTTTTGAAGCAGCCTTGTATTTATGTGAAGTTCTTTACGGAAAAGAAATTGCAAAGTCGTTAGCTAAAGGTTTGGTAATAGACTGGAATCTAGAAAATGTACCACACCTTACCGTTCAATAACATCATACCTGGCACTTTTTAGATATTTTTCAACCATTTCGTTGAACTCCGGCATAATTCTAAATAGAGCTGTGTGCTCTAGCGAATACAACGAATTTTTATCTGTATAGCCATTTTTAAGCAACTCTTCTAAATAAAAAAGAGCTGTACCATAATTTTCCATTTTAGAACTAATGGAAATTACCTTCAAATATGCATCAAATTCTTTTGGCGAAGTAATAGTCTTCACCATATACAGCAAATTAAGGGCTTCAAAATCTAAATTTTCCTGGGCGGAAACAAAATCAATATTATCTGACACCAATGCATTGATATAACCTCGTAACCTACTAGACATTTGTCGCTCATAAAGGTTGGCGCTCTTATCTAATTTATCTAACTCTTGCATTTGAAAATTCCACCAACCTAAATTTGCATAATTATAAGAGATAACATCTTCTTCTAAATAATAGCTATAATCTTCTTTAGTAAAAGATTCCTTTAAAAAATAACTGTTCTGACTTCTATTGGCTTGTCTATAAATAGTACTTCTTTTCATTGTTTTTTGCGTGGCTTTCAAAGAATCTAATTCCATAAAAGGATTGAAGATTTTTTCCATATCCAATAGCTGATACCTTGCCAAAAGTGGTTTTTGGTCATTTAGATGATTATTGGCCAAGGTTAAAAACCGATTATACGACGAAGTCACCAAACTATCATTTTTTACTATATGACCTTTAGCCATACTTGTTAAAGTCAACATTCTAAATGCATTTACGATTAAGTCACTTTCCGGTAACAAACGTTCACCATCAAAAACAATAAGTTCATTGGGGAATTTTAATTTATTCAGCAGATCCTTACTATTATTCATTTCGGTAAAATTATAATCGGACCTATTTACCAGCCCAACAAATTGAAAAGGCTTCTTTGGGTTCAAAATTTCCACATTCCCAATAGCCGCCCCAATAGAAATTACACCATCTAGTTTACCTATAAAAGTCGGCAGAATGGAAGCGAACATTGCACCGCTACCAAAACCTACCGTATAAGCACGGTTTTTTTCAGTTGGTATAGTACTAAAAACAGAGTTGAACATTCTGTTGGCTATAAGAACATTTTCTGAGATAGATAGTGAATCGCTCATATTATCTGAACTAGCCAAAACATAGCCCTCTTGCTCGGCGGCATTGACCAACATTGACATTGCAGCCTTACCCTTACCCTTAAGGTCCATTACAAAAGCAACAGGCCAAACCTTATTGACCTCAAATTTAGTAGGTAAATAAAGAGAGTAGGTTTCGTTTACCGTATCGTTAACAATAATATTTTCTGAAATAGCACCTCTTAAAAGCCTCAATTCTTGAGAAAATATTGCCGTAGAGGTTAAAACGAAAGTGAGAAGTAGTATTTTTTTCATTATTTAATTTCTATCAAAAATCTAGCCAAAATTATCTAGAAGCATTTACCAAGGTCTAATTACTAGCTAACTTTCATTTTCCATTCATGATTTTATTCCCAAGCTTCAATAAGCGTTTAAGATTAAAATCATTTAATTTTATGCATTGGGGCATTGGAAATCACCTGAGAAAGAACAATATGGGTTCTAGTTTCACCATATTGAATAAGCTGATCAATAAATTTTTCTAGATGAAATTGATCTTTAAGCACCACCTCCATTACAATATTCTCATTACCAGTAATTCTATAACAGTTTATGACTTCTTGCAAGCTTGGCACTACAGCTAAAAAGGGTTTTAATTTTCCCATAAACGCCCTTAACGTAATAATCGCTTTCAACTGATGACCTGTTAATGCATGAGACACTTCTGCCTTGTAACCATGTATAATACCCAGGTCTTCCATTTTCTTTACACGCTCGGCTACAGCAGGTGCCGTAAGCCCTACAGAACGACCAATATTAGCAAAAGATTCCCTTGCATTATCCTGCAATTGTTTCAGTATTTTCCAATTAAGCTCATCTATCTTTGGATTCAAAAGTATTTTTGTTTAATTATTTGTTATCAAAGGTAAAAATACAAATTACGTTTACATTCAATAGAATATTATCAAATAACTAACGTAATTTTATATGACACTAACAATACCCCACACAATGGCATATAGAAGTTTAAAACATCTGCCTATTTACAGAAAAGCACTGGAACTCTGCACAATGAGCAGAGAGATTGCCTCGTACGTTACATTCAATAAAGATTTAATGCGCCTTTGCGAATCAAAAAGTCTTAGGGATATAATGGCCAATTCCATTTTGACGGATTCTATTCTTATACCTCAAAAAATCGCTCAAGTAGAATACTCCAACTGTACTAATGAGCGCAAAGAAACCATTTCGTACATCAATATTATTATAAGAAACATTAACTCTTACTGCATGGGTCTTGAAAAACATGGAGTAAAGGAAACCGAATACATCAACCTGTTAAGAAAAGAGATCAAAAGCTTTAGAAAATCTTACAAGGCTTGGAAAGCTGAACATTCATAATTATCCAAAAAATATTACATAACAACGTTTTATAACAAGTATTTAAAGGATTATGGGCTATTTTTGACTTCAAAAATACCTTACAATTGAAAACAACTATACTAGTTCATTGTCCGGATCAAGCGGGTATTATAAGCACCGTAACCGGATTTATTCATAGAAACCAGGGTAACATTGTATATCTTGATCAGCATGTAGACAAACCTGCCAACGTATTCTTTATGCGTACCGTTGTTGAATTCGAAGATGACCTATCTAATCTAGAACATTTTAAGACTTTGTTTCAAAAGGAGTTGGCTACACCATATAATATGGAATGGAGCTTGCACACCGATGACAAATTACCTAAAATGGCAATATTTGTCTCGAAATATAATCATTGCCTTTATGATTTATTAAGTAGATACCAATCTGGCGAACTGGCTGTAGAAATTCCGTTTATTCTTAGCAACCATAATGACTTAAAGTACATAGCCGATCAATTTGACATTCCGTTTTTTCATGTTCCCTTTACCAAAGCAAATAAGGTAGCTGCCGAACAAGAACAAATAGCGATTCTTGAAAAGTATAATGTAGATTTTATTGTTTTAGCAAGATATATGCAAATTGTGAGCGGTACACTTATCGACAAATACCCTAACAAAATAATAAATATCCACCATTCTTTTTTACCAGCATTTGCAGGAGCAAAACCGTATCATGCGGCATTTAAAAGAGGTGTGAAAATCATTGGCGCAACTAGCCATTATGTAACTGAAGAACTAGATGCCGGTCCAATAATTGAACAAGATGTTACCACTGTAACCCATTCTCACTCTATTGAAGATTTTATTACCAAGGGTAGAGACTTAGAAAAAATTGTACTGTCTAGAGGAGTAAAACTCCATATTGCACGCAAAACAATGGTGTACAACAATAAAACAGTGATATTCTCGTAAATACTAAAGTAAACCCTATTTAAATAATACAATAATGATTAAAAAAATCAGTTTGGCACTTTGCATGCTATTAGCAGTATCGTGTAATGAATTACAGCAAGTTGTAAATCAACTACCTACATCTACAGACACCGTACTTAGCAACGAAACCATTGCCAATGGCTTAAAAGAAGCTTTAGACCAAGGGATAGAAAAGCAAGTAAGCAAATTAACCGCAACTGACGGGTTCTATAAAAACGAATTGGTTAAAATTTTACTGCCCGAAGATTTACAAAAGGTAGATAAGACCTTACGAGATATTGGCTTAGGCAGTTTAGCAGATGAAGGCTTAAAGGTGTTAAACCGTGCCGCTGAAGATGCAGTGTCCGAAGCTACCCCTATTTTCGTAAATGCCGTAAAAGATATGTCTTTTGCAGACGCTAAGAATATTCTTCTAGGAGATAACGATGCTGCAACAACCTATTTAGAAACCAAAACGAATACTGAATTATATGCCAAATTCAACCCCGTAATCAGTGATTCTTTCAAAAAAGTAGGAGCTGATAAAATTTGGAGTTCCATAATCACCAAATACAACACTATACCATTGACCAACAATATTAATCCTGATTTAACGGATTATGTTACCCAAGAAGCACTATCTGGTGTATATAAAATGATCGCTGTAGAAGAGGAACAAATTAGAACACAATTTTCTTCAAGAACTACAGATGTACTTAAAAAAGTATTCGCTCTTCAAGATAAAAAGTAGTTTTTTATACTGAGCTACAATAACTTAAAAAGTTATGCGTTAAAACTTAACAGAACAGTATTAAAGCATTCATTTTCAATTTTTTGAGTTAGTTATTTTTTGAGTTAGTTAGTTAGTAAAAACCGGTGGGAGCATCGGTTTTTGTTATTTTATACTCTTTTAAGCACAGCAATGACGAGTACACTAGTTAGAAAACTAAATTGAGCATTGCCCACTTAAATAGTCTATTACTTTTTCGTTGAAATATCTGGGCTGTTCAACATTTACCACATGACCACAATTTTCAACCACTACCAATTGTGAACTTTTATGTAAGTCTACTATTTTGCGAATACTTGGCAAAAACAAATAATCTTCTTCTCCCATTACGTATAATGTGGGGATATTGATGTCTGCCGACCGAAAAAATCGCAACAACGGATTTATCTCCGACGTCAGCTTAAACCATCTAATAAATTCTTTTTGATATAACTTTTTTGCTTCACGAACAAAAAGCAATCTAGATTCCCTATGATTCTTATTGGGCATAATGATAATTGCAAAGAACTTATACAGCCATAAGTAAGGTATAATCGTTTTAAAAATGATACCTAGTTTCATTAAAATCTGAGACCTTAAGTTCAATTTCATTATAGCACCGCCCATCACCATACTTTCTACACGTTCAGGGTGATTCTCCGCTAAATTTCTTATCAAAATAGTACCCAATGAAATTCCTATAAAATGAGATTTCTGAATATTCTCAAAATCAATTACCTCAACAATATCATTGGTTATAACATTAAACGTATACTTTTCATCGAATACATTCTTTAAACTAGGTTTAGAATTACCATGCCCTCTTAAATCTAACAGTAAAACATTAAAATGCTTTTTAAATTCTCGTATCTGCTTATACCATATAGAAGAACTACCACCTGCACCGTGTACAAATGTGACCCACTCAGTAGCGGTTTTATGATGGTAAGTAATATAGTGGAGCACAGGTTTTCATTTAAAATAAGTTGTAATGTACAATGTATATATTCTTTTTCACAATCTGTTTAAGAATATAAAAATTCAGCAAGTATGCCCATTCAATTAAATTATTCTAGCGGTATTTGTTAAAAAAAAGACATATTACCTATAAATTAGGTGTACCGCTGCACATACACACATCCAAAACCTGAATCTGAACGTATATTTGTAAGAAACTAAAACCAGGATTATGGAAAAGCAATATTGTAAAGTAGGAACAGTAACACCTTTAGAAGCAAATACAGACATGATAAGCCTATTGGAGTATCAATATCAAATGTTTTTAGAGAAAGCATCCACCATTCAATCAAATACGCAATTGGGCGAATTTTTTGAATCGAAAGCACAGAAAATCAAAAAAACTTTAGAAGACTTAGTTTAGTTTATCTAATTCTTTTTTCATCGCTTCTTGTAATTCTTTTGCCTTTTCTCTAGCGGTATCTGCAAAATCCTCCTGGTCAGACGCATAGATAATTCCGCGCGAAGAATTTATAAGTAGTCCGATATCTTTTGTCATACCATATTCGCAAACATCTACCAAGCTACCACCTTGTGCGCCTACACCAGGCACCAACAAAAAGCTGTTTGGTACTATTTCTCGAATTTCTTTAAGATACTCTGCTTTAGTGGCACCAACCACGTACATTAAATTTTCAGAGCCTTTGTAGGTCGTAGAGACAGACAATACTTCTTTATACAATTCTTTATTATCGGTTTTTTTGGTTTGAAAATCAAAGGCACCTTCATTTGAAGTTAAGGCAAGTAAAATAGTATGTTTATCCTTGAACTGTAAAAATGGCTCAACGGAATCTTTTCCCATATACGGGGCAATTGTGATGGAATCAAAATTTAAATCCTCAAAAAATGCCTTTGCATATCTGGTTGAAGTATTCCCAATATCACCACGTTTGGCATCAGCAATGGTGAAAATTTCAGGATAGTTCTTATTTAGGTATTTAATTGTTTTGCGCAATGCAGACCACCCTTGTACGCCATAGGCTTCATAAAAGGCTATATTAGGCTTATATGCCACACATAAATCGTGTGTGGCATCTATAATTGCTTTATTAAACTCAAAAATGGAATCTTCTTCCTCTAATAAAAAAGCAGGAATTTTTTCTAAGTCCGTATCCAAGCCTATACATAAAAACGATTGTTTTTTGTGTATTTGGGCAACCAATTCTTGGGTAGTCATATCTTAAAATATCTCGGAGGCTTCCCTCAATTTTTCGGTATTTTCAACAAAACTCAACTCATCGATTATCTTCTGGATATCTCCATCAATAATATTAGACAAGTCGTACAACGTAAGACCTATACGATGATCGGTTACCCTACCCTGTGGATAGTTATACGTTCTAATTTTTGCAGAACGGTCACCACTGCTCACTTGAGAGTTTCGTTTGGCAGCATCTTCTTCTTGTTTCTTCGCCAATTCCAGATCATACAATCTAGAACGAAGTACTCTAAATGCTTTGTCCTTATTTTTATGTTGAGACTTCTGATCTTGGCACTGCGCAACCAAGCCTGTTGGAATATGCGTTAAACGTACTGCAGAATATGTAGTGTTTACAGATTGCCCACCAGGACCAGACGAACAGAAAAAATCTATACGAACATCTTTAGGGTCTATTTGTACATCAAAATCTTCAGCTTCTGGTAAAACCATAACCGTTGCGGCACTTGTATGTACCCTACCTTGGGTTTCGGTCTGTGGTACTCTTTGCACACGATGAACACCAGCTTCGAACTTTAAGGTTCCATATACATCGGTACCCGATACTTCAAATTGTATTTCTTTATATCCACCACTAGTACCTTCACTAAGATCGATCACATTGGTTTTCCATCCTCTGCCTTCACAATACTTGGTATACATTCTAAAAAGGTCACCAGCAAAAATACTGGCTTCATCACCACCCGTTCCAGCTCTGATCTCAACTACCACATCCTTTGCATCTTCAGGATCTTTTGGTATCAACATCAATTTGATTTCCTCTTCTAGCTTTGGAAGCGAACCCTTAGCCTCTTCCATCTGCATCTTCGCCATTTCTAGCATTTCTTCATCACTGCCATCGGCAATAATTTCCTCAGCTTCGGCAATATTATTGGTAAGCTCTAGATATTCATCTCGCTTATCCATTAAATCTTTAAGGTCTTTATATTCTTTAGTAAGCTTTACATATTTATCTTGGTCAGATATTATGTTAGGTTGGATAATAAGGTCTGAAACCTCATCAAACCGTTGTTTTACTATGTTTAATTTGTCTATCATATGCTTACTTCACTTGTACGGCAAATTTACAATAAAATTACGGACACGCTAAAGTGATTATCGACCTTAGAAATAAAATAAAGAATGTAGTTCTTTGAATGTATTTTACTCAGTTGAGCAGAATGCCATTGCTCTTATACATTTTATTAGCACTATCAACTATAATTACCTCTGTATCCCCAAGTTGATTAATAAGCGCCAGACCAGCATCTAGCCCCATTACAAAAATAGAAGTTGCCAAAGCATCTGATAATTCCGCACTTTTTGCAAATACAGAAACACTATTGATACCAGTAGCAGGAAATCCTGTTTTCGGATTAAGAATATGGGTATATTTCTTATTACCTGACATAATAAAGTTTCCATCACTAGATGTAGTTGCAACAGAAGATTCAAGAATAGGAATCCATGAGGCAATACCTCCTTTTAAATCGGGATTTACCACCCCTATCAACCATTTATCACCGGTTACTTTTGTACCCCAGCTAGTAATATCGCCATCTAAATTCATAATACCGGCTTTAACATCTTTCGACACCAATAAGGCCTTTGCCTTATCTGCAGCAAAACCTTTGCCTATACCTCCAAAGGAGATTCGCATACCCTTCTTACGTAGAAATACGGTTTGGTCTTTACTATTTAAAACAATATTCCTGTATCCTATTCTTGCCTGTCTAGCCTTTACGTTTGCAGTTGTTGGCATGGACTCCATAGAACCATCTAACTTCCATAAATCATTTAAGGGCGTAAAAGTGATATCAAAAGCCCCATTTGTAATCTCAGAGATTTGTATGGATCGCTCTATTAATTTAAAAAGTTCCCAACTTACCGGAACAGGTTTGATACCCGCATTTTTATTGATCAAACTAGTTTCAGATTCCGCATCCCAAGATGAAATGAGTTTTTCAATTCTTTGAACTTCTGCCAAAGCCTCTTGTATGTAAATATACCCCAGCTCCTCATCTACGGAAATTACAGTAATATCGAAATCGCCGCCCATAACTTCGTACGACTTTTTTACCGTAACGTACTTTTTATCTTGACCGTACGTAAAGCAGGTCATCAAAACTATTAATAAAGCACAAATATGTTTCACTTACTTTCTCTACTTGGGGGTCATGTTAATCATTAAAGAATAATAAGTTAGGTTGGAGTTATTGGTTTAAATAGGGTAGTTTAATAGATTATTCAAAGACACGTAGAATATCACCTTCAAGTGAGGTATTATATATTTTTAATGCTTTTGATGTGCTATTAGGAATTTCATTTAATGGCGAGCCCGTTTGTGAAAACTTAGAACCATGCACATCGCAATAAAAAATACCACCTTCTTGATCTATAAACCTTACTTGGTCGTACTGCTCGTGGCTACATATTTGAGTAGCGGCCACAAATTCACCTTCTAAATTTCTAACAACGACTACAAGGTTCTTTAAAATAAATCCGCCATTTTCAGCTAGATTGGAAGCTTCATCAGAAGTAAGATCAATAGTAAAATCTACATCTGTAGGTTGCGCAACAATATCTCCCTCAACTTCATTGTCTTTAGAACAACTGCCCAAACAAGGAAACGTTATAGCAAATGCAGCACCCGCGCCCAGGGTTCTTAAAAATTCTTTTCTTTCCATAGCAAGATAGGTTTATACAAAAAGAACGATTTATTTGCGCTAATCGTATGTGCTAATACACAAAGGTGCCGTACTTGCTTGAAATTGTCAGTTTTTTTGAATCTGATGCCTCTACCCTACCAACAATCTGTGCATTTACCCCAAAACTTTTAGAAACCTCAATGATATCGTTTGCAATCTCTTCCGGAAGGTATAATTCTAATCTATGCCCACAATTGAACACCTTGTACATCTCTTTCCAGTCTGTACCAGACTGTTCTTGAATTAATTGAAAGAGCGGTGGCACATCAAATAAATTATCCTTAATTACATGAAGATTATCTACAAAATGAAGAATCTTGGTCTGCGCCCCACCACTACAGTGAATCATTCCGTGTATTTGATCCGCACTATATTTTGAAAGTATCTTTTTGACAATTGGTGCGTATGTTCGCGTAGGTGATAAAACTAATTTACCGGCATCGATGGGAGAGTTCTCAACAGCATCTGTCAATTTAACATCACCGGAATACACCAAATCTTCAGGTACTTCGGCATCAAAACTCTCAGGAAATTTTTCAGCTAAGTAATTTGAAAAAACATCATGTCTAGCAGAAGTAAGTCCGTTACTCCCCATACCGCCATTATATTCTTTTTCATAATTTGCCTGACCGAAAGATTCTAGCCCAACAATTACATCACCTGCCTTAATATTGGCATTATCAACAACATCACTTCTTTTAAGTCTAGCAGTAACCGTAGAATCAACAATAATGGTTCTAACCAAATCGCCCACATCGGCAGTTTCGCCTCCTGTAGAATGTATGGTAATACCAAATTCAGCTAAATCACCGATTAACTCCTCCGTTCCGTTAATAATTGCAGAAAGAACTTCACCCGGAATTTTATTTTTATTTCTACCTATAGTTGATGAAAGCATAATATTATCTGTAGCACCAACACATATCAAATCATCTATATTCATAATCAACGCATCTTGAGCTATACCTTTCCAGACAGAAATATCTCCTGTTTCTTTCCAATACATATATGCCAAAGAAGACTTGGTACCGGCACCATCTGCATGCATGATCAAGCAATAGTCTTCATCTCCCGTTAAATGATCAGGTACTATTTTACAAAAAGCCTTAGGAAAAAGACCTTTGTCAATATTTTTAATCGCGTTGTGTACGTCCTCTTTAGAGGCAGAGACCCCACGTTGCTGATATCTTTCGCTGCTTGATGTAGACATAATATAAATTTGTGGCAAAAATAAGGGAATCATTAAAACTGTAACCTCTGTTCAGCTTAATATTCCCTCATTTTTAAAAATTATGAATAAGACTTACTCTATAAATAGCAATTCTCTATACTTGGTTAACGGCCATATGTTATTATCCATCAATTTTTCCAATTTATCACTATGGGTTCTAATGTCTGAAAAATAGGGTTTTACATTATAGCAATATGCCTGAGCCTTCTTTTTGGTATCTTTTAATGCGTTAGCCTTTCTTCTAGCATCTGCCATAGCGTCAACCATTTTCTTGATGCTTACTACATGCTCTGCAATTTCTTCTATCATGGTCAATTGCCCTTCGGAGAATTTTTTATGGGCAGCTCCATAAATTTCTTTTAATCCCGATACATTTTTTATCAGCTTATTTTGATATTCCAATGCGGCCGGCACAATAAAACCGTAGACCAACTCATTATACACCCTACCTTCTATTTGTACGTGCATAATGTAATTTTCAAGATCCACTTCATGGCGGGCGTTAACCTCTACCTCGCTCATTACGTTCATAGAGCCAAAAAGGGCAAGACTATCTTTTGAGGTCAACACCTCAAGAGCTTCGGGAGTATTTTTATTATTGCTTAATTTTCTTCTTTTAGCCTCATTTTCCCAATCAATGCTATAGCCATCACCATCAAAACGAATTCTTTTAGATGTTTTTATATATTCACGAAGCACATTAAAAACAGCTTCATCTTTTTTAAGGTTTTTCTTGTCGACAAGCGCATCTACTTCCTTTTTAAAATCCCTTAATTGCTTTGCAACTATTGTATTTAAAATGGTCATGGGTTTGGCACAATTTGTTTTAGACCCAACGCCACGCATTTCAAACTTATTTCCGGTGAATGCAAAAGGAGAAGTTCTGTTACGATCGGTATTATCCATTAAAATTTCTGGAATTTTACCTACTACATTCAACTTAAGTTCCGTTTTTTCCTCGGGAGATAATTTACCTTTAGATACCCCTTCTAACTCATCTAAGACATTACTAAGCTGTGAACCTACAAATATTGAAAAAATAGCAGGTGGCGCTTCATTGGCACCCAGCCTATGATCATTGCTGGCAGATGCAATAGACGACCTTAAAAGCTCCTCATAAGTATCAACGGCTTTAATCGTATTGATAAAGAAGGTTAAAAATTGCAGGTTCTTCATTGGTGTAGAACCAGGACTCAGCAGATTAACACCAGTATTGGTCTGCAATGACCAATTATTATGTTTACCAGACCCATTGATCCCAGCAAACGGCTTTTCATGGAACAGCACTTTAAAATGGTGCTTATCGGCTATTTTATCCATCACATCCATAAGAAGAAGGTTGTGGTCAATTGCCAAGTTCGCTTCTTCAAATACCGGTGCCAATTCAAACTGATTTGGCGCAACTTCATTATGTCTAGTCTTTACCGGTATACCCAATTTTGTACATTCCTGTTCCAAATCGCTCATAAAGCTCAATACACGACTAGGTATAACACCAAAATAATGATCATCTAATTGCTGGCCTTTTGCAGGAGTTTCCCCTACCAAAGTGCGACCGGTCATCATAATATCGGGTCTAGAATGTGCAAGAGCTTTATCTATTAAAAAGTACTCCTGTTCCCAACCCAATGTTGCATTGACCTTTGTAACGGTTTTATCAAAATACTTAGCAACTGCGGTTGCTGCTTCGTCTACCGCTCCCAAAGCTCTTAATAATGGCGCTTTATTATCTAAAGCTTCACCGGTATAAGAGACAAAAATAGTAGGTATACACAATGTAGTACCATAAATAAAGGCAGGAGAAGATGGATCCCAAGCGGTATAGCCCCTTGCTTCAAATGTATTTCTAATTCCACCACTTGGAAAGCTAGAAGCATCTGGTTCTTGTTGAACCAATTGGCCGCCTCCAAATTTCTCTAAGGCCGTACCATCTGGCATAAGGTCAAAAAAAGCATCATGTTTCTCGGCCGTAGAACCCGTTAATGGTTGAAACCAGTGTGTATAATGAGTAGCCCCCATTGTAATGGCCCAACCCTTAATTGCCTCCGCTACTTGATCGGCTATTTTTCTATCTATTTTGGAACCGGAATCCATAGCCCCTTTTAAACCTTCAAAGGCATCTTTGGTAAGGTATTGCAGCATCTTTTTTTCGTTGAACACATTGATACCGAACAAGTCTGACCTTCTACCTTTCTCTTCTATAGCAATAATATTTCTATTTTGACTTTCTGCTATTGCCTTAAATCTCGATGACATCATATCTAAATTCATTATTAATTTGACAAAATTACACTGTATAAATATAAATATGATAAAATACCCGACAAAAATTAGGGGTGTATAGAAATAAATTTAATTTTTACAGATTTACCCCCTTAAAAATTCATACAGATTGATAAAAAACATATTTTTGTTGGTAACTTATTTTAAATTATAACGAGCACATTATGAGCAAAACAAAATTAGAATACATCTGGTTAGATGGATATTTTCCAACCCAAAACATGAGAAGCAAGACCAAAGTGGTTAATGACTTTGGTGGTAAATTAGAAGATTGCCCAATGTGGTCTTTTGATGGAAGTTCAACACGCCAGGCCGAAGGTGGTTCTTCTGACTGTTTGCTTAAACCAGTTGCTATTTTTCCGGATCCTGCAAGAAAGGATGGATATTTAGTAATGACTGAAGTACTTAATGCAGACGGTACTCCGCACGAATCTAATGGTAGAGCTTCTATTGATGATGATGATAATGATTTCTGGTTCGGTTTCGAGCAAGAGTATTTCATTATGGATACTGCTACTGAATTACCTTTAGGTTTCCCAAGAGGTGGTTACCCAGCACCACAAGGTATGTACTACTGTTCTGTTGGTGGTAAAAACACTCACGGTAGACACATTGTAGAAGAGCATGCTGATTTATGTATTGCTGCAGGTCTTAACTTTGAAGGTATTAACCAAGAAGTTGCTTGTGGACAATGGGAGTTTCAATTATTCGCTAAAGGCGCAAAATTAGCTGGTGACGAATTGTGGGTAGCTCGTTACTTATTGGACAGACTTACTGAATCTTACGGATACTATATTGAATACCACCCAAAACCATTAGGTAAAGACATGGATTGGAACGGTTCTGGTATGCACGCAAACTTCTCTAACACTACGTTAAGAACTTGTGGAGACCAAGCAACTTATGAAAAAATATGTGAGGCATTTAGACCGGTGGTTAAAGAACATATTGCTGTTTACGGAGAGTTTAACGACCAGCGATTAACAGGTGATCACGAAACTGCTGCTATTACAGATTTCAGCTTCGGTATTTCTGATAGAGGTGCATCTATACGTATTCCTATCGCAACTGTTGAAAGCGGTTGGAAAGGATGGTTGGAAGATAGAAGACCAGCTTCTAACGGTGATCCATACAAGATTGCAGGTGTTATCGTTAAAACGGTTAAATCTGCTAAAGTATAATACCAAATTAATTGTAGATTATATTAAAAACGCCTTGGATTTTTTCCAGGGCGTTTTTTTATTCCCTAGCGTTAACCATATTCCAATTACCTTATGGTTATATAAATAAAAGCAAAATACATCCCTAAAAGTACCACTCCATCTCTCCAACCCAATCTTAATCCTTTAGGTATAAAAACCAAGGGGAGAACAAGAAAGGAAATACCTAACATCCAAAAGATATCATTTGTTAAAAGCCCTTCATCCATCACAGAAATAGGAGTAATTATAGAAGTAATACCCAATACCGCTAAAAGATTAAAAATATTGGAACCAATTAAATTTCCTAAAGAGATTGCTTTTTCTTTCTTTAATATAGCAATAATTGATGCCGCTAACTCGGGTATACTAGTACCTACCGAAACAATGGTTATTGCAATTACACGCTCACTTACTCCAAATAAAGTGGCAAGACCAACCGCTCCGTTTATTAAAAGCTCAGAACCTCCCCATAGTGCTGTACCACCTAGGCCTAAATATAGGGCTGTCTTATACGTTGGCATCATAACATCTGGCTCGTCTTCAGGATCCACCACCGCTGGCTTTTGAAAGCGCAGCAAATACACCAAGAAAAGAAATAAAAATACCACCATTACAATACCTTCATATTGCTGAAGCACTCCATCAAAATATATAAAGAAGAAAAAAAGTAATGAAGCAAGCATCATTACCGGCCAATCCGTAGTATAAAAACTCTTACTCACTTCTATAGGACTCAATAATATAGTAACAGCAAGTACCAAACCTAAATTTGCAATATTAGAACCCACCACATTACCTAAGGCCAAATCTGGAAAACCATCTAATGCAGCATTTATACTAACAATTAATTCTGGTGCCGATGTTGCAAAAGATACAACGGTCATACCTATTACTATTTTTGGAATCTTAAGTTTCAATGATAAATCGACCGCAGCTTTCAATAACCAGTTTCCACCTGCTATCAATAAAGCTAGTCCGCAAACAATGAATAAAAAATCTTGCATGTAAAACATTTTAACAAATATAGATAGAACATTTTTGCGGGCATATGATATTTGACACCTAATGAAAACTAAAAATTTCGTTAAATAACTATTTTTATAGTTTTATAACTACAAAAATAGTTTATATTAGATGTGTAAACATTTTAAATATGGAAAAACTTACGAACAAAGAGGAAGAAATCATGAAAATTCTCTGGCGCTTAAATAAAGCGTTTGTCAAAGACATTATGGAAGAAATAACGGAAAACAAACCGCACTACAATACACTTTCTACCATAGTAAGAAATTTAGAAGACAAGAAATTTGTAGGCTTTACAGCTTATGGAAAAACACATCAATACTTTCCACTGATAAAAAAAGAGGATTATTATAAGGCCTACGTAAATAAGGAAATGGTGGGGTACTTTGACAATTCTTATAAAAACATAGTTTCTTTTTTTGCCAAAGAAGAAAAAATATCTGTGGATGAATTGAAGGAAATAATCAACCTCATTGAAAACGGAAAATAAATGGAAGATTTTTGCTATTACCTACTAAAGTCCAGCTTTGTTTTAAGTCTTTTTTACATTATTTACTACCTACTATTAAGAAAGGAAACATTTTTCAAATTCAATAGGTTCTTTCTACTGTTAGGTTTATTAAGCGCTGTGTTCTTGCCCTTAATTTATATTACAAACACTGTAGAGCTTCCTACTCAAGATATTTCTGGTAACGCAAATAGTATTGATTTACTAAATGAACAGGACGGTTTAGATACTATATCTCCATTTACCATTATACTAGCTTTCTATATTTTGGGAACAAGTTTTTTTCTGACCAGATTTCTATTCCAACTAATTACATTAAAAAGAATCATTAAATCCGCAATCCGTAAAGATGATGCAGGTTTTAAACATGTTATCACCACAGACAAAGTAACTCCTTTTTCATTCTTTTCAACAATCATATATAACCCCAAATTACATAGTCAAAAAGAGTTAGATACCATTATTTCACATGAAGAAGTACACGTACTACAAAAACATTCATACGATGTACTTTTAATGGAGATTTTTACAGCACTACAATGGTTTAATCCTATTGCATGGCGCTATAGCACGGCTATAAAACAAAATCTTGAATTTCTGGCAGATACAGACAACAAAGAGATTAAACAAAATAAAAAAGAATACCAATATGTATTACTAAAACAGGCAACTGGCCAACAAAATTTATCAATCATTAATCCTTTTTTTAATTCATTAATCAAAAAACGAATAGTTATGATCAATCAACAAAAGTCAAAAAAAGTAAATCTGTTTAAAAGCTTTTTAATAGTTCCATTATTAGCATTGTTTCTTATTAGCTTCAATACCAACAATATTTATGTAGCGGAGGGTACTACCCTATCAAAAAATACTATTGAAATTCTAATAGATAAAAACACCACAGATGCCGAACTAATAAAAATCAAAAAAGATCTAGCCAAAGAAAATTTTGATTTTTCATATACCACGGTTAGAAATAAAAAGATGGAAATACAGAATATTTCATTGGAAATAACTGGAGGAAGTAAAAGTAAAGGCGAAGTAAGTAGCCGTTTTAACTCAGCTTCGGATAACGATACCATTGATAACATTTATATATTTTTAGACACTAAACAAAATAGTATTTCCATAAACAATGCAGATGTAAAACATAAGGTCTCCTCTTCTAAAAGCGATGTCATAAACAATAAAGAACAGATATCGATAGCAACCTCATCATCTGGGGATTACGATTTTAAAATTTCTAAAGAGACTGAAAAAGACTTTAAGTTTACAACAAATGACGATGACAAAGAGCCATTGTTTTATGTAGACGGTAAAAAATGGGATTCAAAAGCAGTTTCTAATTTAGATTCAAGTACAATTGAATCCATGAATGTATTAAAAGGTGAAAGCGCTAAAGCTAAATATGGCGAAGAAGGTAAAAACGGAGTTATTGAAATTACTTTGAAAAAATAATATCTAAAAATAGCTCCTGTTTTCGAATGAAATCCGAAGTAATGTCTACTTCGGATTTTGCTTTAAATGACGAAAATGAACAAAACTTACGATATTGAACCATTTGCCTTCTACAAAATTGTATTTTCAATCAAAATACCCCTTGAATTCCTTCACTTAAGAATCGAATACACATTTTTAACTACAAATTAAAACAACTTTATAGAGTACAAATTTCTTATTTAAATTGAATTCATCATTTTACTTATAAATTCATAGTCAATTACAATAAAATAACGCAAATTTCTTGCCTGAACATGTAGACTATAATACCTTGTGTGAACAATCAATAACAACAACTAAAACCACATTTATGATAGCCTTAATTAAACTTATAATTGTTTTCATTTTCAGTTTAATAACAACCTTGGTACTTTAATCAGGTAAGATTTAATTCTTTTGCCATTACCATAGGGCGACATGAACAATACCTCTGATAATTATGTATTTTTGTAAAAATCAATACATTGAAAAAGAAGTTCTACAAATTTATCGCCAAGCTTAACAAAGCACTATTACCTTCATACAGTAAAAAACAATTAGACCTTTCTAAAGCAAGTAAGCTACAAATGGCTATAATAGGATGGCGCTATTTTATAACCACTAAAGCACTCGATTAATAGGTCAATAAAGATTTCACCTGATAATCTGCTATTTTAGAAACGCCTTCAAGAAAAGATAATTCTATTAAAAAGTTACACTGTACAATAGTACCACCTAGTTTTTCTACCAATTTGCAAGCTGCACTTGCCGTACCACCTGTTGCCAGCACATCATCATGAATCAATACTCGGTCTCCTTTAGTAATACTATCTGTATGGATTTCTAAAGTATCGGTACCGTATTCCAAATCATAAGTTTCACTTAAGGTTGTAGATGGTAATTTACCGGGCTTACGAATAGGTACAAAACCTGCATTTAACTTGCTTGCCAATATAGGACCAAAAATAAAACCCCTACTCTCCATACCGACCACTTTATCAATCTTTTGATCGTTCAGTAATTGCGCTAATGCCTCGGCAGTTTGTTTCAGCATTTCTGGGTTTTGCAACAAGAGGGTTATATCCTTAAAAATGACTCCTTCCTTTGGAAAATTAGGCACATCTCTAATAAAGCTTTTAAAATCCATTTAATATTGTGTTCTTAATTTTGTGGTAAAAGTAAAAAGAAATATATTTGCACCCCGCTAAGGGAAAATTAAAAATGGCCTCGTGGCGCAACTGAATAGCGCATCTGATTACGGCTCAGAAGGTTACAGGTTTGAATCCTGTCGAGGTCACAACAAAAACCCCATATGATTATGGGGTTTTTTTATGCTTGCTATTTTCTAACCTTAGCATCAATTCTAAAAAATAGAAGTCTGCATAGTTAATTGACACATCCATCTCATCCTTTTTAGGCCAATTGCCAGTACTATGTTTTAAAATAAAAGGAGCTTCTTTTTCAGGCGATAAAATATATTCATTGCTCTTTAACGTTCTCATTACAAGCTTTGAATAATCTGAATACAAACTCTTGTTCGTAAAAGATGTTAATTCAACCAATGCTGAAGCTACGACAGTAGCAGCAGAAACATCTTTTAGCGCATTGGGTAAGCTTGGATCATCAAAATCCCAAAAAGGAATTCCATCATCTGGCAAGTTTTTGTGTTTCAAATAAAATTCAGCAGATTTTTCCGCTTGTTCCAAATAAACGGGGTTGTTAGTATATCTATAACACATAGTAAACCCGTAAATACCCCAAGCCTGTCCTCTAGCCCATGAAGAACTATCATTATAGCCTTGGTGCGTAACTTTATCAATTACATTACCAGAGACAGTATCATACACAATTACATGAAAACTACTGTTATTATCCCTAAAATGATTTATTAGGGTTGTATTGGCATGTTGTACAGCAATTTTATGAAAAGCACTATCTCCCGATATTTTAGTAGCCTCAAATAAAAGCTCTAGGTTCATCATGTTATCTATAATGACCGGATACTCCCAAATATCTTTATTAAAGTCCCATGAACGTATACTGCCTACCGTTTCGTTAAATCTGGTTGCCAACGTACCTGCACTCTCGAGAATCACATTTTCATAATGTTCATTTTTGGCAACTTCAAACCCCTCACCAAAACTGCTATATATTTTAAAGCCCATATCATGGGTACCATCATTGAACTTTTCTTTTTCAATATAAGCTGTTACATCTCTTGCTTTTGACTTAAAAGCTTCATTTTCTGTTAACTTGTATAACTGCCAAAGGTTACCTGGGTAAAATCCGCTCGTCCAATCTTTAGGTGCTACTTTAAATATCTTATTTATCTTGGGGTCAAAACTTCTTGGTATAGACACAGAATCTACAGGGTAATCTAAAATCTTCTGATACCGAATTTGCAATAGCGAATCTACCGGAAGAATTTTTGCAATTTCTTTTTTGTTGGTATTCTCTTTACAAGAAAGCAGGACTAAAATAAAGAATACACCAAAGCCTTTTACCCATAATTTACCCATAGCAAAGTCTTAATTCGTGCCCAATAGCACATAAATTACAATTGTAATAATACACAAAATTATTGCCATCGGTTTTGTGTACTTCCATTCTTTCATCTCTACAAAATCATGTGCTTCTTCTTTAATAGCTTTCTTGTTCGGGTAGAAATAAGAAACTGCAAACATTACCAACATGTTCAATACAAATTCTATTCCCCATATATGCACAAAGTGAATGTCTACTTTAAATATAAAGGTTGTCAAAATATAGAATAACAAACCTATGAGCAAGGCTACTTTAGCTGCCATGGCCGATATCTTTTTTAAAAAGAACCCTGCCAACATTATTGATGCTATGGGTATAAAGAAAATACCATTGAGCTGCTGTAACAACTGATAAAGACCGTCTGGAGCATTGGCTACCATTGGCGCTACCAAAATGGCAAATACCGCAAGTATAGTTGATGTCAATTTGCCTATTCTCACCAACTTTTTATCGCTTGCATTTTTACCGAAATGTCTTTTAAAAACATCTATACTAAATATGGTGGCAGCACTATTTAAAACACTATTAAAAGTACTTAGCACAGCACCCATAATTATGGCTGCAAATACCCCAACAAAACCAATGGGCAATACTTTTTTTACTAATTCGGGATAAATCATATCTTGATTATCATACATGGAATCTCCAAAATAATAGAAAGCAATTACCCCTGGCAAAATTATTATTATCGGTACCAGTATTTTTAAAACTCCTGTATATAGCAGTCCTTTTTGCGCTTCAACCAAATTCTTCGCACCTAATGCACGTTGAATAATTGTTTGATTCATACTCCAGAAATATAATTGATTAATGATCAATCCCGTAAAAAGTACTTCAAATGGCAAAACGGAATCCTTAGCCCCAATGACATTAAATTTTTCTGGACTGTGGTTAAATACTTTAGACAAACCTTCAAAAGGATTGCCATCACCAATACCTACCAGTGCGATTATAGGTATTGCCAAACCACCGATCAATAATCCATACCCGTTAATCGTATCTGAAATAGCTACAGCTTTTAAACCTCCAAATATGGCATAAACAGATCCTAAAACCCCAATACATACTACTGTCACCCAAAGGCCTTCTTCTTTGGTAACATCTAGAACTTCAGAAATATTAAATATACTCTCAATATTTATGGCTCCGGTATAAAGTACAATTGGTAATAACGTTACTACAAATGATACCATTAAAAATAACGCTACCAACGTTCTGGTAGTACTGTCAAACCTAGTTTCTAGATACTCAGGTATTGTGGTCAGCCCCATTTTTAAATACTTTGGCACAAAATAGATTGCGGCAACTACCAATGCCAAGGCCGAAGTAACTTCCCAGGCAATAATAATAAATCCGTTTTTGTAAGACGAGCCGTTCATACCTATTAAATGTTCAGTTGAAATGTTTGTCAACAACATTGACCCGGCAATAACAACACCTGTTAAACTTCTTCCACCAAGAAAATAACCGTCTTTTGAATCCAGTTTTTCTTTTCTCAGTTTATACCATGAGTAAAGTGCCACAAAAGCGGTAAAAGCAATAAATGTAATAGCTGTATACATATCGTTAGTTGGTTTAATAAATAGATGAAGGCAAAAAAAATGCCCTAGTAAAAATGCTAGAGCATTGCCAAACTCAAATAAAAATTAAAAACTCAACTTTTCAGGTAGGTATTTCGCTACCAGTTTTTTATAATATGGAAGTAATTTTTTCGCATCTGGCGGTACTGGTGCTTTAGAGTATAGATCATAAGGGTTGAATTTCTTGACCCACTCGAACATTTCAATGTCTTTTGCCGTCATTAAATATGTATAATCATTTTCTCTATGTTGCGAATAAAAAGAATGATATCTAATCATATATAGCGCAGGTTCGGGCAAATAATCTTTCATTATTTGGTATAGATATTCATCATGTCCCCAGCTCATTTTCACGTTGTCCAGTCCGCAATTTGGCTCGTAGATACCATATTTGGTATTATATCTACTGTCTGTGGCATCAGGATTTGCGCTAAAGAATTCCGGATATACGATTTTATCGGAAAAGGCACAGCCAACAGGGAAGGTATCGCCCACAACAGCCCATTGAGGCTCGCCGAACAGGCAGAGAATTTTTCCTAGATCATGAATAAAACCTGTAAGCACAAACCAATCTGGGTGACCGTCGGCCCTTATAGCCTCTGAAGTCTGCAATAAATGTTGTAATTGATCTAAATCAATATCCGGGTCACTATCGTCTACCAATGTATTTAGAAAATCAACGGCTTCCCAAATAGACATTTCTCTCTTATTAAATTGCAGAAATTCCTTTTCCTTTTCAACTACAAAGTCATACGTTTGAAATTCGTGATTTATTTTATAAAATTCTTTGACCGTATCTAACCTTTCTGAGTCTACATAATTTCTAAACTCTTCTTTTTCTTTTGTTGGCTCTTCTGGATCAGGGTATCTCTCCAATAAATTATCTTCCCAATCATCAATGTTATCCATAGGATGATCCTGATTGTTGTTCAACGCTTTTTTCATAGAAGTTGATATTAAAGTTTTGAATAAGTTGATTTGTTGTTGTTTTGACAGTTGAACTATCTACATGCAATTTATAGTATAAATATTATAATTTGATGGATAAAACAACCATAAATATGGATTTAACAGCTAACTACAATAACATAAACTATTCTACTTCAATAATTTACTAGGAGGAAAACCAAATTGCTTCTTAAAACACCTACTAAAATATAGTGGATCATTAAACCCAACTAAATCGGTAACTTCAGACACGTTATATTTTTTTGTTTTAAGTAATTTGGCAGATTTCTTAAGTCTAATTGTGCGTATAAATTCATTAGGTGCCAGATCGGTAAGTTCCTTTATTTTTCGGTATAACTTTGAAGAGCTCATACCTAATTCTTGACATAAATAATTAGTGGACAAATCAACATCATCAATATGCTCTTCTATGATATTGGTGATTTGATCCATAAGTTCTCTGTCTATTGGTGAATGCGTAAGTAAACCCACTTCACTTTCTACCTCATCTGAAAATTTTGCCTTAAGTTCTAAACGGGTTTTAATGGTATTTACAATAACCGATTTTAATAACGAAGGATCAAAAGGCTTAACTAGATATGAATCTGCACCAACATCATAACCTTTTACTTTATCTTCATTTTCAGATAAAGCTGTAAGTAGAATAACCGGTATATGGCTTATAAATTCATCGTTCTTTAGTTCGTTGCAAAATTCGAGTCCGTCCATTACTGGCATCATTACATCTGCAACACATAACATGGGTTTAATTTTTCTACAAAGCTGTAAACCTTCTTTTCCATTTTCTGCCTCATAAACCTTATAGTAGGCAGACAAGTAGTCAATAAGATATTTTCTTAGTTCAATATTATCTTCAATGACCAAAACTTTATCCTTGATCTCTGTATTTGTAGTCTTTCTTTTTGCAGGAACAAATATTTCTGGCTCATTTACCTCTTTATTTGAAATAAATTCAAATACTTCTTTCTTGGTATAGCTTTCTCGGTCTATAGGAATTTCAACTGTAAACGTACTTCCCTCATTAGGTTTACTTTTAACGACAATAGTACCTTTATGTAATTCAACCAAAGATTTTACAAGTGAAAGACCAATACCCGAACCTGTATTGTTTTCTTTACTATTTGTAGCCTGATAAAACCTGGTAAAAATCTTTTCTTGACTTTTAAGGGGTATACCGATACCATCATCACTTACTTCAATAACCAACGTATTTTTATTATTTTCCTTAAGCTTAACAAAAAGATCTACGTGACCATATTTGTTGGTAAACTTAATGGCATTAGACAATAAATTATATAAAATCTTATCGAACTTGTCTCGGTCTATCCAACCAAACAAATTTTCCACTTCACTGATAATATTTAAATCAATTTGCTTGTTAAAGGCAAACTCCTTGAAGGAATCAAATGTATTGGTGGTGAACAATAATATATCTGTTTTGGACACCTTTAGCTTAAGTTCCCCAGTTTGTGCCTTTCTAAAATCTAAAACTTGATTTACCAAGTTTAAAAGTCTACTAGCATTTTGATGAATTAAATTGAACCTGCTTTTCTGATATTCGCTACTATTATCATTACTTTCTTCCAAAAGCTGTTTTGCCGGTCCCAAAATCAATGTCAAAGGCGTTCTTAACTCATGTGATATATTGGTAAAAAAGCGAAGTTTTTCGTTATTTAGTTTAATATCGCGCTCTCTATTTACTTTTTCAGTAACCAATTCTTGCTTCAACCGAAGTCTATTCTTCATTTCTTTTCTAATGAAGTATATAATCAAAATTAAAAGGGCAAGAAATAAGAATAATGCTTGATAGGTTAACCAAAAAGGAGGTTTTATGGTGATATAATAAGCATTTACATCACTCCAAAAACCGTCGCTATTACTTGATTTTATTTTAAAGGTATAATCACCAGGAAATAAATTTGTGTACTGTACCGTTCGGGAATTACTGGTTGTTGAAATCCAATCTTCATCAAAACCCTCTAACATATACTCAAACCTATTCAGCTTTTCCTTTACATAAGAAGGAGCCGAGAACTGAAGCGAAAAATTTCTGTTTTTATATTCTAAAGTGATATTCTTAGTATCATTTATATCTTTTATCAATGGAATTTGACCGTTAATCTCAACCCCTGGTTCAATTTCCTCATTCTGAATTTTAAACTCAGTAATCATAGGGGTTTTAGCAATTTTATTTTCGCTAATGGCGTGAGGCGAAAAATATATGATACCGTTTTTACCCCCTAAAAATATATTTGAATCATTGAAATTGTAAAAACCACTGGAACTGAAAACATCTAATCTATTGCCACTTTCAACGTCGTAAACGTTATGACTTTTTAAATCGGATTTTAATCTGGCAACATTGTTACTGTTCATATTAAACCAGATATCACCATTAGCGTAGGTAAGCATATCTGTTATCCACTTATCACTAAGTTCTGCTGGTTCCTGCAGAGGCTTAAACCTTTTAATATCAAAATCAAATAGACTAAGACCTTTTCTTGTGGCTGCCCATAAACGCCCTTCATTATCGAACATGATATCGCTTACATTATCATGAGGCAGTCCAATATCTGGTGTAGAAGTTGATGAATAGTATTCAAAAACATTTTTATCCTTAAGATAATTCACCACACCTGTCTCAGTAGCAAACCAAATACTAGAATCATTTTGCTTTACAATTTCATTTATTTGATATCCTTTTAAAAACTGGTCTGTTTCAGTTTCATTCTTAAGGCTTGTTGTATTTAAAATCATTACCCCTTCACCAAAAGATCCTATTAAAAGTTGATTTTCAGAAAAGGTTTCAAAAGCAAAAATTGGTGACTGTTCAAATCCCACCGAAATTACTTTAGAGGAATTTTCCCTATAATTATATACCAGTAGTTTACCATTCCATAGACCACAATAAAATGTAACGCCATCTATAGAATAAATACTGGCGATATCTTTTTGGTTGTTATAAAGTGGTAAAAAAGCATCTTCGTTTGATATAAAAAGTCCGTTGTGTCTAGTAGCTACAATAACTTTATCATCATAAGTTTTACTAAAACCTCTAATTCTAGGCACTTGATTATCTATATGTAAAGAGATATCCTTATTACTATTAAATTGATTCTCAAACGGATCGTACTTATCCAAACCATCTTCAGTACCGATCCATAACACACCAGACGAATCAAAGAACAACGCCGACACCTGGTTATCTACCAAAGAGGTATCATCTGTAAGTACTGAATAATACCACTTATAATCACCTTTTTGAATATCTTCCAATTGATTGCAAACTAAAAGTCCGCCTAAAGTACCTATCCAATACTTGCCATCATCTGCCTGGGTAACCGAAAGAAAGTAAGGCCCCAGACCATCCTTAATTTCTGTATCCTCTATTTCTAGATTTAAAAATTCATTAGAAGTTTTGTTCAACTTATACAGGCCCTCTCTAGTACCTATAAAAATATCGGATTTTGCATCTTCGTAGATAAAATTTAAATACGGATTCTTTTCAGTTGAATTTGGAATTGAAAGCGTATAAATTAGTTTTTGGGAAATTTCACCTTCAGCATCAAGAATTAATTTAGCAACACCGCCAGATTCGTAACTACCGATCCATATATCACCATTTTTATCTTCAACAATAGCTTTTATATAGTTAAAATTTGCAATTTCAACCTTTTTAAAGTTGCCGCTTTCTACGTTTAATATATAGAGCCCACTATTCTTTGTACCAACCCAAACTCTCTTAAACTTATCTACAAAAACAGACCTTATTTCCCCTTCGGGAAGACTTTGTTTATTATTCTCATCTGGCAAATAGGTGTTAAAAGTGTGCGTATCTGTATTGTATAATGAAAGTCCGTCTCTTGTACCGATCCATAAATTATTTAATTCTTCATCTAGAACTAACGCTGTAATATCATCATTATGCAGATTAGTTGTATCGCTAGAACTTAAGTAAGATTTAAATTCATAGCCATCAAACCTATTTAAACCGGCGAAGGTGCCTAGCCATAAAAACCCGTGTTTATCTTGTACAATATGCCTAACGGCATTATGAGACAAGCCACTATCATCATTATAATGCTCAAATTTTATGTCTTGTGCAGTTACACTTGCAACTAGCAAAATAACACTTATAATTATGCATAAAAATTGTCGCATGTAAGCTATTTAATGATTTAGTTAGTTTGGTTGTTTTAATTCAAAGGTCTTGAAAAATACAATTTTTCAATTCTCAAGGTAACACTCTTTCTATCGACCCTTCAATTAAATCAATTTTAAAATGATTAGCGGGTTTACCATTTAAGCTTTTATCAAATATTATTGCCCAATTACGATAAGCCTCTTTTTTAGATGTAAGCATTTGGTTACATAGCTCTTTATACTGTTGTAAGCGAGCATCACCAATATCTGTAAAAGCCAATTCATCTGCACTTCTTAATCTATAGAAATCATAAACCATATCAAAACCTGTCCAAGTTTTAAAATCTGCTTTCTTTAGATTAATACTATCCAATACAGCATCGTTAATTTCTTGTTGCTCTAACTGTTCTAATAAAAGCTCTTCTCCTGTTTTGTGTATAAAGTCGTCCACAAATTCTTGCGACCAATCATCTGGCAAAAATCTTAACCTGACCAATTCTTTTAAATGCCACTGTGTAAACTTTCTATAATTTTCAGAAGATAGTATGTCTTTGTTCCAAATATGAGTTGCAGTAATACTTTTTAAATAATCATGTTCTTGCTCATATAATGAAAACAAGGTTTTAAAATTTTTAGCTTTCTCTATAACTACTGTTTCAATATCAAAGTTAGTTTTAGTTTGTATGGTCAACACTTTATATGCCGGTTCGTATGCAGCAAGCGAAGGTGTTTGTATATTAAATAATGAATTTCCCTTTGCACTTTTGTAAACACCAGTATCATTGATATGCATATGACCCCCAAAATGAACTTGAATACCGGCATCAGCAAAAACTTTGGCCACTTCTTGTTTTGGCACCCGATGTAGCTGCATTTTGTTACTTCCAAAAAACTGCATCATTTCATAAGATGCACCATCATTGAAATCTACCAGAGGGTAATGGCTAAAGGCGATTAAAACCTTATTCAAATTTTTGGCTTTATTCGACACCCTTTTTACCCAATCAATTAAATGCCGTTTTTGTAAAAGCACATTATTATAGCCAACACTTGCCCCTTCAAAATTATTGGCGTTTTCAGTTATATTCGTCAACTCCTTTTTAGGCAAATAAACATTGGCATCAATTGCCATAAGCCAAACACCGTCAATAGGTTCTACTAAATAACTAGCGTCTGGGTGTTGGTTATACTTATCAATAAAATAGGTTCTATTTTCTAAAACGGAAGCCTTTTTCGCTTCATCTAAAGTATAATCAGCATAAGAATAAGTAGAAAAAGGAGTTTCCCAATACACATATTCCTTCTGCGGATAAAACCCAAATGCAGACATTTCATTTAGAATATCTTTGTATCCCCACTTCTTTATTCCATTGGTAATTATTGGCATAAGTTGCCCTGCAACTGAATCATTACTATTATTAGTTACACTGGTTATAATCTGTTCTTTACCACCAACACCCAAAAAATCGGTCTTACCTGCATCATGTGCAAATGGCTTCACCGGATCATGATTACCTGTGGTAGCAAAAAATAAAATTCCGTAATCGTCGGCATATTGCTTCAGAATCTTACGCAATCCCTTTACATGAATAGGTTGACCATCATCACTAAAATCACCGGGCAAGGCTACAAATTTTATACCCTTGGCTACAATATCATCTAAAGCTTCAATAAAGGCAAAATAGTTTTCATTGAATATTCTGGTAGACTGCAATTGTGCACTCATGGTTCTTATATTTACAAAGTCGCCCGTTTTGGGGTTTTCAATGCCTTTGTAATTTGCATCTTCAAAATGCGCGTAAATGTCTTGAAAGTGTGCATCTGCAATGAAAGCAATTTTCACCTCCACAGATTCCTTATCCTTTTTAACATCACAAGAAAGTATCATAAACAGAAGCACAACAAATAGAAATCTAGAAGGAAGCTTCATACCTAACACCTTATTTTTTCACTGTTTCTTTTGGAAAAGCATAGCTTTTTTTCCATCCTCCCAAATCTATTAAAACCTGATCTATCATTACCCCTGGGTCTACCATCCATATTTTTAAAGTGTGCTTTCCGGCTTTATCAACAATTTGTTTCACCGACTGTACCGATGCATTTTTTAGCACATTACGCTTCCATTCATCACTGCGTCCTTTGGTTTCAAAATCTACCAAAACAGGTAGCGCATCATCAATGGAAACTGCGCATCTAACACCAATACCGGCATAGGGAGCGTGGGTAGGCACTGCCTGTAAATTTACACTTGCCTCACCAAAATTAAAAGTATGAAAATCATATTCTAAAACCGGACTATTCATTTTAATTTCTTCCAAATCAACCAAAGGTTTGGCAGTTCTAGGTAAAGCGGTAATTACCTTATTAGTATATCCCATACCTTCAATGAGCTCCCAATTAACTTCTTTACCATCTTTTTTACGGGTATAGTTCTCAGCATAAATAGAAACATAACCTTTATCCTCTACAAAACCTTTGTAATGTTCCAATTCGTCAAATTTAGGATTATAAGCAGATACACCTATTGTAATGGTTTCATCATCAGCCTTAAAATCTATAGCACTGTTCACCTTATAACTTGGTGGAATCAATTGAAAATCATGACCTAAAGGGGCTTCTTTTTTGTTTTCTCCCTTTGGTACTTTACTCCAATCGATACTGACCCATATTCGCTTTTCGAAATGTTCATCATCTAAGGTTCCGTTACTTTCTGATAATCTTATATAATCTGCCCTTGGTTTTGCTTCCCAATTAATAGCTCCTTTACCCTTTTTAAAAACATCTATAAAATAAGTGCTATTGGTATAGCTATTAAACACTGGTAGAACATCTGCATAGCTATTAATAATTTCATTATTAACTTCCATTTGGTAGCCTTCTAATGCCAAACCAATACTGGCTTTTCGCTCATTAACAATAGTGGACATGGCTGGCTTTGCAAAAACCGGAAGAAAACGTGGAGCCATGGTCATGATATGATTCCACTTGCCATTTCGTAGCGTTTTGTTATAATAATCTGTCTCTTTTACAATCCGATCAAAGGCTTCATTAGATAACTCTCCGTATCTATTAGCACTTTGCCTTCCCTGTTTCGCCGTAAATTTATTCTTATAATTATAAAGCCATTTTTGATTCAATTTAGATGCGCCGATAACCGGATAATACACCAATTGATAAAAAGCATCTTTTCTATGCGCCGGTATTTCTTTGTACACTTCTTCGGTAGTATCTATCAATTTTTGATAGCTTTCTATGCGATTTGTAACCTCATCGCCATAATGATATTGTGTTAATTCTGTTTCTCCTTCTTTGGTTACCGGTTCCACCTGACTCCATGCCATAAATTCTGGTCTTCTTATATATGACAAGCGATTATTTTCAAATAACAAATTGGTAATTGTAGATGCCGCAATATCTGTAAACTCTCTTGAAACCCAATTCTGGGTATGTTTTTTTACAGATGAACTTTCTTTAAAATCATCTATATTCCAAGCCATATCTAAAAACAGTTCAATATTATATTCGTGCGGTTTAATATCACCACAGTTCAAAATCCATATATCACGAGATTGAAACTCGTATGCTTTAGACATTTCTTCCCACATTAAAACCGGGTTGGTTGAATTTAACCAGAGATAATCATGTGGTCTTCCCCAATAAGAAGTGTGATAATATACCCCAGCACCACCAGACCTTTTTTGTTCTTTCGGATTGCTTAATTGACGTATATACCCATAATTATCATCGGTCCAGACAAGGCTTATATCTTCAGGTAATTTCAGTCCGCTTTGGTAGTAGTTCAACACCTCTTTATAGGGTACAAAAGCTTGCGGAATAGTTTTAGGGTCTATTTTAATTTCTTTTTCTAAAATAGCTCGCTGATCTGTAATTACACGCTCCAATAAGCTTACCTGTGCATCTGTATCGTCTTCTCCAACAATCATGGGCGAATCGTGTTCTCCACGCATACCCGTAGTGTAAATACTCTCGAATTTTGCGGTTTCCTTTGCTCTTTTTGTAAAGAGGTTTTTAATGACCGTAGCATTAGTGTCGTACCGATACTCACCCATTACATCATGCTTCCATTCAGTATTGATATTGCTCAGCATCGGCTCTGCATGCGATGTACCTATAACAATGGCATAATCATCTGCAACGAATTTATTCTCTGGATAAGAATAAAACGGTTTCGTGCTTGAGTGCATTGCCGGCCAAATGGTATTTGCCCTTAAACGCAATAAGAGTTCGAAAACCTTCGCATAGGTCTTAGGACCAATATCACCCGTTTCTTGCTCATAATTTAATGCGGCCCAACGTTGTAACCCCCAATCTTCATCATTCAAGAAAACCCCTCGATATTTTACGGAAGGAGATTTTGATACTTCTTTTACGATAGAAATTGAGAGTGACTCTTTTTTTGTAGGTGTAACATCTGCCCACCATTCCCATGGAGATATACCAATTTTTCTGGATATTTCTAAAATACCGTACGCCGTTCCCCTGCGATCACTACCCACTATGACCAAAGCTTCCTCAACTCCTGGAACGGGATTTTCAACTATCTGAAGTTGATACCGTTCCCATCCCTGTTCTATTTCCGAAACATTGATTTTACCATTGGCTATCATTTTATCGATCCATTTGTTACTACCAATAGTACCCGCAATAATGGTATTACCTGAAACGTTATTCGAGTTTGACACCACAGGAATTTTACCGGTAATTTTCTCAATATCCGTCGCTAATATGTTCGATGCTATACTAACTACTGTAGCATCTTTTTTATCGATTAATATGGATACTTTACTATTCTTACCAACAATTGTAAAATCTGATTTTGACTGCTCTTGTGCATTTATTAAAAACACTTGAAAGCCAACAAATAATAGCGTTACTATTTTACAAAAGTTATTTTTTCTTAATTCTCTCATATGTTCCATCTTCAAAAATCACTTTATAATCAGAATCAAATAATGTAGAAGGTTTATAATAATCGGTAGAAATTACTTGTGCTCCAGAAGCTTTTGCCTTTTCAAACTTTTCATAATCATTAGTTCTAGCTTCTTTAGTACCGGCATCTGCTCTAGTACGTACCATATACCCTTTGGATACCAATTCTTTTATATATTCAAAATCACTGATAGGATTATTAACTATTCTAAAACCAGCTTCAGGGTTACCTTCTTTACTATTCACAAATAGAACTCTTCCATTTAAAGATTCGTGACCTACCAAATAGTCTTGTATTCGATTTTCTTTTTCGTCCAACACAAATAAAAACTTTCCTTTTGTGCTATTGATGTTAGGCCATCCTTCCGTTAGTATAGCCTGCTCTAGAGTTTCAAAATCACCTCTAACATCGTCAGGTACAATTAGCTTACTTGCAGGTAGCACACTTTTTATTTCATCATCTAGTGTGTTTAAAGCATTTTTATCAAATGACAAAGGTTCTCTTGTTTGGGCTACCTTTTGGTCTTTGGTATTTATTAGTATAATTATAGTCGTATGACCTGCATTATTATCCGACCAATTTTTTAAAGCGGTCAATGCATCTTTGAACAAAAGGTAATGACTTCTAAAGTCAATATCTTGTATATGAAACAATTTAAGACCCGGTTCATTTAGTTTCCTCTCCACATCAAAAGCCAAAGGTTCTTGATCTAGAGATTTTACTATTTCCAACCCTTTAGGGTTAGAAAAATGACCACCCTCTGGATCATAGAACACATCTAATTCTAAATTGCGCAATCCTAATTCCAACTGCTCTTCCAAAGGAATGTGAGTGTATTGCAATCCTTCCATTTTATTAGGTTGCACGGTATGCAAATAATCGAACAAAGAGGATTCTATTGCCAATTTATATGAGTTATGACTACCTATTACTTGAATATCGTTTAAGGTAGTTTGCTGGCTTTTACAGCTAGCTATGCAAAAGAAAATACATATAGCCAAGCAGTTTTTTTGATACATCATACTTCTATTAGCTCTCAGTTATTTATAAATTCTACATTCGTTATTTTAACCACTATAGGGTTTGGCCAAACTTTATCGTTATAGAGACGTTGCGCTCTACTTATTGAAATTTCCAATAAGTCTTTATGTTGAATATATCTTGATGTAGGTGTGTTTTCCGGCCAATACTCTACTACTAAATCATTCTGCCCCAGAACCGAAATATTCGTGTTTTTAGTGGCTTTCATGTTTTTGAGCAAAAAATTTCTCCTAAAACCTTTAAACCAATCTTTTTGACCTGTTATTAAAACATATGCTGTATTATCATCTTTATCTTTGGTAAACCACATATCGCCATCTTTTATACTAGTTGGCACTGTTCTAACATTCTTTATACTTTCATTGTTAACAAACATCCACAAGCCTATTTCTCTTAATCGTTCTTCTTGCTCTATGGGTATTTCGCCATTTGGCTTAGGACCAATATTCATTAAAAAATTTCCGCCCTTAGCCCTAATTTCCACCAACTTTTCAATAAGCTCTGTTCCGCTTTTATATGTCTCATTTGTAGGTTTATATTGCCACTGCGTACCCATAGTCATACATGTTTCCCATGGACCTGGTAAGGCGGCATTGGGAATGTTTTGCTCTGGAGTTTCCATTTCCCCTCGAGTAACAACAATATTGGGATCCAATGCATGTACATATTGAACAATTGGTTCTGTTTCAAAAGCATCAAAAAAGATAACATCTATGGGACTAAACTTCTCCACAAGCTCCTTAACCTGTTTTTTATCATAGTCCAGTAATTGTGAGTTTTCTGTAATCTGGCTCATTTCTCTTTTACGAGATATAAGATTGCCTTGTTTATTAAGAAAATTAAAGTCCTCTGGAGAAAAATAGACACCTACTTTGAGACCGTGTTTACGTAAAGCATCAAAAAGTTCTTTGGTAATATCCTTACCATATGGGGTATTCATGATATTAAAATCTGTCGTATCTGTATCCCACATACAAAAACCATTATGATGTTTAGTAGTGAAAACAACATATTCGGCGCCAGAAATCTTAAACAGTCTTGCCCATTCATCAGCATCGAATTTATCTGGATAAAAAGTTTTTGGCAATTCATTAAAATACCTATTAACATATTCATCCGAAGCCCCAACCAAGGAATGACTTATAACACTACCCAATTGAGAATCAATGCTCCAATGCACAAAGATTCCGAACCCCATATCCATGAAGTCCTCTTCAAGCCGATTATTGTTCTTTAATTGCGAAAAGACAGATGACGCTGTAAATACTAGAATAAATATGAACCTAAATTTTACCATCCGCTACTTTTTATTAGTCATTTTTAAAACTAATTCTCCACCTTTAACAACATCATCATGTTTAATACTACTGCCTTTTAATAGCTCTCCATTAAACTCACCTTTAGATACAAATACATTTTCATCATTGTTGTTATCGGCTTTTATGGTAAAGGTTCCCCCTGGGTAATATTCAGGATTTAACTGTATACTGATTTCGTTAAAAATAGGACTCCCTATTTGATATTCTGGATTCGCTTCTGTACCACCGTTCATTTGAAAAAGACCGATTTTCATAAGTACTGCCAAGCTGCCCATTAAACCTTGATCTTCATCGCCGTTATACCCAGTTGAAGGTGATAAGCCGCCAAACACTTTTTTTACAACTTTTCGCGACCAATATTGTGTTAAATCCGGTCTTTCTAATTGATGAAACACAAAAGCTGTTTGAATTGAAGGTTGATTACCAAAATTGATAGGTATTCTACTATACTCCGGATGTAGTTCTAACGCATGAGAAGTACCTGCCGTAAAACCTAAATCTTCAGCAGTTTTAAATTGTTCGTTCAACTTTTGAACAGCAACATCTTTACCACCCATTAATTTTGCCAGACCGTTTAAATCATGCGGTACAAACCAAGTTGACTGCGCTCCATTAGATTCTATGAAACCATCTTCTAAATGATATGGGTCATAGTCGGCTTTCCAAACTCCATCTACATTTTTGGGTCTCATCCAACCAATCTCTGTATCAAATACATTTTTATAATTGGCAGATCTTTTCAAGAAATAATTATAGTCATCTTCATGACCCATTTTTTTGGCTAATTGCGCCAAAGTCCAGTCTTGGTAAGCATATTCCATTGTTAAACTTGCCCCATCTTGATGACCTCCAAATTTACCTTCTGGAATCGGATAAGGAACATAACCTTGTTTCATGTAGTATTTAAAACCACCTCCAAAATTTGTAGTATGCTCATACCCGGCTTTTTCCATTATACCACCAGCTAAGTGATTTTTCTTTAAAGCTTGATATATACTTTCCAATTCATCTACTATTACGCCTTTTTGTATAGCCGTTACCAGAAAAGGCGTTGCACTTGCACCGGTCATCACATAAGTATAATTACCACCTGATGGTCCACGAGGTATGAGTCCGCCATCTTTATAATACTGCATTAATGAATTTGAAAAATCATGCATTATTTCAGGATACACTAATCCCCAAAGGGTGTTTAATGTCCATTGTGCTCCCCAAAAAGAATCTGAATTAAAATGATTGAACATAGGCTTGCCGTCAGTATTTAAAGGTAATTGCCCTACCCTAAAAGAATCGCCCGTATTATCTGGATAAGCCCCGTTGACATCATTGATAATTCTTCTACCTTGTAATGCGTGCCACAAATCTGTATAAAACCTTCTTTGATCGTTTTCAGACCCGCCTTTAACGTCAATTCTACCAAGCAAACCGTTCCATTGCTCTTTAGCCTCGCCCTTAATATTATCAAACTGCCAATGTGGTAATTCTGTAGTTATATTAAGTTCTGCGTTGGCAACAGAGGTGTAAGAGATACCTACCTTCATTAAGACATCCTTCTGTTTAGCATCTAGTATTACGAGGAAATTACCTGTTTCATCATCCTTTTCAAGGGAAGATATTTTAGTGTCTAATTTTACTTTAAAGTAAACCGTTATTGGTTTTGGACGTCTATGCGTAGGCGCCATAATAACGCTGCCGGAAAGTTCATTTTCTGAGTTTTGCTCTAAAACCCCATCGGTATTGCTACTAGGTCCCAACAAAGTATTTAAATTAAAAAGGATCGCTTTTTCCTCCGAATTATTAGGGTATTTATAATGATGTAAGCCAACTCGTGTTGTACTTGTCAATTGAGCGTCAATTTCATACCTATCTAACCGAACTTGATGGTAACCCGGTGCAACAATTTCATTAACATGATTAAATTTTGAGTAGAAATTTTTAAAAATGGCACTTTTACTATCCTTATTGGTGGTAACGGGCATTACCGAAATACCGGACATTTGCCATGCGTGAATATGGCTAAATCCTTTTATAGTATCTGTTTTATATCTATAACCACTGCCCCAAGCGCCACCAATTTGTGTATCTGGACTTAGGTTGACCATACCAAAAGGTCTACTGGCCGAAGAAAAATAAAACCATCTAGAATTTTCTGAATCTAAAAGCGGATACACCTTTTCGGTATAATCAATTTTTTTCGCGCTGTCTTTTATAACTTCTTTACGCTGTTCTTTACATGCACCTATAAGTAATATTGAAATGCTTAGTAAAACAACATTGTTTTTTAATATGTTAGCAAATGTCATTCGTTTCAATTTTAAAGTGTCATTTTATTAAGATTAGCTTCAATTGCACTAAGCATTTCATAGGTAGGAAAACCATTATTTTGCCTTCTATTCGCAATAGCATACCAATTTTTCCATTTATCATCGATATCACCAGAACTTCTGCGGTCTAAGATGATATCTAGTTTCTTTTTTGCTGTTGGCAATAATGAAATAGCCTCATTTAGGTATTGTATATCTTTGGTTGTTTCAAATTCCTTTTTAAGCATCGCCATTTTATGCAGCTCTATTTCAAAACCTATTAAATCTGAATACAGCTGCGCAGGAAGTAGAATATATGAGTGATAAAAATTGTCGTTCTTATCTAAAATTTCATACCCCAATTCCGCTTCTGAAAGCGATTTTTGCAATACAGCATTTACCCTTTTCACATTCTCCACATCACTGATGACGCGATCATAGTCGTAAGGAACGGGAGTTTTTCCTGGTCTTTTAATTGGAGCGTTAGATAGGTAGGATACCGCTTCCCTTATTTCCCATAAATGTTCTACATATCCTTTTCTTCCTTCTTGTGCTTCATTTAGGAGTTTCATAGACTTAACAGCATGTAATGCTGCTTTCGGTGTAAAATATTGTTCTGTCCAATCTTTATAAAAGGTATCGGCATGAAAAGCATCTGGATCATAACAAACCTCACTATACGCAACTAGGTTCAACAGAAACGGTCTAAAGTTTTGCCCATTGACCAAGCAATAATTATCCGCATCATATTTCTGAAACATTTCTTTCATCACAGATTCAACCTTCTCGGGATATGGATTGTGAACAGTATGGTTTAGCCAATAACCAGCATGCATGTACGTACCAAAATCATACCCATCAGTGGTATTTGGCAAATGTTCAAATTCACCAAAGCCATGATCAGACCAAAGAACTGTCCAATCTTTAGGAGGTCTAAAGCCGTTGTTCCACATTTCCATTCCATCAGAATAGCACACTAAAACCTTGTTAGAATTGGGTTTATACTCATCTACCAATGCTCCAAAAGCTTCGTAAACTTCATTGAACACTTCAATTTTGCTTTCACCACAGGTACTCTCGTATTCCCAGTCCCATACTTGGTGGCGTGGCCTTAGAATAAAAATGTCGGTTTTCGCTAATGGAGTATGTTCAAAATAGTAGCGCCAAGCTTTTAGCCAATCTGCTTTATATTCTTTCCAGCAATCTGCCTTATCAGCATCCAAAGGATGAATTTGATATCCTAGGGCAAAATCTACCGCTACTTTCATACCCTTTTCATGTGCATAGTCAATCATTTTATCCACATAGTCGATGTCTATTTGATAATCTGGTTTTAGAATCTTGTATTCTGGTCTTATAAAAAACTCTGGTCTGCCCAACATATCGAACAATTGAATAGAATTGTAACGAAGGCGTACCAATGAGTTGATCATTTCTGTATAACTTTCCCAGTCATATTTCAATAGTTCGCCTCTATAATTGGCAAGCTCATCTACATCATTCTCAAAATATGTAAGAATAGGTACTTTTGGTGCCGCTATGGTTTTCGGTAAAAAATTCAATAAATCTTCAACACTTTTATTCTCAGGTAATTTTCCGGTCCAATATTCTAAAGGGTCTACGCCCAATATATCCTTAGAGAAATCATATATCGCGTATTGAAAACCTTGTACCTCAGATCCAATAATAACAATGGCATCATTTTCACCATAAGTATTTTTAGCCCAAATACCAGCACCTGGTTTTAATCTTGATATTTCTATTTTACCTTCAGAAACCATGTTTTCCACAACGGTATTATTATCGGGAGTTCCCAAAATAAATACCAGGGCATTTTTTGGTATCTTAGAATTCTCTTTAACAACGATCACTTCTTCATCTAAAACTTTCTCTAAATCTTTTTTTAAATCTTGAATCGTTGACGTTTCTATTTTATTGGCATTATTACCCTCAATTAAGTATACCGCCGAAACATTTTCAGCTTTGCCATTACACCCCATGCATAATGCAATACTGACAAACAGTAATAAGAAGTATTGTATTTTACTATATTTTTTAATCATTCGTTTAGGTCTTTCTATTAAATAGAAGTTTTGGGTATTTTAATCACGTTCATTTAAGACTAAGTATCTTAAAAGGCATTTTCAACTATAATTTGATTAAGAATTTAGGAACTGGAAAAAGAAGGCTAATCTCTGTAATAAGTTCAACAGTAGTATTAAATCATAAATACTATATAGTTAAGAATGAAAAACCTTACTACTAAATTCATCTATTTTCGTGCTATTGTAAAATACAGGCAGGTGCAAACCTGCCTATATCAACACAAAGAAATAAAACTAACTTCTTATCTATTATTGTAGTTCCTCAATTCTTAATAACCAGGGTTTTGTTCTAAAGAACCATCTGACAATTGAAGTTCATTAGCTGGTATAGGTCTTAATAAATGCACACCGGCATCAAAAGAACCATGATCAATAACATGCGGGTTATAGAGATCTATACGTTCTTCTAACTTACCGGTACGTTTTAATACCGCCCATCTATTCTCTTCGCCTGCAAGCTCTACTGCCCTTTCGTTTAAAATATCATCAATAGTTATAGAGGTATATTCATTTGCTACACCAGTTGCTCTTTCACGAACAATATTTAAATGATTTAGTGCAGATGCAGTATTACCGGCACCCAAATAAGCTTCAGCGGCTATTAAATGTGTTGCCGCAACCCTAAATACAAATGTATCTCTTGCACCATCAGTATCTTCGTTAAAATCTTGATCGTCAAACTTTTTAAATATTGGGAAATTGGTTCTTTCAATATTCAATGAGTATAGGTAATTCACGCCCGGCACATCTTCAGGTAACCCAAAAAGATACTGGTCTGGCTGATATACCCAATAACGATCTAAACGCTCTGCAAGCTCATCTGCGTCTAATGCATTTTTAGGATAGTACACAATGGTATCACCTGCAACAATATTATCTGGACCATCTGGCTCATCACTATCGGCAATAATGGCACGGTGAATCGTAGCATCTTCTCTTGTATCGTTATCGGCGAACAAAGAATAAAAGAAAGGCGTAGGCATTGCACCAAATCCGCTTACCCCGTATGGAGTGGTAGTTCTATTTACGCCAGGATAATTAAATACCTGATTCATAAATAAAGAGTGCTTATTATTGCTTTTATCGTCGGCCAAACCACTGTTACCATATTGAATTGCAAACAATATTTCATCATTTTCTTGATTACTATAATCAAAAACTTCTGCAAAAGATTGGCTGCGAATATCATAATCGCCTATAGCCTGCTCAGCTAAAGCTGCAGCAGTGTCAAAATCAGCAGAACTACCTTCAGCGGTATACGCTCTGGTTAAATATACTTCTGCCAACAAATGTTGTGCAGCGCGTTTAGATATTCTTCCTGTACTAGGGTCATCTAATAATAATGGAATAGCCTCTTCTAAATCTGAAATTATTTGTGAGTAGGTTTCTGCTTCGGTCGATCTAGCATAGTCTGTACGAATAGTCTGTGCTTCTTCAAGCTCAATAACTACCCCACCGTACTGTTGTACCAAATTAAAATAAGCCAAACCTCTAAGTGCTTTTGCCTGCGCAATACCATAATCCCTAGCTCCTAAATTAGCATCGCTCCAATTTATCTGATTTTCAAATCTGCTAATTACACTATTAGCCTTACCGATAACACTATAGTTATTAGACCACACTGCCAAACCTTCACCAGAATTTAAATTAAAATAATCATTGGTAGGTGAAAAAGAGAAAATTTCACTTTTACTGGTAAAGATATCCGTACCTAAATATTGAAAAGTATATTCTTTGTAGACATCTCTTAAACTGCTATATACCCCAATGACCAACTGATCTGCATTGTCTTGTGTAATAAAATTTTCAGATGTGATATCTGAATATATTTCTTCTTCTAAATAATCATCGCAAGCATAGCTCAGCGAAAGCATAACCAAGAAGACCGTTATAATCTTTATATATTTTAATAGTTTCATCTTTTTATAGTTTAAAAATTAGTACGATAATTTTAATCCGAATAAAACTGTTTTAACCGAATACCCCATGTTATAGGAATTCTGTAAACCTGTTTCTGGATCCGGACCAGCAAAATCGGTAAAAGTGAATGGATTTTGAACATCAAGTGACAAACGTAGCGTAGACATTTTCCACTTGTCTAAAAGGTCTTGAGGAAAAGAATATGCAAGACCAATATTACCTATTCTCACAAAAGACATATCTTCATAGAACCATGGATAAGAAGATTCTCCATATTCTGGCGAAGGATATCTAGCATCGGGATTATTAGGAGTCCAATAATCTTGTTTCAAACTATTAAAGACCGCTGCATCACCATTGAACGATGCAAAATTCTGATGAAATTCTGAATGTCCGAATACACCTTGTCTTGTATTCACCTGAACGTTCATTTCAAGATTTTTATAATTAAAGGTATTTGTCATACCTGCGATCCAATCTGGAGATTGAGAACCAATAACCCTTTTATCTTCTTGATTAATAACTCCATCACCATTTTGATCAACATACTTATACTGCCCAGGTAAAAGTCCAAAAGACTCCGCTTCAGCGGCCTCATCAATTTGCCAAATACCATCTACCTCGTAATCAAATGTTGCATCAATGGGCGCACCCACTTGTAACACTCCGTTCAACCTTGAATCTGAGCCAACTAATATTTGTTCTATACCATCGTAAAGCTCAAGTATTTCGTTGTCATTGTTGGTGTAGTTGATGTTGGTTCGCCATGTAAAATTGTCTGTGCGTACATTTACGGTATTTAAGGTAAGTTCAACACCTCTATTTCTTACGGAACCAAAATTACCTATGGTACCAGAATCTCCAAAGCCTGTTACAAACGATAATTGACGGGCAAGAATACTACCCTCTGTTTCTTTGTTATAATATTCAAAACCAAAATTTACTCTACTATTCAGTATACCAAAGTCTAAACCAAGGTTATATTCTTTAGAAATCTCCCAAGTTAAATCGGCATTTGAAAGCCCCTCAACAGATTTACCCACATTAAAATCATCTCCGAACAAATAACTGTCCTGTGCTAAAAATGCTAAAGAGCTGTATGGATTTACTGTTTTATCATTACCAGACTCACCGTAACTTAAACGTAGTTTTAAATTACTTAACCAATCAACATTCTGTAAAAAAGGTTCTTCACTAGCTCTCCAAGCAAAGGCTGCTGACGGAAAGAACGCCCATTTATTACCTACCGCTAGTTTTGAAGAACCGTCATATCTACCAGTGAATGTGAAAAGGTATTTATCTTTAATACTATAATTTATACGACCTGCAAAAGAAGCTAAAGTCTCCTTTTCATAAAAACTACCGTAATCTCTTGGTACTTCCGCTCCACCTTCAGTATTAAAGAATAAGTAAGCATCGGTATCAAAATCGCGTACTTGTATATCGCTTCCTTCAGGGTTAGAATAGTACAGTGAATTGATTAAAGTCGTTTTAAGATTGTGCCCATCGGCAATATCGAAGTTAAAATCAAGAATATTATCCCAAGTATAAGAGGTTTTAAAGTCCGATTGATAATGAGACTGAATTCTAGTTGGGTCATTTCTAGATGATTTCGTTAACAAACCTCTATATTCCCCAAAACGTTGTGTACTAATATTAGGTGAAAACTGTGTTTTAAAGTTAATCCAATCGTTTGGTTTATAATTGAAAAACACATTGGCGATAACATCAAGGGTTTTGGTATTTATTCTCCAAGCACCCTCTGCATCATAGATAGGATTTACAAATCTTAAATCTTGATCATCTGGAAATAAAATTGGTTCGCCATTTTCATCAAACGGATTCACCGTAGGGGCTAAACGTAGCGTACTTCTAAACAACTCTCTACTACCTTGCTCCCTTTCTGATAAGGCTAAGTATGATTTGATACCAACAGTTACCTTATCTGACACTTTTTTAGATAATGAAGCACTTAGGTTATATCTTTCAAACTCTTCTATACCCATAACACCTTCATCATGTAGATAACCAATTGATCCATTATATACCAAACCATTATTACCACCAGACATACCAACGGTATGGCTCGTTTGCAAACCAGTTTTTCTAAATAGATCCATCCAATCAGTATATCTACCATTAGCCACATTTGATGCTTCTTCGTTAGATGATTGAATTTCGGTAGAACGGTCAACTACTATATTATTATAAGACGCAACGGTCCTGTCCGTACCCTGCCAAGCTCTTGCCCTTAGTACGTCATCAACAAATTCTACATATTCAGGACCTGAGTAGAGTTCTGGTATATTAGTTGCCGATCGTAAACCAAAAGAAGAATCATAAGTAAAAACAGTTTTGCCTTCAATACCGCTTTTAGTAGTAATGATTACTACACCGTTCGCACCTCTAGATCCGTAAATAGCAGTTGCCGATGCGTCTTTTAAAATATCCATCTGCTCTATATCGGAAGGGTTTAAAACACTGATGTCATCGAAGAATATTCCATCTACCACAAAAAGAGGTTTAGAAGGATCATCTTCGAGATTATCACTAACACCATCTCTCTCATTACCTTGGTTAGCGGTAATTACAGTATTACCACGAATCTTAATTGATAAGGGTGCACCTGGTTTTGAATTGAGGGTTCTTACATCTACCCCGGCGATACGACCTTGTATTGCCTGACCTACATCTGTCTTTCTCTGCTCTGTAAGTGTTTCGCTATCTACCGAAGCCACAGCACCGGTTAGGTCACTTTTCTTTACAGATCCATAACCAATTACCACAACTTCATCAAGTTGAGCAGTATCCTCTGTCATGGTAACAGATAGATTAGATTGACCAGAATAGGTTACTTCTATAGGTTTATAACCCAAGTAAGATACACTTAACACATTTCCGTCTTCTACGGTAATACTAAAATTTCCATCAAAATCAGATACCGTTCCGTTTGATGTTCCTTTTACTACAATAGATGCTCCCGGAATAGGCATACCCTGGTCATCTGTCACCGTACCACTAACGCTGTTCTGCGCTAATAGTACCGATGACATGCCCAATAAAAGGAATACCATTAAAAGTTTTAGTTTTTTCATTTTTGTTATCATTAAGTTAATTGACTACTAATGTATTGTTAAGAACAAGTTAATGGATGGACATATTCATCGAAAATATGGACAGCGGCAAAAAAATCATTTATTTTCACAGTACTAACTTCATAAAATACAGCTTAAATAATTACGAAATTCACATAGTTAGTAGAGTCGAAATTTCATATTTTCATTTTTCAAAGAAATGACCAAATTTTTGATTAGAACGCAAAATCCATGCTTTGTACTAAAATGTCCATCTCAAAAAATTATAAAACTTCTACTTTGTAAAGCCTTATTTAATCAATATAACAACAATGAAAAATTACCCATTAAAAAGTAAACTATTACTTGTAGCAGCTACCGTCTTACTATTTAGTTGCGCCGAAACACCTAAAGACGATGCCCCTTGGGTGGATCTCTTTGACGGAGAAACTTTAAACGGATGGCATAAATTGGGCGGTGATGCCAGCTATGCTGTAAAAGACGGTGCTATAGTGGGCACCACTACACACAATACGCCCAATACATTTTTAACTACTGATGAAATGTATACCGACTTTATTTTAGAATTAGATTATAAGGTAGATTCTACCATGAATTCCGGTATACAAATAAGAAGTAACAGCCTACCTACATATAGAGATGGTAGGGTACATGGCTACCAAGTTGAAATAGACCCCTCTGAAAGAGCATGGAGTGGTGGAATATATGACGAATCTAGACGTGGTTGGCTTAACCCAATGACCGATAATCCAGCAGCTCAAAAAGCTTTTAAGCAAAACGAATGGAACCACTATCGGATTGAAGCCATTGGAGACACCATCAAAACATGGGTAAATGATGTACCTGCCGCCTATTTAATAGATGACAAAACATCAAAAGGATTTATCTGCTTACAGGTTCACAGCATTCATGAAGACCAAAAAGCAGGCACCGATATCATTTGGAAGAACGTAAAAATCATTACTGATAGCGTTTCTAAATATTCAAGAACTTCTCCATTAAAACCAATTATCACTAAAAATCAATTGACCATTGATGAAAAGAAAAATGGATGGAAATTACTATGGGACGGTAAAACAACGAATGGTTGGCGAGGTGCCAAATTAGAAGAATTCCCAGAGAAAGGATGGAAAATTGAAGATGGTGTTTTAAGTGTACTTTCTTCTGGAGGAGCTGAATCTGCTGCCGGTGGAGATATAGTAACCACAGATTTATATGAAGATTTTGAACTGAAGGTCGATTTTAAATTAACACCAGGAGCCAACAGCGGTATTAAATATTATGTAGATACCGAAATCAATAAGGGTGAAGGATCTTCGATAGGTTTGGAATACCAAATACTGGATGACAATTTACACCCTGATGCCAAAAAAGGAAACCATGAAGGTAGTAGAACGGTAAGTTCTTTGTATGATTTGATCAAAGCCGATGTTAACAAACCTATTAAACCAATTGGAGAGTGGAATACAGCCTATATTATTTCTAAAGACAATCATGTTGAGCATTGGTTAAACGGTACTAAAGTTCTTGAGTATGAAAGAAAGAGCGATGCCTACAGAAAATTAGTATCTGAAAGCAAATATGCCAAGTGGCCGAATTTCGGAGAATTGGACAAGGGCCAGATTCTACTTCAAGATCATGGAGACCTAGTATCCTTCAAAAATGTAAAAATTCGTGAAATCAGTAATACAAAAGAATAAATACAATGAGTTCAAACAGAAGAAATTTTATTAAGAAAACGGCCCTTGGCGCAGTAGGCGCTACCATAGCAAGTACTACCGCTAACGCTATGTCTGCAAAGAGCTATTCTAAAATAATAGGTGCAAACGATAGAATTCATGTTGCTATTCAAGGTTTAGGAAGAAGATATGGCGCCTACATACCTGCCATAGCACACAAGAAAAACAATGTTGAGCTATCTTACCTATGTGATGTCATGAAAAGTCAGCGCGATAAAGCCGCCTCTGAAGTAGCGTCTAAAATTGGCAATAAACCAACTTTGGAAAATGACATTCGTAAAGTATTGGATGATAAAAATGTTGATGCCGTATTTATGTCAACTCCCGATCATTGGCATGCACCAGGTGCTTGTATGGCAATGCAAGCCGGCAAACATGTGTATTTAGAAAAACCATGTAGCCATAACCCACGTGAAGGGGAATTAGTGGTAGCTTATCAGAAAAAATTCGATAAAGTAGTTCAAATGGGTAATCAACAAAGGTCTGCCCTTGAATCTCAAGAAATTATAAAGGACATACATAACGGTGTAATAGGCGATGTGTACAAGGCAACCGCTTTCTACATTAGCGGTAGAGGTCGCGTGCCTCACCAAACCAAAGCAAACCCACCAGAAGGTTTAGATTGGGACCTATTTCAAGGTCCTGCTCCTAGAAGAGCGTATACAGATAATACGTGGGACTACAACTGGCATTGGTACGGTTGGGATTATGGGACTGCAGAAATGGGGAATAATGCTACCCATGAACTCGATATAGCCCGATGGGCATTGGGAGTTACCTACCCTGAATATGTTTCTGTTGATGCCGGTAAATTTCATTACAAAGATGACGGCTGGGAAATGTACGATACCATGGAGGCAACTTTTAAATTTGCAGGAAATAAAACGATAAAGTGGGATGGCAATAGTAGAACGGGCTATCATAAGTATGGTAATAAATATGGTAGAGGAACTATAGTTGCCGGTTCTAAAGGTACTGCCTACATTGATCGTGGAGGATATAAGTTATTTGATCAAAAAGGTAACTTCATAAAAGAAAACCTATCTTCTGGTAAAGAAGCAGGTACGGCACTTGGTGGCGGTGGCGATATGTCTACATTACACACTGTCAATTTCTTTGATGCCATTAGAGGAAAAGCCGAATTAACCTCACCCATAGATGAAGGTGCTATTAGCCAAATGCTAACACATTATGCAAATATTGCATCAAGAATTGATGATTCTTTTGAAGTTGATGAGACTACCGGCCGCATTTTTAATAGAGAAGCTATGAAATTATGGTCTAGGGAATATGAGCCAGGTTGGGAAATTAAAGATGTATAATTCGCCCTTCTAAACATAAATATGCTGGTACATAATTATTCTTTTTATCTGGAAAAATTATGTGCTAGTAATTCTACTTATTAGTTATTAGACTAGGTACTATGTTGAACTAGCATAGTATCTGGTTCTAATTATCATTACCAACTTACCGAAAACACTATGAAAAAGCATATTTACATATGTCTTGCATTACTGACTATATCAATATCTCAAGCTCAAAATAGCCTTAAGAATATTGACTTGAGAACAACTGATGTTAAACCTACCAAGGTCGATAAATTAGATAATGAAAGTTACTTAATAGATTTCGGAAAAGCATTCTTTGGCACAGTCCAATTAAGTAGTACTATAGGACAAGTAGATTCACTGGTTATACATTTGGGCGAAAAACTAAATGATGAAAATAGAATAGACAGAGATCCTGGAGGCACAATTAGATATCAAAAAGTGGTCTTAACAAATTTACCCGCTAACCAAAAAATTAAGGTAAAGCTAACGCCTGATAAACGAAATTCAACCGGAGCTGCAATTTTATTGCCTGATAGTATAGGTGTGGTAATGCCATTTAGATATTGTGAAATAGAAAACTTAAAAATTCCGTTTAAAGAATTATCAATACATCAAAGAGCATTGCACAATAAGTTTAATGACAATGCCAGTTCATTTTCATCATCGAACAAAATATTAGACTCCATTTGGCAGCTTTGCAAACACACGATTAAGGCTACAAGTTTTACAGGTTTATATGTTGATGGTGATCGTGAAAGAATTCCATATGAAGCAGATGCCTACATAAATCAATTAAGCCATTACAGTGTAGATAGTCTATACAATATGGCTAGAAGAACCAATGCATACTTTATTGAAAATCCTACTTGGCCAACGGAGTGGTTACTACATACCGTACCCATGTTTTACACGGATTATATGTATACGGGCGATTTGAAACCCTTACAAGATCATTATGAAAATCTGAAATTAAAAACATTGATGGATTTAGAACGTGAAGACGGACTCATTAGTTCTTCTTCACCCCACCTGAACAAAGAGTTAATTGAAAAACTAGGGTTTAAAAAACCTGACACTAAAATAAAAGATATTATTGACTGGCCACCTGCACAAAAGGATACAGGTTGGAAATTGGCAACGGCAGAAGGTGAAAGAGATGGATACGAAATTGTTCCGGTAAATACAGTCGTAAATTCATTCTACTATTACAATCTAAAACTTATGGCAGAAATTGCCGGTTTTCTTGATAAAAATGAGGATGCAATTCTATTTAAAAAGAAAGCCAATACCGTAAAAGAAACCATAAACACAAAACTCTTTAATAAAGAAAAAGGATATTATATTGACGGCGAGGGTTCCGCTCATTCTTCTCTCCATGCCAATATGATGCCCTTGGCTTTTGGTCTTGTACCAAAAGAACATATTACATCGGTTACTGATTTTATAAAAACCAGAGGTATGGCCTGTAGCGTGTACGGGGCCCAATATTTGCTTGAAGGTTTATATCTAAGTAACGAAGCACAATATGCATTAGACCTCATTACAGAAACCAAAGGCGATAGAACCTGGTGGAATATGATACAAGTTGGCGCCACCATGACTATGGAAGCGTGGGATGTAAAATACAAACCAAATGCTGACTGGAACCATGCTTGGGGTACGCCACCCTTAAACATTACTACACGTTACATGTGGGGCATAAAACCTAAAACACCAGGGTTTAAAGTAGCAGAAATACAACCTCAACTAGCCAACTTAATGTATTCCAATATTAAAGTACCTACTAAACACGGTGCTATTATCGCAAATTTTAAAAAAGACAAAAATAACCGTCATTATACCATAGAAATACCTGATAACATGTCCGCTGAATTTACAGTTCCCCCTAATAATCTAAAAGGCAGGCACAATGGAAAAAAAATAAAACCAATTCAAAAAATAATAATCCTTAAAAGTGGGGTTCATTCAATTGACTTAAAACAATAACCAGCAACAAAATGAACTTATTCAGTATAGAAGACAAAGTAATTCTTATCACCGGTGGTGGTGGAATACTTGGTGGAGAAATGGCAAATTACTTACTTGCCAACGGTGCTAACGTAGTTATCTTAGACTACAAAGAAGATATTGTAAACACAGCCATAGCAAAATTAAAAAAGATTGGCGACAAGGTAACAGGCTTTGTGTGCAATGCATTAGATAAAGAAAGCTTGGTTGAGATTTCAAACAAAATTATAGCAAAGCACGGTAAAATTGACATCTTAATTAATGCAGCCGGCGGTAACATGCCCGGGGCTACTATTGGTGAAGACCAAACCATTTTTGATGTTAACCTTGATCATTTTAAAAAAGTGGTAGACTTAAACCTTTTTGGCAGTATTCTACCAGCTTTGGTATTTGGCAAGGAAATGGTCAATAACAACAAAGGTGTCATTATCAATATCTCTTCTATGACGGCACAAAGTGCAATTACCAGAGTTGTAGGATACTCAGCATCTAAAGCTGCAATAGATAATTTTACAAAGTGGCTTTCCGTAGAATTAGCTACCAAATTTGGTGACGGTATTCGTGTAAACGCTATAGCCCCTGGTTTTTTTATAGGCAACCAAAATAGAAATTTATTAGTTGATCAAGAAACCGGTAAATTTACCGAACGTGGAGATACCATTATTAGAAACACACCAATGAAACGATTTGGAGAAACCAATGAGTTAAACGGTACCATTCACTATTTATGTGCCGATGCATCTAAATTTGTAACAGGAGTGGTAGTACCGATTGATGGAGGATTTAGTGCTTTTAGCGGAGTATAATAAAAAATTAGTAAGAATAAAATGGAACAAACATGGCGTTGGTACGGACCAAATGATCCGGTATCATTATCAGATATAAAACAAGCAGGTGCAACAGGTATTGTAAGCGCACTACACCATATTCCCAATGGCGTTGTATGGTCTGTTGAAGAAATAATGGAGCGTAAAAATATAATTGAAGCAACGGGCTTAGTATGGTCTGTTGTAGAGAGTGTTCCTATCCACGAGCAGATCAAGACCCAAAATGGTGATTATAAGACTTACTATGAAAATTACAAACAAACACTATCCAATTTAGGCGAATGCGGTATAGATACGGTTTGCTATAACTTTATGCCTGTACTGGATTGGACCAGAACGAATTTAGATTTTGAAATAGAAGACGGTTCTACAGCACTTAGATTTGAAGCCGATGCATTTGCAGCCTTTGAATTGTATTTACTAAAAAGACCAGGTGCAGAAAACACTTATACAGACGCTCAGAAATCTGCCGCTAAAATATATTTTGATCAACTTACCGAAGAAGGAAAAAAGAAATTAATAAGCAATATCATTGCAGGGTTACCTGGGGCTGAAGAAGGATATACATTAGAAGAATTCAATACCATTTTAGCTACCTATGATAAAATCGGACCGAATGAATTGAAGCATAATTTATTCGAGTTTTTATCGGAAATTATTCCGGTTGCAGAAAAATCAGGTATACGTATGTGTATTCATCCAGATGATCCACCTTTCCCTATTTTAGGCTTACCACGCGTTGTAAGTACGGAGCAAGATATTGTTGACCTTTATAAAGCAGTGGATAGCCCAAACAACGGATTAACTTTCTGTACAGGTTCATTTGGTGTTCGACCAGATAATGATTTACCTGGAATGGTAGAACGTCTTGGAAATCGAATTCATTTTATCCATTTACGTAGCACACAACGTGATGCTGATGGAAATTTTCATGAGGCCAACCATTTAGAGGGAGATGTTGACATGTATGGTGTAATGAAAGCTTTGATCAAAGAGCAGGATAAAAGAAAAGCCTCTGGCCGTAAAGATACCAGAATGCCTTTACGCCCTGATCACGGACACAAAATGTTAGATGACCTTAGAAAAAAAACCAACCCAGGGTATTCCGGTATTGGTAGACTAAGAGGTTTAGCCGAATTAAGGGGCTTGGAAATGGGGATCAGAAAAAGTTTGAAATAGCGCTATCTTTATTTCTCATCTAACGCTTGTAATTCAGGTTCGGTGAATTCCATTCCCGTTGCTGACTTTACATTCCTTAATTCACCAATTCGTTCTTCGCTTAATCTTTTGGATCGATCAGAAAAAGCATTGGTAACGTATGATATAATATTGGCAATATCTTGATCGCTTATTGTTTCATTTCTAATAAGTCCGGGCATTGCCAAATTTATATCATAGCGTTTTCCGTTTACATGAACAGGACCTTCTAAGCCGTGTAAAATAATTAGCGCCAAACGCTCTGTATTTTTTACGTGCTCCGACCCCATAAGTGGTGGTGCCAGCCCATCTATACCCTTTCCATCTGCTCCATGGCACGATGCGCAGATCTGAAAGAACATTTTAGACCCGCTAGTACGTGTATCTTCAAGAATTACTTCGCGCGTATAGATAGCGTTCATTCTGTCTTCTTTTTTATTGGCCAATGTTTTTTCCAGCTTTTCAATAAAAGGGGTGTTTTCAAAATTTTGCCTAATGCTACCATCATTCAACAAAATGGAATCAGTTTTGGCTATACTACTTAAAACGGCATCGGTAACCGTAGTATTTTGCTCCTTTCGTTTCAGAACTTTAATAAGCAATGGCTTAAATTTTTCTTTATCGAGTGCTATCCAGTGACCAAGAGCATTTGCCAAATACACATCTAAACCTACATCAATTCTGTTTAAAACTTCAGTAAAGAAGTTGTTTGCCTGGTCAATAGAATTCACACTTATAAAATCTTTTGACAATACTAGGGCATGTGAAGCAACCTGAGGTTCACTTTTATTACCAACATCGGCAAGAAAATCGAAGGACAATGCATTCCAACCTTCAAGCACATACAATGCATGAATTTGACTTAATGGCTTTTTTGTATTCAATGCAAGCTCTTTTACTTCATCAATTACAGCATTAAATTTTTTAAAGATTAAAAAATGCTGGGCACGGTCGCGAACCCAACCATTATCGTTCAATAACAACTTTACCAATTCACTACCGTTCAAACTATTAAAGTCTGGTGTAACATTCTCTTCAATATTTTCACGGGATACTTTTAAGATTCTTCCAAAATTCACAATAGTATCCAATTCTTTTGCTTTCGCATTATCCCTTAAATACGGACTCATATAAGCATGATGACCAATCATACCTCTATGCATATCAACAACATACATATTTCCATCAGGTCCATTTTTTAAGCTTACCGGTCTAAAGCCTTCATCTGTAGACGTAATAAATTCTTTCTTTTGCCAAGCTTGTTGAGCAATGGTAGAGTCTCCAGTAAAATTTAAAAGAACACGCTTAATTAAATTCCCTTCAGGAATACAGACAAAAACATTTTCCTCATATGACTCGGTAAACTTACCACCTCTATAAACCAACGGACTACAAGCAGCAGTAGCATTAACTAAAATACTATCTGCATTTAACACTCCCTTTGCGTACCCCCTATTTACAGATCCTGCAAAAGCAGGATACACTCTTTGATCATTGGTAAGAAGTTTATCAACACTGGCGTTAGGGGTAAAATACTTATTTTCTATTACGGTATTGGGCAACACATAATCTCCCAACAAAATTCTGGAATTGTCATTGTAATATAGTCTTCCAAAATTATCATGGGTAATACCCCATTGCCCTCTAAAGGTGGTAGGCTCTTTTTTCCATTCCCCGTCAATTCTTCTATACCTAAAATTGGACTTAGCATTGTAAATCCAGTTATCAATATTCAATTCCAATCCGTTAGGTTGATGCTCTGGATTTCCTTCAACCGCATATATAGAATCGACCATAACTTTGTTTACCGGTTTATCGTCTTCTATATCAACAAACCATAAATACGGAGGCTCCGCATATAGCAAACCACCATAAACGTGCGCTAAGGCACGAGGCATCACCAAGCTATCCATAAAAATTTTTGAATGATCCGCAATTCCGTCTTCATCCAAATCTTCAAGAATTATAATACTACCGGTTGGATCTTCTTCGCCAGAACCTTGTAAATCGTTCATATAACCGGGCATTTGAGCAACCCAAATTCTACCCTTTGCATCAAAATCTATAGCAACGGGAGCCTTTAATAGTGGTTCTGCCGCCAATACTTTTAAATTAAAACCTTTCTCTACAGTATAGGGTTCTAAAGAAACTTGAGTTTCTTTAAAGCTGGTTTGACAAGAAATTAAAAGACAGAAAGTGATTAGAAAACCAATATGAATAGTACGCATGAAAACTAATTATGTAAATAGGGAACTCTGAATTAGATAGAAAAAATTTACACAAAAAACCAGGTAAAATTCAACCACTAAAATCAGTTTTAAAGTTAGGTAATCGATTACAAAAAACAGTTAAAACAAGATGAAAATAACTGTTTTTTGCAATAAAAATAAATTCTATTATACACCGGAAAAAGATGTGAAACCACCATCAACATCAAAGATACTACCCGTAACAAAACTAGATGCATCACTAAGAAGATAGTGAACCATACCGTTCAATTCTGACGCATCTCCGAAACGACCCATAGGTGTATTTTTAATGATACTGTTTCCTCTTTCAGTAAAAGAACCATCTTCGTTGGTAAGCAAACGTCTATTCTGATTTCCTATAAAAAAACCAGGTGCCACTGCATTAACCCTAATTTTATCACCATGTTTAGAAGCTAACTCATTAGCCATCCATTTTGTGAAAATATCAACAGCACTTTTTGCCATTGAATATCCAAGAACTCTAGATATGGTTTGTTTTGCAGCCATTGAAGAAATATTTACAATAGACCCATAACCTTGTTCTACCATTAATTCACTTAAAATAACCGTTGGGATAACAGTGCCGAATAAATTAATATCCACTACTTTTCTAGTATCGCTCATAGCAATGTCTCTAACAGTCTGATCTGGTTTTACCGTTGCCCCAGGTATATTACCACCCGCAAGATTTACTAGTCCGTCTAGATGATTGAAGTCTTCTTTGATTTTATTCTTTAAATCAATAAGCTCATTTTCGTCCATGACATCGACTTTGAAAATGAACGTACTGTTTTCCACAAGTGCATTCAATTCATTCTGTTTATCCTTTAATTTATCTTCTGACCTACCTAGCAATAAAACTTTAGCACCATTCTCTACCAAATATTTGGCAATAGAACCACCTAAGGTTCCTGTTCCGCCAGAAAGGGCATAATTTTTATCTTTCAAGGATAATAATTCGTTCATTTATTTTGTATTTATTTAGTTGTAATTATAATTTAAAAAATAATAACTCGCTATTTGATTAGACGATTTATATTGTGATGCCAAGTTAAGAGAATTATGAAAAATTATCTCTAACCTTACCTCTATTATAACTTTTATCTTCGGTATTATTAACCATAAATATAATTGACACACTATTTTGGAGATACAATTAGAATTTGAGTCTCATAAATGTCAAAAAATGACTCTCTTTATTTTTAGTATGATGAATAAACTTCAATTACACCATTGAAAAACAACCTTTTATTAGTTAATATTATCAGAATGATAAAACTTAAGAATAACCCACAATTATCACAAATTTACTCGGGGATATCTATAGCGCCCCTTTAACTTTGCAAGGACAATTTTGGACTGTGAAGAAGGCAATTTTATTTATGATCATTAGTACGTTTTCGTTTAGTCTAATGAACTCGTTCGTTAAATATTTAAGCCACTTTCCTACATTCGAAATTGTATTCTTCAGAACTATTGGATCATTAGTCTTAGGTACATCCTATATTTTGATCAATAAAATTCCTATACTGGGTAATAATAGAAGGTTCATGATATTTAGAGCCCTTGCGGGATTAACGGCAATGAGCTTATTTTTTATGTCATTACAATACCTGCCAGTAGGCACGGCAGTTTCCTTACGATATTTAGCTCCTATCTACGCTGCAATTTTTGCTGTCTTGTTGTTGAAAGAAAAACTAAAACCCATACAGTGGCTGTTATTTTTATTTGCTTTTGCCGGTGTTTTGGTTCTTAAAGGATTTGACGATAATATCAATACTACAGGTTTACTATTGGTTTTAGCGGCATCTGTATTTAGTGGTTTGGTATATGTTCTAATTAGAAAAATTGGTAATAACGACCACCCCATGGTCATTGTTAATTATTTCATGTTTACGGGTACGGTAATAGGTGGTATTTTAAGCATAGGTAACTGGATAACCCCGGTTGGAATAGATTGGCTTTTGTTTTTAAGTCTTGGTATTTTTGGTTTCTTTGGTCAAGTGTTTATGACTAAAGCCTTTCAAATTGCACAGACTAATTTAGTGGCTCCATTAAAATATATTGAAGTGATATTCACGATAATGGTGGGCATATTTTGGTTTGGTGATATATATTCCCTTTGGAGCCTTATCGGAATACTAATGATAGTCGCGGCTTTAATTACCAATGTAATCGTTGGAAAAAAATAATTACAAAAAAAAGCCGCAGATTATTCACCTGCAGCCGTGGTAATGGTCAGAAATTGTAGTTATTTATTTGTTTGTAGTCTCTTCTGCTAAGCTATTACTCACATCCTGTAAGGAAGATACGAGTACACTATTTACTTCATCTTCTATTTCATTGGAATTCTTTATATAATAGACCGCCGATAAAAGTAACGCTAGCGCAATTAAAAGGTTTGCTATCATTTTAGAATCAAAAAAATTTTCTTGCTTATCCATAAACCCTACCTTATAATTATGATATGAATATAATACGAAAACAATTAATTAACAAATTTTTAAGAAATCAAATAATAACTTAAAATGCTTGGAATAAAGCATTTAGCATCTTCACTGATTTTGAATATTATATTTTTAACTTACAATTAACTGATTCACAAATATTTAACATGTTTTTGAATCAAAATTATATGTTATAACAACAACGAATATTTCTACTTAATTCTACATTTGAAGTAGAGAAATTATTACTAATACATAAAAATTTAGAACACATGAAAATTTTAAAATCAATAACATTCGCTACCTTATTATTTTTAGCCGTTGGTGTAAATGCCCAAAGTGATAAAGATAAAAAGGTGATGAAAGATGCCGATAAAGCAAAAGAAAAATTAATGACAATGGAAGTTGGATTGGACCAATTTTTCCAAAACTCTGCAGGATATGTAGTATTTCCAAATGTAGGTAAAGGAGGATTTATCATAGGTGGTGCATCGGGTAACGGTGTAGTTTATGAAGATGGCACCAAGGTAGGTATGGCCGATCTTAAAAAGTTAAGTGTAGGTCTACAAGCTGGTGGACAAGCTATTACAGAAATAATCTTTTTTGAAACTAACGAAGATTTAGAAGAGTTTAAAGAAGGAGATTTTGAATTTTCTGCTGAAGCCTCTGCAGTAGCTATTAAATCTGGAGTTGCAGTTAATGCAAAATATAGAGATGGTGTTGCCGTATTTGCTTTACCAAAAGCAGGATTGATGGCAGATGCATCTGTTGGTGGTCAAAAATTTGATTACACTCCTTTGATGCAGTAATTAATTCACATTAAAATAACTAATAGCCACCCAATTGGGTGGCTATTTTTTTGTTTAAATACCAATTAAAATAAATAATTTAATGTTTTATTAAAATCAACTTAACTTTTGCTTATTATTCAATTATCTCCTATAAAAAATATTGATTTAGCACAAAATCAACCGCAATGCTACTCAACTGTTAATATTGCATTTTAACGATTAATTTAAAAAAGCACAAAGCAAACTAATAAACTTGTTCTCAGAATTGATAAGCAACTGAAATATAAAAAGTAATTAGATTATTTTTTATTGCACGAGTTTATCCCCCGTAAAGCTTTCCCCCCGTACATTTTATAATTTTCTAATGATTTTTAGTTTCTGCTAATAAGGTCTACCCCCACTCCTTTTTTAGTTTTTGTTTAATTCTTATTTCTACCAGCTAGAAATACCCACAAAGAGTTATAACCAATAATTAATATTTAAATTAATCGTATGAAAAAAGTAATTTTAAGTGCCATGGCACTAGCAATGGGGTCATTTGTAATGGCGCAAACCAATGACAATAATGTCTCCCAAAAAGGGAACAATAATGATACCGATGTAAAGCAAACAGGGCAAGTCCACAGATCGGTAGTTCGAATTGGTGGTAATGGCAATGTCACAGATGTAACGCAAACTGGTGTTGATCAAAATACAGTAATAGAAATATCTGCAAACGAAGCAAATTCCAACATGGTAAATGTTAAGCAAGATGGTTCAATGAACAACGCCACAGTGGATGTTTCAGGAAAAAATAATAACGTGGATATTGATCAAAATGGTATCAGCAATAATCAAGGCATTAATACGGGCAACGTATATTTCAGCGATCCCCAGGCTGTTGATATTTGGGGTAATGGAAACGTTGCAAAGTTGGATCAGGTAGGTAATGATAACGAAGGGTTCATTTCTGTTGGTAAAAGAAGAACAGGTCCAAATCCGGGTGAGCTAGGAGAAGATGCTAACGGAAATACTAGTAAAATTCTACAATCCGGAAATATGAACTTATCTTCTATTATCGTTGAAGGTGGCGGCAATGGAAATAATGCAACATCAAGACAAAGAGGTAATGAAGATGAATCTGCTATTATTCAAAGCGGAAATAATAATGACGCATACGTAGATCAAATTAGTACTACTGGTGGTGATTATAGCCTAGTAGATCAATCCGGAAATGGGAATGATTCCAAAGTTTATCAAAACGGTTCTGATCAAAGTAGTGAAGTAAATCAATCAGGTAATAATAATATGGCAAGAGTAAATCAAAATTTGAGTGGCACTGGTAATGATAGTTATATTACTCAAGGAATGGGTTCTGGTAATGAAGCTACTGTCAGTCAATCGGATAAAGATAATGAAAGTGATATTGATCAATCTGGTAACGTGAATAAAGCAGTTGTTTATCAAGGACATACTAATGGCGGTGAAGGTAGATTTAACTATAGTGATGTTGATCAATCTGGAAATAACAACACTACTAATGTTACTCAAAACAAAACTAAATGGTCAGATAGTTTCGTTGATCAGTCTGGTAATGGAAACATAGCTACTATTAAACAAACTACTGATTATCCTACTATTTCAGGAACAAATTATAACCGTAGTGATGTTAATCAAACTGGTAATACCAACACTGCAATTGTTAATCAGCTAGGTGGGCGAAATCAAAGTGATATAATGCAAGACGGTAATAATGGAAGTGCAAACGTATCACAAACAGGTAGTGGTCACAGAAGTACTGTAACACAAGAATTAGGAAGTAATAGTAATACAGCTATCGTAATTCAAAAAGATGGATCTAGTGATTGGCAGCATGTTTTCAATGAAAGTATTATCACTCAAAAAGGTGGTAATAATAATTTTGCAAAGCAGACTCAAATAGGTCAAGGACATACTAATACTATAATGCAAAATGGCGCTAATAACATCGCCAATGTAACTCAATCTAACTAAAAGTCAAATAATTTGTACGAGTTACAAAATCAAAAAGGTTTCGGAGCATTTTAAAATGTTCCGTACCTTTTTTATATTTTTTACTTTGAAATTTAAAAATGAAACATTTACGAATTAATATCCTTTCAATTTTTGCAAGTCTTTCTTTATTTCATTTAGGGGCACAAGGAATTATTGAAGTGGAAACCGGATTACCTAATAGTTTTGGAACCAATCAACAACATCTTAACTACTTGTTGCTAGAATCCAATGAAACTATAGCCTCATCAAATATGAATGTTGTAAATAAAGGTATTTTTATTCATCAAATTGGAAATAACAATTATTCAGATATTTCCGCATCAGTACAGATTAGCGATATACATCTACATCAATTTGGTAACGACAATACAATAGATTTAGACTTAAAAGCTGCGGTCATAGATTATTCTGTTACTCAAAATGGCAATAACAATTCGCTAATAGAGTATAACAACTCCATTAATAACAAGCAGTTATTGGAACGTACCATTCAACAAAATGGCAATGGACAAAACTTAATAATAGAAGGAAATAATGGTATTGTAGACAAAATGAGGATAACCATGGACAATGGTTCCCAAAGTTTAATCATTAGAAGTATTAACTAAGTTAACCCTAAAGTTGATCATGCTTAAAAAAACCTACTTCTTCTTTATGTTAATGTGCACGGTGTTATCGAGTTTTGCGCAGACCAAAGAAGTTGCCTTACAACCTACAATCTCTATACAGCCCTTAGAAAACAACCTAATTACCATTAGTGGTATTTGTGTCAATAATACTGCAAAACAGCAACAACTTAGATATGTACTACAAGTTCAAAAAAGAAGTTTGAATGGTAATACCAATTATAACACACAGAGTGGAGAATTTACTCTAGAACCTGGTCATAAAAAAACACTTTCTACCACCTCCATAAATTTTGAACCCCAGGATTACACTGAAATAACGTTAACCATTTTTGACACTAAAAACAACCAATTAACACAACAAAAAAGGTTACTTACAGCACAAGATGTAATAAAAAATTAATCATGAATTTAAAAAAATCCCTCTTCCTATTCATGATAGCTTTATATGGTTCTCCCTATCCAATACTAGCACAATTTAATAGCGAAGTAGAAGCCCGTATCAACATACAAACGGAGAATGTATTAACAAATATTATCTTTTCTGCCTATAACAAAACAAGTATTAAGAAGAGTCTCAGTTATAAAGCTTTAATTACAAAAAATCAATCCATAAATTCGATAGAGGCGCAATTTGATGATGAACAATTCTTCATTTTGGAATCCGGTGAACTAAAAAACATAAGTAGTGCCACTTTGGATCTAAGCAATGGCGAACGTACCATCATTTTCATTTTAATTTATGAGAATGAAAATGTTATTGGCAAAGACCGTATTGTAATCAACGGTTTTGAGGGCGAGGATGCTATGAAACCCAAAGTAATTATACAAGAAGATGCCGTACCGCAAAAAAAATCAGATCATGCACAGGATATCGATTTATTAACAGGTTTGGTATTTGAAAATACAAAGACAAAACCAGGTAGAGATTTTTATCAAATGTTTTATCTGGCATACAATAACAATAATACTAAAGGGAATAAGATGGTAAAAGTCGATGAAGTATTAGCGATTGGTGGTAATACACAGATTCAAATTTTCGCCGGTGACGACTTAGTTGTTCAGTTTTTTTTAAATCCAAGAAGTTCATATATCAAAGAAATGGTAGACCAATCAATAGCGCGGGTCAATTACTATTTTCAGCAGAATAAAGCCATTAGGCAAAATACAATTCAATATTAATTATGAAAAAAACCTTTCTACTTTTTCTTTTATTAGGTATTTCTGGCTACTGCCATTCGCAGCAATTTGTATATACCCCTAAAAATCCAAATTTTGGAGGAGATACCTTTAATTATCAATGGTTACTGAGTTCAGCGAATGCACAAAATTCATTTACCGCAGATAACAGTTTTGATAACGATTCTTCTGAACTTGAAGATTTTCAAGAAAGTTTGAACAGACAATTACTTAGTGAGTTAACCCGATCAGTATTTGATTCTGAACTTGGTGACGGACTTGAGCCTGGTACCTTCAATGTAGGTAGTTTATTATTAGAAGTTTTTGAATCTGGCGAAGGTCTTGTCATAAACATTTTAGATACTTCAACAGGTGAACAAACTCAAATTATTGTACCCAACTAAGCAAACCTTCATGACATTACTTCGAAAAATCTATATAATAGCTTTGCTGACTTTACTTAACAGTTGCGGAGCATATTACAACCAACCAGTTGCCCCAAGCACATCAAGAATTGGTGAAACAACTACAGAATCTGCATCATTAAAAAACCTGCCTTTACCCAGTGAACCCATAGTGGTTGGTGTATATAATTTTAAAGATCAAACTGGGCAATATAAAAGTGTAGAAAATGCAAGCACTTTTAGCACTGCTGTTCCACAAGGTGCTACAACTATGCTTATTAAGGCATTGGAGGATTCTAAGTGGTTTACACCCATAGAAAGGGAAAACCTCTCAAATTTATTAAATGAGAGAAATATCATCCGCTCCACGAGGCAAGAATATACTGGTGATCAAAGTAATAAGCCCAACTTGCCACCATTACTTTATGCCGGAATATTATTAGAGGGTGGTATAATCTCTTACGACACCAATATTATTACTGGTGGTTATGGAGCACGTTATTTTGGTGTTGGTGGCTCCACTCAATATCGCCAAGATAGAATTACTATTTATTTGAGAGCTGTATCCACATCTAATGGTAAAATTTTAAAGACTGTTTATGTTTCTAAAACGATTTTATCGCAAGCTATTGATGCAAGTCTCTTTAAATATGTAAAGTTTCAAAGGTTATTAGAAGTGGAAACTGGTATTACAAAAAATGAACCTATTCAATTAGCCATACAAAATGCTATTGAAAACGCTGTGGAATCTTTAATAGTAGAGGGTGTAGAAGATAATCTTTGGAGCACTGCCGAAGGAACGGTTAAGAACGATTCTTTAGTTACTACATATAATTTAAGAAAAGCCGAAGAAGAGTCTACTCTTCTATATAACAGAACCCAGGCAAGTGAGGTTTTAAGATCAGGAATATCAGTAAAAGGTAACGCTCCCATATTTAATGGAGATTTCACCAATAAATCATTTGGTTATGGAGGCGGATTCAAATATAGCCTTTATCTATCCCCCAAATTTGACATTGGTCTTAATGGTGATTATTTCTATTTTAAAGGTGGTCAAGATTTTTATAAAGAATATATGACCGGAAATATAACCCTGGGCTACACTTTTCTTCCTCTAGACAGGCTAACACCATATGTATATGCCGGCGCTGGTGGTATTTTTGACATAAGAACTCCAGATCCTAATCTTACAGAAGATAGTTCTGGTATTAATTTACAATACGGTCTTGCCTTAAAATATAATCTTAATCCTAAACTTTCCTTTTTTCTAAGTGCAGAAAATAACCACACAACAAGTGATGCCATAGATGATGTAGTTAATGGTAAACGTGATGACTTCTATTATAACTTTAGCATAGGAATGGAATTTAGAATTGGAAATAAACTTTAATAATCTAATTGTACTACGAATGACTCATTTTAAAAACATATCCTACTCTGCAGCACTTTGTTTCTCTTTGTTGTTTTTGTCATGTGAAGAAGAAACCCTTGGTGACCAATCATTTGGATCACTTGAAGGTAAAGTGGTTACCAATGGTGATAACTTACCTCTTGAAAATGTAAAAATTACAACTAACCCTGCTTCTACTACAGTCTTCACCGATAGTGATGGAAATTTTACTATTCAAGATATTCTAACAGGAGACTATTCAATACAGGCAGATAAAGACAACTATGAAACTTCATTTGAAGCTGCAAGTATTTTTATTGATAAATCAACTACAGTAATTTTTGAGATGGATAGTACCTCTGCTTCAAATCTTCAACCATTAACACCAGTATTATATTTCCCTGCAGATAAACAAATAAAGGTTACAAGTCCCGTTGAATTTTTGTGGTCATCTGCCGCCAGTGACGAAGATGATATTGAATATACCCTTGAACTTAGAAATGGAAACACAGGTGAAACGCAGCTGTTCACTACGGTAGCAGATACGACCTTTACTGTAGAAAATTTGGCTATTGGCGCTACTTATTTTTGGCAAGTAACCGCAAGTGATAATATTACCGATCCCGTTCAAAGTAAAATAAGCAACTTTCAGTTAGAAGGAATTGAAACTAATCGTTTTCTGTTCGTTAGAAATATAAATGGAAATAATGTGATATTTTCAGGAGGAGAGCCTGTAGGTAACAATAGTCAAGAAATAAATCAGAACGAGGTACAGTTAACAACTGACAACTTGAATTCTTATAGACCTAAAACAAATAGATTAGCTGAAAAAATAGCATTTATACGAACAATTGGTGGTGAATCGCATCTGTTTACTATGAATTTAGATGGAACCAATCAAAAACAATTAACTCAAGAAATACCAATTGCCGGTTTTAGACAAGATGAAATTGAATATGCATGGCATAATAATGGCGGGTCTATTTACTATTCTAACTTTAATAAACTTTATACTATAAATATTGACGGTTCTGGAAATAGATTGGTATATGAAGCCTTAAACGAAGAATTTATAACCGAAGTAGCAACCAACCCTGCAAATGAACAAGTAGTTATTAAACTCAATAATGCCGAAGGTTATAATGCGCAGCTAAGAATAGTTAATCCTGATTCAAGCTTAGGTACCCAAACCATTATAACAGGGGTTACTGGTGCCTTAGGCGGAATCGATTTTTCATTGGACGGAAACAAGGTTTTATATACTAGAGATGTATCCAATACAGAAAATGCCCAATACCGCCAGTTAGATACCAGAATTTTTGAGTATGATCTAAGTACCAATACATCAACCGAAATTGATACACAAAAACCAACCGGATTCAATAATCTAGATGCAAAATATGCACCCAATGGAGGCTATGTCGTTTTCACATATACTTCCAACGATGGAATTTCAGAAAAAAGCATTATTCGCAAGCAGTTAGATGTTGTCGATATTATAGAAAATGAAACATTATTTACAAATGGCTATATGCCAAATTGGGAATAAAGCATCTTTAAAAAATTATATTACAAAATGCCATGCAGATTAAACCTTCATGGCATTTAGTATTATTATCTATTTCCAATTACCCATTGGCGGTAAACCCTGGGTAGCACGTCATTCCTCCATCTACAAAAATTGTAGTTCCGTTAATGTATTCAGATTCATCTGACGCTAACCAACTTGCCACACTACCTATATCATCTGGCACGCCTATTTGGTTGTAGGGTATTAATTTCAACATTCCGTCCCTACCCTCTTGCGTACTCCAAACATCTTTATTGATGTCTGTTTTAATAGCTCCGGGAGCTATGGAATTACAACGTACTTTATCGGGACCGTACTCTTGGCAAATGGTTTGCATCAACATTACCAAGCCACCTTTAGATGCAGCATAATTGGCGTGACCAGCCCAAGGTATAACTTCGTGCACCGAACTCATATGAATTAATTTCCCTAGCGACTTGGAAATCTCTGGACGCATTCCCCTTCTCTTAAATTCTATAATGGCCTCTTTGGCACATAGAAATTGACCGGTAAGATTGACATCAATAACCCGTTGCCAATCTGATAAAGGCATTTCGTGCAACGAATGATCCAATTGCAGACCTGCATTTGCTACGCAAACGTCTACCGTTCCAAATTCCGATACTGTTTTTTTGAACATATCTTTCACATCATTTTCTTTACTAACATCGCATTTTATGACAATTGCATCTCCACAACTTGAGTTTTTGTTGATCCAATGCGCAACTTCCTCAGCTTCCTCCTTACTACTATGATAATTCACGACAATATTGGCACCTTCCATTCCCATTGCCTTGGCCACTGCTTCACCGATACCATCACTAGAACCGGTTATAATACACGTTTGCCCTTCTAATCTTTTATTTGGTTTTTGCATGTCTAGTATTTTTTAGTTGTTTAAAAGTAACTTTCTAAACATGTATTACTTGCCTCAAAAACAAATATTTATAATGCATGAATAATTTTGCCGTGTTGGTATAAAAAAAAGTGCCACCTCAAGTTAGATGGCACTTTTTTAAATTTAATCTAGTTCTTTATTTTCCATTGAAAAAAACCATGATACCTATTACTATTAGTACAATACCTATAGATACACTAACATCTACCCAATTATAACTACTCTTATTTTTAATCTTTTCTTCTTCGGATATGGTACCGAAAGTAAGGTTGGCTATTTGATTTTTATCCGGAACCTCTGTCAATAAACTTACTACAACCATAAATATTAAACAGAATAAAAAGAACCAGGCGCCAAATGTCAAGAAATTCATATCTCCTAAATAATACAATACACCATCTGAATCAAAATTCTCTTTTAGCAACTCTAACGCAATTCTAAAAAAGGCAACTATTATGCCCATTATCAACGTGGCAAAAGCGCCCGTAGCATTTATTCGTTTGTAGAAGATACCCAACAAAAATACTGCGGTAATGGGTGGTGCGATATAAGATTGAACACTCTGTAAATACTCATATAATACGCCCGAAATGTTTGCCATAATCGGAATCCAGATAATTCCGATGATCACAACAAAAACAGTTGCAACCTGACCTGTTTTTACCAATTCTTTCTCAGGGGTATTTGGGCGTAGTTTTTTATATACGTCGACCGTAAACAAAGTGGAACAAGAATTAAATACCGAAGCTAATGAACTCATTAAAGCAGCCAATAATCCTGCAGCCACAAGACCCCTAAGTCCGGATGGCAATAAATTACTCATTAAGACGGGAAATGCTTCATCAGCACTCTCCCAATGTAATTCTCCCCTCATTTTTAATGTCAATGCAATAACACCAGGAATTAAAAACAAAAAAACCGGCAATAACTTTAGCAAAGCACCAAATATGGTACCTCGTCTGCCTTCTTTAATATTTTTGGCCGTTAATGTACGCTGAACAATATATTGGTCTGTACACCAATACCAAATACCCACTATAGTACTTGTTATGAACAACGATGGCCATGGAAAATCTGGATCTGTTGCCGGCCTCCACATATTAAAATATTCAGGCCCTAGGGTATCTACCATACTTCCCCATCCACCAACTTTATCCAGTCCTATAAATGTTAAAACCGCTGCTCCCACTACTAATAAAATAGCCTGTAAGGTTTCTGTATACACCACAGCTCGCATTCCTCCCAAAACCGTATATAGTCCCGTCAATACCACCGTAGCAATTGCGCCCGTCCAAAAATCGATTCCCAATAATGCAGATACCACTACACCACCAGCGTAAATGGTTACCGAGATTTTGGTTAGCACATAGGCCACAATCGAAAAAACGGACAATACCCATCTTGATCTAGCATCAAAACGTTTTTCTAAAAATTCTGGCATTGTAAATACTCCACTTCGGGCATAAAACGGAAGAAATACCCAACCTAGCATTAAAACTACCCATGCATGTATTTCATAGATAAGCAAGGGCAACTTATTACTGGCACCGGTACCGGCTAAACCAACTACGTGTTCAGAACCTATATTAGATGCAAATATTGAGGCGCCTACTACAAACCAACCGACATTTCTACCGGCTAAAAAGTAATCTTCGGTATTGTCTTCTTTTTTTCGAATTACCCATATGGCTACCCCTACCAGAAGTAAAAAATATAATGAGATACTGATCCAGTCGAGACTGTCTAATTGTTGCATGAGGTTGGTTGAGTTGGTTGATTTTAATTAATTAACAGAGAACTTAAAGGTTGTTTTAGTTTCATATTTTTCACCTGGCTCTAATACTGTTCTAGGAAATTGAGGTTGATTTGGCGAATCAGGATAATGTTGTGTTTCGAAACAAAATCCGCTTCTTTTGCCAAAAACCCCACCATTAGGTGTAGGTAAGGTACCATCTAAAAAATTACCGGTATAGAACTGCATACCCGGTTGATCAGTAAGCACTTCCATAATTCTACCAGAAGCCGGATGGTATGCTTTTGCGACCGAACGGTAGCCTTTACCCTGATTGTTTAAAACCCAGCAATGATCGTAACCACCACCTAAGGTAACTTGCTCATTCTTCGAATTTATATGTTTACCCACTAAGGTTGGTGCTCTAAAATCAAACGGAGTATCGTCAACCGAAGCTAAATTGCCGGTGGGTATCAAAGTGTTATCTACAGGTACAAATTTATCCGCATTAATTTCTACAACATGATCTAGTATTGTTTGCGAGAAATCGCCCGAAAGATTAAAGTATGAATGTTGTGTAAGGTTTACAATGGTAGTTTTATCTGTAGTTGCTTCGTATAGAACATCTAGACTATTGTCATAATTCAAAATATAGGTTACCGTTGTCTTCAAATTTCCAGGAAAACCTTCTTCCATATCTTTACTAGGGTAGCTAAGTTTTAAAAGCACCGAAGTTTCATTCTCCTCAATTTCTTCCACCTTCCAAACAACTTTATCAAAACCCACCAAACCACCGTGTAGGCTGTTTTCTCCATTATTTTTTGCTAGTTGATACTCGATATTATTTAAAGTGAATTTCCCTTTAGCAATACGATTTCCATATCTACCAACAAGAGCTCCAAAATATGGGTTTGGTTTTTCATACTGTTCCAAGTTTTTGAAACCTAAAACAACATTCTCTTTATTTCCATTTTTATCAGGAGTTTCAACAGCTGTTATTCTACCGCCATAGGTAATGATAGAAACTTGAATACCTTTCAAGTTATATAGTTTAAATACATCTATTTTTTCATCATTTTCCGTAACACCATAACTACTTCTTTCAATTCCCATTACACTTTTTTCATTTTGAACCTTATAGTTTACCGTATTCTCTTTACTTCCTAAATATATTATCAAAAAAGCAAAAATCATCCCTAAAAACAAAGATATATTCATCAATTTCATAACAATTTGTGATTAATAGAATTTAATACTTCATTTTAAAATTTATCTGAAATTTTAAAATGAGCACCCAATTTTCCGTAATAAAAAAATTTTTTTTTGCTATCTACAATTGTACAATTTTAAAAAATAGATTAGCACTTTTAAAGTTATGCAAAAAAAATGACCGCCCTGCGTTTTTCACTTGCTGCGGGAATTTTATTAAAATAAAAACGAATCTTTTTAGTCTAAATATAAACCCCTTTTTAACCACTAACACGTTTAATAATAGACTACTAAACAAAAAAATTATGTGCCATTTCTACTCTAAAAATGGTGCTGTTAAAATGAAACTCACTAATTTAGGTCCGCAAAAAATTAGTAATGGTTTTGAATAATTATCGCAAAGAGGACAAAGTTCTTCTTGCTATAGATTGTATTATTTTCGGATTTTATCAAGAAGAATTGAAAATTTTACTCGTTGAAAGAGACTTCGAACCTGCAAAAGGGGAATGGGCACTTATTGGTGGATTTCTTAAAAATAAAGAAAACCTCGATGAAGCTGCCGCCCGGGTATTAAAAAATTTAACGGGTCTGAGCAATGTTTATATGGAACAGGTTCATTGCTATTCTAAGTTAGACCGAGATCCTGCTGAAAGAACCATTTCTGTAGCATACTTTGCACTGATTAACATTGCTCATCATTGTAAAGAAATTTTAAGGGAAAATCCGATTAAATGGTTCGATATAAAAGATGTTCCCGAACTTATTTTTGATCATAATGCTATGGTAAAAGATGCTCTTCTGCTATTACGAAATAGAGCAAGTAATAAACCGGTAGGGTTTGAGCTTTTACCCGAAAAATTCACCATGCGACAGCTCCAAAAGTTATATGAAGCTATTTTGGATACCGAACTTGACAAAAGAAACTTCATCAATAAATTCAACTCTTTTGACCTTTTGAACAAATTGAAAGAAAAAGACATGAGTTCTTCGAAAAAAGGTGCTTTTCTATTTGAATTCGACGAAGAGAAATATCATAAAAAAGTGGAGAAAGGATTTAGCTTTAAAATTTAAGTCAAACGTAGATTCTATCAATCTTATATAACACAATATTCGTAAATTTGCCATACATTATTCTATGAGCAAGAAAGCTACCATTTACGATATTGCAAAAGAATTGAACATTACTGCTGCAACGGTATCGAGGGCTTTAAACAATAATCCTAAAATAAGCGAAAAAACACGCGAACTCGTTTTAGCGACCGCCACTAAATTAAACTACAAACAAAACCGACTTGCCTTAGCTTTAAAAAGTGGTAAAAGTAAAAATGTGGGTGTCGTTGTACCTTTTATCAACAAAAATTTCTTTGCATCGGTTATACGTGGTATTGAAGACGAGCTGTACCCAAAAGGGTTTCATGTTATTATTTCTCAAACTTATGAGGATACCACACGCGAAAAGAAAATAATACAGAACCTGCTTAATGCCCAAGTAGACGGTATTCTTTTATCAACCGCATTTACAGAACAAAACAAGGAGGAATTTAGAGAGTCTTTGAAAAAGAACACCCCTTTTATTCTTTTTGACAGAGTATTGAGATTTAAGGAAATTAGCACCGTAACCATAGACGATTACCAAGGCGGATTTAAAGCTACCGAACATTTAATTCTACAGGGTTGCAAAAGAATTGCCCATTTTGATGTTGACCAAAGCATTGAACTTTATAAACATCGCTTTAAGGGATACAAAGATGCATTGGCAAAATACAATTTACCATACAGGTATGAATATGTAATCTCGTTAAAAAGTAATATGGAAGCGGGTAAGGATGCCGCCGAAAAACTAATGAACTTACCGGTACCACCAGATGCCATATTTTCTTCTACCGATAATGGTTTATTGGGTGCTGTAAAGTATCTGCAGAGCCAATCTGTTCGTATTCCCGAAGATTTAAGAGTGGTTGGGTTTAGTAATGAACCTTTTACCCAATTTATGGAACCATCTATTAGTTCCGTAGATCAATCTCCATTAGAAATGGGCAAAATGGCAGCACAAGTTTTTTTAGAACAAATTGAAAACGATTCTATGGATAAAGTACAGAGCAATGTGGTGTTGCCAGCAAAATTGGTTGTTAGAAAATCGTCAAGTAAATAGCAGATTTTTTAACTACTACAAATCAAACAAACTAGGCAACCATAAACTTAACTGCGGAATATAAGTCACCAAGAACAATGCAATAATCATTGCTATGAACAAGGGCAACAAGGGTTTAAACACCTTTTCTATTGTCGTTTTAGCCACACCTACCCCAACAAATAAGACGGAGCCAACGGGAGGAGTACATAAACCTATACAAAGATTCAATACCATGATAATACCGAAGTGAACGGGATCAAGACCCAATTTGGTTACTACGGGTAAAAATATCGGTGTAAAAATCAGGACAGCGGGAGTCATATCCATAAAAATCCCTACAAACAGTAACAACAAATTAATAATTAATAGAATCACAATTTTGTTCTCACTAAGACTTAATAGCCCAGAACTAATGTCTTGCGGTATGTTCTCATACGACAAGGCCCAAGACATACACATAGAGGACCCGATAAGTAACATTACAATTGCAGTAGTTGCAGAAGAATCTAACAAGATCTGTGGTAATTTAGGCAAGGTTATCTCCTTATATATAAAACCTAAAACCAAACTATAAAGAACAGCTATAGCAGAAGCTTCGGTAGCTGTAAAAACACCAGATACTATACCTCCAATAACCACTACGAGCATAAAAAGACTTGGCAAAGCGTCTATAAAAGTTTTACCGACCTGTTTTAAACTACTTCGTTTACCAACTTTGTATTTTTTCTTTTTAGCCCAAAAAGCAGCAACGATCATCAAGAACAATCCTGTCATGATACCAGGAATATATCCTGCCAAGAACAAGGCTGCAATAGATGCACCTCCACTGGCCAATGAGTAAACAATCAATACGTTACTAGGTGGTATTATTAAACCCGTAGTTGCCGAAGTGATATTTACGGCAGCTCCAAATTCTTTGGAGTATCCTTCTTTTTCCATTTCAGGACCTAGTATACTACCCATTGCCGATGCAGATGCCATTGCCGATCCAGCTATAGCTCCCATTAACATGGCCGCTATCACATTGATCAATGCCAAACCGCCAGGAAAAGATCCCACCAAGGTTTTAGCGAATGCAATAAGCCGGTGTGCGATACCTCCCTTGTTCATGAGTTCGCCAGATAGTACAAAGAAAGGAATGGCCAAGAGGGCAAAACTGTCCAAGCCGGTCGCCATTCGCTGAGATACCGTTGTAAAGGCAGGCATTGCAGGTATACTGACCAACATGGTCAACAAAGATGAAATTGCTATACTCCATGCCACCGGCGTACCAATGGATAATAAACATATGAAGCTTATTACTAAAACTAGAATTGGTAAATACTCCATCATGAGTTTATATTTTTTAGGTCAGAAATTTTATAATACATAATCAGCAAACCGCTAATAGGAATAATAACGTATACGAATGCCAAGGGAAGTTGTAATGACGGTGACTGCTGCCCCAGCACATAAGAAATATACACCAAACGCGTACCACCGATTACAAAGGCGAATAAAACAAAAAGAATGATTAATACGGTAACAATAATCTTCAGTTTTTTCTGTGTCTTTAAATTCTGCCTAAGCGGTAAAATATCAATGGCCACATGAAGATTGCGACCAGAAACGTAAGCCGCACCTAGTACTCCGATCCATATCATTAAATAACGCGCCAATTCATCGGTAAAGGAACTTGGGTTTCCGGTTACATATCTGGTAAAAACTTGCCATAGTACGTTAATAACCATAACGGACATAATAAGCACCAATGTCTTGCCTAAAACGGCGTCTATTTTGTTTCGCATAGTATATTATTTAGTTTCTTGAATTTGTTTGATAAGCGGATATATTTCTGTATCATCTTTATATCCTTCGTATATACCTTTCACCTTTTCTGCGAATAGTGATTTATCTGGTCGAATGACTTCAACGCCCGCCTTTTGAACTTCACGTAGCGCTTCCTCCTCTGCCTCTGCCCATAAGACACGCTGGTACTTTACAGATTCTTTTACCGAAGCATGCAACCATTCTTGCTCTTGCGCGTTTAACTTATTCCAAACATACGTACCAATTAATAGTACATCTGGTAGAACGGTATGCTCATCTAAAGAATAATACTTACATACTTCATAATGTCTTGACAAATAAAAACTAGGTGGGTTGTTCTCTGCACCGTCCACAACACCTTGTTGTAAAGATGTATATAGTTCACCCCATGAAATAGGAGTTGGTGAACCCCCTAATGCTTTTACCATATTAACGGCCGTTGCACTTTCCATAACCCGTATTTTTTCTCCCACAAGATCCTCTGGTTTTTCAATAGGTTTGTTCATCGTGTAAAAACTACGGCTACCTGCATCATAATACCCTAGACCTTTTAACCAATACTGCTCGCCTTCGTTCAGTAATTGTTCACCAATAGGGCCGTCTAACACGTTAAACGAATGTTGACGATCTCTAAAAAGAAAAGGAAGACCGAGCACTTTCATTTTCGGTGCAAAATTTTCCAATACTCCCACAGATACTTTCGTCATGTCTAAGCTACCGATCTGCAAAAGCTCTAAACACTCCCGCTCCGTTCCCAGTTGTTGGCTAGGGTATATTTCAAGTTTGAGCTTACCACCCGAACGCTCTAACAAATCTTCACCCATTTTTACCATGGCCTTATGTACCGAATGGCTGACATCTAAACCATGCCCTAATCGAATAGTCTTTACTTCATTTTGTATTTCACAACCTAAACAGGTAATGATCAAAACAAGAAACGATAGTATTTTTGCACTTTTCATAGTATTGGTTTAAACGATTTTACGAACCGAAACATTAGTAATTAAATTTGAAATACTCTTTGGCATTATTATAACTGATATCTTGTATAATTTTGCCTACCAACTCAAAATCTTGTGGCAGTTCTCCCCTTTGCATCTCTTGTCCAAATAAATTACACACTATTCTTCTAAAATACTCGTGTCTAGGATAGGAAAGAAAACTTCTAGAATCTGTCAACATACCAATAAAACAACTAATTAGTCCCATATTGGATAGTGCATTGAGCTGCTTGGTCATTCCATCTTTTTGATCTAAGAACCACCATCCAGAACCAAATTGCATTTTACCTTTTACCTTACCATCATTATAATTACCGATCATGGTAGCAAGCACTTCATTATCGGCAGGGTTTAGGTTATATAAAATAGTTTTTGTCAACTTATCTTTAGCGTCTAGCCTATTCAAAAATTTAGATAGTGTCTCAGCTTGCGAGTAATCACCAATGGAATCCCAACCTGTATCAGGACCTAAAAGCCTTGTCATTCTTGCATTGTTATTACGCAATGCGCCAAGGTGAAATTGTTGGATCCACCCACGAGAATGATATTGTTCACATAAAAACAACAAAATGGAAGTCTGAAATTTTTCATCTTCCTCTAAGGTTAATTGTTTTTTAGCTCTTCTCTTCTGAAAAATACCTTCTATTTCCGCATCTGTAAACTTTCTAAAAGGAACATAACTTAGACCATGATCGGACAGCGTACAACCATTTGCTTCAAAATAATCTAAACGTACACTCAACGCATCGCATAAGGATTTATATGAATCAATGGTCACATTACTTACCTCAGTTAGTTTATCTAAATATTCTAAATAGGTATCGTTTGATATAACAATCGCTTTATCCGGTCTAAAAGCAGTAGACACTTTTACGTTGAAACCACTATTCTTTATTTTGACATGATGATCTAGACTATCGATCGGATCTTCAGTAGTGCAAATAACCTCAACATTCATTTTGGTTATTAGATTATGACAATTATAAACTGGCGTTTGCAACTTAGCAGTAGCCTCATCATAAATATCATTAGCGGTTTCCGCATTCAATAAGGTATCAATATCAAAATAGCGCAACAGCTCCAAATGTGTCCAATGATATAACGGATTTCTTAAAGTATAAGGAACGGTTTTACCCCATTGTTGAAATTTTTCTTTACCGGTGGCGTCACCTGTGATATACCTCTCTTCTATGCCAAAAGTTCGCATAGCACGCCACTTATAATGATCACCGTCTAACCAAATTTTGGTCAAGTTCTCAAACTGACGATTATTAGCGATATCGTTTGGAGGTAAATGACAGTGATAATCTATAATCGGCATATGCGATGCAAAATCATGAAAAAGTCTTTGAGAAAATTTATTTTCCAATAAAAAATCTTCTCTTATAAAGGTCTTATTAGCTACCACTGACATACTTATTTCTGTAATTATTTTTATTCGATTTCCTTTCCTAAAAAGAAAAATAATCCCTAGTTAACAATTTAATTAGATGCTATTTTTTTAGAAAACATTGCATTATAAACCTTTAAAATTGATGAATAACGATTTTAATGCAATCGATTACACAAATATATCTTTTTTTAAAGATTTGGCAAATAAATTCATTTAAAAATAAGATAAGGATTTTTAACCTTAGTTCTTTTTGCATAATTCCTAATTATACCTATAATTACCCTAGAAAATTCTTATTTCGCCAACTAATTTGGTCCGATATATGGTTTAGGAAAAATTTTAACCGAATAAAATGTGAATTGATTTCGAAAAAAAGGCTTTAAACCACCTTATTTCGTTAAATTGTTCATAAATACTATTATCTAATAGCCTCATAACTATATACAATCGACAAAGAATTGCGTAATTTGAATATTATGTTAACTTTGAAAAAAAAGCATCACATGGAGTTACTTGAAAAAGCTCAGGAATTTGAGAGTCGAAAAATGAGCAATATGTCAACTAGTGACCGAGTAGAAGCATCGAGAGAGGCAAAAGCACTTATCTTAAGCATCAACGAAGTTTATAAAGAAACTAAGGATCCTAGTTTAATGGACGTAATGAAAAGATTAACCGAGAAAAAGAAGAAGATTGAAAAAAGATTGAATGGCGTGCCATTGGTATAATTTCTCTCTAAACTTATAGTTTATTTATTTTTTAGATTAATCAATAAAAAGACCCCTTATAGAAATAAGGGGTCTTTTTATGTTTAACAAATTAATTAAAAAACTCAGGTTATCTCTGCATTGAGTCCCGCTTGTAATAATTTTGAGCATTGCGGCTTAAGCTCTTCATACTCTCCGGTTTTTACCGTGCATTTACCTTTGTAATGTACAATTAAAGAACATTGCTCTGCCTGTTCTGGCGAATGTTCACAAACCGAAATCAATGTATTTATTACATGATCAAATGTATTCACCTCATCATTAAAAAGAACGATTTCATTTTGCTGAACCGTCTCTTCTTCAAGGAGTAGTTCTTCGTAAATTTCTTCTTTTGTGCTCATATGAATCTCAATTAATACTAACTAATTTACATATTTTGCTGCAACCCAATTATTTCGTTCAAGGTTTTTTTCAAATTTTAACTGTAATTCAGTGCATTTTTGTGAAATCATTTCCAAATCTTGGGTATAAAAACCACTTAACAATAAAATACCCCCTTCGTTTAAAGATTTCGCATAGCTAGGTAAATCTGCCAATAAAATATTTCTATTGATATTAGCTATGATCAAATCGTACTTCTTTCCTTCCAATAAAGCAACGTCACCTTCATACACAGATATAAAATCCATATTATTTCGAGCAACGTTTTCTTTAGTGTTTAAATAACACCAATTATCAATATCAATTGCATCTATGGATGTAGCGCCACGCATACCCGCCAGAATTGCCAAAACCCCGGTACCACTACCCATATCTAAAACAGTTTTATCTTTTACATCTAATTGCAAAATATGCTGTAGCATCATATGTGTAGTTTCATGATGCCCAGTACCAAAACTCATTTTAGGTTCAATAACAATATCATAATCTACCTTTATCTTCTCATGAAAAGGCGCTCTGATCATGCATATATCATCTACAATAATGGGCTGAAAGTTTTGCTCCCAAGTGGCATTCCAGTTTTCTTGCGCTATTTCTTTATATTCATATGTAATCTCAAAATTGGAATTTTGTAGAATATAAATATCATCTAAAATAGCTATAGACCAATCTGTTTTTTGAATGTACGCCAAAACATCATCATCTTCTTCTACAAAACTTTCAAAACCGGCTTCACCCAATTCTGCAATGAGAATGTCTGAGGCCGGTTCTTTAGGTTTTACCGTAAAACGGTATTCAATATATACAATATCGCTCATTATAGTTTTCTGAACTTAAATAGCATTAATGATTGCAATAAAATCATCGGCAACCAAAGATGCGCCACCAATTAAACCACCATCAACATCTGGCTTAGAGAAAATTTCTTCTGCATTACCTGGTTTTACACTACCACCATAAAGTATGGTAATGTTATTTGCAATAGTAGCGTCAAAAGCTTCAGAAATAGTTTTACGAATAAACGCATGCATTTCCTGAGCCTGATCTGGAGAAGCCGTTTCACCGGTACCTATGGCCCAAACAGGCTCATACGCCAAAACAATATTTGACCAAGCTGAAGGTTCTAAATTAAAAAGTACGTTCTTCAACTGGCTTTCCACTAATTTAAAATGGTTACCAGATTTACGATCTTCCAATTCCTCACCAAAGCAGAACATTACACGAATGCCTTTTTGTAAAGCGGTAATTACCTTTTTAGATAATATGGCATCACTTTCACCAAAGTAAGCTCTTCTTTCCGAGTGCCCTATAATTGCCGTGTCAATTCCTATATTCAATAACATATCTGCAGAAATTTCACCAGTAAATGCTCCACTTTCCGCATAGTGCATATTCTGTGCAATAACCTCTATTTTAGAATTATCCAAAGCACGTACCGCACTTGAAAGATTTACATATGTTGGTGCTACCATAACTTCTGCATTTGTATCGGGTAGTTTTGCCGACAATTCTGCCAAAAGTGTTTCGGTTTCTGCCAAATTCTTGTTCATTTTCCAGTTACCTGCTACTATCTTTGCTCTCATATTTATGTTTCTAGTTGTTCTGTTTCAGTTTAAAATCTTATTCAAAAATTAAGTTCTCTAAATCGTTGTAATGAACTTTTTGTTTAATGGTACCTTTCTCTAATACCAATACCCCAGGGTTAGATCTTACAATAGTTTTTAATGTAGTCTCGTCTGTAAAATAAAAATCAAAACCCAAGCTATATTCTTTCTTCAAAGCATCTGTTTGATCAGGTCCGGATGCAGACATGCCAATTACTTTGTAGCCTTTGGCTTTCGCTTTATCGGCAACCGTTTTTATTTCTTTGAAAACCTCAAGGTTAGACTTTCGTAAATCATACGCTATCACCATTACCAATTTTGGTTCTTGCAACAACGAGCCGGCAAAATCCTCTCCTTCCTGTTCAATTGTAAAATCATGAACCGGTGGTTCATATCCTGCTTGAATTTCTTCTGTTTCAACATCAATAAACTCCCCGTTTACTGTTGGGTAGTCGCCATTAGTTACATGTATTTCCTCGTTTCCATTCACATTGAACTTCCATCTGTATTCAAAAATAGCCTTGGGAGCATCTTCTGGCGTGCTCATACCTTCCTCTATATTCTTACCTATTTCATAAGGTCTAAAATCGATAACAGGCAAATGATTTAATACATAATACACATAGCCGATACAAGCAATGAAAGAGATATACAATACTGGCATCAATGTTTTTGAACTGACCAAAGGAGTTATATACTTTCTACCGGCATAAATGATCAATATAAGTATCAACAGCACCACATCTTTTGAAAAAGATTGCCAAGGTGTCAATTTTATGGCATCGCCAAAACAACCACAATCGGTCACTTTATTAAAGTATGCAGAGTAAAAAGTTAGGAAAGTGAAGAAAATTATCATTGCCAACAATGTCCAAAGCGTGAGTTTACGCTTATATCCAAGAATTAGCATAACCCCTACCATTACCTCAACAATAACTACCAAAATTGAAATGGCAAGTGCAAATGGAGTTAAAAAGGGTAAATCCAATACCCCTTGACTAAAATATTCTTCTAACTTAAAAGAAAAACCAACAGGATCATTCAATTTTATAAATCCGCTGATAATAAAAAGTATTCCAACAAAAATTCTAACGACACCTACTAAATACTTCATTCCTATTTTTTATTTTTCTGATTCAGAACCTAAATGTATTAATGCGAATACCGCATAATTGATCATATCTTGATAATTGGCATCAATTCCTTCACTTACCAAAGTTTTACCTTTATTATCTTCTATTTGTTTTACGCGAAGTAATTTTTGCAATATTAAATCTGTAAGTGAACTAACTCTCATATCTCTCCAAGCTTCACCATAATCATGGTTTTTGTTCAGCATTAGTTCCTTAGTGATTTTAATATGCTTTGCGTATAATTCAACCGCTTTTTCAGTACTTAGGTCCGGTTGATCCGCTACACCAAGTTCCAACTGAATTAATGCCATCACAGAATAATTAATGATACCGATAAACTCTGACCGTTCACCTTCATCGACCTTACGTACGGCGTTTTCCTGAAGACTGCGTATACGCTGTGCTTTTATGAATATTTGATCTGTTAGCGACGGCAATCTTAAAATTCGCCATGCACTACCGTAATCTGACATTTTTTTCTGGTACAGATTTATACAAACCTGAATTACCTCATCGTATTCCTTTGCCGTATCTAGCATGTAATTCTATCTAATTTGTGTAAATTTCGCTTAAAAAATTGTAACCATCAAGATAGATGGTTTAAACTTGAAAAATGCCACAAAATCCTTTCAAATATTAACAATGACCATAAACTGCAGCGGTAAACTTATATCTCTTGAACAACCCAAAATAATGGGTATTTTAAATGTTACTCCAGATTCTTTTTTTGATGGTGGAAAATACAAGGATGAGTCAAGTATATTACAACAGGTAGAGAAAATGCTCAATGAAGGTGCCACTTTTATAGATGTTGGTGCCTATAGCAGTAGACCCGGCGCTTTAAAGGTTGATGAAACCACTGAACTGAAACGGATAGAACCTATTGTCAGCCTTATACTAAAGAAATTCCCTGAAACCATTCTATCCATTGATACTTTTAGAAGCAATGTCGCAAAAGCATGTATAGAAAACGGTGCCGCTATTATTAACGATATCACTGCAGGATTACAAGATGATAAAATGCTAAGCACGGTAGCTCAATTAAACGTACCGTATATTATGATGCATATGCGAGGTACGCCTCAAAATATGCAACAACAAACCAGTTATGATGATATTTTGAAAGAAGTACTTTTTTATTTTTCCGAAAGACTTTCTGCTGCCAAAGCATTGGGCATTAAAGATATTATTATAGACCCTGGTTTTGGTTTTGCAAAAAACCTTGAACAGAACTATGAACTTTTAAACAAAATGGAACTCATGGGTTTTACAGACCAACCTTTACTAGCTGGTATCAGTAGAAAATCCATGATCTACAAAACCTTGGGCACTTCCGCCGAACAGGCATTGAATGGCACAACAGCTCTACACATGGTGTGCTTACAAAAGGGAGCAAAATTTTTGCGCGTTCATGATGTCAAAGAAGCTTTTGAATGTGTTAAACTATATGAACAATTAAATGCCTAAGTTTATATTGATTTCTTGTCATCTAATTTCTTAATTTTACTAAAACGGTACTGCTTGGATTTTTTAAATTTTATTGACTTTAAGATTACAGATGTTTTAGACATCATTTTTGTTGCCGTGCTGCTATACTACATTTATAAGCTGGTAAGAGGCTCGGTAGCCATCAACATTTTTATCGGAATTGTTATTGTTTGGGCTTTCTGGAAGCTTACCGAATTGCTAGACATGCAAATGATCAGCAGTATGGTAGGTGCCTTTATGCAAGTTGGGTTAATTGCATTGATCATAGTATTTCAACAGGAGATACGAAAATTTCTATTAATGATCGGTTCTACCAATTTTGCGAACAAAAGAAATTTTGTAAAGCATTTTAAATTTTTAAAACAAGAAGGCATTTCTACCGATACCGATGTAGATTCCATTATAAAGGCATGCGAAAAAATGGCCAGCACTAAAACAGGGGCTATTTTGGTTATTGAGCGTAACAACTCCCTAGATTTTATTAAAAATACGGGAGACCGTATGAATATTGAAATAAACCAGCCAATTCTAGAGAGTATATTTTATAAAAACAGCACATTACATGATGGTGCTGCGGTTATTGTTGGAAATTACATTGTAGCTACCCGTGTAATCTTACCGGTGTCTAACGAACGTAACATTCCCCTTCGTTTTGGCTTACGACATAGAGCTGCCGTTGGTATTAGTGAAAAAACCGATGCACTTAGTCTAGTGGTCAGTGAGGAAACCGGACTCATTTCCTACATTAAAAACGGGGAATTTGTGCTGTACGATTCGATTACCCAATTAAGTAATATGCTGAAGCAAGATTTGGTGCAATGAATTGTAAGAACTGCGAAAACAACTTAAGAACGGATTTTAGCTATTGTCCCGATTGTGGCGCTAAGGTAATTCGCAATAGACTTACGGTGAAGAACTTATGGTATGATGCAACCGAGAGATTTTTTAATATAGATAACACTTTTCTAGTAACATTCAAACACCTTTTCACCAAACCTGATGAAGTTATAGGAGGATACATTAACGGTGTTAGAAAAAAGTATTTAAATCCTATAAGCTACCTCACCATTGCAATTACTTTTGGCGGACTTTTTGTTTATGTCTGTACGGAGTTCTTCCCCAATGCTTTAGATTTTGATTTTAGATATGAAAATTCTTCATCTTTAACTGAAGCAGAAAATTTAGGGCAAGATTTCCAAAAGACATGGAATACTTACTTATTCAAATATCAAAGTCTCTTTTACATGGCTATGATGCCATTTTTGGCTTTAATTTCTCGACTTGTATTTATTAATAAAAAACAATTTAACCTTAGTGAACATTTTGTAATAAACATCTACGCATATTCACACCTGTCCATAATTATCAATACCGTTTACATGTTGGTTTTATGGAACTCCAAATTACTTTATTACGTTTCAATGGTCAATTTGGTATTTCAAATTGGTTTCTTTACTTGGGTATTTTACAAGCTCTTTAATTTGACTATAAAGCAGACCATATTGAAACTTTTACTATTTCTTGTTTTATTCGCTACGATATGCTTTGTAATAATGTTAATTGCGATAGTATATATAGCCCTTTTTACTGATACTTTTCAGAAAATGGCAGCCTAATTAAGCAACCTCCTCAGCTAAGAACTGAGCTTCATAAAGATTACTATAATAACCTCCTTTTTTAAGCAGCTGTTTGTGTGTACCGGTTTCAACGATGTTACCGGCATCCATTACGATAATCTTATCTGCTTTTTTAATTGTAGCCAGGCGATGTGCAATAACGATAGAAGTTCTCTCTTGAGTAATCTTATCCGTAGCCAATTGTATCAGCTGCTCAGAATAAGTATCTACTGAAGAGGTAGCCTCATCTAAAATTAAAATACTCGGGTTACTTACATAGGCTCTTAAAAAGGCAATTAATTGTCGTTGACCACTAGAGAGCATGGTTCCACGTTCTTTTACATTATAGTGATATCCGCCGGGCAAACTAGATATAAATTCATCTACTCCAATAGCTTGGGCAGCCTTCTCTATATCATCGACAGAAACATTTGAATCTTTTAAAGAAATATTATTGGCTATGGTATCGGCAAACAAGAATACATCTTGTAAAACCACTGCAATATGCGCCCTTAAAGAAGATAATTTATAATCCTGTATATCTACTCCGTCCACTTTAATAGACCCTGAGTTGATTTCATAAAATCTATTCAATAAATTGATTATAGTACTTTTTCCCGCTCCGGTAGCACCAACGATAGCGACTGTTTCCCCGGCTCTGACTTCAAAAGATATACCGTGTAGAACTTCTTCATCCTCCAAATAACCAAAATGAACATTTTCAAAAGAGATATCGCCATTTACAACTTCTTTCTCATAAGTACCTACATTCTGTATATGACTATCGGTATCTAAAATCTTAAAAACCCTATTGGCAGCAACCATACCCATTTGCAAGGTGTTGAACTTATCTGCAATTTGACGTAATGGTCTAAACAGTAAATCGATCAACATAATAAAAGCAAAAAGAGTACCGGCTATATCTGTTGTGATATTGGCTACATTCTGTAAGCCACCGTACCAAACGATCAACCCTACCGTTAAAGAAGAAACAATTTCAGCAATTGGAAAAAAGATCGAGTTGTACCACACCGTTCTTAACCATGCCTTTTTATGCTTCTCATTAATTTCCCTGAATTTATCGCTCTCAATTTTTTCTCTTGTAAATAGCTGAACGATTTTCATACCTGTAATACGCTCTTGTACAAAAGAATTTAAATTAGAAACCTCTGCCCTAACCTCGGTAAAGGCAACTTTCATTGCTTTTTGAAACCACCTAGTGGCATAAATAATTATAGGCAAAAGGGCAAAAACGATTAATGAAAGCTTCCAGTTTATAAAAAGCATTACAATTGCGGCTACCACCATCTTCAATAAATCGGCAACAATAACAAAGAAACCTTGACTAAAAATTTCGCCGATTCTCTGCATATCGGCAACTGCTCGAGTAACCAGTACACCTAACGACGAATTATCAAAATACGTCATTTTAAAAGAGAGCATTTTTTTAAACAAATTGATCCTAATGTCTTTGATAACAGATTCCCCTAACCAGTTTGCGTAGTAGTTGAAAGCCAACTGAAAAATTACCTGCCCCAGTAACACCACAAGCATAGCAACCGTTAAGTTCAAAAGCAATTCTTGATTACTACCTTTTATAGCCTCATCAATAATTTTTTTTACAATCAACGGGGTAAGAATAGCGAATCCGGACAATAATATAGCGGACATTGCCACGCCATAAAATGTAATTCGGTACGGTTTTGTGTAGGCAAGTAAGCGTTTAAAAAGACGAGTGTCAAATGCTTTGCCAGTATCCTTATCCATTCTTTAAAATAGTATTGGGGTAAACAATAGAAGTCAAATATAGTCCTTTTGCAGGAACAGAAACCCCTGCTTTGGTTCTATCCTTACTTTTTAATATGGTATTAACATAGTCTGGTGAATATTTGCCCAAACCAACATTAATGAGCGTGCCTACTATAGCTCTAACCATATTTCTAAGAAACCTATCTGCCGTTATAGTGAAAATCAAATTGTTCTCTTTTATCGACCATTGTGCTTCTCGAAGGTCACAGATATTAGTAAATACATCGGTATTCGATTTTGAAAAACATTCAAAATCCTTCTTTCCCAAAAGAAGATTTGCTGCAATATTCATTTGCTCAACGTCTAGCTCTTTTTTCACAAAATATGCCAAGTCCGTCGTAAAAGGGTCTTTGCTTTTTGCAATATGATATTCATAGGTTCTTGCCGTGGCGTGAAAACGGGCATGCGCATCATCCTTTACCTCAAAAATACGCTCAACCGCTATATCATTGGGTAAAAATGAGTTTAGTCTAAATATATAATCTTGAATATCTTCCAACGTATCAACATCAAAATGGGCATACATCATTTTTGCATGTACCCCGGTATCTGTTCGCCCAGCTCCCATCAATGAGACAGGGCTGTTTAAAAGTTTAGACATACCTTTTTCCAAAACCTCTTGCACGGTAATGGCATTCGGTTGATTTTGCCAGCCATGATATGCTTTACCGAAGTATGAAAATTGAATGAAGAATCTCAAAAGGATATGCTAGTTTTGTATCTCGCAAAGATATTAAAAACGATACGTTTTAACATTCTTGGACAAACACTCAAATAATAAAAATTGATATCACTTGCTATTCTGCAAGAGGACGCAATGAGCAAACATGTAATTACAATACACTAATGACCAAAATTCTTCTACTTTCCGATACACATTCATATATAGATAATGCTATTTTAAAGCATGTGGGCTGGGCAGACGAAGTATGGCACGCAGGAGATATTGGGTCTTTAAAAGTTACAGATGCCATTTCTAAATTAAAACCATTAAAAGGGGTATACGGAAATATTGACGACCATATTATTCAAAAAGAATTCCCCGAAAACAACAGATTTTTCTGTGAAGGGGTAGATGTACTTATTACCCATATAGGAGGTTACCCACCAAAATACAACATTAGAACTCGAGATATTATTAAAGAAAATCCGCCAAAACTATTTATCTGCGGTCATTCTCATATTTTAAAAGTAATGATGGACAAAAAGTTAGGGGTACTACATATGAACCCTGGGGCCTGTGGAAAACATGGTTTTCATCAGGTACGTACCATGCTACGCTTTATAATTGATGGGGATAATATTAAAGACCTTGAAGTAATTGAACTTGGCAAAAGATAATACAGGGCGATTTTTAGTTTTCCTCACCCTGTATTAAGCTAATTAATATTCAAAAGATATACCTAAAGAGACGGTTCCACCATCATAGATATTTTTTCTATTTACCAGAAAACCTGCATAATCTGAATACTGTGCCACCAAATTGAAATGATCGGACACTTTATACATTGATGTTACACCATAATTAGTGAATGTTGTTCCTTCTCCGAACAAGAAAGAGCCACTTTGTACATTATTTTCAGATGACAACCTTTCTTGTACTTTCAATTTTCCTATGAGATATAATTTATCAAAAAACAAATGTCCTACTTCAACACCTGCTTGAAATTGATTACTAAATTCTTCTGTTCTAAAATTTATACTGGAGAAAGCAGAAGCATATGTTTTGCCATTCTTGAAACCATGTGACGCTGCCAAGGTTGTCCAGATATTAAATTCACCATCGGACAAAGGCAGATTAATCTCATCAAACTCACCAAAAGCATTTGCGTTTTTAGATTGTGCAAAGTTAGTACCATCATTACTGGGTATGTCTACTGCCACCTGTAAGGACAGCGGGAAATTTTTAAGAAGTTTATATTTTACTCCCAACTGTATATTACCCACGCCAGCAACAGTTTCAGTTGTGCTGAAACTATTAAATTTGACTACAGGTAGATCTACTATGGCGGTAAGTCTATTTGAAATTCCGTATTCACCATAAAGCAATAGCCCCCCGGTTCTAAATTCGCTACCTTGATCGGCCAATCTGCCTTCGGTAGTAAAATAATCGTTAGAAGAAAAATACGATGCCGACGCTTGAAGATAAAATCCCTTTGCTTCCCTTGTCCATCCACTTTGTGCTTGTAATCCTAATACGAATAAGCAACAGCAGATACCTAAGAAAATTTTATTTTTTTCCATAATTCTGTTATTTCTGGTTATAGGTCTACAACATTGAAAACCCATAAAAAAAGCCTTTGGGAGACATAGAAAAACAGAATCAGGTGTCTCTATTCCCAAAGGCCATCAAATTTTTCTAGTTAAGGGCTACATTACCAAAAGGAATATTGGCAGTGGCACACCATAATATTATATGCGTATACTTAGCATCTGGTGTAGCATCTAGTTTTATGAACATTTCACCATTACCTGCAACATTACCGATCAACATTAAATCTGGATTTCCGTTCGCCGGATCAGCCGTAAATGTATCTGAAGTAGATAAAAATATTCCTACGGTTCCTGTTCCCAATTCAGTAGTAAAATCATCTCCAAAACGAACAAAGTTTGTACTTTCTGAATCTACACCTACCTCTACTAGACCTTGCGTAGGCGTACCACTTTCTGCAACCAGATCTCCACTTAGGGTCACCATTAAATCACCTACCGGCATTGAAGAATCTACTTCAACTGTTTCTGTTTCCACAACTGTTTCGGTTACCGTTACAACTTCTGCGTCATCATCTGAACAGCTAACGAAGAAAGTTGTTAATGCGCTAGCCAACAATACAAGAGTAAATTTTCTGTTTTTCATAATCGTAATTTTTAAATTGTTTATATTTTTTAAAACAGCGTAACTAACGACTATCGTTAGCCTTGCTGTTTCCTGATACAAACATAGAATTGTGGTATCACGAAGAATTCAAGAAAAAGTAAACAGTTTATCACATGCTAAGGAAATCTTGCAATATTTCTGTGATATTTAAAAAAGTGAAGACATAAAAAAACCCGGTAACTACCCCGGGTTTTAACGCACTAATACTACTAAGATTATAGGTTTAACGCAAGCGATCGACAGATTTTACAAGATCTTCATCCTTTTTTATAGCCCTATTTGCAAGAACTAAAAAAATGATAGAAAATACTGGAATCAGCATCCCAATACCCTTCTCAGAAACCGAAGCTTCTCCGGATAAGTTTAGTGATCGGTAAACGAAAAATCCTAATAAAAAAACGTTCAATATCATGTTCAGCCTATTAATAACAAACTGAGATTTTCTATTTTTAAATTGTACCATAGACCAAATTGCTAAAACGGCACTTGCGTAAAACACAATAGAAATGAGCATTTCATTGTTTGCATATACCTCGGTACCATCTACATCAATCCATAGATTAAAGAAGAACGGTAGAATACCTGTAAGTATTGCCACAATTACTAAATAAAGGCTCTGAATTCTCTGAATCATATATCTATTATCGCTTTACGATGCAAAAATACAGGTCTTTTCAAAAAATATAGCCATTTTATTCAAAATAATTTGTAATATTGCTACGTTATCACGTCATAACACCTACCAATTAAGGAATAACCTTCCTTAGAGATTATCCAAATAAAATTATTTACTTCTTACAATACAAACTACTTATATAATTTATTCTATTACTTAATGTTTGAGATTTCAGATTTAAAATCGAAAAAGCTACCTGAGCTTCAGGAAATTGCTAAAGGACTTAAGGTTCCTAAATTCAAAACCTTGAAAAAACTAGACTTAGTTTATCAAATTTTGGACTTACAAGCTGCCAACCCTAAAGTTGCTGCCGCTATTGCTCCTACCACTACAGAAGAAGCAAGTAAGCCTAAGGAAGAAAAGCCGAAACCAAAACCAAGACCTAGAAAACGTGTTGTTCAAAACACGAGCAAAGAATCTAGCACAGCCCCTAAACCAGCTGCGGAAAAAGCTGCTCCCGTAAAAAAGGAAACTCCGCAAGAAAACGAGGCCAAAGAAACTACTGAGCAAAAAAGACCTAGACCGAGACCTAAGTCTACCAATCAGTCGAACAACAATAACAACAAAAATTCGCAGCAGAATAACAATCACAAGAAGAAACCAAACCCAAGGACTCCCCATGACAAAAGCAATTTTGACAAGGATCTTAAAAACAGGTACAAAGAACCTGAATATGAGTTTGATTCTATTATAGCCAGTGAAGGTGTATTGGATATTATGCAGGATGGATACGGATTTTTACGTTCCTCCGATTATAATTACCTATCATCTCCCGATGATATTTATGTTTCTCAATCACAAATTCGTCTTTTCGGACTTAAGACCGGAGACACTGTTTTGGGTAACGTAAGACCACCAAAGGAAGGGGAAAAATATTTTCCACTTATTAAGGTGAATAAAATTAACGGTATAGACCCTCAAATAGTTCGCGACCGTGTGTCTTTTGAACATTTGACCCCGTTATTCCCTCAAGAAAAATTTAATTTAGCTGAACGCCAAAGCACAATATCTACACGAATTATTGATTTGTTCTCACCAATTGGTAAAGGACAAAGAGGTATGATCGTATCGCAACCTAAGTCTGGTAAAACCATGCTTTTAAAGGATATTGCAAATGGTATTGCAGCGAACCATCCAGAGGTTTATCAAATAATACTACTTATCGATGAACGCCCTGAAGAGGTCACTGACATGCAACGTAACGTACGTGGCGAGGTTGTAGCTTCTACTTTCGACAAAGAACCAACAGAACATGTGCGTGTAGCCAATATTGTTTTAGAAAAAGCAAAAAGATTGGTAGAATGCGGTCATGATGTAGTAATTCTTTTAGATTCCATTACACGTTTGGCAAGAGCATACAACACCGTTCAACCGGCATCGGGTAAAGTATTAAGTGGAGGTGTTGATGCAAATGCGTTACATAAGCCTAAGAGATTCTTTGGTGCAGCACGTAATATCGAAGGTGGCGGATCACTATCTATAATTGCTACTGCTCTAACGGAAACCGGATCTAAGATGGACGAGGTAATCTTTGAGGAATTTAAAGGTACCGGCAACATGGAGCTTCAATTGGATCGTAAGATTGCCAATAGAAGAATTTTCCCTGCTATTGACCTTACTTCTTCAAGTACACGTAGAGATGACATGTTGTTAGACGAAAACACGTTACAGCGTATGTGGATCATGCGTAAGTACCTTGCCGACATGAACCCGGTTGAAGCAATGGAGTTTATCGAACAACGCTTTAAACAAACTAAAAACAACGAAGAGTTCTTAATGACAATGAATCAATAGAATTCTTTTTGAGTATAAATTACAATCCCGATTTTGTCATGAAATCGGGATTTTTTATTTCCTGGAATTCTTTCCTTCGCAAATTGAAAAGGAAATAATCTTAAAAATTTTTCCTACTATTTTTTTAATATCTTTATACATCAGAAAGAACTATCCCCCAGTCTTTTAGCATTTTTCTTTAATAACCACTTAAATATCAGAAAATGAAAAGACCATCTATCCTTATCGGCAAATTCTTATGTGCAATTATCATCTCTACATCTATCAGTTGCAATGAACAACCCAAAGAGCAAGACCCAAAGAAACCGGAAAAACCAGTTGTTCTAGCACCACAAGAGATAGTACCGATATCACAAGCAAAAAACATGTACGATTCGTATGAAAAAAGGCGAGTACCCTTAATTCAACGCTATGAAGATTCAATAAATAAGGTTACTAAAAATGACAAAGAGTTCCATGTTGGTAGATTTGTTTACTACGACTATAAAACCATCAAACAATATTTAGAATACATTGAGCAAGAAGCTGCCGATGCCGGTGTTGAAATTTCGACTTTGCGACTCTATTACTCCAATTACCCAAATGAGGAATTTTTCCCAAAAACTAAAGATTCAATCAAACATCCTAGACAGAACAGCATAATGCTATCCCCTACATATAATGATGGTAAACGAGATTATCTTTTTTATATAGCACAAGGTACTGAAGGCAAAGAAGCAGTGCCCATGAACAACAGCTTTGAACCTATTAAAGTAGAATATGGTCATAATAACGACACCAATACAAAAGCGTATGCGTCGTTTGCACCGACTACCACCCCAACGAAAGCTGCACCGGCAACAGTACAAGGTGAAGAAAGTTTAACATTAAATAGAGGCACTGGAGTACCACCACCAAAAAACCAATAAATATTTCACAGTAAAACCGCTCATTGACTATGTTGGAGTATCTTTTAAATAATTACTATATCTCTCTCTATTTTATAGCGCTGGTTTTATCCATTACCAAATATAGACTGTACTATGATACCGTTTTAAAATATCTACCCATAATTCTTAGCTATGTTTTACTGTCAGAAATTTTAGGCGCAATCGTTAGGGATGTAGATGACATACAGCTAGTCTATATACCTGAATATTATAATTACAACACTATAATTTTCAACATTTTTGACATTGTGTTTTATCTATATTTCTTCTACATTTTCTATCAATTAATAGATAAAAAAAGAAGTAGGAATTTCATCAAATATGGCAGTGCTTTATTTTTATTGACCTGTATAGTCAATTTGTTTTTGCAAGACTTTTACACAGAACCGCAAAATTATGCCATTATTGTTGGAGCGATTATATTAGTATTTGCGTGCCTAACTTATTTGTACAAGATATTTTCTGAAGAACAGAAGTTTATACCTAGAAAAAACTTACTGTTTTGGATTACCTTAGGCTTACTTGTGTTTTACATATGCTACCCTATATTAATGTACATATTGTCTTTTGATTATCCGTTGTACACCACGTACAATCTTTCAAAGTATCACTATATCTCTATAGCCACTATGTACCTCTGTTTTATTATAGGATTTTTATCAATGAGAAGACTTAGACTTCCTGTAAAACAGCTTGAATAAAATTTAACCAATAAAAAAAGCCTTCCAAAAAATGGAAGGCTTTTAATTTCTTAAGGCAATCTCTTACAAAGCGGCAACGTGCTTCGCTAATTTACTTTTTAAGTTAGCAGCCTTGTTATCATGAATGATATTACGTTTTGCTAAACGATCGATCATGCTAACAACGCTTGGAAAAAGAGCCTCTGCATCTTTCTTAGATTCTTCTGCACGTAATCTTTTTATAGCATTACGTGTAGTTTTATGCTGATATCTGTTACGTAAACGAACTGCTTCGTTTCTTCTAATTCTCTTTAATGCCGACTTGTGATTTGCCATTTTATTCTTCGTTATAATTTCATTGGACTTTCATCCATTCTAATTTTGTAGTCCGTAGGGGAATCGAACCCCTGTTACCAGGATGAAAACCTGGCGTCCTAACCCCTAGACGAACGGACCATTATGTCACTTACTTTGGAGATACCCCCAAAAAATTTAATTTGTAGTCCGTAGGGGAATCGAACCCCTGTTACCAGGATGAAAACCTGGCGTCCTAACCCCTAGACGAACGGACCATACTTTGCGCAATTGCGGATGCAAAAATACAAATATTTTTCACTATCGCAACACCTGAATATATTTTTTTAAAAAAATTAATATGCTTTTGCAAATAACACCCTTTTATGAGATGGTTTACCGGTAACCATACAGACACCTTCTTCGCTCTTGGCATCAATGGGAATGCAACGTATAGTGGCTTTTGTCTCTTCCTTTACACGTTCTTCGGTTTCTTTACTACCATCCCAATGGGCAGAAATAAATCCGCCTTTTTCTTCTAAAACTTTTTTAAATTCATCATAAGAATCCACCTCGGTAATATGTTCCGTTCTATAATCAAGTGCTTTTTGATACATATTCTTTTGAATATCATCCATTAAAAACTCAATTTTAGCAACTACATCTTCCGCATTCACCGTTTCTTTTTGCAGTGTATCTCTTCTAGCAACTTCATAAGTTCCGTTTACCATATCCCTTGGTCCTATGGCCAATCTAACAGGTACGCCCCTCATTTCGTATTCATTAAACTTGAATCCTGGTTTGTGCGTATCCCTATTATCGAATTTCACCGAAATACCTTTTGACCTCAACTCTTTTACCAAAGGATTGACTGTTTCCGAAATTTGATCCAATTGATCTATACCCTTATAAATAGGAACGATTACAACTTGTATTGGTGCTAATTTTGGCGGTATCACCAATCCGTTATCATCACTATGCGTCATAACCAACGCACCCATTAATCTGGTTGAAACTCCCCAAGAAGTTGCCCAAACGTGCTCTTTACCACCTTCTTTGGTAGCAAACTTAACATCAAAGGCTTTTGCAAAATTCTGACCTAAAAAGTGAGATGTACCAGCTTGTAAAGCTTTACCATCTTGCATTAAAGCTTCAATACAATAGGTTTCAATAGCACCGGCAAAACGTTCACTTTCTGTCTTTGTACCTTTTATTACGGGTACTGCCATATGGTTTTCAACAAAATCAGCATATACGTTCATCATTTGCTCAGCCTCTTCAATAGCTTCCTTTTCAGTAGCATGAGCTGTATGACCTTCTTGCCATAAAAATTCTGCCGTTCTCAAGAATAATCTCGTACGCATTTCCCAACGAACCACATTTGCCCATTGGTTGATCAATAATGGTAAGTCTCTATAAGATTGGATCCATTTTCTATAGGTATCCCAAATAATGGTCTCAGAAGTTGGTCTAACAATTAACTCCTCTTCTAGTTTAGCATCGGGATCAACTATAATTCCACTACCATCCTCTGCATTTTTTAATCTATAATGTGTAACAACTGCACATTCTTTAGCAAAACCTTCCACATGGCTAGCCTCTTTACTCAAATATGATTTTGGAATAAATAAAGGAAAATAGGCATTTTCATGTCCCGTCTCTTTAAACATCTTATCCAAACCAGCTTGCATTTTCTCCCAAATACCAAAACCATATGGTTTAATGACCATACAACCTCTTACGCCGGAGTTTTCGGCTAAATCAGCTTTAACTACCAATTCATTATACCACTTGGAATAATCCTCGCTTCTCTTTGTCAACTTTTTACTCATTATCTGGACTTTGGCACAAATTTTGTGATTCTTAGTATGTAATAATTGGGTAAAACTAGTTATTTTTAATATGTTCAACAATATAATTTTGATCCGATGATATATTCCTTACCCCACAACAAACTTCGCAACATCTCAATGTTGGTAACCCTTGCTATATTTACAGCTTCTTGCGGTACCTACCAGCAATCTTCATATTACGACAATGACGGCATCTATTCAGATGATGTTACCAGAACAGTAGAAAGAAGACCGGAACAAAGAAATTACAACCAAAACTCCGCTCAAGACGATACCTATTCAGCATATTTTGGCGATAAAGCCGATCAATATGATCAAATATTGGATAGTGAAATATTTACCGATGTAGATTCTTATTCAAGCAATATTGTAAATGACACAATTACCGATGAGCAGTTAACGGATTATTACGCCGATGCAAATGACTATGAAGGTTATGGTAGCTGGGGTAGCAACAATGCCGATGTAAGTATTTATATACATAATAATGGTTGGAACAACTGGGGTTATGGAGGTTTTTACGGTTGGAACGACCCATTTTGGGGTTGGAACAATTGGGGATGGAACAACTGGGGTTATGGCGGATACTACGGTTATGGCTGGAACAGACCTTGGGGATGGAATAGATGGAATAACTGGGGTTATACCGGATTTGGATTTGGCTATGCAGGTTTCGGATTTGGATGGAACCGTCCTTATTATGGATATGCTTATGGATACGGCTACGGAAATAGATATAACAACCGTTATCGTGGATATACCAACAGAAGCTATGCGGTCAACAATTCAAGAAGAGGAAATTATACAAGAACAAGTACCAATAACAGCGGACTTTCTTCAACAGCGGCAAGAGGTCGTTCTAATGTAAACACCAGAGGCAACTCACCAAGATATAGAAGTACTTCTACACGCGCCACTACGGCAAGAAGTTCTGCAAACACTCGTAGTTCAAGAACCTATTCAGGAAATTCAACTACTAGAAGAACAGTCGGTGTAGATCAAAATAGAGCCTACAGAACAAGTAGAAGTACAAGAGCTACACCTAGATATAGTAGTTCTTCAAGAAACTACAGCAGCAGATATAGTAGCAGTCCTAGAACCTATAGTTCCAGTTCAACTAGATCTAGCAGTAGCAGGGTTGCGGTACCAAGAACTTCCACTTACAGAAACTCTGGTAGTAGCTCAAGAAGTTATTCATCAGGTAGAAGCTCTGGTAGTTCAAGTCGTTCTTACCGAAGCACCGGCAGCAGTTCAAGAAGCAGTAGCAGTTATAGCTCAGGCAGAAGTAGTTCTAGTAGCAGATCCTACAGCAGCGGAAGCAGCTCTAGAAGTTCAAGTAGCGGATCATCTAGATCTTCTGGATCTTCAAGAAGTAGCAGCGGCAGAAGAAACTAAAATCAATCACTTATCAAAATCGAAATATTGCTATGAAAAGATATTTAACTTTCGTAATACTAATGGCATGCGCCATTGGTAGTGCACAAAATATAAATGAAGCCTTACGTTACGGCACTGAAAACCTTCAAGGTACTGCTCGCTTTCAAGCCATGGGAGGTGCTTTTGGAGCACTTGGCGGCGACTTATCATCCTTAAACATAAACCCTGCCGGATCAGCGGTTTTCAGCAATAGCCTTTTTACAATTTCGGGATCTAATTATCATATAAATAATGATGCCCGTTATTTTGGTGATGCCAATATTACAAAAGACAATAATTTTGAAATGAACCAATTAGGTGGGGTATTCGTGTTTAGAAATACGAACCCAAATTCCGATTGGCAAAAATTTACACTTGCCTTTAATTACGATTTAGTAGATAATTTCGATAACGAATATTATGTTTCGGGCAGTAGTAATCAAGGTATTGACACCTATTTCTCAGAATATGCACAGGGCACGCCATTTGGTTCCATTCTTGTACAAGATGGTGAATTCTTGGAAGAAGCCTATCTTGATATTGGCGCATTTCAAGGATATAGTGACCAACAGGCATTTTTAGGATATTATGGTGGTATACTTGACCCGGAAACCGAAGATGACTCGAACACTAATTATGTAAGCAATACACTTTATGATTTTGTTGATCAAGATTTCATAAGAAGAACTACGGGCTACAATAGTAAATTTACAGTAAATGTCGCTTCTCAATATAAAGAAGATATCTACTTAGGCGCCTCGTTAAATTTTCACAGTGTTCTATACACACAATATGATGAATTTACAGAAGGAGGATATGAACCCAATTCTGAAATTACAAGAACCACTTTTGATAATTATTTGGAAACAGAAGGAAATGGTTTCTCTTTTAGCTTAGGTGCTATTGCAAAATTAAATGATAATGTGCGTTTAGGCGGTAGCTACCAATCTCCAACTTGGTACCGTTTAGAAGATAATACGTCTCAACGCATTAATTCTGATTTAGCTGACGAAGAGATTAATTTCATCAACTTCAACATTGTAAACCTTTTTGAAAAGTATACTGTTAAAACGCCAAGTAAACTTACAGGTAGTTTGGCTGTTATTTTCGCAAAAGACGGACTATTAAGCTTCGATTACGGTTACCAAGATTTTTCACAATCGGAACTACGACCTACTAGCGATCCAAGTTTTCAAACGGTGAATTCACAAATTGCAAGTGATTTAGGCGCTGTTTCCACATTTAGACTTGGTGGCGAATACAGAATTCAACAAGTTAGCCTAAGAGCAGGTTATCGTTTTGAACAAAGTCCTTACGCAAATGGCAATACTATTGGAGATTTAAATGCTATTTCTGGCGGAATTGGCTATAATTTCGGAGGAAGTAAATTAGATTTTTCTTTAAGCCGTTCTCAACAAGATGTTAGCGAACGACTTTTCAATGCAGGAATTACTACTCCTGCAATGATTGATAGAGGTATAACCAATGCCACATTAAGCTATACGATAAATTTTTAAAAGACTCATATACAAATAAAAAAGGGGAGCAATTGCTCCCCTTTTTTATTTTATTGGCACCGCCAAAGGGTATAATACCCCGAGGCTTGCCTAGAAATTAAAAGTTTATTTCCTTTAAATGCCTCATGAGCCTGTCCTGAGGGTTTTACCTTTTTAATGAAAAATGAGTTTTTCGGGTTTTGGCAACCAATAAGCCATCTTCTTGCTCGCCATATTCAAAGCGAAACCAATAATCAGTAGATGGCATTTGCTGTCCGTTAAAATTACCATCCCATCCATCTGTGGGTCCTAATTGCTTCAACAACTTACCGTATCTATCAAAAATAAATACAACAGGGTTATTTAATGTTTCAATACCTTTTACATTCCAGTCATCATTTGTTCCATCACCATTTGGCGTAAAGAACTTAGGGTAGCCTACCACTAAAAATTCCAAAGGGTCGGTTATACCACAGCCATTTTTATCGTTAATAATAACCGTATTAATTCCTGGAGGCACATTCATAAAGATCGGACTATCTTGAAATAAACCACCATTAATAGCATATTCATAATCACCATCACCTTCTACAATAAATTCAATATTATTTTGATCTGGATCAATAGAAAGATTGGTGTCCAATGTTTCTACACGGTCTAAAATAGGCGTACCATAAAAGGTCACCATAACCCCACTATCATCACTTACCGTTGGAGGAGAACCAGAAGCAGTTGTAATTGTAGCAAAGTAACGTCCTGTATTAGGGCTAACAATAACCAATTCAGCTCCAAAATCTCCCGATCCCGTTAATGTATCATCAATAATACCGTCATCTTCATAGTCAACTGTCCATTCTACACTAGCAATATCTGCACCTGCAGGCGAGTTCATAGCACTAATGGTTATTGGATCATCACCTTCACAAGCCACAATATCCAATCCTAAAAATTCATCTCTTAGCGTACAGTCTAGTGCCGTATTTTGGTCAGCACTTACAGAACTACCCGTAAAAGTCAACATAAAGGGCTCTGGGTCACCAGTAAAATTATCAGCAAAGTTGTTGATCAGTATATAATAAATTTCCCCTGGCAGTACATCTAAATACTCATCATATGTGTTTTGATTGCCCGTTAAAGAAGCCTGACCTTCTTGACCACTATCTGGATTAACACCGAGCCCGGTAAAATTTGTATCGTTCACTTCGTAATTACAACGAATTGGCTGAGCCGTACCATTACTAATATCGGCACAATCAACATCTGGTCCATAAACGGCAAAATCCCATTCTGCCGTAGGTGTTGACCCCGAAGATGGTAGCGCTTCAATATCGAAACCGACTTGACCACCCGTACCCGCTCTAAAAACGAACCATGATGTATTGAACTCTATATTTGCCGAGGTTAAACTACCTTTTTCCAAGCAGCCCGTTTCCCTGATAACTTCTGGATCAAAATCATCAACATCACCAGAACCACCTGCAATACCCATTATAGGTTGATCGGCACAAACAGGAATAGCCGTTCTACAATCGGCTGAATTCTGTGCAGCAACATTCCAACAGAAAAGAAACATGCAGCAAATAGAACAAATGAGTGTTCTCATAAAATGTGTAGCTATTTAGTATACGTGATGTATATTATAACTACACATGACCTGCTTTAGTATCTTACAGCGAAGATTCTAGCATTTAATCGATAAAATACACTTTTAGACACTAAAAATTAACCCTAGCGCTTTAAAGTAAAGTGATTATTAATATAAGATGCGTTGGTATTTTCACCTAAGGAATTGGTGTAGGAAAGTTTAAACCAATAATCTGATTCTGGTAACAGGCTTCCATTGAACGAACCGTTCCAACCACTAGAACCTTCAAAGATCTGATGCAATAATTTACCATAACGGTCATAAATAGTTATCACGGGGTTTTCCAATGCAGATAAACCATTTACCGTCCATGTATCATTAACATTATCTCCGTTTGGAGTAAAAAACTTTGGAAACCCTACAACCACTATATCTCTGGTATCTGACCCACAACCATTTATATCTCGAACAGTAATAGTATGCTCGCCAGGGAATAGATTATTAAAAAGTCCGCTACTTTGTGGCGTTTCATCATCTACTTGAAATTCAAAATCACCATCTTGTTCCAAATAGACATTGACCACGTTAGAAGCATCATCTTCATATTCAATGGTAATATCTGATATTACCGGCGGACTAGAAAAAACCACTGTAACCGATCTAACAGTAATACACTGTATCAACCCTTGAGTATTTGTTACAGACAACGTATATACACCGGGTTCAGCTACCGTTATTAAAGAAGAAGTTTGACCCGAACTCCATTCGTACGTAAAATTAGCGTCGGGTACTCGTTGACCAATAGTAACAACAGGCTCATCGCCACAGATATAAACTTCTGTTTCAAAATCTAACACCGGCAATTCAATACCGTTTACCTCAAAAGATTCAGAGGCATCAAAACACATTGAATTCTCTATTGAAGTAGTTCTAACATATATGGTTTGCGAAATTTGTGTAGGTACATATTCTTTTGAAAGTGCGTTGGCACCATCAAATGCATCTGCAAAACTTTCATGATAAGAGACACGAAAATCCATCGGACTTTGTCCTCCCAATGCTTCAGCATCCTTTTGATTAAAATCAATTGCCGTACCATCTAAACATGCGGTTTCATCTTCCAATTCAAAAGTTTCGGGCGATGGCGCATAAGCTACTTGTGTTTCACTAATTAAATTATTCCCTAAAGGTCTTACCACCAAAACGCGATACATACCAGAAACTGCGACAGATAACAAAGGGTCGTTTTCTCCGGGAATCTGCTGATAGCCCACCCCAGAATCAAGATACCATTCATAATCTAAAGCATCAGTGGTTGTAGCATCTAAAACTACCGTTTCATTATCACAAGCGATAATTGGCGGCCCCAATAAATTGTCAATAATATCACAATCTAAAGCGGAATTAGGAAACTCTACAAAGATGTTTCCTGAAAATTGAATGGAAAATCCGGAGTTATTGTTACTGAAATTATTGATCATTAACAGGTATTCCTCACCAGGTTCTACCGTTAACCAACCATCATACTGTATATTATTAATACCAGTCGGGTCCTCCCCCACTCCTATATAACTACTATTATCTGAGTTATCAAAATAATTACATCTCACTGGATCTCCCAATGCACTACAATCATTCGTTCTGTATAGGGCAAAATCCCAATCTTCACTAGAATCAAATCCTATATTAAAACCTAATTGCCCTGTTTCACCTATTTTAAAGGTATACCATGCAGAATTGGTTTCTATGGTACCGCTACCCTGGGTAATACAACCAGAAATAGAAGCGCCGTTATAATCATCTATTCCGTATCCATTAGTTCCTCCATTAACAGGTGTATTATAACAAATAGGTACTGCATTGGCACAGTCTGAAGACACTTGAGCAAAACATGTGAAGACACCAAAAAAGCAAATTAAAAAAATGGAGATACCATACTTGGTCATAGGGGCCATGTGATTTGGAAAAATAAAATTAACGAGACCTTAACGTTATGGCTAATTTATGTTGTGTAATGCCCGTAATTAGTTATAAAGTGGCACATATTGTATATCTTTGCAGCTTGTAAAAGAAAGATAAAATGAAAATTGAGGATACACTGGAAAATCAATTTGACGAAATAGGAAACGATCATATTTCTACGTCAGAAGATACTCCATTACGTTCAGACGCTTTTGATTTGGACGATGCCGAAAAGATTGAACGTATTCGCAATAACGTACGCGAGATAATGCTAACATTGGGTCTAGATTTAACCGACGATAGCTTAAAAGGAACTCCTAACAGAGTTGCTAAAATGTATGTGAACGAAATTTTTGGCGGATTAAATCCTAGCAGAAAACCTAAGGCTTCTACTTTTGACAATAAGTACAAGTATGGTGAAATGTTAGTTGAAAAAAATATCACATTATACTCTACTTGCGAGCATCATTTGCTACCTATAGTTGGTCGTGCACATGTTGCCTACATCTCAAACGGTACTGTAGTTGGGCTTTCAAAAATGAACCGTATAGTCGATTATTATGCCAAGAGACCTCAGGTACAAGAACGCTTGAATATTCAAATCGTAAGAGAATTACAAAAAGCGTTGGGTACTGAAGATGTTGCTTGTGTAATAGATGCAAAACACCTTTGTGTAAATTCTCGAGGCATACGCGACATAGACAGTAGTACGGTTACAGCTGAATATGGTGGAAAATTCAAAGAAGAATTGGTTCGCCGTGAGTTTTTGAACTACTTAAATTTAGATACCCATTTTTAATAGCATATAGCTTCATGCAATTGTACGAAAGTCAAGAAATTAAAGTATATAATTCCTTAACAGGAAAAAAAGAAGTTTTCAAACCCATAAATACAGGTCATATCGGCATGTATGTTTGTGGACCAACAGTGTACAGCAATGTTCATTTAGGAAACTGTAGAACTTTTATGTCCTTTGACATGATTTTCAGATACTTTAAACACTTGGGTTATAAAGTACGCTACGTTCGTAATATTACCGATGCCGGTCATTTGGTAGATGACGCAGAAGACGGTGAAGATAAAATTGCAAAAAAGGCACGTTTAGAAAAATTGGAACCTATGGAAGTTGTACAGCGTTACACTGTAGATTTCCATAATATTTTAGAGAAATTTAATTTCTTACCACCGAGTATTGAGCCTACCGCAACAGGTCATATTATAGAGCAGATTGAAATAATTAAGGATATACTTAAAAAAGGATTTGCTTACGAAACCAATGGTTCTGTATATTTTGATGTAGCAAAATTCAATAAAGAGCACGAGTATGGTAAGTTAAGTGGGCGCAAGCTTGAAGACATGATTGCCAATACACGTGATCTTGCCGCTCAAGACGACAAGCACAATCCGCAAGATTTCGCATTGTGGAAAAAAGCAGAACCACAACATATTATGAGGTGGCCATCACCATGGGGAGATGGTTTCCCAGGGTGGCACTTAGAGTGTACGGCCATGAGCACCAAATACCTAGGTGAAACATTTGATATTCATGGCGGCGGAATGGATTTAAAATTTCCACATCATGAATGCGAAATTGCCCAAGCTGAAGCTTGCAACGGTCAAAGTCCGGTAAATTATTGGTTACATGCCAATATGCTGACCTTGAACGGAAGAAAAATGGCAAAATCTACAGGAAACAGTATTCTTCCTGGTGAGATTTTTTCTGGTGAGAATGATATTTTAAGTAAGCCCTTTTCCCCATCAATGGTAAGGTTTTTTATGATGCAGGCTCATTATACCAGTATTTTAGATATGAGCAATGATGCGCTACTGGCGTCTGAAAAAGGGTTTAACAAGTTAATGGAAGCCTTTAATTCTTTGAAATCATTAAAAACGGGCAAATCTACCGATTTTGACGTTAAAAGTTGGAAATCATCTTGCTATGCCGCAATGAACGATGATTTCAATACACCTATTTTAATAGCAAAACTTTTTGATGCCGTTAAACACATCAACTTGATCAAAGAGGGTACTGAATCTATTACGGAAGAAGACAAGCAAGAATTAGAAGCTACATTGCACAGTTTTGTATTCGATGTTTTAGGTCTTGAAAATAAAAGTAGTTCAGACGCAGATACAGAAAAACTAGGTGGTGTAGTCGAATTGCTTATAGAGCTGCGTAAAGCTGCAAGGGAGAATAAAGATTTTTCTACCTCAGATAAAATACGTGATCAATTGGCCGAATTGGGCATTCGATTAAAAGACGGTAAAGACGGTACAACTTACAGCCTTTAATCTAAATATCTGGATTTTTGAATTTTAGACTGGTATTCGCCGGGTGCCAAATGCTGCCTTGTTTTAAAAACTCTATTGAAGTACGATCTACTTTCAAATCCGCAATCAAGATACACATCTTTTATACTTCTATTGGGATCTTGCAATAAACCTACCGCTAGTTTTATTCGTTCATTATTTATGAACTCTACTGGTGATATACCCAACTCTTGCTTAAACGTTCTATAAAAGTGTGACGGACTCATACAAGCCATTTTACTGAGAAAATCTACGCTTAAAGATTTGTGAACGTTATTTCTTATATATCGTATAACCTCGGTCAACCTACTCTCTTTCTTAATGGTCAATGTTGCATTACTATATATTTTACGTTCATTGGTCTGCAGAATTCGTATGATCAGCTCGCGTAACATATTATCAACGAATATATCCTTTGATGGGTGATCTTCTGAAAAAAGAAACAATAAGCGCTGTATAATTTGATAGATTCCTCTATCATTCACAAAATGAAAATTATAATCCATTAGTCCCCATGCCTCTTTATTACTTTTAGGCATGTTCTCGTTCATAAACTGCAATACCTTATTAATCTTTTCTTCAGATATTGCCATTGCCAAACACCTGGTTGGGTTCTTTGCCATGGCCTCAGGAAAATCGATACACATACTTTCATTGGCGGGCAATACCAAAGATTCACCGGGCAAAAAGTCAAATACCTCATAATCGCGCAAGTGCATTATCTTCTTTCCTTGAATCATACTTGCCAAAACAGGCTGTTCAAATTTTAGGAGAACACTTGCTGCTTGCTCATGGGTTTCAAAAACATGCATGGTCGCATTGTTCATCGAGTACGATGTTTGGTTCTCGACCATGGTCTCCAAGCGTCTTCCTTTTAAAAAACTGTCAGATAACTGAATCACAATTATATTGATTTAATTTTAAGGAATTTACAAAATTATATACTTAAAAAAATCATAAAATCAATTATTGATAGAATAGTTCATATTATTCGTAGAATGCGTCAGACAAATTGATATTATGAGAAGTACATTTAGAGTATTGTATTGATGCACACTCAATACACTTACTTCCAGTATTAACTTAAATCATATATTATGAGCACAACAGCAACTGTAGAAAAAGATGTACTTCAAAAACCCAAATTCAAAAATCAATATGAAAACTATATTGGCGGCAAATGGGTAGCACCGAGTAAGGGAGAGTATTTTGACAATATTTCACCTGTAGATGGTAAATCATTTACAAAAATACCGAGATCAACATCCGAAGATATTGAAAAGGCAATAGATGCTGCATGGAAAGCAGCTCCATCATGGAACTCATCTTCAGCTACCGAGAGAAGCAATATGCTTTTAAAGATTGCAGACAAAATAGAGCAGAATCTTGAAGTTTTGGCAAGATCAGAAACTTGGGACAATGGTAAGGCAATTCGAGAAACCCGCGCAGCAGATTTACCATTAGCCGTAGATCATTTTAGATATTTTGCAGGTGTTATAAGAGCCGAAGAAGGTTCTGTAAGTGAATTGGATTCTAATACCGTGGCTTTAAATGTTACTGAACCTTTAGGGGTCGTCGGTCAAATTATTCCTTGGAATTTTCCTTTATTAATGGCTACTTGGAAATTAGCACCGGCTTTAGCTGCTGGAAACTGTGTAGTGTTAAAACCAGCAGAACAAACTCCCGTAGGAATCTTAGTTCTAATGGAAATCATAGAAGGAATTTTACCTGACGGAGTTCTTAATATAGTAAACGGATTCGGTGCTGAGGCAGGAAAACCATTGGCATCTAGCCCAAGAATTGACAAAATAGCTTTCACAGGTGAAACCACTACCGGACAATTAATCATGCAGTACGCATCTAAAAACATAACTCCGGTTACCTTAGAATTGGGCGGTAAATCTCCGAATATATTCTTTGAGAGTATTATGGACGCCGATGATGAATTCTTTGATAAATGTTTAGAAGGTGCCAACATGTTCGCTTTAAACCAAGGTGAAGTTTGTACATGTCCGTCTAGAATGTTGGTTCAAGAAAGCATATTCGACAAATTTATTGAACGTGTCATAGAGCGTACCAAAGCAATTAAAATGGGGCACCCCCTTGACCCTAATACAATGATGGGTGCGCAAGCCTCTAACGATCAGTTCGAAAAAATTCTCAGCTATATTCAAATAGGAAAAGAAGAAGGTTGTGAAGTGCTTACCGGAGGTTCTCAAGCGTACAACGAAGGTTTAGAAGGCGGTTACTACATAGAACCAACCATCTTAAAAGGAAATAACAAGATGCGCGTTTTCCAAGAAGAAATTTTTGGTCCCGTTCTTTGCGTAACTACCTTCAAGGATGAAGCGGAGGCCATAGAGATTGCAAACGATACTTTATACGGATTAGGTGCCGGAGTTTGGACACGCGACACACACCAAGCATATCAAATTTCAAGAGCCATAAAGGCAGGTAGAGTTTGGGTGAACTGTTATCACCTATACCCTGCGCATGCGCCATTTGGTGGGTATAAAAAGTCAGGTATTGGTAGAGAAAATCACAAAATGATGTTGTCGCACTATCGTCAAACCAAAAACATGCTTATCTCTTACGATAAGAAAAAAATGGGATTCTTTTAAAAAACCTAATACAATGAAGACAAAAAGAGTTCTGGTAACCGATAAAGCAGCAGAGGTAATTGCCCAATTAAAAGAAAAACATGGAGGACTTATGTTTCACCAAAGTGGTGGGTGCTGTGATGGTTCTTCACCCATGTGTTTTGAAAAAGGCGATTTAATGCTTGATGATAACGATGTGTGCTTGGGCTCAATTGAAGGTTGTGACTTTCATATGTCGAAAGATCAGTTTGAATATTGGAAACATACGCAGTTAACAGTTGATATTACCCAGGGTATTGGCTCTAGTTTTTCATTGGAAATTCCTTTAGGTCTTCGGTTTTTGATTCGATCTAGATTATATACCGAAGAAGAAGCATCTCATTTAGAACCCATAAGAATAGGTGCCTAAACAAAAACCATTTAAATGTCATAGGTCCGGATGCAACCCATCCGGACTTATTATTTAAATACATTCTACAGTTTTGTAGTAAATTTGCAGTATCAATTTATCGATTTGAAAATCACACTAAAAAAAATTCTCATTGCTCCTTTTGTTTTGTTGGTTCGTTTTTATCAACTAGCCATATCACCTTACACTCCTGCTACTTGTAGATATTCTCCCACTTGCTCGCATTACACCTTAGAAGCATTAAAAAAACATGGGCTTTTTAAAGGGGGATGGCTAGCCACAAAACGAATTTTTAGCTGCAACCCTTGGGGCGGTAAAGGCTACGACCCAGTTCCTTAAAAAGTTCAAGTTCAAAATACAAACTCAAGAATAAAAACTAGGCTATTCAAACTAAGTACAGTAGGTCATAAACTGCTAACCTAGTTTCACAAATTAAATATTCTTTTCAATTATCTATTTTCACTTTTCTCTATTTTCAAAATTCTTAACGCTCTTTTAACCTATAACAAAACCGATTTCCACAATCTAAAGCCTAAGTAGATTTCTATTTTATTATCTTAGCCTTTCTAAATTCAACACATGCATTTCTTAGGAATTACTTGGAATCCGAATGAGACACTTTTCAATATCGGCTTCATTCAAATAAAGTACTACAATCTACTTTGGATAACCGCCTTTGCCCTAGGTTGGTTTCTAATGAAAAAGATTTTCCTCAACGAGAAAAAATCTGTAGAACAGTTAGATTCCCTTTTTATTTACACGGTTTTAAGCACCATGTTGGGTGCTAGACTAGGTCATGTGTTTTTTTATGATTGGGCATATTACTCTAATCACCTTATAGAGATTTTAATTCCTGTTCGAGAAAGTGATTCGGGCAGTTTACTGTTTGGACTAATAGATGGTTATGAATTTACCGGTTTCACTGGTTTAGCAAGTCACGGAGCCACTATAGGTATTATCATTGGAACTTACTTGTACACTAGAAAATATCCTGAATTCAATATGCTTTGGATATTTGACCGAATGGTAATACCAGTTTCCATAGGTGCATTCTGTGTTCGTTTAGGAAATTTCTTCAACTCTGAGATCAATGGTAAGGTGGTTGATGAAAATTTCATATTCGCCACTAAATTCATAAGGGACTCAGACGACCTACATCCATCAAAAGCATTAGGGATTACTCAAGAAAAAACCTTGAATGCAGCTTATTCCGCTATTGAAAACAATCCGCAATTTTCTCAGTATTTAGCAGAGATACCATACCGTCATCCTGCACAATTGTATGAAGGAATAGGCTATATATTTATATTCATTTTACTGTACTTTCTATATTGGAAAACCGACAAAAAAAACAAAACAGGTTACTTGTTCGGTTTGTTCTTTGTTCTACTCTGGACAGTGCGTTTCTTTGCGGAATTCGTAAAGAAAAGCCAAGGAGGTTTTGAAGAATCATTAGGACTGCTTTCTACTGGCCAATGGTTAAGTATCCCTTTTATCTTAGTCGGTTTCTATTTCATGTTCAGAAAAACTAAAACTACATAACATTGAAAAACATACTTAAAAGTTGGGTTGTTTTAATTGTAGCAGCAATATTGGTTTTTTCTTGTAAAGAAGAGCAAAAAAAGACCATTGCCACACAAAGCATAGATTTCACTCATGAAGGGGATTTAACCATTTTTCTAAATGCAAGTGATACGGTTAAGACTAAGTTCAACATTGAATTTGCCGAGACCGATTACGAAACCCAAACCGGACTTATGTACCGCAAGGGCATGGAAAAAAATCAAGGTATGTTATTCATTTTTCCTGATGAAAGAATGCATTCTTTTTACATGAAGAATACAGAATTTCCATTAGATATCATTTACATAAAAGAGAATTTGACAATTGCCAGTTTTCAAGAGAATGCTCAACCACTTAACGAGACAGGCCTCTCATCTCAAGTTCCAATAAAGTACGTACTAGAAATAAATGGTGGGCTAGCGCAAGAACTAGGGCTTTCTATTGGTGACAGCATTAGTTTTAGTAGAAACTAAATATTGTTTACTACCGTACCTTTTAAAACAATATAATGCCGGCATATGTATTATTCAATGAAGAATCTGAACGCCTACTTTTTAAAGAGGTAAAAAATTCTGATTTTGAAGATTGGCTACCCTTTCATGAGGAACCTTTAAGCAGTCAATATTGGTTTGGCTTACCAAGTGACCCAATAACCGCCTGTAAAGAACAGTTTCAAAGAATCTTTGAACGTTACCACAAAAACTTAGGCGGTATGAATGCGCTTTTTTTAAAAGGCAGCAATACTCTTGTCGGTTTATGCGGCATATTAATACAAGAAGTTGATGGCAAACAAGAATTTGAAATTGGTTATTCCATTTTACCAAACTATTGGAGACAAGGTTATGCATTTGAGGCTGCTGAAAAATGTAAAAAATTGGCCTTCAACAAGAAATGGGCAAACAGTCTTATATCTATCATACAGGTAGATAATGTGCCATCTCAAAAAACAGCAATAAAAAACGGCATGTTTTTAGATTTCACGACCACCTACCACAATAATCAAGTTCATATTTATAGAATTAATGCATAAATGAATCACTGGGCAATATATCTAAACAACGACTCTAACAAGAAAGGCTTCATTAAAGATTTTCAACACGGAAAAATACCCACCGCCCTTAAGGAGTTTGCTTTAAAAAACGGAAAGCTATTTTCTCATTTTACCTTAGAAAAACTAATAGACGAGGAAGACAAGCATGACATAAAAATTATAGGCAATGAAGGCCAGGCACTAAAAACTATGTCAAGTGGAGAACAAAAAAAAGCATTACTCCATCACTTGTTAAACGAGAATCCTGATTATATTATATTGGACAACCCTTTTGATAATCTTGATGTGGCATTTCAAAAAAAACTAAAAACCATACTTGAAGCACATTCCGAATCTATTTCCTTTATACAATTAGCAAGTAGAAAATCCGATACCCTTTCATTTATCAATAATTACGGACTTATTGAAAAAGACAAGTTTTCAGTTATGGATTCCTCTCCATCTAACGAAAACAAGATACCCAACAGCTTTACCACTATTAGCATACCTAAATCTGGTATTGAATTCGCTAATTTACCAGATACATTGGTTGATTTTAAAAGCGTAAGTATTTCATACGGAGAGAAGAAAATTCTTAACAATATCAATTGGTCAATAATCAAAGGAGATTTCTGGCAATTATCTGGCAACAACGGCAGTGGTAAATCCACTATACTTTCAATGATATTTGGTGACAACCCAAAGGCATATGGTCAAGAAATTTACCTCTTTGGCAGCAAAAAAGGAAGCGGCGAAAGTGTATGGGACATCAAGAAAAAGATCGGCTATTATGCCCCGGCAATGACCGATAAATTCAGCGGAAGGCATTCTATAGAAAACATGCTTATCTCTGGGTTAAACGACTCAGTAGGTTTATATACGCGCCCAACGGAGTTTCAACAGAGAATAATAAAGCAATGGTTGGCATTATTGGACTTAACATCAATAAAAAATACTTATTTCAATAAACTATCAACAGGTAAACAACGTCTAATCATGACTGCGCGTGCCATGGTAAAACAACCACCTTTATTAATTTTAGATGAACCAACGGCAGGCATGGACGACGAATCGGCGGCGTTATTGGTTGCCTTGGTCAATAAATTTGCAGTAGAAACAGATACGGCTATCATTTTTGTATCCCATAGAAAAGAAAAAGGTTTAAAGCCCAAACGAACCTTAAACCTTATACCTTCTGAGCAAGGTTCAACAGGCCTCATTCAATAGGTAGCATTTTTATAAAAACAAAAAGCCGTTCATTTCTGAACGGCTTTTTTATTTTGAGCTAGTTAAAATTTATTACTCTTTTCCAGATGTAATTTTCTTGCTTAGTGCATCGAACATTACAGGAGTTGCAATAAATACAGATGAATAAGTACCTATAACAACACCAACTATCATTGCGAACATAAATCCTCTTAATGATTCACCACCAAATATGAAGATTGCCAATAACACTACCAAGGTAGTCAATGACGTATTCAATGTTCTACTTAATGTACTGTTTATTGCATAGTTAATGTTAGCACCGCCATTCCAGCCTCGCTCTGCCAATGTCTCACGAATACGGTCAAATACAACCACGGTATCATTTAACGAATAACCAATTACAGTCAATATTGCCGCAATAAACGCTTGATCGATTTCCATGTTAAATGGCATCAATTTACCGAAAATAGAGAATACACCTAGTACGATCAATACATCATGGAATACCGCAACAACAGCTCCCAATGAGAATTGCCATCTTCTAAATCTTAATAAGATATATAAGAACACTACTGCCAATGATCCTAGAATTGCCAAGAAAGCATTGTTTTTAATATCATCTGCAATAGTAGGCCCTACTTTTACAGATTGTAAGATCCCAACTGCTTCATCATCAACACCACCCAAAACAAATGCATCTTTGCTAATACCGTCTGGCAAGTACTTCTGTAAAGAAGTAAATAGCTTATCTTGAATTTCAGTGTCAACTTCAATTCCTTCAACATCTACTTTATAAGGGGTAGTTATTTTTACTTGGTTAGACTCTCCGTATGTTTTTACATTAGTACCACTACCAAAAACAGTATTTAATTCTGATGCTATTTCCGATGGATTAACAGGTTGCTCAAAACGAACTGTATAAGAACGACCACCAACGAAATCTACACCTTGCTGTAATCCTGGACCAAAGAATAGAGACGACAAACCAATTGCAACCAATATTCCAGAAATAACATAAGCTATTTTTCTTTTCACCAAGAAGTCGATATTGATTCCTTTGAACAAGTTCTTTGTAATACTAGTAGAGAAATCTAAACTTCTACCTTTTCCTCCAATATACCAGTCAACTAACAAACGGGTAATAAATATTGCAGTAAACAAAGAAGTTATAATACCGATCAATAATGTAGTTGCAAAACCTTTAATTGGTCCTGAACCGAAAACAAATAAGATAATTGCCGTTAAACCTGTAGTAATGTTCGCATCTAAAATTGATGACAATGCATTACCAAAACCATCTGCAACAGCTTGGCTCTTGCCCTTACCTTTTGCCAATTCTTCTTTAATACGCTCAAAAATAAGTACGTTGGCATCAACCGACATACCAATTGTTAATACGATACCAGCAATACCAGGCAATGTTAATACCGCATTTAAGCTAGTTAACACTCCAAAGATCAATAATATGTTCAATAGTAAAGCAACATCTGCAAAAGCACCAGCTTTACCGTAGTAAGCGATCATCCATAAAAGAACGATTGCCATAGCGATCAAGAAAGACATAAAACCACTGTCAATAGCTTCTTGACCTAAAGAAGGACCAACAATTTCAGACTGAATTATTTCAGCAGAAGCAGGAAGTTTACCAGCTCTAAGTACGTTAGAGATATCTTTTGTTTCGTTAACTGTAAAGTCACCCGTAATTTCTGAACGACCACCAGAGATAGGACCAGAAGAAACACCAGGTGCAGTATATACTTTATTATCTAAAACAATTGCAATACCAGTTTGGTTGGTGTAAGCATCTCCTGTTAATTTTTCCCATTCTTTAGCTCCTTTAGTATTCATGGTCATTGATACTGCAGGCTTACTGAACTGATCAAAATCCGCTCTTGCATCACTTACCACATCACCACTAATTCTAGGCGTACCTTCGCGATTAGATTTTAAGGCATATAAATCAATAACCTCAGTATCTTCGGTAGCAGGTCTTTCCCATACAAACTTGGTGAACTGAATATCAGCAGGTAATAACCTTCTAATTTCCGGCATTCTTAAATAAGACCCAATAGTAGCCGTATCTTTTACAGCGGCACGGAACATTGCATTTGAACCTGGATTAGCAGGTATCAATAGCTCATATAAAGGATTCACCTGTGTTGCCAAATCTAAAGAATCAGCAGAAACATCAGATAACAAAGAATCTAACTCTGACTCTTCTTTAACTTGCTCAGGCTCTTTTACTTCAACAATTTCTTTTAGCTTCTCATTTGCTTGAATTAAGAATGTGCTGAAGCTTGTATTACTTTGTTTGTACGTTTCCCAAAACTCTAATTGAGCCGTACTAGATAAAAGGTCTTGTGCACGTGCTATATCTCTAGCACCTGGCAATTCAACCAAAATACGACCAGAATTACCTTCTCTTTGAATGTTTGGCTGTGTTACACCAAAACCATCGATACGTTCTCTCAATACCTCAAAAGCAGAAACGATAGATTCATCTATTTTTCTACGGATGATAGGCTTAACCTCATCATCTGACATTTGAAAGTTAATTTCATCACTAAGACCTTTGTTAGCGAAAATATCAGGTGAAGCCAATTTAGTATCTCCTTTTATAGCGTCAAAAGCTTCAAAGAAAAGTTCAATGTAAGTATCGTCACTATTTTTAGATGCGGCATCTGCATCAGCTAAAGCCTTATTGAAAACTGGGCTTTTAGTATTATTTGCCAGTCCTTTAAGAATATCCTTCACAGAAATTTGAAGGGTTACATTGATGCCACCTTTAAGGTCAAGTCCCTTGTTTAATTCTTTCTTTTTGGCTTCATTATAATTGGTATAGCCAAAAACGGTATTATTACCGATAGAGTCTAGATAGTTAGCCGCTACCGTTTCTCTCTTTGCTACATAACCTTCTTCTGACTCAGACACACGGCTGGCCGCGAAGGTGTTCGCTTCTTTTTCTACTTTGCTTGTAACAAAAGTATAGGATAGCTGGTATATACTAACTAACCCGAATAATAAAGCAAATAGCTTTATAAGTCCCTTATTTTGCATTTTTATATATTTAATTTATGTTGATTATACGTATTAAGTAATTTAAAAATCTAGGCATATTACTTTGTCGCAAAGTAATTACGTCTTACATAGATATTGAAGTTTAGCTATTTCTATTCCCTTGGGGACCTGCCCTAACCTCGGGTATATTATGTGAAGTATTATTTACGGTAATTGCAACACCTTTATTGATCTTTATTGCCAACTCTTCTATGGCATCATGATCAATGGCAATTTCGTTGTTTACGTGTAGTGTAAATGGATTGTAGGTAATCTCAAACTTATAATCTTGAGCGGTTACTAGAGTCGCTTTTAACTGAAACCCATTATCGATTTGTTGATGAAGATCCAATACGACCAAATTATATTGACCGGGCAATTGCTCATCTTGATCATCAACAGGCTTTTCACCATTAAACCCTATTGGAAACTTACCTTCTTCAGAAAGAAATTTTTTAACACTCTCAGCATCAACATCACTGTAATAACGAATGCTTAGTTGTCTTTCGTCATTCTCTATCACTTCGATAGCATCAACACCAAGAACTTCGAGCTTTTTGGTTATTACTGCCAAAATCTCATCATGAGCGGAATTTGAAGACATTTCAACATCAGCAAATTCAAGTGAAATCTGTTGATTAGAAGTTTTCTTCTGCTCTTGACTTAACCCAAGTAGGGCTAGAATAATAAATAAAGTACTTACGCACCATTTTGCATTCATGCGGCAAATATAAAAAGAAAAATATGCTAGGTAGTATATTTTTTACAATATATGTACCTGAAGCCTATCTTCTTAAACCAAGAAACCCTTTATAGTTCAACTATAAAGGGTTTCTGTTATATTTAGGAGTTAAAAAACTACAACTCTAAAAGTCCATTCGTTTTGGTTACACCTTCTGCACTTTCCTGCATTTTTGCTTTTTCAGCATCACTTAATGGAATATCAACAATTTTTTCAATTCCATTTTTTCCTAAGATTACAGGCACACCAATACAGATATCATTTAAACCATACTCCCCTTCTAACATTGTAGAACAAGGGAACATTTTCTTTTGATCACATGCGATAGCCTGTACCAAAGCAGAAACTGCTGCACCTGGTGCGTACCAAGCACTTGTACCTAACAATCCGGTTAAAGTAGCACCACCAACCTTAGTATCGGCAGCAACTTGCTCTAATCTTTCATCAGATAAAAATTCTGAAACGCGAATACTATTTCTAGTAGCATGAGAAGTTAAAGGTACCATACCTTTATCACTATGCCCACCAATTACCATACCGTCAATATCAGAAATAGGAGCTTCCATGGCTTCTGCCAAACGATATTTAAAACGTGCACTATCTAAAGCACCGCCCATACCAATAATTCTATTCTTAGGTAAACCAGTAGTCTTATGCACCAAGTAAGTCATAGTATCCATTGGATTACTTACTACAATTATAATAACATTAGGTGAATGCTCTAAAAGGTTGCTAGATACCGTTTTTACGATACCTGCATTAATACCGATCAATTCTTCTCTAGTCATACCCGGTTTTCTTGGAATACCAGATGTAATTACTGCAATATGGCTATCTGCAGTTTTTGAATAATCATTTGTACTACCTGTTATTTTGGTATCAAAACCGTTTAATGATGCAGTTTGCATCAAATCCATAGCTTTACCTTCTGCATAGCCTTCTTTAATGTCCAAAATAACCACTTCTGATGCAAAATCTTTAATGGCAATGTATTCTGCACAACTAGCACCTACTGCACCAGCACCAACTACTGTAACTTTCATTTATTTTAATTTTATGAATTATTATATATAAAATGGAATACCCACCTTATGTGTATTGAATTTTCACCTCAAAAATAGGTATTTATTGATGAATTATGCTATTCGCAGCTTGATTTAATTAGCTGAAAAAGTGGTTAAAAACATCGACAAAATGCACATTTTGTTAAAAAAAATTGCGCTTTAACGAAGAAATCGTCAAATAGTTACCATACATCGAATTATAATAATAAGCCCAAACTAGTCACGTTAATTACTATGGATCCCAAATCCAAAATTAAATTAACCTACTTATGACTAAGAAGTTCCTCTCTTTGTTGGCCATTTGTGCCATAGTGTTTCTTGCGAACTGTTCTCGCATAGAGCAAAACACCGATCCCATTATTGGAATTTGGTCTCAGTCCGATTTGATCGTAACCGAAAATTCCGCAAAGCAAACCGTACGTAAAGAATGGATTTTCAACGATGTCTATCTTGGTAGATATCATGAAATAGAAGGTTCTACCATTACCTTAAAAACAGATTTCAATTGGTCTAAACAAGACGATATTTATACAGTTGAGTATAAAGGTCTTGACGGAAAACCTAACAATATAATCACCATAAAATCTACCGATGATAGTTTTTACCTTCAGGAGAAAGATGGTGCCACCTTGGCAATTAGGGAATAAACGATTTTAACAGGGCCATGGGAAAAAGGCTGTCCGGAGAGATCTGGGCAGTCTTTTTTATTCCTATGTGTTGGCTATTTTTTGGTTGTTGGTTGTTGGTTGTTGGTTGTTGGTTGTTGGTTGTTGGTTGTTGGAAAAAAGTAAATTCAAAATCAAGTTCAAAAATCAAGTTATATCAAAAGTCAGATTTATCTCAACATTAATACTATTTAGCATCGCTTAAAACAACGCTAGAGCACGGATATGTCCAACATTCTCAATACTTGATACTATTACTAGCAATTTACCTAAATCCGAAGTTAATACCTACCGTAGCCGTATTGAACTCTCCTAAATTATATTCTGCATTTAATCTAAAGAAGCCCAACTTAAGTTTTGTACCTAAAGTACCGGTTACACCATTTACTTTTTTGGTAATAGAAAAAGGATCTACATAGGTTTCAGATGCAAATGGACCGCTGGTAACTCTATACGTTCCTAACACGTCTGTAACCGATTTGCCGGTAATATAATTAACACCTCCATAAAAATTAATGATCGGTAATTTAGTAGAAACTACCGCACCAAATGCCCAACTCCCTATCTCAGCCTCTATCCGTTGATCTTCACCATCGATTAATTTTGCATTGGTCAAATCATAATCTCCACTTATATTAGAATATCCTATCACGGCTGAAATTGCCACAGGTAATATTTTATCAGCTGGCAACAATTTCGTGAAATCATGCTGTATACCTACCCCAAATAGACCTACAGACGCATCTTCATATTCCATTTTAGGTAAAAAACGTGCTTTTATTTCGGTACCTTTTATTAAACCTACACTAGCCTGTATATAACCCGAAGGAACAAAATCTATATTTTCACCTGCCAAACCAGAAGGCAATTCAAAGGTTTCCCTAACGGTTACTCCAAGTACCTCTCCTTCAACATAAACCTCTGTACCAGAAATATCACCTAAAGCGGTCGATACTTCTCTAGCCACCCCGGGGTTCTCAACAAAGTCCAAGTTTTCATATTCGCTAGGATCAAGTATAAAAGTCTTTTTATCCTCTTTGTTTTTAAATCCTGTAATATTTCCTATAATTGAAATTTCAAATCCGCCGAGAGGTTTTGCATCTGCAGTATTATACCATCCTGTTGACATACCATAGACTACACTTTCAGATAATGGTTCCATGTACGAAGTAGTAAAACGCTCTGCATCTTCAACACCTGCCGAAAGCACATTATTAAAATCGGCCTGAGCTGTTGCAGTTAAGCATGTACCTATAAAAACACAAGTAAGTAGACTTTTCATATTTCTAATTTTACCTAAAACTAAAAAACCTGCGCCGTAGACGCAGGTTTTTGTTGTGTAATGGGTATTTTCTATGTGTCAATGTTTGCATAAACAGCATTTTTCTCAATGAATTCTCTTCTTGGCGGTACTTCATCGCCCATAAGCATTGAGAAAACACGATCTGTTTCGGTCGCATTATCTATGGTAATTTGACGTAATGTTCTAAACTCAGGGTTCATGGTTGTATCCCACAATTGCTCGGCATTCATTTCACCAAGACCCTTATAACGTTGAATACTTACACCTCCACTGTAACTATCTGCAATTTCATCACGTTCTTTATCACTCCAAGCATATCTCTTTTTCTGACCTTTTTTAACCAAATATAGCGGCGGAGTAGCGATGTAAATATGCCCGTTCTCTACCAACTCTCTCATATAACGGAAGAAGAAAGTTAAAATTAAGGTTTCAATATGGCTACCATCTACATCGGCATCACACATGATGACTACCTTATGGTATCTTAACTTATCAAGATTCAGTGCTTTACTATCCTCTTCAGTACCAATGGTTACACCAAGGGCTGTATACATATTTTTGATTTCCTCGTTTTCAAAAACCTTATGCTGCATAGCTTTTTCAACGTTCAAAATCTTACCTCTTAAGGGAAGGATAGCCTGAAAATTACGATCACGTCCCATTTTTGCTGTACCGCCCGCCGAATCTCCCTCAACAAGGAAAATCTCACATTTTTCAGGATCCTGCTCAGAACAATCTGATAGTTTACCAGGCAAACCACCACCGCTCATGACATTCTTACGCTGTACCATTTCACGAGCCTTAGAAGCTGCATGTCTAGCCTGTGCCGCAAGAATTACTTTTTGAACAATAGTTTTAGCATCATCCGGGTGCTCTTCAAGATAATCTGTCAACATTTCAGACACTGCTTGACTTACTGCTGCCGAAACCTCTCTGTTACCTAATTTTGTTTTTGTCTGACCTTCAAATTGAGGTTCAGAAACTTTTACGGATACGATTGCCGTTAAACCTTCACGGAAATCATCTCCCTGAATTTCAAACTTTAACTTATCCAACATTCCAGAAGCATCGGCATATTTCTTTAGAGTAGAAGTTAATCCTCTTCTAAATCCAGATAAATGCGTACCACCTTCGTGCGTATTAATATTATTTACATACGAGTGAAGATTCTCTGTATAACTAGTGTTATATATCATAGCTACTTCAACAGGAATGTCATTCTTTTCCCCTTCCATAGCAATAACCCCTTGTATCAAAGACTCACGGTTACCATCTAAAAACTTAACAAACTCCTTAAGACCTTCATTAGAAAAGAACGTTTCGCCAACGTACTCCCCTTTTTCATCTTTTTGACGCTTATCTGTTATACTAATGGTTACCCCTTTGTTCAAGAAAGAAAGCTCACGCATTCTATTCGCCAAAGTTTCGTAGCTATATTCTATAGTTTGTGTGAAAATGGTATTATCAGGGTGAAAAGTCACCTCTGTACCCCTATCTTCAGTCTCCCCTATTCTTTTTACCGGGTATAAAGCCTTACCACGCTCATATTCTTGCTGCCATATTACGCCATCTCTAAAAACCGTAGCGGTCAAATGATCAGAAAGAGCATTTACACAAGATACACCAACACCGTGAAGACCACCCGATACTTTATAAGAATCTTTATCGAACTTACCACCGGCACCAATCTTGGTCATAACAACCTCTAATGCAGATACACCTTCTTTTTTGTGCAAATCAACAGGAATACCCCTACCATTATCTCTAGTGGTTATGGAATTATCTTCATTTATGATCACGCTAATGCTGTCACAATGACCACCCATAGCCTCATCAATAGAGTTATCAACTACTTCATATACCAAATGGTGCAAACCACGGACCCCAACATCACCTATATACATGGATGGACGCATACGTACGTGCTCCATTCCCTCCAAGGCCTGAATACTATCTGCCGAATAATTTTTCTTATTTGCTTCTTCGCTCATAAAATTAAGGTTGTTTTACTTCAAATTTTGCAATCTTACAAATATACGCAATACCCCATGAAATATAGCCTTTCTAGTTATTGGGCAAAGGTAAGTTATCAACAATTATTGTGGAAAATTAGAGGTTTTACCCTAAAAAACAGAACCAACAATAGTATCGTTGTAAAGTGCCATTGGAAAGCGGATAACAAAACACTATGCTCACTCCCCTTCCTACAACCTTAAAACACCAGAATATTCTTTAAGATTACCTTATCTGATGCTGATTATCATAAAGACACTCCAAAATTAACGGTATTAAAACCAATGTTTGCCCTATCGCCTATTATTAAGATTTCCTTTACATGTAGCGATTAACTTAGTGATATAACTTAAAAACAATATATCATGAATGAAGAACAATTTAAAGGCAAGTGGAATATAGCAAAAGGGAAACTTAAACAAAAATATGGTGACCTTACAGATGATGATCTAACATATGCCGAAGGAAAATCTGATGAATTACTTGGAAGAATTCAAGAAAAGACCGGTGAGTCGAAAGAAAAGTTAGAACAGATGATCAAAGACATCTAAACGTTGTTGAAAGTCGTTTAAAAAAGTAAACCCGTCTAAATAATTAGACGGGTTTTTTACAATAAGTATTAATGACTAATTCAAACCCTATTGCGTTACGTAAGCATCATCGTGTACGTTAGCTACAGCTCTACCAGACGGATCGTTCATGTTTTTGAACGCTTCATCCCATTCTAGAGCTATTTGGGTACTACAAGCTACAGAAGCTTCTTGTGGCACACATAACGCAGCAGCGTCTGAAGGGAAATGCTCTTCGAATATAGAACGATAGTAAAATTCTTCTTTTGATGTAGGTGTCTGTAATGGGAACCTAAACTTAGCGTTTGCCAATTGCTCGTCTGACACCTCTGTATTTACAACCTCTTTCAATGTATCGATCCAGCTATATCCCACTCCGTCAGAAAACTGTTCTTTCTGTCTCCATGCCACACTTTCCGGCAACATATCTTCAAAAGCTTTACGAACCACCCATTTTTCCATACGCTCACCGTTGATCATTTTATCTTGCGGGTTAATACGCATAGCAACATCCATAAATTCTTTATCCAAGAACGGTACACGACCTTCTATACCCCAAGATGCCAATGATTTGTTGGCACGTAGGCAATCGTACATATGAAGCTTGCTCAATTTACGTACCGTCTCTTCATGGAATTCTTGTGCGTTAGGCGCTTTATGAAAGTATAGGTAACCTCCAAATAATTCATCTGCACCTTCACCTGACAATACCATCTTTATCCCCATAGATTTAATAACACGTGCCATTAAGTACATAGGCGTAGAAGCTCTAATTGTGGTAATATCATATGTCTCTAGGTTATACACTACATCTTTAATAGCATCTAAACCTTCTTGAATGGTAAATTTAATTTCATGGTGTACGGTGCCAATGTGATCAGCCACCTTTTGTGCAGCAGCCAAATCTGGAGAACCCTCTAAACCAACAGAAAACGAATGTAATTGTGGATACCAGGCATCTGCCGTATCTCCACTCTCTATACGCTTTTGAGCATACTTTTTAGCAATTGCCGAAGTAACCGAAGAATCTAATCCACCGGACAGCAATACACCATAAGGTACATCAGACATTAGTTGTCTGTGAACGGCAGCTTCTAATGCTTCTTTGATTTCTTGAATACTGGTTTCGTTTTCCTTTACGGCATCATACTCCATCCAATCTCTGGAGTACCATTTTTTTAATTCCCCGTCAGAACTATGTAAATAATGCCCTGGAGGAAACAACTCGATTTTGGTACAAGTACCTTCTAAAGCCTTCAATTCTGAAGCTACATAGAACGTACCATTTTTGTCCCAACCCATGTATAAAGGAATAATACCCATATGATCACGAGCAACGAAATATTCATCTTTTTCAGCATCATAAATAGTGAAACCGAAAATACCGTTCATTTCATCAATGAAGTCAACACCCTTTTCTTGATAAAGTGCCAATATAACTTCACAATCAGACTCGGTCTTAAAATCGTATTTTCCTTCAAACTGCTTTCTAAGTTCTCTGTGGTTGTATATTTCACCATTGGCAGCAAGTATCAATTTACCATTAGGACTCAATAATGGTTGTTTTCCAGAAGCTGGGTCTACAATCGCCAAACGCTCATGCGCCAAAATGGCCTTATCATCTGCATAGATACCACTCCAATCCGGACCTCTATGTCTAATCTTTTTTGACATTTCTAAAAGTTGAGGTCTAAGTACATCGGTACTTTCCTTAACATCAAATGCACATACTATTCCACACATAATCTAATTATTATATCAATTCGAATACAAATATCTATTTATAGTTTCAAATAACAAACATATAATTCAATTATACTTACATATTGTAATCATAAAATGAATTTTATATTCTATATGATAGGGTTTTAAAGAAATTACTGTTCTAAATATGGCGAAATGTAACTTTGTAAAATTTAACTTCTTTTTATTAATATCACTGTAAGGAACTGCTTAGTTTTATGACCTAGTAAAAAACTAAACAATTATTATGAAAAAAGTATTTACACTCGCAACATTACTGTTAGCTGTTGTGATGACCACTTCGGTATCTGCTCAAGATTTCTCGGGAATTGACAAAAGTCCTATGGATATGGCTGCCTACCCTACAGATTACAAAGTTTCTGAAAAAGCGGTTCGTATCATTTATGGAAGACCACAATTGAAAGGTCGTTCTATGGACGAATTGGCTCCAACTGGAAAAGTATGGAGAACAGGTGCTAACGAAGCTCCTGAAATTACATTCTATAAAGATGTAAATTTTGGTGGTAAAGATATTAAAGCCGGTACTTATTCATTGTTTACAATTCCTGGTGAAGAGGAATGGACAATAATTTTGAACAAGAACTTAAACCAATGGGGTTCTTACTTTTATGATGAGTCTGCAGACGTTGCCCGTGTAACTGTACCTAACGGTTCTGATAGCGCGTCATTAGAAGAATTCTCTATCGCTTTTAAAGATGCGAAAGATGGAACTTCTTTAGTTATGGGATGGGACAAAACGAGAGTTGCCGTACCAATTACAATGTAACTACAACAAATTGATAATATTAAAAACCTCGGTCATTGACCGAGGTTTTTTTATTTGTACGCCTAGCGAACAATACCATCTATAAATGTTTGTTCTGCCCTTATTGTCGGTATCTCTTCTACCGGAACAGTCATCATATCTTTATCATAAATCACAAAATCAGCAGATTTTCCCGGTTCTATACTACCTTTCTCCCCTTCTTCAAAATTAGAGTAGGCAGCCCAAATGGTCATTCCCTTTAAAGTTTCTTCCCTAGTTAAGGCTTCTTCCATTTGAAAGCCACCTTTTGGATATCCACTTGTATCTTGTCTCGCCACCGCCGCATAGAAGGTTAAAAACGGACTAACATCTTCTACAGGAAAATCTGTTCCCAAAGCAATAATACCAGCCTTGTTCAATAAAGTTTTGTAAGCGTAAGCTCCACTAACCCTATCTCCCAAGCGCTCTTCTGCCCAATACATATCGCTAGTGGCATGTGTAGGTTGTACTGATGGTATAATACCATCTTCAAAATAATCGAAATCACCTTCGGTCAACACTTGTGCATGTTCAATTTTCCAGCGTCTATCACCTTTGCCTTGCAACACTTTTTTATATGCCCTTAACACCGCAATATTCGCCGAGTCTCCAATTGCATGGGTATTCATTTGGTATTCTGATGAAGCCAATTTTTTCGCTAAAGCCTCAATTTCGTCAACGGGGGTAATCATCGCTCCGAAATGTTTGGGCATATCACTATATTCTTCTTTTAAAGCAGCCCCTCTAGAACCCAATGCACCATCTCCATATACTTTTACCGATCGCACATTTAATCTGTCGGTTTTAACAGGACCTTTGTTAATGAAGTAATCCACATCTTCTTTAGTATTACTTACCATAGCATATATCTTAATTGACAATTCACCTGCTTGCTGCAAACTGTCTATAAGTTCAATGGTACTTCTATCTAACCCCGCATCATTCACTGTGGTTAACCCGTGGTTCAGGCTTATTCTTTCTGCATCTTTCAATGCCCTAATTTTATCTTCTAGCGTTGGCGATGGCATAATGCTATCTATAAGAGTCATTGGATTATCCACTAAAACTCCAGTAATACCAGAATAGCCATTAGCCCATTTCTTTACAATTTCACCACCTTCAACTTTGGTACTCCAATCAATACCTGCCATATCCAAAGCTTTTTGGTTTACGAGGTAAGCATGTCCGTCTATACGTTCTAGGGCTACAGGTATATCTGGAAAAATAGTATCCAATTCCGTTTTCGTAGGAAACTCTTTAACCTCCCAGTCATTCTGATCCCAACCCCTGCCTCTTAAAAAAGATTTAGGATTTGCGGCATGGAATTCCTTTACACGCTCAAGTACCTCTTCAAAACTTTTGGTACCGACTAAATTTACAATTTGTTGATTGAGTCCTAATCCGTAAAAATGACAATGGGCATCAATTAAACCCGGAGTAATAGCCCTCCCATCGGCATCTATCAATTGATCTGAAGTATATACATCCCTAATTTCATCTATTGTACCCACTGCAATAAATTTGCCATCTTGTACGGCAAAAGCTTGAGCTTCTGAAAAGGAATCATCTACGGTGTAGACCTTGGCATTGACAACAACTAGGTCGACTTTCTCTTTCATGAGTTCGCAACCAGTTAAAAATACGAGTAGAATAGGAAGTAGTTTTTTCAAAACAATAGCGTTAGTTAACAACAAAAAAAGCAAGCATAACAATGTCTGCTTCTAATTAAAATTGAAAACTAAGTATTTTTTCCTAAAGTTATAAATATTTATTGTTCAGGTAATTGGCGTACACCTAAGATTTCGCTATTACCTATTGCAGAATAACTTTCACCCATAATCTTATCGTCCTCCACGACCAGCACAAATGAAACGCGTTTTAAACCCTCAAAATTTACATTAAAGTTTATTCCATTACCTTTCACCAATACATCTTGGCCTGTAAGCATTCCCGTAGTCAATTTAACGGCTACGTCATAAGAATCACCCTTTTTCGTTATAAAGAATACTCCTTTTTCATATGGTGCATCTACATTTGTCATTTTATACTTCCATACACCCAAAACAGTATCTGAACTTATAGGAGCTATACTTTTTTCTGAAACGTGATGTCTGTTCGAATTTATTTGGGTAGATGAAAAGGAACTAAAGGCCATGATAAGCACTATTCCTAAAACTAAAAATTTAACGGTCTTCATTAATGGCTGTGTTAATCTATAAACTCTTAACGTTGATTCTTATTGAATATTTCACCTAATTGTTAGTCTTTTAATACTTTACATTTCTTGTTGAACAATCCAATTATCAATCTTTTCTTCCAACAAGATCAATGGCAAGCTACCAGAATTTAAAATTTGACTATGAAAATCCCTTATATTAAAATTATCCCCCAGTGCTTTCTCTGCCTTAGTACGCAGTTGTCTAATTTTTAGCTGACCAATTTTATAAGACAAAGCCTGCCCGGGTGTTGCCATATACCGCTCAATTTCCGCTATGATGCTCTCTTCGGATTCTGCCTCGTTCTCCAAAGAATATGCAATTGCCTTTTCCCTACTCCAGCCTTTTGCATGAATACCTGTATCTACCACAAGCCGTATAGCTCTATGCATTTCCATACTTAACATACCAAAATATTGATATGAATCTGTATAAATTCCCAATTCTTTTCCTAAGGACTCTGCATACAATGCCCAACCTTCTACAAAAACACCCATACTTTCAGGGTGTAAAAACTCCGGAAGACTAGTATTCTCCTGCTGTAAGCTTAGCTGAAAATGGTGCCCTGGTATAGCCTCATGCAAAAATAAAGCCTCATCATGCAGCATATTGTATGATTTTACATCTGGTATAGGCACATAAAATATTCCTGCTCTAGAACCGTCTTTTGAGCCGGGAACATATTCTGCACTTGCAGATGCCTCTCTAAACGCTTCTGTTCTGCGTACGTTGAAACCTGCCTTAGGGGTCAAGTTGAATAAGGAATCTATACTTAATGCAATACGGTCGTTAATATTATTAAAGTGCGCTATAACTTCTTCAGGTTTAGAAAAAGGCATTAACTCTTTATTGTTTCTTAGGGAATTAAAGAACGATTTAAGATTTCCCGTAAACCCAATCTCATTTTTTACCGCTTCCATTTCCTTAGAAATACGAGCCACTTCAGACAAACCCAACTCATGGATCTCATTTGCATTCATATTGGTGGTGGTATGCAATTTAATTAAGTATTGATAGGTTTCATTTCCGTTGGGCAGGTCTAACAAGCCATCGGTATCTCTGCAAGCAGGTAAATATTCATCCGTTAAAAATGCATTCAGCTCTTTGTATTTAGGACTTAATTTTTCTTGAATGAAGTCTTCGTAATTACTCTTTAGAATATCCATATCCACATCAGAAATGCCGTCGGGAAAATTCATAACAGGTTGAAAAAATAAATTTTCTTCTAAAGGCACATCTATAAACGAACGTACTTGAGGCAGCATTTTTAAGGTCAACACTTTTGGAAGCACCACTCCGCTATCCATACCCACTTTCATTTTCTCTATGGCCGTATCTATAAATGTTATGAAGTCTTCTAGCCGGCTCAACCAATTATTATAATCTTCAATACTTTTAAAAGGCTGTACACTGGTACCGCCAGCCAATTGCGCTACATACAAGTGTAAAGATTGAATTTGAAAAAGCGGCATAAGCTCAAAGCTAGGCAGATCATATATAGGTGATGCCACTGTGACCATAGGGTTCATAACACCCTCAAGTTTTATGGTACAATCCCACTCCATAACGCGCATACTCATATAGTCTGCAGCACTTATTTGTGTTGAATCATATTTACCTATCTCTTCCAAGAAATACGTATAGCGATCTTTTAAATGTAAAATATAGTCGTCTGAAATGTAGTTGGCAATGGTATCATTATAGTCATGGTAACCAGCTTTGGTAGCCTCAATAGGATTAATTCCCTTTTTAAAATCATAAAACTCGGCAAATACCTCAGAAATTGGTCTTGTTAACTTACCCTCGTCTTGTTTTGGGGTTTCTTTACAGGAATTAAAAACGAAAATAAAAGCCAAAAACCAGAGCGTACGATACATAACATAAATTTTAGACAGAAAAATACAAACTAAAATGATGGTTTAAAACATTGCCATACAATATCACTTTACTTTTTAGCCTTTGAGGTATTTTTCTCTTTGATTTTAACAAAAATCAATTTTTTACGCCCTTTAGAGTCTTCGCGTCTTTCAATTTCAAAGTGTGGAATGGAATTTATAAGCGGAGTTAACTTTTGAAAACCATAATTACGGGAATCAAAATTAGGTTGCTTTTTCTGTAGCAAACTACCCACATCACCTAAAAAAGCCCATCCGTCATCGTCAGCAACATCATCAATGGTAGTTGCAATAAATCGTAATGCCTTTGGGGTAATTTTATCTACGGTATTCTTTTCTGTGGCTGCTTTATTATTGTCAACAGCTTCTTCTTCCTCACTTCTACTTTTAAGAATTTCAATATAAATGAACTTATCACAGGCCACTATAAACGGATTAGGCGTTTTACGTTCACCTATTCCAAAAACCTGCATACCCGCCTCGCGCAATCTTGTTGCCAAACGCGTAAAATCACTATCACTACTTACTAAACAAAATCCGTTCACCTTACCCGAATATAAAATATCCATGGCATCAATGATCATGGCAGAATCTGTAGCGTTCTTACCTTGGGTATACCCATATTGTTGAATAGGCGTAATGGCATTTTCTAACAGTACATTTTTCCATTTTCCTAAACGCGGGTTGGTCCAATCGCCATAAATACGTTTAATGGTAGGGTTGCCATATTTGGCTATCTCTTCCATCATTTCTTTTACATAGGCAGACGGTATATTGTCACCGTCTATCAATACTGCTAAATTCAAGTCCATTCGTAGTGTTTTTGTAAAGATAGATTGATTTCTAATTGAACAACAAAATGTCGGTCGATAAAGTTAAAAATGATTTTTTTACTGCGGGTTATTTGCCTTAATGGATCCAATTGTAAGAAATACCAAAAAAGCCAAGCCTAAATAACCGACCATTTGATACGATCCGAAGGTAGAAAGACACAGACTAAAAATACTTGGCGCCAATGCACTTGCCAATATCAAAAAGCTCATTATTTTTCCTGTGATGCTACCTAAATGTTTTCTTCCAAAAAATCTTGGCCACGCCACGGCGTTCAAAACAGCAAAGAATCCGCCCAATATTCCAAACCCGGCAATTAGCATAGGTACACCGGCTACAGTAGAAAGCAGTAAAAATCCTAAAGATGCCAAAAACCCGCCCAATAACATTAGATACAAATACAATTTTAAAGGAAGATAATCGCTTAAGAAATTAAATACCGTTGATACGGTTACCGCTACCACCGAACCCGGCAAGAAAATGGAAATGGCATCTTCTTTTGCAAAGCCTTCGTGGGTAAAAATAGATACGACATGAAAAGTGAGCCCCGTAATAAAAAAGCTATTGAAAGCAAGTGTTAGTCCGTACATCCAAAAAGCTCTTTCCTTTTTAGCCTCTGCAAGGGTAAACTGTTTTGTGAGCACTTTTTTCTTATCTTCTTCGGTTGATAACGATTTTACACCATCGGGCAGCAAACCATGTTTTTCTGGTGAAATTTTATAGAACGTGTAAATAAAAACACTGAAAACTAATAACCCAATAGCTAAAAATTGCCAAGTACTTTCCCATCCGTAGCCTTCAATAAGGGCATTAACCCAAAGCGGAGAAGACGAAAATCCGAAAGAAAGCGCCACACTACTAAAAGAATTGACCTTACCCCTGTTGTTATCGAACCAGATCATGATCACGTTTCTAGAGGCCATGGTCAACACCCCTTGCCCTGCAAAACGAAGCATAAAAAATAAAACGGTCATTAATGCAAAAGGCACCATCCAGGTATCAACCGATAATATTTCCTTAATATACGAACTCATTACCGCAGACCATGAGCACAAGAATAAGGTGACTCCTAGAGTTATGGCCGCAAAGAAAGCAACATAACGTGCCCCATAAGTATCAAACCAAACACCTGCCCTGCCAATGACCAAAGAACTTACAATGGTACCGATCATATAAGCATTACTGAATTGATTACGGGTTAGCCCCAATGCATCTTTAACAGGATCTGTAAAGACCGAAACCCCAATAGTCTGACCTGGAATACTGCAGTAAATACCGATGGTACCTATAACAAGAATAACGTAGCCGTAGAAAACAGGACTTTTAGCTGGATCAATTAGCGGTTTTTGAAATATGTTGACCATAGAAGTGATACTGGCACAAAAATACAATATAGCTTTCGTTCATTTTATCATTAACTTGTTGCTTTAAAAACAAATTCAGAATTCATGAAATACAAGTTCCACTATTTACTATTTATATTCATTTTCATGCTGGGCAACTCTTTTGTAGGTTATGCCCAAGAGCAGGAATACTATCAGCTAAAAACGTACACCATAAAGAACGACACCCAAGAAAGCATGGTAGACAATTACTTGAAAAATGCCTACTTACCCGCGTTAAAAAGAATGGGTATTAAAAACATAGGTGTTTTTAAGGTACGACCAGATAAATTTAAAGTCAGCGATAAAATTTATGTATTGATACCCTTTCAATCTCTAGCAACTTTTGAGAACCTAGAAGCAATGTTAGCGGTAGATAAAACGCACCTTTCCGCTGGGGCAGATTATATTCATGCTACACATGACAAAAAACCATATGAAAGAATTAGTTCGGTATTGCTTCGTGCATTTCCAGATATGCCAAAAATGAAACCTAGCCAAGTTAAGGGTGAACGAACTGATAGAGTATATGAGCTAAGAAGCTACGAAGGCCCCACAGAGGCTATGTATCGAAGAAAAGTAGATATGTTCAATGAAGGTGGCGAAGTGGAACTTTTTGAAAGTTTAGGTTTTAACGCCGTTTTTTATGCGGATGTTATTTCGGGAGATAAAATGCCCAATTTAATGTACATGACCACCTTTGAAAACATGGAAAAAAGGGATGTCCTTTGGGATGATTTTGGATCATCTGATAAATGGAAAGAAATCTCGGTGATGGATAAATACCAGAATACGGTCAGTCATGCAGATATTTACCTCTTATACCCAACCGAATTCTCAGATTATTAATTTGGTTTACTAAGTACAAATTCTACACGCCGGTTGAGAAATCTACCGGCTTCAGTGTTATTGGTAGCTATAGGTTTTGAACTGCCATAACCTGCGGAGCTTATCCTGCTTTTTTCTATTCCGTTTTTCACTAAATAAGCGACTATTGCCTCTGCTCGCTTAACCGACAGCTTTTGGTTAAAGCTATTGGAACCCTTATTATCGGTATGCCCTAAAATTTTTATAAGTATCGTTGTGTTCAACGTCAAGTAAGAAAGTAGCCGTTCCATTTCTTGCTGGTGATCACCCCTAATTTCAGCCTTATTGAAATCGAAATACACATCTTTAAATACATGCACACTGTCCAACGTAAATTCTTTGACCTGTGCGATTCCAATATTTTTTGGTTTCGAATTTACATTACTTACAGAAACCATATCTAGATAGTAATAAGAACCTTTGGTAATTTCTCTTTTTGTCTGATATTTCTGGGTTCGTTTATTGTTTTTAAAGTTACCTATTGTCATATAATTTTCAGTTCCGTTGGCTTCATAAGTTGTGGTCAATTTGACCCATTTTATTTCATCGGAATAGTAATTGGAATAGGATATTTCTAATGCTGCGGATTTATCTCCCTTTAATTTAGAAAATTGAAAGCTAGATAACACTTTACTCGTTTCCACCGCTACTGGCAGTTCAGTAAACCGGATGCCAAATTCCTTCACTGCAAAATCAGACCGTTCGGCCAAGCTCACGTAAAAAGAAATGGAATACTGCTCACCCTTCACTAAAGTAGAGCCTAATTTCGCCTGTATATACTCACGATAATCATTTGGGGCGTACATATATAAACCCACATAGCCCGTACCAAAATCAGCTGGTTGCTTACCATTAAAATTTTCGGGTGTGCCCATTACAACACTACAACCATTAAAATAATCTGTAGACCCTTTGGTCGGCATATTCCAATCAATTACATCTTTCTCAAGATTGCCCAATGTTACGGGGCAATTGGCATACGATTCAAAACTGGGGTTCAGCACCAAATTCTGACCTATCAAAAAGTAGGGTGCGCAAAATGCAAGCAAAAACAGAAAACCTGAATGTAGTCTAGTAAGGTGCATGCATTTCAAATAGATTCCCTAAAATACAGAAAAGTTAAAAAATGGTCGTTTTCATCTAGTATACAAACAAAAAAAAGCCCCTCTTAAATATTAAGAGAGGCCAACTAACAATAAAAACCAAACCTTACTTCAATCCTTAATTGTTGTACAGATAAATAGAAGCTGCCGACATTAAATCGTTACTAACTGCCGGTGCAATATTTCCATTTGCATTCAATGCATCTGAAAAGGCTAGAACCTTGCCGTTGCCAATCTCTGCAACAAATACTGTTTGAGTTTTGTGGTCGTAAGCTACATCTATAGGATTACCCATTTCCGTTAACGAACCGGCAATTCTGGTTTGATCAGATAAAGCCAAAGTACCACCATCATTAATAGCTGCCAATTTAGCCGTAAAATCTTGAGTTATTTGAAAACCACCATCTGTATTTGCATCTGAAGCTTCCTCTATATCTGTCATTACCAATACATCATCAGCTTCGCTATAATCGATACCATGTGTTCTTACGATACCATCGATGGTAATTCTTTTTGTTGGGGCTATTGCTCCATCTGCGGTAAACGCAGTCAAGAAATTATCATAAATCGCTAGGTCACTAGTATTATCTACTACTGCCAATAAAGTGTTCCCCATAAACGTAATTCCCCAAGTATCAAAACCTGCATCGAAGGTATTCAACAAAGTAAAATTAGAACCATTGTATTCATACACGTAAAACTTGTTCTCAGAGTTACTGGAAACCACTACTTTATTTCCAAATACAGCAATCTCTCGCGGACTTGCCAATTCGGCACTACCGGAAAAATCAGCAGTAATGTTTGCTAGGTTCGTAACAGCCGAAAAGCTTCCATAATACTCCAACGCCAATCCTGATCTAGATGCCTGAACTATAGCATCATTAAAAGCATCATAATAAATACCTTCTGTAGCATCAGACCTAGTGTAAACCGTTTTTGTCAACATACCAGAACCATCATAAATACTAACATCTCCGTTTGCCGTACTTGTAGCATACAATCTTGTTGCCCTAGCTTCGCTAGAATCACCTGTACTACCGTCGGTCTCATCACTACTAAACTGAATAGATGAAGCCATTGCTAAATCTTTATTGAACGACGGAGACAAATCCCCACCAGAACCAATAGAAGTAAATCCTAATACCTTACCGTTACCTATTTCAGAAACGTACACCGCATCTGTTTCAGAATCGTAAGCAACATCAATTGGGTTACCCATTAATGTTGAAGAACCGGCTACTCGTACTTGCATACCTACCGGTAATAATTCTCCATCCGATAGTGCATCGAATTTAGAGGAGAAATCAGAAATTATATGAAAACCACCATCTGTATTTGCATCAGCGGCATCTCCAATATCGGTCAAGACCATAACGTCATCCGTACCATCATATGTAATACCATGCGTTCTTACTATACCTTCGATAGTCACTCTTTTTGAAGGATTCAAAACTCCGTTGTTCGCATTTGAAAGAAAATCGTAATAAACCGCTAAATCTCCCGTAGTATCTACAACGGCATATAAGTCATCCCCTTTAAAAGTAATACCCCATACTGGGAAAGGCACCTCAACCGTACTTGTTAATGTAAATCCGCTTCCTGTGTTTTCATACACAAAGAATGTATTGGAACCGTTATCGGCAACCACAAAAGAACTTCCGTTGACCGCTAATTCCCTCGGGCTCTCCAAATCCGAAGCACCAGTGTATGAAGCCGTAACTGCATCACCATCCATCAAAGCACTCACATCGGCAAAAGCCTCTAATTGCAAGGCACTTCTAGATGCTTGATACACTACATCTGCCGAAGCATCGAAATAAATACCTTCTGCTGCTGTAGTGGTTGTCATCAATGTCACCAAAGAATCTCCGGTTACACTATATCTTGAAATATTTCCGTTATCGTTATTAGTTACAAATAGATCTGTTCTACGACCCAATACCGTCATTCCGTCACCACAAGGCTCGCACATAGAACCGCCGCAATCGACTCCTGTTTCATCTCCGTTCATAATTCCGTCATCACAAGTAGAATCTGGTGTAACATCTACCATACCGTCATCATCATCACTGCAAGAGGCCATAAACAAAGCGCCCATAAGCATTGCTAAATAAAAAATAGATTTTTTCATAATTATATATAGGTTTAAAAGTTGTTCTGCCCATATTTACGAAGCGACCTATTTAAGGTTTGGTTTAAGTTGTTAAAAATATGCTAAAACCAAAAACACCTAAGAATCAGAAAATTCTGATTCTTAGGTGTTTTTTATTAAGCAAAGGTTTTTTAGAAGTCGAACTTATATGTTGCCCCTGCTAAAATTTGAATACCTTGTACTTGAAAATTTGACCAACGTTGATAGTTGTTATTAGAAAGATTTGCTCCTTTAATAAAGAACGACCATTGATCGGTGTAGCGATAACCTACATGTGCATTGGCATCAAAATAACCGTCTAAAGTGATAAGCGTGGCAGGAAATTCACTTGGTTGGGCATCTTCTATTACTGTAGATGAAAAATCATCACGCTCGCCAACATAGAACAAATTGGCACCGGCATACCATTTCTCACCAATCTGATAATCCATAAACAAAGAGGCTTGTAAATTTGGCAGATTCCATGCCGGGTTTCCGGTTTCAGTATTATAATCGTACACCTCAACATTTACACCAGCGGTGAAGTTACGGTTTACGTCTACATTCAATTCTCCAAAAATTCCTAGTGTCTTTATATCATCATAGAACAGACCGAAAGAATTACCGTAATAGTAACCTTTCTCATCTGACCTAAAACTATTTACAGGGTTCAACGTATACAACGGCTTATTGTTTTCTGCCGAATAAGACCCCTTAACATTATAACTTAAATTAGGTAATAACTGACCTTTAAAACCAACATATGCGTTGTACTGACTATCTGTTGGAGCAATGGTCAAAGTAGGAGACACAAAGGTATTACCCTCTACAAAATCATAATATGAATTCTGCTTTAATTCACCCGTAACCCCTCCATAAGCAATAACGGATTCATCTAACAATCTGTACGATGCCGTTACCGCAGGGTAGATATAAAAATTGCTTTCACTATGCTCCAAATCCATACCGTACACCAAATTGACCCCTAAATTCAATGAGAGATCATCGCGTAACATGTTTAAAGACGGATTTACGCCTACCTGTAAATTTCCATAGGATATACCGCTATCGTTCGTAGTGCTGTTTACATCTGCATTTTCAAATGTACCACCTACATAATCTACCTTTACTTTGGCATTTAAAATTTCCTCGTTCATTGGAAACTCAAATCCGGTGTTGAAAATAGCCCTGTTTTCACCTGAACTTACGGCATCAAAGAATCTTCTATATTTTAAATCGGCTCTTTTAAAATAAGCATCTTCCACATTAATGTGACCGCTTACCTCACCCATGTAATAATTTTGACGCTCATCAATACCATCAAGCTCTGTTGCGCTGAAAACGCCAGGTTCAATACCGTACCAATTATATAATTGATGTTGTAAACCAATAGCCGCACCCCAATCTAAATCTCTATCTCGTTTTGCATATGATGCATCTAACCTTGTATCATAGAACGTATCGTTAAGCTCCACACCGTTGATTCCACCACGAGAAGACAAATGGTTGAAACCAATATCAAAATTCTCATCTCTATTTATAGTTCTACTCGTATAAAATTCGCCCAACACATTGCCATACAATCCCGCGCCTAAAGAGGCATAAGAGTTATATAACACCGGCGGCGGTAACTTTTCCACTTTAGAAGCGGTTCCTTTAGAAGGCGTAAAAGTAGATGCCACTGGCACTGAGAAAATGTTGTATGTTATCGGTTTTTTCTGAAGCACGATAGAATCGTTCATATTTGGTACCGACTTAATTTTAAAAGCATCTGAAACGGTTGGCGTGTAGGCTTTGGTCACCGTTACGGTTTCCGTACCCAAATCTTTCTCTTCCTCTTCTTGAGCAAAGGTAACTTGAAAGCCAAGCGTTAAAAATATAAGCGTAAATATATGTTTGTTGTACATAGGTGTTCTTTTACTGGTGTACGTGTTTTTTTTTAATTAGGATCTACAGATGAATTACTCTTAGCTTCTTTAGATTTTATGATCGCCAATTCTGCTCTTGCTTCGGCAACAATTTCAGGATACTGCGTAAAGTTTGTAATTACGCTTTCTAGAATATAGGTTGCCTGGTAGGCATCATTTAGGGCATAATAGTTCTTGGCCATAAGCACCAAACCTTTACCGCCCCATTCTTTGTAAGCCGCATAATCTTTCGCCAATTTTTGAACTGCCACATTTGAGTTCTCATAAGCGCCATCTTTATGCTCAAAATAGGCGTCATAGTATAGTGCTTCAGCAGCGGTTGCACCAGATGCAATCTTTAATACCACTGCATAGGCTGATTTAGCTTTTGCCTCATCATTTGTTGCTATGGCCGATCTTGCGATCATAATATGCGCATCACTCTTAATTCTATTGTCAATGCTTGGGGTCGATAAGACCTTATCTGCATATTCCAATGTTTTTGGGTAATTCTTCTGTTTGTAATACCCTTTCATTAAGTTAGAACGTGCAAAAGTTCTGTTCTGCTGAATATTTGCCTGACTCTCCAATTTCAATAAATATGGTAAGGCAATTTGATAATCATCTTTAGAAATATAGACTTCACAAACACGGGTCAATGCCTGTTCTGCATATTCGCTCGTACTTCTATCGGCTACATACTTATAATAGGGCAAGGCGGCTTCTTTATCGCCTTTGCCAAAATACAATTGTGCTAAGCTAAAGTTGGCATCAACGGCATGTAATCCGGTAGGGAATTGCTGAATGTAGTTCTTATACCCTTTAATGGCAGCGTCAATATTACCTTCTAAGTTTTGTTTTTGTGCCGCATCGAAAGTAGCATTATCCAATTCGGCATCGGTAACCTCAACAAAATCGAGTCCGCGTACCCACTCGGCATACTCGTTTACCTGCCCCATATCAACATACACCAATTTAGCAGTGGCAACCGCCTGTATGGCTTCTTGAGTTTTAGGAAAATCTCTTACAACGGTTTTAAATTTTGCCAAAGCAGCTTCGTTTCTACTGGCATTATAATTAACCAAACCTTGTCTCATTAACGCCTGTGGCACCAAAGAGCTACCTCTGTACTCGCTGATCATGCGGTCATAAGCTTCTAAGCCTTTGCTCTCTTGACCTTGTGCAACGTAGGTATTACCTAGTTCAAATAAAGCATCATCCCTAAAGCTTGATCTAGGAAACTGATTTACAAAATCCTCCAAATTCTCTATTTTACTTGCCCCTCTATCCACATAACCGTAGCTCATTGCTTTTTGGTAGAAAGCATAATCTTTCTCAGGTCCAGTCAAAGCCAATGCCTTGTTATACGTTTCTATTGCAGGCCAGTATTTACTGGTAGCATAATAACTGTCACCTAATCGTAAATAGCCATCGTTTAATTTCTCTACATCGGCATTTCCGTTAGATGTAAATGCGTTGAAATAAGTAATGGCATTGTTGTAATCTTTCTGCTTAAAATAACCATATGCCAAATTATAATCGACATCTGTAATCATTTCCGTATTCGTTGATGACGGATTGTTTTTAAAAGCAGTATAGCCTTCTACCGCATCTTCAAAACGGTTAGACAAATAATCGGATTCCGCCTTCCAATAATCGGCACGTGCTTTAAAAAGCATATCTTCTGCACTACCCAATGATTTTGCAAAATTCTCTGAAGCCGCATTATAATCGCCTTCCATAAAAAGCTCTATACCTCTGTAGTAGGCTACTTTTTGATAGACCGATTTACTGGCGTAATTTTTATTCTCCTCTAGCAACTGCATTGCACCTTCAAAATTCTTTGAAGTGATGTATGAATCTACCAACAAGGTCTGCATCTCTTCTTGATGCTCGTCTTTAGGATAAGTTTTTAAATAATTCGTGATAACCTGTGGCACCGGCTCATAAGCATTCCCTACCTCATAACTCAAACGGGCATAATTTAAGAATGCATCTTTTTGAATCTCTGCACTATAATCCATTTGAGATGCATTACGGAAAGCGTTCAACGCCTCTTGCTTTTTGTCCAACTTTAAATAACATTCTGCCAAGTGGTAGTATGCGTTTTGTGCCACACTATTGGTACCACCAATAATTTTGTTGAACTGGGCAATAGCATTGGCATAATCACCACCTTTATAATAGGCATAGCCCAAATAGTAGTAATCGGTATTGCTCCATTTACCACCTTTACCTTTATACTCCGTTAAATAAGGGATGGCGTTCTCATATTGGTTTAAATTGAAATAACTCTCCCCTATAATCTTGTTCAATTCAGATACCTCACGACGGTCAGATTTTGGCAATTGTTTTTTTGCCAGGGCAATGGCCTCTTCAAACTTACCAAGCTTAAAATTCATATCCGCCTGATAATAGCTAAGCTTCTCTTCCAACACATCTTGATCCGTAATTTGATCAAAACGCTGATTTGCCGTTTCGTAATCGTCTTGTTGGTATGAAATATAACCCAAATAATATTTTGCCTGAGAACCGTAAACCTGCGAAGTGGTAACTTTCTCAAGGTATTTTTCTGCCTCTTTTGTTTTGCGTGATGAGAATAACGAGTAGCCATAATTGAAGTTGAACTTGTCCATTTCTCCTCGGGAAAGTGAACTTTGATCAACCTTGTTGTACCATTTTAAGGCGTACGGATATTTCCCGGTCTGAAAATAATACTCTGCCACATCTGCAAAGGCAGAATTTCGTTTGGTTGACGTAGGATATTTTTCTACAAAGTCTTCCATTAACCGGTCTGCACCGATCTGGTTCAACCTTACTGCCGCATTGGCGGAATAGTAGGCACTGTTGGCAGCTGTCTCCTCATCATCCGTTGACACTTTGACCTTATCAAAAATAGTCTGTGCCGCTTGGTATTGTTCGTTGTTGTATAGCGCTAGTGCGTCTTGAAAAGCTTTCTGTTCGTGGGTATAGATTTTGGTCTCTTGAGCAGTGCCCAAAGCTACCAAACCTAATACCATAGGAATAAAAGCGGTGAATTTTTTAAGCATAGTGTTCTGTTACTATTTAGTATTACCGTTATCACATGTGATAACGGCAAAAATTGTACCTAAGTATGTACATTACCCATACAAAAAAAAAGAATTTGAATAAGGGTTCTCTAATATCAAATGGAACTTATTACTTTTATATCAACATTTGCGTTATGGAAGAGATTGTTTTAGAACTTAAAGATGCGGCTATTTTTCAAAAAGAGAGCTTGGTACTAAGTGAAGTAAGTTTAAAAATCGCTAAAGGTGAATTTGTTTACCTGATAGGTAAGACCGGTAGCGGTAAAAGTAGCTTCATGAAAACCTTGTATGGCGATTTACCACTTCAAAAAGGAGAAGGCCATATCGTGGAGTTCGATCTTAAGACGCTAAAAGAAAAGGATATTCCTTTTTTACGCAGAAAGTTGGGTATTGTTTTTCAAGATTTTAAACTATTGCCAGACCGTAATATCAACCAGAACATGTTCTTTGTTTTGAAAGCGACGGGATGGACGGATAAAGCCGAGATGGATGCAAGAGTAGCCAACGTTCTTGAAAAGGTAGGCATGAAAACAAAGGGTTTTAAATTTCCTCATGAGCTTTCTGGTGGCGAGCAACAACGTATTGCCATTGCAAGAGCATTATTGAACGATCCCGAGTTGATCATTGCCGATGAACCTACCGGAAACCTAGATCCACAAACCAGTGTAGAGGTGATGAAAGTTTTACAGGAAATCAACAAATCTGGCAGAACCATTTTAATGGCCACCCACGATTATGCATTGATACTAAAATTCCCGTCGAAAACTATTAAGTGCGATGCGAATAAAGTATTTGAGGTAGTTCAGAGAGCGGTTTAAATAGAATCCTAAAATTTCGTTTTAGATTTTTCTAGGAAATACTTAACTATATGTCCCAAAATAAAAAGGAAATTTCATACACACTCCTAAAAGCGGGAATAGCATCTATCCCTATACTTGGAGGTGCTGCTTCTGAAATTCTTCCTCTACTTTTAAAAAATCCAATTGAAAAAAGAAAAGAATTTTGGATGAAAGAAGTTGGAGAAAAGTTAAAAATTCTTGAAGAATCTAATACAATTAGATTGACTGAATTATCTAAGAATGAAATATTCATTGATACAGTTATAAGAATATCAACAGAAGCTCTCAAAACTAGCGAACAAGAAAAATTAAAGTATTTTAAAAATGCACTTATAAATACAGCAATACTCGAAAATTTGGATATTTCCGAGGTTAATATTTTTACACGATTCATAACTGAATTTACTATTTGGCATATCCAAATTTTAAATCTTTTTGACAACCCTACAAATTGGTTTAGTATAAATGAAGTTGACTTTCCTGAATTTTCAACAGCCCCATTATCTAAAGTTCTCGTTAAAGCCTTTTCTGAACTTAAAGATCGAAATGAGTTTTATAATTTAATCTGGTCAGACCTTTATAGATCGGGGCTAATAAATACTTCCGAGCTAAATGTCGGTATAACTTCAAATGGGTTGAAATCTTCAAGAACTACTGCTTTTGGCAAGAAATTTTTGTCTTTTATTCAAGAAGATGACATTATATAAATAAAATAAACGAAGTAGCGCAAAGCGTACCGCGATTTGAGCACAGCCTTAAAATTATCTTATGAACAACCCTGAAAAAATCCGCCTATCCCAACAACAAAAAGAAGAAAAAGATTGGTTAAAATGGGGTCCTTATTTAAGTGAACGTCAATGGGGAACGGTACGTGAAGACTATAGTGCCGGTGGCGATGCTTGGAACTATTTTCCGCATGACCATGCTAGAAGTCGTGCTTTTCGGTGGGGAGAAGATGGTATTGCAGGTATAAGTGACCGCTATTGCAACATGTGTTTTAGCATAGGATTATGGAACGGAAAAGATCCCATTATAAAAGAACGCCTATTTGGGTTAACGGGTCCGCAAGGTAATCATGGCGAAGACGTAAAAGAACTTTACTATTATTTAGAGAATACACCGTCTCACTCGTACATGAAGTACTTGTACAAGTATTCGCAGAAAGCGTATCCATACAATCAACTCATAACCGAGAACCAAAAACGAAATCGTAAAGAGCTGGAATTTGAGCTTTTGGATACCGGGATTTTTGACGACAACACCTATTTTGATGTCAGTACCGAATATGCAAAGGGAGACGAAACCGATATCCTCATAAAAATTACCATTACCAACAGAAGCAACCAAGCAGCTCCTATAACTTTATTGCCGCAAATGGTGATGCGTAATCATTGGTCGTTCAAAGAAATGTCGAGAAAACCCGTTATTTCTAAAAAGGGATTAAAAACCAATCCGTTCGTGGAGATCGACCATCCTTATGTGGGCAAATACAATCTCTATTTTCAAAAAGCGGCACATTTGTTTTTTACCGAAAACGAAACCAACAGAGAGAAGTTATATCAAGATAAAAACGACCATCCGTATAAAAAAGATGTGTTCAATGATGCGGTCTGTACCAACGATTTTAATTTGGCTACCAAAAACAGTTCCGGTACTAAATTTGCCCCGCTGTATCAAGAGATAATATCTGGGGGCGAATCAAAAACGTTTCAACTTCGCCTAACCGAAGAAACACTTGAATCTCCATTTTCAGATTTCGATTCCATTTTCGAAGCGCGACAAAAAGAGTGCGAACTCTTCTACAACAACATTGCCCCCAAAGCCAGCGAAGACCAAAAGAACATTTTAAAACAAGCCTTTGCAGGGTTACTGTGGACAAAACAGTATTATAATTACGAAGTGGAAAGATGGCTAGAAGGGGATTCTAAAACCACACCACCACCGCAACAGCGTAAAAATGGCAGAAATAGCACATGGAAAACACTGCGTAACCACGATGTACTTTCGATGCCAGATGCTTGGGAATACCCTTGGTATGCGGCGTGGGATTCCGCCTTTCACTGTGCATCGTTCGCCTCAATTGACCCTGAATTTGCCAAAGAACAACTCTTATTGTTCACGAAAGAATGGTACATGTCGCCCAACGGACAAATACCTGCCTACGAATGGAATTTTAGTGATGTAAACCCACCAGTACAAGCTTGGGCAACATTACAGATTTATGGTACGGATAAGAAAATTACAGGTGAACCTGATATTAAGTTTCTAAAACGTATGTTCAACAAACTATCGTTGAACTTCAACTGGTGGGTAAACCGTTTGGACAGAAATGACAACAATGTTTTTCAAGGCGGATTCTTAGGCTTGGATAATATTGGAGTTTTTGACCGTAGCCATGGTGTGCCAGGTGGCGGATTTCTGGATCAAGTAGACGGTACCGCTTGGATGGCGTTGTATAGTTTGAATATGTTAGAGATGAGCCTGCGCATAGCCGAACACGATGATTCTTATGAAGACATGGCCACCAAATACTTTGGGCATTTTGTTTTCATTGCGGAAGCATTGAACAAGATGGATACCGATAAGGCAAATGTTTGGGATGATATTGAAGGCTTTTTCTACGACCGACTGACCTTACCTGACGGACAATCGACAACCATTAAAGTAAGATCAATTGCCGGTATGTTATCACTCGCAGCTGTACTTACTATTAAAAAAAGTGTACTGGACAAGTTCCCTAGGTTTAAGGCCAGTATACTTTGGTTTCAAAAATATCGTGCGGAAAACTTGAAGTATGAGGTAATTCAGCAATACGAGGCTGATGGCGACCTGCTACTTTCACTTGTTCCAAAAGATCGCATGCAAAAATTGGTAACTACCTTACTAGATGAAAATGAGTTTTTGAGCGAATATGGTATTAGATCCTTATCTAAAATACACGAGAAAGCTTATCAGATAAAAATTGCCGGGGTAGAATACAGCATCGATTATGAACCTGCAGAATCTACCGTTCCATTATTCGGTGGAAATTCTAATTGGCGCGGACCTATTTGGATGCCTATGAACTATCTTTTTATTCAAGCATTACGTGAATATCAATGGTATAGCGGAAACGACTTTTTGTTCGAATACCCCACAGGCAGCAACAAGCTACTGAACCTGAAACAAGTGAGCGATGAATTGAGCAAACGCTTAATCCACATGTTCGAGAAAGATGAAAAAGGCAATAGGGCAATCAACAAGAACTACGAAAAATATTACCAAGACCCTCATTTTAAGGACTTGGTATTATTCTACGAGTATTTTCATGGAGAAAACGGCCGTGGTTTAGGGGCATCGCATCAAACCGGGTGGACGGCACTGGTCGCAAATCTTATTGAGCAGCTAGAGCAAGATTAATTATAATTTCGACTCAGAAAAACCTAATCCATATTTTTCGGTCGGATATAAAATTCCCTTCTCCAGTTTAAAAATAGAATGAAAAGGATCATCGATAATATCTAAATGTCCGTCTAAATCCGCATATTTAATATTAGGTCTGGATAGAGCAAAATGTAATCCGGCAGAAATACCTAATCCGCATTCATCGATACACCCCACCATAGCATCTAGTTTTGCAGCTTTAGCTACCGAGTTGATATGCATCCCTGCCCATATACCACCAACCTTTTGTAGTTTGATATTTACCATATCTACACGCTCGTTTTGTGCCAAACGAAATGCATCGGTCAAGGTTTTTAGGCTTTCATCTGCCATTATGGGTACATCTACCTGATCCATTACCTCGCCCAATCGTTCTTCAGCCTCAACTATGGTAGGTTGTTCAAAAATTTCAACCCCAATAGCCGCTGTAGCTTTGACAAAGGCAATAGATTCTTTTACCGAATAGCCCTGGTTACCATCAAAACGCAACTCAATATTCGAGTATGTTTCATGAATCAATCGCATTTTGGCAATGTCTTCTTCTAAATTAGAACCTCCTTTAATCTTTAAAATTGAAAAGCCTTGTTCTACAAATTCACTTGCCTTAACTAATGTATCTTCAACACCCATAATACCAATAGTAATACTGGTAGCGATATGATTACGATAACCTCCTAAAAATTGATACAAAGGCACCTCGGCTTTTTTAGACATAATATCGAACAACGCCAAATCTACCATTGCCAAAGCAGACGATCTTTTGCCCAATAACACTTTCAGTTCCAATAAAAGCAATGCATAAGTAAAAGGGTCTTTGCCGAGTAAATAGGGAATGATGGTGTTTTTAATCGCGTCGGTAACATCATTTGGTGATTCATTGGTAACCACTGGATCGGGTGCAGCACAACCGTAACCCACAATTTTACCATCGGTTTCAAGCTTTAAAATAAAATTACTGGTACGGTCAATGGTTTCATAAGCAATCGTATACGGATCAGACAATTTCAAGTCTAAACGCTCAAAAGAAATATGGGTTATTTTCATTTTACTTTCGTCATTAAAAGCGCAATTAAATCGTCTGCACCATACTCCAACACATCAAAAGCTGGCAATTTTGTTTCAAGGGTGATGGCTTTACAAACATCAAGAATTTCGCTTTTTTCCATTCCTTCATGATTCACCGTAATCGCAATAACCTCTTTACCCGAAATTACTTGAATGGCATGTATTTGCTCTTCCAGCGAATGCATTTTATATCCTGGGAACCCATCATACTCCAATCGTTTTGGTGCGTGTTGCAGAATAACGTAATCGGGTCTACCTGCAGCTAGAATTTCAAATCCGCCAGGGTATGCAGGGTTCATTAAACTCCCCTGTCCTTCAATTACAATAACATCTGGATCTTCATTGTTATAGGCACTAACAACGGCATGTTCTATTTCACCAGAGACGAAATCGTTGATACAGCTATCCATTACCATGCTATATTTTGCTCCCTGCATCCAACCGGTTTGTCCCGTTCCGATCATTTCCGCCTTTTTACCCGCTTTACGAAATGCATGTACCAATATCCAAGCAGTTGTACGTTTCCCCAGTGCGGAGTCCGTACCCAAAACAGCCAACTTTAAACAATCAACTTTCTCAATATCACCAGTGAAAAAGTGTAGTTGATCACGGTCTGGTGTCTTTCTTATATCTCTAATTTTTACATTTTTTTCTTTTGCCAATGCCACAAGTTCAGGGTCATTGGTCAAGAAATCGTGCAAACCACTATCAATGTTCCAACCTTTTTGCAATGCATTTTTAATAGTTGCCTTTGCCACTTGTGGTAGTCTACCACCATCTGGCGCAAGACCTATCACCAAATAACTTGGCAAGTTCTCGTTAGCTGCAAGAGCTATAATCGCAGCTTCCAGATCTTTAAAAACCGGAATTCCGTTAGGTCTACCATCCAAAACATCACCGGCATCACTACCTGCATATTTTGCATCTAAAACACCTACAACCTCATACCGTTCGGTAAAGCGAACCAGCCCATGTGCCGTTTTACCGTTAGGAGTATTAAATGCTCCTTCACAATACACCAATGCCTTACCATCAATAACTTTTTTCATCTATTTTTTAATTTTTTGCAGTGAGCACTGCCACAAACCGATCAGGCTCAAAATTCATTTTTTCGTCCAATTCTAAAAGTCCGATCAAACCCGCCGTTGAAGCAGGTAAAATTCGGAATCCTTCCTTTTTATGTAAAAGAGAAGTCATCTCTTTCAATTTTTTATCACTAATATTAAAAGCTTCGCCCTCAGATTTTTGTAAGGCATACAGCGCCTCTTCCCCATCAAAACTATGCCAATTGATCAATGGTTCGTTGTATTTTGTTTCTTTAATTGCTGCTGGATTCAAATCTTTACAATGATCTAAATTTTGTAAAAACGATTCAACAATGGGGTTTTTATGAGAAGAAGAAGCCGCAATCATTTTAGGAATTCGTGATGTTTTTCCTCTTTTATACAGATTTACAAATCCCCTGTAAATACCGGCAAACAATGTTCCGTTTGAAACCGGAACGGCACAATATTTAGGTGCATCCCCTAAATCCTCAAAGATTTCTTGTGCAATTTGCGCATAGGCTGAAATTTGTAGTGGCGTATTGGCACCACCTGGGTTGGCATCGTACCAGCCATGTTCTTCCGCTAAACGAGAACTTGCCGTCACTACATCTTCGTAACTACCGGGAATACGAATAATCTCCGCTCCCAAGGTTTGCATCTCTACAACACGATCGGTATGATAACTTTCGGGAATATAAATTTTACAGGCAACACCTGCCAAATCTGATGCCAATGCCATGGCAACACCATAATTGCCGCAAGTAGCCAAACTCACCACTTCAAATTCGCGACGGAGTGCGTCATACAACTGAGCAAATGCAATACGATCTTTCTGCGTACCGGTAGGGTTATCACCTTCATATTTTAGGTAGAGCTGGCGAACATCAAACTCACGTTCCAAAGTTTTTGCCCTATGCAGACCGGTATCTCCTACTTCTAAACTTATGATATCTTCAAAACACTCTAAACGGTCCACTAAAGATTTGCTTTTATCTTTAACCATATCGCTGAGTCTACGCGTCTCTGTCGACACTTTATTCTCAGCAGTTTTAACACCGTCTTTAAGATTCATAAGTCCATATAAATTCCATTTTTAAGATACAGTTATTTAATTGAAGTTAGGCATAAATTTTTAACCCATTTGCTCATAAAAAGAGACGCATAGGTAGTATAAAATTAGAATTGATTTTAAAAATTAACACAAAATCAAATGTGATTTTTGCAGCAAGCTATTTACGACAGTTGCCGATGATACGTCAAATTAAAAATTAACATTTACGTTGCAGTTGCTGACGTATAAACGAAATAAGAATTAAACAAATGTAATACCTTGTTTTGCACAAATTTGAGCAACCTTTTCAAAATCTGGCGGTCCGGCAGGTAACTCAGATAATTCTTGAAACATAAATTCAATCCCCGCAGGTAGTGCAGAAGTTATCATTTTAGCTTTTTCGGTTCCTACCACCTGCCAAGTATGGGGCACACCTTTCGGTGCAAAAGCAATATCCCCGGCTTTTAAAACCGTGCTTTCACCGTCGATAGTAATTTCCACTTCACCTTCAACCACCCTAAAAATTTCATCTTCTTTCGTATGTACGTGTGGAGGAATACCAACACCGGGTACTACATTATCTACCCATTCAAAAATCTGATTATTGGTTTCGTCTCCCATTAATTTATGGGTCTGGATATCCCCTATAACATTGAATACCTCCCCGTCCGTATCACGCATGATCTTAGGTTCGTTGCTATTTGTAGAAACAACTTCATCATCCTGCTTTTTGCAGAAAATGAGTCCGGAGAATAAAGCGTAACTAATACCTGCTCCTGATTTTTCAATAAAACTTTGTCTATCCATGATTTTATTTTTATACCAAATTAGGTATAAACCATAGTCGCAAAAATGTGAAAATCACGGTATAAACCTTGAATTTAAGAACCTACCGATCTTCTCAACAAAGAAGGCTTGGTGCCCGTCTGTGTTTTAAAGAAATAGCTGAAATAATCTGGTGTAGAAAAACCAAGTTCATAGCTAATTTCCTTAATTGTTTTATTTGAAAATTTTAATGCGTGCCGCGAACGAATCAGCAACTGTTCTATAATAATACTTTTTGAACTCACATTAAGCACCTCTTGCACACATTCATTCAAATATTTTGTAGATATATTAAGGCGGGAAGCGTAGAAGCCTACCTCATGAGAATCTTCAATATTCTGATCTACCAGTTGCTTAAAGGAATATACAATGTTTGCTTTTGTGTGGTTCTTTTCAATAATCGATTTAATGTTACATTGACCATCGCAATACACAAAAAAGGTATTCAATAAAGATATAAGGGCATCTTCCTTATGGTTTAAATGCGAACCCAATAGCTCATCGATCATTTCTAATATGGCTTGGGTACGTTTCTCTATACCGGGACTCAATTTAAACAAGGGCACCGTGCCCGAATTGAACAGGCGAACTTTATTGATATGCAACTTACTTAATAAGGGGTGACTTAATACCTCTTGAGACAACTGTAACAGATACCCTGTATTTGGAGCTCCTTCTTTTACATACAATTTCCACTGCATCTTATTATCAAGAAAAAAAATGGAGTTTGAAATATTGGCATAAAGAACACCATCTATCTCTATACCTTTAATTTCATCTTTTATCCAGCAGACGGTATAGTCAGCATCATTAATAGTGCGGGGAACATTTTTGATTATTTTCGATATGTGGATAGTATCGTTTTTCATCAGAAAATGTTATTTAATTAAAAAAGGCTATGTAAAAACACATAGCCAATTATCTAATATACAATATTTTAAACGAATTAAAACTACGAATGCTGTTCTAATTCCATTATTAGGTTTGCAATTAAGGCTGTCCACCCCGTTTGGTGCGATGCGCCCAACCCTTTACCGGAGTCACCATCAAAAAACTCGTAAAAGAAATGTTCGTTCTTAAAGTGTTCATTATTGGTGAATACATTATTGGCATCTTCTGAGTGATATACAAACTTACCATCTTCATTAGGTTCGAACAGTTTGATCAATCTTTTGGAAATCTCATTTGCAATCTCGTTCAAGTTCAGTTTTACGCCCGATCCCGTTGGAAATTCATAAACATATTGATCACCATAATACGAGTAGTATTTTCGTAAAGATTGAACGATCATATAATTTAATGGTAACCAAATAGGTCCTCTCCAGTTAGAATTTCCTCCAAACATATTAGATCTGCTTTCACCTGGTTCATATTGAATTTGGTGATGCCCGTTATGTTGAAAAACATAGGGGTGCTCTTCGTGATATTTTGAAAGTGAACGAATACCATAGTCAGATAAAAACTCATTTTCATCTAATAATCTACAAAGTAATTTCTCTAATCTAAACCCTCGCATAATGGAGAACAAGTAGTTACCATCTGAGTTGAACTCCTCAATATTAGAAATCAAAGAAGCCAAATCTGGTCTGGTTCTTACAATTTCTGCAGCCCTAACTTTAAAATGCTTTAGCTCATCGAACAAATCTTTGTGAATGATCTCTACTGCGAACATGGGTATAATACCTACTAAAGACCTTACTTTTAAACGATCTGTTCTACCGTCGGACATTTCTACTACATCGTAATAAAAATTATCCTCATCATCCCAAAGGGAAATATCCTTTTGACCAATGTGGTGCATTGCCCAGGCGATATTCAAAAAGTGTCTAAAAAACTTGGCAACACTATCTTCATAGTTTGGGTTCATTGACGCCAATTCTAAAGACATACGCAACATGTTCAAAGTAAACATGGCCATCCAACTGGTAGCATCTGCCTGTTGCATACGTGTAATGCCTTCTGGCATGTGGTTACGATCAAATACCCCAATGTTATCCAACCCTAGGAATCCGCCTTCAAAAAGATTGGTTCCGCTTTTATCCTTTTGGTTTACCCACCAAGTAAAATTGACCAATAATTTTTGATAAGCCTTTTCCAGAAAATTGGTATCGCCTTTACCCGTTCGTTTTTTATCTTTTTCATACACGGTCCAAACGGCCCAAGAATGTACTGGCGGATTTACATCGCTAAAATTCCATTCATAGGCAGGTATTTGTCCGTTAGGGTGCATATAGCTTTCCTTGAGAACCAATAGCAATTGTTCCTTAGCAAAGTATGGGTCTATTTCTACAAACGATGCCATGTGAAAAGCAAGATCCCAAGCGGCATACCAAGGGTACTCCCATTTATCGGGCATGGAAATTACATGTCTATTGGTAAGATGTTCCCAACGCGTATTACGGGTATCTGTTCTATAGGGTTTGGGTTCTCCCGGACCGCCAAAAAGCCATTTATATACATCATAGTAATAAAACTGCTTAGTCCATAATAAACCTGAAAATGCTTTTCTGGCAATTTCTTGTTGACCTACCGGTAGTTCCTTCTTTAAGATATCACCATAGAATTCTTCGCACTCCTTAATTCTTTTATCAAAGATAGCATCATAACTTCCCCAAGGGTCTTCAAGCTTTTTCTTGCTTAAACGTACTTTTATGGTCTTTTCTTCACCCGATTTTAAACGCATTTTGTGCCATACGGCAAACTTAGATCCTTTTTTATCGGGGTTGACCGTTTCTTTACCTTCAACCACATGGTTGTTTATTCCGTCCTTTACATAAGCGACCTCATTGGGCACATTGTAAATACGTTCATTATTGGTCTCGTTCTCACAAAAAAGTTGCTCACCTTCTTCATGATAAAAGTAATAACGACCGTTTCTTGTACTACGTGATTGTACGGCATTATTGGAAATAGCTTTCATTTCGGGCCGCTCGAACCTACGGTTATGCTTCCAAAAATTACGAAACCATAAATGTGGAAGTACATGAATAGTTGCTGCCCTTGGTCCTCTATTGATTACGGTGACCTTCATTAAAATATCGCCAACATCTTCTTTGGCATATTCGATAAAGCAATCAAAATATGTATTGTTCGCAAATGCCTTTGTATCTAAAATCTCAAATTCAGATTGCTCTCTATTTCTATGTTTGTTTTTACGTACAAGCTCTGCGTACGGAAATTTTTTATGTGGATATTTATATAAGTATTTGGCGTAAGAGTGGGTTGGCGTAGAAACCTGATGAAAATAAAGTTCCTTTACATCTTCCCCGTGGTTACCCTCATCATTGGTAAGTCCGAATAAACGCTCCTTTAAAATAGGGTCTTTTCCGTTCCAGAAAGCGGGTGCCAAACATAGAATTTCTCTAGAATCGCAAAAACCACCAATACCTTCTTCTCCCCATCTATAGGCATTACTACGGGCTTTATCATGACCAACAAAACTCCATGCATGCCCTTGCGGACTATAATCTTCCCTTACGGTACCCCATTGACGTTCAGCTAAATAAGGACCCCACCTTTTCCAATTTTTATAATTGTCCGCTACGGCTAATCTTTGTTCCTCGGCGTTCTTATAATTCATAGGGTTTTTTTCTATTTTACTATTTTTCTAATTCTTTGGATATAAATTAAATAGTTGAATTAGGTTCTAAAATACTACTTGTTATATCATTTGAATGATTAACGTAGACATCAAATGAATAGTATTGTTCAATCTTTACAATTAAGGTCAAATCGATAGCAACTTGTTAAAAACAACTTGTATATACTATTATCTTCATAATTGAACTTCGCAAATCTGAATTTACATTTATAACTCTTTGTTACGAATTTAAATATAAGTGTTGTTATATAGGTCTTATTGGAATATTCCAAGTCCATCTAACTCAAAACCTATTTGATTCGCCAAGGCGGGTTTAATCTATTTTCACCGCCATAGAATAATATAAGTTGATTACCATCAAGATCTTTTAACCTTGCTTCTCTCCATAACCATCGCTCATCGGTAGGTTCCTTTTCAAATTGTATGCCTTTCTCCTTTAGCGTTGCTACATGTTCATCTAAATCTTGGCACTCAAAATAAATATATACGCCATCTCCCTTAGGTAATTTTTCGGTGAGATGAATAGAGAAGGTGGAATTCCCATCCGGACATTCAAATCTTGCATAATTGGGCAGTGATTTTACTATTAATTTCAATCCTAATTTTTCATAAAAAAGAATTGCATTAGCAACATTTCGTGATGGAACGGTAACTTGATTTAAATTCATACTAGTTTCAATATCGTTTATCGCTTTCTAAAATGGCATATTCAAAACTGTCTGACCAACCTGTTTTTAAAGGTAAAATCTGCCTTTTAACCCCTTCTTTGATCATACCCGATTTTTCCAAAACTTTTGCAGACCCTATATTATCAACGGAACAACCAGCCTCAATTCTGTGGAGTTTAAGCCTGTTAAAACCATAATTCAATACTGCTTTTACTGCTTCGGTAGCATAGCCGTTACCCCACTCATTTTTATGAAGCTTATACCAAATTTCAGCTCGTTTATATTTTTGTGCACCCAGCCGTAGACCGAATAACCCCATAAACCCACCAGTTTTTTGATGCAGAATGGCAAAAGTGTAATTACTTACTTCTTTTTGATTAATCGCAGTTACCCAAGGTGTAACAACCCCTTTGGTCTCATCTAAATCTTTAGGAATACCAAGTGCATTGAATTCATCGGTTTCGGGCAAGATATGAAGCCGGTGTATTTCGTCTAAATCATTTAGGGTAATTGGTCGTAATGTTAACCTTTGGGTTTGTATTACCAGTTTTTCCATAGCATTACCATATTCTAGTATATTTTTAAAAATACCATTTAATTTGGAGCTTTAAATAAACTTGAGAAATACCTACCAAAGAGTTCCCACAACTAGGATCGAGAATAATATCTTAATGCGAGTGAGATGAATGTTCTTAATTAGCTAGTAAAATCTACCGGTAGATAAACAATAAAAGTGGCACCTTCTTCTTTTTTACTAATGGCATGTATATAGCCGTTATGCTTCTCAACTATTTTTTTACAGATTGAAAGTCCGATTCCCGTACCTGAATATTCATTCTTAGAATGCAGTCTTTGAAAAACCTCAAAAATATTACTTGCAAATTCCGGATCAAAACCAATACCATTATCTGTTATCGATAACTTATAATAATACTCTGAATTCTTAACGAAATTCTCAGAAATTGCATGACTTTTTATTTTCTCCGAAACAATTGTAATTACAGGCGCAACATCCTTTTTACTGTACTTGATGGAGTTGCTGATCAAGTTGATAAACAATTGTTCTATTTTAAACGGAATACCATGAATTATCGGTAGCTTTTTATAAGTAATAACAGTTTTAGTGTCTTTTACCAATTGAGAAAGTTCTTCTTCAACCTTGCCAATTGTAAGGTTTAAATCTATCTGCTCAAAATTAGAATTTATCTTGTCTATTCTTGAGTACGACAGTAAATTTTGGATCAACTCCCTCATTCTAAAGGTGGCAGACTTAATTTTATTAAAGTAAGCAGAACCCGAATTAGGCATGCTATTATCTCGATCATCCTCTATTCGAGAAATGAACATTTGAATTTTTCTCAGCGGTTCTTGAAGATCATGGCTCGCTACCCTATTAAAAGATTCAAGTTCTTCATTACTTAGTTGAAGCTTTTCATAACTTTCAATAAGTTCCCTATCTTTTTCTACCCTGCTTGTAATATCTTGAACAATACCTACCGAAACCGGTCGGTTATCAATCTCTATATTTCTTCCTTTTAAATCTAAATATCTAACCCCTTTCTTTTTATTGTAAATTCTATAGGTAAAACTGGTTGATTTATCCTTTTCTGCCGTGGTAGCTCCCAAAGACTCAAATATGGAGATATCATCTGCGTGTACATACTTTTTGTAAGCATCAAAAGTAACCTCGAAACTATTGGGCTTTACCCCAAGAATTCTATAAAAATTATCTGAAACCGTAGCGCTACCATCATCAAGATACCATATAAAGCTACCTACCCCGGCAACATGTTCAGCTTCTTTAAAAATGGTGTTTTGAAGGCTTAGATCTTCATTGAGCTTTTGCAGATTCTTTTCGGCCTCTTTAACCTTAGTGGTGTCCCATGCCGTATTGGTAATACCGTTGGCTGATTTTACAATGGTGTTGAATATATATTTGTTTTGACCTTCAAAAGTGTAGATACTCTCATGTTCTTGGGTTTTGCCACTTACAAAACACTCTTTCATGATTTCAAAAAGTCCGTTCTCCAATACCATTGGATATGTCTCTAAAAGTGAGCCACCGATAATATCTTCTTGTTCTTCGCCGGTAACCTTCTCAATGGCGTCTGAGGTATATTTAAATTGAAAATCAATAACATTTTGTTCAGAATCAAGAATGGGTTCAAAATGACTTATCACATTATTTGAACTCTTATACACCCCTTTTAAAAACTCTTCCGTCTCCTGCAGTTTTTTATTCTGAATAAAAACCTGACTATTTACTTCTTCTATTTCCCCCTTTTGTTTGTAAATACTAATAAAACCTATTAAGAAAATAATCAATGCCGTAAGTGCCACCAATAATGATGACATGGGCGTTAAAAATGATTGAGAAGTGTATTCTTCCTTACGGGCCACCATTAAATAATTCTCTTCGGATAGCATTCTCTCCTTAAGAATCTGAGATTCCTCTACAATTTTAGAGATTCTACCAATACGCTGATACCTTTTACTTGCCAAATTGATTACCACACTATCCTTAGCTTCTAAACTATCTATGACAGCAACACTATCTGCGGACTCGACCGTATCTACCTCGCTACTAATTTTATCACGCAATTGCTCCAAGACCTTTACTCGCTCTTGCTGGGCTTGGTTATCTGAAGTTAGCAGCTTTAACCTCTCTAAAGTCTGCCCCATTTCTGAAACTACAATGCCACTTAAGTTACTACTATCCTCTTTAAAAAGTACCTTTAGCTGTATGGACTCCAGCTCTTGGAATTTAGCTGAAAGCTCCACAATAGTACGCTGCACCTCTAATGTATGCGCAACCATATCTCCGGTTTCATGAAGTCTATTTACCTGCTTATAACCTACGCTCACGGTATACAATAGAAGCCCTATTGCCAAAATTAACAGTACAACATATGTTTTTGCGGAAGCGATCAGGGCTTTCAACTTCATCATGGTCTCTTTTGAGAATAAGGTTGTCATTTTTAGCATCAGTTTAAAAGGGGGTATTACCGACCATTAAAATTTCAATCAATGAATATACCTCATTTTAACACTAGAAAACCAAATTAATCCTGAAAAATTCAAATGATTTTTAACTCAAAAAATTTTTGAACAGTATATAAAAGTTAAGTTGAGATTGTTGTTTCTGATAAGTATGAATTTAACACACATTGCACTGCCTCTACAATTTAAAACTACTCCTTTTGAGGTTTAGCTTTTTTACGTTTCGCCTTATAAAACTCTTTATCGGCTACATAAATTGTTTTGTGTACCTCGCAGAAAACCTGAGTCATTTCTTTATTGGTAAGATGGGTGGTTTTCAAAATCTCCCATTCTTTGTGTTCGGCTACCTTTGTCTTTATTTCTTCGAGCTCGTTCTTCGTAAAAATAAATTCCGCATACAAATCTTCCCTTGCCGGTCTTTTGAATTTTATTTCGGCAGATTTATCCCAAACAACATAATCACTACCGATTAAATTCATTAATTGAACCATAGGTATAGGATCAACCGCCGCAAACATACTACCACCGAATATAGAATTTACGTAATTCTTGTTTTTCCAGCTGATCGGTAGCTTTATTGTAATATTCAATAGGTCGTCTGAAACGTCGGTGATTTTCGCCGTACTTCTTTTATACATTGGCGATAAGTTGAAACCATACTTAAAGAGCTTACTTTGTGGAAAGAACTTAGAACCAATTTGAGAAATTTTCTGATAAACCGACATGCCTATTATTTTAAGACAAATCTATTAAACTTAAATAAGCTTCATTCTTGAACTCACCAATATTTAGCAAGTACATCTAAGATACATTACAAATTTGTGTGCTGTAAAAAATAGTGTACAGAAGTGTGTTACAATAAGGTAAACTTCATTCTGTCCATTAACCGCCACGTATCTTGAATTTTATAGGACTTCTTTAAAATTATTAGAAATTTTTTGTCATTGCTAGCACATACCAACGTAATGTTCCCTCTTTCTATGCCTAATTTAGCATGTGGATTAGATTCAAATTCCGCTTTTTCCAAAACTATATTTTCCCACGCTACACCAAAAGAACTTCCTCTTTCTATGATTTCCTTAAAGTTCTTGGTAGCGCTTGTCTTGAAAACTTCAATTATTTCATCAGCTTCCGGAATGTTCTCATCTGGATGCGATTCCTTAATCTTTGGGATGAGATAATCTATTTCTTCTTTTGTAGCCAAGCTTTTTAATAGCACATTTTCGTTCTGCTCTTTAAATGCTTTAAATACCGTGGTTACAATATGGGTATCCTTTATATTTTCTTGTGTATGGGCAGACTGAAAAACAAGTAGGGAAACTACAATAAATAAGAGCTGAACGGGACTTTTCATAAATTGGTATATTCTATTCCGCATCAAAAAACATGCGCTATTGATGGGTGAAAATAACTAAACTTCCAAGTAATAAATGCATAAACTTCATTAAAATTATGAGCAACGTTTATCACTTTTAGACCTTAAGATTCAGTCCGATTATCTTATGTAGTGAAGATTAATTCTTTTAAGGTTATATCTTCATTTTGGAGTAAAAATTAGCTGCATCTTCTGCCAAGTTCTAAAAAGAATTTTTACATGCATTTGAAGCTGGAATTATTTCTTTTCTACTCGTAAAATCTTCTCCATTTTACGACCTTTCGCCAATTCATCAATAAGCTTTTCCATTTGCCTACAGCGTTTGTATACTTCAAACTCCTCCTCTATTTCTTCAATGCGATAACCGCAAACAACACCTTTGACCAAATATTCATTGGGGTGAATTTTAGCTTTTTCAAAAAACATTCTAAACGTTACCTTCTCATCAATAAGTTCCTGTAATGTATCTTCATCAAAACCAGTAAACCATTCTAACACCTGGTTGAGTTCTTCTTTTGTTCGCCCATTTTTCTCTAATCTGTTTAAGTATAGCGGATAAATAGAGGCAAATATCATATTTGCAACCTTTTCATTTTTCTCTGGTGTTACCTTCATTCTCTTATGCAATTCATGTTACTATTATCTTTTATAATTCTGTATTTCCTAAAGTTAGGTTCTTATTTGTAGTATTCCATTTCATAAATGTAAACTGTGGTAATCGTTGCTACCGAGCCCACTTCATTAATAGTTTTCATATTCACATTTTTTTTACTGTCATACTTATAAATTATAGACTTTGTTTCCTTTCCTTTCTCAGTAAAATAATGTTCCTCGAGTAAACCGTTTTTATAGGTCATAGATTGCCTACTTTCGAGAACATTGTTTATATAAACCTTTATTTCTTTACAATTATTAGAACTGTCATAAGCGTAACGTTCCTCAAATCCAACTTCATCATTTGTAATTGTATTGGAATGCTTCATCTTTTGCAATAAACCATCTACATAGGTATACGTAATAGTGTTACCATAATTTTTACCATCTTCGTTATAACAGCTTTCTGTCATTGTTGTTAATTGGTTATTTTGGTTATAAACAAAGTTTTTCTCGCAGAATGTACCAAATAAATTATTGTTATTTTTTGAGTAAACAACATTGTTATATTTATCCATTTTTAGAATAGATGATTCTACCAATTCATCATCTTCAAAACTTTTGCTTTCTATTTCATTTTCCTTATAAAAATAATTTGTAACGGTAGTATAGCCGTTTGGTCCAATTATTTTTTCAGTTTCCGTGTTTAATTTATCATTAATATAATTGTATTCCGTAGTACTATGTATATTTCCGTAAGAATAGACGGTTTCTTTTATTAAAAAACCATTTACATTAAACTCCTTCTCGGTATCTAAAATGAGAGAGTCTTTATTAGTGCTGATTTGGGTGAACTCTTTTACACTTTTTACTTTTCCCGTTAAGTTTAATTTTTCCAAATCGGTTTTATTATTTTCCCTCATTTTAGTTTGTTGTGCGTTACAAATTGATGTCGCAAAAAATATATACAGAAATAGTCTTTTCATATCTAGATAATCTTATACTTAAGTTTGCCTTATGTACATTTCAATATTACTTAAGAATTAAAATAGTAAGCGAATACCGCAATATTTAAGATTGTTAAAAAAGTACTTACTACCCACGTCCATTCAAATTTAAGAGTGGTGTATAGGTTTATTGAAGTTAATATACAAGTATACAATGCTAGTAGACCTGCCAATGCCAGTAGACCTATACCAACATCCATTAAATAATCTGATTTTGACTGCCATATAAAATAGCTTAGTTTAACAAATATAATTAGGCCACCAGATAAGGTCAATAGAAAATAAAGAATCAATAGTTTTTTTGAACTCATAAATACAGTTTAAAATCTTCTGTCACGAAGAACGATTTTACTTAACATAAAATGGATTTTCAATGTCTTCATCATTACATTCCATTTTTAAAATCCAACGACCATATTTTGAGAACTCTATATAAATTACATCACCCACATTTACTTTTTCAAAATCTTTTTTCAACAGACCATATTTATCAAAATCCGGGTTCTGTTCAAATTCTATTTCATAATGATGGAAGTTATCCATATTTCTTCTTTTATATTTTACTTTTAGTTCGGTAGAAACTTTAATTTTCGCCTCTAAATCTCTCTCTGTTGGGCTTTTATAAAAGAAACGGAAGTATGGTATAAATGAAATAACAAAAAAGAGACAAGCTAAAAATTCAATAAATCCAAACCCTGGCTGTTTCAATAATCCTATAGCAATAACACCTAAAACTATGTTAGCAATAAACCATGCCACATTAGATTTTTTGCTTTTTGAGCGAATAATTTTCAAGTCATCTTCCGTAAGTGGAGCTTCGTATTTTTTAAACTGATTCAAATTTTAATAAAATGATTTGTAAAAGTTTGGCTTAAAAAACATTAGTGAAAATTGCACTTAATTCTTTTCATTTTCAAAGAGAAATCTACTTGTAGTAATGTTTTCTACAATCCAACATAATTCAATATAAAATTGTAATCATCTCTGCTCGAAAGTAGTATTATTCATAATAGGTATATTCACGCTCAGAAACAAAGACTACCTCCCCATTATTATATTTGGTTTTTTTTATCCAGTTGCCTTCATTATCGTATTCATAGGTAAAAGTAAAATGTTCTTTATATTTATCTAGATCATTTGCAATAGCATATTCAAGATTTGCTTTATCATCTCCAAATTTTAGAAAGTTAATCTCCTCTATCCTATTATTTCTATCATCATATTTATAAGTTGACCTAAATTTTAATCTTTCATCTGGCGCAAACATTTTAATCAATATTTTATTTCCATTTTCGTCATAGTCAAAAATAGCTCTTTCCACTAGTAGATCATCTGTATTGTAGAGTGTTTCCTCAATGACTTTACCTTTTTCATTATACTTATAATTAGTTCTTTTATAAACCTTACCTCTGTGGTGTACTATAAATTCGGTTTGGTTTCCGTTCTCGTCATACTTATACATCCACTTTCCCTGGCTATATGAACTAGACCATTTGGTTGTAACAAGATTTCCTTCTTCATCATATTCAAAAATTCTTTCTGCTAATGGACCAGAACCATGGTCAGTTAAACTATAGACTAGTCTCTGAACCATGTTCCCTTTGTTATCATATTTGAAAATAGTTTTATTCTGAAGTCTATAATCCCTTTTTTCTATAGCATATCCTTTCTTATTATACTCATTAAAAAATGTTTTCTTTTCTGTTCTACCCTTTAGTTTGTTTACATTAGAACTTACTTCTTCAAAGGTTTTAACTTTACCTTTTAAATTATCTTGAGCCCAACTATTCTCAAGAATTTTATTCGAAAAACTATTACATGATATCATTATCATTGAAAGAAATATAGCCAACAGTTTTAACTTCATACTTATTATTTATTGATGTTTTAAAATAGAATTTAAATCAAGATTTAATTTTACCAAATCTTATGACTTGCATTTGTCTTGTATTCAATAAGATCAACGTTTGGTATTAGCATTTATTTCCGAATACACATTAGAGTCATGCTTTTCCATATAAAATTCAGGATTAGCTATCTCGGTAAAACCGTACTTTTTATATAGCCATTCTGCAGTATTGGTCAATAAGATCCAACGTCTTAATCCTTGTAAATTAGGATGCTCCATTATTTCATTTATCAGCCATTTACTTAATCCCTTTCCTCTATATTCCTTTAGAATATAAACATCTCCTAAATAGGCAATAGTAGCAAAGTCTGAAATTATTCTAGCAAAACCAATTTGTTTCTTTTCGTGATAAAGCCCAAAATTTAAGGAGTTTTCAATAGAAGTTTTTAAAGTATGAATTGGAATTCCGTAAGCCCAGTCCGTTTCGTTTGATAGAAATTTGTGGATGCTTAAAACATCTAATTTATCCTTATCAGTTGAAATGACAAACTCATTTCTTTGTGTTTCTAAAGTCTTCAAATCAATTATATTAAATAATGTAGTATAAGTATAGTTACAGATTTTCACATACTTACTTTTCGCTTACATACAAACCATTTTTATATACTTACTTTCATTTCTGCGATTAAACTACACTTTTTTACCATGCTGTAACTCGCTTTAGCGTTCTGCCATTTTAGCTTGTACTAAATTCAGAAAAATTTTTAGATTTTAGAGATTCCCAATCCACCTTTATGATACCGAAATAAACATCATTTCTACTTTCTCCATTTGGAGCGATGTAATTATTTCTGAACAGACCTTCTTTTTGTGCACCAAGCTTTTCGATAGCTTTTTGAGATCTTAAATTCTCTTCATCTGCGCTAAATTGTATGCGTCGAAATCCGATCTTTTCAAAACCGAATTTTAATAATTCAAACTTACAAGCTTTATTTAGTCCGGTTCCTTGAAACTCCTTTCCGTACCAAGTCCATCCAATTTCGCATTTTTGACTTCCTCGATTCAAATAGCCATATCTAGTACTCCCTGCAATTCGGTTATTTACTTTATCAATAATGATGAAGGGATAACAAATACCATTGGCTTTATCTTCAATGGTATTTGAAACATAATTATTGAATTCCATTTCGTTTCGCATCTGCATGCCCATATAGGCCCAAATCTCATTTTCGAAAATTATTTCTTTGAGTTCTTGGTTCCTTTTATTCTCAAAAGGGAGAAGTAAAACTCTTTCGTTTTCTAATTGAATTTTTGTGTTCAGAATTTCGAAACCCATTTATTTTTGGTTAGTTGGTAGATTATATGCACCACTTTTCAGCCCTACTTTCTTGCAGATATGTAGGCACTGTTGTGTTAGCTAAAATTTTATTCATTCTCCATAAAATCAGTCACCACAGCACTTTTTTCAGATTCCATTTCGCAAGTCCAACTATCGATCCACCATCTTCCGTTTTCATAATGAAGCTGAACACTATTCAGTCCTCTAATATCAGATTCCGTATTTGGGTCAGTTCGTATTTCAAATGCACTCCAAACTTGTGCAATATTTCCGTATTTGCTAACCTTTCTTTTAAGTTCCTTTTCGAAAAAATCCCCTTTCGGTAATAATCCTATTGGTATGTATTCCGCTTCAAGAGTATGTGATTCTGCAATTCCATTTTCATCCAGTCTTGTGATTACAGCATTTTCTGAATGAATATACTTATCTCTTTCAAATTCCCATGGCTCATTACTTGACCCAGATACAACATCGTAATATGCATTAATTATTGCAGCTATAGATTTTACATCTTTCGCATATTTTTCTTGGCCAGTTTGCCCAAAAATAGAATTACAAGCAAAAATTATGCTTAGTGCTGTTAGTATTAATTTGCTCATTTTGCTTGGTTTTAATTTTTGCTACCGATTCGGCTTTGGTTATTATTTGAATAAAAAGCGATTAGCCAAAGCTTTTTATTTATATGTATTTTCTCTTATTCAAAAACCTTAATTCCCAATAACTATGAAGATTTTCGACTTTATAAATATACTAAGACCTTTCGCTTTTACCCTAGAGTTCTCATTCTGTTTGGCATAGTTATGTGCAGTTACTATTTAACCTAATTGATAGAAAATGCAATAAATCATGCCTAAATTAAATGCTGAATGACAAAGAATCGCTCCTAAAATCGAATGAGATTTTTTTCTACATCGGTAGAACAATATACTAACGAAAAACATACTTATCACCCAAATTATAGTAGGCAGCATCAAGAATTGCCATTTTTTGTTTATAAAAATTAATCCGAAATGAGAAATGTGGACAAGTGCAAATACCGCACTATCAATAATCGATGCCTTGTTGTCCCCAACAGAATTGGCAAAACTTGAATGTACAATTCCACGAAAAAAGAGTTCTTCTCCAATGGGACTAAATATCATTCCGGTCAATGCCATTATGCCAAACATTATTAGCTTACTTTGCTGGTCAATTTCATTTGGAATGTTATAGGATTCACCAATATAATAGTACCAATTTTCATAAGATTTCCCATAAAATATTTCTCCTAAGAAGTAGAGTAAAATGCTAAATACGAATCCAATTACGAAGGCTATAATTAGCCAACGATAATTAGTTGGCTTTATAATCCCAATTTTTCTCCTACCCAACTTGCTTAAAAACACAAATGGTAAAATCGCAGAAATGACCATGATTAGTCCTATGTAGCCGTAGTTCGCTGTTTCGTTGGCGTTCAGAACCAAAATAAAGCGTGGAATACATAGTATTAGAATAAGAAAAAGTCCAAATTTCCAATCAAATTTGAAAACCTTACTCCAAAAAGGTTTTAATTCGTTTTCCATAATTGGTTTAAATACTCGGTTTTTGATGGTTACTCAATTTGTGTGCACCACTTAGTATATGATTAGTTTTACTTTTTACACAGTAAATATCCACTTGACTATAAAGATAATTGATTGCATAAATTGCCGTTTAGGAAATCCAACACCACTTAATATCCGAGATAACATATGTTTTTATGGTTTAAAATTGGTTTGACAGTCAAAACAATAGCTTTTTTTTGATAGGAATGGAAAGGGAATTCCAATAAGAAGTATAGCTGTAGCAATGGATCCTCTCGATGGTTTTGGTTTTGAAACTTCCGTTGAGCCACAATTTGGGCATTTTAATTCTTTCATCAATAGTATCTGCTCATTAGATTTGAACAATAAATAGTTAATGAGCCAGAACTCATAATTAGTTCTTTTTGGTTAATCTCATATTCATATTTTCTTTCAAGAAGAAAGTCCAAAGTGTCAATTTCCGATATCTTTATAACATTATTTACTAGTTTCCATTTACCATTAATTCTAGGTGAATTAAAACCAGGAAAATTTATTTGTCCAGTAGTTTCAAAGTTTATTTTCTCTAAACATGTACCAACCAAGCGTATTTGTATTTGGTCCGATAAGGTATATGGAATATATTCTTGGTTTTGATAGACTAAGTAATCCACACACCAATTTCTCTTGGTTAAAAGTTCTAAATCAGTCGGACGATTTAAATATCGATAAACAAATAAAGTTGAGGCTAATACTATAGTAATGGTGACAAATGAAAAAAGTAAAAATTTGATTCTTTTTTGAAATATTAGGTTGTCGATTGTTTTTTCAATTTTACTTTGTTCAGGCTCTTTCTCTTTTTCCGCAAGTCCACTTTCCTCAAGAATTTTTCTAGCTCTTTCTAAATTAGATTCCTTTACTTGAAGTCGAACACCACCGATTGCTTGTGAAAGAAAATTATGTGCCTGAACAGTATTTTCGTCGAGGACTCTACAATCAATACCTTCTGATTCTAGTTTGGACTTAACCACTACCAGTTCTGTAGGGAACATGAAAGTCATTAAGGTTTTAAAATTTTCCAATATTTCTTAAATAAGTGCTGCACAAATCTGTGCAATAGCTAATAAGTAAGAAAGATACTATAATCTATGAAAACCAATAGCCGAAGAAATGTAAAAGTATTGAGCAGAAAAAACGGCACAAAAAAAGCCGGTATTTAAAATACCGGCTTTCTATAATTATTTAAGAAGTTCTTCCTATTCCGCTCCCAACTCGGTAATTTTTTTCTCGTAGAGCTTTTTACTTTCTACAACGGCAACGTTCAATTCTTGCATGATACCGTCTACACGACCTTCAATACTTTTCATTTGATCGTTGATATTATCGAAAGAATTCAATGCCGCAGCTACTTCTAAAGCCTTTACGACCTCAACGGCATCGCCATGTAACAACCTAAGTTTATCTATTGCCTTAGAGGTATTGGCTAAAGTGCCGTTATACTTTGTACGTGCCTTTTCAATAGCACCCAACAAGGTTTTCTTACTTTTTTCGTCACTTAGACTATTGGTTTGGGTTTCCATAGCCGTAAATAGATTTGAAGCCTTTTCCTTAAGATCTTCATACTCTTTGGTAAGGTTTTTTACCCTGCGGTCTACTTTTTCCCAGTCGCCGTACACTTTAGCGAATTCCTTATCTTCATTTTTAGTATCCTCTAGGGCAGTCTTTAAAGCGTTTAAGGATTCTAGCCCTTTATTGACATTTTTATTCGCAGTTTCCTTTTTATTCTCAAAGGCATTGACCTGAGATTTAAATTTATCCTTTAAACGAATAAGGTCTTCTGGACTTTTATCTTTCCAACAAGAAGTCAATGATAATGCTACAAAGGCAATGAGTAGTGTTTTTTTAAACATATGTATACGCTTTAGTTAATGGTGGGGCAAATATACATAATCTATTCCCTTTTATTTATTGGCATATACAACCCGTACCACGGCCACTTGCTCAAATTAAGGCAGTTACTACTCTTGTTCTTGACATTTTTGGTTTAAAAATTTATGATCGGTAAGATTCAATACCATTGGGGTTATACTTGTTTTACCTTGCTTTACGGCCCAACGATCAGATTCTTTTTCCTCGGGTTCTAGGGGAGTGACCGTAAACCAAAAATGCTCTCTTCCCATTGGGTCTTTGTTCGCCAATATTTTACCGTCATATTGCCGAACAGATTGGCTTGTCCATAATATTTCACCATCTGGATACTGAGGGAAATTGATATTCAACAATTTTAATTCATTTTCATGTACAACCTCATCCAATGCATTTTTAGTAAAGGGTTCCAACATTTTAAAATCGGGTTCATCTTTACCTATAGATATACTCAAAGCAATACCCCGAACGCCAAAAAGTACAGCCTGCCTAGCCGCTGAAAGCGTACCTGAATGCCATGCGGAATTACCTAAATTTGCACCTATATTAATACCGGAAAGTACAAGGTTTATACCTTCGAATAAATGCAGCCCAAGTGCCACACAATCCGCAGGGGTACCTGCTACCCTGTACGCCTCTATACCTTCAAAATGGATGGGCGATTTTTTATACGTTATGGGTTTACCCGAAGTTATGGCCTGCCCCATAGAAGACTGTTCTATATCTGGCGCCATTACGATTACCTCCCCATATTGTGAAGCAACCTTTGCAAGACTAGAGAGTCCTGGGCTATAAATACCATCATCATTTGTTACCAATATCTTCATATTCTAATATTTAAAATTTGTTAATTGGAATCTTTCAAAAACCTACATTTCAATTTACCAAATAATATACTTTTTACATTTCACCAACCTGAATTGCATCAACATTTGCTTTAAATGAAGCAATAACTGAACTGAACAATACGGAAATTTCTATGTAGGATAGCATCCTCTCCGCTAAAGAGTTAGGTTGTATATCTCAGTTACTAATTAGACCTAAAAAATGAAAAAAGCACAAATAGTTCATAACCCATCATCAGGAGATGGTAGTCATACCAAAGAGGAAGTAGTGGCCCAGGTTGAAAACAACGGCTTTAAGGCAGCATATGTATCTACAAAAGATGACGCCTCTTGGCAAAAATTTCAATTTGGGGAAATGGAAAATATATTTGTTGCCGGAGGAGATGGTACGGTCACTAAAATAATGGAAAAATTATTGAGCGAAGTACCCGACCAAAAAATATTGCTACATGTATTACCACACGGAACCGCTAACAATATTGCCAAAACGCTTCAAACAACAACCATTATTGAACAACATTCTATCAAAGATGAAAAAAAGACTAAAAATTTTGATTGCGGAGTGATTGAGGGCGGACCCACAAAGTTTTTCTTTGAAAGTTTAGGTATCGGAGTTTTTCCAGAATTAATAACTCTAATGAAACAAATAAATACATCTGATAATCCTTCAAAGAAACTGAAACGATCGTTAGATGAACTAATCGGCATTCTACAGAACTTCGAAGCCATTGAAACCAGTATCGAGGTAGACGGATTAACATTGGAAGGTTCCTTTATTCTGATAGAGCTTATGAATATTAAATATTTAGGGCCCAACTTACATTTAGCGCCCAACGCCGATCCCGGTGACGGATATTTTGAGCTTGTTCTAATAACGGAAGAAAAACGTGCTGAATTTTTACATTATCTAAAGGCACTATCAAATGGATCAAAATCAAAAAATAATATAGAAACATTTGCAAAAACCATACGAGTACAAGCATTGAAAATGAAGTGTATCAACATCAAAATTCATATTGACGATACCGTGGTAGATACCTGTAGCAACGATACACTAGAGATTAAAATACGGCAAAACTGTCTACAATTTTCAAAAATCCCATTTGAGTAATATTAAATCGAAAATGTTTACGCGTTAGGTATAACCACAAAGCTACTATCTTAATTCATCTATAAATAGCGATTTTGCAAAAGTTTTATAAAAAAAGGAACTGATTAACAGTTCCTTTATCCTTTCGTAAATCTCTAGATTTATAGATTTATATTTTTGTTTTCTAACTATCTTGATTATCGACCGCAAAAGAGATTTTCGCATTTACCCCGTATGAGGTAATGGCATCATTTTCTACTTTAGCATTCATTTCTTTGATGTATATAGATTGTATATTCTTTACACTTTTTGAAGCTTCTTTAACGGCATTTGCCGCAGCGTCATCAAAACTGGTTGTTGATGTTGCCATAACTTCTATTACCTTAACAATTTTCATTTTATACTTAATTTTAATTCAACAATACGTCTAACTTGTTAGACTTTTACTTACATAAACTTAAGCAGTCAAATCACTAAGGATCAACACAAAACCTTGAATATTTAGCACTATCCCTAAGCTAATATACACTAGCCCATTGTTGACTTTTTGAAATACCTTTACGCAAAAAAATGCGCACCGCTAAAATCAAGTTGAAATTCTGATTGAAGGCAAATTATCAGATTTAATACACACTATTTATACTCCGTTAAAACCTTGGCTACCTGCAATACATCTGGTTCAAAAATTTCTGTTTGAACCGCCAAAGGAAAAGGTTGTTGCCCAGGTCTGCTTACAAAGGCTGCACGCCAACCTGCCCATAGTGCACCTGCTACATCCCAGCCATGGGCTGCAATAAGCATACACTCATGAAGCTCCACTCCCATTTTTTTAGCTCCCCATGCATAGGTTTCGGTAAAGGGCTTGAATTTACCAGTTGGTTCAACGCTTAGCATTTCATCAAAATACTCGGTCAATCCGGCATTTTCAAATTGCTTTTTTAGACCGTCTTTAGATGAATTGGTGAATGCGACTAATTTGTATCCGGCAGTATTTAATCGAGACAAAGCTTCTTTTACCTCTGGGTGTGCGGGTAAATTACCCATTGCTCCAGAAATAATCTCGCGTGCCCTATCTTCGGAAATAGAAATGTTATGATTAGCCGCTACCATTTGTAACGCTGCGGCACCAACATGTCCAAATGGTTTATATTGGCCACTTGCTGATACCACCAAAGCATATTGAAGCATAGTTGTAAACCATAAGGATAGCAACTCTTCTCTACCACCAAGTGCCTTACCCACCTCTTCTTTGACCGAAGAAAGATCTAAAAGGGTTTCATTGACATCAAAAAACAAAACCTTTGGTCTAATACCTTTAACTGATGGGTTGCTTTTTTCTAAATCCATATATGTTGTTTTATAAAATTTCGTTACACCTTCTTACTAAAGATATAAGAAACAATCAATGCAACCAAGGCTATAGCCGCTGCCATTTGTTCCCCATCCCCTACCATAATATGTGCAAAAAATGCTAATAGCACCGCAAAGAAAAACGCGGCATATGCCCATTCTTTGATCAAATGAAATTTAGGATTCCATATAGCGAACAACCCCAGTAATTTTGCGGTTGCGTATGGATAAATTAAATAAGTTGGGTAACCCAAACTGGTAAAGGCCGCTTTTACATACTCATAATTAAAAAAGTACATGCCAGCGGAAAACAGCATTACCAAGGTGAATATTCCCGTGGCAACGTAATAAATAATCTTGTTCATAGCTTTTGTTTATTGTTCGTCTACTACCCTACCAAATCAGTAAGCACCTGTTTAAACGTATCTACAGGTTGTGCCCCGGTTACGGCACTTTTCATATTAAAAACAATGGTAGGCACGGAATTTACACCCATATTTTTCCATTGTCCCTGTTTATTCCTTACCTCGTATCTGGCTTCTTCGTTATCTAATTTTGCCAATGCTTCATCGGCATTTAAATCAACATCTAACAAAGCTTGTTTTAGCACTGCTCTATCGGACACATCTTGCCTTTCATTAAAAAAGGAATTCATTAGTCGCAGTTTAAGCTGGGTCTGTTTACCAAAATCTTTGGCATACTCCAATAATACGTGAGCATCAAAAGTGTTTGCCATACGCATACCTTCAAAATAGTCGAACTTAAAACCAAGTTCTTCCCCAATATCGGTCATGTTCTGTTGCGATGCTTGTTGTTGCTCTAAAGTAGAACCATACTTTTCGGCAATATGTTCCGTAAGGTCTTGCCCTTCTGGTGGCATGCTCGGGTTGAGTTCAAACGGCTGCCATTCAATCGATACCTTATCTTCAAAACCTAGCTCGGTAATTGCTTTTTCCAACCTTTTGTATCCTATAGCACACCATGGGCATACTACATCCGATACTATATCTATTTTTAATTTTTCACTCATAATTTCATTCTTAAAAGTCAACAAACGTACTACTTGTCTAAGTTAGTTGACCGTTACTATTTACTAATGGCAGTTGTATTCAAGTATTTTTCCTCCATTTGGCAATCTTCAATACTTCTATCTTCGGATGTCATATTCAACACCATAGAATTTACTACCCTACTTTTACTAAAATCCTGCTTCACAATAAGCGCCTTATGATATACGCCTAGCGTTTCTGCCGGAAGCGTAGCGTTGCAATTATTCATAATCACAATATGATATGCTTCCTTATCGAACAATTTTAATTTCGTTGTAAAGGATACCAATAGAGATTCATCCTCTTTAAACACGGGAGTGAAATTGGCTATATGCTCTTGATCATTTGCTTTTGCAAAGGCATGATAGTCTGCAATGTGCAACTCACTTTCCACCTCGCTAGGTTCATAACCTAATAACAGAAAAGATTGATCGCCTGCATTATCTACATGAAAAGGAGTATTCACCTGCTGATCGAAACGCACCAACCAATGATAACTTAATTTTTTAGAAAAATGGGTTTCACTTAAAAGGGACAGTTCCTTTTTCAGTGTTGTCATGATCGTTCTAAACTCGAACGGTGTATTATTCTTACCTAAATCAAAATGATGAAAACCAGGTTTATCGGTATCTGTTCTAAAAACAGCACTAAAACACTGTTGCGCCAATTTTTCAATAGATACATCTGTCTTCGTCATAGTCAATTATTTCACCAATAGTTAAACACGTCTCTAGCAAGAACACCGAAAAATTCTATTTAAAATTTTATTCTAAAATGTAGTCAATTCGCTGATCTGAATTTCTCCTTGCACATTGCTGTAGTTCTTTACATCATCTGCAAATGTAGCCGCATGCGGACCAAAAGCTGCTTGAAAAGAAGCAACGTCATCAAATTTTAAATGAGCAATGACTACATAGGGTGCCGCTTCACCTGGCGCTCTACCACCAACACCAAGATCCAATTCCAATCCTTTCAATGCACTACCCACTAATCTTTGAACCATGGGCAAGTGTGTATTTTTATAATAATCAGTATCGAACTTTACGCCTTCGCTATTCGGATACATTACAGATACTTTAATCATGTTTTATATTTATATAGTTAAAAGAAAGTAGGTATTCCTGAAGACCAGAAATACCTACTGCTTTGTTTTATTTTATTTCTGCTAATATTTGACGGATCATTTGATTGGTGAAACCCCATTCGTTATCGTACCAGGTCATCACTTTCAATAAATCGCCATCTACGACTCTAGTCATTCCCAAATCGACCGTAGAAGCATGCGGATTCTTTACAATATCGGAAGAGACCAAAGGCTGATCTGTGATGTCCAAAATATTCTTATACCTGTCGGTAGCCGCTTCTTCCTTAAAGATTGCATTTATTTCTTCAGGAGTTACTTCGCGTTCGGTCACAAAGGTTAAGTCGGACATCGACCCAACCGGAATTGGTACACGTAGGGCAACACCATCGAACTTACCGGCAAATTCAGGTAACGCTTTGGTAGTTGCTATAGCCGCACCCGTTGATGTAGGTACAATATTGGCGGCACCGGCACGTCCCATTCTCATGTTCTTTTGTGAAGGCGCATCTACAATACCTTGAGAAGCGGTATAGGCATGTACCGTTGTCATAATCGCTTTTTTAATACCAACTCTACGACCCAATACTTCTACTACCGGACTAATATTATTGGTGGTACAACTTGCACAAGAGAAAATATTGGTTTCCCCGGCATCGGTATTTACACCGTGTACTACTGTTGGTATATCTTCACTTTTTGTAGGAGCGGAAATTATAACCGATTTGGCACCCGCTTTAATATGTTTTTTGGCATCTTCACTCTTGGTAAAGAAACCGGTACTTTCAATTACGACATCAATTTCATGTGATGCCCAAGGTAAATCTTCAGGATTGCGTTGCGAGTTGTATTCAATTTTTTTACCATCTACGATCAAGTTGTTCTCATCATGAGAAACCTCTTTTTCATATATACCATATACAGAATCATACTTTAGTAAATAAGCAATATTTTCTATGGATACAATATCGTTTACCGCTACTAATTCTAATTCTGGCGTATCTAAAATCACCTTTAAAGAGGCTCTTCCTATACGTCCCATTCCGTTAATTGCTACTTTTTTCATTTTCTCGTTTTTTTTAAGTGTTACAGATTAAGATTTCTTAATAGCGTAACTAAGAAATCGATATATAGACTACCCTAACTTACTTATTACTTTACTACAAGACGATTCTATTATATTAGGGTTTTGTTAATTAATAAACCTTCTGCCCATAAGCAGAAGGTTTACAACAATCAACCCATGGTTTCTTAGGGGGAATTACGAAACCAATTTATTTAGACCATTCAAATTTTTTGAAAGCATCGTCTACCGGCGTGTTTGCAATGTGGTTAGTATAATTACTAATTGTTTTTTGCGCCAAGCCTAAAATAATTTCCAATACTTGTTGTTCACCGTAACCTACAGCGTAAAAAGCATCTAAATCTTCTTGCGTTACGTTACCTCTATTACGAACAACACTTAATGTGAACGTACGTAAAGCCTCTAATTTTTCATCTGCCAAAGGAGTTTCATTACGTAAAGCTTCAGTAATAGCTTCATCAACCTTCATCATATTTGCAATACCGGTATGTGCAGGTACACAATAGTGACATGCATGCTCAACATTGATCGTTTGCCATACCACGGTTAACTCATCGTTATTGAACGAAGTTTCAGTAAATAATTGATGTAATACTTGGTAACCTTCCAAGGCTTTTGGTGCTGATGCAAGTACCCCATGAAGACCTGGTACCATGCCAAATGCTTTTAGAGAGTTTTCCAATAATGGCTTGCTACTTTCTGGTGCAGATTCAATGTCGTGTACTTTTAAAGTTGTCATAATGTTTCTGATTTTAATAATTATTATATTTATGTTAAATCTAAGCAAACGCTTAGTTATAGATTAAAAAAAATGCTACAAGTGTAAGAACGTCATTCTAATAATATCTTTAAGCGTTGCTTCATTGAACACTTTAGATGAAATGGACAGTCCTAAAAGAGCGTTCATTAAATAGTCGGCTTGTGCTTCTATTTCTTTCACATCCCTTTCGTCGTCTTGTTTAAGATTCCTTACAAACAATTCTCTAATATTTAAAGAAAAGCGTTTTAATGCCGCCATAATAATGGGGTTGGAATCTTCTTTTATTTCGTTTACCGTATTGGTAACCAGGCAACCCTTAAAAATTGCACCTTCTCTTGAGAAGTCTAAAAAATCGTAAAAATAATTTTTGATTCCCTCTACTCCGTTATTGGAATTTTCCAAGGTATTGGTGATGGATTTAATTTGAGTATTATAAAGTTTAATACTCTCTAAGAATACACCTTCCTTATTTTTAAAACTGGCATATATTGAGAACTGGTTAATACCCATTTCCTTTTCCAACATACGAACAGAGGTACTCTCATAGCCATTACGCCAAAACAAGCGCATTGCCTTTTCTATGACCTCAGCTTCGTTATATTGTTTTTTTCTTGCCATTGATTCTAATTCCAATACAAAACTAAGCAAGTGCTTTGATATAAAAAAGTTTTTAACCAAGATTTAGCAAATACGAATGTAAAGCATAAAAAAATGAGCCAACTCAGAGGCTGACCCATTTTAGGAAAGTAAGCAAAACAGTTTTTTAGGTCAACACCTCTACTTCTTTTTCAATTTTCTTTGTGTTGGATACCGCGTCAAATTGGTTTGACGTATTCTTGGCTCCACCTGCTTTTAATGCCTTATCACCGGCAAAAAACGATTTATGATCATCTCCAAGATCAGACCCCGCCATTCTCTGGTGTTTTACACAAGCCACACCTTTACGTATTTCTTGTCTTTGAACACCTTTTACATACGCCAACATACTTTCTTCACCAAAATAACCTTCAGTAAGATCACTCATATGCAATGCAGTAGTATGATATGTAGGTAATGTAATTAGGTGGTGAAAAATACCGGCATCCCTAGCACCATCAACTTGAAAACTTCTAATTTTCATATCAGCTCGGTATGACAATTCTGATGTATCATACGCTTCTGACATTAAATTATTTCTATCGTATTCCGTCATATTTTCACCTTCGGCAAGCATTTCATCATAAGCCTGACCACGAAAGTTCAATGTCCAGTTAAACGAAGGCGAATTATTATATACCAATTTCGCATTAGGCACCACGGCTCTAATTCTATTTACCATATGAGCAATTTGCTTCACATTTGGCGTTGGTGTTTCTATCCAAAGTAAATCAGCACCATTTTGCAAGCTGGTAATACAATCCAAAACTACCCTATCTATATTGGTGCCGTTTCTAAATTTATACAATCCGTTTGGCAAACGAATTGGGCGCACCAATTTACCGTCTCTTTTTAAAAGAACATCATCTTCGCGTGCATCGGTAATATCAATTTCTTCAGCTTCAACGAAAGCAAGATATTGCGACGCCAAATCGCCAGGTTTTTGACTTACCGGCAATTTTTGGGTAAGTCCGGCTCCTTCAGAATCGGTTCTTGCTACGATCACCCCATCGTCAATTCCCAACTCAATAAACGCATATCGTACTGCATTTAGCTTGGCTATGAAATCTTCATGAGGTACGGTTACCTTACCATCTTGGTGGCCACATTGTTTGGCATCTGAAACCTGATTTTCTATCTGAATGGCACATGCACCCGCTTGGATCATTTTCTTAGCCAATAAATAAGTTGCCTCTTCATTACCAAAACCGGCATCAATATCAGCAATGATCGGTACAATATGGGTTTCGTAATTATCGATTTCATCTTGTACATCTTCCCCTTCCTCCAATCTTCTGAACAGATCGTTCAATTCAATAGCATCTGCCTGACGTAAAAAATCATAGATTTCTGCAATTAAACTAGAAACCGCCGTTTTTTCATGCATAGATTGGTCAGGTAACGGTCCGAATTCTGATCGTAAAGCGGCCACCATCCACCCAGAAAGGTATAAGTATTTTTTATTGGTCGTTTTGTGGTGTTTTTTCACGGCAATCATTTTTTGCTGTGCCACAAATCCGTGCCAACAACCCAATGATTGTGTGTATTTAGACGGATCTGCATCATACTCCGTCATATCTTTTCTCATGATGCCCGCAGTATATCTGGCAATGTCCAAGCCAGTTTTAAATCTGTTCTGTGCGACCATTCTTGCAGCATTCTCGGGGTTAATATCGTTCCAGGTTGAACCATACTTTTGCTTTAAGTTTCTTACGGTCTCCAATGCCGAACTGTACTTGCTTTGTTCTAAATTTTTCATAATTTTGAAATACGTTATTTATTATTGATAATGAGATCCTGCACATTGTTGCCGCAATGGCAGGATCGTTTTTATTTATATGAACTTATAGGCGGGTAAGGTTAAAAATTCCTCGAAATCATCTGTCACCACCAATTTATCGAACAGTTGTATTGCCAATTCAAACTTGCTGTTCTTCAGGTTTTCTTCTCCCACTTCGGTAATCAATTTTTCCACCTCGTTATCGAAAATTTCCATGTATAGTTCATTGGTCAACTTACGCCCATCGGCTAAAATGACTTCATTTTGTAGCCATTGCCATAATTGGGTTCTAGAAATCTCAGCTGTTGCGGCATCTTCCATTAAATTATAAAGTGCCACGGCGCCATAGCCTCTTAACCAAGCTTCGGTATACAGAATACCTACATTGATGTTTTTTCTAATTCCGGCTTCCGTAATAGTTCCTCTAGGTATTTCAACCAGATCTTGTTCCGTTACATGTACATCTTCTCGCAACACATGCATTTGATTTGGCGTAGGCATATGTTTATTAAATTCGACCATAGCAACTTCTACCAAAGCTGGGTGAGCCACCCAAGTACCATCATGACCGTTTTGAACTTCACGTTCTTTATCTTTTCTTACTTTCTCCAACGCTTCGGCATTAGCCTTCTCATCGTTCTTTATCGGAATTTGAGCCGCCATACCACCAATAGCAAGTATGCCACGTTTATGACACCTTTGAACCACCAGTTTTGCATAGGCATCCATAAAGGGTGTGGTCATAGTCACCTGATCTCTATTTGGTACCACGAACCCAGGGTGATTTCTGAATTTTTTGATGTAAGAGAAAATGTAATCCCAACGACCACAGTTTAACCCAACGATATGGTCTTTTAGTTCGAAAATAATTTCATCCAATTGAAAACTAGCGGTAATGGTTTCTACCAAAACGGTTGCTTTAAAAGTACCAGTAGGCACACTCAAATACTCTTGGGCAAATTCAAAAACTTCGTTCCACCAACGCGCTTCTGTATAATGCTCTAATTTTGGCAGATAGAAATATGGTGCAGTTCCATTCTGCATCATTGTTTTGGTATTATGAAAAACGTACAGTCCAAAATCTACCAAACTACCTGATGCCTCCTCATCATTGATCAACAAGTGCCTTTCGTTTAGATGCAAACCTCTAGGTCTTACCAACAACACCGCAGTGTTTTGATTCAATTCATAAGATTTACCTCTCTTGGTATCCGTTAGACTAATAGTCTTTGTATTGGCGTCCATCAAATTTTGCTGCCCTTCAATACTATTTTTCCAACTTGGCGAATTACTATCCTCCAAATCTGCCATGAACGTTTTGGCACCGGAATTCAAAGCATTGATAATCATTTTACGATCTACCGGTCCGGTAATTTCTACCCTTCTATCTTGCAAATCCTCAGGAATACTTCCTGCAGTCCATACACCTTCACGAATAGATTTAGTTTCTTTTGGAAATTGTGGATACCGACCACTATCAAAGACTTCTTGCTGGACTTCACGGTTTTTAAGTAGGCGTAATCGTTTGTTGTTGAAATTCTCATGCAACGCTGTAAGAAACTCTAAAGCACTGTCTGTTAGAATCTCAGGATAGTAATGATCTACCTGATTTGCGTACTGAATTTTCGGATGTTTTAAAATCGTGTTTTCCATTGTAAAAAGTTTTTGTTGACACAATGATAGATCAAAATCTTTTACAAAACAAGCGAACGTTCGCTAAATTTATAAAATTCACTTTTTTTACGATGTACGCAAAATGTAGTATCTTTAAAATCTCATTATGGAACAAGAATACATTAAACTCATCTTTGGCTTAAAACTGAAGCAAATTCGAACCGATAAGAATTTATCCTTATTTGGGTTGTCTAAAATTTGCGGACTTTCAAAATCTTATTTGAACGAGATTGAAAAAGGAAAGAAATATCCGAAGCCAGATAAAATAATTCTACTTGCCGAAAAATTAGATGTACCGTACGATCAAATGGTCTCTTTGAAGCTAGACAAAAATTTAGCCCCAATTGGCGATCTACTTCGCTCCAAGATTTTAAAGGAGATCCCGCTAGAGCTTTTCGGAATAAAGGAAAGTGACCTTATAGACATTGTAGCAACGGCACCTGCAAAAGTCAATGCATTTATTAGTACCATAATTGAAATAGCCCAGCATTATAGCTTTAGCAGGGAGAGTTTTTTCTTGGCGTCGTTACGTTCTTACCAAGAGGCCAATAACAATTACTTTGACGATCTAGAGCAACAAGTATTAAAATTTGCCAAAGCCTATCATTTAGACTTATCAAAAACGCTCACTTCAAAAGATTTAGAGGAAATACTTATTGAAGAATACGGCTATTCTATAAATAATGGTGAATTAGAGAAATATGAGGCGTTGGAAAACTTACGCTCATTATTTGTACCCGAAACAAAAACACTATTGCTCTCTGCCGATATTAACGAGCCGCAACGAGCATTCATATACGCAAAAGAAATAGGTTATAATTTTTTGACCTATACAGATAGGTTATACTCTTTTCCCTGGATAAAATTTGAAAATTTTGATCAGGTCTTGAATAATTTCTACGCATCTTATTTTGCAGGTGCATTGGTTATACCTAAAACTCAATTGGTTCCTCAGCTTGAAGAAGTATTTAAAACAGACCATTTTGACACTAAAAAGTTCTTAAGCCTTATTAATAGTTTTAATGCATCACCAGAATCTGTTTATCAACGACTAACAAATATATTACCGAATTCATTCAACATTCAAAACCTATTTTTCTTACGTTTTACACACAGATTAGGCAGCAAAAAATACCATTTAAAAAAAGAATTGCACCTTTCGCACCAACACTCCCCCAGAGCCAACGAAACCAATGAACATTATTGTCGACGTTGGGTTTCTTTAAAAGTGCTGAACGATATTAAAATGAGCCAAAAAGATCATGAATTCGATATACAAATCTCAGAATATGATGGTGAGGACAATAGCTATATCGTTTTATCATCTGCCACAAAAGACCCTTTTAAAGACAATCAATTTAGGAGCATAAGTATTGGCTTATTGATGAACAAACAGCTTTCTAGAAAGGTAAAGTTTTTAGAAGATACCAAAATCAAAACCCAACAAGTGGGAGTTACCTGCGAGCGTTGTGCCATTAAAAACTGTAAGGAACGACAAAACTCACCCATTGTTCTTGACCGGATTGCAAAAAACAAAAAGGTAGAATCTATTGTACAAGAGTTGCATTCCAAGTTTAAATCTTAAACTAAGCTTTTAATGTTTTACACTAAAAACACACTACATCATCGCTTTTAATTATTATGAGTTATCTCTGCAAACAACTGTTTGCAACCACCATCTAACACTGCCATAAATCTCAAGCATCAAACCCAGCACAAAAGGCTAGGTTATCGCAGAAGGTTTTAGCCAGACTGACTTACCGTTATTTACGATTAAAAAATCTATCATAATAAAATGATAAAATTCAACGTTATTCAACTAATTAGATTTCATTTGTATCAACTTTTCTCACCTTAAAAAAGTGCTGAAAACCGGACAAAAAAATCGATAATTAACTTAACAAGAAAAAAATGAAATCACTTTTAATTGTATTGTTCGTTTCCATTTCTAGCTTGACGACATTTGCTCAAGATGAAAGCACTATGAACGCCACCTATGAAGGCTTTGTTAACGATGCGTATGTGTTCACTGACGGTGAAGGAGAACGTATTGAGTTTAACAATGTAAGCAACCAGGTTAGTGCCAAGTACGACCTTAAGGGTACAAAATTTGTAGGTAAGCAATTTTCTATCACGTTCACGGTAGATTTTGAGCTGGACGAAGATGACGAAGAAATACAAGTAAGCACGATTACCGGCTTGCTCATGCCAATATAAAAAACATCAAGGACCTTAAAAGGTCCTTTTTTTATGCCTTCAAATTAGAATGAAATATCACAAAATAGACTCAAAATAATCTCACTTCAAAGAGCCGAAACTTTTTCGTTTCTTTGTAATTCATAACAAAACATAAAATGACTTTACTTGGTATTGATGTAGGTGGTTCTGGAATTAAAGGAGCTTTAGTTAATTCTGAAACCGGAGAAATGATTTCTGAACGTTATAGAATACCGACTCCCATACCTAGAACTCCCGAGGCAATGACCGATGTTATCGCCAAAATTGTAGCCCATTTTGACTATAAAGGTAAAGTTGGTTGTGGTTTCCCTACCATTATTAAAAACGGTATCTGTAAAGCTACCGGTAATCTTGACAAAAGCTGGTTGGGTGTTAATGTAGAAGAATTATTGGAAAAGAAAACCGGACTTGACTTTACCGTGATCAATGATGCCGATGCAGCAGGTTATGCCACTATGAACTACGGTATCGGTAAGGGAGAAAAAGGTTTTGTGGTTATGATTACCATTGGTACCGGTTTAGGTAGTGGTGCTTTTTTAGATGGAAGATTGATTCCTAATTTTGAACTAGGTCAGATTCCTTATAAAAAATATTCAAAAATTGAAAAATGGGCAGCAGGCTCAGCCAAAGATCGCGAAGGACTATCCTATAAAAAATGGGGCAAAAGATTCAATACCTTCTTAAAGTATGTTGAATTGATCGTATCTCCAGATTTAATTATTTTAGGCGGTGGCGCTTCAAAAGATTTCAAGGAATTCAAATCAAAAATAAAAATAGATACCAAAGTTATTCCCGCAGAATTACAGAACCATGCAGGTATTATAGGCGCTGCGGTAGCTTCGCAATACAAAGCGAAAAAAGCTTAATTAGAAAAATAACAGTATAACATAAAAAAAATCCCAAAGATACCTTTGGGATTTTTTATGCTTTTATTTCAGCTACAAATTAGTTCAAAATCTTAGCGTCTGCAGGAGCATCGAAAAAGTCTTTTGGCAATTCTTTCTCAAAAGAGACATCTGTAAAATCAATTTTGGTAATGTACTCTCCTGGCTGATCACCATCAACGGTCCAATACGTTTTAAATCCGCCTGGCATGGTAATTCCGTCTACGGTTTGCTCACCAACAAATTCAGTGAATTTTTCCGGAGCATGACCACCATCTTTAAAATACTCTGGGTAAGAAACAATGTAACGCATAACTGCAATTTTATTTGTTTCTTTATTTACATATAGAATATAATAATCGTCTGGTGCATCACCTGTACCCGCATCAAAAGTTACTTTTACCGCATTGTAATCTTGGTCTTTAAAAGTAGTGGGTTCTAGCAGCTCTAGATTTACCCCTTCGCCACTTAAAACAAACGGATGCCCTACAAACCATAATGGTGTAAGCGCCCAAAATTTGGTGTCATAAGCAAAAACGGTACTGTCTTTTGCCTTTACCCAAGCCTTTTCACCTGTCCACCCAAATTTTGCAGTTTCATCGGTTGTACTAGTATGTAAGGCACGGTTACTCCACGTGTCTACCGTTTGGTAACTATCTCTTGCCGTTTTACCGTTTAAAGGCTGATAATTAAAACGAAATGAAATAGGACCGTTAGCAAACCAAGTATCTAAACCACCATGGGTTTCCATAGCATTCCAAATAACTTTTCCTGCTTCAGATGCATTTAGTCTTTCTTTTGTTTTTTCAACTCGTGAATTCACCCAAGAATTCGGATAAGAAATAACATTCGTTTCAGCCACCACTTCTTTAGCTGGTTCACTAACCGATTTAGGAGTTTCTTTACAGGAAATAACTACTGCAAATACTGATAAAAAAGATAATTTGTAAAATAATTTCATAGTTGTGTGCCGTTTGTTTATTTCCCAGTCAATATCACACGGCTTTATGATCTAAACTGGCGGTTTTTCGTTCCTCATAATTCTCGGCAACCTTTTTATCCAATTCCTCTGGTGCCTCAAAATTCAAGGTATTTTCCTTGAGTCGTTCTTCTCCTCCAAAAATTACCTGAATTTCTTTATTAAATAAACCTTCTAATGAACGCTCTGCCACATACTCGGGCGCATCCATTTGTCTACCCTTAAATTTCTGCATCATTTCGGTATCCGTAGCGGTTGGAAAAGCACAGGTAACCGATACCTTAAAAGGAGCCAATTCGCGTCGCATAGAATCTGAAAACTGACGAATTGCCGCTTTCGTACTACCGTAAACAGCATAGAAAGGCATACCGATCAATCCTAGTCCCGATGAGATATTCAAGATATAAGCGTCTTCAGAAAACTTCAATAATGGAATACAATACTTTGTCAATAACATGACAGCAGTAAGGTTAACGGCTACCTGATCGTACAAGTCTTCATCTTGTATATCTTCTAAAGGACCTGCAGCAACAATACCAGCATTATTGATCAAAATATCAAGGTGCCCCCATTTATCTTCAATTCGCGCAGCTGCATCGCGCAACACCTGAATATTTGCGACATCACCTGCAATTCTTAAAAAATTAACCTCTGGAAATTCTTCCGATAACTGCTTAAGATTACCCTTGTCACGAGCTATTACGGCTACGTTGGTTACACCGTTTTCAATAAGATGTTGAACCATACATTTTCCAATACCACGAGTACCCCCGGTAATGAGTACATTTTTACCTTTTAGTTGCATATTAATAAGTGTTTGAGTTGAGTTAAATTGCACTTTAAATTATATAAAAATTGGTCTACAAACGAAGAAAATTGCAGGATGAATGCATTATTAAGGAAGTAGGAAAATCTATCTTAAAATTTTGCGTTTTTCTTAGTCAATAGCCGTTAATCACCAACAAAACAACTAAGTAAGCACTAAACATTCTATATAATAAATCTCTCTAATTAACAAAAAACAAAAAAAGCCACCTTAATAAAGGTGGCTTTTGCATTGTAAAGTAAAATTTTGCCTAAAAAAGACTTTTACTTATGCTATCTTGTTACGCTTACGGTCATTCTCGGTTAAGTAGATTTTACGAAGACGTAAAAACTTAGGAGTAACCTCAACATACTCATCTTTCTGAATATATTCCAATGCCTCTTCTAATGAAAACTTAATTGCAGGAACAATTTTAGCTTTATCATCTGCACCAGAAGAACGTACGTTAGATAATTTTTTGGTTTTAGTAATATTCACGGTCATATCATCTCCACGAGAGTTTTCACCAATTACCTGACCTTCGTAAATATCTTCACCTGGATCAACAAAGAACTTACCTCTATCTTGTAATTTATCAATAGAATAAGGAATCGCTTTTCCTGTTTCCATAGAAACCAAAGAACCATTTTGTCTTTGTGGAATATCTCCCTTCATCGGTTGGTACTCCAAGAAACGGTGTGCCATAATAGCCTCGCCAGCAGTAGCGGTCAACAATTGGTTACGAAGACCAATAATACCTCTAGAAGGAATTATAAACTCGCAAACCATACGCTCACCTTTAGCCTCCATACTGGTCATTTCACCTTTACGCATAGAAACCATTTCAACAGCTTTACCTGAAACAGCTTCTGGTAAATCTATCGTCAATGCCTCAACAGGCTCACATTTAACACCATCGATTTCTTTGATGATAACTTGTGGCTGACCAATTTGTAATTCGTATCCTTCACGACGCATTGTTTCAATTAAAACTGAAAGGTGCAATACACCACGACCGAATACTAAAAATTTATCTGCACTATCGGTTTCGTTTACACGTAACGCCAAGTTCTTTTCCAATTCCTTTTGAAGTCTATCGTTGATATGACGAGAAGTAACGAATTTACCATCTTTACCAAAGAACGGACTATCGTTAATGGTAAACAACATGCTCATTGTAGGTTCGTCAATAGCAATAGTTTTCAAAGCTTCTGGATTTTCAATATCGGCAACGGTATCACCAATTTCAAAACCTTCAACACCAACCAAAGCACAAATATCACCCGTTTCAACCTCTTCTACTTTCTTACGACCAAGACCTTCAAAAACGTATAATTCCTTTATTTTGGATTTTACGATAGAACCATCGCGTTTTACCAAAGAAATTTGCTGATTTTCTTTCAATGTTCCTCTTTGTAATCTACCGATAGCAATTCTACCTGTAAATGAGGAGAAATCTAAAGAAGTAATCAACATTTGAGTATTTCCTTCTTTTGGTTCAAAAGTTGGAATATGCTCAATAACCATATCCAATAAAGGCTCAATGTTTTCAGTTTCATTTTGCCAATCGGTACTCATCCAGTTGTTCTTTGCAGAACCGTATACTGTAGGGAAATCTAACTGCCACTCTTCGGCACCTAGTTCGAACATCAAATCGAAAACTTTTTCATGTACCTCTTCTGGAGTACAGTTTTCTTTATCTACTTTATTGATCACCAAACAAGGTTTTAAACCAAGGTCGATTGCTTTTTGCAATACAAAACGTGTTTGTGGCATAGGACCCTCGAAAGCATCTACCAACAACAAAACACCATCTGCCATATTCAATACACGCTCAACTTCACCACCAAAATCGGCGTGACCAGGAGTATCGATTATATTTATTTTCGTGTCCTTATATATAACGGAAACGTTCTTAGAAGTAATGGTAATACCACGTTCTCTTTCCAAGTCGTTATTATCCAAAATTAAATCACCTGTATTTTCGTTTTCACGAAACAAGCTACAGTGGTACATTATTTTGTCTACCAAGGTCGTTTTACCGTGGTCAACGTGCGCAATGATCGCAATATTTTTTGTAGTAGTGGACATAAAAGGTCTTATTTAAGCGTGCAAAGATACTTTAAATAATAATAGCCACACTTAAACTTATGTTATTTTTATCTTATTGATTTTGAGATAGTTCTATAAGATTAGACTACTTTTTTCTACCACCGATCACCCAACCTAGTCTTATATCAATTAAAATGCCCGCATCTACATAAAACTCATCGGCAAAAACACTTGGACCAAAAGCCAACCCCCAATAAAATCCCTTTTCGTACGTACGCTGCATACCATAAACGATCGCCGCATTATAAAAGTAGTCAGAAGCATATTCCAAATCACCTATAATTGGCGTTCCAAATTGAAGCTGATTTAAAAATGCAACGTAATTACCGGTATTGCCCGATATGTTCTTTCCTTTCTGTAATCTTCTATTAAAATTAATATATTGCCTAAGATCCGCCTCAAGACCAGGGTAAAGACCAAAACTGGTTTCCCTATCTGACCCTCCATTAAGTGCAAAACCTAAAAACGCCTCAAAATTCAAGGTAGTTTTATCTGCGACCCCTACTTCATAAGATACACCCGGTGCTAGTAAATTAATTTTGAAGAGTCCGTCTTCCACTTGTTTATTCGACTGAGCGATTACACAAACAGCGGACATAAGAAATGCCGTTAAGAAAATAATTTTTTTCATGATTGTTTTGGTTTGATTATGCGAAGTATATCAAATATCAGACCAGTTTAATCGAACGTAGGTTTCCTAGGTTTTCGTTTTGTAGCCACCCAACCGAAAGTGAAATTTACCATGAAACCATGCCCATTATCTACGCCGTTTCCATCAAAATAACCGTACCCTACCTCTGCATTTATATTAAAGCCTTTTCTATTGGTACGTTGTATACCGTATACTGCGCCATAGAAAGCAAAATCATAATCACTACTTCCGTCAGTGATATTATCGGTAAACTGTACAGGTTCCCAAAATACACTACGGGCAGGACCAATGTAATTTGCAGAGTTACCAACCACATTTTTATTGATATCTAATCGCTCTTGAAAATTATGGTAATATCTAATTCTGGTATGCCATGCATAACCCAAAGTATAGCCTTCTTGATATCTAGCAAAAGCCGGAGTAAAACTAGTGGATGCACTAACGTTTTTAAAAAGACCCAACTCATATCGAATACCAGGACCCAATAAGTTGATGGTAAATTGATGCCTTTCTAGATTAATGAGTCCGTTACCTTTTTCAGAAAAATCCCTAATCTGAGCTTGTGTTGTAACCGATAAAAACAGAAGAATAAGTGTAATTTTTTTCATGTAGATTGATTGATGTTGCAACTAAAACTACATGATTTAAAAAAAGTAATCACTTGATTTAAAGAAATATTAAGAAAATACTTACGTAGTTAACGACCTACGCACCAGCGTTTTTCACTAATGATAAAACCAATACTTAAGTTGGCCACTGGATAAATACCGCCTTCAAACTGTCCAGCATAATAAGCCGCACCTACATCTACCGAAAAGTTGAATCCAGAATCATAACTGCGCTGTAAACCGGTTACCAAACCGGCATAACCGAAGGCTCCTTTTACATTTTCATTTTCTATAGTTCTAGGGCCAGGAAAAAACACAGCTGCCGCGGGAGCTATGTAATTAGCAGAGTTACCATAGATCTGTCTTCTATTGCGCTGTCGTTTTTCAAAATTGTAGTAATACCGGTACTGTGCGGCAACCGCAGGAAAAACGCCCAATTCATGATATACGTCTGGCAACAGAGGATCCAAAGCAACTTGAATACCTGCTTTAATATCAAAAGTGGTATTGGCACCCAATGCCATTTCATATTCTAAACCAGGATTTATAAGATTGATCTTTACCTGCCTTAACTCGCAATTTTTACCAAATTGAGCATGGGCTTTGCCCGTTAGAAGAACAAGCGATATTAAAATTAGAAACTGTTTAATTTTCATTCCTATATGTGATTTCGACAATCTTATCCTAATAGAACAGTAAGCTTCTTAAAATAGTATCTTTGTTTAAAAATATTCGACGAATGAACCTATCTCTTATACCCCAAATAAAACATACGGACAGTAATAATTTTTTCCTTCTTTCAGGACCTTGTGCCATTGAAGGTGAAGATATGGCCTTACGCATTGCAGAACATATTGTGACCATAACCGACGAGCTTAAAATTCCTTATGTATTCAAAGGAAGTTTCAAAAAAGCAAATCGAAGCAGATTGGATTCCTTTACCGGGATAGGCGATGAAAAAGCATTGAAGATTCTACGTAAGGTTTCTGAAACTTTTAAAGTACCTACGGTTACCGATATACACACAGAGCAAGATGCTGCTATGGCTGCAGAATATGTAGATGTATTACAGATTCCTGCATTTTTGGCCCGCCAGACAGATTTAGTTGTTGCCGCTGCTGAAACAGGAAAAACAGTCAACATAAAGAAAGGGCAATTTATGAGTCCCGAGAGTATGAAGCATGCCGTAAACAAAGTTACTGAAACGGGTAACGAGCAAGCTATTATTACTGATCGTGGCACCATGTTCGGTTACCAAGATATGATTGTAGATTTTAGAGGTGTACCCACTATGAAACAATATGCCCCTGTGGTTTTGGATGTAACGCATTCGTTACAACAGCCTAATCAAACTTCCGGTGTTACAGGTGGTAGACCAGCAATGATCGGTACTATGGCACGTGCAGGTGTTGCAGCAGGAGTTGACGGACTTTTTATAGAAACTCATTTTGATTGTGCCAATGCAAAGAGTGATGGAGCCAACATGCTGGATTTAGGATTAATGAAAAAACTATTGACAGATTTAGTAGCGTTGAGAGCTGTGGTGAATCAATTTTAATTTAAATCTTTCTGCTTATAAAACCCATTTTTACGAACGGAATAAGCATCTTTTAATACATCAATTAGAATATCGTTATCAATACTTTCAAGTGTACTATAACGTAATGAACGTATTACTTTTCTATTTTCAGAAATTAGTACGTTCAAATGTTTTGTAAGGTGGGCAGAATTCCAAAAAGCAATATCCACGAACTTCTTTTTATGATTGGCATTTAAATAACAAATGGGCGATTTGCCAATGTAGAAACACGGAATATTCCATTTAAATTTCATTTCAACGTCTGGCAAGGTTGTTTCGATCATCATTTGCAAATGCATTAATATACCTTTGTATGGTTCCGGTTGATTAAAAATGTAGTTCTCTGCAGGGTTCATATCTATTTCAATTGCATTAAGATATCGCACAATTACGACTATGATTTCTAATCAAATATATAATTTTGCCACATTAAAATTCATCATGAATACAAAAACAACTTCAATACTATCCGCATTGTTATTTTTTGCTTGTACTATTTGTTTATCACAAGATAGTGAAGATGACAATTGGTATTTTAACAATAGTAAAAGCTTAACCGAATTATGGGAACTTGATGATGAGCACCATCGTGGTAACTTTATACTTACCTCTTACAAGCCCATTTATATGACCTTAGCCAAATACTCCACCAACCCAAACGAGTTTCCAGTAGCCGAAAATTCAGATAAAGTCTTAGACGAACCCAACAGTTTAAATGCTGTGGAGGCAAAATTTCAGATCAGTTTAAAAACAAAGATTTTCCACAATATGTTAGGCGGACATATGGACCTTTGGATGGGTTACTCACAAACTGCCTATTGGCAAATTTATAATACCGAGCGATCAAGACCTTTTCGTGAACTCAATTACAAGCCAGAAATTATTGCCAATTTCCCTATTAAATTTCCTATTCTAGGGTTTGATGCAAAAATGGTTGGTCTATCAATAATACATGAATCTAACGGACAGTCAGATCCCATATCCCGAAGTTGGAACCGTATTGCTTTACACGCCGGTTTTGAAAAAGGCAACTGGCAAGTAATGCTTAAACCTTGGTTACGTATAGGCAGTAAAATAGACGATAACGAAAACATATCTGATTACATAGGGCGTGGTGAAGCCGATATTACGTATGATTGGGGCAGACAACGCTTTAGAGCCATCGCCCGACACTCACTAAACTTAGGAGATAAAAGCAGGGGCAGCTTACAATTGAACTGGTCTTTTCCAATACATAAAAACTTTAATGGGCATGTACAATTCTTTGATGGTTATGGAGAGACTTTAATTGACTATAACCACAGACAAACTACGTTAGGCATTGGTGTTTCGTTGATCAATTAACGGTTTTAGTGCTGTACTTTTTATAACACCGATGTTTTATATTTTTTAGGGCTAGTACCCTCTTGTCGCTTAAAAGCTGCAGAAAAATGGGTCGCATTCTTATAACCAATCTGTTCCGCTATTTCATAAATAGGTAAATCTGTATTCACCAATAATAATTTAGCCTTTTCTATTTTTTGATTGATACTATACTCATGAACCGTTTGCCCAAAAACCCGTAAAAATTCCCTATTCAATACCGTCTTGTTCATACCGACCTCTTTAGACAATTCTGCAACCGAAAAATTAATTTCTAAATGTTGATCGATTTTTTTCTGAACACATAAAAGTTTCTTTACCCTTTGACTACTTTGAATGGAGTTGTTTTTAAAATGCTCTTTTTTGTAATTAGAAACTTGTATGGCCAACATTTCAAAAACCTTCGCTTTTAAATAAATTAGTCTAGCTGTACCTTCAAAATTCAATTTATCAAAAGATTCTAAAATACTCCTCATTTCATTTGAAATGGGAACTATTAAATTATCATCAATAAGTTCTTTTAACTTAATATCATTGAAAAAGCCATGTTTCTTTAAGAATGCGGCAGACAATCTTATTTTGATTTCTTTATAAGTTTTATTTCCGGCTATTTTAGAAGTACCATTGAACGATTTAATATTAGCCATATACGAATCGCCGCTCGTTAAGAAAATATCGTCACAATCGGCGACAGATATTACTCGCTCCCCTTCAATTAAAAAAGTGAGTTGCACAAAATCTATTGTCAGCTTTTGTTTTAAAACTATATCTGAATGCAGCCTTAAGAACAGTGTAGTAATACTAACATCTTCAAATTGAATTTCATCAATACTACCTTGACCAAATTGCTCTTTTATGCTGTATACCCTATGGTCAATATCATGGTCTTGCCCTATCTCAACGCAATCGGCAATTTCACTATATGAGATTTCTTTCGACTTACATAAGTCTACAATCTGTACATCTGTAAAATTGCGTCTTTTTTTTACCATTTCACGTCATTCCTAATCCAAGACTAGGTTATAAATTCGCATCAAATTTATTTAGACTAATTAAAAATAACAAATAATAAATGAAGAATCTTTACGCCATACTAACCTTTTTAATATGCTCAGTAAGCACATACGCGCAATCTGGGGGACTAGCCGGATTGGTTGTCGATCAAAACAATAAACCACTGGCAAATGTAAATATCTCAATATCTCATACAAGTTTAGGTACCACCACTAATGCTAATGGAAGATTCAAAATTACCGACCTGGCATCTGGTTCGTATACCCTAACATTCTCGATTATGGGTCATGACACCGAGCAAATTACTACCAATGTCATTGCCAATAAAGTAACACAAATACAAACAGTTTTATTACCTGAAAAAAGTGAACAATTAAACGAAGTAACGGTACAAGGCCATCATAATAAATATGCCGTAAACACACCATCGTCAACATTGAGGCTAAAAACCGAAGTTGCCAAACTTCCACAGAACATTCAAATTATAAGTAGTGAACTGCTACAAGACCAACAAGTTACTAGCATAATGGACGGCGTTATTAGAAATGTGTCTGGTGTAACGATGCTAGAACACTGGGGAAATTTCGCCAGGGTAAATATGAGAGGATTTAGGTTACCGGCCTTTAGAAACGGATTTAATGTACAAGATTCTTGGGGACCTTTATCTGAAGATATGGCATTTGTAGATCAGATAGAATTTGTAAAAGGACCTGCAGGTTTTATGATGTCTGCCGGTGAACCTGGCGGATTCTATAATGTGGTTACTAAAAAACCGACCGATAAAACCATTCGTCAAGTTTCCTTTATGGCAGGTAGTTTTGACAATTACCGTGCTACGCTAGATCTTGGTGGTAAAGCAACAGAAAACGGTAAATTATTGTATCGTTTTAACGCCATGTACCAAACATCTGACAGCCATAGAGGCAATGAAGATGCCGAACGTTATGGCTTTGCCCCTGCCCTTACCTACAACCTATCAAAAAAGACATCCGTAACGGCAGAACTAAATGTACAGCAGGCAGAAAGCTATATGGGTGCCGCATATGTTTTTGCTCCAAATGACGATGGTTACGGTAGTTTAGACAGAGATTTTAAATTTACCGATACCAACTACCCAGCATCCGACATTCAAGAAGTTACTTTCTTTGGTACCATAAAACATGATTTTAATAAAGATTGGAACTGGGAAACAAAGTTCGGCTCATTACGCTATGATCAAGTAGGAAATTCAACTTGGGTATGGTCTATGGAAGAAAATGGAGACGCCGTAAGATATATTAGTAATTGGGATGCTTTATCCGTTGGAAAATACTTCCAAAGTTATATTTCCGGAGCATTTAAAACCGGTAGTATAACCCATAAGCTACTTGGAGGATTTGACTACAGCCAAAAAGAATACTGGGCAGATTTCAATCAATTTGCCATTACCGATACCGAACAGCCATTTAATATTTACAACCCTGTTTACGGTAATACCGAACTACCTGTTTTTGAAAAATCTATACCTGTACAATACAGGGACAACATCTACAATTACGGTGGCATCAACCGTTCTGCATACCTACAAGATGAAATTGGCTTCTTTAATGACAAAGCCCGATTAACACTTGCAGGTAGATATACACATTTATTTACAAGAGGTAAAGACGAAACAGATTCAAAAATTACCCCACGTATTGGTCTAAGTGTAGATATACTACCAACTTTAACCGCATACGGACTTTATGACCGTTCCTTCATTGGTCAAAGCGGTGTTAGTTTCAGTGGTGAAGCATTTGATCCAGTTGATGCCAATGATATAGAAGGAGGTTTAAAAAAGAGTTTCTTCAATGGTAGGTTAAGAACATCTTTGGGCGCCTACCAGATTACCAAACAAAACGTATTGGTGACGGATCCAGAGAATCCTAATTTCTCTATACAATTAGGTGAAATACAATCAAAAGGTATCGAGTTTGATTTGCAGGGCGAAATTACTCCCGAGTTAAATGTTATTCTTAACTACGCCAATACCAATGTCGAAATTACGGAAGACACCGACCCAGAAAACATTGGTCAACGTGTAGCCGGCCATGCCAAACACATAACCAACGGATGGCTTAACTATAAATTCTCAAACGATTCAAAATTACATGGGTTTGGTGGTTCATTAGGCTATCAATATCAAATTGATCGTTCTACTTGGTCTTGGGGTGCAGATAATGAATCTCAATTACCAGACTATTTTAGGCTAGATGGTGCCTTGTCTTGGAGCAATGACAAATTTAGAGTACAACTAAACATAAACAACATACTAGATGAATACCTCTATTCTGGCTCTAATTATGCCACATATTTATACTGGCAGTCAGAACCTGGCATCAATGGTAGGGTAACTGTAACCTACAATTTTTAGAAAATACTAAGACAGTTTTTGTTGAGTTAGTTCAAATTGGTTATCCCTCAGTTCTACTGAGGGCTTAACCTTAAAACAATACATTATGAAAAAAATACTTATTACAATAGGCTTTTTACTATTTACCGTTTCGCCCATGTTTGCTCATTATTTGTGGCTTGAAACCGACGGTACCGGAAACTTGAACAAAAAACAAGAGGTTCGTGTCTATTTTGGAGAATACACCCACGGCGTCATTGAAAAAGTCAAAGGAGAAAACTACCCATCGGTTTCAAAGTTCAATTTGTGGCTTATTCATCCAGATGGCACAAAAACAGCTCTTAAGTCCACCGCAAAGGAAAATTACTACGTTGCCTATTTCACTCCTAAAATTAACGGCACCTACACTGTTGCTTTGAACAACGATAACATAGAAGTTTTAGACTATACCAAGTGGGATTTCGGAATTTTTAAAACACACTACCAATCTACCGCCAAAGTTCAGGTAGGTAATAAAATTAGCGAAACCAAAACCTTAAATGAAGATGGAATAGTTATAAAAGAATTGGCAAACGAAGATGATGAAATTAAACTACAAGTATTATTTAAAGGAAAACCCCTCGCAAAAAACGAGTTTAAGATTTATGTCTCTGACCTATGGAGCAAGACTCTTGAAACCGATGAAAATGGTGAAGTAATTTTCTCATTACCATGGAACACAAAGTATACTATGGAAACAATTTATGAAGAGCGAGTACCAGGTACCTACAATGGTAAGGACTATGAATTTGTTTGGCACTGTGCTACGTATTGCATTAACAATTAAATAAAACAGATGATTACCCTAATTCTAATACTAAGCTTTACAGGTTTCTATTTGGGTTATGCCTCAACAAAAAGACAAAAAGTACCTGTACACTTATATATTGAAAACTGGTGCCAACAGAAAAGTAAAGCAGCAAATTCTTTAGGTTATGTCTTGCTGTTGTTTGCCTGCTCCCTAACCATATATCAATTTGGTTGGGGTTCAGGTATTTTTACTTTTACCATCATCTTAATGACCATAGCAAGCCTTGTTATACTCTTACAACCCTTGCACCTTATCACCTATAAAACAATACTACCAACCATTTTGATCCTATTTCTAATGGAACTCTCAATTCTTTAATATGCCTGCTAATACAAAATATCTGAATCCTTCTTTTTGGTCCCGATTCTCCAAAATAACCGCCGCAATTGTAGGTGGCTTTATGGTATCTATACTATTTCATTTAGCTATTGCCAGTTGGTTTGATCATGTCAATGTAATTATCACCAGTACCTATAGTTCTTTAATACTTTGGGTAGGATTAATGATAGTCGCCTTTCTTGCCAAAAGCGGATGGAAAATTTGGGGAATATATCTATTGGCATCCATCATATTGTCAATTATCATGTTTTATGGCAAAGCATTAAATCCTTTAGTATAATGAGCAAAAGAACCTATAATATTCTCTTTCATTTGCATACCGTTAGCGGTATTGTAATTAGTGTTGCTCTTTATGTTATTTTCTTTACCGGTTCATTTGCATTCTTTAGAGATGAAATTGTTAATTGGGAACGTGGGCACAACGTTGAAGTAGCAGAAGAAATTCAATTAGATTTTGATGACACTTTTAAACAAATGTCTAACGAAAAAAGCCTTTTCAGTAGAGATATTGAATTAAAACACTATTATAACGAACAGAACATCGGAGTTAGTTTAGGCGCATCTAAAGACACCTTGCTTTCGAAAGAAAAAGCTGCTCGTTCTTTTTATTATCTGAACACCAAAGACAAGTCTACCACAAATTATGTAAGCTCATATTCATTAGGTGAGTTTTTATACAGACTACATTTTTTTGCACAACTACCTCACCCTTTCGGGTATTATTTATCAGGATTTGTTGCTTTCTTTTTTCTCTTCGCTCTAATTACGGGTATCATAGTTCATTGGGATAAAATTATTTCTAATTTCTATGTATTCAGACCTATGACAAAATTGAAAACGGTATGGACAGATGCGCATACAGCTTTAGGCGTTATCGGTTTTCCCTTTCAATTCGTTTATGCCGTAACCGGTACGTTCTTTATGCTAAAAGTGCTTTTAATCGCCCCAACAGCACTGGCATTATATGATGGTGACGATAACAAGCTATATGAAGATCTAGAATATACTCATCCAGAATTTGAGTTCCAAAATTCTCCTTTAGAGAAACCTGTTAGTATAAATGCTTTGGTACAACAGGTGAAGGACAACTGGGAAGGGTTTAAAGTAAATGAGGTACATATTTTCAATTATGGAGATACAGGCATGCATGTATCGGTAAGTGGAAATTTAGACTATAAAGATAAAATAAATGGATACGGCTACACTATATTCAATGCTGCCGAGAATAGCATTTACAGTGTTAAAGACCCAACTAAAAAAACATCGTATTTAGATGCTGTTAAGGGTATTTTCTACAGGCTTCATTTAGGTGATTATGGCGGTTACGGATTGCGAATTATCTCTTTTGTACTAGGTTTAATAGGGTGCTTTGTTATACTAAGCGGAGTACTTATTTGGTTAACAGCACGAAACAAAAAAAACATACCCCCCAGGAAAAAGAAATTCAATGAGGCGGTTGTACGTTATTATTTAGCCATTTGTTTAAGTCTTTACCCAATAACCGCACTTTCATTTGTTTTGGTACAGGTAATTAACCCCGCTGGGATGAGCTTATTGTATAAATTTTACTTTATTGGTTGGTTATTGATTACCATCTTCTTCATTATTAAAAAGGACAATTATTTCACCAACAAATACACCTTGCTTTTGGGCAGTTTAATAGGTTTGGCTATTCCGCTGGTAAATGGTTTCTGTACGGGTAATTGGATCTGGGTAAGCTACGCAAATGGGTATGATCAAATACTTTTCATCGATGTATTTTGGATAATACTTAGTCTTTTAGGGCTACTTATTGTGGGTAAATTAAATGAGACTGAAAAGAAGACGAAAGCAGATTGATAGTATTTTGCAAAAAAAACATAAGCATCCATTAAGCGTATCAATACTAGCACATAATACAAACCCATTTTTTAAAAAAAATTGATACCTATAGCACTTTGAGCATAACAAGAAAATTCAAATTCGAGCACCACTTCAAAGTGAAGTTAAAAGGTAATTTCCCTTTCCAACCGTGCTTTTATTGCATTTCTATATTTGGCAGGGGTTAATTGAGAAACAGAGATGCTTCTTGATTGAAAATCCACATCAAAATGGAAACAGGAAAAATCTGTACAACCATCTAAACAGTCGTTGTTAGCAATTAGAAACTTAACAATTTTCGGTCTAAGCTCATATTCAATATCAATGCATAGCTTATGAAATGATTTATCATCGTTATCACCTAATATCCAATTGAAATTCATGTCTTATCAGTTATTGCCAACCACAATATAACATAAAATTAACAATTGATTAACATTATAAAAACAATGCGAGAAAGAACGATCGATTAAGCTATGTAATCTTTTAAATAGCTAAAACGCTCTGTAAGTTTTCCTTCCTTGGTCATTCTAGCCCTTTCAAGAACACCATCTTTATCATTGTTAAAGAAAGCCGGGATCACATTTTTTATAAAAGCTTCACCAAACCCTTCACTTGCATCTCTAGGTAACTCACAAGGTAAATTGTCTACCGCCATAACTGCAATGGCATTCTCATTTTTAAAATCAGCTTCAGATTCCGTTGCTGGATCATAACCATAAATGGGGTCAGCAATGGTAGAAGGTTTAATAGTTGAAGCAACCGGTCCGTCAATATCACAGCTTATATCGGCAACAACCTTAATTTTAAAATCTACATGTTTTGCGTCATCCCTTGTAAATAAATAAGGAGCCCCTTGACCATAAAAATGACCGGCTATATAGAAGTCCGTCACCTTAGCAAACCTAAAAAAATTGGACTTGTATTCTTCCGGATTTGCGAAAAAATCAGCTTTATTACCGCGTACACCATCTTTACGCTTATTATATTCACCTGCATCAATTTGGCAGTACACTGGCTCATTGAATATTTCTTCTAAAAATTCGGTAACATTTACCCTACGCATACCCATACCATCCAACATTTCTCTAGCGCCATTACCTACTCTGCCCCTACCGGTAAGCAAAACTTTTATGTTAGGGAGTTTGATGTTTTTAAGTTCTTCAATTAAAGCTTGTTGGTCTGGCAAATCATTTGCTTTTGGTAATTGAAAAGCGTCATATTTGAGTCCGTATGCACGAAACCCATTATAGGCACCAACAATACCTGCATATCTACCAAAGGCAACCACTCGCTGTTCCTGTTTATTGGTAATTACCTCATGATCGTACAATTCAATATTCTTGTCTAAAATCGCACGAAGTAAATCTCTATTATAAGGTTGCTTTTTAATGGTGTGCGAAAAGAAGAAGTATTTTTTATGCGGAATCAACGCATCAATAGGCACTTCTTTAACACCCAATAGTACATCACAAGATTCCATGTCATTTGCAACCGTGATGTCTAAATCTTGATAATCTGCATCGGCATAAGCTCTAATTGGGGAGGGCTCTACGATAATTTCTGCCTTTGAATACGTATTCAAGACTTTTTGACATGCTTTAGGTGATAGAACTACGCGCTTATCTGGCGGATTCTTACGTTCTCTAATGATTCCGAACTTCATATGGGTTTGGTATAAATATTGCACTAAATTATACAATTAGAAACACTTGGCTTGGGTCTAAATAAAAATTATAGTGGTTGCCAAAGTTTTGTTAGCTTTGCTGCCCGTTATTTATTAGCTTATTTATAAAGCTAAAATTTGACTTCAAAGTTCATTTACATATTGGGGCCGACCGGTTTTGACAGCGAGACCAGTTGGAATGTAAGCATGTCGAGCGCTGGGAAACAGCTCGTTAATCTCATTTTTCACACTTTTAATTGGCGAAAATAATTACGCTCTTGCCGCTTAATCTGAATCATAGTAAGATTAGCCTCGTCCCTACAAGGTAGGGAAGCGAGATGTTCCTGAATAGCCCTTGTTGATGGCGATTCACTTAGGAGCACCAGAAAAATCAACATAAGGGTGTACGCTCGCTTTGGCGTCACCACCAAAATCTTAAGAAGATAAGTGTGTATTAGGCGGTTTCTGGTCAGGTACACATCGAAAATTAATCAGATCCTAAACATGTAGAAAGCATTTTAATTGCTTGTTTGGACGAGGGTTCGAATCCCTCCGGCTCCACTGAAATTATTTTACAACAGTACAAAAACCCTGTAATCGTATGATTTACAGGGTTTTTCATTTTATATGGTTTCATTTGAAGCGTTTTGAAACCGTATTTTATGTGACCTATTCGGTGAGTACTTTTTAATTAAAAAAACACTCACGGATTTCCTTGTAATCAACTGATATAATGTTATTTACAATAAAGTTATCTTGTACTATTAGTAATAAAACATATGTTCTATTCATGATTTTTATATCTTATTGAGGGTAGTAAATACCTAATATTCAATTTAGTGAGCCTTTTTGGCAATTATCTGCAATGGCGTTTTTAATTGCAATCATCATTTAGCTCTTGATGATCTGATTTAGAAATCTGTGGAATATTTTGTCCATCAAGAACTTTAATACATGACAGATTTGGATTTCTATCTACTTTCAAATCAATAAGGTTTTGATTAAAACTTACGTTTAACCTATCCAAGGAATTACTGGTGATATAAAGATGCGTTAAATTATGATTTTCAAAGAGATTTATAGTTTGCAGCTCATTATCAGAAACCAGTAATGTTTCTAACTTTTTATTTGAAATCACCTCTAAACTTTGCAATTTATTTGATGTTAAAAGTAGGTTTTTTAGATTTGGAGCTGAACTAATGTTGAGTGAATACAAATCATTATTACTCATATGTAAAACCTGTAACGACTCGCTAGAAATACTAAAAGTTTCAAAATAATTCCAAGACAATTCCAACTCTTTTAATTCACCCAATTCTGATAATCCAACGACTGAATTCATTTCATTAGCAGTCAAATCAAGTAAAACTAGTTTACTGTTGTTGCTAATATCAATACTTAACAATTTATTACCCGCAAGATTTAACGTATCCAAATTTAAATTATCACTTAAATCAATTTGTGCTATATCATGTTGGGTGGCAATTAATTTTCTTAAACTGGTAAAGCCTTCTATTCCTGTTAAATCAGTAATAGCTCCATATTCTAGATTACTTAAGTCAAGGGTAGTTATTCCTTCAGCATCACTGCTTAGCATTTGCTGATTTATAATACCATCAGAATCTACACCTGTTTTTATAAGTATCGCTTCAAAACTTGAATCGGGTATGCTTAAATAAGCACGATTAAAACCCGCAATATTATCATCATTTGAGCATGAAACTGTACTACCCATCAATACTATTATGCAAAAATATGTTAGTGAAATTTGGTTTAATTTTTTCATTTTATTGACTGATTTCTCGATTATTTAAATTTTCGATTATTTTTAATGCTACATCTTTAGATGATAAATAATTTTGACCTGTAATTACATTTCCTTGTACCTCTACATGTACCGAGTTTCTAGGAGAATATTTAAATATTCCACCTCTTTCTTCTATGGTCTTTTGAATTAAAAAAGGGAATTGCTTAAAATATTCAGCACCCTCTTTTTCATAAGCTTCTGGGAATCCACTAATTATTTTATTATTTACCAAGTACTTCCCATCTTTTGTTTTTAAATTAACAATACCAGCCGTTCCATGACATACTGAAGAGACAATACCATTATATTCTTCAAAAATGGTCATTGTTATTTTTTGAATTTCTTTATTCTTTGGTACATCATAGATTGCACTTCCACCTCCGATATAATGAACCGCTTTATAATCTTTTGTAATAATTTCTTTAGGCTTTTTGGTGTGTTTTAAAGCATACATAAAGTCTTCACTGTAAAGCAGATTTTTTTGGAGTGAGTCAGATGTATTAATATAAGCTAATGGAATACTACCTCCTTTTGGACTAACGAAGTCTACAGTAAATCCTTCCTTTTTAAACGTATCATACGCATTAACAATTTCCGAAAAGCTATTCCCTGTTGGAAATTGAGATGCTCCATGGAATGAGACATTTGATACTATAAATAATATTTTATTACCATTTTGGTTACTTTTTTCACTGATAGCAGTTTTACTAATAATTTTCCATTCGTTTTTAATTTTTTTTAATAAAAACAAATCAATGTATCTCTCACCACCCTTAGGGATAATAATTTCGGCTTTTGCAGTAGCTATACCTTCAAAATTATCTATTGATAAAATATTTCCTATTCTTCCCGTAAACTCTCCTTCCTTTTTATTTTTATACCAACTTACGTAGTCTTTGGCAGGAACGGTCCAAGGTGTTTTGTCTTTTTTTTCTAAATACAGATTTGCACTGGGGTAAAATGCCTTTTCTATGAGCTTAGACTTGTTGTAGGAGGTACCGTTTATATAGTTTAAAATGGTATTTTCTATTTTGGATACTTCAGTTTGTGCAAAAATTGAAGTACTAAGGCTTATAAAGCCGATTATTAAAAATATATATTTCATATGTATTTCTTGTTATTGTTACTTAAATGGATTTAAAGATTAAGGCTTGTCTATAGTCTCTAACAAATTCTGCTCCTTCTCTATAAAATACCATTCTTGATTCCAATCCTTTTTTAACCATTAAATTTTGCTAACCATTTTAAAATCGATTCATTTGTTTCTTGTGGTAATTCTTGTTGAATGTGATGGCCACACTCTAAACTAATCACATCCAAATTTGGAACAAAATCCTGTAGCCTTTCAAATTTTGGAATCATATCTAGATTACCATAGATCATAAGAGTAGGTTGTTTGATGATTGGATCTATTTCTGCTAATACGTGCCAGTTTCGGTCAAGGTTTCTATACCAATTAATAGCTCCATTAAATCCTGAATTTCTAAAGGCACTTACAAATACAGACAAATCAACGTCGTTCATAATAGGCTCACCAGAAGGCTTTTCCGCTTTTGCAAGATTCATCAATAACATTCCCGGTTCTGGAGGTGTAAGAGGCACATTCTTACGAAATAAATTACGAAGAAAGTTTTCTGCATGTTTCTCTAACAAAGCATCTGCTACTCCTGGTTTTTTATTAAAATGAACAAAATAGAAATCTTCACCAAAAATCTCTTCCATAAACTGAATCCATGGTTTTTCACCTCGTTCTTGATAAGGCAATGCAAGATTTAGTATTTTATTTACGCGTTCTGGATGCAATAGTGCAAGGTTCCATACTACATTTGCGCCCCAATCATGACCCACAAAAACAGCATCTCTGTAGTTGTAATAATCAAGTAAGGCCACTAAATCATCTGTTAAATGGGTTATATCATATGCCGTTACTTCTTTAGGGCACGATGAATTGCCATATCCTCTTTGATTTGGAACAATGACATGATAACCAGCTTTAGCAAGCGCTGGTATTTGATAACGCCAAGAAAAGGCATGTTCGGGAAAGCCATGACAAAGTACAATCGGATTGCCAATATTTTCTTTACCTGCTTCAAATACTTCTAACTCAATTCCATTTATTGAAATTATATTGGATTTGGGAAATTTTAAAGATTTAATTTCTTGTATCATTTCAGTGCCTGTTTTTATCAATAATTAAATCTTCTATTTTTTTAAAATCCTTTGAATTTGGTACGTGTTTAGCCTCTTCAATCAAAACAACTTGTTCGATAGAAGGGAATATTCGTTTGGCTCTTTTAATCATTTTTTTTCCGGGAAACATGATGTCTTTTTCACAGGCAAAAATGGTAATCGGTGTTTTTATTCTATTTGCATCATTTTTAGATAGTATTGGTAAAGGAGAAAAATCCATATCGCAATGTTGAAACGTAGTAGACATAAACTCTAAAGCAAAATCATCGTATTCAGAAAAAAGTACGTTCATTACCTTTTTAATGTGCTTTTGATTGTTAGTTCTTATAAACTTTTTTAATGGTAGAAACATTTTAAACAAACCTACAAGAGGATTGCCATTTACCATATAGACTGGAGCGATTAAGAAAACCCTTCTAATTGGTGTCTCGTTAAACTCCAGTGCTTTTAAGCTAATGAAGCCACCAAAAGAAAAACCTACTAGGGTCACGTCTTTCAGTCTTAGTTTTATGATTATTTCAATAAGCCATTTTCCATAATCTAAAGATTTCATGTCCAACCTATTCTCTGCACTTTTATTGGGCTGCGCTAAGACATCAATGGCATAGACACAATATTTTGAAGCTAGATTGGGGAAAGAATCTAAAATTTGTGGTGCACAACCTCCTGTGCCATGAATAAGTACTAATGGAGGGTTTTTAGTGTCGCCAGTAATGATAACATTAGTGACTCCAAACTTTGTTTCTATCAATTTTTCTGAATATTCAATATTCAGCTTATTTAACTTTTGATTGTAAAGGAATAAGATTTTTTCTTTTCCTTCTTTAGTTTTGAAAAACATATTTATTCTTTATTTGATTGATGATTGTAATAGTTTTTTTGATTAAATGATATATGACTATTTCTGATTTTAATACTTTATAGCCTATATTTTATTTTTCAATAATTAAGTTTTCCAAATACCTAAGAGCCGTAGCTATTAAATTCTTTCGGTTTTTTGCCTTTTCATTAAAAGAATCCAAAGTCTCTCTATTTAATTTTCTTCCCTTCACAAAAACATAGGTTGGATTACGAAGTGTCGATAACTCAACAAGAGGATTTTCATCCACTAATAATAAGTTGGCAATCTTGCCTTCTTCAATAGTTCCAAGTTGATTCATCATTGAATGTGTTTGGGAAGCATTTACAGTAGCCGTTTTCAAAACTTCGTAATTAGAAAGTCCAGCTTCTTTGTAAAAATTCAGTTCTTGATGGATTGAAAAACCGGGAAGGGTAACTCCAATACCGCCATCAGTTCCACAAATTATAGTAACACCCGCTTCATGTAGCTTTTTAACGATGGTCATATGAAAATCGTGCTGTTTTTTTATCCTATCAACAGTCGTAGGATCTTCTTTTTTTGCATTAAACCAACGTTCAAACTGTTCTTTGCTATCCGTTTTTTTAATGAGTGGATTCATGTATTTTAATGATTCTGATTCTAAAATGTAATCATCCATCATCATTTGATAAATATTATTAAATACCGTAATTGTAGGACTATAATTTGTGTGTTTGGATTGCGAAATTGAATCTATTATGGGTTGCAGTTTAATAGTATCTAAATCAAACTGTAAGGGTTGCTGTACAATTTCTTCAGCATGTTCAATAGTTTTGATTTGAAAATTCAAATGATATGAAAAAGATACTTTTTGAGAAGGGTGAGCAACAATGTCAATTTCAGAAATCTTAGCTTGTTCAATCACAGCATCAAAAATCTCTTTATCCAATCCATAATATGTTTTGATGAAATCGTAACCTCTGTCTTTATATGAAATCACCTTGTCTTTAGCTTTACTCGGATTACTTAGATTTAAATTGTCATCACCAATGAAATCTGAGCCTGTTAATTTTGGTCCTGTCGTAAAAAACGATGGTGAAAAAATATTTTCTTCCATTACATCTTCTTTAATTCTTAAATGCATTGGCATACCCCAAAGATTTCTAACTGCCGTTACACCATTGGATAGGTAAAGTCCGAGTTCATATCTATCCCACACATGTACGTGCATATCGATAAGTCCTGGTGTTAGATACTTATCTTCTCCGTCAAAAATTTGAATTCCATTGACCTCAATAGTATCAGCAATCTTATTAATAATCCCCTCTTTTATATACACCATTTTATTAACTAAAACAGTGTCTTGGTTCATTGGGATAACATTGACATTCTTTATGAGATAAGAATTATTAGATATTGATTCATTCTTATTAATATCGAGATAATTTGTTCCTGATGAATCAATCCAAAGTGTAATGATTCCTATGAGCACAAGCAAGCCGATGAGAGCGAAGACAATTTTTAAAATTCGTTTTATTATTTTCATTTGTATAAATTTAAACAACTGATGGTATCAGTTAAAAATAATTAGTACCTGCTCGTTTAAAAAACATTTGCTGTTCGTTTTTTTATTATGATTTATAAATTGAGATCATCTACAGCCCAGCTAAATAGTGATCACCACATTTCCTCTTTTATGCCCCATTTCAACATATTTATGCGCTTCGGCAATTTTTTCTAAAGGATATATTCTATCAATAACAGGCGTAATCTTCTCTTGTTCTGCTAAAATTTTTAAATTTAAAAAAGCTTCTTTTGGAGTTAATGGAGTCCCATGATCGATAGATATATATTTGCCATTTGAAGTCAATGCTTTTTTGCTCTTATCTTTTAGTTTCGATGATTTCGAATTGCCTACAGCATCAATAACATATTTATAAGTTTCCAATTGTGTTTCAGCATTTTCTATGGTGTAATCAATCACCTTATCACTTCCTAAAGATTCTACTAATTTGAAATTTCTACCACTGCATACACTAGTAACATGAGCACCCATATACTTCGCCAACTGTATCGCCATTGTACCTATACTTCCTGACGCTCCATAAATTAATATTTTGTCACCCTTGTTTATACTCGTCTTTTTTAACAAATGAGAAGCCAGCAAACCACCATAAGGAATCGCAGCAGCTTCCTCAAAACTAAAATTCACAGGTTTTAGTGCCAGATTCCAATCTTCGGGTAAACAAATATATTCTGCATAAGAACCAAAACGGCGTTTGGTAGTTGAAATAGAACCGTAGGCAAAAACCTCATCCCCTATTTCAAACATTGACACATCTTTACCTTTGCTCTGTACAATTCCAGCTGTTACCATTCCCAATACAGGGTTTCTTGGACGTCCAAAACCAAATATAAGTTGAAGTATAAATCTGGGGATCAAAGGTTCATTCATTCTCCGAATAAGAACATCACTTGTAGTTACTGAAGTAGCACAGATTTTTATAAGTACTTCACTATCTTTTGGTATTGGTTTTTTCACATTACTTAGCACCAGGTTTTCTACCCCCCCATATTTTAGACATTCTATTGCTTTCATAATTGTTTTTGTTAACAGCAAAGTTGGATAAGTTATAAGGTTCAAAAGTTCGCGTTTGGAAATTGGAACAAGGTTTTTTTTACAAATAGGGTGAGCCAACTACATGAAAAACCAAATCCCAAACAATATGAACAATTATTGCTACCAGTAAACCACGTTTCCAATACACCCAACCAAAGAAAGACCCTGTAATAAGATTACCTATCATGGTAGAACTTACAGTTACCAAAGTGAGATTTGAAAAGTTTTTTGATAGCGGTAAATGGATTAAACCAAAACACAATGCCGTAATAATTATACTCACCCAAACCACGATTGCTGACGGATTTGTTTCTTTTTTGAAACGCTGAATTACTACTACAATCAGAGACATTAACCCTAAGCGAAACATAATTTCTTCGGTAATTCCTGCCGAAAATGATACGACAGCATAAAATGGTTTTGAAGGTCTTTCAATAATACCTGCTACAGGATAGTAAGCTCTAATTAATTTATGAACTAAAAGTACTACCAAAGCTAAGACTACACTAAGAACTACAGGATACAATTGCTTTTTAAAAAAACGATTTTGCGTTCTGTTTTTTTGATTTGAAAATAAACGTTCGATTACTGGTGCTCCCAATTGTGCTTTCCTTGACAACCATAATCCAACAAAAACTAAAATTATACCTAAAACAAAACCATAAATTCCTGTTTGTATGATATCAGTAGTTAACTGATCTGATAATTGTACCTGAGTATTACCAGCTTCAATTTTTAATCGTTTTAATTCTCTACTAAAAGGAATGTTTAGAAGCGTACCTACTATAAATAAAAGAACTATGACAGATGCAGTTTTAATCCGATTGAAGTTATTTGTCTCCATTTTGATTTAGTACTTTATTAATGATTTAGTTTTTAGGTCTTATTGATTCAATGATTTGAGCATCTACCCAAAATATATCTACATTTTCAAAATCGTCTGATCCTACATTTCTACTAAAGAAAAGGTATTCACCGTCTGGTGTTATACTAGCAGAAGCCTCCCAAGAGTTGGTGTTTATTTTATCTCCCAAATTAATTCCATCGCCCCAAGTACCATCACTTTCTTTAAAACTGATGTAAATATCAGAGTCTCCGAAACTATTTTCCCTTTGAGCATCAAATAATAAATACGATTCGTCTGGTGCTATAAAAGGATGGCTTAAAAAAGTGCCAGTATTTATTTCTTTAGGCAAAGCTCTAGGTTCCTCATGCTTTCCATCTATTAAACGCGAATAGCGAATTGGAAATGTTGAATCGTTTTCTTTATAAGTGTCAAAATAATACGTACCATTAGCAGAAGATGAAAGGCGCATAATATACATAGAATCATTACTTACAGTAGGAGGTTCTAGTTTTTGTAATTCTGACCATCCAGCTTCTGTTCTTTTTAGATAGTTGTCACCTAAATGCATGGTTTGTCCATCTGGGGATATTACTGGTCTTCCTATCCATGGAGATGCTATTTCTGATTTTTTCCATTCCCCATCAATTTCGTTGTATTTGTATTCGTAAAAAGCTGATTTTTTATTTTCTTCTCCTCTTCTAATAAAATAAAACGCTTTCATATCTGGGGTGAATGCACCATCATATTCATAAATTTCTGTAGACACAAGACCAGGAGCAAATGGTATAGGCTTTAATCCTGGTGGTTTTTGTCCCAGATATGGGTTTTTAATGGTTGGTATATTATTATCTTTAGTTTTTTGTTTTTTTGCATCACAAGATTGCAAAGAAAGTATTCCAACGATAAGTAGTGTTATGAAGGTCTTTTCCATTTTGATATTTAAATTATTATTATTTTTACTAAAACCTGTACCCTATTCGCAAGTGCATATTTAATTCCATTTCACTTTTGTTCTTTAAATAACCAGCACGTTTAGCAAATGTGTAACTAAACCCTGTACCAAGACCTGCTTCATAATTAAAATGTTTGCCTATGTTTCTTCTAATTCCCCAAGTGGGTATAATGGAAAAATCACTTACCACAGGAGCATCGTCAGTATTGAATAAGACAAACCAATCTGGATGATAACCCATTTTTAAAGCAATAAAGTTGCCACTATTCCCATCAATTCTTTTTGAGTTTTTTGAACGTTTTTCGAGGTTATAATAAAATCTTGGCTCCACAACTATAACAGGTGTTAGTAGAAATGGAGAATCATACTCATCGTAAAAAGTAGTTTCCCAAATACCAAAATCAAAACCAATCTCTGTTCTCAGTGCAATGGCATTTGATAGTTTTGCTTCATTATATGCCCAGATTCCTAGAACTCCAGTTTGTAGTCCGAATGTTGATTTTTCTACACTTGTGTTTTGAGCTTTGGCGATTAATGTTAGTCCGCACAAAGTCAAGGTAATTAAAGTTTTTTTCATGATGATGTTTTTTTGATTAATGATGATTATTGATTGATTGATATTTGTATGAAGTTTACCTTCTTGAAAAAGTAGAATTAAATAATAGTTTTAGTTATTTTGTTTTTTTGAAATGCTTCCGTTCGCTTTATTTGTTCTTCGAGATTCCATTCAAAATCAAATCTATTCTTTAAAATAAAAAGATTGAATCAAGTCCGATTTCAGTTCTTTGCTGGATGTAGTGCTATTATATTTTCATATTCATTGCCTCAGTGACTTCACTCAACGTTCCAATAGCTGTTTCTCTCGCTTTACTTATACCTTTAAGCAAAATATCCCTGACATAATCTTTATTTTTTTCAAGCTCTATTCTTTTTTTTCTAATAGGCTCAAAATATGTGTTTATGGCTTCTTCCGTTAGCTGTTTAAGTTTTCCTGAACCTTGGTCGCCAATTTTATCAGCAATATCTGTTGGACTTTTATTTGAACATAAGGAAGCTAACTTAAGTAAGTTGGAAACCTCTGGTCTGTTTTCGGGGTCGTAAGATATGTAATGATTTGAATCAGTTTTGGCTGATTTTATTAGTTTTGCTGTTTCGTCAGCTGTTGACTTTATCATAATTGAATTGTTGCGACTTTTACTCATTTTTTGAATACCGTCTAACCCAAGAATAGTAGGGGTATCAGTAAAAAGTGCAACTGGTTCTGTAAAAATATTTTTATTGAATTTGGTATTAAAGCGCTTTGCAATTTTCCGAGTTAATTCTATATGAGGTAATTGGTCTTTTCCAACAGGAACCACATTACTTTTACAAAACAAAATGTCAGCAGCTTGATGAACTGGATAGATATACATTCCTGCATTAATATTACTCAGTCCTGAAGCAGTAATTTCTTCTTTAACAGTTGGATTTTTGTTTAATTCTGAACTGGAAACTAATGTCAGAAATGGAATAGTTAGTTGATTTAATTCAGGAATATGACTATGTGGAAAAATATGAGTTTTATAATTTTCAGGGTCTAATCCACAGGCTAAATAGTCCAAAGTTAGTTCATAGGTGAATTTTGAAATTTCATTAAAAACATTTCTATCTGTCAACACTTGATAATCAGCAATTAAAATATTAGTCTCAATTCCCAAGCTTTGTAATTTTAATCGGTTTATAATTGAGCCAAAATAGTGTCCAAGATGCAAATTACCTGTAGGTCTATCTCCCGTTAATACGCGGTACTTTTGAGGATTCTTATACAAATCATTTTCTAATGATTTGCTTTGCTCTTTTGCGTTTTCAAAACTTTTATTTATCATTTTTTGTTTAATTTTATTCAAGTAAGTTCAATTTTTCTCCTTACCCACAACGATTTCGGCTATGAGTAGTTTCGTGGATAAGCACTTAACGTTGCAAGTATAAACCAAACTAAAATCCGTGAGGGTTTTCAGAAGTAGGAGAGAAAAGCAATTACTTATAGCTAGGTCTTATGCCAAAAATTAGTAAATAACCTATCATCCAAAATTCTCCAATGGTTGCAGGTAGCGTAAGAAATCTATTGAAGCTAAAATCAATTCCTGCGTAGTGTATAACTGTAGAAATTAGATAGCCTATACCACCTAAAATAATTATTCTTCCTAACCAGACAGGCAACCTTTTAGATTTGATAACTATGTATCCCATTGGAAATAGCCATAACCCGAAAAATAGGCCACCAATACCCCAAGCATTCGAAATAATATTTTGAAAAACCTGAATTAGTAAAACTTTGTCTTCCATAGCACTTATTTCAGAATTTGCAATACCTATTGCTGAGGCGATTGAAATTGCACTTATCATAATGGCTAAAGCATTTACCATTCCCCATATACCTAGAGTCCAAGCTTCCCATTCATAATTATCTTTAAATAATTTGAAAAACCAAACTGCGGTAAGAGCCTGAGAAATTACTATGCCAAATTCTAATAGCAACCTAATTCTTGCTGTAGATTCTAATTCTACTAAATTTGTTAGCGTTTGTTCAGGATTACCAGACACAAATATTTGAGAATGAAAGACCATAAACCCTAGAATTCCTGTAATAGCCATCATTAAATACCATAAGCCAGTTATTCTAGCGGTCTTAATTAAATTTTTCTGTTCTGTATTTGCAATCATAGATTATTTATTTTTATTATTTTATACTAATTCTGACTCTGTAAAAGGGTAATTGTTACAATTTTGCCCTAATGGCACACAACGTGTTTGTATATGGTTTGTTGCGTGTTTTAAGCAACTAATTACCGACCAAGAAAATCCCCAAAGACTTTCGCAAGTAGGCAAAAAGCCAGCAACAAATTATTTACGGTGTTACCAAACGTATTTGTTGATATTACCAGCTTCGAAATCATTCCTCTTGATTAATATATTTTAACCCTTCGTATAAAGCTACTAATGGTACAGAGCGATGGTTTTCTTTTTCAAAATATTCTATTTCGATATTTAGAGGTTTATCCGATTTCTTTGTTATTAAAGTATAAAGAGAGTCGTGTCTTTGTTTATTCCTTTCGTAATTAGCCTCTCCTTGATTGGCAGTAGCGATATAAAGTTTTTTATCTAATGATATTGAGGAAATAGAATCAACTTTGTTTTTCATGATCTCCTCATTCCACCAAATACTTGGGTCTATAGAAATGTAAGCATTGAATACGCTATTTTCATCCATATAGGAATTTAGTGTAAGTAGTCCTACTAAAGAGTGCCCAACAAGAGTTCTAAACGGTTCTGTCTTATACTTTTTATCAATATAAGGTACTAGTTCTTTCTCAATGAAATTCAAAAAAATCCTTCCACCTCCCATATTATTCGGTCGTTTGGTCTTAATTTCTGTAACTGTAAAATCTCGTTCTCGGTCAACATTCTCTATGGCTATAATAATACTTTCAGGCATTAAACTGTTTCGATTCCTATTACTACTCATAAAATGTACTATACCAGATGCTGTTTTAAAATGAGTATATCCATCCAATAATATTATAACTGGATATTTTTTATCAACTTCAGATGAATTATTGTATGAATCAGGAAAACTTATTAAATAGGTTCTTTCTTCATCTAAAATATTAGATTTAATAACGAACTTACTTCCTACTATAATATCTGTTTCATTCTGTCCAAATGTGGTTTGTACTCCTGAAAGAAGAATATATAAAATTACAAATGTCAAAATTTTCATAGTTTGCTTTATATGTTTGGTAACAATAAAATATATGCAATAGATAATTTTTTATAACCAACTAAACCCTAACCCTACATTAAAAATTACTGCATCCCTATGCGAATCACCATCTAAATTTGCACGACCAAGCACTACTTTAGATTGCACATTAAGTACGAAGTTTTTCTTTTTGTAAATTTCGTAACCTGTACTTGCCATTACTGCACAACCAAAATTCCAATCGTCATTTACATTGTCTTTAATATCATATAGTGCCGGCGAATCTATTGCTAAACCAATTCCGCCATGAATCCACCAGTTGTCTTTTACCCAATATTGTAGCGATGGAATAAAGCCTCCAAAGTTCCTGTCATTATCTTGAAATTCGTATATGTTTCCTGGCATAGCGGCAGTAACAGCAAGATTTTCATTCAACATATAGCCCAACTTTAGATCTGGAAAAACAAACGTTCCTTGAGTTGTGTCGAACGTTTGAATACCTTCACTATCTTCTAAACTGATTAGACCTCCACCTACTGAAAATTCAATAATAAAGCCATCTCGCTGTGTTGTTGTTTTAGAATCTGCGTTTTGTGCATATGTTATACTTGATACTAATGCAAAGGCTACACAAGCCACTTTTAATCCGATTTGTTTTTTGATTGTTTTCATTTTAATTGATTTCATGATTGTTCGCTTTTTGATTTTTTGATTTTTGTTTCTGATGTTACAAGCATTAATAGCCAATGCTTAAAAAAAAGTGGAATGTGTAATGAGTGATTTTTATTTTTTATGATTTTTTTTGGCACCATATTCTAATGCTGAACCTATGGCAATCCCTAAAACAAACCACAATTGCATATTTGAGGTCAAGTAACCAACTATAGCACCTAGTATAATCCCTATTCCTAATTTTAGACCCTTTCCACTTTTTTCAATTTTCATTTTTGTTATAATTATTAGATTTTTGATAAAATTAAATAGACTTTGCAACCAAAAAGTTCTACTTTAAAAACCAGAACCAAATCTTTTAATCAGCAAACAGCATTCTAATTAATTGATTTTGAATTTTTAGAATAACTATTCCGATTTGATGGTACAAAGATGCCATGAACCTTGAAGCAACAGTAAACAGTTATGAAGCAAGAGTTATTAAGTTTAGCGCAAGACTATAAATTATGAAGCAACACTATAGATTATGACGAATTTTGAAATATTGCCTAAGTATAAATCAAGTAATCTCTTACTGTTACTAATTTGATGAAGTAAAACTAATTGTAGGTTATAAAAGGAAGGTTCTATTTTTTAATCAGAACTAACTATTACTCTTAAGGTAAGTATTTGGTGTAATCCCTTCTATTTTTTTAAAAAAGGTATTGAACACTGTTTTAGAGTTAAAACCACTATCATACGCTACAGCCATTAAGGTTAAACCTTTGTTTTCCTCTAGAAGAACCCGCTCTTTAAATTCGTTAATTCTATAGGTATTAACATATTCCGAGAAGTTTTTTTGAAACCCCAAGTTTAATAATTGGGATACATAGTTCGCAGGAAGTTCCAAGTAAGAAGCTAAATCTTTTAAGGATAGGTCTGGATTTAAATACAGTTTGTAGTCTATCATTATTTGCTCCAGTTCTTTGCTATACTTTTTGATTTCGTTGGAATCTAGTAAAGCCTGTTTATACTTCTTTTTCTGTTTATAATTTAAATTATCTGGAATGGCTTTTAGCATGATGTCTTTAAATCTTTTGTGATTTTTTACAGGTTTAAGAATTGGGGATGGATTCAATAATAAAATTACTGGCAAACGATTATTGTATGCTTGAGTTATTAAATCAATTACCTTTTCGTTATTATCTAACAAGGCATTTACCAATATCAAAAACGTAAATGCCTTATCTACAAGATCAGTATTTAAATACGTCTCTAATTCTTTTAATCCTTCATTACACTTTTCCGTTTCATTGAGCTTTGCATAGCACATGGTTTCACCTCCTAATTTGGTGAGGTCTTTCACAGAAACGCCTTCAAGTGAACCGAAATATGTCAAAGCTTCATTTGGTTTGCCTGACATTAATAAACAAATTCCTATATAAATTGGTGGAAAGGGTAACTTTGGGTCCAAATCTAATGCCTTTTTTAGATAAGGTATCGCAGTTTTATAATCTTCTTTCAAGTAGTACAAAAAACCCTTGTAATGATGATTTATAGCGGCATAAGGATCTAACTGTAAGGCTTTGTCAAGATAATTACTTGCCGCATCTAATTTTCCTTCCACGGTCAAAAAATTAGAAATGGTTAAGTATATATCGTCTGCTTGTTGCATCTCCAAAGCCTTATTGGCATGTTCGTAAGCTTTCTTAAGATTCCAGTTTTGCCAGCATTCTATCCAAGCCAAATTCAATTGTGACCTTGATGAGTTTGGATCTAGCTCTAATGCCTTTAACAAATAAGGCTGGGCCTTCTCGTATGCTTCAAATGCAGGTAAAAGCCCCATAGTCCCCATATTAACATAGGCTAGATTTATATCTAAATAGGGATTTGAAAAATTGGGTGACTTATGAATTACTTCTTTTAAGATATTGACACCCTTTATAGAGTTTTTATAATCTAGTCTCATCATGTAGTACCTTCCTTTCAAATATTCTCTATAAATAGCTACAGGTACATCAATAGCTTCTACTAGCTTATCTTCGATTTCCAGATGCCCTATGTGTTCGCGTAATTTTTCTGCGATAAACAGACTGATTTCATCTTGAATTTCAAAAATATTTTCAGGATTTCTATCAAAAGTTTCTGACCAGAAATGAAAGTCATCCAAAGCATCAATCATTTGCACAGTAATGCGCATTTTATTTTTGGATGTCCTTACACTGCCTTCTATAAATGTAGCCACCTTTAGTTTTTCCCTTATTTCTTTAGAGGTTACTTTTTTGTTTTTAAAATAGAAGGAAGAAGTACGAGAGGTCACTAATAATACCTTTATAGATGCTAAGGCGTTAATTATTTCTTCGGTTAAGCCATCGCAGAAATATACATTGTTAATATCATTACTCAAATTAACAAATGGCAAGACAGCTATTGATTTCTTATCGATTACAGGCATTATATAAAGCTAAATTTACAAAAACCATATAGTTTATTTAACAATTAATGGGATAACCTTGCAAATACTTCTAAAGCTTGAAATGCCATAGAACCATGTAATCAATTTGGATTACATATAATTCTATGCATATGAATGATACTCCTTTTTAAAATAATTTTTTCAAGGCCTTAAACCTATATACCGAAAAACGGAAAGTAAAGGTCATGGACTTCACTCAATTCCATAACCATTTGTGAGATGATACCAAATTCATTAAATTATTCTTTGGGGCTCCTTTTCTCAAATATTTTTACTATGGAACTCACCGCATCGTTAATTTTGCTTCGATCAATAAGTACAACCCTGCAGCCCCTCCACGGAAAAAAACAGCCAAAAGGAGAATCGAACAGGCTTTTTTTGCCAATAATATACTAATAAGAATTTGGTTATTCCTTTAGGGAATACCAAACCGGTAAGGAAATACTACTATTACCTGAAAATATAATTTTTAAAGGGACTTCTGCATCTTTAATATTTTCTTCATTCACATCCTTACCTGTTCCATAATTAAGTTGTGCATTATTATTTTTATTCACATTGACCACAGCTACCATCCTACTTCCTTTTTGTAGCTTTTTACTGATTAGTTTAGAATTGTTGAAGGACACTTGCATCTTTTTATTGGGAGTTAGCAGATGTCTGTGCTCCCTATCTTGAGCATAACTCGCTCTTCCTATATAATAGCTTAAATGAAAATAGTTCCTTTCTGGCGTTAAGTGATATAGGATAACGGAATAATCAACATCTTTTTTATTGATAGTAAATTCTAGATTCCCGAGAAAGGATCCATTTATAATCACATCCTCCTTTAAGGGTTCCGATTTAAAAAGCAATCCATCCTTTATATTGATGTTTTCTTTTTCTAAAGGCCAAGGATAATACCCTGTGTTATTCATGCTTTCTCTATCTTTAAAATCAACAGTTAAATCAATTTTAGAAGTATTTGATTTCGATTTAAGCGCATAAAAATCATCCGTTTTATCATCACTGAAATGAAAAGTCAACGTATCGTTGGTCATGGCACTTAAACTCGGTTTGTGCATCCATGTATTGGTTCCCATTACCTGAAAATTCACTTTATCCCTTAGAATATTTGGTTTTTCTTTACCTTTTAAGATGTAATCGAACCATTGATAAACCAAGTCATATCTAATGTCAATTAAGGCGGTTTTATCTAATTTATAATTCCTTAAGAACTCCTGAGGTTGGGTTTGTGCCGTCCAATGATCGTAAGGTCCTACCAATACATAGTGATTTGGATTTTTTACATACTTAGTATGCTGGTCATAATAATATAGGGCTCCTCTTTGAGAATCGTCATAATAGCCTGTTATGGTCAAAATTGGAATGTTGATTTTTAAAAATTCTTGTTTATAAGGAATCATTTTCTTCCAGTAATCATCATAACTAGGATGCTGCATATAGGCATTCCATAATCTATTGACTTGACCATCCAAGCTATCCAATCTATTAAAGGCAACTCCAGTGGTATACCACGTATTTTTTAAGGTATTCCATCGAGTAAAATCTTGGGAGGCTTTAAAATCCAAAAACTTATTATTGGTTACATAAAAATTCCAAGAATAGGAATAATTATGTAGTATATTGTTTTCCATTGGATAATCAATTCCTGGTGCAATGGCTACCATGGGAACAATGGTTTTTAAAGCTGAATGCACTTTATATTTCATGGATGCCCATTGGGTAAATCCGTTATAACTACCACCGTACATTCCTACTTTTTGATTTGACCACGGTTGTTTACTAATCCAATCGATCACTTCATAGACATCCGTATTTTCGTGTTCTAGAGGCTTTACCGGTCCTTTGCTTAATCGTTTCCCCCTTGTATTGGCGATTACTCCAACATAGCCTTTTGAGGCGGATAACATTGCCCCAGTCTCATTGGTACCTGCGTAAATAGAAGCAATTAAGATGGCCGGTTTCTTCGCTTTATCACTTTCTTTTCTTTCAACCACTACTACGGAAACCTCTGCCCCATCTTTCATGGGCACTATTATACTGTCATTTATTCTATATCTGCGTTTATGGTCTTGTTTTATGGCTTCAAAAAACAGATTTCTGGTGGATTCATAAACCGTTTTTAAGAAATATTTGTGGATTAAATTTTGTGAGGTTTCCTTTGAAATCGTTTCAGTAGTTATATTTTCATACGTACGTTCAAAATCAGAAATAAAATAGTCCGTACCATCTCTGGCAATTAATGTGTCATCTAAATTAAGTACCTGAAAATCATCGGCCTTTGTCACATAGGATTTATATAATTCTTTAAAGGCCACTTGAAAGTTAGGTGTGAGTTTTGCTTTGGCATACTGGTGATATAAATCTAAATAGATCTGTTCCGTTTTTGGCTTGTCCTTAGTTTCTTTCTCGATAGTTGCTATGGCATCGTCATATTTTTCACTTACGATTTGAACCTTGATTAAGTCCAATCCTGCCAATTCTTTTAGCGGATAGGATACAGCCAAAGCTTGCATTTGATTGGCAAGCGCCTTAGCATTGGACTTTGGTACCGTTTTAAATTCAAATCCTTGTCCAAAAGAAGTAATATGAATTAGAAATAATATCAGCAATATTCTTTTCATTGTTTCCTTTTTAAAAGTGCAATTGGAAAATGCTCAATTTTCATTTTAGTTTGAATACAGTTTTAACTCCTCTTCGTATAAAAAATCATCTTGAGTTTGGATAAGTTTTATGAAATTTTTTATAGCCGGAGCATACAACCACACTTCATCAGTTTTGGCATTATACCCTCTCGAATTTGTAATTACACCTTTGTATTGAATCGTATAGGCCATGAATGTTCCTGCTTCTACTGTTTCTTCCTTAAAGGATAAAACCTCTACATCTTGACTTTGCTTTCCTGTGGTACCATCTTGACTTGTCCAATTTTTTTCATATTTCCACTTTTTACCCACTTCCAAAGGCCAATCATATTTTGGCGTTTCGCTTTCTTCCGGTTTTACGATATCTGTTACCGGAATCGTATCATTACCCATAGTCATCCCTAAAACACCATCCGCAATAACTACTTCTCGTGTATCTTCCCCTTTTGAGCGTACCTCGCCTTCGGTGGTTACACCTTTATACTTCCAGATCCATTTTTCTCCAACGGTGTAATCGGATAAAGTTGGTTGCGCAGCGATTTTTAAGGTGTCATTGGTGCATGAATATAGTCCCATAATGATCAAAACAATTAGAATTACAGATAGGTGATAATTATTTTTGAAGTTACACATCGTTCTATTTTTTTAATTAAAATTTTATCTATGAAGCAAAGAAATGTTGAATATATAAATGTGAAAAGGGAAAGTACAGGAACGTGAATAAAAGAAAATAAGCGTAAAATTAATTTACAAACCAATCAATTATAAGCTATTCCAGTTTTTAAACTTAACAGACTGTCGGCTTGAAACTTCAATCTTTTCACCAGAAATCAAGATGATGTGTAGCTTATTATTAAAATGCGGGTGAATTTCTTTAATAAAATGTGTGTTGATAATTTGACTCCTATTGGCTCTAAAAAACACGGTGGTATCTAACTTTTTTTCAAGTAGATTTAATGAACGTTTGATCATAGCCCTTTTACCACCAAAATATAGGCGCGCATAATTATCCATCGATTCAATATAGTAGATATCAGAGATTGGAATGAAGTAACACGATTCGCCGTCTTTAATAAATATCTTTTTGTGCATGGGCAAAACATCTTGTGACACCTTTGCCTTCTCTGCCAACTCCTGCTTTACTTTTTCTATGGTTTTTGCAAAACGTTCTTCCCGTAAGGGTTTAACTAAATAGTCTAATGCGTTTAATTCGAAAGCTTTTACAGCGTATTGGTCAAATGCAGTGGTAAAAACAACTTCTGGAACGGTGGTTAATTCTTCTAATAAATCAAATCCTGACTTTTCAGGCATATGTATGTCCAAAAATAATAGGTCTGGATCTACGTCCGCTATTAATTTTATGGCCGCATCCACATTGTTTGCCTCACCAACCACTATAAATTCTGGATATTTTTTTAAAGCACGTTTTACCTCTTCTCGCGCTAAACGTTCATCATCGATAATAACCGCTTTATATGTTTTCATCTGTTTTATAGGGTACTAGTATAGTCGCTTGCACTACATTATTAGCTATTTCTTCTAAAGTAAAAGAAGCCTCTTTATTATATTGAAGCTCCAGGCGCTTCTTTAAGTTCATTAAACCTAAACCTTTTGCAGATTTAGTATCAGTTAATTTTCCTGGATTTTGAACTTGTATATAGACTTGATCTCCGTTCTTACCAATTTTCAAAGTTATTAGCCCACCTTCAATAACTTTGTCAATTCCATGTTTAATAGCATTTTCTATCAACAATTGGATGCTCAAAGTGGGAATTTTAAAATGGGCTAACGTTTTATCAATGGTGATATCAATGGTCAATCGTTCTTCAAAACGAAGTTTTTCCAGCTCTATATAATCATTTACTAAAGCTAATTCGTTTTTTATTGAAATTAGGTCTTTTTCTTTTTCATATAATGAGGAACGTAATAAGTCGGACAATAGGTCTATCCCACGTCTAGCTACATTAGGGTTCTCAACAATTAAGGACTTTATTGAATTTAAAGAATTAAATAAAAAATGTGGGTTTAGTTGAGCCGATAAATTATCTAATTGTGCTTGTTTTGCCACTAAGGAAAGTTGAGCATATTCTCTTGCAGTTACAACTTCTTTTTGATAATAGTGATACAGATGATACGCTAAAATCCAGATAGACATTAACCTTAAACCGGTAAGTAATATCGGGTCCCAATAAAGAAGCGATACCCATATATCCTTATCTTGTTCTGCGATCAAGGTCCAGTAACCATACCACTTTAAATTGTTCAAAAGCACATATAAAAAAGCCAATAAAAGTATACTGGTAATTACTCGAATAAGCAGCCTTTGGATGGGTAATTGACTCCAATTGGCCTTTAAAGCATATGTTCTGTACATATGGGTCAGGAAAATTCCGATGCCTACATCCAAAACATAATTACAGAAAGTGTAAAATACCCCATAGTCATCCCTAGTGTAAACCGTGTATGCCCAATAGACTGAAACCGTACACCATCCTAATAATTGGCACTTCCAATAAAGAGCCTTTGTAGTATTATTTTTGAGTGTTTTTGTATTGCTATTCATTCATTTACAAAGAAACACATTGATTTTAAATACGGAAAGGAAAAATACATAGACGCACGATTGAAGGTTTAAACGTAAATCGAAATAAAGTTTCCTCCCATGTCTATTACTCTCCCCCCGATAGCAATCCGGATTGAGACGTATAATTATTGTTAACTCAGGTCATTACTATTTTTATAAACTGTAATAACCTGATCTTCCGCTTCGGCATATTCATTGCTAGTTACTTATTTAGTTCGGTATTCATGGCCCTCGTAATAAACTCTAATTTTATAAGATGTTCAATCTTAATTCCGTAACCTAGTAAGACATTACAATTCTAAAGGCTTAACACTTTCAAATAGATCAACTATTACATACTGTAACGAATCTGGTGTAACCGCTCTAAAATAGCCCAACAAGTCTTGACTGGTGGCATAGCGATTGGTATTCATTTTTAGCTTACCGTTTGTAGTATTCCAATCTTCCAAAAAGCGTCTTATAGATGTATTGACCTGCTCCTCGCCTATTGCCTTTTGAAATTGATACATGTTAATGACACCTTTGGCATAATAAATATAGTCTTGATTATCTACTAAAGCTAAAGTTGGTTCTGCTCCAGATTCTCTGAGTTTGCCTTCTTCATATTTCTCTAATTGTAACTCTAAAAATTGCTGAACCTTTTCTTTTGGATAGTGCGCTTTTAAAACCATCATGGCTGCATATTGAGAAAGCGTTTCCAAAATAAAGTATTGCCCTTTTACATTTGCGGCTTCTACTTGCATAGCAAACCATTGGTGGGCAATTTCGTGTGCAGTTACATAAAATGCCATATCTACATCGGTTTCATCATCAATATCTAAAACAAAACCTATAGATTCTGAGAATGGAATAGTGCCCGGAAATGATTGTGCAAATTGCGCATAACGCGGAAACTCCATTATACGTAACTGTTCATATTGATACGGACTGAAACTCGTGCTATAGTAATCTAATGAGGCTTTCATAGCCGTCATCATTCTATCTATGTTATACTCATGACCTTTATGATAGTAAATTTCCAGATCTACTTGTTTCGAAAAAGCATCAGATTTTGAAATCCATTTGTCTTTTTTTATGTCATACCTTGCTGAAACAATTGAGTAAAAATCAATCATTGGAATTTCCATTTTATAATGAAAATAATTACGATTATTTTCTGTCCACTCCCTCAATAAATTCCCAGGAACTAAAGCTGTTTGGTCAATCTCTGTTCCTATGACCATTTCAAAATGAATACCATCAGAATCACTACCAGATCTTGCATTCATTAATTCTTTCACGTCATTTCTATTAGCTCTATTTATTCTTTCAGGTAAATTATATTCTGAACGTTCTTTGCTATCACTTAGCTCATATTTTCTGTTATAGCCTAATGTTGGTAAGTCTTTATTGTTAAAGAATGTTCCATTTTCAACAATATTAACATTTGAATTACCTGCTTCAAATCCATTCGTAGTGAATGACTGCTTAAAGTTCATTTTAATTGAATCTCCAGGATTCAAAGGGCTATGCAACTGATAGATGGTATAATCGTAGGAAGCGTATGTATTATTTTCTGTTGCGCCTCCATCAAAAGTGACAGCATCTAATGTGATATTCTCTTCGATTAGTTTCTGAATATGAATCTCATTAATGGGTTGCGCGTTGGTGTTTTTTAATATATAATACCCTTCCGCAGTATAATCTCTTGATACAGGATACAATACCACTTTTAAATTCACACCTACTATTTTGGGCTGTGGTATATATTCAAACTGTTTGAGTTCCTTTTCATAACCTACTCTAAATTCAGTTGCTTTAGTATTGGTCCAATAAGTGTTTAAAATATTCGTATTGTAAAAGATTAAACTTCCCATGAGTATAAATACTAAAAAGACCATAGAACCAACTTTAAAAAGCGGCTTGCTCAATCTATTTTTGCTAGCTCTTATGCGTTGCATCAAATTGGTTTCAGTACCTCTTACATTTACTAAAGACCCAATAATTAGTAATAGTATTCCGAAGAGAAACCAATATGATTTAATTAACAGATAGGGTTTTAAAAAATGACCATAACCATTCATATCAGAATACGTTCCTAAAGCACTTCCTCCGAAAAAATATAAATCGTGATCAAACCCGAATAAACCTAAAGCAACATTGGCTATAAAAAATATAATCACCAACATGATGCCTACAAATTTATGGTTTACCACAGATTGAATAAAAAATGCAATGCATGTATACAGTGCTAAAAACGGTAAAATCTCTAAGAAGAAACCATAAAAATAGACTTGGAATTCATATTTGTAATACCCACTTAATGTTTGAAATAGAATACCTGAACCAATTAGTGCGAGCATTAATACTACATACACTACGTTTAATCCAATGTATTTACCAATTAGTTTGATAAAACTAGATATTGGTGTTGCGTCATAGATCAAATCTAATTTAGCACCTCGCTCTTTCCATACCAATTCACCTGAATAAAACACTAAAATTATTATGAAGAAATAAATAGATGTTTCTTTGAGTTCTTCAACAATAAAATAGGTTGCTGGATAGCTATCCACACCATACACAGTTCCAAGGTTTACGGAATTAATAAGAATGATAATCATCCCACAAATAACAATTCCCCAAAATGATGCTTGCTTGCAAATACTGATAAAGTAAAACCAAGAAAATTGTTTTAATTGATTCCATTTTGAAAGTAATCCATATTGCTTTGTAGCTTCAGGAATTTCTATACCACTAACAACACTAGTGCTTTTACCAACTAATTTTTCAACTTGCTTTCTCTTTGATTGCTTTTCTTTAACAACATTAAAATTGAATTTTTTATACCCATAGATTAGCGCAAGTATTCCTAGAGAAACCCAAAACAGTTTGTTATATAGCAATGCTCCAATAAAAGGAAGTTCTTGTGTGCTTTTTTCTAAAGCTGACCAAGACTTTGTCGCAAAAGTGGTTGTTGTTAGCGAAAATGGATCTAGAATGGCTTGCCAAAATTCATTAGTGATAGCTTTGGTTAGCATAAAAACCACAAATAAAATAATACCTTGTGTATAGACTACCACCAGGTTTCTGCTTAAAGCACCTGTAACAAAAAATAACGAAGCTCCAAAAAATAACGTTGGTAACGTTACCATTAAAAATGTCTTTATATAAATAATGGCATTAAACCCTAATAGATCTTCTGGATTATGCCATGGCATAAATTCGCTTAGCATCATGCCAAATAAAATACCTGCAAATACAAATAGCAAAACTGCAAACGATCCTAAAAATCGACCTAGTAAATAATCTCTTTTGTTGATTGGTGCAGAAAATAGCAATGATTCTATATTGTATTCAAAATCCCTTAGTACAGAGACGCCCATTATCATTGAGGCTAAAATCATAAATATACCGGTAATGGCTCCCATTGTTTTTGCAATCACTATGGGTGAGTTTTTTTTCATAAGACCCATTTCTGAACCTTGAAAAATAAAGTCAACACCAACAATTGAAAATAGAAATAGAAAAAGGAAGAACACATACGTATCTGGCCTTTTAACACGATATTGTATTTCGAACTTAAAAATTTGGTACCACATAATTAATGAGATTTAAGGTTAGTAGTATTGAATATTTCCGAAAAATAGACGTCCTCTAATTCGGCATTAATAAGCGAAAAACCGTCTCCTGGATTTGTATCACTTACGATATGAATGGTTGGTTTCCCAAGAAATAATCGTTCACTGATGACCTGATAATTTTCTTTATATAGGTTCAATTCTGATTTCTCGATTGTTTTTTTATAGACTTTATCCTTTAGACCTTCTAGTATTTGCAACGGCTGCCCTTTTAAGCATACTTGTCCTTGATTAATAATGGCCATATTTGTGCAGAGCTCTTTGACATCGTCAACAATGTGTGTGGATAAAATAACCACGGTATGTTCCCCAAGCTCGCTTAGAACGTTGTAAAATCGATTGCGTTCTACGGGATCCAATCCTGCAGTGGGTTCATCTACAATAAGTAACTTCGGATTGTTAAGTAAGGCTTGTGCAATACCAAAACGTTGCTTCATTCCGCCAGAAAATCCTTTAAGGTTTTGTTGTCGTACGTCATATAAATTGGTTTTATACAAAAGCACTTTCACTAATTCTTTGCGTTCAATTTTATTAGTGATGCCTTTAAGCACTGCAAAATGATTAAGTAACACCTCGGCCGATATTTTTGGGTACAAGCCAAATTGTTGCGGCAAATAACCTAATACCTGCCGCAATTCATTTTTTTGTTTCAATACATCGATGTCTCCAAGAACAATGGAACCAGCATCGGCTTCTTGCAGTGTTGCAATAGTTCGCATTAACGTAGACTTGCCAGCACCATTTGAGCCTAATAGACCAAACATGCCTGTTGGTATATCTAGTGAAATGTTTTGTAAAGCTTTAATCCCGTTTGAATACGTTTTTGATAGATTGTCAATTCTAAGTTCCATATTGTTCGTTTTTCGATTGATTGAGGCAAACTTATAGTGGGCCTTAATTGTAAAAAACAAAAAGTGACACATCTGATGTTAGGCGTGATACAACACCTTAAGAAGGGTACAAACGTACTTTATCCCAACTAAGTAGGTGTTTATCCCTGTGTATCTATTGTTTGTCAACTAATTTGTAGGAGGAATTTTATTTAATTAATCTTGACCTATGAAGTTGAAAATTTCAGATAGAAAAAAGAAAATTATAAACAGGGTTTATAATATATCCCTTGTAATTATAGGTTTAGTCATTGTAATCTTTAATGACACTTTTGGTAAATTAGAAGGGTTTGCTGAGTTTGTTGTATTGTACTTTATTTTCTTGATCGTTACAATTGCCCACTGGGTTTTTAAACAGATCAAATCAATTATTCGATTAAAGAATGAAAAAGAAAAAACAGAATTACTGCATTTAAAAAGTCAGGTAAACCCACATTTCTTCTTCAATACGCTCAACAATTTGTACGGATTAATGGAAAAAGATTCTAAGGAAAGGGAAATGGTACTAAAACTTTCTGATATGATGCGATATAGTATTTATGAGGGCCAAAAAGATCGGGTTAGCCTCAAACAAGAATTAGATTACTTAAAGAACTATATTGAACTTCAAGGAATACGCTATCATAAAAAGTCTGATGTTCAATTTAATTCTGAAATTGAGAATCCGCAAGCTAAAATTATGCCTTTACTATTTATTATTCTAGTAGAGAATGCTTTTAAGCATGGCTTGGAAAATTTAGAAAAAGACGCGTATATCCATATTAACTTAACCGAAAAGGATAATAACGTAAATTTCATAATTGAAAATAATTTTGAATTACAACAAGCACCCAATACAGAAGGTATTGGTTTAAAAAACTTAAAGAGAAGATTAGAGCTAGTTTACTCCAATAAGCATGCTCTTTCTTTTGACGTAAACACAACTAGTTATACAGTTAAACTATCTCTAAAATTAAAATAATGAGATATCTAATCATAGATGATGAACATATAGCCCATAAGATTATCATGGAATATTGTGAAATGCTTCCACATATGAAGTTGCAGAAAAACTGTTATAGTGCTTTGGAAGCGCTTGAGTATTTGAATACACATCAAGTTGAATTAATCTTTTTAGATATAAATATGCCCAAGTTAAAAGGATTTGAATTTTTAAGAACCTTATCATCACCTCCTAAAGTTATTGTCACGACCGCCTATAGTGAATTCGCAATTGAAGGCTACGAATTAAACGTTGTAGATTACCTGTTAAAACCATTTAGTTTAGAACGTTTTTTGAGTGCTATTAATAAAGTAACGTCTTCGACCATTAGTACAATAAGTATGGGAAGGCAGCAGAATATAAAGCCTGAAGGAAAGCATATTTTTTTAAAGCAAAATAATAGTCATGTTCAGGTAGCTATAGATTCCATACTATTTATTGAAGCTTCTGGAAACTATACCAAAGTTGTTACTACTGATGGAATCATCAGCATTCGAGAAAAAATATCGGATACGATACAATTATTTTCAGACAATGATTTTCTTCAAGTTCATAAGTCTTTTGCAGTTGCAAAAAAGCATATACGTAGTGTAGAAGGCAACAGAATTTACATTGGAGATCATAAAGTTCCCATAGGACAGACTTATAAATCAAATGTCAATAAACTATTATTAGGTTAACCGTTGTGAAGGAATCCTAGTTAGTTTTAGCCTAAACGTTTCAATAATCTGAGCATTAAACCAAAAGATATTTGCATAACTTTCGTCTAAAGTATCACCCAATTTTATTATGGCTGCTTTTGGAAGCGAAATGTCTTTAGTCTTTTGTAATTTACAAGATGTATAATGTCGTTTTTTATATCAGGCGCTTCTACCTTACTTAGAATTAAGGCAAATTCAAATTTTTAAGTATTTCAAGGAATTTTGTTCTCCCAACCTTTCCTACAGCGTAATCAATTACATTTCCTTCAGAATCAATAAAAACTGTAGTTGGGGTAGCGCCAATGTTATAGTGCTTTGCGAGTTCTTTATCATTAGGGTCATCAATATTAATCTCAACGGGTATATCTTTCGCATTAATGGCATTCATAGCTTATTTGTCTCCAAAAATTTCACGCTTCATAATGCGACAAGGCGAACACCATTCCCCGGTAAAAAATAACATTATATTTTTGTCAGAACTGTCAGCAAGCTTTTGAGCAGACACCATGTCATCATTCCAAACCATATCATTTGAAGGCACATAGAATGAATACCATGCATACCAAAGAGAAACAACAAGGAAAGTGAGCCAGAACCAGCGCCAAAAAGGATGAGATTTAGTTTTCATGAGCTTGGGGGTATTGTTTGATGCATTTGTTTCCATAGTATCTGTTTTTTTTATCAAGTATATTAATTTTAAGGTATTGGTTACTTTCTCCTTTTCAGGATTTTTACAATTCTATTATTAATTTTTTCTGAGACGTTCCAAGAGTATCCGCCACTGGTATTTACAAATTGAACAACCACAGCATCAATATCTTTGTGATATTTGGCAATACTGCTGTAACCTGGTAATAATCCAGTATGTTCATATACATAGATTGACGAATAGATATCTTGTTCCTTATCATTTAGCAATGAGCCGTCGTTCAACGCCCTCAAGAATATACCCACGTCCTGTGCTGTAGCCACCATGGAGCCGGCAGGGCTTACAAAATCATTAGGCTTTAGGTCTGGCTCATAATCCACGGCATATCCGCTCATTACATCGTCTAAATTCACATCACTTAGCAAACTGTAGGTATGGTTGAGCCCGAGGGGCATTAAAATTTCTTTTTTAATAAATTGGTGATGACTATATCCCAATGTTTTATCCAAAATATCGCCAATCAACAGATAATTGGTATTTGAGTACCTATATTTTTTATCCGGTTTAAAATCGGCAGGAGTATCGAGGACCAAATCGAGCGATTCTTTGGTATTTTTCGAATAGTCGTTTATCCAAAAATCTGGAGAGTCGGTGTAATTCGGAATACCACTCCGATGTTGCACCATCATTCTCAAGGTGATTTTATCCGCATTTTCAATTCGTCCCACTAGTTCCGGCATATAATCAGTGAGCGTTTTGTCTAAAGACAACTGATTGTCATTAACTAATTTTGCTACGGCAACAGCAACATACAACTTGCTAATGCTGGCAATCCGGAATAAAGCTTTTGGGTTGGCAGGAATTTTATTCTTTCGATCCTGCCAACCAGCGGCATAAAATTGAGGTGGCTTACCAGCTTGGTCTACATAAACAATCATGCCGTTCAATCCGTATCCAATAGCATCATTGACCTGTTCTTGAACCGTATCAGGTAATGGTGTTAACAGTAATCTTAGCAAAATCCATGGTACAAAGAATAGTGAGCTGATACTTGCCATAATTAATATGATTTTGAGTATTCGTTTTGATTGTTTCTTTGCCATAATACGGTTGTCTGTTTCATATTATTGTCTTAAAACCTATAGGTTCTCAACTTTTGCCTTTCGCCAAAAATAGATGGCAAATAGCGTCGTAATTATCGGTAGCATGAGTCCGTATTCATCTATCCAAAAAGTAGTGCGGTCATTTGTTATCGTCAACGGCGTGAAAATCTTCTGTATGAATATATTGTGTACGGAATGAAATAGGGCCGCAGGCCACAAGCTGTTGGATTTAAAAGTATAGTAGGCCAAAATGACCGAAATTGCAACTATCATTACGGTAAAAGCTGTAATGTGTAGCAACAGGTTTCCACTTCCCTTGTATATCAAAAAGATAATTGGCCAATGCCATATCGCCCAAATTAGGCCACTAATTATAGAAACAGTGCCAAAGGAAAATAGTTTCCGAAGTTCGTAGATGAAGAATCCCCGCCATCCTATTTCCTCGCCCAATGTCGAACCAATGTTCTTTACAACACCAACAATAGATAAGAGAACAATCATAGTCAATAGTATAATAGTACTACTGAAACCTTCCATGCCTAATTCTTGCGACCACTCGGTGATAGTTTCCTGATTGATCACATCTCCAAAACCGATAACCCAGATTAATATATAAGAAATCATAATGTAGGTTACCGGAATCAAATACGATAGGCGTAAATTTTTCAAACTTTTCAGACCCCAAGAAAGACTTGAAATCGGTCTTTTCATTAGCTTCAATGTAATGAAGGCCGAAAGTGTAGGGCACATCATCAAAGCTCCGACATAGATACTTGTCGGATTCAATCTCAGTATTGCATAGTAGCAAACAGCACTTAGCAAGGTTAAAATTCCCAAAAACAACAGTATTGTTTTCAAGACTTGTTTTAGATGGCTTAATTTTTTCGACATTTTAATATTTTTAAAGAAGACTTAATAAACCTAGGCTTGTTACATTTCAACTTTCAAGACTATCAAAAAAGCAACATGAAAGTATCTTAAAAAGTGTGACCAATCGTTCGGTTTTTTAAATTGGAACTAATTTGAAGAGTCCTTAATTTTTAGATTATACATTTTCATGAGCTTTTTTGCATTATTGGATTTCCATTTAAGTCCAAATAATGGCTTTAAGAATCCTATCCTTTTAATCATAAATTCATAAATGAGATAGCAGGCTAAAACTGTAAAAGCTACAATACCTACGAATTTCAATAAGATAGGTATTTCCAATGGCAATATGAACATAGCCCCTGCGTACAAAACAAACATGTGTATAATATAAACAGGATACGCTGCTTGGCTCAAATAACTCAGGATTTTACTTGGTTTGTTCAAGTACTTATATCCGAGGCCAAAAACGCCGAAAATCCAACAATTGGATTCGATAGCCGTAAGATGACCGGGTGCTTCCGTCGCGTAATTAAAATATCTTATACCGAACAGCACGACGGCCAAACCAATATATAACCAGCGCCATTTTAAAACGGTCCGCCAGAATGTTTTACCACTGTACACGAAAAGAAAGCCGAAAAAGAAGGCCAAAAATCCATTAACAAAGCCATGCCAAGTCTGGGCGTATAATGCAAACAGCGAGGGCTTTACCAACAGAACCTCTAAGACAAAAAATAGGGATACCAATAAAGGCCCACCAGGATGGCTCATTAGCCACAATAACACTCTTTTAATTTTACCGTTTCCATTATTTTTTAAGTAGTAAAAAAAAGGCAAGAGCAAGAGTATGTACACAAAGATATTTCCCAAGAACCATAAATGACCTTGATGGGGGAAATACCCCAAAGGCATGTTATAGTATTCCTGAAAAATAAACATGTGCAGGGTGGTAATGACAACGATACCAAATAGGAAAGGCAAGAGAATCCGCTTTGTGCGCTCTAAAAGTAATTGCCTCCAATTTCGTTTACGCATAGCGAAATAAAGCCCCATTCCGGAGACATAAAATAACAACGGAATTCGCCAGACGTTGAGCATGGTCATTGGTTTCCATAGGCTCTCTAGGGATTCATCGCTCTTGATAAAACCAATGAACATGGCCCAAGGCTGGAATATGATGGCTATGTGATAGATGAGTAGCAAGCCTATTGCTATGACCCTTAGCCAATCAATGTCGTATCTTCTTTCCGTTTTCATCATGTTTAATTTTAAAATCGTTTATTGCAACATCATTGCTATGACCGGACGGGTTTTTTCGATTTCGGTCAACTCAATTTTCAAACCTATCGGCCCTAATTGTTGCTGTAGCATTTCATAAATGGGTTTTATTTCTCCAAATGGCCCTATTACACTTTCCCTTGGTGTCATACCAAAGTTGTTTTTAGCGGTCTTATCGGCTTTGGCATCAATAAGTGACTGTACGACTTCGACTCTACAAAAGAATGCGGCCGTATGCAAAGCTGTTGCACCATCGTTATTTTTAGCCGATAAATCCGCACCGGCATCAATAAGGGCTTGAGCAATTTTATTCTTTCCAAAGCTAGCTGCTGTGATTAGTGGCGTGGCCCCGGTCATAGGGTCTTTTTTGTTCAAATCTGTTCCTGCCGAAATATGCTGTTTAACAGCTTCTAAATTATCGGATAGTATTGCAGCTTGAATATCAATTTCGGGTTTCATAACTTCTGCCTTGATTTCGGTAGTACTGGTTGCATCATCTTTTAACTTTTCACTCGACTGACCGCATGCAGCCGTAAGTAAAAGGAGTAATAAAGACATGTTTACCAATGTTCTCAAATAATTGATTTTAAATCTTTTAGCCATGTCTTTATTATTTAATTTTAATAGATAGTTGTGAGCATTTGATTTCATGATTTTGAATTTTAATTGTTTGCTATAATTTTTGTTATGAGAAGGGATAGACTTTGATTAGGGCGTACCCCTTTTTCTAAGCTTATAAGGTGTGTTTCTTAATGAAGGTATTCTTTTGGTGTTGCCAAACGGATTCTCTTGCTGTCCTTCATGTGACTGAAGTAAGTAAACCTTCTAAATTCCATAGGCGATTGACTGATGAATGTTTTACACATGGCTTTGATATTTGATTTTTATAAGTATTCGTGAATCTTTGATTTCATGACTGTGTTGTTTTTTATTTTTTCTTATTGACCGTAATCAGCGGTTAAAGTTTCTGTACTGCGCCCATAGGGTTCTCTTACTGTTGCTGAATGATGAGAAGTACTGTCCAGTCCTTGTTTCCGTTGCCGTTCTTGTAATTGATGATTTCATAATTATTATTTTAAAATGTTCGCTACGATTTTTGTTGGTACAAAGATGCCATGGAACTTGAAGCAAGCCCTATGAGCTATGCAGCGAACTATATTAAGTTTCGGGAGGGTTTAAAAAATATGGCGCAGGTATATAAATTATGACGCAAAAGATTTCTTTTCCGATTAATAAGCGACCTTAGGTATAACTGGTAATTACCTAGATTTTCACTAAATTAGAATCATTAAAAAAACAACATGTCAAATCCTTCGGTCAATACATCAAACTTTATTGAACAAGCAGAAGCCCTGATTCTGGAGAATTTGGCCAATGAACAATTTGGTGTTTCCGAGCTGGCCGAGGCCACGAATATGAGTCGGTCCAACTTGCTTCGGAAAATCAAGAAGCAAACTAAACTTTCAGCAAGCCAATTCATTCGTCAAGTTCGCCTTAAAGAAGCTATGGATTTACTTAAGGAAGGCTCCTCGACTGTTTCAGAAATTTCGTATCAAGTAGGGTTTGGAAGTACCTCCTATTTTATTAAATGTTTTCGGGAACACTATGGATATCCCCCCGGGGAGGTAGGAAAAGTTACGGTAGCTATTGAAGAGAAAAAGGATCATACTAGCTCTTTAAAGCGATACAGATGGTCTATCATCGCTGCTTCATGTGCAGTAATTCTGCTAGTTTTCTCCTTGCTTTTCAATAAAGAGGCTTCTTTAGAAAATGCCGTAGAAAAACCTGAAATTGAAAATTCCATTGCCGTATTGCCTTTTAAAAATGAGAGTGCGGATTCCACCAATCTTTATTTTGTGAACGGCTTGATGGAATCCGCATTGAACAATCTTCAGAAGATTGAAGACTTGAGGGTAATCAGCAGAACCTCGGTAGAGAAATATAGAAAAACGGACAAGGGTATTCCAGAGATTGCCGAGGAGCTGCATGTAAACTACTTGGTAGAAGGCAGTGGTCAACGCGTGGGCAATCAAGTTTTGCTCAACGTACAATTGATTAATACTTCTACGGACACCCCTATTTGGGTAAAACAGTACAATCGAGAAGTAGAGGACGTTTTTGAATTGCAAAACGATGTGGCCAAGAAAATAGCAGATGCCATTACAGCCGTCATAACACCCGCCGAATTGGAGCAAATTGAAAAAAAACCGACTGAAAACCTATTGGCTTATGATTACTATCTAAAAGCATTAGATCCTTATTATTCTCGCTCGGAAGAAGGCTTGGAGAAAGCCATTTCATTATTCGAAAAAGCTATAGAACAGGATTCGGAATTTGCCCTCGCTTATGCTAACATCGCCATATCGTATTATTATCTCGATATCTTCCAGAAACAGAAACGGTATACCGACCTTATCAACAATTATGCGGATAAGGCACTGCTCTATGATTCAAAGAGTGATGTAAGCCTTATATCCAAAGCATTATATTATATGCATACCGAAGAATATCGTTTGGCTTTGCCTCATTTGGAGAAGGCACTGGAATACAATCCCAATTCGGCCAATGTTGTTCAATTGCTTTCTAGATTGTATGCTATATACATACCCAATACCGCAAAGTACCTAACCAATGCTCTAAAAGGCGCACAATTGGATGTAGCAACCAATGACTCACTAGGTCAGAGTTTCATTTATTTGGATTTAAGCAATGCCTTTGCCCAAAGTGGTTTCACCCTAGAGGCCATGAAATACGTCAACAAGTCGCTAGATTACAATCCGAATAACTTATATGCCCCACATTTAAAAGCGTTCATTGAGTATGCTATGGATGAAAATCTGGAACAGCTCAAAAAAACCTTAGAAAAAGAGTTCGAAAAGGATAGTACCCGCTTGGATATTCTACAGGATATAGGAAAATTACATTATATCGAGGAAGACTATCAAGGTGCTTTTACCTATTATCATAAATTCGTAGAAGCTAGAAAAAAGTTCAATTGGGGTATATATCCCCACGAGGATATAAAGATTGGATTAGTCTATCAGAAAATGGGGTTTGAAGAACAGGCAAATGAATTTTTTGAGGGATATAGTGAATATTTAGAAAGTGACAAATCCATTTATAAGAGCGCTAGCAAAGCCGTAAAGTATGCCTATGAGGGAAAAGTGGACCAGGGTATTGAGCAACTCAAACTTTTCGCATTACAGGATCATTATCAATATTGGATTTTGTTGTTCTTGGAAAAAGATCCGCTAATCAAACTCATGAAAACTCATCCTGACTATGAAGGAACTATGCAAAAAATAAACGAAAGGTTTTGGGAGAATCATTCTAAGCTCAAAAAGACTTTAGAAGACAACGAACTCATTTAATATGTTAAACCCCTATTTTTTTGTAGTGCTTTATTGCCACAACAGTATAGTACAATTAGCACTATTTCATACAAATAACCCTATAAAGCCCCCATCTAGTGATACTGATTTTAGGAAATAGGGAAAGTTCCAAAATAGGGCCTTTTTTAGAACCGATTTTCCATTTCAAAATACTATTGTCCCTGAGTCCCATTTGTGGTCTCTTTTAGTAGTTTCGTTAATTGACGTTTTAAGGGGCTCAAAATGTTTGTGAAAATTCAAAATATTGTAACCGTAAGGTCCTATTAGGCAGAGATGATAAATCTATTTAAGTGCAGTTTGTTTAATTACTACATTTTCCTTATTACAAGTTTATGAATGCTAGATATCATAATCAATTACTGTCAACTCTTATAATTTTAAGTACCAGAATGCATCATTAGTTTAATTGGGATAGTGGCAAATCTGGTCTCAATTTTTAATCATTTACAGCGAAAAATCTGGTTAGGTTGTTAAAAAGTCACCTATTCGGTGAGTATAAAAACTATAGACACTTTAAACGCCTATGCATAGGTGTTTAAAGAGAAAGGTTCTAGACCCTCCGTCTTCACAAAATAAAAACCACCCCGAGGGGTGGTTTTTTTCGTTACAATAGAGTTTCCATCTACCCAGCATTAGATTTAATATTAGAGAAATCTCCTTTTGCCAATTTCTCTTTTTCTATAAATAGCATTAAATACCCACGGTCGTTCCAATATAACCCAAAACCAGATTGATAACGCAAGGTTAATAATGATGTCCATTTTTCGTTTTCCCTTGGGTCGGCATCTAATGAATTGTAATAGGGGTAGCCTAATAAATAACTATCATATCTTTTATCCGTCCGCTCTAGCACTTTAGTACAGACATAGTTCATTTGCTTTTTGTTGAGTCCTTTTGAAGGGTATAATTCCGGCTTAAAAGGTATATCTACTTCCTGTTTAAAAACCACATCTAGAGAATATTTATCTGGAAAATTAGGATTGTCATATGGCTTTAAATTCTCAACATCCTCAAAATAGAAAACCTTCGCATAGTTATCATCTATCCAAGCCATGGTATTTTCCTCGTCATACGCTGCAAAAATGCTTAACAAACCTTTCTTTGGAAGTTGATTTTCACCAGGTGGTATTTCGCTTAGATGAAACTGCGCTATAAATCTATAATCCCCGAATTCGTGCCTGGGCCATTCAAAATTATCGGGCACAAGTGGATTGCCACCATACTTGCTTATTCCCTTTTCATCAAAAACCGTTGCTTGCTCAATGATAATGGCTGGCAGCATGACGGACCTTAGATAATCCTCTTTCTGGTCCAAATCATATTTACCTTCAATTATAATCTCATTAAAATCCCTGATATCCATACTATCGTATTACCACTTTAAAATTGGCTCATCTTTCCATATCACCAACCTGAAATCTTCATAATGCTTTCCTGTTGCAATGGTATGGTCGTCTCTAAGTCCTTTATCTAACTGTAGTTTATGCAGCATACCCGATGACGACCCTACCCACAAAGTTTTCTCATCATCTGAAATGGCAATTCCGCTAAGACTAGACCCTAAATAGTATCTCCAAAGAGAATTACCTTGAGTGTCAATAGCTCTTATATAACCAAAGGCATCTCCTAGAATGTAGTATTTGGATGTTGCTATACCACAATAGACTCTCATTTCTTCATCTATAACCGTATACTGCTCACTTTCTTCGTAGGCGGGTATATTCAAGTTTTCGAGTTCGGTGGAAGGTACACCTATGGTAACTCCGTTATAAAAGTGGCAGGAGTTTGTTATAAGTTGATTGTCATCTTTTGAAAAAAGGCAAAAATCTGGGTAAGATGATTGCGGACCAACCTCACCTATCTGAATTCCGTTGGCATCCAACACTCTGTGGTCACTACACTGGTCGCCTACAACAATGTGTTTGTTATCATTGGAAATGGTGGCGTTCTCCATGTCCATATAAGGTTCCCATTCCTCATCTTCAGGATCTGGCAATGGGTGAATCATTTTCTCGGAATCGTTGGAGATAATAAAAATACCCATAGCAGTAGTCAAGAGTACTTTTTGTCCGTCGTTAAAAGGAACCAGCTCGGCTATTGCCAAATTCTTTGCATCATGTAGATGGAACGTGGCAATAATTTCGCCTTCCCAACCTTGCGTGGTTACAATGGTGTTGTTAGATGCAATGGCAAAAACATTATTCTGCTTTGACTTTCCAATAGCGTCAATAGAAGCATCCAATTCAATGATTTCATCATCTTTAAGCAGATATGCCTGTCTTTTCTGATACGCGGTACCCACTAAGAACACTATCTTCTGACCGTCTATAAAATGTAATTGCTGAATACTTTGCGCCTTTGCTTTCATAAACTGCACCATTGGTGCGTGTGCCGGCGGAAAATCATTTCTAAAAGCATCGACCGTATTATTCTTATTGGCATCTTTTAATAATTGAAATACTGCTTCTGCCAAGTGATCTCTTTTGTCTTCGGGCTCTTTTCCTTTCCAATTTTCCCATCCGTTGGTTTCACCAAATTCAACCATTTTATTGATATCGGAAACGTATCTACTACCTTTTGTATTCCATTCCGCTTTAATATCCTCTATATTCTTCTCTGTTAAATTCATATCTGATTTTTTTAATCTATTTAGTAATGATCCTAGAATGGGTGTTCTAATTAAAAAGAATAGCCGTATTGTTCTTGATACTAAATTTGGCGGCATCTAAAAGCGATGCGCATACCACTATTTCTATCCAAAAATCTCCTTGATTCTCAATGATTTTATTTAGTTGCGCTATATTGGTAATGTCATCATGCTCATCTAATTGAATACCTAAAGGCATGGTGAGACCTTTTAATTCTTCAAGCAAGCTGTATGATGAACCGATCATAGCACCAGGTACACGCGCTTCTTCGATATCAAAAAGTACTTCTGGCATTTCTAAGGGAAGGTAAAAACCTTCGGCATCAGAATGGGTCAACAAGTGACTTTCCATATACGAATAGTGGTCTTCTAAAATTGAATCTGCCCCAGGGTCATCGTTTGGAGAAAAAGGCTTAGGCTCCCAATTCTCGTCGTCTTCATTTTCCCACGCATGGGCTAAAAACCGACGTAAATGGTGTAAAAAACTATATGGAAAGCCACCAAACTGCAACGCTTCATTTTCCATCTCCTCCGGTTCATTATGTGGTTCTAAATTATTAGCAGCAAGAACAACATTGATATTTTGAAAGATTTTTTTATAGGTTTCATAGGCTTCAGGCTCCCTATCTTTAAACTCTGCCAACATTCCGCTTGTAATTTCTAACCCCATAATTTTATCTGTTTTTTATACAAATCAAATGTATAGATAACATGGTTTTTCCATATCCCTGAAACCAATGAATTCTTAGCATCCTAGATTCCTATAATTACTTTTCTCTACACATCTTAAATAAAAAAAGTACGTTGATTAAGACGTACTTTTTTACTTTTTTCAGCTGCAACCTATGTCTACTTATATAATGATTGTTTCAAAATTAAATTACTCCTTAAAATTCATCATATATTGCCTCAATTTTTTTCCCTTTACGCGTTGAAGTTGAACTAAAGAGGTTTGATATATACGGTTGATTATAACTTATAAATGTTTTATTTACTATAGCCTTAGATTATTCTTTTATTACCCTGTAGGTTATCCTCTTGTTTGTTATAACCGTTTTAACTCTTATATTCAACAGTGCTGATTCAGAAGTAACGGTAGTGCAGGTATATGTTTCATTTGATAATTCTACCCGATATAAGAAACCGTCATATTCCAAGTTAGGCTTATTAATAATCAATGTATTGGTCTGAACACCCGAATAGTTTTCAGATGCTATTATATTTGAAAAATTCATACCATCATCTGTACTTACTTGCCATTGATATTCTGTTGCATCTAATGCTGATATACTGATCTCACCTACATTTCCATCAAAAATTATAGTGTTTTGAGGACCCGACATAATTTGTGGTGCTGATCCGCTTTCCTTATAATCAGCTAAATTATTATTATCTGCATCTCTTGGCGTTGCATAACCACTTTGATTAGTTACTACCCCCCATGAATCCGTTGTAAGTGGCGAAACCCCTAAATAACCATCTAAATCTCCATCCAAGAATCCTGCTTCCTGAACATCATTACATCCATCCGCATCACTATCTGATGATAAAAAATCTAGTATATTATCATTATCTGAATCTGCTATTTCATAATTAACAGTACCATTATCATATTGCCCTACAGCTTGTAGAGCATTTACAATACCATCGGCACCAACAGCTCCTGTCAATTTCCCTGCGGACAGTGTAAGACCGTGCCCTGCTTCAATACCATCATAAATTCCATCATTATCACTATCAAGATCTAAACTATTGATTACTCCGTCACCATCTGTATCCATTTTAGCACAGCTAGTTATAAAACTTTTATCGTTCACTACAAAAAATATAGGATCTGCGTTCGCTGAAATTTCTAGACGAAATATTACCGCTTTAGACCTCTCGGCCATGGTAAGTCCAAACTCAGCTAATTCTACTGCTGCAAGACGTATGTTCTTTTTCACGTTTTTTGCACTAACAGTATCATCCGCATTGTACTGATCTACCAAAGAATTACCCACTATAGGGGTATTATTCCAATTAATTTCGACACCGTTACCTAAATAGTTTCCGTCTTCATCAAGCAAATGCAGTCTATTATAATTCGAGCCATTTCCCAATTGTGCACCTTGAGTTAATAAGATATCCATTTCCCCATCACCAAATGCAGCTGAACTTGCCCCGCCCAAACGAAAGTACCAAGCATTGTCTATATTAGCTATAGCATAACCCATATCAAGCCCTCTTTCCCCTTCATATAGATATGGGTTAAATGGAATACCACCTGTAGTAAGCTGTGGACCTAATGCATTTGCAGTGCTGCCATCTAACGCCCTACCTTCTAAACGGATACCTGACTTTATTTTTGTTACAGGTCTTAAAGCTGTCCATGAGGTCTCTTCTACCAAAACATCGCCAACACCATTACCATCTGTATCCATTACATCATAAAGCCCATTGCCATTAGTATCTATCATATAAGATCCTCCAATGCCCGTAGCATAAGTTCTACTGCCCACACTAAAAGCCAAAAGTTCAGAGACATTATCAAAGGGGGTAGGATTAATTGAGGATGAAGATGAATTCCAAAAACCACCGTAGTTCGTATATATTGAAGTAACATAGTTGGTTGTCGCTAGACTAGAAGTAGGGGATCCAAAGGCTGTATTTATTTCACAACCATCCTCATATAAATCTGGAATACCATCATTATCATCATCCTCATCTATATCATCACTTATCCCATCCCCATCAGTATCTAAATTTGATTGATAAAAATGGTTACTAATATTGAATGCCGGTTTTTCAGTATAAGAAACCCTTTTCTTGCTAATTGTAGCCTCTGACAGATGCACTAAAAATAAAATCGGAGTTATTATCAGTAATTTAAAAGAAGATATCAACCTCATTATCCTATATTTTGATTGTGTAATTGGTCTAGTCTCATCCAAATGTACCGTTAAATCAATTACTAATTTTTAAATTGTTGTCAATTGATACTTTTGGGATGAGTAGTACCTAAATAGTTCTATGAACAAATTCTTTTTAAAAGAAAAAACGTTATGAAATGTTTCATTAATAGAATGTATCTAAACATTAATAGCTATGGCTATTTTTTTTATTGAATCTCTTGGTAAAAGTAATATAATCTCTATCTGCATTTTTCTATATTTAACTAACAGTAAGATGACCTCTGTTTTCAAAAAATAATTCAAAAATCAACCTTAGTCTTTAATATTTATTTTATTAATAACATATACTAATACGCTACTTTACAATCTAATAATCGCTCTAGGCAAAAGGGTATTCATTGATTATTGATTGTTACAAAATCCATTTATATCCACTCAGCATCAATGCCAAGAATAACGAATTCATCACATATATGTTCTTTTGCGTAACACAAGGTGGCTTTCTTTAAATTGGGAAAATGCTTCACATCATCGCTCCGTTCAATATCCCAATATTCTACAGCTCCCCCAGAAAAAGGTGATAGGTTCATATAAATATCGTTTCCGCCATCTTGATAGATTTCAGTAATCTCCGAAGCCAAACGTTTGGGAATAGGCAAATCTTTAAAATACTGGGTTACTTCAGCTATAGGCTCATAACCTTCTTCGTCAATATCTATTTCACGACCCTTATACCAATCTGCATACTCATACAAGTCAAATTTCGGTTTCAACAGTCCTTTCATATACATCAACTCTTCAATGATAGAAAGTTTAAAACCAAAATCTGTAAACTCAATTTCTTTTTCATCAAGCGGCTTAATGGTGTATTTGTCTTCCGATATTCCCGCGCCTCGCACGTATGGTCTGTGAATGCTCACTTCAATGGCGCGTACAACGTCTTTCGATACGCTAAACCAAGCACTTAATCCGTTTTGCACCAAGGCTCCGGAATCGTCGCCTTTGAATGTTGTCACCCGTTCATCCTCATGGGTTTTGTAATATTGAAGAATATCTTCACCATTGTAATTGAATGTTCCGCTAAAAACTTCTTTAGGACTGAAATCATAGGTTGAAATTTCCAATTCAAATCCTAAGGAATCTATCGAATCCCCATCGGATGAATACCCGATAATCCCCAAATTTTCCCAAACAAAAAGTGTCTTATTTTTTCCTTTATGTTCTTTAAAATCAGGGGAAATACACGTTTTTAAAGTTGTAAGGGGTATAGGGAATTTTACCGCAACGGAGTTGATTTGAAAGCTATCCGAAGAAAATTCTATATGAACCATAAGTGTTTGTAATTATTATATTATAACGGTTTTTGAGTTCTTAAAAGTTCCGAAAAAGACTTGGATATTAATGCTACTTCGCCCCCATCGTGGTAATATGCCCAAACCGTAAATTTGCATTCGGGGTCTAAATATAGGTAATCGCCATTCTCCTCACCTATTACAAAACCTTTGGCTACGCGCTCTAATTTTACAGAACGAAAATGTGCTGAAGGTGCCGTGAGTTCCATCCCTACTTCTTCTTGAACTTGTGTGTACAGTTTTAAACATTCGTAGTTGGCTGCTTCACCTACTCCTTTCATTTCCCATCTTTTTAGCAATGCCTTCGTTCCCATTATATTCCAAGTGCGCTTATCCCACCTACTATTATTCTTCAGTGGTGCACCTTTTGGATTTTCCTGAAGAAACTTTAAGTATTTCACCGGTAACCTTTGCTGAAAAACATCGCTCATTTCCAATTTCATAAGTACTGTTTAATTAATTTGATAGGATGTAAATGTGAACTACAAAGATGCGCGTAGGGTTTAAAATATCACTCACCGTTTTCAGTGATATTGAGATGAACTCATTACTACGTTAAATACTAAAATCACCCTTTTCAGGGATATAGAAAATCAAGGTTCAACATAGCTTTGTCCCAAAGAAATTTTCATGGAAGACAAAATAACGAATGCCGCTTTTTTAGAATCGCTAAAGCGCAACAACGAAAAAATCAGAGACGACCGTGCAAGTGCCATTGCCGAAGATGCGCAACTGATGTACAAGCGTGAAACGGAGGACTTGGCGCTGTCTTTAAAACGATTGAAACGTGAGCAAGAGAATATGTTAGATATGAGCCCGACAGATGCGAACAGTTTGGTATTGGCATCAGATTTTGATGCGAAGGACTATGTTGCCAAAGACTTAGAGATGTCGGTTAAAATCAGAAATCTGGAAATTAAATTAGAACTGGCAAAGAAGCGCTACGCGTATTTGTTCGGTGGACAAATAAATGAACTGTAATTATGGGAGGAGGAAGATTTAGTCACGAGGCGTATTCAAAACTTAGAACATCTAAAGGCTACAGCAACAAATCTAGGGAAGAGATATTTACCGCTTCGCAAATAGACCCCGAAATGGACCCCGCCAACGTAATTGTTAGGGAGTCTAGAGATTCAAAAGAGCATCCAGAAACCGTTTCCATCATTGTAGGTCTAGATGTAACGGGCAGTATGGGCTTTGTGCCAGAACTCATTGTAAAAGAAGCTTTGCCAGATTTAATCGGCTCGTTAATGGAAGCCGGTATAGAGCATCCACAAGTGCTTTTTCTAGGTTTGGGAGATTTCGTTTATGACCATGCACCGTTACAAGTAGGGCAGTTTGAATCTTCTGCCGAATTACTAGACCGTTGGTTAACCCGAGTATATTTAGAAGGCGGAGGTGGCGGTAATAATCAAGAAGGCTACAACTTGGCGCATTTATTTGCGGCACGCCATACCTCTATAGATTGCTGGGAGAAAAGAAAGCAGAAAGGCTTTTTGTTCACTATTGGCGATGAACCGGTTTTCCCTACGATTCCCGCAGCGATTATAAAAAAATACACTGCCGCAGAGGAAGCCGAAACCATTACGACCGAGGCTATTATCAATGAAGCTCAAGAAAAATACAATGTTTTTCATATGCACCTAGAGCACAGCGAATGGTCTAAATCCCCAAATAGAAAAGGCAACTGGAAAGAATTACTTGGTGAGCATTTTATTGTGATGCCCGATTATAAAAAAGTAGCCAAACGGATTGCGGAAATAGTGATTCAACACCATACACCAACTACGGGCAACACTACTTCGGGCATTTCCGATACCGAAGTCGAAGATATGTTATAAATGCAGCAATGTAGTATAGTTATAGATTTAGGTTTTGGCGATGCCGGTAAAGGGCTAACGACCGATTTTCTAGCATCGCAACAACCTGAAAAAAGTATTGTGGTCCGGTTTTCTGGCGGACACCAAATTGGGCATACTGTAACAACGGATGTACTTACACATACCTTTAGCAATTTTGGTTCGGGCACCTTCGTTGGCGTTCCCACCTTTTACACGGAGCATACTACGGTATTTCCGCCTGCCATTTTACAAGAAGGTAACTTTCTAAAAAAGTACAAGCCACAATTGTTTTTTCACCCGTTGGCAATGATCACTACCATGTATGACATTGCCTATAATAGGGCTTTAGAAAAACAGCAACACCACGGTTCTTGTGGTCTGGGTTTTGGCACAACAATCGCCAGAAACAAAGAGGAGGTTTATTTCTTTGCCAACGATTTACAGTTCAATTGGGTCGCAAAACAGCGACTAAAAAGTATACGAACGTACTACGAAACCAAACTGTTGCACCAACCCAAAAGCGTTCAAGAATACTACTTCAACGAACTGAATGCCTATGACGAAGATTACTTTTTAGAAACCTGTTCGGCTATTGAACCCTTTTATCAATTGGCAAGGCTACCAGAAATAGCGGCACACTTTGAACATTTTATTTTTGAGGGCAGCCAAGGTATTCTTTTAGATACGCAACATGGTTTTCACCCGCATACCACCTGGAGCTACACGACTTCTAAAAACGCCATTCAACTTATTAAAGACGATTTGGGTCCCACTGCTACTGTGCGTATTTTCTATGTAACACGTTGTTATCAAACCCGGCACGGCAACGGACCCATGTCCGAAACCCAATCGGTTACACTTAAAAATAACGATAATGAGGCGAATGAAGCCAACGAGTTTCAAGGTGAGTTCAGAACCAAAGGCTTGGATCCAGAACTACTAAATTATGCCCTGCAATGTGATGCTATTCATCATCAAGATCTACTCATCGAGAAGAATTTGATGATTACCTGTTTAGATCAACTGCCAAGTTTTTCACATGCTGATTTAATTAAAAACTTAACTCCCAATTTCTCTTCGGTTTACGGCAGTTACGGACCTATGCGTAAGTTCATTAAGCAATTACCTGTTTAAATTTTCAATTTCTACATCTCTTAAATTCCTGTTTAAAAAATTAAAATCACCCTTTTCGGGGATAGCCTCCCCATTATTCTCAGGTACCTTAGCAGCATCAATAAATAAGTGAAGATGAGAAACAGAATTGCGTTTTCAGAGCATGTGGAACAAATGAAATGGGAAGATTTTCATTTTGATGTGATGCCGGTCAACACCTTACCACCGTTAGAAGACCCAGAGGATATTGACAATAGTTTTACATTTTGCGATGCGCTGTTAGATGCATTAAAAGAGGCTACAGGTAAAGAGGTTTTAAAACTTCTCTTTATAACTCCAGAAGACATATCCAATTCTAAGTACTTCGGCATCGCTTATTTAGAAGGCAAGGAAATATTCACAGCTGAAATAGAAAACACGTCTTTGTTTAATGAATGGTTCACCGTTGTTGATGAACGAACGAGTAGAAACGAAATCACCACCTCAAAAGTGTATTTTTTTGGTGCCAACTCTTTTAGTTGTCAGCAAATTTCCAACTTTAAAAACAATATGGTTTTTGATAAGACCGGCGTATTTATTTCGGAGGAAATACCTAATGAATTTATCGCAGAAAAATTAGCGAAGGAAAAAGCGGACTTTATAGCTCCGTTTATTCAATTAGACGCTGAAAGCCGTTTTGAAAAAGTAGTGCAGCAATTTGTACAATTGGTTCATACGAAAGGACTCACTATTATTCCGCCTAAAAACAATGATGCTATTTATGCAGAGTTTGAGGCTGCTGCCGGATATCCTTTCCCGAACATCATAAAAGAATTTTTAACCCTACATAACGGTGTGCAAAACTCAGCGATTATGAGTGCCGAGAAAATTTTTCAAGAATGGAAAGATTGGCTAAGCATTTATAACGACTGGACGCAAAAGGAGTTGTTGGATACCTACAGTACCAACGAAGGCAAAACGTTATTAATGTACACTACGCCCTATTGGATTCCGTTTTTCGATTTACAGAACGGTAATTTTTTGGCGTTCGATTTTGCTCCGGACAAAAAAGGTACTGCGGGACAAATCATCCGTTTTGGTGCGGACCAAGAAATTGGCTACATACAAGCTGATAGTCTCGATTTATTTTTAGCGAGTTTAATGGATGATGAAGGCGATATTCAAGACTATGAATGGTTCAGAAGTGAATAATCCAACCATAAACTACCATCAAAATCAATTTACAACCTACCAGAACATCTAATTACATGTTAGAAATTTTCAAGAATAAAGTAATTCCGAAGTTAGAACTCAAGGAGCTGGAAGCACCTAATACAAAAGCTTTACTACAGGTTTTAGAATTACAAGATTGCCAAAACACCGAAGTATTTGAGCAACTAAAAAATAGTGTGGACAATCAAAACATTGAAACTGTTTTTACTGAGGATTTGGCACAACAAATCTTTTATCATCCAGAAATTTATGCCAATGAAAAAGAGGGTGCAGCATTCGCAATCTCTTGGCTTCCACTATTAGAAAACGGATTTTATCCTGATAAAAAAAGCACAGAAAAACTGATTGCATTTCTGTATTTTAATCTTGGTTTTCTTCAAAGCGAAGCTATTTCAGAAGATGAGCTAACACAAATTTTTAGCGTTTTAAAAACATTAGTGCACAGCGAATCTTCCGCTTCGCTGCCCGTTGCCCGTTTTTTAATGCATCGTGCTCTTGATATTCGCGATTGTGTGAATTCAGATTTTATCATACAAAACTGCATTACTTATGAGATTCTTACTGGAACCTATTCTGTTTTAAATGCAGATAAAACATTTTCAAAATATCCCTTCAGAATTAACAACGAATTTGTTCAGCATTTTTACGAAGGAGATTGGCATGTATTGGTAAACACTATGCACCAAATGCTGCCAGTTGGAAAAGTATATCTGCCGGGCGCTTACAATGTAATGCAAGCTTGGTTGAGTGAAGAACTAGCTGCCTTTTATCAGGAAAATACAGAACTGGCACATGTAGCGCATAAAGCCTTAAACGAACGGTTCTTATTTGTAGAGGATGAAGGCTTAGCCTTATTGAACCTACAGACTTCCGAAGGTATTTTTCCGTTAATCACAGCTTTAGGCAGTAAACAATGGGATGCTGGCGACGTACTTCTTTTCAATAACCGAGATAAAAACATTCCTCAAGAACAACTGGACCAATGTTATCAAAGATTTTTAGATTGGTTAAAAGCCGATAGAGGTAGTAATTTTTACACCGAAGCTTTTCAAGAGTTCGGAAAGCATATTCTAACGGAAGAAAATTCCGCCGTACTTCCAGTCGATTTTATTCCGTTTTGGTTTGAAAAGTGTAATCCTAAAACTGGTATAGCAGACCAAATTGAACTGTACAACAGTTTATTTTCTAGATTTCTAAAGGCAAATTCAGACGGAAAACTTCCAGTGGTTCGTTTGGGTAATGAAGACGTTCAACTTACGGGTGAACATCTTATTACAGAAGTATTTCAAATTACCGAGAATCTGAATGTGTGGATTTCGAACTTGGCATCATCGAACATATCTGACCCTCTAAATCAGTTTTTGATTCTAGCATTTTATGATGCTCGTGAAACTTTACCGACACTTTTCAATTCAGAAAACCAAGAGGTTCTATTCGGTTATCTAGAAAAAATGGCATATTCCGCCAAAGAAGCAACGGAAGAAATCAGAAAAGCGAACCTTCCATTACTCGTTAAAACGCTAACGGCGCTATTTGCAGAAACCAACAATTTTACACGTGTAAATAAAATTTGGGCATTAAAAAGCATAGACGACAGTGTACTGAACTTGTGTAATGATTATGTGCAATTGCAGTATGTAAATGAAAATCGCCTTTTGTTTTTGGGTCTCCTACAAAGCTGGTATAATTTCTTAAGCGACTACTATTATAGTTTGGGCAGCGAGTCGGTTTGGGTGCCACATATGTTGAATACACAAGGTAGACGCAGTGCCGCCTACCTTAATGAATTGGATGAAAACGTAACGTCTTTCGTGAACAAGGCTTTAATGCATCTTTTTGATTTCCATAAAAAAAGTAAGCAGAAAGCTGAATCCAATGAGTTCTTTCAGTCCATCAAAACGGATATCGAAAACTATTTAGAAGACTTCCTTAAAGAATTAATGGAACACAATCTTGCAAAAGAAACAGCAGACAATATGTTCATCTACAGTAAAGCACACTTTGCGCATCGCAAAACATTACAAGAGGCTATCAACAAATTCCATGACCACCATATGGTAGAAGCCCCAAAATCTGAAAAAGCCGTTCTTATTGAACAGCTACAGACATCTGAAATTGATTTTTCACAAGTAGCGTTCGACCCCAAATATGCCAATGCGGTACTACACAATTTAGAAAATTATAAAACCGAAGGAACCTGCGACAGCAAACTGCTTGAGGTTTTGGATACTAACACAACAGCATTTAATACCTGGTTGACAGAAGAACCTACCATTGAAGCAAAGTTTATAAAAGCCCTTTACATGACCTTGCTAGATAAAGATCTAGCCCCGGAAACCCCGTTGGAACCCTATGGTAATTTATGCAGAAGCTTGTTCGTACAACTGGCAAAAGACAGTAAAATGGCAAGCTCTTACGAGATGGGACTAAAGGCGATGGCAAATTCCGGAGCCTACCCAGAAAACTTAACAACTGCTTTGTTGCAAGTGGTCAACGACTTAAAAGCTTAGAGAATGACAGCAGAAATAACATCAAAAACTCAAGATCAACTCAACCTTTCTGCCTTGGTTTTGATGAACAATTACAAAAAGGCGGACTTAAATAGTTGGTACGGATTTGATATTGAAGACCATCTACAATTGAAAAATGTAGAGCGTATTGCCAAGCTACACGGTATACTTTCTGGCGTACACCTTCGTAACAGTTTGCATCGTTACGAAACAGGTGAAATGGCATCAAACCCTTTTGAAAAACTGGCAATGGAGTTGCGTAACGATACTACCAATACTTTTGAAGCCAAGTTCAATGCCATAAAAAACCCTACGAGCAAAAATGCCTATAAACTGGTTTGGAGATACCGTTTTAGCCTTAAAGATCAAAAGCTGTACGGTTATGAGTTTGCCTATTACATTTTTCTAATGCGCATAGGTGGCGCTCTCGGTTTTATAAAGCCCGAAGAAATAGCCATGCGCTTAGAAGACGTGGACACAAGAATGAAAAAAACATTTTCTAGTTGGGGCGAATTTCACCGCAATGTGTGTATTGGCGATGAGTTTATACGCGGGGCTTCGGAACCTGACATTAGTAAATACCCTGGCACCGAAACACTTTGGGAATGCTACCAACGATTGAATATTCATCATGCCGACAGGTTTAAAGAATGGAACATATGAGCTTAACAAGACAAGAAGTTTTACAACATATAGAAGAAGCCCATGCGCTTTTAATAGCTAAAAAATATGCCGAATTAAATCCGATTATTACGGCTATACAAGATAATCTTGATGTACTGGGGTATAAATATCCTAAGGATAATGCACGGTATTACCGATTTTTCATGTTGTATATGGGTGCCTTTGAAAAGGTGAATATAGAGGTGATGCATTCCTATGTAGAGGCGCTTGAGCAGGTTGGTCAAGTATTGGCTTCCGACTATGAATACATCTGTAGCTATTACAAAACATGTCCGGAAGCGGTTTATGAAAAAGCCCTACAAAAGTATCCGTATAACGAAACGCTGCACATACATTACGCCTTAAAATTACAGGTAGAAAAGCAATATACCGAAGCCATTGCCGTGTTAAAATATGTTCTGGAGTGCTACCCTGCCACTACCGAAGCAAGATTTTTATTATGGGAAATTCAATCGGCACAACTAGACGATTTAGTAACATCAACCGAGGAAGCAGATTGCTATCAATTGCTAGATTTAGCCTCTGCAACCCATAATCTCCAAGTCTTAAAGGGTCTACAACTAGACACGCGTTTAGACAAGAAGACTAAATTACTCACCTATATTCAAGTTGCCATATGGGAGAACAGGTCGGTTGAAGTAATCGAGCTTTGGAAGAGCGAATGGAAAACGCTAGACCTCACGGACCAGAGTCGTTATGTATTGGCAGACTATGCCAAGGCTTTTATGATATATGATCTGGTTCCCCAAATATTAAAAGCACCTCAGAAACCAGATTTTCCGGAAACCGATTTCACCAACTTTTCCGAATACAAAGTCTTTATGGAGGCACTTGTCAATTCCGGCTGGCAACTAGCGCAGCATCATTATTTGTTGTTAGGGAATGCCGCGTATTTTCACTCCAATAACAGCAATGCGGTAGAAATTTGCTTAAAACAAGGTTTGGCGCTCAACGAGAAAAATCCGTTGTTGTTAAACCTGAAAGCAATGTACCTTAAAAGCCTAAATAAATATCAAGAAGCTGGGGCAGTCTACCATGAGGCGTTTAGAAACGGACTCACCATGGATAATTATTTGCTATATTTAATTGAACTGAACAACAGAATTGAAAGTTACCAGGGCGTTCTAGATACTGTAAAGCAATTTCATATAAGACATACGCCCACATTAAAATCCATGTTTTTTAAGGCAAGGGCTTTGTTTAAATTCCACCAAGATGATGAGGCGTTGGTAGTACTGAACGAAGCGCTTCAAGATTTTCCGTTACACTCCCGCTCCTATGCTCCGTGGATGCTCCACTACCGTATGATCATCAATAAAAGAAAACGAAACTACACCCAGTATTTCATAGATCAACAAGCAGAAATCAATTACTACGTTGATGGGGACGACGACTATTTCAACACGACCAACCTTGCCGTTGAAACCATTTTTGAACAGGGCGAATACGAGGAATGTTACAAGTACGCCATTTACAATCACGAACAGGGGAAACTGGCAGAAGAACTATATCCTATTTTTCAATGGATTTGTTTTTATGATTTTCTACTTGAGAAACCAGAGGATTTACAAGATGTAACGGAAGCAAACATAAATCAACAACCGGAAACCTTTGAAGATTTCAGAAATAATGGCTTAATCTACTGGATGTTAGATAATCACACTGCTGCTGCAGAATCGTTAATGATAGCGGCATCAAAAGCCATCAACAAGGCGCTCTATCTAAAACTAGCGTTGACTTGTGCCAAGGAGGGCTTTAACAATTCACTCTGCCTCACTATTATCGAAACCATACAAAAAGAAGCTCCTGAAGCACGCGAGTTCAAAACGGACTATACCTACGCCAACATTTTAAATGATGAACAGCGACATCAAGAAGCCTACGAAGTCCTCTTAAATGTGCTGAAAAGCTATCCGGAACGTGCGTTTTTTGAATTCCCGAAAGATTTCAATAACCTGTTGCACACTTTAAAAAACAACGCCAAAGGATTGGAGGATATGAGTGGGTATAACAAATATATTTCCATGCTTTTAAGTAGGGACAATCCTATCGAAAATCAACTGAGGGAGCAGCAAGAATTGGCAAAATCGCAAAGCGAAGAAGACCTTTTTCTACAGCACAACCTCATGGAAAACCTAGCACGATTTAATTTTGAAATGCACCCAGAGGAACAAGAGGAATTAAAGGAAATGAAAAAGCGCATTAAGGCTGCCCATTTCGCCTAAAGGTGGTAATTTTGCCCATTCTTAAATGAAGCTAATTACACTACATAAAATTCTCATCATCTTCCTATTTTTAGGGGCTTACACGAATTGTTGGTCACAAAACAAAGATAACAACAAGCTAATGGACTCGCTTTCATACGTTTATCAAAAAAACGTATATGCACAACCTATATTAGCAAAAGAAGCTGCACAAAAATGGCTTGAAGAAAGTGAAAAATTAGGGCTGAAAATACATACCATCAGGGCGCATTATGCACTGGCGAATCTGGGCAATATTTCGGGCGATTATAAAACGGCGGTCAGTGAAACCCAAAAAACCATTGAACTGCTAAAAGAGCTAGAGATGGAAAACGGCTTGGCGGCAAGCTATAATATTTTGGCGTTGGGCTATAAAAATCTTGGCAATTACCCCAAAGCAATGGAAAGCTTTTTGGAGTGTTTACGGTATGCCGAAAAAATGGACGACACCCAGCAAGAAGCGAATGCCTACCAAAATATAGCTACCCTTTACGTTTTACAAAAAGAATATAAAAAGGCAACCGAAAATTTAGACCGTGCCGCTGACCTCTACCGAGAATTGGACGATGATGACGGCGTACTGGTAACCCTCTTTAATTATGCGAGTATTTTAAAAGAGCAAGGAAAATATGATGCCGCTCGCGAACATTTTAAAACCGTTTTGGACTATCGTGAAAAAGAAGGGAACAAAGCGGTAATTGCGTATATCAACATGAATCTTTCGCAAATGTTGGTCAAAGAGAACAAGTATAAAGAAGCGGTTATTTCTTTAAAGAAAACCTTGTCACTTTTAAAAGAAGTCGATTTTAAATCGGATATGGTCATTATTCTGAACGACCTGGGTTTATGCGAAAGTAAATTAGGGCATACCAAACAAGCCATCTCCTATTTTGAACAAGCTTTGGAAATGGGCGAAGAACAATCCATCAGACAATACAAATCGGACATCTACAAGAACCTTTCTCAATTATATCAAGATGAAAGTGATTACAAGAAGGCACTAGCATTTTACGAAAAAGGAGTGAGTACACTTTCGCAGCAAAACTCATTGGATAAAGAAAAATATGTTGCCGAGCTACAAGAGCGGTATGAAACGCAATTGAAAGAAACGCGAATAGACCTACTTGAAAAAGAACAAAAACTGGGCGAAGCCGAACTTCAAAAGGCAGAGCTAACAGTTAAGAGACAACGTATTATTAGAAATGCTTTTATTGCCGGATTTGTATTGGTCCTGATTTCCCTGCTTATCCTGCGTCACCAATATTTTAAGCGATTGAAAGTGCAGCAAGAATTGAGCATGCAGCGCGAAGAAAATGCCGACCAGAAAATAAACCAGATGATCAAAGATTACAGGTTGTCGGCGGTAGAAAAATATCAACAAGGGCAAGATGAAGAACGTGCACGCCTGGCACGAGAAATTCACGATGGTATAGGCAGTGATCTGGCAGGAATTAAAATAGCTTTTGAGCATTACATAGAAGACCAACAAGAAAAACCTCAGACCAAAAGAATATTAACGGCAATAAATAATGCCTGTACCGATGTGCGCGGACTCTCGCATCAATTGCATCCACCGGCTTTTGCCGCACTGGGTTTTACGAATTTCTTGAGCGATTTTATAGACCAGATTTCCAAAAGCGCCACCATAGATTTTCAAACTTTTTTTTATCCGGAGGAAGATATCAATCAATTGCCCGATGCTCTTCTTGCCGATGTCTACCGTGTGGTACAAGAATTGGTCAACAACATTCTTAAACATGCCGAAGCTACCAACGCAGAAGTGCAGCTTACCAAGCACGAAGACCACTTGAATATTGTGGTCAACGATAATGGAAAAGGCTTTCATGAACATAAAAAACAAGGTATAGGACTGCGAAATATAAAAGAACGCTTACAAAAAATGAAAGGTTCTTTAGACATCGATAGCAGTGCCAGCAGCGGAACATCCATTACCATAGATATTCCTTTAAAACAGACATCGTGAAGAAAATCAACATCATTATAGCAGACGACCATTTAATGTTTCTTGAAGGCATCAACACCATTTTGGGCGACATGCCCGAGATAGGTGAAGTACACCTTGCCACGGAAGGAAAACAGGTGGTGCGGTTGTTGAACCAGTTTGAAATAGGATTGATTATCAGCGATATCAATATGCCAAAAATGGACGGTATTGAATTGTTGACCAATATAAAAAAGAAACACAGTACCGTAAAGATTATCATGTTGAGCATGTTGGACAATCACAGAACGGTACACAAGGTCATTCAAAAAGGTGCCGACGGTTTTGTACCAAAATTCACCAGTAAAGAAGAATTACAAAAAGCGGTACGCACCGTTTTAGACGGCGAGCAATACTTTTCCGAAGTCATTAAACAGCGTTATATGGAAAGTATTTTTGAGCGTAAAAAGTATAAGAATATTGAGCTTTCTCCAAGAGAAAAAGAAGTGCTTAGCCTGTTAGCAGACGAACTGACCTCCAAAGAAATATCGGAAAAGCTTTTTATATCGGTCAATACCGTAGAAACGCACAGAAAGAACATCCTTTTAAAAACAGGCTCAAAAACAACGACTGGAGCCGTGAAATACGCCATTGAATCTGGCTTGTTCGACTAAACTCAGCCACTTTTACATTTGAATTCCTTCGGCTTCAACCCGTAATTTGATGAGTTCTAAAGTCTCATCATAGCTAATTTTATCGTTTTCCTGAGATATCATTTCCCCAAAATATAAATGCCCCGTATCTATATCGTAATAGGTAACATAGAGTCCGGTTAAAGGGTTTTGCCATTTCTCGTTTTTGTCATTATCTATCGTTGTATCGTTCAGGTATTGCACCCATGCAATTTTTGACAATGCCGTTTTATCCAAGATAATTTTTCTATAAGATTCGTCTATTTCATAATTGGGATATGAGGTATCCAAATCGGACTGCACACGCTCTTTTATCTTATTTTCTATAGCATCAAAATCGCTCATTTTTGGCGAAAGCATAAACATTTGCGGCTGCCATTGATTTTCAATATTCTCTAGCGGAATATCAATATATCCTTCGGGATGGGCTTCGGTCTTGATAAACAAAGACATGGTGTAGGGAATATCCAACTCCTCATAAGAGCTGTTCAACCTTGCGACAAACCTATCTATCAAATCATGTAAAGCAGCTGTTTTTATTTCCCCAGGAATAAAAATTTCAAACCTATCGTTCTCAAAATTGATTTCAGGAATTTCATTTATAAAATCGGCTTTTACTTTTTGTCGCGTTTCATAGCGTTTGCGTTCTCTTTCGTAGAGGTCCGCAATTTTTAAGTTTTCCGTTCCATAGTACGATAAGGTATCGTTCTCCAACAGCTTTTTCGGGTTCACATGGCAGTAAAATTCAATTTCAGGTATTTCTTTATTGAAAATAACCACGGTAAACATATTCGGATTCATGGTAGCGGCATTAAAGAACCGATTTAGTTCCCTAAAACCAAGCTCACCGTTGTGTTCTTTTTCTAAGTATTGCTCCAAATTGTCAGCTGCTTTGTTGGTTGAGATTCCACCCATAAAACGAGAAAAATTGTTTACGAAAATGAAAAACAGCACAAGTAAAACGCCTATTACAATCAATGTTTTCATACCTGAAATTTTATAAAGTGAAGTTAAAACGATTGCCTGCCGTACACCTCACGGAATTCCGTGAGTTTTACTTTTCACTTAATAGGGGTGCTTAGAAACTAACGCCTTAAAATACCTTTGAAGTATTCAAAATTACATCTAAAATATTCATCATGGGATTACAAGAAAAAAGAGCCGCCAAGGCAATTGAAGAACAATATGTAGGGGATTACCAAACCGAGATTAATGAAATAGTAGGTAAAGAATTACCGATTAACATTAACTGGGATACCTTTGAAATGGATTATATAAAATTTGTACCAAGCGTTTGTTTACAGCGTTTTACAGATGCTTTCAAAGAAGTTTGTACCGACGATTTAGGTAAAGAAGCCATTGCGGAAAGTATTAACAAGATTGAAGTGTATTGCATAGCCAATGAGGGTGCAGAAGACAAAAAAGAACTGAAGATAGAAGATGGTGTTTTCTCACTTACAGCTTGCTGGGGAGGTCACCACAGTGGATATTTCTCTGATTTGGTCATTAGAGAATTCTTGGAGAACAATCTTTAAGAATATTGGTCTGTAAAGACTATGTTGTTAGTAAAAAAGGAAAGCCTAATGGGCTTTCCTTTTTTTGTTTACTGCAATTTTGACCTTAACAGGCTACAAGCATTTTTCTATACGATCTTGCAATTTAGTTTTTGATGCGACACTCTTTAGCCCTTTTGAAACATCTATGGAAATAGAAAGCAGTTCATTTTCCAAGCTCACGTTATTCGCTTTCTCCAGTTTAAAAGAGATTTTGGCAATCGCATTTACGAACGCTTCTTTGGCAAGTGTATCGGTGGCTATGGATTCTAATGTGCCCTCTAAAATTGAGATTGATTTCTTGGCATAGAACTTTTCTACATCGTCTGGCTTTTCCTCATACGCATAGTTGATCGTAATTGCTTTCCCCAACATCTTTTCTGCTGATTGCTCTAAATCTCTAATCTCCTTTTTAAGTTGAAGTAGAGTCGGCACATCATCTGCATTCGGCGTAAAAGGAATGTTACCATCTGAAAATTGATATAGGTAATTTTCAATATTCCCTAGCGAGATCGAAACAATGGAATGCAACTCCACGTATTGCAAATCCGGTTTGTGGTCGTACCAATTACCGAGTAAAACGATGCTTTTTTCCGTGTCATAATTAATGAAGTACCCAGAGACATTACCTCTACTGGTACCGATAGACACGTTGGGCATTTGGGGTTTTTCTTTATTTCGTTCTTCGTCCGCTATTTCTTGAAGAGTTTTGAGCACCTGAGAAATTTCCAGCACAGGTAGCTGCAGCATTGTCTTAAAATCCATAATTCTGTTTTAATTTGATACAGTAAAGATGGACCGTATAGCGTAGAAATTAGTACCCGTTTTCAGTGATATTATATACTTATTCCATTAGAAGTATGTATTCACATGATTACTAAACTCCTTTTTCAAGATAGTATAACCAGGTGTAATTAAATATTTATACTTCTCAGGAGACATATTGCTACCTTTAAATTTTGAAATGTAATACTTGAGCTCTTTCAATTTTAATTTCTGAAAATATTCAGGAACACTATACTTAAATGAACACCCGTCAATACTTAAACGCGTAAGCTTAGGTAAATCCGCAATCCAAGTTGGCAGGTGATCAAAATCTATATTATCTACATACAACGTCTCTAGATTTTGTAGCTTTTTTAGGTATTCTGGAACTGCCTTCATATGATAACCAAAGTTTAATTCCGTAAGGTCAAGGGATGTTATATTCTCGGGAACATTGTCTACATCATCATGTATACCATTAAAGTGTATTTTTTTTAACCTAGTAAACTTGGCTAACTTTTCATACCCTTCCATATTAAAATCATAGCACAATGAAAGACTAAAGTTTTTAAGCGCAGGGGCTTCTAACGGTTCAAAAGTTGCCAAAGAACTTCTAGAAACATGTAAATTTTCTAATTGGTTCAATCTCACCTCAGGAAAAGAATTGGCAACCCTATAATGTTCTAGAAATATGGTTTTTAAATTAGGTGTATTACCCAAAATAACTTCCAAGTTTCCTGCGTTATATAACTTTAATTTTAACTCCTTTAATTGTTTGGCAGGAAAGCTGTTTATTGGCAAATTACTCTGATTATTGTTCGCTAAACACAAGCGCTCCAATTTGGTACAGTACTTTAAAACATCTTGAAAGTGAGCTGTTGTGCCATATGATTTTAGCTCTTTAAGCTTTTCAGGTTCTGGCAAATACTGTGTTAAGTCTTCTTCAGAAAACTGTTCACCACCAGTTATAGACCATAGTAATTTTGAAACAACAAAATGACAAAAAAAGTTCTTTAAATCTTGTATCGGTACGCTATCTAAATACGTCCGCTCTGTTCTAATAAGCCGGTTACCCGAAACAAGTTCCTTAATTCCCACAATTTTAAAGTCATTAATTCTAGCAGGCAGGCTGTTCGTATACAGTACCAAATTAGAACAATCACTTATTTCCAAAACTGCTAAGCTCTCTATATTCCTTAAATCTTCTGGTAGTGTTTCTACATCTGCATTTACAATTTTTATATGTGATAATTGAGAACATTTACCCAGGTGTCGCCATAGAATTTCGCTGTTTTTCAACTGAAACACTTCAATACTTTCCAATGATTTTAATTGTTCCAAGCCCACGGTTATGCTTGAAAAATCATATAACTCAGTAACCTTCAACTTTTTTAACTTTGGAAAATTTTCAGGATGGTTCAATACATATTCCAGTAAAGAAATGTTTGAAATTGATAATTCTGTATTTTCAAAAACAGTATTTCCATTACTAATCTGAACATTTTCATCTAACCGTACAGACCTAATATTTGGTAAAAACAGATACTTATCTTCAATACAATGAATCTGCGGAAGTTTTTGCAACCGCAACATCCATAGATTATGCAACATTAATTCTGCGGATGGTAATTCTGCTACATCTGCACAATCGAAAATCGATAATTTTTCCAATCTATTGAGCGAAACAATGGATTTCGGTATTTTTTTGATGTTTTTTAGGCGATAAAACCCTATTTCCTTTATGTTTTCAGGAAACAAAAGTTCTGAAATATCTTCAAGAGCCGCGTCATAAAAATTTAATTCAACCAATTTCGTAAGCTTATGAAACCTATTAGGTAATACAAAAGGCTGCTCACCTTCCTTTATACTTAGCGTCAACGAAAATTCTTTTAGGGATTTTAAATTGAAGAAGCTAATGGGAAGCTGCTGTAAATGTTCCAGATCCAATTCTAGTTCCTCCAAGTTTTCCAAACCCCCAATAGTTTCGGGCAATTTTTGGTAACTACCTTCTATTTCTAGGCTTTTGATTGTTTTAATATTGCAAAATTGCTCTAAAATGTTGTCTTGCAAATCGATTTCAATTATGAGTTTTTCTATTCCCTCAAATCTTTGAATTACTTCAGGTTGTTCTTCTAACTTCTCTGCAAGGGTTTCATTCACAAAAACCTGTAAAAAGCCTAGCTTGCCATATAATTTACCTAATGGAAATAGCGGGTCTTTTAAAGTGAAATTGATAAATGAGTTTAGTATTTTTTCACTGTCATCTCCCTTTTCCGGTAACTTACTTCTAGTCTTAAAAGCAGCATTAATTTCTACCGTACCATATTTTTCTATGTATTCAGCAATTTCATTAATGGTTTCCTTGTCCCTGGTCATTTTGCCCACTAGAAAAAGCTCATAGAGAAAAGCTTCAGGGAAATTATCATCCGTTTGTATATGCTTATAATAGGTGGAAAGGTAATTTTTATTGAATTCCATAATATGCGTAAAAAAGTAAGAAGGCAGCTATTAAATCTCTTCCGATATAAGTAAAAAAAATGGTGCTATTTAATTGAATGACTATTCCGCTCCTTAATTTATAGCCGTCATTCTTTTTAGAATAATGGGCACGAACAAGGCAAATTTAGCATTGAATTCTTCTTGAGAGGATGCGGTATTTATGGTCTTCACCATACTGCCCCAACTGTTAAATAAAGCTTCTTCTGCAGTTTCACCATCGGTATCCATATTCATGGCTTTTACCAGTTTAAAATTTTCATCTTCCTTGTAAAAACCAGTATTCTTTACTTTCTCAAAAATGTTCTCAAAGATATTTTGCGTAGCTAATAGCTCGGCAGCGCTAAGCGCTGCTTCTTGTGATGTTTTGATAGCTTCAAAAACGTCTATCATTAAATTCTGTACCTCATCATTGATGCTCTTGTCTAAATATGTCAAAATTGTATGCGTTTTAGTTGTTTGTTTGTGTTTTTAGGTAGATTATGCCTTGCGGGTATTTCCTCGTTCTACCAGTATGTACCTACTAAAAATGTCATTCGTATAAAAGCGATGACACTTTCTGAAGTGAGTTCTATAGGTGCTTTCAAATCGGTTACTTCGTCATCATCTATAAATACTACAAAGAGTCCGTCTTTAAAGGCTAGCAACACATTTTCTATCGCTTTTTGCTCGTTGGCGAGGTCTTTGTTCGCTAAATCACCAAAATCTACTTTACCGCTCTGTGCCTGGTCCTGAATTTCTGCGGGACTCAAAAAACCGACCACATTAACTTCCATCCGTTTTTTGTTGAACGCCGCTACCTGATTTTTTACACAACCGATTAAAAGTTCTTCCAGATTTTTTGGCGTTTCTTCTAAGGTAAAAGGCACTTGTTTTACCTTTTTCTTACCCAGTCTTTTTAGCTGTAATATGATTTCCATTGGTTTCTATTTTGTTTTTGCGTTAGGGATTGTCGTGAAAAGCCCACAGTGCGATAGCACGCGGACTTGCAACAAAAGCCCGACCCCACCTAAGTGGGGTAACGCCCTTTTCATTAACTTTTAGCTGTTTATCTGAGCCAAAATTGTTGGGTCTTGTATTTTATTGTCTTCCGATAGCAACTTCATTTTTGAAATGATTTCGGCAGATTTTGGGTCGTCGTCCACGAAGGGCAAAAACATGCGACCCCTATGCTGACTGTGCACGGGAATGATGGACAACGACAAGCCGTTTTTACTCACCTGACCGCTACCCAAATGTATGCTGTACTCGCCCAACGTGCCCTGTATAAATATGTGGCGCTCTTTGACCGTTATGTTGCTGAGCTTGAACAGTTTTGCCGATTCTTCGGCTAGGGCTGCGCGCATTTGCATGGTACTGTGGCTCGCCTCTGGGTCTACGCCGCCAACGTGGGCAACACTTACCACAAGGTCCATATCTCTCATGATCTCGCTAAAAACCACGGGCGGAATATCGGTCAGCGGAATGCGTTCGTGGGTTTCAATGGAATGGAAACACACTTCTTCTAGCGTTGGCGCCTCTACATCTGATGGGGAATACCAATCTGCCATGGCGTACATGGTGGCGATGAAGCCGCGTTTGTGATATACTTTCTGCAAGCCTTCTTCCCTACTCACCGTCCAGCCGCGACCTCTTAACAGTGCCACGGTCTGCTTGGGCTGAATTTGGTGCCCTTGGTAGCGCTCAGACCTATTGCTGTGCTCGCGTTCATCTTCGGTGAGCAAATACAGTTCTCTGAACACTTGCTTGAACGGCTGCACCAAACGCTCTGCAAAGAGGTGTTTCTGGTATACATCCCACTCTACCGCAGTGTATAAATGCGATGCGTGGGCAATGACCAACTCGTCTTCTTCTTGCAATTGATGCGTTTTTCCGGAAATATCCGTTAGGCTACCATCGGTATAAAAACCGGAAATTTCCTTTTCGGGAGCGAACAGCACCAACTTGCTCAACATCACTTTTACGATAGGATGCAGCATCATGTTATGAATCTCCAACGCGGTAAACTTATCTTCGTTTACCATGGCATTTTCTAACGATAATCGGGTTCTGCTGTACTGTCTAGACAAATACGTTTTGCTTTCCTTAAGCGCGACTACCTGCTTGTCTTTCCTCAGTTTAGCAGGAATCGATTTTAAGGATTTATCGCCTCTGGTAACTTTAATTTCGGCTTTACCCAGGTCGTTGATGACCAAGGCAATCGCTGTATCTTCAATAGTTAACACCGCATTTTCCATAATGGTCTGGGTTGCTTTCGCCTCCATTGCCCAACTGAAACGTACACGGTCTTGGTAACCCGCATTTCTAGACAAATTATCTAGGGCAATTTCTACCGCAGCCTTTTCGCTTTCTTGGCGCTGTGCCCCAAACTGCTTGCTTTCTTTTAAGAAATCTTGCAACAGGTTGTACCGCTTCAACAAATCTTTCTCAGGTACGGTTTTGCTTAACGGAATCAACCCTAAGGCACGCACATAATCCTTATCTCGCTTATCCTTGATTTTCTTTAAGGTCTCGGTAATTTTCACCTCGCCCAACATTACGCTTGAATATAATTTTACCAACCTGTGTGCATTACCATCGGTAATATATTTGGCGGCATCGTGCAATATTTTCCAGTTGGCTTTACCCAAACTGCCGTACACTTTATTGAACCAATCAATATCTATGGCACCCAATGAAAAGTCGGATTTTGGAATGTTGGAATACCTAGAAATAATGGTTTCTTTCTCACTACTCATATAATCAGAGGCGTGGGCTTGAAACCACCAAACGGCATCTTCCAACTTTTCCAATCCTAAATATTCACCAATTACACCTGCCCATTGTGTGGCGTAGCACGCCACTTCTATCAATCGTTTTTTGGGTATTTTATGTTCGTCAGCCAATGCTACAAAATCGGCATAACTCTCGGTTTCCTTAAAGGTTGTTTTCTTTAAAATAGAGCTGAAAAGCGACCTTTTGCTATTGCCATAATAACTGTAGCCACGCTCAAAGGTTTCTTTTCCCAAACGTTGCAATACCTTAAAAACAAAGTCTACCCCTTCTACGGTATGTATTGGAAAAATAAATTCCGTTGCCGGAGTCACTAAATCACCCCGTTCCAGCTCGGTTTCCAACAAGTTTGTTTTTAAGGGTAAAAACACATGTTTGGGAACGGGATTTTCTGCAATAGTACTCCTGCGGAATCTATAGTTAGAACCACCATCAATGATGGACATGAGCTCGTTGGAATATAATGCTTGAAAAAGAAGGTCATCGTCATTGATCAATCCTTCTTTATATAATTTTAAGGTCACCTCAATATCTGGAAACTTCAGGTTGCCCGAATTTCGTTTCTCCCTGGTTATTTCCTTTATTTCGGTTATCTCATCTGGATGACCAAGGTCTTGCGCTACCAAATACATAAGAAGGTCCCAATACCTTTTTAGGTCATCTTTAGAAAGCAATTCAATTTCATTTGCACTTAAATTACCTGCAAACGTAGTTATAATATCTGCCCAATTCGCCGTAATGGAATGGTGGTAACCACTTAATTGAAACTGTAAATATCGTAACCGTTCCGGAAAAGTTGCAACCATATCCTCAAAGACATCCAACTTATACGAAACAACTGTACTTCTATCTGCGTACACTTTAAAAAGACGCCCAATAATGGTACTGTACGTTCTTATTTTGGTATAATAGTTTTCATTGTCATTAAGGTGTAGCCCTGTTAAATCGGGAAAAAACTGTTTCATAAAAGGTATCAGTTCTTCATACTGCCCAAAGGGATAACTTTTATGGTTTAGATAACGCAAGACGGCACTCATTTCAAAATCGTTCAGCTGACTTTTCTCGTACCAAGCCACCCAAATATTTGACAATGGCAAATTATGCAAACGGTCTTCTGCCGTGGCATGCTCGTCTAGTCTTTTAATATCATGAAGCCCGCGGTTAATAAAAGTAGTATCGGTTTCACCTTGGTAGCCTTCCATCTGGTATTCATATTTTCCGTTTTCGTTCACCAAAGCAATTAGGCTGTTAACGGTGGCTATGATTTTATTGACATCTATAATATCCTTAAACTTAAAGTCCGAGGATATGGAGCCTTTAATACCCAATTTATCCAAGAAACTAGATTTAACTTCAAAGCGCGGTTGGGGTTGGTACACGGCACTTAGATTATCATAATCGATAGCTCCAAAACCGTTGCTGAAATTGTATTCATCCTTATTTTTAACGAACTTATTTAAAAGTACCTGTTCGTTTTTAGTGATTTTAGGTCGCTCGTTAAAGGCGGCTACTTGCGCTTCAACAAAATCTGGATATCTGTTCTCGGCATCTAAAATGGTGAGTATCTCCAAACCTGCCAATCGTTGGTCTATACTTTTTGCCGTTACTAAATTGGTGGCGCTTGTTTTTACATCATCATTAGGCAAACTGACCAATAGTTGAATTACTGCGGTACGCATACTTTTACCTTTGCGTTTCAGCAAATCTTCTGCAATCTCCAAATCTGTATCATATAAATACATCTTTCGGAAAATGTTGAGTCCCGTTGCCATAACACACTCATTTCTATTGTACACCGCCTTTCTTGCCAATGCCCTACGCCATGAGTATTTATCGTAGTCCAACTTTACTTTTTTCTCGTCGGTCTTATAGTGGTGAAACGCATAACTGTAATGTATTGGAAAAACTTTACGAATGTAGGTTTCCCTAAATTCCGATGGCAATTCATCTAAATCATTTGCCATTAGCTCCAGCTGTTGTTCCGTAGCTTCATGCAATAAAAACTGATAGAAATATTGTGAGCTAGGGGTAAAACTCCACCAAGAAAAAATCTTGCTTTCATATGTTTTTCCCTTATTCCCAACTGTTTTTGCAACCTCGAACAATTTTACGAACGTATCATTATCCAACTGCATTTCCGGTAAGTTTACCGCCATCCAATGGTCTAGCGCATAATCTTTCCCTAATTCCTTTATGAAATAAGGTACCAAAGAATCATTGGTACGCTCGGTTTTACTCATAAAGTAAAGCGCTAGAATCTTTTTGTTTCTATCTGCTGAAGAATACACGATATCCAAGGCTTTGGCATTGGCTTTATCCGCATCTAAAATACCGATAGCCCATAATGCCACCAACACCTCAATATTATCCTTGCTCTGCAGCAGCGTATCTACTTCTTTTAAGTTTAAAATCAGGGAATGCGCCAATTCTAAAATACGATTGATGACCGATTTCTTTGGCGCTTCCCAATTTAATCCGAACCAAGTGTTTACCGCCCGTACCACACTACTGAAACGGGTAAGGTCGTTCTCCAACACCACATTGATCATGTATTTTAAAGACTGGAGTCCCGCTTCATCCATAGATTCCAAAATGGACTGTCGCAAACCTTCTTGGCGCTGTGCCGCCAACAATAATTTACCCACCATCTCCCAATGCTTTTCATCTTCGGATAATAACAAAGCTTTGATAATATCTTGACTTACACCTCCAATTTCATCTTCGCCTTGAATAATATCGTTCAATAATTCATTGAACATATCTCCACTATTCTGCAAAACAATAGCTAAAAAAACACTGTTAGAATGTGGGTAATACGTGCTGTATTGAAAATGTTCTTGTAAGGTGAGTCCACAAAAACCAGAACGGCTAGCGCTTAAAAAATTACTGAATATCGTTAGTTTATTCTGTAAAATATCTTCACTGGGTTGAGACCTAAACGCTTTACGACCATAGCTTCTTTGGTAGGGCATGGTGTTAATAAAATCCCACATGGCAGCTAAATACGGTGCCTGCACCAAACCAAATAATTGCATACCCAAGCGCATACCTTCTTCCGTTGCCCAAGGGTTGATGGTTAAAGGATCATCAAACTCGCTCATGAAGTCATTTATATCATAGTATGTATACTCCTCTTTTTTTATCCTGCCTAGAATTTGCCCAAGCCTTCTGTAGGGTTGAGAAAAGGGACGAAATTCAAAACGGTCTACTGCTGGTTTTTGATGTTGACCTATATATTTATGAGCTTCTTCTGCTGGAATCATATGATGCTATTCTTTATGCTTTTTATTCTGAAATAACGACTTAACAACAATTGCCTACATATAAACTATCGCGGCACAATGTTATTTTACAGTCGCAAATTAATTATGGCAAGGTAGCCGGATTTCAACTTTTCCTTCTAACGGAATTTGGGGATTTTTTCAACTACGGGATTTTTTTGGTTCTTAATATCACGGAATGCAGTGACAAAAATTCGCATGCATTTAAAAAACTTTGTACATCTAAACTATTACGTGTGTTATGCCGAATACCAACGAAACTCCTCAATTCGATTTTTTTGAGATAGATGCATCTTTTGAAGCAGTTAAAAAGAGTGCCAGCTACCCTGAAGATTTTTACTATGAAATCTTTGTTATAGCAAAAACCACGGCTAACAAAGAAATTAGAACGGAGTGTACCAACATTATAAAAAAGCAAGCACCGGAGAATTTACAGGAGGCATTTAAAAGCCGAAAAAAGATAAGTCAAAAAGGAGGTGTGAAATCCGTAGACTCCAGATTGGTTGCGATGTTGGAATACGGATTGCTTTCTGATGAACTAGACCTATTTAAACTACACTCGTTATTATTCAAAGAACCCGAATTAGGGCTATTCAATTTCACCAAAAACTTTTTAGACCGTTTGGTAGAACACCCGAATATATTAGGCAGATTAAACGGTATTCAAAAATTAGAAATCTCTCTAAAAGATGAGGGAAACAGCTATAATCCTATTCTAGAGTATTTGCCACAAGTGACGAGTTTAAAAAAATTGGAAATAAAGGCAGATTTTGAGCAACTACCAGAAGAGTTGGGCAACCTTGTCAACTTGAAGCAAATGAAGCTGAACATGCCTTACTTAAAGCAAATTCCTGCTTCAATAGGTAAACTAAAAGCACTAAAAGAATTCAACGTTAAAGGCGATTACTCTTTTGGAGGCGATGATAACAATACCTATTTAAAAGATTTCAATTGGCTGTCACACCTCACAAGTTTAAAAGTGCTAAAGTTGCAAAATGTAGGAGTAGAAGATTTGTCTGAAGTTGTATTTCCATCCACTTTGAACAAGATAGATTTGTTCGGTTTAGATGAGCTTACAGCATTGCCAAAGGAAATGAAAAACTTACCGAAAATAGAAAAATTTAAAGTAGTTTCAGACAGTTTAGCAACCTTGCCAACAGGGTTTGAAGCAATGCCAGAGTTAAAGCTGTTTGAACTTATAGCCCCTAAAATAACAACCATTTCTGCAGATTTCTTTTTTGGTTTTGAATCGAAACCGAATTTGGTGACAAAAATTGGCAATCGTAATGTAGACATTGCCCCAATGACCAAAAAATCAAGCCGAAAAGAACTGAATTTAGACACACCCAAACTGCTAAATTATGTGTTGGACAATGCGGAGTTTTTTCAAGAATTGACCACCATTTCAATTGATTGCGAAGCTCCGGAAACAAAGCATACAAACACCTTGGCAGCATTTAAAAACCTAGCCAACATAACCTTTAAACTAGTACCTAACTTCGATTGGATTTTTGATGGGATAAATGAATTAGATACATTAGAAAGTGTCACCTTGTATAAAAACACTTCTTATGCCACACCTGTAGACGAAGCACCTAGTTCGGTAATTGTACCCAAAGCACTTTCTAAAATTGAAAAACTAAAACAGTTCACTGCTCAATTCGATAATCATTTGGAATTAAGCACAGATGCATTGCCAATACATACAGAGCAGCTGACCATAAAAGGTTTAAAAGGAATTGTTCCTGGAAAAACGAAACGTTCGGCAACTCAGGTGTATGTTGAAATTACTCCTATATCCAATTTAAAAGAGTTTTATAATGTTGTGGATGCCGAACTGATGGAATTAGGTAAAAACAACTCCTATATCGCAGGTGAATCGGGATTCGGGTTTCTTAAAAATCCAGAGAATAGTAAGAAATACGAATATAGCGGTCCCGCTAAGAATGTTGCTGAGCTGTTAAAAACTTGTCCGAATTTAGAACGTCTTTTTATTGAGTTTCCCGAAGACAAACCAGAATTCTGCGCGGGACTTTCTGGTTATAAAAACTTAAAATTAAAATCCCTACAACTCAATAATTACAAAGGAGATAGTGCCTCATTGCAATCGGTTTTGGAGCAAACTCCCAATCTTGAACATCTGGAGCTAAGAGAATGTGAGGGTATCCAAAATTTTCCAAAGGTGAGTTTAAATAAGCTTAAGATACTAGAATTCTACAGCTGTGATGTTCAAACCGTAGCTGCCTTAGAGGTTTCAAAAATAGAAGCCTTTAAAGTTAATTTCTGTGATGACTTTGGATATGATGCAGTTGAGACCATCACCCAATGGAAAACCTTAAAATATCTTTGGTTAGAACATATATCCAAAGAAATGAAAACCTACCCAGAAGCAATAGCCACTTTAAATCTGGATACACTTTTAATAAGCGGAAAGAACAGCAAAAGAGAAATACCACAATGGTTAGGCACTATGAAATCGCTTCGTGTTTTGGGAATAGAAGGTTTTAAACAAGTCACGCTACCCAAAGAATTGGCTACGCTCACCCAATTGGAAGTTTTGAGTATAACCGGTTGTGAATTTCAAAAGCGCATACCGGAAGAGTTCACAAATCTTAATTTAAAGAAATTGGTTTACTGGACCTCTAAATTTTCGGGCAGTAATATGAAATATGAACTATACGAGCCACTTGTAGGCAAGTGTATTGCTCAAAGGTATTTGGATGATGAAGATAAAATAACTCCGTTTAAACTTGCTAGCAAAGATGTATAAAATGGTTTCTAATTATCACATTTTTGAGATATTATATTGTGCAATAACATTAATAAACATTAACCTTAAAAACTATATTATGATGAAATTATAAATTTAAAAATGATGGACAAGCAAGAATTATTGGGAAAAGAATTAAGTAACCTGTATGCCATAAACAAGCAGGTAAACCATTATTTCAACAATTGTGACATTAGCTTTTTAGATGAGCATAGACAACAAGCCATTAAAGATTATATTAACGCCAATACTAAAAATGAAGAATTGGTAGCCAAAACATTGCGGTCGTTAGAAGTAAACCCGGGCAACACAGTAGATTCCATAGTGAACGAAATCATTGAGAACCTACAAGAAATCTGCCTGAAGAAAACAGATAACAAAGCATTGGACGGTTTAGGGTATATGATGTCTTTTAATAGACTAGTTAGCTATCACAAGGCAAATGTGGTCAATATTGATTTTATCTTAAATGAGCTGGAGGTTGCATAAAACCAACAATGCACCTTTTGACACTTTCAATATCATACAGAAGACTTAATAGTTGCAGACGTTTTAAAACCTGCCAACTATTAAACAGCAGTCTTACTCATGGTAATAATGTCATTCAAATTTTTTGAGATCAATGGTTTAGTGATAAAATCACGAACCAACTCATACTCTTTTGCCCTTTTCATTTCATTTTCGCCGTACATTGAACTTACTATATACACCTGAGGTTTGTTCTTTAGTGGCAATTTTGAAAATTCATCCAAAAAACCCCAGCCATCCATTATGGGCATATTAAGATCCAGTAATATAATATCTGGCATTTGCTGCCCTTTATTCAATTGGGCGGTTAAATTGGTTAGCGCTTCATCTCCATCCTCATAAACAAGAATATCAGCACTCATAAAATTGTTATGGTTCAAAAGTATTTTAGTACCATACACACAAATAGGGTCGTCATCTATAATACAAACTGTATCTTTTTTCATAGCTAATTACATTCGTTAATCCCAGGGGGGAATTCTAGTTCTCAAATTAACAGGATTTAACTTACAAATATATTTTGAAAATAACTAATGATTTATATACAAAATGCAATATACAATGGGAATACCAAAGAATTTGACTAGTGATTCCTAAAAATATACAGTAGAAATTTCATAATAAAAGTACGAAACAAATTACAATCATCTGAAATAATAAAAAAATGACCCTAAAATAAGAATTATGTAAAAATATAGACCCCTCAAAATTATAGCCTTACTTGTCACATAAACAACTGACAATATGCTTCTTAGACAATTAATAAATAAACTTTCAAAATTTAAAATCACAAACACAAATGAGAAAAATTAGCTACATCCTTTTATTGACCCTTTTTGGAATTACCGCTATGCAGGCACAGATCGACACAAAGGCAAAAACCGTAACAGTTACCGCCAGTGCGCCATTAGAAAAAACAATTGTAAAATACCGTGTTAAAGCCACACTAAGTATGGATCAAGTATATTATGCAGACACCAGAGTAGAAAACCTAGAGCAGTTAAAAAAACAATACTTTCAAGAATTGAAAGATTTAAATATTGATACGGCTATCTTTCAAGAAAAAGAAATGGAATATTTTTCTTTAGGATATCAACGAGATGGTACTATCTTATACTATGAGACCGACTCTAAAGAGTTAGCCATGAAATTATTAAAAACTAATTTATTAGGCGTACAACTTCAATTTCAAGTAAAACAAATAGTATCGTCAGTGAATAATAAAATGGCATTAAATGCTGCATTGGAAAATGCAAAAACGTATGCTACTGAACTATGTAAAACCATAAACACTAGTTTAGGTGAAATTAAAGCTATTAGCAGTAGTTCTAATTATAATGATGATTGGACAAGTTTTTATGCAGACTACCAAGAACAACTAACGGTCAACGTTGAATACAACATGAATTAAAAGTTTTATCTCTTAATTATTAAAAGGGCTGTTATTAAAAATATAACCGCCCTTTTAATTTTTAATTAGTTACAAAAAAACCAACACCAAAATTAATTGGCATTGGCTTTTTAACAACTCTAAATTATTCTAAACTCACCGTAAAAATGGCGATTAATACTATCTTTTATTTAAAGAAATTGTCAATGTTATTTTAAGTTTATGGGCTTTGCCGACATTGACCTATCATCCGATTTTAAGCTTAAGATTTTAGCTAACGTTGGTGCTATCTGATTTGCAAATAGTTGACCATTGCCCACTTCACCAACAGGATTTACATTTGGTCCCAAAATAGCGATCCAAGTGTGCTCGGCTCCTTTTACATCTGTACCATGACTTGTCCATTTTGAATCTTCTTGAACACCATCTCCCCTACCATGATCTGTAGTGATTATGAAATAGGTATTGTCTTTGTAAAATGCAACATTTTGTACATAATCCCACAAATCTGCTATTAAAGCATCGGTGTTGTGCAATGATTTCATATAAAAATCAAACTGACCGCCATGTGCAAAATCATCTGTTTCACCATAAGAGATGTACACCACTTTCGGATGATTCTTTTTAACATACTCCTTCGCAAAGTGATGTGTAAAAACATCTAAGCGAACACTTTCCCAAATTACGGGAGCCTGCTCTTGAATCTCATTTAAAAATTGTTCTTTTTCGTTCAGATCTCCAATTGCGTTCATGTAGCCCGCATTAACAGGTATACCGCTTCTTTTATCGTTGATGATGTACGGAAACACATCCCAACTGGCGAAGGCCGCTACTTTGTTCTTATATTCATCTTGGCTGTTTGCCAATTCTAACACCGTTACGTTCTTATTATAATTTTTATCGTTACTATCAATATGGGCGTCATCTGCCTTACCCGTTAAAATCTCATTATACCCAGGGTAGGAAAACAGCATTTTATTGGTTAAATCTACCTTGCTCCCTTTATTTCTATTACCATACAATTGTCCTTCTTTAGCAATGGTATTCCAAAAAAAAGGCATCAACATTTTTCTATTTTCTTCTTCAGATTGTCCTACGAATTTTTCAGTAAGCAACTCTTTATTTTGTGTGAATTCACTATTCAACAGGTCAGTATCCATACCTGTGAACACATCTTGCCAGCGCACGCCATCCAACGTAATTAAAAACACATTGGGATCTTTATCTTCTTGAGCGTTTATCTGTGTGGTAACAAATAGCATTGTCACCAAAAACATTCTTAATAATACTTTCATAATCAATTAGTTATTTGTTTTAAACGACTGCGTTTTTGACCAATCGCTCCAATTTAAATGCTGGTCTCTGTAACGTACACGCCAATAATAATTGGTATTTGGTTTTAGCCTTTTGGTAGGCTCATCGGTTAAGTTATCATTTTTTTGTCTGTTCTCCCCGTAATACCAGTTTTCAGATTGCTTCCAACTATCCAATACCAAATCACTGAAATCTTCGGTGGTGGCAATTTGCCAGTGCGAAGCCGCATGGTAGGCATCTTTCAACGTACTTTTAAAAGGTTGCGCCTTTAACATTCCGCCAGTATACTCCACCGTACCATTAAATGCAATAGCTTGTGGAGTATTGGGTTTATATTCATTTGCGTAGATGACGATTTCATCGGTCTTTTCATTTTCCCTGAACTTGTATTCGTTACCACGGCTTATTCTTTTGATCGTAAACTTAGGGTTGTTCTTATTGGCGTCTACCTCAACCATAACAAAACCATACTCATCTTGGGTAACGCTAAACTCATCATAATCCCTACCTTCAAATTCTCCCCAATTATCTATTGCACCTCCTGCCGAGGCTACGTTGATCCAAAGGTGTTTATGATCTTTAGACTGTCCTCTTGAATAGCCATGCGTATGACCAAAAAAGTGCAAACTAGGTTTACCGGTTTTTGTAGTGAACTCTTCTAACATGTTTACCACTTTAGCAGAAGATTCCTCTTCACCGGGAATCCATAATTCTGATTTATGAGGATGATGCAATTGTGCGAAAACAAAATCGATTTCCTCATTCTTAGCCGTCTCTTCAAGCAATGATTTTAACCATGCAAATTGTTCTCGGCTATCACGATAACCATCATTAGAATTCAGCCCGATGATTCTCGTATTGCCATAATCCTTATACCACCAATGCTCGGCATACGCAGGCGTACCGTTCTTTGGTAGACTGAAATACTTGAAATAATAGTTGGAGTTTCGTTCATGATTTCCCAATACAGGATACACGGGTACTTCAGCAAATAGGTTTTGCGCGGGCTTAAAAAAGTCATTCTGCCATTGCTCATATTTTGCTCCGTTCTCCACCAAATCTCCGGGAATCAATACCATTGCCAAATCATCTGGCACATCATTACCATATTCCGATTTTAAAAAAGGAAGCACTCCTTTGTTTACTATTTCATTGAACTTATCTGGATTTTGATGGTCTATTTGCATATCGCTCATCGCCAAAAAGTTGAACGATTCGTTATCACTAGCAAATGGAGGAGTTTTAAACTGAAAAGTATCGGATACCAACTTACCGGTCTTTACCCGATAATAATACGTAGTAAACCTTTTGAGTCCGGTTAAGTGCACTTCATGAATACGAGAAGTACTGAAGTTAATATCATAAGCATTTCCGTTTGTCTTTTTCCCCAATTTTGGTGTAGTACCATATTCCACAACACTTTCTTCACCCAACGATGTCTCCCACTTAACGGTAATTTCGGTAGGGTTCGCATCTTGTAAATAAGGCTGAACCACAAAAGCTGCCTTTTCTTGGGCATTTAGAATAATTCCCCATAAAAGGACTAACAACACATTAAATTTTATTGTTTTCATACGTATCTAATTACTCGCACTTTCCAGTGCATTTTCTAAAATTATCAAGGCTTCTTTTAGCTCTTTTCTTGAGATGGTCAAAGCTGGCGCCAACTGTAGTACGTTGCCGGCAGACACCTTAAAACTCAATCCGTTTTTAAGGCATTCATACATTACCTTTTCTGCTTGCTGCACCGCCTTTTCTTTTGTTTCCCTATCGGTAACCAATTCAACACCCCATAGTAGACCGCGACCACGTATATCACCGATCAGTTCGTACTTTTCTTTTAAAATGGTCATTGATGTGCACATGTTCAGCGAGTCACCAGCAACCTTATGCAAGATTTTTTCGTCTTCTATAATTTCTAAGGTAGTTAAAGCTGCCATGGCACCTAACGGACTTTTCTCATGGGTATAATGACCCAATGAAATATCTGGAAATGTGTTATACCTATCTCTGGTAACGATACATGCCTGAGGAAAAATTCCGCCGCCCAATCCTTTACCCAAACAAAGAATATCGGGTTCAATGTCATAATGCTCAAAAGCAAACATTTTACCTGTTCTACCTAAGGCAATGGGAATTTCATCTAAAATAAGAACCACTCCATATTTATCGCACAGGGCACGTGCCTCTTTCCAAAACCCTAGAGATGGCAATTGTACATCGGTATTTCTTACGGTTTCTGCAACAAAGGCTCCAATATCACCTTCTTTGGCGAAAACATATTCTAAATGCTCCAAACATTTGGCTTCATTACCTTCAAAAATTCCGCGATAGGTTACCGGTGGCGGAATGCGTTCAACTCCCGGCATCATGGGACCCATATACTCCCTAAAAACCGCTTCGCCACCAACACTGATCGCATCTAAAGATGCGCCATGAAAAGAATCCCAGAAAGAGACCACTTTAAACTTGCCCGTAATGGCTCGTGCCAGTTTTAGGGCAATACCGATGGCTGAACTACCATTTGGGGTCATTAAAACCCGATTTAAATCTGAAGGAAGTAAAGAGGCGAGCTTCTCTGCAAATTTTATAGCAGGCTCATTCGTATATCTTCGGGTAGAAAAAGATAAGCCCTTTAATTGCTCGGTTAAACGCTTTACCAATTTAGGATGTGAAAATCCTAATTGATGCACATTATTACCATGAAAATCAAGATAGCGCTTACCAGATATATTTTCTATATGTGCACCGTTACAATTACCAAGCACGTCTAAGCACGGAGTTGATAATGCTTGATAAAAAAAGAAACGCGCATCTTTTTCCAATAATTTTAAGGTTTTAAGATCAGTGATACCTTCAATCCACTCATTTCTTGCCTTGGTATTGTTTATATCGCCTTCGGTACGCTTGTTCTGTAGTTTATCTTGCTTCATACGGTCCGAATTTTGCGGTTATTTCTCTTTTATCCGTGGTATCATCAAGTACAAAAATGGCGTAGCTATTTCCATTAGGATATACGCGTAGCACTATATGACCATTTTGACTTTTGTATTGATCCAGTCTACCACCAATAACATCTTTATTTGCCTGCAACATGACGTTAGAAAAAATGTCACGTTCTCCCGGATATAGTTCTTTGGATGTTATTCTTCTCAATACTTCATCACCTGGGTGGTCTGATGACCAGTTTTGTTGAATCCATACCCGTGGTCTCAATGTGCGCACGTAGACATCATTCTGCGAATCGCGATTGCCATGATGATTTAAGGTTGCCACATCTACCGCTCCAATAACGGGTGCAATATGAGATTCCACAGAATTATCATCGGTAGCACCTATACCATTTACTCCACTTATATCTCCACCGGTAAAATAATCGAACTTTCCATAGCTAATTTTAATACAGGTACTCAAATTATTCTCACCCGGGTATTCCCCTTTTGAAAAAAGAGCCAATGTATCATTACCTACCCCCGTCCAAACTGTTCCGTTTACGGCAATATTGCGAATATTAAAATTGTGATACTTTTTCGCTTTGTTCACCAAAGCGATCTGGTTATTTTGCCCTGGTATCAATTGCTCGTGTACCAAACCATTTCGAGTTTGTTCAGCCGCTAGAAACTTCCAATAGTTCTTAAGCGTCGGCACCATACCATAGGCATCATTTTGAAACCTTTCTTGATTTTGAATCTCGGGGTTACGTAAATTAATGGGGTACGTAAAGCCTCTATCCAACACTTTATGTATAGGAAACTTATTGCCTACTTCGGTAATACCAGTGAGCCTATAATCACCATTTGCGGCTTTTATCCTTAAACTATCCAATTCACCAAAATGATCATCATGATAGTGTGTGATCAGCGCATAATCCAGTTGTTTTTTATATCCTTTCGGAAAAAACTGATGCATATAATCAACGATCCACTCTGGTGCTGTTTTATTTGTATTTGGCAATCTAGGTGCATTTCTTGCCGACAAGGTTCTCGGGTGGGTCTCAGACATATCGCCAGCATCAATCAATAAAGTAGTACCGTCTGGTAAAATGGCAAAAGCGGCATCTCCCCTACCTGTATTGATATGGTGAATATCCATCATTCCCTCTTCCCAGCTGGGTAATTGCATATTGACACCTTGAGAATAACAAAATGCCGATACCAAAAGAATCTGTATAACTAAGAGGTATTTGTACTTTTTCAATGTTAGTTTCTTAAAAGATTGGTCGACAAAATCTGATTGGGCATTTCATCACTTTTCACATACACATCTAACCAACCATCACCTCCACCATTAAACCAAAGTACCTCAACGGTATGCTTCCCTTTTTCAAGTTCAATGCTTCCGTTTTTTGTTCTTACGCCGTGGTCACCATCGTTATCCACCACCAAATCACCATCAATAAATAACTGACTACCATCATCTGATCTTATGGCAAAATTATAATCGCCATCCGCAGGTATTTCAAGTATACTTTTAAAGCGGAACAGTGTATTCGATTGAATATGTTGACGCACCTCTTCTGATGAAAATTCGAATACGGCACCTGTGGCATCTGGTTTTCTATTGCCGATGGATGGAATAAACGACAGGTTATCCAAATGAAAAACCTCATAAGAAACGGGAGCTTTTAATGTCACTGGTTTAATTCTGAAATACGCTTCTTTAACCCCGCTACTCAAGGCACCGTCTACAAAAACAGCACTTTTAACCACCGTATTTTCTGTAAGCACTACTGGTGACGAAAAAGTGTCAGCATCACTATTGGGCATATTCCCATCTAATGTATACTTTACTTCACCTACCGAATTCGGATTCTTTAAAATGAGTTCAGCAGAATCATTGAACAATCCGCCTTCAGCAGCATAGCCTTTTGCCGGATTATACAATTCCGGTTTCTTCAATTGTACCAAAACAGGATAATCATCTTCTATTTTTTCGCCCTCAAATGCTTCAATAACAGGTCTACCTATCCAAGCGCGCGGTGTTTTTATACGTAATGCATGAGCAACGGTTGCTGCATTGTCGTATTGATATACCGAGTATTTAATTTTGTAGTTCTTTTTAACACCCTTTCCCCAAAGAATAAATGGTATTTCTATTTCATCCAAAGATTCACCACCGTGCCCTTTTCCTGTACCCCCGTGATCGGAACTAATAATGACCATGGTATTATCTGCCATATCAGATTCAGCTATGGCTTTCATAATCTCAGCCAATAATGAATCTCCTTTTTCAACAGATTTATAATACTCTTTTGTACCATGTCCAAACTCATGACCTGCGTGGTCAATATGGTCAAAATGAATAAACGTAAATAACGGTTGTTCTACTTTAATATAACTACTAGCATTTACGGCAGTCTCTTCTTCCGTAGCCGGATTTTCGTCAAAATCAACGGCACTTTTTTCAAATAAGCGACCAAAACCGCCCCAATGATAAATGGCTCCGATTTTCTCCGATTTTCGTTGTTCACGTATCAAATGAAAAATACTAGGAAATAAAAACGGTTCGCTCTGCGTAACTGCCGGTAAAACTAAATTATCCTTCTCCCATGAATTGGAAGTAATACCGTGTTGCTCTGGTCCTGCTCCCATAATCATAGAAGCCCAATTAGTGCTTGAACTTGTTGGCAATACCGCCCTAGCATGCATTGTAAATGCTCCTTCTAGCATCAATTTATCGAAAGTAGGCGTATCTGCATTCTGGAGTCCGTCGGGACTCAACCCATCAAAACCAATGACCACCACATGGGTATTTTCCGCACCCATATTATCCAACTTGTCATAATCACAAGACCATAGGGAAGTCATCCCTATGGTCAGTGCAATAATTGAAGTGTATTTTTTAACCCTATGCTTAATCAACATCCCACCAAAGTTTGGTATTAATATCATCTGCACCCATACTTTGTACAGCGGCATTGTAGTTTTCGCTGTTCGTAGATTTTACAGAATTAGGATATTGAAAACGAACCGGTACCATACCATCGTTCACGGCATCGGGACCAGGAATTACCTCTGGCATTCCCGTTCTTCTCCAATCGGACCAGCCTTCAAAACCCGTATAGAAAAGAGAAATCCATTTTTGAAGTGCTATTTTAGCCAAGTTGTCATCGGTATCGCCCGTAAGAGCTACGGCATCTTGCGCTACATAGGCATCAAGATCCGTTGCTTGCATAGCGTTTGCAATATCAGACCATCCGCCAGCAGCAACTCTTTCAGTGTAGTACTCAAAAGAAGCTCTAATTCCGTTTTCATAGTACGTTGCCGCATCACCTGCAGAAATGAATCCTCTTTCCGCAGCCTCTGCCAAAATGAACTGTAGTTCAGAATAGCTCATGATAATGGTCTGTGAAGCGGTAGCAGATGCCTGCTCTGGGTTACATGCTCTACAACCTAATAATATACCCAATCTGGAAATGAAATTAGATCCAGACTCATCTGGATTTCCAGACGGACTGTAGCCTAATGCTGCCTCATCATCCAATCCATTTGGCATACCTACATAATCATCAAAATCTTCAGAGAAAATTCCCTTTTCAGAAGCTGTAGTAGGCTGTGCGAAAACATACAATCTGTTATCGTTCAAATCCTTTAAACGAGTTTCTAAGGTTTGGCTTAAACGAACCTCATCAAAACTACCACTACGCGTGTCATATTTTGGCTGTGGGTTATCTGAATTCCATGCCACGAAGGTCATGTCCTCATTACTCTCAAAAATAGGGTATGCAGTTGGGTTACTCGTAATTTGAGTCATACCAGCTACTGCGGTTGCATTATCCACATCACTGATTCTCATCAACAAACGCAATCTTAACGAATTGGCAAATTTTCTCCATTTTTCAATATCGCCATCGTAAAAAATATCACCTGAAATATTATCGGCATCTGTCAAAACCGTATTCGCTGTTTCTAAATCTGCCAAAATACCGGCATATATAGCACTTTGAGCATCAAAAGCAGGAGTAACATTACCATTCTCAATACCCATGGTAGCTTCTGAGTAAGGCACATCTCCGTAAGCATCGGTAACATAAGAATAGATCCAAGATTTCATCACCAAGGCAACGCCGTAATAATTCTGGGCATCTTCGTTAGCTTCGGTATCCCTAATAATATTTTCCACATCTCTTAAAGATGCATAAGCGTTATCATAAGGATCACCGGAAGGAGACCAGTTATAGGTATCACCACTGGTAAACTGTAGTCTAGCCCCATATTGTACTACGGTAAAACCTTCTTCCCAACCTTGATCGCCCCAATTGTAAGCCATCTCTCTTTGTACGCCGGGCAATAATAAACCTGGCTCTGCAGAAGCAGGATAGTTAGGGTTTATATTGATCGTTTCAAAATCTTCGGTACAGCTTACCGCCAGTACCAAAGAACATATAATTAATAGTGTTTTTTTCATGATTTCTTTAATTAATAGTTTCTTCTACTCTTAGAAATTAACCTGTAAATTGAAGGTAAACGAACGTGAACTTGGGTAAGACATATTCTCTATACCCGGTTGTAGCGTACCACCCGATACCCCAACCGTTTCAGGGTCGAAATGTGGGTTATCTGTCCATAAAATCAAGTTTCTACCTGTTACAGAAATTCTTGCATTGGTAATAGGCAATTGGTTGATCATTTTCTGTGGAAAAGAATACCCTAAAGAAACCTCACGTAGTTTAGTGTAAGAAGCATCATATTTTGCAGCTTCAACATTATCTCTTTCGTAGTATCTGTTGTTAAATGTTCTAGCATCTACATTTACGGTATTTGGCACATAATTAGGACTCTCGGCTGTACCAGTATTAACTACACCTTCTGCAACGATACCTGTTTCTCTACCTTCCAATGTTTCTTGCAATTGACCAGAAGTACTACCAATGGTTTTTGTTCTAGAAACTACGATACCACCTTGTCTGGTATCGATCAAAAATCCTAAGTCAACATTCTTATATTTGAACGTATTTTGCATGCCCAAAGTAAAGTCTGGCGCATAATCGCCTTGGTAGACCAAATCATCTGTACGCTCTGGAATACCTTGATTATTGATGATCATTTGACCAAAATATTCGCTGTCCTCATCTTCTACCCTTTGAAAACCTCTACCATAGATCGCACTGATAGAACCACCTTCACGAGCTTGAATATATGCCCCGTTCGCTGAAGTTAAGGTGAACTGGATATCATCGCCTAAATCGGTCACTTCACTTTTGTTGGTAGCAAAGTTAAAGGTAGAGCTCCACTTAAAGTTATCTGTAAGTACCGGAACAAAGTTCGCAATAGCTTCAAAACCGTAGTTACGAACCTCACCGGCATTGATCAATTGACTACTGTAACCACTAGCGATATCAGTACTAATGTTGATAATCTGATTCTTAGTAGAACTGTCATAATACGTAAGATCTAAATTGATTCTGCTTTGCAAGAAACGTAGATCTAAACCGAATTCGTAAGAACCTGTAATCTCTGGTTTTAAATCTGCATTCGGTATCAAAGATGATTCCGTCAATATGGGCGTAGAACTATCAAAAGCAGTCTCATTTTGATAGAAGCTACGTAACCTATATGCATCAGTATCATTACCTACTTCAGCATAAGCAGCCCTTACTTTAGCAAACGTTACCCAGTCTGGCATATTGAACATATCACTGGCAATACCACTTAATGTCACCGATGGGTAGAAATAAGAGTTATTCCCCTCTGGCAAAGTACTAGACCAGTCATTTCTACCTGTAATATCCATGAACAATACATTGTCATAACTTAAACGTGCATACCCATATAAACTATTGATGCGTTTTTCACTGTTGTTAGAACTTACCTGTACCGCCTGTCTACTATTGTTAAAAGAATATACCCCAGGGTTAATTAATTGTGGTGCAACACTTTTAGTGAAATCTTGCTTTTGGCGCAATTGGTTTCCACCTGCAGAAACATTTAAATTGAACTTTTCACCAAAATCCTTATCATAACTCAATAAGAAATCTGAGTTACTTTCCTCGAAGAAAATATTATCCTCTTGGTATGTACCAAATGGGAAACGCTGTGTACTAAACGCTCTTTTACGAACTCTAAAATCTCTATAGAAATCTCTACCGCTACGTAATAATAATTTCCAGTTTTCGCTGATGTCATAGGTAAGGCTCACATTACCGAACATACGATCCTTGTCTTGCGCATTTGTATTCTCATACATGGTAAAGTAAGGGTTATCGTGGTAGTTGTAGTTGTAGTTGAACTGCTGCGTACCCTCTAAACCTGGCTGCCAGTAATCTCTTAAATTATTGGTATTCAATTGACGACCGTACCAGATAAACAAGTACATAATACTTTCCGTACCATAACCAACCGCAGGTCTGTTGTCACTATCGGTTTTTACATAATTCATATTGGCATTTACCTTAACCTTATCCGATACGTTCATGGTACCAGAAAAGCTCAAAGTATTTCTCTTTAAATCCGTATTCGGTAATGTTCCTTCCTGATCTAAATTCTGAAAAGACAAACGCATGTTCCCCATTTCTCCGCTTTTTGAAATAGCGATGCTATTGGTCTTTGTTATTCCCGTTTCAAAGAAATCTCTAGTATTATCCGGTTGAGAAACCCATGGCGTTGGAATTATATCGGCATCACTAACAAAAGTGTCGCCACCACGAGTACCGTCTGTTCTTGGTGAATCAAATTGTGCGATCATAAGTCCGGTATCTAAACGAGGTCCCCAACTTTCATCAACACCATCGGCAATACCAGAACCGCTACCGTCAACAAAAGAGAACTGTTGATTGTTACCTTGACCATATTCATTTTGCCAATCTGGTAACATCAAAACATTTTCAATGGTAATACCGGTATTAAAGGATACCCCCAATTTACTGCTTTGAGATGTTCCTTTCTTGGTCGTAATAATAATTGCACCATTCGCAGCTCTTGACCCGTAAAGTGCTGCTGCAGCCGGACCTTTTAGTACGTTGATCGATTCAATATCCTGCGGATTGATTTCTGCGGCGCCGTTACCATAATCTACACTTTGTGTACCAGATCCGCTCGACCCTACAATTTCATTACTAATAGGTGTACCGTCAACAATGAACAATGGCGAGTTACCATTAATATCCAAAGAAGCATCGCCACGAATAGAAACCCTTGCAGAACCACCCAAACCAGTTGGGCTGTTGGTAATTTGCAAACCGGCAACTTTACCGGACATGCTGTTCAATAAATTGGGTTCCCTTGCCTGAACAACTTCATCGTTATCCAGTTCTTGTGAAGCATAACCCAGCGATTTTTTCTCTCTTTCTATACCCAATGCGGTAACCACAACCTCATCTAGTTGTTGAGAATCTGGCTGTAGTGATATAGTACCAGTTAGCTTGTTCGCAGTTTCAAACTCCTGTTTAATGTACCCGATATAAGATACCACTAAAATGTCATCTGAACTGTTTAGTTCAATACTGAAGTTACCATCAAAATCGCTAGCAACTCCGTTCGTTGTTCCTTTCACTACCACTGTGGCACCAGGTAAAGGAACTTGGTTTTCATCTAACACAGTACCCGTAAAAACCGTTTGGGCATGTGCTACAAAACTTGCTAAGAAAACAAGCATTGTAATTAATAATGTTTTTTTCATTTTGTTCGTATTTGTAAACTTTGGTTTGTTAGTTCAGCAAATATCTAAATGAAAATTCAATGACAAGACTATTATATATTAAGCAATTGCAACCATTGCAAGGCTAAGGTTACCTAAAAGTTAGTTAAACATTATTTACAAATATGCAAAATGTAAGTTTTATGTTAAGCCCCTTTATAATGGGTGATTACAGCCATACCACCCATCAAAAACCAATACATTTTATTTTTCATTATGTTTGTAGGAGAACACTTATCAATGGATGATTACCTTATTGGAATAGGAAAACGAATAAAGGAAATTCGCAAAAATGGAAATTTGACTATTAGTGAAATTGCTATGCGTGCAGGGGTCACTGCCGGGCTTATTTCTAGAATAGAAAACGGAAGAACCATACCCTCTTTACCTGTGCTTTTAAAAATTATCAGCTCTTTGGATATAGAGGTGACCGATTTTTTTAGCGGACTACCACAATCTAACGGTGCCAATTTTATTGTTTCCCGAAAAGAGGACAATACTTTTATTGAAAAGGAAGACGATGCCATAGGATTTTCGTATTCCTTTATTTTCGGAAAACAACTGAACAGCCTTGGGTTTGAAGCCGTATTGCTACACGTGCATCCAAATTCTAAAAGAGATAAGGTGAAAACCGATGCCTACGAATTCAAATACATGCTCTCGGGAGAATGTTACTACATTATAGACGAAGAAGAAGTACTTATAAAAGAAGGGGATTCTATTTTCTTTGATGGTAGAATTGCCCATGTACCCGAAAATAGAAGTAATAGCACAGCAACTATGCTAGTGCTCTATTTTTTTATATAGTTAACCACAGAATACAAATAAAAAAAGCCACAATCAGTGGCTTTTTTTATTTTCATTTTATTCTTTATGATGGCAATAACAACTGTTTTAATTCGGTCAAGCTATCTAAAACATGGGTAGGGTTTGCACTGAGCAACTGTTGTCTGGTATGTGCACCGGTAGTAACACCTATAGTTACACCACAGTTGGCATTTTTACCTTCTTCTATATCAATAATGGAATCACCTGCCTTTAACACCAACTCTTCTTGTTGCACGTTAAGTTTCATCATGGCCTCAACGATCATATCTGGATTAGGCCTACCAAGAACTACGTCATCTGCAGTTACTAAAACATCATATTGTTTACCTTCGACCCAATCCATTTTATCTAATAACAACTGGGCTGTTTGGGTATCATAACCGGTATTCAAAGCCACTTTTATTCCGTTCTCCTTTAAGGCCAGCAACAAGTCCTCTACCCCATCATAACTATCAACCTCCAATTGCTCGTAAGCTTTACCCAGCAATACTTTAAAATCCTCAAAAATGGAAGCTGCCATATCTGCATCAACACTACCTATATCCGCTTTAATAATATCTTTTATAGCTTGATGTTTTTCTTTACCGGCACCGTGTTCCAAGACAAAATCCAAAGTCACTTGAAATCCTCTTTCATTAATAGCTCTCTGTAAGGTCTTGTATACCACATTGTCTTCATTGACAACGGTACCCGCCATATCAAATACGGCCAATTTAATTGTATGCATGTTAAATATTAAAAAGTTGTTGAATGTTATGTTTTGAAAAACCGGCACTGCCCGTCATTCCCTTGCCGCCGATACCAGTTATGATATGTATATTTCTATCAATGGTACGCTCATAAATATCGGCGTTTTTACATTGCGAATACATACCGAACCAGCGTTGTTCTATTTCATAAGTAGGTAAGCTAAAAATTTCTTTGGCTTTTGACAGCATTAGATTATCAATATCCATATTTAGGTCAAACCCAAGGTCATCTATATTATCCGCATCGGCATATTCGTGAGAATCCCCCAGAATTACACCTCCATCCATAGCTTGTTTGAATAAAATGTGAACACCCCATTTTTTCTCTAAGCTATCCAATGGTTCTTTGGATTTAATCTTTAAATATGACGGGCATTCGGCAAAAGCCTCATATCTTCTTATGGAAAGTCCCGTTAAAATAGAACCACTAATTTTATAATCGCCCTGTGATTTCGTCTTCATCATTTGCAACTTAGAAATTTCTAAATCGCTAGTAGCGAACATCTCTGGATACAAGGTTTTAAAATCACTCCCATTACAGATAATCACTTTAGAAGACAACAACATTCTACCATTGGCCAATTGTGTACTTACCTCGTTATTTAGAGCGTTGCATTCAATGACTTTGGCTTTGTAAAAAATACTGACACCCTTTTTCTTTAAAAACTTATGTACACGACCGATCATGGTACGGGGTTCTACGGTAATTTCCTCCGGAAAAAATAAGCCCGCTTTTACATATTGTTCGTTTAGACCTGGATATTTTCTAAGACATTCCGTCTTTGTAAATAGTATGGAGGTGTAATCATTGGCACGATTTATTTCCTTTAACTCTTCTATAAGCTGAACTTCCTCATCGTTGGAAGCCAAATAAATAGAACCTTCTTGACGTACCGAAATATCGAATTTGGCGTGAATCTTCTTATAAATCTTTAAACTTTTACGACCGTACTGCTGCCATTTGGTATTCATGCCAGATGGCACTACCTGCCCAAAATTTCGAACGGTTGCCCCTTTGGGCATGGCATCTTTTTCGAGCAAAGCCACTTTTAAACCTTTTTTCATAGCGTGATAGGCATGAAAAGTACCTAATACACCACCACCAACTACAACTAAATCATACTCAATATCTGCCATTAACCATAGGTATTTTAAAATGGAAACTAGAATTATCTTGCTTGTATTTCTTTTGAAAATAAAACATTGACACTACGGAAACTCCAACGCCCAAAAATGCAATACAGTAGGTAGCGTTTACAAAAAACTGAAGCCATGAACTGTTGGGTTGTCCAAAATTTTTATAGAGCAACACAGCCATACTACCCAAATAGCCAAAAGAATCAGCAATATAAATAAGGTAGCCAGCGTTACCTTTAATTTTAAATGTTGCTATCATTCTATCGAAAAATATACAGTTGAAAGGCACATAGCAGGCATACAGCCCGAAGCCTATGAGCACCATCCAATATACGGGAGACATCGCACCGTGCTGAAATAAAAAGGTAGAAACACCCACAAGTATACTTGCCAATATCAACAAGAAATGAAAACCCATAAATGCCTTAAAATTATTTTTTACCAAACCGAACAACCCCAGTACCAGCAAGACTAAAAATGCAATGGGCAGTTCTGCCAAGGTATAGATAGAAGCATCACCGGCATAGCCTACACTGTCCCATAATTCCCTAGAAAAATTATCCCTAAAATCTCGCAATGCCGTAAGCGCGGTATAAAAAACCACCAAAATTATGATGGGGAAAGAAAATCTTTTGAAAACCTGCTTGCGGTCTGCCGCACACATTGGTTTTCTCTTTTTCCTAAGACTAATATCTTCGGTCGTTGGCGGTGGTAATTTCTTCAAAAAATACAGGCATATAAAAAACGGAAGTAAAAAGATTGCACCGGTTACCGCCGGCATCCAAAATTCGGAAATAGCATAAGTGGTCATTAGCCACAACCCAACAGATTTCACGGCACCACTGGAAACAATAAAACTTGAGCATAAAATAATACTTAGAATTTCGGTCATTTTTCTACCTTCTAAATAAGAAAAGGTAATTCCCCAAATCATCCCTAGGGAGAGTCCGTTGAAGAAAAAAAGGATGAAATTATAAGGTTTTGGCAATAGTCCGAATAAAACAAGTGTCAGCTCTGCAAATAATATCATACCCGTGAGGTAGGCTACTCTATGCTGTGCTTTTAAACTTGAAACCACCCGAATACCAATAAACTTAGAAAGCATATACCCCATTACCTGAGCCAGAATGAGAAGAATCTTATAATCGATACCGAATAAAAATTGACCATCGAATGTTGCTACCGAGAAAGGCTTTCTAAAAGCATACATACAAAAATAGAGTCCGAATGAAGCAAAAGCTCCGTTCAGAAGTACGTTCATATTTATTTTAGAAATTTTAAACACGCAACATTTGTTTACTAATAGTAAATATTTACTTCAAAATTCAGTATTTATTTACTATTAGTAACTTTTTTAATGTTATTAGATGGTTATAAAAAGTGGTAGAATAAGTTAAACCTCTGGTTTGTTGAGGGGATTATTATATATCAAATTGCAAAATCTCAAAAGTTTAGTAAAATAAAGACCCTACCATTTATTTTAGTTTCCTTGAACATTATTCACTCTCCAAAATCACTTTCATCATTTGATGATAAATCTCACTATTCTCATATATCCCTTGAAAGTTATGAGCACCTTTCCCTTTAGCAAATACTGGAATTAATTCGCCCGAGTGTTGATCGGTATTAAAATACACACCTACCTTTTGTGGCACCTCTGTTTTCTTACCGCTTTCCTTATCTGTTTCATAAAATTTACCAACACTTACTCCACCAGTTTCATGATCTGCTGTGACCACTAATAAGGTATTAGGATGACTTTCTACAAAATCTAAAACAGCACCCAGCGTACGATCAAAATCACTTACCTCAGAGATTACCATTTCCCCATTTTCGGCATGACCTCCCCAATCAATATAAGACCCCTCTATCATCATAAAAAATGGCCGGTTCGCCTGATCAAAGTAATGCAGTGCATTTTCTGTAGCCTCTTTCAAAAAATCACCACGACCATCTATTTTTTGACGGCAACCCTTCCTCGGTTAAAATAAATGCATTTTTAGTAGACGCATTGGACTTTGACAATGCCAAAGTATCAACATTATACTGCCTATTTGCCAATTCTTTAAATAGGTTTTTAGCATCCTTACGCTGGTTAAAATATTTCTTTCCTCCACCTGCAAAAAAATCAACATTAGAGACCACCAATTGCTCGGCTATCTCTTCGTGCATATCTCTATCTTTCACATGGGCATAAAAACTAGCCGGTGTGGCATGGGTTATAGATGTTAGACTTATAAGTCCTGTTTTATAGCCTTTATCCTGTAATTTTTCTAAAATCGTTTCTTTTGGAACCGTATCTGCCGAAACACCTATTGCCCTTTTATAAGTTTTCTCTCCAATAGAAAATGCAGTAGCACCAGCAGCAGAATCGGTAATCCAATGACTGGTAGAAGATGATTTATGAAATCCGATACTTTTGAACCGTTCAAAATTTGAAGTTCGATCTTCAAAATAAAAAGCGGTAGAAATTTGAGGAACACCCATACCGTCACCGATCATGAGAATTATATTTACCGGAGCTTCCTCTTTAGAGGCAGACACATTTGCTTCTTCTTTAATTATGGCTGTTTGTGAAGTACACGCCGATTGTAACAGTATTGCAGCAATTAATATTAAAATTTTTCGCATCGTATATTATTTATGGAAATAAAAACGGCAAGAATTTACATTCTTACCGTTTCCAATTAAAATTAGTTTTCGATTAATATCCTGGATTCTGATCCAAGAAACCATCTATACCAGAAGCACCATCAACGGCACTTTGCGGTATAGGAAATAATCTATGATTTACATCTGTATCCGTTTTTTCTGTCCAGCTATCTTCATACTTTCCAAAACGTATTTGATCTCCTCGTCTAAACCCTTCCCAATATAGTTCAAAACCACGCTCACGAAATAGGTCATCCGCATCTATAGTAGATAAAGGAGCGGGCGTTTGTTCTGGGCGTGCGGTTCTAGATGTTCTTACTATATTCACATCTGCCAAAGCACCAGCGGTATCGCCATTCCTTAATTTAGCTTCCGCTCTCATTAAGTATACCTCAGCTAATCTCATTAACACCAAATCAACACTACTGTTACCATTACCATTAGGTGAAGTGCGGCTAAATTGATATTTAGAAACTCTATACCCTGTATTATGTAATGACCCTTCATTAGTGAAATCAATTTCTAAAGTGTGATCTACATACCCTATATCTCGTGAAGGACCGTTACCTTTTATCTGTCTTACAGGTAATATTTTAACTGTACCGTCTTCACAGGTAAGAAACTGACCATCATCTCCTTTTCTTGGTCCCCACTGTATACCGCGAAGAATACCTCTGTCCATTTCAAAAGCAACATCTTGCACACAGTAAAAACTATCTTCGGTCTCTGTCTCCAACAGTTTTTCACGACCTTCTAAATCTGCCAATTGTACATCTGGCACCAATGTATTTTTTTGATAGAAACGCGCATCTGCTTCTGCAGGATCTACATCGCCATAGGCATCAGCCCATGTTTGATAAAAATCTGAAGTAATGGCAGGTCCGTCAGTACCATCGGCACTAGGCCACTCCGGTCTTGGAAACATTGATCCTGCAATAGACCAATATGCCCAACGGCTATGCTCTCTTGTCAATACCCCACGTTGATCTAATGCAAATATCAACTCAGGATTTGAATGATTTTCATCATTGAACAGTTCAAAATACTCCGGAGATAACGAAAAACTTCCAGAGTCTATGATATTGCTGGTATATGTTATTACCGCATCCATATCGGCTTGCGTAAAATTAGGCGTACCATAAGGGTCACGGTATACAGCAGCGTTAAGATTTAATCTAGCCAAGAATCCGTAAACGGCAGAACGTGTCATTCTACCAGGTCCTTTGTCATCATTGATTACATCAACAACCGATAACAATTCACTTTCTATATAATCAATGGCATCTTGGGTTCTCAATACCTCAGAAAGTTCTTCAGATGATTCCTTTTTAAGCACGATACCCCAACTATCTAACAACAACATGTTCAAATAAGCCCTTAACGCTTTCATTTCGTACAAAGCCCCTGCAGCTTCTGCATCCCCTTCATCCGCTAACGGAGTCAGTACTTCAATTGCTGCCAAGGTTCTAGAAATATTGGTAGTAAGCTCGTTCCAACCACTGGCGACCAAATCATTTGTAGGAGTAAAATTATGGCTATGTGCCGCCAAGAACTTACCACCATCAAACCAATCTGTTCCTCCTCTATAAGGCAAAATAGCCTCATCTGAAGGTATTAACTGTAAACCATAATAGTTGGTATGCCTCCATGTCCAAGAAATATAGCCGTAAGCAGGCGCAATAACTCCGCTAATAACTTCTGCCTGGGCACCGGTCAATGATTCATCTAATAATTCTTCTTCTAGATCCGTACAGCTCCATGTCAACAAAGCGACAAGAAACAATGACGATATAATTAGTTTATTTTTCATTTTGATAGTTTTTTTATGTTAAAAGGATACATTTAAACCGAACAAGATGGTTCTTGAATTAGGGTAAGTATACCGGTCAATACCAAATGTTTGAATACCATCTATTGCACTACCTGTATTTACCTCTGGGCTGTAGCCCGTATAATCTGTAATGATGAATAAATTCTGACCTGTAAGTGTAAAACGTATATCGTTCACATAATCGCCCAAGCCTATTTTACTTGCCAAAAGATTGTATCCCAACGTAGCATTATTCAATTTTAGGTAAGCACCGTCTTCCAAATATCTCGTTGAAACCTCGTTGGAATTGCTAACATCTTCGTTTGGAAATTGAATAGCAAAATCTGTAGTATTCAAGTTTCTGCTTAATTGCCCTTTTGAGAAAGAGGACATTGCGGTATGGTTATAAATTTTATTACCGGAAACCCCATTGAAGTTAAAACCAAGATCAAAATTCTTATAATCGAAATTCAAGTAGAACGCATAAGTGAAATCTGGCAAAGCACTACCCGCGGCAATACGATCATCATCTAAAATTTCACCATCGCCAGTAACATCTCTAAATTGATTTAAACCATCATCACCAATACCGATAAATTCTTTCATGTAAAAAGTACCGATAGCTTCATTATTTAAATAACCATTGATCGTAGCACCGGTTTGACCGCCACCTTGCGCAGCACCAGTGGTAATAATGGCAAAAGGAGAATCTGTTACCTCATTGTTTATGAAAGTAGCATTACCACCAACATTTAATGAGAAATCTTCACCGATCATTGTTCTAAAATCCAATGCAAATTCAAGACCGGAGTTATGTATTTCCAAATCTTCAAGATTGGTCCATATTTTCTCGGTTGGCTGAATTGGATCTACTCTATTGGCGAACAAAACTACATCTGTAGTTACCTTATTAAAGTAATCTATTGTACCTGTAATCTTATTGTTCAAGAAACCATAGTCCAAACCAATATTGGTCTGTGTAGCTACCTCCCATTTTAAATTAGGATTGGCAGTTCGCGCAGGTACCGTACCAAAAGGGTAACCATCTAAGGTAGTGGCACTATCATCTAAAGGATAAGTATCATTGTCGCTCTTACTATCAATATAACTCGCCAAGGATACTTTATTATCTATACCTTCTTGACTACCCGTTTGCCCCCAGCTAGCACGTAACTTTAAGTTGTTGACAACTGTACTTTCTGCCAAGAAATTCTCTTTACTAATATTCCAACCTAAGGCAACAGAAGGAAAATATCCGTATTTATTGTTCTCACCAAATTTTGAAGAACCATCTGCACGCATGGTCGCCGTTAGCAAATACTTGTCTTGATAATCATAATTTACCCTACCAAAGAAAGACTGCAGCTCATTCTTCTCAGCCGTTGAGTACATGCTCGTTGGGTACTCTTGACTACTGATCTGATCTTGATATCTTGGCTCGATGTCATTATCGGCAAAACTTTCCAACTCAAATTTCTTTTGTTGAAATAACACTTCTTGGTATGAATGACCAACTAAAATCGTTGCACCATGATCACCTTTTTCAAAAGTATAGGTCAAGGTATTATCTACCTGTGTATTTTGGTTCGTAGTGATCCATGTATTTAAATACCCTTGATTTAAATCTTCTAACAAAGCATAAGGTGCACGTTGCTGATCCCTATTCGTAGAAGAATAATCGACACCCAAGCTCAGTTTATACGTTAGCCCCTTTACAATTTCTACAGATGGAGAAATATTGGCTAGAATACGATTGCTGTTAGATTCGTCTGCATAAATTTCGTTACGTATCAACGGGTTTAATCTGTTATCATCCAATATCGTTGGTTCTCCATTCGTGTATAAAGGAACGGTAGGATTCAACTCTAACATATCTGTAACCGTAGCACTAGCATCTGGTCTATTGTTCAATGTTCTGGTAGCGGAAAGATTAAAATCTACGTTCAACTTACCATCCAATGCTTTTTGATTTAAGTTTAAACGACCAGAGTATCTTTTTAAAGAACTGTTTGCAAACGTACCTTCTTGATCATCAACCCCTACCGAAGCATAATAGTTGAATTTATCTGAAGCACCACCGCTCATAGAAAAGTTTACATTTTTAGATATACCTGTTTGTGTAAGCTCATCTTGCCAATCGGTATTTGCACCGCCATCGACCAAAGTACCACCAACCGCTGGCACCTGCGTTCTAAACTCATCCGCAGAAAACACATCAATTTTATTTGCCAATGTTGCAAAAGCAGTTGAGACCGACACATTCATTTCCGTTTTACCGGTTTTTCCTTTTTTGGTAGTGATCACAATTACCCCGTTTGCAGCACGTGCTCCATATATGGCAGCGGCAGAAGCATCTTTCAATACATCCATAGACTCAATATCTTGCGGATTGATGAAATTTAAAGGATTGGAAGCTACACCCGTGGAAGTGTTATCAATGACAAAACCATCAATAACGAACAAAGGTGAAGTACCTGATCTAAAACTACCGATACCACGAATAACGATATTCTGAGAGGCACCAGGCTCACCACTTACCGAAGTAATGTTAACACCGGCAACCTTACCTTGTAATAGCTGACCAGGATTGGCAACTACCCCTTTATTAAAGTTTTCGCTCTTTACCGATGCAATAGAGCCGGTAACATCCGATCGTTTTTGAGTACCGTAACCAACGACAACAACATCATCTAACTGGGTAGCATCTTCCGCTAACTGAACGGTCAACGTAGTTTGACCCTGTAGCGCTATTTCTTTAGTTGTAAAGCCCAAATACGATACTTCTAGTACAGCATCGCTCTTAACGTCAATGGTGAAGTTACCATCAAAATCTGTCGTAACTCCGTTCAAAGTTCCCTTTTCAAGTACCGTTGCACCCACCAAAGGAACACCGCCTTGATCTGTTACCGTACCATTTACAGTGAGAAACTCAACTTCTACCACTCTTTTGTAGACCTTAGGTTTTACAGTTATCGAGATGGTTTTGTTAATTCTTCTAAAGGTTAAATTGGCATCTTTGGCCATTAGCTCTAAAACCGATCTTAAAGACACGCTTTCATAAGCTATATTGTAGGTATTCTTAAGCCTACCTACTTTGCGATCGTAGACAAAATTAAAATTCGTCTGATTTTCGATATCATCTAAAATATCTAAAACCGATGCGCCTTTTACGGCAATATCCACTTTATAATTTTCTAATTTTTGGCCCCTAAGGTCAGCTGCAAGTATGGGATTCAGCATCGCCATGATTATAAGGAGACAAAACGTATTGAATGTCAACTTGATAAATTGTTTATTAGTTAGCAAATTCATAATTTCACATAATGTTTAATGGTTGTTTTTTTTAAATAATCGTTGAATAATCGACAGTCTGTTTTAGCTCGCCAAAGTGTTACAGGCTGTCTTCTTTTTTAAGTTTACATCATAGATTGGTTTTTTGATTTATTGGTTGTTATCTCTGCATTTTCCTTTGATCAGAATGGTATTGTTTTTTAATGGCTTAAAAGACAAGTCTTTTTTCACATAAGTGATACTTTCTAAAACATTAGATAGGGTTTCATTATCAAATGAAGCTGTAATATGGCAATCCAATGGTTGATCATCATGTATTACAAAGGTTACTCCGTACCACTTCTCTAACATTCCTAAAGCTTCTTTAACCGTTATATCATTGAATTTTAGTAGTCCTTTTTGCCAATTGATTAAACTGTTAGTGTCAACATCATTCTTTGATATACTATCGGATTTTTTATGGAACACTCCCTGCTCATTTGGCAAGAGATAAACCATACTGTTTTTAGCTCCTATTTGCACTTTACCCGTAGCCACGGTCACTGAAATATCATCACTTTTTGGGTAGGCATTAATATTGAATGATGTACCTAAAACCGTAGTACATAAATCTCCAGATTTAATAATGAAAGGCTTATCAGGATTCTTGGCTACATTAAAAAAAGCTTCTCCTATCAATGTTACCTCCCTAGTATTGCCAATAAATTTTTCTGGAAATGAAATGGTACTTCCCGAATTCAATTTTATCTCAGTTCCGTCAGATAGCACAAAATCTTTTCGTTTACCCCAATCTGTGGTTTCAACTATTTGTGAAACGGTTTCAGGCACTTTATTATCCGCATTCAGACCAAAGTAGGCTACAACCCCAAGGTTGATAACAACTGCAATTACTGCCGCTACTTTTAGCCACGGTTTTTTCGACTTCTTATTTTGCTTACTGTGTATTCTATGCAACAGTTTTTGACCTAGTTGTTTTTTATTGTCATCACTTTTAAAAACACGATCTTCATTTTCAATAATTAAAGAAGCATCGAACTTTTCTAATAGCTTTTCCTCATTGGCTGTGATGGTACCATTAAGGAACTTGGTCATGAGTATTTTTACTTCTTTTTCGGTCATTATACTATCGTTACAATGACAAGTACCGAAACAGACGGGGTACGCACACTCAAAAAAGCAGGCTTAATGGTTACTTAACAAAGCAACCGTTCACTTAACTTTTAGATAATGAAAAAGAAACTAAAGAAAGGAAAACAACGTTTTTGCTACAGCAAGTTCTTTACGTAATTGACGTAAAGCATAAGAAATTTGATTCTCTACAGAACGTTGGGAAATATCTAATTGACTGGCAATCTCATTATTGTCAATATTGTTTACTCGACTTAGTCTAAAAATTACCTGACATCTTTTTGGAAGGTTTGATATAACACTATTTATTCTGGTAGATAATTCAATGACATCATCACTTTGATCTACTTCTGATGCAACCGACACAGATTTGGCAACTTCCAATTGGATCTTATTGAACTTTTGATCCCTTAAATGATTGTAACACTTATAACGAATGGATTTATACAAATATGACTTCAAAAACTTGATTTCAACATCTTGTCTTCTTTGCCAAAAATCGACCCAAATATCTTGTACGATATCCTTAGCAAGGCTGTCATTCATAAGAATAGAACAGGCATAGGAATACATAGGTTCCCATAATTCGTTGAACAATGTATTGAATGCTTTTTGATCTGATTTCTTAACACGCAAAACCAAGTCTTCAATTTCAATAGTATCCATGCCCTCCTTTTTCATAGTTCACAAATCTCCCTTAAATTAATTGAAGTGATATTATAACATTGTAAACATTAGGTAAAATGATCTCTATAGCTCGACCTCTAGATAGTTGCTAAAAACTACTTCTTTGTAGTTATATCCAACACGCTTAATAGCTTTGCAAAAATTTCATTATTCTCGTACACCCCTTGAAATTCTTGTGACATTGGTCCGTATGCAAAAACAGGAACCATAACGCCAGTATGGTCATTGGTAGTGAAATCTGCCTCAATTTCATGTAACCCTACATTACCTTGGGGTATGGTCAACCCGCCAGTTTCATGATCTGCCGTAATCACTACTAAAGTATTTTGATCGGCATCTGCAAACTTTATAGCTTCTGCAACAGCTCTATCAAAAGAAATACTTTCGGTCACTACACCTTCAATATGATTAGCATGACCATAGCTATCGATTTTTGCTCCCTCTACCATTAAGAAAAAAGGTTTCTCTTTATTTAAATACGAAATTCCATTTTTAGTTGCCAAAGCCAAATTTTGAATATACCCCGATAAGTCCTTTTTATCGGTATTGAACCATGCCCCAACTTTTAGTTCTGTACTCGCTGCAATGGTATTGATATCTGTTTTCATTACAAAACCGGTATCTTCATTGTTCTTTATAGCTGCAGTTGGTCGAGAAATAAATAGTTTCAATTGAGAAGTTTGCAAATCCGATGCAATTTCTGTAGCCATTCCTCTATCTGTTCTATGCGCAAAAAAAGAAGAAGGTGTTGCCCCGGTAATCTCATCGGTAGTAATAATGCCTGTACTGAAGCCTTTTTTAGATAAAATTTCGGTTAGATTAGGGATAGGTTCACCATCTACATTGGTTCCTATCGCCCTGTTATTTGTTTTCTCACCAGTAGCTATAGCCGTACCAGCACCGGCAGAATCTGTAGTAAAATCATCGGCAGATTGTGTCTTAATCAACCCAATACTTTTTATCTGTGTTAAAGAAAGCGCCCCGTTATTTGCCAAAACCGCAGATGATATTTGCGTTAACCCGTTACCATCACCGATCATTAAAATAATATTCTTTGGTGAGCGCTGTGCTTTATCCGACTTAAAACTTGGATGGTAAACTTCAGAGAAAACGGAATTTAGCACCACCCTATCCTTTAAAGAAGAAACATAAGCTACACACGCATTAGGCATATCGGTATTTATAAAATCGACACCCATGTTTACAAAAGCTTTCCAGGCGGATTTAGAATCGGGTGTAGCCCAAAATCGAAAAGGCTTCTTTAATTGATGTGCTTGTGCTATAACTTCTGTTACGTTATTATAGTCTTGTGAGGTAAGCCTGCCTTTACCGTTCCATTCAGAATAGTTCTTGAAACTAACACTTACCAAGGCAATTTTATCAAGTACTTCTGTATCAGTTACAGGTTGTAGACTTTGATAGTCGAAATAAATATAATTTGGATAATCTACATATTCTTCCAATGCCGGGCGGTTACCAGAGATGACAATTTTCACATGCTTATTGCTGATTATCGACGGATACTTTTTTAGACTAACTACAATAGCATCTAAAGTTTTATAGGCATCGGTCTTTACATCAATCAATAATTGCAAAGATCTATTGGCAGACAAATTTAAATCTAAAGCTTCTTGCAACGGATTTAAATAGAGCCTCTCTAATGTTTTATTTTCTTCTATTTCTCCTTGTTCATGGGCAACCATTAACTTTCCGTTCTTATAAAAAACATCTACTTCAATCGACTGCACCTCTGCACCAAAGGCTTTCCAAAAGGGAATATTCTGTTTATAATCGTTATGGGAATGAACTTTATAATCTTGGGCAACAGCTACAAGCATGTTAATAAACAACAAGCAGGCTATTGGTAATTTCAGAAATTTCATATGTCTATTGTATAAATATGGAAGTTTGGTCAGTAAGCTTAAGGTGTGGTTATACCTCAAGAAAATTTAACAGATTGCAAAAGTGAGGTCAAAATTTCATTATTATTTTAAGTTAAGGTCAAGTAAACATTAAGATGTTATGAAAATGCTCATATCTATTTTATTTTTTTGGCAAGCTGAAAGACTTTTTTATTTATTTTTGAAAACTACCATAACCACCAATGACCGAAAATATAAAACAAATGTTCAGTAAAATGAACGACGAAACTCGCGAGGAAGCATTAGAATGCTTAATGGGCGAATTCAACTTGGAAAGTACTAAATACGCCAAAAAAAATTGGATTATAGGAGGGCGTATTCCTGAAGAAAACCAAGAAAGAATAGTTCGTATTTTTCAAAATCTATTGAGAACACAAGCGTTCAAAATAAAGGAAATAAAGGTCAAGCTTTAAAAACTAGCTCTTTAATATTTCACCAACTTCAAGCTTTAATGATACTCCGCTAATTTTTAAAGCGAAAGATTTTTCAATTAAATACTGCAGAAGCTGAGCACCTTGTTTACCACTTAGTCCGTTCGAATGAATATTTGAAATACAATTTCTACGCTCATCGGTAAAGCCTATTTTTGGATGATACGTGGTGTAAATACCCATACTTTCAGGGGAGGACAAACCCGGTCTTTCACCAATACACACAGCTACAAAATCTGCACGGTACAATTCCGCTACAGCATCACCTATAGCAACCCTCCCTTGTTGAACAAGTGCAATTGCATAAGTATAGCTTTCGTTTATTTTTGGCAAAAGGTGACTTAAAACTTTAAAAGCATTGGTATTTACCGCTTTTGCTGAAAGTCCGTCAGTAATGACAAAAACAATATCGACCTTTTCAGTCTTTTTTAAATTAGTATTGAACAATAACTGCCTGCCAAGATCGGGTCTTTTCAAATACTCAAGCCTGTCGCTTGCCCTACTATTAAATATTTGATATGGTATTGCCTGCGCTTTACATTTTTGTGATAACCCCTCAACATCTAACTTGGTTACAATAGCATCTTTTGCCATTGCATGTGCATGTTTTAATGCCAGTACTTCGCTCAACGGCAAACCAGTACCCACATTGCCCAGTGCTACCCTTGCTTTAGTATGATTTTTTAATTGTTGCCATTTATTGGCTATGGATATATCCTTACTCATAAATTCAACAGCAATTTATTCGTATCACCCACAATACGCTTATTTCCCAACTCATCAACAATACCCATTTTCAACAACCAAGCTTCAAACTCCGGTGCTGGCTTTTTACCAAGAACTTTACGTAAATACAATGCATCATGAAAAGAAGTAGATTGGTAGTTTAGCATTATATCATCTGTACCGGGTACACCCATAAAAAAATTGCATCCGGCTACGCCTAATAAGGTCAATAAATTATCCATATCATCTTGATCGGCATCTGCATGGTTGGTATAACATACATCCATACCCATTGGCAGCCCCATAACTTTGGCACAAAAGTGATCCTCCAATCCTGCACGGGTAATCTGTTTTCCATCGAACAAATATTCCGGACCAATAAAACCAACCACCGAGTTCACCAAAAAAGGATCAAAGTGTCTTGCGACCGCATAAGCCCTTGCCTCCATTGTTTGCTGGTCAACACCATGATGAGCATTTGCAGATAAAGCAGACCCTTGACCGGTTTCAAAATACATACATTGATTACCAACCGTACCTCTCGCCAAAGCTAAAGTAGCATCATGAGCTTCCTTTAAAACTTGTAGATCGATACCAAAAGAACTGTTAGCCTTTTGCGAACCGGTAATAGATTGAAACACCAAATCTACCGGAGCTTTATCCATAATCTGTAAAGCCGTAGTTACATGGCACAACACACAACTCTGGGTAGGTATTTCATATTTTAAACGAACATCATCAAGCATTTTCAATAGATTGACAGTCACATTAGGACTATCGGTTGCGGGATTAATACCAATAACCGCATCTCCACAACCATACAACAAACCGTCTATCGTACTTGCTAAAATTCCTTTCATATCATCCGTGGGATGATTGGGCTGTAAGCGCACCGAAACATGACCTTTTAAGCCGACCGTGTTTCTAAAACGGGTAATTACTTGTATTTTGGAAGCGACGGCAATCAAATCTTGATTACGCATTAGCTTACATACGGCAGCAACCATTTCGGGAGTCAATGCCTTGCTAACTTCTAAAATATTTTGCCCAGATGTAGTATATTCTAGCAACCAATCTCTAAGGTCACCTACCGTAAAATGAGAAATATTATCAAAAGCTTTGAAATCATGGGTATCGATTATTAACCGAGTAACCTCATCTAATTCATAAGGAACTACAGCTTCATTTAAAAAAACTTTTAGGGGCAATTCACTCAACACATACTGAGCCGCAATTCTTTCGGTATTACTAGCTGCTGCCAAACCCGCCAAAGCGTCGCCCGATCTTAACGGACTCGCTTTTGCCAAAACAGATTTCAAATCATCGAAAAGATAATTCTGTTTTCCCAATGTAAATTGATAAGCCATGCTACTTTTTCCGGATTAAAAATACATACACCAAGCTACAAGCAATAAAAATAACAAACGCCGTAAATTGAAGGTATGCAAAAGCCAATACACAAATTAGCGAAATAATTACAGCAGTCATAGCGCTAACGGTTGAGAAAATAGGGTTAAAATCTGAATGTCGATACCAATCGAGATCAGATACCGTTGACACCAAGTCTTTCCTCTTTCTTAAAACTAATAAAGATGCACTTACCGCCAAATACATACATACCGCTCCAAATACCGACAGTTCAATTAAAAATCCTGTTTGGCTACTCCAAATAGCGACAAGGCTAATAATAAAAACCAACGCAGAAGCAACGGCTCTTTTAGAAACCCTTTTGATTTTTAAATCTGGCAGCAAGGGTTCTAGCTGCGTAGTTGCCGCAAAAGCAATTCCTTGTAAGGAAGCTATGAGTCCAAATAGACCAATAAATGTAAATAGTTGCACCAAAAAATTCTCTTTGCCCAATATCAATGCCATAGATGCCGGCATTGGGTGATTTTCAGTCAGTATATCCATACTTTCTGGCAATGTCCAATCTATACCTCCAGCGGCAAGGAATAACACCAAAAGCGCCAAAGTTAATAAGGTAAAAAAAGCGAGATTATACCCCTTGGTGATCGTTTTTCTAAAGCCCTTTCTATCTATTGTTTTGGTCATAAGCGATATTCCTTCAATGGCTAAAAACAACCAAATAGCATATGGAATAGCTTGAACAAAACGCTCAACATCAAACGACCCCACTCCTGAATTCATAAGATTTTCCACCTGAAAAGAGCTAATGACAGAACCTTGATACAAAAATAATTCTGCAATTGCGAGTAAGGTCAAAATTACTAACAAACGCACCCCAACGTGCATTTCAAAAAGGTTTATGATAGAGAAAAACAGAATAAAAAGTGTAGCTATCCAAGGAGACATGGTTAAATCATCTATTAAAAACCCTAAATATTCACCGAGAGAACTGGCAATTGCAGGAGTGGCAAATAAAAATTCAAATAAAATAGCCAGCCCTACAAAATAACCCCATTTCTGACCAAAAGCTTTTTCTACATAAGAATGCGGACCATTGGCATTAGGATAAACACATGCCAATTCAATTAAATTTTGCACTAGCCCGAAGTACATTAAGGCCGCAACTGCTACAGGAATAAAAAACCATAATGGTCCGGTAATGGCCCAACCTAAATTCCAGCCGAAAGATTCACCTGAAATCACCATACCAACGCCAATTGCCCAAATGGCAAAAACTCCAATTTTCTTAGAAATGGCAGGCTTTTCGGTAATCTTCATTAAATATGCGTAAGGTGATAGATACTAACGTTCACCTTAAAGCTAAGATTAATTATGACACCTTATATGTAATACCTATTTAATATTCTAGAATTGACATAGAAGTATGAAATCAATAAAATTAGTAGGTACATTTTTAAAAACCGATAATTCTAAGACTATCGATTTTTTACTTTCTGAAGTAAAATTAGGGCACAAAAAAACCGACACATTATGAGGATATGCCGGTTTTTTCAACTAACTCAAACTTATTCTAAACTCGCTGCAAATATGCAATCATTTATTAGGTTCAAGTTTAACTAAACATCAAGGAAACTTTAAATTCATTTTACCTTGATTGATTTAAAATCCAAGACAGTTTTTACTCCTTACAATTGATATAGTATTCAACCATAAAATTCAAATACTTATAACTTATCAAATTCTCAAAAAATACCAATAGGGAGTCTTATTGAATGTAACAACTCTTCATTTTAATAAAATTATTTAAGTTAAAAAATACCCTTAATTGGGTATTGTCCAATATTTTAAGTTCAAATAGTTTTACCCTATGATCAAACTAGATTATATAGCGATCAATTGTTAGTTGTTAAAAATCCGTCCTTCCCTCAAGAGGACGGATTTAAACCAAGAAAAATGCAAAGACAAAAAGAAGAACTTCAAATTTTAGCTAGAATAGGTGAACGAAAAATTAAATCTATAAAAGCAAACTATGAACTGACCGAATCTGAGCTCTTGGTAATATTAAAGCTTCACTATAAACACAAAAATCGAAGAGGATTAGATTTTTCTAAAACCTTGAACATATTTTAGACCAAGCCCTTCATGGAAATTGCTAATCGAAATCGGGGGAACTAGAGAAGCAACGAAAATGAAGGGCTTGGTTTTTATATTCACCAATCCAAACCCAAGATTAGCGTTACTGATTATTAGCTTATATCCTTATAACCAACCCTTGTGAATTATTAACAATTAGTGTTAATAACATTTTGTGTGCATTTCATCGAATAAATTCAACTTTTCGTCGTTAATGCATAAAGTTTAAATATTTTCGGATTGCGTTAATAATATAGCGAGATAATTTTACCAAGATTTACATGAAATTCCACCCGACCAAAGCCTTTTTCGTCCCTGTTGCAGCCATTGTTTTCTTATTAAGTTTATCTTCTTGCGGTAAAGACTACGACCTAGTTTCTGATTACGTAGTGCGCGAGAATGTTGAGACCGACTTATTAAATGAAAATTTAGATACTCAAAAAACAGATGTAGCCGTTATCAATTCCCAGAATAAATAACCGACACATCATAAGGTATAACTTACCTTAAAGTTCCAGTTAATACTAGATGTAAATCATCTAAAATTATCTGTCCCCATTACACAATATTACCACTGACCTCCCCATATAACATTACCCCAGCTTTACAGCAGTTAATTACTCCTATTCCAATAGACCTAATTTCTCTTTTATGCTGCTAAACAACAAGTCTTACTAATTCATTTTGAACTAACTTTGTACCGATAAGTTATTCCTCACTTTTTGTATACGATAATTGACATAGAAACTACCGGAAACGGCATAAAAGGAAATAGAATTACGGAAATTTCTATTTTTAAATATGACGGTCATGAGGTGGTAGATGAATTTACCTCTTTAGTTAACCCAGAATGTGAGATTCCCGCATTCATAACCGGTCTTACCGGTATTGACAATGACATGGTTCGAAATGCGCCTTTACTAGAGGAAATTATACCGCAAATCGAAGCCATTACCAAAGACACCATTTTTGTAGCCCACAGCGTCAATTTTGACTACAACGTCATCAAAAACGAGTTTAAATTACTCGGTCATGATTTCTCTAGAAAGAAATTATGTACGGTACGCTTATCTCGAAAACTATTACCCGGCTATAACTCATATAGCTTAGGAAAATTAACTACGGCTTTGGGCATACCGTTAACCGACAGACACCGTGCTAGAGGCGATGCGCACGCTACCGTACTTTTGTTCCATAAATTGTTAAGGGCAGAAAATGCCGAAACGGTTTTTAAGCAATTCTTGAACGCAAAATCTCAAGAAGCTACTTTACCACCTGGTTTACCCAAAGAGGAATTCTTAAAATTACCCAGTACTCCCGGTGTATATTATTTTAAAGACCATAAGGGCAAAATAATTTATGTAGGCAAAGCCAAGAATATTAAAAAAAGGGTCCTAGGTCATTTCTATGATAAAAAAACCAAAGAATTGGTGCTTTGTGGTGAAACCGCATCTATAGACTATGAAGAAACCGGTAATGAGCTCATTGCTCTTTTAAAAGAATCGGCAGAGATTAAACATTACTACCCTAAATACAATAGTGCGCAGAAAAGGTCAATACAGCAATACGGCATATTTACGTACGTAGATCGTAACGGGATAATTCATCTTGCATTCAATAAAATAAAAATGACTCCAAGTCCTATTGCTATTTGCTATAGTCCCACCGAAGCCAGGCAATATTTGGAAACCCTGTGCAGTACTTTTGAGTTGTGCCCCAAGTACTGTCATTTACAAGAAAATGTGGTTGTATGTTCCCACTATAAAATTAAGCAGTGTATTGGTATTTGCTCAAATTTGGAAATGGTGGAGGAATACAACCAGCGCGTTCATAATGCCCTTCAAAGTATAAAAGAGGTTGCTTCTACGCTTGTGATAAAGACCAAGGGAAGAACTATGGATGAAAACGGATTTGTAGTCATCAAAGAAAACAACTACGCCGGTTACGGGTTTGCACCTCACGAACTGCCCATTTCTCAAATGGAAGATCTAGAGATGTTCATTACACCACAAAAAAATACGCTGGAAACCCAGCGTATTGTAGAAAGTTATTTAAGAAAAAATCCAAATGCTGTTTTTCAACTATAAAGTCGTTGGGCAAACATAATCTGTTTTCTCCAAATCTTCATTTTTTAAGGCTCCGTATCCACCTTTTACATCGATTAGATTATGAATACCTCGGCTTTTCAGTATTGAAGATGCAATTACCGAACGATAACCACCAGCACAGTGCACCAAGAATTCTCCCTTCTCAGGAAATTCACCCAAATGTTTATTCAACTCGCTTAAAGGCGCATGCACGGCACCTACTAAATGCTCACTTTGGTACTCCCCATCTTTACGAACATCAAAAACCGCATTGCCTTTATCTATTAAAGTTTTTGCCTCGGATGCCGTGATCGAATTTATTTGGTCTATTTCTTTTCCTGCTGCTTTCCAAGCATCAATTCCGCCTTTTAAATATCCTATTGCAGCATCAAAACCTACACGCGATAATCTAGTGATGGCTTCCTCTTCTTTACCCTCTGGTACAACCAATAACAATGGTTGTTTGGTATCGGCGATCAAGTCTCCCACCCAAGGAGCAAAATCACCGTTTAACCCAATAAATATTGACCTTGGAATATGCCCCTTAACGTACTCGTCTTGATGTCTAACATCTAACACCAATGCTTCAGTATCGTTAGCGGCTTTTTCAAATTCATCTGGAGAAAGCTCAACATTACCACGATTAAGCACTTCGCCTATATCTTCGTAACCTTCCTTGTTCATTTTTACATTTAAAGGAAAATATTTAGGTGGAGGCAACAAACCATCGATTACCTCTTTTATGAACTCTTCCTTGGTCATATCAGCCCTTAAGGCATAATTCATTTTCTTTTGATTACCCAAACTGTCTACAGTTTCCTTCATCATATTTTTACCGCATGCAGAACCGGCACCATGTGCAGGGTATACAATAACATCGTCAGACAAGGGCATTATTTTAGTACGCAAACTATCGTACAACGTACCTGCTAATTGCTCTTGCGTCATATCAGCCGATTTTTGAGCAAGATCCGGTCTGCCCACATCTCCTAAGAACAAAGTATCACCAGAGAAAATCGCATAATCCTTATCATTTTCATCGCGTAATAAATACGTAGTACTTTCCATGGTATGCCCAGGGGTATGTAATACTTTAAAAGTCAGCTTTCCTAATTTAAATTCTTGTCCGTCTTCCGCTATTATTGCATCAAAACTTGGGCTGGCCGTAGGACCATAAATTATTGGAGCCCCGGTTTCTTTTGAAAGGGTAACGTGCCCACTCACAAAATCGGCATGAAAATGAGTTTCAAATATATACTTAATCTTAGCATTATCGTTCTCTGCCCTTTGTAAATACGGAGTCACCTCGCGCAACGGATCAATAATTGCCACCTCACCATCACTTTCAATATAATATGCTCCCTGAGCTAAACATCCTGTATATATCTGTTCTATGTTCATATCTCCTAATTTTTAAAATTTTCTATCTACTTCTTCACCCCTTAAGGTACAAGAATTATTATTTTTTGACATTATTCATTTTCGCCATTCTACTATTTTCGTAAGCCACCTTTGCTGCCAGTAACGATACCTCATTGGGGTCATCGAAAAAATCAACCGCCTCTTTTGTTTTTACGAATAAAAATTCGCGCTGTAATTCCTTTATAATTCCGGTACTGAATATGATATCCCTTGTAGGACCTATAGCTCCCGCAATGTAGAACTGCAACTCACGTTCCCGAATATCATGTATTAATTTTGTCAACATATCTGCTGCTGTTGCATCAATATAATTTATTGACTCCGCATTCAAGATAATTCCCTTTAACTTGGGTCCTTTTGCCTTTATATGCTTTAACAACTGCTTTTTGAAATAGGCAGAATTACCAAAATATAACTGAGAATCAAACCTTACTATTAAGAGGTCATTACGTACCACGACCTCATCTGCAAAACGAATTACGTTTTTATAATAATCTGAATTGCCAATGTTCCCAATCTCCACAAAATGTGGTTTAGAGGTTCTATATACCATTAATAAAAGAGAACATAGAACACCTATTAATATACCTTGTGTTATACCAATGAATAACGTAATCAAAAAGGTGACCAACATCACAAAAAATTCATCTTTTCTGTTCTGCCATAAATATTTAAAGTACTTAATATCGATAAGTTTTACTACCGATACCATTATGATACTAGCCAATATAGCATTAGGGAGGTATTGGAACAGGGGAGTTAAAAACAACAGTGTCAGCACTACCAAAATCACACTAAAAATTGCACTTAAATTCGTTTTTGTACCCGCATCAAAGCTAATAGCCGATCTAGAAAAACTTGCCGTTACCGGATACCCTTGAAAAAAAGACCCGACAATATTAGCAGAACCTAGAGCAATTAATTCTTGGTTGGCCTTAATGGTATCTTCTCCCGTTTTATCTTCTATTGCCTTACCGATAGAAATGGCTTCTAAATACCCCACCAGTGCTAAGGCAATGGCAATAGGTGCCAATTGCTCTATATCATCGATATTCAATGATGGCATAATAAAAGAAGGCAACCCACTAGGCACATTACCCACCAATTTTATACCAAAAGATTCCAATTGAAAAGAGTAAACAGCCAAAATACCCAATACAACGATTATTAATATTCCGGGTATGTTTTTCGTCCATTTTTTAAAACCAAGCAATAATGCGATACCAACTAGGCCGATACCGAAATCAACATAATTTATCTCACCGAGCTTATCAAAAATATTGATTATGGTCTCATAAATTCTATTGCTGCCAACCACCGAAATACCCAATAAATGTTTCATTTGACTGAAAACAATGATAATGGCTGCAGCTGAAGTAAAACCGCTGATGACTGGTTTAGAAAGAAAGTTGACCAAAAAACCCATACGAAGCACCCCTAACAAAAATTGAATTGCCCCTACCATAAAGGCAAGAACCACCACCATTTTAATGTAATTTTCAACTCCTGTAATAGCTAGAGTACCCAAACCTACCGCAACCAATAACGAATCCATCGCAACAGGACCAACAGCAATTTTTCTTGAAGTACCTAAAAGTGCATAGGTGAGCACAGGAAACAACGATGCATATAAACCATGAACCGGAGGAAGACCCGCAATCATTGCGTAGGCCATCCCTTGGGGCACCAATACGATACCCACGGTAATACCTGCCAACAAATCTTTAATAAAGTTGGCTTTTTTGTAGGATGAAATCCAATCCAGAAAAGGAAAAATGTTTTTCACGCCGTAAATTTAATCATTATAAAGGGCACGAATGCGTATTTTGAAACCAATAGCTCATGCATTTAAAAGCTTGTTAAACTCCAACGCTTTTACTACCCAAAAATCAAGGTCGTCTTCATGGTCAAAGCCGTCAGGACCAATAAATAAAAAACCTCGCAAGGGTTTACCTGTAAAATCCATTGGGGTACTACCGGGTTTGTGCAATAATTTTTCATAATTCAATTTACCCACCCTAACCATTAATTTATCTTCTTCGGTTTTCTTATCGAACATGATACCCAAACACATTTTACCATTGACCATGAATGTGAGTCCGCCCATCATTTTCTTCTCTTCAACCAGACCTTTTCCTTTCAACCTTGGTCTTACCCTATCTGCCAGATACTCACTATAAGCCATATTTATAAATTTAGTTTTTCGGGATCTAGCTCCGCATATTCAACTTCATTACAAATAGACTCCGTATTGCCCATATAATTCTTACCGCGAAGCTTGCCAACGGTATGGGCTTTTAATGCGATGTCATTGGTGGAATTTAATACTTCCTCTATTTGCTTTTCAATAGTTGAGCTTGATGAAAGCCACCTTTCTTCCATTTCTTCGGATAACATTAAAGGCATACGTGGCTCTTTTAATTTAGGGTTGTTGTGAATTTTTGCCATCATACCATTTCCTAATGTAGTTACTATTGAAAATGAATTAATAGTACCACCATGCTCTGGATGTTGCCATTTAGACCACAAAGCTGCAAGTGCCAAAGGTTTTTTGTTCTTTGGATGGATAAAAAAAGGATAGGTGTTATTGTTAAAATGGTGATGCTCATAAAACCCGTCCACATAAAAAATACATCTTTTTTCATGTGCGGCATCTCGAAACGCTGGTTTCTCAAATATGGTTTCGACCCGGGCATTCAATGTACTATTCCAAATTTTCTTTTGCTGCTCAACCGTGTTCACCCAATGGGGAATAAGTCCCCACGTAGCCACAATTGGATACCACGGGTCTTCATTGGTGTAAATCAATACCTCTGGATGCGTAAACCCCGATGCATGATGAAGCGGCAAGTCTGTCAACGGTCCCAATTTTTCTACAATTTCCTCTATTGCCTTTAAATCTTGGTTTCGCTGAGCACGTTTTAATTGTGCCTCTAAACTCGTTTTTACATCATAACACATACACTGGTGATTTTAAAACTACATAGGTTTCAACACCACTTTAAAAACAGCCGGTTCCTTTTTAAGCCTCGTAAAACCTTCCGCTAGGTTTTCTTGTGCAACGGCATATGGATAGAATGTTATGGGCTCAATACACACCATATTTGGCACTTCTGTCCACAACATAAAATGGCTAAAGCCTTCAGATGTTATTTGAATGGATTTCTCATCCTTTAAGGTAATCGTATCTGTCTTAGGCACCTGTAGCGCCCTACTCCCTACTGCCATAACTTCAGGAATGGTAATATCTTGACTAGTGGTAGAAATAATGGCGTTTTTAGAATGCAACATAAATGCAGGGTGATAGCCTAACATAAAAGGCATACCCTCTTCACCCGAAATAGTAAACGTTACCTCTAAAGCATCACCGGTCAATTCAAAGGTTTTCACAAACTCAAAATCATAGGGCCAGCTTAATTTCTCAGCGGTAGACTTCGCAGGGTATTTCGAGTTTAACACCGTGGTATTGGCTGTATATTTTTTTGAGAACACTGCTTTAGAAGCAGTATGCTCCGTCAACTCATATTCCATTTCACGCAATAGACCATGCTGATCTTGAACAGCAAATCCTTTAGGAGTCTTTACTTTAAAATCGGCTTCGTTCGTTGGCCCGATCAAAGGGAACATTTCAGTATCTACACTACGCCAACCGGGGTTTCCTTTTTGATGCATAAACTCATGACCGTCTACTCGATAGCCCACCAACTCACCTATTTCGATTTTAACTTCGTGATCCTTATGTTTTAATGTTGTCATATTACTCATTTATCAATCTATAAATTAATAATGCCGTTCTCTTTGTCAATGCCTCAATAGTATTCAAGTTTACCGTTTCTTCAGGGGTGTGTGCAGCATTTCCCATGGTACCCAACCCGTCTAAACAGTCTACATATTCAGCTACAAAAGACGTATCTGCAGCACCTCTTTTACCAGGATCATATGCTAATACCTCACCTTGTTTAAGATCTAAACTCACCTCATTTAATTTTTCAAGTAAAGCCTTATTACCTTCCGTAGGTTGCATTGCCGGGTAACTATCCTTAAAAGTTACCGTTGCAGATGTCTGCGGCAAATTATCGGCTACTATCGCTCTCATTTTCTCGCGAGCACGTTCTTTTTGTTCTTCGGAAATAAAACGTAAGCCACCTCGCACTTCCGCTTTTTGTGCAACCACATTTGTTTTTCCAAACACGGTTCCTTTACTACTCATTTCATCGAATTCCACAAAAGTACCACCGACCAATGTACCAGGATTAAAGGTCAACAAATCTTCACCTTTTACATCGGTATAAAAACCGTTCAAGATTCTAGACATTTCAAAAATGGCACCTGCACCAGTATCATCGCTAAAAATGCCTGAAGAATGGGCTCTTTTTCCCTCTACCTCAACCTTCCATCCAGAAGAACCTCTACGGGCGACGGTAGCATAGTTGAACCCCGTTGAATTTTCAAAACCCAAACCAATATCACTTCTTTTTGCCGCTTCTATTAAATCGTGCCTACTTTTCTCTAAAGGACTTCCCGTACTTTCTTCGTCTCCTGTAAAGGCAACTATGATCTGGGCATCATTCAATAATCCGTTTTGTTGTAAAGCCTTTAACGCATAGAGTACAATTACATTACCCCCTTTCATGTCATTACCACCAGGCGCATGTGCAATAGAATCGTTCACCATCTCAAAAGTCTGGAACGGACTATCTTCTTCAAACACCGTATCTAAATGACCGATCAACAATAATTTCTTACCCTTTGTTCCTTTCACTTCGGCAAATAAATGACCCGCCCTGTTCATTTCTTCGGGCATAGGAATCCAAGTACTTTCAAAACCAATATCAGTAAAAGCAGTTGCAAATTCCTTTCCCACCTTTTCTACACCTTTTAGATTAAGAGTGCCACTATTGATATTTACAACTTTCTCTAAAAATGAAATAGCTTCGGCATTATTCTGCTCAATGGATTTTACAATCCTTTTCTCGTTTTTTGAAAGTTTCTGCGCATTGACTCCCGTCAATAAAAGCACAGCAAATAGGGTAAGAAGTAACTTTTGATGCATGTGATTTGTTTTACATCAAATTTACCAAAAAGAGGGGTAATCAAAGGTGAATTACACAATAAGCTTATGAAAATTACACTACTCGAATCTAATGGCCTTCACCGGTGTAATTCTCGTAATTATATACGACGGTATCAACAACATCAATAAACATAACAACAATACCCCGGCATTTAAAAGAAGAATAATCCATAAATCTATACTCACCGGAATGTATTCAATATAATATTCCTTAGGGTTTGGAAACTTAAACCAACGAAACTGATCTTGAAGAAAAATTATGCCCAAACCAATTAAATTACCCCAGAACAAGCCAACGGCAATAAGGTAAGCGGCATTATATAAAAAGACTTTGCGAATACTCCAATTATTAGTACCCAAAGCCTTCAAAATTCCGATCATTGGGGTACGTTCTAAAATAAGTACCAATAGTGCCGTAATCATATTAATACCACCCACGATAATCATTATACCTATAATAAGGGCAATATTAAAATCGAATAACCCTATCCATTCAAAAATCTTGTAATATTTATCCTTTATGGATTTTGTATCTAAACTAGATACTGTTTGCCCATAGATTTCATTCGCTTTTTGGTCAATATCATCAAAACTGTTCAAGAATATCTCAAAATTACCAACCTCTGTTTCTTCCCACTTGTTCATGCGTTGAATATGGCGAATGTCGGTAAAAATATAGAGTCCGTCTATCTCCTCAAAACCACTATCAAAAATGCCGGTTATGGTAAATTTTCTTTGGTTTGGAATTTTATCCGGAGCATCATCCCTTAGAAAAAAAGTAAAAAACGAATCGCCCACCTTAAAATTTAGTCGGTTCGCCATAATTTTAGAAATGAGCACATCAGAATTCAAATCACCCGTATAATCAGGCAGCACACCATCGATCAGAAATTCATCGAATGGTTCCCAGTTATAATCTTTACCTACGCCTTTGGCTATAATACCTTCAAAGGTATCTTCAGTTCTAATGATACCGGCCTTGGTAGCTACTGCTTGAATATGACGTACCCCGTCTACCATTTTAAATTCTGGATAGAACTCTTGTTGCGTGCTTACCGGAACTACAGATACCTCAGAATTATTATTATCGTAATTATAAATTTGTACGTGACCGTTAAAAGCAGTTACTTTTTCACGTATTTTATCTTTTAAACCCAAACCGGTAGCAATAGCGATCAACATCATGATCACCCCAATGGCAATTGCGGCAATGGCTATTTTTATTATTGGTGCGGAAATACTAATTTTATGCTCCTTACCCTTTATAAGCCGTTTGGCGATAAAATATTCTAGATTCAAATGATGTTATTTTTATCCAATTTCAAAAGTACAGTTTTATTATGGTTTTTGGTATTGGCTACCTGTGGAAACGATACCAAAGTAATAGCCAACAACTCACCAACCCAAGACGAGCCAAAAATTGAAGTACAAGAAAAAGAAATTGTGGTAGCGGCCAACCGAACCAAAGCGTACTTACCATTCTTAAAAGACAAAAAAATAGCCATTGTCGCCAACCAAACAAGCGTCATTTTTAAACCCGATGGGTACACCCACTTGGTAGACAGTCTTCTTTCTTTAGATGTTGACATTAAACAGGTTTTTGCACCAGAACATGGGTTTAGGGGTAATTTCGATGCCGGTGAGCATGTGAAAAATAGTACCGACACCAAAACGGGACTAGAATTAATATCATTACACGGAAAGAACAGAAAACCGACTCAAGAACAATTAGAAGGCTTAGATCTGGTATTGTTCGATATACAAGATGTGGGTGTACGCTTTTACACATACATTTCTACATTGCAATTGGTTATGGAAGCCTGTGCCGAAAAAGGAATACCCGTTTTGGTATTGGACCGCCCAAACCCCAACGGACATTATATTGACGGCCCTACCATGGAAGCCGAACATACTTCTTTTCTTGGTATGACCCAGATACCATTGGTATATGGTATGACCATTGGCGAATATGCCAACATGATCAATGCAGAGATGTGGTTAGAGGGTGATAAAAAAGCCGATTTGACCGTAATTCCTCTAGAAAACTGGTCGCATGATCGCTTTTATAGCTTACCTATTCGCCCTTCACCGAACTTACCAAACGACACCTCAATTACCCTTTACCCTAGCTTGGGCCTGTTTGAAGGCACAAACATCAATGCCGGTCGTGGTACGGAGTTTCAATTTCAACGCTACGGAGCTTCATTTTTAGATTCCACTGCTTACGATTTCTCCTATACACCAAAACCCAATTTTGGTTCAAAATACCCGAAAGAAGAAGGAAAACTGTGTTATGGCAAAGACCTTTCCAGTACCAAGCGAATGAACCAGATGACTATGGAATACGTTATAGATGCCTATACACATTCTGTAGATAAAAGTAAATTCTTTCTAACTAGTGGTTTTACCAAACACGCAGGTAATGACAGATTGCAAAAGCAAATTGAAGCCGGCGCCACCAATGCCGAAATAAAAACAAGTTGGCAAGATGATATAGAAAAATTTAAAAAGATAAGGGCAAAGTATCTACTTTACTAAATGCTGCTCATTGACAATATCTGCCAAATTACTACCATCGGTAGTTGGTTTTCTGTACCCTACAAAAGGATATTTTAACAACGGACCAATTTTACCGTTCGCTACCTCATCGGGGAACGTATCTACACCGTAGATTATTTTTTCACGATCCAAATGCATATAGGTGCCGAATAAACGATCCCACCAAGAGAAAATATTTCCGTAATTGCTATCTGTATACGGCAATACATAATGGTGATGTACTTTGTGCATATCTGGGGAAATGATTACCCAACTAATTGCTTTGTCCAAACCTTTTGGCAGTTTTATATTCGCATGGTTAAATTGAGACAACACTACAGAAAGACTTTGGTACAACATTATGATTCCTATTGGGGCACCAACCATAAAAACGCCTAGTAAGGTAAATAAATAACGAATAATACTTTCTAACGGATGATGTCTATTAGCTGTGGTCGTATCAACATTATGATCGGTATGATGTACCAAATGCACCATCCACAACGGTTTTACTCGGTGCTCTACCAAATGTGCCAAATAAGCTCCGATTAAATCAAGCAAAGCAACACCTAAAAATACATATGCCCACAAAGGCATTTCTGGCAACCAATTAATGATACCGAAATCATTGGCAACAGCCCAATCCGATGTTTTTAAAAGGAAGAAAGCCAACGGAAAATTTACAATTATAGTGGTCAGCGTAAAAAAGAAATTAGGCACCGAATGCTTCCATTTATTATAAGCACCATTGAATAAGGGGACAATACCTTCTAATATCCAGAAAAAAGTTATACCACCAACCAAAATTAAAGACCGGTGTGCGGCAGGTATCGATTCAAAATAGGTTATAATCTGATCCATAAAATGAAAGTGTATTTTAAGTTATTTACATGCAAATAGAATTACATCACCTAATTAAAGCATTATTAATTAAATATGTTAACTCTGACAAATTCGCAAATAATCAATCAATATAATAAACTTTTATTGGTATTACTCGTAAAACAATTAATTTTCAGAAATATCAAACTTAAATTTTATTTATTATATACGGTCCAAAACTAGCAAACTATGGGTAGGTCACCGCTAATTTTGAGCCAGTCAAATATTGATCTGGCATTTAATCCTCTGGTCTGAATGTTGCACCAGTCTAAAGTATTTTCTTGGGTTTTCTTATGCTAGAGATTCTAACTCTATCTTTGCTGAATAGAAAGCTATTAGTATTACAAAAACCAAAATTGATAATTGAATAAACTTTAGTGGCTTGTCCTGCTCTTTAAAAATCAAAACTAAATTCCATACTAATAGCAAAACAACAATAACCAAAAGAATGGTATCTAAAAATGGAGTTATTCCTGAAAATAAGGTCATATGGAATGCAATATATAATCCGATTAAAAAGGAAAGAAATATTGATGATATAAATTTAAGTTTCATCTAATCAATTAATTATCAAATACATAAACTACAGTTCGCTATATATACCAACAGTTTCAACACCTACTTCTGAAAATCTTAATAACTCAGGTGTAAATGGATATGCAGATTGCTCATATTCCTCTACCACTACTTGCCCTATACGCTGTGAAAAGAATTCAAAATCATGTTCTGAAAATACATAGCAAAAATCTCGTACCGGAATTACGGCATAAAACGGAAAGCTGAAATCTTTTACAATCCTTTCTTTCATTGAGGGAGCTAACAGAAGAGCCGCTTTCAGATTTTCATTTTCAGGAGATTCAAGCATACCTAATTTTCTGTCTTCTATGGTATCATATACTATTTTAGTAGCTGATAAAATTCTATCTCCATTTTGCTGAGCTTGCTCAACTAATTTTTTTTCAGAAATATTCCATTTTTTTAAGTTTTCATAAGTCACCCAAAAAAAAAGGTCATTCTCCCTATAAGTATATATTTTATTTACTTTTTGAGAAAATTCAAAGTTTATAAAATCTTGGTAATCGTATTCTGAAGTAAATAATGAAACAAATATCCTCTCTTTAACATCAGACCACTGCTCAGGCATTTCTAAAGAATAATTTAAAATCGATTTTACAAAACCTGTAATAACTGACTTATCATACTCTCGTTCATAAACCACCCTTATGTTGTCTAAACTTACTTTTAAATTTATATCGCCTTTGGAAATATAGATAAGTTCAGTTTCGTCTATGGAATCAATTTTCATACCCTGCTTTTCGATTTGCACTTTGAAATAATCCAAAACAAAATCTCTTTTTTGATTATTGAATCCAAAAAAACTTTTTATAATGCTCAAGAATAAGATGTTTTTAAAAAATGGTATCTACTTGTAATCTAGTTAATTTTCAAATTCAGTAAAAATTATTTTAGCATAATTTCTTTCTCTATGTTGATAACAGTGCTAAAAAATACTTCAACAAATATGAATAATTTTAATACCTACCCAAATTGACTGTATTAAAAATCAAATTTTATCCCAACTCAAAAACAACATTTCTTTCAGTATTGGTTTTATACTTTTTCTTGGGAAGAATCTCTTTGATCGGAGCAGAACTGTCGTTTTTATTATTTGGATTTATAATATAATCGAGTTGATGGGCAATCATTTTCTCAAAAGGAATTAAGAAATCCGTCGTATCACACTCTTCTACTTCTCCTTTCTTTAGTAAATTCAAAACCGTAAAGACCGACTCAATAGTACTTAAACATAGCGATTTCGGTTGTTGCTTAAAAATGAACTTCGATTCTATACTGTTATTAAAACTAAGTCTCTTCAATTTTTGCAAGTTCGTACTTAGGTTTAGCATTTTACGGGCACAGGGCCACGTACCATCTAGAATAAAGATAAAAGGTCTTTTACCCAGAAAGGCATTCATTTCAGAACCATTTCTTTGAGATAGATTAAAATTGTCTTTTCCGGGGTAAAGCAAAAAAGAGCTTTGCTCTTTTTTGGTCAATATTTCATTTACACGATTATTATCGCTAAAATCGACACCAACTATAATCTCTGAATTTTCAAGTTGCAGTTGGGTCATATGCCCCGTACCGTTTCTTTCTTTTTTGTACTCTTTGGGGTGCATTAGAATGATAAAACGGGTTTTAGTCTTCAGAGGACTAATATGCTTGCAGACACAAGTGGTTGATGGTCTCATGCATGTGTAACATTTTATTCTATGATTTTCTATTTCGATTTGCAATTTGAAATTCTTTATGTTTATCTAACTACCCCAACATATAAAGAGCATATTTAAATAATAGCTTTTACTTTATCCGCTTCTTCATTTCCTCCACTATATTAAAAGCCGCAGGACAAATAGCTACGTTTTTAAGGGTTAGGTTACTAATTTGCTGAAACTTTTTTCGGTCTGTATGTGGAAACTCTCTGCATGCCTTGGGGCGTACATCGTAAATAGAGCAATAATTATCGGCACCTAAGAAAGTACACGGCACTTGTTGCAAGACATAGTCGTTCTCCTCATCTATACGCAAATAGGTTTCAATAAATTTTTGCGGCTTCATACGGAACGATTTTGAAATACGTTCTACATCGGCATTTGTAAAAAGTGGTCCTGTTGTTTTACAGCAATTGGCACAGGTTAGGCAATCGGTACGTTCAAACTCCGCCTCATGAAGTTCTTGCATGGTATAGTCCAAATCTTTAGGCGGCTTTTTCCTTAGCTTGGCAAAGAACTTTTTATTTTCAGTATGTTTCTCTCTTGCCTTTTTGGGCAATTGACGCAAAACCTCTTTCATCTCTAAAATTAATTCTTCAAAACTAGGAAAGTAGTACCAAAAAGCGAGACTTTTGTATCTAGAAATACTAGAATTTTGAACAAGGACATTTTAGGCACGGCTCTTTTAGACTATCAACACGGTAATTATTCCGAAGACATCATTACGTATTCCTCTCTTGATGAAGAAGATGTTTTACCAATACCATATATGTTCCGGAATTTTAAAGAAATGCCCAAAATAGAGCAAAAGGCGCTGCAATTATGCAAAGGAAAGGTTCTAGATGTTGGTTGCGGTGCTGGCAGCCATGGTCTGTATTTACAGGAAAAAGGACTAACCGTAACCGGATTAGATGCATCAAAAGGAGCTATTGAAGTCAGTAAATTACGCGGACTCAACAATACCGTACACTCAGAACTCTTAACGTTTGATGGTGAAAAATTCGATACGATATTAATTTTAATGAATGGTGTAGGACTAGGAGGTACCTTAGCCGGAATAGAAGCGTTTTTCTCCAAGCTGAAATCGCTATTAGAACAAGGCGGTCAAATTCTTTTAGACTCCAGCGATATCATTTATATGTTTGAAAATGATGAAGATGGCGGCTACTGGATTCCCGATCATGTTGAGTACTACGGCGAAGTAAGTTTTAGCATGGAATACAAAAACGAAAAAAGCACCCCATTTCCTTGGCTTTATGTAGACTACAACACCTTACAAAGAGCAGCTAACTATAGTAATTTAACATGTGAACTTGTAATGGAAGGGGAACATTACGACTATTTAGCAAGATTAACTCATATGAAATAATAGGCAGTCTTTTTTTACGTTATCCTATTCATATAAATACTATTATGACCAAGTTCAAAAGCTTTTTACTATTAGGCATTTTAATATGTAGTATTTCTTGCTCTAAAAGTTCTTCTGATGATGATGCCGATAATACTACCGCACAAGTAGATAAAAGCGCCAACCTTTTGGCAACGGGAGATTCTGCCAATGACATACTTTCAAACGATAATTTCGACAAGCTTTTAATAGAAATAGCATATGTTACCGGTTTTCAGCCCACCGAAGCTGCAATGACCCAGTTTACAGATTATCTAAAAGAACATACGTTCAAAGAAGAAATAGAACTGGTCTATAACGAATTACCTAGTCCGTCCGAAGACGAACTAACACTGCAGGAAATTGCAGATTTAGAAACCTCGAACAGAACCGTTTTTAATTCTGGCAGTACATTGGCGATATACATTTACTTTGCCGATGCACCTGCTGAAGGTGATGATCTTGACGGAGGTTTAGTAACCCTTGGTGCGGTTTACCGCAATACGTCTATGATCATCCATGAGGTTACCGTTAGGGAATTGGCCAGTTTAAGTGCATCCATCAATGTGAGCGATGTGGAGACGACCACGTTAAACCATGAATTCGGGCATTTGTTCGGGTTGGTAGATTTGGGTACGGATATGGTCAACGACCACCAATCACAATCTGAAAACGAAGACGGCCAATTAGTAGATGATAATCATTGTAACCAAGCTGGCTGCCTAATGCGAGCAGAATTGCAGTTTGGGGGCTCATCGGGCAAATCACTTTATACAAATTCTGTTGCCCAATATGAAGCCGGTATAAAATCTGGCTGCACATTATCTGGTGCAACGGTGCTAAGCCTATTACAGCAAAATACCGCTAAAGGTGCGGCAACTGCTGGTTTAGACACAGAATGCTTGTTAGATATACGTGCAAATGGCGGTCGCCAATAAGCTGAAATTCTTAAGGAATATTAAGGTATTTATGTGTTTGCAATGACACTTTCCACTTAGGGTTGTTCATTACATAATCTACGATCATAGGCACCACCTTATCTCTCACGCTCCATTCGGGCTGTAGGTACAAAATACAATTTGAATTTGTTTTTGCGGCTTGCTCTTCTGCAAAGATTAAATCGTGTTTATTGTATACAATGACTTTAAGCTCATGTGCCTCGTCATAGATTCTACCTTCAGGTAGTTTGTTTTTCTTAGGTGAAAGGCAGATCCAATCCCAATCGCCAGATAAGGTATAGGCACCAGATGTTTCAATATGCGTTTTCAGTCCTTTTTCCTTTAAGGCTTTGGTAATGGGGTTCATGTCCCACATTAATGGCTCACCACCGGTAATAACGATGGTATCTGAATATGTAGCGGCATTCTCCACAATATGCTCAATTGCTGTAGGTGGATGAGTTTCAGCATTCCAGCTTTCCTTAACATCGCACCAATGGCAACCTACATCGCACCCGCCAACACGAATAAAATAAGCTGCGGTTCCCTTATGGAAACCTTCGCCCTGTATGGTATAGAACTCTTCCATTAAAGGCAAATACACCCCTTTATTCACTTTCTCCAGTACCTCCTCATTTTTCATTCGGCAAAGATACGCTTTAGTTCACAAATTATACAGTAAGAACGCATCGGTAAATTCTGTACTCAGACCAGTACAGTTCGCACATCAAATGTTAAAAAGTAGTGATATTTAAGGGTGATGTAGTTTTTTGGTTTGGTGAAAAATGCCCTATTTTTATCGAAAATATAGAAAATGGCCGGTACCGAAGAGTTTTTTGAACATATAGAAAAAGGATATGCTACCAAGGGTGATTATATAAATATGGGTGCGGCCATGTTACATGGTGAAGCCGTAAAAAATGCCTTCGTAAAAATACCTTTAAAAACATTGAACAGGCACGGGCTTATTGCAGGTGCTACCGGTGCGGGTAAAACAAAGACATTGCAGGTATTGGCAGAGAATTTATCTGACAAGGGCATACCGGTAATGTTGATGGATTTAAAAGGTGATTTGAGCGGATTGGCACAACCTAGTCCCGGTCATGCAAAAATAGACGAGCGCCACGAAAAAATCGGCTTCCCATTTGAGGCTAGTAGCTTTCCGGTAGAAATACTTTCATTATCTGAACAAGACGGTGTTAAGCTCAGAGCAACGGTTTCGGAATTTGGTCCTGTATTATTATCAAGAATTCTTGACCTATCAGAAACACAGTCAGGTATAGTGTCGGTCGTATTCAAATATTGCGACGACCAAAAAATGCCTCTTTTAGATTTAAAGGATTTTAAAAAAGTATTACAATATGCTACGGGCGCAGGCAAAGCTGAGTTCACTAAAGAATATGGTAGAATTTCAACAAGTTCTACAGGTGCCATTCTTAGAAAAATTATTGAATTGGAACAGCAAGGTGCAGAAATGTTCTTTGGTGAAAAGTCTTTTGATGTCAATGACCTCACCCGCATAAACGAAGAAGGAAAAGGGTATATCAATATCTTACGATTAACCGATATTCAAGACAGACCTAAGTTATTTTCAACTTTTATGTTGAGCTTGTTAGCCGAAATATATGATACCTTCCCTGAGCAAGGTGACAGCGATAAACCAGAATTAATACTATTTATAGATGAAGCCCACCTTATTTTCAAGGAAGCCTCAAAAGCCTTATTAGATCAAATAGAAAGTATTGTTAAACTGATTCGTTCAAAAGGAATCGGGTTGTATTTTGTAACCCAAAACCCAACAGATGTACCAAACGATGTACTGTCGCAATTAGGTCTAAAAGTACAACATGCCTTAAGAGCATTTACGGCAAGAGACAGAAAAGCCATTAAATTGACGGCAGAGAACTATCCTGAATCTGATTATTACGATACCAAAGAAGTACTTACCTCTTTGGGTATAGGTGAGGCATTGATATCTGCTTTAGATGAAAAAGGAAGACCCACACCATTAGCGGCAACGTTATTACGCGCACCAATGAGCCGTATGGATGTATTGACCAAAAATGAATTGGATGAAGTTGTTGATAGGTCATCTTTAGTGAAGAAATATGGCGAAGTAATAGACAGGGAAAGTGCCTATGAAATACTGAACGAAAAAATAGAAACTGCCGAAAAATTGGCGGAAAAAGAAAAGAACAAACCAGCTGCGCGAAAAACCACCAGAAGGGCCAGTACAAGACAGAACCCTGTCATTAAGGTTTTAACAAGCGCTACTTTTATAAGAGGTGTATTGGGAGTATTAAAAAAAGTGATGAGATAAATTATGAAATTAAGTTATACCCTTATTTTAATGATTTGCTGTGGTCTATTGATAAGTTGCACCGATGAGCAGAGCAATGATTTTCAAATATCTGGCGATCAGGTTGGCAAACTATCAAAAGAGAGCCTTGCCAGAGATATAGAACTGATATTTGAAAAAGACTCCGTTGTACAAGATACCGTAAAACTGAACTTTGGCAATGGAGCCAGCAAAATCAAAATTTACGAGAAAGGAGGTGCTTTACTATTGACCCTTACACCAAACAACGATAGCATTGCCACCATACAGAATGTACTTATTAATGATGATAGATTTGTAACGGACAAGGGAATCTCTAAACTGAGCACATTTAAAGAAATACGGGAGAACTACGCCATAAAAAAGATTATAACCTCGCTTAACAATGTGGTTGTATTGTTAAAAGACAGTGACCTCTATTTTACCATAGACAAAAAAGAGCTACCTGAAAGTCTTAGATACAATGCAAACAATAATATAGAAGAGGTTCAAATACCTGATAATGCCAAAGTAAAATATATGATGATCGGCTGGGATTAATAGTACCCCAGTTGAGGTTATAATTACTACCCCCAATTACTTACTAATTTCTAAATACTATTACGTGCCCGCATTTCTTCAAAAACTTATACCAAAATTATACGGTCTATATTTTAATATACTTGTTTGGTTTTCTTCGAAAAAAGCAGCCTACAAGGCTTTTATCGTATTTGCCACCGTACGTAAAGGCAGGGTTTTACCCAACCAAAAAGAATATTTGGATACTGCCAAGCTAGAAGTCGTTACCGTAGGTGAGCATAAAATACAAGTATATAATTGGGCAGGTTCTAAAGAGACCGTTTTGTTGGTACATGGTTGGGAAAGCAATACTTGGAGATGGCATAAACTCATTGAAAAATTACAAAAAGAAGATTACAATATTATTGCTTTTGATGCTCCTGCCCATGGCTATTCTACGGGAAAAATATTACATGCACCATTATATGCAAAACAAGTACAAGCCATGCTATTAAAATACAAACCAACGATAGCTATTGGCCATTCTATGGGAGGTATGACCATTTTGTACAATGAATACAAAAACCCCAATAATATCTTAGAAAAAATGGTAACTATAGGTTCGCCATCTGAGTTTCATGAGATAATGGCTCATTACAAAAGTTTACTTGGTTTAAACAACAAAGTGATTTCTGCACTTAACCAGTTTATTCAAGAAAAATTCAACTTTACAACAGAAGAATTTTCAAGTGCCAAGTTCGTTGAGCATAACAACAAAAAAGGATTGCTTTTTCATGACAAGTTTGATAAAATTGCTCCGTACCACGCTTCTGTAGATGTACATAAACATTGGAAAGGAAGTGAGCTCGTTAGCACTGAAGGATTTGGACACTCTATGCACCAGGATGAGGTCAACAACAAGATCATTTCTTTTTTAGCGGAGTAATATCTAAAGGTATACAGCACATTGCCAGGCTATTAATTTTTTATTTTTAAAATAAAAAATGGCAAAATCAAATGATATACCCCAAATAAAAAACGAAGAGCAATACGAAGCATTGGTAGACAAGGGCTATAGTAAAGAAAAGGCAGCTCGAATTGCAAATACCGATAATGCAGGCAAGAAAGGTGGTAAAGCTTCCACTTATGAAGACAGAACAAAAGATGAGCTTTACGAGCAAGCGAAGAAAATTGGTATAGAAGGACGTTCGAAAATGAGCAAAAAAGAGTTAATTTCAGCCTTAAGAAATAACTGATTATGCAAAACGTAACACCTTTCCACATTGCCATTCCCGTTCATAACTTAGAGGAATGCAAAACTTTTTATAGAGATATCTTGAATTGCGAAGAAGGTCGTAGTAGCGACCATTGGGTTGATTTCAACTTATTCGGACATCAATTAGTGATTCATTACAAACCTAAATCTGAATCAGAAAGTGTACACCACAACCCTGTTGATGGTCATGATGTACCCGTACCACATTACGGGGTAGTTTTACCTTGGGATACATTTCAAAGCTTTTCAGAAGAGCTAAAATCTAAGGGTGTGAAATTCGTCATTGAACCTTATGTGCGTTTTGCAGGTAAAACAGGAGAGCAAGCTACCATGTTTTTTTATGACCCAGCGGGCAATGCTTTAGAATTTAAAGCTTTTAAAGATATGGGGCAGTTGTTTGCGAAGTAAGACACCAGTTTAATCTGCGTTTTTTAATCGTTTATTAAACCAAGAAAGAACTAATTGATCTAACTCATTTCTTTTGTTTGAGAAAAAATGATCAGTTATAAACTCTTGGTATTGATAATCATATTTCAATTCTGATAATTTTTCTACAAACTTAGTTGTGGTATTTTGATTTGCTCGTTTATCATTCTTACCGGATATAATCAAAAGACTACTTTGTTTACTTAGTTTTTCTGACCAATATATGACTGAACGTTTTCGCAATTCTAACTCTTTATTCTTCCAATAATCTGGAATACATTCTGCCAAAACTGCTGTTTCCATTTTAGGTCGATCTTTAATTAACTGAAACAAGTTTGTAACTCCATTACCAACAATTGCAGTTTTAATTCTATCTGATTCTTTTAAGCTTAAGTAAGTCATTACACCACCTCTTGACCACCCGAACATACCAATACAATTTGGGTCAGCTTTTTCAATTTCTCTTACTGTTTCTGTCAAATTCAATACATCATTTAACTCTTTACCACCAAATTCATCCTTTTCTCGATAATTACTACCAATAATAACATACCCCTGTCCTGCCAATTTTGAAGTATAATTAATTATCGTAGATAAGTTGAGTGGAGCAAAATCTCTATTTCCCCCACGATTAAAAATTACCACCGGATACTTTCCACTACTTTTGGGTTCTATCAGAATACCATTAATTACCAAGGAATCACTTTGATACGTAATGAAAAAGAAATCTAGATTATTCAAATGAGCGAACTCGTCTTTTAAAATATTGTTCTCTGATATTCTATACCAAACCTCAGTTTTAGATAAATCAACTAATTGCTTGTCCAAAATTTTACCATTTTGTGCAATTACAAGTTCAACAAACAATAAAACAAATAACAAGCAAAATATACTTTTCATTTCAACCAAAGTAATTACTGAGACCAAGAAGTAGGTTCCCTATCCCAACGATGCTTTTTTAATTCTTCATATAGTTCTGCAGGCAAACCGTTACCGTCACTTGTTGCAGTATTAGCCAATACATTTCGTTGCTTACGCATACCGGGTATGGTAGTACTTACATTATCGTTCATCAAAATAAAACGAAGTGCCATCTCTGCCATGGTAATACCTTCAGGCACTAGCGGTCTTAAAGCATCGGCATGTTCTACCGAAGAAATTAAATTTTCCGGTACAAAGTAAGTCCCACGCCAATCACCTTCAGGGAATGTGGTTTCTTTGGTGATATTACCTGTCAATGTTCCTTCATCGAAAGGTACACGTGCTATGGTTGCAATATCTAGCTCTTTACAGAGCGGAAACAAGTTATCTATTGGTGCTTGATCGAATATGTTGTAAATGACTTGTACAGCATCCAACAATCCTGTTTTTAGAGCTTTTATACCATTTTCAGGTTCCCAACGGTTCACACTTATGCCCATTGCCGCTATTTTACCCGAAGTTTTCAAATCTTCGATAGCACGTTGCCATTCTTCCCTATCGCTCCATCCGTCATCCCAGGTATGAAATTGCATAAGGTCTATTTGCTCCAGCCCTAGATTCTTTAAAGTCTTATGGGTGTATTCCATAATATGCGCAACGGGGTAGGAATCATCAAAGTCAAATTCTGGCTTAGCTGGCCACTGAAAGTTTTTTGGCGGAATTTTACTAGCCGTATACAGCTTTTTGGAAGGATGTCTTTTTACCAACTCCCCTAGCAACTCCTCACTATGACCTTCTCCATATCCCCAAGCGGTATCAAAGAAATTGACTCCGTTTTCAACTGCCAAGTCCAACGATTTTGCTGACTGCGCATCGTCACTGGCTGTCCAACCTGCCATTCCCCACATTCCGTATCCTACTTCACTTACCTGCCAGTCTGTTCGACCAAATCTTCTGTATTTCATCAAATCTTTATTCTATAATTATTATAAATTTTTAAAAGCAACATTGTGCACTTAGATGCTTCTCGATACTAATTTTTCGCGCCTCAAAATTCACTCGAAGTGACACTCATATTTTGAGTAAACAATTAACATTACCTATACCTCCAACTCGTTAAATCAGCCCCTTTGGGTGCACTTTTCTCTATACGTTCCATAATTTTTGGTACGTACATAGTATTGTACCTTAATCGAGTAATAGCGTTTGATTGATCTGGATCGCCGTTCCAGCAATGTTCATCTCTGTCACCATATTTTACTTCACCTTCATAATACGGATCCGTGGTACTTTCCAAGAAATCTTCCATTAGGTATACTGCGTTATTCAAGTAATAATTATCCATATCTCCGCAGTAAATATGAATTTTCCCCTTTAAGTTCTCCCCCAATTTATCCCAATCTCGCTCTAGAATATGCCGCAAATCATAGTTCTCTTTCCAGTATGCTGCAACATCATGGTCGATGTCTCCGGTCATTTTATCCCATATTCTTTCTGGGTATCCATCCTCACCTTGTGGCGAATACGTAGCTTCCCAAATATCCCATTGTTGACCTGATCTAGATTTATCTCCCAAAACCAACTCCAAATGATTTCCTTGTTTTAGGGTAGATTGAATTTGACCTAGGTAATTTCTATGCGATGGCACCTCTAATGTTTTATGTGCGCTCTTATAGAAGTAGGCATTTTCATCTTCATAGATATTCGTTAAGGTATATGCTCTAAAATCTATAGGATCTGGGCATGCCGCAAAGCAACCATTGTACTCATCTGGGTATTTTACCTGAACAGCCAAAGCTTCCCAACCACCGGTTGAACCGCCATAAAGAAAACGAGACCACCCTTCGCCCATTCCTCTGAATTGTTTTTCTATTTCAGGAATTAATTCATAGGTAATGGCATCGCCATATGGACCTTGACTTGCAGAATTCACCGCATAAGAATCATCATAATATGGCGTAGGGTGTTGAATCTGCAGCACTATGAATCTTGGAAAATCTGGCTCGTTCCAACGTTTATAAAAATCATAAGCTTCTTGTTGTTGTATAATATTATAGCCTTCTAAACTAAAGCGTTCAGAATACTCTGGTTTCATATTAGGATCTGGAGGCGTAGTTCTGAATCCGCCAAAATCTGAAGGAAAATGACCGTGAAAAACCATCAGCGGATACTTAGCCTCCGGATGTTCTTCAAATCCTTTTGGCAATAACACATGTGCTCCTAAATATATATCTCTTCCCCAGAACTCGGATAATTTTTCAGATTTTACCTTAACATGTTTTATCCACTCGGTATCTTTTGGCTCTTCAATTGGCGGAATCACTTGATCTAAATTGACCGATACATTTTCAAATCCGTTACTGGCCACCCTAATTTTAAATGGTTTACTATATAAATTGCCTGGTGATTTATTCCATTGTTGTCCTTCTCCATTATCCATGGGCAATTTAACTGTATGTCCGGTTGAGAGATTAAAAGTTTCATACACATGCAAAAGCGCTTGCACATTATATTCCCCTGGTGGCACATCTTTTAAACTTTCATACGGATAACCAAATACAGATTCATTGAAAGTGACTACCGAATCTTTTGCCCAATTCTCCACGTTCATACCAAAGATAAGTTGTGTGTTGAGTCCATCATTAATTTGAAACCTTGGCTCGTCACTATCATCTGAAGATAGCATAAGTAGCAAACGCCCATCTTTTACCAAGGAATCCACCTCAACGGAATAACTAACTTTGATGGATGTTTTATGCTCCAACTTAGGTTCTTCACAACCCACAATAAAACCAAAAACCACTAGAACGAATAGAATTTTTCTCATAAGGACAAATGTTTCACAAAAGGTACAGCATTCTCTAATCACATCAAATACCAAGACTAAAATTTCAACGTTTTAAATACACGCCCTTTTTCATTCAACCTAAATCTAATGCTATGAAAAAACTATTTTACGCCCTGTTGACAGTAATTTCTATTACCGTACTAGCAAGCTGTGATTATGACGACAGTAATGACATAGACATCTTAGTGCCAAACGACACTACCGAAACCGGAGTAACTATCAAGAAATTACCGGCATAAAAAAAGCCTCACAATACTATTGCAAGGCTTTTAATCAATATTATAAATACTAATTTCTACTTCTATGTCTCTCACGAGCTAGCAATGTATTTTTCAATAGCATTGCAATGGTCATAGGACCAACTCCACCAGGAACGGGAGTAATGTATGATGCTTTTTTACTTACGTTTTCAAAATCAACATCACCGGTAATGTAGTATCCTTTTTCTTTTGTTTCATCTGGAACTCTAGTAATACCCACATCAATTACAACGGCATCGTCTTTTACCATTTCCGCCTTTAAGAATTTAGGAACTCCTAATGCTGAAATTACAATATCTGCCTGTGAGATAATCTGTGTAATGTTTTTTGTATGACTATGGGTAAGGGTTACGGTAGAGTTACCTGGCCAACCTTTTCTACCCATTAAAATACTCATTGGCCTACCTACAATATGGCTACGACCAATAACTACGGTATGTTTACCTTTTGTATCTACTTTGTAGCGTTCCAATAATTCAAGAATACCGAACGGAGTAGCAGGTATGAACGTACTCATATCCAAAGCCATTTTACCGAAGTTGGTAGGGTGAAATCCGTCAACATCCTTATCTGGATCTACGGCCATAATTACCTTTTGTGTGTCTATCTGCTCAGGTAAGGGTAATTGAACAATAAAACCATCAATATCATCATCAACGTTCAATTCTTTGATCTTGTTCAATAATTCTTGCTCAGAAGTGGTACTTGGCATCTGAATCAACGTAGATTCAAAACCAATACGCTCACAAGAACGAACTTTACTACCTACATAGGTTAAACTAGCACCGTCACTACCTACAATTATTGCAGCTAAATGTGGCACCTTTTCACCACGTTCTTTCATCTTGGCGACTTCTGCCTTGATTTCTTCCTTTATTTGATTGGATACTTTTTTACCATCCAATAATTCCATATCCGTCTCTTTTTAAGTTGTGTTGTTCGCTTATTATTTCATTCCTTTCATGGCACCCATCATCTGCATCATCTTCTTACCGCCACCGCCTTGCATCATTTTCATCATCTTGCTCATTTGATCAAACTGCTTCAACAACTGATTGATTTCTTGAACTTCTCTACCAGAACCTTTTGCAATACGTTTTTTTCTACTGGCATTTAATTTAGATGGTGTTGAACGCTCATCTGGGGTCATTGAATAAATGATCGCTTCAATATGTTTAAAGGCGTCATCATCAATATCCAAACCTTTTAAGGCTTTTCCTGCACCAGGAATCATCCCCATAAGGTCTTTCATATTACCCATTTTCTTGATTTGCTGAATTTGGCTCAGGAAATCATCGAATCCGAATTTATTCTTGGCAATTTTCTTCTGGATCTTTCTAGCCTCTTCCTCATCAAACTGCTCTTGGGCTCTTTCCACAAGTGAAATAACATCACCCATACCCAAAATACGGTCTGCCATACGTGATGGATGAAAAACATCTATAGCTTCCATCTTCTCACCTGTACCAATAAACTTAATTGGCTTATCTACCACAGATTTAATAGAAATAGCTGCACCACCACGGGTATCACCATCCAATTTCGTAAGGATAACACCGTCAAAATTCAAGATATCGTTGAAGGCTTTTGCCGTATTAACAGCATCTTGACCCGTCATAGAATCTACAACGAACAAAGTCTCTTGAGGTTCAATGGCCTTGTGAATTTCAGATATCTCTGCCATCATCTTATCATCTACCGCTAAACGACCTGCGGTATCTATAATAACAACATTGTTTCCGTCTGCTTTAGCCTTGGCAATACCAGCTTTTGCAATAGCTACGGGATCAGTATTATCTCTATCTGAATAAACAGGAACCCCTATCTGATCACCAACAACGTGCAATTGATCAATTGCAGCAGGACGGTATACATCACAAGCAACCAATAATGGTTTTTTAGTTTTCTTTGTTTTTAAGAAATTCGCAAGCTTTCCAGAAAAAGTAGTTTTACCGGAACCCTGTAAACCGGACATTAAAATAACCGATGGTTTGCCCGATAAATTTATACCCTCCGATTCACCTCCCATTAACTGGGTAAGTTCATCTTTTACAATTTTCACCATTAACTGACCTGGCTGTAAGGTCGTTAATACGTTTTGCCCCAATGCCTTCTCTTTTACCCTATTGGTAAATTCCTTGGCAATTTTAAAGTTAACATCGGCATCCAATAAGGCACGGCGTACTTCTTTAGTAGTCTCCGCAACATTAATTTCTGTAATTTGACCATGACCTTTTAGTACATGTAAAGCCTTATCTAGCTTATCGCTTAAATTATCGAACATTCTTTTCTTTTTTAAGGGGCTACAAATTTAATAATATCAATGCTAATTCCGTAGCAAGTGCCACAAAATATACAAAACAAAAAAGCACCCATACTAAAATGGATGCTCTTAACTTAGTTGTGGGGCAAAAAAGGAATTACATTTTCATAAATTCCTGTTATAAAACTTCCATCAATACCGCCAACGAGGCCCAACTCTTTACTGTTGACGGTATATTTCTGGATGTTCTATTCTTACGATCTTTCTAAGACCAAATGATCATATAAACCTGTTTCATTCTCATGTTTCAGCTCTATTCTCATTTCATCTATCTCTAGAATCTGATAATCATTGGCCAACGGCAGGTAATTACTACCCGTTTCAAAGGAAACAAGCATTTCTAAGTTACCGGTAAAGGTGTTTCTATACACGAACCAATTTCCGGTACTGAACACATCTCCGTTTACGTTTCTTACTTCTAAGGTTCCATCATTTTCCATGTATAACTTTACATCTGCATAAAGTACTGTAGACTCATCATTATTTTCTGCGAAGTAAGCTACATCCCATACAGTATTATCAAATATGTTCTTAATGAAGGTGATATCTTCTTCCTCATCTTCATCATCAATACATTTTTTGACAATTACCAATTCATAAAAAGTTTCTTCAACGTTGAATTTGATAATACGATCCTTTAAATCTGTCAACAACCACTCAAAACTCACGGCACCTTCATCACCCATAGAAATGGCTACTACAAAACGACCTTCTGCATTTGTTGTTATTTCCCAAGTACCTTGGGTTACAGTGGTTTGGTTTGTAAGTGTAATTACACCCTCTGCTTGAAACTCAAACTCACCACCTAACAATCTATTGATATGATCACCGTTATTCTTCAACCTTTTTATAACCCAAGAACAGTCATTTAAAGTCTCTCTTAGATTTTCAAGAGTCAATTCTTGCAAGTCTTCTTCACAGAATTGTTTCATTATGATTCTGTTGCTTGCATCGTTGTATAACTTAATTTGATCATCACCTAAATCGTAGACAGTCCACTCTAGGTTAAAATCTGTACTAAATTCAAAATCAATGGTAAGTTTAGCGCCATCATCACCTACCGTACTGGTCCAAGTACCTTCAACGGTTGTTGCTCCTCTAAAACCGGTTACTACGGTACCGTCTTCCTTAAAGTTTAATATATAATTTACGTATTGAGGCGTCTGATCAACATCATTTCTGATCATATCGGTTACGAACCATACACATTCAACAAGTTCTTCCTTAAAATCATCTTCATTAAAATCATCATCATTATAATCATCATCGTCATCTTCATCACAGGTGTCTTTTGCGTTTTCAATAGCAATAGCCAATTCTTGATTACTTTCAACAACAATAGTTGTCTCATCATAAAGTTGTAGTGTTACCGGAAAATCGAAACTCACCAAACTATCATCGCCTAAATCTTTAAAGAACAACCGTAACTCACGATCACTAGTTACCTCAACAGAACTCGTCTGTTCTAGGTTTACATTAAATGTGAACATGGTCATGGGGTACACAAAATCTATACACTCTATATCATCATCTTCACCACCTTCTTTACAGTCTGCGGCCAAATTACGTAAATCTTCTAATCCATTAATGGTAATCTCAGTAAAATCACCAGCTGTAACGGTAATTGGGAAAATTATATCCAATAGATTTTCATCATCATCAATACTATCAAAAATTTCTTCTACCTGATCTATATCCTCTTCAGAATCAATGGTCAATTCAATACCGTTAACCTCAACGGTGTATGGAAAATTTATTTCAAAGCAGCTGGTACCATCAACAATATTATCACCAGAACCATCATTTGAACTGGTACGCTGTATTAGTTCTGCCGTAGCAGAACTTGCAGTTATTGCCTGTGGCTCTTCGCCCGTATTAATTTCTTCAAACTCATCTTGACAAGCGGTAAAACTAAATGCAATGGCTAGTAGGCTAACATACATTACATAATTTAAAATCTTTTTCATAATGACTTGGTATTGTTTGTTATTATGCTTCTAAAACAACCGACTTTAAAAATACCCTACCTCCTTTTTTGTTTTTTTTCAAATATCTTTGGTAAAAAGCAAATAATTGAAAACGGAAAAACATTTAAACGTTTGCGAAGAGTTGGTTTATAAGAAGGTTTTTAATGAAACGTCTAAAACCATCTTCAATTATATTTATTACAAATTTGGTAATGAGGAAAAAGCAAATGATGCCGTACAAGAAGCATTTGTAAAACTATGGGAGAATTGTGCAAAAGTCACCCCAGAAAAAGCCAAATCTTATTTATACACGGTAGCCAATAATTTGTACTTAAATGTTATTAAAGCAGAAAAAGTACGTTTAAAGTATGCGGATGCAACATTAAAGACCACCAATGAATCTCCTGAATTTATTATGGAGGAAAATCAGTTTAAGGAGAAATTAGACAATGCCTTAAATAGTTTACCAGAAAACCAACGTACTACTTTTTTATTGAATAGGATAGATGGAAAAAAATATGCAGAAATTGCTGAAATGGAAGGTGTAAGCGTTAAAGCGATAGAAAAAAGGATGCATTTGGCATTAAAAAGTTTAAGAGAGCAAATTGATGGGATATAGATTAGTGAAAAAAATACATTTCAATTAAACAACACAACTACTTAATACCCGATACAAGAATAAAAAAGTAGGGTATTCCTCTACATAGTTGTTATACTGATAGAAAGCTAAAATTATGCAAGACAATTACTTAGCAAAATGGCTAAACGATGAATTGACCGATGCCGAATTGGCGGAGTTCAAGAAATCTGAGGCATACGAAACATATAAAAAAATAAAGGAATCCTCGTCAAAATTAGCGTCACCTGATTTTGACATGAATAAAGCCTGGAATGCTATAGAACAACATAAAACTGTAGAAACACCAAAGGTTTTTGTGTTATCACCATTTAAAAAGTTTCTACGTGTTGCCGCAGTTATTGCCGTATTACTAACAGCATCGTTCTTTTATTTAAGTACGCTGAACGAATCTTTCTCCACCTCATATGCAGAAAACAAATCCATAACCCTACCCGATAATTCTGAAGTAATTCTTAACGCGGAATCAGAATTAACTTTTAGCGAAAAAAAATGGGACTCCAATAGAAATGTAGACTTAAACGGCGAAGCTTATTTTAAAGTCGCCAAGGGAAAAAAATTTACCGTAAAAACTTCACAAGGGCTAGTTACCGTTTTAGGTACACAATTTAATGTAGAAAACAGAAAAGAATATTTTGAAGTTACCTGTTTTGAAGGTTTGGTAAGTGTCACTATCAACGGTGAAGAAACCAAGTTACCTGCCGGCAATTCAATATTGAACATCGCAGGAACAAGCACCATGTCCAAAGCTCCCGTAAATGGTGAGCCATCATGGTTATCTAATGAAAGTTCTTTTGAGAGCATACCGTTACACTATGTAATAGATGAACTTCAAAGGCAGTATAATATTGACATCACAACAGAAAATATTGACACCGCTCAACTTTTTACCGGTACTTTTAGTAATGAAAATCTAGAACTTGCCCTAAAAAGTATAAGCGTTCCTTTGCAAATTAAGTTTAACTTAGATGGGAACAAAGTGCTGTTCTATGCAGAAAAAGCACCTTAATACTCTTATTGGTTTTATTTTTTTACTGGTTATCGGTGGAAACATCTATGCCCAAAGCGAACCTAAAACCACTTTGTTGTTGCGCAATGTTCTTACCGAACTGGAAAAAACCTACAATGTAAAATTCTCTTTTGCAGATGGTGATGTAAATGCAATACAAGTACCGAAGCCAAATTCAGATTCCCTTGAAGTTATATTAAAGGAACTTAGTGAAGCTACTGGTATAACCATCAAAAAACTAAATGATCGTTATTACACTTTAACCAAAACAACTACCATTTCTATATGCGGTTTTGTTTTTGATAATTTTGAAGAGAACACGATACCCGGTGCAACCATTGAAATTTATGATTCTGAAATATATGGCATAACAACAGAGAACGGCTCGTTCAGTTTTGACAACGTACCAATAAACTCATTGATCCATATTAAACATTTGGGCTACAAGCCCATTTTTATAAAAGCAAAAGAGTTTATTAAAACTTCTAAATGCAAATCCGTGGCTATGGCACTTAGCTACCAAGAATTGGAAGAGGTTATTGTTACTCAATTTTTAACTATAGGATTAAACAAACTTAATAATGCCAGCTTTGAACTAAATCCTTCAAAATTCGGCATTTTACCAGGTGTTAGCGAACCAGATATTTTACAGACCGTACAAGCGCTACCAGGCATTAAAAGTGTCGACGAAACCGTATCTGATATTAACATTCGAGGCGGAACCAATGACCAAAACCTTATGCTTTGGGATGGCATAAAAATGTATCAAACCGGACACTTTTTTGGCTTAATATCTGCTTTCAATCCATATGTTACCGAAAACGTATCTATAATTAAAAACGGAACCTCTGCGATGTATGGCGGAGGAGTTAGCGGTACCTTGAGCATGAAATCGATGGAAGAACTGCCTTTAACCTGTAGTGGTGGAGCGGGTGTTAATTTAATATCTGGTGATATTTTTGGTGAAATTCCTATCGGTGAAAAATCTGCAATTCAAGTTTCGGCACGTAGGTCGTATACTGATTTTTTGAACACACCAACCTATACCACGTTTTCAGAAAAAGCCTTTCAAGACTCTGAAGTGGACAACCAAAGTGAGTTTTATTTCTATGATTTCTCTACCAAGTTCATACATGAAATTAATCCTGATCATAAGTTAAGCACCAGCATGATCACCATGAGCAATAACTTAAATTATATTGAAACTACAGATGAAGCTACAGCACCAAACCGAAGTAATTTAAATCAAGATAATTTCTCTATTGGTGGACAGTTACAAAGCGAGTGGACCAATAAAATCACATCTGTGCTAAGTGCTTATTATACACAGTACGACCTAGATGCCCTCACTATTTCGAATAATGACGCTCAACGTTTAACCCAAAACAACTTGGTAAAAGAATCGAACCTTAAATTAGCTGCCACATACAAATTACGGGATAATTTAAACTGGACAAATGGTTATGAATTTACCGAAACCGGTATAGAAAACACCACCAACCTTAATCAACCACCATTTGCCAGTAACATAAAAGGGGTAATTCGCCAACATGCATTATTTTCAGAAATACAGTATGCCTCAGAGAACGATAAATTTCAAGGTACCATAGGTGGCAGAATTAACTATTATGAAAACCTGAACACATTTAAGGAGTATATTTTTGAACCACGAATTAACATCAGTTACGAACTGCTGCCAAATTTTAAAACCGAAATTTTAGGTGAATATAAAAGTCAGGTTACCAATCAGATTATAGATTTAGAACAGAACTTTCTAGGGATAGAAAAAAGAAGATGGATACTTTCTGACGGAAATGATCTGCCCATTACAAAAAGTAAACAGGGCTCAATAGGTTTTAATTACGATACCAATACACTGTACATAGGTATTGACGGTTTTTACAAAGAAGTCAATGGCATTAATGTCTACACCCAAGGCTTCCAAAATCAGAATCAATTTGATGGCGAAATTGGCTCATACGTAGTTAAGGGAGCCGAATTCTTAATTAATACCAAGAACAATGATTATAGCGCTTGGCTAAGTTACACCTTCAATAAAAATGACTACACTTTTGATATTTTGACACCAACTACTTTTCCAAATAATTTAGATGTAAGGCACTCGTTAACCGTGGCAGGAAATTACACCATTGGAAATCTAAAATTAGGGGTAGGTTTAAATTATAAATCAGGAAAACCTTTCACCCAGCCAGATGAGAACGACCCAGTAGATGAAACTGTTTTTCCTTCCCAAATCAATTATGAAGAACCAAACAGCAGCAGACTACCTGAGTATTTTAGAGCAGATGCCTCTGCAAATTACACCCTTAAAATAAGTGATACCGTAAACGCAATACTTGGAGCATCGGTGTTAAATTTTACGAACAGACGCAACACCTTGAACACTTATTACAGATTACAAGACGATAATACAATTGAAACCATTGAGAGATTATCTCTAGGCATAACACCGAATGCCAGTGTACGAATACGTTTTTAATATTACATACGCTCTGGCACCTCAACGCCCAACAGCTTAAAAGCATCTTGTATAACTTCGGAAACCTTTTTAGACAACTGAACACGTAAAACTTTTTTAGCCTCATCTGCCTCGCCTAATATGGAAACCTGTTGGTAAAAAGAATTGAATTCCTTTACCAGATCATATGTATAATTGGCAATCAAAGCGGGACTAAAATTATCTGCAGCCAATTGAATGGTATCTGGGAACATTTGAAGTTGTTTGATTAGTTCCTTTTCTTTTGCATGCAATGAAGTAACCTCAGCATTTTCAGAAATATCAATACCCATACTATCTGCCTTTCTTAAGATCGACTGAATACGTGCGTAAGTATATTGAATGAACGGACCGGTGTTCCCTTGAAAATCAACCGACTCTTCTGGGTCGAACAAAATTCGTTTTTTAGGATCAACTTTTAAAATGTAATATTTTAAAGCGCCTAAGCCGATCATTTTATAGAGCGACTGCTTTTCTTCTTCACTGTAATCTTCAAGCTTACCTAACTCTTCAGAAATTGTAGCAGCAGTTTGGGTCATATCTGCCATAAGATCATCCGCATCTACAACAGTACCTTCCCTACTTTTCATCTTTCCGCTAGGTAAATCTACCATTCCGTAACTTAGGTGATGTAATTTATTAGACCATGAAAAACCGAGTTTTTGTAGTATTAAAAACAATACTTTAAAGTGATAATCTTGCTCGTTACCCACGGTATATACCATACCATTTACATCTGGGTGGTCTTTTACACGTTGTATCGCTGTACCAATATCTTGGGTCATGTAAACCGCAGTACCATCTGAACGAAGTACAATTTTTTCGTCCAATCCGTCCTCGGTCAAATCTATCCAAACACTTCCGTCTTCCTTCTTAAAGAAAACACCTTTTTTCAATCCCTCCGCAACAACATCTTTTCCTAAAAGGTAGGTGTCACTTTCATAATAAAGGGTATCAAAATCAACACCCAAATTTTTATAGGTAACATCAAAACCTTTATACACCCAACCGTTCATGGTTTTCCAAAGCGAAACTGTCTCTTCATCTCCAGATTCCCATTTCAACAACATTTCTTGGGCTTCCAATAAAATAGGAGCCTCTTTTTCGGCAACTTTTTGTTCAGTGCCCTTAGCTACTAATTCTGCTATTTGTTCTTTATATGCCTTATCAAAAGCTACATAATAGTTACCAACTAGCTTATCCCCTTTTAATCCTGTAGACTCCGGTGTTTCTCCATTTCCGAATTTCTGCCAAGCCACCATACTTTTGCAAATATGGATTCCTCGGTCATTGATGATTTGGGTTTTATATACTTTTTTACCAGATGCCTTTAAAATTTCAGCAACGGAATAGCCCAATAAATTATTTCGGATATGACCTAAATGCAAAGGCTTATTGGTATTTGGAGAAGAATATTCTACCATAACGGCATCATCGGACTCTTTTACATAACCGTATTGTTCAATGGAGGTAATTGAATTGAAGAAATTTAAATAATAACTATCATCAATAACAATATTCAAAAATCCTTTAATTACGTTAAAGCCTGCAACAGCTTCTACATGCTCTTGTAAATAAGAACCAATTTGCTCCCCAATTTGAACAGGGTTACCCTTAACTACACACAACATCGGGAAAACCACGATAGTGATATCTCCTTCAAAATCTTTACGTGTAGGCTGAAATTCTACATTTGGCAATTCCTTGTCAAAAATAGATTTAACCGCTTCTTTTACTTTATCTGATAGTACCTCTTGAATATTCACCAAAACGTTTAATTAAGGCTGCAAAATTAATCATTTTTTATGCTTTAAGATGAACAGATGCGGCATTCATTCGGCATTTCGTTAACTTTAATGAAAACAGTGTAAGAAAACATACATGCTCGTAAACGTATCTTATAACAACAAATCGGTTTCCAAGAAAATTGACGCTGAAGTGGGTAAGCCATTTACTTTAAAAGAAAGATGGGCATTGGGCGGTATAGGCTCCCCAAAACTTATCATTACAGAAACCAGTATCGACATTAAAAATTTACTGATTTTAGATAATAACAGAAATACCTGCAATATAGAAATGAGACCAAAAGGAATCATTGTTGGCTTTAGATCTTTATTAGAATCTTATGCCTTGGTGATACCTTATTACAAACTTTCCATATACAAAGGGCAGGCTTCAGTGTACTCCATTTACAAAGACCAATATTTTATAAAAGTGGAGTCCGATACAAAAGCGGTACAGAAATTCTTTAAAAAAATCTTAGGCTACAAAGCTGATAACGCACCCACCTCAATTGAAGATTTATGAAAATACTACTTACAGGTGCCAATGGTTATATAGGTATGCGTATTCTACCACAATTAATAGAAATGGGTCATGACATTGTTTGTGCGGTACGCGATGAAACCAGACTTTCTGTAGATAAAGAAACCAGAAGCCAAATTGAAGTTATTGAAATTGATTTTCTAGAGGACCCCAAAGAGAATGTAGTTCCACAAGATATTGATGCCGCATACTTTCTAATTCACTCCATGAGTTCTTCTACACAAGACTTTGATGACATGGAGGCGAAAACCGCAGAAAATTTCAACAAGTATGTTTCTAAAACTCAAATTGAACAAGTAATTTATTTAAGTGGAATAGTAAATGACGAGCTACTTTCAAAACATTTACAATCTAGAAAAAATGTAGAAGATATTCTTTACCAAGGTGATTTTAACCTTACTGTTTTAAGAGCAGGAATCATAGTTGGGTCAGGCAGTTCTTCATTTGAAATTATTCGCGATTTATGTGAAAAACTACCTGTTATGATTACTCCTAAATGGGTGTTAACCAAAACGCAACCTATTGCCATTCGTGATGTTATCGCATTTTTAACCGGAGTTTTAGGAAACGAAAAAACATATAACGATTCATTTGATATTGCCGGACCAAATGTACTCACTTATAAAGAAATGTTACATAAATATGCCGAAGTCAGAGGATTCAAAAATTGGATTTGGACCGTACCTGTAATGACTCCAAAACTATCTTCATATTGGTTATACTTTGTAACCTCAACATCATATAAATTGGCATTGAATCTGGTAGATAGCATGAAAATAGAAGTTATAGCAAAAGATACCAGATTACAGGATATACTTAACATTGAACCACATACCTACAAAGAAGCTATTGATTTAGCATTTAAAAAGATAGAACAAAACTTAGTGATCAGCAGTTGGAAAGACAGTATGATCAGTGGTCGTTTTCTTGAAAACCTTGAAAAACATATACAAGTCCCAAAATATGGAGTATTGAAAGACTACAAGCAACTTCAAGTTACCCAACCTGAGGAAGTTCTAGAGCGTATATGGAGCATTGGCGGTGAAACCGGATGGTACTATGGAAATTGGTTATGGAAAATTAGGGGATTTTTAGATAAACTTTGGGGCGGTGTTGGTTTAAGACGAGGCAGAACACATCCAGACAAAATATTTGCGGGTGATTCACTTGACTTTTGGCGTGTATTACTTGCGGACAAAAAAGCGAAAAGATTATTGTTATTCGCCGAAATGAAACTACCTGGCGAAGCATGGTTGGAATTTAAAATTGATGATAATAACGTACTACATCAAACCGCTACCTTTAGACCACGTGGTTTGCGCGGTAGATTATATTGGTATAGCATAGTGCCTTTTCACTATTTTATTTTTGGTGGCATGATCAGAAATATTGCTAAAACCGACCAAAATTAGTTTTAAGCTAAAGAGTTATTTTTTTATTCTTTAGAGTAATATCCATTTTATTTTCACGACTAGTATTGTAAGCGTTTTTAGGCAGCATCAATCACTATCATAATTTTTTGAAGATGAAATACTTACGTTTCTTTCCATTTTATGTATTGTCAATTTTACCTTTTTGGGCATTATACATCATATCTGACATCACCTTTTTCTTAACATACTACATATTTGGTTACCGAAAAAAAGTAGTCTGCAAAAATTTACATGTAGCCTTCCCCGATAAGACAGAAAAAGAAATCAACAGCATCGCAAAAAAATTTTACAGGCATTTCTGCGACATGTTCTTTGAGGCGATTAAATTATTGACCATTAAGCCAAATGAAGTTCAAAAAAGGTTTAAAATCAACAACCTATCCCTATTGACCAATCACCTAAAAAACAATGAAAATATTATGCTGTACACCGCACACCAAGGCAATTGGGAATGGCTTACTACAGTACCTTTATTTCTAAATGTAAACTGCAATACTTTATACAAACCATTATCTAATACCTATTTCAACGATTTGTTCATATTGATGCGAGAACGTTTTAATGTTCATTGTATTCCTAGTAATGAAGGATACCGCCATTTACTTCATTTAAAAAATAACAACATCGTTTCCATGAACTGTGTCATTGGCGATCAAAGTCCGTTAGGAAAATCCGGCAAGCAGCAAACCATATTTTTTAATCAGCAAACCTCCTTTTTTACAGGTGCTGCCAAAATAGCCAAGAAAACAGATTCAGCAATATTCATTCCCTATCTAAAGAAAATAAAACGCGGATCCTATGAACTTTTCTTCGAGAACATTGTCAACCAAGCAGCCACTTTAAACGAACAGAACATTATTGATTTATATGCCAATAAATTGGAAAAGGTCATTGAAAAATACCCTGAATTGTATCTATGGACTCACAAAAGATGGAAGCGTGATGGAATTACCTATTAAAATTATGATTCGGTAGAAAGTTTAAGTGGCAACTGGGTTAATCGTTCGCCCGTTAATCTTCTAACTGCATTTGCTATTGCCGCACCAATAGGACCCAATGGAGGTTCGCCTACAGCACCCGGAGTATCTTTTCCTTGCAGTAATATCACATCTATTTCTTTAGGGGCATTTTTCATCAATGCCATTTGATATGGACCGTAAATGGTTGGTGTCAACTCGCCATTCTCAACGAACATTTGCTCATAAAGTACAGCACTCATGCCCATAATAACACAACCCTCGCACTGCGCTCGAATTTGATCGGGGTTAACAGCCAAACCAGGATCCATGGCAACCGTTACTTTATGAACTTTAATTTCATTATCGACAATAGAAACTTCAGCCACTTGGGCACAAGGGGTATTTGCATCTATAGACGCTGCAAAGCCCATAGCACGACCGTCTACAACCTCTTCTGAATATTTTGCTTTTTCAGCTGCTGCCTTGATAACATTTTTTAAACGAACATCAATATCTTGCTCTCCTATTTGCCTTAACCTAAAATCGACTGCATTCTTGTTTGCTTTAAGCGCCATTTCATCAATAAAACTTTCCATAGCAAAGGTATTTGCCAACAAACCTAGGCTACGCCACCAACTAGTGGCAAAAGGCAACTCAACGTGCCAATATACTGACTTGAAATTAGGAATGTCCGTGTATTGTATGAATCCGCCCCGTATGGCACCAACATCAGCGCCAAGGAAATTTGTAAGTACATTTGGAACCAATGCCGAATCTGTAGCAACATCACCACTCACGAATTGATGTTCTAGTCCGTCCAGATAACCTTCAGCATTTAATTTACCTTTAATAATATGATGTGTTGGCGGGCGAAACATATCATGCTGAAATTCTTCCTTTCTACTAAAAAAGTATTTTACCGGTTTACCAACAGCCTTAGACATTACTGCTGCCTGTACGGCATGGGGTGTATGTAACCTTCTACCAAAACCACCCCCTAAATACGTAGGCACAATATTCACTTGTTCGGTATCTAAACCTAACCTTTTGGCAACTTCTTTTCTGGTAAGACTAACTACCTGTGTAGAAATTTTAATAATTGCGTTATCCGCTTCCACCGAGGCTACGACTCCATTTGGTTCAATTTGCGCATGTGCCCCAATAGGACTTCTAAATTCCAAGGTTGCAAATTCATCATCCTCATCAAAAGCAGCTCCATTTTGTTGTATTATAGTAGAATTACCATTACCGACCGTCATCATTTCGGTTATGGCAGTAGTATCTAAATCCTCAATACTATTCCAAGTTACCTTGATTGCATTTTTTGCATGCTCTGCCGCTATCATAGAATTGGCTACAACACCTACAAAGTCATCTTCAACGATTATTTTAATTACCCCGGGCATACTTTCAGCTCCAGACGTATCTGCACTAACGAAGGTAGCTCCAATTTTTGTTGGTCTAACTACTGCCCCATAGAGCATACCCGGCATATCGGCATCCATACCAAAAATAGGATCACCATATACCTTAGCTTCCAAATCTACTCTAGCAATAGGCTGACCAATGTACTTATAGTCCTTTATATCTTTTAAAACAGGTGCATCTGGCACTTCCCATTGTTCTACTCCTTCCGCTGCCTGAGCATATGTCAGCGTTTTGCCGTTACCCGATATTATTCCATCCGCTACCGAGAGTTCATCGACCCCAATATTTAGTTTAAGTGCAGCCTCTTTTAAGAGCATAACCCTTAACATTGCAGCAAGCTCCCTGAGCGGTTTCCATAATCCAGAAATAGACGTACTACCGCCAGTAGCAAAACTATCTACATTACCGGTAGAAGAAGCTGCATGAACCACTTTTATCTGATTCATGGTTACAGAAAGTTCATCGGCAGCCATTTGGGCAATACCGGTAAACGTACCCTGACCCATTTCCATTTTAGGAGAATGTAAAAGAATAGTATTATCAGATGTAACCTCGAACCAAACCATAGGCTTATCGGTATTATCGGTATAGGGTGCCTCTAAAGAATTTACCATTCCTAAAATCTGACGGCGTATGGGGTTTCTAAAAATATATGCACCAATAGCTACAACACCAATGGTTCCCAATCCACCTCGTACAAGAAACTTACGCCTAGAAACTTTCTTTTTACTTTTATCCGCCATGGCTTACAGGGTTTTAGATTCGTTCATAACCTTATCCGCTTGCAATTCCGCCGCCTTATGTATCGCCTTTCGCATTCTATAATAGGTACCACAGCGACATACATTGATAATATTCTTATCTATATCCTCATCTGTTGGTGTTGGAACTTTATTCAACAATGCAGCCGTTGCCATCATAAACCCAGGTTGACAATATCCACATTGCGGTACAATCTCATCTATCCAAGCTTGTTGAACAGGATGTGGGTTTTCTCTGTCTCCCAACCCTTCAATAGTAGTTACTTCTTTACCTTCAGCAAATTTAACGGGATAGGAACAAGACCGAACAGCCTCACCATCTACATGTAAGGTACAAGCCCCACAAGCCGCTTTTCCGCAGCCAAATTTTGTACCCTTTAAGTTTAACGTATCTCGAATTACCCAAAGTAAGGGCGTATTTTCATCTGCTATTTCAAGAGCTTTTACTACTCCGTTTACAGTAATGGAAATTTTCATAAAGTTTAATTATTTAGAAGGAATGACCGCTCCGTTAGCAAACCAATTTTCAACTGCTATTTTAAAATCTTCCTTTGAAACCGGTGGCAATGTACGCTGTTCTCCTTCGGCGTCTACCCCAGGTTCCCATGCCCAAAGCACCAGGTCATCTTCTGTCATATGTTTTATTAAATCTTCGTGACTTCTATTGCCGTTCATACTTTTGTCCAACAAACGCTTTGCGATTTCGGTTCTTGTAAGTCCTTCCCAAGCCATAGAGGCAGGCGCTAATGCCCAATGTGGTGCACCGGGAACCCCAGAACTCATATTATTTTCAGATTGATGACAGGTATTGCAAGTAGTAGCTTCAAAGCCATGGTCATCTTCACCTCTTGTCATACCAAAATAGTGCGGATGACTCTCATCTCCTTGCTTAGGAATATGGTCACTAGGGTGACAATTCATACATCGTTGATGGGTAAGCACATCCATCATCTTGTTGAAGTCTTCATTACCCTGTTGATTTTGAAGTTTTGTTTTTTCTACAATTTCATAACCAGAAAACTTAGGTGAATTCGCCAATACGAATATCAACCCTAAAAGTAAAAACATCGAAAAAATATAAATTGCTTTTAACCTCATAAAAACCTTTGATAGATAAAACTTTCAATCTCTATGAAGATAGCGAATACCGTTAACAAATGTTAGCCTATTAAATTTAATTATTTCAATAGGCCAACACGTATTATTATGCTTTAGGAAGAAAAACTTCAGCCATCATACAACGAGCACTACCACCTCCACAGGTTTCAATAGTATGCAAAGAACTATGTAGAATACCACAGTGTTTCTCTATTTGAGTAATCTGATCTTTAGTCAAACTATGATATGCCGCCGAACTCATAACCATATATCTTTTATCATTACCGCCTAAAACCTGCAACATATTACCAGCAAAATGATGCATTTGCTGTTCTGTAATGGTAATGATTTCTTTACCATCTTTCTTAAGATGGTCCAATACATTCTTTCTTTCCTTTTTATCATCGATGGAGTCTGCACAAATAACAACAAAATTTTCTGCCAATGCCATCATTACATTAGTGTGATATATAGGTAGCCTTTTACCGTCTACAGATTGATTCGCTGTAAATATTACCGGAAAGAAATCAAAATCTTCACAGAACTCTATAAACAATTCCTCGTCTGCGCGTTCAGAAAGTGCACAATACGCTTTTTTATTTACCCTGTCAATGAGAATACTACCGGTACCTTCAAGAAACAATTCTTCTTCTTCGGCAGAAGTATAATCGATAATATCATTTATTTTGAACCCGTTCTCTTCTAAGGTATCGAAAATATCATCTCGGCGCTCTTCCCTTCTATTCTCAGCAAACATTGGGTATACCCCTACCGTACCGTTTGCATGAAAAGAAATCCAATTATTTGGAAAAACACTATCTGGAGTATCAGGTTCTTTGGTATCCTGCACAACAATAACATTAACGCCTTTATTTTTTAATACGGATACAAATGCATCAAACTCCTCTTGAGCTTTCTGATTTATTTCTTGATTCTTCATATCAATATCTTCCATAAAGTAGTTATTGACAGCGGTCTGTTCATTCATTCTGAATGAAATAGGACGAATCATGAGTATTGTATTTGTAATTTGCATAGGGGTACTAATTAAGTTGTTACTATTTTTGAATTATTAATTAATCTCTAATTAGGGGCAACGTACTACAACGAAGTAAGCCTTCTTGTTTTGATATCTCTGCATACGGAATCTCTTCTACCGTAAAGCCCTGTTCGCGTAACCAATTGTTAAGTCGGGTAAAGTTTTGTTCAGATACAACCACGTCTGGTGAAATAGAAAAAACGTTACTGTACATATGGTACATTTCCACAGCATCGATTTCAAAAACATTCTCTTTACCAAAAAAGTCTACCAACCACTGGTACTCCTCCTCTACCAGAAAACCATTTTTATGAATGATAGCTTTTCCCTTACCTAAGGGTTGAAAACAACAATCTAAATGCAAGGCATTGTCTTTAGCTACGGTATTGGATTTACGCAACTCAAATGATTTGATTGTTTTGTGAGGAAACTGTTTGGTCAAATATTCAACAGCAGCCTTATTAGTTCTTGCTGTAATATATGAAGGGTAATCATCTGCGGTATACGTACCAACGAAAATATAATCATTCCAAGGCATTACATCGCCACCTTCTACATGAACATCATCTGGTGGGGTTAGAATATTATTATCGTCTATTTTATCCAGAACATGTAAAATAGCCTCTACCTCTTGTTCGCGATCAGGCAAGATATTGGCTTTTATCAATTTATCTTCAATAACAAAAGCGATATCTCGGGTAAATATCTGATTACAATCTTCAAGAACCTCGGGTCTAAAAACCTTAACATCATATTTTTCAAAGACATTTTTAAAAGCTTCCATTTCTTCAATCATATCGGCTTCCAAGGGATAAGTACCCGCCTTAATATGTTCTTTGGATTTTGGGTCATAAGCTTCCTCTAAAGTAGGTGTTGGTCCCGAACTTTTCGCGATACCCAGCACAACCGCCTTTAAAGGTGAAATTTCATCATTGATATTTAATTGTAACATAAGTCTATATTTAAATATGAATTAAAATATGGCACAAAAAAAAGCTCCTTTAAAAATTAAAAGAGCTTTTGTTTTTTTATTAACGGTAGCAATCTACCTTTTGTCAAGTTCGACAAAAGATCTTAAATTTTCACCTGTATATACTTGTCTTGGTCTACCAATTGGTTCGCCTTTCAATCTCATTTCTCTCCATTGTGCAATCCACCCTGGTAATCTACCCAATGCGAACATAACCGTAAACATTTCTGTTGGTATACCCAAAGCTCTGTAAATAATACCTGAATAGAAATCTACATTAGGATATAATTTTCTATCAACAAAGTACTGATCTTCAAGTGCTTCTTTTTCTAAACCTTTGGCAATATCAAGAATAGGATCATCAATACCTAAGTCTGCCAACACCTCGTCTGCTGCAACTTTAATAATTTTAGCACGTGGGTCGAAGTTTTTGTAAACTCTATGTCCAAAGCCCATTAGCCTGAAAGGATCAGACTTATCTTTTGCTTTAGCCATGTATTTTTTAGTGTCACCACCATCAGCCTCAATAGCTTCAAGCATTTCTAAAACCGCTTGGTTGGCACCACCATGAAGTGGTCCCCAAAGCGCTGAAATACCAGCAGATAAAGACGCGAATAAACCAGCATGTGAAGAACCTACGATACGAACAGTACTCGTAGAACAGTTTTGTTCATGATCTGCATGTAATATCAATAACTTGTCTAATGCCTCAATAACAACCTTGTTCTTTTTATAATCTTGATTAGGACGCTTGAACATCATTTTATGAATGTTCTCAACATACCCTAAACTATCATCTCCATAATCTAATGGAAGACCTTTCTTTTTACGTAAAGTCCAGGCAACAAGAACCGGAAATTTTGCAAGAATACGTACAATTGCATGGTACATATCTTCATCTGAACTTACATCAACTGTAGACGGGTTAAATGCAATTAATGCACTTGTCAAAGATGATAAAACACCCATTGGGTGTGCAGACTTTGGAAAACCGTCCAAAATCTTTTTCATCTCCTCATCTACGTGAGACTCATCTTTTATATCCTTATGGAACTTTGCCAGTTCTTCTTTGTTAGGTAAGTTTCCAAATATTAAAGCATATGCAACTTCTAAGAAATCTGCCTTCTCAGCTAACTCCTCAATTGAATATCCTCTGTAACGTAAAATTCCTTTTTCGCCATCTAAAAAAGTAATAGCACTTTCACATGATCCTGTATTTTTAAAACCCGGATCAATGGTTATCATTCCTTTGGTTGCAGAACGCAAAGATTTGATATCTATTGCAAGTTCATCTTCGGTTCCCTTTATTACCGGAAACTCATATTTTTCACCATTATATTCTAAAATAGCTTTGTCTGACATTTTTAATTTTTACGTTTTAAATACTCCTCGTAAAGTTAACAAAACAGGATTGGTCTACCAATTTCAAAAATCTGTTTTGGGTAAAATTAACAATAAGTACTATGAATAGCTTTCATTACAACAGATATAGTGACTCATAATACGCATCTAAAGATTTTTCCCAAGTAAAACGAGCTTTTTTTGCGTTCGCTTTTATCTTTTTCCAAGTGTCCTTATCATGCTCCCAAATGGTCAATGCTTCATCGAAGCTTTTCACCATGTTACTTATCTGTTCATCATAGGTATTTCCGCTAAAAGCGAAACCTGTTTTCAAGTGATCTACGGTATCTTTTAATCCGCCTGTATGATGCACCAAGCAAGGATTTCCATTTCTCATCGCCAACATTTGACTTATTCCACAAGGTTCAAACAAACTTGGCATAAAATAGAGGTCGGTTTCCAAATACATAGAATCGATCAAATCTTCCGACTGCCCGTTGGTGAATACGAAATTCTTATGATGGTAACTCATATGACGAAAAAATTCCTCATAATCTGGGTCTCCGGTCCCTAAGAGCATAAATATACCATCTACCTCATTCAACCTCACCAACATTTTTTCAAATGCTTCAGGTGAGCGCTTTAAAAAATAAAATTTCTGCTCTGTAAGTCTTGCTACACTAGACACTATAAATTTAGGTCTATTGCCTACGTACTGCATAATCTTTTCCCCAGTATGTGCTAAAAAATCTGCTTTATATTTCTTTGAGTTTTCTTGTAGCCATCTAAATAACGCTTTAACCGTATTCCTATAAAGAAAACCTTTTTCCGCAACTCTTATATTACCATAGTTACTAGCATTTAAAATACCAAAGAGACGACCTTCATTATCCGCATTCAACAAATCATTTTCTAAACTTTCACCACCTATAAACTCTGGTCTTCTACTAGGTAAAAGTACATCTTCTTTATATGAAGGAGATACCGTATGCACGGCATCTGCCAAACGAATACCAACTGCCATTAAATTAATACAATCATGATATCTAGAGTCCATTAAGGCATTGTGATCCAACTGTATTTCTGGAAACCAATTGTTCACAGAGGCATAATTATTATAAAAAGGACGGATACCCTGTATTGCCAAATTATGTATGGTGTAGACATATCTCATCTTTTTCAAATCACTATAATTTGGATGATAAGTCTTTATAAACAAAAGTGCCGCAGAATGCCAATCATGTAAATGCACTATATCTAAATCTCCAAAAGCACCAATTTTAATGGCTTCTGCAGTAGCGGTACAAAAAATGACAAATTTTACAAAATCATTAAAAAATGGTTCTGTAGGGTCATCATGATAAATATGTGCAATACCACCTTCTACTATTTCTGGATGATGAATAACATAATGTGTTATATTCTTATCTACTCTTTTTGGAATAACCTCGTACAACTCTGCAGTATAGGAAACACCACGAAGGCTAAACTCTAATTTGGTTTTAAAAATTCCATTCTTATGCAATCTAGAGTAAGAAGGCACAACCACGTGAACCCTATCTTCTCGTTTCGAAATCTCCCTAGGCACATCTCTTACAACATCACCCATTCCACCCGCTTTACAATCTGGAATAGCATCGTTTTCTGCTGAAACAAAAAGAAAATTATTCATACGCTAACAAAGGGGTATCATTATTGGTTTATTCTCAAAAGGTAGTTAAAGTTTTGAAGTACGCCAAAAAAAAAAGCCTTTCTCGAAAGAAAGGCTTAATAATATATTTCGCATCTAAATTAACCTAATTTAAAGGCTTTTTCTTGTGGATAGTAAGCCATGCTACCTAACTCTTCTTCTATACGAAGTAGTTGGTTATATTTAGCCATACGATCAGATCTTGAAGCCGAACCGGTCTTAATTTGACCCGTATTCAACGCTACTGCTAAATCAGCAATAGTATTATCTTCTGTTTCACCAGAACGGTGCGACATTACTGAAGTATAACCTGCATTTTTAGCCATATTCACTGCAGCTATTGTTTCTGTCAAAGTACCGATCTGATTTACCTTAATCAAAATTGAGTTTGCGATACCTTTTTCAATTCCTGTAGACAAACGTTCAACATTGGTTACAAATAAATCGTCACCTACCAATTGTACTTTATCTCCAACTTTTTCAGTTAAAGCTTTCCAGCCGTCCCAGTCATTCTCATCCATACCATCCTCAATAGAGATAATAGGATATTTGGCACTTAGTTCTGCCAAGTATTGTGCCTGCTCTTCAGATGTTCTAATTACACCAGATTCACCTTCAAACTTAGTGTAGTCATACTTACCATCTACAAAGAATTCTGCCGCAGCACAATCTAAAGCGATCATAACATCATCACCTAATGTATACCCAGCTTTTTCAACAGCTTTAGCAATAGTATCCAAGGCATCTTCTGTACCACCTGCAAGGTTCGGAGCAAAACCACCCTCATCACCTACTGCAGTACTAAGACCACGGTCATGTAATACTTTTTTAAGGTTGTGAAAGATTTCAGTACCCATTTGCATTGCGTGAGAAAAGCTTTTTGCTTTTACAGGCATTACCATAAACTCTTGAAATGCAATAGGCGCATCTGAGTGAGAACCACCATTAATAATGTTCATCATTGGTACAGGAAGTGTATTAGCACTAACACCACCTACATATCTAAATAGTGAAAGACCAAGTTCATTAGCAGCAGCTTTAGCAGCAGCCAAGGAAACACCTAAAATTGCATTAGCACCTAATTTAGATTTGTTTGGCGTACCATCTAAATCGATCATTGTTTGATCCAAAAGATTTTGATCAAACACACTCATACCCAATATCTCTTCTGCAATTACGCTATTTACGTTATCTACAGCCTTACTTACACCTTTACCCATGAAAGAATCACCACCATCACGTAATTCAACAGCTTCATGTTCACCGGTAGAAGCTCCAGAAGGCACTGCAGCTCTACCCATTACACCATTCTCAGTAACTACATCTACTTCTACAGTTGGGTTTCCTCTAGAATCTAAAATTTGTCTTGCGTGAACATTTAATATTATACTCATTTTTAATCTTTTTATTTGTTGTTTGTAAAAAAGTAAAGATACAAAACAGGGAAATCACTGGGTTTGTTTGAACCCAAGATTTCCCAATTAAATAATGTTTATTTAAACTATTTCGTTATGTTTTGAACTTTTCTCGATCAATTTGAAAAAATCATCAAATAGATAATCGGCATCGTGAGGACCAGGACTAGCTTCTGGGTGATATTGCACAGAAAAAACATCCTTATTCTTCATTTTTATACCGGCAACCGTTTTATCATTTAGATGCGTATGTGTAATCTCTAAATTGGTATTTGCTTCGGTTTCCTCTCTATTAATTGCAAATCCGTGATTTTGTGAAGTAATTTCTCCTTTACCCGTTATCAGATTTAAAATCGGATGATTAATTCCTCTATGACCATTATGCATTTTATAGGTTGAAACACCATTTGCCAAAGCTAAAACTTGATGTCCTAAACAAATTCCAAAAAGTGGTTTATCTGTTTCTATCATTTTCTTAACAGCAGTAATAGCATCAACTAAGGGCTCTGGATCTCCAGGACCATTAGATATGAAATAAGCATCAGGATTCCACGAAGACATCTCCTCAAAACTACTATTATAGGGAAACACTTTTACATAAGCGCCTCTTTTCACAAGATTTCTTAAAATATTTTTCTTGATTCCAATATCCAATGCAGCTATTTTAAAGGTCGCATTTTCATCCCCTACAAAATAGGCTTCTTTGGTAGATACTTTAGAAGCTAGCTCCAGTCCTTCCATGCTTGGCACTTCACTTAAACGCTTTTTTAAATCTTCTACATTATCAACCTCAGTAGATATTACCGCATTCATGGCTCCATTATCCCTAATATAACTAACCAAAGCACGTGTATCTACATCAGATATTGCAAAAAGTCCGTTTTGTTCTAAAAAGCCTTGAAGACTATCATCTGCTAAAGGTCTAGAATATTCATAACTAAAATTTCTACAAACCAAACCAGAAATTTTTATGGATTCCGATTCTATTTCATCTTTGTTTACACCATAATTACCAATATGCGCATTTGTAGTAACCATTATCTGACCAAAATAAGAAGGATCTGTAAAAATCTCTTGATAACCGGTCATGCCCGTATTAAAACATACCTCACCAAAAGCAGTACCTTCTTTATCCCCTACTGACTTACCATAAAAGATAGTTCCGTCGGCAAGTAATATTAGTGCTTTTCTCTTTGCTTGATATTTCATTTTGTACTTATAATTTATTTCGTTAACAAAAAAACATAAAAAAAAGGATAAGCTAGAAAGCTTATCCTTTTTCATTATTAATATTTATTGACAATGTTATTCCTTTGAATCATCTGTCTTAGCTTCTGTATCAGTTTGCGCTTCAGCTTCAGGCTTTGCTTCTTCTACTACTTTAGTTTCTTTCTCTACAGAAGTAGCTTCAGTATTAGTAGAACCAGACCTTCTACTTCTTCTAGTAGATTTTTTCTTAGGCTTACCAGCATTGTACAATTCGTTGAAGTCAACCAATTCTATCATTGCCATATCAGCGTTATCACCTAAACGATTACCTAACTTGATAATTCTAGTGTAACCACCTGGTCTGTCTGCTACTTTTTCAGAAACAACACTGAATAATTCAGTAACTGCATTCTTATCACGAAGGTTTTTAAAAACGATACGTCTGTTGTGTGTACCTTTTTCAGCACTAACGTTGTTTTCTGCTTTTGATTTAGTAATCAAAGGCTCAACAAATTGTTTTAAAGCTTTTGCTTTTGCAACAGTAGTGTTGATTCTTTTATGCTCGATCAAAGAACAAGCCATGTTTGCTAACATTGCTTTTCTGTGAGCAGTTTTTCTACCTAAGTGGTTAACTTTTTTACCGTGTCTCATGTTTTTGTTTTATCATCTTGCTACCAAACTCGATAGAACGAGGAGCAAAATATGATTATTTAATCTTTATCTAATTTGTATTTTGATAAATCCATACCAAAACTTAAACCTTTGTTTATAACAAGTTCTTCAAGTTCCGTTAAAGATTTTTTACCGAAGTTTCTAAACTTCATTAAATCGTTCTTATTAAAAGAAACTAAATCACCTAAAGTATCTACTTCAGCAGCTTTTAAACAGTTTAGTGCACGAACAGAAAGGTCCATATCTACTAATTTAGTTTTCAATAATTGCCTCATATGTAAAGACTCTTCATCATAAGTCTCTGTTTGAGCAATTTCATCGGCTTCTAAAGTGATACGCTCATCTGAGAATAACATGAAGTGATGAATAAGAACTTTTGCCGCCTCGGTCAAAGCATCCTTAGGATGGATTGATCCATCAGAAGAGATTTCAAAAACCAATTTTTCATAATCCGTTTTTTGCTCTACACGAAAGTTTTCGATACTGTACTTTACATTTTTTATAGGTGTAAAGATAGAATCAACAGCTATAGTACCTAATGGAGCGCCAGATTTTCTGTTCTCTTCAGCAGGTACATATCCTCTACCTTTCTCAATAGTAATCTCCATATTGATGCTTACTTTAGCATCCATATTACAGATAACTAAATCTGGATTCAGTACTTGATATCCAGAAATGAATTTTTGAAAATCACCGGCAGTCAATTGATTCTTTCCACTAACTGAAATTGAAACAACTTCAGCTTCAGAATCTTCTATTTGTTTCTTGAAACGTACTTGTTTCAAGTTTAATATAATCTCTGTTACATCTTCAACAACGCCAGGAATCATTGAGAACTCATGCTCTACTTTATCTATCCTAACCGAAGTAATTGCATGCCCTTCTAATGAAGACAGCAATACTCGTCTTAATGCATTCCCAACAGTTAATCCATAACCAGGTTCCAAAGGGCGAAATTCAAACTTCCCTTCGAAATCAGAGGAATCGATCATTATTACTTTATCGGGTTTCTGAAAATTAAATAATGCCATAATTGGATCGTTGTTGTTTATTTAGAGTATAACTCCACAATTAATTGTTCTTTGATATTTTCTGGAATTTGCATTCTTTCAGGAATTGAAACATATGTTCCTTCCTTCTTTTCGCTATTCCAAGAAATCCACTCATACACCGCATTGTTTGCAGCTAATGAATCTTGTATACTTTGTAATGACTTAGATTTCTCTCTAACACCAACAACATCTCCTGCTTTTAATGAATAAGAAGGAATATTAACCAACTCACCATTAACCGTAATGTGTCTATGAGAAACCAATTGTCTTGCACCGCTTCTAGTTGGAGAAATACCCATTCTGTAAACCACGTTATCTAAACGAGACTCACATAATTGAAGTAAAATTTCACCAGCAACACCTTCTTTTCTCTTTGCAGTCTGGAATAGGTTTCTAAATTGCTTTTCTAAAATACCGTAAGTATATTTAGCTTTTTGTTTCTCCATTAATTGAACAGAGTACTCAGATTTTTTACCTCTTCTTCTGTTGTTACCGTGTTGTCCTGGAGGGTAATTTTTCTTTTCGAAAGATTTATCGTCTCCGAAAATTGCTTCGCCGAATTTACGAGCGATCTTTGATTTTGGTCCTGTATATCTTGCCATTTTCTAAAAATTTGAAAGTGAGATTATGAATTAAGGCTTATCCTTCGATAATCGTAATTACACTTTCGGTGAAATTATTTGTAATTAATTAAACTCTTCTTCTTTTTGGAGGTCTACATCCATTGTGAGGCATTGGAGTAACATCAATAATTTCAGTTACTTCTATACCTGCATTATGTAAAGATCTAATTGCAGATTCTCTTCCGTTACCAGGACCTTTTACATAAACCTTTACTTTTCTCAAACCTGCTTCATGAGCAACTTTTGAGCAATCCTCTGCAGCTACTTGAGCAGCATAAGGTGTATTTTTCTTAGATCCTCTAAAACCTAATTTACCAGCAGATGACCAAGAAATAACATCTCCCTTTTTATTTGTCAAAGAGATAATGATATTGTTGAAAGAAGCGCTAATATGTGCTTCACCAACAGAATCAACTATAACTTTACGTTTCTTGGTAACTTTAGTACTTGCCTTTGCCATACCTAATTATTATTTAGTCGCTTTCTTCTTGTTAGCAACTGTTTTACGCTTTCCTTTTCTAGTTCTAGAGTTGTTCTTAGTTCGCTGACCCCTTAAAGGTAAACCTGATCTATGACGAATTCCTCTATAACAACCAATATCCATTAAACGCTTAATGTTCAATTGGGTTTCAGAACGTAATTCACCTTCAATCGTAAATTGAGAAACAGCTTCTCTGATACGTCCTATTTCATCATCATTCCAATCAGAAACCTTAGTATCTTCGCTAACTTGGGCTTTACTCAATATTTCTTGCGACCTACTTCTTCCAATTCCAAAAATGTAGGTTAAGGCGATAACACCTCTCTTTTGTTTTGGTATATCTATACCTGCGATTCTTGCCATAATTACCCTTGTCTTTGTTTAAATCTAGGATTCTTTTTGTTGATTACGTACAACCTGCCTTTTCTGCGAACAATCTTGCAGTCGGCACTTCTCTTCTTAACTGATGCTCTTACTTTCATCTTGTATCTTAGTATCTATATGTAATTCTTGCTTTTGTAAGGTCATACGGACTCATCTCCAATTTCACCTTATCTCCAGGTAATAGTTTTATATAGTGCATACGCATCTTACCTGAAATATGCGCTGTTACCACATGTCCATTCTCCAGTTCTACACGAAACATTGCATTTGATAATGCTTCAATGATAGATCCATCTTGTTCTATTGCTGCCTGCTTAGCCATAAATTATGCTACTTTTCTATTTTTACCGGTTTTCATTAAACCATCATAATGTCTGTTCAACAAATACGAATTTACCTGTTGCACTGTATCTATAGCAACACCCACCATAATTAAAAGGGAAGTACCACCATAAAATAACGCCCATCCAGCCTGAACATCCATCAACTTTACCACCACCGCTGGTAAAATAGCCAGCAAAGCTAAGAAAATAGATCCAGGTAACGTTATTAAAGACATAATCTTATCTAAATAATCTCCAGTTTCTTTACCAGGACGTATTCCTGGGATAAAACCACCACTTCTTTTTAAGTCATCTGCCATTTTATTGGTAGGAACCGTAATCGCAGTATAAAAATATGTGAAGATTATAATCAATATTGCAAAAAGTAAATTGTAAGCCCATCCGAAAATGTCGCTAAACTGAACTTGCATCCACTGTCCAAATGAAGTATCATCAAAAGCTCCACCAATCATACCAGGCACGAACATTATAGCTTGTGCGAATATAATTGGCATTACGCCAGAAGCATTTAACTTCAATGGTATGTACTGTCTAGAACCCATTATATTCTTTTCGTAGCCACCAGAAGCGGTACGTCTAGCATATTGAACAGGAATTTGTCTTGTAGCCATCACTAAAAGTATACAAGCCAAAATAACCAAGAACCAAATTATAACTTCTATCAATATGAACATTAGTCCACCATTATTATTAGTTGTTCTAGATATAAATTCTTGAACAAAAGATTGAGGCATTGTTGCGATAATACCGATCATAATCAATAATGATATACCATTACCAATACCCTTGTCGGTTATTTTCTCACCTAACCACATTGCAAATACAGTACCTGTTACTAAAATTATAACAGCAGGAACCATAAAATCAAGTCCTTTTCCTAATAAAAATGCACTATCCCTTACACCAAAGGCTTCTAAACCATATAAGTAAGCAGGCGCTTGAACAATACAAATACCGATGGTCAACCATCTAGTTATTTGATTGATTGTCTTACGACCACTTTCACCTTCTTTCTGTAATTTTTGAAGATAAGGAATTGCAATACCCATCAACTGAACTACAATGGAAGCAGAGATATAAGGCATTATACCTAATGCAAAAACAGAAGCGTTGGCAAAAGCCCCTCCTGTAAATGCATTTAAAAGACCAAATATACCTTGATCAGTGCCATCAGTTAACCCACCTAGTTGTGTTGAATCTATACCCGGAAGTACGATTTGACAACCAAAACGATAAACCAACAAAAGACCTAGTGTAATAAGAATTCTATTTCTTAGCTCTTCTATCTTCCAAATATTGGATATTGTATCAATAAAATTCTTCATGCTCTCGTTTATGCTTACAAACTTATTGCTTCACCACCTGTTGCCTCAATAGCTGCTTTGGCAGATGCTGTAAATTTATGTACTGAAACTTTAAGAGAAGCTTTTAATTCGCCATTTCCTAAAATTTTCACTAAATCATTCTTACCTACTAAACCATTTTCAATTAAGATGTCTAAAGACACTTCATCAGTTATGATCTTATTATCAACAAGCTCTTGTAACTTTTCTAAGTTGATACCTTGGTAATTTTTACGGTTAATGTTCGTAAAACCAAATTTAGGTACACGACGTTGCAAAGGCATTTGACCACCTTCAAAACCAATTTTCTTAGAATAACCAGATCTTGATTTTGCTCCTTTATGCCCTCTTGCAGCAGTTCCACCTTTACCAGAACCCTGACCTCTTCCAAGGCGTTTTCCGTCTCTATTTACTGAACCTTCTGCAGGCTGTAGACTATGTAAACCCATTTTATTCTTAATTTAAGCCTCCTCAGTGGAAACTAAATGTTTAACTTTATTTATCATTCCAAGAATGTTAGGAGTATCATCATGCTCAACTACCTGTCCTATTCTCTTCAAACCAAGAGCCTCCAAAGTTCTTTTTTGATTTTGAGGTTTCTTAATTCCGCTTTTTACCTGTGTAACTTTAATCTTTGCCATAATTTTCCTCTTAGCCTTTAAATACTTTTTCTAAAGAAACACCTCTTTGTGATGCAATGGTTTTCGCATCCCTAAGTTGCAATAAAGCATCGAAAGTAGCTTTAACAACATTATGTGGGTTCGAAGAACCTTGGGATTTTGACAATACATCATGTACACCTACAGATTCAAGTACTGATCTTACAGCACCCCCAGCAATAACACCGGTACCATGAGATGCAGGCTGAATATACACTCTAGCCCCACCAAATTTACCTTTTTGCTCATGAGGTAAAGTTCCCTTGTTCAAAGGAATACGTACTAAATTCTTTTTACCATCTTCAATTGCTTTTGCAATTGCCGTAGCAACTTCTTTAGATTTACCTAAACCGTGACCTACAACACCATTTTCATCACCTACAACAACAATTGCAGAAAAACCGAATGCTCTACCACCTTTTGTTACCTTAGTTACACGTTGAATACCAACTAATTTATCTTTTAAATCTAAACCACCTGGCTTAACAGTTTCTACGTTTTTATATTTTTGGAACATACTAGTATATTAGAATTTTAGACCTGCTTCTCTTGCACCTTCAGCTAGAGATTTAACTCTACCATGATACAAATTACCCCCTCTATCAAAAGCTACTTTATCTAAACCAGCTTTTACAGATTTCTCAGCGATTGTTTTACCAACCAAAGCAGCAATCTCGGTTTTATTTCCTTTTACTTTTGCAATATCCTTATCTCTTGAAGAAGCAGATACTAAAGTGACTCCTTTAACGTCGTCTATAACTTGAGCGTAAATTTCGCTATTACTTCTAAATACAGATAACCTAGGTCTTGCTGCAGTTCCAGAAGAAACCTTTCGAATTCTACGACGGATTCTTAATTTTCTTTGTGTTTTTGATAATCCCATAATATCCTATTATTAAGCTGACTTACCAGCTTTTCTTCTTAATATTTCACCTACAAACTTGATACCTTTCCCTTTGTATGGCTCTGGCTTACGGAAAGATCTTATTTTCGCTGCAATATGACCAACTAACTGCTTGTCATGTGAAGTCAGCTTTACGATAGGATTCTTACCCTTTTCTGATATAGTTTCAACCTTCACCTCTGGTGCCAAGTCAAAAACAATGTTGTGAGAGAAACCTAAAGCCAAATCAAGTTTTTGACCTTGATTGCTTGCTCTATATCCAACCCCAACTAATTCCAATTCTTTGGTCCATCCTTTAGAAACACCTTCTACCATGTTAGTGATAAGTGATCTATACAAACCGTGTTTAGCTTTATGCTCTTTAGAATCTGAAGGTCTTGTTACCCAAGCCTGACCATCTTCTACTTTAATCGCTACGCCAGAGAATTCTTGAGTCAATTCACCTAATTTTCCTTTAACAGAAATAATATTGTCATTGATTTCAATTGTAACTCCTTCTGGAATTGCGACTGGATTATTACCTATTCTAGACATTTTCTAAATCTTTAATCAATTAATAAACGTAGCACAAAACTTCACCACCAACTTTCTCTGCCTTGGCCTGCTTGCTAGTCATTACACCATGTGATGTAGAAACAATTGCAATACCTAAACCATTTAATACACGTGGCAATTCTTCACTGCCAGCATATTTTCTAAGACCAGGCTTACTTATACGCTGTATTTTCTTGATAACAGGCTCTTTTGTAAGCTTATCATATTTCAAAGCTATCTTTATAGAACCTTGAACCTTGTCTTCTTCAAACTTATAACTTAAAATATACCCTTGATCGAATAATATTTTAGTTATCTCTTTCTTTAGATTTGACGCAGGGATTTCAACAACCCTATGTCCCGCTCTACTAGCGTTTCTAACTCTCGTTAGGTAATCTGCAATAGTATCTGTTACCATGTATATATAATTCGGAGACGGTTTTCAGCAATTAAGCCAAACCTGAATCCATTAATAATTCTTTTCTTACCAGCTAGCTTTCTTAACTCCTGGAATTAATCCAGCGTTAGCCATCTCTCTAAACATTACCCTAGAAATACCAAAAGTTCTCATGTAACCTTTTGGTCTACCAGTTAATTTACATCTATTGTGCAAACGTACCGGAGAAGCATTTTTAGGTAATTTCTGTAACGCTTCATAATCGCCAGCTTCTTTCAAAGCTTTACGTTTCTCAGCATATTTTGCTACAGTTCTTTCCCTTTTTCTCTCACGGGCTTTCATTGATTCCTTAGCCATACTAATTCTTTTTAAAAGGTAATCCTAATTCTGTTAATAATGATTTCGCTTCTTTATCCGTATTGGCAGAAGTTACAAATGTAATATCCATACCGTTAATTCTATTGATTTTATCAATATTAACTTCTGGAAATATAATCTGTTCCGTAATACCTAAGTTATAATTTCCACGACCATCAAAACCAGTAGCTTTAATACCTTGAAAATCTCTTACACGTGGTAAAGCAGAAGTAACCAAACGATCTAAAAATTCGTACATACGCTCACCTCTTAAGGTAACTTTTGCACCAATTGGCATACCTTTTCTTAATTTAAAGGCAGCAACATCTTTTTTAGACATTGTAGCAACAGCTTTCTGACCGGTAATCATAGTCATTTCATCTATTGCATGGTCAATAAGTTTCTTGTCAGCAACAGCAGCTCCAACTCCTCTACTCATTACTATCTTTTCTAACTTAGGAACCTGCATTACATTACTGTAACCAAACTCTTCGGTAAGGGCAGCTATAATTCGCTCCTTATACTCTTTCTTTAATCTTGCAACGTATGCCATAACTAAATTACTTCATTGGATTTTTTGGAAACCCTAACTTTTTTACCATCTCTAACTTCGTAACCCACTCTAGTTACATCTCCAGATTTACTGTCGATTAAAGCTAGGTTAGAAATATGGATTAAAGCTTCTTTTTTTACAATACCACCTTGAGGGTTTTTAGCACTAGGCTTCTCATGTTTAGATACCATATTGGCACCTTCTACGATGGCTTTATTTTTCTCAAGATCCACACGCATTACTTTACCTTCTGTACCTTTATGGTCACCAGCAGTAATTCTTACCGTATCTCCTGTTTTGATTTTCAACTTTTTCATCTTGTCCGTTATATTATAATACCTCTGGGGCCAATGATACAATCTTCATGAACTGCTTATCCCTAAGCTCTCTTGCTACAGGTCCAAAAACACGAGTTCCTCTCATTTCTCCGGCAGGATTCAATAACACACAAGCGTTATCATCAAATCTGATATAAGACCCATCAGGTCTTCTAACCTCTTTCTTTGTACGAACTACAACAGCAGTTGATACCGCACCTTTTTTGATACCTCCGTTCGGAGTAGCTTCTTTAACGGTAACAACTATTTTATCACCTATTGAAGCATATCTTCTTTTGGTACCACCAAGAACACGGATAGTTAAAACTTCCTTTGCTCCGGTGTTATCCGCTACTTTTAGTCTAGATTCTTGCTGTAACATAACTTATTTAGCTCTTTCTAAGATTTCTACTAATCTCCAACATTTGGTTTTACTCATAGGACGAGTCTCCATGATCTTTACAGTATCACCAATGTTACAATCGTTCTTTTCGTCATGTGCAACATACTTCTTTGTCTTCAAAACGAATTTACCGTACATAGGATGTTTTACTCTTTTTACTTCAGCAATTACAATAGATTTCTCCATTTTATTACTAGTAACAACTCCTACTCTTTCTTTTCTTAAGTTTCTTTTCTCCATAAAGCCCACCAATTATTGGTTCTCCCTATTAGTTAATTCAGTCGCTAATCTTGCTACCGTTCTCCTTACTTTTCTAATCTGAAGTGGATTTTCTAACGGAGTTACAAAATGCGCAATTTTCAAATCTGAATGTTGCTTCTTGTACTCGGCTAATTTCTCCGTAAGTCCTTCCACAGACATTTCTTTAATCTCTTGTTTTTTCATTATTCCTTACGTTTAATTTCCAGCCTCGTAATCACGAGCTACAATAAATTTAGTTTTAACAGGAAGTTTTTGAGCCGCCAATCTTAAAGCTTCTTTTGCTACTTCCATAGGAACTCCGGCCACTTCGAACATAATTCTACCTGGCTTTACCACGGCTACGAAATATTCTGGCGCACCCTTACCTTTACCCATACGTACTTCTAATGGTTTTTTGGTAATCGGCTTGTCCGGAAATATTTTAATCCACAATTGACCTTCCCTTTTCATAAATCTAGTAGCAGCAATACGCGCAGCTTCTATTTGACGTGAAGTTAAAAATGCAGCATCATCAACATTCTTTATACCGAACATACCATTTGAAAGTTGGTGTCCTCTTCCAGCAAGACCTTTCATACGGCCTTTCTGCATCTTACGGAACTTTGTTCTTTTCGGTTGTAACATTACTTTAGTTCTTTAAAAAATTACTTTCTACGACGTTGTTTTCTTCCACCTTCTTGCTTACCACCTTTAGAAGAATCCTTTTGCATTCCTACTAATGGAGATAATTCTCTTTTACCGTAAACCTCACCTTTCATAATCCAAACTTTAATACCTAGTTTACCATATGTAGTTTGAGCTTCCTGTAAAGCATAATCAATATCAGCTCTAAAGGTCGATAATGGAATTCTACCATCTTTATACGATTCTGAACGTGCCATTTCAGCACCATTCAATCTACCAGAGATTTGAATCTTAATTCCTTCGGCATTCATACGCATTGCTGCAGCGATTGCCATTTTTATTGCTCTTCTAAAAGAAATTCTACTTTCAATTTGACGAGCTACACTTGCCGCAACCAAATTAGCGTCAAGTTCTGGTCTCTTTATTTCAAAAATGTTGATTTGAACCTCCTTATTAGTGATCTTTTTCAACTCTTCCTTCAACTTATCAACTTCTTGACCACCTTTACCAATAATGATACCAGGTCTTGCAGTTGTTACTGTTACAGTAATAAGTTTTAAGGTACGCTCTATTATAACTCTTGAAACACTAGCCTTAGAAAGTCTTGCATGAATATACTTACGTATTTTATCATCCTCAGCCAATTTATCTCCGTAATCGTTTCCACCATACCAGTTAGACTCCCAACCTCTGATGATTCCTAGACGATTTCCTATTGGATTTGTTTTCTGTCCCATTCTAGTTTTCTGTTATATTTTTTGACCCTAAAACCAATGTAACATGGTTTGAACGTTTTCTAATTCTGTGCGCTCTACCTTGTGGAGCAGGACGCAATCTCTTAAGCATAGCACCGCTATCAACTCTAATCTCAGCAACAATCAAATCTGCATCCTCTAAATTTGCATCTTCGTTTTTTGCTTGCCAATTAGCCAAAGCTGAAAGTAACAACTTCTCTAATTTTCTAGAAGCCTCTTTCGGATTGAACCTCAATATAGCTAATGCTTGCTCTACTTTTACACCACGAATTAAATCAGCAACTAAGCGCATTTTTCTAGGTGAAGTAGGACAGTTGTTCAACTTAGCGAAAGCCACTTTTTTCTTCTCAGCCTTAATTCTTTCGGCCATCTGTTTTTTACGAACTCCCATAGCTTACTTTTTTCCTTTGTTTTTTGCACCTGCGTGACCTCTAAAAGATCTAGTAGGTGAAAATTCCCCAAGTTTATGTCCTACCATATTTTCTGTTACAAAAACAGGTACAAATTGTTTTCCGTTATGAACCGCTATCGTCATCCCAACAAAATCAGGAGTAATCATAGAAGCTCTTGACCATGTTTTGATTACCGATTTTTTACCGGATGATACACTTTGTTGGATTTTTTTCTCCAAACTATAGTGAACGTATGGTCCTTTTTTTAGTGAACGTGCCATTTCTTTCTACTTTTTTATTTCTTTCTACGTTCTATTATATACTTATTGGTGCTCTTGGTCTTCGTACGAGTTCTAAAACCTTTTGCAGGTATACCGTTTCTCGATCTTGGATGACCACCTGAAGCTCTACCTTCACCACCACCCATTGGATGATCCACAGGGTTCATAGCTACCGGTCTAGTTCTAGGTCTTCTACCCAACCATCTACTTCTACCAGCCTTACCTGATACCAATAACTGATGGTCAGAGTTAGAAATAGCTCCAATTGTCGCAAGACAACCAGAAAGAATTAATCTTGTTTCACCTGATGGCATTTTTACAGTAACAAACTTACCATCCTTTGCCATTAACTGAGCAAATGTTCCAGCACTACGCGCCATAACAGCACCTTGCCCAGGTCTAAGCTCAATACATGAAATTATAGTACCTAATGGAATCTCACTTAAAGGAAGAGCATTTCCGATCTCAGGAGCCACATCAGTACCAGCAGAAACCTGCTGACCTACCTGTAATCCATTTTGAGCGATAACATAACGCTTTTCACCATCCGCATATTCCAAAAGAGCAATAAATGCAGTTCTATTTGGATCGTACTCAATAGTTTTAACAGTAGCAAGCACACCTTGCTTATCTCTTTTAAAATCTATTACACGATACCTTCTTTTATGACCTCCACCTTTTTGGCGCATGGTCATTTTTCCTTGACTGTTTCTACCTCCGGACTTTTTTAACGGAGCAAGCAAGCTTTTTTCCGGCTTATCAGCAGTAATGGCGTCAAATCCATTTACTACTCTAAAACGCTGCCCTGGAGTGATTGGTTTTAATTTTCTAACTGACATTTCTTGTCTTTATAGATTACTGTAAAAATCGATAATATCACCTTCTACAACATCAACAATTGCCTTCTTAATTGCATTTGTCTTACCATGCTGTACACCAGTTTTTGTATATCTGGATTTTCTTGTAGGCCCGTAATTCATTGTACGAACCTTCTTCACAGAAACACCATAAGTAGCTTCAACCGCATCTTTGATCTGCAACTTGTTAGCCTTAGGGTCAACTACGAATCCATAACGGTTATTCAACTCGCTATCAGCAGTCATTTTTTCCGTTATAATTGGTTTTATCAACACACTCATGATATTATTGTTTATTTAAATTCGATTCAATTCCCTCTAAAGAGCTCTCTAACAACACCACACTATTAGCATGAAGAATTTTGTAAGTACTTAATTCTGAGTTAGTTATAACTTCCGACCCTTTAAAATTACGCGAAGACAAATATACACCTTTATTTGAATCACCCAACACTATTAAAGACTTTTTATTCTCAAGACCTAATGTCTTTAAAACACCAACAAAATCTTTTGTTTTTGGAGTATCAAAATCAAAGTCTTCAACTACTAAAATTGCATTTTCTTTAGACTTTAATGTCAATGCAGATTTTCTTGCCAAACGCTTCAAGTTTTTATTCAACTTTTGGCTATAATCTTTAGGTCTAGGTCCGAATATTCTACCACCACCTCTAAAAACCGGTGATTTAATACTACCTGCTCTTGCAGTACCTGTACCTTTTTGCTTCTTTATCTTTCTAGTACTACCAGCTATTTCAGCCCTTTCCTTAGCTTTATGCGTACCTTGTCTTTGATGAGCCAAATACTGCTTAACATCAAGGTAAACTGCATGCTCGTTAGGCTCTATAGCGAAAACATCATCAGAAAGGTTTGCCTTTCTACCTGTGTCTTTTCCTTTAATATCTAAAACTGCTACTTTCATTACATCTACCTTTGTATAGTTACATAAGCATTCTTATGGCCCGGAACACAACCTTTAACTACTAAAAGATTCTTTTCTGGAACTACTTTTAAAACTCTAAGGTTTTGAACCGTAACACGGTCCGTACCCATTCTACCGGCCATTTTCATACCCTTGAATACTCTTGCAGGATATGACGCAGCACCAATAGAACCAGGAGCTCTAAGTCTGTTATGCTGACCGTGCGTTGCTTGACCAACACCACCAAAACCGTGACGCTTCACAACACCTTGAAAACCTTTTCCTTTAGATGTACCAATTACATCTACGAACTGACCTTCTTCGAAAACATCAACACCTACAGTGTCGCCTAATTTAAAATCACCTTCAAAATCTTGAAACTCAACGACTTTTTTCTTAGGAGAAGCACCTGCTTTTTTAAAATGGCCTAATTCAGCCTTATTAGCACGACTTTCTGCCTTGTCATCGAAACCAAGTTGAAGGGCACTATACCCGTCTACCTCTTCGGTTCTGACTTGGGTAACTACACATGGTCCAGCCTCAATAACGGTACAAGGAATGTTCTTTCCGTTCTCGTCAAAAATACTAGTCATGCCTACTTTCTTTCCTATTAACCCAGACATACTTATTTATATTAATTATTACTTATTAAATTCTTTTCAAAAAAATAGGGTCAAAATAATTTAACCCTAAATTATTTTTTCCGTTTTTCCCTCGCACGCAGCTTAGGACATGTAGCCCAACTCTTTTAATAGAGATGGACATTAATTACACCTTGATCTCTACCTCAACACCACTTGGAAGCTCTAACTTCATTAGTGCATCAATAGTCTTAGATGAAGAGCTATAAATATCCAATAATCTCTTATAAGAACTTAATTGAAATTGCTCTCTTGATTTTTTATTCACGTGTGGTGAACGTAAAACCGTAAATATCTTTTTATGCGTTGGTAAAGGAATTGGTCCTGTTACAACAGCACCGGTAGTTTTTACCGTTTTTACAATCTTTTCAGCAGACTTATCCACCAAATTGTGATCGTAAGATTTTAGTTTTATTCTAATTTTCTGACTCATGTCCTAAATTTATGCTGTTATACCTTTTGCTGCTTTGATCACTTCTTCTGAAATATTAGAAGGAGTTTCTGCATAATGTGAAAATTCCATTGTTGAAGTTGCACGACCCGAAGACAATGTTCTCAACGAAGTAACATAACCGAACATCTCAGATAAAGGTACAGTACCTTTAACCACTTTTGCCCCAGCTCTATCACTCATATCACCAATAGTACCTCTACGTCTATTTAAATCTCCAACGATATCACCCATGTTTTCTTCAGGAGTAATAACCTCTAATTTCATAATAGGCTCCATAATTACGGCACCAGCAGCTTTACCAGCAGCTTTATACCCCATTTTAGCAGCTAATTCGAAAGAAAGAGCATCTGAATCCACAGGGTGGAAAGATCCATCCTTAAGAACAACTTTCATGGAATCCATTTCATATCCAGCCAAAGGTCCGTTTTGCATAGCAACGGTAAATCCTTTTTCTACAGATGGTATAAATTCTTTTGGAATACGACCACCTTTAATCTCATCAACAAACTGTAACCCATCTCCTTCGAAATCCGCATCAGCAGGACCCATTTCGAAAACAATGTCACCAAATTTACCACGACCACCAGACTGCTTTTTATAAGTTTCTCTATGTGATGCAGTTTTTGTTAATGCTTCTTTATATTCAACTTGCGGCTCACCTTGGCTAACCTCAACTTTAAATTCTCTTTTAAGACGATCAACGATAATATCTAAGTGAAGCTCACCCATACCAGATATAATAGTCTGCCCTGATGCTTCATCGGTTCTAACCGTAAAAGTTGGATCCTCTTCGGCCAATTTTCCTAAGGCCATACCTAACTTATCTACATCCGCCTTAGTTTTAGGCTCTACAGCAATACCAATTACCGGCTCTGGGAAATCCATACTCTCTAAAACGATAGGATGTTTTTCGTCAGACATAGTATCACCTGTTTTAATATCCTTAAAACCTACAGCAGCACCAATATCACCAGCTTCGATATAATCGATAGCATTTTGTTTATTGGAGTGCATTTGATAAATACGTGAAATACGCTCTTTTTTACCTGAACGGTTATTCAATATATAAGAACCAGCATCTAAACGACCAGAATATGTTCTAAAGAACGCCAATCTACCCACAAAAGGATCGGTAGCAATCTTAAATGCCAAAGCCGAAAAAGGCTCTTTTACATTAGGCTTACGCTTTTCAACAGCACCTGTATCTGGGTTTGTACCTTCAATATCATCCTTATCCACTGGAGAAGGCAAATATCTACAAACAGCATCCAATAAAAACTGAACACCCTTGTTCTTAAATGAAGAACCACATATCATAGGAATAATCGCGCGATCCATAACCGCAGCTCTTAAAGCAGCATGAACTTCTTCTTCAGTAATAGAATCCTCGTCTTCGAAGAATTTCTCCATCAACTCCTCATCATATTCCGCAACAGCTTCGATCAAGGCAGCTCTATACTCCTTAACCTCTGCTTTCATATCTTCTGGAATGTCGATAACATCAAATGTTGAACCGAAACCTTCATCGTGCCATACAATTGCTCTGTTCTTTGCCAAATCAACGATGCCTTTAAAATCAGCCTCTTCACCAATAGGCAAAACAATTGGAACTGCATTTGAACCCAACATTTCCTTAACTTGCTTACAAACCATAAGGAAATTAGAACCTTGACGGTCCATTTTGTTCACGAAACCAATTCTTGGAACCTTATAATTATCAGCCAATCTCCAGTTAGTTTCAGATTGAGGCTCTACACCATCAACAGCACTAAACAAAAAGACCAAACCATCCAAAACACGCAAAGAACGATTCACCTCAACGGTAAAATCAACGTGTCCAGGAGTATCAATAATATTAAAGTGATAATCCTTTGTATCGGGCAATTCTTTTGCATTTTCCAAAGGAAACTTCCATGTACATGTAGTAGCAGCAGAAGTAATTGTAATACCTCTTTCTTGCTCCTGCTCCATCCAGTCCATAGTCGCAGCACCATCATGTACCTCACCTATTTTATGACTAACACCCGTATAAAAAAGAATACGTTCAGTAGTAGTAGTTTTTCCAGCATCAATATGTGCTGCAATACCAATATTTCTTGTAAATTTTAAATCTCTTGCCATGTCTATTTAGAATCTAAAGTGCGAAAATGCTTTGTTTGCCTCAGCCATCTTGTGCGTATCGACTCTTTTCTTAACAGCTGCACCTTCTTCTTTGGCAGCCGCTAAGATTTCTCCAGCCAACTTTTGAGCCATACCTTTTTCATTACGCTTTCTAGCATAACTGATCAACCACTTCATAGCTGTTGATATTTTACGGTCTGGTCTAATTTGCATTGGAATCTGAAATGTTGCACCACCAACTCTTCTACTTCTAACTTCAACGTGAGGCATAACATTACTTAATGCATCCTTCCAAAGCTCTAAAGCTGTTTTTTCATCGTCGGTCTTTTTAGCATCTACGATATCTATTGCATCGTAAAAAACACCAAAAGCAACTGATTTTTTACCATCCCACATCATCATATTGACGAAACGCGTCACCAATTGATCATTAAATCTTGGATCTGGTAAAAGTGGTCTTTTCTTTGCCTGTCTTTTTCTCATTACTTCGTTTTAAACAAGTTTAATTACTTCTTTGGACGCTTTGCACCATATTTTGATCTACGTTGTGTTCTACCGGCCACACCTGCTGTGTCCAATGCACCACGTACAATATGATACCTAACTCCTGGTAAATCTTTAACTCTTCCGCCTCTTACTAATACTATCGAGTGCTCTTGCAAATTGTGACCCTCACCAGGTATGTAAGCATTCACTTCCTTACCATTTGTCAACCTAACCCTTGCTACTTTTCTCATAGCTGAATTTGGTTTCTTTGGCGTGGTAGTATAAACACGTGTACAAACACCCCTTCTTTGAGGACACGAATCCAAAGCAGCCGATTTACTCTTCTTAGTAATCGTCTCTCTTCCTATTCGTACTAATTGTGATATTGTTGGCATACTATAATAATATATAAAAATTACCCCTACTTTAAGGGTCGGCAAATGTAGTCATATTTCGGTAAAATTCAAATCATTATGAATTTATTTTTATTTTTTTTTAATCCCAACAAATTTACTCACAAAATACACTGTTAAAACAACCTTAATTTATTTAAAACTCCACGTAAATTCCCATACAATTTTCACTTTAAATTAAACGCAGGTTTTTTGGACTTTTTCTGCAGAATTATGAATATGATAAAAAAAACCGTGTTGAATTATATAACTTTAAATATGGATCGTGTTTAATATGTAACTCCGAATTTTATAACAAGTTCTTAAAGTTTTATTAAAATTATCTTGCATTATTAACACATTATTATGAAGTTTGTCGCTAGCTAATTCAAATAATTTAAAAATGAGAACAAAACTAAATGGATTGTTAACGCTACTATTGGCGTTAGTTGTGCATATTTCTTTTGCACAGCAAAAAACAGTTTCCGGTACGGTTACTGATCAGGGAGGGCTTCCTTTGCCCGGGGTTAACATCGTAGTTGAAGGTACCACTACTGGTACTCAAACAGATTTTGATGGTAACTATTCCATTATGGCCTCACAAGGCGAAACATTATTATTTACTTACATCGGTCAGAAAGCCGTGAGACAATCGGTTGGTGCCGGTAGTACAGTAAATGTGCAAATGGAAGAAGATGCACAAGCACTGGAAGAAGTGGTTGTAACCGCTCAAGGTATTAAACGTGAGAAAAAAGCTTTAGGTTTTGCAGTATCATCTGTAGACGAAGAAGATTTGGAGTCTCGTTCTGAAGGTGATGTTGCCCGTGTACTTTCGGGAAAAGCGTCTGGTGTACAGATTACCGCTGCAGGTGGTATGTCTGGTTCTGCGACGAATGTTGTAGTAAGGGGTTTAAGTTCCTTTAGTGGAAGTAACCAAGCTCTTTTTGTTGTTGATGGTGTACCTTTTAGTAGTGATACTAACGCACAGGATACAAATGGTGGTGGTTCTAACTTTTTAACCGGTAACACTGGTTCTTCAAGATTTTTAGATTTAGATCCAAACAACATTGCTAAAATCGAAGTTTTAAAAGGTCTTGCAGCTGCAACACTTTATGGTTCTCAAGGTAAAAATGGTGTAATTCTAATTACTACTAAAGCAGGTTCCGCTGTTGGTGGTAAGAAGAAAACTGAAATTACAGTTAACCAATCTTACTTTGTTAACGAATTTGCTTCATTACCCGATTACCAAGATGAATACGGTAATGGTTTTGATCAAGCATTTGGTTGGTTCTTTAGTAATTGGGGACCAAGTTTTGAAGAAAGCGGCCTTTCAGGTTGGGGAAGACAATCTGCAATTGATGAAAATGGAACTTTAGAGCACCCATATAGTAGTACAGCAGTTGCTGCTACTAGAGAAGCATTTCCTGAATTACAAGGAACAAGATATGATTGGAAACCTTACGATTCTGTTGAAGATTACTTTAAGCCAGGTTCAGTAAGTTCTACCTCTGTTAACATTAATGGTGCTTCTGAAGATGGAAATACAACTTTCAACGCTAACTTTGGTTATTTAGACGATGAATCTTTCGTTCCAGGTAACGGTTTAACAAGAGCCAACATTTCTTTGGGAGGTAGATCTAAACTATCAAACAGGTTTACTGTTTCTGGTGCTATGAACTACTCTAGAACTGACTATAGTTCACCTCCAATTGCGGCAAGTGAAGGTAACGGTACAACTGGTCTATCAATTTTTGGTAATATATATTTTACACCACGAAGTGTAGATTTATTAGGATTACCTTACCAAAACCCAATTGATGGTTCTAGTGTATACTATAGAAATGGTAACGATATCATTAACCCACGTTGGACTGAAAATAACGTAAAATACTCTCAGTTAACAACACGTGTTTTCTGGAATGCTTCTGTACAATATGACATCAATGATAACCTAAACATGACCTATAGAGCAGGTTTAGATTATTATAACGAAAGAAATGAACAATACTCTAATAAGGGTGGTGTTGCATTTACAAGTGCAATATTTGGTTTCTTGAATACCTATGATAACAATAATACGATTTGGGACCACTATTTAGCCCTTAATGGTAATTATGATTTATCTGAAAAATTAGGTTTGTCATTCAACGCAGGTGCTACAACAAGATCTACAACTTTTGATCAGCAGGGTGTTGCTAGTACTGGTCAAATTGTATTTGACATACAGAGACATTTTAACTACTCTAACCAATCCCCTATTCAATATTCTGAAAAAAGAAATATTGCTGGTTTATTAGGACAGGTTACTTTGGACTACGACAACATGTTATTCCTTACAGCATCTACTAGAACTGACTGGGTTTCTAACTTAACTACAGAAAACAACAGTCAAACATATCCAAGTGCTAGTGCATCTTTCTTGCCTACTGCTGCTTGGCCTGGTATTAAATCTGAAAAAGGTCTTAACTTCTTGAAATTAAGAGCTGGTTTAGGACAGTCTGCGACTTTCCCAACTGCTTATCCAACTGTTAGTGTTGTCGAGCAAAATACGCAAGTATATGGTGAAGGCGGTGAAGTTACAACCAACCAGGTTGCTGCTTTTAAAGCTAATCCTGACTTAAAACCTGAGCTATTATCCGAATTTGAAGTAGGATTTGAATCTAAATTCTTTAACAATAGAGTTTCTTTAGATTTCACATATTTTGACAGAACTACAAAAGACTTGATCGTTAGAGAGCCTCTTTCTCCTTCAACCGGTTTTACTTTCACACAAAGTAACGTAGGTAAAATAGAAGGTGATGGTATTGAAATAGATTTAGGTGTTGACTGGGTAAGAGGTGACAACTTCAACTGGAACACAAGAGCTAACTTCACTAAAAACAAATTTATAGTAACTGAGCAAGAGCAAGATATCATTATCTATGCTGGTAGTTCAACTTTATCAGTAGGTGGTAACGCCGCAATTAAAGGTGAGCAGTTAGGTGTTATTGTAGGTGATGCAATTGCAAGAGATGCGGATGGCAACTTCTTAATTGATGATGGTGGTGATTATGTAACTACAGAGGTAGATGCTAATGGTAATGTTCCAATCATCGGTAACCCAAACCCTGATTATATTATGAACATCATAAACTCTCTTTCTTACAAGAATTGGAATTTAGGTTTTCAAATTAGTCATACCAAAGGTGGTGACATAGTTTCTAACACTATTGGTACATTATTAGGTAGAGGTTTAATTACTGAAACTTTAGATAGAGAGAACACTTATATTTTACCTGGTGTATCTCAGAGCACTGGAGAAGTAAACAATAAGCAGATCAATAACTCTACTTACTACTTCAACAACATCTTATTCGGACCAACAGAATTAAAAGTTTATGATGCTTCTGTAGTACGTTTACAAGAACTTTCTTTAGGATACACTTTCCCTGCAAAAGCATTAGAAAGAACTCCTTTCGGTTCATTGACAATCACTGCCCAAGGATTTAACCTTTGGTATGATGCTTACAACACACCAGATGGAGCTAACTTCGATCCAAACATTCAAGGTGCTGGTGTTGGTAACTCTCAAGGTTTTGACTTTATCAACGGTCCAAGTTCTAGAAGATATGGAGTTAGTATTAAAGCAACCTTTTAAAAATTGCTAATCTTAATTAATAGAAATATTATGAAAAAAATAATTAAATATATAACCGTTGTTTTTGCAGCTGGAGTGTTATTCAACTCTTGTGAAACAACAGATCTAGATCTTAGGACTAGCCCTAATGATCTTGCTGCTGATCAAGCAGATCCTAACCTATTATTGAATTCAATTCAATTAGCGTATGTTGCTAACATGTATACAATAAATGATATTGGTTCTGAATTAACTAGAATTGATTACATGCTTGGTCGTAACTACTTTAACACATACCCTGGTGATACTTTTGATGACATCTGGGAACGTTTGTACAGTAGTACAGATGGAAATGGTGATGTTTTTAGCACTGCTGTTGACCTAGGTATTTTCCCTAATGTTGACAACTTGCAAACTATAGATGCTGAAAGTGATATTGATTACTCTTTCCATATTGCCGTAGGTCAAACATTAAAAGCTCACATGCTTTTATTGTTAGTTGATTATCTTGGAAAAGCGACATTGAGCGAAGCAGGTAATCCAGTAGATTTTCCAGCTCCTATGTTAGATGATGGTCAAGATGTTTATACCGGAGCGTTAGCTCTTTTAAGCGAAGCAGAAGCATTATTTGCAGCTGACCCTTCAACCCAAGGTGGAGAAGATTTCTTTTACGGTGGTGACACTGAAAATTGGATTAAATTAATTAACACTATTAGATTAAAAGCTGCTGTTACTACCGGTGACACAAGTACATTTAATTCTATAATTGCTGGAGGTGAATATATTGCTGATTCTGCAGATGATTTTCAATGGCAATATGGAACTAGAGAATTACAACCAGATACACGTCACCCAGATTATCAAGATGATTACACCACTAGTGGTGCAAACATTTACCAAAATAACTGGTTGATGAACAACATGATGGTGAAAAACGATCCTAGGATTAGATATTATTTCTATCGTCAAGAAAGCGCTACTCCAGGTGCAGCGGGTGAACCAGCCAATGAAGAGCTATTAGCTTGTTCATTAGCTACAGCACCGGCACATTATGACGGCTTCATCTATTGTTCCGTACCTAACGGATACTGGGGCAGATCTCATGGTAACAATGAAGGTACCCCTCCAGATGGTTTCCAAAGAACGGCTGTAGGTGTTTACCCTGCAGGAGGTCGTTTTGACGATAGCAGCTTTGATGTTGTAGGTCTTGGCCTTGGTGGCGGAGGTGGCGGTATAGAGCCGATTATCTTAGCATCTTATGTTGATTTCTGGCAAGCTGAAATGGCTTCATCTGCAGCTGAAAAAGCAACTTTCTTAGAGTCTGCAATGACCAAGTCTATAGCTAAAGTTCAAAGTTTTGGATCATTGGATTCTGGTGCAGATTTATCTGTAGCCCCTTCTGATGATGAAGTTACTACTTACATTGAAGATACGGTTGCTGATTACCTAGCGGCAACAGGAGATGATCAAATGAATATTTTATCTGAACAATACTGGATAGCACTTTACGGTGGTGGTGTTGAAGCATATAACTATTATAGAAGAACTGGCTTCCCTACTACATTGGCTCCAAACTGGGAGTTAAATCCAGGTGCTTTCCCAAGATCATTTTTGTATCCTCAGACAGAGGTTATTACAAACTCAAATGTATCGCAGAAATCAGATTTATCAACTCAAGTATTTTGGGATACAAATCCAGCCGGACCAGCATTCCCATCTGCTAACTAAAAAATAAGAAAATGAAAATAAACAATAAAATATTAGGCGCTATTCTAGGTGTTTCTACGCTACTAATATCATCATGTGATGATGGTGACAAAGTTATTGACACTGTTTTTGACGAAACAACTAGAGGTGCAGTTCTTAGAACAATTGAAGCAGACGGTATTTTTGATCGTTTTGATACTTCAACTACCTATGGGTTTACATTTGAAGAGCAAGATTACGAAGATGGTGATCTTTTGGAGAAAGTAGATCTATATATTAGCTTTGAAGATAATACTGAAGCTAATGGTGATTCCACTGTAGACGAAATTCTAATTGAAACTTTCTTACCTGCAGATTTTACAGATGGTGAATTTGGTTTACCTAGAGCTAGTTATGAAACCACTTTAGCCAACGCACTTTCTCAACTAGGTTTAGTTGAAGGTGATTTTGACGGTGGAGACGCTATTCAATTCCGTTTAATTTTAACTTTAACTGACGGAAGAACCTTTACCAATGATGATAGTACAGGTACAATTACAGGTTCTTTCTTTAATGCACCTTATTTCTATGCTCCTATCATAAAATGTATTCCTCCAGCACCAGTTGCAGGTGAGTACACTATTGAAATGGAAGATAGTTATGGTGATGGATGGAACGGAGCTTCTATTGATGTTGTTATTGATGGTGTTGAAACATCTTACACTCTTGATAGTGGTGCTGCCGGTTCTCAAACATTTACAGTACCAGAGGGAACAGCTGAATTTACTTTAGCATTTTCTTCAGGTGACTGGGATGGTGAAATTACTTATGAAATTATTGCGCCAACTGGAGAATTAGCTCTTTCTGACGGTCCAACGCCAGCTGTAGGTGTTCAAACATTGAATATCTGTGGAGGGTAGTCTTAAATAATATTTCATTCATTAATATAGCTGCCTTATTTAAAAATTAAGGCAGCTATTTTGTTTACAACAACATATAACTTCCCCTTATGAAATTTGTATTAGAGTTCAATAGAATAAAGAAAATGACGAAAATTCTAATTTTGTCATTACTCCCAATAATGCACTCGTGCTCTGAACAAACAAATAGCAACTCAAAAGAAATTGCTGTAAATAAAAAAGAAACAACAAAAATTTTTGAAAAAATCACCAGTGAACATAGTGCTATAGACTTTAGCAATAACTTAATTGAGAATGTTGAAACTTATGAAAACGTTTTTAATTTTGATTATTTCTACAATGGGGCTGGCGTAGGCGTGGAAGATATTAATAATGACGGTTTATTAGATATTTTCTTTTCCGGCAATCAAGTTGACAATAAATTATATCTAAATAATGGGAATTTTAAGTTTGAAGACATCTCCTCTACCGCCGGTATCAACATTAATAAAAAATGGTGCAACGGTGTTACTTTCGTAGACATTAACAATGATGGGTGGCAAGATATATATGTATCACAGGGCGGCCCTAACAATAGAAGTAATAGAAACAACCTCTTATATATTAATAACCAAGACTTAACATTTACAGAAAGTGCCACAGAGTATGGTTTAAACGATCCAGGAATTTCTACACAAACTGCATTTTTCGATTATGATAAAGATGGTGATTTAGATTGCATAGTTATGAATGAAAATGAACTTTATGGTCTAGATCCTATTTCCCTATTAAAAACCGTAAATACTTCCAACGAATCAAAATACTTCAACAGTAGTCATTTTTATAAAAATGTAGACGGAAAATACATAGACGTCACTAAAGAAGTAGGTTTAGAAAACCCCATATTTGGTTTAGGTCTTTGTGTATCCGATATAAATTCTGATGGATACCTAGATATTTATATGTCCAGCGACTATTATTTACCAGATGCTCTATACATTAACAATCAGAAGGGGCAATTTATCAACTCCGTTAACGAATTAACACAACAAATTTCATTTTATGGTATGGGCTTGGATATTGCCGATATCAACAACGATAACTTGCAAGATATATTTGTACTGGATATGGCATCAAATGACCATTTTAGAGCAAAAACCCTTATGGCATCTATGAGTGTAGAAAGATTTAACTTCTTAACAAATACAGCCGGCTTTCAATATCAATATATGTTCAACTCCCTACAGTTGAATCAAGGAAACGATCATTTCTCAAACATAGCACAACTTACGGGAATGGCAAGCTCAGATTGGAGCTGGTCTGTCTTAATGTCCGACTATAATAATGACGGAGAAAAAGATGTGTTTATTACTAATGGATATCGCAAATACGCCCTAGACAATGATTTCCAGAACAAAGTTTATAATGCAAAAATTAAATATAAAGGCAATATACCAAGCAATTTAAAACAACAACTTTATAATGAAATGCCTTCTGAAAGTCTAAGCAACTTAATGTATAGAAATAAAGGAGATTTAAAGTTTCAAGAAATCAGTAATGACTGGGGGCTTAATGAACTAACTTTTAGCAATGGAGCGGCACAAGGCGATTTTGACAATGATGGTGACTTGGATTTGGTCATTAACAATATCGATCAAAAAGCTTTATTATATAAGAATACAACTGTAGACAACAACCTTGGTAATTTTCTAAAAGTTACAACCCTAGATAATACACCAGAATCTTTTGCCAAAATCACAATTTCCTATAATAATAAAACACAGCACCAAGAAATAAAAAGAATAAGAGGCTACATGTCTTCTCAAGAAAATTCCGCCCACTTTGGTATAGGCAGTTCAAAAATTATTGACACAGTAAAAGTGGAATGGCTTAGTGGAAAAGTGTCATACAAATTAAACGTTGAGGCTAACTCTTCATTAAAATTCTTAGAAGAAGAGTCTGTTGATACGATATTAAAATCAACATTGGTAAGCACTCCCTTTTTTAATTTAAAAAACACAAAAGACCTTAGCTTAAATTACCGTCATCAAGAAACAACTTATGATGATTTTGAGCAAGAAATCCTACTACCTTACAAACAGTCTAACACTGGTCCATTTTTAGCTAAAGGCGATGTAAATGGCGATGGTAAAGAAGACATGTATGTTGGCGGAGGTTCAAGACAAGCAGGTGCTTTATTCCTTCAGACTGCAAATGGATTTATTAAGAACACACAAAAATCTTTTGAATTGGATAAAGAAAAAGAGGATGCTGAATCTGTATTTTTTGATTTTGACAATGATAATGATTTAGATCTATATGTGGTTAGCGGGGGAAATGAATATGGAGAAAGCTCTTCATATTATGCCGATAGATTGTACATAAATGACGGTAAGGGAAATTTTGAAAAATTAGACACTCCTATTTTACAATCCTTTCCAAAAAGTGGTAAATCTGTCACAATAATAGATTTCGACAAAGATGGTGATAACGATGTATTAGTAGGTAATAGAATTATACCTCATAACTATCCGAAGTTTAGTGCATCCATACTATATGAAAATGATAACGGTGTTTTGAAAAATGTTACAAATACCATTGTACCAGAATTGGAAAATTTTGGTTTGATCAATAGTATTATCACAACAGATTTTAATAATGATGGGTGGCAAGACTTTATAGCTGTAGGTGAATGGACACCAATTGGAATGTTCGAAAACAAAAATGGCAAATTCCAACGTCTACCTGTCGAAGGCAATGTACTTAACACTAAAGGCTGGTGGTTTAAGGTGAAAGAGACCGATATTAATAATGATGGAAATAAAGATTACATTGTTGGCAATGTCGGTAGAAATATAAAATTTACCGCTAGCGAAGAAAAACCTTTTAAAATATACGCCAACGATTTTGATGATAATGGTATTAACGATGTGGTGTTAAGTAAGAAATATCATGAAACCTATGTACCCGTAAGAGGTAGAGAATGCTCATCTCAACAAATGCCGTTTATTAAAGAGAAATTTTCTACCTATAATGATTTTGCCCAGGCAACTATGGAGGATATTTATGGTGATAAATTAAAAGAATCCTATACTGGCGAAGTCAACGATTTTAATTCCATTCTTCTATTGAACAAAGGGAATAATAACTTTGAAAAAATTACGCTTCCTAGCGAATCACAATTATTTCCGATTTTAGCGATATCAGTTTTTGATTTGAATAATGACGGATTTGAAGACTGTGTTATCTCTGGAAATATATATGAAACGGAGGTAGAAACCCCTAGACTCGATGCTGTTTCTGGTTTAGCACTTATATCCAATGGAAAAGATGGGTATACACCTGCATCGATGGAAAAAACCGGACTTTACATTAAAGGCAACGTAAAAAGTACAGAATCCATAAAATTTAATGACCAGACTTTATTAGTTGCAGGCATAAACGATGATAAACTGCGAACTTTCGAATTAACAAAAAATTAAACATACTGACTATAAGCAGGTTAAAAAAAATTTCTAAATTATACCTCTTAAACAACCACACCATGAGAAAAATTTTAATGTTAGTTATTACCGCTATAGCTAGTACAACTTTACAAGCACAATATTCTGGCCAAGTACCATCCAATTTAGGCGGTGCAAGTCAAAATGCAGCGGCAGGTGCAGCAATTGCAAATTTTTTGGGTCCCGTAAATGAAGCTTATCAAAAAAGAAGAGAAATAGATTTAGATAAATTTCAAGGTTCACCTTATACTTCAAACACCTTTGCCCCTACTGTTTTAAAATATGAAGATGAAGTTGTAGGCTCTATTTATTATCGATACAATGCCTTAAATGAGGAAATTGAAATAAAGAAAACCTCTTCTGAAGATGAACCATATCAAGCTTTGGTAAAGGATAAAGAGATTAGTTTATTAATAAATTCAAAACCATTAAGTTTTAAAACTTTCGTAACTGAAAAAAATACAACGACCAATGGTTATTTAACCCTACTTCAAAAAGGTAGTAAATACGACCTTTACCAAAGAACCCTAGTTAAATTTACTGAAGGTCAACCTGCGCAAAACTCATTTGTTGCAGCAGTACCTAGTAGATTTACAAAATTTACCGAATATTATTTTCAAAAAGAAGGTGTAAACAGAATAGATCAGATTCCACAAAAAAATAAAAAGCTTTTAAAGTTACTTGATGCCTCTAAAAGAGAGGATGTAAAAGTATTTTTAAAAGAGAACAGCTTAAACATTAAGAACGAGCAAGATTTAATTAAAGTGTTTGATTATTTAAACAGCTAAAAATTTAAATCTTAAGATTAATAGCCGCCCAACAATAGTTGGGCGGTTTTTATTTACCTTTGCTCCATGCAAAAAACCACTCAAATTTATGGCTTAAGAGCCATCATAGAAGCTGTTAACTCCAATGAGGAAATAGATAAGGTATTTCTACAAAAAGGTCTTAAAGGAGATCTTATGAAAGAATTGGAGGGTTTATTGCGTCGCAATGAAATTAATATGGTCTATGTGCCTATTGAAAAACTGAACAGGTTAACAAAAAACAATCATCAAGGTGCCGTTGCCAATATCTCCCCTATTACATTTCATACTCTTGAAGATTTAGTGGAAAAAGCGAACGAAAAAGAAGGTCCCGCTTTATTTTTATTATTGGACCAACTTTCAGATGTACGTAATTTTGGTGCAATCATTAGAACTGCGGAATGTACCGGAGTTGACGGAATCATTGTTCAAAAGAAAGGTGCCGCTCCAGTAACGGCCGATACTATAAAAACCAGTGCCGGTGCCGCATATAGAGTGCCAATAGCAAAAGTAGACCACTTAAAAGATGCTGTATTTTACCTACAGGCATCAGATATTAAAATAGTTTCGGCTACCGAAAAAACAGATGATTCCGTTTATGATGTTCCTTTTACAGATTCTATAGCAATTGTTATGGGTGCTGAAGATCGTGGCATTACTCCTTCTATTTTAAAAGCTTCTGACTATAAAGCTAAACTTCCATTATTAGGTGAGATTGAATCGTTGAATGTTTCTGTTGCATGTGCCGTTTTCTTATACGAAGCGGTTCGCCAACGTTTGTAATTACAATTTATCTATCTGAATCACTTTTAGAGCTTTTCTTGAAGATGTAGTTGTATTTAAAACTTTCTTCTTCCTCGAAATCTTCTTCAATGGGTAATTCCCTAAAGTTTCCGTTTTCATCAAAATGTCTTAAAAAAAGATCATCTTCTTCATTATAGTCGTCTTTTTCCCACTCATATTTTTTAGTTTGGGGAATACGCGCCTTCACCATTTTCGCTAAAACCAATCCGGCAATGAATCCAGCTAAATGACCTTCCCAAGACATACCTTCTTTCACTGGAAATATATACCATAGCATACTTCCGTAGATAAATACAACTATTAAAGATAGCGCTACCAATCTATAATAGGAGCTAAAAACTCCCTTAAAGAACACGAAACTAGCCAGAACATAGATGAGCCCGCTTGCTCCAATATGATACGAAGTTCTACCGATGAACCAAGTTATAATTCCAGATAACAAAACACCATAAACAACAACTTTTAAAGCGACATCCCTATAAAAATACCACAACGCTGAAAGTAAAATTGCTAAAGGAATGGTATTGTTATACAAATGCTCAAGAGAACCATGAATAAACGGACTTAATATTATACCACGTAAACCTGTAACAGTTCTTGGCATAACGCCAAATTCATTAAAATTAATTCCTAAAGAAAGCTCTAACCAATATACCGCCCATATAAGTATCATAGCTAAAAGAGGTATAGCTACAACCTTATTAGAAAACTTAAAATGTCCTATTTCCGACATGAGCTTCTTTTGACATTATCAATTACAATTATACTACCATTCTATTCAAATTGGTCATATTGTCACTCTAATCCTTACTTAACAATCAATTGGCATCTTACTTTTCTTATCTCTTTTAAGATTATCATACTTTTGTATTATGAATGAACCTTTAGCAGAACGGGTACGACCAAAAACATTAGACGAGTACATAAGTCAACATCATTTGGTGGGCGAAAAGGGCTCGCTTACGCATCAGATTAAAAAGGGTATTATTCCCTCTTTAATACTATGGGGACCACCTGGCACCGGAAAAACAACCTTGGCCAATATTATTGCAGAAGAAAGTAAGAGACCTTTTTACGTACTTAGTGCAATTAACAGTGGGGTTAAAGACATTCGTGAAGTTATTGATAAGGCAAAACAAGCTGGAGGTCTATTTACGGCCAAAAACCCCATATTATTTATAGATGAGATACACCGTTTTAGTAAGTCTCAACAAGATTCGCTCTTAGCAGCTGTAGAAAAAGGATGGGTCACTTTGATCGGTGCTACCACCGAAAATCCGAGTTTTGAAGTTATACCGGCCCTACTTTCGCGCTGTCAGGTCTATATTTTAAATGCCTTCGGAAAAACCGATTTAGAAAACCTGATCAAAAGGGCAATGGAAAAGGATTCATTGCTTAAATCAAAAAAAATAGATCTTAAAGAAACGGAAGCTTTATTGCGTATATCAGGGGGTGATGGAAGAAAACTATTGAATGTTTTTGAACTGGTCGTAAATTCAGAAGAAAGTGACACAATTGTCATTACCGATGATTTAGTATTATCTAAAGTTCAAAAGAACACAGTTTTGTACGATAAAACCGGAGAACAACATTACGATATTGTTTCTGCATTTATCAAATCTATACGCGGTAGTGACCCAAACGGAGCCGTTTATTGGTTGGCTAGAATGATCGAAGGTGGAGAAGATGTAAAGTTCATTGCACGTAGAATGCTTATATCAGCCTCTGAAGATATTGGCTTAGCAAACCCTACAGCACTTGTTATGGCGAATACCACTTTTCAAGCGGTAACGACTATTGGCTATCCAGAAGCCAGAATAGTGCTTAGTCAATGTGCAATATACTTGGCTACCTCGGCAAAGAGTAATGCCAGCTACATGGCAATTGGGAAAGCCCAGCAAGCCGTAAAGCAAACGGGCAATTTAACTGTACCGCTACCTTTAAGAAATGCGCCTACTAAATTAATGAAGGATCTTGGTTACGGACAAGAATATAAATATGCCCACGATTATCAAAACAATTTTGTAGATGCAGAATTTTTACCGGACGAACTTACCGGAACTACTTTCTATAAACCTGGAAACAATGCGAGGGAAAAAGCCCTTAGCGATTTTCTAAAAAACAGGTGGAAAGAAAAATATGATTTTTAAAATTTGATATTCAGTTCTTCTTGAACTAAAGTATCATTTTCATAATATTCAAATATCCAGTTACCATTTTTTTGATATACCATACCATTTTTAGTATCGGTCTTGGCCATATAGACGTTATCGGCAGAACTTTTCATCAAGTTCATTCTAACCTTTGGTGAACTATCTACCAATTGATACCCGGTTTCGGTGGCTTGCGCATACCAAATATCCTTAATAGCAGACTTGTTTACTTCTAAGCTTTTAAAAGCAGGTTTTTCCGCTGTTACCTTTTCTATGTTAGATTTCACAGGAGTATTATCTTTATAATACTGTGTCTTTTCTGTTTCTTTAGAGATAACGGCTGGCTCTTTTTTTATTGGTGTGGCAGCTTCCATTTCCTTTTCCGCCTGCACTACTTTATCCGCTTTAGAAGCATCCAACTTTTTTACATCATTTTTAAAACTAATGGTAACTGCATCTTTCTTATCATTTTTACCATTGTAAGTATAATTAACACCATTGAATGTACGCATAGACTCTCTAATAGCTTCATTATAGGCCTCTTTATACTGTTTCTCTTTACTAATACCTTGCATACTACTATACACAATATTATCGTTGCAATCAATTAGGTTTATAGTTGTTTTAGTAGAGAACATAGTGCTATCATCTTGTAAATCCGCAATTACCCCTAAACATCTATTAAATTTTAAATCTTCGGGTAATTGATCGTCATATACCGTGGTAAAACCTTTACCTGTAAAAAGATATTTTATTAATGTGCTTGTTTGGTGTTCATTCATATTCTTGAAAGCATCAAACTTTTTTGGAACGATGATATATTTATAATCGTTCAAGTTTGCTTGGGCAAAAGTTGCGTATCCTATAAATGTAAGTAGTATGGTAATAACAGTTTTCAAAACGATATAAAATTTAAATTCATGGTAATATATGAAAAAAGCATGCCAAAAATTTAAAATTGAGGTAAGAAGATTTACTATTTTCTACGCCCCCAAGAAATGATATTTAAGCCAAATTGAAACGAAGCATAGTGAGAATCGGCAATATTATTATAAGACAATAAGTTATCTGCCATGATGTAAAAATTAACCGGTCCGGCTTGTAGGTTCATTCCCAGACCAACATTGGTATAACTAAATTTATCTACGGTATAAGTACCTTTAAATGCCAAACCATTTCCAAATCTACGCGTGTAAAAACCGGTTAAGGCCATTTGCGGACCCCGTGGTCTATTAATTACATAAACCTGCCCTCCAAACGAATTTCTATATTTGGTTCTTAATTCTCCCCCACCCGAAGATCCTGCGGTACAATCACAATTTTGTATACCACTACTCTTGCCTACGGGTTCACCAAAATCATTTCTAATGGATGCATATAACTTTGTAGGCCTAAACGTAATATAGCTTTTGGTATCCGAATCAAAAGGTACGGCAGTTTCCACCTCATCTACCAAGTCTTGCCAAAAATCCCTATCAAGACTGGCAAAATTTTCTAGAATGTCTATCTCAATACCTTCAACCGTAGTATTCCCATCAAGACTATAACTTTTTGGGTCACTGGTATGATAAATAAAACCTACATCCAATAAGCTACCGGTAATGGTAGTTCTTTCAGACAAGTGGTACGTAAAGCCAACATCTGCACCTACACCTAAATCTCCACCAAAAAATGCCCTACTTATAATTTCATTAGTAAGCATATCATTATCATTGGCATCATCCAAATCTTGAAGTCCAGAGGTTTGCAAAAGTACATCTGCATTTAAAGTGGAGGCAATTCTATTGTTTTGCCCTTCTACATTCCGTAGAAAACCACTGTTACGTGTTGAACTATAATCAACGATACCAGAATAAATTTTACCTCTAGCACCAATAGTTAAGTTACGGTCAACTTTTTTATTTATGCCAAAGTGTAAAACGTTCACTAAAGAACCACGGGTTTTAAAATCACCCAAATCATACCGTCTACCCAATTGGTCGGCATTTCCATCAAATATTAAAAAAGCATAGTCTTGTGGCCAATAGGTAATATTATCAAATTCAAAATAGCCCCCAAATGAATAAAACATATTTGAATTTCTACCTCTAAAACCTCCTGTAAGATACTCCAGTTGAATCGTAGAGCTAAACTCATCTCTTGGCGATAGTTCGTTTAAGGCTCGTTCCCTGAATTTCACATTAATATCCAAACCATCATCTGCAAAAAGATCATGAACAGAAATACCATTAGTTCCAAAATTGCCATAAACTCCAGATAATAGTGGTATACCTGCAAACCATTTAAAATCTGATTCTACACCTGGGTTCAAAGACAATGATTGGGGAATTTCATTAAAATCGTAGAGTATTTGCTTGTTTTGAGATTTTAACCCAAGAGCAAATAACATGCTGATTATAAATAAGCATTGCGATAATCTCATTGCAATTCTAATGTAAATTGCGCGCTAGAACGAAGCTCTATAGCTGAGTCGGGAATATTTGATTCGCTACTGTTATCTCCTAAATTTACAGCTGTCAGTCTTATTTTTGATGTTGTTCTAATAATATCCAAACTTTTACCGGTAGGTCCATATGCTACATCTCTACTTAAAACAGAGGTGGGCGCTGGGTCCATACTAAACACTTCGGTATCTATTACATTTTCATTGGTATCCAAGAATTCAAGTACGATCTCTATAGGTTTGCTTGTGGTATTTTCCAGCTCATAGGTCAATACACCAGATATTACCCTTTCGGTAAAAAAAGGCTCTTCAAATGCATCAAAATTAAAATCTTGGGTAAAAAAGTTGAGTCCGGCTACTCTATTGATCAAGGTTTCTTGCGCCTTAACATAAAAAATACTGGTTTCATAACTTGGAACAATCGCCAAATCATCTATTTGATCAAAGTCTTGATTTTCAGAACAAGAGATTACCATTAGGAAGCCTAACAAAAACATACATATAATGCGTAACCCTTTCATCGTTCCTTCAATGTTTTAAAATAACACAGTTGTCTGTACTAGTAGTAACTCTATAAAAACGATTTTATTTCTTCTAAATCATAAATAATTGGTGCAAGATCATGGCTGTTTTCTCTATGCGCATTAAAATGTATAGTGTGAAAACCTAAAGATTTTGCACCTAGTATATCTGCTTCTAAACTATCACCAATCATTAAAGAACGTTCTGGTTTAGCACCTGCCTTGTTTAATGCCAAATTAAAAATGATAGGATTTGGCTTTTTGACCCCAGCCATTTCAGAATCTATGATTTGATCAAAAAACCATGAATTCCAGAATTTCTCAGTTTCTTTTCCTGTACCTCTTGAAAACCATTGGTAATAATATGCAATTTATAATTAGGTCGCAGATAGTTTAAAACTTCAATAGTATTAGGAAACAATGAATTAAAAGAAGATAAATGATTAATATATTCTTCTGACAATACGTGAATTATATCATCTGTAGCCGGATATTTCATTTCATCGAATACAGATTTTAACCGTTGATAACGCAATTCTTTTTTGGTTATCTTCTCTTCACGGTACAACTTCCAGAATTTAAGGTTTGCCGGTACGTATACCTTTAAAAAATCATTTAGTTCAACATTGATTTTTTGATCAATAAATATTTTTTGAAACGTATGGGCAGAGTTTTTATCAAAATCCCATAACGTGTGATCCAGATCAAAAAAAACATCGGTAACCTTATTTTTAAACATGTTGCTGTTTTATAATGTCTGAGTAAACGGCCATCCAATCCCTATCTTCTTTATTTCCCAAAACTTCATTTGAGAACATAGCTATTAGCGTACCATTTACTTTTTTAACCTCAGTGGTAATAGCCTTTACTTGCCTTAAAACATCAGCGTCTTTTTTAATTTTCGATAATGAAATATCATGTATGGCAAACGGATGTACTTTTATAGGTTGCTTTACTTCTAAGGGAATATCGTAAAATTGAAAAGCAGTGCAAGTACCTGCCCTAAAACCAAGTTCAAAAGTATATCCCATGGTATAGTCATTTGTAAATTCGGCAGCAATTAAATTCCGATACGTTTGTGGTACATCTACCCTATTATAGCGCATTTTAGAATTATTTACAGGTCTTTTAATGACTTCTTCTAAGTTCGCCTTTTCCTTCTTTAACAATTCTAAATCTGAAAAAGAACTGTAACTCGCTGCCATGGAAACTGGCACATAATCAGCTACATGCTTTATTAACGACTTAAATTTTATACTATTTGTAGAAACGTTTTTATCGTATTTGGAATAATCTGCAAACTGAAAAAAGAAATTACATTTTATCTTATACTTCTTATGTAAATCAATTAGCTCGCCATAATTATCATATGGATCTTTTTGTTTGTTTAAGCCTACGGCAATACGTTCGTAAACCCGTTTGAATTTAAAAGTGCCCAAATCCATTAACATGCCTACCAAACCACGCACAACACCTCGATTTGCATAACAATGAGAAGTAGCTACATCGATTACCGAAATAAAATCGTACGTTTTGTGCTTGTATTCCAAATCTTCAAAACGCTCTTTTAGTGCTTCAAGCAATTTATAGGCCCAAATATCAACTACAGGCTTTTGCAAAAATCCGTTTTGATATGCTATACTATCTTTTGGAGAAAACCTGCCATGAATATCCTTTACGTGGGGCAAATACTCTTCGTACCTTGATAGCATAAAGAAGCTGGCAGCAAATATGTCAAAAGGCAACGTACTTTTCTCACCTGTCTGAAAAAAACAAGGCGTACCTTCCCAATCCCCAATATTTAATTGAATATCATTAATACCCTGCTCAAATAACAATTCATTACTACGAACAAAAAATTCGTTCTGCAAGGGTTGTTTTGTATATGTGATTTTAGCTCCGGTATGTTTTATAAAGTCTTCTACCTTAGTGGTAAAATCTATTTCAACACCCAATATACCCACAAAGATATGCCTCATAACATATGTAAGGCGCGGAGTTATTTTATGTGTATAGATCAATAACATTTATAGCATATTTTCATCTGCAAAGCTATAGTAACTTTTTTGGGTAATAATCAAATGATCCAATACTTTAATATCTAAAGTTTCGCTCGCCGTCTTTATTTTTTGGGTAATCTGTTTATCTGCACCGCTAGGTCGTAAGGTACCGGAAGGATGGTTATGCGCCAAAATTATGGCAACGGCTCCTAATTCTAAAGCCTGTTTCATTACGATCCTTACATCTACCAAGGTTCCCGTTATACCACCTTTGCTTAATTGTGCCTTATGTAAAACCTTGTTAGAGTTATTCAGAAAAAGAATCCAAAACTCTTCATGCTCCAATTCACCCAACATAGGCTGCAAAATATCGTACGCATCTTTACTGCTCCCTATTTTCTCTATTTTAAGGGCATCTTCACCCCTTCTTCTTCTACCGACCTCTAAAGCTGCGGCAATGCTTACAGCTTTAGCTTCGCCAATACCTTTAAATGCCATTAACTGTTTAATGGACAACCTCCCTAATTCATTCAAATTATTGTCTACCGATGCCAAAATACGTTTTGAAAGTTCAACAGCACTTTCAGACCTGCTACCAGAACCGATTAAAATAGCGATCAATTCAGCATCCGACAGAACCGAACGACCCTTATTTACTAGCTTTTCCCTTGGCTTGTCATCATCTGACCAATTTTTTATGGAGAACGAAACCGATTTATCCTGCATTGGCTAAAGATACAGAACTAATTATTTTATGCTAAATTTATACATCAATTAAAAACCATGAAATCACTTTTAACAAAAGAAGCCTACGAGGAAATCAATCAAAGAATTGAGCAACTTACCGAAAATTCAGAAAGAGGTTGGGGTAAAATGAGCGTAGGTCAAATGTGTTGGCATTGTCAATACCCATTACAATTGGCCATTAAAAACAAACCCAATACATCTAAAGGCAATTGGTTCGTAAAAACTTTCTTTAAAAAATCATTGTACAATGATAAACCGTGGAGAAAAAATTTACCTACCGCTCCCCAATTAAAAGCCAAGGAAGAAAAGGTCTTTAAAACCGAGCATACGCTTCTGAAAAATTTGGTGAACGATTTTTATGCCGTAAGAGACCGTGAAGAATGGTACCCACACCCAGCTTTTGGACCATTTACCAAAGAACAATGGGGGCAAGTTCAATACAAGCACCTAGACCATCATTTAAAGCAATTTGGAGTTTAACTTTGTTGTTGGCAAAAAAACTCAAGTTCAAATTCAAGAATCAAGTTCAAGTTCAAGTTCAAAAAAGACTTAATACTTTTTTCTTAATACTCTTTACTCTATTATCTATTTTCTCTATTCCAACTTTGTACCTAGTACTTTTCACTTAATACTGTGTACTTCCACCTTAACTCAACAACTCTTCAAATTTTTTCAAATCGAATCCGCCATAATTTCCTGAACTCATGAGTAACAATGTGGTGTTATCATATGGCTGACTTTCCAAATACTCATGAAATGAAGCCGCGTCCGTAAATATTTTTAAATCGTCTCTTTGAAAAGCTTCTGAAATTTGCTCTGGAGTAACCGCTTCTAACTTTTTAATAGCTACAGATTCAGGTAAGAAGAAAATAACCGCTTCATCGGCAGCATCTAAAGCACCTTTATATTCCTTTAAAAACTCAGGATTAAAACTACTATAGGTATGTAATTCTAAGCAAGCAATAAGCTTTCTATTAGGGTATTGCTCTTTTACCGCCTTTGTTGTTGCGGCTACCTTACTAGGTGAGTGCGCAAAATCTTTGTAGGCGATACTCGAACTCCCTTCTGCAATTTTTTCCAACCGTTTAGATGCCCCTTTAAAAGTGGCTATTGCCTCATAAAAATCATCTTCATCAACACCCATGTTTTGACAGATCCATTTTGCACCTGCCAAATTGCTTAGGTTATGGCTCCCAAAAACTTCAATTGGCATTGGTCCTTCATTAGTTTCTAACAAGGTTTCTCCGTCTTCAACGGTATATTCAGGTGTAGTATATGGTAATTTTCTAATCGCATTTTCCGATGCTTCTACTACTTCCTTTACTGCGGTATCTTCAATGTTATAGGTGATAGAACCACCATTTACTATGCTATCCACAAATATTTTAAACTGCTCTACGTAATTCTCAAAAGTGGGAAATACATTGATATGATCCCAAGCTATACCACTTAGCAAAGCAATGTTAGGTTGATATAAATGAAATTTAGGTCTTCTATCTATTGGTGATGACAAATACTCATCGCCCTCTAATACGATAAAATCGTTGTCCTCGGTTAAATGAACCATTCTGTCAAAGCCATCTAATTGGGCACCTACCATATAATCCACTTCAATATCATGAAAGTTGAGTACATGTAAAATCATAGAGGTAATAGTCGTTTTACCATGACTACCGCCAATAACAACCCTAGTTTTGTTTTTAGATTGTTCGTATAAAAATTCAGGGTAAGAATAAATAACTATACCTAGTTCTTGCGCTTTTAATAATTCAGGATTATCTGCTTTAGCATGCATTCCTAGTACGATTGCATCAAGATTATTTGTTATTTTTTCTGGGAACCAGCCAAATTCATCAGGTAACAATCCTTTAGCCGCCAATCTAGATTTAGAAGGTTCAAAAATAACATCATCACTACCAGTAATAGCATAACCTTTATGTTCCAATGCCAGGGCTAAATTGTGCATGGCACTTCCGCCTATCGCAATAAAATGTATTCGCATTCCTAAATTTTAGGTATCAAAGATACGTATTGTCCAATTAAAAAAATTGAGTTTACACCGTGTAAGAAAGCTATAAAGCCATTAATAACCAACGTTTATATCGATGAAAAACGATAAATTTTAACAGTTCTTATCAAATTTAGTAGTATTCACCTTACATTTTAATGCTTTTACAACATATAATTTCTTACAAATGTTAACAAAAATATCTTAGCCCGTATCAAAATGCATACTGCAACCAACCCCCTATGAATGAATAATACAAAACTTAGGCTCTTTACCTTTTTGTTTTTCTTAATCGGTATTTCAAACTTTATTCAGGCACAATGTGCCGGTGAAAACGCAACTATTGAAATTTGTGAAAAAGATGCCGATAGTGCATATCGAAACTTCGACCTATTTGCACAACTTGGTGGATCACCTATTACAGGTGGTACATGGGCCACAACAAATCCTGAAAATTTTTATGCTTTAAACCAAAGTACAGGTATCGTAGATCTGTGGCGTATCAATAATTACGGTACGCATTCTTTTGTATATACCAACACAGATTGTAACCAAAGTGCTACGGTAACCATTGAGCTTGGTGGATATCCTGGCGAAGATAATATAGATGGTAGTGCCAATGCCTGCGGTGATGACAGTAACGTAAACCTCCACGGATTTCTTGGCAGTAATGTCGATGGAAAAGTACAAGATTTCAATGGTCTTTGGGAAGAAGACCCAAGCACCTTTACAGGTCAATTAGAAGATAATATATTCGATGCACAAGCCGCGGGACCGGGAATTTATATTTTTACATACACCGTACCCGATGTAAATACATGTGTAGGCAGAACGGCTACGGTAGTTTTAGAAGTACACCCACCACCAAATGCCGGTTTTGCAAACAGTGTTACTTTCTGTGCAAACGACGATTTTTCAGCATATACCAATTTTGACCTTAACGGACAGTTGACAGGTGAAGACCCCAATGGAACATGGACAGAAGATGGCACCAACCAACTAAGTGACCTCAACGATTCTGTTATCAATATTCAAGAATTATATGACAATTTTGGGTACCATTCATTCACGTTTACCTATACTGTTTACCCATCTCATCCTGTTTGTGAAAAAAGAGAAGTATCTGTTGTTATAGATATTTTACCTGTTTTAGACGGTGACATTGCCGCAGATAACATTTGTTTTGGACAAGATTATGTGGTTGACTTGGTTTACGACCCTACCCTTTTACATAATGGCTCATTTTTAATTGGGTATACCGTTAATGGTGTTGATGGAGTTTCAGCTACAGCATTATCTGATGGTAGCGGAAATTTTATCATTGACCCTGAGTTAGTACCTTTAAATGAAACGGTTACTCTTGAAATAACGGCATTAACAGGTGTTACGCCTATACGTGATGTATGCCCTACGGTAGTGGTTCCTCCTACCACTTTTATAGTGGCTAGTTCAACTACGGTAGTACAAGATATTTGTGTACAGACTGAAGCCACGGTGCAGGTTATTGATATTCTTGATGCTGACGGAAATTTAGCGAACGGTAATTTTACAACAACTTATGAATTAACACAACCAGATGCCAGTACTACAACTTCAGCGTCCTTCGAATTAGAGTTCACGAACGGTAATGCTACGTTTTCCATACCTGGTAGCAATTTTTTAAATGGTGGGGAATATGAAGTTCGCCCATCAATATCAGATACGTTTGCAACAAACTGTCCATTAGCTAATACGATTAACGTTACACCGTTACCCGATGCTATTCAATTAGACCTCATTGTGGACAATAATTGTGATGCTACACAAATTGATGTTTTAGTCGATGCGCCAATTTTGCCAAACGGAACATACACGATAACCTACGACGTAACTGAATTAGGTTCCAATACCGTATTAACTACAAATACGATCAACTTTACGGGCGGTACCGCTGCTTATCAAATAGATGTAGATGCCTTACCGATCGGTAATTACACGGCGAGCGTACGCAGTATACAAAACGACACTACCCCTTGCCGATTAGATTTTGAGTTCGAAGAAAGTGAAAATTTCTCCAGAGGCGGTGTGCCAGAAGCTCCACAGGCAGATGCCAGTCAAATATTTTGTTTGAGTAACTACCCGGGCTCACCTACCTTAATGGACATTGAGGTTACTGCTGACGGCGATTTATTATTCTACGATACAGAAACCGATTACAGCATCTTGCCTATTTCGACGGCATTGGTCGACGGTGAAGATTATTTTGTAACCAATAGCGACCCTCTAACAAATTGTGAAGGTACCGATCGCGTTCAAATTACGGTTAGTTTTAGTGACCCTAATGCACCTACAGCGAGTACTGTAAATCCGCAGTTTTGTGCCGAAGCGATTCCGACATTGGCGAATATAGCTATTGATGTTTCTACTGGCAGTTCGGTTACTTGGTTCGATGCAGCTACAGGCGGAAGTGAATTGGATGCATCAACCGTATTGGTTGACAATCAATCGTATTTTGCAGCAACTAACAACAATGGTTGTACCAGTACTAATCGCTTAGAAGTAACACCAACAGTAATTACCGTTGCTCCTACATCGTTATCATCGGATATGTTACAGGTCTGCGGACTGGATAACCCTACGATTGCGGCCCTTCGTATTTTGGAAAATGAAACCGACAACGATGTACATTGGTTTATGACAGAAACTGACGGTACCGCGTTGACAGATGATGCTCTTCTAATACAGAATACTACTTACTACGCAGAAAATTACAATCTGCTTACCGGATGCTCTTCTGCTACAAGGGTCCCTGTGACCATTGATTTTAGTGATTGCGACCCCGAGAATTATGACTTTTTTATTCCAGATGGGTTCTCACCGAATGACGATGGTAGAAACGATACGTTTTTCATACCGAACATAGAAACCATATTCCCGAATTTCACATTAGAAATATTGAATAGATACGGTACGTCATTGTTCAAAGGAGACATAAACAACCCCGCTTGGAATGGTAGAAATGGTTCTGTCACAGCACCGAACGGAGTCTATTTCTATATCATAAATTACAATAAGGACAATGCAGAACCTATTCAAGGTCGCTTATACTTAAACAGATAACCCATGCATAAAAAAATTACAAACACAACTTGGGGCATCTGCATAGTTATGCTTTTGTTCTTAATGAAACTGCAAGGACAACAAGATCCGCAGTATACACAGTACATGTATAACATGAACGTGGTAAACCCTGCGTATACCACAAATGAACCGGGCATGCTCAATTTTGGTACATTATACAGAACCCAATGGGAAAATGCCGTGGGCGCACCAAAGACCCTAACCTTTTTTGCCCACACTCCCCTTTCAGAAAAAATTGAAATGGGTGCATCTATCATTTCAGATGATATTGGTGACGGTTCTTTGAAAGAAAACAATATATACGTAGACTTCGCCTATATTTTAAAACTAAATGAACAGAGCAATTTAAGTTTGGGGCTAAAAGGAGGTATCACTACGTTTGAGACCAACTTTAACGGATTCAGACTACCAGAGGTTCAAGATGACCCCGCTTTCAATGAGAATATGAACAATACTTACCCTAACATTGGTATTGGAGCATTTTACAACAGAGATAAATTTTATGCAGGGTTATCCATTCCTAATTTATTAACCTCAAAACATTTGGATAATAAAGACGGCATTACCAGAATAGGATCAGAAGAAATTCATCTTTTCGGTATGGCAGGCTATGTTTTTGATGTGAATTCCAATCTAAAACTAAAACCTTCCATTTTAACAAAAATGGTTTCTGGCGCACCCATTACGGCAGACGTTTCTTTTAATGCTCTATTCAATAACCGATTTGAAGGCGGTGTTTCGTATCGCTTAGATGATTCGGTAAATGCTATGTTCAATATAGCGGTGATACCATCATTACGAATTGGCTATGCCTATGATTACACCTTATCAAATTTGGGTGCTTTCAATAATGGATCTCACGAGATATTCGTGTTGTTCGACCTAGACCTTTGGGGACTTAAAAAAGGTTATGACAAATCTCCTAGATTCTACTAAAATGAAAAAGTTACAACTATATCTCATCTTATTTATCGGTGTATTTCAAACAGGGTGGACACAGCAAGATCTAAAGCGTGCCAACGACCTTTTTGAAAAATCTTACTATGCAGATGCCATAGCTTTATATGAAACAGCCTTACCTAGCAATAAAAGTAGTCAGGTAATAAAAAATTTGGCAGACAGTTACTACCATACCTTCGACTTAAAATCTGCAGCTCGCTGGTATCGTTATTTAATTTCAAATTATGGCGACACGGTTAACGAGCTATACTATTTTAGACTGAACCAATCTTTGAAAGCTATTGGTGAGTATGAAGAGGCAAATAATATACTTATAGATTATTATACAAAAGAGGAAAATGTCTCCCGTTTACAGCAACTAAGAAAGGACATAACTTATCTAGAAAATGTAAGCGCTATCGGTGACCGTTTTGCCATAGAAAACAGCAAGCTGAATACGACAACATCAGAATTTGGAGCAATGCAAGTGCGCAATACGCTTTGGTATACCGCAACGCACAAAAACGCTACCGCCAAAACCTATAGATGGAACAATCAGCATTACTTAGATATTTACACCCATGCCATCGATAAAGAACAATATGGTGACAGTCTAAGTACTAGTCTATCAAAACAAATAAATACAAAACTACATGAGGGAGCATTTACAGTTTCAGCTGACGGTAATACCATGTACTTTACACGTAACAACTCGAATAGCGGAAAACGAAAAACAGACGATAAAAAAGTTTCCAATTTAAAAATTTACAGTGCCAATTTGGTAGATGGGGAATGGAGAAACATTATAGAACTGCCATTTAACAGCGATGATTTTTCTAATGAACACCCGGCTTTGAATGCAGATGGCACAAAATTATATTTCTCTTCGGATAGACCTGGCGGATTTGGTTCTTTTGATATTTATGAAGTGAATATACAGGCAGATAATACATTTAGCACACCCGTAAATTTAGGCAGTATCATAAACACGGATAAGAAGGAACAGTTCCCTTTTATCTCGTCGGATAATTCTCTTTATTTTTCATCTAACGGTCACCCGGGTTTCGGGCTCTTAGATGTCTTTATCTCTAAAAAAGAGAACGGGACATTTCAGCAACCGGATAATTTAGGTTTACCAGTAAACAGTGGTTATGATGACTTCTCATATGTATTGAATACCGATAACACATCTGGCTATTTTGCAAGTAATAGACCGTCTGGTAAAGGAAGTGATGATATCTACAGTTTTAAAGAAACAAAAGAATTAGTAATAGAAGATTGTCATCAATTCATTACTGGAATTATAACGGATCGTACCACTACCCTTCCCTTAGCAAATGCAACGGTAACTTTAATAAACCCAAAAAATGAGGTGATATCTACCTGCATTACAAAACAAAATGGAGCGTTCGATTTTAATATTGACTGTGCAACGTTTTATAAAGTGAAAGCGACTAAAGATGGTTATGAGGGCAATTCAAAATCTATCCGTAGTACAAAAGAAAGGAGTGCAGAACATGATGCATCGATGAACTTATATTCCTTAAAAGAAAAGGAAAAAGCAGCGGCATTAGTATTACAACAAAAACAAGAAGCAGAAAAACTTAGGGCAGAACAAGAAGCCATTAAAAAATTGGTAGCCGACAAAAAAGCAGCAGCTCTTGCAGCAAAACAATCTGCCGAAAAGGCGAAACGTATTGAGCAAGAGAGGATAGCCAAAAAAGCGGAATCTGAAAAAGCATTGGCAAAGAAAGTGGAAGATGCCATACAGACCGAAGAAGCATTGGTAAAAGAAACTGACCGAACCATAATAAAAACCGAAGAAATTCACTTTGATTATAGCCTGTGGTACTTACGTCGAGAATCTAGAGAACGTTTACAGACCGTTATAGATGTCATGAAAAAGAATCCTGGTATGATCATAGAGATTGGCACACATACCGATATTAGAGGTAATAGCGGCTATAACAAAGGACTGTCTCAAAAACGTGCAGATTCAGCAAAAGACTATTTGATTAAAAACGGCATTGATTCTGGCAGAATAGTTTCAAAAGGATATGGCGAATCTAAACCAATAGTTGTTTGCCCAACCGAAAATGCATGTTCAGAAGAAGATCATGAGTGGAACCGACGTTGCGAATTTATTGTGGTAGGTTGGAACTATGAGAGCAAATAACCAACAAATTCAGATTTTACACCCTAGTAAATTTTTTATAAGAGCTTTTTAAAATTGTAAGTGTTTCCAGTATCTTTAGTTTTTAAACCAAAGGTATTATGAAATTGAATCTTACAACTATTACCTCAAAAGAAATAATGCCCGGGCTACACGGTAAATTGGTGCATTCCGAGCATATGAGTATGGCATTTTGGGATGTGGAAAAAGGTGCCGAAGTACCTGAACACGCTCATATGAACGAGCAGATAATGCATGTTATGGAAGGTGAATTTCAATTTACCCTAGATGGTGACACCCAAATATACTACCCGGGCGACATTGTGGTCATTGCCCCGCATAAAAAACATAGTGGCATTGCCTTGACCCCATGTAAATTATTAGATGTTTTTAGCCCTACAAGAGAAGAATACAGGTAGAGGATGGTTGTTAACAAAAGCTACGCACAGTTACCTAATCTTAAAACATAAGAAATGAATATATCTTTAAAAAATAGAAAAGCATTGGTAGGTGGTAGTAGCGGTGGTATCGGAAAAGCAATTGCCCAACAACTTGCAGCTAGTGGAGCCAGCGTTACCTTAATGTCCCATAGTGAGGAGAAACTTCATCATATCGTAAATGAACTACCAACAGATCAAGGTCAACAACTCCAATATTTGGCTGTAGATTTTAGTAACTTCAAAGACTACAAAAAAGTAATCAGCGCCTATTTTGAAAACAATTCAGTTGATATTTTGGTGAATAATACCCAAGGACCTGCTGCTGGTAGTGCCACCGAAAAAAATATAGACGACTACCAAAATGCATTTGACCTTTTATTCAAGACCGTGGTATTCACCACAGAACTGGCGTTAAAATCGATGATGGAAAATAATTGGGGGCGAATTATCAATGTGGCATCGGTTTCTGTAAAAGAGCCTTTAGCTTACTTGGCCTTATCCAATTCTATACGAGCGGCAGTAGTAACCTGGGCAAAAACTTTAGCTACAGATGTCGGTAAGCATAATATTACGGTAAATAGTGTATTAACAGGATATTTTAATACGAACCGTATAGCACAATTAAATGCGAAGAAAGCTGAACAACTTGGCATAGACCAAAGCGAAGTCCTCAATGAAATGGAATCTAGGGTAGCAGTAAAAAGAATTGGTGAACCTGAAGAATACGGCTTTCTAGCTGCTTTTTTAGCTTCAGACAATGCAGCCTATATTACGGGCACCAATATTCCTATAGATGGTGGGTTATTAAAATCGCTATAGATAAATAGAACTATAGCTATTTAATAATATAGATGTATTGAATTCAATAAAAAACTCCCAAGTATTAAATTTGAAAACTTAATATTAATAATCTTATAGATTTCTCAAAAAATGACAGTTCTCATTATATTTTTCAATTTACAACTAGAGCATAGATCTTATTTGTTAAATAAAAAATGTCACAATGACAATAAAAAAACTACTAGTATATAGACCATGCCACTAATATTATAAAAATTAAAATTGTACAATGCTGAAAATTTATAATTCAATTTTAAAGTGGATTAGTTTCCGATTAAAAGCTACAACACTTGGAAAGACTGCTATAAAAGGTGCTTCAGTAGGTATATTAATTATAACAGCCGTTTTATGGACTATCTATTCTATAAACATTTATAAAAAACTTAATGATCCTTGGATATTCTTGATAAGTCTAATCATTGTTTTTACTACGATGATTTTTTCTGTATTAATTAAATGGTCCCTAATAGTTCTAAACAAGATTCCATCTAAGTACTTTTTGGCAGTTTTAATATCTTTTCCTTTGTTAAGTTTTATGAGTTTTACTTTGATTGCTCCTGTATTAATTCTTTTTTTTACTTCGCTCTGCGGAGCTGTCATCTTGATTTTAAAAAGAACTAAATTCCAAAGCTTATCAAAAACAAAAAAAACAATCACTGCTTTTGGATTACTATTAGGATTTGGTGGACTAACCGGATTAGGAGTTTTATATTTCCAAGATGGTTTTCATGTGAACCAACTAAATAATGCGTCAAAATCATCTAAGATAAATATCCAACATATAAATGCTATATCCCCGTCTAAAGAAGGTTCATTCTTAGTTAAAAAATTAACTTATGGTAGTGGTAAAGATTTAAATCAATCAGAATTCGGAATTGAAGTTGACATTAAAACAGAAGCTGTTAATGGTACGCCCTTCATAAATAATTGGACTGGATTTGGAGGCTGGTGGCGCAAAAACCATTTCGGTTTCGATTCTAAATCTTTGCCAATAAATGCACGTGTTTGGTATCCAGAAGGCATAGGACCTTTTCCTTTAACACTTATCGTCCATGGAAATCACGATATGCAAGACTATTCTGATTCTGGCTATAATTATCTTGGAGAATTGCTTGCGTCCAAAGGAATTATCGTTGCGTCGGTTGACGAAAATTTTTTAAATGAATCATGGTCAAATAAAATTGGGGGTTTAACCAATGAAAATGATGCACGTGGATGGATTTTGTTAGAGCATTTAAAAGTATGGCACAATTGGAACAATATGAAAGATAATCCATTTTATAAAAAATTAGATACTTCAAACTTAGCTTTAATAGGTCATTCAAGAGGAGGTGAAGCCGTTGCACATGCTGCATTATTTAACAAATTACCTTACTATCCTGATGATGCTACTGTTAAGTTTAATTACAATTATAATATTAAATCAATTGCCGCAATCGCACCCGTAGATGGTCAGTATAAACCAGGAAATAGTAAAACTTATTTAGAGGATATTAATTATTTTGTTATACATGGATCACATGACGCAGATGTCAGCTCTTATATGGGTTCTCAACAATATGAACGAATATCCTTTAAGGACAGTCTTTATCATTTTAAAGCCGGACTTTATATTTATGGAGCAAATCATGGTCAATTTAATGAAAGTTGGGGGGAAAATGATACAGATAATCCTTTTACAGGGCTACTTAACCTCAATCAACTGATCACTTCAGAAAATCAAAAGAAAATTACCCAGGTCTATATTAGTGCATTCATAGACATTACATTAAAAAACAAAAAAGAGTATTTGCCTTTATTTGTAGATGCAAGGAAGGGCAGTAAGTGGTTACCTGAAACTATTTTTCTGAACCAATTCGAAGATTCAAACTTACAGGTAATTAGCAATTTTGATGAAGATTTTGATGTTTCAACTACCACATGTACTGACGGAATAATCAACACCAAAAACTTATCTGTCTGGCGTGAACAAGAAATTCAACTTAAATGGCAAAAAAAGGGAAGCAAGGCTCTTTTTCTTGGTTGGAATTATAACGACGTAAATATCGCATTTGAATCAATCCCTGATTCCCTGATTGCTAGCTATAATATTAATTTTCCTTCAATGGAAATCGATTCCACTACTGCGTTAGTATTTTCCATGGCAGAATCCAAAGAATCAGCAATTAAAATTACACAAGAAATAATAACCGACAAAACAGCAAAGCAAAAGAAAAAAAAAGATAATATACAAAACAATGTAGAAGTTAATGAACTAATAAATTTTACTATTCAATTAACCGATACTGATGGTCAAAATATTTCATTCCCTTTATGTGAATTTTCGTTTCTTCAGGAGGAAATTGAAGTTAAACTTATGAAATCAGATTTTTTTAACAATAGCAGTCAATCAGAAAAAGTATTTCAAACTTTTTATTTCCCAATAAAGGAATATTTAAAGTTTAATCCAAGTTTAAACCTGACTCAAATAGAGAATATAAAATTTATTTTTGACAAAAATGATACAGGAGTTGTAGTAATTGATAATATAGGATTTATAAAAAAATTATAAATCCTATATAAACTATTCACAAAAACTCATCTTTATCAATTAGCATTATTCAGATTTACTTCATCTTCCAATAATAAAACAAATATATTTAGTTTATACTGATCCGAATTATCTATTATAAGTCATTTAAATTCGCAAAATGCAATTCAGGCTAATATATGTACTACCCCTTTATTCTATTAAATTCACACTTCTACCGAACAACTAAAAACATATTCCGTAGACCTTAATACTATAGCAGAACGTTTAACGCTATTTGGAAAAAATAAAGTTTTTTCCCCCTTTATATGAAAGAGATAAGGCCATTTCATTTCAAGGTGATGAACTTATCTATACGTTAGGTGACTATAAACAAATTAGAAGATGTCGCGTTTCCCTAACCAAGGAAAATGGAAATTGGACAGATCCCTAAATTTTAAAAATATCATGAGAATATCAAGATATTGAACCATATTATAGTACCGATGGAAATCGGCTATATTTTGCGTCAAATAGACCTATATATGTTGATGAAACAAAAACTGATTACAATATTTGGTATAGTAATCGTATTAAAGGTAAATGGTCTGAACCTATAGCGTTAGATTCAATTGTTAATACCGAAAACGCAGAATTTTTCCCTTCATTGAGTAATAAGGGAAATTTGTTTTTACAGCGACAAGGAATGATGGCATAGGAAGAGAAGATATTTATATATCTATATTAACGAATGGTAAATTTCAATCTCCCAAACCATTACCTATTGAAATAAATACAAGTTCATATGGGATTAATGCCTATGTGAATCTAGAAGAAAACCTGATTATATTTAGTTCATTTACATGACCTGATGTTTTTGGTGGAGGAAATTTGTATATAAGCCGTAAAGATAGTTTAGGTAATTGAACAAAATCAGAGAATTTAGGCGAATTAATCAATTCTGATAAATTAGATTATTGTCCATTTATTGATTGGAAAACAAGTGATTTTTATTTTTCAAGAGAAAGAAAATTAACTGACAACAAAAGATTTAATAACATTAATGAACTAAAATAATTTTCTAATAGTCCACTAAACGGTTTCGGAAATATTTATAAAATTGGTCATGATAAATTAGAATGGCAGTTTTAAAATGCTATAGGACCAGATAAAGAAAAGCAGCCAATAGACACCCAATAATAGGTCCCACAACAGGAATCCAAGCATAACCCCAATCACTATTACCTTTTACCGGAAGTAGCGCGTGCATGATCCGTGGTCCCAAATCTCGGGCGGGGTTGATGGCATAACCTGTGGTACCACCCAATGATAAGCCGATTACCCATACAAGAAATGCTACGGGTAACGCACCAATAGACCCCAAACCGATAATTGCCCGCGAATCTACATCGCCAATAATATCAAGCTCAGGACCGGCGAAATAAAATATGACAAAGACCAGAACGAAAGTGCCTATAATTTCACTGATCAAATTAGAAAAGGTATTCTTTATTGCTGGCCCCGTACTAAAACAAGCCAACTTACCCCCTTCATCATCGGTAATTTTAAAATGATCTTTATAAAACAACCATACCAAAAACGCACCGAGCATGGCACCGATCAGTTCTCCTGCCAAATATTCCGGCACAATATCCCATGATATTTTACCGGCGACCGCTAAAGCAATTGTAACTGCAGGATTTAAATGTGCCCCGCTATACGGCCCTGCGACTACCACACCTACGAATACTGCTAGGGCCCAGCCCGTTGTAATTACGATCCACCCCGAACCGTTTCCTTTGTTATCTTTCAAGACCACATTGGCCACGACACCATTACCCAAAAGAATGAGTAGCATGGTGCCCAATAATTCTGCTATAAAAATTGACATAATTTAAGTTGGTTGTTAGTTAGTTATTCTTCGATCCAATGCTGTGCGCATTTAACCGCCTTGTTCCAGTAATAGAGCATATTTTCCACTTTCTCTTTAGGAGCTTCTGGATAAAATTCTTTATCTATACTCCACTGTGATTGTATGTCATCTATACTGTCCCAATAACCAACCGCCAAACCTGCCAGGTAAGCAGCACCCATTGCAGTAGTCTCTAATGTCTTAGGTCTAATAATCTTAAATCCGAATAAATCAGACTGTATTTGCATTAATAAATTACTGGCACTGGCACCACCGTCTACACGTAGTTCAATGCTCTCTTCACCAGCGTCCGCTTCCATAGCTTTTACAATATCGTACACCTGAAAAGCAACACCTTCAATAGTAGCTCTTGCAATATGGGCATCTGTAGTACCACGGGTAATACCCAACATGGCACCACGTGCATATTGATCCCAATGCGGAGCACCCAAACCGGTCAATGCCGGAACAAAATATACACCTCCGTTATCCTCTACTGTTTCTGCCAAATGATTTATTCCCGGTGCTGTTTTTACCATTTTAGCTCCGTCGCGCAACCATTGTATGGCTGCTCCACCTACAAATACGCTGCCCTCAAGGGCATAGGTTATTTCTCCGTTAATTTTCCATCCAATGGTGGTCAAAAGATTATTCTCGGAATACACCGCTTTATCTCCGGTATTCATAAGCAGAAAACAGCCCGTACCATAGGTGTTTTTGACCATACCTGGCTTGGTACACATTTGCCCGAACAGGGCTGCTTGCTGATCACCTGCAATACCTGCTATAGGGATTTTAGTAGAAAACAATGTAGTAGCCGTAGTACCATAAACTTCACTGCTTTCTTTAACTTCTGGCAGTAGGGCTTTTGGTATATTGAACAAGTTCAACAACTCGTCATCCCATTCTAAGGTGTGAATATTATACAACATGGTTCTACTTGCGTTAGACACATCGGTAATAAACATTTTACCACGGGTAAGTTTCCATATTAGCCAAGTATCTACCGTACCAAAACACAGTTTACCGGCTTCTGCCTTTTCTCTAGCTCCTTCCACATTGTCAAGAATCCATTTTAGCTTGGTCGCCGAAAAATAAGCATCGATAACCAAGCCGGTTTTCTTTTTTATTACATCTATATGTCCGGCATCCTTTAGCTCATCACAATATTTGGCTGTTCTTCTATCTTGCCAAACAATTGCATTATAAATAGGTTCACTTGTCTCACGGTCCCAAACCACCACGGTTTCGCGTTGATTGGTAATACCAATTGCAGCCACATTATCTCCTGTAATGCCTTGTTGGGCAATAACCTCAGCCGCTACCGATATTTGAGAAGACCAAATTTCATTGGGATCATGTTCTACCCAACCCGGCTTCGGAAAAATCTGTTCGAAAGGTTTTTGCGAAACCCTTACTATTTCTCCGTTATGATTAAATAAAATGGCACGTGAAGAAGTTGTGCCCTGATCTAATGCTAAAATTAATTTTGAATTCATTGAGTAGTTGATTTAAGTTAGTTTAATTGCTAGTTGAGGACAATTAAATTTGTTGTCTATAAAATATAATTTGAGGTGACTTTAGTATAATCTTCCACTTGTTCAGCCTGCCATACAGCATCTTTACCAAGCACAGTTGCCATAATTTCTGCTACTTTTGGCGCCATACGAACACTTTCTTTGGCATCCAATAACTGACAACGGGTTCTACGGGCCAGAAAATCTTCCACATTCAATGCCATTTCATTACGAACTGCCCATACAACCTGACCTTCAATAACACCTAAAGAGTCACTTATTGAAGTATTCCATCCATTTTCTTGGGATAGATTTACCAACGGCTCTTCATCGCTACCATAAAAATATAGAGGGTCGCTAAGATCAACATCCGTCTTATACCCATGTATTTTCAAGTTTTTGGTTTGGGTCGGTATGTGTTTCCAAGCATTGTTCTTCTCGGCTTTATTTACCAAGTCTTCACCCATTTTTCTAAAAGTGGTCCATTTACCGCCAACGATAGTCAATAAACCAGATTCAGAAGTATAGATTTTATGACTACGGGATATCTCTTTTGTTTTACTACCATCTTCACTTGGTGCGGCCAAAGGCCGTAACCCAGCATAAACACTTAACACATCGCTTCTCTTGGGTGCTTTTGTTAAATACCTGCTTGCAGTATTTAAAATAAATCCTATTTCTTCCTCCAAGGCTACAGGTTCTAATGATTCTTTTTCTACGGGAGTATCTGTAGTACCCACAATAACCTTATTATGCCAAGGCACTAAAAACAACACTCTTCCGTCATCCGTTTTTGGTATCGTAATGGCATCATCACCGGGTAGAAATGATTTATCAAGCATTAGGTGTACACCTTGGCTTGGCGCTATAGTTTTTTTAGAACCAAGTGCATCCATCTGCAATACATCATCTGCAAATACGCCGGTAGCATTAACCACTTGCTTACCTTTTATTTCAAAAGATTCATTTCCATCCTTATCATGGACCTTAACACCGGTTATTTTTCCGTCGCTATCTTTCAATAATCCTTTTACAGTACAATAGTTGGCTACGACGGCTCCTAATTCAGCTGAACTTTGCAGGGTGTTGATAGCTAATCGCGAATCATCGAACTGACCGTCATAATACACCACACCCGCAGAAATTTTATCTGGATTAATCAAAGAAATACGTTTTAGCGTTTTTGCCTTTGAAATTCTTTTGGACCTACCCAAGCTTAGTCTACCCGCTAACAGATCATAAAACGTTAACCCTACCGTGTATAGAATTTCGTCCCACAAACCATGGGTAGGTATCACAAATGACTGGGTTTTGGTGATATGGGGAGCATTTTTCAACAACAAACCTCTTTCTACCACTGCTTCACGAACCAAACCTACATTGCCTTGAGCTAAATATCTAACCCCACCATGTACCAATTTAGTTGCTTTACTAGAAGTAGATTTCGTAAAATCTGATTTTTCCAACAAAACAACGGAATACCCTCTAGCAGATGCTTCTAAGGCAATACCGATACCGGTAGCACCACCACCTATTATTATAAAATCATAAGCTTCAGTAGTATTCTTCAGCTTACTGATCATTTCTTTTCTTTCCATAAAAGCTTCTTTTTATTACGCTTTTCTAAATTTTTCATCAAAACTACAAAATATCGAAACATTTCAAAACCTAAATATTGTTATTTCTTTCTTTTTGGTTTAATAAATTAACATAGGCTTTAATAAACTAATACAATAATTTAGAAATCATCAGTTATATTCAGCTTTTAGAGGTATTGTAATAATTAGATTATTATCATTTTTATAGTTTCGTTTTATTACGAATTATAATTACACAAGCTAAAAACCACCCATATTGATGGTTTATCTCCTATATTTGTAGAAACGAAACCTCAAAAAGTTGAACATTGTAGATCGACATAAGCTTATTTTAAAAAAGCTAGAAGAAGAAGGCTTTGTAAAAGTCAATGAACTAAGTCAGGAATTCAATGTTTCGTTGGTCACCATAAGAAAGGACCTTAAATTACTTGAAGAGCGAAAATTACTTTTTAGATCTCACGGAAAAGCCATTCCGGCAAATCCGTATATCGCAGAGAATTCTGTAAACATTAAGGAGAAGATACATCCGCAGGAAAAAAACAAAATAGCCATTGCTGCAGCAGCCACATTAGAACCTCATGATTGCATTATCATTGCTTCAGGTACTTCTGTCATTGAATTTGCAAGGCATATAAAACCTATTGAAGGACTTACCGTTTTAACAGCGTCATTGAATACTGCCATTATTCTAGCGGAACATAACGAAATCGATGTGATGCAACTGGGCGGAAATGTAAGATCTAGCTCCTCGTCTGTTGTAGGACCTATTGCAGAAAAAATGCTTACAGAATTCACCTTTACCAAATTGTTTTTAGGTGTTGATGGCATTGACCTTGAATTCGGACTCACAACCACCAGTTCTATGGAAGCCTCTTTGAACAAACAAATGATCAAAGCTGCACATAAAATAATTGTACTGGCAGATTCATCTAAATTCAGCAAAAAAGGTTTTGGCAGAATATGCGGAATAGATGAAGTAGACCACATTATTACCGATGCCGGTATCGATGAGAAAACAAAAGAAAGATTAATAGAACTTGGTGTAGAGCTCACTATTGTTTAAACGAACAACAAAATTATAACCGTTACCATGAAACTTATACCTTCAGAAAAATTAGAATTGACCACCTCCTTTTCTGTAGCAGAATTAGAAGAACACCTGAAGGAAAACATTCAAAAACACAGGAGTTATAAAATCGGATCAATAAAAAAATCAAACAAGTATTTTGTAGGCACGGTCTTCCCAGGCCATTTCAAATGCAAAAAATTCACCTACCAACGAAATTCATTTTTACCTCAGGTAACCGGTATATTTTATGAAGAGCCAACAGGTACCAAAGTAGCGACTACCTTAAAAATAGACTCATTTGTCAGCATATTCTTAATCTTATTTTACGCCTTCATTATATGCGCAATATTTGCCACCATATATTTAGCGTCATACCAAAAAATTGAAGCGTACTTTATTCTAGTTCCTATCGGTTTATTATTGCTAGTTTTTGGAATACCACATTTAGGGTTTAATCTAGAAAAAGATAGCACCATTACAGAGCTAAAGAAAATGTTGACCGTATAGCGATTTCATATTCAAAAAAAATGGCGACACTGATAACAACATTAAAGTAATTTACTTAAAACTAAAAAACGCCAAATTAAATTATTTGGCGTTTTCGTTTCACATATTCTCTGAAATAATGATATTCAAATTTATTTCATCTCATAAATAGCAATTGTGCTAGAGACTTCATGAGTTGCGATCATTAAATAATTTCCTGTAGGGCTATCCTCTTTATCGACCACAATAATACCTTCTGGAGAAATATCGGTAGCATCGTAGATCCAAGTAACAAAAACAGGGTTATACGGGTTGGTAACATTATAAGCTAAAATTCCGCTTGTTCTTTCCAATCCTACGAACAACAAAGTTTCATCACCTACTTTTAATGTTTTCACAGCTTCTGGCTCAGCACCTTTATCATCTGATCTACCATCTACTTCACCTTCATCTTGATTAAAAATAGAGGGAGCCAGTGCCAATGTTCTTCTTGAAATTTCAGAACCGGAATCATACACCAATTGTCCGTTAGTATCCCAAATAGAAAAAGAACGAGCACCATACGAATAGATTTGCTCATAGAATCCATCGTTATCTTCGTCTCCGTTTGCCGTTGTCGTTTTTAATCGACCTAGATTTTCATCTTCTTGCAATTCCTCAAAATCAGGATAAAAAGTAGGGTCTAAATCCAAATCCTTAACCCGTACTTCTTCAGAATACCCATCATAGTCCCTTGAATCGCCTTCATTGGCAGAAACGATATAACCGCTTCCGTTTGCCGTGAAATAGTCTATTGCATCGGGCATATAGAACCCTAATACATTCCAGTTTTTTAGATTTCCAGCAATTCCGTCTTCATTAGACGCATCAATTTCGTTACCGGATACATTATGGTTTTTAGTTCCAAGACCAACAAGACCCGTAATCGTTTTAGTAGTCAAGTCAACTATCGCCATACCATTATTTTCTTGCAAACCAATATACGCCGTGCTAGAATCATCTGATATGGTAACATACTCCGGTTCCACATCTTGTACAAAAGTAGAAGTACCATCATTACCAAATACCCTGAAACCGTTTCCAGGATCCATTTGACCGGTAAAGGAAATTTGCGTGGCAGTTTCCGAAGCTACTTCAATAACCGTTATGGAACCTTCTGGATCAACAGAGTAGTCGTCGTTTGGCTCACCTTCGTTTGCAGAAACAATATATTCGCCATCTGGAGAAAAGGCAACCATATCTGGTAATGCGCCCGCAACATATGACTTGATCAAAACTTGCGTATCGGTATCAAAAGTCTCAATTGTACCATTTGCCTGTTTATCGGTATTTTCTACGGCAACAGCTAAAATACCGTTATGTACCGCAACAGAGTTCGGACTTCCCGTTAAAGCAATGGAAGATCCTTTTACGGGGTTGGTCGCATCCGTTAGATCTAAAACTGAAATTTCATCTTCTTCTGGGTTAACAATGAACAACTTGCTCGTAATCGCATCAAAGGCAGATATTTCAGCAAAGGCTTCATCATTACCGTTAGTGAAAGATCCAATTTTAGAAAAGCTAAGCTGATCAATAGTTATTGGGAATTCAGCATCCATGCCATCGGCACCGTCAGCTCCATCTGCCCCGTTGGCACCATCAGCACCGTCAACACCATCAACACCATCGACTCCGTCTACACCATCGATACCATCATCGGCACAAGAGGTAAACAGAATAGAAATCGCAAGAATTGACACACAAAAAGGTCGTAATACATTTTTCATTTTAATACAGTTTGGTTTTAAGTATCAAAACAAAAGAATGAATGTAAAGTTGGGGTTAACTGTGTCGGAAATAATTATTACGAACGCATTAAGTTCTTGTAAACTAATGCTTTTACTATGTAAAATTAAAAAATATGCTGTGCTTAAAAATTGAATCCTACACTGAAAATGACACGGTTACCATCTTCCCCATGGTAAAAACCTAAGTTACCCGTAAGTGCGCTAAAGCCCGACACCCAAACCGAACCGCCATAATCATTATGCCATTGAGAAGAATTATCGTTATCTGTCCACACACGACCATAATCAAAGCCTGCACTTACACCTAATTGCAGCGGAATAAAGTTCGTTTTGAATCTAGTAATACCTACTCTTAAATCTGTACTTTGATAAAAGGCAGACTTACCATTAAACCGTTCATTTCTATAAGCTCGCAAACTTTGGTTACCACCCAAAACTGCACCATGATAAAACTCATAATCATTACCTATTAGCGTTTCGCCAGCAATTTTGGTAGCGATTACAGCAATACCACTAGGGTGAAGTGGGTATATAAATTTTAAAGTGGGTTTAACGTAACCAAAACGATTATCATAACGATCAATATTCGATTTATAACCAGCAACCAAGTCTGCTTCCATTGCCCTATTGGGAAAAGCAGGATCATTCTGATTTTTATAATTGTAACCTAACTCAGCGGTAGCGTACAGTTGATCTTCGTAAACATCATTATCTGGTGCAAATGCCTGCCCCACAAAACGATCATCGTCATTTGACACATCAAAAGATTCAATCGCCGCTCTTAAATAGACGCTATTACCTGCATGCTTATGTACCAAATAAGGAGAAAATTTCCATTGGCGTATGCGAACCCTGTTATTATCGCGATCAAGGTCGCTATCATATTCAGAATCGTTACCCGTACCAAAATAATTCATTGTAAAATTAGGACTGGCATAGCGTAGATCAAAACCTAAGTTCCAGTTATAGAATACTTGGCCAAATTCTGCATTATAATCGATTGCAAAACCATTGGTTGCAAAAAAGTATTCGGCTCCTATGGTATGCTGCGCCTCAAAAGGATTATTGACCAAACCATATGTGGTAAAACGATTTTTTATCCCGAATCTAAACCCTGTATCGGCATCATACCCTATACTCGGAAATACAATGTTTTCATGGTATTTTCTTTTTTGATAATCATAATTATTGACATCATAAGAGTCGGTAAGCCACTTTCTAGATTTCGGATTTACGATAGTATTGTTCTTACTCTTATGATCATAGAGTTTCACCTTTTTAGTATTTTTAAAATCATAGGTATCATTTTTCTTACCCCCCATTATTTTGACATCTATAGGCTTATCACCATTACCCATTACCGTAAACGTATCATTACCATCAAGCCCATAAATCCAAATTTCATCGGTTTGCTTGGTGTCATATGAATTTTCAAAAACCACCGTATCTTTTGATATCGATATTTCGGTAATGCCGTTAGGCTTTCGGGTGATCAAGAACTCATCATCATCTTCAGTACCGAGAACCACCTCAAAATTGTTCAAATAATCATAATATGATTTGGCAATAGATGCCAGTCCGTCACGACGTAATCTCAGGTTCTTTTTTATCTTTTCTATACTGCTATCCTGAGCTTCTTTGGGTAAAGATTTAAATGCCGAGTCAATATCAGCATCAGATAGGTTTTCTTGAATAAAATCTACCTGTGCCTTCCAATCTTCCCAATTTGCTTTTTTAATGAAGGTTTTATCCAGCGGATATCCTGAAAAATTAAACCATTTCACATTTTTGATATCGGCATCATAGCTTTCCATCTTTCGAAGTAGCGGAAAACTAAATTTTAATAACGAGATTATTGGTCCGTCATACTTTGGGAAAGCTTGATCCCAATCGCGCGGTATAGCTTCATATCTTTTTTTACCATCGGCCGTTTTAAATTCTGCCCAGCGCCATTGATCTTGGTGCCGATCCCAGTTACCCACCAACATATCAAATAACCGAGCACGAATAAAACTAGCTTCGTCAACATATGCATCTTTAGACTCCCTAAGTTCCATTCGAAGATCGGTAGTACTTAAAATATCGTTGGGGCTCCCAAAAGTTTCGAAACTTTTATTTTCATCGCCCACATGTTCCTCAAGCATAAAAAGTGCATCACCATAATCTTCATTATAAATACCCAATCCCTTTTGTTTGGGCACATAATATATTTTAGGATTTGCGTGGAGCACGCCCAATGACTCAGAAAGCTCGTTCATAGAAAATTGTGCATATGGGTGTGCAGTTGTATAAAAATCGAGTAAATACCGCTCGGCAATGGTATTTTTAAGATAATCTACAACATAATGGTTATCTATCGCATTTGTCTGCAGAAAACGAACTGCACTTTTACGTAACGCCCTTAACGTATATTCATGTTCATTATCATCGATCAACCGTAATGATCTAGACTGCGTACCACCACCTTCTGAAATGGGTTTTACATTATCGGGCAATTGCTCTATGTCCAAAACCGGAGCCGTAATTTCTTTGCTGTAAAGACTTCTATAATGATCGCCCCACAAGAATTTGTAAAAACCTGTTTTATCTGTTTCTTCTTCGGTATAGATCGACGCTTTAGTAGTAGCTCCATATGTTTTCTTCGGATAGGATATCTCATCTAAGGATAGTCGATCCCTTTTAATGCTCTTAGTAAAGATTGACACAGCAGCATTGCCCGTCACTTCAAAATATTCCACTTGCGAACTACCGTCTTTAAAGACCGTCAATTTTGCATACCCTTGTTTTTCACTCTCAAAATGCTCTTCTTTTGGAGCTCTAGCTTTCTCTGTTTTACCAATTGACCCACTAATGATCTGTGGAATTCCATCATCTTCTAAATACTGTAGATTTCGGTCTTTGCCAGACACAAAAATGACATCTTCGAATTGGCTAGCTATGGTCTCCATTCTACCACGCAGTTGTCTATTCTGCTTATTTTGATACGATTCTTGTTCAAAACCGCCCATTTTGTCAATTACGGAAACTTTTGAATTACTCATTACAGGTTGGTAGACCGCAACGACTACGGTTTTCCCCTGGCTGTCCTTTAAATCATCCTTAAATTCCGCCAAAAATTGATCCCTGGTTTTGTGTTCACATTTTTCATTAATATATGGGTGATCGTCCCAATCTTCTAAAAACCATTGAGAGTCAACCATTTCAAGTACCACCTCATCATTTATAGTTTCCCGTTCTAAGGGGCATCCATCATTGGGCCAAAATTTAGCTTTACTGTTATCTTGCAAAAAAGACTCTAAATCATCTATGCTCTGCGGTGCATCTTTAAGCCACTCATTTTTTCCAGGGGTCAAAATTACGTTGCCGTTAAAATTGTCCCATAACTCCATCAATGGTCTTAGATTATCCTTTACCTTATCTTGCTTTTTATCTTTAGAAGAAAACCCTTCTTTGTTCAACACATTACCGATCAATAACAATGTAGCCTCAGCATCATTTACTGAAGCACTATTCATTTGTTCTATAATCTTTTTTGCATCTTCAAAAGGAGCATTACCAACATTTGAAGTAATATAAAATGAATGCGAAACCTCTTTTTTCGCCTTAGATTTTTCATTCCCAGACAATTGTGAATAGGAATAGGTATAACAACATAAAATTAAGGATAGCAATATTAATGAACGCATGTATACTTGTTTTGTTTGCACTCTGTAAGATTTGAATTTTAGAATATATTTCCCCTTAAAACATAGCACGATTAAAAAAGGAAACGGGGTTTTAAACAACATCAAAAAAAATCCGAAAACTATAGAATTTCGGAGTTAGTTTACTCAAGAACAAAGGTAGGTATTGACTATTACCATGATAACCCAAAACATCATTTAAATGACTTTAAAAATCTGTTATGTGTGCCGTTTTCAATAGTTCAACGCATTTATCAAACGTTAAATGCAGTACTATCTTTAACAGAATCGAGTACAAAAGAGCTGTGTATGGTAGAAATTCCATCAATAATAGATAGCTTTTCATTGATAAACTCATGAAATCCTGCTATGTCATTTACCGCTATCTTTAATAAATAATCAAAATTACCGGATACCTGATGACATTCCATAATATCTGGCAATAACATTATCTCCTTTTTAAAATTGTCGGCAAGCTTTTTTTGTTGCTTCGAAAGCGTTACTTGACAATAGGCAATAAGCTCTTTTCCTATTTTGGTTCTATCGACTAGGGCAACATATGATCTTATAATTTTTTGCTGCTCTAATTTTCTGATCCTTTCATAAGTTGGGGTAACACTCAGCCCCACTTTTGCTGCAATTTCCTTTGTATTCTGTTTGGCATTACGTTGCAATTGCATTAAAATTTTTCCATCAGTTGCATCCATAGTAGATTATTATTCTAATTTATCAGATAATTAAGACTAAAACAGTATTATCGAACCAATATTTCTATTAAAATAGATTTATATACTGTAATTATTAAAAATAAAGTAAAAAATTATCATTAATCGTAATTTTACAGTTCAAAAATACCTTTTAAATTACAATATGATGAATAACGAACAAAAGATAGATGAGCTGCTAACCAAACTAATTCAGGAAAAAGACAGAGTTATTGGTTATCCGGTTGCGAAGGATTTTGATTATTCAAGACTATACGAGTTTTTAAAGCATCCTATAAATAATGTTGGCGACCCTTATGAAGACAATACATATAAGGTACAAACCCATGAAATGGAGCGCGAAGTAGTTGACTTTTTTGCAAAACTTTATAGGGCAGACCCTACCGATTTTTGGGGCTACGTTACCAATGGTGGATCTGAGAGTAATTTATATGGTCTGTACCTAGCTAGAGAATCTCACCCAAAAGCCATGGTCTATTTTTCTGAATCTACCCATTATAGCGTAAAGAAAAACATACACTTGCTTAACCTACCAAGTATAACCATAAGAGCCCAAGAAAACGGAGAGCTAGATTATGAAGACCTAGAGAACACCTTACAATTAAACAGAGACAAACCCGCCATTATATTGACCACATTTGGCACTACAATGACAGAGGCAAAAGATGATGTATCTGAAGTAAAAAGAATTTTAAAAAAACTGGCTATTCAAAATCACTATATTCATTGTGATGCTGCCTTGGCAGGTTCTTATGGACCATTTATTGAACCGCGTATTCCCTTCGATTTTCAAGACGGGGCAGATAGTATTTCCATTAGCGGCCACAAATTTATTGGGTCGCCATTTCCTTCAGGAGTAATTATTGCAAAGCGTTCCTTAAGGGATAGAATTGCACGAGGCATATCTTATATTGGTTCTTTAGACACCACCATAACCGGTTCTAGAAACGGCCATAGTCCTTTATTTTTATGGTACGCCGTTAAGAAAATGGGAGTTAAAGGATTAGAGGAACGATACCGCCATAGTTTGGAGACCGCTGAATATTGCAAAACAGAACTGCAAAAAATCGGTATCAAAGCATGGACTAACCCAGGGGCTATCACCGTAGTTTTACCTAAGGTCGCAAATCGCATCAAAGAGAAATGGCAATTGGCTACAGATGATATTACACACGTAATCTGTATGCCCAATGTTACGAAGTCTCAAATCGATGAATTTATTAAAGACATCATTGAAGAGAAAGAACAAGCGAATCTAAACACAGAATACAAAGAACTTCAGTTACAAGAATAAAAAGTAATTAGAAGATTATTTTTAATTACCCTATCTTAATAAGTAATGAAGATAGGGTGATTTTTTTATTGAATTCTTCTGCTTTCTAAATAATAAAAAATCGCATATTGCCATCAACGATAAACGATATATAGGTAAGTAAGTGCCACAACAAATTTATAAGTTTGATATTGAATTAATCTATAAATAACAGTAGATTAATACCGTAAAAAATTAAACACTTCATCTTGCTAGTTCAACCAAAACACTAGTTAAGATGAAAAAAAATGCAATTAAAATGATAGGTCTATTACTATGTGCAATCTTTTGCTCATGTGAATTTTTAGAAGAATATACAGGCGGCAACATTGGTAACGACCCCAACCAAATAAAAGAAATTTCCTTTATTGACGAATTCGTAATTGCCGATGGAACGCTCTTTGAAAATACTTTGATCGGAGGTTTATCTGGAATTGACTATGAAAACGGAAAGTGGTATTTAATAAGTGATGACCCCACTGCACCAATTCGTTTTTATACCGCTAATATTGAATTTAACGAAAGTGGCTTTAGAGATGTATCTATCAACGGTGTTACTGAATTAAAAGATAAAACTGGCTATTCTTTCTCAGAAGGCTCTGTTGACCCCGAAGCAATACGTGTAGCAGCTAACGGAACCATTGTATGGACCAGCGAAGGCAATATCAACAACGGTATAGATCCATTCATAAGATTTTCTGACCAAGCAGGTAATTTTCTATCTGAAGCTTTAGTTGCCCCCAAGTATAAGTTCAACACAAATGAGAATGTTGGACCTGTGCACAACGGAACTTTTGAAGGATTATGCAAGGCTTACGGTAGCAACGGATATTGGGTCAATATGGAATTGCCCTTAAAACAAGATGGTGTTGAGCCAACTATTGAAGATACCGAATCTCCCATAAGAATTTCATACCTCTCTCAAAACGGAACATTTGGAAAGGAGTTTGTATATGAATTAGATCCAGTAGTAAGAAAAGCATCGGAAACTTCATTTACCATAAATGGTGTTGTTGAAATACTGGAATACAGCACAGATCAATTCTTATTCTTAGAAAGATCATTCTCTACCGGATTTACAGATGGAGGAAACAATGTAAAGATTTACAAGGTTGACGCATCCAATGCTACCAATGTAAGGAATATGGATTCTTTGGAAGGAGAAACATATATAGAGGCTACAAAAGAACTTCTATTCGATTTTGAATCTATTCGAGGAGAACTGACCGACGGTATTGTTGACAATATCGAAGGGATCACCTTAGGTCCGGTATTGGAAAACGGAAACCGTTCTTTGGTGTTGGTGGCCGATAATAACTTTAGTGCTTTTGGACCACAGTTAAATCAATTCATATTGCTAGAATTGATAAACTAATATCGATTAATAATAAAAATGCCATGGTAATTCATGGCATTTTTTACCCAAGCACTAAACTTTTTAATTGGTGGTCAATTCGATTTTTTCAATACAATGAAACTTTATAAAATAATGCAAACAAAATTTGGAACAAACATTCCAATCAATGTACATTTGCATTGTGAATAAAAAGGAATCTATCATATCATCAGCTTTACTATTGCTAACTGAAAAAGGAGTACACAATACGCCAATGTCAGCCATCGCAAAAGCTTCGGGTACGGGAATGGGAACTATTTACAACTACTTTCCCAACAAGGATGCTTTGATCAATGATATATACACTAAAATTAAAAACGAAGAAAAAAATGTCTTTTTGAATTTTGAATCGGGAAATCCTATCAAAACTCAATTCGAAAACTATTTTACTTCAGTCATTGCTTTTTTTGTACAAAACCCCTCATATTTTCAATTTATGGAGCAATTACAGGCTTCACCTATAATTACCGCCGAAAGTAAAGAAGTAGGTAAAATTGCGATAGCACAGGTTGTTGAACTTTTAGAAAAAGGCAAGCAAGATCGCATTATTAAAGACATTGAGGTAGAAGAATTACTAATGTTCATTGGCGGAGCTATTCTTTCTTATTTACGTTATTATTTTAATCAGTCGCAAAACACATCTCCAAATCACCAAATGAAAATGGTTTGGGATGCTATCAAAGAATAAAAAAATTTATTAAAAAATTGGAATGAACATTCACTCCAAAAAATAATTCGATATCATGAAAAAAAATGTATTAATTACCGGAACCTCAACAGGAGTAGGCTTTGAAAGTTCCATCTTATTCGCCAACAACAATTATAAGGTATATGCTACCATGCGTAATCTTAACAAAGCGGATAAACTGAAAGAGAGAATAGTTCAAGAAAGCCTTGATATAGAGATTTTATCGCTAGATGTTACAAAAATAGATTCCATTAAATCTGCTGTGGAGACTATTATCGCAAAAGATGGAAAATTAGATGTATTGATCAACAATGCCGGTGCAGGTTTTGCAAAAACCACCGAACAAGCTAGTGAAGAAGAAATCAGGTGGGTAACCGAAGTAAACTACCACGGTGTAGTTTTTTGTACTCAAGCGGTATTACCTTATATGAGGAAGCAAAAGAGCGGACAAATTATTAGTATAACTTCAGTTGGTGGTCTAGTTGGCCAACCATTCAATGAATTATATTGCGGAGCCAAATTTGCAGTAGAAGGCTTTATGGAAGGGCTTGCTACCTATGTAAGCGATGCCTTTAATATTAAAATTAGTTGTGTAGAACCCGGGGGGATATCTACTGAATTCATGACCTCAGCTATAGAAAAAACAGCCGTAGAAGGTCAGTTTGCAACAGGAGAATACTTACCCATATTTGAAAGATATATGGCAGGCAACCAAAAACGTGCAAGCGAAAGCAAAGAACCTGTTTACCAAACCGGTCTAGAAGTTGCTCAAGTAGTTCTAGACGTTGCTAAAAATGAAAATCCGCCTTTACGTATACGTACTTCTCAATGGGCAGAAGATTTCTGCGAACTAAAAACAAAAGCAGATCCAGATGGCACAAAACTAGTACAACAGATTAAGGAATCTTTCCTTTAATCTCTCCCTGGTTAAAAATTATATAACAAAAAGCACAGACCGTTTTGGTCTGTGCTTTTAAGATATAAATTATACTCGTGTACTATATCTGATAATTTTAAAAATTCTAAGAAAAGGCTTTATAGTAAAACTCCGTTGAATTTAAACATTTTGCCAACTACTTTTTTAATCCCAAATAATAAAAATCAGCCCTAAAAAGCCGTGGAGGAATTAGGAAGAATCACTGAAAACTTAGTACCCTTGCCTGGTGTACTTTCTATACTTAACCTGCCGTTGTTTTTCTTCAAGTAATCAATACAAGCATTTAAGCCAAATCCCGTGCCTTTTTCGTCGGACGTTCCTAATTGGGTAAAAAGTTTTTCTCCCTCAAATATGGTATCTATTTCTTCCTTGGTGAGTCCCACACCGGTATCTTTTACAATTGTATGTACCTCGTTTCCCTTAACTTTTAAACAAATATGGATTTTTCCATTTTTAGGAGTAAATTTAATTGCATTGTGCAGAAGATTACGAATTACAAAGGCGTAATTCTGTTTATCGGCATATATAGCACTGTCCAAATCGCCAATAGTAAAATCAATTTGTTTTTCCATCAACAAGCCTTCAAACAAACCTCCTACTTGAGTTAGTATATCATTGCATTTAAAAAGGGTGAAATTAACCGGTTTATTCTGAATTTGATCTTGAGACCACTGTAGTAAATCTGTCAAAAACATATCGAGATTGGCAATATGTTTAGATAACTGCCCTAAATATTCCTTTTCGGTTTTTCTATCAAAATCATTGAAAGCCATAGAATATACCAAACTCTGCAATGTTGCAATAGGACTTCTTATATCATGAGAAATCAAAGTGAAGAGCTTTTTATTGATTGTATCCAACTTAACAAGTTCTTGCTTTTGTTTCTTAATTTTTTGCGTGTAACCAATTACAACCAATGATATGGGATAAGATATGATAATGGGTAGTATTATAGACATACCTAAACCGTATCCAAAATTGGCAACCTTAAAAAAGAAGGAAGAAATTAAAAACAGAAGAACTGCCATCAAAACGGCAACAACAACTATTCTATGTGGTTTACTTAATAAATTTTCTAATTTTTCTATTGGTTTAGGCATTATATATTATGTTTCAAAACACTAAAATTAATCGCATAGCCATGCAAAATAGAAAATAATGCGTAAATGAAATATGACATTGACTCAATTCTTCAAAAAACCACCAAGTATACCATAAACTTACCTGTTCTCACTAACCGAAAAGTAGATTACACTCATTTTTCATTGTATATAAAATTACCTTGGCACAGTTTTGTATTGTAATTTTACTATGATGAAAAAACTATATTTAATTTTAACCGTATTCATGTTTTCACAATTTGGTAATGCCCAGCAAAATGATTCTTATGATCAACTTTGGAAGCAAGTTGATGCACATGAGCAGGAAAAAAGAACCAAATCTGCCTTAAAACTGGTAAAAAATATATTTACCCAGGCAAAAGAAGAGAGCAACAGTGTACAGACCATTAAGGCCTTACTTTACAAGTCTAACTACGCCATGACGCTTGTAGAGAATGCCAAATTAAATATCATCAATGAATTCAAATCTGAAATTGAAATTGCAGATTCACCTACCAAACAAATTCTACACAGTCATTTAGCTAATTTATACTGGCAACATTTTCAAAACAACAGGTATAGGTTTTACAATAGAACAATTACAGAAAACAAGGTAGATTCCGTAGATTTCAGAACCTGGGACCTACATACATTATTTAAGGAAATAGACGTACATTTTTCTGCATCGTTAGATAATGCGGAGAAAACCCAAAGTTTACCTATTTCAGATTTTGATGATATACTATATCTCGAAGAAGAAAGCAGATTATACAGACCTACTCTATATGATCTATTGGCACATACCGCTTTAGAATTTTATACCACTAGCGAAAACAGTATCAACAAAGCTGCCGATGCTTTTGAAATTGAAGACGAAGCGATTTTATGTGAAGCATATACCGCTAGTTTTTTAAGAATTGATAAAACGAAAACACTATCGCTACAAGCAAAAGCATTAAATATTTACCAAGAATTAGTAGCATTTCACTTTGGCAATCCAGATATGAATCCTTTGGTATTCGTTGATATTGAAAGGCTAAATTTCATTCATAGTAATGCAACATTTAGTAATAAGGACAGCCTGTTTTTAGAGGTACTTGAAAACTCCGCAGAAAACATTAAGCATAGTCCGCTTTCTGGGTTATACACCTATGAAATTGCTAAATACTACCAAAAATTAGGGCAAACTTATGAGCCTTTAACCCAAACCGACCATCAATGGAAACTTAAAGAAGCCGTTAATCTTTGCGATGGCGTCATTGCACGTTTTCCCAAAAGTTTAGGAGCTGAAAAATGTATGGCTTTAAAATCTCAAATTCAAGAAGTATCAATACATCTAAAAGCGGAAGAACATATACCAACACAAACTACCAGCAGGCTTTTGGTCAATTACAAGAATATTGAAAACCTGAGTTTAAATGCGTACAAAATCACACAGAAGCAACTTAAATCACTAAATGAGTTGTATCCCAACGCCAAAAGGGAATCCTTTATCAAAAAACTACCGGTATCCAAATCATGGTCTGCAGACTTAAAAACATCGCATGATTACCAATTACATAGTACAGAGATCAAGCTTCCTGCTCTAGAAAACGGAGTATACATATTGGCAGCTGAATCTACAAATGAGAAAAAACCGGTTTTTAGCTACACTACGGTACAAGCAACTGATTTCGCAATTGTGGAAACCCAAACCAATACACATCAATATTACCAGGTAATCGATAGAAACAATGGAAAACCTATTGCCAATGCCGCCATACAATTAAGCTACCGTAAAAACTATCAAGACGGATTAAAAAGTGAATCTTTTGTATCTGATAAAACAGGATTTATTTCAATTGAAAAAAAGAATAACAATTGGAACAACGTAAACATCATTGTCAAAAAAGATAAAAACACTGCATTTTTTGGCGATTACTATATCAGAAGAAGCTACGAACAAAATAGAGCCAACATAAATTATTCTTGTTTTCTATTTACCGACCGCAGTATTTATAGACCAGGTCAACCCGTATTTTTTAAAGGAATAGCCATTAGTCAAAATAACGGGAAATCCAGTATTTTAAAAAATACCAATGTTCAAGTAACATTGAATGATGTAAACGGTCAAAAAATTGAAACACTTCAATTAATGACCAACGAATATGGTTCTGTTTCAGGTGAATTCATGCTCCCAACTTCCGGACTAACAGGTCAGTTTTCAATTCGCGCATATTCAAATAAATTAAATGTTAACGGATATACCAATATATCTGTAGAAGAGTATAAACGACCAAAATTTGAAACGAATTTTGAGCCGATTACAGAGACATACAAAGTAAACGACAGTATCAGTGTAAACGGTAAAGCAACAGCATATGCAGGCAGTGTTATTTCAGATGCCAAAGTAGTTTATCGTGTAAAACGTGTGGTGAATTTACCTCGCTGGTATCATTGGTCCAGACCATATTTTAATGGTTCTTCTCAAGAAATTGTGCAAGGGGAAACCGTTACAGATGCATCCGGTAATTACGAAATCACTTTTAAGGCGATATCTGACAATAGTATCGAAAAAGAACACCTACCCACTTTCAACTACGAAGTTACCGCCGATATTATCGATATCAATGGCGAAACACGAAGCACCGTTACCAATGTAGCCGTAGGTTATCATGCATTGAACGTAGATGTAATAGTCCCCAATACAATAGACAAAACTCTAAAAAATACCGGTTTCAACATTGAGAGTACAAATTTAAATGGACAACTTGTGGCAGCCATTGGCGAAGTAAGTTTATACAAGCTACAGGCACCAGATCAGGTTTTACGCCAAAGACCTTGGGCAGCACCAGACTATGCCGGTTTTACCCAAAAAGAGTTCAAAACTCTTTACCCACATGACGCTTTTAATAATGAAGACGAACCTAACCAGTGGAAAAAAGGAAAAATGGTCTGGTCATCTAAATTTGATACAGGCGAATCAAGAGAAATGAGTTTTGGGAAAACCAAAAATTGGGAGTCTGGAAAATACAAGCTAGAACTGACCTCAAAAGATAAATTTGGACAAATAGTGAAAGATGTTGCCATCATTACCTTTACCGGTAATGAAAATATCCTGGCAGATAATCAATTGTTCCAGATAAAAACGGATAAGCAGCAATACCAAGTTGGAGACAAGGCACAGGTAACCTTTCTTTCCAGTGCCGATAATCTGAATATTACCGTTGTGGTAGAAAAAGACCATAAGGTTTATAAAGAGAAAGTAATTACACTCAACGATAATTCCCAAACAATTACTGTACCTGTTACAGAAAATGATTTAGGCGGATTCTTGGTGTCCTATAGCTATGCATTTGCCAATGACTTTGAGGCGAGCAATTATATGGTTGCCGTGCCCTACCCTTCTAGCGATCTTCAAATAGAAACCATGACATTTAGGGACAAAATTGCCCCTGGTGCAGAAGAAACTTGGTCATTTAAAATAAAAGGACCTGAAGGCGAAAAAGTAAGTGCCGAACTATTAGCAAGCATGTATGATGCTTCTTTAGACCAGTTTAAACCCCACGCTTGGTATTTTAATCCGTTAAGCAAACCAAATTATTATACGCAAAGAAGAGCTAATGCCAATAGAAGTTTTTCCACTATTGACTTTCAAACATTTACACAAAATACCAACCATAACTACCCAAATATACAATTTGATGCCTTCGATATGTTCGGACTAAATTTTGGGAGTTTTGGATATTTCAATGAATCACGAAGATTGTATAAAACAGCCGCACCAACGGCTATGATGACGGATAATGCCATGTTAGATGAAGTGGTTACTGTTGGTTATGGAGCTAATGATATTGAAAGTGAGTTATCCGGAAAAGTTGCGGGGGTTGAAATTACGGATCCCGAAGCAGAAACAGAAGAAACAGTACAAACAGATTTTGAATCAGTGAAAATTAGAAAGAATCTTCAAGAAACCGCTTTTTTCTTTCCACAATTAAAGACTGATAAAGAAGGAAATGTTTCGTTCAGCTTCACTTCTCCCGAAGCATTGACCCGTTGGAACGTACAACTTTTGGCGCATACCAAAGAACTGGAAAGTAGCATTACCAACCTGAATACAGTAACCCAGAAAGAGTTAATGGTCATACCAAATGCTCCTCGCTTTTTACGTGAAGGGGACACCATTACCATAAGCACCAAAATTTCCAATTTAACACAAAAATTATTATCCGGTCAGGCAAAGTTAGAACTGACAGATGGACTAACAGGTACAGATATTACTAAAGAATTGATGGAATCGTCAGATATTCTTGAAGCAAAATCCTTTGAAGTAGACACTATGGGAAACACCCAAGTTTCTTGGCGTCTTAAAATACCTGAAAGGTTGCAAACTGTTCAATACAAAGTCATTGCAAAAGCTGGTGATTTCTCCGATGGTGAACAAAATATGTTGCCCGTTTTGTCTAACAGAACATTAGTAACCGAAACCTTACCCATGTGGGTTCGAAGTAATCAAACCAAAACCTTCACTCTTGATAAATTGAAGAACACGAATTCAGCGTCTTTAAAACATCACAAACTGACTTTGGAGATGACTTCCAATCCTGCGTGGTATGCAGTACAAGCCTTGCCTTACTTAATGGAGTACCCTTATGATTGCAACGAGCAAACGTTCTCAAGATACTATGCTAATTCACTAGCAAGTTATATAGCCAATAGTAACCCAAGAATACAAGAAGTGTTCGATCAATGGGCAAGTTCTGATGCTTTATTGAGCAATCTTGAAAAGAATGAAGAATTAAAGTCTTTATTAATTCAAGAAACACCTTGGTTACGAGATGCACAATCTGAAAGCGAGCAAAAGAAAAGAATAGGCTTGTTGTTCAATATGAACAAAATGAAAAACGAGCAGCAATCGGCTTTGAACAAGCTTATTCAGAATCAGAATTCAAACGGAGCTTGGGCATGGTTCAACGGTGGACCAGATAACAGATATATTACCCAACATATCGTTACCGGCATGGGGCATTTGAACAAATTAACTACCTCTGAAGACACCAATACAGATGATTTGTCAATTTCATTCAATTCAAAATCAGAAATGATTAAAAAAGCAATTGACTATCTCGATAACGAATTCGTAAAGGAATATGAAGAGATGAAGAAACATACCTCTAATATAAATGATGACCACCTAAGTGCAAATCAGGTTCATTATTTATACATGAGAAGCTTCTTTAAAGATATTGAAGCGTCTAAAAAAGTGGACAAAATCATTGCTTATTATATTGAACAAGCCAAAAAGTACTGGCCAAAAAGAAGTTTGTATGCCCAAGGAATGTTAGCATTAATATTACAAAGAACGGATGATACAAAAACAGCTTCAAAAATAATTCAGGCTTTAGAAGAAAATAGCATTACCAATGATGAATTGGGCATGTACTGGAAAAGTAATACCAGTTCTTGGTTTTGGTATCAAGCACCTATAGAAACACAAGCTTTATTGATTGAAGCATTTTCTGAAATTCGACCTACCGATATTGAGACTATAGATAATCTTAAAATCTGGTTATTAAAAAATAAGCAGACCAACCAATGGAGCACCACCAAAGCAACTACCGAAGCGGTGTATGCATTGCTATTGCAAGGAAGCGATTGGTTATCGGTAACCGATGCAGTCGATGTCTTGATTGGAGGGGAACAATTAGAGTCTTCTACATTAGAGGATGTTAAAGTTGAAGCAGGTACAGGATATTTTAAAACTTCTTGGAATACTGCCGAAGTAACCCCTAAAATGGGCGAAGTACAAATAAGTAAAAAAGGAAACGGTATAGCTTGGGGCGCATTGTACTGGCAATATTTTGAGGATTTGGACAAAATAACCAGTGCCGAGACTCCACTACAATTAAAGAAAAAAATCTTTTTGAAGAAGAATACCGATACTGGCGAAGTGATTTCCGAAGTAACGGATAATACTACTTTAAAAGTGGGGGATTTGGTTAAAATAAGAATTGAGCTACGATCGGACAGAGGTATGGAGTTTATACATATGAAAGATATGAGAGCGGCAGGTTTTGAGCCCGTTAACGTAATTTCTAGATATAAATGGCAAGACGGATTGGGGTATTACGAAAGCACGAAAGATGCCAGCACCAATTTCTTTTTTGACTATTTACCCAAAGGCGTCTATGTCTTTGAATATGATGTACGGGTAAACAATGCAGGTAATTTCAGTAACGGTATTACAACAATTGAAAGCATGTACGCTCCAGAATTTACTAGTCATAGTGAAGGAGTACGAGTTTCTGTAGAAAATTAACATCATTACGAACGTAGTGAAGTAATCTGTTTGTTAACCAACTAAAATCAACTCGCAAACATGAACAGACAAATTGCTTCGTCGCGAAAAACTCCTCGCAATGACGAACTAAAACAAAAAAAGGGCGCTACATTGTAGCGCCCTTTTCTATTATACTAAAAATAGTTTACCAAATATGAACTCTCTTTTCTGGAGCAAGGTACATTTCATCACCTTCTTTGATATCAAAAGCATCGTAAAACGCTTGAATGTTCAATAATGGCTGTGTAGCTCTTACCATACCAGGAGAATGCGGATCAGTTTTGATCTGTGTTCTCAAAGCCTCGTCTCTACTTTTTGTTCTCCAAACCGTAGCCCAAGACATAAAGAAACGCTGTTCTGCGGTAAAACCATCAATATCCTCCGGACGACCGTTTTCTTCATAGTACTTTTGTAACCCATCATAAGCACCTAACAATCCGCCTAAGTCACCAATATTCTCACCTAAGGTAAATTTACCGTTCACGTAAACATCAGGCAATACCATAACACTATCGTATTGTACGGCTAAAGCATCAGCTCTTTCTGTAAAAGCTTTTAAATCTTCTTCTGTCCACCAGTTTTTAAGATTTCCATCAGCATCAAAACGAGAGCCACTGTCATCAAAAGCATGAGAAATTTCATGACCGATAACAGCACCTATACCTCCATAATTTACAGCTTCATCAGCGGTATAGTTATAGAAAGGAGGTTGCAAAATTGCTGCAGGAAAAACAATCTCGTTGTTCAATGGGTTAAAATATGCATTTACGGTCTGTGGAGACATTCCCCATTTAGTTTTATCAACAGGCTCACCTATTTCAGCAAAATTTTTCAACTCTCCCCATTTATCTACTGCAGTCATATTTTCAAAATAAGACTTATCTCCAGATACTTCCATAGTAGAATAATCTTCCCATTTATCGGGATATGCAATTTTCACGGTAAACTTATCTAACTTTTCAATTGCTTTTGTTTTTGTAGAATCGCTCATCCAATCCAAAACAGAAATACGTTCCTTAAAAGCATCTATTACATTAGAGATCATCAGCTCTGCCTTTGCCTTTGCTTCTGGCGGAAACTTGGCATCAACATACAACTGTCCAAGTGCCTCACCTACAGTACCATTTACCGTAGCCAACGCACGCTCGTCTGCTGGGCGTTGTTCTTTAGCACCTCTTAAGAACTTACTATAAAACTCCCAATTGGCAGTTTCAATATCTGTAGTTAATCTACCGGCAGCATTGTTGAACGTATCCCATCTAACCAAAGTTTTAATATCCTCGATCGGAGTTGTTTTTAAGAACTTGTCCAAATACTCCGTATATCTCAATTGCGTTACCAAAAGCGTATCGAATTTTTTAGTGATTCCCAGGTCAGAAATCAACTTATTCATATCAATGGTAGACAACATTTTATCAACCTCGGCAATAGTTCTTGGGTTGTTGTAATTTCTAGCATCTCTACGCTCAACCTTGTTTAAACGTGGTTCTGCCAATTGTGTTTCCAAAGCAAGAATTTTATCGGCTGCCTTAGTAGCCTCTGCTTCAGAATCTCCAAGTTTCTGCAACATTCTAGATACGTGCTTCTTGTATTCTTCACGAATTTCTACAGATTTTTCATCTTCATCAAAGTAGAAATCACGATCTGGCAATCCTAATCCGTTCGCACCTAAATACACGGCGTTCATGCTACTGTTATTTAAATCTGCACCTGCACCAATACTTATAAACGGTGTAGAAACTGCAGCATTTTTAGCGATAACAGTTTGTAGGTCATTCAAATTTTTAACAGAAGCGATAGCATCAAAAGCCTCATCTAACGGAGCAACACCTGCTTTATTTCTAGCAGCAGTATCCAATTTCGTATCAAAAATTGCCAATGCCTTGGCTTGATCGGTATCTGCGGCGTAATTACCACTTTCCTTTGCCGTAGCCAAAATCTTCAATACATCGTCATCTGTAGATTTACGAAGTACGCTAAAACCTCCCCAACTGGTTCTATCATCTGGTATTTCTGTAAACTTCATCCAATTTCCATTCACATAATTATAGAAATCTGATTTCGGGTTTTGAGTGGTATCCATATTGGCGAGAACGATACCAGGAATTTTTTCTGCCTCGGCAGTTGGTTTAGCCTCTTCTTTACAAGAAGCCAAGGCTACCAAACCGGCAGCCAATAAATAAACTTTTTTCATTTGTGAGTTAATTTTAAACGTGTCGGTCTATATGACGCTCGTTTTGAGTTTTGTTACAAAAATAACATGATTTAATTCTAAACATATTTATTTCACTATTTACCACCATTCTTAACCTCTGATATTTAATCATTTGTATCCAAAATAATTGATTAATAAAACAGCACTATATGTTGTTAACTCACTGAAACTACTCCTACACTCATTGTTCATTTTAAAAGACCGGGTTCCAACATACTTTAGAGGTATAGATATAAAACCATAATATTATGAAAAGTACATTCACCCTTGCCGTAAAAGAACCATGCAAAGAAAAATTTAGTAATTTTAGTAAAACCGAAAAAGGAGGCTTTTGCCAAAGCTGTGAAAAGGAAGTTATAGATTTCTCCAAGTTATCTGACCCTGGGCTTATAAAGCATTTGAGCTCTAATAAAAATACATGTGGCATGTTCAAGGCATCACAACTTAAAACGTATGAAACTAACGCATTACACACTATGAACAATTCTATACTACACAAAGGAATAGCAATGATGGGCTTTTCATTATTGGCACTTTGCGCGACTTATGTAACAGCACAAGAAATAGTAAACACTGAAACACCGATTGAGATAACCTCTTCTAATATTATGGGTGATATCTCGTATGTTGAAACCGTACAGGAAAAATACACTGTAACAGGTAGCATTGTAGATGAGGCGAACGAACCCTTACCCGGTGTAAATGTTGTTTTAAAAGGAACAGCCGTTGGTACCCAAACCGATTTTGATGGTAAGTTTGAATTTCCCCAACAATTGGCAGAAAATGACATTTTAGTCTTTAGCTTCATTGGTTACGAAACCAAAACATACAAGGTAGAAGCAAGTGGAAATTCAAACATTGATATCAATATTTCCTTTGACACTTACGATGTGGAGTTAATGGGCGAAGTTGTAATTACAGGAGCTTACACCAGCAAAAGAAACATTTTTCAAAAAATCGCAGACATTTTTAAAAAATGAAAATTGTTCTCTTAGCAACATTATTACTTTCAATTTCCTGTTTTGCCCAACGATCAGATTTCTCTGAAATAGATTTTAAAAAAGCGGATAGTATTGCACAGTATTATACAGGTGCAAGCCTAACAAACTTACCTGTGCTTACCTATAATCTAACAGCATCGTTACCAACCGATGTTGAAAAAATAAGGGCTATTTATACTTGGATCGGCACTAACATTGAAAATGATTATTCGTCTTACCAAAAAATAAGCCACAAAAGAAAAAGGCTTGCTAAAGACCGGCAAGCTTTTTTGAATTGGAATACAGCCAGAACTCCGAAGGTATTTAAAGCTTTACTGGAAAATAAAAAAACGGCTTGTACAGGCTATGCCTACTTGGTAAAGGAAATGATAAATTTAGCAGGATTTGAGTGTGATATTGTAGATGGTTACGGACGAACACCTACATTACGTTTAAAAGAAGATAGTGCACCCAATCATTCTTGGAACAGAATAAAAATAAACGATACTTGGTACTGGTGCGATGCAACTTGGTCTGCAGGAGAAACTGTCATCTTAAACGGTGAGCCCATGTTCAATGCAGATTACTTTGATGGCTATTTTCTTGCGGATCCCGCACTATTTGCAAAGAACCATTTTCCAACTGAGAAAGATACCACCCATAGCGCTAACGATGATGCATTTAAAACGTTTATCAATGCACCGGTAGTTTATAAGGAAGCATTTTTAGCGCCTATTGTTCCTATAGCCCCAGAGCGCATGCATCATCAAATTACAAAAGGAATTGCGGTAACGTTCAAATTAAAAGTCCCTGATTCGTTCAATGATGAAATTTATTTATTACTAAATAAGGGAGGCGGTCAAAAAGTGGTTACCCCTAAAAATAGTAGAAAAAAGAACGAGATTAGCTTAGCGCAAAAGTTTACTAAAAAAGGACTTTATGATGTTCATATTTCAACCAAAGACCATCTTATAGCCACTTATGTCATTAAAGTAAAGTAAAACTATTCAGGTGGGTATTTACTAAAAATTTTATCAACTACAGCTCTTAGCTTTTCCGATTTTTCTTGTGGAGTATCCCCTTCACGAAATGGGCTTTCGCTTATGGCTTGCCATATAAGCATGTCTTTATTGGCATCTACAAAATCAATTTGGAGTTCACGAGTCAATTTAGGTCCGCCAACAGGAATACCAATTGATACTCCGCCACCAACATTACCTCCGCCACCACCGAGTCCTACTCCAACATTATTACCTCCTTGAGATTGAAAAACCGTGCTTTTAATATTAATGAAAAGATCGGGCTCTTCGGCAAACATATATCCCTTCTCTCCAAGAGTGGCATCTAGGGCATCCATAAGTCTTTTCTCGTCCAATTCACTTAGACCGGTTTCCATATCGGCATAATAATTAAAAGTGGAGTAAGAAGAGAAATCGGTTTTGCTATCATAATCATAATTGACCCTTGCCACACCGCAAGAAGACAATACAACCAACAAAGCACCAATTAAAAATGTTCTCATAACAACGTATTTTCTTAAAATTAAAGAAAATATAAGAGTAAACTATGTTTTTACAAAGGTATTCGACTAAGCGTTTAGCATAGCCCAAAGTTTATCTTTTAGTTCTACTATACCCATTTGGGCAACTGAAGATATGAACATAAACGGAGTATCGCCAAACTCACTATTGAGCTCTGCCTTCATTTCATCCATAAGTTCCTCGTCTAGCATATCACTTTTTGATATACAAATAAGTCGTTCCTTATCTAACAATTCGGGGTTATAACGGCGTAGTTCATCTAACAAAATCTCATATTCTTTACTGATATCCTTACTATCCGCAGGAATTAAAAACAACAAATTGGCATTACGCTCAATATGTCTTAAAAAATAATGACCTAAACCTTTACCTTCTGCAGCACCTTCTATAATACCAGGAATATCTGCCATAACAAAACTCTTAAAATCTCGGTATTCTACAATACCTAAGTTCGGTTTTAAGGTTGTAAATTCATAATCGGCAATTTTAGGTTTTGCAGAAGTAATTACACTTAGCAACGTGGACTTACCTGCATTTGGAAAACCTACAAGACCAACATCTGCCAGTACTTTAAGTTCTAAAAGAAACTCTCCTTCCAGACCGTCCATACCAGGTTGTGCGTATCGTGGTGTTTGGTTTGTGGCCGTTCTAAAATGCCAGTTACCTCTACCGCCCATACCACCTTTAAGCAGTATTTTTTCCTCACCATGTTCGGTGATTTCAAAAAGAACCTCTTTCGTTTCAAAATCTTTTACAACGGTACCTAACGGCACATCTAAATAAACATCTTCACCATCTGCCCCGGTACTTCGGCTCTTACTACCGTGCGCACCATGACCGGCCTTAAAATGTTTCTTGTATTTGAAGTTTACTAATGTCCACAGATTTTCATTACCACGAACTATAATATGACCTCCACGACCACCATCTCCACCATCAGGACCACCTTTGGTAATAAATTTTTCACGGTGCAAATGCACAGATCCCTTGCCTCCTTTACCAGAAGCCAAACTTACCTTAACGTAGTCTACAAAATTCCCTTCGGTCATTATTTTCTATTCAGTTCAAAAATTTACATCAAAACTAGTTGAAGCAAACTTTATATTATTTTAAGCCTTCGATTACTTCGGTTAGGCGTTCGGTAATTTCGGCAATAGTACCGATACCGTTTACACTATAAAACTTATTTTGAGCCTCATAAAATTCTTTAACAGGAGTAGTTTTCTCATTGTACTCATCAAAACGATTTCTGATTTTGGCTACGTCTTGATCATCTGTTCTACCACTAACTTTTCCTCTTTCCAAAAGACGTTCTATTAAAATTTCATCGTTTGCCTCTAAAGCGATCGTAGCATTAACGCCCATATCCTTAGATTCCAAGAAATTATCTAGAGCTTCTGCCTGTGCAGCCGTTCTTGGAAAACCGTCAAAAATGAATCCGTCCGCATCAGGATTCTTCTCCACCTCTTCTTGTAACATTTTTATGGTTACCTCATCTGGAACCAACTCCCCTTTATCAATATACGACTTAGCTAGCGTACCTAGCTCCGTACCGTTCTTGATGTTGAATCTAAAGACATCTCCAGTAGAAATATGCTTTAAATTATATTTTTCCTTTAGGAATTGTGCTTGCGTGCCCTTGCCGGCTCCTGGCTTACCAAAGAGTACAAGATTGATCATATGTTTTTGGTTTAATTGGTATACTTCTTTTAAATTTCTTCCCTGTTCGTTGTAATCCAGTCCGTAACCCACAATAAAATTATCGGGTATTGCAAGTCCAAAATAATCTATGGCATATTCCCCTTTGTAAACATCTGGCTTATAAAAAAGACTGGCTATTTTAAACTCCTTCACCTTCGTCTTCGAGAATAGATGCACAAGTTGTTGCAAGGTACGCCCAGTATCAATGATATCCTCTAGAATAATAACACTGCGACCTTCAATATTTTCTGGTACATCTAACAAGGTTTCAACAATGCCCGTTGATGTAAGGCCTTGGTATGAACTCAATCTTACAAATGACACTTCGCAAGGGTGCTGATAAGCTTTTAACAAATCTGAAACAAACATAAAAGACCCGTTCAATACACCAACAAAAATAGGTGTCTCGTCTTTATAGTCTGCCGCTATTTTATCGGCAACCGATTTTACGGCCTGTAGAATTTCAGACTCGCTTAAAAAAGGTTTAAAAAACTTATCGTGAATTTGTATCAATTGTCATGGATTATCAAGGTTTGCAAAGATAAGGTATTGCCTTGTGTTTTTGAATAGAAAGGAATTGGTTTCTAAGATTTAACCGTATTTTTGTAACACTTAAGGCATTTTTTCAACTGCCAAAAGCAACAATTATATGGATTATTTTTCTTCAGATTTTAAATTAGGCATCTTAGGAGGTGGTCAATTAGGCAAAATGATGCTTTACGAAACCCGAAAATGGGATGTCTACACCAAAGTTTTAGATGCATCACCAGATGCACCAAGTAGCATGTCATGCAATGAATTTGTACAGGGCAGTCTTTTAGATTATGATACGGTCTATAAGTTTGGTAAAGATGTAGACATACTAACGATAGAGATTGAAAATGTAAATTTAGATGCGTTAGAAAAATTAGAAGACGAAGGGGTAAAAGTGTATCCGCAGCCTAAAGCGCTACGCATTATTCAAAATAAGGCAAAGCAAAAATTGTTTTATGTTGATAACGATATACCTACCGCAGATTTTCAGCGGTTTGCCTATTTGAGCGAAATTGAGGATAGTGTTGCGAACGGCGGATTAAAATTTCCTTTTGTTTGGAAAGTAGCACAATTCGGGTATGACGGGCAAGGAGTCAAAGTGGTTCGTAATTTAGCCGATTTAGAAGGATTACCTACCGGCGAATGTATTGCAGAAACCATGATTCCGTTCAAGAACGAATTAGCCGTAATTGTTTCTAGAAATGCGGAAGGAGAAATTAAGACCTACCCCGTTGTAGAAATGGAATTTCACCCAGAAGCCAACCAAGTGGAATATGTAATTTGCCCGGCACGTATAGATGATAAAGTGGCTGAAAAAGCAAGAGCACTCGCATTAAAAGTAGCGAATAAAATAGGACTGACCGGGTTGTTAGCCGTTGAAATGTTCCAAACCGAAGACGATCAAATTTTAGTGAACGAAGTAGCGCCAAGACCACACAATAGCGGTCACTACAGTATTGAAGCTAGTTACACCAACCAGTTTGAACAGCACATACGTAGTATTCTAGGCTTACCTTTAGGAAGAACAGATAGCAAGGTTGCCGGTGTAATGGTAAACTTGGTGGGTGCCGAAGGACATACAGGTAATGTCGTCTACAAGAACATTAATGAAATTTTAGCGATGGAAGGTGTTACCCCGCATATTTATGGAAAAGCTCAAACAAGACCATTTCGTAAAATGGGTCATGTAACCATAGTTAACGATGACTTAGGCAAGGCAAGAGCCATTGCCGAAAAAGTAAAAGAAACAATTCAAGTGATTTCAAAATAATAAACATGAGTAAAGTAGCCGTAGTAATGGGCAGCACTAGTGATATGCCCGTAATGCAAGACGCCATAGATATTTTAAAAGGTTTTGACATAGAGGTAGATGTAGATATTGTATCTGCCCACAGAACACCTGAAAAACTTTTTGATTTCAGTAAAAATGCACACACCAACGGTTATTCGGTCATTATTGCCGGTGCCGGTGGGGCAGCCCATTTGCCAGGTATGGTAGCATCAATGTCTCCGTTACCCGTTATTGGGGTTCCTGTAAAAAGTAGCAATTCTATTGACGGATGGGACTCTGTACTCTCTATACTTCAAATGCCAGGTGGTGTACCGGTAGCTACCGTAGCATTGAACGGAGCAAAAAACGCAGGAATTTTGGCTGCTCAAATTATAGGTAGCTCAGATAAATGTGTTTTAGACAAGGTGATTTTGTATAAAGAAGGTCTAAAGCAAAAAGTTATCGATGGCGCTAAAGCTGTAAATGGCAAATAGTCATCTACAAGAAATTTCAATTCTCAAATCTAATTTCTCAATACTAGAAATATGAATCCATTGTTATCCCCTTTTGATACTGCTCCATTTTCACAAATTAAAAACGAGCATTTTAAACCCGCTTTTTTACAATCTATAGAAGATGCAAGAGCAGAAATAGATTCTATTACGAATAATACGGAAGCACCTACTTTTGAAAATACCATTGAAGCATTAGAATTTTCAGGTCAGCAATTAGACCGAATTTCAAGTGTGTTTTTTAACTTGAATTCTGCCGAAACCAATGAGGAGATTCAGAAAATTGCACAAGAAATTTCTCCGTTATTATCAGAATTTGGTAATGACATTACCCTAAATGAAGATTTGTTCAAGAGGGTAAAAGCAGTATATGACCAAAAAGATGATTTAGACCTTACCGTAGAGCAAAATACCCTTTTAGATAAGAAATATAAGAGCTTTAGCAGAAACGGAGCTAATTTATCCGAAGAGAAAAAGACACGTTTACGTGAAATCGATGCTAAACTGGCAAAGTTAAAACTAACATTTGGCGAAAACGTACTTGCCGAAACCAATAAATTTCAACTACACCTTACGGATGAAGCAGATTTAGACGGATTACCTGAAGGTGAAAAAGAAGCTGCCGCACAATTGGCGATTTCAAAAGGGAAAGAAGATGGTTGGATGATTACCTTAGATTACCCAAGCTATATACCCTTTATGAAGTATGCTAAAAACAGAGCATTACGAAAAAAGCTTTCATTGGCTTTTGGAAGCAAAGGGTTTCATAATGATGAGTTGGACAATCAAGAAAATGTTCTTGAAATTGCTAAACTACGTTTTGAAAGAGCCAACTTATTGGGTTATAAAACGCATGCCGATTTTGTATTGGAAGAGCGTATGGCAGAGACGCCAGAAAAAGTACATTCTTTCTTAAGTGAATTGCTAGAAAAAGCGAAACCAGCCGCAGAACGTGAGTTTAAACAACTAGAAGATTTTGCCAAAAAACTTGATGGCATTGACCAATTAGAAAAATGGGATAGTAGTTATTACTCTGAAAAATTAAAGCAAGAACTTTTTAATTTAGATGATGAAAAACTGAAGCCATATTTCAAGCTTGAAAATGTAATCAATGGAGTTTTTAAAGTAGCAGAAAACTTATTCGACTTAAATTTTGAAGAAGTAACCGATGTCGAAAAATATCATGACGAGGTAAAAACCTATAAAGTTTACGATACCGACAAGAATTTTATATCTCTCTTTTATGCTGATTTTCACCCAAGAGCAGGCAAGCGTGGTGGCGCTTGGATGACCTCTTTTAAAAGTCAATGGAAAAGAAATGGCGAGAATGTGCGTCCGCATATATCAAACGTGTGCAATTTTACTCCGTCCACTAAAAGCAAACCTTCATTATTGACTTTTAATGAAGTTACGACCCTATTCCATGAATTTGGACACGGTTTGCACGGTATGCTGGCAAACACCACTTACCCTAGCCTATCTGGTACATCTGTATTTTGGGACTTCGTAGAATTACCTAGTCAGGTTTTAGAAAACTGGTGTTATGAAAAAGAAGCATTGGAACTATTTGCCAAACATTACGAAACCGGTGAAATCATACCAATGGAATTGGTTAAAAAAATAAAGGAATCCGCCACTTTCCAAGAAGGAATGCAAACGCTACGTCAGTTGAGTTTTGGATTATTGGATATGTCTTGGCACGGAATTGACCCAACGAGCATCACCAATGTAAAAGCCCATGAAGATGAAGCGTTCAAAGACACAAGTTTATACCCAGAAACTCCAGAAACCTGTATGAGTACGGCATTCTCACATATCTTTCAAGGAGGTTATTCTTCGGGGTACTACAGTTATAAATGGGCAGAAGTGTTGGATGCAGATGCATTTGCTTATTTTAAAGAAAAAGGAATTTTCAATAAAGAAGTAGCAACCAAGTTCAAGGACAACGTCCTTTCACAAGGTGGCACTGAAAATCCTATGGTACTTTATAAAAGATTTAGAGGTGCTGAACCTAAAGTAGAGGCTTTATTGGAAAGAGCAGGATTATTGAACTAGTTCAATTTCAAAAAAAAACCTAGTAATTCTACATAAATATTAAAAACAACCTGATATTGATTTATGAATATGATTCAGAATCAATATCAGGTTAATTTAGTACAAAGCTCAAGAAACTACTTACTTATTATAATATTATAACTCTACCCCCATTACCGTACTATCAGGACTTATTCCTTTTAGAAATAAAGTGGCAAATAACAATTTCAATCTCTATACGGCTGCTCATCATCTTTCTTGAATTAATTTTAACTCGCCTCTATATAAATGATTAGGCACTACATGTAATAGATGTAACCAATCAAGACCATTTTCATAAACAAATTCTTAAAGCACTGAAAATTAGGTGGCATAAAACAAATGGAGAATGGATAAAAATCTAATCATCAACAAACCCAAGGTAACATCTTCGAATTGTCCATTGACGTACAACGTTGATTTAATGCATAAACGTTGTAATAACTGACTTGAGAATTCATTTAACTCACAAACCTTCTGCTAATCAAATATTTATTAATTATATTGTAGTAATATAACTACAGCACAAACCATTACAACTAGTAGTTTATTCTTTCTGCCTTTGGCGTCAATCATTAAACACTTTTGACTATGGAAAAAGGGAATACTCTTTTACATCATGATCAACTATTAGTAACAAGCAATAAGGTTCCATGCATTGGTATATTTCAACTAGATATCAAATCCAACCATATTTATTGGAATAGCGATTTAAAAGAAATTCACCAAGCACCTTTGAATTTCACACCACGAACAGAAGATTTATATGGCAATTGCGACAACTTAAATCAGAAAGATTTAATTACTAAAGCTCATAAGAAAGCAATAAAAGAAGGCATTCCATTTGAGCTAACTTACGGTATTCTAACCCAAAAAGGTGAAAAACGTATAGTAAGAACTACGGTGCAACCTGCTTTAAAAAACGGATATTGTACTAGGCTTCATGGCGCCACTATAGAAATTTCGCAGTTTAACAATTCACAAGTTGAAACAGTACAGCAACTAGAGCAATTAAATGCCGCAGAAATTCTGGCAAATTCCGGATCATGGAAATGGAATCTTATTACCGACAAATTAATATGGTCCGATAATTTCTATAACATTTTTGATCATGACCCAAATAGTCCAATCTCTTTTGAAGTTTATTTAAATTATGTTCACCAAGAGGATAAAGAAAAAATTGCCGCAAAATTTGAACGTGCATTAAAAGATAAAATATTTCCAGAATCCGTTTACCGTATTCAATTATCCAACGGCACTATTAAAACCCTAAGATCTTCGGGCAAGGTTATTATTAATGATGAAGATGATATTGTTTCACTAATGGGAACTTGCCAAGATATTACAGAGCAAGTAGCAAAAGAACAAGAGCTGTTTGAAAAAAAACAACAATTAGAATTATCTGAAAGCATTAATCAAGCAGGTTCATGGCAATTTTCACTTGTAAATGGAGAATTCAAATGGTCAAATAATCTTTATACCATTTTCGACTTAGAAGTAGGTGTTCCAATGAATTTTGAAAAATTCAAAAAAATCATTCATCCAGCCGATGTTGAGCTCGTAAATAAAAAACTTGAAGAAATAAAGAGAGAAAAGAAATCTCACACTTTTACACATCGCGTCCTGTTAGAAAATAACACTACTAAAACGGTAAGAGTCGTCTCCGATGCCATAACAGATTTAAACGGTAACGTTATTGAGTTAATTGGTACGACTCAAGATATTACTAAAAAACTGGATATTGAAATAGAATTAACGAGGAAAAATCAACTTTTAAATTTTGCGGAACATTTAACCACAATGGGGTATTGGAGGTACAAACCTGCCACAGATGAAGTGTTTTGGTCAGATAACGTTTATATCATTTTTGACCACCCAAAACACAAAAAGATAACTTTTGACACTTACTTTCAAAAAATTCACCCAGAAGACAGGGAGGTCACAAAATTAAAAATAGATCAATTTAGAAACGACCACAAGCCCTACAATTTTACACACAGAATTATTACGGACAATAATGTTATAAAAATCATTCAAATTATCGGAAAGGTCACGTATAACAATGAGGATGGTCTACAAGAACTTTTAGGCACCTGTTTAGACATTACCGAAAACCAAACCAAAGAGTTAGAACTTGAGCAAAAAAACCATCAATTGAACAGCGCCGAAAAAATGGCGATGATCGGTTATTGGCAGTGGAATACCGCGACCAATGAAGTTTTTTGGTCAGATAATTTACGTGCCATATATGGTCATGACAAAAACAAACCGCTAACTTTTGAGACGTACATAAATTATATTCACGAAGACGACCGCCAGACAATTACCACAAAACTCTCTAATGCTATGCAAGAGGGTGATTTTCCTAGTTCCACGTATAAAATTCAATTGGATGACGGTACAATTAAGATAATAAAATCCATCGGTAAAATTGTAAGAAACAGCAAAGGGGAAGTTGTTGAAATGTCGGGTACTTGCCAAGATATCACAGAAGCCAGACATAGGGAACTAGAGCTCATACACAAAAACCATCAATTAAGTTTAGCCGAAAAAATGGCCAATTTAGGTTCTTTTCAATGGCAACCCAAAAATGAAATTTTCAAATGGTCTGATAACCATTACAGAATATATGGCTATGAACCCGGGGAACATATTGATTTAGAAAAATCTTTGGCAAAGATTTATCCACCCGATTTAGAAAAAGTTAAACAAGTTTCAAGTGAAATAGTAGAAGGAATAGAACACAACCATTTAAATTATCGCATTCAATTAGACAAAGATACTATTAAGACATTAGAGGTTAGAGGAATTACTAGCATTAATGAAGATGGCGATTTAGAAATTACAGGAACAACTCAAGATATTACCAGCCGAGTCAAAACCGAGCAAGAAATCAACGAAAAAAACCACTTACTTTCCGTATCCGAAGAAATGGCGATGATGGGATCCTGGAAATGGAATCCTGGAACCGGCGTTTCAACTTGGTCAGATAACCTTTATAAGATATATGGGATTGAATTACACACTCCTATTACCATTGAGGTGTTTTTATCTAAAGTTCACCCTGATGATGTCGAAAGTGTAAATAATCAAATTAAAAATATTTTAGACTCCCATAAAAGTAATGAAACATTAGCATTTCGCATTATAAAAAATAACGGTTGCATAAGGTCATTAGAATTATTGGCTGAAGTTATTGAAGATCAGAATGGAAATATTGTAGAATTAATTGGCTCAACTCAAGACGTAACCGAAAAGGTAAAAGCCCGCGAAGAAATTAAAGAAAAAAACCAACTTCTATCCTTCGCAGAAGAAATGTCCAATATGGGGTCGTGGCATTTAGACATAGAAAGTGATATTTTAAAATGGTCGGATAACTTATATAAAATTTTTGGTTTTAATGTAGGTTCTGTTATCAATATGGATAAGTTTTACTCACGTATACATCCTGGTGATATCGAAAATGTAAAAACCCGGGTTAAAAAATCAGTTGAAGGGGACGACAGTATAAAATCATTGTCTTTTCGTATCATTTTAGACGATGAATCAATTCGTTCTATACAATCACGGGCAGAATACAAAAAAAATCATTTAGGAAAGGTTATCGAATTAGCCGGTACAGCGCAAGACATTACCGAAAAATTAAAAATCGAAAAAGATATATTAGAGAAAAACCACATGCTAAATTTTGCCGAAGAGCTGGCTATGATAGGGTATTGGCAATTAAATGTCTCTAATGGTTCTTTTATTTGGTCTAATAATATGTATCGAATTTATGGGTTTGATCTCGGTATTGCCATGAATTTTGATTTATTCCTCACCCATACGCATCCAGACGATCGAGAATTTTTATTACACAAAAGAGAAAACGCCATTATCACCAAAAAGGTCGATAAATTTACCCAACGCATTTTACATGAAAATGGTGATATACGCTTCTGCGAAATTGTCGGTAAAGTAATTACCGACAGAAACGGAAACGCCACAAAAATTATTGGTTCTAGTAGAGATATTACAGAAGAAATTCTATCAAAACAAAAGATTTTAGAAACCAATAAAAACCTGGAGGAATCGACCAAAAAACTAACATCACAAAACAAACAATTAGCAGAGTTTAATCAAATTACCTCTCATAATTTAAGATCACCAGTAGGCAATTTAAATGCGTTACTTCAAATGTATAAGAATTCTACTTGTGAGGATAAGAAAGTAGAAATATTTGATAAGTTTGAAATAGTTATTAAACACCTTAACGAAACATTGAATGCCTTGGTTGAGATGATCACCATAAAGAAAAATGGTGTTGAAATAAAACCTCATATAGATTTCGAAGACGTTTTACTGAAAACAAAGCAAACATTAGCTGCGGAATTAATAGAGACAAAGGCTATAATTAATTTTGATTTTTCCCAAGTAAAAAATGTAAATTACAACCCTATTTATTTAGAGAGTATATTTCTGAATTTAATTAGTAATGCCATAAAATATAGAGCACCCGATAGAATACCGAAAATTTTCATTTCTTCAAAATTAGAAAATGAGAAAACACTATTAGAATTTAAAGATAACGGGGTGGGCATTGATTTAAAGAGTCATGGTCATAAGCTATTCGGGCTCAACAAAGTATTTCATAAACACCCAGAAGCTAAAGGTATTGGGCTATTTATTACAAAAGCGCAAATATTGGCCATGGGCGGATCGATAACAGTAGAAAGTGAAGTTAACGTAGGTTCAACATTTTTTGTAACCCTAAATTAAAACAAGATGAACAACAATATAAATGTTTGCATTATAGATGACGATGATGTTTTTCAATACACAATTCTACACACCTTACAAGTTCATAAATCTGTAAATAATATTATACCGTTTACCGACGGAGCCGAAGCAATGACCTTTTTAAAAGCCAATATCAATAACGACCATGAATTGCCCGATATCATTTTCTTAGACATAAATATGCCCGTTATGGACGGTTACGGGTTTATGCAGCAATACGTAAAATTAATTCCCGAAATGGTCAAAAAGATAACCGTGTATATTTTATCATCTTCGGTAGATTTAGTAGATTTTGACAAAACAAAAGAAATAAGCGAAGTAAAGGATTACATAGTAAAACCAATAAGAGACAACCAATTGACCAAAATTCTTGCTGAACTTTAGAAATTTAGAAGCAATCAGATAATTCGTTTAAAATGAAAACCGATTAATTCTTATTTGAATAAGCATCATAACCTCCTTGTAAGTCAACAACATTCGTAAAACCTAACTCCGCCAATCTTGCTTGAGATTTTAAGCTTCTACCACCTTTCTTACAAAACACATATACTTTTTTATCCTTATCCAGCTTTGTAACCTTTTCATTAAACTCATTGGATAGCCAGTCAATATTTATTGCCCCATCAATACTACCTTGGTTATATTCTTTGGGAGTTCTTACATCCAATAATAGCTCACTAGCATCATCAAATCCTTTAAATTCAGTAATTGGTTGTGAATCCATTTGAGCTAAAGCCAACTGACCGCTAATAATTAAAACAAATAACAGTATATTCCTCATGAGTAAAGTGTTTGTTATCAAAAGTAAACATAATACCTAAAATTAAATTACTTTTGAAATGCAGAAAAAAAATGGAAATACAAAACCTCAATCCAGACAAGTGGGTAGATCTGTATGCAGATTACCTTTTTAATTATGCCGTAACTAGGGTAAGTGATGCAGAAATTGCAAAAGACCTTGTACAGGATACCTTTATTGCAGGATTAAAATCTGCTAAAAATTTTAAGGGCGACGCTGCCGAGCGCACATGGTTGATCGCTATTCTTAAGCGTAAAGTCATTGATCACTACCGAAAAATAAATTCAAAAAAAGGAAAAGCAGAAGTACGTATGAGCTATAGCTCGCAGACCGATGCCGAAGGAGATTGGCTAGAAGAACGTATAGCAGACCCTAATAGCAATTTCGAAAATAGCGCTATTGAAAATGAAGAATTAGGATTGGCAATTCAAAACTGCATATCAAAATTACCCAAAAAACAAGCTCAAGTTTTCACTATGAAAACAATTGAAGGAATGGAAACTGAAGATATTTGTAATGCTTTAGGAATTAATGCGTCTAACCTTTGGGTAATGATACATAGAGCTAGAACTAGCTTAATGGGTTGTTTAAATCAAAATTGGTTTTAATTATGATGATTTCATGTGAGAAGGCTGCAAAAATTTGCGATAAGGCCCAGTACAAAGAAGCTTCTTTATGGGAAAGGATAAAATTGAAGTTTCATTTATTTATTTGTAAAACCTGTGCAAAGCACAGTAAGGACAATACAAAATTAACATCGCTTTGTAATCAAGCCAGGCTAGCTGTTCTGTCTGATGAAGAAAAGAAAAGGATGAAAGAAACTTTTAACAAAGTTAAATAGTTAATTTCAAACTAATAACGAACATCAACCACCATAACAAAGGTATCGCCTCTACCCAAAAAGATGAGAAATATTTTCCTTGATCTTTTTTTGTATAGTAAACCACTATAACTAAAATTAAGCTCAACAAGGTTTTTACTATAAAATGCTGAGTATTAAAATCTGATTTTAAGAACGTTGCGGCATAGAAAAGTCCAATCCATATATATCCTATATTTTTTGCACCTTTTACACCCACTCTTTGTGGTAAAGTTTTAAGAATTAAACTATCATATTTTAAATCCCTAATTTCAAAAGGCACCAAAAGTATAAGTACAAAAAGAAACCGCTGAACCGTTTCTACCTTTACGTTCCAGGTTATGGCGCCAAGCTCAGAAAGAACAGGTAAAATTACTGTAGTGCCAGCCCAAACGGCTGCTACAATCAAAATTTTCAATCCGCTAAGACTTCTAAAATTTTTATGTTTAGGCAAAACCGGAAGCGCGTACAAACCAGTAATTGCCGATAAAATGAGTAACCCGACAAATACTCTTTCCGACAAGAACAGCAATTGGTAACCAGCAACGAGCAAACATCCCAAGCTAAAAAATTGAATATTCTTTTGATATGTATTGGTAACAAGAAAATACTTCTCTGCCTCTACCCCAAACTTTACGAAGTTATAGCAGGCAATAGACCCAAAAAAGATAAAAAAATATAGCTCTTTTGGTACATTAATGTTTAATGTCAACGCTGTAACGTGCGCTAAACTGAATATACCTAAAGACACGTGAATACTGGCATCCAAGTAAAAATCAAAAATCTTTTTGATTACGGTCATTAAACAAAAATAGGTAAAGTGTTTATAACCCCTTGTTTTGGTTAAAAACTTTCATCAATAGGTACCTTGGCTACCATAAATTAAACACATAAAAGTGGTAATTTTGCACTTTATATAACAATCGTATCTATGAAGACTGACGTGTTTGCTCTACGCCATATCGGCATTAGGGAAGAAGATTTAAACAGTATGCTCAACACGGTAGGTGTTGAAAATTTGGAACAGCTTATTTTTGAGACCATACCAGATCATATTCGTTTAAAAGAGCCTCTACAACTTGATCCTGCCATGAGTGAGCATAAGTTTCTTGCCCACACGGAGGAGTTGTCAAAAAAGAACAAGGTTTTCAGAACCTATATCGGTTTAGGGTATCATGAAAGTTTGATTCCTTCAGTGATCAAAAGAAATATTCTAGAAAACCCAGGTTGGTATACTGCATACACGCCATATCAGGCAGAAATAGCACAAGGTAGATTAGAAGCACTTTTAAACTTTCAGACCATAGTTTCAGATTTAACAGGGATGGAACTGGCAAATGCTTCGTTGTTAGATGAAAGTACAGCTGCTGCAGAAGCTATGACCATGCTTTTTGATGTTAGAAGTAGAGATCAGAAAAAAAACGGAGTGGTCAAATTTTTTGTTTCTGAAGAAATATTACCACAAACATTATCCCTTCTTAAAACACGCTCACTTCCTTTAGGTATAGAATTGGTAATTGGCAACCATGATGAGTTTGATTTTGACTCCGGTTTTTATGGTGCATTGTTACAATATCCTGGCAAATTCGGACAAGTTTACGATTATTCAGGTTTCGTTGCCAAAGCAAAGGAAAATGACATTAAAGTGGCGGTTGCCGCCGATATTATGAGTTTGGTCTTGTTGACGCCACCAGGGGAATTTGGTGTTGATGTGGTTGTGGGAACCACGCAGCGTTTCGGAATTCCATTAGGCTACGGTGGTCCTCACGCAGCGTTCTTTGCAACCAAAGAGCAATTTAAAAGAAATATTCCCGGTAGAATTATTGGTGTTACCAAAGATACCGATGGTAAGCCTGCTTTAAGAATGGCACTACAAACCAGGGAACAGCATATAAAAAGAGATAAGGCTACCTCAAACATTTGCACCGCTCAAGTTTTATTGGCGGTTATGGCAGGTATGTATGGGGTATACCACGGTCCAAAAGGACTTAAATATATCGCCTCTAAAATTAATGCTACTGCCGTTACATTGACAGATGCACTTGAAAATTTGGGGCTTTACCAACTGAATACTGCTTATTTTGATACAATTACCGTAAAAGCAGATGCAAAAAAAGTACGACCAATTGCCGAGGCAAACGAGGTCAATTTTTACTACGTTGATAATGATACCATTTCAATAGCAGTAAATGAGGCAACTTCTATTAAAGACCTCAACCAGATTATTGAAATCTTTGCCGAAGCTTTAGGCAAAAAATCATCTGAGGTAACGGAATTATTGAATACCACTTCTATACCAGAAAACATCGAGCGTTCCAGTTCATTTATGGAGAACAAGGTATTTAATTCTTACCACTCGGAAACGGAATTAATGCGCTACATTAAAAAATTGGAACGTAAGGACTTGGCACTGAACCATAGTATGATCTCTTTGGGTAGCTGTACCATGAAATTGAATGCAGCTAGTGAAATGTTACCGCTAAGCTCAGCTAATTGGGGCAATATTCATCCCTTTGTACCGGTTGACCAAGCGGAAGGTTACCAAATAATATTGAAAGAACTTGCCAAAGACCTATCTACAATTACAGGTTTTGCCGACACATCATTACAACCTAATTCAGGAGCTCAAGGTGAGTATGCAGGGCTTATGGTCATTAGAGCTTATCATGAATCTAGAGGAGAGTCAGAAAGAAATATCTGTTTAATACCTTCATCTGCACATGGCACCAATCCTGCTTCTGCAGTAATGGCAGGTATGAAGGTTGTGGTTACAAAAACCGATGAAAAAGGCAATATTGACGTTGCTGATCTAGAAGAAAAAGCAAAACTACATTCAGATAAGTTAGCTGCGTTAATGGTTACATACCCATCTACCCATGGTGTTTTTGAATCATCGATTAAACAGATCACCAAAATAATACATGATCATGGTGGCCAGGTTTATATGGATGGTGCAAATATGAATGCACAGGTCGGGTTGACCAATCCTGCAACTATTGGGGCAGATGTTTGTCATCTAAACTTACATAAAACTTTCGCCATACCTCACGGTGGTGGCGGTCCAGGTGTTGGCCCTATATGTGTTGCTCCTCAATTAGTTCCTTTTTTACCTTCAAATCCAGTAATAGAAACTGGAGGTGAAGATGCAATAACGGCTATTTCAGCAGCCCCTTGGGGAAGCTCATTGGTTTGCCTTATTTCTTACGGATATATTAAAATGCTAGGAGAACAAGGTCTGACCCAGTCCACAAAAATCGCAATTTTAAATGCCAACTATATCAAACATAAGCTTGAAGGTAAGTTCGATGTTCTATACACAGGGGAAAAAGGACGTGCAGCACATGAAATGATTTTAGACTGTAGACCATTTAAGAAAAATGGCATAGAAGTTACAGATATTGCCAAGCGCCTTATGGATTATGGTTTTCACGCACCAACCGTATCTTTTCCGGTAGCAGGTACAGTGATGATAGAGCCTACAGAAAGTGAAAATCTTGCGGAATTAGATAGGTTTTGTGAAGCTATGGCGTCCATTCGTGCAGAAATAGATGAATCTAGTGCAGACGAACCCAACAATGTACTTAAGAACGCTCCACACACCTTAGAGATGACCACTACAGATGAGTGGAATTTTCCTTATTCAAGACAAAAAGCATCTTTTCCATTACCTTATGTAGCCGAGAATAAATTTTGGCCTTCGGTAAGAAGAGTTGACGATGCATATGGAGACCGTAATTTAATTTGTACATGCGCTCCTATTGAAGCTTACATGGAAACGGAATAACCCGGATAAACCCATACTACAAAGCCTTTTCAGTATTTTGAAAAGGCTTTTTTATTTCAAATAATTCAAAGAAAACCGTATTGAGCATCGTAAAATTTATTATGCATGCATATAAAATAATTTTCAATTTCACTACATTTCGATTACAATACAATTTTTTAAAATGAGCATATCAATTACAGGAACAGGAAGCTATATTCCCGAACTAAAAATTTCCAATAAAGATTTTAACGACCATCATTTTTTAAATCTTGACGGTACTGCATTTAAGCAAGATAATGAGGTTATTATAAAGAAATTCAAAGCCATAACAGGTATTGAAGAAAGAAGATATGCCCCCAAAGAATATAACACATCCGACCTTGCTTACTTTGCCGCAGAAAAAGCAATCGACAATGCACAGTTAGACAAAGAAACCCTAGACTATATCATCGTAGCCCATAATTTTGGAGACCTAAAAGACGGTTATATTCAAGGGGACACACTGCCAAGTTTAGCTACAAGGGTTAAACATAAATTGCAAATCAAAAACCCTAAATGTGTCGCTTATGATTTAATTTTTGGTTGCCCAGGTTGGCTAGAAGGTATGATCCAGGCCAATGCTTTTATAAAAAGTGGTATTGCCAAAAAATGTTTGGTTATAGGTGCCGAAACATTATCTAGAATAGTTGATGACTATGATAGGGACTCCATGATTTATGCTGATGGTGCAGGTGCTACCATAGTTGAAAAATCTGATGATGGCGGTGAAATTATTGCGCACGAATCTGCCACTTTTGCCAATGATGAAGCAAACTTTCTATTCTTTGGCGATACATATAACAAAGAAGATGAAAAGAAAGCCTATTACATAAAAATGTTCGGTAGAAAAATTTATGAATTTGCCGTAACCAACGTACCGTCAGCAATGGCATCTTGCCTTGATAACAGCGGAGTAAAAATTGATGAGGTGAAAAAGATATTTATTCACCAAGCCAATGAAAAAATGGACGAGGCCATTGTAAAACGCTTCTACAAAATTTATGACAGAGAGATGCCAGAAGGCATCATGCCCATGAGTATTTCAAAGCTTGGCAATAGCTCGGTTGCTACTATACCCACATTATTCGACATGGTAAAAGAAGGTAAATTAGAAAATCAGGAAATTAAAAAGGGAGATGTTGTTATCTTTGCTAGTGTTGGCGCGGGAATGAACGTCAATGCAATGGTATACAGAATTTAAACATGTACGAAAACAGCTTTCCGAACAAACGCTACAAACATACGCTTCAGTTTTTACGAAAACATATCAATACTTCTGAGTCAATTTTGGATTTAGGAGTAGAAAATCCGTTTACGGATATAATGCGACAAGACGGTTATAAAGTAAGCAATACCAATGGTGAAGATTTAGATTTTGATTTCAGCGCTGTTACCTCTACCGATGCAGAAGTGCTAACCGCCTTTGAAATATTTGAACATCTTTTAGCCCCATTACATCTTTTATCTAATACAAAATCTGAAAAATTAGTGGCCAGTATTCCTTTAAAACTCTGGTTTTCCCCTGCATATAGAAGTAAAACCGATAAGTGGGATAGACATTACCATGAATTTGAAGATTGGCAGTTTGATTGGCTTCTAGAAAAAGCCGGTTGGGAAATTCAAGATACCATGAAATGGACCAATCCTGTAAAGAAACTTGGATTTAGACCGTTTTTAAGATTGTTTACACCAAGATATTATATTGTATACGCTACCAGAAAATAATGTATCTATAAGCATATGGATTACTACGTGGTTATTCCCATACACAATGAAGAGGACTTTCTGAAAAACACCTTAGACTCCATTCTGGAACAAACATTGGCACCCAAAAAAGTAATTCTTGTCAATGACAATTCAACTGATAATACCGAGAACATCATAGATGAATACGCCATTAAAAATAGCGTGTTCAAAAAACTAAATTCAATATCTTCTACTAAGCACATGCCCGGAAGCAAAGTTGTAAATGCCTTCAACAAAGGGCTTGAACTGCTTGATGAAAATTATGATTTTATAGTTAAACTTGACGCCGATTTAATTTTACCTAAAAATTATTTCGAAGTGATATCATCTCATTTTAGCAATGATACACGCATAGGAATTTGTGGTGGATTCATTTATGAACAGAATAGCCATGGTGAATGGATCCTCAACCACCCAATGGACAAAGACCATATTAGGGGAGCCATAAAAGCATATTCTAAAAACTGCTTTAAAAAGATTGGTGGATTAAAGAGCGCTATGGGCTGGGATACCGTAGACGAGCTTTTAGCGAAGTTTCACGGCTACACCACACATACTGAAGACCTACTTAAAGTAAAGCATTTACGCCCTACAGGAAAGGCTTATAACGCAAAAGCTAAAAGACTACAGGGCAAAGCGATGTACAGCATGCGATATGGCTTTATTATAACCGCTATAGCCTCTTTGAAGATGGCCATGAAGAACAAGTCTATCAAATCTTTCTGGAACAACATGACCGGCTTTCTGAATGCAAGTCATAATCAAGATGAGTACTTGGTTACCGAAGAAGAAGGTAAGTTTATCAGAAACCTAAGATGGACAAATATTAGAAGAAAAATAGGGATATAAAAAAAGCCATCTAAATTAGATGGCTTTTTTTATATTCTTGATTTCAATTTAGAAACCTAATTGCTTTTTAACATCTGCCAAAAGGTCTTTACCTTTTGCAACGATTAAGCCACCACCTGCTTGAGCATCGATAACATAATCAAAACCTTGAGCAGCGGCTACTTGTTCAATAGCTGCTTTGGCCTTTTCTGAAATAGGAGCAAACAACTCAGCTTGTTTCTTTTGAAATTCTTGTTGAGCTCTTTGTTGCGCCTCACCAATATTCTTTTCGTAACCTTGTAATTCTATAGCTCTTTTTTCATTTTCTTCTTTAGACTTAGATGCCGCTTCATTTTGGTACTGCGTGTACTTGTTACGCAATTCTGTCATTGAACCTTCAATATCGGCATTATAAGTCTCTTGTAATTTTTTGAGCTCTGCTTCTGCTGCCTTCATCTCAGGCATTGCAGATAATAATTTAGTAACATCTATGTGAGCTACTTTACTTTGGGCATTTACAAAACTTGTCGTTGCTACAAACAACAATAAGGCTACCACAATTTGTTTTACTTGTTTCATGAGTGTAATTTTAATTCAATTTTGAGTGTTAATGTACGGTCGTTAAACCTATTTAAATAGTACCGTTATCATCTTTTTCGGTATCGCTATTTTCTTCTTCGTTATTATCTTCTTCTTTACCTTCGTTTCTTTCTTTCAATTTCGCTTGCCTTTTAGCTTCACGCTCCTCTAGTAATTTCTTTCTTCTTTCCTCATAAGCCTTCTTACGCTCTTCACGTAATTTTAGCTGCTCTGCTTTAGCATCTGCAGCACTTTTCTCTCTAGCTTCAGCTGCTTGATTCGCTTTATCTAATCGCTCTTGTAAGGCTTCACTTACTACCTCTTCTTCTTCACCTTCAAAATCATCTAATCTACTACGATCATTTGACTTTTTAGCAGGTTTGCTAATTTTTCTTGTTCTAGCAATACCCCTAAGCACTAAATCACTAATATCGTGCCTTTTTTCGGAATACAACATTACAACATCCGCAGATTTATCAAAAATAAAATCATACTTTTTATTCGCTCCTATTTTTTGTACTTCATTGAAAACTTGATCCTGTATAGGTTGTATAAGTCTTCTTTTTTGCAGTACTAAATCACCTTGCGGTCCGAAACGATCTTGTTGATACTCGATCATTTCACGTTCCAAAATCTGTATTTCTTCTTCACGTTCTTCTATAAGTTCTGGAGTCAACAACACTTTTTCAGCCATCAAATCCTTTTTCATTTGCTCAACGATACTTTGTTTTTGCTCAACTTCAATTTTCCAACGCTGTACTTTAGTTTCCAGTTGCTCGGTCGCATCTCTATATTCCTCGACATTTTCTAAAATATACTCCATGTCTACATAAGCCATTCTCACCCCTCTTTGGGCCAACCCTTGTAGTGTCATAAAAATGACCGAAACTAATAATAGAACTTTTGTTTTTGTACTCATTGTTAATGTCGTTTAATCCTATAGAAAATATCGTGCCAAAATTACTAAATCTTTTAAAACTAAAGAATTAGCATATTGAACGATTGTAATAATTCAATGAAAATTAAAACTGTTGACCAATGATGAAGTGTGTTTGCCATCCGCTTGGCCCTTGCCCTGCAGAAGTTGGTACAAGATCCTCGTCGAACCCATAACCAAAATCAATACCCAACAAACCAAATGCTGGCATAAAGATACGCAGCCCCACACCGGCCGATCGTTTTAATTCAAACGGATTAAACTCTTGAAAATTGTTGAAGGCATTACCACCTTCTAAAAATGCTAGTCCATAAATAGATGCAGAAGGTTTTAATGTTAACGGATATCTTAACTCTAAAGAGAATTTATTATAAATTAATGCACCATCGGGTGAAGTTGCTCCATCTGAATACGGAGTAATAGATTGGTTGTCGTAACCTCTTAATTGAACAACATCCCTACCATCTAATGTAAAGTTACCTAAACCGTCACCACCCACGTAAAACCTTTCGAAAGGCACATCACCAACGGCACTATTATAGTTACCCAAGAAACCGAATTCAGCATTACTACGAAGAACTAATTTATCTACCAAAGTAGTATACCAGTCTCCCTTAAATTTCACCTTATAATATTCTAACCATCTAAATCTCTCTTGATCTAAATCTTCTAATTCAGCTTGCTCAACTGATGTTAAACCAACAGAATTCTTTTGATCCTCTAACTCATCTGATCTATCTTTCAATTCTCTATAATCCTTATCACTGAATAAAGACCATGGTGGCGTAAACTTGGCACTAATCTCAAAATTAGAACCACCTCTTGGGAAAATTCTACCACCTTGTGTCGCATTTCTTGAGATACCAAAAGTATACGCTAATGAATTTGCCTTACCATCACCAAAGTTGAATAGACCAATATTATAGTTCCTAAAATCATATAACTGGTAACTTAAGGAATGTGAAATGGTAAAGAAATCATCTGGCCATTGTACACGTTTTGCCAAACCAGCAGTAATACCCGTAATAGAAAATTGTTGATCTTTTTTAACATCTATATCTCCACTGCTATCATATTGAGCAGCAAATTGCTGTGTTCTAGACATACTAAGGTTAAAACGTACCGGCTTTTTACCACCCAACCATGGCTCAGCAAAATTTAAGCTATAGACTCTATACGTTTGACTTGCCTGTAAACGCAGTGCAAAGGTTTGTCCATCACCCATTGGTACCGGTTTATACTTTTCACCATTAAATAAGTTCTGAATAGAGAAGTTACTGAATGACAGCCCCAAAGTACCAATGAAGCCACCGCCACCATAACCACCTTGTAGTTCAATTTGACTTGACCCAGATTCTACCAGGCTCCAAGCTAAATCTACAGTACCCTCATTAGGATTGGCGTTCAATACATCTGGAGTAATTTGTTCAGCATCGAAAAAGCCCAACTGACCTAGTTCACGAATACTTCTGATAATATCTGCCTTATTATACTTTTGACCTGGTCTTGTACGCAGTTCACGATAGATGACATGGTCATTTGTCTTATCATTACCAGAAACGGTTACATGATTTAAAAACGTTTCTTTACCTTCTATAATCCTAATTTCAAAATCAATAGTATCATTAGCGGCAGAAATTTCTACAGGATTAATAGTCGAGAACAAATAACCATTATTTTGATACAAACTAGTGACATCATTAGGGTCCGGTTTAGAATTATCGGCAATTCTTTCACGCATTAATACACCGTTATATGTATCGCCCTTTTTAATACCAAGCACTTGGTTTAATTGACGATCGGTGTATACGGTATTACCAACAAAATCAATATCACCAAAGTAGTATTTATCACCTTCCTCTACTGTTATCTTTAAATCGATATTATTTTCATCTACCCTTATTACAGAATCTGATATAACACGAGCATCGCGATAACCGTTTTCAGCAAATTTATCGATCAACAAATCAAGATCCTCTTCATAGTCCTCTTGAATGTATTTCGATTTTTTCCAGAATCTACCTAATTTCTTCTGCTTTGTATTTTTTAATGCTTTGCGTAATTTCTTGTCGGATAATTGTTCGTTACCCTCAAAATCAATACTTCTAATTTTTACTTTATCACCCTTTTTAACATTAACAACCATATATTGGGTGTTAGTACCTGTCGTATCTTTAGAAGTGGCAATATTAACTTCGGCATTTAAGTAGCCTTGTTTTTTGTACTTATTGGTGATGTAGTTTTTAGAGTTGGAAATTAAGCTTTCAGTGATCTTTTTTCCTTTTTTAAGGTCTGTATCTTGAATAAGGCTTTCAAGCTTACCTTTTTTAACCCCATAAAACTTAACATTACTAAGGGTAGGTCTTTCTATAATATTCAGTTCTAAGAAAACAGTATTCTCCTCAATATTAGTAATAAAAATATCTATTTCACTAAAAAGTTCAAGACCCCATAGTTTTTTAATGACCTCACTAATTTGTTCTCCTGGTAAAGTAATTGGTTGCCCAACTCTTAAACCTGTGTAAGTTTTAACCGTTTGTTCGTTATAACTTTGAAGACCAGTTACATCTAACCCTCCCAAAATATAACTTTTGCCATCTTCATAGGAATCCTGTGCAGCGGCGATAAAGGTGGTTAAAAATAAAAGGGTGGTTAAAAATTGGTTCAAGGATATGAACCTAGTCATATCTTTAAGTGAGTTGTTCGCTAGTTTTTCCAAATCTTCGTTCTCTGTTCTGGTAGTTCTTGATGGCCTCCACTAAGTGATGCTCTCTAAAATCAGGCCAATATACATCAATAAAATATAACTCCGCATAAGCTATCTGCCATAATAAAAAATTACTGATCCGATGTTCTCCACTAGTACGGATAAGTAAGTCTACGTCAGGCAAATCATGCGTGTAAAGATGGCTATTTATAATGTCTTGGTCAATGTTTTCAATTGAAATTATATTATTTTTAACTTTGGTACTGATCTCTTTCACCATAGATTGCAGCTCTTCGCGAGCCCCATAACTAAGGGCAAGAGTCAATGTCATCCCTGTGTTTTGCTTAGTCTGGTCCATTACATCAACCAACTCTTTATAAGCTTTTGCAGGCAAGGCATCTATATTACCAATGGTATTTAAACGTATGTTATTTTTGTTAAAAGTTTTAAGTTCTTTCTTTAAAGATGAAACCAAAAGGCGCATAAGTGTTTGCACCTCTACCTTTGGTCTGTTCCAATTTTCAGTTGAAAAAGTATATAATGTAAGAAAATCTATTTTTAATTGAGCGCATTGTTCTACAACAATTCTAACGGTTTTTACGCCATGCTCATGACCAAAAACCCTAAGTTTACCACGTTCCTTTGCCCATCTACCATTACCGTCCATAATAATGGCAAGGTGCTTTGGAACATTCAACTTATCAATTTCGTTACTATCGCTCATCTTTATAATTACTCAAAACAATCCATACAAGGCTTTCTGCCAAAAGTATAGGTTAAGGTTAAACCCGAAAAAACATACCAGTCATCACTAAATATGTTTCCAAACTGGAATTCTTCAAAGTTAGAACCTTCTGGATTACTACCATCTAAGTTATCCGTAAAGGTATACCTAGCCCCTATTTCGCCACCAAAAATAAGAAACTGATTGATACGATACTTAAAACCGACCGTCATTGGTACGGCAAAGCTTCCTTCTTTTTGATTAATTTCTTGTAAAACCCCACCGTTAAAATACTGGTAATCATATCTAAAATAGGTAAGACCCGTATATAAGTATGGTGTAAATGCAGGACCTAGTTTATGTAAATTATATTCAACAAAATTAAATTCCAATCCTACCGAGCCTTCTAAAATAGAATTATCGACCACATACCCTCTTTGCTGTCTTGCTGTAGAGCTAGATTTGTTGTCATCTGCGGTAAACTGCCCATAAGTTAGGCTACCCCGCCACGCATATCTTTTACTAATATTCCATTTGAACAATCCCCCAAAAGCAATATCAGAAGGTAAAATATAGTTAGTTCTACCCACATCACTGATAGTATTGGCTCCACCTGCAAAAATACCCACTTCATATGTCTGCGCTTGCAAACCGGAAAATGAAAAAAGTAGTATTAATAACGTTATATAACGCATAGAATAGATTTTATAAATAACGGCACCAAAGCTTTTAAAACCGGCACAGTAATTTTTGTGTTCTCAAAGGATAAACAGCGATTGAAGTCATTTATTGTTTAAAAGCGGACTCAATTTCTCCTATCCTCACCCCAAAGAAGCTTATTCCTTAAGGTCTTTAAAAAACTTTCTGAAGTATATTCTATCATTTTTATAGTGTAGGGAGCCTTGCTAATGGTAATCTCCTCTCCATTTTCCAAAGAAGCAATTCTTGAGTCTAACGACACCAAATGATTATCTTCTCTTCCCGACACTTTTAATCTAATTACCGTATCATCTGAGATAACCAATGGTCTAGCATTTAAATTATGTGGTGCTATAGGTGTCAACACCAATGACTTTGCCGTAGGAACAATAACCGGACCCCCACAACTTAGTGAATAACCCGTTGACCCGGTTGGGGTAGAAATTATAAGTCCGTCTGCCCAATACGAAGTAAGGTATTCATTATTCAAATAGGTTTCAACCGTAATCATAGAGGTCGTTTCCTTTCTACTTACTGTAATTTCGTTTAGCGCAAAATTCAAATCACCAAATTCCGCATCCAATTTCTCGGTATTCAGCTGAACCAAACTACGCTCAACAACGGTATAGGCACCTTGTTTAAACTCTTGCACCACCTTACGAACATCTTCTTTTTTAAAGGTCGATAAAAAGCCTAGTCTACCGGTATTTACACCAACAATAGGAATACCTAAATCTCGAACAAAAGTTGTAGCTCTTAATATAGTACCATCACCACCAAAACTAACGAACATGTCAAAAGTGGAATCCAAACCTTGGTTCAATGTAAAAACCGGAAATATCTCTGAGTTATCCCTAGCGCTGTAGAGATCGTAAAAATCTTTCTCTATAAAAACTTTGGCAGATACCTTTTTTAACTCATCTAACAGTTCAATGAGGTATTCAATAGCATTATCTTGATAAGTTTGACCGTATACAGCTACTTTCATATTATACATTAAGGTATTTATCCAAGTAGTCCGATCGTTTTTTTAGGTCTTCAAGAAACTCGTCATCACTATTACCGAATAAAATATGATAATTGTAACGTCTAAAAGTTTGCACTACCTTATTATAATTATTCGCCGTAATCTTTAAGGTTACTTGAACTATATCATTTTGGGTATCGGTAATAAAACCACCGATTAGCTTTGCATTATTACTTTCTACAATCTGTGCAATCTCACTAAAGGAATAATCTTTAATGCCCGTTGCTACAACTAGTATACTACCTGGGTCGGTAAAAAAAGGTGTATCAATAAACTCTGCAACAATATCGGTAAGACAATAATACCCTACCACCTCTTCTTTCTCGTTTAAAATAGGCAACAAATTAGCTTCATTACGTGCAAAAACCTCTAAAACATCTAACCAATTGGTCTCTCTACGAGCAAAGAAACTTTGCAGCTCATACCTAAAATCCTCTATTTTCGAGTCAGGCATAAGTCCGTCAGCATCAATCTCTGAGAACAGCCCCAAAAATCGCCCTTCTTCTAAAATGGCAATATGGGAATAGGTGGTATCGTGAAAAAATTCCAATATTTTTTCAGAAGTATCCTTAATGTCGAATACCGGTAAGTTCGTAATGATATGTTCTTGAATATGCATAAGCCTATTTATAACGCAAAATAACAATTAATAATATCAAAAGGTGTGCCTTATTTGTATTTTTGAGGCTCTTAAAAGCTAAATAAGACATAATGACAAAACTTAGCGTAAACGTTAACAAAATTGCAACACTTAGAAATGCCCGCGGTGGTAATGTTCCAAATTTACTTAAGGTAGCTACTGACATAGAAAGTTTTGGAGGACAAGGCATAACCATACACCCAAGACCCGATGAAAGACACATAAGGTATCAAGATGCCAGGGACTTGAAGAAAATCGTTAAAACGGAATTCAACATAGAGGGTAACCCTATTTCAAAATTTATCGAGTTGGTACTTGAGGTCAAACCAGAACAAGTAACCTTAGTACCAGATTCAGTTGATGCAATAACCTCTAATGCAGGCTGGGACACTATAGCACATAAAGAATTTTTAACCGACGTTATTAAAACTTTTAAATCTGCCGGAATTAGAACGTCAATTTTTGTAGACCCCGACCCAAAAATGATCGAAGGAGCTAAAACTGTAGGCACCGATCGTATTGAACTTTACACCGAAAGCTACGCCACCGATTATGAAAATGATAAGGAAAAAGCTATTCGACCATTTATAGAGGCCGCAAAAAAAGCAAATGAGCTAGGTTTAGGCATCAATGCAGGTCACGACCTTAGCTTGGACAATATTAAATATTTTGCTCAAAACATACCTAACTTACTAGAGGTTTCCATTGGTCACGCATTAATTAGTGAAGCTCTTTATTTAGGATTGGACAATGTGGTAAACATGTACTTACAACGATTAAAATGAAACAGATCTTACATTCGGTAATTTTAGGGCAAGGAAAACCACTGTGTATTTTACACGGGTTTTTAGGTATGTTGGATAATTGGAAAACTTTAGGCGCACAATATGCGGAACATGGTTTTTGTGTTCACTTAATAGACCAAAGAAATCATGGTAAAAGTTTTCATTCTCCAGATTTTAATTATGACATTTTAGCCAACGATTTTCTAAATTATTTAGACGCACATAATATTGAAAGCACCGCTATAATTGGTCATTCCATGGGGGGCAAAACCGCCATGCAATTTGCTTGCAGTCATCCCGAGCGTGTAAACCAATTACTGATTGCAGATATTGCTCCTAAATATTACCCGCCTCATCATCAAGACATCATCAATGGCCTAAATGCCATTGACACCACCAATTTAAAATCAAGAAGAGATGCCGATGAGCAGTTAAAAAAACATCTATCAAACCCGGGAATACGTCAGTTCTTATTAAAAAACCTTGATAGGGATGAAAATAAAAAACTGCGCTTTAAATTTAACCTAGAGGTGTTAAGTAAAAAAATGGAAGATATTGGCGACAATATCAACAGTACGGATAGTTTTGACGGACCTACCCTATTTTTAAGAGGAGATAAATCTGAATATGTAACTCAAAATGATTTTGAAATTATTCACAGACATTTTCCAAAGGCTAGCGTAGAAACTATCGATAATGCCGGGCACTGGTTGCACGCTGAAAATCCAAAACAATTCTTTGAAAAATCGCTCAACTTTTTTAATAGAGACTAAACGCTTATCTTATATCATCTAAAACCAACATTATGAAACTAATATTAAGAATTCTTTTAAGCGCACTTGCCGTAATCATTTTAGCAAATGTATTGCCCAACGTATCGGTAGATGGTTACTTGACCGCAATTATAGTTACCGTTGTACTGAGTATTCTAAATTTATTGGTAAAACCCATACTGGTAATACTAACATTACCCGTAACGGTAATAACTTTTGGTCTTTTTTTACTGATCATAAACGCTTTAATGATTCTTTTGGCAGACAATCTTATAGATGGTTTTGCCGTAGGAAATATTTGGTGGGCATTGATTTTTAGCCTCTTGCTATCTTTTTTACAATCAATCTTTTTTTCACTGTTAAAAGAAGACAAGTCATAGTTGCTTGTGATTTGAAATTCAATACTTTAAAAAATTGGTTGACTTTGTAAAATGTAGTATTTTTGCATCCCATTTTACACATGCAAATAGATATTAAGGAATGAATATTACGAAAGAGCAGATAGACGATTTAAATGCAGTAGTTAAAGTTGCTATCACAAAAGAAGATTACCAAGATAAGGTAGACACCATTTTAAAGGATTATAAGAAGCAAGCTAATATTCCTGGTTTTAGAAAAGGCCAAGTTCCTATGGGACTTATAAAGAAGCAATACGGTAAAGCTGTATTGGTAGATGAGGTCAACAAATTATTACAAGACAATCTTAACAAATATCTTACCGAAGAAAAATTAGATGTTCTTGGTAACCCTTTACCAAAACAACAGGATAATTTTGATTGGGATCAAGACGAATTGGCATTTGAGTTTGAATTAGGTCTTGCTCCGGATTTTGAAGTTTCTTTGAAAACAAAAAAAGCCATTACACAGTACAAGATTGTAGCTGACGACAAAATGGTGAACGAACAAGTTGAGCGTATTCAAAAACAATACGGTAAGCTTGTAAGTAAAGATGAGGTTAGCAAAAACGACGAAGTAAGTGGTACTTTCGTTAATGAAGCTGAAGAGATCGATAGTAAAACTATGATCGAAACCGATAAATTAAAAAGCAAAAAAGCTTTAGATGCCCTAAAAGGCAAAAAAGTCGGTGATGAAGTTACTCTAAAAACCAAAGGTCTTTTTAAAGAAGACCATATGCTTTCTAGCGCTTTAGGTATAGACCAACAGAAAGCAGAAGCATTGGATATAGAGGTAACTTTTACTATTTCTGAAATTAACGAAAGAGAAGCTGCTGAATTAAACCAAGAGCTTTTTGATAAACTTTTTGGACCTGATAGTGTAAAATCTGAAAAGGAATTAAAAGAGCGTATCAAAGAAGATTCTGAAAAACAATTTGAGCAACAGGCCGATCAAAAATTATTGAACGACGTTACTGAATACTTTATAGAAAACACCAAGTTTGAACTACCTACCGGTTTCTTGACCAAGTGGATTCAAATGACAGGTGAAGAGCCATTATCGGAAGAACAAGCAGCTGAAGAGTATGCTAAATCAGAAAAAGGCTTACGTTACCAACTTATTGAAGGTAAAATAATTCGTGACAATGAACTACAAGTTCAGTTTGACGAGTTGAAAGAATTCTCAAAAGGATTTATTCGTTCTCAAATGGCACAATTTGGACAGTTAGACCCAAAAGAAGAAGAGTTGGATACGATCGCTGCCCGTGTGTTAGGTAACCAAGATGAGGTAAAAAGACTATCAGAACAATTGATGAGTCAAAAATTATTGAATCTTTACAAAGAAAAGGCAAACCTTAAGACTAAGGAGGTTACCTATGAAAATTTCGTGAAAGAAGTTTACGGATAATTCCAAACAATAAATTAAGTATCTTTACGGTGCCGGAAATATAATTTTCGGCACCTTTTTTTACTCTAAAATATAGACATACAATTTATGGATTACGGAAAAGAATTCAAGAATTTCGCTATAAACGACCAAGGGATCAGCAGTACATACTACGATACTATAATGAGCAGCATGTACCCTACGAACATGACGCCTAACATTATAGAAGAACGTTCTATGAATGTTGTGGCAATGGACGTTTATTCGCGTTTAATGATGGATCGCATCATTTTTATGGGAACCGGTATCAATGATCAGGTTGCCAACATTATACAGGCACAATTATTGTTTTTGGCGAGTGTAGATGCCAAAAAGGATATTCAAATCTACATTAACTCTCCAGGAGGTAGTGTTTATGCCGGTTTAGGTATATATGATACAATGCAGTTTATTTCTCCAGATGTAGCCACCATATGTACTGGTATGGCAGCTTCAATGGGTGCTGTTTTATTATGTGCCGGCGAGAAAGGAAAACGTAGTGGTTTGCAACATTCTCGTGTTATGATACACCAACCGTTAGGTGGTGCACAGGGTCAGGCCAGTGATATTGAAATTACAGCTAGAGAAATCTTGAAGTTGAAAGATGAACTTTATCAAATCATTGCAGAACACTCTGGTACCGACATCGAAAAAGTACGTGAAGATAGTGACCGTGACTACTGGATGAAGGCTGATGAAGCACTTAAATACGGAATGATCGATGAAATTTTGGTAAGGGATAAGAAATAAATTCGACTAACTTATTCAAATTAATAGATGATTTTTAAACCAAAAACGATTTTAGATCGTTAAGGAATAGAATTGAGAAGATAGATAATGGCAAAGGAAAATTTAGAATGTTCATTTTGCGGTAGAAAAAAACCAGAAACAAATTTGTTGATTGCTGGTCTAGACGCACATATTTGCGACCGTTGTATTGAACAAGCGCATGGAATTGTAGCAGAAGAGTCAAAACAAACAAAGACCAACGATCTTTCTTCTGAACTTGTTTTAAAAAAACCGCAAGAGATCAAAGAATTTTTAGACACTTTTATAATTGGTCAAGAACGTACCAAAAAAGTGATGTCTGTTGCTGTTTACAATCACTATAAAAGATTATTACAGCCATCATCAAAAGAAGATGATGTAGAAATACAAAAAAGTAATATTGTAATGGTCGGTCAAACCGGTACCGGTAAGACGCTTATGGCAAAGACCATTGCCAAATTGCTTAACGTACCATTGGCTATTGTAGATGCTACCGTATTAACAGAGGCAGGTTATGTTGGTGAAGATGTAGAAAGTATATTGACCCGTCTTTTGCAAGCAGCAGATTACAATCTTGAGAAAGCAGAAAGAGGTATCGTTTTTATAGATGAAATTGACAAAATTGCCCGTAAGAGCGATAATCCATCTATCACCAGAGATGTTTCCGGTGAAGGAGTTCAACAAGGTCTTCTAAAACTTTTGGAAGGCACAACGGTTAACGTACCGCCTAAAGGAGGAAGAAAACACCCTGATCAAAAATTCATTGAGGTAAATACAGAGAATATTCTGTTTATTGCCGGAGGAGCTTTTGATGGTATAGAACGTGCGATTACCAAAAGATTGAACATGCAAGCAGTTGGTTATAGTGCTTCAAAATCTGACAGTTCTTTAGATGATGATAATTTATTACAATACATCATCCCAAAAGATTTAAAGGATTTTGGTCTAATTCCTGAAATCATTGGTAGACTTCCGGTGCTTACACATATGAATCCGCTAGATAAGAAAACCCTTAGGGCTATTTTAACGGAACCAAAAAATGCAATCATCAAACAATATGAAAAATTGTTTGCGATGGATGACATTACTTTTAGCATTACAGATCAAGCGTTAGATTACATTGTAGAAAAAGCTATAGAGTACAAGCTTGGAGCTAGAGGTCTACGTTCATTGTGCGAAGCGATTTTTACCGATGCAATGTTTGAAATGCCAAGTTCTGGTGAAACAAACTTTAAGGTTACAAAACCATATGCCGAAGAAATGTTATCTCATGATACCATTAAAAAATTAAAGGCAGTTTCGTAACTACTATTTTATAAAGCAAAGCATAAAAAAAGCGAAGATTTTCATCTTCGCTTTTTTTTATATTCTTAAATCTTATATTAAAAGGCTATACCACTTTCTTTTTAACCTGTGGTGCAATCTGCGTTACTTCTTGCAATAAATCCATACAGACCTTTTTAATTATTTTTTCATCTGTATATAAAGTATGACCATAGTTAGGTAAAACATTCATTTCTACACCTAATTTATTTGCCCATTCTTCGCTTGGTCTAAATTCATCATTAGCACCATAAACCAGTGTATAAGGAATATTAGGTCTCTCGTTCTTTTTACGTATTCTGGTTGGAGATACACCATATAAAGACTTCACAGGTAAACCTCTCTTAGCGGCCTCCCAAACAATTGTAGCACCGGTACTAAAGGCTAAATAATAACAAGCTTCTGTTTCTTTCTTTAATAAATGAGAAACAGCTGTATCTGTACCACCTTCTAAAAAGGCATTATGTACATTTTCTTCGGTCTGAATTAAAATATCCAAATTCGCCAATTGTTGGCTATCATAAAAAGTAATATCAAAGTACTGTTGCAGATACCCTAAGTAAGAAGTAATCCACAATCCTTTTTTAGCGCCCCACATATCTGAAACGATCACTAATTTTTCTGCCATAATAATAGTATTTATAGTTTTGGTTAAGTTTTGCTCCAGCAAGTTGTATTAATTATCCTACCAATCACTATTTAATTGTTTACAGGTTAAAATTTATCGATGTAGACCCCATTATTCATAATAGGATATATGAAATAATAACATAATACCTGTAGGACAAAAACTACATGAACCTCAACAAATGTATGGCAATGATTATGAAAATATCAAATAATGTTGTGATTAGGTCAATATTTGGTGTGTATAGAGCAAATTACTTGTTCATTAGTAAAAGCTCATCTAAATAATCCCTTTTATTAGATAGTCTAGGAATTTTATGCTGCCCACCAAGTTTATCATTTTTCTTTAACCAGTCGTAAAAAAGATTCTTACGAGCCTCATGAACAATAGGAGCATTCAATGTAATGTTATGAAGCCTCTTAGCCTCATAATCAGAATTAAGGGATTTTAAAGCATTGTCAAAAATTTCAACAAAAGCACCAAAGTCTTTGGGCATGCTTCTAAATTCCATGATCCACTCATGTGCCCCTTTTTCCTTATTGACCATAAAAATGGGTCCGGCGGTATAGTCCATAATTTCCGCACCGGTTTTAGCGCAAGCTATTTTTAACGCTTCTTCTGCATTCTCAATTATAAGTTCTTCCCCAAAAACATTAATATGATGCTTAGTACGACCAGTAACTTTAATACGATAAGGGCTTTTAGAAGTAAAACGTACCGTATCCCCTATTTTATATCTCCATAAGCCTGAATTTGTAGTTATAACTATAGCATAGTTTTTACCTAATTCAATATCCCATAATGGTATAGCATCTTCGTTTAAAGCACCATAGACATCCATGGGAATAAACTCATAAAATATACCGTAGTCTAACATCAACAACAAATCGTCTGCACCATTTCTATCTTGAATTGCAAAGAAACCTTCAGATGCATTATAAATTTCATAGTATTGAAAGTTATTCTTTGGAAGTATTTTTTTGTATTGTTCCTTATACGGATTAAAATTTACCCCACCGTGAAAGTATACCTCCAAGTTTTCCCAAACCTGAAATAGATTATCCTTACCGGTCTCTTCTAGAACTTTATTCATTAATACCAACATCCAAGAAGGTACTCCTGCTAAACTAGTTACGTTTTCCTGTACGCTTTCATGAATAATAGCCATTAGCTTGCTTTCCCAATCGCTCATTAAAGAGACCTTATTACTAGGCGTGCTACTATATTCTGCCCATAAAGGCATATTATCGATTAAGATTGCAGATAAATCGCCGAACAAAGAACCATTATCTTCATAAAGCTCTTTACTACCACCTAAACGTAGACTCTTACCTGTAAATAGTTGAGAATTTTCGTTGTTATTCAAATAAAGACACAAAAGGTCTTTACTGGATTTATAATGACAATCTTCTAAAGCCTCTCCACTAACCGGAATAAATTTACTTTTAGCATTGGTGGTACCACTACTCTTGGCAAACAACTTTACTTTGGTAGGCCAAAACAGGTTTTGCTCCCCTCTTCTAGTACGTTCAATAATGGGTTGAATTTCTTCATAAGAAACAATAGGCAGCCTTTCCTTAAAATCTTTGTAAGACTCAATTGACTCAAAATCATACGTTCTACCCACCTCGGTATCTTCAGCAAATTCTAGCAATTGCAACAGCACCTCTTCTTGAACTTCTTCTGGATATTTTAAAAAAAGTTCTATTTGGTGAAATCGTTTTTTCAGCAACCAAGAGGCAATAGAATTAAATAGGGTAATTGGCATTTATGGGTATCTTTGTGCTGCTAAAAATAGGGTATCTAATTATCATTTTCAAATTACAAATCAATAAGCTACATTAACATGCAATACGAAGGAGTACTAAGAAAAATGCAGACAGAAATAGGAAGTCCAATTCAATATTTCATGTTGTTCGAATCAGATTTTTTGAATGTAAACCAAGTACTTGACAAAACGTTAAAAATAGAATTTATTAAATGCGAATGTCTAAACTGTGGCAATGACAGACCTATTTATAGACAAGGCTTTTGCAGAACCTGCTTTTTTGAAATTCCTTCTGCTGGTGATTGGATCATGCGACCAGAATTAAGCAAAGCTCATTTAGATCAAGAAGACCGAAATCTGGCGTACGAGAAAAAAGTACAGTTACAACCACATGTAGTCTATTTAGCCAACTCAAGCAATGTAAAAGTAGGTGTTACTAGAAAAGCCCAAGTACCCACAAGATGGATCGATCAAGGTGCACATGAAGCTATAGAAATCGTAGAAGTACCAAATCGCTATTTGGCGGGAATAACCGAAGTTGCCCTTAAAGATCATGTAGGGGACAAAACCAACTGGCGAACCATGCTCACCAATAATGTCGTAGATGAAAATCTACAAGAATGGCGAGAAAAACTCAAACAATATATACCAGAGGAAGCATTGCCGTATTACCTAGAAACCAACCAAGAGACAGAATTGGAATTTCCGGTGTTGCAATACCCTGCCAAGGTAAAAAGCCTTAACCTTACCAAAACACCTACATTTGAAGGTAAATTGAAAGGTATAAAAGGTCAGTATCTAATATTTGAAGACAACACGGTATTCAACGTTAGAGGTAGCGAAGGTTTCTATGTTGGCTTAACCATTAGTTAGTACTATCTTTTTTCTTATTACCGAAGAGTCCACCTAAGATATCCTTGGCCTTTTCTTTAACAGCTTCTTTCTGTGTATTTGCTGGTGTAGAATCGGTCTTTGTGGAAGTTGCTGATGTTACGGTATCTTTTTTTGTTCCTAAAATTCCGCCTAAAATATCTTTAGCACTGGTATTCGTGGTAGAGGTTTCATTACTCACAGAATCTTGGGCCGCTTTATTACCGGTAATTAAACCACCAATCAAATCTTTAGCCTTGTCAGTACCTTTGTTGATGAGCTTTTGCTTTTCGATCTCAACTAATTTGCTTGTTAACTCCTTAACACCAGATGTTAAATCTGTTGTTACAGTAGGACTACTATAAGCCCCACCAATATTTGCTACAACCGGTATAGTAAGGTCTGTTAATGAAGCATCATCAATTTTAGATATAAGTTTAGTAATATCTGACCCTAGATATTTTGCAGGCACCTGTAAAGATGCTTTGTAATTCAACTTTTGATCAAAAGAATGGCTACCATCTACATTGATGGCGATATCCTTATAATTCAAAGTAAAAGGTTTCACCGCCACAATACCATCTTTAAATGATAATGATGTTTTAATATCCTTTAAATTAAGTTGATCAACATCTATGAAGTTTAATTTTGAAACCAACGTATTTAGTACTGGTGCAGATTCTGTATTTACTTCCTCCGTCATGATATCTGCAAACAAATCTCCACTAAGCGATAACAAGTTCGGCATTAAATCGTCTGTCAAATTACCCGATAAAGAAATATCTGAAGTTAATTTACCGTTTAACATTTGAGCAATTGGAGCCACCGCCTTAAATAAATCTACAGAAGCGAACGTCTCTTGAATACCCAACTGATTTAGATCTAATTTCATATTAAATGTAGGTGTATCGGTTTTAGTAGAAACCTGACCATTAAAGCCTATTTTACCACCGAACATACCTGCAGACATATTACTAAGTGTAGCTGTCTCATCTTTAATTTTTAGAACCCCAGTAACATCGCTTAGAACAATATCATCGTAAATTACCTTTTTAGCATCGGCATAAATAGTGGCATCCAGAAATGATGGAATCTTAATCTTTTCCTCCGTATTTTCGCCTGTAGTTTCATTTTCACCCGTAGTAGATGGTGTTTCCGTTTCGGCAACCATAAAATCGTTAAGGGCAAAAGAGTTGGACTTCAAGTTGAAATTACCTTCAACCTTTTCATCGTTAAACATAAAACCCAACAAATTATTTATAGTACCCGTAGCATCAAAGTCTGTAGTACCAGTGGTACCATTTAAACTATTTAATGTCACCGTCTTTGGATTGAAAGTTAAGCGTGCAGATTTAAATGTAACCGGATTGGCAAGTTCGTCTGAATTATATTCGAAATCGGTCAAACTCAAATCACCGGTAGTACTTGTTTTTTCGTATTGTTCTTTCTCTACCGAAGCCATATCAAAAGCAGTTGAGATATCCGCTTTCAACATTCCTTTTAAATTGTATTCAGCTGGTACAGGATAAGCTTTAGAAATATTTGCCAAATTCATATTACCATCCATATGGGCCTTAACCTTAGTATTACCCATAAGCTCCGTGATATTAGAAGTAAGGTTGAACTTATCTTCATCTATCATGAACGATGCCTTATTGATATTTACGTAAGTATCTTCAACAATACCCGTTTCATTATCTATCTGAACATCTAAAAAAACATTCTTAACCGCTTTTGGTAAATCTGGATATTTAAAAGACGCATTATCAGAATTTAATTCGATATGAAATTTTGGAATATGGGTTTCATCCACAACACCGTTAAAATTACCATTTACCGTAAAATTACCTGTTGTAGTTACATCTTCAATATTTTTTGAATACGCTTCGGGAATGACACCTAAGAAATTTCTAAAATCAGATGATGGGGTCTTAAAAGTCAAATCCACTTCTTGACTTGTCTCATTCAATTTAACAAAACCATCGAACACTAATGGCAACTGATTGATCAGCGCTTCGTTTTTTAAAAATGAATACTTATTCTCGTTTAAATCTATACCGATAAGTGCATCTAATTTTATCTTGTTTTTATTCAGATAGTTTACACTGTCCATTTCCAAAGAAATTAGAGCGTTGGTATGCGTATCCAACTCCGAAGTAGCTAAAGACAAATCTCCTGTTCCATTGTGTTGAAAATCGTCTAATTTAAAAGCTATACCCGTAGAATTATCGGTGTAATAGATTCTTGAATCTGTAATTTCATAAGACTGCAGGTCAAAAGAAAAACCATCGGTAGTACTTGGCTCTTCTACCGTAGATGCAGTTTCAGAAGCCAAAGCAATATCATAGTTAGCATTTTCTTCTTTATCCACCACAATATTCACCAAGGCTCCGTCCAAATTAATATCGTTAATGGCAATTGCATCGCCAGTACTTTTAAACAACTGCATTATACCCATGGTCAAATCCAAATTATTGGCTTTGAAGAGCGTATCGCCCTCAAAAGGGGCTTTGTTGATCAACACCACATCTTTGAAACCTACTTCCGCATTTGGAAAGCTTTTTACCAAACTCAAGTTTGCCTCCGAAAAATCTAATGTAGCATTGACGTTGTTGTTAACGTTATTCTTTATAATGTCACCAATTTTTGCTTCCAAGAAAAAAGGTGCTGCAATTAAAACGATTAGTATCAATAAAAAAAGTACTCCTACAATTTTCAATATTTTCTTACCCATAGTAAATTTTTATACTGTTCTATTTTGTTTTTCTAAATCCATAATATCTAAGTCCAATTCTTCATTTGGCCTTAGATTAAAACGCTTTCTCATAATATATACGAAGAAATAGAGAAAAGGGGTGTCTATAAATGCTATAAAAATCTTAAAAATAAATCCGCTGACTACCAGTCCGAAAAAAAGCTCCCACGGCAATACTTTAAAGACACATAACAATGCCACAACGGTAAACGTATCTAGAAATTGTGATAGAAATGTTGAAAAATTGTTACGTAACCATAAGTACTTTCCTTTTGTCAATTTTTTCCAAAAATGATATATGGCAACATCTACATATTGCGCCAACAAATACGCAATCATAGAGGCCAAGACCGCTATTGGTGACAAAGCAAAAACTTGGGTAAATGTAGCATCATTTATGGGTGAAGAAGGTATAGCTGGGGCTACTTCTGCAACTAAAATGATTCCCATGGAAAAGAAAGAGGCAAATATACCGGCGGTAACAATTTGGTTCGCCATTTTTCTACCGTAAATTTCAGATATGAGATCAGTGATTAAAAAAGTGATCGGGTAAGGTAAAATACCTACGGAAACCTCAAAAAGGGATACTCCAAAAACGGTGAAATCCCCGAAGGGATTCCAATAGAAAAATTTCTGAAAAATAAGATTAGAAACAACTAAGGAGGTAATAAACAAAGCCCCTAAATACAGATAAATACGGTGTGCTAATTTTCTATCTTTTAAGGTCATAAACTTATTTAATATCTAAAGCAAACGGCATTTTAGCTTGTATTCCACTTTGCTTTTTTAGAGATTTAAGTTCCTTAAGAACTTGGTAAGCCTCTTCCCCTATCTCATCTTTTAACAGATTTTCTTTAACCCTTACACTTGCACCTTCAAGATCTTCCATAAAACGCTCAAATCCGCTTTTATACTTCGGAAATTTCTTAACGCCATATGCACTTAACTCAGCCATTTCTGCAGCAGCGGCAATAGCATCATCTAAATTACCCAATTCATCTACCAGACCAATCTCCAATGCCTCTGTACCACTCCAAACTCTACCTTGAGCAACACTATCTACCTGTGCCATTGTCATACCTCTACCTTGCGAAACCCTTTGCAGAAAAGTCTCATAAGTCTCTTCAATACTCTCTTGAACCTGGTTTTTAAAACTATCTTGCATTGGCTCAAAAAGAGAATATTCCACAGCGTTTTTATTAGTGCCGACCTGTTCTGCATTTATACCTACATTATCTGCCAACTCGGTTAAATTGGGCACTGTACCGAATACACCTATTGAACCCGTTATAGTAGTAGGTTCAGCGTAAATTTTATTAGCACCGGCAGCAATATAATACCCGCCAGAGGCAGCTACATTTCCCATAGAAACGATGACTGGTTTCTCCTTTTTTGTCAATTCTACTTCTCTCCAAATAATATCGGAAGTTAATGCACTACCTCCAGGAGAGTTAACCCGCAATACAATCGCCTTAACCTTATCATCTTCACGAGCTTTTATCAAAGCTTCGTTAATGATACCCTGACCTATAATATTAGGACCACCTTCACCGTAAAATATTTCTCCCTGCGCAAAAACTACCGCAATTTTATCATCACCGGATTTCAGTGTCTTTTTATTAGAGTACTTTACGTAGTCATCTAAAGTGCTATAATTAATTTTCTCATCTTTCTTTAATTGTAATGCATTTGCCAATTTGTTTTCATATTCATCATAAAAAACAACATCATCTACCAATCCAGACAATTTTGCAAACTTAGGAGTTCTGCCGCCTAATGTATCTGCAATTATGTTTAGGTCAGATTCAGAAATAGATCTGGTTTCAGACATATCCGTCACCATTGAGTTCCATAAAGATTGCAATAATGAAGTCAATTGACTTCTATTTGCTTCACTCATTGTATCCTCTAAATATGGCTCAACCGCACTTTTATACTTACCATGGCGAATAACCTCCATCTTAATACCAGATTTCTCTTGGAGTTCTTTATAGTAAAGCACCTCTGTTGACAATCCTTTAAAATCTAATACCCCAACCGGATTTATAAAAACAGAATCGGCAACACTAGCCAAATAATAATCACGTTGCATGAAAAAATCTGCATACGCATAAATGAACTTCCCTTCTGCCTTAAAATCTTCAAGTGATTTTCTAATTGCCTGAGTTTGTGCCAAACCAGCAATAATGAAATTATTATTTATACTAATACCCTTTATACGGTCATCATTTTTGGCCACCTCTATAGCATGTATAATTTCATCCAATCCTTGCGACTCATCGAATATACCTGCAAATGGATCAAGCTCATTACTACCTGTATAATCAGAAATAGGTCTTTGAAGTTGCAGTTCAAGAATAGAGTTATCCTTAACAGAAACAGTGTCTTCACTACTACTAACAAGGCTTACGAAAATCAAAAACATTACGAACATGATTCCGAAGGCAAACAAGGAGCCTAAAATGGACGCTAGAAAATTTCTTAAAAATTTCATTTAAATCTTTATTTTAAATAGTTAACAAAGATAACTAATGTGAATATGTTTTAGTTATTTTGTTCTAAGATTATGGGAGTATACAAAACAGCATTATTATCTATAGGAAGCAATTTAGGCAACCGTCAACTATTATTACAAAAAGCCATCTTTGAAATAGGCAAAGTTGCAGGTGAAATTAGACAAGTATCTGCCACTTATAAGACCCCGTCATGGGGTTTTGAAGGCGAAGATTTCCTAAATGCGTGTTTAGAACTACAAACCTTACTGTCACCTAATGACCTTCTAAAAGAACTATTGGATATTGAAACCGCCTTTGGAAGAGAAAGAAACCATAGTGAAAGTTACCAGAGTAGAACTTTGGACATTGACATTATTTATTATGACAAAGAGGTTATAAATACTGATGCGCTTACCATACCGCACCCAAAAATGCAAGAGAGAAAATTTATCTTAAAACCACTTGCTGATATATCGCCGCAATTCTACCACCCTATTTTTAACAAGGATACGCGAAACTTATTACAGGAGTGCAAAGATAAAAGCAGCATTACCAAACAAATACAAAGACTGTTCAAAAACAGACATACCTTTTTTGCCAGTTTGCAATATGTTGCAATTGAAGGTAACATTGGAGCAGGAAAAACAACCCTTGCCACCAAAATTGCAGATGATTTCAATGCAAAGTTGATTTTAGAAAGATTTGCCGAAAATCCGTTTTTACCAAACTTTTATATCGACCAATCTAGATATGCTTTTCCTTTAGAAATGTCATTTTTAGCAGATCGTTATCAACAATTTACAGAAGACACCAACCAGCTAGACCTTTTTAAAAGTTTTATGGTCAGTGATTACGATATTTATAAATCTTTGATTTTTGCTAAAGTAACCCTTCAACAAAACGAATTTGACCTTTACAGAAAAGTGTTCAATTTTATGTACAAAGAAGTTAAAAAGCCAAAAATTTACGTTTATCTATACCAAACTACAGAACGGTTATTACAACAAATTAAACAACGAGGTAGAGATTACGAGCAGAATATAGAGCTATCCTATCTAGAGAAAATCAATAGAGGTTACTTTGACTTTTTGCGAACTTACCCCAAAGAGAACCAACTAATTATGGATGTTAGCGAGTTAGATTTCGTGAGCCGAAAAAGTGATTATGAAACCGTTTTAACCAAGATCGAAGACTTTGCCCTATCCAATTTATATCAATAATAAATTGCATGATTTCTTGCGTAAATGAAAAGAAAATCTTTTATTGTGAAGGCATACGTGCGACTAACTAACTCAAACTATACTTAAAAACCTGGTCTATGATCAGGTTTTTTTATGCGTTAATTTTACTCCAACAATCCCAAATCACAATACCGACACTGACCGAAATATTCAAGGAATGTTTAGTACCAAATTGAGGTATCTCTAAAACTTGATCACTGGCAGAAACAACGTTTTGCGTTACGCCCTTAACCTCATTACCAAAAACAAGTACTTGCTTTTTTTCATTTATGGGTGCATAGTCATTTAGCTGGGTAGCATTTTCTGCCTGTTCCACAGAAATAACATGGCAGCCTTCATTTTTTAGCCTTTCGACCAATGTAATCGTTTCTGGAACATGCTCCCAATCTACACTATCGGTAGCACCCAAAGCAGTTTTATGTATATCTTTATGAGGAGGAGTAGCGGTAATACCGCACAAATAAATCTTTTCTACAAGAAAGGCATCCGCAGTTCTAAAAACGGAACCAATATTATTTAAACTTCTAATATTATCAAGTACAATTATAATTGGCGATTTACCGGCGAGCTTATATCCTTCCACATCTATTCTTCCCAGTTCATCATTTCTTAATTTCCTCATAATCCTTATTCAATTTCATTAGTACAATATGGGTACAAACTTATCCTCAAATATCAACAATGATTAAAATTTCAGTGATAAAACCATATTTTCGTGAAGGAGCAAAATTAATGAGATAAAGATAAAGTGGCGGGAAAAAGCAAAACAAAAAAGGTAACCCCTTTAATGAAGCAATACAATACCATCAAGACTAAATATCCTGATGCATTATTGCTGTTTAGAGTAGGTGATTTTTATGAAACTTTTGGTGAAGATGCGGTAAAAGCTTCACGTATACTGGGCATAATTCTAACCAATAGAAATAATGGCGGAGAACGCACCGAATTGGCAGGTTTTCCACACCATTCGCTTAACACTTACTTACCTAAATTGGTGAAAGCGGGGCAACGAGTTGCAATTTGCGATCAACTTGAAGACCCTAAGCAGACCAAAACCATTGTAAAAAGAGGGGTTACCGAACTGGTTACACCCGGGGTAGCAATGAACGATGATATCTTAAACTCAAAAACCAATAATTTTCTTTGCGCCATTCATTTTGGACGGAAAAAAATCGGGATTTCTTTCATTGATATTTCAACTGGAGAATTTTTAACCTCTGAAGGAAGCGAAGAACAGATTGATAAGTTAATACAGAATTTTTCACCAAACGAAATCTTAATTTCAAAAGCTCATAAAAAAGAGTTCTTAGAAGTATTCGGTAAAAACCACCATTTATTTTATTTAGAAGATTGGGTTTTTCAAGAAGATTATGCCTTAGAGAATTTAACCTCTCATTTTAACACAAATACCTTAAAAGGTTTTGGCGTAGATCATTTAAGCTGTGGAATTATTGCATCGGGTGTTGTTTTACATTATTTGGGCGAAACCCAACACAGGCAATTACAACATATATCAAAATTACAGCGTATTGCCGAAGATGATTATATATGGATGGATAGGTTTACCATTAAAAACCTTGAACTCTATCATTCTACCAATGTAAATGCCGTTACCCTTTTAGATGTCATAGACAAAACCATTTCACCAATGGGTGGCAGAATGATCAAAAGATGGTTGGCGCTACCACTTAAGAATTTAGAAAAAATTAAAAGGAGACAACAAATCGTTTCCTATCTATACCAAGATGAGGTTACCTTAGAAAAGTTTCAGCACCATATTAAACAAATGGGTGATATTGAACGTTTAATTTCTAAAGTAGCTACTGGCAAGGTAAACCCAAAAGAGGTTGTACAATTAAAGAATTCACTTGAAGCCTTAATTCCCATAAAGCAATTGGCCACATCATCTAAAAATGAGTCATTGGCTCTTACAGGTGACCAAATACAGTCTTGCGATCTTTTAAGGGCAAAAATCAAGGAAATGCTAAGTGAAGAAGCACCTGTAAATATTTTAAAAGGTAGCACTATAGCACAAGGTTTTTCGGAAGAATTAGATGAGCTAAGAGGATTGGCAACATCTGGCAAAAATTATCTAAACGATATGCTGGAGAGGGAAACGGCCGCAACCGGCATAACCTCGCTCAAAATAGCATCAAACAATGTTTTTGGGTATTATATAGAAGTAAGAAATACGCATAAGGACAAAGTACCAGAAAGCTGGACACGTAAACAAACCTTAGTAAATGCAGAGCGATACATTACCGATGAACTCAAAGAGTATGAAGCCAAGATTTTAGGTGCAGAAGACCGTATCTTAACCTTAGAACAGCAACTCTTCTCACAATTAGTGGTGTGGATGCAAGAATATATTACACCGGTACAAAACAACGCGCATTTAGTTGCCCAGTTAGACTGCCTTTGCGGATTTGCGCAATTGGCAAAAGAAAACAGTTACAATTGCCCTGCATTGAACGACTCAACAGATTTGCAGATTACAGAAGGTAGGCACCCGGTCATTGAAAAACAATTGCCATTAGGTGAACAGTACATTGCAAACGATTTACAGCTAGACAGGTCTAACCAACAATTCATAATGATCACAGGACCAAACATGAGTGGTAAATCTGCTCTATTGAGGCAAACGGCATTGATTGTACTATTGGCTCAAATGGGAAGTTTTGTTCCCGCCGAAACGGCAAAAATTGGTGTGGTAGATAAAATATTTACCCGTGTAGGCGCTAGTGATAACATTTCAATGGGCGAATCTACATTTATGGTAGAAATGAACGAAACAGCATCTATTCTAAATAATTTGTCTGAGCGTAGCCTCGTATTATTAGATGAAATTGGTCGTGGCACCAGTACCTATGACGGTATTTCTATAGCGTGGGCCATATCTGAATATTTACATGAGCATCCGGCGAGGGCAAAAACCATGTTTGCCACACATTACCATGAGCTAAATGAAATGACCAATACCTTTGATAGAATAAAGAATTTCAACGTAGCCATAAAAGAATTAAAAGACAACGTACTTTTCTTAAGAAAGCTAATACCTGGCGGCAGCGAACATAGCTTTGGTATACACGTAGCAAAAATGGCGGGCATGCCACAACAAGTAATTCAAAAGGCAAACAAGATTTTAAAAAAATTGGAAAACAAACATGTCAGCGAAGAGGTGGGAGAAAAACTCATGAGCGATGCCGATGAAATGCAACTAAGTTTTTTCAATTTAGATGATCCGTTGTTAGAGGAAATAAAGGAGGAAATAACACATTTGGATATAGATACACTTACCCCTGTAGAGGCTTTAATGAAATTAAATGAGATTAAACGTCTGTTAACCAAGGACAAAAAGGCGACATCTTAAAATATTTAATTCTTTTACACTTTTTTACTTTGACATTTACAGAATTGTATTAAATTTGCACCCGCATCTGGAAACAGTTGCACGTTCATTAACTTGCGAAAATAGCTCAGCTGGTAGAGCGCCACCTTGCCAAGGTGGAGGTCGCGGGTTCGAATCCCGTTTTTCGCTCAGCAAAATGTTAGTTAAAAACATTTTTCATAAAACCAAGTATGCTCGAGTGGTGGAATTGGTAGACACGCCGGACTTAAAATCCTGTGCTCTTTGGGGCGTGCGGGTTCAAGTCCCGCCTCGAGTACCACAAACCCCTGAAATCAATTGATTTCAGGGGTTTTTTATTTTATTCACTTTACAAATTCAAGTCACAAGTTATTTACTAACTTTAGTATTGAAATAGTCTACATGCTAAAAAAGATTCTTAAAATATTCGGATTACTTTTAATACTACTGGTACTGATCATTTTCGCATGTAACATCATTATTTCAAGTACCGCCGATGGAAAAACATTTACAGACATTTCATCAACACCCAAGAACAGGGTAGGTTTAGTTTTAGGCACTTCCAACAAATTAACCAATGGCTCACCAAACCCTTACTACACTTATCGTATAGATGCCACCAAAGCGTTATACAATGCCGGTAAAATTGAATTTATACTGGTTAGCGGTGACAATGGCAGTATTTACTATAATGAACCCGATACTTTTAAAAAAGACCTGGTTAAAGCCGGTATTCCCGAACATGTAATTTTCTTGGACTATGCAGGTTTTAGAACTTTAGATTCCATGTTTAGGGCAAAGTTTATTTTTGGTTTAGATGATGTAACCGTTATTTCTCAAAAATTCCACAATGAAAGGGCCATTTATATTGCCAAACAAAAAGGCTTAAATGCCATTGGCTTCAACGCTCAAGATGTTTCTACCAGCCAAGGTTTAAAAGTGCAGTTAAGAGAATATTTGGCGCGCGTAAAAGTATTTATTGATATGCTGTTGAATACCCAACCCAAATTCTACGGAACTACTGTAGAAATAAAATAGATTACATTTAAGGTTACCAACCAAACGTATCTGCAATGTTCAATTTTAAAACTATACTTAAAAATTTAGGTCCCGGAATTTTGTTTGCCAGCATGGCCATAGGTACCTCTCACCTTGTTTTGTCCACAAAAGCAGGTGCCCAATATGGCTGGCTAATGATTATACCTATCATATTGGCTAATGTTTTAAAATATCCCTTTTTTGAGTTTGGGGTAAGGTATACCAATGTTACCAACAAAACACTTATAGAAGGCTATCTCAACAGAGGAAAAGGCTATTTATGGTTTTATGCCATCATAACATTTGTTACCACATTTACCATCTTAGCAGCATTATATACCGTAACCGCAGGGTTATTCATCAATCTATTCAATATAGGGCATAGTTCTATAGCTATAGTTGCGCTGTGTCTATTCTTAATTATAAGCGCACTTCTAATTTTAGGGAAATACAAATTTCTGGAAATTAGCCTAAAGTTCGTAATTAGCATTCTGTTTATTGCATTACTGGTTACAACCGTGTTAGTTCTTTTAAAAGGACCGGTTGAACATATAGCCGATTTTAAACCACTACCTATTTTTAATGATGTCGGAATTCTTTTTTTAATAGGATTAATTGGTTGGATGCCCACCACTGTTGAAGCCTCTAGTTGGATTAGTTTATGGAGTATAGAAAAATGGAAAACTCAAGATAAGCCAAGTTTAAAAGAGTCATTACAAGAATTTAATATAGGCTATATCATAACGGCAATTTTAGCTATATTTTTTATGGTTATAGGTTGGTATACCTTATATGGCACCAACACCCACCTAAGCAATAACGCCGTTAGTTTTGCGGATCAAGTCGTGCGTTTATTTACCGAGCATATAGGCACTTGGGCATATCTCTTTATCGCCATATCTGCCTTTGCCACGATGTTCAGCACATGCATGACCGCACATGATGCATTGGCAAGGGTGAGCCTCGACATTATCTCTTTACTAAAACCGCAAACCAAGTGGTATAGCACCAGGAATGCATACGCCACGGGAGTACTCCTTTTAACAATTATTAATTTTGTTGTAATTGCTGCTTTCAGTGCTAATATGGGAGATTTGGTCGCTTTGGCAACATTTGTTTCGTTCATTGTAGCGCCAATAGTCGGGTATATGAATTTGAAAAACGTAACCAGTAACGATCTAGATTCTCAATTTTGGCCTAACAGACAACTAAAGTTATTGACTTATGCAGGAATATTATTTTTAACCTGTTTTGCTCTTTACTATTTCTATATAATCATTCTATAGTAACTAGAAAAACAGGCAAATCTTATTCAACCACAAATAGTGTACGTTCATTCTGCTTATGAAGGAAATCTAGGCAATATGCACCGTTAGTACAATTATTTACTATTTTCTCCTCCCCATAACCGATAGCTTCAATGATGTTATGCGAATTTAAACCGTTACTTAACAAATATTGCTTAATGGTATTTGCTCTATCTTGTGACAATCTCTTATTATACGAGCTACTACCTCTACTATCTGTGTAAGATTCAATTCTTAACCTAATTTGTGGAAAACGCTCTACCGCATCAATTACTTTTTTCAACTCTGTTTCTACCTGAGCATTCATAGTAGATTTCCCTTTATCAAAGTAAAACTTCTTAAGCTTAAGTACAGTTTTCTCTTCTTTTTCGGTAATTAAATCTTCCATTTTTGCCAAGCCCATGTTATAGGCCGTATTCTGAATTTCTTTCATACCCTCTTCTGAGTACGTAGTTGAGAAAATAGAATAACCGTCGCTCATTGCTTGTATGGTTACTTGAGACATCCAAGGAATTTCAATTCTAAAGCTTCCATCTACACCAGAAACCACTTCTTTTAAAATATCTCCCTGTTGATTTAACAATCGTACTTGAGCCCCTTGTAATCCTGCTTTATTTCTTAGGTTTACCACTTTGCCCCCAAGCGCAAAAGTCTTCAAACCTGGTGTTTCATCAAGCTCGAACGCATAAAGATCATCTCCGCCCTTTCCTCCTTTTCTATTGGAAGCAAAAAAACCTGATAATCCATCATCATCTTTAGACCTTTCAATGATAAATCCAAAATCGTCTGATTTAGAGTTGATACCCTCGCCTAAGTTAACCGGTATGGTATAGGCTTCATCAGCCAATATGTTAGATTTATAGATATCCATTCCACCTAGACCATAAAATACATCGGAAGAAAAATAAAGACTGCCATCAAAAATATATGGTGCTATTTCATTACCGGGGGAATTGATCCTAGGTCCTAAATTAATAGGTGCGGACATAATCTGTCCGTTATTAGTGTAAACGTAATAAAGATCTGTACCACCATAACTATCATCAAAATTCGCTGCAAAGTATAAGCGTTCGGTCGTATCGTCAAAAAATGGATAGTAAAAAGACGTACTTAAATCTTTTAAGATAAACCTAAACCTACCATTTTCTGAAAGTGTACCAATTGCCAATGCATTTTTACCATTCTCATCATATCGTAATTCACCATCTTCAGTATTAGAAAGAATATAAAAAAATGTAGAAAGTTTAGAAGAGTAATACGGTGTAGATTTGTGAAATTCAGTAGCCGGTATTTCTTTAAAAGCTTCAACATCTACCAAGGCATTTGAAGAATTTATTCTAGCAAAATAGATGTCTAAATACGATTCTCCAGTAGGTTCGTAAACGTTTTTAGAATTTCTAGACCTACTACTACTAAACAGAATACCATTTTTGTAAAAAGCCGGAGAGAAATCTCCTTGAGGACTATTGATGCCTAAATCACGAATAATATTGTTATCATTTTTATTCGGGATTTCCAATAAACTATAATTGAACTCTGCGTTTTCTAAAAGTTCTGGAGATAATTTATCCGCTTTAGACCTAAGAAAAGTTTTTACCCTATCTCGTTCAGAAATCTTTGATAAGCTTTGTAACATTTTATTAAACCTATTCACAGACATAATAGTGTCATTCTTATTGACTTCTAAATAAAGTTCTGAGGCATTATCAAAGCTACCTGTACTGAAATAAGAATCTGCAAGGTTCAACAATTGATGGTTGGTCAATGGATTTTTCTCCATTTCCTTTTTATACTCTGTAATTGCCTGTTGGTATTGATAGCCATAAAACAGATTATCAGCTTTAGACTTTTTATTTTGGGCAAAAGTCAAAAGTGGTATAAAAACCAGAAATGATATGATAAATTTAAATTTCATTATAGTTCTATTTAAAAGAATCTGGGTGAATCTACTTGTTTAGGCTTTCCTTTAGCATTCTTATCACCACTTCCTTTAGATTTTGCAGCTCCTGTTCTACCTAGATAGAATTTTAATATTATTTCATGAGAACCATTATTAAATTCTCCTAGCAAATTTGTATTGTAATCATAGGAATAACCAGCAAATAATTGGTTAGATATTTGAAAGCCTGCCAATCCACTAAATGCATTATCTAAACGATAGGAAGCACCAGCGGTAAACACATCTGCAATTAAGAAGTTACCCGATAAATTTACGTTTACAGGTGAACCCGAAATAGTATTGACCAAAAAGGCTGGTTTAAATTTTAAATTATCAGAAAGCTCGAACACATATCCCCCAATAAAATTAAATTGAAGTTTGTCTTCTACAATTGATGCAACCTCATCATTATATACCCCTTCTGTCAAAAAATTAGGAACCGAAGCACCTAAGTACCAATCTTCAGCATACAAAAATGCACCGGCACCTACCGTTGGGTAAAATTTACTCAACATTTCTTCATTCAGATTTTCCCCAGGATTTTCGAAGGTACCTTTAGAAAAATCTACATTTAGAAATGAACCACCAGCATCGATACCAAAGGATAATTTTGTCTCATCCGTAACCATGATCTGGTATGAGTAAGAGATATCTGCATAGGTTTGTGTAGTTGGTCCTAATTCATCATTTACAATATTAATACCCAAACCAACTTTTTCATTTTGAAAAGGGAGGTTCGCCCCAAAACGAAATGTACGTGGTGCACCAGGTACATTTATCCATTGAGCCCTGTACAAGCCTGAAAATTCAGGGTTTTCTACCGTACCAACATATGCAGGGTTAAAGCTGCCAATATTGTACATGTACTGAGTATACTGTGGTTCTTTCTGTGCAAACGCGTTAAAGCTTAACAGAGAAAATAGTACAAGAGCAATAGTATAACTCGGTTTATAAAAGTTATAATCCATAATATATTTTATCTAATAAGCTGTATCCAACCTTTATCCAATGTTTCAGGTCCGTTATTAACACTATAGTTCATAATATAAAAATACGTTCCTTTTGGCACTTCTTTTCCTTTATAGGTACCGTCCCAAACATCGGCATCATTTACTTTTTCGGTTTCAAAAACAAGGTTACCGTAACGATCGTAAATTTTAATTTTATACTGCAGATCCACTTCAACCTGTGCACCAGTTTCTGGATCGGTCAAAGTTCTATTAATTCGTAACACCTCATTCTGGTTATTTCCATTGGGAGAAAATTGGTTGAACAGGAAGCCTGGGTCTGCAGGACTTTTTTCAATCACTTCAACCTCAACCGTTGCTTCATTATTGAGTGTATTACTATCTCTAGGAGATGACCTTACTATATTCGCCGTATTTGTAAACATTCCTAATGAAGGCACTATAGCTATTATCTTTAAGGTTGCAGTCTCTTCCCTATCTAGTGATGGAATATTCCAATTACCGGTATCTTCATCATAGACTCCATTAAAATCTGATTCTGCCGAAACGAACATAAATCCGTTTTCAACCAGTATCTGATCATTAACCACAATATCCGTTACTACATCAGATTTGGAAATATTAGTTACCCTAATAATAAATTCCACTTCATCGCCAACCAAAGCCTTTTCTGGTCTCGCTTCTTTAGAAATTCTTAAATCAACTCCCTCTGGGGCTTCAGTGTTTAAAATTACTGTGGATTCATCATTCTCGGAATTATTATCCGATGGAATAGATTCTAATAATTCAGCAGTATTTGTATACGGACCTTGCTCATCTACGGTTACCGTAATATTCAATTCGGTAGAAATACCCGCTTCAAGTTCTGGAATAATCCAACTACCGGTTATTTCATCATAATCTTGAGAATCTGCCGAAACAAATATAAAACCAAGCTCCAATAAGTCACCGATTACTATAGACCTAGCCGTTCTATCTGATAAGTTAGTGACCAAAATGGTAAATACTACAGTATCACCTACCAAAGCATCTATATTATCTACAGATTTCAAAACTTCCAAATCTATAGGCTCATCGCAATTTGGCGTTGCCACAGGATCACACGGATCATCTGGATCCGAACCGTTTGTTTGTTCATCTAAATCTGAAATGCCATCACCATCAGTATCGCAACTGCCATTAAATCTATTAGGTATACACGGATTGTTATTTGCAGGATCCTGTTGGTCGTTTACTCCGTCGTTATCTGCATCTGCGGTATTCGAATCCAAGGCATCAATGATACCATCGCCATCTTCATCTAATGGATTATCAATATCATCACCTACCTCTTCACCATCTTCAATACCATCGCCATCGGTATCAGGATCGTTGGAATCGGTTCCCAAAACCACTTCTTGACCACCTAGGAGTCCGTCATTATCATCATCGGTTTCACAGTCGCTCACATTGATAGTAACTTCGACTGTTGGATTTTCACAAGGTGCTGTTGAATTAGTAGTGGTATAGCTAAAAATATAAGCCCCAGAAGCAGCACCTTCAAATTCCACCACATTAGTAGAGCTGATATCCACGTTAGTTTCTGGACCAGATACAAAAATCCAAACCCCAGGATCAGCACCAGAAAGTCTTGAATCCAAATCTATAGCAGTAAGTCCGTTTGCCGCTACATTACAAATAGAACCGTTTGTTGCCGTACCGGTCGAAGCCTGCACACCAATTCTAGCAACCACAGGCTGTCTTTCTGTGGTACAACCATTTTCGGTAGCCTCAACATAATAAGTTGCGGTGGCATTCAAAGAGGGCGTGGTAAAAGTCTCGCCAGTAGCAATAGGAGTAACAGCATCTAAGGAATCAAACCAATTGACAGATGCGCCATCGCTAGGCTCAACACTTAATAAAAGTGTACCAGGACCACAACGTTCATTATCATTTATTTCGTTTAATTGCGGCAACACATTACGTACAATTTGCACTTCTATTGTTCCACTTGCACAATCATTAGCTTCATCGTAGAAAAAACCATAGTAAGATGCAGGTAAACTAACATTTTGCGCCTCGGAAACGGTTAAATGAGAATTCGTATTCAATGGATTGGAAACTCTACTCCATGTTAAAACAGTACCTGTGGGTGCTGTACTAGAAGTGTAATCGAATAAATTTGCCGAAAAAGGATCACCGGCATTCTCCACACAATAGATATTTGAAACAGTTTCATCTAAAATAGGTGCTGCCACACAGTTATCATCATCTTGTATAGTTCCAGTGACAGTACCGCCTTCAGCACGTTGTACATTATTTGTAGGTAAACCTAATTGAAGTGTAAACGTTTCAGTATTCTCTAAAACAGCGTCATTATTGATAGGAACAGTAATTTGCTGAATTTCACCCGCATCACCGTCAAAAGTGAGCGATCCATTATTACCAGTATAGTCTACACCACCACCTTCTGCGGTATCATCAAAAAATGAATATGATACAGATGTACCACCAACAACTTCCAAATCTAAGGTAACATCAAAAATAAGTTCTCCAGAGGCATCATCTTCATTAATAGATTCATTTTCTACCGTTAATGTAGCTTGATCATTATCTTCAATTTCAACTGTAGCCGATTGTGTTATTACCGGTCCCAATGAATAACCGGGTCCGTTTTCCAATGTAATTTCAATAAATTCGGTACCTTCCTGTATTTGATCATCAATAGGCGTGATAATTATTGTAGCTTCTTGCTCTTCATTAGGAATACTTACCGCATTGGTACTACTAGCGGTATAATCAGTTCCGCTTTCTGCTGTACCATCAATATCAAAACCTACTATAATTGGACTCCCAGTATTATTCTCCTCACTTAATCTAACGGTAAACTCACCTGTAGAAACCGAACCATTGCTTTCTGCAGCAGTATCATCAGAAGTAGTAATCTGTGCAACATAATCAATATCATCACTAACTATTGTAACTGTACCACTATTTGGAGAACCAACCTCATAACCAGTGCCCGCCACAATATTTAAAATAACCGTTTCATTATTTTCAACATCAGTGTCATTAATTGGAACTATTAAAATTTCAACTTCATTTTTCCCATCCTCAATTATTGCCGAACCACTTAATGTTTCAAAATCATCACCTGGAGTAGCAGAGCCACTAAGTGTATAATCTATTTCTATATCAGAACCTGTATTATTTATGCTATTTAAACTAACCGTAAATTTTCCATCTACACGAGGGTTCTCTCTGGCTGTTGCATCTGTTGAAGCGACAGACGCAACATACGCGTCATCATCTACAATTGTAACAGTATCTGTATTAGGTATTCCAATTTCATAAAGTGCACTATTAATACTGTTCAACGTAATTACAACTGTTTCATCACCTTCAATTAAAGCATCATCTATGGGAGCAATGTTAAGATTGGTGAAATCTGAACCGTTTGGTATATTGGCATTGCCGGTAATGGTAAAATCATCGCCCTCTGTAGCTGTACCGCTAATGGTATAATCTACGGTTAAGTCACCACCCGTATCGTTCTCTTCATTTATTACAATTCTAAACCGACCATTGTTTCCTGTACCATCTTCATTGGTACTTGGTCTATTTGCCAAAACAGTAACTTGAGCAACGTCATTATTAAGAATTGTACCAACAGCAGTAGCTGTATCATCAACTGCATCATTAGTAGCCTCTAATTCTACAGTAAAAGTTTCATCATTCTCAATTAAAGTATCATCATGAGTTTGAACATTGAAATTTTGCGTAAGTGAACCCGAAACAAAAGTGACTGTTTGTGTTCCATTATTATAATCTGTAGTACCAGTAAAAGGAAAAGCTCCACCTTCAGCATCTATATCAACAAAGGCAATTTCTACATCATAATCATATTGAACAACTTTATCTGATCTTACTATAAAATTTAAATTATTACCTTCTTCCGCGGACACATCATCTATAGTAAGAGTAGCTACATCATCATCTGCAATAGTAACGGTAGCTTCAATATCAGAACCAAGGTCATAGCTTGTGTCATCTACTAGCTTTATACTAACAGTTTCTGAACCTTCAACCAAAAAATCTTGAAGTTCTGTAGAAACATTGATCAAAGCACTCCCCCCCGCTAATCCGCTGTAACTTACTTCAACCTCTCCACTTAATTGTACATAGTCGGCGCCTGGTGTAGCCGTACCAATTTCTACATCATATAATACTGTAATCGTACCAGAAGAAAATAAACCGGACGAAACAGATACCAAAAAACTACCGGGAGTTGAACTACCTTCTGTAGCATTCTGATTATTTTCAACAGAAACCGTTTGTGCTGAAACATTATGAGAAAAAGCTCCCAAAAACAGTATTCCAAAAACAAAGAGAAATTGCTTAAACCGTTTAGTATTCTGAAAATTCAAAAGACTATTATATATACTTATTTTCATAGCATTCTTTATCTTACCCTACACTATAATTGGGAAAGTTCTAAATTCCACAATCAAAAATAAGGGTCTCAATATTACAAAAAAATCAAGGTAAACTGCTCAGAAACAGTTGAAAAAAGGATTTATGGGTTAAATGGTAATATTAAGTAAACAATAGCTACTCTGCCAACTGTGGGGACTGCGTACTTACTGAAGACTCAATTTTTCTTACCAAACCTTGCAACACTTTACCCGGACCTATCTCTGTAAACACCGTAGTACCATCCTTAACCATTTGTTGTACACTTTGTGTCCATTTTACCGGGGCCGTTAATTGTAGCATTAAATTCTTTTTGATCTCCTCTGCACTGCTCACCGCAATTGTAGGTACATTTTGATATATTGGGCAACTAGGCGTTGAAAACGTCGTATTTGCAATTGCGGCAGCCAATTCTTCTCTTGCAGGTTCCATTAATGGAGAATGAAAAGCACCGCCAACAGGTAGCATCAAAGCACGTCTTGCACCAGCTTCCTTTAATTTTTCGCAAGCTTCTTCTACAGCTGGTACTTCCCCAGAAATTACCAATTGCCCAGGGCAGTTATAATTTGCAGCTACCACAATACCTGATATTTCTTCGCAAACTTTTTCTACCACGGCATCTTCCAAACCTAAAACGGCAGCCATTGTCGACGGCTTTAACTCACATGCCTTCTGCATTGCCAAAGCTCGTTGAGAAACCAATTTTAATCCGTCTTCAAAACTTAAAGTATTGTTAGCAACCAATGCTGAAAATTCGCCTAAAGAATGACCCGCAACCATATCGGGCTTAAATGCATCTCCCATTACTTTACTTAGAATTACAGAATGTAAAAAGATGGCAGGCTGGGTTACTTTGGTCTCTTTTAAACCTTCAGCAGTACCATTGAACATAACCTCTGTAATTTCAAAGCCTAAAATATCATTAGCTTTAAGAAACAACTCTTTTGCAATAGGGTATTTCTCGTATAAATCTAAACCCATTCCAACAAATTGAGCACCTTGCCCAGGAAAAACATATGCGTTCATAACTTTTAGTTTTGGTGGCTCAAAAGTACGTATTTTAGCTAGATTGCCATACCCCAAAACTTTTTTGAGTTAATGATTATTCTTTAAACCAACCGGAATACATAGTATAAGCCTCTGCAATTCTATTAATTTCACCAGAACTTAGCTCAGGACTAATATCTTTTATTTTCTTTGCTGGCATACCGGCAAAAATACTACCAGATGGTACATGGGTTCCTTTAGTTAGAACCGCACCTGCTGCAATAATACTGTTACTTTCTACAACGCAGTCATCCATTATTATACTCCCCATGCCGACCAAAACATTATCATTAATGGTACAACCGTGAACAATGGCATTATGCCCTATAGAAACATTGTTACCGATCGTTGTAGGAGATTTTAAATATGTACAATGTACTACGGCTCCATCTTGAACATTTACCTTATCGCCCATTTTTATATAGTGAACATCGCCCCTAAGTACGGCATTGAACCAAACACTACATTGTTTGCCCATACTAACCTCACCAACAATGGTGGCATTTTCTGCAATAAAACAATCTTCACCTATACTAGGTTCTTTACCTCTAACGCCTTTTATCATTTTCGTCAATTAATTAAAATAAGATAGAAACTCTTTCTTTTTGGATGCAGAAACCATTACCTCTTTTCCGTTGGACATAACTACACTACCTCCCTTACCCTTTCTGTATTTTACTACTTCATTAACATTCACCAAAAAAGATTTATGTACACGTGCAAAAGGATACTCATTCAAGGCATCCTCAAAATACTTTAAAGTTTTACTTACCAAGATTTTCTTGTTCAACAAATAAATTTCAGTATAGTTATCATCTGCTTTGCAATATAAAATTTCAGCGATATTCAGCACTTGAAAGCCGTCTTGTTGAGGCAAAGTTAATTTCCCCTCTACTCCATTTGATTTTGTACTGAGCACTTCACTTTCTAAACTTGCTTCCTTTTCACGAACATTTTCTACATACGCTACAGCATTTATCAATTCATCTATATTGATCGGTTTAGTCAAATAATATGCAGCATGATTATTTAAAGCATCTTTTGCATAGTGATCATATGCGGTAACAAAAACGGTCTCAAAAGTTCTATCGGGTAATTGGTCAAGCAAATCAAATGCGTTACCAAAAGGCATCTCTACATCTAAAAAAACAAGATCAAGCTTATTAGCCTCAATTAAAATCTTAGCTTCTTTTATGGAAGAAGCTTCTCCCAATAAGTTAATACTAGTACAATATTTGGCTATATAATTTCGTAGAATCTCCCTACTATTTGCCTCATCTTCTACAATAATCGCATTTAGGCTCATTTCTCTCTTTTTAAAATAAACAGGACTTTGGTTCCTGTACCATCCGATTGTAAATCGGAAATTTTAATATCTACCTTATCAGTATACATATCATTTAAAATAGCGACACGTTTTTGAATAATACCCATCCCTTTAGATTTTTGCTTTCGCTGATTCTGGGTTTTAATTTCGGCAGATTTCTTTCTTCCTATACCATTATCTGTTATAGTTATAATTATAGAATCTGTACTGTTTTCTTTTATTGTAACCAACAGTTCTCCTTTTTCCTCTCTATACCTTAGTCCGTGCCAAATGGCATTTTCAATGTAGGGTTGCAATAACATAGGAGGTATTTGAAACTTGGCCACTTGTACATTCTCTTCAATATTTATCTGATAATCGAACTTATCTTCAAAACGAGAATGTTCTAATTTGATATAAAGTTCTAATTGTTGCAGTTCTTTTTCGAGCGGAATAAAATCTTCTTCAGAATTTTCAAGTACAGAGCGCATTAGTGTAGAAAAATCACTGAGATATCTATTGGCACTACGCTCATCGCTCTTAGATATAAAATTATTAACTGAATTCAGTGCATTGAATATAAAATGCGGATTCATTTGCGATCTCAACGATTTTAATGCCAAAAGGTTATTCGCCAATTTCTGTTGTTGATTACTACGGTAAAAGAAGAACGCGGCCAATAAGGTCAGCAAGAGACCAAATATTAAAGAATAAATTACCAGCTGCTGACGTTTATTACTCTCTTTAACCAACTCTTGCTCTGTTAAAGCGAGTTCATACTTACTTTGAGACAGCTCCCGTTCCTGCTCCAGTCCCGTAAGTCGGTTTTGAGCACTTGCAATTTCCCTATTAAACCGATTTGCCCTTGAAATTTCTTGTTCTTTGCGTACATACAGAGAATCTACCAATGCAACATACGTTTGATATGTGTCTAGCGCTTTGGTAAAGTCACCTTTCACTTTATACACTTCAGACAACTTTCTGGTTGCATCTTTCTGAACGATTAGATCATCATCTGAGTCCGCTTCAACAATACTTTTTTCCAAAAAGGGAATAGCCTCATTGTATTTATCTTGAGAAATATATGCGTTTGCAATTTTATAATTTATACGTTGTGATGTAATCGTATCTCCAAGTTCAAGTTTTTTTAATCCAGCATTTGGCGCATTTAGTTTTTTTAGTTCTTGCAAACTACTTTTACGCATATTGATTTCTTCGTTGAACCTACTTTTAGTATTGTAGAAATCCGCCACTTTTTCTTTCTCCTGCAAGGCCCGTTTTGGCTCGGATTGTGTAGCTAGTTGTAATGAATTACCGTAATAGGCTTCAGCCTCCATTGACTGGTTCTCTATAGAATACGTATCGGCTATCTTAGAATTCAAGTCGATCATTTTTGAGGTATTCTGATTTTTCTCGGCAATCAATAACCCTCTATTATATAAATCTATAGCCTCTTTGGTATTACCTTCCCCCTTTTTGGCATCGCCCAATAATTCATAAAGCAGGGCACTCTGGTTCGGCACCATTGTTTTTACTTTTAATAATGGGTTTAATAAATCAATAGACTCTTTAAATCTTGAAACTAAATTGTATGCCCTACCCAATAATAATGAAGTTGAAATCGTCTTGTTGTTCTCTAACGCATCTTCATAATTATCTATAGCTAAATCTAATTGTTTATGATATTGATAGATTTCACCAAGTTTGGAAAGAGACCGTGCTAATTCTTTCTTTCTGCCTCTCTTGCCTAGTATAGCAATGGATTGCGCCACAAGATCAATACTTTTTTCAATATCTTTTGCCTTAAAAGTTTCTGCAGCGTCTAATAATTGCTGATGCCTTGAAGCAATATCGGGCAACGAATTTGACCTACTGGTAGGCGAAGACTCAAAGCCTTCCACCAAAATAAGCACATCATCTTTTTTCTCCACATCGTACCATAACGTCTCAATATCATTATGCTCTATGATTAGTTGGTCTCCAACTCTTGTAGTAATCTCAAACTCGCCCAAGCCATTAGTGACGACAAAAACTCCCATATCGTTTGAAACGGAAACACCAGAAATTGGGCGTCCAGTATCCCTTACCTCAACCCTTCCTTTCAGGTTAAATTTCAAGGCATTATTTTGAGATTGGGAAAAAAGCATGTTCCATCCAAATACAAAACAAATCAATATGTAAATACTATAATTTTTCATCTGTTATTACTACGGTAAACTTAGCTGATTATTATGGCACAAAAAAATGAAGCATTTGCAAATCATGTACTTTTTCTAACTGTATTTATGCGTTAACAAACCCATTTAGTCACTTAACTAAACTAAAAGGTCCTTTCACTCATTTCTACTATTCTAAGAAATTCTTTGCTCTTAGTTTGGACCTGAATTTAAAAACGAAAACTATGAAAATTTTAAAACCACTTGGGTTAATGAGTATAGCATTATTGACTCTTTCTTCGGTATATGCATGTAATTTCAATGAGAACAAAAAACCAATTGAACTAATTGCACAAGCAACGAATACATCAGAACCAAAAAAAGACAACATTGTTCAAATCGCTTTATTATTAGATACCAGCAATAGCATGGACGGTTTAATAAGCCAAGCTAAATCTCAATTATGGGATATTGTAAATGAATTCAGTTTAGCCAAATGCAAAAATGACGCCAGACCGAAATTACAGATTGCAATTTACCAATATGGCAACGACAATCTTTCAGCAAACGAAGGGTATATACAGCAAGTTTTAGGTTTTAGCAGTGATCTTGATGAAATTTCCGAAAAACTCTTTTCACTAACTACCAATGGTGGTGAAGAGTATTGTGGCAAAGTATTACAAACGTCGTTACAACAATTACCTTGGAACAACAACCCAGATTTGTTACGTATGATTTTCATTGCCGGTAACGAACCTTTCAACCAAGGAAGATATAACTATACAACAGCACTTACCAATGCAAATGAAAAAGGGGTAACGGTTAACACCATTTTCTGTGGTAATTACGAATTGGGCATTAATACAAATTGGAAAAAAGGAGCTACAATGACCGGTGGAGAATATATGGCCATAGACCACAACAAAGAGATAGTTCATATTAACACCCCATATGATGACATCATAATTAAATTAAATTCAAAATTGAACACTACCTATATTTCCTATGGGTCTTTAGGTCAAACCAAATACAAAGCCCAATCTGTTCAAGATGAAAATGCCTTAGAAATGGAAGAAGCAGTTGCCGTTAAAAGAGCGGTTAGCAAAAGCTCTAGATTATATAACAACAAAAAATGGGATTTGGTCGATGCCTATGAGGATGATGCTTTTGAAATTAGCGCTATAGAAAAAGATGATTTACCTGATGTTTTAAAAAATAAAAATGAGGATGAAATAAAAAAATATATAGAGACCAAAAAAACCGAAAGAGTACAGATACAAAAAGAAATACAAGCATATAATTCGAAACGATTATCATATATCGCCGAACATCAAGAAGGAGAGAAATCGGGTGAATTGGAGAATGCCATGGTCAAGGCAATTAAAAAGCAAGCCGAATCAAAAAATTATAATTGGGAATAAGTATTCAATGTTATAGGGTCTACTTAAAACAAGTAGGCCTTTTAATTGGCCGCTGGACAGTAACAATCATATTTACGTTCTGTTTGCCCAAAATCGTACCCTAAAGTTATTTGGTGAAACCCGCCATTATCAAAACGAATATCTCCCATCTGATAAGAATAATTGTAAGAAACCATGAAATTCTTAATGTTGGCACCTACTATTGGGGTAATTAATTGTAAACGTTGTTCTCCAAAAGTACCGTTGGTTTGATACTGTGCTCCATCAAAACTTCTTCTATAGGAAAGTCCGCCCCAAATACGTCCAAAATCAACATCTTTATAAACTTTGGCGTTTATATCCATTGTCTTTTCTTTTGTAAACTCGGTCAACTGAAAAAGCACAGAAGGTTCTACTTGCCACTCACTTCTTCCAAAAATATAACCAGCAGATACTAAAAACCTTCTAATATTGTCAATAACCAACTCATCTGGGTTATCATCTCTATCCCTATAATACAAGTTTCTTTTGCTACCCGTTAATGCATTTGTTACTGCAAAATGAGAGTAAAATTCACCGTAATTATATGAAACTCCAATATCAACATTAGAATAAGAAGAACTCAATTTTATACCTGAAACAGCGGGATCCGGTGTCACAGACCTAAATTCTGTTTCATCTAAACTGCTTTGTAATATTGTTGCACTTAAACCAAAAGATAGTTGATTTAATTGTCTTACATCACTACCCCCCATTCTTAAATGGTGAGCATAGGTAAGCTTTAATCCGGTCTGTGAATGATAGCCATTGGCATCATTAAAAATTATCGCACCAATACCACTTGGTGAATCACCTAGTCTAAAATGGGCATTTATAGTCTGTAAACTTGGAGCATCATCAACATCAAACCATTGCTTTCTAGCAGTCGCTCTAATCTTACCTCCTTCACCAATACCGGCCATAGATGGAAAAACCAAATAGTAGTTATCGGACAAATAATCGAAATATACAGGAATACCTTCTTGTGCGTTAGATTTAAGGCCGATCATAAGCACGGTAAACAATAATAGAATTTGGTATTTCATATTGGGACTTTAAAACTAAAGCTTAGTTTCTATAATATAAAGTTAATAACGAGTTAACCTGAACATTATTATGTTGGTGCAAACTAAGATTTCCTTTGTATTTTTGCATAAATTATTTGAGAGATGAAAGAGTATTCAATTACTGTAGTAAAGACCAACAACCCACATATATTAAAGTTTGAAACTAACCACCTGTTAGTTCAGCGAAAAAACTACGAATTTAAAAATATTGACGAAGCCAAAAATAGCCCTTTAGCACAGCAATTATTTTACCTTCCATTCATAAAAACCGTTTACATTTCTGGTGATTTTATTGGGCTGGAGCGTTATGATATTGTACAATGGGAAGATGTTAAAGATGAAGTGGCCCAGCAGTTAGTTGAGTATTTGAATGCAGGTGAGCCAATTGTTATCGAAGAGGACCTGGACAAACCCATTCCAGTAACCGTATATGCCGAGGTAACCCCTAACCCAGCTACAATGAAATTCGTAGCCAGTAAAAAAATTGTAGGTTCTGCTTTTGAGTTCAAAAATATTGATGAAGCTAGAGATTCTAAATTGGCTACCGAACTATTTCAGTTTCCTTTTGTAAAACAGGTATTTATAGACGAAAATTACGTTTCTGTTTCTAAATACGAAGTTGCCGAGTGGGACGATATTACAATAGAATTACGCGAGGTCATAAGAAACTTTATTACCGACGGCAAGCAAATTGTCGCAGATAATGCAAAAGCAATTGGTGCAGAAGCCCAAGTATCTGAAACGGTTACCGCAGAAAGCACGGTAGAACTTGATGAAACCTCACAGGAAATTGTTGATATTTTAGAAGAATATGTAAAGCCTGCCGTTGCCAGTGATGGTGGTAATATTATGTTTCAGTCTTACGATACCGAAAGTAAAACGGTGAACGTAATATTACAGGGAGCCTGTAGCGGTTGTCCTTCCTCCACATTCACCCTTAAAAACGGTATAGAAACAATGCTGAAAAATATGATGGGAGATAAGGTGAACGAGGTAGTTGCGCTTAACGGCTAATTATCGATTTAAATGAATTAAAGATTGCCTTCTATTTTCGTAACTTGTAGGAAATCTAAAAATCATTAATTATGGCAGTTTTAAAAGTAATCGAAATTTTAGCAAATTCTGACAACGGATGGGAAGATGCAGCAAAGCAAGCAGTTGCAGAAGCATCTAAATCCGTTAAAAACATCAAGTCTGTATATATCAACGAGCAAAGTGCAACCGTTGAAGATGGAAAAATCAAAAATTACAGAGTAAATGTAAAAATCACTTTTGAAGTGAAATAATATAAAATAAGCATATAGAAAAGCGCCTTTCGGCGCTTTTTTTGTCTTAAAACTAATTACCCTTTTTATGCCAACTCCACAGAAGCATACCAATAACCTTATAAAAGAAAGTAGTCCGTACTTATTGCAGCATGCCCACAATCCCGTGCAATGGGAAGCTTGGAACGATGCCACATTGCAAAAAGCAAAAGACGAGAACAAACTAATATTGATCAGCATAGGTTATGCAGCGTGTCATTGGTGCCATGTAATGGAGCATGAGTGTTTTGAAGATGAAGAAGTTGCAGAAACCATGAATGCACATTTCATCAATATAAAAGTCGACAGGGAAGAACGGCCGGATATTGACCATATTTATATGGATGCACTCCAAATGATGACCGGTAGTGGCGGCTGGCCATTAAACATATTGGCGCTACCCGACGGCAGACCTTTTTGGGGCGCTACCTATGCAAAAAAACAAGATTGGATTCAGGTGCTGAACCAACTACAACAATTATACATTGAAGATCCCAAAAAAATCATTGGCTATGCCGAAAATATGGCACATGGCCTTAAGGAGATTAATGCAATAGTTACAGAAAACAATCAAGATTTTATTCAAGGTGAGGAAATAGATAATATGGTCGCCGATTGGTCTAACTATTTCGATACATTTTTAGGCGGATATAAGCGAGCACCTAAGTTTATGATGCCTGTGAACCTTAATTTTCTTCTGCATTATTCGCACGTTAAGGAAGATGGGAATATTCGTGAATACGTGAATACCACTTTAACCAGAATGGCATGGGGCGGAATTTTTGATCATGTAGGTGGTGGTTTTTCTCGATATTCAGTTGATACCAAATGGCATGTTCCTCATTTTGAAAAAATGCTGTATGACAACGGGCTATTGATTAGCCTGTACTCCAACGCGTATGCCGCTACTAAAAATGAGCTTTACAAAAGTATCGTAGAAGATAGTGTTACTTTTCTTGAAGAAGAACTACTGGACAAAAAAAATGGATTTTATTCTTCGTTAGATGCCGACAGTTTAACTACTGATAACAAACTAGTTGAAGGCGCATACTATGTCTGGCAAGAAAGTCAGTTAAAAGACATATTAAAGAGTGACTACCCCATTTTTGCCGATTATTTCAACATCAACTCTTATGGCTTGTGGGAAGAGGACAATCATGTGTTAATAAGAGATGGGGAAGCTTTGGATATTGCCATGAAGCATTCCATCACTAAAATAGAGTTAAAAGAAATCATATCAAACTCTCTTGCCCTTTTGAAAAAAGAAAGGGTAAAACGTAAAAAACCAAGATTAGATGATAAGATACTAACCTCTTGGAACGGACTTGCATTAAAAGGTCTTACAGATGCCCACCGTTATTTAGAAAAAGAAAAATATATAGAACTCGCTTTAAAAAATGCTGATTTCATCTTAGACAAAATGAGTATGAATGACGGAGGTTTGTATCATAATCATAAAAACGGTAAAAGCACCATTCATGGCTTTCTAGAAGATTACGCATCTATAATAGATGCTTTTATTGGGTTATATGAAATTTCCTTTGATGAAAAATGGCTAAACGAAAGCTTACGGTTAACCAACTATGTTATCGATCATTTCTCCGATACCGAAACCGGACTATTCTTTTTCACATCTAACAAAGAAGACAAATTAATTCGAAAAACGATTGAAGTTGCAGACAATGTAATACCCTCATCAAACTCTATAATGGCTCATAATCTGCATAAGTTATCTAAATATTTTCCAGAAGATAATTTAGATGTTCTACTGAATACCATCATGAAAACAATGAAGCCTGCAATCACTAAAAACCCACAAAATCATGCTAACTGGCTTCACTTGGCGCAGCTTATGAGCGAGAATTTCTTTGAAGTGGTCGCTATAGGTGAAAACTTTGAACTCATATGCAAAAACCTTATGAAGAACTACCTACCGAACACTATCTTTGCTGCTTCAAATGCTAAGACTAGTAACTTACCGCTATTAATGAATAGGTATGTTATGAACAAGACGCTTATATATGTGTGCAATCACGGTAGCTGTCAAATGCCCGTAGAAGAACCATCAAAAGCCTTGGATCTTATTAGTTCGATCGATTAACAGAATAATGACCTAAAAGTAACATCTAGTCAAAAAGGTATAATTAAGTTAACCCCCCTTTAAACAACATTTATTTTTATGGACGAGATTACAAACATTAAAGAACATGCAGACAAAGCAATAGAGTGGATCTGGGCTGCTTTACCGCATTTATTGTGGGCGATTTTTACCTTATTAATAGGTATTTATATTATTAGAGTAGTTAATAAACTAGTTCGTAAATTCTTTGCCAAGAAAGATTATGATCAAGCATTGGAATCTTTTCTGCAAAGTTTCATCAGTATAGCCTTAAAAATCATCTTATTTGTATTGGTTATTACCCAAATAGGGGTTCAAACTTCTTCATTGGTCGCTATATTGGCTTCTGCCGGTTTAGCAATAGGTTTGGCATTACAGGGTTCTTTAGCAAATTTTGCGGGTGGCGTACTAATTTTATTGTTCAAGCCATTTAAAATAGGAGATTGGATTTCTGCCCAAGGTGTTAGCGGATCTGTCAAAGAGATTTCTATTTTCACCACAAAACTAAATACCTTTGAAAACCAGATAGCGATTATACCTAACGGAAAATTATCAAATGACAATATCGTTAACTATAACGGTGAAGGCACAAGACGTGAAAATTTTGTAATTGGTATTGGGTACAGTAGCAACATCAAAAAAGCGAAAGAAATTTTACTTCAAATATGTGCTGAAAATGATAAAATTGCAAAATCACCGGCACCAGAAGTATATGTTGGAAATTTAGGAGATAGCTCGGTAGATATTTCATTAAGATGGTGGGCAAGTAACGATAAGTTTTGGCCAGCACACTTTTATCTAAGAGAAGAAACAAAAAAACGTTTTGACGAAGCAGGAATTGAAATTCCATTTCCTCAAAGAGTTATTACTCAAGTACAGGCTTAAGTTATTTCGAAATTTTATATAAATAAAGGTCCTTTTTAAACAAGGACCTTTTTTATTGGATTTTTACGATTTTGCCTTCTTGGTTTGAAGTACAAAGTCTTTAAGATAATAGGGTTCAAAATACGCTACATCTTCAAATTCCGATGCATTAAATTTATCCGCTGAAATAGAAGCCATTTCTCTAGCGGACGGAACTACGTCACAGTGATAATTTATTGATGCATCAGTAAACAACTCCTTTATTTTCTCTGCTCCGCTTCCTAAAAAATGAACAGATTTATCGTTGATGTATTCCACAAAGGAATTTTCATCTATAATTTCAGCTTTGGTTTCCCTTATTTGGTGTAGGTCAGCATCGAATATAGCAGAATACACCTCCATACGTCTCGCATCTAAAACAGGTATCAAAACCTCATCTTCTTTGATTTTAATTTGCGATGCCATACTTTTTAGAGTTGAGACAGATATTAACGGGATGCCTAACGCATAACATAAGCCCTTTGCAGCGGAAACTCCAATTCTGAGTCCTGTATAAGAACCCGGACCTTTACTTACCGCTACAGCCTCTATATCTTCCATTTTCAGAGAAACCTCTTGTACTACTTCTTCAATAAATAGGTGAAGCTTTTCTGCATGCGAGTAGTTAGCAGAATTTAATTCTTGTATTGCAAGTATTTCTCCGTCTTTAGCTATACAGACAGAACAATTGGTAGATGATGTCTCTAGGTTTAATAATATTCCCATAATACAAAGGTATTACATACTACAAAATGATTAAGCCTGTAACTTTAAAATGTTACAGGCTTAATTATCACTAACTATTGTATTCATTCTAAGGAAATAGGAATACCAAAATAGAATTCCAATATTTTTAATCTAAAAATATAGTCGTACTTCGTTCTAATAACTTCTGCTTCGGCATTATCTACTCGTGCCTGCGCTTGACTAAAATCAAATGCATTCATCAAACCTACATCAAAACGCTCTTTTGAATATTGATAGGCAAGGCTTCTTGCTTCCAACGTTTTCTGAGCAGCTTCATATGCCTTATAAAAACTGGTTACATCTACGTATGCCTGGTTCACATCTGTCTCTAATTGTAGTTTTGTTCTTTCATACTCTATTTGAGCTAAATCAACACCTATCTGTGATCTTTTAATATTATTTCTAACACTCCACCCATTAAATATCGGAATACTCATTTGTGCGCCATAAGAAATACCATCGTTGATATACAGCTGATCTTTAAACGGAATTTTCTCGCCTGTAAAAGGATCATTGTTTTGATCTGAATATCTAGTATTGTAATTAATAAACGCATCTATTGTTGGGTACTTAGCACCTTTTGCAATCTCTAGATCTTTTTGCGCAAGTTCAACACCAGACAAAGCCATTTTAATATCATTTCTAAATGTCAATGCCGTATCAAAAATGATTTTGGCAGAATTATTTAAAATATCAGATGGAGGAATATCGAACTCTTCATCTGCAATATCAAAATTTTCGTAATCGGTTATACTAAGTAACTGTGCCAAGTTAAGCTTGGAAATCAATATTAAATTTTGCGCATTGATTATTTGCTGTTCTTGACCTGCAGCCGTTGCTTCAATTTCCAATAAATCACCACGAGCCACTACACCAGATTCCACCAATTCTTTGGTACGTTTTAAATCTTGCTCTGTAACCGCTAATTGCGCTTTAAAAACCTTTAAAGATTCTTTATTGGACAACACCTGTAAATATGCATTGGCTACATTTAATTTTATATCATCCTTTATATCATCTAAACGGTACTGATTGGCAATACCATTCAATTTTGCTTTTTCGATACGGTTATAATTTCGTAAACCATCAAATAAGGTTACCGATGAAGTCATATTGCCCGAAGCAGAAAAAATTGTGGCAGACACCAAGTTATTTGTCGTTGGGTCTAATGCAAGTCCCGTATTTGCCGAAGCACTTACTGAACCGTTTAAATTTGGTAGAAGTGCGCCAATGGCATCAGACTCGTCAATTTTAGCGTTCTCTAAATCCAATTCATATTGTTCTACGGTAAGGTTGTTCTCAACAGCATAAAGAACGCACTCTTCTAGTGTCCACTTCTTTTGTTGCGCCATACCCATCACTACAGAACATAATAGTAGTAATCCTGTGATTTTTACTTTCATTTGATTCATTTTTAATACAACCTATACATAGGTTGAACGATTCGTTTTTTGATTTGATTGATTGTTCTTAATCTTCCCTTGGTCCCTCTCCGTCGCTTTTAGCCTCTAATTTGTTCCAGACCTTTATCTTGGCGTCTTCATCGAGACCAGAAAGTATTTCTACGTCAATACCATCACTAACACCAAGTTCCAACTCTCTTTTTTCAAACTCGTTCTCTCCCGTTTCAACTTCTACATAAGGTTTGTTGGTTTCCTTGTCGAACTGCAACAACGCTTCTTTAATAGAAAGCACGTCTTTTTTCTCTTCTAAAACAATGGCCGCATTTGCACTGTAACCCGCTCTTATATTTGTACTGTCAGAAACCGCAAGATCACCTTCAATTCTAAATTGAACGGCTCCTTCTTCTTCAACACCTTTGGGAGCTATGAATTTCAATTTTGCATCGAATTTCTCATCTTGCAAAGCACCCATACTAATCTCTAATGGCATGCCCACTTTTAGCTTACCAACTTCTGCCTCATCTACTTCACCTTCAAAAATCATTTTTGACATATCAGCGATAAAAGCAATTGTGGTACCATCGTTAAAATTGTTACTTTCAATAACCTGATCACCCACTTCAACAGGTATCTCCAATAATGTACCGGTTACTGTCGCTCTAATATTGGTATTGGCACTCGAAGAACCTCCTGCAGAACCAACTCTAATAATTTGATAATCTGCCTGTGCATTTTGTAACTCTTGCGTAGCCTGATCATATTGAAGTTGCAATGCATTGAAATCTTGACTGGAGATTACTCCTTTATCGAACAAAGATTTATTACGATCATATTCGATTTTTGTATTGTTCAATGCAATTTTAGCATTATTTACCCTACCACGTGCCTGGTTCAATGACTGCTCGTTAGGTACAACTTTAATTGTTGCAATCAAATCTCCAGCCTTAACCTGTACACCTTCTTCTAAATATACTTTTTGAATGATCCCTGAAATTTGAGGTTTGATCTCAATTTCATCTTGAGGTATAACCTTACCGGTAACAACTACCTTATTGGTAATATCTCTTTTCTCTACGGTTTCAGTTTCATATGTTTTTAAAGGGGTACTATTCTTTTTTAGAAAATAGACAACTGCTGCCAGAATACCTATAATCAATATCCCTATTAATGTGTACTTTACATACTTGTTCATGCTCAACTATTTGATTGTTATTTACTTTTTTTATTTGGTCTGTTACTCTTCTCTTAATGCGTCAATCGGTTTTATTCTGATGGCACGGTTTGCTGGAATCAATCCTATTAAAACACTTAAGCCTACCATTAAAATAAAGGAACCAACGAACTGCGGAATATTGATCATTAGGTTATAAAATGGCATGTCGCTATTTTCACCTATCATATTATTTGCCAATGCCAAGAAACCAACGGCAATAGCGAAACCAACAAAACCGGCAAATACTGTAATTACGATAGATTCTAAAACAATTTGTCTTTTCACCACTTTTGGAGTTGCCCCTAATGCACGTCTAATTCCTATTTCCTTTGTTCGTTCTTTTACGGTGATCAAGAGAATGTTACTTATGGCAATTACCCCAGCAAGTAACGTTAATATTCCTACGAAAAAAGATACCCCTTGTAACACCCCGGTAAAGGCAGATACATTGTTAAAAACCTCAGACATATCAAAACTGCCGATAGCACGTTCATCAATAGGGTTAATATCATATTTATTCTTTAATAATCGCTTGATTTTACTTTCAACAACGGGCACCTTAGAATCTGCCTCAACCGAAATTGCCATCCAGCCCATTCTATCCCCCGAACCAAAGGCTTTTTGAAAAGTGGAAAAAGGAATATAAATTGAATTCTCGCCATCAATATTAATATTCTGATTTGGTTTGTATATCCCTACGATATTGAAAAACACTCCGTTGATACGCACATCTTCACCAATGGCATTTTCTCCTTTTTCAAAAAGTAACTTATAAGTTTCCTCACCTATAACACATACTTTTTTAGACTCGGACATATCATTCTCGTTAAGAAACCTACCCTCAACCAGTTTCTTTTTCATGATTTCGTCAATGTTAGGATAATCTCCATACACCGCCGAACCACTGGTAAGTCCCTTTCTATAAACCGTAACTACACCTCTATGACTACCTAATTCTATTCTGGGAGCCAGAACTTCAATTTCAGGTATTTGATTTTTAAGAATGGTAGCATCTTCTAATTTAAACTGAATTCTACGTCCTCTTTCAAATCCTTTATAGGGTTCAGATGTGCTTTGGCTCCAAACGAACAGACTGTTGGATGCCGTACCTGCGAATATTTTTTGAAAGCCATTACTCATACCGTTGGCTCCACCTAATAAAAGCACTAATATGACCATAGCAATAATAACCCCTAACATGGTTAAAAATGTCCGGAACATGTTTTTACCTAATGTGGCAAAAATCTCTGACCATAAATCTCTATCTAGTATCCACATATTATTTATCGGTTAATGCTACGATCGGTTTTACTTTAGCTGCCTTCATTGCGGGAATCAACCCTGCCAGCACCCCTGCTACTACTAATATTATAGTAGCTGTTACTACCATAGACATACTTACGGACGGATTTGCAAAAGCATCGGTCTGAATATTTGGACCAATGGCGGCCAATAAGCCTGTTGCTATACCCAAACCAATAAAACCTGACAATGCCGTTATAAAAACAGACTCGAACAATACAAGCTTTATAATTGACCATGGCTCTGCTCCCAAAGCTTTACGTACACCTATTTCTTTTGTTCTTTCCTTGATTATGAATACCATGATATTACCGATACCAACAATACCCGATAACAAAATCAACAGACCAACGATAATTACTGCAACATCTAACCCACCAGTAAAATTGCTGATATTCTCAAATACCTCTGCGTAATTAAAGACTCTTATACCCGCTTGGTCTTGTGGAGCTATTTTAAATCTTCTTTTAAAAACACTCTCCAATCTATCTGAAAAAGCAAGTGCTTCGGTTAGATCGTAGTTTGGGTTATAGGTCAATGCTATTTGATCAATATGATCTGTTTGACCGTACATTCTTTGGTAAGTACTTGTAGGTGCATAGATGTTACGTTCTGCATTATCATCACCGTCATCGGTAAATGTGCCGATGACCCTAAACGGGAGACCGTTGAACTCTACAAATTTACCTATAGCGTCTTCGTTCTTGAACAAGTCCTCCTCTACCTTTCTACCAATCACCGCAACCTTTGAGGCATTAAGCAAGTCATTGGTATTGATGAATCGTCCTTTATTAACTATGGTTTTTTCTATTGCCTGGTGATCTGGGTAAACGGCCTGAATATTATAACTACCCGTTTCGCTCTTATAACGTGCCGATGTATTTTGATAAACTCTAGGGCTTATGTACTCTATATCATTTGGAAAACTTCTTTTGATGTATTCAATATCATCATTGGTCAATTGAACTCTTCTACCTGCCTCAAAACCTCCATATGCCATTGAGGTCGTTCCTGTTCTAACAAAAATTGAATTTGTAGCATCATCGTTGAACTGTAAGGTAAAACCATTCTGCATACCTTTTACAGAAGCTAAAAGCAGTACCAAAATAAATATACCCCAGCCCACAGAAAATCCGGTCAGGAAAGTTCTAAGCTTGTTGTTGCTTATACTATGATATATTTCTTGCCAAATGTCTCTATCAAACATACTGCTCGGCTCTTACTTGTTCTATTTTCTTATCCTCAATAATAATCCCATCCTTTAAATGAACAATACGCTTGCACATATCGGCAATATCAGGTTCGTGCGTAACAATTAGTATCGTATTTCCAGCATCGTTAATTTTCTGTATCAAGTCCATAACCTCATATGATGTTTTACTATCCAATGCCCCGGTAGGCTCATCGGCAAGTAATACCTTGGGTTCGGCCGCCAATGCCCTTGCTATGGCCACACGTTGTTTTTGACCACCAGAAAGTTCACTTGGCAAATGACCTGCCCATTCTTTCAACCCAACCTGCTGCAAGTATTTTAAAGATTTTTCTTGACGTTCTTTTCTTGGTACTTTTTGATAGTATAAAGGCAAGGCAACATTCTCTGCAGCACTTTTATAATTGATGAGATTGAAGGATTGAAAAACAAAGCCTAAAAACTTGTTTCTATATCTAGCTGCCTTGGTTTCATTTAGATTTTTGATTGGAACATTATCCAGTATATACTCTCCAGAATCAGAACTATCTAACATACCCAGTATGTTTAGCAAAGTTGATTTACCAGAACCAGAAGAACCCATGATAGCTACCAACTCCCCTTCTTCTACATTAAAATTTATGCCTTTTAGAACGTGAAGTGAATTCTTGCCCATTTTATAGGACTTGTGAAGATCTTTAATTTGAATCATGTTGGTTGTTGTTTTGAACAATTTTTACATTGTCTATACATTAGACTATGCAGTCATAAATTTGTTACATCAATTAAACTATATTTTTTATTTTATTAATTCTCGGCAAGCTCATCGGGCTTTATCTCGTTCCACACCTTAATTTTCTCCCCTTCCTCAATACCAGAATTGATCTGTACATGAATACCATCGCTAATACCCAATTCAATATCACGTCTTTCAAATTGCTGATCGCCAGATTCGATTTCAACAAAGGGCTTTTTGGTTTCATCATCAAATTGAACCAAGGCCTCTTTTACGGTCAGAACACTATCTGCACGTGCCAAAATAATAGAGGCATTGGCACTTAGACCCGCTCTAATAAATACCGAATCTTGTTTTTTGAGCGTTCCCTTTATTTCAAATTGTATGGCTCCGTTTTCTTCATTTCCTTTTGGCGCGATATAATCCAATACGGCATCAAAAATTTTATCCTCAATTGCACCAACGGTTATTTCTAACGGGAGATCCTCTTTTATTTTACCCACTTCAGACTCATCGACCTTTCCTTCAAAAATCATTTTATCAACATCTGCAATAGCGGCTATAGTAGTACCCTCATTAAAATTATTGCTTTCAATAACTTGGTTACCTACCTCTACCGGCACTTCTAAGACCATACCGCTCACCGTAGCCCTAATCTGTGTATTGGCAGCATTACCATACCCTGAAGTTGTACCTGTTTTTACGATATCATATCTTTTATTAGCTGCTGCATAAGACTGTTTAGATTGATCATAACTTACCTGGGCACGTTCTAGATCTACCTTTGAAATTACCCCTTTAGAGAAAAGGCCCTTTTGTCGCTCTAGATTACGTAATTGATCATCTAAATCAATTTTAGCTTCGTCAATATTATTTCTAGCATCGTTCAAGGCACTTAAATTAGGGACTACCTTTATCGTACATAATAAATCACCCGATTTCACATAGTCTCCCCCTTCCACGAATATCTTTTCTATAACTCCAGAAATATTTGGTTTAATAAGCACTTCTTCCAAAGGGAGAATACTGCCTGTTGCCATCGTTTTCTTAATAATAGTTTGTTTGGTAGGTTCTTCGGTTAAATAGACAACAGGGTCTTCCGCATTTTTTGAATAGAGATAAAACATTGATCCGCCAAAGGCGAAAACAATAACCAGGAGTACAATAATAGTTGTTGACTTTTTCATTTTATGATCGATTAAATTTTGTTGATGAATTATTCTGTTTTTAATGCTTCTATTGGTCTAATCTTAATGGCACTTTGTGCAGGTATGAAACCTGCCAGTAAACCAGAAAACACTAAAATGATCAGTGCACTGACCACAACGGCCAAACTTACACTTGGGTTAATAAACATATCTACCGGACCTACGGAATCTAACACAGCATTTACCCCATAAATAAATGCCGCACCGAAAACAATACCGATCATTCCTGAAATGATGGTTAGAAATATAGATTCCATTAAAATCTGCTTTTTTATGGACCAAGGTGCTTCTCCCAATGCCCTACGAATACCTATTTCTTTTGTTCGTTCTTTTATGACGATAAGCATAATATTACTTACCCCAATAATTCCTGAAAGTAAAACCAGTACACCCACAAAGTAGGCAACCCAACGTAGCGCGCCAAACAAACTTTCAACTCGGTTAAACTGTTCGTATAGGTCAAAGTACCCTACCGCACGCTTATCATCTGGGTGAACCTTTCTTTTCTCCTTCACTACACCCACTATTTTTTCCTTTAGGTTAGATATAGAGCTACCATCATTGGCCGTAATGGCCATCCAACCCACATCATTACTGGTATTAAAAGCTTGTGAAAAAGCAGTGAACGGCACATAAATTTCTTTTTGACCCTCTTCACCTCCACCATCATCTTTCTTTTGGTACGTACCCACAACCATAAAGTTGACACCTTGTATTTTTATATAAGTACCTAATACCGTTTCACCTTTATCGTAAAGTTCATTTCTTACTCCGTCGCCTATAACGGCAACCTTTCTTTTATCTTTAATATCATTATGGTTAACGAACCTACCCGAGGTTATGGTCATAGGTTCTTGTTTAATAATTTCAGGATAATCTCCATATACATTAAACGCTCCTGTACGCAATCCGCGAACCACATTATTCGCCCCTCTAAAACCGCCTAATTGATTACGAGGAGATATAAAGCGTAAATTGGGTACATTGTCTTTGATAGCTTGTACATCTTCCAGTTTAAAACTAAAACGCCTTCCTTTAGGCAATCCTTTGTAAGGCATTGTAGTATTCCTTGACCACATGAACATTGTATTTGTAGCTATATCTCCAAAATCTGCCCTAATACCGTTCTCAAGACCTTTGCCAGCGGCCAGTAGAATAATCAAAATAAAAATTCCCCAACCCACACCAAAAGAGGTAGCCAACGTTCTAAAAACATTGCTAGATAAAACTTCCAAGATTTCCTTCCATCGGTCTCTATTGAACATTGGTCATATCATATTAATTACACCTAATTCTTTTAAACTATTCATCACGAAGCGCTTCGATCACATGAATTTTGGCAGCCCTCCAAGCCGGAAAAAACCCAGCAATAGCACCTGCTACGATCAGCACAAAAACTGTTGTTAAAGCCACATTGAAATTCACAGACGGATTTAAAACATAATCTACTTCTACATGCGGACCTACGATTTCCAGTAACCCCATACTCAAAATAAGTCCCGTAAAACCGGCAATTGCAGTAATAAAAATGGCTTCGTGCAAAATCATACCTACAATAGACCATGGTTTTGCACCTAGTGCTTTTCGAATTCCTATCTCTCTAGTGCGTTCTTTAACCACTATCAGCATAATGTTACTTACCCCTACAATACCAGCTATTATAGTACATACCCCTACAAACCAAAAGAAGAACTTTATACCTCCCATTAAGGCATAAAAACGTTTAGCCTCTTCCATAGGGTTGTACACTTGTATTGCACTAGTGTCTTCTGGAGCTACCGTATGTACTTTTTGCAAATAAGACTTTAAGTCGTTCTTAAATTTGATGGATTGTTGTACCGCCGCTTCAAAGTCTTCCATTGGTGGAAGCGTATAACTAAGGTTATTTAAACGATCAGCCCCATTGAAAACTTGTTGTGCAGTACTGACGGGAATATATATTCTATCTTCTTCACGCTCCCCGCCAATATCACCATATACCCCAACAATCTTAAAAGGAATACCGGACAAATCTAAATACTCGCCGATAGGACTTTCCAATTCATGAAACACCTCCCTATTTATCTTGTTACTGATAATGGCAACTTTGGCTTTTGCATCACCATCTTGCTGATTAAGAAATCTGCCAAGGGTCATAAACTCATTCTCTATAAACTGAAATTGATGTGACACCCCTTGCACATTATATGCCAACGATTCGCTACCATAATTGACAAATACATCTCTAACAAATAATCTAGGTGATTTGTTTTCAATTTGTTCCTGAAACAAAACACCGGCCATATCATAATTCTCGTTTCTAAACTGAATAGGTCTGCCGGGGTTCATACCCTTATAACCAATTGTAGTTACACCAGGCCAAACCCAAACACTTGTAGCCGCATCTTGCTCAAACTCTTTGGCGATACCATTTTGCATGCCCTGACCAAAACCCAATAAAATAACCAGAATGAAAATGCCGGAAGCTACGGAAAGACCGGTAAGAAACGTACGTAGTTTATTCTTGCGAATAGTATCGAAAATTTCTTGCCAACGTTCTAGATCGAACATAAGATTGATTGATTAGTATGATTGATTGATGAGCGTAACACAAGTGTCACACAATCATAAGACTAACCAATAATGAAAATGTTACAGTTTTTTTGAAAAAAATTAAGAATGAGTATTAAGTTCTCATTTTTCTGTAGATAAAATAGAAAAGACCAGCGACCAAAACATAGGGTACTGCCATTAAATAAACTATACCGTTATTTATTCCTTCTGCAGCTTTTCCGGTAGATTCACTTTCCAGAACTGCCCTGCACATAGCACATTGAGCTTCAACATCTATTGGAGCCAAAAAAACAACCAGTGCCAAAATCCAAAATATTTGTTTAGTACGCATAATAAGGAGATATCATTAAATAAACCACTACACCGGTAACAGCAACATATAACCATATAGGAAAAGTATATTTTGCCAAAGCCCTATGATCTTCAAACTTGCCCAAATAAGCCATCGCATAGGTTCTTAACACTAAAGGGATCAATGCGATAGACAATACGATATGTGTTATCAAAATAAAATAATACACATATTTATTTGCACCATCTCCACCGTAACTCGTTGAATCGGAAGTCATGTGGTAAGCAATATACATTACCAGAAATAATAAGGACAACACAATATTGGTTGTCATTAAATTCTGGTGTAATTTTTCATTACCATTTTTTATAGCCCATACAGCCACTAAAAGTAAAACTGCCGTTAAACCATTTATAGCAGCATAAATAGGAGGTAAAAATGACAAAGGTTCGACATTGGGTAATTTAACCCCAAATAGCACCGCTACAACTATGGGTATAATTATAGAAACCACTGCAATAAGCCTATTAAATTTTTTCTCGTCTTGAACCTTCCCTTGCATATCTGTACTCTTATTCTTCTAACAACTTTTTTATATCGGCTTTTAGAATACCTATTTCTTCCGTTTCACCATGATCATTGGTTCCTTTTTCCTCTAAAATAGCACCGCGGTAATATACAATAGGATTTCCAAATTCATCTATTCTAGATCTTAAATAGCCCTCTTTATCAACCAAAGCAAATAAACCCGAATGCTCAAACCCACCAGGTGCATCTGGCATTTCTGCAGCAAAGATATTGAAACCGGCATTTGCAAGATCATAAATAGCTTCTTGGTCACCTGTCATTAAATTCCAATTACCTTCTTTTATATTATACTTTTCCTGATATTCCCTTAGTACTTCTGGGGTATCAAATTTTGGGGTAATACTGAAAGATGCTATAGCGAAGTCTTCTTCGTTTTCAAAATGTTTTTGAATGTTCACCAAATTCGTTGTCATCACCGGGCAAATACTTGGACATCTTGTAAAAAAGAAATCTACAACATATACTTTACCCAAGTAATCCTTATTCGAAACTTGAATACTATCTTGATTTATAAATTGAAAAGAAGGTACTCTTCGTCGTTTACCATTAAGCAAAATGTAACCAAGTTTCTCGTTTTCAATTTCGCTAGATGTATTTAAACGGTCATTCTCAACTACCGAACCATCAGATAATCTATTTACTATTCTTGGAATTACAATGATTCCAAAGATTAGAACAATTAACGAAACCCAAACGTATGTGTATTTTTTATTCATTACTTAGATCTATCTGCATTATTCTTTTTTAAGGCAAGACGATATTCAGCCAAAATAATTTTAATATCATCTACCATCTTATTATTTAGATCCGCAACAGAATTTGAATTAAAGCCATATTTGGTTCCGTCATCTTCATCATCAGACCTACCTCTTAAAGTCAAGTCTTTATCTATGATAAAAACATAAGGGCTACTATTTTTAGTATCTAATTCAATATCGGTCTTTAGACTGGTAAAAAGAGTATTTATTTGTTTGCTATTTGCATAAACAAATTTCCACTTGTCATTATCGGCTAAAGTTGCCAACTCCCTTTTAAGCTCTTCTACTTGAGGTTTATCTTCTGGAGCAACCATCATAACAAATTGAAAGTCGTTAAACTCGTAGAAGCGCTTATATATCTTTTGATTCAAGTTAAAGGCATTGCCCTTTCTACCTTCTACATTAGAGCCTAAGAAACCCAATACCGTAATTTTATCTTTTAACTGGGTTTCAGAAGAGAAGTTCAGTTCTTGAACATTCTTGGTCAACTGAGACAATTTACCAAAGTTAGTAACCCCAGAAGCAAAGAACATATATGCTACTATAGGAAGCACAAACAAGACAACAAGAACAAAAGTCTTTTTCATAAGTTAAAAAGGCAAGTTATTGAAATACACTATAGTTTTCAATGTAATAAACTTTGAATACAAAGTATACAAAAATAAAAAAGACGGTTATAAAACCGTCTTTTAATATTGTTAATTATAACCTAGAAGTTCCAACTTATAAAACCATCCTTGTAAACATTATAAATATAATCTGCTTCTACCAAGAGAATGAATGTCAAATAAACTACTAAGAAAATCGGAGTCCAGACTATAGCTCTTCGTAAAGAAGATTTTTCATCACGCAAGTGCATAAAATCCCATGCTATATAATATGCCTTAACCAAGGTCAAAATAATAAATACCCAGTTGATCAATTTCATTCCAAGTACATAAGTATCTGTTAACGACTCTGGTTTAATGATACCTAAAACTACTTCTACGGCGGTTATCAATGTCAAAAAAGCTAATACTCCCCAGATTTTCTGTGTGTTAGATTTGAACTTTACAAGCCCTCTAAAAATCTCTAATTTATGTCCGTCTGCCATGTTACTTTAATCTAAAATTCTATTTACAGTAATGCTGTTTATTGTTAAAAGGATTATACCAAGTAGAAAAAGGTAAATACGAATACCCAAACTAAATCTACAAAGTGCCAGTATAAACCAACTTTTTCTACCATTTCATAATGCCCTCTTCTTTCGTATGTACCAAGAATAACATTGAACCAAATAATAATATTGATCACTACACCGGAAAATACGTGAAAACCGTGAAAACCTGTGATGAAGAAAAAGAAGTCAGCAAATAATCTGCTACCGTATTCATTATGAATTAAGTTAGCACCTTCCACCACTTGGGTAGCATCTGCCAATTTAGCCAAAGAAGCTTTTCTATCTAAAAGTGTTTTTTCACCTTCTTCATTAATCGTCTCGGTTCTGATCAATATATTAGAATCAGCCTTAAAACCTTCAACCACTTCTTTTAAAGAAACGCTTGTAAGACCTGGTTCTTGATAAAACCAAATACCGTTCTTTTTTTCATGCACAACTCTTGAATCGGGAATCGATGCTGCGAAATCGGATATAGCTGCTCTTTCTCCAGTATCAGCTTTTACAAACTGTAATATTCTACCACCTTTAGTTTCTAAGGCACCGTAATCACCTTTTATAAAAGTACCCCATTCCCATGCTTGAGAACCTACGAAAATAATACCTCCGATAACGGTAGCAAACATGTACCAGATAACGGCGTTTTTCTTCATTTTATGACCTGCATCCACAGCTAATACCATAGTTACAGAAGACATAATTAAAACAAAAGTCATAAAAGCCACATAAATCATGGGGTAATTACCATGAAAGAAAGGAACGTGTGTAAACACCTCGTCCGCAATTGGCCATGTTTCAATAAACTTAAATCTTGAAAAGCCGTAAGCTGCTAAAAATCCAGAGAAAGTCAAAGCATCCGAAACAATGAAAAACCACATCATCATTTTACCATAGCTTGCCCCTAAGGGTTGATTACCTCCGCCCCATACGCTTGTTTCCGTTCCCGTAGTCACCGTAGAATTCATATAATTATTTATCGTTTTAATAAAACTTTAGCAAATTTACATCTTTTTGAACTATTTAAAAACGCAATTTGCCCCAAAACTAATTTTGATTCAATTTTTATTTTACAAAGAACATAAATAACACTAAATAGATCCATAATAAATCTAAAAAATGCCAAAATGTAGCCCCTAAGGTAACACCTAAATAGTTCTCTGGACTATATTTTCCTTTGTTTTGATTATACAATACCACCAATAAAGATATCATACCTGCTACAACATGCACAACATGCACCATTGCTATTAAAAATACAAAGGATACTTTAATACCACTTGTTGGTCCCGTAAAATAATATCCTTGAGCAACCATTTGTGAAAATCCAGAAAACTGAAGTAACACAAATAGAATACCTAAACCTAACGTTATCCAAAGCCATTTAGTACCACTGGCACCTTCACCATCTTTAATTGCTTTTTTTGCAAGCATATAACTAAAGCTACTAATGATAATAACGATGGTACTATATAAAAAAGCATTCGGCAATTGAATTTCACTAATCCAATCTTCTCTTGAGCGACTTACGATATAAGCACTTGTCCAACCTGCAAAACTCATTAGAAGACTTATAATACCGAACCAGAGCATCATTTTTTTTGCCCTAGCTCTTTTCTCTGCTTCCGTTCCTTGTGTTAAATCCATAATTAAGCTAAAAATTTATCTACTACGTATACTATTTGCATCAAGGTTATATAACTAACACTTGCAAGCATTAATTTTCTTGCGGATACATTATCCCTTTTTCTATATAACTGAAAAGCATAACCCAACATTACAGCCCCCATTAAAAAGACAATTACCGCAGAAACAATCGATAAATGCAATCTACCGGTTATACCAAATACGGGAATTATCGAAACCGCCATCATCCAAATAGTATACATTATTATCTGAAGCACCGTTGCCGCGTCTTTTTTGCCTGTTGGAAGCATTTTAAAACCACCATTTTTATAATCTTCATCTAACATCCAACCTAACGCCCAAAAATGTGGAAACTGCCAAAAAAATTGAATCATAAATAACGTACCGGGTTCTATTCCAAAATCATCGGTAGCTGCAACCCAGCCTAACATAAAAGGAATAGCACCTGGTATAGCACCAACAAATACCGCCAATGGCGTTATCGTTTTTAAAGGTGTGTACACGCTTGTATATAGAAATATTGAAATAGCGCCGAACATGGCAGTTTTGGGGTTTAATAGATAAAGAGACAATACCCCAAATACTGTAAGAACAATTGCTACGGTCATGGCAATATTCACAGACATGCGCCCAGCTGGGATCGGTCTATTTTGTGTCCGCTTCATTAAAGCATCCAAATCTTTTTCTATGACCTGGTTATAGGCATTACTGGCCCCAACCATACAATATCCACCAAATGCCAATAACAGCACTTGTGTCCATTGAATTTCGTAAGCACCTAAAAAATAACCTGCAATGGATGAAAAAACGACACTTATAGCTAATCTAGCTTTAGTAATCTCCTTAAAATCGGCAAAAATCAATGCAAATGCACTATTCTTTGCCGAACCAACGGCCGTCTTCATACTTTTTAAAATAGGTCTGCAAAGATAACGCCCTAGTCATATTTCTGCAACCTAAAACCTTTATTTCTAGCTTTATTGAAGGAGCTACAATTTGCACTTAAAAAGAAATAGCAGAAAACTCCAAATACCGTTGATGTTTGTACGGGTATTCATTAAAAAAGTTTAGAGCAAAAAAAAAGACCCTGAGCAAAGCTCAGGGTCTTTTTACATATAAATACTAATATAATCTTATTGTAGCTTAAAGTTGATCGGAATACTAAAAGGAACACGAACCGCTCTACCTCTTTGCTTACCAGGAGTCATCTTTGGCAATTTACTGATAATTCTAGCAGCTTCTTTTTCTAGGTTTTTATCTGGACCACGCATTCTAACGTTACCAATACTTCCGTCTTTCTGTATTACGAACATTACACTAACTCTACCTTGAACACCCATTTCTTGAGCAATTTCAGGATAACGGAAGTTTTTACCAATGTGCTTTTGAATCATTTTGTTGAAACAAGCTCTTTTATCGCTTTCGTTTTCACAACCAGGAAATACAGGTACATCTTCAATAACTGCGAAAGGTACATCAACATCCTCTTCGATTTCTTCTACGACAACGTCTTCAACCTCAACGATTTCTTCTTCTTGACTAGTTTCCGTAGACTCGATTACAGTTTCCTCAACCTCTTCTTCATCTTCTACAACTTCAATAATTTCTGGTGCAGCTGGTGGCGGTGGAGGTGGTGGAGTTTTGATCTGTTCTGTCATTGGAACTTCTTCATCTAAAAGATCATCCACATTCATAGAAATATCATAATCATTTACCTCATCATAGGTTTTCCATTCAAATGCTATAAAAGTAAATAACATTACTACAAATAAACCGATAACGAAATAAAGACTGCTGTTCTTTGTTAAATCCGCCTTTGGATTCTTTTTAGGTTCCATATATATTCAATTTAGTGATTGCTAATTTAACTAATTAATCCATAAAAATGCAACTAAAATTTTCATTTTAACGACGGTGTTCTAAAAAACAGAAATCTTATTACAAACATTCCTACAAATGCTCCTATTGAATTTGCCAATGCATCAAAAGGATCACCATGCCTATCCGTCGTTAATACATGTTGTAATACCTCAATAATTATGCCGTATAATACAGCAAATAAAACGATGTACCACAACAACTTAGATCGCTTCTCGAGTTGGTCGGTTTTATTCCTTATTGCCATGTACCCCAGAACTACCATAACCGAGTAAAAGGTAAAATGTACAGCTTTATCCATATGCGGTATATTGAACCTAGAGGCACCAACACCTGATAAAGAAAATAAGCTGGAAAATGTTACGAACATGATCCAGCTTACAAAAAGTACTTTAAAAAAAGTGTTTTTAACCACCTATAATCTCTTTATACGCAACATCGCTTAGCAAATCTTCTAGCTCACTTGCGTTACTGAACTTAATTTTTACCATCCATCCTTCACCATAAGGATCTGAATTCACTTTTTCCGGCTCATCTTCTAAACCTTCATTGAATTCAACTATTTCACCAGATAAAGGAGAGAATAAATCAGATACCGTTTTTACCGCTTCAACAGTTCCAAAAATAGCCTCACGATCTAAAGTTTCATCTAAAGTGTCCACTTCTACATAAACAATATCACCTAATTCACCTTGTGCAAAATCTGTAATACCTACCGTAGCAATATCACCATCTATCTTAACCCACTCGTGGTCTTTTGTATATTTTAATTCAGCTGGTATGTTCATTATGTTCTTTAATTATTTTTTTACTTCGGCAAATGTAAAGTTTTCAACTAAGGTTATCAAAATAATTACCCATGTTATAGTTTGTTTAAAAGTCTACATAATTATTACAGGCAACTTTTATTAAACCGCCTTATTAATTACCGAAATTATAACGAATTGTAAATCCTGTATTAATAGTTGTTTGCGGAAAGGCTGTAGAAACAGCGAATTTAGAGAAAGAGTGATCATAAAAGAACAATGCATTTAAACTCTTACTTAACGCATAATCTGCAGTAAACTTTAAGGACATTAAATTTTGACCAGAAGTAATTTGATTATTATTGATATCTAAATTTCTAATGATAGTTATATTATCACGCAGGGTAACATCTGCCTTTAAATTTAAATCGCCCTTCAACCTAGTCTTATTACCACCAATGTTGGTCACGAATTTTACATCTTTAAAACGGTATCCCAGTCCAACGGTATATTCCTTACCATTGATCTCGGTCATTAAATCATTATCAAAACTTAATGACAATGCTCTATCTGTTCTAACCTCTGCCAACACACTTACCGAATTGATCATTTCAAAATCTACACGTATCAACGGATTAAACTGATCCGTAAGTACTACATTGTTCAAAATCAAATCGGGTAGAATATCGAGATTCTCTTCATTTATTGCAAACTCACCCGGATTATCTTTAAGCAACTGTACCTTCTCTAAGTTTGTTTGGTACGAGTTTATACTATATGATGCACGATACCCATGACTCAATGAAAAACGCTTGAATTTCTTTTTAAACCACTTACTCTTCATTAAACCGGTGTACTTAATGTTCCAGTTAGGAATAGGAATATCTCTAAATGTATCTAAGTTTACACGCTCAGCATCTTGCCCGGTATACGCAGCAAAAAACGCTGGTAACAATACCTCTTGTTGCGTTTTACCGTATAATTCTGGAAACCCGTCTTCATCAAGATCACCTATAGGTTGCGATCTATCTGACACCAATCTATTGGCAATTGTGATTCTATTATCTTTAAACTGCTGAAAAGTACTGGAGTCAAACTCATCACTTTTACCAAACGCAGTACCGATCATCATTGTAGAGATACTGAAACTACCATAGTTATTACCCAACTGTAGGTTATACTCTTGATCAACAACATTAAAGTTTTCTTGATAACTGTCTGAGTATTGCCTGTCTGCCACCAAGTCAATGGTAATATCCTTAGTTGGTTGAGCCGTAGCGGTAATATTCAGTTGTTTATTTGTTCTTTGGATGAATTGCTCGTTGAAATCTTCAAACCCAGTTAACCATCCATTTCTTGCCGCCTCATAACGAACATCTGATTGACTACCGAACAAGAAACCTATAGTAGGCTTAGTTGTACCTACAAAACCTACAGATTGTGTATACCCCGGAAGCACTGTACCATTATTTTCGCTATAATTCAAGTTCACTCTTTTTACCATGGTTACAATATCAACCACTGTATTGAACAGGTCACTTGTTTTACTTTTTATTTTTTCCTGATCTTCCGCTAACGCTCCAGATTTATCCCTTCTTATTGGTCCTCTTGAATTTGCTTTAGGCGCTTCGCGTTTTTTAAGTCCTAACATATCATAGAACTTTTGCATGGTCAATGAAGACGTTAACGTATGTGTATTTGCATTTTGCACGGTATTGATATATTCGCCGGCTACCTCAAATAATGCATCACCACCTCTTTGCCAATCAAAATTACTGGTATACGAATATTGTGTACTAATAAAGTCTAATGCAGGAATCTTTGAAAAAGGCACTTCATAATTCAATTGCATTTGTTGCGAATGTCTATTAGGTTCTCCAACATCGAAGAAACCGTCCCACATACCCAATTCATTCATAATACGATCCGTAGATTCTAAAGGCTCATCTTCGTTTAAGTAATTTCTAACGATATTGTTGTTAGAACCTGTCAAATTCAAACGTAGTGATTTAGTTAAATTATAATTTATAGCATATTGCCAATTGAACAAATAGTTACGCTGTTGCAATTCTGGTAACTCCAATCTATCCTCACCATCGGTGTATACATCTCTAAATCGTTGCGCATTAAACTGCCTATTGATATTAGAGGTAACCCCAATGTTTGATGGCAATAAATTTAAATTAAGGTCTTTTAACCATTTCCAATACTTACCTGTAAAAAGGGAATCTTTTTTAGCAAATGGCGCCACTTCAACAGGATCAAAACTATGATTATATACAAAACCGGTATTGACACTTTGCTCTTTTAACTCGGCTATTTCAAAGTCTCTATGGTTAGTTTCATTATAACTGTAGTTAAAAGTGAAGTTTTCTATATCATAGAAATTGGCATCTGCCTCTTCTCCTCTATCTTTTCTTACGCCTATTAAATTGATACTGGTTCGTTTTGTATAGTCTTCCGCTTGTTCCAGAACCTCATCTTTACCTTCTTGGGTATCTTCGGCAGCAATTCTATCTTCTAATTTAAGATCATCATACACAGGATCAAACTCAGGAGTTATCAATTGCTCGGAAACCCCATAATTAAAAGGCAACTGAATTCCCCATTTCTTCGGAAGCAATTGACCTACATTAACATTGGTAACCACATCATAAGAAATTGCATCTTCACGGGCACGTTCATTGGGCATTTGATCTATGGAACCAAAACCAGAAGTACTTTTACTACCGGTTGCACTAAAATTAGCAAAATCGGCAATATTACCATCTACCGCAGCAATTGCTGCCCAACCACCATTATTATCCAATCCCGCAAGACGAAGTTCATTAAACCATACCTCTCCTCTTGCCGGTAAAATATCTTGATTCTTTACACCTACCATCATAGTACGTATACTACCTAAAGATGGGTTACCTTTAATACCGATACGAAGTCTACCTGGCGTACGAACATCGAACTCACCAACCGGAATTACTTCCCCATTGTCAATCTCAAAGAACCGAACATCATCTAGATCACCATCTGCGATCCATTGCGATTTCACCTTGGTCAAATCGCTCAACTCAATATTCATCTCATTGTTCTCCGGCCATATTTCTTCATCGGATACCGCTGTAAAAGGGGTGAACTCCAAAGGCAATTCTATTTGATAGTAGTTTTGGGTAAAATCTGTACCCATTCTTAAGAAACCAACCAAAGGTGTTGATGAATCTGCATAATCACTATCCACAATTTTTTCAGCGTGAATAAACATTTTCAATTTCTCATATTGACGAATGTCTACATTCAAATTTTTGAACACCCCTCTAGAATCTTCAGACTCTAAATTAGATACCGTTAAAGAAAGAGATTGTTCATTTTGGCGAATAATAGTATTGTTGTTGTTCAACTGCTCCCTAATAACACCAGGTGGCAATACATAAGGTATAGGTGTTCTACTGCTATTCTCTTCAATATTTACCGTATTTACATCTAAAGTGGTACCATCATTAGTTGGATCACTATCGATATCAGTATCTTGTAACGTATTGGTATATGTACGCCAATCTCCCCTAACCAAATCCAATGTTGCAAAACGTAGAATGGTAGGGCTATTGAAACCTGTCATATACATACGCATAAAACTAATAGACCTAAAATCTGTAATACCACCAACTGCATCGGTAAAATCACTTAACGGAATCTTATATTGGATCCAACGGTAATTTACATCATCTCCATTAGGAATTCGTGTATCTCCACTAGCCGTACCCTCAATAATATCGGTTACATACTCGTCATTAATTGTAGTATTCGGTTTTATGGCAATTCTATATTCATAATAACTGTTTACGGTATTCATTGTCAAATCTCGATCGACATCTTCAACATCAGGTAATGTCGTAGAGCCTCTATCGGTATCGGTTACCGAAACCGGCGAGTTACCTTGGGGATTATTAAAATCTTGATACCTCTCAAGAATACTTCCATCCCTATTCAAATAATATACATAGTTATCTAAAGCAGGATCATCTCCATCGTTATTGGAATATACATCGGCCTCACGCGCATCATCCAAACCATCAAAACCTATATCCTGTAAAACTCTATTATTTTCGTCTGCATCAAAAGCATATACTAATGACTGTGTAGCGGGCACCTCACCCCATGAAGTAGGAGAAACAAAATCGTTACTGTCAACACCTGGTAATCCGTTTTCGTATTGCTTTTTACCATCGCGCAAAATATCTTCCGATATATTACCTAAATTTAACACCAACTCACCTGCTCCATTTGCAATACCGTCTACATATGGATCCATGACCCAAAACTGAACAAATTCTACATTACTCTGTTCAAAATCGGTACTACTCAATGAACGCATCATACCGCCCCATTTTTCAGACGGAGCTTCGGTCTCAAAATCGGGATTATTATTGTAAGGCCCTTTTACTTCTGGATAATACACCATATCCAAGGTAGTTTGAACCTGTGTTTGCCCTTGCGCTACATCTGTTTCTGGAAAAACTTCATCAATATATACTCTACGTGTAGCGTTAGTTGAAATATCATCATCACTAACAGTGGAAGGTCTTTGCGTAGTATAAAAAATAGGATCAATAGTATACCAAGACAATTTTGCCCTGCCATAACCATTAAGTAAGTTATTTGCATCTTCTGGAGAACTACCAAAAGATTGATCATCATTACCAAATTCCAAAGGCATACTAGAGAGTGACCACCCAAGCGAGGCTCTAATATCTATTAATGCCTGTGCACCTTCAAAATCATCTAAATATGTGGTAGTTTCCCCTTCAAAATCGGCATTTTTAGGTGAGCTAGGAATTAAAGCCGCCATTTCTGCCCTAACGGAAATATTAGAAGGCACATCGGTATCTATATTAGGTAACTTGTTTACCATACGGGTCAAAAAAGGAACCTCTGTAGAAAAGTTAGTGTTCAACCCAAAAATGGTATTGTTTACAGACTCCACTCCGTATGTAGATTTCTGAGTTAAGGGTCGTTCGTTCAAGTTTAACAATGTACCGCCTAATACAAATTTCTCATTAAACTGATGCTCTACATTAACACCTGTAAAACGACGCGTTTGCTGCCCGAAAACTGCATTATTCTCTACGGATATATTAATAGGCACATTTGAAGCCTCTAAACTTGGATCTAAAATTTGAACCGTACCCGATTGATAATTTACCGTATAATCTATACCTTCTTGTAAAGTTCTTCCGTTAGCGGTAACCGTTACAGAACCCTGTGGTACATTGAATGCACCAATAGAAATACCGTTACTACCTTCTGATTTATATGTACCTTTTAATAAGAACTTATTTTTTTCGGGGTCTTGCAGAGCAGCCGTTTTGGTCAAGGCATACATATCTCTAAATACATACTGCTCTTGATTGGCGTTATAGCCAGATGTTACGTCGTACTGACCACTGTTACCATTTTCCAATTTTTCATATAAATATTCTCCAAAAGGTTCTACCGTGGTAAATATTATACGCCCGTTCTGCACATCAATGGTTTGCCCACTAATAAAATCAAAGAAACCATCTCCACCAGGCTGAATATCATTATAGACATTTAACCTATCTAAATTAAAGACGTTCAATAATATATCTTCCTCTAAACCTTCGGGCCAACCAGAACCGGGTCCTTCTTCTATGGGTGTAATATAATTTCTTGCCGTAGGGTCAGAATATAAGATGTTCATCTTAAAATCCTCTTCACTTAAACTATAAGCCCCTGTTGCATAGATATTCTTCATCATCAAATCCCAAATAGGATCAGTAATGTTGGTAATATTACTTTTAAGAAGTTTAAGTATTAAGGTATTGTTTTCAATAACCGTACTTACGTCTTGAGTTACTGTTGTAGCTTCAATTCCTCCATTCGCAAATTCACCTACTTGATAAACCTGCCCTTGAAACGTATATTGGTAAGCAACCCCCAAAACCTCATCATTACTTAGTCGTTGGTTTAAAGAAATATACCCTAGCTGTGAATCATAATCAAAATCTCTTCCTTCTTCTAGTTTTCTGGCATTTTCTAAGTATGCATAATCAAAACCTTGGTTAGGTGTATAACCAGCGGCAAAACTAGCGTCATTAAATCCGCTTTCTACCGTAGCAATCTCCCTAATGTTATCGTTTAACGCTCCATTTCCTGTAAGTATCAAGGCAGGATCGTAATCATTGGCGTTGTTTCTAGGTCTTAAATCGGCAGGACCATTAAAAAATCCGCCAGCACTACCATTATTTTGACCCACCCTGGTCTTAGTAATATCTGCCTCACCTAAATCTTGAATAGCCACAACATTACGTACATTCAATGTTTGTTGCGTTCTATTCGTAATCCAAACTTCTATACGGGTAATTTGAACCTGACTCTGTATATATGGGTAAGACGAAAGTGCATTATCATAATTATCCCTAAAATACTGTGATAAGAAGAAGTGTCTGTTTTCATCATAATCCAATGCAGATAAAGAGAATTCATTTACAGTTCCACCACCTTGGGCAACTACAGTGTTATTTTGTGATCGTTGTTCAGAAAAAACAGCCGTTACAGATGTTTTACCAAATTGTAATTTTGTTTTTACACCAAATAAACTTTGAGCTCCCGATATTAGCGAACTATTAAGAGGCATATTAACGTTACCCACTTCTATAGATTGAATTATATCATCTTCGGTAGGTGTATAATCGAGCTTTACGATGTTTTGAAAATCGAAAGTTGCCTCGGTGTCGTAATTTGCCGTTACTTGTAAGCGTTCACCGATTTTCCCCAACATACTTAGACTAATACGCTGATCAAAATCGAACGATAGGTTGGTTCTATTTCTTGGGGATAAAGAAGGATTATCATTCTTTTGCCAAATAACGCCCAAATCCATCGCTACGGATCCTTGTGGTATTATCTCAATGGTATTTCCACCAAAAATGGTAGAAAAGAAATCATTGTTAACATAAAAATTAGGCAGTAAATTTTTTCGAGCCTCTTCACTTCCTTCTTTTTTACCCGAATAAGCATCAGATTTTTCTTTGAAGTAAGATTTTATACCCTCTTCTTGAATCAGTTTAAAATATTGATCAGGTGTAAGAATAATCGGATATCCAATGTTAAAATCGCCAACACTCTCATTATAGATATATCTATCCATTTCTGGATCATAAATATACCTGGAAACAATACTATCTGGATTTTCAATTAGAATCCTTCCTAAATCAAAACCAGTTTTTACAGAATCAATCTCCTGCTCTTCAGTCTCTTGTGCCACTACCGTAGTTATGGAACCAAAAAACATAAAGAATACAAAGATGTGCTTAAAAGAAATTTTAAGAAATTTAGTTACCCCGTTTTTCAAACTTATTACAAATTTTTGAGCGCGAGTTTAATTATATTCTCTACGCTTAGAGAAGCATCTTGACCTAGCACTTTATCGACAACCCTCTCTGATTGTTTACGTGCGAAGCCTAGAACTTCTAAAGCAGATAACGCTTCATCTTTATTTGTATTGTTTGTACTTAACGAAAGTTCGTCTATATCGTAAACTTTTAAGACCTTATCCCTAAGATCCAAAATTACCCTTTGTGCGGTTTTGGCACCGATCCCTTTTACGGCCTGTATAGCAGCAACATCTCCATTTGCGATAGCATCCCTTACTTGAGATGGTGACATAGAAGAAAGCATGGTTCTTGCTATACTTGAGCCAATACCAGAAACCGACAGCAACAACCTAAATATTTCTCGCTCGGATTTCTCCACAAAACCAAACAGTGTGTGCGAATCTTCTTTCACTTGTAGGTGTGTAAATACAGAGATATTTTCCTGCTCTGGAAGCTTTGAAAAAGTATTTAAAGAAATATTTACAAAATAGCCAACACCACCACATTCAATAATTACGTGAGTTGGGTTTTTCTCTACTAATTTTCCTTTTAAGTGATGTATCATAATCTTAAAAATTAAAAGGGAAATAAGTATAATTACCGATTTCCCTTACTTGCTAAATTATTTTTAATAAAATTTATTTTGAACTTTTTGCTTTCTTTCTTCTTTCTCTCTCTTGCGCATCTATTACTGCAATGGCAGCCATATTCACAATTTCATCTACACTTGCCCCCAACTGCATAATGTGAACTGCTTTTCTTAAACCAACCATAATTGGGCCTATTGAGTCTGCACCGTTTAGCTCTTTTAATAACTTGTACGTAATGTTAGCAGATTCCAAATTCGGAAAAATTAAGGTGTTCACCTTTCTACCCGCTAATTTTGAAAACGGGAACTTGCTTTCATGCAACTCTTTATTCAGCGCGAAATCTGTTTGAATTTCACCATCTACAACCAAATCGGGCGCAGTTTCATGAAGAATACGAACCGCTTCCCTAACTTTTTTGGCATTAGGATGCGTTGACGAGCCAAAATTGGCATAACTCAACATTGCAAGTACAGGGTCAAAACCAAAAGTTGACGCTACATTGGCCGTCATTTGTGCAATGTCTGCCAATTCTTCTGCATTAGGCTCTATATTTATAGAAGTATCCGCTAAAAATAAAGGACCCCTTTCGGTTATCATAATATTCACCGTAGCCACTTTTTTAACCCCAGTTGCCCTACCGATAACTTCTAAAATTGGTTTTACTACTGTAGGATATGCTCTTGAATAACCAGAAACCATTCCGTCCGCATCACCTTCAAGAACCATCATTGCACCAAAATAATTACGCTCGCGCATTTTTATCTTTGCACTGTAAAAAGTAACTCCGCTTCTTTTTCTACTTTCCCAGTATTTAGTAGCATAACGAACATGACGCTCATCAAAGTCTTCTGACATTGGATCGATAATAACAAGGTCAGCATCAAACTCCAATTCTTTTTTAAGCTCAAGAATAATCTCTTTTCTTCCCAAAAGTATAGGTATTGCAATACCTTCTTCATGAACGATCTGAGCAGCTTTCAATACATCTAAATGATCTGCTTCTGCGAAAACTATTTTTTTGGCGTTCGTACGAGCTCGACCGTGCAATAACCTAACCACTTTATTATCGTTACCCGACCTAAGCATCAATTCTTCCTTGTACTTATCCCAATCGGCTATCGGTGCTTTTGCCACACCGCTCTCCATTGCTGCTTTAGCAACCGCCGGTGGCACTTCATGAATTAATCTCTGGTCAAAAGGTTTTGGTATAATATATTCCCTACCAAAAGTCAATCTTGTTTCACCGTATGCAATGTTCACCTGTTCCGGTACGGGTTGCTTGGTCAATTCTGCCAAAGCCTTAACCGCTGCCATCTTCATAGCTTCATTAATTGCAGTAGCCCTAACATCTAACGCGCCCCTAAATATAAACGGAAACCCAAGTACGTTATTAACCTGGTTAGGATGATCAGATCTACCCGTTGCCATAATAATATCTTTTCGGGTATCTATGGCCAAATCATAAGCTATCTCAGGATCCGGATTTGCCATTGCAAAAACAATTGGGTTCGGCGCCATTGACTTTAGCATATCAGGCGATACGATATTAGCTATGGAAAGTCCGATAAATACATCGGCATCTACCATTGCCTCATCAAGAGTATCAATTTTTCTATCCGTAGCAAATTCTTTTTTGGCAGCCGATAAATTTTCGGCGTCTTTTCTAATAACACCCTTACTATCTAACATTACGATATTTTCGGCCTTGGCACCAAAAGCCTTATATAGCTTTGTACAAGAAACTGCTGCGGCACCGGCACCACTGATAACAATACGAACTTCTTCAATTTTCTTTTCTGCTATTTCAAGTGCGTTCAATAACGCTGCAGCAGATATAATTGCCGTACCGTGCTGGTCATCATGCATAACAGGAATATCCAATTCCTCTTTTAATCTACGTTCTATTTCAAAAGCTTCTGGAGCTTTAATATCCTCAAGATTGATACCTCCAAAAGTTGGGGCGATCATCTTTACGGTCTCAATGAACTTATCTACATCTTCGGTATCCACTTCTATATCAATACCATCGATATCGGCAAAAATCTTAAATAACAGACCTTTACCTTCCATGACAGGTTTTGATGCTTCAGGACCAATATTACCTAGACCTAAAACAGCGGTACCGTTAGAAATTATTGCTACAAGATTACCCTTGGAAGTATATTTATAGGCATTATCCTTGTCTTTAGCTATTTCTAAACAAGGTTCTGCCACACCTGGCGAGTAAGCCAAGGCAAGATCTCTTTGGGTACTATATGGTTTTGTAGGAACTATTTTTATCTTACCTGGTTGAGGTTTAGCATGGTACACCAATGCTTCCCTTCTTTGCTTCTCCTTGCTCATACGTTCTATTTTAAAAGGTCAAATTTAAAGGTATTCTTCAAAAAAGTGTAAATAGTAACGGTATTTATGCAAACAAAATAAATGGAACCCTTACAAAAAGGAAAAAGTGGAATATTTACTACAGATCAATAACCTGGGCTTTGCTCCTTACATTTAATCTAAGCGCCAACATACCAGAAATTGCAAAGAATGCTCCTGCAAACAACATCGCATTTATTGCGTTATTACCTAGTACATATTTATATATAGGTCCAAATGTCAAAGTCTCTATTCCCATAGGTATTACGATCATCATATTTAAAATACCCATATATACTCCCCTTCTATCTTGGGGCACAACTTTTGACACCATTGTATAAGGTATACCCATCATTGCCGCCCAACCAATACCGAATAAAACCATTGGCACCAAAACCAAAATAGGATCGGTAATAAATGGAATAGAGAATAAGGACACCGCCGTACCAAACAGGCTTAACGCATATACTTTTTTACCTCCAAATTTCAAGGTCAAAGGTACCAAAGCTAAAGCTACTAACATGGTGACAACATTATAAGTTAAACTCATTTGCGCTGATTGCGATGCTGCTTCTCCAGTAGTATACCCCATGGTCAACTTGAAAAGAGGTGTGGTATACTGCCAATAAATAAACAATGCATACCATTGAAATAAATAAACCGCCCCTACTCGCCACATAAATTTGGGCATTCTTTTTATTGACTCGGCAATTTCTTTGAATGGAAACATTATCCGTTCCATTAACGGTTTGGACTTTGCCGCATTTATTTCTTCCAACTCCATTGATGATGGAGGAATTTCAGGTGTTTTTAATACCGAATAAAGTATGGTAGTAATAGACAGAATTGCACCGATATAGAATGAATAATATAACCACGTTGGTATGGTGCCTGCCACTTCTACAGATTCACCTCCAAACAAGTATTGAAACAAAACAATAGATCCGTTTGCCAAGAGAATACCGGCCCCAACGAATAGACTTTGCATTTGGTAGCCTAAACTTAATTGCTTTTCGGGCAACTTATCACCTACAAAAGCACGATAGGGTTCCATAGCCATATTATTACCTACGTCTAAAATCCATAAAAGTCCGACGGCGAACCACAAAACAGGACTTGTAGGAAATGCAAAAAGACACAAACTACCTAAAATTGCCCCAATCAAAAAATAAGGTTTTCTTCTCCCCCACCGTGCAGACCAAGTTTTATCTGACATTGCCCCAATAATTGGCTGAACGATCAAACCCGTTACAGGGCCCGCTATATTCAAAATAGGCAACATATCTTCTGGTGCGCCTAGATAAAGAAATATAGGGTTAATAGCCGTTTGCTGTAATCCGAAACTATACTGGATTCCTAAAAATCCAACATTCATATTAAATATCTGCCAAAAACTAAGACTGGGTTTGGTTATTTTCATCAAGGAAAACTTTTATAATTTAATGGTCAATTTTAACATATTCATATAAAAATCATGCTATAACTTAGAAAAACATAATTTAAAGTAGCAACCAATATAATATAAATAAGTCTCCTTTGCTTAATTATCTAAAGGAAAAGCCTACGAAAACGATTGAGAAAATGAAATTATTTAAGAAACTCTATATTTCTAGTAAGGCCACTAAACTTTGTTCGTTTAACGGCAGATTTTTTGAAGACCTTTTGAAAAACCTCTAGGGTAATTTCTTCCCAGTCTTTTTTACTCATAGAAAGTAGTTCAGGGTGGGGATTGAATAAAGGCTCATTGTGCGATTTAGAAAAACGGTTCCATGGGCAAACATCTTGGCAAACATCACAACCAAACATCCAATCATCAAAAGAACCTTTCATCTCATTTGGAAGTTCATTTTTTAACTCAATGGTAAAATACGATATGCACTTACTACCATCTACCACGTAAGGTTCAACAATTGCCTGTGTTGGGCAGGCATCTAAGCAAGCGGTACAAGTACCACAGTGATCGGTAACGGCATGATCGTACTCCAGCTCAATATCAACTATTAATTCCGCTATAAAATAAAAGGAACCTACTTGTTGGGTCAAAAGGTTACTATTTTTACCGATCCACCCCAGTCCGCTTTTTGCCGCCCATGCCTTATCTAAAACCGGAGCAGAATCAACAAAAGCACGACCATTGACCTCACCTATTTCTTCGGTTATAAATTCTTGTAATTGCCTAAGTTTATTTTTTATAATGTGATGATAGTCTTGACCGTAGGCGTATTTTGAAATTTTATAGGCATCTTCTCGCTGGGTTTCTTCCGGGTAATAATTTAAAAGAAGGGAAATAACGGATTTAGACCCTTCGACCAATTTTCTTGGATCTAACCTTTTATCGAAATGGTTTTCCATATAGCCCATTTCACCATGCATATTTTTATTGAGCCATTTTTCTAACCTAGGTGCTTCTTCTTCTAAAAAATCTGCTTTAGATATACCACATGATAAAAAACCGAGGCGTTTGGCTTCGGTTTTTATAAGATCGCTATTCTTTTGTTTTAAGTTCAGGGTCAAATAATTTAAAACTAAATTACGATTATCATTCTAATTCAATTTATCATTGTTATATTAATTATGGTAACCCACTATACCTGCATAAATACGGAGAAAAACATCCTATTACACAGTTTACAATTATTTCATCTTTCATCTAACTTTAATAAATCATAATTGATTTCAAATAAACTATGTTTCGCCAAAAAATAATTCTTTAACCATTATACATAGAACAATATATATTAAGAACCAACCAAAATATTTTTTCAACTTTTCGCCCTTTACAAATGTTGAGAAATAGCTTCCTAAGAGAATACCTAAAACAGAAACCAACGTAAAGCCAAATAGAAAAGACCAGTTGATTTCAACACTGAGAATATCACCCAAGAAACCAATGAGGGACTTTAAAGCTATAATGAACATTGAAGTGACCACTGCATTTTTCATTGGTAAACGCAAACAGATTACAAGTGATGGAACTATAAGAAAACCGCCACCTATACCGATAACACCTGTTAAAACACCTATCAGCACCCCAGCTATTATCATTATTGGATAGTTATAATACAACTGCTCAAAAGGGTTATGATAGACCTTATTATTATGTATCATAGAATACCCAGATACCAACATCAAAACAGCCAGTAAAAATAGTATCGCAAAATGTTGTGTTACAACATAACCGAAAAGACTAAATAGTTCCTCTGGAATAATAGGAATGAGAAATTTACGAACCAGAAACACTGAAATAAAAGTTGGAATACCAAAAAATACAACTATCCTAAAATTTACAAGTTTCTTCTTTAAATTACCTAAAGCGCCTATTGTAGCCGAAGTGCCAACAACAAACAAAGAGTAAGCTGTGGTCGTTACCGGACCAATGTGGAAAAAATAAGTAAATATGGGAATTGCCATTAATGAACCTCCACTACCAATCAGTCCCAAAACTACCCCTATAGCCAACGCACCAAAATATCCTAATATTTGGGTAATTTCCACTTCTGTTAATGATTAAGTTTTTTACTTACCTTCTTTTATATAGCCCCAGCCTTGCTTTTGCTTAGAAATAATTTCATAAATACCATCAGGAACCGTTCCTACGCCCGGAATTAAATCTTTCTCCGTTTTTTTATTTCGCTTCATCGTGTTTTGACAAACCACGATAGAAATATTATCGTTGTTAATGATTTCGCGAAGAGTTTCACCTGCAACTGACGAATTTTTATCCACCATTGAATAAGCACTACTATAAACAACCAACTCAAATTCTGAAGTTGGATATGATTCAGACATCAATCTCAAATGTCGCGCTGTAGAGCGTTGTACATCGGGACTACCACTAGTAAGATCAAACACAACTTTAATAGGTTCCTTTTGGGAAAACAAGTTTAAAGACAGGGAAAAAAATGCTATAAATATTATTATATTTCTCATGTTATTATATTTTTTATTAATTAGTTTCCAGCAAAAATATAGCCACATCCGTTCTGCTGCGCTCTACCCAAAGCCCAGACACCAGAGGGAACAATCTGTATTTCTGGGTGAACCGCATCTACCCATTCTTGATATACCTTCTTAGCATCCAAACCCATTTTTTCTGCGACAGCACCACTGTAAACTGATAGTGCCAAATTACAGACACAGAACATTGCGCCACGCTCTTGCATTTCTTTAATACCTTGAATTACCGGCATTGGAAAATCACCATTTTGAGGCTCATAATAAGGATTGCGCAAAGCTGCAGCATTGGTAGTATTATCATTTACTCCGAATACTTCACCTAACTTATATTTTTTCCAAACTTCTGACTTCAATGCAAAAGGAATAGCATTATGGCGCAATACTGTCATGGCAGTTATATCATCATCTTTTGAACCCGTTTCATTATTACTTAGATAAAAAGCCCAATTCCAAATAATTGGAAATCCGTCATGAGGCGTAGACCCATCATAAACAATGCGATGGGTACCCTTAATTTTATTGAACCAATCATCCGCTTCCGCCATTTTTTTATCATCGCAATTTGGCATTGCTGCATATACCGGTCCGGTAATTAATGACAAGGTACTTGCCGTGGCCCCCATTAGCACCGCACCCATAAACTTTCTTCTAGAACTCTCGTTTTCTGTTTTCATACTTACTTATTTAGATTTAACAATATTGTATTCACTTTTGTAATATTCCATAATCGGTAAAAAAGGTCCTATTTGATGCTGCCGTATTGAAAATGTATCGGCATACGGGGGATATGGAGTTGATACCGGCTTTTTTTTTAGATCGGGAAAATCTCTTTCGCGATTTTTTTTGGATGGTCTATCTTGTACATTGATATATCCGGCAACGTCATAAGCCTCTTCATCGGTCAAAATTGGATTCTCGTAGGTAGCGCCATATGGCATGTTTGCTTTAATAAATCTTGCTGCCGTAATTACCCGGGTCATACCTGCTCCATCATTATAAGAATCCTTACCCCAAAGCGGTGGGTATTGATATCCATACCCTACTTTCGCCTTTAAGCCTTGACCGTTTTCAGCATGACATAAAACACATTTTGCCTTAAAAACCGCTTTACCTTGTTTAATATCAACCGCCCTGTCGGGAATATCTATTTTCACAAATCCTTGCCCTGAAATTTTTCCATCTTCAGGGGCATACCTGCTAAGCCAACTCATATAAGCTAACAACCCCTTCATTTCCTTACTTTCTATAGGCATAGGTTTTCCGTTCATACTGCGCTCCATGCATCCATTTATACGCTCCTCTATTGTGCCTATTTTATTCTCCCTTCCCCTATATTGAGGAAAACGATTTATTATACCAACTAGTGGAGCGGCGTATGCTTTTGTACCTGACCAGAGGTGACAATTATTACAAGACAATTTATTACCTGCATACACACCGCCTTTAGCTTTACTACCATTTCCGATATACTTGGAGGTGTTTTGAAAAAGATCATAACCAAATCGTATTAAGTCATTATCTTTTGAATCATCCAATTGAGAAATATCATAACTCATATCGTAATCTTTGCTCAAGGAATTTTCAATTCTTTTTTCAACTGTTGGCTTATCTAAACAACTACAGAGCAGAAAAATAGAAATGAAGCTTAGACTCATTAAAAGCTTCAAATAGAATGGAGTCTGTACTTGTGCCGAACATCTAGGTTCAGAATTAACAATATCTATCATCTAGTTTTATTTAACTGCAACATATTGCCCTAAGGGATAATAATTATTTCTGGATACATGCAATTTTAATACAAGAATTAGTGAAGGGCTTTCAGTATACCGGCAAAGTCTGGTAGTATTTATGAAAAGAGAATTTAGTATAGCACTATTTGTGCATAATGAAAGTTTAAATTAAACGTATAACACTTAATTTCAATTACTTATCAATTGCACTTGGTGCATAACCAAATTCATTCTTAAAAGCGCGGCTAAACCAAGAAGGATCATTAAAACCTACGCTATATGCAATTTCCGAAACAGTCATATCAGAATCGTAAAGCATTTCTTTTGCTCTATCCAAACGGACCGAGCGTATAAAGACCGCAGTAGATTTATCAGTGATAGTTTTTACTTTTCTATACGTTTGAGATTCGCTCAATTGTAATTTAAATGCCAATTGTTTTGGACCGAAGTTAGAATTAGCCATCTCATGTTGTATAATTTCAATCACTTTTTGAAGGAATTGAACTCTTGGGTTCTTAGTTTGAGTTTTTAAAAAAACAGCTAAACCATCGCTTTCAAACTTATTGACCATTTTCTTACGTAATGCAATAAGTTGATCTAACCTTATAAACAACTCAGCTTTTTCAAAGGGCTTTACCAAATATGCGTCAGCACCATGTGATAGACCTACAATACGGTCTTTTTGAGTAGACTTCGCCGTTAACATTATAATTGGTATATGATCTGTACGCTTATCTGATTTTAAAGTTTTACAAACTTCATAACCATCTATTACCGGCATCATGACATCGCAAATTATTATGTCTGGAATTTCACTTAGAGCTTTCTCAACACCAATCTTACCATTATTTGCACAAACTGTTCGATATTTGGTTTCAAGCGAATTCTTCAAAAAATAAACTACATCGACATTGTCTTCTATGATCAATGCAATTGGCAAATTACTTTCTTTAGGATATTGTGGCTTTGCATCTTCTTTTAACCCATCGATTTCATATACCGGCATTTCAATATCTTTAAATGCTAAGTCCTGTCTTTTAGCGGTGGTGAATATGGGCAAATAAAAAGTAAATTCCGTTCCTTTACCCAATTCACTTTTCACTGTAATGTTTCCACCCATCAACTCTATAAAATTTTTGGTTAACGATAGCCCTATACCAGTGCCTTTACTCGACCTAATAATGGATGCATCTGCTTGATAAAATCTATTAAAAATATGAGGTAGGACATCTTTTGAAATACCCATACCATTATCTTTAACTTTTATCAGAAATTGACTAGAGCCATTTTTCGCAGTACTGTTAAGATGTACAATGATTTTATCCCCGTCACCTAAAAATTTGATTGCATTTGATAACAGATTATATATAATGGTCTGTAATTTGTTATCATCTACATCCATTATTAAGCTGTCTACTTCTGAGTATACTACTAAATTGACATTTTTTTCATAGGCATACGATTGAAAACTTTCACAGATGTATTTAATAAATGAGATTACATCGGTCTTCACGAGTTGCAATTCTATATTTCCGCTTTCCAACTTAGCAAGCTCTAGCATTTCATTAACTAAATGCAATAGGCTTTTGCCATTACGCGCAATTATCTCAAGAGGTTTATTTACCCTTACAAATTCTTTTTCACCAAGATTTTCCTTTATAGTTTCGGCCATACCCAATATTACTGTCAAAGGAGTTCTAAACTCATGCGTAATATTCGTATAAAGACTATTCTTTAGTTGGTCTATTTCTTTAAGCCTGTTACTTTCAGCAAATGCCAACTTTCTTGAAACCTGAAACTTATAGAAAAAATATGCTAATACTACCACTAAAATGACGTATAGCATGTAAGCCCACCAGGTTGACCACCATGGAGGAATTACATGCAACTTCATTTTAAGAGGCTCTTGATCCCATTCTACACCCCTTGAAAAACCATTTACCAGCAACGTATGATTACCCGATGGAAGGTTCAAAAATTGAATCTCCGGATCTTTAAGCATATTCCATTCTTTATTATTGGGCAATAACTTATACCCATATTCAATCTGTTTGTTTAAACGGAAATCAACAGAAGAAAACTGAAGATAAAATGGGAATTGATTATTATTGAATTTTAACTCTTTAGTCTTTAACAATGATTCCTTTAGGGCACTTTTAGGTGAGCTATTTGCTTTTATTACTTGATCCTTAATCCGAAATTCAGAAAAATAAAGTGGTTGTGGTGCATCGATACTGGTTAAATCTCGAGGATGAAAATAGGTGAGGCCATCAATACCGCCCAAATAAATAAATCCCTGATCATCCCTAAATCTCGCATGAATATCAAACTCGTTACTCTGAATACCGTCTTGAACCCCATATTGTTTAAACTGGTTGCTTCTTGGATTAAAATGAACAATACCAGCAGTAGTACCCAGCCAAAGATTTCCATCAAGGTCATCTTGTACTCCATAGATTATAGCACTTGTAAATTGATTTTGCTCTGTCCACGATTTAAATGTACCATCTTGTTGCCACAAATTTAAACCGTAACGTGTTGCTACCCATTTATTGTCTTCGTCATCTACCAAAATATCGTAAACAGAATTATGGGATAACGAATTCTCTAAATCATCATTTCGTGTATAATTTGTAAAAACGGGGTTAGGATAGTTTTTAAAGCTCAATCTAGTAAGACCACCCTGAGAACCGATCCAAATGTCCCCTATTTTATCTATGGTAATACATTGTGCAAAATCATTAATAAGAGAATTTGAATTACCATTCTCGTTCTTGTATCTATAAATCTTTTCATTTCCATTTGAATCCATCTTCAAACTGAAAATTCCGTGACCAAATGTAGCTCCCCAAACTATACCAGATGAATCGAGTGCGATTCCTTTAAGAAAATCATTACTAATAGTATTGGGGTCACTCTTTACATGTCTAAATATTTTGAACTTAGGATTTTCAGCGTCAAAAGTCTTTAAATCTATCATGCTAAGCCCTCGAGTTGTGGCTATCCAGATTCGCTGATTCACTTCATCCTTACAAATTTCTCGAACTACATTACCCGAAATATTGAAAGGGTCGTTTTGATTTTCTTGAAAATAATATACATTATCTTCCCGAATAAGGTTCAATCCCCCATCAGAAGTACCAACCCACAGGTCTTTTCCATCCTTTAAAATTGAAAATATCACATTATCATTTAATACTTGTGAGCCCCTCTTATTTTTGGAAATATTTTTAAAATAAGGACTTTTAAAATCTAGGAGATTCAAATTGTTTGCTGTACCTACTAATATTTGATTTTCTGAATTTTTCAGCAATGACTGAACAGTATTATTACTTAATCCGTCAGTTTCATTTTCTGAATATTGAATGTTTTGAACTACTTCAAGTGCATATACATCAAACAAAAATAAACCTGACCCAGTACCAACCCAAACTGCGGAATCGTCAGCTTTCAAAAAAGTTACAACATGTCTAGTAGGGCTTCCACCATATTTATTCAAATTGATTTTTTGGAGCTGTTTTGAATTAATATCGTACAAGAACATACCGATTTCAGTGCCAATAAATAATTTTTCGTTACTTCTAAAAAATGCTTGCACATCACCTTCCACACTTATATCAGATGAAATAGCTGATGAAGCACCGGTGTTTAAATCAAATTTATAAACAGTCCCATTATACCCTCCCACCCATAAAATATGGCTGTTATCGAAATAGAGTCCATTTAAAGATGTGTTCTTGAGAAAATTCTCTTGGATAAAATTCTCACCATCAGAAGTAATCTTATATAGTCCTGACTTACGTGTAGTTATCCAGACATTACTTTTGTGGTCTACAACCATATCCAGAATTGTCTCGTTAGGCACAAGGTTCTCTAAGTCTATTGAACGAAAAACATCTAGTTCATAGTCATAAAGATTCAATCCATTGCCAAGTGTCCCCACCCATATATTACCAGATTTATCTTCCAGCAAACTAGTTACATGATTTCCAGAAATGGAAGCATCGTCAGATTCGTCGTATTTATAAGTTTTAAACTTCTTTCCATCAAATCTATTGAGTCCATCTTGAGTTCCAATCCATACAAATCCTAAACTATCTTTTAACAATTCGTTTATCGTAACCTGTGAAATACCATCTTCTAAGGAATAATATTTTATACGTACATCATCTTGTGCATAAAGAAAAGATAATTGGAATAAAAGCGTACTTATTAAAGAAATACACCTTAACGATAATGGAAAAAAGAAAAACTTGAGAATTTTAAATTCAACACTCCAACCCATAATTGCTTCTTTAAAATAATGAAGAAAAAGCATCGGGGTTTGCTAGAATATGCGCAATGAACTTCTCAAATGCACAGAACAATTTACTAAAAGATAACTAGCGAAGAAAACTTATTGAAAAAATTAAATTATTAACCATTTAGAAGGAAATATTTATAAAATGCATTAATAGAAACCCAAACCTCGAAATCTCTATTAAAAGTTGTGAGCAGAACCATTTATTTAATAGTTTCAGGTACTTAATTTAGCTTTAAAGATTCATATTAAGCCATTTTCCAATACAAGGCTCTTCCCTCTTATAAAATCTGCTTTAGATATACCACATGATAAAAAACCGAGGCGTTGCGCTTCGGTTTTTATACTATTGGTCCATTTAGACTTTATATCTATACTCAAAATAACCCTGGTTGAATTCCTCCTTTTATTCTTCCTAAATGTTTATATGCCATTTCCGTTACTTCACGACCACGCGGAGTTCTCATAATAAAACCTTGCTGAATTAAAAAAGGTTCATATACTTCTTCAATAGTTTCTGCACTTTCAGAAACTGCAGTAGCCAATGTAGTAATACCTACCGGTCCGCCTTTAAATTTATCGATTATAGTAGTTAGGATCTTATTGTCCATTTCATCCAATCCGTGAGCATCTACATTCAATGCCTTTAAACTGAATTTAGAAATTTCCATATCTATAGCGCCATTACCCTTAATTTCAGCAAAATCTCGCACCCTTCTTAAAAGTGCATTACAAATTCTTGGTGTACCCCTACTTCTACCGGCAATTTCAATTGCAGCATCATGGGCAATGGGCACGCGTAAAATCTCAGCACTACGTTCTACAATAGTAGACAACAACTCTGTTGAATAGTATTGTAACCTACTTTGAATACCAAATCTTGCACGCATAGGCGCAGTCAATAATCCTGACCGTGTGGTTGCACCAATCAATGTAAACGGATTTAAATTTATCTGAACAGACCTGGCATTTGGACCCGTTTCGATCATAATATCGATTTTATAATCTTCCATAGCAGAATACAAATATTCTTCTACAATAGGGCTCAATCTGTGTATTTCATCAATGAACAACACATCTCTTTCCTCTAAATTGGTCAGTAAACCCGCTAAATCGCCAGGTTTGTCTAACACAGGGCCAGACGTAATCTTAATACCGACACCAAGTTCATTTGCTAAAATATTGGCCAAGGTTGTTTTACCCAACCCTGGAGGACCATGAAACAAGGTGTGATCCAATGCCTCACCTCTTCTATTTGCAGCCTCAACAAAAACCTTAAGGTTTTCAAGCACTTGTTCTTGGCCTGTAAAATCGTCAAAATTTACAGGTCTTAAAGCTCTTTCAATATCAAGCTCCTCATTTGAGAAACCGTCTGCAGATGGGTCTAAATACTCGTTCATACACTAACAAAGATAGACAAACACAAGATAACTTTAAGTCAAGTCAGTTTTCTAAATCTATTTTTCATCAGAGCAAAAAAATGTTCTTAACTAATAAATTACACTTCTTGATTATGCAAACAAGGTTTAAAAAATGAAAATATTTAATGCTCGTCTAGTTCAATTCATTATCAAGTAAAAATTGTAATTTCATGGCATGACAATAGAAAATTACACCGCATCAGTATTACAATATATTCCCGTATTCTATATTATTTGGTCAGATGACCTATTATCAGCATCGGAAATCAATGTTGCAGAGAATGCTATTTCCAATGACAGCTCTTTGTCTTCCGAAGATAAAAAGCTATTAAAATCATGGTTGAACGTTAAAAATCCTCCTAAAAATTCCGTATTCAAAACTTGGAAACAATTGATTATCAATAGTGGTGTTAAGTTGGTGGAGCACGAGACCTATCCGTTAACCGCTTTTAGCGAAAAAGTAGCTACGCACTATCATGGTGAAATACCATTTAATGAATGCATCAAAAATATTGAAATCAACCTCGGTATACAGCCAAATCATTACAATCACCTATTTGAAGTACATATTGATGTGGACAAAAAATCATCTCAATATTCAGCCAAAGAAATCGATACTATTCTCAAAGGTAAACACGCCGATACTATAAATACATTTAGAGCCACCTTGAACGATTCTATTTTCTCTTGGCAAGTTCGTCGTAACAAAGAGGAATTTAGGAATCATGTTTTAAAACAAGTAGAATTTCTAGCCGAGAAAGGATATGGCGCCATGGCTTATTCAAAAGAATATGGTGGCACGAACAATATGGAAGGTTATGCCCATATATTCGAAAATATGATATGGGCAGATGGAAGTCTGACCATAAAATTCGGTGTTCAATTTGGATTGTTCGGAGGGAGCATTCAAAAGCTAGGAACCAAAAAACACCATAAAAAATATTTGACCAAAACCGGGAAAGCAGATTTATTAGGATGTTTTGCCATGACCGAAACGGGTCATGGATCAAACGTACGTGGTATTAAAACAACGGCTACCTACAATAAGGACACTGAAACTATTGTAATTCACTCTCCAGGTAAAAATGATAATAAAGAATACATCGGCAATGCCATACATTCTAAAATGGCTTCAGTTTTTGCCCAACTTATCGTTAATGGAAAAAACGAGGGAGTTCATGCTATATTAGTTCCATTGAGAAATAAGAACCATGAATTATTACCAGGTATTACCGTAGAGGACAACGGTTACAAACTTGGGCTCAACGGAGTTGATAACGGCAAAATCTGGTTCAACCAAGTAGAGGTTCCTAAAGAAAACCTACTAAACAAGTACGGCACTATTTTAGCAAATGGTGATTACTACTCAGAAATTAAAAACCCAAACAAAAGATTCTTTACCATGCTAGGTACTTTGGTGGGCGGTAGAATCTGTGTAGCAAGAGCAGGATTGGGTGGTGCTAAATTTGCATTGACTGTGGCAATAAAGCATGCTTTAAAAAGAAGACAATTCAATGATAGTGTAAAGGTGCAAGAAGACTTATTAATGGACTACCCTTCTCACCAATTGCGTTTGACCCCACTTGTTGCCAACGCATATGTTTATCATATTACCTTAGATAAAATGATGGCTCTATATTGTGATGAATCTCAACCCGATAAGAGAAAAATTGAAACACAGGTTGCCGGTTTAAAATCGATCATAACTTGGTATGCCAACGACACCATTCAAGAATGTAGAGAAGCGTGTGGCGGTAAGGGTTACTTGTTAGAAAATAGAATTGCAGACTTAAAAGGTGATGTAGATATTTTTACCACGTTTGAGGGCGACAACAATGTTCTTTTACAATTAGCGGCAAAAGGAGTACTATCTGATTTTAAAGCAGAATTCAATAGTGCCGGTTTCTCGACGGTATTAAAACTATTAAGTTCACAATTAAGCGACAAACTATCTACCATTAATCCTCTTTACACCAACAAAACGGATAAAGATCATTTATACAATCCTAAATTTCATATTCATGCCTTAGAACATAGAACGCGTAGATTGACCTATACTTTGGCTATGCGTATTAGAGGATATATCAAAAAGGGAATTCCTTCTTACCAAGCCTTTTTAAAGGTGCAAACTCACTTAATGACACTTGGTAAGGCCTATAGCGCAGAATTGGCTTATAAATCGTTCTTAGAGCATACTGAAACGATTACTGATGCCAATCATAAAGAACTATTTGAAAAAATAGGAACGCTACATGCTTTGCAGGAAATTAGAAAAGATGCGTCATGGTATTTGGAACAAGGATATATAGGTGGAACAAAGTCTAAAGCTATTCGTCAGCGAGTAGAACGTCTATGTACAGAACTTAGACCACATTTAAACACTTTGATCGATGGTTTTGGTATCCCAGACTATCTATTGACCGCACCAATTGCCAATTAATTTTTCTCTTTTTCTAACTTAGAAGTATCAAGAAAATCTAAAATAGTTATCTCAGCATCACCATACAACTTAGTTCTAGTAGCACCTTTTGAACTAAGTTGCAATGTGTTTAAAGCTCGAACCTCTACATCAGGTGAATCTTCAGCTACCACGAGTACGTCGTTAGATTGCAAGTTTGATGCTTTTAGAGCACTATTACCGTATAATTTTGCCATTAAAAAATCTGAGGTACCTTCAACTTTAGCAGAGGCATTCTTGTACATATAAATATTATTACTGGCCCCCGTTGTATACAACTTAACATCTATTCTGTCTTTTAAAACAATGTTTAAAGAATCACTAGCCAAATTAAAATCGCCAGAACTTATTTCCTCCATGTTAATATCTATGACGTCTGCGGTTGCATTCAACTCCAATCTAGAGGTACCTAAGGTTTGAACTCTCAGTTTATCTGTAGAGATAACATCTTTCATACTTATTTTACCATTCAACATCTTAACGCTACTTAATTCTTGAAAAAAGATAGTAATCTCCAATTTTTTCTTAGAAGTGATATTGTAAAAGGATGAGATTTTCAATACTCCGTTATCTACTTTAAACTTTAGTACATCTACAAGATTATCGTCTAATTCAAGAGCATAACCTTCTTGTGAAGCTTTTTGGAGTACGATATCCAAATCATCGACCAGTTCAATACCATAAAATGGCTCCAGATCCTCACGCAGCTCCACCACACTTCTATTACCTTTTATTTTTGGCTTACGTTGAGAATAAGTGGTAACTCCCACAATTAAAGCTACAAACAGAATGGCGAACTTTTTCATAGATAACATTATTTAAAAATTGAAGGTATTTAAATTTATGCAATAATAGAACAACTTAGTAATATCTTAAGAGCTTTACAAAAAAAGCCCAACTAAGTATAGTTGGGCTTTTAAAAAAATTATAATGTATTCTAATGATTTAACTCTTCTTCATTTTCCTGTAGTGGAATATGCTGAGGCACAAAATCTTGACCAGCGATAATGTACTCTCCGTTCTCGTACACTTTACTATAATCATATGCCCATCTATGAACTTCAGGAATAGGACCATCCCAATTACCATGAACGTGTTTCTGATCGGTTGTCCACTCTAAAGTATTAGATTTCCATGGATTCTTAGGACCTACTTTACCGTAGAACATGCTATATATAAAGTTAGCTACGAATACCAACTGAGCAGCTGCTGCAATAATAGCAAAGACTGTCATCAATACTTGAATATCGGTTAATTCATCGAACATTGGAAAAGCCGTATTTTCATAATATCTTCTTGGAACACCAGCCATACCAACAAAGTGCATTGGGAAGAAAACCCCATAGGCACAAACCGCTGTTACCCAAAAGTGAACATAGCCAAGATTTTTGTTCATCAACTTTCCTTCAAACATTTTTGGGAACCAATGATAAACACCTGCAAAAAGACCATATAAAGCAGATATACCCATTACCAAGTGGAAGTGAGCTACTACGAAATATGTATCATGAACATTAATATCCAAGGTACTATCCCCTAGAACAATACCAGTTAAACCACCAGTAATAAAGGTAGATACCAAACCAATTGAAAACAACATTGCCGGATTCAATTGAAGGTTACCCTTCCATAACGTAGTAATATAATTAAATGCTTTTACCGCAGATGGTATTGCAATCAACAATGTGGTAAAGGTAAACACAGATCCTAAGAAAGGATTCATACCTGAAATAAACATGTGGTGACCCCATACAATCGTTGATAAGAATGCAATTGCCATAATAGAGGCAATCATTGCACGATAACCAAAAATTGGCTTTCGGGCATTGGTAGACATTACCTCTGAAGTAATACCTAATGCAGGTAACAATACAATATAAACTTCAGGGTGACCTAAGAACCAAAATAAGTGTTCAAATAAAACCGGTGAACCACCTTGATAGTGTAATACTTCACCTTGAATGAAAATATCCGATAGAAAGAAAGATGTACCAAAACTTCTATCCATTATTAATAATAATGCTGCTGACAATAATACCGGGAAAGAAATTACACCAATAATAGCAGTAATAAAAAATGCCCAAATAGTTAAAGGTAATCTAGTCATAGACATCCCTTTCGTTCTTAGGTTAATTACCGTTACAATGTAATTCAAAGAACCAATTAATGAAGAGGCAATAAATATTGCCATAGACACCAACCATAAAGTCATACCCATACCTGAACCAGGCTGAGCCATTGGTAATGCACTCAGCGGTGGGTAAATTGTCCAACCCGCTGCAGCTGGACCAGCTTCAACAAACAATGAGATAATCATTATAATACTTGATACAAAGAACATCCAAAAAGATACCATGTTCAAGAAGCCCGATGCCATATCGCGTGCACCAATCTGTAGCGGAATCAAAAGGTTACTAAAAGTACCACTTAACCCTTGGGTAAGTACAAAGAATACCATGATAGTACCATGCATGGTAACCAAGGCAAGATAAACATCAGCATCCATAACTCCTCCAGGAGCCCATTTACCTAGTAACGCCTCAAATATCGGAAAAGACTCACCCGGCCAAGCCAATTGCATTCTAAACAATAATGACATTGCAATACCGATGAAACCCATTACCAAAACACCCATTATAAAATATTGCTTCGCAATCATTTTATGGTCTTGGCTAAAGATATACTTTGTTACAAAAGTTTCTTTATGATGATGTCCATGATCGTCGTGTGCGTGATCATCTACATGTGCATGTGCTGTTGCTGACATAATCGAAATCTTATTTTTTATTAATTTTCTTTAAATAGCTAAAATGACTTGAGAATAAAAGATTACTCTCCTACTGTTACTGCGCTTAATGAGTGTACCTCTGGGCTACTTTCATCTTTCATTACTGTTTCAGCAAATGTAGATTGACTCTTCATCCATTCATTATATTCCTCTTCGGTCTCCACTATAATTTTCATTTGCATATTATAGTGAGATTTACCACATATTTTATTACATAATAATATGTAATCGAATTGCCAAGGGTCTAAAGCCTCTTCGCCAGAAGCAGATTTCTCAGCTCTAATTTTATTGGTTCTTTTAACTTTATCCATAACATCTGGATTAGTTCTCATTTCTTCAGTAGTATATATTGGAGTAAATGAAAACTCTGTTATCATACCTGGCACACAGTTCATTTGCGCTCTAAAATGCGGCATATAAGCTGAATGCAATACATCTTGAGAACGCATTTTAAAGTTCACTTTTCTACCAACTGGTAAATGTAATTCTTTTACGATAACATCATCATGAGCATAAGTATCGGCTTCATCTAAACCTAACACGTTCGCCTTGTCGATATCTATCATTCTTACATTTGCACCACCTAGAACGTTATCATCACCACCGTATCTAGCCGTCCAATTAAACTGCTGTGCATATAACTCTACAATTAGTGGATCATCTTCATCATTTACATCCATAATTGTTGTCCAAGTATAAAGACCCCATAAGATAAGTCCAGCTAATACAATTACCGGTATAATTGTCCAGATAAACTCTAAACGATCATTATCGGCATAGAACAATGCTTTCTGACCTTCTTTACCTGCGTACTTATAACCAAAATAATGAAGCAACGCCTGTGTTATGGTCTGAACGATAAATATGATAATGAAAGAAACCAACATTAAGTTGTCATATTCTTCACCATGTGCAGAACCCGCTTCAGGTAATAAGAATTTACCGTACTTCCAAAAACTGAAAATGGTAATTCCGTAAATGAAAACCAAGAATCCAAATAACATGTAACCGTTATTCTTATTATCAGCGTCAGTAGCTATCTCGTACTTACTAGTTTTAAGCTGTGATAATTCGAAGATTTTAGTCAACTGCCAAATGGCAATCGCTACAAGAACAAGAACAGCTAAAGTCAATAATGTCGTCATCGTATATATAAATGTTATACTTTACTTACTAATCTATTAATAGTGAAAGTGTCTACTTTCTTCAATAAATGGATTTCTTTTTGGTTGCAAAGGTGCCGTTGATAGTGCTCTGAATACCCAGAATATGAATAACCCAGCGAAAAACATTACAGAACCTATTTCAGGGATACCAATGTACCAATTTTCACCAACCGTTGAAGGCATAATGGCGTTAAAGATATCCATATAATGACCTGCCAATATTACAATACCTGTTAATACAACAAACCAGTTTATTCTCTTATAATCACTATTCATCAGTAATAATACCGGGAACAAAAAGTTCATGGCAACCATACCAAAGAATGGAAGTTTATAGTCAGCTATTCTAGTTACATAATAAGTAACCTCTTCCGGTATGTTAGAATACCATATCAACATGAACTGTGAGAACCAAAGATATGTCCAAAAGATGCTGATACCGAACATAAATTTTGCTAAATCATGAATATGACTATCGTTAACATCTGGCAAAAGTCCTTTAGACTTTAAATAAATAGTTACCATAGCGATAACTGTTATACCAGATACGAACATACTCGCAAATATATACCAACCGAACAAAGTACTAAACCAGTGTGGTTCTACACTCATGATCCAGTCCCAAGACATGATTGATTCAGAAATTAGATAGAAAACCAAGAAAGCGGCAGATATTCTGAAATTCAATTTAAAATTAGAATTATCATCAGAATCATCTTGAGCTAAAGATAATCTTCTAGAGTATTCTCTATACCCTATCCAACCTGCTAAAAAGATAGCAGCTCTTATTAAGAAGAACGTTGGGTTTAAATAACCCGCTTTACCTTGTAACAAATGATCATGCGCAACAACATCGGCATCCATCCAAATAAATAAATGGTTCATATGCAAAACAGATAGCAACAGTATTACAAACACTATAATTCCACCAGGAACAAGATAAGCAGTTATACCTTCCATTACTCTAAATAATAATGGTGACCAACCCGCTTGTGCCGCTCTTTGTATTGCATAAAACGCTAACACACCAAGAGATATCATCATAAAAAAGAAAGCCGCAACATACAGCGCAGACCAAGGTCTATTCTTTAACTGATCCAACAAATGTTGATCATGAGAAGCATCGTGACTTTCACCATGACTATCTGCAACAGCATGATCATTCTCATTAGTTGCGTGTTCTGCTTCAGCTCCATGTGCATCACCATGACCTTCATCATGACTTGCTACCATTTCTTTCGCTTCTGCTATAGTTCCAGGAGCCATAACAAATCCGCCGATAATTCCTAATGCACCTACTATCATTAGAACTATGGAAGCTATTTTTAGTCTATTTGAAAACGTATACATAGTATTGCTTACCTATTATTTGGTTAAATCTTGTTTCAATTTCATTACATATTCCGACACTTGCCACATCTCTTCGGTATTCATTTGAGAAGCATAAGACCCCATCGAATTCAATCCGTAATGAATTGTGTAATACGCAGATCCAACAGTCAAGTTCCTTACCGGGTCGGCATAACTTGGAACACCTAATATTTTTTCTCTTTTTACAAGTGTACCTTGCCCATCTCCTTTATCACCATGACAGATAGCACAATATATTGTATATAATTGACCTCCTTTTGCCAAATTAGTTTCTACGTTCATAGAATCTAATGGACTAGATTGCAATCTAGCCAATTCTTTACCCTCAGGAGAATTTTCTATTTCATAAGGCAACCAACCTCTATTAATCGTATTTGCCGGTGGCAATAAAGCTTCGGACTGGTTTGGTAAAAAATCTGCCTCACTATAAGCCTCATAACCTACGGACTCATACATATTAGGCATATACTGATAATTGGGAACACTATCGTCTTGGCAAGAAGTTGCCACAATAGCTATACCGAATATTAATGCTAATTTCTTAAAACTGTTCATATTTAATGACTGTTTTTTTCTGATATACTAATTTCTACTGCACCAGTATTTATTAATAAATCTCTTAATTCTTGCTCGTTGTCATGGATTTCGATCTCCATTAAAAAATGATCATCCGTTGTTCTTACATCAGGATTTTCAGCTTCTTTAAAAGGCCACAATCTACTTCTTAGGTAAAAAGTAATTACCATAAGATGTGCAGCAAAGAAAACCGTTAATTCAAACATAATAGGAACAAAAGCCGGCATATTCTCTAGATAGCTAAAACTTGGTTTACCACCTATATCTTGAGGCCAATCTTCGATCATGATAAAGTTCATCATTAAAACCGCAACGGTTAAACCTACACAGCCATATAAAAAAGCCGTAATAGCGATTCTAGTAGGAGCTAAACCCATAGCCTTATCAAGTCCGTGAACCGGAAAAGGACAATAAACCTCTTCAATATGAAGCTTTGCCGCTTTAACCTTTTTAACGGCAAGCATTAGCACATCATCATCGTCGTAAAAAGCATGTATAACTTTAGATGCCATATTTATCTTTTGTTATTTAATAATATTGATGCTTGTCCTGCCCAGTCATCACGTTGTGCTCTACCTGGGAAAGAACCTGTTATAGAATCTAATAAATTATACTCACTTTCGGTCATTCTAGCGACTTGAGCAAATGTATAAATTCCTATCTCGTTCAAAGTAGCCTCCATTTGAGGTCCTATACCTTTAACTTTCTTTAAATCATCAGCCTCTTGTGTTGCAGCATCAAATGTACCAACAGCACTCAATAAATCAGAGACTCCAACTTTATCACCTACAGAAGGTACAACTTCGCCCATAACTACATCGTCGGTAATAGGTTCTTTTATTTCAACTTGTGTTGTTGAAATTTGATATAAAGGCTTACCTGCATCTCTTAAAACCTTGTATTTTTCTCCTGATGATTTCAAAATAGATTTCACCTCTGCCTGAGCAATTACAGGGAACGTTCTAGAATATAATAAGAACAATACAAAGAAGAAACCGATAGTACCAATAAAGATTCCAATATCAACAAAAGTTGGAGAGAACATTGTCCATGATGAAGGAAGATAATCTCTGTGCAATGATGTTACTATAATTACAAATCTTTCGAACCACATTCCAATGTTTACAACAATTGAAATGAAGAAAGAGAACATAATACTAGTTCTTAATTTCTTAAACCACATAAATTGCGGAGAGAACACATTACAAGTCATCATTGACCAATATGCCCACCAGTAAGGTCCGGTTGCTCTATTTAAAAACGCATACTGTTCGTATTCAACACCAGAATACCATGCCATGAACAACTCAGTAATGTAAGCACAACCAACAATAGAACCCGTTAACATTATAACGATGTTCATTAATTCTATGTGTTGAACTGTAATATAATTTTCTAAGTGACACACTTTTCTCATGATAATCAACAGCGTGTTTACCATTGCGAAACCAGAGAAAATTGCACCCGCAACGAAGTACGGAGGGAATATAGTTGTATGCCAACCTGGTATTACCGAAGTAGCAAAGTCAAAAGATACAATGGTATGTACAGAAAGTACAAGTGGTGTTGCAAGACCTGCAAGTACTAAAGACACCTCTTCAAATCGTTGCCAATCTTTAGCACGACCACTCCATCCAAAACTTAACAGACTGTATATTTTCTTCTGGAAAGGCAACACCGCTCTATCACGGATCATAGCAAAATCAGGAAGAAGACCTGTCCACCAGAATACCAATGAAACAGATAAATATGTTGATATTGCAAATACATCCCAAAGAAGTGGAGAGTTGAAGTTTACCCATAACGAACCAAATTGATTCGGAATAGGAAGTACCCAGTATGCCAACCAAGGACGACCCATATGGATAATTGGAAACAACCCTGCTTGAACAACCGAGAAAATAGTCATTGCCTCAGCAGAACGGTTAATCGCCATTCTCCATTTTTGACGGAACAATAATAGTACCGCAGAAATAAGAGTTCCGGCATGACCGATACCTACCCACCAAACGAAGTTGGTAATATCCCAAGCCCAGTTTACAGATTTGTTAAGACCCCAAGTACCGATACCGGTAGAGACCGTATAAATAATACAACCTACCCCCCAAAGAAATGCCACTAAGGCAATGGAAAAAACTATCCACCAGTGCTTGTTAGCTCTGCCTTCCACAGGAGCAGCTATATCCACAGTTACATCGTGGTAGCCTTTGTCTCCAGTTACTAGGGGTTTACGTATAGGTGCTTCGTAATGCGACGCCATAGACTTTTGTTATAATTACTTTCTACTATTGTTTATGCTTCGTTGGTGTTTCTAACCTTAACGTGATAGAAAACATTTGGTTGAGTACCTACATGCTCCAATAAATGATACATACGGTCACTCTTTTTTAATTCTGATACTTTACTCTTCTCATCGTTCACATCACCAAATACTATGGCTCCATTGCTACATGCAGAAGAACAAGCTGTTTGGAATTCTCCATCCTCAATAACACGACCATCTCTTTTAGCGTCCAAAATAGTCTTTTGTGTTTTTTGAATACACATAGAACATTTTTCAATAACACCTCTAGAACGAACATTAACATCTGGGTTCAATACCATTTTACCCAAATCATTGTTCATATGGAAATCAAATTCGTCGTTGTTGTTATATAAGAACCAATTAAATCTACGTACTTTATATGGACAGTTGTTTGCACAATATCTAGTACCAACACATCTGTTATAAGCCATTTGATTCTGACCTTGCCTACCATGTGAAGTTGCCGCAACAGGACATACAGTTTCACAAGGTGCATGATTACAGTGCTGACACATTACTGGCTGAAAAGCAACCTGAGGATTAGCAGAAGGATCTTCTAACTCACCAAAGCCTCCTAATGAACCATTGTCGCCAGACAAGCCATCAAATCCATCTTTTTTGGCATTATCGCCTTCAAAAGTTTCTTCAGAAGAATAATATCTATCAATACGCAACCAGTGCATATCTCTTGATTTTCTAACTTCGGCTTTACCTACTACAGGCACATTATTCTCTGCATGACAAGCAATAACACAAGACCCACAACCAGTACAAGCATTTAAATCGATAGACATATTAAAATGATGTCCGATACTACGATCAAAGCTATCCCACAAATCAACAGATGTTGCAGGTACTTCTTGGTGATCCAATGATACTACCGGCACTTCATTCCACTCGGCATGATCCTTTGTATTGAATATCTCCAAAGTAGTCTCTTTAATGATATCACCTCTACCCATTAGGGTTTTATGCAATTGAATACAAGCAAACTCATGATTACCTGCAACTTTCTCTACACTTACAGATTGTATGTTACTAAAACCATCATATAATTTGAAGGCATTAACACCTGTTTGCATATCCTCTTTCAAACCTACCGTTTTACCATAACCGAAGGAAAGACCAACCGTTCCTTTTGCCTGTCCTGGCTGAACAACAACAGGAACTTTATCAAGACTAACACCGTTAACGGTAAGCTTAACATAGCTACCATCCATACCGCCATTAGCAACATTTACATTCTCAACACCCAATTCAGCAGCATCTGCTTTTGAAACGGTAACGTAGTTATCCCAAGACACCCTTGTAATTGGATCAGGAAACTCTTGCAACCAAGGGTTACTTGCCTGCTGACCATCACCCATACCAACTTTAGAGTAAAGCGTAAGCTCCATACCCTCACTAGTAGTATTAGCCAAACTACGCACAGCGGATGACAATGAGGTGTTAGACACCACCTCTACATTATCTTCTGCAATACTAACATTCTGAACAGCACCCTCAACACCAACAACCATCGTATCGGCACTAAAAACACCATCTTGCAATGCTTGGTTCCAACTTGCACCGTTAAGCACACTTGAAGTCCAAGTTTCTTTTATGTAATCATAATACGTCTGCTCGCTTCCCAGTAATTCTAAAATCACTGACTGAAACTGCTTAGTATCGAATAATTCTTTTATTGTAGGCTGCATTAAACTGTAATGCCCTTTCTTAACCTGAAAATCACCCCAAGACTCTAAATAATGATTAGAAGCACCAACGTACTGTACAGCCTCTGTAGTTTCATTCCAATTTGTGGAGAAAGCTACACTAAGATCAACTTTAGTAAGACCTTCTTTAAAATCTTCAGCATTTGGAAGAGAATACATTGGATTAACTCCGTCTATTAACAAAGCTCCCACTCTACCCGCTTTCATATCTGAAATTAAGGCATTTACAGCCTTAACACTACCTTTTCTTATATATTTAGGAGCTGAAGCGTCGTACGCTTTACTATCCAACATTTCATTGATAGCCAATACTACCGACTGTGCGTTAACATCATCCAAACCAGTTACAACAACAGCATTTGAACCTGCCTTCTTAATTTCAGTAGCAATAGAATCAACTAAAGCATCATATTCAGATGTATTACCGCCAACCGTAGTTCCATTTAACTTACCGTACAGCTTAGCTAAAACAACTTTCTGAACACTTGGCTTCATAGCTACACGCTTATCAGCGTTTGCACCTGTCAAAGACATATTTGCCTCTATCTGTATATGCCTAGACATTTTACCGTTCTTTGGAACTCTACCTCTAGAATAGGCTGCATCATATCCTCCTCCTTGCCAATCTGCAATAAAGTCCGCACCGAAAGAAACAATTACTTCAGCTTTTTCAAAGTCATAATCAGCCAAAGCTCTCTCACCATACTTATTTTCAAAAGCAGTTAAAGCCGCATCTTCAGAAATCGCATCATAAGTAACATGAACTACATTTTCATTAGCCGCCACCAAATCTGACATTAAACGATCCGTTGATGGACTAGCGTAAGTCTGTGTCAAAACAGCAATTTTCTTAGAAGAGCCTTTTAATACACCCATCTTAGATTTCACCGTAGCTTTTAAGACATCCCACTCAACAGGTTCGCCGTTTGCCAAAGGCCCTTGCAATCTGGTACTATCATATAGAGAAAGTACAGAACCTTGAACTCTAGCATTTGCTGTACCACCTATTTTAGCCAAAGTGTTATTCTCAACTTTAATAGGACGACCTTCGCGTGTTTTTATCAATATACTTGCAAAATCAAAACCATTTGCAATTGTTGTTGCATAATAATTAGCAACCCCAGGAACTATATTTTCTGGCAAAACCACATAAGGAATAGATTTTACAACCGGTCCTTCACAAGCCGCCAAAGAAGCTGCTGCGGTACTAAACCCAACATACTTTAAAAAATCTCTACGATTTGTATTTGTAGAAGACAATGTTTCCTTATCACCCAAGAAATCTTCAACAGGAATCTGCTCCACAAATTCATTCTGCTTAAGCGCCTCAACAATGGAATCGTTAGGATTTAACTCCGCTTCGTTCTTCCAATACTTTTTGTTTGATGCCATACGTATTATCTGTAATTAGCTTCTTAAATTATTATTAATAGTGACACTTACCACATTCCAGACCACCTAACTGTGCTGCTGTTAAATTCTCCACACCGTACTTTTTAGAAAGTTCAGCATGAATTTTCTCATAGTACTCATTGCCCTCGACCTTTACATTGGTCTCTCTATGACAATCAATACACCAACCCATAGTCAATGGAGAATACTGATACATAATTTCCATCTCCTCTACAGGACCGTGACAAGTTTGACACTCAACCCCAGCAACCGAAACGTGTTGTGAGTGGTTAAAATAAGCGAAATCAGGTAAGTTATGAATACGAACCCATTCTACCGGTTGACTTTCACCTGTATACTTTTGGTTTTGCTCATCCCAGCCAACCGCTTTATACAACTTCTTTATCTCACCAGTGTAAAAATCATTAGTATAACCGTTCTCCAAATCTTCTTGAGATGGACCTTCTGGATTACCCGTATACTCATAAATTGATTTATGACAATTCATACAAACGTTCAATGAAGGAATTCCCGACGTCTTTGAAACCCTTGCAGAAGAGTGACAATATTTACATTCTATCTTATTATCACCTGCGTGGATCTTATGCGAATAATGAATTGGCTGTATTGGAGCATACCCTTGGTCAACTCCCACCTGCATCATCCAACCATAAGCAAAATAAGCACTACCCAATAATAATATTATTGCGGTTACCAGAACCAAAAATTGATTTTGCGCAAAAGCTTTCCAAATAGGCGTTCTTTTAGCAGCATCCGCTTTTTCAACTACAATTCCGTTCGCTTGTGCTATACGTTGTAAAGTTTTATTAACCAATAACAACATTACCACCAACAAACCAAATACAAGCACTAAAGCACCTAAAATGATTTCATTGGAAATACCTGATGAATTCGCCGATCCACCAGCAGCGGTTTCAGCACTTCCAGCAGCAGCGGCAGGCGCAGCAGGTGGCGGTGCAGCCGTGTAAGCCAAAATATCATCAATATCACTATTGGACAATGTAGGAAAAGCGGTCATCGCAGCTTGGTTATACTCAGCATACACTTTGTTAGCATAAGCATCACCTGATTTGATAACACCTGGACTATTTTTAATCCAAGCATACAACCACTCCCTATCTAAACCTTCTTCTTCACTTAACCTGCTTTCTACATTCTGTAACGCAGGACCGGTCATTTTGCGATTTAACGCATGACAAGCGGCACAGTTCTGGTTGAACAAAGCTTTACCTTTTTTAGCATCTCCACTACCCTCGGCTTCAGTAGCCGCAGGTTCAGCAGCAGAATCATCCTGCGCTATTAACGGACTTGCAAAAAACAAAAATGCAATTAGGGATAAACCTAAAATTTTAGAAAACTGATTTCGGTTTGGAACCTTTTTCATATATCGAATATTTCTATCGGAATCTTGGCATGATTTTGGTCATAGATGAAACCAAATTAAAATCCACCAAATGCCTAAATCGGAGACAAAAATACGACATAGACTTTATTTGAAAAATGTTAATGTATCTATAATTTATAATTTAGAAATGTTCTAAATAAACATTGATTTATTTGTTTGAACCTTAATAATTTACTTTTGCAATGAAGGAAAATAAAACCCTAAAAAAATCATGAAAACACTAAGTACCCTCGTAATTTTTGCATGTATTACTCATTTTACCTACGCACAAGGTGCTAAAGTGACTATTCAGCAAGATCAAAAAATAGACGAACTGTTAGAAGTTTATAAAACTTCTTTAAGTAATAATGAATATTATAGAATTCAGGTTGGCTTTGGTAATTACGCAAAAGCAAAAGAAATTAAAGCAAATGTAGAAGAAGACTTCCCCGACCTAGTTTCAAAAATAGATTTCGACTCACCAACATACCGGGTTAGAGTTGGCAGGTTTACTTCGAAATTAGACGCCGAGCGAAAATTTAATGAGGTAAGGGTCAAATACCCTAATGCGATGTTATTAAAACCAAAAAAATCGACCAAATAGGTCGATTTTTTTTTTGCTTTATATCCTAGAGTTTAAATTCTTTAGATATTATTTATTTGGATTTCAACTTCTTCTTAACAGCAACCTCTTGGAAAGCCTCAACAATATCACCTTCATTGATATCATTGTAATTCTTAATCTGAAGTCCACAATCGTAACCCTTAGCAACTTCTCTAACATCATCTTTAAATCGTTTTAAAGAAGACAATGTACCTGTGTAAATTACTACACCGTCACGTATCAATCTAATATTAGAATTTCTAAAGATTTTACCACTAGTTACCATACAACCAGCAATAGTACCCACCTTCGAGATTTTAAATGTCTCTCTAATTTCAGCAGTACCAGAAATCTCCTCTTTCATTTCAGGCGATAACATACCCTCCATTGCATCTTTAAGATCATTGATCGCAGAGTAAATAATGGAATACATACGGATATCAATTTCCTCTTTCTCGGCAATTGCTTTAGCATTACCCATCGGTCTTACATTAAAACCAATAATTACCGCATCTGACGCAGAAGCTAACAACACATCCGATTCCGTAATAGGACCTACTGCTTTATGTATAATATTAACTTGAATTTCATCAGTAGACAATTTCTGGAAAGAATCGGTAAGCGCTTCAACAGAACCATCCACATCACCTTTAAGTATAATGTTAAGTTCTTTGAAATCACCTAACGCAATTCTACGTCCAATTTCATCTAAAGTAATATGACGCTGCGTTCTTACGGATTGCTCACGTTGTAATTGAGATCTTCTTGAAGCTATTTGTTTTGCCTCACGCTCATCTTCCAATACATAGAACTTATCACCCGCTTGCGAAGCACCATCAAGACCTAATATCGATATTGGAGTAGACGGACCGGCGGACTTAATATTATTACCCCTTTCATCTTGCATAGCTTTTATCTTACCACTAGTGGTACCGGCCAATACATAATCTCCAATTTTAAGTGTACCAGATTGCACCAACACAGTAGATACATAACCTTTTCCTTTATCAAGGAAAGCCTCCACAACCGTACCGGTAGCAAGTTTATCTGGATTTGCCTTCAGCTCCAATAATTCAGCCTCAAGCAATACTTTTTCCAATAATTCTTTTACACCTAAACCAGTTTTAGCAGAAATATCATGTGATTGTATTTTACCACCCCAATCTTCTACCAATAAGTTCATTTGCGCTAAACCTTCCTTAATTTTATCAGGATTAGCTGTTGGCTTATCTACCTTGTTTATTGCAAAAATGATAGGAACCCCAGCTGCCTGAGCATGACTAATCGCTTCCTTCGTTTGTGGCATAATATCATCATCAGCCGCTACAACGATAATAGCAATATCAGTCACTTGAGCACCTCTTGCACGCATCGCGGTAAACGCCTCGTGACCTGGTGTATCCAAGAATGCTATACGCTCTCCGTTCTCCAAAGAAACACCATATGCACCAATGTGTTGCGTAATACCACCACTTTCACCAGCAATTACATTTTCCTTACGTATGTAATCCAACAATGAAGTTTTACCATGATCCACGTGACCCATTACGGTTACGATAGGAGCCCTGTGTTCTAAATCTTCAGGAGCATCTTCCTCTTCAACAATACTTTCTTCAATATCTGCAGTAACGAAATCTACTTCGTACCCAAATTCTTCAGCAACGATAGACAATGTTTCGGCGTCTAAACGCTGGTTCATGGTCACCATAATACCTAAAGACATACAAGCCGAAATAATCTCGGTCGTAGAAACACCCATCATGGTAGCAACCTCGCTTGCCGTAACAAACTCGGTAACCTTAAGAATTTTGTTCTCTAATTCTTGTTTCTCTAAATCTTTTTCCGTCTGTTCACGGTGCTGATCCCTTTTACTTCTTCTATATTTAGCACCCTTACCTTTCTTAGATTTACCCTGAAGTTTTTCTAAGGTCTCACGTACTTGCTTTTGAACATCTTCTTCGGTAGGCTCTACTTTTGCAACTGGTGCAAATCTACCTCTACCTTTATTTCTATCACCTGGTTTTCCAGTGTTTCTATTTTGACCCGGACCAGAAGGATTTTTTGTAACAATTCTTCTACGTCTCTTTTTACGATCGGTATTTGATTTATCTGAAGCCTTTTTTTCTTCTTTTTTCTTCTTAGGCTTCTCAAACTTACTTAGGTCAATTTTTTCACCTGCAATTTTAGGACCCGATAATTTTTGATATTGAGTCTCTATTGTTTTTGGTGCTTCATTCTCTGGATTAGATTCCGTTTCAGCAGCTTTAGCCTCCTCTTTCTTAGGCTCTTCTTTTTTAGGCTTTTCAGCTTTTGGAGCCTCAACTTTAGGTGTTTCTTTCTTGTCCTCTGTTTTTTGCACAGGCTGAGACACTATTTTGGGACCTTTAAGAACAACTTTTCTAGTTTCTTTAACCTCTGCCTTTGGCTCAGCTTTTTCTTCAACCTTTTCTTCAGACTTAGGAGTTTCCTTCACAGGTTCTTCCTCTTCCTTTTTCTTTGGATTAAGGTCAATTTTTCCGACCATTTTAGGACCTGTCAACTCTACTTTGCCAACCAAAGTTTTGTCTTCAGCTTCAGAATTTCTTCGCTCACGGGCCAAGCGACGATCTTCCTGTTCTTTTTCCAATTGAACTCGAATTGCCTCCTTCTCCTTACGTTTTTCCTCTCCAACTTCCTTAGATGCAACCTTTTTACTTTTATCCGTTTGGAATTCGTCAAGTAAAACCTGATAAACATCATCGGAAATTTTAGTGGTAGGCCTCGCTTCCACATCATGCCCTTTCCCATTAAGAAAGTCCACTGCCCTGTCCAAGGAAATATTAAGTTCACGAAGAACTTTATTAAGCCTTATTTTCGCATTGTCTGCCATAAATACTGATTCCCGTTCTTTTATTTAAGTGCTAATATATAGCTAATCTTCTAATTCTTCTTTTAGGATACGCACAACTTCTAAAATTGTTTCCTCTTCTAAATCTGTACGTTTCACCAAATCGTCAACATCTTGCTCTAAGACGCTACGAGCTGTATCGAATCCAATTTTCTTGAACTCATCTATAATCCATGCATCGATTTCATCAGAGAACTCTGTTAATTCAACATCTTCCTCTACACCTTCACGGAACACATCTATTTCATAACCAGTTAATTGACCAGCTAATCTAATGTTATGACCACCTCTACCAATTGCCTTAGAAACCTCTTCAGGTTTCAAGTACACTTGGGCAGTCATTTTCTCATCGTTCAATTTCACCGAAGAAACCCTAGCCGGACTCAATGCCCTAGTAACCAACAACTGTGGATTTGCCGTCCAGTTAATCACATCAATATTCTCATTACCCAATTCACGAACAATACCATGAATTCTTGACCCTTTCATACCTACACAGGCACCTACAGGATCAATACGATCGTCATAAGAATCAACAGCTACCTTAGCCTTTTCCCCAGGTATTCTAACAGCTTTCTTAACCGTAATCAAACCATCAAAAACCTCTGGTATTTCTTGGAAGAACAATTGCTCCAAGAATTTAGGCGAGCTTCTAGACATTATAATGGTAGGTTTTGCACCTTTCAATTCTACACTTTCAATAACACCCCTAACATTATCACCTTTACGGAAAAAATCAGAAGGTATTTGTCTATCTTTAGGCAAAATGATTTCATTACCTTCATCATCAAGCAAAATTATAGCCTTATGACGAATATGGTGCACCTCTGCAGTGTATATTTCACCCTCTAAGTCCTTAAAGTGCTTGTAGATGGTTGTATTATCATGCTCATGGATTTTAGAAATCAAATTTTGACGTAATGCCAAAATAGCTCTTCTACCCAGGTCAATTAACTTTACTTCTTCAGATACATCTTCACCAACTTCAAAATCTGGCTCAATTTTACGAGCAGCGGACAATGAAATCTCCTCATTTGGCTCTTCAACCTCTCCATCATTTACAACGACACGGTTTCTCCAAATTTCCAAATCACCTTTATCTGGGTTAATAATGATATCAAAGTTATCATCTGAACCAAACTTCTTTTTCAGCGCATTTCTAAAAACATCTTCCAAAATGGCCATCAATGTTACCCTGTCTATGAACTTATCGTCCTTAAACTCTGAGAAAGATTCAATTAACGCAATATTTTCCATTGGTAATTACAATTAAAATTTTAATACAACTTTTGCTTTAATAATATCTGAAAAATTTACTTCTTCTTTTTTCTGAACGGTCACTTTCCCCTTACCTATTGGCTTAGGCTCCCTAGCTTTCCATTCCAAAACAATAGAATCATCATTTACTGCGGTCAAATTTCCCTCAAACTTATTATCGTTTGTGCGAACTTCAAGTTTTCTACCAACATTTTTTAAATATTGACGAGGCATAACCAAAGGTGCAGCTGCACCAGCAGAAGCAACCTCTAGGGAAAAATCGTGTTCATCACGGTCTAAATTATGCTCGATCGCCCTACTGATTTTTATACAATCACTGACCGTAACCCCATGGTCACCGTCTATTACCACATGAATGCTATTATCAGCACCCATTGTGAAATCGATTAAAAATAGGGAGGGATCTTCTTGAAGACCTTGTTCCAATAATTCTTTTACTTTTTCCTTTAGCATAAATAATAAGTAATAAAAGAGGGGACTAATTGTCCCCTCATGAATACTTTTATATCCTTTCAGCTTTGCAAATATACAACAAAATTAATTTCCTACAATACCACACCAACACCTAATTCATTCATTTTGAAAACAATTATATAAAATAATAAATCTTGTTTCAATTATAGCTTTTTAGAAAAAATCTTATTTTTAACAGAACACCAACCAAAATAACCCTTCATGGAAATTCTATCCTCGTACAACCTAATTATTGGAGCATCTTTAATTGTAGTTTTGTCATTCTTTTTTAACGGCATCTCAAAGAAAACAAATATTCCGGCAGTATTAATGCTCATTGTACTGGGCATACTCATTAAAATAGGTCTTGAATTCTTTATTCCAGAAATACCAGATTTTAAGGGCTCTTTAGAAATTTTAGGAACCGTTGGTTTAATAATGATCGTTCTTGAAGCTGCTTTAGAATTAGAACTTAAAAGGGAAAAGCTGATCCCCATTCTTAAATCAATGGCTATTGCTTTAATAGGTTTAGTAGGGTCTGCTTATGTTGCTGCATTAATACTATATCAATTTATACCCAACATGACTATGCAGTCTGCCTGGCTCTACGCTACTCCATTATCAATACTTTCCAGTGCGATCATAATTCCGAGTGTTGGAGGCCTAAGTGAGAAAAAGAAGGAATTCCATATTTATGAAAGCACCTTTTCTGACATTATGGGGATTATGATGTTTTACTTCTTAACGGGGAAATTAAACCCGGCAGAAGACACCGGCGCAAGCGGATTTGCTTTAAACCTACTACTCACTGTTGTAATAGCCCTTGTTGCCAGCTATGCCATTATATTAGTGTTTCAAAAAATTAAAAGTCAGGCAAAATTATTTCTACTTATAGCAGTTCTTCTTCTACTTTATGCTATTGGTAAAAAGATGCATTTATCTTCTTTAATCATCATACTCGTATTCGGATTGATCGTAAAAAATGTGAATTTATTTTTTCCGGGTAAAACAAAAATCTTTCTAGAATCTGAGCGAATGCAACAAATATATCACGAATTACATATTGTAACCCTTGAAACAGCATTTGTAGTAAGAACGTTTTTCTTTGTCATATTTGGTATCACTATTGTACTATCATCACTGTTAAGCATTAATGTAGCCATTGTCAGCTTACTGATTATAGCATCTATATATGCTATACGCTTCATTATACTAATGATATTTGTAGGTAAAGACATGCTACCCCAATTATTTATAGCACCAAGAGGACTAATTACCGTACTTCTATTTTATGCAATACCCATGGAAGCACAAATTGAGGGCTTTGAATCTGGTATTCTACTCTTTGTTATAATCGCTACAAGCCTTGTTATGACATGGGCTATGATAAAAGATAAACGTAAAATGGGTACACTCTTAGACGAATTGGATGAGGAGATTTTGGAAAGAAACTTAGCTGAAGATGCCGTTCGAGTTTCTAATACTACGTCTTCTACAAGTACAGATGATGAAAATCATCAGACCAATACATTCAAAGACCATTAAAATTAAAGCAAAAAAAACACCTATCTCAACTATTGAAGACCAAAAGAAGCATGTTGCTCTTGATGCTCTTCATAAGCTTGAGGCTCTGCATCTTCTAAACTATCGACTTCTTTACGAAAACGAAGTATCATCAATGTATCCAATTGTTGGTCTATACTATCTTTGAGTACTCTCCAGTTAGTGGAGTTCATTTTTTTATTATACTCCATTATTTTATTGAATCGCTCTAAATTATAACGATTCGCCTTCCAAGCATGGGAAGTACTTTCTTCATGCTTAACATCCTGAAGATAGAATCCTATTCCAAATCCGAGCACAACAACAATTAATAATATCTTTAAAACTTTTGGAGAGAGTTTCATAAGGTTAAGTTCTTTAGGGTACTAAAGTATATAATAACGATATCGAAATGGTTTCTTTTCCGATGAATTTGTAACGTTATTAGATTAAATGTACAAAATTACTGACACACAGTTAACCATTTCTTCACATTAACATATGGAAAGTTATATGATCGATCAAATTTCATGCAAATTTATTTTAGAAAAAATGACACAGGTCATAAAAATGAAAAATCCTAATATCGGTTGATATTAGGATTTTCGTTGTTCTCTTAGTTGGCCCACAAGGACTCGAACCTTGAATGACGGTACCAAAAACCGGAGTGTTACCATTACACCATGGGCCAATACCTATTAAGAGGCTGCAAATTTAAAACAAAGTTTGGTTTTACCAAATATTTTTTACAGTAAAAATTGAAAAAATCTTTATTGCTTCATGTTAAAGGTTTATAAAAATAGTTTATTCCTTTCTATATTAATTAGTAAATTCGCCACTTAGGTTTAACCCAAGCTTCATGTTTTCAAAGAACTACCAAAAGTGGAACACCATACTAGGATGGTCCGTATTTTTTATAGCCCTTATAACGTATTATATTACCGTTGAACCCACAAATAGTTTTTGGGATGCGGGGGAATATATAGCCACAGCTGCCAAGCTGCAGGTTGGTCACCCACCAGGGGCTCCTCTATTGCAAATGATCGGTGCTTTCTTTGCTATGTTCGCATTAGAACCCAATCAAGTAGCTATGATGGTAAATTTAGTGTCTGGTGTATCTAGCGCATTTACCATTTTATTCATGTTCTGGACGATTACTAACATTACCAGAAAATTGATAGACAAAGATGGTCCGTTCACCAATAGTAAAGCTATCGCGGTATTTGGCAGTGCTTTAGTTGGGTCACTTGCCTTTACATATTCAGACAGTTTTTGGTTCAATGCCGTGGAAACAGAGGTTTACGCCATGGCCAGTTTTATAATGGCACTTTTATTATGGCTAGGTCTTAAATGGACAGATAATTTAGACGACCCAAGAGGAAATAGATGGATCGTTTTAATTTCATTTGTGGTAGGACTTACCTTTGGTATTCAATTCATGGGCTTTTTGGCTATTCCTTCAATTGGTCTGTTATACTATTTTAAAACATACAAAAAAACTACGGTAAAGAACTTTTTATTAGCGAACATTATTGTAATCGCAATATTAATGTTGGTTTATAAATTCTCATTGACCTACGTATTAAAAGTATTTGGATGGGGAGAGGTCTTTTTCATAAATAGCATTGGACTTCCGTTTAATTCGGGGTCTATTATCATTGGCTTATTGTTTATTGCAGCCTTTTACTTTAGCCTAAACTATACTCGCAAAAACAACTACAAAACTGCAAACACCATTGTTTTATGCATGATGTTTTTGTTCTTAGGATTTTCATCATGGCTGATGTTACCAATTCGAGCAAATGCCAAAGTGGTTATCAACGAGAACAATCCGGAAGATGCACGTGCTCTTCTTGCTTACTATAACAGAGAACAATACCCAGGTGTAGACAGCCCCGTTTACGGAACATACTATTCGGATATGTTTGCCTCGCCTGGTGAAGATCAAGATGGCAAGCCTAAATATGAGAAGGACTATACGCTTGGCAAATACATCATAGTAAACAAATACAAAGACGCTATACAAGGTCCGAACCCTAAGCATCAAGGGTTGCTACCTAGAATGTGGAGCTCTCAAAATGCAGAGAATTACATGCGCTATTTTGGAGCTTTGGATTTCAGGATTACCCAGCCTAACCAAGAATTAAGACAGGCAGCAGAGCAAGTTAAAATAGGTTTTGCAAATGGCGAAATTGGCGCCGACCAATATATAAGTTTTTTAAAGCGTTTTGATGAGTACATCGAAGTACAGCCACCAACATTGTGGGACAACATTGAATACATGATTGAATTTCAGTTCAACTACATGTATTTACGTTACTTTATGTGGAATTTTGTTGGAAAACAGAATGATGTTCAAGGACGCTACAATGAGAATGGAAATTGGTTAAGCGGAATCAATTTCATAGACAGCTGGCGCTTAGGTAGTCAAGATAATCTACCTAGCGACATAAAGAACAATCCTGGTAGAAATACCTATTTCTTTTTACCGTTAATTCTAGGAATAATAGGCATTGTTTTTCAGGTCTCTAAAGACAAGAAGCAATTTTGGGTATTACTAATCTTCTTCTTGTTTACAGGATTGGCAATTCAATTTTACACCAACCCAGGCATTTTTCAACCTCGCGAACGTGATTATTCTCTAGTAGGTTCATTCTACGTATTCGCACTTTGGATAGGAATAGGTGTCTACGGACTATACGACGGATTTAAAGATTGGATCACCCCTAAAATACTAGCACCCGTAGTCGTAGTTGTAACATTACTTGCCGTTCCTACAGTAATGGCGGTACAGAATTGGGACGACCACGACAGATCAAATCGTTTTACAGCTAATTCATCTGCAAAGGCATATTTAGATTCTTGTCAAGAAGATGTTGGGGCAATATTATTCACTATTGGTGATAATGATACGTTCCCTATTTGGTATGCCCAAGAAATTGAACATTACAGAACAGATGTTCGTATTGTTTGTACCAGCCTTTTTGAGACAGATTGGTACGTTGACCAAATGAAATCGGCCGCTTACGAGAGTGCACCAATACCTTCACAAATTACACATGAAAAATATAGATGGGGATCTAGAGATGTATTGTACCACCAAGGTATTACAGAAAACAGATGGCCTATTAAAGATTTTATCAATTGGATCGACAGCGACAAACCAAGAACAAAGCTTAAGTATTTATTTGAACAAAATGGTTCAGACTTAAGCCAATATCCTGAAGACACCCAAAACATAGTTTACTACCCAACCAATAAAATAAGGGTTCCTGTAAACAAACAAAATGTATTGAGCAGTGGTTTGGTCAAAGAAAAAGATGCCGATTTAATTGTAGACTATATAGATATTGACTTACCAGGTGCCATTACCAAGAAAAGCATGATGATGCTTGACATATTGGCCAATAATGACTGGAAACGTCCATTGTACTTCTCTGGAGGTAGTTTTGACGATGCCGAATATCTTTGGATGAAAGATTACCTGCAATTAGATGGATTGGCTTACAAATTGGTGCCTATTAGAACAGAAAGACCTAATGCTTTTGAACTAGGCCGTATTGATACAGATTTGATGTACGATATTGTTACCAGTTGGGATTGGGGCAACTCTGGCGGAGATATCTACCACGATACACAAACACGCATACAAAGTGTATCGTTCAGAGGTAATTTGGCGCGCTTAACCGAAGCTCTTATTAAGGAAAATAAGATAGACAAGGCAAAGGATATTATTGAAATATCGTTGACCAATATGCCAGTGGACAAGTTTGGTTATTACACTTTAGTAGAACCATTTGTAGATGGATATTACAAGGTAGGCGAAAGCAATAAAGCTCGTGCGTTGTTCGAAAAATTAAAGAAGAAGTATCAAGAAAGGTTGGAATATTACGCTTCTACCAGTTTAGATGAACAATACAATAACATTGATGACATCATTGCTGATATGGAAGCTTACAGACGTAATATAGATATCGTAATTACTAATGACAGCGAAGATATTGCCGAAAAAGAAACATTGATATTCAATGAGTATATCGATAAGTTCCAGCATTTCTATAAAGATGAAGACGATATGGGCATGCCACAAGATGTACTGGGATCAGATCCGGATATGATGGATACAATGCCAGTTTCCGATACAATATTACCAGACAATACAAGAACCGATATATTAGAAGATACTATAGATATTTCGGCACAACAATAAGCTTTGGGCGAAAGCCCAAAGTTCTTTTCTTTTAAAATATTAAAGGGTAAAATTATACGTATTCCTTAAGAATACCAATAAGGGTGTTCGCGTCTTGTTCACCACTTTGGCGCCAAACCATTTCACCTTTCTTGTAGATCATAAGTGTAGGCAAACCTTTAACACGTAAGGCTTGGGAAAGTTCTTTATTCTTGTCCACATCAATTTTTATAACCTTACCTCTATCACCTAAAGCCGCAGCTACATCTCTAAGCACTGGGTGCATTGCAGTTGACTGTTCGTTCCACTCTGCATAAAAATCCAGAAGAACGGGTACCTTTAAATCTATTAGCTCACCAAATTTGGACATATAAAATACTTTTCTATGTTAGCCAAATGTAATAAAAATTGTTAAAATACTACTCTCGGCTGTCTATTTGTAAACCCGTAAAAGGGTTAAAATCATGTTAATGCCTTCTTTTGCAAAGTAATTACCGTAATCTCAGGCCAAATTCCGACCCTACCAGGGTATCCTAAAAAGCCAAAACCTCGATTCACATTTAAAAACTGACCCATTTCCTTATATATTCCTGCCCAATAAGGGTACCTCCATTTCACAGGGCTCCATTTGACCCAACCCGGTATTTCAATACCAAATTGCATGCCGTGGGTATGCCCACTTAAAGTTAAATGATAATGATAAGCATCTTTAATGACTTCCATTTCCCAATGAGAAGGATCGTGGCTCATTAATATTTTAAAATCGTTCTCTTGTATTTGTGCAGAAGCTTTTTTAAGATCCCCGGCTTTTTTGAATCCGCCTTTACCCCAATTCTCTACACCTACCAAAGCTATTTTATCATCACCTTTTTGCAGGTATCTATGTTCATTGAGCAAAAGATCAAAGCCCATATCTTTCTGCAATTTTTTAAGGTCTTCTAAATTTTGATGTTTTAACTCTTCGGTTTCCCATGGAATGTAATCACCGTAGTCATGATTTCCCAGTACAGAAAACTTACCGTCTTTTGCGTGAAGCGTACTAAAAAGATCTGCCCAAGGCTCCATTTCAGAAGTCATATTATTTACCATATCACCTGTAAAAAGCAAGACATCACTTTTTTGTTTATTGATCAGGTCTACCGCATATTCTATCTTTTTTCGATCATCAAAGCTCCCACTATGAATGTCTGATATTTGGGTGATTTGATACCCATGAAAACTATCTGGTAGATCGTCAAATTCCAAGTTATACCGTAGCACTTTAAAATTATATTTTCCTTTGTACATTCCGTACAACAAAGCCCCAAAAGGTATCGCGGCAATACCTAATGCCAACAAACTTAAAAATCGCCTGCGTGCCGGTAACCCAAACTGTTTTTCTTCACCATAAAGCTTTTGATACAATCCGGAAATAAGGCGATAAATATCCTCCGAAAACAAGAAAATTATAGTGATCAAATTAAAGGTGAGCATGGTCAATAAAAAACCAAAGGCATAACTTTTAGGTATACTTAAAACACGACCCGTTTCTTCACCTACCGTGAATTGATAAATAAAATTAACCATAACAGCCAGCGAAACCGCAATGTAAATCCAAGACCACCAAGGTTGTTTTGAAATAGTCCTTAATGCCTGTAACACATAAAAACTTAAGGCCATATATGCCAAAACGAAAATAAGCCAACGAATCATGTTATGTTTTTTTACAAAGATATCTGTATAACAGCGGTATATGCGCTCATTTACATTTTATTTAACCTTGGAAACCACTGCCTCAATATTTTCTAATTGGGTAATCGCTATATGGTCATCGCTCAAAAAACCTTTTGAATTCATGGATATTAATGGTTTAGACGGCAATACTTGCATCATTGCAGTACCTGATAGGTGTACTGCGCCAAAACCTTGTTCTTTAAACAAATCAACATTACCGGCATTAACTCCAGAACCTGGCATTATTTGTATCGTAGTGCTTTTTGTTTTTAGACGAGTTAAAAAATCTAAACCCTTAGGCGCTGAACTTTGTTGTCCAGATGATAAAATAGTATTCACCTTTAAATTTTCTAATTCGACCAATGCTTCAAAAGGATTCACGAGCCAGTCAAACGCCCTATGAAAAGTAAAACTCATATTGCCCGCTGCCAACTTTAGTTTTTTAGTACGATCAACATCCAACGAAAAATCCTTTGAAAGAACTCCCGCTACAATACCGGCAAAACCAAATTCGGCACAAATCTTAATATCCGAAAGCATTATATCCATTTCTGCATCGGTATATGAAAAATCACCACTACGAGGTCTTATAAGTACATGAACAGGTATAGAAATTTGATCCTTAACCGCTTTTAGTAACCCGTAAGAAGGTGTCAACCCTCCAACAGCCAACTCCGAACACAGCTCAATACGGTCTGCCCCAGCACGTTCGGCAACCAAGGCAGATTCTAAGGAATTTGCGCAAACTTCTACTATCATATTACTATATTTAAGGTCAATAAAAGTAAAGAACCCAACCCATGAAAAGAAGAAAGTTCCTAAGAAATTCGGGCACTGTAGCCGCAGGCGTAATATCTACTCCCCTATTCGCCTCATTTAATGAACCTAAAGAAGAAATAGGAACCGAAAAAGAGGCTGTTTTACCAATAGCAATCTGTACATGGAATTTTGGTAATGCCACTGCTAAAGCTTGGCAAGTTTTAGAAAAAGGCGGTAGTGCACTAGATGCCGTTCACCAAGGTGTAATGGTAGAAGAAAACGACTTAAATAACAGTACTGTCGGTAATGGCGGCAGACCCGATAGAGACGGAAATGTTTCGTTAGATGCCTGTATTATGGACAAAGATGGTAATTGTGGCGCCGTACTGGCAATGCAAAATATTGCCAACCCTATTTCTGTCGCCAGAAAAGTAATGGAAGAAACTCCGCATGTAATGCTTGCAGGTAAAGGTGCCGAGCAGTTTGCTTACGAACAAGGATTTAAAAAAACAGATCTTTTAACCGAAGAATCCAAAAAAGCATGGGAAGAATGGAAAAAAACCTCACAATACAAACCAATTATCAATATAGAAAATCATGACACCATAGGTATGTTGGCCATTGATGCCGACGGCGATATTGCCGGGGCATGTACCACCAGTGGCATGGCCTATAAAATGGCAGGAAGGGTTGGTGACTCCCCTATTATTGGCGCCGGACTTTTCGTAGATAATGAGGTAGGCGGAGCCACTGCTACAGGTGTTGGTGAAGAAGTTGTTAGAACGGTTGGTAGTTTTTTAATTGTTGAATTAATGCGACAAGGTAAATCGCCACAAGAAGCATGCGAAGAAGGCGTAAAAAGAATAATCGCAAAAAATAAGGACAAGCAAGATTTTCAAATAGGCTTTATTGCCATTAATAAAAAAGGTGAGACAGGGGCTTATTGCATTCACCCTGGGTTTACTTATAGAACATACACTAAAGAAGGTCATGTAAACAATCCTTCAGACAGTTATTTAAACAAATAAATTACTTCAGGACAGAAACATATTGGTTAAGCAATCGGGAAATCTACCCTAATGTTTCACGATCAATTTGTACTTTTAACCTTTTACAATCAATATTGAATAATGGCAGATCAAAAAAGACTCTTTTTGCTAGATGCATATGCACTAATATTTCGTGGATATTACGCACTTATAAAAAACCCAAGAATTAACTCCCAGGGCATGGATACCTCGGCTATAATGGGATTTATGAATTCTTTATTCGACGTTATTCGACGTGAAAAACCTGATCATTTAGCGGTTTGTTTCGATAAAGGAGGAAGTGTGGAAAGAACAGAAATGTTCGCAGATTACAAGGCCAACAGAGATGAAACACCAGATGCCATAAAGATTGCGGTACCCTATATACAAGACATACTTAAAGCTATGCACATACCTTGTGTAGTGTTAGAGGGATGGGAAGCAGATGATATTATTGGTACTTTATCAAAACAAGCAGAAAAGGAAGACTACAAAGTGTTTATGGTTACACCAGATAAGGACTTTGGTCAGTTGGTATCTGAAAACATTTTTATGTACCGCCCAGCGAGAATGGGTAACGGAATTGAAATTTGGGGTATACCAGAAATACAGAAACGTTTCGGAGTAGAAAGACCTGAACAGGTAATAGACTATTTGGGCATGATGGGCGATGCCAGTGATAACATACCTGGCTTACCAGGTGTAGGAGATAAAACCGCAAAAAAATTCATTGCACAATTTGGCTCCATGGAAAATCTACTGGCCAATACGGATCAGCTGAAAGGAAAAATGAAGGAAAAAGTAGAAGCCAACAAAGAATTGGGTCTACTTTCTAAAAAATTAGCAACCATTTGTATTGATTGCGATGTTACTTTCAACGCGGAAGACTATGAACTTTCTGTGCCTGATTTTGAAAAAGTACAAGAGATTTTTGAACAATTGGAATTTAGAAGACTAAAAGATCAATTTATTAAAATATTCTCGGAAGAAACAGATGAAACGGTTACACAAGTAACAAGCACGGTAACGGCAAAAAAAGAAAAACAAGATGCGGGATCTGGGCAGTTCTCGCTATTTGGAAGTGCTGCCGACTCAGGCGCCACGGTAAAAGATTTTTCAAGCAGACAAACCATTGCAGATGTATCGCATGCATACCAAAGTGTTGCACCCGGTATGGCAATGACATTGTTTCTTAAGAACTTAATGAAACAAACCTCCGTTTGTTTTGATACCGAAACAACCGGTCTGGCTCCATTGACAGCTGAATTGGTAGGGATAGCATTTTCATGGGAAGCAACAAAAGGCTATTATGTTCCTTTTTCAGATAACAAAGATGAAGCACAAGCGCTTTTAGAAGAATTACGCCCTTTCTTTGAGTCTGAGGAAATTGAAAAAATAGGTCAGAATCTTAAGTATGACATTAAGGTACTGAATAAGTATAATATTGATGTAAAAGGTCCTTTGTTCGATACCATGTTGGCTCACTATCTAATTAATCCAGATATGCGCCACAATATGGATGTTTTGGCAGAGACGTATTTAAATTACACTCCCGTTTCAATCACTGAACTTATCGGCAAAAAAGGGAAAAATCAATTGAGCATGCGCGATGTTCCCTTAGATAAACAAACGGAATATGCGGTAGAAGATGCAGATATCACCTTTCAGTTAGCACAACATTTTAGACCCGAATTAAAAGAAGCCAATACAGAAAAGTTATTTCAAGATATTGAAATACCGTTATTACGAGTTTTGGCAGATATGGAATTGGAAGGCATTAATTTAGACAAAGAATTCTTGAATTCACTTTCAGAAGATTTGAACAATGACATTAGCAATCTAGAAAAGAAAATTTACGAGGTTGCCGGTGAAGAATTCAATATTGGTTCACCAAAACAGTTAGGTGAAATTTTATTTGACAAACTAAAACTAGTCGATAAGCCTAAAAAAACCAAAACCGGTCAATACTCAACTGCTGAAGATGTTTTATCATATTTAGCAAAAGACCATGAAATTGTTCAAAATGTATTGGATTATAGAGGTCTTGCCAAATTAAAAAGTACCTATGTAGACGCATTACCAGAACAAGTAGAACCGTCTACAGGAAGGGTGCATACAGATTATATGCAAACCGTTGCCGCAACAGGTCGTTTAAGCAGTAACAACCCTAATTTACAGAACATACCGATTAGAACAGAGCGCGGTAGACAAGTTAGAAAAGCATTTGTTCCAAGAGATGAGAACTACACTTTGTTGGCAGCGGATTATTCTCAAATAGAGCTACGTATTATTGCAGCATTAAGTGAAGAAACCACCATGATAGAAGCTTTTAAAAATGGAGAGGATATTCATGCATCTACGGCATCAAAAGTATTTGATGTGCCTTTGGAAGAAGTGACCAGAGAACAACGTAGTAATGCGAAGACCGTAAACTTTGGTATCATCTATGGTGTTTCTGCATTCGGATTAAGTAACCAAACGGACCTATCAAGAAAAGAGGCAAAAGAACTGATAGACACCTACTACAAGACCTACCCAAAGTTGAGAAACTACATGAGCGAGCAAGTAGATTTTGCACGTGACAATGGTTATGTTTCAACTGTTTTAGGAAGAAGACGTTATTTAAAAGATATCAATGGTAGTAACGCCATAGTACGTGGCGCTGCAGAGCGAAATGCAGTAAACGCACCTATTCAAGGTAGTGCTGCGGATATCATAAAAATCGCCATGATCAACATTCATAACAAATTAGAAGAAGGCAATTACAAGTCTAAAATGTTACTGCAAGTACATGATGAATTGGTATTTGACATTTACAAACCAGAATTGGAAGAATTACAAACACTCATTAAATCTGAAATGGAAAATGCCTACAAAATAGCAGTTCCTTTGGATGTTGAAGTTGGCTTAGGTGATAACTGGTTGGTAGCCCATTAATGCTAGGAATAGTTAAAGTTTCTTTAAAGGGAGACGAAAATGTATTTTTGTAACGTTAGCATATAGCGTACCACTACAATGAGGTACGCTATTTTTCATGAAAAGACTTATAATCATTTTAGCTTTTACGGTCTTTAGCGGTGCTTCATTGGCTGCGCAAGAGGTTAAAGTCTTTCCAAATCCGGCAACCAACGTTATAAACGTGCTCGGTCTAAAAAATGATAAGAATGCTGTTATTACCGTTAGAGATAGTTATGGAAACCAAGTCATTCTCCACAAATGGGAGATTAAAAGAAACGCTTTGAACATTCCTGTTTTCAATCTTGAAAAAGGTCTGTATATGATTACCATACAATCTGAACATCAGAATATAAAAACAAAGTTTTACAAACAATAAAAAACCCCTGCCATGAGACAAGGGTTTTTAAATTCTATATACTTTTTAAAACTTAGCGTTTTACAAAAATTAATTGTCCGTCTTCTGAAAAATTAGGAATATCCAAGTCACTTGCATCAACAGTCATCATGTTACCGTCAATAGAAACACCTATCGTTAATTCCTCTCCGTTTTCATCTATAGTCGTTACGGTTTCACCATCAAAAGTATAAGTACTTTCATTGATATCAGACTCCGTAGGACAAGGAATATCTAACCCAGAACTGGTAGCGTTTACCTCAACATAATTTGCAGAGTTAGAAGCACTGGCAGTTAAATCTTCATTAAATTGCAACGTAATAATGTAACAGTCCTTTGCTGTTAGAAAATCTAATATCTGTTTTCCAAATTTAACGTCATCACTTGCAGTTTCATTATCAATTTCAAGCTCTGTAGCAACCCAGGTGCCAATAATAGCAGTGCTGGTAACTTCTAACTCTGTTTGTGTTTCATCTTTATCGGAACTACAGGACATAAGTGTCAATACCACCCCCGTAATTAGTAAAATATATTTATACATCTATTTAGTTTTTTTTGGTTGTACACCCCTAAAAACGAAAAAAACGCTTTATTATTTCAAAATATACCAAATGCTTAATTCTAAGAACCAAATATTTACAGAATAAACCTGTATGTTGCCTTTAGCAAAAAAGTATTGTCTTTTTTCTGTCCCAATATTTGTCTGTCTAAATTTCTACCCAATGTTTCACTGGGATCACCGGCACCAACCACACCTTGAGACCACACCAAAAATATTTCCGAACCTGGTATATACTCCCATCTTAATACAAGATTAGACCTAAATTGAACATATGAAAAGTTAGGATCCGCAATTTGATAATCTAAAACACCATTTAAATCTTCGTCTATCAAATAATTATCCGTATCTGTCGATTTTGAAATCTGATTCTCTGAAAATAACCTTATCCGTTCACTTAGTTTTTCGGCTATTGGATTGTTCACATAATTAAAATCGGTGTATTTACCTCTAGAAATAAAAGGCTCCCCATAATATTGAATGGATAAATTGGGGTTTATACTATAATTAAAGCGGATGGAAGTACTAAATGTTTTTTGATCAATATTACCCGTAATATATCTGGCATTTCCATTAAAATTGGTTTCCGTAACATATTGCGTTTTATTCGGATTCTCTTCATACTCAGAAGAAATAGACAAATTAAAAGCATCAAATGGTTGGTAATATAGTCTAAAGACATATCGCGCCAATGAAAAGTTTTTTTCCGCTGCCTGGCTATTTACATAACCTAGAGTAAAACTAAGTTTCTTTCTACTGTCAGAACCAAAGAATAGATACCAAAAATTTTCTTCAGACCAGCGCCATCTTGGTCCGCCTCGCAATACGGTATTCGAAAAAATTCGGGGTTTGTGGGCAGCTCCAACTTCTGTCCACCAGTTGTTCTTATAATTTATAAAGCCTTCAAACTGATACTGTATTCTATTATAATTACCCTCGAAATCATAGGTAGTATACTGATTTAGTTCCATATTGGCTCTGCGGTAAAAGTTAGTAGGTTTTAAAAACAATCTGCTAATTGAAGCGGTTTGCTTTATTTCATCTGCCTGACGCAAAAAACCAATATCATTAAGTTCCAATTCTGGAGAGCGCCATATTAGTCCGCCATCATATCTCCAATTTCCACCACCTGCTTTACCTAGTTCAATTTTACCTCCGGTACCCGTTAACGATGTTCTACTCTCATCTACCGAAACATGACCTGCATCTACCCTTTGAAAAAGATGGGTTATACTTCTTTGGGTTCTGGCAATGGCATCTGCACTACCCTTAACATGGCTACCAACGATATTACCTTCAACATAGTAATCTCTGTTCTTCCAATTGTGCTTAAAATCAAAACCGCCCGTGTATGCATCACTTCTTAAGAAATCTAGATTATCAGTTATATTTCTATTCGTTGCCGTAAAAATGCCACCAATAAAAGAATTGCGCTCATTGAAATCTTTTTGCACCCTGCCCACTATATAATTCGTTAAGGGCTCCACAAGTTCTGAACGCTTGTTACCTGCGACATCTTCGATATCCGCATACATTTTACCGGTAACACTTTCTAACAGCCCTAAAGACCATCCATTTTTTGTTTTACCCGAGAACTTTGCGGCTCCCAAAATCGTTGAATTTGTAGGCTCATCTATAAACTCTTCTGGTGTGGTGGTCGCAAAGCCTTGCGGACTTCTACCAATTCTTCTACTATAAAATATATTGTCATTACCATCGGCAAACTCATAGTCGAAAATATTTTTGTTTTCAATAAAGAAAGGCCTACGCTCCTCAAAGAAAATTTGAAATCCGTCTAAAGCAATGGCACCTGGATCGGCATCTACCTGTCCAAAATCAGGATTCACCGTTAAATCTAGAGTTAGATCATTTGTTAAACCAATTTTAGCATCTAGCCCGGCATTTAGAATATAATCGTTTCCATCGCGAAAAGGATTGCCCGCTTGCGAAGGATAGGCATCGTATTGATTCACTAAAAAAGGCTGAATCTCAAGTTGCTTTTGAGGTTGAATATTCATTAGACCCCTAAGCACTCCGAATTCGCTCACCCAGCCTGGAGCATCAAGTGAAACTGGTTGCCACAACGAGCGTTCTTCTGCCCTAAAAAATCTTCTGTTCAATTGTAAACCCCAAATTTGTTCTTCTTGCTCTCCAAATTTTAATTGACTGAAGGGTATTTTCATTTCTGCTGTCCATCCTTTATCATCGATTTGGGTGGCAGTATACCATATAGGATTCCAACTGGCATCCCAAAAATCACCATTTTGAGAAATGAACTCATCTCCCTTTACTCCCGCAGCGGAAACATTGAAAGAAAACCCGGTTCTTTTATCATTGTAACTATCTATATTTATTTCTATCCAATCTCCAGAGAAATTATCGCGCCTGGCAAGTCTCTTTTCTATTTTAGCAGGTATACTGTCGTAACAACGAATACCTACATAAAGAAACTTTTGGTCGTATAAAATTTTAAATTTTGTAGATTGACTAGGCGTTTCACCATTATTAGGGTCAAAAACGGTAAAGTCGGTATCCCAAGAGATATTATCCCAAGCCTGATCAGACAATTCTCCGTCAATTGTAATTTCTTCACCAGCCCGAAGTTGTTTGGTAACATATTCCCTTTGTACCTTTACCGAATCTATTTGAGCAAGAATTGTAGTTGTAAATAATAAAAATATGATACTGTGCAATAAACATTTGATCATTACTGTGCGTTCTTTGATTGAATGATTATGATATTGAAGAGACACAGAAAATTACCGATTGTTACAGAAATAGCAATAAAATCAATTAGTTTAACAGTATCTCGATAAAAGTAAAGTAGTTAGATATTGCATTTAATTAAAAAATGTAAAAAAATAAGAAACAAGTATTTGCAATTCAAGTTAATAATTGTAGATTTGCAGCCCCTTTCACGGGATTGATTAAAATAATAGTTAAAAATAGCAGTAGTGGATACATTAAGTTATAAGACCGTTTCGGCCAACAGAACAACTGTAAACAAAGAGTGGTTATTGGTAGATGCCGAAGGAGAAACATTAGGACGCATGGCTTCAAAAGTCGCCTATTTGTTAAGAGGAAAGCATAAGCCTAGTTTCACCCCTCATGTTGATTGTGGTGATAATGTTGTTATTATCAACGCAGAGAAAATTGTTCTTACAGGAAACAAGTGGTCTGATAAATCATATATGAGATACACTGGCTACCCAGGTGGACAACGTACTACTAGCGTACAACAATTATTGGATAAAAATCCAGAAGGCATTCTTGAAAAAGCAATAAAAGGTATGTTACCTAAAAACAGATTAGGTGCAGAGCTTTTTAGAAACCTAAAAGTTTACGCAGGTACAGAGCATGGTCAAGAAGCTCAAAAGCCTACTGTTGTTAATTTAAAAGATATTAAATAAGATGGAAGTAATTCATAAAATTGGTCGTAGAAAGACCGCTGTAGCGAGAGTATATCTTTCTGATGGAAATGGAGACATTACCATTAACAATAAAGATTTAAGTGTATACTTCCCAACTGCAACACTTCAATACAAAGTAAAACAACCTTTTAGTTTAACTGAAAGTTTAGATACTTATGACGTAAAAGTAAATGTTTACGGTGGTGGTATTACTGGTCAAGCAGAAGCTATTCGTCTTGCTTTATCTAGAGCAATGTGCGAGATTGATGCCGAGAACAGAACAATCTTAAAACCAGAAGGTCTATTAACTAGAGATCCAAGAATGGTTGAACGTAAGAAATTCGGTCAGAAGAAAGCACGTAAAAAATTCCAATTCTCGAAACGTTAATTCGAAATTGCAAGAGTACAGGGCACCCTTTTTGGGTGCCTATTTTTATATTTTATCACACTGGATAATCCAGATTATTAACAAGTTCATTGAAAGTCCGAAAGGACAATTAAAAATCCTTTAATCCCTAAAAATTGAAGGTAAGATTAGTTTAGCATCTAAATGGTGAAGGCTTCTTGATATTATATCGAGATACCACTTTATCATTGCTAATTCAAAAGAACGTAAACTAAATTTAAAATGGCGAGAGTCGAAGTAAAACAATTATTAGAAGCAGGTGTACATTTTGGTCACCTAACAAGAAAATGGAATCCGAACATGGCTCCTTACATCTACATGGAGCGTAATGGGATTCACGTAATCAACCTTTACAAAACAGTTGCAAAATTAGATGAGACCAATGAGGCTCTTAAAAAAATTGCAGCATCAGGTAGAAAAATACTTTTTGTAGCTACCAAAAAACAAGCAAAAGATATCGTTGCAGAAAAAGCAGCAAACGTAAACATGCCTTACATCACAGAAAGATGGCCAGGTGGTATGTTAACAAACTTCGTTACTATTCGTAAAGCTGTTAAGAAAATGGCTTCTATCGATCGTATGAAGAAAGACGGTACTTTCCTTACACTTTCTAAAAAAGAAAGATTACAAGTAGACCGTTTACGTGCAAAATTAGAAAAGAACTTAGGTTCTATTTCTGAAATGACACGTTTACCAGGTGCTTTATTCATCGTTGATACTATGAGAGAGCACATTGCAGTAAAAGAAGCTCAAAAATTGAACATTCCTATTTTCGCAATGGTTGATACCAACTGTGACCCTAGAGATGTAGATTACCTTATACCTTCTAACGATGATGCTTCTAAGTCAATTGACATCATTATGACAGAAGTTACCAACGCAGTTGCCGAAGGTCTTGCAGAACGTAAGGCAGAAAAAGGTGATTCTGAAGGTAAGTCAGATAAGAAGGATAAAGCTCCAAAGAAAAAGGTTACTGCTGAAAAGCCAACACCTACTCCAGCAAAAGTTGACACAAAACCAGCACCAGTTGTTGATAAAGTACCTAACGTTGAAGTAAATGTTGAAGCTACCAAAGAAGCTGTTGCTGCAGATGCAAAAGTTGAGGCTGACGATTTAACCAAAGTTGAAGGTATTGGACCAAAAGCTGCAGAAGCATTAGTTGCTGCCGGTATTGCTACTTACGCCGATCTTTCTGAAGGTGATGCTGAAAAAATCAAAGAGATTTTGACTGAAGCTAGTTCAAGAATGGCTCATTTAGATCCAACTTCATGGCCAAAGCAAGCTAAAATGGCTGCAGAAGGCAAGTGGGACGAGCTTAAAGAATGGCAAGACAACGTTAAAGGTGGTGTAGAATAAGTTACTACATTTGTTATAAAAATAAATCTAACGACCCCTTAAAACGGGTATACAAAAAGTAAAAAAAATGGCAAAGATTACAGCTGCAGAAGTTAATAGATTAAGAAAGACTACTGGTGCAGGAATGATGGATTGCAAAAAGGCCTTAGTGGAAGCTGAAGGTGATTTTGAAAGCGCAATCGAAATTCTTCGTAAAAAAGGTCAAAAAGTTGCAGCAAAAAGAGCCGACAGAGATTCTTCTGAAGGTGCAGCAATCGCTAAGGTAAATGATGACAACACTAACGGTGTTATTATTTCCCTTAACTGTGAGACCGACTTCGTTGCTAAAAACGAAACTTTCGTAACATTGGCTACAGAATTGGCAGACTTAGCAATCAACTTTGATTCTAAAGAAGCTTTCTTAGCTGCTGATTACAAAGGCATGACCGTTCAAGAAAAACTTACCGAACAAACTGGTGTTATCGGCGAGAAAATTGAAATAGGTGGATTTGAAACATTAAGCGCTCCTTTCGTAGGTTCTTACATTCACGCAGGAAACAAAATAGCTGTTTTAACAGGTCTTTCTGCATCAGTTGCAGGTGCCGAAGAGGTTGCTAAAGATGTTTCTATGCAAGCTGCTGCAATGAACCCTGTTGCATTAAACGAAGATGGTGTAGACCAATCTATCATCGACAAGGAAATTGAAATCGCTAAAGATCAATTACGTCAAGAAGGTAAACCAGAAGCAATGCTAGATAAAATTTCTCAAGGGAAAATTAAGCGTTTCTTTAAGGACAACACCTTGGTTAACCAAGATTTCATTAAAGACAGCAAACAAAGTGTTGCTCAATATGTAAAATCTGTTGATTCTAACTTAGAAGTAACAGGTTTCAAAAGAGTTGCATTAGGTTAATTACAATACAACTAACTCAATAAAAAACCGCCTTACTGCAAAGTAGGCGGTTTTTTTATTTGAAAATTTATTCTACTCTAGTCTTTCAACCAGGCGTTACGTAAGTTTAAAGTTTTCTGGTCTACATTATCTAAAGGAACTATCTTTTTTACTTTTTTTACGGGCTTTCCCACCGGTCCTTCTACCGATATCATTTCACCATCTCTTTCCACCGTCATACTTACAACGGTTTCTGGTGTCCAGCTAAAACTTTCACCTATAATTGGACGTAATGTTTCAAGGTTTATCTCTTTACCATTGATTACTCTAAAAATATCTCCTCCCTGAAGCTTTAAGTCGTTAAAGAAAGAATTGAGCTCAATATTCTCACGTATAAATACCACACTATCGTTTTGCACATCAACATCCATGTATGGCACTTGACCATCAAAAAAATACCCGGTAGGTTCTTGAACATCTTTTGTAGCCAAACCTACTTTTTCAAAATACAGATCATAATCTATGGGTGTGTTTCCTATTACATGCTTCTTAAAAAAAGTATCCACTTCCGGATAGGTCATTGCAACGATTTCATCAAATAAAACTTCATCTTCAAAAGGAACATCTGTGCCATATTTTTTAGATAATTCTTTCATTAACCAAAGCATGCCTTTTTGACCATTGCTCTCTTCTCGTAAAATAATGTCTAAACACATATTAATTAATGCCCCTTTTTCATACACATTAGCATAATTAGGCTCATAAGGTTGTTCAAGAATATTTTCACTCATAACGGTAAACGACATGTTATCATCGTAAAAAGAGGCATTTCCAATTTTGGTCAGCATACGCTCATAAAATTCGTCTTCAGTAATAAGTTCTTGCTGAATTTGAAACAAATTGGCAAAATACTCAGTAGTACCTTCGTACATCCATAAATGCTGAGACATTTGAGGATCATTAAAATCAAAATATTGAATTTCTTTCGAGTGAACGGACAAAGGTGTTACAATATGAAAGAACTCATGAGACACCACATCTACCATTGCTTGCTCCAAACGACCAATATCCATAGCTTCAGGTAAAACAACTACCGTAGAAGTATGATGCTCTAAAGCACCAAAACCATGAGCATCGGGTTTATTAACATCCGATAGATATAATAAAATATTGTACTCTTTGGTACTATCAACCTCTCCTAGAAACTTCTTTTGAGCCTCCATCATCTGCAACATCCTACTTTTTAAGTCCGACGCTTTATACACGTCATTCGGAGAAAACAAACTTAACGTCACCGTTATACCGTTTATCTCAAAACTTTCGGTATTAGGCTTAGCATACATGATAGGGTTGTCAATAACCTCAAAATACCTATTTGCAAAAAACGCATCCCAAAGTGGATCAGGCTTACGGTCAATTTGATCGGAAAGCGTTGTCGTAGCAATTAAATCAGCAGGTTTTTTAATCTGAATTGCATACGGCACTTCCTTAAAATCATCAAAATAACCTACAAAACCATGTAGGTTCAACATAAAATTACTGTCTTTCTCAATATTTGTTCCGGCAGGTGAAAACACAGCATCTTCAACTTCATTTTCGGCATCATAGGTATCATTGACCCAATACCTTACTTTATCTAATTGAGTTCCATTAGAGACACTCCATGAGTTTTCATCTAGTTTCGTAAAACTCAAAGCATTACCTTTATAATCTAAGGCTTCAAAATCTTGTACATACTTTCCGTAATTATCCGTACTATAGGTGCCAGGAACCGTTTTTGGTATTCTAAAAATAACCGTCTCTGTTGAAAAAGCACCTGGATCCATACTCACCTGCACCTTATCATCTACTACGTTCACCAAATCTATTGAAGTTATAACTGCACTTTTTTCTATAGACACCAACTGCTTACCAGCTCCACATGCATATAGCAAAAGTGAGCATGAAATAATTAAAAAATATTTTCTCATAAATATCGAATTACTAATTTTTAAAATAATGATTTCAAAGATAGAAAATAAGTATCCACTGGATCTAACCACATATCTTTTAGCGGAATAAAATATTGACCACGCCCATCAAAAATTTTCATTATTTTTGATGGCAAATTAAAACCAGAATGCACTACAAAAGAATTCTTCTAAAATTAAGCGGTGAAGCCCTAATGGGTGAAAAGCAATATGGCATAGACTCTAATCGCTTAAATGAATATGCGGAAGAGATAAAAGAAGTAGTTGAAAAAGGAATTGAAGTCGCAATAGTTATTGGAGGTGGCAACATTTTTAGAGGACTTACTGGTGCAGCTACCGGGATGGATCGGGTGCAAGGTGACCACATGGGTATGTTAGCAACCGTAATAAACGGGTTAGCTTTACAAAGCGCCCTAGAAATGAGTGGCGTACAGACCCGATTACAAACCGCAATTAAAATCAATGAAGTAGCAGAGCCTTTTATTAGAAGACGTGCCATGAGGCATTTAGAAAAAGGAAGAGTTGTTATTTTTGGTGGCGGTACGGGAAACCCATATTTCACCACTGATTCCGCAGCCGTTCTTAGAGCCATCGAAATTGAAGCAGATGTCATCTTAAAAGGCACTAGGGTAGATGGTATATATACTGCCGATCCCGAAAAGGATAAAAATGCTACAAAATTTGACAACATCTCTTTTCAAGACGTACTTACAAAAGGCTTAAAGGTAATGGACACAACTGCCTTTACTTTAAGTCAAGAGAACGAACTACCGATCGTAGTTTTTGATATGAACAAAAAAGGAAACTTATTGAAAATTGTTGACGGACAAACCATAGGAACGACTGTCAATTTATAATTTTTGGTACAATTAATGTTATTGCGATAGTAATACAATTATTATATGAACGAGGAAATACAATTTGTTTTAGACGCTACCAAAGAAGGCATGGAAGCTGCAATAGCGCATTTAGAACGTGAATTTTTAAAAATTAGAGCCGGTAAAGCTAGCCCTACCATGCTATCATCGGTAATGGTAGATTACTATGGCTCTCAAACTCCACTATCTCAAGTAGCCAATATCAATACTCCAGATGGTAGAACTATCTCTGTTCAACCATGGGAAAAAGGTATGCTTCAAGAAATAGAAAAAGCCATTATGAACGCCAATTTAGGCTTTAACCCTATGAACAATGGCGATATGATTATTATTAACGTACCACCATTGACCGAAGAACGTAGAATTCAGTTGACCAAACAAGCGAAGGCAGAAGCTGAACACGCAAAAGTAGGTGTACGTAGTGCAAGACAAGATGCAAATAAAGAAATAAAAGATTTGGATATTTCTGAAGACCTTCAAAAAAATGCCACGGCAGATGTACAAGATCTTACTGATATTTATACTAAGAAAATTGACGCTTTCTTAGACAAAAAAGAAGCTGAGATAATGAAAGTTTAGTTTCAAAAACTAAAAAAAGAATTTAAAGCTACCCTAATACGGTAGCTTTTTTTATTTGTATAAAATTTAGACTTTTCAATTTTAGGAACAATTGTAGCTTATAGTTACCTTTGCCACCTGCAAATACAGTTATGGTAGCGAAACTTACGAAAGGATTTTGGCCTAAAACGGCAAACATAATTCTACGCAACAGAATCCTCATTTTACTATTGATTACCGGTTTCACCATTTTCATGGGCTGGCAATGGCAATATATGCGCTTTTCAAGCTCACAAACCAATCTTTTACCAGATGACCATCCGGTAAACATACAGTATCAGAATTTTTTGAGCAAATTTGGTGAGGAAGGCAATGCAGTCGTTTTTGCAATTCGTGACAGTACCCTATTTGAACCTGCTAATTTTAACCGTTGGAACAAGCTAAGTAAACAATTGGCAGCTTTTCCAGAAGTGGAGTTTGTAATATCTACCGACAATCTAAAAGAGTTGGTAAAAAACAACGATAAGCAAGAGTTTGAAATGCTACCTTTAATTACAGGAGAATTAAAGACCCAGAAAGAAATAGATAGTATTACCGATCATCTTTTCAATGACCTGCCTTTCTACGAGAATTTACTTTTTAATAAGGAAAGTAAAACAATACGTACCATTGTTAACTTAGACAAAGACATCGTCAATACAACCGTAAGAAAAGATTTTATACTCCAGGACATCAATACCCTGGTGCGCAATTTTGAAAAAGAGACCGGTTTAGACGTTCATATATCTGGCATGCCATATGTGAGAACCATGAACTCTCAGAATATTATTGATGAAATAGGTAAATTTATTTTGGCCGCATTGGGCGTTACCTCTTTAATATTCTTCTTTTTCTTTAGAAGTGTACGAGCCACTTTCATTTCAATGTGTGTAGTAATTATCGGGGTGATGTGGGCCTTCGGTTTTCTTGGACTATTGCAGTATGAAATTACAGTACTTACAGCCTTAATACCGCCATTAATTATTGTTATAGGTATTCCCAACTGTATTTTCTTGATCAACAAATATCAGCAAGAGGTTAAAAAACATGGTAACCAGGCACTTTCATTACAACGAGTTATTTCCAAAATAGGAAATGCAACCTTAATGACCAATATTACTACAGCTTCTGGTTTTGCTACTTTTATCATTACAGATAGTACGCTACTTAAGGAATTTGGTATTGTTGCCTCCATAAATATCATCGGTATCTTTATCTTATCACTATTGATCATTCCTATTGTGTATAGTTTTATGGCTTTACCAAAAACAAAGCATTTAAAACACTTAAATAAAAAGTGGATCGATGCCTTTGTTAATTGGATGGAAGGTATTGTAAGACATCGAAGAATTACGGTTTACATAGTTTCGATATCCTTATTGGTTTTAAGTATCATAGGCATCTATCAAATTAGAATTTCTGGTAGCCCTATAGAAGACATGCCCAAAAATGCTGAATTCTTTCATGACATTCGCTTCTTTGAAAAAGAGTTCAAGGGTATTATGCCCGTTGAAATAGTTGTAGACACCAAAACACCGAAAGGAGTTTTAAAACCTGCCACACTTAAACGAATGAATCAACTTGGGGAGGTCATAGAAGAAATTCCAGAGTTATCTACTCCGGTTTCCGTGGTAAATTTGGTAAAGTATTCCAAACAGGCCTTTTACAATGGTATTCCTAAATACTATCAACTTCCCACAAGTCAAGAAAACACTTTTATAATGGATGTTGCCCGTAAATCATCCGATAACGGCAATCTGTTGGAATCTTTTGTTGACAGCACTGGGCAGACCGCAAGGATAACCACTTTCATGCGTGATGTGAATACGAGCCGAATGGAAGACATTGAACAACGTTTGCTAGAGAACATCACTAAAATTTTCCCTGCCGAACGCTACAATGTGTATATGACCGGTAGTGCACTTCTATTTTTAAAAGGGACCAAATATTTGGTCAAAAACCTTATAATGTCACTTGCCCTTGCCATAGCACTTATTGCGCTTTTTATGGCATATCTCTTCCGTTCATTTAGAATGATCGTAATATCGTTAATACCTAACTTATTGCCTTTGGTAATAACTGCGGGCATTATGGGCTTTGTAGGCGTACCTATTAAACCATCAACGATATTAGTATTCAGTATTGCGTTTGGTATTTCGGTTGATGACACCATACACTTTCTTGCCAAGTACAGGCAAGAGCTCACAGCCAACAAATGGCGAATTGAAAAATCGGTCTACAACGCCCTTAGAGAAACTGGGGTAAGTATGTTCTATACTTCAATTGTTTTGTTTTTTGGTTTTTCAGTATTCGTTATTTCTAATTTTGGGGGTACGGTAGCACTGGGATCATTGGTTTCGGCCACCTTATTGTTAGCAATGTTGGCTAATTTAATTTTATTGCCGTCGTTGCTATTATCACTAGAAAAAAGTATAGCTAATAAACAGACTTTAAAAAAACCGCAAATAGACATCTTACCTCAAGATGAAAACAACAATTGATTAAATTCATTTGAAGGCAATGTTTATATAGCTGTTTAGCCACTTTATTTTTTAACAAAATCCTATCTTTGGAACTTTAATTTTCAATTCAACATCATGCGTTCAGTAACAATAAAAGAACTACTTTCAAGTAAAAACCTACTTCAGGAAATAACAGTAAAAGGATGGGTTAGAACCTTTAGAAGCAATAGATTTATTGCTCTAAACGATGGCTCAACGCTAGGTACTATTCAATGTGTCGTAGATTTTGAAAATTTTGATGAAGAATTATTAAAAAAAGTAAATACAGGAGCCGCACTAAAAGTATCGGGTACTTTAGTAGAGAGCCAAGGTAGAGGTCAATCTGTTGAGATACAAGTTAGCGAATTGGAGGTTTTGGGTATCGCAGATCCAGAAGAATACCCAATTCAACCCAAAAAGCACTCATTGGAATTTCTTAGGGAGAAAGCTCACTTAAGAATCAGAACTAACACATTCGCCGCTATTATGCGTGTAAGATCAACCTTGTCTTTTGCGATACACAACTATTTTAGGGAAAATGGTTTCAACTATTTTCACGCCCCAATAATTACGGGTTCGGATGCTGAAGGCGCTGGAGAAATGTTTAGGGTTACCACATTAGACGAAAAAAATCCTCCGTTGACAGATGATGGCGATGTCAACTACAAAGAAGATTTCTTTGGCAAAGAGACCAACCTTACCGTGTCTGGACAATTAGAGGCAGAGGCTTATGCCATGGCTTTAGGTAAAGTGTACACTTTTGGACCAACCTTTAGGGCAGAAAATTCTAACACATCAAGACATTTGGCAGAATTCTGGATGATAGAACCAGAAATGGCATTCTTTGACCTTGATGCAAATATGGATCTTGCCGAAGATTTTATAAAAAATGTAATATCATATACTTTAACCCACTGCCAAGAAGATCTAGAGTTCTTAGAAAAGAGGTTATTGGATGAAGAAAAGAGCAAGCCACAAGCACAACGCAGTGACATGGCTTTAATTGAGAAATTAAAATTCGTTGTCGAAAACAATTTTAAAAGAGTTAGCTATACCGAGGCAATTGAAATTCTTAAGAATTGTAAGCCAAACAAGAAAAAGAAATTTACCTACCCTATTGAAGAGTGGGGTACAGATCTACAAAGTGAACACGAACGTTATTTGGTAGAAAAACACTTTAAATGTCCGGTAATACTTTTTGATTATCCTGCTAAGATCAAAGCGTTTTACATGCGTTTAAACGAAGATGGCAAAACCGTAAGAGCCATGGATATTTTGTTCCCAGGTATTGGAGAAATCGTAGGTGGATCACAACGTGAAGAACGCTTAGATGTACTTAAAGAAAAAATAAAGGATCTAGGTATTGACGAAAAAGAACTTTGGTGGTATTTAGATTTAAGAAAATTTGGAACAGCAGAACATAGTGGCTTTGGTCTTGGTTTTGAAAGGTTAGTACTTTTTGCAACTGGCATGGGCAACATTAGAGACGTAATACCGTTTCCAAGAACACCACAGAATGCTGAATTTTAAGCAGATTTGGTTACTTTTACAAGTACTAGAACAAAGTAATGCTAAAACAACATTTACAATTTAAATTATCTCAGAAGTTATCTCCACAGCAGATTCAGTTGATGAAGTTAATTCAATTGCCAACGCAAGCATTTGAACAACGACTGAAACAAGAACTAGAAGAGAATCCTGCTTTGGAAACCGGTAAAGATGATTTAGATAAGGTTGCCGATGAGTATGACGATGTTTATGACGACAATGCCGATAGCGAAACCATTAACACTGAAGACATCAATATTGATGATTATCTAAGTGATGATGAAATACCTGATTATAGAACAAAAGCGAATAATTACAGTTCTGATGATGAGGAAAAAAGTGTGCCATATGCTGCCGGTATTTCATTCAACCAACACTTAATAAACCAACTGAATACGGTTTATCTTTCTGATGAAGAATGGAACATTGCCGAGTTTTTAGTAGGCAGTGTAGATGAAAGTGGCTATATACGAAGACCTATTTCGGACATCATGGACGATTTAGCCTTTACGCAAAATGTCTATACAGACGAAGAAACTATTACTAGGATACTGTCTATTGTTCAGGAATTAGACCCACCGGGTGTTGGTGCTCGTACATTAGAGGAATGCCTAATTATTCAATTAGAAAGAAAAGATGTTACTCCAAGCATTGAATTAGCTACCGAAATCCTTAAAAAGTCATTTGAACATTTTACAAAAAAACACTATCAAAAACTAATTCAGAAACATAATATCACCGAAACAGAACTTAAAGAAGCGATCGGTGAAATCGAAAAATTAAATCCTAAACCGGGTGGGTCTTATTCTGGCAACAATAGAATAGTTGAGCACGTAGTACCCGATTTTGCTATCAGAATTACCGAAGGTGAACTAGAATTGACCCTTAACGGTAGAAATGCTCCCGAGTTACACGTATCTAGAGAATATAGCAATATGCTTAAAGGCTATAAAGAGGCCAAAGACAAGTCGAAGTCACAGAAAGACACCGTCATGTTCATTAAGCAAAAGTTAGACGCAGCCAAATGGTTTATAGACGCTATTAGACAAAGACAGCAAACATTGTTCATTACCATGAACGCTATTATGCAGTATCAAAAAGAATATTTTTTAACTGGAGACGAGCGAAATTTGCGTCCAATGATCCTAAAAGATATTGCAGATGAAATAGGCATGGACGTTTCAACAGTATCTAGGGTAGCAAATAGTAAATATGTAGATACCCCTTACGGAACCAAGCTTATAAAAGAGTACTTCTCCGAATCCATGAAAAATGAACAAGGCGAAGATGTATCAACAAGGGAAATAAAGAAAATTCTAGAAACCGTAATACAGAACGAAACGAAAAAGAAACCGCTTACAGACGACAAATTAGCGGCAATTTTAAAGGAAAAAGGATACCCTATCGCTAGAAGGACAGTTGCAAAGTATAGAGAGCAATTGAATATTCCTGTTGCACGTATGAGAAAAGAAATCTAATGAAGGTTTTTTCACAATTTATCTCCTATTTACTACATCCACTTTTTATACCTATTGGCGGCACAGTGGCCTATTTTCTTATTACGCCAAAATATACCCCAATTGAAATTAAAAGCGCCAGTGTACTACCCATCTTTATACTAACGGTCATAATCCCTATAGTAACCTTCCTAATATTAAAAAACTTAGGTATGGTACAATCCATCTCCTTAAATTCAATTAATGAGCGCAAATACCCGCTATATATTCATGCTTGTATTCTACTTTTAATACTCTACAAGGTTATACCCAACAATTATGTTAGCGAACTATACTTTTATTTTACTGGATTATTGGGTGCAACAATTGCATGCATACTTTTGCTCTTCTTCAATTTTAAGGCGAGTCTTCATACAGTTGGCGTCAGCGGCCTATTAATGTACTTGTTGAATTTAAGCATACACTTTGAAATCAACCTGATAATAGCTATAAGCTTTTTTATTCTACTTACCGGTAGTGTGATTTCTGCCCGCCTTTATTTAAAAGCGCACACAGGTATTGAAGTGATAATGGGTCTATTGATAGGCTTACTATCACAATTATTGACCGTACGTTTTTGGTTATAGTATATAGAAGATTAATCCAATGCGCAAAGGTCTATATTGCAACGTCTCTCCATTTACCGAAGCATTACCATTGAATAATTCAGTAAGAGCATAATAAGCATGCAGATTAAAGGTATTATAACCAAAGCTCAATGTTAGCCCGTACTGAAATTTTGTTAAGTCCGTATTATTGAATCCTTCACTAACATCATCAAGATCATATTTAGACCTTGCACCTAAAATATAAGCTGCTCTAATTCCACCATAAATACGCCAGAACTTATATTCTTCCGCAGTAGAATTTCGCCATCTAAATTCCAACGGAAATTCTAACAGATGTGTTTCCAACTTACTTCTGGTAATATCATCATTAATACTATAAGTAATATCGTCTCCTGAAATATCCGCAACTAGATTTGAATAATAACTATTCAGCGCCAAGCCCGCACCTATACCAATAGCCTTTGTTCCCTTTCGATTTAACGGGATATCTTTTATAATACCACCTTGCAGACCGTAAGATAAATTTCGTTGATTAGAGCCCTCAGGATGATTTAATATAAAATTATAAGATAGCCCTAAATAAAACTGATCTTCAAAGTACCGTGAATTTGGTACTGTATCTAAAGCCACCTGGGCATTAGACTGAAAAATCACGAAGAGCAAAACAATAAAAAAGCGCATAAAGTAAAGTTAATGAAATAAAAAACGCTTCAAATAAATTTGAAGCGTTTTAGATAAGTAATATTCTACTAACTAACTATTGTAGATTATTGAAAGCGTCACCTTCATAGGTAGTGTAATTTACCTTTAAAGCGTTAACCTTTCTTAACTCTTGTTTAATATCGGATATCAATCCCATACTTGCGTTCTTATCGACTTTTAGTGCCGTAGTCAAAACATTTTGAAGTTCTTGAGGCTTTTTAGCCCTTTCCATTAAAATGTAATCACCAACTTCAGAGGGACTAGATAATTTATCGTTTAATTGAATCTTCGGCTCACTACCAAATAATTTCTCATATTCCTTAGTTGGCTTACCAACATAAATATAAATTACACGATCTTTCTTTTCAAGCTTCTTTACTTCACTAGCATTAGGAAGTACATTTTCAACTTTTAAAGAACTATCCTTCATCACGGTTACCGTCATAAAGAAAAACAAAAGCATAAATACAATGTCAGGAAGGGAAGCTGTTGATACCGCAGGTACCTCTCCATCTTTTTTCTTTGCAAATTTTGACATAGTGTTACTTTTATTTTAATTAATTAATCACTTGAAGTTTCAGCTTCAGATAATTTCTGTGGAAACAAATCTTGAATTCTCTTTACTTTTTCCTTCAACTCTTCCTTTACGTCGTCGTCAGTTTCAGGGTTAAGATATTCAGCTTCCATGTCAACGAAATTCTTATTGTACAAACGTTGAGCCTCTCTATTTCTAAGATCATTGTAAGCACCTACTAGTTCATTTTGAACCGTAATGTATGTACTATACTTTGTTTCACGATCATTCTTTAAAGAGATAATCGCTTTAGAAGGATTATCTGAAGACTCAGCATTTTTTCTTCCTTGACAATAAGAACATGTTCCATCACCGCCATTATCCAAAAAAGCCTTTGCTTTTTCTCTTAAATCTTTAAGCTCAATTAACTCTTCATCAGCTAACAACTGACCATTTTTGTTAATATTCACCTGAAAGATGTTCTTCTGTTTAATTACTACATCCGTATCGGGCGGTTCAATTGGTGGAAGCATACGATCCAATCCTGCATCCGTTTCAATAGTAGTAGTTACCAAGAAAAAGATAAGTAAAAGGAAAGCTATATCCGCCATGGAACCGGCACTTACTTCTGGTGCTCCTGCTCTTCTAGCCATAGTTTTCTATTTTTATTTACTAAACATATTTTTAACAGCTGGTATGATCAAGGATAATACAGCAATTATAGTAAGGATAAAAAATACATTTAACCCCATACCTATTTGCTTAATCGTACCCTCGTCTTCCATAGCCAAGAATTCCGGATCTACATCCGTTCCACTTGCCAAGACGTAAGAAACCCCAACTACTAATAAAAAGCCTCCTACAGCAAATAACGTCTTCTTTAACCCTTGTGGGTTAGAAAATAAATTCTTTAAAGTAAACACTAAACTTACCACAACTGCAATACCCAATAAAAGATAAGTAATGATAAACATAGTATTCATAGCTCCACTCTGAGCAGCTTCAGCTGCCGGCATATCTGCACTTGGTAACAAATACCAAAGCACTGCACTTAATACACCTATAGCAATTAATGCTATTTTAATAATTTTTTGCATAATTTTTAGGTATTAAAAGTGAAACTTATTTTTTGTGATCTACCAACATATCTATCAATGTAATAGAAGAATCTTCCATATCATTAACAATGCTATCAATTTTAGCGATAATATAGTTGTAGAAAATTTGAAGTATAATAGCCGTAATAAGACCGAATACCGTTGTTAATAATGCAACTTGAATATCACCTGCAATAAGAGATGCACTTAAGTTACCAACAGCAGCAATCTTTTGGAAGGCTTGAATCATACCGATTACCGTACCCATGAAACCAAGCATTGGTGCAATAGCGATAAATAAAGACAACCAAGAAACGTTTTTCTCCAATTGACCCATTTGAACACCACCGTAAGCAACAACAGCTTTCTCAGCAGATTCGATGCTCTCACCAGCTCTATCCAAACCTTGGTAGTAGATAGAAGCAACAGGTCCTTTTGTATTTCTACAAACTTCTTTTGCAGCCTCAACACCACCTGACGCCAAAGCATCTTCAACTTGTTGTTTCAACTTGGCAGAATTTGTACTTGCCATGTTCAAATAAATGATTCTTTCAATCGCAACTGCCAAACCAAGGATCAAACATAAAAGAACGATACCCATGAAACCGGCACCACCTGTAATAAACATTTCTTTTAAAACCTGAGTAAATCCTTTTTCCGCTTCAGGAGCTCCTTCTTGAACTAGCAACGCTACTGCTGCTACTTTTGCACTTACAATATTTGTACCTGCTACAAATGCCCCAGCGACTGCTAGGCTTGGGAATAATTTTTTCATTTTTTCAAACTTAAATTAGTTAGTTAATAGGGTTAAAGATAAAAAAAAAACAATATAAAAAAAGTAAAACTTACTTGCAGAGAGGAAGGGATTCGAACCCTCGATACCCTTTTGGGGTATACACACTTTCCAGGCGTGCGCCTTCGACCACTCGGCCACCTCTCTAAGTTACCTTTTTTAAGGGTGGGCAAATAACAAAAAAAATATTAGTTATCGAAATTAAAGTACTGTTAAATTTAAAGCATCTCTCCGCGTAAAGATGTTTCAAAAACAGTTTTAAATAGCTCAGGAGAGACTCCGCTTCCCAGCAAGTACATTGCCTTTGTAATGGCAGCCTCAGTTGTAATATCCTTACCATTAATAACTTGCATTTTCTTTAATCTAGAACTCGTTTCATAATGGCCCATCATAACCGCACCGCCAGAGCACTGCGTAACATTAATTATATGAACACCATTAATTATCGCATTATTCAATTTATCTAAAAACCACTCTTCCATTGGTGCATTTCCTGATCCATAAGTTTCCAAAACCAGCGCTTTTAAATTTTTGGCACCCAAGATAGCGTCGACAATATTTTTATTAATTCCTGGAAAAATTTTTAAAATTGCAACATTATCATCCATATTTCTATGAGATTTTAAGGGTAATTTTCTTTTCTGAGGCAATAAATATTCTTTAAAAACGGTCAAATGAACTCCAGATTCAATCAAATGGGGATAGTTTAAAGAGGCAAAAGCCTGAAAATGCTCCGCATTTATTTTAGTAGTTCTATTACCCCTGTATAATTTATATTCAAAATACAACCCTACTTCTTGCACTACCGGCTTTCCTTTTTCACATAAAGCAGCAATTTGAATAGCGGTTATGAGATTCTCTTTAGCATCGGTTCTTAAATCCCCTATTGGCAATTGTGAACCTGTTAAAATTACCGGCTTGGTTAAATTTTCGAGTAAAAAACTTAGAGCCGAGGCGGTATAACTCATAGTATCACTACCGTGCAGTACAACAAAACCATCGTAGTCATTATATTTATCGGCTATGATGTCGGAAATAGCGATCCAATGACCAGGATTCATATTCGAAGAATCAATTGGATAATCAAAAGAAAAACTTGATATCGTACAATCTAACTGATTAAGTTCTGGTATGTTCTTTTGTAGCTGTGAAAAATCGAACGCCTTTAAGGCTCCAGAAGAATAATCCTTCATCATACCAATGGTTCCTCCTGTATATATCAGTAATATATTTCTTTTATCCATATTTAAATCACTAAACAATCATTATTACACACCAAACACATCTTTAGAGTTACTGGTAGTTATTTCTGCAATTTCTTCATTGGGAACACCGTAAATGTCCGCTAATTTCTCGAGTACATTAATAATGTATGCACTTTCATTTCTTTTCCCCCTATAAGGTGTAGGTGCTAAATAAGGCGCATCGGTTTCCAACACAATATGCTTTAATTCGATTTGATCTAAAAAGGTATCTATCTTACCATTCTTAAAGGTAACCACACCACCAATACCCAATTTCATATTATAGGAAATGGCTTTTTTAGCCTGCTCTAAAGTTCCCGTAAAACAGTGAAAAATACCACGTAAACCATCACCTTTCTCCTCCTCTAACACTTCAAAAACTTCATCAAAAGCATCGCGACAGTGTATAACGATCGGCAAATTTTTTCTTTTAGCCAACTGAATCTGTTTTTTAAAGGCAATTTGTTGTTCTTTCAAATATTTCTTTTCCCAATACAAATCAATACCTATCTCCCCAACGGCATAGTAGGAGTGTGTTTTAAGCATTTCCTCTACATGTGCCAATTCTTCTTCAAAATTTTCTTTCACATGCGTGGGATGCAGACCAGACATTAAGTACATATGTCCCGGAAAATCTTTCTCCAATTTCAACATACTTTCAGTATACGTAGAATCTATTGCCGGAATAAAAAACCTTTTTACCCCTAAGTCAATTGCCTTCTCGATCGCTTCTTTTCTGTCATCGTCAAAAGCCTCACTATATAAATGCGTATGCGTATCTGTTATAATCATGCGGCAAAAATAGGCTTATCTTTGAAGAAAATGAATTATGAGTACCCTCAAAAAATTCTTGAAGCATAAAGATTACGTACGCATCCCCTTGTCTTTAACGGCAACCGATCATTTTGAAATCCATGCCGAAATAAATGATGTACAAGGCAGGTTTATATTAGACACTGGCGCATCGAACACCTGCATTGGCATGGATAAAATAGAGCACTTTAAATTAATATCCGAAGAATCTATTGTAAAAGCCGCAGGTGCAGGAGCCACCAATATGGAAACCTTGGTATCCAAAGAAAATACCATCAATCTATACTCATGGGAATATCACCAATTAGAAATTGTGCTTTTTGACCTAAAGCATGTTAATGAAGCTTTAATCGCACACAACACAGAACCTGTAGACGGTATTTTAGGAGCAGATATTCTTAAAAAGTCAAAAGCCATTATCGACTATGGCAAAAAATGTATTTATTTAAAAAAGAAAAAGCGTTGAGTTTCCTCAACGCTTTTTCTTTTTATAAAACCTTAGAAAATTACATTTCCAAAGCTTTCTTTACGTTATTGTCCATCAATATTTCTTCCGGACTTTCCAATGCTTCTTTAATGGCAACCAAAAATCCTACCGACTCTTTACCATCAATAATACGGTGATCATATGACAAAGCCACGTACATAATCGGTGCTATAGCAATAGCTCCTTCACGGGCAATAGGTCTTTCCACAATATTATGCATACCCAAAATAGCACTTTGTGGTGGATTGATAATTGGTGTAGACAACATAGAACCAAATACACCACCATTGGTAATAGTAAATGTTCCACCTGTCATTTCATCAACAGTAATCTCACCTTCACGTGCTCTAATTGCCAATCTTTTAACTTCAGCTTCAACACCTCTAAATGTTAAGTTTTCGGCATTTCTTATTACCGGCACCATTAAACCTTTAGGTCCTGATACAGCTATACTGATATCGCAGAAATCATAAGAAATCATTTCCTTACCGTCTATCATAGAATTAACGGCCGGATACATTTCCAAGGCTCTTACCACTGCCTTTGTAAAAAAGGACATAAAACCTAAACTAACACCATGCTTGCTCTTGAAATCTTCTTTATACTTATTTCTAAGTTCAAAAATGGCACTCATATCCACTTCATTGAACGTAGTCAACATTGCTGTTTCATTTTTTGCAGAAACTAATCTTTCCGCTACTTTTCTACGCAGCATTGATAGTTTTGATCTAGACTCACCACGACTGCCACCTGTAGGCGACCCCATAGAAGGCACTGCATTTACAGCATCTTCTTTTGTAATTCTACCATCTCTACCAGAACCGGAAACAGAACTACTATCAACACCTTTTTCATCTAAAATTTTCTTGGCTGCAGGAGAAGGAACTCCAGAGGCATAGGTCTCTTTTGCCTGAGCAGGCTGTGGAGCTTTTTCTTTTTTAGGCTCTTCTTTTTTCTCTTCTTTTGGAGCACTAGCTGCTTCTGCACCACCATCTGGTTTGGCAGCACTTGTATCTATTAAGCAAACTATGGCACCAACCGCAACTGCATCACCTTCTTCGGCTTTCAGTGTAATTGTTCCACTTGCTTCTGCAGGCAATTCTAAGGTAGCCTTATCTGAATCTACCTCTGCAATTGCTTGATCTTTTTCTACATAATCCCCATCTTCAACTAACCATTCCGCTATTTCTACCTCTGTGATAGACTCTCCCGGCGAAGGGACCTTCATTTCTAGAATCATTCTTTCTATAATTTGATATGTTATATTATTTTTTTGGTTTGGACATATTGTCCTTTGTCTTATCGAAAACGTAATCTATAACTTGCTGATGACGCGCTTTGGAACGTACAGAACTACCAGCTGCTGGAGCTGCATAAAATCTTCTTGAAGCAACTCTAAACTTTTCAGCTTCACTAAAGTGCATTAACATATGACTCCATGCACCCATATTCCTTGGTTCTTCTTGTGCCCAAACAATATCATCGGCATTTTTATACTTAGCAATTGCCGCTTTCATTTTCTTTTCAGGAACCGGGAACAACTGCTCAACCCTAACCAAAGCAACATCGTCTCTGTTGTTCTCTTCTTTGACCGCTAACAGGTCATAATAGAATTTACCTGTACAGAAAACCAAACTTTTTACTTTTTTGACATCTGCAGTGTCATCATCAATAACTTCTTGAAAACTTCCACTGGTTAAATCTGCAATCTTAGATACGGCTTTTGGATGTCTCAATAAACTTTTTGGCGTGAAGATTATCAAAGGCTTTCTAAAATTCGCCTTCATTTGCCTACGTAATAAATGGAACATTTGAGCAGGCGTAGTCACATCTGCGATGTACATATTATCTTTTGCGCACAGTTGAAGGTAACGTTCCATTCTCGCAGAAGAATGTTCAGCTCCCTGACCCTCATAACCGTGAGGCAATAACATCACCAAACCGTTCTGAAGTTTCCATTTATCCTCTGCTGCAGAAATATACTGATCGATCATTATCTGGGCTCCATTACTGAAATCACCAAACTGTGCTTCCCAAATGGTCAATGTATTTGGGCTTGCCATAGCATAACCATAATCAAAACCTACAACACCATACTCAGATAAAAGTGAATTATAAATTTGGAATTTAGCTTGTTTTTCAGATAACTGATTTAACAAAATAATCTCTTCTTCACTTTCCTCTACTTTCATTACGGCATGGCGGTGAGAAAAAGTACCACGCTCAACATCTTGACCAGACATACGAACCGCAAAACCTTCTTCTAACAAAGTACCATATGCCAACAGCTCACCCATTGCCCAATCAAGGTTATCGGCTTCAAAATACATATTGTAGCGATCCTTAACCAATTTTTCTACTTTGCGCAAAAACTTCTTTCCTTCAGGTAAAGCCGTAATCACTTTAGCTATCTTATCTAGCTTAGTTTTTGCAAATGTGGTTTTTACCGGGTCCATCATTTCCCATTCACGTACATTTTCAAAACCTTTCCATTCATCTGCCATGAACGGAGTTATTATAGTTTTATCCTCTTTACGTGAATCTTCTAATTTCTCTTCTAGAGAATCTTTATATTGTTTTTCTAATTGAGCAACATAAGTATTATCTATTACACCTTCCTGCATCAGCTTTTCAGCATAAATATCTCTTGGATTCTTATGCTTTGCAATTGCCTTGTAAAGTTTCGGTTGGGTAAACCTTGGCTCATCACCTTCATTATGACCATACTTTCTATAGCCTAATAAATCTATAAAAACATCGCCCGCAAATTGCATTCTATATTCTAAGGCAAAAAGAGATGCATGCACTACTGCTTCTGCATCATCTGCATTTACATGAAGTACCGGACTCAATGTTACCTTCGCAACATCGGTACAGTATGTAGAAGATCTTGCATCTAAATAGTTAGTTGTAAAACCTATTTGGTTGTTTACCACTATATGTATGGTACCACCGGTCTTATACCCATCAAGACCCGCCATTTGAACTACCTCATAGACTAAACCTTGACCCGCAATAGCGGCATCACCATGTACTACGATAGGAAGCACTTTAGAAATATCATCTTGATAATCGGCATCTTGCTTAGCTCTTGCAATACCCTCAACAACAGCACCTACCGTCTCTAAGTGAGAAGGGTTTGGCGCAATACTCATTTTTATCTTATTTCCGTTATCGGATTTTCTATCAGAAGTCCAACCCAAGTGATATTTAACGTCGCCATCAAAAATCTCTTGCTCATAATCCTTACCATCAAACTCACTGAAAATATCTTTCGCAGATTTACCAAAGATATTGGTAAGCACATTTAACCTACCACGGTGGGCCATACCCATAACAAATTGCTTAACACCCATTTCTGCTGCGTGTTCAACAATTACATCTAAGGCAGGAATCAAAGATTCGTTACCCTCTAACGAGAATCTTTTTTGACCTACATATTTAGTATGCAAAAAAGTCTCAAACGAGATGGCGTGGTTTAACTTCTTAAGAATATGTTTTTTTCTTTCAGGCTCAAAATTTGGATGATTGTCATTGACATTTATCCAATCTTGGATCCATTTTACACGCTCTGGTTTTCGAATATACATATACTCTACACCAATAGCATCGCAATAGATACTTTGTAAATGCCTAACAATTTCTTTTAAGGAATTTGGACCTATACCAATTATATCACCAGCATTAAAAACAGTATCAAGATCAGACGATGAAAGTCCGAAATTTTCTATATCCAATGTAGGTTCATAATGTCTTCGCTCACGAACCGGGTTTGTTTTAGTAAATAAGTGACCTCTGCTTCTGTAGCCATCAATAAGCCTGATCACCTGAAACTCCTTCTGTAAGGATTCTGGCATTTCACTCTTGTTGCCGTTGACTACGACAGTAGTTCGATTCTCATCAATTTCAAGTTCCTCTAACGAACTTTCCATTCCAAAGTCGAATCCTTGAAAAAAGGCTCTCCAACTTGGCTCTACACTATCCGGATTTACTAAATACTTATCGTATAACTCTGAAAAAAAAGAGGTATGAACGGTATTCAAAAAGGAATATTTATCCATGAATTACTTTCTGTATCTTTAGAATAAATTTCTAACAAAAATACAACATTTACAATATCTAACGATAGAATGCCAAGTATTATTGAAAAAAATGAAACTTTAAAACAAAATCATCACATGAGCTTAAAAAAATTAATATTCATAGGATTAGCTACATTAAATATCACCTTTTCCCTTGCCCAAACTTCTAATTTCGGTAATGATTTTTGGAATAACGTAAGATTTGGTGGAAGTATTGGATTAGGATTCACAAATAATGGATTTAATGGCTCTATATCTCCAAGTGCCATTTACCAATTCAATGAGCAATTTGCTTCTGGAGCTAGTTTAAGTTTCAACTATGCAAAATTTGATGATGATAAGTTTTTAGCATATGGTGGTAGCGTTCTTTCATTATTCAACCCCATACCTGAAATTCAAATATCTGCCGAATTTGAACAACTACGTATTAACCGAACCATAGCTACCTCAACTATAGATATTGAGGATAACTATTGGTTACCTGCATTTTTTGTTGGCGCAGGCTATAGCACTAGAAATGTTACCATTGGCTTGCGTTATGATTTACTTTATGATGACAACCAAAGTATTTATGGAAATGCCATAATGCCCTTTGTGAGGGTTTACTTTTAAAAATCACTACCTTACATCTTAGACCAAACCAACCAACATGAATACGTTAAAGAACCGATATCTATCTTTAGATGTCTTTAGGGGGATGGATGTTGCCCTTATGATTATTGTAAATTCCCCAGGAAATGGAGATACCAGTTTTGGAATATTGAAACATGCCGTTTGGAACGGATTTACACTTACCGATTTGGTTTTCCCTACTTTTTTATTTGTCGTAGGTAATGCCATGAGTTTTAGCATGAAAAAATATGACAATGTAAGTAGCGGTACGTTTTTAAAAAAGGTTTTTAAACGTTTTGCCATAATATTCCTATTAGGATTTTTAATGTATTGGTTTCCGTTTTTTGACAACGGTGGTTTAAAACCAATTGGAGAAACTAGAATTTTTGGTGTTCTACAGCGTATAGCACTGTGCTACTTGTTCGCTTCCCTTTTGCTCAGATATTTTAAAACCAAATCAGTTTTAATTTTCAGTGCATTGGCCTTAGTAGCATATCACATTATTCTAATTGTATTTGGAGACCTCAGCCTAACAGGAAACGCGGTTCTAAAATTAGATAAATTTCTTATTGGAGCTGATCACATGTATCATGGTAATGGTGGCGTAGCTTTTGACCCAGAAGGTTTATTAAGTACCTTACCCGCAATTGTAAATGTCATAGCCGGATATTTTACCGGTAAATTCATTCAAAAAAACGGTCAAAACTTTGAAACCATAGCCAAACTCATAATGGCTGCCGGCTTATTAATTATTGTGGGTTTTGCGTGGGATTTAATCTTCCCTTTCAATAAGAAACTTTGGTCCAGTTCTTTTGTATTGCTCACTAGCGGAATAGATATATTCATCATAGCCATTTTAATCTATTTGCTGGATATGTCTAAACCCGGAAAATGGACTTACTTTTTTGAAGTTTTTGGCAGAAACACCTTGTTCATCTATCTATTATCTGAACTCTTTATCATAAGCCTGTCAGAAATAACTATGAAAGGCACCACCGCTTATAACTGGATTGCAGATACTATTTTCATTGCTACCGCTGGTGATTACTTTGGCTCACTATTATTTGCCCTATGGATAATGTTTACTTGTTGGTTAATTGGCTATATTATGGATAAAAGAGGGATTTATATTAAAGTGTAAATGCACATGCTATTGATATTTGTTTCTATACCAAACCTTTTTGTATTCTCTTTTTAATATCAACAAAGTAACTTGATCGGCCACATCTACGGTATCGGTAATTTCAATATGTTGAAAATCTTTCTCAGGGATATCTATGATGTACATAAGATTCAAATACTCAGCAAAATGCTCCATCATTAAATAATACACTTTTTCTCGAACAAGAGCTATAAAACCTGAAGCATCAATGGCTAAAGGCATTTTTAAAGGAACGTTTGCGAGGATAAAGTCTTTTTCGGCTTGTTGAATTAATTTCTTAAAAAGCGAATCTTCCAGGGCAATCTGCATCAACTGCTCGCTATTATCTACTCTCAACTTCATGCTCAATCAACTTTATAAAAAATGTACGTAATACGGATCACACTATTGCTTGTACACAACCCCTTCTTTCATAACAAAAACCACATCGGTTAGGGTTTCCACATTATTTAAAGGGTTATCGTTCACAGCCACAATATCAGCTATATATCCTTCTTTAATCTGCCCTAGCTCATCTTCTCCCAATAACATTGCATTGGTCATAGTAGCTGCACGTAATATCTCTATAATTGGCATACCAGCTTTGTTCATATAAATGAACTCCTTTGCATTATCCCCATGAGGAGACACACCAGAGTCTGTACCAAAAGCTATATTAACCCCCTTTTTGTAAGCTTTTGCAAAAGTAGCATTTAACTTAGGCCCTATTTCCAATGCTTTCTTTGCTACAACGGGCGGCAAGTAGTTAGGTATCTTAGCCAACCTAGCCGCTTCTTGTCCGGCAGATATCGTAGGTACCATAAATGTATTATGCTCTATCATTAAGTCCATCGTTTCCTCAGACATCAGCGTACCGTGTTCAATAGTTTTTATTCCTCCTAAAATTGCTCTTTGCATACCCTCATCTCCATGGGCATGAGCAGCGGTCAACATACCGTAATCATCTGCTGTTTCGGTAATCGCTTTTATTTCTTCAATCGTAAATTGAGGATTTTGACCACTTTTTGCCACGCTAAGAACCCCACCTGTTGCCGTAATCTTAATAACATCGGCACCATCTTTATAACGTTGGCGCACCGCTTTTCTACCATCTGCAGGCGAGTTTACTACTCCGTCTTTCGGGCCCGGATCACCCATTAACTCCTGGCTTCTTCCGTTTGTAGGATCTGCATGACCACCGGTAGTTGCAAGAGATTTTCCCGCGGTAAAAATTCTTGGACCAACAATAGTTCCTTTATTAATTGCTTTTTTCAGTGCAATGTTCACACCTGAACCTCCTAAATCTCTCACCGTGGTAAAACCTGCCATTAAAGTTCTTTTGGCATATACGGTAGATTGAAATGCAACATCTGCTTCATTTAATGTAAAAGCCTCTAAATACCTAGACGGACTAGATTCACTTTCAATATGCACATGCATATCTATAAACCCGGGCAAAATGGTTTTCGTTTTTAAATCAACCACCATATCCGATTCATTCCCAGACACAAATCCATTTTTAATTTCTTTGATTTTATTTTCAGAAACTACAATGGTCTTTTCCGATAGAATTTTACCAGATTCAATATCTACGATTTTACCGCATTGAAGATAGGTGTCCTGTGCATTTGCTACACCAAAAACGAACATCAACAAAACAAAAAGAGAATTTTTCATACGAGGTGGTCTTTAAATTAAATAAGGGGAAATATAGCCATATTTCCCCTTATTTATATCGTAGTTCTTAAAAAAATCAGTCCCTAATTTTCTGCTCCCAGATCCATGCATAATTCATGGCTTCTTCTAAAGTATATTCGGCTTTCCAACCCAACACCTCATTTGCCTTAGTAGTATCTGCATATGCCGTAGTAATATCCCCAGGTCTTCTATCAACAATTTTATAGTTCAGTTTTTTTCCTGAAACTTTTTCAAAGCTCTTTATTGCCTCCAGTACAGAACTACCTTTACCCGTACCTACATTAAAAACCTCATAATTAGATTCATTGTTGCCATTCAACAAACGTTCTAAAGCAACTACATGGGCTTTGGCCAAATCTACAACATAGATATAATCTCTTATACATGTACCGTCGGGCGTTGGATAGTCATCACCAAAAACAGACAGTTCTTTTCTCAACCCAATGCCGGTTTGCGTAATAAACGGAACTAAATTTTGCGGCACCCCTTTTGGCAACTCCCCTATTTCTCCACTTGGGTGTGCACCCATCGGATTAAAATAACGTAATGCAATAGCATTCAAATAAGGAGTTACTTTACATGTATCAGCAATAATCTCCTCACCCATCTGCTTAGTATTACCATATGGAGATTCGGCAACCTTAACAGGTGCATCTTCGGTAATCGGCATTTTATCTGCTTGTCCATACACAGTACAAGAAGAACTAAAGATGAAACTAGCTTTGTTCTTTTTACATAATTCTTTTAAAATGTAAACGAGCGTACCAATATTATTTTCATAGTACAGTAACGGCTTCTCCACACTCTCCCCTACTGCTTTACTCGCAGCAAAATGGATAACACCTTCGACGTCTTGGTGTCTTGCAAAAAAATCTTCGACCTTTTGCCTCTCCTTTAAATCCAGCTTTTCAAAAAGTGGTTTTTTACCAGTGATTGCCTCAATGCCCTCTAGAACACTCTCATCTGAGTTAGAGCAGTCGTCAATAATCACCACTTCAAAACCTTTATTTTGAAGCTCAACTACGGTGTGGGAACCAATAAATCCAAGTCCGCCTGTTACTAATACTTTCATTTTATATGCTATTTGAACATTGCCAAAATAAAAAAACTATATACTACCCATTAACAAACCCGATGACTAACTGCGTTATATGGTTAATCTGTTCATCATCCAACTCGGTATGCATGGGCAATGAAATCACTTCTTTCACCAATTGATTGGTTACTGGAAAATCTGCCTCATTGTACCTATCATCCTCATATGCTTTTTGCTTATGTAACGGAATGGGATAGTACACACCAAAAGGAACTTCGTTTTTAGCCAAAAATTGTGCTAGTTCATCTCTTTTACCATTGGTGATTTTTAAGGTATACTGATGAAAAACATGGCAATCACAAACATCACAGATACCTTCACAATTATTAACCGTTACAGGAGTGACAATATGTTCTTGCCCTTCAAAAGCCTTAGAATATGCACGCGCCGCATTTCTTCTTGCCTCGCAATAACCATCTAATCTGGGAAGTTTAGCACGTAGCACGGCAGCCTGAATGGAATCTAATCTCGAATTAACCCCTACAACGTCATGATGGTATCTTTCATACATACCATGGTTTACTATACCTCTTAAGGTATGCGCCAATTCATCATCATTTGTGAATATTGCACCGCCATCACCATAACATCCTAAGTTTTTAGAGGGAAAAAATGAAGTCGCACCTACGTGACTCATACTTCCTGCCATTTGTTTTGTACCATCTGCTGAATAATATCTAGCTCCAATCGCCTGGGCATTATCTTCTATGACGAACAAATCGTGTTTTTTGGCCAGTTCTAAAATAGCGTCCATATTCGCACATTGTCCAAAAAGATGCACTGGCACTATAGCCTTGGTTTTAGGCGTAATGGCTTTTTCAATCGCTTCTATATTAATGTTGAACGTATCTGGATATACATCGACCAAAACCGGAGTCAACTGCAGCAAGGCAATAACCTCTACCGTTGCAGCAAAAGTAAAATCAGCCGTAATTACTTCATCACCTGGTTTTAAACCTAAACCCATCATAGCAATCTGTAAAGCATCTGTACCGTTCGCACAAGGTATAACATGTTTTACCTGTAGGTACTCTTCCAATTCTTTCTGAAAAGCATGAACTTCCGGCCCGTTAATAAAGGCGGAAGTTTCTAATATTTGAGATATTGAAGAGTTTACTTGATCTTTAATTTCTTGGTATTGACCACCTAGGTCAACCATTTGTATCTTTTTCATCTGTTGTAATTACATGAAGTAGCACAAAAATACGAAACCGGCGACACTAATTTTATGGAAAGAAACGTAATTTAGCCCAAAAGCATCAGTTTGTACATTCTTTATAACCTTATTGCCATTAGTACCTCTGCCATTTTAAAGGTATTGGCCTTAGCGAATTCAAAGCTTTCTTTATTTGTAAAAGGTAGAAGGGAAAGCCTTCCTAAAATAAAACATTCTATTGCAAAAGATGATAAAGTTATTTGGATACATGCGGCTTCATTAGGTGAATACGAACAAGGATTACCGGTACTGGAAAAACTAAAATTGTTATACCCGCATTATAAAACACTACTCACCTTTTTTTCTCCATCTGGGTATGAAGTGAAAAAAAACAGCAATGTGGCCGATGTCATTTGTTACTTACCTTTAGACACTAAAAGTAACGTATCTGCTTTTTTGGACATTGCTCACCCAGATATCGCAATTTTCATAAAGTATGAAATATGGCCTAACTACCTGGTTGCTTTAAACAAACGAAATACACCAACATTTTTAATTTCGGCAATATTTAAGAAGAATCAGATTTTCTTTAAATCTTATGGCGGATTTATGCGTAAAACGCTCAACAACTTTACGCACATTTTTGTTCAGAACAAGAAATCGCATTCGTTATTAAATTCAATTGGTTTCAATAAAGTTACGATTGCTGGCGATACCCGTTTTGACCGCGTAAGCGAAATTGTAGATCAACATAATGAGTTGAACTTCATGGAGAATTTCAAGCAAAATCAATTTTGTTTTATTGCAGGCAGTACCTGGCCAGAAGATGAGCGCTTAATTATTGATTATATCAATCAATGCAATTACCCCATTAAGTTTGTTCTTGCACCACACACAATGAAGAGCAATCATATACAAGAAATTATACAATCAATAGAAAAGCCTGTTGTAAGCTATACTGATTTGAACGAGAATATAAACTTAGCGGATTATGAAGTCATCATCATAGATACCATCGGTTTATTGACCAAAATATATAGCTATGCCGAAATTGCGTACGTAGGTGGTGGCTTCGCAACAGGATTACACAACACCTTGGAGCCTGCAGTATTTGGCATACCTGTAATTATAGGTCCGAAATTTGAAGGTTTTGCCGAGGCAGAAGAATTGGTACAATTAGGTGGAGTCATTTCAATAAACAGTTCTGAAGAACTTCAACACAACATAGACACTTTTTTCACTCAACAACAAAAAAGACAACAAACCGGTCAAATCAATACAAAATTTATCAAAGAAAAAGCTGGAGCAACACAACAAATCTTAAATGCATTAAATTCAGTTTTATCTTCAAAAAATTGATTCATTCACAGTAACACTGCCTTTAAACTATTAAATGTTTAATGTAAAAATTAAGACATTCTTAGTACGCAACATGTACTTTGCTCAGACAATTTGATACGTTAATCGAATTTATATCTCTATTTTACAGTACATTACACACGTAATACCTATATTGAATACAGAACAATAGAACTATGATTATGGAACAAGGACTTTCTTCAGGAGTTAAAATGCTCAATGGATTTCTTAAATTAATGATTACATGCTTAATCTTAATACTTTTGGCAGTACCGCTCGCTGGCATAGCCGATTGGCTTGGACTACTTAAGTAAGCTTTAATAGATTACATCTTAAATATACTTGCATTTTCAACAAATCGATAAAATGCAAGTTTCATGGATATAATGCACTTATTAAGAAACACTTACCACATTTAAGTACGGTTTCACCATATTTTTGTAGGTGTTTACAACAATTAATAGGTAATAGTTGCTTATTTCAACTAACTTTAGTAGTGTAACTTTAAAGTAGGTAATGTTATGAACAATTTATCATTTAAAACAGGGGTAGAAACTTATCTATCCGTACTTATTATTGCAATGAACGCTTTTTTAGCTGTTGTTGCGGTAGGTGCAATATTAACCCTTTTAGGGATTGTCTAATCTTTTAAATTAAAGCTTATTGCAAAAAATTACGTTTTAAAAGCCCCTTTTCTAGGGGCTTTTTTTATTTAATACAATTAGCACCCTATTCTTTTATAATCAGTTGCATAAACCCTTCTTTAAAAGCTCTACCAATAGGCAGCGTTTCTTTGTCCTCCAATATTACTTGATTTGCATTGATCTTATAAATTTCAGTAATATTCAAAATGTATGATTTGTGGATTCTTATAAATTTCCGGGTATCTAAATTTTCTTGCCAGTACCGCAAGGTTTCTTGCGAAAGGTATTTCTGTTTTTTTGTATGAATTTCGGTATAATCAGCATCAGACCGTATAAAACGAATATCTTCTACTTCAATTTTAATATGCTCGTATCCAGATTTGATAAAAACGACATCTGAAAGTGGGTTTTTCTCAGCTAATGTTTTTTCTTCTATGAACTCACTACCTAATCTAGGTACTTTATTCACTGCTTGAACAAAGCGTTCAAAAGAAAATGGTTTCAAAAGATAATCAATCACACCAAAATCATAACTCTCTAAAGCATAATCAGAAAAAGCAGTTGTCAAGATTACACTAGGTTTATGTTTTATGACTTTTAAAAATTCTATACCGGAAATCTTTGGCAAATGAATATCCAAAAAAATTAAATCAATTTTTTCAGACTTTATAAAATCAATAGCAGAAAGAGCATCTGTAAAGGTGGCCTTTAAGTCTAAATTTCCAATATCGGCAATATATTTTTTCAACACTCTTTGTGCTGGCGGCTGATCTTCTATAATTATACATTGTATCATACAATCCCTTTCATTAACTGTAATTTTAAATGCACATAATACACATTCTGCTCTTTTTGAATATGTAAATCATGTGCATTAGGATATAGCAATTCTAACCTTTTCTTCACATTCTTTAAACCAATACCATTAGAAAGACTTTCGGTATTGGTTATTTCTAAAAATGAATTCCTACATTCAAAATCCAGACACCCATTTTTATCTAAAATAATGCTAACGTCTATAAAAATATCTTCGGACTGGCTAGCGGTACTATGTTTAAAAGCATTTTCAATAAAAACCGATAAAATCAGTGGAGCTATTTGATAATCATTATTGATATTTTCAGTTCTAAAACTAATCTTACCCCTTTCTTCAATTTGCATTTCATTTAATTGGGTGAAATTTTTTAAGTGTTCTATTTCTTTTCCTAAAATGACAAATTTCTCTTTACAATCATATAGCATATAACGTAAAACAGAAGATAATTCAAGGATGATGGACGGAGTCTTTGCCGATTCCTCTATGGCATATGAGTATAAATTATTCAGATTATTGAATAAAAAATGTGGATTGATCTGTGATTTTAAAAAAAGTAATTCACTTTCTTTGACAGATGTACGAAGTTCTTCGACCTCCAATTGTTTTTTTGATGCATCCCACGCGAATTTAAACCCCACTAAAATTAGAATTACCGGCATTACATCAAGAAGACTGTAGATAACACCAGGGAAGTACATGGCTCGTGTATCTGGATAAAAAATACGTTCTAAAATAAGTTCTTCAAATGCTATATTAAAACTTATAATAAATGCTACCGAACAAAAAAAGTATAAGTACTTTTTCATATAAAAATAACGAGGTAGTAAAATGTAATTGATAAAAAAAGCACCCAAAGCATAATTAAAAAATGCAATCACTTTAAAACCCTGTATTTCCGGATCGTACTTGTCAAATGTAAAGAATAGAAAAACCACCACATGCAAGACGACTTGAAATAGTATTTCTTTTTTAGCACTAGAATTTAAATTGAAAAAGAGGGCCATTACTTAAAAATAACACTTTACAACCACACCCCATTTAATAAAGCCGTAATCGACATAATTAAACAGGCAAACGCCATTTAGCTCTATTTTGTCGTTTACACCATAACATTTGTCGTTCGCAGAATTTAGGTTTCATTACTTCAAAGTAAGACGCATCTTTACTGTCAACAACAACATCAACACTCATAATGCTTAAACAACTTCAAGACTCAATTCTTTTTATTTTCTTGTTATTCGTCACTACGACTTCATTCGCACAAAACACTACCACCATTACAGGTAAAATTGTAGAAACTAATAATGGCGGACCAATTGAATTTGCAACCGTTCTTGTAGGCGACCCAACCAATCAAAAACCTATTGTGGGTACTACAACCTTGCAAGATGGTAGTTTCACTCTAGAAACAACTGCTTCTGAATTTTATATAGAGGTAAGTTTTATTGGTTTCACAACCAAAAGATTTGATAACCCCACCATTGTAGACGGTAAAATTAATCTTGGAACCGTTACCATAGCAGAAGATTCTCAACAACTTGATGAAGTTGTGGTAGAAGGTGAAGTTAGCCAGACCGTATTCAAATTAGATAAACGTGTATTCAATGTAGGTGCTGACTTAAGCAGTACTGGAGCAAGTGCATTAGAGGTCTTGAACAATGTACCCTCGGTAAACGTTAATATTGAAGGAGCGGTAAGCCTACGTGGTAGTCAAGGAGTTCAAATGTTGATTAATGGAAAACCTTCTGTTATTGCCAATGAACAAGGTAACGCCCTTGGAACCTTAACAGCAGATATGATAGAGCGTATAGAGGTTATCACCAACCCTTCTGCCAAATACGATGCAGAAGGTACATCGGGCATTATAAATATCGTTCTTAAAAAAGAGGAAAAGAAAGGATTAAATGGTGCGGTTACTTTAAATACGGGCGTGCCTAATAATCATAGTTTAGGACTCAGTCTTAATAGACGTACCGAAAAGTTCAATTTATTCAGTCAATTAGGATTTGGGCGAAGAACCTTCCCCAGTGATGAAGAAACAGAAAATAGGAATTTGGAAGACGGCACTTATATCAGCAGTTTAGGCGAAAACGATAAGAACGAAACATTTTTTAATCTTATTCTGGGAACAGATTATCATATTAATGAGCTGAATGTAATTACACTTTCCGGGAACTTCGCATATGAATGGGAAAAAGAGAATGCAGATGCCATTTTCAGTACTTTTGATGATAGCAATACATTGACAGATGCTTTTAGAAGACAAGAATTGACCGAGGCTACAAATCCTAAATATTCCTATGAACTTCAGTACAAAAAAGACTTTGAAGGCAATGAAGAGCAATCGTTGTTATTAAGTGCTACGGGAAATCTTTTTGCAAAAGACCAAACATCAGACTTTAATAACACGACTACTATTGGTGCTGATGACGACACGCTTCAAAAAAGTAGAACAGATTTCACCCAAGCAGAATATACTTTTAAGGCAGATTACACACACCCTTGGTCAGAACAATTTACCTTAGAGACCGGTGCGCAATATCAAATAAACGACGTAGAAAATGATTTTGCCATCAGCAATTTTGATGGTACAGATTTCATTGAAGACCCTAATTTGACCAACGTATTCGAATGGACCCAAAAAGTACTGGGCATTTACGGCACCACTGCTTATGAAGGAGATAAATGGGGCATAAAAGTAGGACTTCGTTTTGAAGATACCGATGTTGCCACCTTGCTACAGACCACAAACGTGAGCAACGATAAAAATTATAATAACCTTTTCCCTAGTGGTCACACAAGCTATAAAATTAACGATGACCTATCATTACAAGCGGGATACTCAAAACGTATATTTAGACCCCGTTTGTGGGATTTGAATCCGTTTTTTAATATTAGAAACAACTTTAGCATAAGTACGGGTAATGCAGATTTACAGCCAGAATTTACCGATAGTTTTGAAGTCACCAGCATTTACAAACTTGGTAAGGTTTCAATGAACCTTGGTGTTTTCTACAGACATACCGAAGACGTTGTGGAAGATATTGTAGAGTTTGAGGACAACGTAAGTATTTCAAGACCAGAAAATGTTGGTATTAGCAATACCACAGGTTTAGAATTCAATGCAAAATACATACCCGCAAATTGGATATCTTTTACCAACGATTTAAATTTCAGCCATTTTGCCCGAGAAGGAGATTTTGAAGGGAGCTCATTCGACTTTGAAGGAAACCAATGGTCTACGCGTTTAACCAGTAAAATTAAACTTCCTGCAGATATAGATTTGGAATTAATAGGAAACTACCAATCTAGTTATAGAACATTGCTTCAAGAAATATCAGAAAACCTATTTATGGATTTCGGAGCGAGAAAAAAGATTTTAAAGGGAAAAGCTATTGTCAACTTAAGTATTAGGGATGTCTTCGCCTCTCGTATAAGCGAAAGCATTACCGATCAGCCCACATACTATCTTAGAGATTATAGTAAGCGTGGCAGGTTTGTAACGCTAGGTATCAGTTTTGGATTTGGCAAGGGTGAGGCAATGGAATTTTCAGGACAAAAGCGATTCTAAAAAAACATAAAAATATTGATTTTAACCCTCGCTATTTTTAAATAATCTAAATACATACTACTGAAAAACAGCTATTTAAATTGCTTCTAAAGGATTAAGGATTTAGTTTTAATTGAATTTAAAACAGAAGATTATGTCGATAAGATTTGGAAATAGTTGTGTTAATTGTGATAATTTGGTTGAAGGCAATACTTGTAAAGTGCATGGCGTAAAAGTAGGAAATAGTTATACGTGCGATAGTTTTGAAATGAAAGCCACTTTAAAAGATGACACTAATTGTGTAACCTGTGTAAAGTTTGAATCTAGCGATTGCGCTAATCCACAAAAAGCAGCACCAGGTATGTCTTGTAGCCATTGGGCTCCGCAAAATGCTACTGCATAAATGCAAATAATATTTAAGTAAAAATTTAAAGGTCAGCCGAAAGCTGACCCTTTTTATGTAAACTATTTTACTTCTACACCTTTCCAAAATGCTATATACCCTTTAATACTCTTAGCCAATTCTGATACTTCTGGGTAGTACCATGCAGCATCTTTATTTACATCACCGTCAACCTCAATATCATAATATGACGCCTCACCTTTCCAAGGGCATTTGGTATGGGTCTCGGTATTTTTAAAATATTCTTGTTTTATAGATGACGGCGGAAAATAATGATTTCCTTCAATTACTATTGTAGCATCACTTTCTGCGATTACCTCGTTATTCCAAATTGCTTGTACCATATCTTAATATTTAATTCTATTTTAATTCAGTCAATACTGTAGAACCTGCCGTTAGAGTTTTATGTACCGGACATTTATTGGCAATCTCCAATAACCGCTGACGTTGTTTTTCATCTAGATTACCAAACAGTTCTATATTTCTTTTAAAAACATCTATTTTTTCAACGGATTGTGAAACATTTTCAGAGTCTGGAGCGTGTTCTTTACCATAATCAACATGAACAACTACCTTTTGCAAATCCCATTTTTTTCTAGTGGCATACATTCTCAATGTCATCGCGGTACAAGCTCCTAATCCCGATGAAACATAATCATATGGAGAAGGACCAAAATCGTTTCCACCAAAATCAGTAGGTTCATCTGCAATCAACAAATGATTACCAGAAACTATTTCAGAGGTAAAGCCTTCATTACCTATACTCACCGCAACTTGGTGAGCGGTTTTTAATGGTGCTCTTTTAGGAATATCCAAGTAACGTTCTGCCCAACCAGCAATAACGTTACCAACATATGTAGAGTCATCATTGTTTGATAATAGATGATCAGCTTTATCAACAGAAATAAAGCTTTTTGGATGATGTGCGTATTGATATAATTCCTTTGCATTTTCAATACCCACAATGGTATCTTGGGGCGAATGAATGACCAAATACGGTTTTCTCAAGTTCTTTAAAACCTCATTCATAGGTTTTGACTCAATATCATCGATAAAATCTTTTTTAATGGTGAAGTCCCTACCACCAATATTCACTTTTGCTTTACCCGTGGCATTAATTTCCTCTACATTAGATTTAAATAGATGTTTCACATGTGCCGGGGAAGATGGGGCGCCAATGGTAGAAACAGCGACAACAGATGCAATTTTAGAAGCAGCAAAAATTACAGCTGCACCACCAAGTGAGTGTCCAATCAATAAAGCAGGAGCTTTGTAATTCTCTTCTAAAAATTTAGCCGCTTGAATAAGATCAGAAACGTTTGATGAAAAATTGGTGTCTTCAAAACTACCTTCACTATCACCTAAACCTGTAAAATCGAAACGAAGTACAGCTATTCCTTTATTTACTAAAGCCCTTGATATATTGCGAACAGCAGAAAAATTCTTATTACAGGTAAAACAATGGGCAAAAACAGCATAAGTGTGTGCTTCTTGATTATTAGGTATTTCTAACCTAGCCGCTAATTGTTTTCCTTCAGTATTTGTAAACGATACTTTTTCGAACCCCATAATTATCCTTTCTGCTATTTGACTTAATCTATAGCATTAGAAGTAAATAAAGGTTAAAACTTACAAATCTGTTTTGAAGTGATGTTTTAAAGCTCTTATTTGAAAATATTAATGCATAAAAAAGCCCCTTGAATTCTCAAGAGGCTTCTCGTTGTACAGGCGGAGAGACTCGAACTCTCACACCTCGCGGCACTAGATCCTAAGTCTAGCGTGTCTACCAATTCCACCACGCCTGCATACTTTCCTAAATCACGATATGTGATTATCGGGGTGCAAATATAATGCAAAAAATCAATTCTCTAAATTTTAGCTATTTAAAAATTACGCTTTTTGTACTTTTATCGAAAGTCACATAAAAAAGTACATGAAAAACGTAAAAAATTATTTATCGGAAAACAAAGACCGATTTTTAAATGAAATCATTGAACTACTTAAAATTCCGTCTGTTAGCGCAGACCCTGCTTTTTCGCAAGATGTTTTAGATGCTGCTGAAATGGTAAAATCGAGATTGGAGGATGCTGGCTGTGATCTTGTTGAAATTCATGAAACTGCTGGTTACCCAATTGTATACGGTGAAAAAATTATAAATCCTGATTTACCAACGGTACTTGTATATGGTCATTATGATGTACAACCAGCCGAACCATTGGAATTATGGACTTCACCACCATACGAACCTGTTATCAAAAAAACCGATAAGCACCCAGAAGGAGCCATTTTTGCACGTGGTGCTTGTGACGATAAAGGGCAAATGTATATGCATGTAAAAGCATTGGAACTTATGGTGAAAACCGACCAGCTACCATGTAATGTAAAATTCATGATCGAAGGCGAGGAAGAAGTTGGCAGTAATAACTTAAGCATTTACGTAGCCGAGAATAAAGAAAAACTGGCTAACGATGTTATTTTAATATCCGATACAGGAATGATTGCCAATGATGTTCCTTCCATTACTACAGGTTTACGGGGACTTAGTTATGTGGAAGTAGAAGTTACCGGTCCTAATCGCGATTTACATTCTGGCTTATATGGCGGTGCGGTTGCCAACCCTATCAATATTTTAACCAAAATGATCGCCAGTCTACATGATGAAAACAATCATATAACCATTCCTGGTTTTTATGACAAAGTAGAAGAACTATCTGCCGACGAACGTGCAGAAATGGCAAAAGCACCTTTTAGTATTGAAAAATACCAAGAGGCTTTGGATATTGAATCTGTTTACGGAGAAAAAGGATATTCCACCAACGAACGTAATTCCATTAGACCTACGCTAGATGTAAATGGTATTTGGGGAGGTTATATTGGTGAAGGTGCTAAAACGGTTATAGCCAGTAAGGCTTACGCCAAAATATCTATGCGATTAGTTCCTAATCAAGATTGGAGAGAAATCACCGAACTATTCAAAACACATTTTGAAGCTATTGCGCCTAAAGGTGTAAAGGTAGTTGTAAAACCTCATCATGGCGGACAAGGATATGTAACCCCTATCGATACCACTGCTTACCAAGCGGCTTCAAAAGCTTACGAAACTACATTCGGTAAAAAACCGATTCCACAACGTAGTGGTGGTAGTATACCAATAGTTTCCCTTTTTGAGCAAGAACTAAAAAGCAAGACCATACTTATGGGCTTTGGTTTAGATAGTGATGCCATACACTCCCCTAACGAGCATTTTGGAGTGTGGAACTACTTTAAAGGCATTGAAACAATACCGTATTTTTATGAGTATTTTACAGAAATGACCAAGAAGTAAATGGTTGACAGTTGAAAATAAAACGTCTTTGCGAGTTTGGCGAAGCAATCTGTAACTTTGGAACACGAAACTTACAGATTGCTTCGTCGCTATAAAGCTCCTCGCAAAGACGTTCATTTTATTCTAGAAGTATCTTTTATCGATGATATATTGATTCAAAGAACAAACAACTATATTTTCTTCACGTACTTGGTAATGATAACCGTCATAGTTGGTCCTACCTTACCTTCAATGTACTCGGCATTCTCACGATCTAAAGAAATTCTACGTACTGCAGTACCTTGTTTAGCTACTTGGCTAGACCCTTTAATTTTCAAGTCCTTCACCAGAACTACACTATCTCCATTTTCAAGAATTACACCATTAACATCGCGGTGAATTATTTTCTCGCTTTCTGCCAATCCTTCGCCAGTAGCTTTTGCCCAATCTAAAACCTCTGGTTCCAAATACATCATATCCAGCAAATCTTTAGGCCAGCCTTCAGATTTTAATCTAGATAGCATTCTCCAAGCCACAACTTTCACCGAATCATATTCGCTCCACATACTGTCGTTCAGACAACGCCAATGGTTTGCATCCATCTGCTCCGGGTCTTCAATTTGAGTACGGCAAATTTCACATGCCAATATACTAGAATCTACACCACTTACCGTTACCGGTTCCACTTCAAAAACTTCTAAATTACTGGTTCCCGTACATAATTCGCAAGTGGAGCCACTACGTGCTTCCAAATCAGCTAATACACTCATATTATTGGTTATTTTAAGAAGACAAATTTACATCTTTCAAATCGGTCATATGGACCTTTTCCCAAAGAATTGGGGTCGGGCTATACATTGCAAGTACGCTTCGCTAAAAAGCGAATGCGGCTTTTCATTGCTATCCCTAAGGCAAAAACCAACAAAACGCCTCTACATTTGTAGAATTAAAATATTTATTCTATGTTTGTAGAACATACTCTAAACTTGTAGAAAAATGCAATTATCCAAATCAGAAGAAGAATTAATGAATATTCTTTGGAAGCAGAAAAAGGCTTTCATGAAAGATTTGCTTGATGCTTACCCAGAACCCAAGCCCGCCACCACAACGGTTGCCACACTTTTAAAAAGAATGACCGACAAGAAGTTTATTGACTATAAAAGCTTTGGTAGAAGTAGAGAATACTTTCCGTTGGTTAAGAAAAAAGACTATTTCTCTAAACATGTTAACGGACTCATTAAAAACTTCTTTAATGATAGTGCGAGTCAGTTCGCATCTTTTTTCACTCAAGAAACCAATTTAAGCAAAGCAGAATTGGAAGAATTGAAAAAACTAATAGATGTTGAAATAGAAAAGAAGTAATTATGGAAATCTATCTTTTAAAATCCGCCGCATGTATGAGCATCTTTTTGCTTTTCTATAAACTCCTTTTGGAGAAAGAAAGCATGCATCATTTTAAAAGATTTTTTCTATTAACAGCAGTCATCGCTTCTTTTATAATACCACAAATTGTATTTACAGAATACGTTGAAATTGAACCCTCCACGGGAGTCACTCAAGTTATCACCATAAATGAACCCCAAGAGATACAACCAGTAGTTCAGACTATTGCAAATTCGCCTATGAATTGGTCTTTAATACTATGGACTATATACGGATTAGGAGTTGCAGGATTTGCATTGCGTTTTCTTATCAATCTCAATAAAATTTGGAAACGTATTCATAACAATCCAAAAACGAAACATAGTACTATCTATAGAATCCTATTAAAAGAACAACTGCCGCCACACACTTTTTTAAAGTACATATTTCTGAATAAACAAAAATTTGAGACCAAAAGCATACCTAATTCTGTGCTGCTACATGAAGAAACCCATGCTATACAAAGGCATAGTTTGGATGTTCTTTTTCTGGAGGTATTACAAGTATTATTTTGGTTCAATCCGTTAATATATGCTTTCAAGAAAAGCATTAAACTAAATCATGAATTCTTAGCAGACAGTGCGGTACTTAATAGTCAAGAAGACCACTTAAACTATCAAAATACATTACTATCGTACTTATCAAACGACAGCTCTAACATCCATCAATCAGTTGGTATTGCAAATGCCATAAATTATTCATCAATCAAAAAACGATTCATCATCATGAAAAAACAAACATCAAAAAAGGGGATTTTAATTAGAAGTCTATTGCTGCTTCCGTTATTGGCAATTTTACTATTTGGATTCAGTGAAAAATCAACAAAGTATAGTAATGCCAATAGAACTAGTAATAACCAATTAGACACTAAAAGAATAATAAAACTAGCCGGTTCAGTAGTAGACTCAAAGACTTTACAGCCCTTAGAAAATGCCGAAATAAGAGATAAAGAAGGAAATTTACTCGCTGTTACAGACAACCACGGAAATTACTCACTTAAATTAAAAATAGAACAACCCGGAGAAATTTACTTTTCGCTTTCGGTTAAAAAAAATGGGTATAAACCACTTATACAACAAGAACACTGGGGTAATTTACAAGGAGAAATCACTAGTACATTTTATTTTGGGCTTCAAAATAAAAATTCGGATGTACCAGAATTTTCAAAACTTTTTACAAGCAACAGTGATTCTTCAAACTCATCAATTCAAGAATTTAAGGTTAATGCTATTAAAGAACATGCTTTTAATCAGGAACTAAAAAATGCTAAAAAAGGCAATGAAAAAATCGTTATTGAAATAGATAATATACACTACTTAGTAAGTTCATCAGGCTGGATACAATTAAACAACCTTAACGATTTTATTTCAGTTAACGATAACAAAATTATACCCGCTACTCAACTAAATGCAATAGTAAAGCGCCATAGCGTAAAAGCTATGTCGCCTTTAGAGGATTATGATAATGCACAATTTGCCATATACACATCCTCAGGTGACATTAATAAGAATCTAAACAAAAGAGCTTTTAACAACTACAATACTCTTGCAAAAAAATACAATGCAATCCCTATAGAGAAAAGAAGTATTCCACTTAGTGATTTAAGGATGTTAGAATCTATCTATAAAAATATGACTGTTGAGGAAAGAAAATCAGCTCAACCTTTTCCTGAATGTTTGCCTAAACAAAATCAAGATGGTACTACAAAAGAGCAATTATCCACCTACAATAAGTTGGCAAAAAGTTACAACACCATGATTTCCGAAGGCGGAAATATACGCATACTAAAAGCTGATGTGGATCGACTAACTTATATCTACGGATTAATGTCTGCTAAACAAAAAGAGAATGGAGAGCCATTCCCAGATTTCCCAGAGCCACCACCAGTTCCTGAAGCCCCAAACACTTCTGAGTATGCAGACAGTCAGATTAATGAAATCATTGAAAATCAAGACCCATATGATCATTTAAATCTCGATGTAAAGGCTTTAAACGGAATTCCTTCAAACACCCAAACTTTTCATTCTAAGCCTAGCAGTCCGGTTGCACCTCCACCTCCTACTCCGCCGTCACCGTTAGATTATGTTATAAGCATGGCAAAAAAAGGAGCAACGTTTTTCTACGAAGGCAAAGCCATTTCGTCTGATAAAGCCATTGACCTACTAAAGAAAAACAAAGCGTTAAATATAGAATCTAGAAAGAAAAATGGTAAAGCAGAAGTACGAATTACCAAAGAACCTGTAACAATAAGGTAACAACAACGTCAAACATATGTTAAAGCCCTCTTTTCGAGGGCTTTTTGCGTACCAAAAGTGAAATAGTTACGTTCACCCAGTATACATCATCATCAATCAAAAAACGAATTTTCATCATGATTCAAAACTTCTTTATTCTTTGCTCTGGCGCAGATGCCGAATTATTACAAACTTGTTCTAAAGGGGAACAGAACAAATATGCGGGTATTGGCGCAACGGTTTTTTTTACTGCGGTCATGGCATTTATCGCCAGTAGTTATGCACTATATACTGTTTTTGACAATGTTTATGCAGCTATATTTTTTGGTTTTATCTGGGGATTACTAATTTTCAATTTAGACCGCTTTATAGTCTCTACCATTAAAAAAAGAGGGAATTTTGGTCAGGAGTTTTTACAGGCCGTACCACGAATTATTCTTGCCGTTATAATCGCCATTGTGATTTCAAAACCCTTGGAAATGAAAATTTTTGAGAAAGAGATCAATCAGGTGTTATTAGAACAAAAGAATGAGCTTACCCTTGCCAACAAAGAACAACTCGCATTGCAATACACCCCAAAGGTTGAACAATTAAATCAAGATATTACAGCCCTAAAAACCGAAATTGACACTAAAGAAGCAGAAACAAACGCGCTTTATGATATTTACATCAATGAAGCTGAAGGTACTGCTGGCACAAAGTTATTGGGTAAAGGACCTGTGTATGAAGAAAAGCGTGAAAAACATGATGCTTCTCTTGCCGAACTACAGGCATTAAAGACCACGAATGCAGAAAAGATTACAGAATTAGAAGCCCAGATAACCGATTTAAATACGGAATATGCCGAAGTTGTAAAAACTTCGCAACCCATTATAGATGGTTTTGACGGATTAATGGCAAGAATATCAGCTTTAGATGAATTGCCGTGGCTACCATCCTTTTTCATATTTCTACTATTCTTAGCGATTGAAACTTCGCCTATAATTGCCAAATTACTGGCACCAAAAGGTGAATATGATATTAAATTAGAAGAGGAAGAAAGTGTACTTTCTACTTGGGTAGAGCAAAAATTGGCGCAACGTCAATTAATAGCTTCAACTGACGGAGAAATCAATCAGAAAATATACGAAGATTTGAAGGGAGAAGAGGAATTGTACGGGTACAAAAAGAAAAAAGCAGAGGAATTGCTACGCTTACAAGCAGACAGCTTTCATAAAATACAGACGAAAGCCTTAAAATAGAAAAAGACCAATATTTCTATTGGCCTTCATCGGTTTGGGGGAACTACCTGAACAACTTTTTTACACTGCCATGGCCTCTACGATCAATTCAGAATCTGTTATATTAAATTGGCAGATTTCATAAATTTCATCTTGGCTGGCTGTTTCGAAATACCCTAAGCATCTTTTTGAGTTTATAACTGTTTTCATATGATTTCGTATTGGTGATATTTTTTGAGTTAATCGTTAATTACACTCCAAAGGTATCGTGTAGATAGCGTTCAATTTTTCAATCGTAGATTAACCCACAGCAACTGTAGACGAATCAACAAAAAGTGTAGATGAACAGTTTTTAGCCAATAATTTAAATAGGTAATAAAGGCACAAACTGCTTGATTATGTTGTATACCGATAATCTTCGTGGCAAATAAGCTAAATTTATATTTTGGTAGGTTTAACTTTGCGTTTTTATGGCATCACTTAAAGAAACCAAGAAAAAGAAAAGAAGGTTTTACAACCTTATGATCATAATAGTCTTACTAATTATAATTGCTACAGGTTTTATGGCACAACTTGAACAATAGTTTGTCATTGATAAAAATTGAATGTTTGCATTCAACCCTCTAGTGCTCACTATATGGCCAACGAAAATGCGAAATTCAAAAAGTATTTAAAACGCTTAGGAAAAATTATCCTCGGGGTATTATTGCTGTTTTTTATTCTGGTATTGGTCATTAGAACACCCTGGGCGCAAAACTTCATTGTTTCTAAAGTCACTAATTATATATCTGACAAAACGAATACCAAAGTAGCCGTTGGCAATCTATACCTTACCTTCTCAGGAGACATTCAAATAGAAGACGTTTATTTAGAAGATGTAAAAGGCGATACACTTTTCTATTCACAATCTCTGCAGGCCGATATTCCTATATACCCTGTTATTTTCAATAATGAACTTTCCATTGATGATGTGGTTTCAAATGGCGTTGTCGCCAAAATAAGTCGAGAAAGCAATCCCGAAGAGTTTAATTTCACATTCTTAATCGATGCACTGACCACACCAACCGATACTACTACAACTACCAGCGAACCCATGAGTATTACCGTGGGTAGTGTAGATATAGCTGATTGGAAATTGACCTATACAGATGCCTATCTTGGCACGGACATTAACCTAGTACTCGGAAAATTAGATGTAGATATATCTGAATTTGACTTAGATGCCATGAAGTTTTCTTTGGATGATTTTGAGTTGAGCGATACCGAGTTTAAATATGTACAATCGCAAGCATTTCCTATAACCGAAGACACCACCAGTACAGCACTACCATATATTGAAGTTGAAGATTTTATTGTAAAAAATGTTCATGTCAACTACGACAGTCAGCCAGATGGTTTACAAACTAAATTACAATTAGGTACTATTGAACTCACAGATATACTAGCAGATGTTTCTAAAAATAGATACGAGACCGATGACCTTGTTTTACATGATTCACAAATAGAACTAGAAATAAATGGTCAAGAAACTGAAGTAACTGCTTCCAATACAGCTACATTTGAATGGCCAGAATTTATCCTCGCCGCAAACACTATAGATATTGCTAAAAATACATTTAGCTATTCATTAAATGGAAACCGGCAAAACACTGAAAGCTTTAATCCAAATGCTTTTAAAATTGAAAAGCTACGTCTGCTAGCTGAAGATTTAAAATACCAACCCGAGAAATTTAATCTGAACGTTTCTAAATTTTCCTTTTTTGAACCTAGTGGCATAAAGTTAAACCAATTGGCATTTAATGCAGGCTTAACCAATACCGAAGCATCACTTTCAGATGTTGTTTTTCAAATGAATCAGAGTTCAGTAAAGGCAGATTTTTATGTACAGTTTAGTTCCCTGAAAGGAGCAATTAAAAATCCTAAGAAAAGTACCTTGTCCGCCACTATTTCAGACCTTAATTTAGAGCTTGACGATGTGCTACAACTACAACCTGAATTAGCCCAAAATCAGTATTTAGATTCCTTATCGGCATATCCAATTATTGGTAACTTAAAAGCTAAAGGAACTTTGAAAAAAGTAGATGACTTCAGTACCGAATTACAATGGGGAAATGACACCAAACTTAGTGCAAAGGGAAGCATAAATAATTTAACGAAACCAGATTCACTACAATACAATTTGAACAATATTAGCTTTAAAAGCACTGAAAAAGCAATAAATAAAATAATATCATCTAAAGAACTAGGTATTTCAATTCCTGAAACCATACTAGCGGAAGGTGATTTATCTGGTGGAACTACATGGGTAAAACCCAATATGAATATCAAAATTCCTGAAGGTTCCGCTAACATAAATGCACTAGTAGATTTTGGAAATATCATGAAATTTGACGGTGCTATTTCAGTAGATAGTTTACAACTGGGACAGCTGTTACAAAATAATCAACTGGGTAAAATTTCACTTGATATAAAAGGTAAAGGATCAGGAAGTGAACCAAGTAATTTTGATGCTAATATCAACGGTACAGTTTCGCAATTTCAGTACAGTGGATATGACTACAAAGAAGTGACTATTGATGGAAATCTAAAAGACGGGAATGGTACTATAACCGCCAACATCAACGATCCAAATTTGAACATGAAAGCAAATGCTACTATGGTACTTTCATCAGAAGAAAATGACATTGTTTTTACGTCAAATATTATTGGGGCAGCTTTACAAGAGCTTGGGCTTACAAAAAGTGATATTAAAATTGCAGCGAATATCAATGGAAACTATACTGGTTCGCCATCAAACTATACCATAAACACCACAATTGATGAAGGTATTGCCATTGCCGATAATGAGCAATACCAAGTGTCTACTATTGTCTTAAAAGCTCATATAGAAGATACTATTACCGATGTTTCCGTACAGAGTAATTTCTTGAAAGGACAATTGGCATCGAACGCATCACCCAATAGAATCACCAACGCCTTAAAGAAACAAATAGAGCAGTATTTCACTACAGACGACACAACTAGTTTTACAGTAGAAGATGATATAGATGCAAAGCTGGCTCTAGCAATTATCCCCACTCCTATTCTATCTAAAGTATTTTTTGATGGTGTCGAAGATTTAGATTCGTTGAATATAGATGCTAGTTTCAATTCTAAAAATCGAAAAATTTCTGCCGAGGTCACTGTACCACACATTGCATATGCCGGTAGTTCTGTCGATAGTTTAAATGCATATATAAAGGGAGATTCTGTCGACCTTAAATTCTCTGCTGGTTTGGCAGATTTAATTTATGAGCCCATCCACCTAAAACAGACTTATTTAGAAGGAAGCTTAAAAAACAAAGAGCTGTTACTTGACTTTACTTCTCAGAATGACTCCTTACAAGTAATGCATATAGAATCGGGACTATCATTTCAAAAGGACACTTTAAAACTCCATATCAATCCTGAAGATTTAATACTGAATAAAAAGCAATGGGAAATACCAGAGGATAACAGTATAGTAATTGCCGAAGCATATTCTGACTTTGAGAATGTCGTCTTGACCAGAAATGCTCAAAAAATGGAAATATCGAACAAATTTCCAAAAATGAATACCGAACATATCGGTATTCTGTTCGAGAACTTTCAATTACAGACTTTCCTTAGTTTTTTCAATCCTGATGAAGCATTGTCGAAAGGAAAAGTAGAAGGAGATTTCGTAGTTCTTAATCCGTATGCCGCATCGGGTCTGGTAGCCGATATTGATATTAAAGATTTTCACGTGCTCCAAAATCCGTTAGGTACTTTAACCCTTGATGCATCGTCCAAATCGCTGTCTGAATATGATTTTGACTTGGCAATGAAAGATGGTGGTGCAAACCTCACTTTAACAGGGGACTATACCGCTAAGGAAAATACTGCGTATTTAAACATGGAGCTTGATATTCAAAAACTGGAAGCCAGCATTATACAAGGGTTCTCAAATGACCAGTTGACCAATGCCAAAGGTTATTTAGACGGAAGCCTTTTGGTGAAAGGTACCCTTGCAGAGCCTAAATATTCAGGAAGAATAAACTTCAATGAATTCGGTCTAAGTCTAAATGCCTACAAATCTGCATTGGAAATCGATAATCAATACATAGATATTGACCAAGAGACCATCAGTTTTAATTCATTTGCCATAAATGACCTCAACCAGGGTACGTTGACCATAGATGGCACGGTAGATACAGAGAGTTTTATATATCCAGGTTTTGACCTTTCGGTAAAAACAGACCAGTTTAGGGTACTTGATTCTGAAAAAGGAGACGATGAATTGGTGTACGGCATTGCTAGTATACAGGCAGATGTTACTGTTAAGGGAGATTTGGAACTACCTGTTATCGATGGTAAATTACGTATTCGCGATGTTACCGATCTTACCTATGTGGTACCGCAAGACCAATTGGATATTCAAGAACGAGACGGAGTGGTCATTTTTGTAAACAGGGAAAATCCTGATGCTATTCTCACAAGAACGGATGAAGAAACAACAAATTCATTTTTTGCAGGTATGGATATCAATACCATTCTAGAAATAGGAAACGAGGCAAAATTTACTATCGTTCTTGATGAAAAAACACAAGATAAACTACAAGCATCTGGTGATGCTACATTGAATTTGAACATAGACCCCAATCAAGACATTCGATTATCTGGGCGGTTAGAATTAAATTCAGGATTCTACAGAACCAGCCTATATAACTTGGTAAGTCGCGAATTTCAATTGCAGAAAGGCAGTAGTATAGTTTGGAGTGGCGACCCTTATGATGCCAAAATGGACGTTACCGCAATCTATGAGATAGAAACCTCAGCATCGTCTTTAATGTCTTCAATAAGTTATGGTACAGACAGCAGTGTTTCTGGCTCATACCAACAGGCTGCCGATTTTTTGGTGTATCTAAATATTGATGGACAGCTAACACAACCAGAAATATCTTTTGCTTTAGACATGCCCGAAAGTGAACAAGGTAATTTTGGCGGTGCCGTTTATGGTCGTATTCAACAATTGAACGAGCAAGAGTCTGAACTGAACAAGCAGGTATTTTCCCTATTGGCATTAAATCGATTTTATCCCACCACGGGTAGTGACGGTAGTAGTGGCGGTGCTATTTCTATTGCAAGAAACAATGTAAACAAAGTACTCTCTAACGAACTCAATTCCATCTCGAATAAACTATTGGGCAATACCGGTTTTGAGCTTGGTTTTGACCTAGACAGTTTTGAGGATTATGAAAGTGGCACTGCTGAAAGCAGAACCCAATTGAATATAAGTGCAAGTAAAAAACTTTTCGATGACCGATTGATTGTTACTGCCGGTAGTGCCGTGGATGTAGAAGGTAGTGCCTCCTCTAGCGAAACGGAAACCCCGTTAATTGGCAATGTTACGTTAGAGTATTTACTGAGCGAAGAAGGTACATATCGACTAAAAGGCTTCAGAAAGCAAGAGTATCAAAATATTATAGACGGGCAGTTGATTATAACCGGAGTCGCTTTTATATTTAATCGGGAGTTTAATAAATTCAGTCAATTGTTCAGTCCGTTGAAAAAAGAAGAACCTGAGAAAAAAACTTCTAAAAAGAAAGAAGAGGACATTGAAAAATAAAAAATTCACATATCGTACTTTATTATGCCTCGCACTATTGTTTGTTTATTCTTGCGGGATAAAAAAATATATACCCGAAGGAGAGCAGTTATATACAGGAGCAACCCTTGATTTAAATTATGAAGGAGAACTACAAGACAGTAAGGAAGTTAAGGCAGAATTGCTGAATCTTATAGAACCAAACCCTAATACCAAATTTTTAGGAATGAAACCTGCCTTGTTTTTTCATTATAAGGCACAGCGAGAAAAACCCGGGTTCTTATATAGGTTTCTAAATAAATCTTTTGGTGAAGAACCTGTTTATTTTTCAGATGTAAACCCCGAACGCGTAGAAGAGTTGATATTGAACCGACTAGATAATAACGGATTCTTCTACAGTGAATCCGAATCTGAAACGGTCATCGATGAGCAATTTGCCTCGGTAAATTATTCCGCCAAGCTACCGGCTCCTTACGTATTGGAGAATTACACCCTAGAGTCGGATACTTTACCTATGTACAAGGAAATAGAAAAATTGCTACCGGAAACCGCGTTAAAAAAAGGAGACCGTTTTGATTTAGATCTATTAAAAGCTGAAAGAGTACGCCTTAATAATGGTTTAAAACAAAAAGGTTTTTACAACAGTCAAGAAGACCTGTTGATTTTTGAAGCGGATACCAATCAATACAAGAATAGAAAATTTGATTTGTTCCTTAGGCTTAAAAAAGAAGTGCCTAGCCGTGCCTCTATACCGTACACCATAGATTCCATTACCGTTTACCCCAACTATACTATTGAAGGTGACACTTTGCCCTTGACCAAAGAAAATGTAACTCAAGTAGACAGTATAGATTTTGTACAGAACGAATTATATTTTAAACCAGAACTCTTAGAGTCGTACTTACTCTTCAATGAAGGTGACCTATACGATGCCAACACATCAAAACAAACAAGCAACAGACTATCTGCTTTGGGCAGTTACAAGTACGTAAACATACAATACACCGAGCTAGACACCACTGGCACCGACGGTAATGGAGGGTCGTTAGCGGCAGATATCTATTTAGCTCCTCTTACAAAACGATCCATTAGAGCAGAATTACAAGCTGTCTCTAGATCTAACGGTTATACAGGTCCAGGAATCTTGTTGAGCCATACCAACAGAAATGTTTTCAACGGTGGCGAAACTTTTAGTGTCTCGGCAGACTTTTCTTATGAGCTACAACTGTCTAATAGCAATAACAATCTCAGTAGTATTGCCGGTGGTTTAAGTGCCGATTTGATCATACCTAGATCCATACCATTTTCTCCCAGTAGGTTTAAATATGCCGTGCCTAAAACTAAAATATCTTTAGGGGTCGATTTTCTACAACGTAGCGATCTGTTCACCCTAAGTTCCGTAAATAGTAGTTTTGGGTATACCTGGAAGGAAAATCAATACGTATACCATACATTAGACCCAATCAGTATAAACTATTCTAGATTATCTAACGTAACCGATGAATTTCAGGAAATTCTAGATGATAACGAATATTTAAGCCAAAGTTTTGAACAGCGCTTTATAGCTGGTTTGCTATATAGTTTCACATATGATGAAGTCTCTAATCTTAGCAAAGAAAAGCCCATTTATTTTTCCACCAATTTTGATTTGGCAGGAAATGCCTTAAGTCTATTTAGCGGAGGCTCCAATACCATTTTTGGATCAGAATATGCACAATATGCAAAAGTGGATGCCGATTTACGACTCTACTTACGCTGGAAAAAAGAACGTACGTTAGTTTCACGTATATATGCAGGTTGGGGAATACCTTATGGAAATAGTTCCACTTTACCTTTCGTTAAACAATTTTATTCTGGCGGACCATATAGTGTGCGTGCCTTTGACATCCGTTCAATAGGACCTGGTAGTTTTTATCCGGATACCGAGGATGATTCTACTGATTACTACGACCAATCGGGTAACTTAAAATTAGAGGCCAATGTAGAGTATAGGTTTCCGTTATTCTCCTATTTAAAAGGAGCCTTTTTTGTGGATGCAGGTAACGTGTGGCTAACAGGAGATTATTCCAGCCTTGTAGAAGATGAGTCAACTTCGTCTTCTTCAGTATCACTTTTTACCGACGGAAAGTTTGAAAAAGATTGGTTAAACGAAGTTGCTGCCGGTGTAGGCTTTGGTTTACGTTTAGATATTCAAAGTTTTGTTATTCGGTTAGATTTGGCTTCCCCTTTACGTATACCCTATTTAGACGAAAACGAACGATGGAACGTACCCTTCTTTGGTAATGCAGATAATAATATGACCTTGAACTTCGCGATAGGCTATCCTTTTTAAATATTAGTTACCCCACATACGTTGCCAAAGAGCGGACAATAATCGTTTTGCATCCCTTTTAAATTTAGGTCTTTCTTCTACTATTAAATCATCACCATTAGGCACTAATCTATAGCTAAAGGCGAATTGGGTCTCGTTTTCATCTAAACTAATGAGTCCGAATCTAAGATCGTTGAAATACAGATGCCCATCATTTTCGGTAATGGTATACCAACCTTCGGTTATTTTTATAAGTCGCACTATTTTATCGTTACTAGACCATTTACCCAGTAATTCATTATTTTTAGGATACGATGTAAACGAGATAGGCTGCGTATCAAAAAAAGAATAATCTCCCATTAAATAAGCATCTTCAGTAGCTATATTTGCCATCCACAATACCGTATTCAATGGTGCAGGGCGGGTATTCATTTCTTTATAAGAAACACCTTGTTCCTCAAGCGCATTTTCAAATTTCTGAAAAGCGATACCTTTTAAAACTAATGTTAATACTAAATATGATGTACTAACTAGGAGTCCGAGTTTTACATACTTTCTGCGTTTTATAGACGTCCGTTTTTGAAACATAGCCAATATCAAGAAAATAAAAAACGGAACTGTATACAATGGATCGATCACAAATACACTTTGAAAAGCTAATCTTGTTTTAAATGGCCAAAATAATTGTGTTCCCCAAGTAGTAAATGCATCTAATAACGGATGCGTAAAGAGACCCCAGAACATGAGCCAAGACCAGTCTCTCCAGGAAGCCGATTTTTTCTGATTAATCTTCCAAACCAACCAACCAAAAATGGGTGCAAATACTACGGAAAAAAATATAGAATGACTAACTCCCCTATGCCATTCGGTTGCCGTAACGGTATCTAGGAAATAGCGTGTTATTACGTCTAAATCAGGAATTGTACCTGCAATAGCACCGTAAAGCATAGCTTTATTGCCCACTTTTTTACCAAGAACCGCCTCACCGACCGCTGCCCCGAGTACTATTTGTGTTAGTGAATCCATAATGATGCCGAGCCCCCTAGCCCCCAAAGGGGCAATTAATAAGTGTTGTTATATAATTTTATATAAAATATTAAATCAATCAATTACAAGATTTTGTTCAGAAGAAATCAAACTACCATCAGACCCCATGCCCTCAATATAAAAATTGATATTATTCTGTAAGGTGTTTAGTATTTTGAATGTAGCTATACCATTTTCATCGGTCTTTAATTCAGGAACCCAATGTATAGTACCAAAATTCTCAAATTCATTAGAAAGATATGAAGTGTATTTAGGGGTATAAAATTTCTTAACAGGTTCGAATCCTTCTTTAAGTTCGTACTTAAAAACATTCTCATCTTTACCATATTGACCATTATAATCTCTTGGCAATCTTCTACTATAAATACGAATTACGCCACCGGCGCCTCTTGCTCCTTCTCTAGCCCCAGATTTATCTATCATAAAACTTTCTATTTCGCTTGTAGGCATTTTATATAGAATGTCAAAGTTTGGTAAACGGGCATTATCTAGATATACAATAGGAACAGGGTAAATATTACCCCCCATAAAGGAAGATGGTATAATTGACCTAATAATTACACGACTCACACTGCCAAACTGAAGATTCTCCAGTACATAGTAACCCCTAGACCTAATGATATCGGTAACATACGGTAAACTAAATTCCAAATTTTCAGTAACTTCAGTCATCCTATTCACCAAATATTTAGGAATTAAAGAATTCTTTGCAACAGTAGTTTGGACCTTATCTTCAACAACTGTAACCTCATTTAAACTTATGGTATTATCAGAAGAAATTAGATCTGGCACATTATTTATTTTAGAACTATTTTCATCTTCAAATTCTATTTTTTCTTTCCAAATAGTAGCAATTTCATTCGGTACAACTCCCAACTTCATATTCAAACCTATATTTGGTTTTGCCAATTTTCCATTATTTACAATGAGGGTAAAATCCAAGGTTTCACCTTTTACAGGAAATTTTTTCTGTATTAAAAATCTATTGTCCAAGATGTCTAAATATCTACTACGACCATCAGGAAAACTAACTAATAGCTTCTCTTCTGATGTAACTCCTTTATTATAAATAGTTCCTTCTAAATCTATTCCCTTTTCAAATTCATAAAACTGACCAGGAGGACCTTTAAAAATATCTGTCCAATCATATTTAGACCAACCTTGGGTCATCAATAAAAGATCTAGATCATTCTCTTTCTTAGGGGTAACATCCTTAAAATAATATTTTGGATTTTCAATAAATCCTTTTACATAAGGTTTTAAATATAAGGCACTATAAATAGAGTTTTTTTGATTGTAAGAAATTGTATTGCCAGGTAAAACAGAGACACTTAAATTTTGTTGTACATTACCGTTATCAAGAAGTTTGACTTGAATATTTAAAGAATCGCCCTCGGTAGTTATTTTGCTTACCCTCAATTTAGTGTCTAAAAGATTTGCATGATTAAAAATCAATCGTTCTGCAATTGGCTTACCATCTGGATTGAATAACGTCAAGATATTCATACCTTTATTAAGCACCTCTTTATTTAAAACTTTTGATACAAATAGTTTATTCTTAGGGAAGGTAATAGGTATTCTATTTGCATGACCATCTTTGTGCACCAACAAATAAAACTGTTTTTCTTTAATAATTTCCTTTGTCGTCGCGTTTGTTGTCAAACTAATAATGAACCTGTTATCATCAACATTCTTTACACTAAAAGAGATGCCTACTTTAGAAGGTTTTTGAAGTGTAGTGATTTCCACATTACCATCGTCAAACTCTATTTTAGCCACGTACTCAATACCTGCCTTAGGATTAAAATTAAATTTTCCCAAGCCAAAAATTGATGTATAAAATCTGGCTACTTGAGTATTCTTATTATCGAATATAGACCCTTCAACAATTCTAACACCATATCCGTTAGCATCGGTAACTTTAACTCCCATAACACCTGGCGCATCTTCAACGAAGTTACCGCCTTCGGGTAGAAACTGGATATCATAATCTTTGATGGGTTTAGCCTTTTTAATCGGCTTCTCGTTTAGGATGGTGATTTTCTGAACAAATGAATCATCTTCTTTAAAATTCTTCATCCAATTCGTACTTGTACGAAGATAATATTCACCACTAGCAAGCATTGAATCTACAGCAATATTACCTTTAAAATAACCATCACCTGCTTTAAAATGGTAGTCGTTAAATTTCTTACCGTACCCATTATACAACCCTACGTGAACTGTTGTAGTTTGGTTAAAGGGTTTATTGTTATGCCTATCATATACATAACCTTTTAGCCATATTTCTTCGTTGCCTATATACGTTGTTTTGTTCGTGTGTAGAAATATTGACTCTCTTGGCAACTCAAAATATTTCAAGAATTTATCCTTGACCAAATTGTTACCAATTTCATTTTGAGCGAAAATAATATTAGAAAGTAGAAAAAAGAGTAAAAGCGAAATTCTATGCATAAAAAAAGACGGAAAATGATTACAATTTTAAATCTAAGAATAAAAAAGATTTATTCTATTATCCCCATCTTCTTTAACAGAAAAGAAGCGTTCATATTTTGACAAATACCATCTTTAAACGTGTAATCGAAATGTAGTTCGTTATCTATGATTTCCGCGTCAAAATAATGGTTCTTAACCGCATCATATTCATTAGCAACCTCACAAAGGCTAAGATCGTGAGTAGCAATAATTCCGGTAGATTTACTCTTTACCAATCGCTCTACAAACTTTCGTGAACCTAATGCCTTATCGGTACTATTGGTTCCCTTCAAAATTTCATCTAACACAATAAAATAACGGTCTGTTTGTATTTCATCTACAATGTATCTAAGGCGCTTTAATTCTGAAAAGAAGTACGATTCATCATCTGTCAACGAATCTGTAGTACGCATACTGGTAATTAACTTTATAGGAGAATAACTGACCGATTCAGCACAGACTGGCAAACCAACATTTGCCATCATAATCTGCAGGGAAACTGTTCTTAAAAAAGTACTTTTACCTGCCATATTTGCTCCTGTGATAATAAAGAACTGTCCGCCCTTTATCGTGATATCATTCAATATGCTTTTCTTGGGGTCCAGTAACGGGTGACCAGCATTTTTTGACTTTAGTACTACACCATCATCAGTAAGGTTAGGGTATGTAAATGTTGGGTGATTAAAAGCGAAATTTCCTAAACTATTATAAGCATCAAAAAATGCAATAGTATTGAACCATGTTTCTACACTCTTACCATGTTTTTGGATCCAGTTTTCTACCGCAAGGCAATCGGTCAACGAACGGAGGAAAAATCCGTTTGCAAAAATTAGATATAGAAGATTATTATTACGGTCTAGATTACTTAAAAGCGAAGCGAATTTCTTTAGTACTTTAGAATTATTCTCCCCATTGCTTAAAATATTGGATTTCTTTTTCTTTAATAGTTCAGACGAAAATTCCGTTGTTTCTATCATTGACAGCAATTGATTGTACTGATCAAAAGTAGATTTCATTTTGGTAGCATTCTGACCTAAGTTGGTAACTTTCTTTGAAAAAACACCAACGATAATCATACCTAGTACCAACCACATAATCAAAACCGATTCTGGTAGGTAATCTAAAAAATATGCAATAAATATAACTACTGAAATAATTGAAAATACTAGCGGAATAAATTTCATTGCCTTGGGTACAAAAGACTCATAGTTTTTAAGCCACTTAGCAATAGTATGTGTTGAAGTTTCTGTTTTGGTCAATGCTGCCATGGCAGAAAATTCTTGTCGCCAGTCTACTTTTTCACCAATCTCGGCAATAGCTTCTTGCTTTTGCCTTATGTCACTGATGGAATTTTCTTTGTAGATATCTGCCAATAATAAACTACCCTCTGCAAGTTTTGTTCTGTTGGAAATTTGATAAAAAGACCCCTCACCGAACAAGTCTATATCTTGACTAAAAAAATGGATATCGTCTGCAAATTCTTTTCCGTTGGACAAGTTGGAATAATCTCTTTTCAATACCTGTAATTCAACTGTATTGATATCTTTTAAAGCTTCTAATTTTTCTTTTTGATGTTTTAGATTCGAGTATTTACTTACCAGAAATAGGAATAAAGGAATACCTACGCACAACACACCAATAACATATTTGGCATTTACCGATGCAAAATAAATAGCTACGATAGTACTCAAGAATATAACTAAACGAAGTAAACTAAAGGTGAATAATGTTTTGTTAAGTGCTTCAATCTGTATGCTGAATCCCTTTACTTTATTGGTATAAAATTGCTGTAAATTATCCATTCAAAATAAACTATTATAGAAAAGGTAAAGATAACCTTAGAAAATGGTTTCTATAAATGGAATGATGAATTAAAGTGCCTCCAACTCTGCCTTAACTTTCTTAGTCAATTTAGAGACCACCAAATCATAAGAATGGTCAATAAGTTCTTTCGTAAGGTCTTTAGAAATTTTGTCCAGGTAAACAGTATTCCAATGCTTTTTACTCATGTGCCAACCTTCTATAATGCCATCATGCTCTTCACGAAGTGCTATGGCTCTTTCTGGGTCACATTTTAAATTGATACGTAATGGCACGTGATCTAATCCGCAAAGGGCGAACATTTTGCCCATTACCTTAAAAACCAAGGTTACCTCATCAAAAGGGAAAGATTCCGTAACTCCTTTCTTTGAAATACAATATTCTCGGTATTCTTCAACGTTCATTTATGTACCGTTTTGTCTTTCATGTTATCCAAAAACTGTGAGGCATCATCCCAATAGTACCTAATTTTTACAAAGGTCTTATCGCCAATATCGTTAGATTCTACACGTTCTATAGCAACACCGCCTACTTTTTCATAATATGCTATTGCGGCAGCATTGGTATCTAACACCCATAAATAAAAGTTATTACCACTATCTATAGCAAGAATCTCTTGTGCCAATGCGGTCATCAGTTTTGTACCAATACCTTTCCCTTGAGCTTGAAGACTTACGTGTAAATTGTCCAATAACGTACCGTATTTGTCGTCATGGTCAAAATAGGCACACATAAAACCTAATAATTCACCCTCGTCTTCTGCTAACAAAACAAACTGATCATCTGTATGATGCTGAAAACGATTTTCCCATTCTTTTAGCCTATTTTCGAATGCCAAATGGTCTAAAAAATGGGCACTAAAAGATGCACGGTAATTCTGCTGCCAACTTTTGGCATGCAGGGTTGCAATATCGGCTACATCAGCCGCCGTAGCCTTTCTATAGATCACCCCCTCAAATTTAGATTCCGGTGGAATCGTAAACGATTACTTTTGACCATAATTTTTCCGACTCTGCAATGAATACCTTGTGAGGTGCTTCATCTTGATATGCTTGCTGAGATTCGGCAGAGTCAAAACTTACGATCAAAGAATAGGTAAAAGAACCATCTACAACATCTCTACTCGCCTTTGGCGGCACGCCAATAAACTGTGTTTTCGCATAGGCTGAGTTATCTAAAAACTTACGTAAGGAAGTTTCAAAAGCGGTACGATCTGCTTGACTATCAGGATTTTTCAACCAAAAAAATACGGTATGTGAAAAATTAGCATCGAATTCTGTCATTTTATCATCATTTTGACCAAAAGTTACAGTGGTCATTAAGGTTATTACAAGGATACAAATTACATTTTTCATTTTAAATTTCATTTAATTTATTGTTTTTCTTCTAACAATTCTATTTGTTTCTGCGGAATTTTAAGTGCCGAATAATCAAGCGTCCAACCAATGGTTTCAACTATTTTCTCCATGATTAAAACAGTTTGCAATGCTTCTTTTCTCGCGGTTTCCATCAATCCGCTTTCCGGTATTTTTTCTCTGATATGGGTTTTAGCCTCAGAGTTCAATTTAGTGAGATCATCCGGAGCAAAAAAGTTAAAAAATCCGCTTTTAATATCATAAAATTCCAACTCCGGTTCAATACTTAATACTTCCGGCTGTGGAAAATTATCAAGAACAATTGTTTTCTTTCCTTCATCGGCGTGCATCAAAATTTTACTGAGATCATAACCGATATGAGCCTTAGCTTTAATTACAACCAGTGCCTTCTTTTTACTGCTCACCAAACTCATAAAGTCCTTTACGTTTTCATACTTATAGATTTCGGCAAACTCGCCTTCTACAGATATCAATTTGCAAACACTTTTCATTTTCTCCAATAACACGGTAGATTGGTGTGTTGTAATCTCTTTACTTTTCTTGCCTTTAAAAAAATTAAAAAGCCAATACATACCAATGGCTCCTAAAACCAGACCCAGAATCGTATCAAAAATATTATCCATTTTTATTACCTATTTCTCCTAAATGCGTAAACTTAAACCCTTTATCGTATTTAAGTCCGTAACCAAAGATACGGTCCATAGCCGTATGTATAAAAAGAATTGTACCTATTAATTGTACTATGGGCAACATAAAATATATGCCTACAAAGTATAAAAGTATGGCAAAACCCCTATGATGAAAAACATTATAGCACAACGCACCTATTCTAGAACCTAGTAAATAGCCCAACATTGAAATATCTGGAGTGAGTATTAAAACCGGTAGCCACCACCATTGGTAACCTAACAGGCCGAACATAAAAATACCGAGTACCATTAAGGCGAGTTCCTCTAATTTTAATAGATTTTTCATAGTTATTCTATTTTATAAAGTATTGGTCTGCTTGGGCTAGCGTCATTCTCAAAAGGTGCTACCTGCAAGTTCAAAAAGTATGTACCATCAGTAATTGAATCTGGCACATAAATAAACTCAGTGATCGTAGCGTTTAATCTCACTGCTCCATTAAAGTTCCAAAATGCCTTGTGCGCCAAAAGAGCACCATTGTCCTTTTCTTTATCTACCGATGGTAGATCTACCAACAAATGCTCAACACCCAGTTCTTTTAAGAATATCATGGCATCCTCTAAAATGAAAGGCGGATTGGTATGTGAATACTGCCTGTTTTGTTTTGATGTTGCATTAGGAAGCGTTCTTATCACTAAAGCTGTTGGCGTTTTGCTACTCAACGCTTTTTGAAGTTGATTTTTTGTAATTACGAAATCCCCTTGTTCTACGGATGGTGTTATGGTAATTACCTCAGCCAAAAAGAAGAACTGCTTTAAATGCTGATTTACAGATTGATGTTCTTTTGAAATATGCCCCACACATTCGGTATGCGTACCATGTGCATGCGGATTAAACCATATATCATAAAAATTGGTGCTCGCCCCTGCCGGAATACTCCCAACAAAATCCTTCTCTCGATGTGGCTCTATCTTTGGGGCATCAATATACCAAGCGTTTACATTGTCCTTTTTATTAGTTAGGGCAATAGAAATATCCAATGGTTTAGATAGGTCTATTTTGTACTCGTTGGCATTATAGGTTATGGTAGTCTTCATTTTACTTACGCTCAAATTATAAGGCAGGTTTGAGATAAGAAAATTACAACTTTTTGGGCGGTTATTTTGAAGGATTTAAGAAGAGGTGAATATTCGTGTTCCTAGCTTGTTCTCGATACTATTTGTTATTTCAAATTCACCATAAACAGATCTGCGGCAATGCCATCGGCCAAAAACATGCCTTTTTTTGTGGTTTTAAGGATGTCACCATCAACGAAAAGCAAATGCTCTTCTAAAAACTTATCGGATTGCATTAAGATGTACTCTTTGTATTTCGATCCAAATTCAGTCGCTATTCTAGATAACGAAACACCCCAAATCGTACGCAAGCCCGTCATGACATACTCATTGTATTTATCGGTCGCAGAAAGCACCTCAACTTCCATAGGTACTACATCTTGTTCTATGGATTTAATGTATTTCGGATTGTTATTAATATTCCACCCACGTTGTACACCATCAAAGGAATGAGCGGACGGACCAATACCTATATACTTTTTCTGTTGCCAATAGGCGGAATTATTTTGAGAATAATACCCTGGTTTACCAAAATTGGAAATCTCGTAACAATCAAATCCTTCTGCCAGTAAAGTCTCGTTCAGCAGGTTAAAATGTTCTTGAGTTTCTTCGTCGGTAGCGGGAATAATCAATCCGTCTTCAACAAATTTAGCCAGTGCCGTTTTTGGCTCAACCGTTAAGGCATAACTGGAGATGTGCGGTATACCAAAACCCAACGCTTTTTCAATATTCTGTTTCCACCGTTCTAAAGTCATGTTCGGCATTCCGTAAATCAGGTCAATCGAAATATTATCGAAATGCTGACTCGCCAATTGCAAACACTTTTCAGCTTCCAAAGCATTATGTGCGCGATTCATCAGTTTTAGATCTTCCTCAAAAAATGATTGAATGCCTATACTTAAACGATTTATAGGACTGGCTGCCAATTGCAATATTTTTTCTTCGGACAGGTCATCAGGATTCGCCTCTAACGTAATCTCCGGATTGTCCACAACATCATAGTGCTCACGAACGGTATTAATCAATCGCGCTATTTCTTCGGTCTCCAGAACAGAAGGTGTACCTCCACCAAAATAGATAGTAGCTACCTTCTCGCCTGCGAACTCTTCTTTACGAAGCTCCAGTTCTTTACACAAAGCCTTCACCATCGCCTCTTTCTTCCCCATAGAGGTAGAAAAATGAAAGTCGCAATAATGGCAAGCCTGCTTGCAAAATGGAATGTGGATGTAGATTCCGGACATAGTTTCAATTAACAATAAACACTTACCAATAATTAATTATACTTGTTTTTTAATTCTTGTCGATTTAAGTATAGCGAACATAATTTTAGAAAGTTCATCAGCCTTTTCTATTAAACCATTCGCAATTGACAATTTAATATATTCTGAATCCTTTAAAAGGTTTAACCAATATTTAGTCTCTAAGCTTTCTTTATAAGCTATTGAAATCTTAGCAGAAAAATCTGCTTTTGATATCGCGCCATTAGCTTCTGCTATATTCGCACCTATAGAAGTTCCTGCTCTTAAAAGTTGTTTAGATAGAACATATTCCCTTTTATTCTTAGTTAGTTCTTGAAAAAGTTTAACAATCTGCAAAGCAAAATCATAAGATTTACTCAAAAGAGGATTTTCATTATTCATTGCCAATTAATTATTGTTAACTGTTAATTGTTTATTGGTCATTGTTAAGATTTCTTAACCCTTTTCTCATTCTGTTTCACAAAAGCATCCCAGCCAGAATAGCTTTTACCGACCACATCAATTCTACCTTGATTATAAAAATGACAAACGGCAGCTGCTAGTCCGTCTGTACTATCTAAGTTTTTTGGGAGTGTTTTAAGTCCTAATACGCTTTGTAGCATTCTAGCCACTTGTTCTTTACTGGCATTACCATTACCGGTAATTGCCATTTTTATTTTTTTAGGCAGGTATTCGGTAATTGGTATTTGACGTGAGAGTCCGGCTGCCATGGCAACCCCTTGTGCCCTGCCTAATTTGAGCATGGACTGTACATTTTTACCAAAGAAAGGGGCTTCAATAGCAATTTCATCTGGGTGATAAGTATCAATAAGCTCAATAGTACGTTCAAAAATCAGCTTTAATTTGGTGTATGGGTCGTTATACTTTTGCAAAAGCAATTCGTTCATTTGAACGAACTCCATCTTTTTACCCACTACCTTAATGAGTCCGAAACCCATAATGGTGGTACCCGGGTCAATACCCAATATTATCTTTTCGTGCGCCAAAATTTTTAGTTTGTTTTTAATTGAATAGGAATTCGGTATTTGGAATTCACCGGAATTCCTCTTTTTATAGCGGGTGCAAGTTTAGGAAGATTCTTTAAGCTTTGGGTAACCACACCATCAAATTCTGGCATTTGATCAAGCACCAAGATATTCTTTTCTATGTTAGATACCTTTATTCTTCCTAAAGTGTCAATGACAAAGATAACATCTACAGTTTCACTTTCTTTATCGGTTAAAATGAATTCAAAATCATTTAAGGTTTCTTGAAAATGAGAGATTAAGGTTTCTTCAAAGCAAATTTTCTGTTGTTCTTTGGTAATCGCTTCTTCACAAGTATAGAAAAAAGGATAAGAGTCTACACTGTTCCAATCCATATCGCGCAACTCCTCATCTATAAGCTTCTGCGTTCTTTTTTGTTTAGACTCAAAGAACGAACAAGAACTTATAAAAATTAACACAAGAAAATAGATAACTCGTTTCATTACACCTGTTCTACGGGTGAAATTACGATTTTTTTGAGGAGTTAATCTTTGGTAAAATGGATTTCTTCCTTTAATTCAGAAATACGTTTTTTAGCGGTTTCGTAATAATACGGATGCTCATTCGGGTAATCATTTAAGAAATTCTGATAATAGACTAATTTCTTCTGCAAATCAGTACCAAACTGATCGTATGTTGTAGCTATATTATAATATGTACGCGCATCAGATGTATCTTCTTGATGAGCCATTTTGAAGAATTTAAATGCTGTTTTAAAATCTTTTTGCTCACGAGCAATATATGCCAATTGACTATAACCATTCGCAAAAATCGGTTTTTGAACTTCCATTGCTTTGTTAATGTAAATTTTAACGCTATCTAATTTGTTCTCCTTCTGATAAACACTCGCAAGGTCAAAATACGTCTGTGAATTGGTATCATCCCGTTTTATCAAAATATGATAAGCTTTTTTTGCTTTACTAAATTCCCAATTTCTGTTATACGAAAAAGCTAATTTATCGTACACATAATCTTTGTCCTCCCCTAATTCTAAAAGCTTTTCAAACAATGGAATAGCCTTTTCATATTGATAATCGTTAAAGAGAACCAACGCATGTAAATTAATTAGCGAGACATCATTCTCATAATAACGCAATCCTTGTAAAATATACTTTAAGGCATTGTCTCGCTCTTGCTTAATAGTGTAATGTTTTGCGAGTTGAAACAGACTTCTTAGATGCGTACTATCTAAATTAATTGCTTTTTTATATTGTTTTAAACTTGCGTCTGTAGCATCTAAATGACGATTGACTTCCCCCAAATAAAACTGAAACTCAGGGTTAGTCGTATTGAGATTAGACAAATTTTTAAACACAGGTTTTGCCTCGTCAAACCTATTTACTTTCAGCAATAATTTTCCAAGTTCAAATTGTGCGAGTTGATTTTTGACATCTACCTCGACCACATATTGATACTGTGTAATAGCTTTCTCATAATTGCCAACGGCATTGTAACTTCTTGCTATCTGAAGCGCAGCAGAAAGTCCGCCAACTTTGGAATATTCATTAATCGCCTTTGAATAATTCCCTAAAGTATATAAGCTATCAGCAATAGCTAAAGCCGAGGTTTGAGCCTCGACTTTAATCTGTAATAATAGCAGTGTAAATATAAAAAGATGCTTCACTTATTACTTTTTAATTTTAATTTCAACAACTCCATTTTTACCTTCTTCACCATATTTTTCTATGGCTTTTTCATCTTTTAAAATAAAAATACTTTCTATAGTATTTGGATCAATAGCTTCCATTTCTAGTTTAGTGATTTTTCTATCATTAATATAGTACAATGGCTCCACCTCACTTTCTTTAGAAATTTCAGAAACCATATTGGCCGTACTACTCTCTTGTAATTTAAAATTAACAGGAATAGAAAAAGGAACATTAACTGCTTTTCTTGTTTGCTTCCCAGGAGTCATTTGCGGCAACCTTTTTATTATGCGTTCCACCTCATCTTCCAATAGCTTGTCCGGACCACGCATTTTGATATTTTCAATAATTCCTTCAGAGGAAATAGTGAACATCGTACTTACTCGTCCCTCTATATTAGCATCTTGTGCTTCTTTTGGGTAATTAAAATGTTTACTAATATGTAGTTGCATTTTCTCATTAAAGCAAGCTCGTTTATCAGTAGCATCTTCACACCCAGGGAAAATTGGAACCTCATCTATAACAGAAAAAGGTACATCATTATCATAGATGTTTTTTTTAACTTCCTCTTCAGAATCATCACTATCCTTTAACTTAAATTGTACTGGAATAGAAAAAGGAACATTAACGGCTTTACCAGATTGCCTGCCAGGAGTCATCTTTGGCAACCTTTTTATTATGCGTTCCACCTCATCTTCCAATAGCTTGTCCGGACCACGCATTTTGATATTTTCAATAACTCCTTCAGAGGAAATAGTGAACATAGTACTTACTCGTCCCTCTATATTAGCATCTTGTGCTGCTTGCGGATAATTAAAATGTTTGCTAATATGTTTTTGAATTTTCTCATTGAAGCAAGCTCTTTTATCAGCTGCATTTTCACAGCCGGGGAAAATTGGGGCTTCCTCCACTATTGCAAAAGCAACATTGACATTGTCCATTTCTTCAAATTCCTCTTCGCTTACAATTTTAACTGTTCGAGACTCAATACTACCCTTTAAATCTTTAATATCGGTCTTTATCAAAAATATATTTGTATCATCAGAAAGTATGATATTCGATAAATAATCAGGTTCATTTTCTAAACTAACTAACAATTCATTGATTTTTTGCAATTCATTTGAACTAAGCTTCGATGTATTACTTACTTTATATTCTAAAAAATTTGATGGATAAGCCCCTAAACTGTTATCATAAAAAGCAATATCCTTTCCGAATGCTTGAACCGATGATTTTAAGTCATTATCTATTAATTTATACGCTTTTCTTTGACCTACAAAACTATTATAGCCATCAGTAGAAGGTGGCTGTAACGTTGCTAACTTAATGTCTTTACCCGGGTTTTCTTTAATATAACCTTTAAATACCTTCTCCATCACTTCATTTTGCAAGACTTTATATAGAAAAAATTCATGTTTAGTAATTTCTTGGTCAATATCCTCAAATTTTTCCGCTAAACCAGAAGTATATAAGTAATTCATATCCAAATTATTCACTTTAATTTCATCCTTTACTTCTGAAATTAAAAGCTCATCATTTTCATTGATTACTTGACTATCGGTTGTGGTCTTATTCATTTTACAACTAGTATATAGAAGCATTCCCATCACCATTGGCACAAGGAGCAAATACTTCAACTGCCAGATTTTTTTCGATTTTGATTTTTGTAACATGACTATTCGTTTTTTGATTAATGATTTTGTAAAAAATTGATTGATGAAGGATATATGTTCGGTTTGAAAAACCTGAGCTAACAACTGCTCATAATGATCTGATTTGTGCTCTTTTGATACTTGAGCATCGGCAATAAACTCATGTAATTCTGAAATGCGATTCTGATAAACGTACACCAGCGGATTAAACCAGCCTACAATTCGCATCAACTCAAAGAACAACAAGTCGTACGTATGCCTTTGTTTAATATGTACCAATTCATGAGCAATTATGGTATCATGCTTCATTTTCAACACCTTATCTCCAATAAAAATGGATTTAAAGAATGAAAAAGCAATGCTGCTATTTTCTATAACAATCTGGGTAAACAAAGGGTAAGAAATCTTTTCCCCGCTCTTTCTCAAGAGGTATAATTGTCTAATTTTTAATCCGAATAACACTAATGCTACAAGCATTCCGCCATAAAAAACACCTTCTTGCCAAGTAAGATTCCAGTCCGCAGATTCCTGAACTTGAACCACAACCGCTTCATTTTGTAATTCCCATAAATATTCTGGGTATTGGGCAAAAGTTTGTGGTACTTGTTGTTTAAAAGCTTCTATTTTTACCCAAGGTAAAATCAAAGACAATACAAACGTTCCTAGCAGATACAATCTGTTCCATTGAAAAAAGGTCTCTTTCTTTAGAAAAAAGTCATAAATAATCAAGAAAAGAAGTTGAAAGGCAATGCACTCCAAAATATACTGTATCATGGTTTTTCCTTTTTAATTTCATTTAAAACAGATTCCAATTCCGACAGGCTCATATCATTCTTCTTCATAAAAAATGACACCATACTTTTAAAAGAACCTTGAAAATAGCCGTCTACCAATTTGTTGATGGACTGATTACTATAATCTGATTTCTTCACCAAAGGGAAATACAAATATCCTTTACCTACTTGTTCATGATCAACAAAACCCTTGCTTTCTAAAATTCTAACAATTGTAGAAACGGTATTATATGCCGGTTTTGGTCCAGGTAACTTTTCAATGATCGATGCTACGTTACATTTCTGTAATTCCCATAACACAATCATTACTTCTTCCTCTGCTTTTGTCAACTGTTTCATTCAACTAATCTTTTAGTTCTACGCTCAAATATAACTAAATATTTAGTTTAAACTAATTTTATAGTTGAAAAATTACTTTTGATAGGTAATCATGTAACAAATGAAACCTATATTAGTCTTATAGGTAACACTTACTATTTACAATGGATATATTTTTATTAGTTCTTGGATTCCTTTTAATGCTCGTAGGCATTTTAGGAAGCTTTTTACCTGTTTTACCAGGGCCACCGATTAGTTGGGTAGGTTTACTTTTACTGTATTCTACCAGCGCAATAGCAATGAATTGGACATTTTTGGGCATAACCCTTGCCATAGCACTACTTGTATTTGGGTTGGATTATGTGATCCCCGCAATGGGCACCAAAAAATTTGGCGGTACAAAAGCCGGTGTTATCGGTACCACGGTAGGGTTATTGGTTGCCTTGATATTTCCAATATTAGGTCCTTTCGGAATTATCATATGGCCTTTTGTAGGTGCTTTAGTGGGAGAGTTATTAAATAAGGCGGACAAAAAAACCGCTACGAAAGCGGCTTTTGGTTCATTCTTAGGGTTCTTAACAGGTACATTTTTGAAATTTATGGTCGCCATTGTTTATTTGGGACTCTTCATTTCAAAAGCTTGGGAGCACAGTAATGCCCTGTTTCCCTTTTTTAATTAGCATACGGTTATTCGGTAATCCATTCGGTTTTGGTCTCTATGGGCGCACGTTTACCTTCACCTAATTCTCCATCAAAATTACCCATATAGAAAAAGCCTAAACACTTTTCCCCTTCTGCTAAATTCAAAAATTCACCCATGTGTTTTATGAGTCCTGGTGAAGACCAGTACGAACCTATTCCCATTTCCGTACATTGTAACCACATATTCTGTACGGCCATTGAAACAGCTGCTACCTCTTCCCACTCCGGCAACGACTCTTTTGGGTCTCTTTGCATACAAATTGCTACAATGGCTCCGGCCATTTTAGGGTTTTCCTGCAACTTTTTAATCTTCATTGCTTTTGGCTTAGGATCAAGCTCCTCATACTTCTTTGCCAAAAACGCACCAAGTCTGGCCTGTGACTCACCTTGAATTACTTTAAATCGCCATGGCTCTGTACATTTATGGTTTGGTGCCCAGTTTGCGGCCTCTAATACTTTTTCAATATCTTCTTTTGCAATTGGTGTACCGTTATACTGTACCGGAAATACCGATCGTCTCTTCTTTATTATATCAAATATCATATTTTTCGTTTATTCGCTGTGCGCATTACGTTAAGCGCAGCACGCTCTATTTTCTATTTTCTATTTTCTATTTTCTCTTTTCTCTTTTCTCTTTTCTCTTTTCTCTTTTCTCTTTTCTCTTTTCTCTTTTCTCTTTTCTCTTTTCTCTTTTCTCTTTTCTCAAAAAAGTAAAATTAACTTTTCAAATCACCACTCACTGTTAGATAAGTATTAAAATTTACTCGATAGTATCACTCTATCCTTCTAAAAGCAACTCCATACAATTCTTAAGAACCGGATTCGTATGTTCCTTTTTCCATATCACCGATAATTCTGCTCGTTGAGGAATATCCTTCAGTTCAACAAACTTTACCCGCATCTGAAATCCGTTTTGCAATGAAGTAGGAACAATAGCTATGCCCATATGATTCTCTACCAATTTAAAAATCGTGTGGGCATGAACCGATTTGTGTGAAATTTTCGGAGCAAAACCCGCATCTTTACAAATACTGAGAATGGTATCATAATACAACGGACTATACGCCTGACTAAAAAGAATAAAGTCTTCTTTGGCAAATCGTTCCATACCGTCAAATTCCCTGGTTAGCATAGGGTACCTTTCTGGTAAAACCAAAGAAAAGGTATCGGTGAAAACGGTTTTCATTTCCAAAGTACTTGGTACTCTAGAAACTCGCACAAAACCCATATCTAACTGATTTTTTAAAACGGCATCTACCTGGGCAAAATTAGAAAGCTCTTCTAAAGATGTTTTTACCTTGGGATACTTCTCTTTTATCTGCAATAGCATTTTTGGAATTACCTGTTGCATGGCAGAACCTAAAAATCCAATACGTAATTCGCCACTATCGCCATCTCCAACCAATTTTAATTGTCGCTCTACTTTTTCCATATGGTTGAATATAAATTCAACCTCTTTTTTTAAGTAGTGCCCCGCAGGTGTTAAGCCCACTTTTTTCTTGTTTCGCTCAAACAATTGCGTTTCTAGAATCTCTTCCATTTGCTTTATTTGCCTACTTAGACCCGGTTGAGAAATAAACAACTTTTCAGCAGCCTTTCTAAAGTGCAATTCTTGCGCTACCGCCAGGAAATAGGTAAGATGCCGCAATTCTATTTGATTACTCATAGTTATGAATTGATGATAAAATTGATATTACCAAGTATTAAAAATAGGTATTAATTTTAATAAAAATCTTGAAAAGTAAAAGCTATGGGCAAACAGACCTTTAAATTGGGAGAAGATTGGCTTACTGCAGGTACAGCAATGCAAATTGTAAACCATGACTATACTATTACACTTTCTAAAGCTACAGAACATAAAATAAACGAGAGCTGGAAAATTGTACAGAACATTGTAGAGAAAGGGCATCCTGTGTATGGTATCAATACCGGTTTTGGACCATTATGCACAACAAAAATATCAAAATCGGAAACCAATATATTACAGACCAATATACTTCAAAGCCATAGTGTAGGTGTTGGCGAACCTATAGCAAAAGATATTGCTAAATTAATGTTGATCCTTAAAGCACAATCTCTTGCAAAAGGATATTCCGGTATAGCATTGAACACCCTTAGACGTATTATATGGCATATAGAGAACGATGCTATTCCAGTAGTTCCTTCTCAAGGATCGGTGGGTGCTTCGGGAGATTTGGCTCCGCTATCCCACTTGTTCTTACCACTAATTGGTTTAGGTAAGGTAGAATACAAGAATGAAACGATAACTACTGAAGCACTTTTCAAAAAAACAGGATTGGCTCCAATTGAATTAGGACCAAAAGAAGGTCTAGCATTGATAAACGGAACACAATTTATAGCGGCACATGCCGTAAAAGTGGTAGCACAACTACATTCAATTCTAGCTCAGGCAGATGTTATTGGCGCCATGATGATTGAAGGTCTACAGGGTTCAGTTAAACCATTTTATAACGAGCTTCATGCACTTCGACCTTTCAAAGGTAATGTGCATGTGGCAAAACGCGTAAAGAAATTATTGAAGGGCTCTGAAATTATGGAAGCCCATGTAGATTGCGAAAAAGTTCAAGACCCCTACTCCATTCGCTGTATACCACAAATTCATGGGGCTTCTAGAACAGCTTGGTTGCATTTAAAAAAATTATTGGAAGTAGAATTAAATTCGGTTACTGACAATCCCGTAATTATAGATGAAGAATTGACCATTAGCGGCGGTAATTTTCACGGTCAACCCTTAGCCATGGCATTGGATTATGCGTGTTTGGCTGCATCGGAAATCGGAAACATTTCCGACCGGCGTATTTATTTATCCTTAGAAGGAAACAGTCCCGGTGTACCCAAATTACTTATGAACGACACCGGCATCAATTCCGGATACATGATTTTACAATACACTACTGCAGCATTGGCAAGTGAAAATAAGGGACTTTGTTTTCCGTCAAGCGCAGATAGTATCCCAACTTCCCTTGGTCAAGAAGATCATGTAAGTATGGGATCTATTGGTGGTAGAAAAGCGTTGCAGGTTATTAGTAATGTTGAAAAGATTTTGGCAATTGAATTACTGACCGCTGCACAAGCTTTTGAATTTAGAAAACCGTTGAAATCGGGCATTTATTTGGACGAGGTATATAATGCAGTACGTGAGCAAGTAGCTTTTGCAAGTAAAGACCGCGTATTTGCAGACGATATTGAAAAAGGTATTGCCATGATAAAAGATCAGACCATACTTAAAGTTATAGATCGTGTACAAGCGGAACATAACATATCTTTAAAGACAAAACACTCAGAAGAGTTCGAAAACTACTAATCTAATGACAAAAAGAACACTTATAGGTCCGTTTAAACAAATCATACCCATGACCGGGTTGGCATTGAAAGGTGCAATTTCCGACCATGAGCTTGAGGTGCTTGCTGAAGGCGGAATTGTGATAGAAAATAACCTAATACTTGCCACAGGGAATTTTGATGAATTAAAATCAGAATATCCAGAAGCGGACATCCAATTATTAAAAGGAAATCATGTTTGTCTTCCTGGCTTTGTAGATGCCCATACCCATATCTGTTTTGGTGGCTCGCGCGCCAAAGATTATGCCATGCGAAATGCCGGAAAATCTTACCTAGAAATTGCACATGCCGGTGGTGGCATTTGGGATACCGTTACCGAAACCCGAAAAGCGAGTATTGAAGAGTTGACCAAAAATACCATTAAAAGAGCCAATCGGCATTTAAATAATGGCACCACTACACTAGAGGTTAAAAGTGGCTACGGACTAACAATAGATGAAGAATTGAAAATGCTTCGCGCAATTAAAGAAGCTAATGAAAAGGCATTACCAGAATTGATAGCTACATGCCTTGCTGCACATATGTTACCCAAGGATTTTAAAGGTTCAGAGAAGGAATATTTAAAAATGATAAGTGAGGAGCTATTCCCTGTTCTTAAAGAGGAAAATCTAACCCATCGAATAGATGCTTTTATAGAACAAAGCGCTTTTTCTGCCGATGATATTCAGGCGTATTTCACCAAAGCAAGTGAACTAGATTTTGATATTACCGTGCACGCAGATCAGTTTTCAACAAACGGAAGCAAAGTTGCCGTGGACCATAAAGCTATTAGCGCAGACCATCTTGAAGCTAGTACAGATACAGAAATTGAACTTTTAGCAAACAGCGATACCATAGCGGTTGCATTACCAGGTGCTTCCATAGGATTAGGATACAATTTTACTCCCGCACGTAAACTGTTAGATGCGGGAGCAGCACTTGCCATCGCCAGTGACCACAACCCAGGATCCGCACCAATGGGCGATTTACTGACCCAAGCCAGTATTCTGGGAACCTTTGAAAAACTGACCAATGCCGAGGTCTTGGCAGGAATCACATTTAGAGCAGCGGCAGCTTTAAAACTAGAAGATCGCGGCAAATTGGAAGCGGGACTTTTAGCTGACCTGGCGGTATTTCATTCAGACAATTACCAAGATATTCTATACAACCAAGGAAATCTAAAACCATGTATGATTTGGAAAAATGGTGAGTTGGTTTTTGATAGACATAAAGCCCCCTAGCCCCCAAAGGGGGAACTCTTAAAATATTCTAATTCTATAGCTCAAAACATAAAAAATGGATTTTAAGTCAGAAATACAACAAGGGATTCCTACTGAATTACCTCCAAAAAAGGAGCGTTCTTCAGCGGTTAGTCACGCACCAAACCGAAAGCAGATACTTTCTAAAGAAGAAAAGCAATTGGCAATTAGAAATGCCTTGCGTTATTTTCCGGCGGACTGGCATTCAGTTTTGGCTCCTGAATTTGCAGAAGAATTACAGACCTATGGCAGAATCTACATGTATCGTTTTCAACCATCATATAAGATGCACGCTCGTGCTATTTCAGATTATCCGGCACAAACGAGTCACGCTGCCGCAATTATGCTCATGATTCAGAATAATCTGGATCCTGCCGTTGCACAACATCCCCAAGAACTCATTACCTATGGTGGTAACGGAGCCGTTTTCCAAAATTGGGTGCAGTATTTATTGACTATGCAATATTTGTCTGAAATGACCGACGAGCAGACCTTGCATATCTATTCTGGTCACCCAATGGGATTATTCCCATCATCCAAAGAAGCACCAAGAGTTGTGGTCACAAACGGAATGATGATTCCCAATTACTCCAAACAAGATGATTGGGAAAAATACAATGCACTAGGTGTCACCCAATATGGTCAAATGACAGCGGGTTCGTATATGTATATAGGTCCGCAAGGCATTGTTCACGGTACAGCGATCACCGTTATGAATGCTTTTAGAAAGGTGTTGAAGTCGGATGAAAATCCCAATGGAAAAATATTCTTAACTGCAGGATTAGGCGGAATGAGCGGTGCACAACCAAAAGCTGGTAACATAGCCGGATGCATTACTATTTGCGCAGAAGTGAATCCGCTTGCGGCAAAAAAGAGGTATGAGCAAGGCTGGGTAGATGAATTGATTAATGATTTAGATATTCTAATAACCAGAACAAAAGAAGCCAACTCTAAAAACGAAATCATATCACTTGCATTTATAGGTAATGTTGTCGATGTATGGGAACGATTTTATAAAGAGGACATATTCATTCACCTTGGTTCAGACCAAACTTCTTTGCATAATCCGTGGGCAGGTGGTTATTACCCTGTCGGATTGACTTTTGAAGAATCCAACGAATTGATGAATAAGGATCCTGACGCATTTAAATCAAAAGTGCAAGATTCGCTACGCAGACATGCAGATGCCATCAATCAGCATACGGCAAGAGGCACATATTTCTTTGATTATGGCAACGCCTTTTTGTTAGAAGCTTCAAGATCCGGTGCCGATGTAATGACAGAGAACAAAATAGACTTTAAATATCCGTCTTATGTACAGGATATATTAGGCCCCATGTGTTTCGATTACGGATTTGGACCATTTCGTTGGGTATGCTCTTCTGGAAAAATAGAAGATTTACAAAAGACCGATGCGATTGCATTACGAGTTTTAAAGGAAATTAAAAAAGATGCTCCGGCAGAAATTCAGCAACAATTATCAGACAATATTAAATGGATAGCTGAAGCTGAACAAAACAGGCTAGTTGTTGGTTCTAAAGCTCGAATTTTATATGCAGATGCCGAAGGCAGGGCAAAAATAGCCTTGGCTTTTAACGAAGCAATTGAAAATGGAGAATTAAGTGCTCCTGTAATTTTAGGTCGCGACCACCATGATGTTAGTGGTACAGATTCACCCTACAGAGAAACCAGTAACATTTATGACGGGAGTAAATTTACTGCCGATATGGCAATACATAATGTTATTGGCGATAGCTTTAGGGGCGCAACTTGGGTGTCAATACATAACGGTGGCGGAGTTGGTTGGGGTGAAGTCACCAATGGCGGCTTCGGTATGGTGTTAGATGGCTCTAAAGATGCAGAGCGCAAATTAAAAAACATGCTCTTTTACGATGTTAACAACGGTATTTCTAGACGTAGTTGGGCAAGAAATCCAGAGGCAATGTTCGCAATAAAACGCGAAATGAAAAGAACAGAAAATTTAAAAGTTACTTTCCCTATTTTGGTGGAAGACAATATTCTAGAAAATCTATTCTGAATTTTAAACACAACATTAGGGATACCCCAAACAAAAAGTACCACATTTAACAGGTGCAACGTAACATTAGCTATTGCTTTTCCGTTAGGTTAAAACATTATTTAAGATTTTAAGTTCCCCCCAAATTTTAGGTGATTTAAGATTTTATAATTCAAAAAACACAGAATTATATGTCCATTTATAAATTAGCGAATACCGATAATTGGTTTGGTCGTTCTTCAGACCAACAACTTTACCTACATGAGAAAGTCAAGTTGTTGAACTTGCAAGAATATGAATATCAAAAAGAGTATAAAAAATACGCCCTTTTAGGGTATAGCAGTGATGAAGGAGTAAGAAGAAATCTTGGCAGAACTGGGTCGGCCTTAGGTCCTGATGCCATTCGTGAGCAATTAGGGAAAATGCCCAATCACCTAAACGAAAATACACAATTAATAGATTTTGGGAATTTAGAATGTAAGGATCAAAATCTTGAGGAATTACAAGAAGAATGTACAATTGCAGTAAGTAAATTAATAAAGAACAGGGCAACCCCAATACTTCTAGGAGGAAGTCATGATCTTGCATATGCCCATTATAACGGATTACTACAACACATAAAACCTAAGGAAAAAATAGGCATTATAAATTTTGATGCTCATTTTGATTTAAGGGCTAATACTGACGGAAACAATTCCGGTACTCCCTTCTACCAAATAGCATTGGAACATGAAGCCAAAAATGAAGCAATAAAATACATGGCATTAGGTATTCGAAAAGATGCCAACACAAGAACACTATTTGATTTTGCAGAATCGCAAAAGGTCAATTATCTACTTCAGGATCATTTTAGTATGAGCTATTTGGAGCACGTGCAACTAAGGCTTATTCAATTTATGGAAGATGTAGATTATATCTATACCACAATTGACTTAGACGGATTCTCTTCTGCTTATGCACCCGGGGTTAGTGCAGCTTCGCCCATGGGGTTTGCACCCGATATTGTTTTAGAAAGTCTAAAGCTTATTATTGATTCGGGCAAATTAGTAGGTTTAGATATCGTAGAGTTAAACCCAAACTTTGATATAGACAATCAAACAGCCAAACTAGCGGCTTCTTTAGTACATTACGTTATACATAATCTTTAGGGTAGAAACAAAAAAAGCCTCCCTTAATGGAAAGCCTTTCATTGGGTTCTATCGGTAAAATCCGATAAACACAATTGCCTCAAATTTCTTTGAGACACAACACAACGCCGTAAAGGTAGTAAAGCTTTTCTAATAAAAAAACGGTCTGTACGTTTCTTGTAAAAACTATGTTCCCTTCTGTATTTTATTGGTCCTCTTCTCCTTTAAAAAGCTTATAAATATACTGCTTCTCTTTCAGTGTAAATTGCTTGTTCTCAAACCAGTCATGAACCTTAATTTTTTCATTTTCTATTTGTGCATTTCTAATTGCTTTCAAAGAAACAATATGCCAATGCGTGCCTTTATTACGAGAAACCGAATAGCCAACATCTTCCATAATATAAGATTGTTTAGGTCTATTGATTAATCGAACTCCATTTTTTAGAATCGCCAAAGTTTCGGTAAGTCGCACTACTTCAGAAAAGGAATATCTAGCGAAATCGTTGAATCCGTTCTGTTCAACATTATATAATTTATCACCAATTTTAAGGGTATCCATAGCTCAAAAAAAGCTGCAAATTTAAAAGGCCAAATCTGTTAATGAAATTAAAACAAGGTATAGTTATCCACAAAATAAATGAATAGAATATATGAATACAACAAGGTTATGCCATACCCTTCATGGTCAGCAAAGTAGTTGCCCAAACAATGACCGATGATAAAAATATACCGATGGTATTAGCCAAAAAGGCTTTCTTTCTTTCAATCTTAAACAAGTAACTGGCAATACTACCTGCATAGACACCGGTGCCAGGCACAGGGAGCATTACGAAAAATATGAGTCCGTAAAAACCATATTTTTTGATTTTATCACCTGATCCCGTTTTTGCCCTTCTGGCAACAAACAGGGCATTCTTTTTATAAAAATGCCATCTAAGCAAATACGTATTTACCGTATTCAGAAAAAACATCATGATAGGAAATACCAGAACATTCGCTAAAAAACAAACTAAAAAAACCACATAAATATTAACCCCATGAAAAAGACCGTAGGGTATACCAACTTTAGCCTCTCCTAACGGCGAGATACTCCAAAGTGCTGCTATAAATATATCTTTCAACAAAATTTTCTTTTTAAGCGAACGCAAAATTACGGTGATCCAGAAAATTTGTTTGCCATTTATATCATAAATGTTGTCAACTAACAAAATATACAGATGAACTACCCCACATAAAAAAACACCTTGTCATTTTACAATTGATAAATTCAAATTATCCAAACATGACCACGTAGCAAGGTTAATTATTTGGTATTTTTAGTAGCTAACAACAAACAACAACTTAAACAACATGGATCAAAAGAACTCTAGAAGATCATTTATTAAACGGGCATCATTGACCACTGCAGCCTTGGGTACGGCTCCTTATATATTATCCGCTTCCAATAACAAAACACAAGTTTTATTTAGAGCATATGCATTAGAACAATACAATAGTAATGACCAAATAAACATTGCTCTTATAGGGTCGGGTATTCAAGGTATTTACGACACACAGGCCGCCTTAAAGGTTGATGGTGTAAACATAGTTGCTGCATGCGACCTGTATACCGGCAGACTTGACCGCGCCAAAGAACTTTGGGGTCAAGATATTTTTGTAACCAGAGATTATCGCGAAATTTTAAGTAGAAAGGACATAGATGCCGTTTTAATCGCCACACCTGATCATTGGCACCAAACCATTACGGTTGCCGCATTAAAAGCGGGTAAACATGTATACTGCGAAAAACCGATGATTCAAAATTTCAACGAGGGACAAGAAATTATAAGAGCTCAAAAAAAATCGGGTAAAATATGCCAGATAGGAAGTCAAGGAATGGCCTCTTTAGGGAATGAAAAAGCAAAAGAACTTTATGAAGATGGTGCTATCGGAGATATTGTGATGTTAGACATGTATAATGATAGGTATTCATCTGAAGGTGCATGGCAATACCCTATACCAACAGATGCCAATAATGATACGGTAGATTTCGATAGATTTTTAGGAAGTGCACCAAAAGTACCTTTTGATAACAACCGATTTTTTAGATGGAGAAATTATCAAGATTACGGCACCGGGGTTGCTGGAGATTTGTTCGTTCATGCATTCTCTACCCTAAATTATGTGATTAGTTCAGAGGGTCCAAATAGGGCTATGGCAACAGGCGGACTCCGCTATTGGAAAGACGGCAGAGATGTGCCAGATGTTTCTATAACACTTTATGACTACCCAAAAACGGAAAATCATGCCCCTTTTAACGCAGCTTTCCGTATCAATTTCATTGCTGGTAGTGGCGGTGGTGGCGGATTCAAATTAATAGGTACCGAAGGAGAAATGGAAATAGGGCAGAATTCGGTTACCGTAAACCGTTCAAAACTTGGCATGGAACCAAGTGGATATTCCATGATATCATTTACCGAAGATATGCAGGCACAAATAAGAAAAGAATATGCCGCTAAAAAAATAGATACCCGAATAAGTAATTTGGCTACCGGTACTACAACCTGGCAAGCACCGCGAGATTACAAAGGGGCGCATTACGATCATTTTTTCAATTTTTTTAGAAGTATTAGAACCAATGGTGAAGTTATACAAGACCCAAAGTTTGGACTAAGAGCAGCAGGTGCGGCACTACTTGCCAATGAAAGCTATTCAAAAAAACAACCGGTTCACTGGAATCCTACCGAAATGAAATTGTTATAGTTAATTCTCTTCAGTTGCCACGAATTGAATATGGCGCTCCAAATTCTCTTCAATTGAAATAAATGATTCTATACCACGTATACCAGAAATACTTAGTATTTCATCTTGATACACTTGTTTGTAATGAAAACTATCTCTTGCATGCATTTTTATAAAGACATCATATTTTCCGGTTACGTGGTGTATTTTCACCACTTCCTCAATGTCGTTCAATCTTTGCATCACTTTCTTAAATAAGCTGATTTCACTTAAAAATATACCTAAGAAAATGGTCATCTTCCAACCCATTTTAGCATAATCAAGACTTAAGGTAGCCCCGGTAATCAAGCCCATCTCTTTCATTTTACGCATTCGCATGTGTACAGTACCTGGAGAAACAATCAACTTTTTGGCAACATCAGTGTACGGGGTCTGGGCATTTTCGGCCAAAATATTTAAAATACTAAAGTCTACATGGTCTAGTTTGTTCCTCATCTGTCCTAATCTTTTTAAAATCCTTTTGCTATAAAAACTGAATATTCATTAAACTATTATAGGCTTTTAACCCATTTTAACAAATTTAATTCATACTATTAGAATTTTTCGTATTAATATGACAATAAACAAGCCAATAAATGCGTTTTTATTTATTTTCCTCTGATCAAATTATTAAATGCATAAAAAGCACATTTTTGGGCAATAATATCAAATTGTCACATTATCAATTTTAAAATCTAAAAAGTTTGAATAAAAGTTATTTTTTATTCAAAAATCTACCGATACCACAATTTAAACCTTCACAACCCTTTCAAAAACAATCATTTGTAAAAACACCGTGTTTTTTTATCTCTTTTACATTTGATAATATTGTCTAAGTCATTTGATCACCTAATAACATGATTATCTGACCAGTAAAGTGTCCGGAACTTTTCTTTTACGCATAATGTATTCCCCCTATTGTATTCCTATTAACCACAGGAACACTAAAAGGTAATGCATCATTGAGAAACAACTAAACTCACATGATTATGAAGAAAATTCTATTTATAACCGTCTTGTCCTTACTACATATCTACATAGTTCAAGCTCAAGAAATAAGCATAAACGGTAAAGTGTCCGATGCACAAGGCCCCTTGCCCGGTGTTAACGTTATGGTCAAAGGAACCACTAAAGGAGTCATTACCGACTTTGACGGTATGTACTCCATTAGCGCATCAAGTGATGCCATACTCGTATTCTCCTTTATAGGGTATGCAAAATTAGAAATACCTGTTAACAGCAAAACTACTATTAATGCCATTTTAGAAGAATCTGCCCAGCAACTTACTGAGACCGTAGTAGTAGGTTCTAGAAAACAGGGGCGTACAAAACTAGATACTCCCGTACCGGTAGATGTTATTGATATAGCACAAGATGCCATCAACATGCCCCAGCAAGACATTTCTCAAATGTTAGCGGCCGCAGCACCCTCGTTCACCGCATTTACAAGTGGTGGCGGTGACCTGTCATCATTTGTAAGTCAACCTAGTTTAAGAGGTTTGGCTGCAAGTCAAATGTTGGTATTGGTAAATGGCAAAAGAAGACACTCATCGGCTATTTTAGCCGCAAACCAAACAGGTACTCCGGGTCCTGGTGTTGATATGCGTTTTATACCCTCAGTTGGTGTAGAACGAATTGAAATTCTAAGAGATGGTGCATCTGCTCAATACGGGTCAGATGCCATTGCCGGTGTAATCAACATGGTAATGAAAAAAGGCACGGGCGAATTTACCGGTAGCTTAACAGCAGGTGCCTATACAAACAAACCAAATTATGACGAATCTGACCTTACCGAAGGCGAACGAGAACTCACTAGATCATTAGATGGCTGGGATGGTGAAAACTTTCAGTTCGATGGTAATTATGGTATCGGATTCGAAAACGGTGGTTATTTCAATGCATCGATTATGGTAGCACAATCGGAACGAACGGTAAGACCAACAGTATTAGGTATCGACAGAGCTCCGCTTTATGATGATCTTTACCTTTCTAACGGTAGAACAACGACAGAAGGACTACCTATAATTACCAATCCAGAATTAATTGCAGCCCAAGCTGCCGGAGACGCCGAAGCCATTGCAAGCCTACAAACGGTAAGAGGTTTAATGGAGGCAAGGGATATTGAACAAATCGATGTTGCTACATACTCTGGACTACCTGCAAAAACAAATATGAGTTTTGCTTTTAATTTGGAAACACCTTTATCTGATACTGCAAGCTTCTACGCTTTTGGTGATGTGGGTTACCAATACTCAGACGCATATAGTTGCTTCTATAGAAGGGCCGCACAATCTGACCGTGCAAGTTTTGACCTTTACCCTAACGGATTTAGACCACAAATCTACAATGACCAATATAATATCAGCCTGGCAACAGGAGTATCTGGTACTATGGGCGATTATGAGTTTGATCTTAGTAATACTTTTGGAAACAATGCCGCACAGTTCGGCATGTTCAATACATGGAACGCCAGTATTGGTCCCGGTTCGCCTACCGAAATGAATTTAGGTACGCACAGTTTTCTACAAAACACTATTAACTTAGATGCATCTCATTATTATGAAGATATCTTATCTGGTTTAAACGTTGCCTTTGGCGGCGAACTTAGATTCGAGAACTATGCAATAGAAGCAGGACAAGAAGAAAGTTACACCTCTGGAACTTACGGTGTAGTTACTGCAACCGAAGATAACCAAGCATTGGTTGGTCCAGATGGTTTTCCTTTGGAAGATTTGAGCGGAAACCCTTATGTAGATGATTCAGGTGCCCCACAAACATTGGAGTATGCAGGTGTAAGTCAGCTATTGGTAAAAAATTACGCATTGAACTGTCAATGTTTTAGAGGCTTTGCTCCAGAGAACGAAAGCGACAGCTGGCGTTCTGTTATGGCAGCTTACCTTGATATGGAACTAGATGTAACCGACGACTTTTTGGTATCAGGTGCACTTAGGGTTGAAAACTACTCAGATTTTGGAAATGTAATGACAGGTAAAATTGCCGGTCGTTATAAAATTGGAGACAATTTTGCCTTAAGAGGTTCTTACAGTAGCGGTTTTAGAGCTCCGTCATTACAAGAACTGAACTATTCTCATAGCTATACTTTCTTTTTAGGTCTTGTACCTTTTGATGGCACATTGTACCCTAACAGTAGTTCTGCGGCAAGAGCCTTGGGCATAGGGCAGTTGACCGAAGAAAGATCAAGAAATATGAGTATTGGTTTTACAACTAAAATTGGAAAATTAGACATTACCGTTGATGCTTATAAAATTGACATTCTTGATAGAATATTTGAAACGGGTGAATTTGATGCAGCAAGCGCACCAGTGCTTGAACCAATAATTGGTAGCGGATTGGCAAGTTTCAGAATCAATGGTGGAGATGTAAGCACAAAAGGTATTGAGGCCGTTGTAAATTACAACACAAGCCTTGGCGCAGGTAAACTAGGTATGGTACTTGCCGGTACATTTAGAGAGAACAAATTTGAAGGTGCCAATGTACCCGATCTGAATACCACACTAACGGATGATGAGTTGGTAGATCTTTATGTAAGCCGATCACTAATAGGTCAATTTGAAACTGGTACACCTAGTTCTAAAATCATTGGTACACTTAACTATTCCATCGGCAAATTCTCAGCAATGTTAAGGGGTACACGCTACGGTTCTGTACAAACTAGAGACAGTAGAACAAGAACTTTATTGGATGGCACCACAGATTATGCCGATCAATATTTTACACCGGAATTTACTACGGATATAGGACTTACATATAAATTTTCAGATGCTATTAGCTTAACGGTAGGTGGTAATAACATCTTCAATGAGTACCCAGAAATCATACGATATGAGCTACGTACTTTTAACCTGTACTCTCAATATCAACAAGGATCAGCAGGTGCTTATTATTTTGGTAGACTAACATTTAGCCTATAATTATTTAGTTAAACCGTTAAAGATAAAATTATGAGAAAATATATAAAGAACATACTGATATTAACATTGGTTTTTGGTGCGATGGTCTCTTGTGAACAAGAACGTCTAGAACCTGAACTAACAACTGCAGAAGGTGGAGGAACGCTAAGTACGTACACTGCATACACTATTGAATCTACAGACCCAATGGGCTCCAATGTATATGGCCGAGTGGTTTTCTATAAAACGACATTAGACCAAACATTAGTTCAAATATCATTGTATAATACTATTGATGGTCTTATGCATCCTGCCTTAATTCTAGATGGTCCATCTGGTACAGGAACCACAACATCTATAACCTTAGATAATATAGATGGTTCATCGGGTGAGTTTTCTTCGAGCAAATTCTTTGTGATTACCGATGAAACCTTTTATGATTCACTTGGTATGTTGGATGCCCATGTTAGTATTTACTTAAGTACCGATGATGATACTATCGTTGCCACAGGAGATATTGGTACAAATGCAGATCCTGTGGAAACAAACTGACAGAATATTAATAACTTAAACATAGCACACAATGAAAACAAATGTAAACAGAAGAGATTGGCTTAAAAAAGGCGTTCTTTCAGCAGCAGGTGTCATGGCAGCACCTTATTTGACCTACGGGGCTTTCCCGTCACAACCCATATCCTTAGATGCGAAAGGAAATATTCCTTACACACCGTTCTTTAAGGAATATCTTCCACAAGCACCTATGCAACCTTTGGCACTGGCAGCTAAACTTAATGCAAATGAAAACCCGTACGGTCCATCACCAATGGCGGTTACGGCAATGCAAGAGTATGCACCAAAAGGTAATCGTTATGCTTGGAAAGAACTGTATGAGTTAATGGACAAAATTGCGGTTGAAGAGGGTGTTAAACAAGAAAATATAATGATGGGTCCTGGTTCATCTGATCTATTGGAAAAAACGGCTATGGTGTTCTTTCAAAACGGAGGAAATATTGTTTCTGCAGATCCTGCATATATGTCACTTATTAAAGTAGCAGAAGCAACCGGCGCAACTTGGAAACCAATTCCATTAAAAAAAGATTGGTCTCATGATCTAGCTGCAATGGAGGCCGCAGTTGATGAAGACACCAAGTTGGTTTACATCTGTAACCCAAATAACCCAACAGGTAGTATGACAGACCATGATGAACTTGTTGATTTCTGTTCTCGTGTATCTGAAAAGACTCCAATTTTCATTGATGAAGCCTATTTAGGCTTTTTAGAAGATGCCGCGAAAAAGAGTATGGTATCACTTATCAATGAAGGTAAAAACGTAATTATTGCCCGTACATTTTCTAAAATACAGGGTATGGCCGGTTTACGTGTTGGTTATGTAGTGGCACAACCAGAAACTTTAGACATTATCCAAAAAATTACACGTGGTGGCATGGGTATATCATTACCATCAGTTTACGCAGCCATGGCAAGTATGGAAGATGTTGCCTTTAAAGACAAATCTAGAAAATTGAACAAAGAATGTAGGGAATACGTATATGAGAACCTAGACAGATTGGGGTTTGAATATGTACCCTCGTCAACAAGTTTTATCATATTTCCAATCGAAATGGACGGTAAACCTTTCTTAGAGAAAATGACCGCCGAAGGTGTTGGTGTAAGAGCTTTTGAAATCTACGGAAAAAACTGGTGCCGCGTGAGCATGGGTACCATGGAAGAGATGAAGTTGTTTACTGCAGCCCTTGAAAAAGTGCTCGTTTAAGTTTTGAATTAGTCCGGGAGTTGGCAGTAAGGATAATTGCCTTGACACAAATACCCTGAGTTCAACTCCTAAGGACTATTCATAGTACACCAAACTATCTCAAACTAAACTTCTCAAAATATGAATTTTGCACTACAGAAAACCCTCGAATTAATACTGATCATAGGTCTTGGTTTACTACTACAAAAAAAAGTTGCAAAACAAGATTTAAAAGGTGTAAAGGTTCTAATACTAAGTGTAGCATTGCCCGCAACGATTTTTGTTGCACTATTAAAAATAGAACTTAACGGCACCTTATTGGTATTTCCGTTAATTGCCCTAACTTTTAATCTTTTAATGCTGGCGGCTACCAAATATTTCTTGGCAGCATCTTTACATAAAGAAGAAAAAAGCAAAAAGCGAACCTTAATGATGTTGTTGCCATCAACAGCACCTGGTCTTTCATGTTTTCCTTTTATAGTTGCTTATTTAGGTGATGATACACTTGCATTAGCCGCTCTTGCCGATATAGGAAATAAAATATTCGTTCTTATTTTATTGTACATGCTCGCCATGCATTGGTACCGAAAAAATTCGGTTATTAAAAAACAAGAATCTTCCAAAAGTAAATTAAAAGGACTTTTCATTTCATTAATCAACGAACCCATTAATATGGTCATTGTAATAGGCTTGGTCATGTTAGGTTTTGGATGGGATCTATCTTCCCTGCCTACCTTCTTTCAAAATACCGCATTGAGCATTAAAGGTCTTATGACTCCGTTAGTACTATTATTCATAGGTATGGCAGTGAGAATAAACAAGGGGGAGTTTAAATTGATTATTTCCATGCTTTTACGCAGAATGGGTCTGGCATTTTTACTTAGTGGTGTTTTCGCCTATATTCTGCCTGCTTTAACTCCTGCAATGATTTTACTTTTAGTAGTATTTCCGCAGAGTGCCTGTAGCTTTTGGCCATTTGCCCATATGAGTGCAATACAATCTATGGAAGAAAAAGATGAACAGCCAAAACCTACATTCGACGTTAATTTCGGATTAAACATTCTAGCTTGTTCCCTACCCTTTTCAACACTTTTAATAATAGGGATATTCTCTTTTAGCGAATATTTTATCAACCCTATTACCCTTCTTGGTTTAGGTGCAATTATTTTAGGTGTTACTTTTGCTCCAGATATTATTAAGTCAACCAGCTTTAGAGCTGATCGCGAACGTAAAATTTCACGTAACATCTGGAAAAAAAAATCGAAAATGACAATAGCCACAGATGAATTTGAAAAAAATGAGAATATAAAAGAAGCTAAGGCTAGTTAAATTCTAATACGCTTCTTTCATCCATTCGTAAGGCTTTCTTTTTATCCAAAGTCCTCGAGTAAAATCAGGGAAATCTTGTGGTTCGCCATTATTCGCAATGGAAGCCTCTGAAAGTGGTGTTACGGCACTCCAAGCTGCTGCATCATATGCATCTAAAGGCGGTGCTATGTTTTGTTTGGCAGATTCCACAAATGAGTTAAGCACAAAGAAATCCATTCCGCCATGCCCAGCATTTAAGGCATATTCACCATATTTTTTCCACAAGGGGTGATCATAAGTATCTAACCAAGGTTTGGCTTCATCCCATGTATGTGGTTCAGACTTACCTTCCAGGTAAATGCGGCCTCCGTCCACTTCCCAGAGTCCGTTTGCGCCTTGTACACGAAAACCTAATGAATAAGGCCTTGGCAAATTACAGTCGTGTGTAATGATTATTGTTTCGCCATTTGCTGTATTAATGGTTGAGGTAATTACATCACCCTGCTTGAATTTCACTTTTGCATTCGGGTGATCTATTCCACCTTCCTTTACAACATAATTGTGTAGCCCTATACCTTTAGATGCATGAGAAGTCATAGACACAAACCTATTACCTCTATTAACATCTGCCATAACAGCCACAGGACCTAACCCATGAGTTGGGTAAACATCGGCATTTCTTTTTACAGAATGTTCTGTACGCCATTTAGATTCAGAAATACCCTTATCGCCAAATTCAACACCTTTACCATAAGCAGTTTTACCATCATTAAATTTAACATGTCGTAAATCATGCTGATAGCCACATCTGTAATGCACCATTTCCCCAAATACATTCTGCTTCACCATATTGAGAACTGCCAAAACATCTCTTCTGTAATTCACATTTTCTAGAATCATCATATGTGTTCCGGTACGCTCATGTGTATTCACCAGATCCCAGCATTCCTCTAAGGTATTTGATGCAGAAACCTCAACCCCAGCATACTTACCAGCTTCCATAGCATCCACTGTCATACGGGTATGCCATAACCATGGCGTTGCTATTATTACGGCATCTACCTCTGCTAAGGACAAAAGATTCTTATAATCAAAATCATTAGCCCCAAATATTTTAGGTGTCTTACCATTCGCTTCAGCAATATGTTTTTTGGCAATGGCAATCCTATTATCATCAACATCACAAATAGCAGTAACGTTTACATCTTTTCTAAGCAATAAATTACGTAAATGATTGGTTCCTCGCAGACCTACCCCGATTAGACCGACATTAAGTTTATCTGCGGCACTAAATGTTTTATGGGCAAATGCCGGTATTGTAACCATACCCATACTTGCTATAGATGTATTTCTGATAAATTTTCTTCTTGATGTCATATTTGGTGGTTGTTTGAACTTTGAATTTATAAAAATCTTGATGATTCATATTAACTAATTATCAATTTTAACCATCATACATCTTAAATGAGCCATAATTTCTATTAGCATTTCATATTTTTGATATTTAAACACAAAAATCATGACATTACTTTTAATGGCTGCCGGTAGCGGTAGTAGATATGGAAAACTGAAACAATTTGATGATTTAGGTCCAAACGGTGAGTTCTTAATGGAATTTGCCATTTATGATGCTATTCAAAATAATTTTGAACAAATTGTAGTTATCACCAAAAAAGAGAATGTTTCTTTCTTAGAAGAACATCTTTCTAAAAGAATACCTAGCAATATTAAACTAAACGTTCTTGCTCAAGAACTTACAGATTTACCTGACGGAGTTACGTTCACCGGCGAACGTAAGAAACCTTGGGGTACTGCCCATGCGGTTTGGACGGCAAGAAATGTAATCAACGGCCCCTTTGTGGTAATCAACGCCGACGATTTTTATGGTCAATCTGCATACAAAAAAGCAGCTGATTTTATGAAGTCCGATGATAGTGCATATGCATTATTGGGTTACACCTTAAAAGATACCTTGTCTGAGCACGGTTCTGTATCTAGAGGTGTTTGCGAAGTAAACGGCGACAACCTTATTTCTGTACAAGAGCGCTTAAAACTTGTTCAACAAGGCGATAAAATAATCGACGAGGATACCAATTTAGAATTTACGGGCGACGAACAAGCCAGTATGAACTTTTGGGTATGCAGACCGTCTATCTTTGATAAAATAGAATCTGAATTTAGAATTTTCTTGAAAGATGAAGACCGTATTGCAAATAGCGAGCTTTACATTCCTTTAATGATACAAGAAATGTTACAGGCCAATGAAATTGAAGTAAAATGTATTCCTTCTGGTGGAGATTGGTTTGGGGTTACTTACGCAAGCGATAAAGAAAAGGCTATGAACAGTTTAAAAGAAAAATCAGATACAGGTAAATACCCTGCACCTATTTGGAAATAAAACTTACAAACGTTTATCTAAGCCTATTAAAAACTATTTAATGGGCTTTTTTTATATCCTTGATTGACCTAAACTAAAAAGAGTCCGATCTTATTAGACCGGACTCTTTTACGAGAACACTATATGAAAATGAAAAAATTTATTTCGTTTTTTATTACATCGTAAATATATAGGTAAGGTTAAATAATAGAAACAATTTGATGTCAACCCCTTATATTTTGTTGTCAGATGGGCTATTTTTGTTGTGAACTCAATTTATAGCCATGAAAATTAGAATAAAAGGTGATTCCGTACGGTTTAGACTTACTCAAACAGAAGTAAAATCGCTATCTGAAAATGGAAAGATTTTCGACAGTACTAATTTTGGGTCTATAAAATTTAATTATGGCGTAGTGCTGAATAGTGACATAGACCAATTACACATAAGCTATGAGAAAAATGCCATCGTACTTGAAATGCCAAAAAAAACAGGTGAAGAATGGTTTTCAAATGATATTATCACCTACGACCATACATTAAAGACTTCTTCAGGAAATGATCTTTACTTATTGCTGGAAAAAGATTTTACCTGTTTAGACAATACTATTGAAGATCAGTCTGACAACTACCCTAACCCAAAGTTGAGTTAAAGTCTACTATATTCTAACATTTTCAAGGCAGTTTTAGTGCATTCTAGCACTGCCGTTATTTTTACATTTACTAAGTTTAAGGTATGGATGCAAAAACGGAACGCAAGGTCTCATTTAGAGGATCGGAAGAATTTCTTGACATTGAAGTAAAAGACCCTATTACACATGCCGCTGGTTATTTAGGTGTGCGTGAAGCTTTAAAACATACATTTAAAGAAATGGGGGTTTTACGATCTATGCGAACCTTGCTTAGCATGAACCAAAAAGACGGTTTTGATTGCCCTAGTTGCGCGTGGCCAGACCCAGAACACCCATCGCCCGTTGCCGAATATTGCGAAAATGGAGCAAAGGCACTTGGTGATGAAGCTACAACACAACAAATTGGTGCAAGTTTTTTCCAAAAAAATTCCGTAGAAGAATTATCTCAACTAACAGATTATGAGCTTAATAAATTTGGGCGTTTAGTAGAACCATTGGTATTAAAACCGGGCAGCGTTCATTATCAACCTATTTCATGGCAAGATGCCTTTGACTTAATAGCATCTGAATTAAAAAAACTGAACAACCCAGATGAAGCTATTTTTTACACCTCTGGGAGATCTAGTAACGAAGCCGCATTCTTATATGGAATGTTTGCACGTGCATTAGGCACCAATAATTTACCAGATTGCTCTAATATGTGCCATGAGAGTAGTGGTGTTGCCTTAGGAGAAACTTTAGGCATCGGTAAAGGATCCACAACTTTAGAAGATCTTTACGAAGCTGAGGTTATTTTGATTGTTGGACAAAACCCAGGTACCAATCACCCAAGAATGTTATCTGCTTTAGAAAAATGTAAGCAAAACGGCGGTAAGGTTATCAGTATAAACCCACTAGAGGAATCAGGATTGGTCAATTTTAAAAATCCGCAACACCTGGGCGGATGGATCGGTGGTGGTGAAGACATGGCAGATATTCATTTACCAGTCAACATCAATCAAGATATCCCATTGGTGAAATTGATATTGAAGAAACTAGTTGCCTTAGAAGAAGAAGGTAAATCCGTTTTCGATTATGCATTCATTAAAAAATATACAGATGGCTATGAAGCATTGATTGCCGATCTAAAAAATTATAATTCAGAAGACCTACTAAGTCACACAGGTGTATCCGAAGAAAAAATAAATGACACCGTAGATTTATTAGCAAATAAATCTAAAATAATCGTGTGTTGGGCCATGGGTCTTACCCAACATAAGAATGGTGTAGAGAATATTAGAGAGTTCATAAACCTGCTTTTATTAAAGGGAGCAATTGGCAAACCAAATGCAGGCACTTGCCCAGTTCGCGGTCACAGTAATGTACAGGGCGACCGTAGTGTTGGTATTCAGCATTTTGTGGACAAAGACATGAATGCCCGTATTAAAGAGCACTTAGGTTTTACACCGCCAGATCACGAAGGTGTAGATGTTGTAGGTACGTTGAAAGCTATGTATGAAGGCAAGGCAAAAGTATTTATGTGTCTTGGGGGTAATTTTTTAATGGCGGCATCCGATACTGAGTATACCGCAAAAGGTATTCAAAATTGTGACCTTACCGTACAGATCAGTACAAAATTGAACCGTACACATTTAATCACCGGCAAAACAGCTTTAATTCTACCGACCATTGGAAGATCTGAAAAGGATATGAAAAATGGTAAACCTCGTCACTTTACTGTAGAGAACAGCATGGGAAGGGTAAAAAGATCCAAAGGAATATTAAAGCCTGCTGCAGATACCATAATGAGCGAACCAGAAATCATTGCCAATATGGGGCATGCTTTATTTGGAGAAGAACACCCAATGAACTGGAAATCTTTAGGCGAAGATTACGAATTAATAAGAAAGCAAATTGACCAAGTAGCCAAAGGCTTTAGTAAAACAGAAGAACGGTCTGTTGGTGCCGGTTACTATTTGCCAAATAATGTTCGTGAATTGGATTTTAGCATGTTACCTAACGGCAAGGCTCAATTTACCATTAACAAACTACCGGAACATACCCTTGAAAAAGACGAGTACATGTTAATGACCATACGTTCTCACGACCAGTTCAACACTACCATTTACGGTTTAGATGATCGCTATAGAGGAGTTTATAATGCAAGAAGGGTCGTCTTTATGAATGTAGATGACATGAAAGCCATAGGTGTCAATAAGCTAGACATTGTAGACATTACCAGCACGTATGACGGACAGGTAAGAACCGCACATAATTTTAAGATTGTACCTTATAATATTCCTTCGGGGAACTTGGCTTCCTATTTTCCCGAAACAAATGTACTGGTGCCATACAATCATTTTGCAGACAAAAGCAAAACACCCATTAGCAAGTCTGTCAAAGTTCGATTGGTAAAGAAATAGTTACCAAATACAGTACTGAAGTTCAATTACCTAACAATCTGATAACTAAAAAATAAGTTAGCAGTAACCTTACTATAGCTATAATTTTTGAAACTTTACGGTCATAAGTTTCAGTATATGAAATCTATTGAATTGGCCGCTTTCCCTATTGCCATTCTTGCACTCCATGCCAAGTTTGTGGTCGTTCTGCCCCCTTTTATTTTTTTAACATTCCTAGTTAAGGAACCTTCCATTTATTTATGAAAAAAAGACCAGTTGACATTGTGGTCATTTCTGATGTTCACTTAGGAACATACGGTTGCCACGCCAAAGAGCTTTTAAAATATTTAAAATCAATAAAACCAAAAGAGGTTATTCTCAACGGTGACATTGTAGACATTTGGCAATTTAGCAAACGTTATTGGCCCAAGTCTCACATGAAGGTGATTAAGCTATTACTCGAATGGGTGGCTAAAGGAGTGCCTGTACATTATATTACGGGTAATCACGACGAGCTTTTGCGCAAATTTTCTGGTAACAGCATGGGATCTTTGGGCATTGTCAACAAAATGGTGATTCCGCTTGAGGACAAAAAAGCTTGGATTTTTCATGGTGATGTGTTCGATGTAACCATGCAACATTCTAAATGGGTAGCCAAACTTGGTGCCAAAGGGTACGACTTTTTAATATTATTGAACAGAGCCATTAATTTTATTAGCAAGAAAATGGGCAAGGGTCCTATTTCCATGTCAAAAAAGATAAAGAACGGTGTAAAATCCGCAGTAAAATTCATTAACGATTTTGAGCAAATAGCTGCTGATATTGCTATAGAAAATGGCTATGACTATGTTATTTGCGGTCACATTCACCAACCGGAAATTCGAAAAATAAAAACCGACAAAGGCGAAGTTACCTACTTAAATTCTGGAGATTGGATAGAAAATTTAACCGCTCTAGAATACCATAACGGCACATGGAAACTATACTCTTATCTTGAAGATCAATTAACCATTGACCACCAAGAAGACATAAAAGAAGAAACCTACGTTCTAGAAAAAGCAGAACTCTTTCAAAGCCTACTTGAAGAGTTTAGAATAAGTGGAATGACCCATCAAAGTAAATGAGAATACTATACGCAATTCAAGGTACCGGCAACGGCCATTTAAGCAGGGCCAGAGATGTAATACCGGCACTTTTAAAACATAACGTTTCATTAGACCTTTTAGTAAGTGGTATACAGGCAGATATTAAATTGCCCTATCCCGTAAAGTACCAGTTAAAAGGACTTAGCTTTATTTTTGGAAAAAAAGGTGGCGTAGATGTTTGGAAAACCTACTATAGGGCAAACTCTATGCGTTTACAAAAAGAGATAAAAAGTATACCGGTAGAAGATTATGATTTGATCATTAATGATTTTGAGCCTGTTACGGCGTGGGCATGTAAATTAAAGAACATTCCCTGTTACAGCTTTAGCCACCAAGCGGCAGTTCTTTCTACATTAGCCCCAAAACCTAAAAAAAAGGACCGTATGGGTAAATGGATCTTAAATAATTATGCACCTACAAGTCATCAATTCGGGCTTCATTTTAAATCGTATGAACCTAATATCTATACCCCAATAATTAGAAGTGATATTCGATCTGCAACCATTAGTAAGGAAGAACACTACACCGTATACCTACCTTCATATAGCGATGAGAAATTACTGAAATTTTTGAGTAAGATGAAAAGGGTTAAATGGGAAGTCTTTTCAAAGCACAATACATATGAATATTTTAAAAAGAACATACATATAAAGCCTATTACCAATGAAGCATTTGTACATAGCATGGCCACCAGTAAAGGTATACTATGTGGTGCTGGTTTTGAAACACCGGCAGAAAGCCTGTATATGCAAAAAAAGCTACTGGTAATACCAATGAAAGGGCAATATGAACAACAATGCAATGCCGCAGCCTTGGCAGATATGGGTGTACCCGTCATAAAATCCCTAAAAACAAAACACCTGGCCAAACTACAACATTGGCTGAATACAGAAACGATTGTACCGGTAGACTACCCAGATATTACCGACCAAATTGTAACCCAACTTTTAGAGACCTCTCTAAAAACACATTAAAAAAGCCCCTACTCCATTGAGAGAACAAGAAGAATTCTTTTTGAATGCACAAGACTTTGGCAAAAAATTCACGTGGGGCGTTTCTACCGCAGCCTTCCAAATTGAAGGGGCGTATAATGCCGATGGAAAAGGACCTTCTATATGGGATAATTTTACATCCAAACCAAAAGCAGTATTAAACGGGGACAATGCCAAGGTATCTTGCGATTTCTATAATAAGTATAAAGAAGATATTTTACTGATGAAATCCATGAATATTGACAACTACCGTTTCTCAATATCATGGGCTCGAATTCTTCCGAATGGCATTGGCTCTATAAACGATCCAGGTGTTCAATTTTATAATAATGTCATCAATTTCTGCTTAGAACAGGGCATTACCCCATGGATAACATTATACCATTGGGATCTACCACAGGTTTTAGAGGATAAAGGTGGATGGACAAATAGAAACATTATACGATGGTTTTCAGAATTTACACAAGTATGTGCCAACGCTTTTGGAGATAGGGTAAAACATTGGATGGTCTTGAACGAACCTATGGTTTTTACAGGTGCGGGATATTTTTTAGGCGTTCATGCTCCTGGCAAAAAAAGGTTGAAGAATTTTCTACCTGCTGCCCACCATGCTGTATTATGCCAAGCCGAAGGAGGCAGAATACTAAGAAAATCCGTGATCAATGCTAAAATAGGCACTACATTTTCCTGCTCTCAAATTACACCGTATAGACAGAACAAAAGAGATCGAAAAACCGCTATTAAAGTTGATGCATTATTGAACCGGTTGTTTATTGAACCGGCTTTAGGTTTAGGTTATCCCGTAAAAGACGCTCCAGTCTTAAAGAAACTACAGCCCTACATTAAAGCATCGGACATGGAGGACTGTAAGTTCGATTTTGATTTTATCGGGATTCAGAATTACACACGTGAAAAAGTAAAATATAGTATTCTGGTACCGTATATAAGGGCAAAAATTGTTAAAGCAAGTAAACGAAACGTACAAACTACGTTGATGGATTGGGAGGTTTACCCACCCAGCATTTACAATATGATTAAGAAATACAGTGGGTATCCCCAAATAAAGAAAATAATAATCACGGAGAACGGTGCTGCTTTTAAGGACACCTTTACTGGAGATACCGTAAAAGATACCGAACGAGTACACTTTTTACAACGCTATTTAGAGCAAGTTTTAAAAGCAAAACAAGATGGGTTGAATGTTCACGGATATTTCGTTTGGACCTTTACCGATAATTTTGAATGGGCAGAAGGATATTATCCTAGATTTGGCTTGGTACATATCAATTTTAAAACTTTAAAAAGAACTATAAAAGCTTCCGGCAAATGGTTCTCCCAATTTTTATCCTCGAAAAATCAGCAATAAAAAAGCCGATGTTTCCATCGGCCATAGCTTATATCTAAAAAAACATGCACACATCTTACACGCGCATACCAAAGATAGATTGCCTTTCTTTTTTAAATGTTATGCCGATTAAAGCAAACCGTTAAGTTATTGAAAAGCAGGCATTCCGGTAATATCGGCACCTGTAATCAATAGATGAATATCATGTGTACCTTCATACGTGATCACACTTTCTAAATTCATCATATGCCTCATAATACTGTACTCACCGGTAATACCCATACCGCCAAGCACCTGTCTTGCCTCACGTGCTATTTTTATGGCCATTTCCACATTGTTTCGTTTGGCCATAGAAATTTGGGCAGAGGTAGCTTTCCCTTGATTTTTTAATTGTCCCAATCTAAAAGCCAACAATTGCGCCTTGGTGATTTCAGTAATCATTTCAGCCAATTTCTTTTGTTGTAATTGAGTTGCGGCAATAGGTTTACCAAATTGAATACGTTCTTTGGCATACCTTAAAGCAGTATCATAACAATCCATAGCGGCACCTATAGCTCCCCAAGAAATTCCAAATCTTGCAGAATCCAAACAACCCAATGGTGCTCCCAATCCAGATTTGTTTGGCAATAAGTTTTCTTTCGGCACCTTTACATTATCAAAAATCAATTCACCGGTTGCTGATGCTCTCAATGACCATTTATTATGGGTTTCTGGCGTAGTAAAGCCTTCCATACCACGTTCTACGATTAATCCGTGAATACGACCTTCTTCATTTTTTGCCCATACTACGGCAATATCACAGAAGGGTGAATTGGAAATCCAAAGTTTGGCTCCGTTCAGTAGATAATATTCTCCCATATCTTTATACTTGGTTTCCATACCGCTTGGGTTAGAACCGTGGTTGGGTTCGGTCAACCCAAAAGACCCCATCCATTCGCCAGTTGCTAGTTTGGGTAAATATTTTTTACGTTGTTCTTCCGTACCATAGGTATATATAGGGTACATCACCAAAGAAGATTGTACCGATGCCGTAGACCGAACGCCGCTATCCCCTCTCTCAATTTCTTGCATGATAAGTCCGTAACTTATTTGATCTAACCCAGCCCCACCATACTCTTCGGGTATATAAGGACCAAAGGCACCAATTTCGGCAAGACCTTTAATAATCTGTTTGGGGAATTCTGCCTTTTGGGCATATTCTTCAATAATAGGAGATACATCTCTTTTCACCCATTGGCGTGCAGCATCGCGAACTAGCAAATGCTCTTCAGAAAGTAAATCATCTAAATTGTAGTAGTCTGGTGCTTCAAATAAATCTGGTCTCATAACAAAGCTTTCCTCAAAGATAAATAAAGAAATATAACAATAAGTAACGCTAAAGTTACATTTTTAAATAAAAATCTTTTGTCAAGTCTACATATTCAGTAGTATACCGATGTCTTTCAATTTCAATAATCAATTCAGAAGTTTCACAGTCTTTTTGTTCTTTAGAAAATGCCAACAGCACCCGCTTAACTTCTGCCTTAGGGTTACCTTTTACATGCAAACATTTATAGGGAAACAAGCCCAGCCCTACCGCCATATTTAAAAAAGCATCTTTTTCCTTGAAAGGAATTATAGTGGCAAACGTTCCGTTTTCCGCCAATAATTTGGCAGCGCCTTCTAAAAGTTCATCAAAAGGAAGAAATTCATTTTGCCTTGCTTGATCACGCTGTAAATTTCCAGATGCAACCGTTTCAGAATAAAAAGGCGGATTACATACTATTAACTCATATTCATCATCGATCTCATCAACAAATTCATCTAAACCGGCATGATAACAGTACAGTCGATCTCCCCAAGGGGAGCATTCAAAATTCTCCACACATTGCTCATAGGCTTCAGCATCGATTTCAAGAGCATCAATTACCTCTGCATTGCTCCTCTGAGCCAACATTAAAGCGATGACACCCGTACCTGCCCCAATATCAAGAATAGATATGGGCGAACCTATAATTGGCGCCCAAGCACCCAACAGAACACCGTCTGTACCAATTTTCATAGCACAACGGTCTTGTTCAATATTGAATTGTTTAAATTTAAATAGCTTGCTCAACGTAATTTATTTCTAAAATTAGTAGAAAATTTTAGTCCGTCAGGTTATTGAGTATTCTACTTTTGGCATCGGCTAAATAGCTTCTTCCAATAGTATATCTAATACCCCCAATCTCCACACTATTACCTTCTACTACACTTACTTTATCAACGGCTATAGTGTACGAACGGTGTATTCTAATAAAATTATCACCAGGTAGCTCATCCGTAAAGCTACTTAAGGTTCTATGAATAATATATTTAGCGGTAGGTGTAATAATCCTGATATAGTCCTTAAGGCTTTCTATCACCATAATCTCATCAAGGTAAATTTTCTGCAATTTCTTTTTATCCACCTTAACAAAAATGGAAGGCTTCTCATCTTTGTCAGCACCACCATTATTGCCTATTTTCCTAAGACCGATGATACGATCAACAGATTTGAAAAATCGAGGTAATGAAATTGGTTTCACCAAATAATCAATAGCCTCCAGTTCAAAACTCCTTAAGGCATGCTCTTCATGAGCGGTTGTCATAATTACAAAAGGTTTTTTGTGCAAGGTGCTTAAAAACTCCAATCCGTCAAGAAAAGGCATATTAATATCCAAGAACATAATATCTACCTCGTTATCCCTTAAAAAAGTAGATGCATCCAAAGCATTGGAAAAAGTACCGACCAGCTGCAATTCTTTCACCCTCAGTATATAGTTCTTAATCACATTTACCGCCAATGGCTCATCATCTACTACTATTACTTTTAAAATCATATTACCTTAAGCTTTAAAAACACATTGAACATTTTATCCTCCTCGAAAATCTTTAAATCATATTCGTTCTTCGCATACCCCAGCTCCAACCTTTTTTTGACATTAGAAAGACCTATGCCTCCTCTTTTTACAGGGTATACGTATTCTTTGTTTACAAGTGGAATAGAGTTGGACACTTTAAAATCCATCCAATCATCATCAACCTTTACATCAATCTTAATTTTCATATCCCCTATATTCTTACTAGCCCCATGTTTAAAGCAATTCTCAATAAGGGGAATCAATAGCATTGGTGGTATTTTACAATTATCTAGATTACCAGATATATTCATATCTATCTTCAACGAATCATCGAACCTAATACGTTCCAAATCTATGTAATTTCTAATACAATTAATTTCACTGGTTAAATCTTGCCTCTGTTTCTTCGTTGCGTATAGTAAATAGCGCATTAGTTCTGAGAGTTTCAAAATTACCTCTGGGGCTTGATCAGATTTTTCTAAGGTCAATGAATAAATATTATTCAATGTATTAAAGAAAAAATGGGGTGATACCTGCGACCTCAAAAAGCGAAGTTCTGTCTTAAGTTGTCGCTTCTCTAAATCGTGTAGTTTACTACTTTCCCTCAACCAATCTATAGTCAGTTTTATCGCCGTAAAGAAAGAGATTACATAAACTTCGCCTATCATAGTTTGCACGGCATAGCCAATAGTAAGGGTATTGATAACTTCTGGTCCTTCTGGCATTACATCTGTACTCACCAAATAATAGGTAAGATTATATTTCACCAAAAGCATTATAAACAATGATAGCAGTATATACACCGTATACTCCAAATACCTCTTTGTATAAATAAACTTGGGCATTAGGTAATAGGCATTTAAATATGCCAAAAACATATGAATAGGAAAACCGATAAGGTTAGTTCGTAAAGAAAGTAAGAAATCGTCATGTATAAACGTCCACCTAAAAGTATTGAAGACAAAATAGACCGACCAAAATAAAATATGGTGCCAAGGTTTGATCTCACTGGTACCAAAAAATTTGGGCCTTCTCAATAACTTCATTAATCTAATATCCATAGGCTTCAAACACTAATTTTATTCTGCCCTAATATGACGTTGGGCAACGATCCATAGTTGTTAGGCTAAAAATATTCAGTTTACGAAGAATTTTAAAAATATTCAACAATAATCTCAGAATAACCATAAAAGCTAATTATTGCTAAATGTAGTTAAAACAACTTGAGCAAAAGCGCATTTTAAAAGTCTAAACAAAAGACAAAGCTTTATACTGCAATACTGTTTTTGGTGCCTAGCACTGCTAAATATAGAAGTTAGCCTAATTAATTGCTTCTATTTTCCCTATTCTTTAGGTTATGAGTTAGACAACAAGAACAGACCAAAATATTAGGCTATGGAAATAACCGATAAAAAATCACTAAAAACAAAGAAAGCCATAGCATTACTATTGTTTCTTATCTATCTTGGTGCAATATCATTGATAGCTCAAGAAACACCACGTACCTATATAGCAGAAAACACAACTGAACCTATTTCAATTGATGGTAAAATGAACGAAGATGCATGGCAGTCTGCTAACTGGTCAAGTAACTTCATTGATATAGAAGGCATTAAAAAACCTACTTACCCTACAAAGTTTAAAATGTTATGGGACCAACAGTACATGTACTTTTTTGCACAACTTGAAGAGTCCCATGTTTGGGCTAACTTAAAGCAAAGAGACACCATTATCTTCTACAACAATGATTTTGAAATATTTATAGATCCAGATGGTGATACCCATAATTATTATGAATTCGAGATGAATGCCCTAAATACCATTTGGGATCTGTACCTATCAAAACCCTATAGAAATCATGGGTATATTATGGATGGATGGGATTTTAAGGGAATTGAAACAGCAGTGAATATAAATGGTACATTAAATAACTCATCTGACATAGATAAAGGGTGGAACATTGAAATAGCCATTCCATGGTCATTTACCACAGCCCCGGGCGGTACTACCAAAGTACCAGAAAATGAATTTTGGAGAATCAACTTTTCTAGGGTTAACTGGGACTTTGATTTAAACAACGGCAAGTATTACAGAAAGAAAGATTCAAATGGGAAATTTTTACCCGAATATAATTGGGTCTGGTCTCCACAAGGGGTAATAAATATGCACGAGCCAGAACATTGGGGCTATGTATACTTTAGTAAAGATGATTCTAAAACATTTACTATTCCCGAAGACGAACATATAAAATGGTATATGTACCAATTGTACAGAAACGTCAAGAACAAAAATGAACAAGGCTGGAACCTTAAAAACGGAAAACTTCAAAGAGAAGCTAAAATAATAAAGGGAAAACCAGTCATTGCGGTTTTAGAAAAGAATAATTTTGGCTTCGACATTTGGGTGAAAAGTCCTTTCACAAATAATCAACTAGTTATACATACCGACGGAAAATTTGAAACCTACCATGAACAAACCAACTAAATTCTTTCACTTTCTAACACTTTTTATTCCATTACTTATTGTTTCCTGTGAAAACAAACCACAAAAAGAAGTGGCAGAAACTATTACAAATAGTACAACCACAACTAAAGAATCAAATTTTAAACTTTGGACATGGACCACAGCTGACAAATCTAGAACAGACGAATCATTTGATGAAGAGTTTAAAAAATATGGAGAAAATGGTTTGGACGCCATTTTAATCAACACCTATGGTGATCCAGAATTACTAGCCCGTTTAGTACCTATAGCCAAAAAGCATGATCTTGAAGTACATGCATGGATGTTTACCATGAACCGCCCAGGTGATAAGGTTGCAGAGCAGCACCCAGAGTGGTATGCCGTAAGTAGGGATGGAAAATCTTGCTATGACGAACCACCTTATGTGGGTTATTACAAATGGCTTTGCCCGACCCGAAAAGAATCTAGAGAGCATATTCTTGGTTTAATAGAAGGTTTATCTAAAGTAGAAGGCGTAGCTAGCTATCATTTAGATTATATACGATATTCAGATATTTTTCTTCCTATTGGACTGCTACCAAAATATGATTTAAAACAGGAGACAGAATTGCCAAGATATGATTTCTGTTACTGTGATGTTTGTACAGCGGAATTTGAAAAAATACACCATAAAAACCCAAAGGACTTTACAAATCCTGCAATAGATATGGAATGGAAAAATTTCCGCCTAAATAAAATAAAATCGATTGTAGATGAGGCATATAAAATCACCCATGAAAACGGCAAAATACTAACGGCCGCTGTATTCCCCTATCCAGAAATGGCAGACCATATGGTACGCCAACGTTGGGACAAATGGAAAGTAGATGCCGTTTTACCTATGATCTATAATAAATTCTATAACGAAGAAATAGATTGGATCGGTTATGCCACAAAACAAGGCGTAGCAGATTTAGAAGGTAGAGACACAGAATTACACACGGGTATTTATGTTCCAGAAATGACTGTTAATCAACTTAACGAAGCTATTCATCAAGCAAAAAGCAATGGTGCAAATGGTGTCTCTTTTTTTGACGGACCAGCAATTACAGATGAACAATGGCAGGTTATTAGGGCATTACAAAACCCTTAAGAATTGTTTCATTAGTAAAAATTTTCTTTTTGTTAACACGTTGTTAAGCTTTTCACAACAGTTATTTGTCGAAATTTTTAATGATTGAGTGGGGAATGGTTCAACTTATGACAGTATTTTATACAAACTAACTTAACTCACTTATTTATGTACAAAAAATTCTCAAGTTTTTTGACCGTTGCATTACTGCTTTTTTTTCAGGCGGTAATAGGTCAAAGTAAAAGCGTTTCTGGTGTTGTCACAGACGATACCGGTATACCTTTGCCAGGTGTAAACGTTGTTGAAAAAGGCACAACAAACGGAACTTCTACTGATTTCGACGGTAATTACACAATCAACGTTGATGCAAATGCAACTTTGGTTTTCTCCTCTTTAGGGTATAAGACCAAAGAAGTTGGTGTTAACGGTAGATCTACCGTCAATACCTCAATTGCAGAAGATGCCAGTGAATTAGACGAAGTAGTAGTTACCGCATTAGGTATTCGTAAAGAAACCAAAGCATTAGGATACTCCTTAACGGAAGTTGATGCTGAAGAAATTTCTACTATCAAGACACCAAATGCCATTAACTCCTTACAAGGTAAAATTGCCGGTGTAAACATCTCTCAAAATGCTACCGGTGCAGCTGGTTCCAGTAGAGTAGTTATTAGAGGTGCAAGTTCATTATCTGGTAACAACCAACCACTTTATGTAGTGGATGGTATTCCGATCGGTAACGGCAATAATGGTTCAGCCAGTTTATGGGGTGGTTCAGATGGTGGTGATGGTATCTCAAGTTTAAATCCAGATGATATTGAATCCATTTCCGTACTTAAAGGTGGTGCGGCATCTGCACTGTACGGTTCTCGTGCTGCAGGTGGTGTTATTATCGTAACCACAAAATCTGGTAAAGGACAAGAAGGTTTTGGCATCGAAGTGGGTAGCTCTGTAACTTTTGACAAAGTAGACACTTCATTACAAGATTTTCAAACTGAATATGGACAAGGTGTTAGAGGTGTAAGACCATCTTCACAAAGTGCCGCATTAGAGGCAGGTAGTTCTTCTTGGGGAGAAGCTTATGATGGTGTAAATTCAACTCAGTTCGATGGTGTTTCAAGACCTTACTCTTATGTAGGTAATAACGTTGACAAATTCTATAGAACGGGATCTACTTTTATTAATACGGTTGCCATAACCAGTGCCAAAGAAGATTTGACCTATAGACTTTCTGCATCAAATCTAGATAATTCAGATGTACTACCAAATGCCGGCTTAAACAGAAAGTCTTTTTCTTTCAATTCTAGTGCAATATTAGGAGAAAAGATAACGAGCAGCGTAAATGCCAAGTACATTATAGAAAAGGTTAAAAACAGACCAAGACTTTCAGATTCTCCTGGTAATGCTAACTTTTCAGTGGCTTTGCTGCCAGGTAACATCGATGTAACTACGTTACAGCCATCTACAAATCCTGATGGTACTGAGAGACAATTCTCTAATAACACATTTTCCACAAACCCATATTTTGCAGCCTATAACTTCAACAATGAAGATGTTAGAAACAGAATAATTGCTTCTACATCTCTCCGTTATGATATTTTAGACTGGTTATCGTTAACCGGTAGAATTGGTATAGATAATGATATTATTAGAAGAACTTCTGTTGAACCTTACGGAACAGCTTACAAGCCATTAGGTGGTATAACAGAAGAAGAAAGAAGATACAATCAAGTTGATGCCGATTTAATATTAGCTGCAGAAAAAGATATTACAGATAAGTTTGCCATATCTGCATTAGTAGGTGCTAACAACAACCACGTTAAATCTGAAAATCTATATTTAGGCGGTAATGACTTTATTGTTCCAGGTTTAGAAGACATAGGTAATACAGTTAGCCAATCTCGTAGCAGAGAATATTCAGAAAGAAAAATTGGTTCTGTATATGGTTCATTAGAACTATCTTATGACCGTTGGGCATATGTTACCTTTACAGGTAGAAATGACTGGTTCTCTACATTATCCTTCCCGGGTAAAACTACTCCTAATGATGATTTCTACCCTTCAGTTAATGGTAGTTTGATATTATCGGATGCTTTTAACATGCCTTCTTTCGTTAGCTTCTTAAAATTAAGAGGTGGTTATTCTGAAGTTGCAGGTGGTGCTCAAGATCCTTACTCTTTGGCTTTGAACTATGAAATTTTCGGAATCCCAATTGACGGTCAGCCATTAGGTAGAGTTTCCGGTAGTACAGTTCCAAATGCCAATTTAGTTGCTTTTAGTAAAAGCGAAACGGAAGTTGGTTTAGATATGAGGTTCTTTAACAACCGCCTATCTTTTGATGTTGCTTACTATAGCAATGAAACAACAAATGATATTGTAAATGTATCAACATCTACGTATTCTGGTTATAACGGTGCTAGCGCAAATTTAGGTAAGGTAACCAATGAGGGTGTTGAATTCTTAATTAGTGGTTCGCCCATTAGAACAGATGACTTCTCTTGGAATATGACCGTAAATGGTGCTTATAATGAAGGCCTGGTAGTTGCTACTGACGATGTTGACTCTGATATTAACCTTGATGAACCAAGAACACAGAACGTAAGAATTACCCATATTGTTGGTGAAACCTATGGTTCTATAGTTGGTGTTTCTTACGAGCGTGATGATAACGGTACTATAGTTTATGAAGTAGGTGATGATGGTGTACCAAGAGCTGTTGAAGGAGAGCGTAAGATTTTAGGTGAAGGTGTACCACCATTGACATTAGGTTTTTCAAATTCATTTACTTACAAGAACTTCAATCTGAACTTTTTGATCGACGGAAAGTTTGGCGGACAGATATTTTCTGGCACCAACACGATCCTATATGGTAATGGTCTACATAAAAACACATTAGAAGGCAGAGAAAATGGGTTGACCGTATCTGGTGTTGACCAATCTGGAGCTGCATTTACAACGACAGTTGCACCAGAAAATTTAGCTGACTATTATGGTGAAATTGCAGATATCGCAGAAGAATTCGTTGAAGACTCTGATTATATTAAATTCAGACAATTAAGCTTGGGTTACTCCGTACCAAAGAAAGCCCTAGACAATGTATTTTTAACCAATGTTAATGTATCGCTTATCGCTTCTAACTTATTCTACATAAAAAGAAGTGTAGATAATATTGACCCAGAAAGTGCTTACACTGTTGGAAACTCTCAAGGTCTGGAATATTTTGGAGTTCCTTCTTCTAGAAGTTACGGTCTAACTATCAATGTAAAGTTTTAAAAGAGAACTATGAAAAAATCAATATATATACTAATGTTTGCACTACTTTCTGTAGGTGCATGTGATGATGGTTTTGAAGATTTGAATGTGAATCCAACAAAGCCAACCCAGGTAGATGCCAGTAATAAGCTAACTGCGGTGATGAAATTTATTTCTAGTGAAAGATATGACAACTGGAGAGCGGCCATGATCTATCAATCTACCATGATGCAACATGTGGCTACAACTGCTGGTTACTGGAGTGGTGATAAATATACATGGAACAAAGGTTATGCTTCATCTTTATTGGATCGCTATTATGAGAATGCCATTAAATCGATTGAAGATTTGACCTTTCAATTAGAAGAGGAAGAAGCTCCAGAAGAAATGAAGGCTATCGTAAAAATATTACGTGTCTTTGCTTACTCAAGGCTTACCGATCTATATGGCGATGTACCATATAGTGAGGCAGGTAAAGCAGTTATAGAAGGTATTTTTCTTCCTAAATATGATGCGCAAAGCGAAATCTACCCAGATTTATTGAACGAACTGGAAGAAGCTTCTGCTGCATTAGGTACTGGAGTATCTGAATTTGGTTCTGCAGATGTTATCTATAATGGTGATCAAGCGAAATGGAAAAAGTTAGCTAATTCCTTAATGTTACGTTTAGGTCTTAGGCTAATTAAAGTAGACCCTACAGCTTCACAAGCATGGGTTACAAAAGCTATTGACGGAGGTGTAATGACATCTAATGAAGATATCTTTTATCTGCAACACGATGCGGATAACAAAAATGGAATTGGCGAAGTGTTTACGGCTGATGGAAATCCAAGAATGAGCGATACGTTCATTAATTTATTAAAAGATGCAAACGACCCAAGGTTAACGGTATTGGCTTCGTTACCGGCACAGAAAATTATTTTTAAAGAAGATCCCGAGAACCCTGGTCTATTCATAGAGGATTATAGAGAAGATAGAACGGTGGAGGAAAGACTAGATCCAGACGCACAAAGAGGTCTGTCCAATGGTCAGGATCTTCCTATGCTACAAGAGCAAGATGTCGATCTTGATAATCTTTTCAGCAATTTAAACGACTACTCTGAGCCTAATCGCCTTTTAATAACTTCTGAAACCGCACCTATGATTTTTCAAACGTACGCAGAGGTAGAATTTATGCTTGCCGAAGCAAACGTAAGATGGGGTCTTGCAGGTGATGCAGAAACACATTACAACAACGGAGTAACCGCGGCGATGAAACAATTATCATTATATGGTGAAGGTGGTATTATTGCCGATGCTGCCATTGCAGATTATCTTGCTGCCAACCCATATGATGCAGGTAATGCACTAGAGCAGATCAACACCCAATATTGGGCAGCAACTTTCTTAAATGAATATGAATCTTTCTCTAACTGGAGAAGAACAGGTTTCCCTACACTTACACCGGTAAACTACCCTGGTAACGTAACCAACGGTACGATACCAAGAAGACTTACATATTCTGAAAGCGAACAAAGTAATAATCCTGATAACTATGCCGCTGCAATAGCCGCTCAAGGACCAGATGTTCTTACCACTAGAGTTTGGTGGGATGTCGAATAATAACAATTACGTTAGGTTTTTGAGTGAAACCTCTCATAATAGTTTTGAGTTAATTTTTTATTGAGTTTGAAAAGGAGGGGAAACTCTCCTTTTTTTGTATAAAATAGTATCTTGTAATCATGAAAATCAGGCATTTATTTTACTTCTGTTCCTTGTTAATTTTATGTTGTGAAAATGCTCCGGAAGAGACTAAGGCAACACCAAAATTATTTACACTTCTCCCTTCAAATGAAACGGGTGTCGATTTCAATAACATCATTAAAGATGATAAGGACAAAAACATATTTGCCTATGCAAACTTTTATGGTGGCGCAGGTGTGGGTATTGGTGATTTTAATAATGATGGGCTACAAGATATTTTCTTTGCTGGCAATATGGTACCAGATAAATTATACCTAAACAAGGGGAATTTAGTTTTTGAGGATGTTACCGAAAAAGCAGGTATTAAAAATTTTGAAGGATGGTCAACCGGCGTAACCATAGCCGATATCAATAATGACGGACACCAAGATATTTACGTAAGCAGAGAACTGTATGATGAAAACCCCGAATGGCGAAGAAACCTATTGTACTTAAATAAAGGCAATGGAACTTTTGAAGAAAAGGCTGAAGAATTATTGATTGCGAATACCGAAAGAACAAGACATGCTACTTTTTTAGATTTTGACAAAGACGGTCTATTAGATCTTTTCCTATTGACCCAACCACCAAATCCGGGTAGCCTTTCTCAATACCACAATGCAGACAATCTTCTTGTACCCCAATATGCACTAAAGCTTTACAAGAATAATGGCAATACCTTTGAAGATGTATCTAAAGCTGCAGGTATAGACCGTACGGGTTTTCCAAATGCAGTATCGGCAAGTGACATTAATAACGACGGATGGCCAGACCTCTATGTCGCCAATGATTTTTACGCTCCAGATTTTTTATTCCTCAACAATCAAGACGGTACGTTTTCAAGCATCGAAAAAAGTGCTCTAAAACAAACTTCGTACTACAGCATGGGTGTAGATGTTGCCGATATTAATAATGATCAAAACTTAGATGTTTTTGTGTTGGACATGGTTTCGGAAGACAACTTCAGGCTAAAATCAAACATGAGCGGTATGAACATTGATTCTTTTTGGAAAGTTGTAGAAGATGGTGGAGGCTACCAATACATGTACAATACCCTACAGCTTAACAATGGTAATGAAACCTTTAGCAACATAGCTCAGTTCACCGGTATGGCGGCAACAGATTGGAGCTGGTCTAACCTCATCGCCGATTTTGATAATGACGGGTTAAAAGATACTTATGTTACCAACGGACTGTTAAGGGATATTAGAAATACCGATGCGGACAAAAATGTTGCCAACTATATCAATACTACCAGGGCTCAATGGCTACAAAAAAATCCAAGGGCACAGAATATCAAAAGTATTTGGGATATTGTAGACCTTGAAAAAGCCGTCGGTATGGTACCATCACAACCTTTAAAAAACTATGCCTATCAAAACTTAGGAGATCTGGAATTTAAGAACAGATCTAATGATTGGGGACTAGATGAAGAGTCGTTCTCAAATGGGTCTGCTTATGCCGATTTGGACAATGATGGCGATCTAGATCTAGTAGTGAACAACATCAATAACGAAGCTTTTATTTACAGAAATAATTCAGAAAGCTTAGAAAATGGAAATTTCCTGAGAATTAAACTTATTGATCAAAACAATAGACCAACTTTTGGCACCAGGGTTAATCTATACACCTCAAAAGAGGTACAAACCATAGAAAGTACCAATGTAAGAGGCATATACTCTACCAGTGAATCAACCCTACATTTTGGACTGAACAGCCATAAAAAAATTGATAGCCTTATTGTGTTATGGCCTAATGGAAATACCACCATTAAAAAAAATATAGAAACTAATCAGTTGTTAGAGATTACATCAAACGAATTTGATGAAAATAAAGGTAGAACAGAAAAACCTAATCAATATCTGTTTGCCGATGTCACTGCAACTCAAAATGCAAAATTCAAGCATCAAGAGAACACTTTTAACGATTTTGAAAAACAGATATTACTACCCCATAAACTCTCACAATTCGGACCTGCGCTGACTGCTGGAGATATCAATAATGACGGTTTGGACGATTTCTATATTGGCGGTGCCGCAAACCAAGCTCCTATCCTGTTTGTTCAACAGAAAAATGGAAGTTTTAAAGAGAGTCAGACTACATTTTGGCAAAAAGAAGCAGGTTACGAAGATGTAGATGCTCTTTTTGTTGACATCAACAATGACGGATTAAAAGATCTTTATGTTGTTAGTGGTGGAAACGAATACCCAAAAAATGATTTTCATTACACCGATAGAGTTTACTTGAACCAAGGTAACGACACATTTAATAAAGGAGCTATTCTGAATGCGAACAGAATTAGTGGGTCAGTAGTAAAATTAGCGGATTATGATGGAGATGGCGACATAGATCTATTTGTAGGTGGCAGACATACGCCACATCAATATCCAAATCCAACTTCTAGCATGTTATTGGTGAATGACAACGGACAGCTTGTAAACAAAACAGAAACCCTATCGCCAGAGTTATTAAATATCGGTATGGTAACCGACGGTATTTGGACCGATTACGACCAAGACAATGACTTAGATCTCATAGTTGTTGGAGAATGGATGCCTATTACCATTTTTGAAAATAACCATGGGAACCTATCAAAAATCAATACCGAAGATTTTAAATCAAGTTACGGTTGGTGGTTCAGTATAGAACAAGGTGATTTTGATAATGATGGTGATCTGGACTATATAGCCGGCAACCTTGGTTTAAACTATAAATACAAAACCAGTCCAGACAAGCCTTTTGATGTTTACTACAATGATTTTGATTCCAACGGTAACGCAGACATCGTTCTAGGGTATTACAATAAAGAAAAACATTATCCTTTAAGAGGTTTTTCGTGTTCTTCAGAACAAATTCCTGCTTTAAAGAAAAAGATAGTAAAATATGACGCCTTTGCTTCTATGGAACTGAAAGATGTATACGGTGAAGAAAAATTAAAAAACTCGCTACACTACAGTGCAGATACATTTGCTTCAGTCTATATAGAAAATTTGGGGAACGGGCAATTTACAATTAGCAACCTACCTAATCTGGCACAACTTTCTAACATAAATGATATGCATGTAAGCGATTTTAATGGCGATGGGTGGCTAGATGTTCTTGCAGTAGGTAATTTATACGTTTCAGAAATAGAAACTCCAAGAAACGATGCCGGAACAGGAATTTTACTTTTAGGTAATGGTAAAGGAGCATTTACCGCTAAGAGAGGGTCGGAAACAGGATTTTTTGCTGATGGTGATGCAAAAAAACTGGTAGCCATAAACAACGGTCAAAACAACTACTTTCTTGTAGGAAACAATAATGATGAATTGCAATTTTTTAAACTACTGAAAAACTAATTAGTCAATACGCCCTGGAGACCTTGTTTCGTTACCCTCCATATCTAGCAGTGAGTCGCCTAATTTTTCACGCATATCATCCGCCAACTTCTGAATGGTCTTTACCACTTTTGGGTAAGCTGATGCTACATTTATTGTCTCGCTTTCATCGATTTCCAAATTGTAAAGTTCAATCTGCTTAAGATCGATCATTTTGTAATTTCCGGGAAAACCATCCTTGCCAGGCTTCTGACCGTTCATTGTTCTATACCGATGTGGAAAATATAATTTCCATTTGCCGTACCGAACACCGAAAAGTTCATTTACTCGGTAGTAAAAGAAATATGCCTCATGCGGACTCTCATTGGTCTTACCTGTAAATAGCGACCATGCACTTTTACCGTCTATCTCTTTTTCTGGTAAGTGAGCATTCGTTACCTCAGCAATTGATGGTAAAATATCAATGGCCATAACAGGGGCTTCGATAGTTGACCCTGCTTTAATTTCTTTCGGATATTTAATGATGAAAGGTTCTCTTTGTCCACCTTCCCATCCGGTTCCTTTACCCTCTCTAAAAGGTAAGGCACTACCAGAATGATTTCCGTATGCCAACCATGGTCCGTTATCAGAAGTAAAAATAACAATGGTTTTCTCTGTTAAACCATTCCTTTCTACTGCTTTAATAATTTCCCCAACAGACCAATCGAGTTCCATAATAACATCACCATACTTGCCTCTATTGGATTTTCCTTTAAACTTATCAGAAACGAATAAGGGTACATGGGGTTGCGGATGCGGAACATACAAAAAGAACGGATTCTCTTTATTGCGGTTAATGAAATCGACACTACGCTCGGTAATCTCCGTGGTTAAATTCGTTTGATCGGTAAGCGTGTCGATCACTTTTTGATTTTCATATAAAGGCAACGGACCAAAATCAAAAATAGGTCCTTGCTGTGGATGTAATGGCCACATATCGTTAGAATATGGAATTCCATAATATTCATCAAAACCTTGGTTGTTCGGCATAAATTGTTCTGCATCGCCCAGGTGCCACTTCCCAAAAATAGCGGTAGCATATCCTTCTTCCTTTAAAAGTTCTGCTAGTGTAGTCTCATCTGGATGCAGACCTACTTTACTGTTGGGCATAAAGGCATTATGAATACCGATTCTGTTTGGATAAACACCGGTTAAAATTCCCGCCCTAGAAGCGGAACACACCGCTTGGGCAGCATAAAAGTGGGTGAGTTTGGCTCCGTCTGCAGCCATTTGATCTAAGTTGGGAGTATCAATATCATCTGCACCAAAAACGCCCACATCATTATAACCCTGGTCATCAGTAAAAATCAAAATAACATTGGGCCTGTTCTTTTCAGCAGGCTTTATTTTCTGACCAGATATATGCTGAGAGATTACGGTAACCAAGAATAGAATGTAACATGATTTTAAACTCATAACAAACGTTTACAGATATTTAATGATCTATTTCAATGCCAGCCAATAACTTAATTCAGCACCACCTCATCAATAAAAATCCAGCTTTTACCACCTGGATCGGTATGCCAATCAGGATTTTTCAACGGACTCTTAATGGATAGCTTCACATATTTTGCATCGGTAGGCGCTATATCCAAATCGAAAAAAGTAAGTTTTACCTCAGCATTTGGTTCTTCATTACCCATATCTTTTCTACCCACCTCCTTATAATTAGCACCATCGTTAGAAACGGAAACTACAAAAGATGTGGGATAAAATATCCAACTTGCAGGTGCAGACAAAGCACCGATAGAAACTTTAGAAATAGATTGTTTTTTCTCTAATTCAACAACGGCATTTAAGTGTTTGCCTTCAAAACCCAACCAATTGCCATCAACAAAATTAACGGAACCCCGTTTTTGATCCATCAATGTTTTACCTTCTTGACCCTTGTATTTTTCATTAGGAACTGATAATAAATCTACATTTGCGTATGCGATATTATTTTTGATAAATGTACGCTCGGTAATATGACTAGGCTCCCACTCCTTTTTAGTCGCTATTGCTTTTACATTTGCTGTGGTCTCAAGCGTAATCTCGCCTTCATATTTTAAAGAAGATTCCGTAGGTTCCGAGCCATCAAGTGTGTAATAAATTTCCGTTCCCTCAAATAGACTTTCTATGGCTATTTTTAAACTCTCACTAAAAAAACTACGATCACTAATAATCGTTGGCGGGTCTAAAACGGTCGCTTTAAAAACATCTGCACCAATTCGCTGAATGGTCACGCTAGGCAAATCTTGTTGTAATTGTGCCAATCCATCCTCGGTAACTTCAGTTTTCCACAGATAAATATTGCGGAGTCTTTTATTTTCCTTCAATTCATCTATCAATTTATCCGTCACCGAACTACCATATAAATTCAAAGATTCCAAAAGCTCAAAATCACCAAGGTACTTACCAATATCATCGGTAACTTGGGTATGCTGCAATTTTAGTTTTAGCAGATTTTTAAACGGTTTCAATTCTGCCATCAAATCATTATTAAAATTGCTAAATCCTAAATCCATCTCAATAACATTAGGAGCATAATCTTCCAACATCTCCAAAGTTTCCTCGGTCACAGCATTCATACTTGCCATGTTCACCGTTAAAAGGTGGTTTGTACTAGATAACGTTTGCACAGATATACCTGCAGCCTTAACATTTTGCAACCATTCTTTTGGCACCTCAACAGCGTCTTTTGTCAAAAGTGCGATTGCAGAAGTATCTTGTTCCAAAGAAGTCAAAATAGTCGCCATTTTACCTTCTTTTGGCAACTCGTTTACCTTACATTCAAAGCAATTCTTATTCGCCATCCACCATTCAAGTAATGCCTTTTCATTATCTGAAAGCTGTACCTTTCCTTTTGGCGGCATATGATCATCATTATCTAAGGGCAGGTGTATTCTTTCTAAAAACAAGGCTTGTTCTTGACCGGAAATTGTATCGAATAAACTACCCGAATCACCACCTTTTAGAATCTCATTTGGTGTACTCATTAACAGTCCGCCTTTAGCCTTATTGGCATTATGGCAACTTACACACTTGTCATCCAATATGGGCTGAATTACTTGCGCATATACCTGGGCTTCTTGTATGTTCGTAATGACAAGTTCTTCTTTTTCTTCCATGAAAAGGTAATCTTCGCCATGCGTCATATTACCACCAAAGTGCCCTGTAAGACTAATCAGAGCCAATACCAATAAAAACATTGGAATATAGGTTTTGCTCACCCATTCTATTTTGCTTCGTTTCACCAAGTATAACAGTACCGTGGTAACGGTAAACGCAACCGCCATCCATCTATGTAGAAAGAGCGAATCTTCATCATAGCCACTTTCTTCACCTAGCAACCAACCAGTACCCAATGACAACAAAGCCGTTACACCAGCTACCAACAACGTAAATTCTACAACTTCGTTAAAAGCGTCTTTTGATTTTAACCTGCCATATACCTCTAAAATAAAGGCAAGCATGATGATACCTATGGGCAGGTGAACAAAAAGCGGGTGTAGGTGTCCTATCTGTATTCCTAATTGTATCATGCTATTGTATAATTATTTCATCAATAAAAACCCAAGGAGTGGTTCCTTTGCCTTGGTGCCATTCCGGTATTTCTTCAAGCGGATAAATTACTACTTTTAAGGTATCGTAAATCCCTTTTTTAACCGGTACGTTTAAAAATGTTGCCTTGTTCAATGTTTCTTTTTTACTCTTAGGATATGTCATTTCCCCAATTAAAGAGTCCCCATGAAAAACCTCGACCTTACCTGGTGCAAATATCCAATTGGATTGATTGGTTAACGCACTCACCACAATTTTATGAACGGTACTATTTTTTTTAAGCAGAAGGGATGCGGATATTTTTTCCGTTTGATACCCCAACCATTGTTTATCACCTCCAAATTGAACACTGCCTTTCTTTAAATCCATTATTCCCGCAGATCCCATTCCTGAATATTTTTCACTGGGAGCAGGAGTAATCTCTATCTGTTTAATAGCACTATTTCTTGAAATTTTCACCACTTCGAGCTGTACTTCATCGCTTTCTTTATAATCCGGATGAAACATTTTTGCCTTTACAATAGCACTCTCGGTAATTTTCAATGGTTTGGTAAACACCTGTGAATTCAGAATTACCGCACTACCATCTAAGGTATATTTTATTGTCGCATTAGGCATATCCAAACCAAAATTCAGGGTGGTGTACGAATCAAAAAAAATAGATGAAACTTGAATTCGAGGATCGGATAATTTAAACATCTCAGTAGATGCGAATTCTGTATTTTGAGAAATACATGCTTGGCACAACATGAGCATTGCGAATATGGAATAAAAAGTACGCTTGATCATATTCTATTAAGTTTTATAGGATATGTTTTCCCTGAATTCCATTGAGCAACATACAAATTATCATCATCGTCTACACAAACATCATGCGGATGGGTAAATATTTTGATGGATTGATACATGGGTTCCAAGCCGTTTTCTCCATATACCGGAGTACATCCGCCTGGTGCGGAAATCAGTTTGTTATTTTTATCCAAAATAGAAATGAATCCTGTACCATCTGATCCGTCTCCAGACCAAATGGTTGCCAAATAAACGTTCTCGCCTTTAATTACGGGTCTACAAATATATGCTCCGGGCAAATCTATACTTGCAATAAATTCACCGTCCATAGTAAACCGCTTTAGCTTATTTTGCTGCCTGGCGGTAATTAAAAGCTCAGGTAATTTACCTCCGCGGGTATCAATGCAAATGCCGTGTGCATTATTAAACAGATGATCTTCATCTCCTCTACCACCAAAAGTCTGTAACAATTTACCTTTGGCATTATAACGCATTATGTATTGCTCCCCGTACCCATCGGCAATATAGACATCTCCATTCTCCGCGATTGTGGTTTCAGTAGGTATATATTGTTCTTTACCAATATATTTTCCAGATTCCTTGGGATATGAAAATACCTGTACCACTTTACCATCAATGGTAGTTTTGATCACCTCATGCCGATTATTATCGGCGATATATAAATAATCCTCCCCATTTTCCACGTTCAAAGTGAGTCCGTGTGCACCGGGGTAATCCGTTCCCCAAGCTTCCAACAAATTCCCCGAACGGTCATAAACAATGATGTTATTTTTGGTGTGATTTGTAAGCAACAAAATTCTGCCTTTAGAATCTTGCACCATCTCATGGCAATCGTTCACCGGGTAGTAATTAGGATTTAAGGCACCCCAATTCAAATCAATCTTATATTGATGACTACCGTGACCAATAATGGCATCTTTATATTCCAATATATTTGCGCCAACAGAAGAGCACGTTAGTATTCCTGCAGATGCAGTGGCTGTATTTATAATGAATGTTCTTCTTTGCATTATGATAAAATATCTTTGACTACATGACCCTCTACATCGGTTAATCTAAATCGTCTACCTTGATATTTATAGGTGAATTTCTCGTGGTCAATTCCCAATTGATGCAACATAGTAGCTTGAAAATCATGTACATGAACAGGGTTCTTGGTTATGTTATATCCAAAATCATCGGTTTCACCGTACACAATACCAGGTTTAATTCCACCACCTGCCATCCACATGGTAAAACACCTTGGGTGGTGATCTCTACCGTAATTGGTATCGGTAAGCAAACCTTGCGAATAATTGGTTCTACCAAATTCTCCTCCCCATACCACCAAGGTATCTTCTAAAAGTCCTCGTTGCTTTAAATCGGACACTAGGGCAGCTGAAGCCTGATCTACATCTTTTGCTTGCTTTTCTATAGCTCCCGGAAGGTTATCGTGCTGATCCCACCCCATGTGGTACAATTGAATAAAGCGAACATCTTTCTCCGCCAAACGTCTTGCCAAAAGGCAGTTCGCAGCGAACGTACCCGGTATTTTAGCATCAGACCCGTACATTTTATAAATATAATCGGGCTCCCCTTCGGTATCCATTACATCCGGCACAGAAGTTTGCATTCTATATGCCATTTCATACTGCGCAATTCTACTTTGAATTTCAGGGTCGTTAGATTCTTGATAGTGTTGATCATTCAATTCCGCCAACTTATCCAACATTGATCGTTTTACATCTGCGGTAGTTCCTTTTGGATCGTTCAAGTATAACACAGGGTCTTTTGCCGCTCTAAACTGCACCCCTTGGTGTAGGGAATGTAAAAATCCGTTACCCCAAAGACGTGTGTACAACGGCTGTCCGTTAGGTCTACCAGAACCTCTTGAAAGAAGCACCGTAAAAGCGGGCAAGTTTTCATTCTCGCTACCCAAACCATAACTCAACCACGAACCAATACTTGGTCTACCTGGTTGCTGTGAACCAGTTTGAAAGAACGTAACCGCAGGGTCATGGTTAATCGCCTCTGTATACATTGATTTTACGATACAGATATCATCTACAATTTTGGCTGTATACGGCAATAAGTCACTGATATGCGTACCATTTTTACCATATTGTTGAAATCCGAAATTCGAGCCTACTAATGGAAATCTATCTTGACCAGAAGTCATACCCGTTAGTCGTTGCCCGTTTCTTATAGATTCTGGTAAATCTTCACCTCTACGTTTATTTAAAAGGGGTTTATAATCAAATAGCTCCAATTGCGATGGACCTCCACTTTGAAACAAATAAATTACTCTTTTTATTTTTGAAGGATGATGCAGGGAATCCAATACTCCCTTTACTCCTGCCGGACCACTATCTGCCGTATACAATCCATTTTCGCCTTTTCTAAACAAGTTGGTACCTAATAAAGAAGCCAAACCAATTCCGCCAACTCCCATAGCCGCTTTTCCTAAAAAAGAGCGTCTATTCAATATCAGTGACCGTTCCTCAACTATTTTCTTTTCGCTCATAATCAGCCTCTATTTATGGTTTCGTCTAAATTCAATATGGTGTGTGCCGTGAGTGTCATAGCCACCAATTTATCCTTGTTCAAATCAGCAGGTACTTCACTTCTACCTATGCTTAAATACTCAATTGTAGAAATTTCACCGCTCTCTACCTTTGCCAGCATTTCACTATAGTAATCGGTTAAAGATTGTACTTCAGTTTCATTTGGTAAGCGCGAAGTAGCTTTGTAAAACAATGTTTTGATCTGCTCATTTTCTGCATTTGGGTGCGCTTCCATTTCACCAACGGCAGCTACTCTTGCAGCTTCCACTATTTGTGGATCGTTCAACAAGACTAAAGCTTGTAACGGAGTATTCGTTTCTTGTCTTTTAACCGAACAGTAATCTCTAGAGCTACTATCAAAAGTCATCATACTTGGTGGTGGCACGGTGCGTTTCCAAAAAGTATAGATACTTTTTCTATACACATCATCACCTTCGCTTAATGTATATGATGCGGTACTACCGCCGCCGCCACCTGTAGTTTCTTCCCAAATTCCTTCGGGCTGATAAGGTTTTACACTGGGTCCGCCAACTTCTCTATTCAACAATCCGCTAAATGCCAATGCTTGATCGCGAATAGCTTCAGATGATAATCGTAAACGAGAAGCTCTTGCTAAATATTTATTCTCTGGATCTTGTTCTAGTTTCTCCGGAGGTGCCTTGGTGTCTTGGCGGTATGCTTCTGACATGGCAATGTACTTCAACATTTTTCTGGTATCCCAACCTTCATTTTTATATTTAATGGCTAAATAATCTAACAATTCCGGATGCGTAGGTAAAGAACCTTGGTTACCAAAATCGAACGAAGAAGCCACAATAGCACTACCGAACATACGTTGCCACAATCTATTGACCGCAACTCTAGCCGTTAATGGGTGTTCATCTTCAAACAACCATTTTGCCAAGCCTAATCTATTCTTCGGATAATCATTGAAGGGTAAAATGGATTCAGGAGTATCAGGATATACCTCTTCGCCATATTGATCATAAATACCCCTTTCTAAAATATAGGTATTACGAGGTTTATCCATTTCTTTCATGACCATTACCGGTACTTCTTTCATCTCACTTTTTTCAAGATTGATAAATCCGAGGATATCATCAACCTCTTTTGGAGTCACTTTTATATATGGTTCAGGCAATTCCGCTGCATTTGCCAACAGACCTTTTTCAGGAATATTATTAAAGAAACTATAAAACTGAAAATGCTCTTTTTGACTTATAGGATCATATTTATGATCATGACAGCGTGCACATTCTAGGGTAAGACCTAAAAATGCGGTACCTAACGTGGTATTTCTATCTTCAACATATTCAACCCGGTATTCTTCAGGAATCACCCCGCCTTCGGCAGTTATCTTATGATTCCTGTTAAAACCGGTAGCTAATATTTGTTCAAGGTTAGCATTTGGCATTAAATCGCCTGCCAATTGATATGTTACGAACTGATCATAGGGCATATTCTCCTTAAACGCGTGAATTACCCAATCTCGCCAAGGCCACATGGTACGCTCAAAATCATCTTGATATCCGTGGGTATCGGCATAACGGGCTATATCCATCCATTCGGCAGCCATATTTTCAGCATAATCAATAGAAAGCAACAGAGAATCTATGACTTCCTCATACATTTCTTCAGAAGGATCGGCAGCGAACTTTTGCAATTGCTCCAACGTAGGCGGCAAACCGGTTAAATCAAATGTAATTCTGCGCAATAATTTTTCACTACTGGCCCTATCACTGGGACTCATACCTTTTTCTTTCATCTTATTTAAGACAAAGGCATCAATTTCATTGTTTCCCCAAGCTTGCTCATCATTATTTTCAGGAACTTCTTGTGGTGTTGGCGGTATAAATGCCCAATGCGTTTTATACTCTGCCCCCTGCTCTATCCATTTTTCTAAAATTTCTTTTTCAAAATCTTCTAAAACAAGGTTAGATTCCGGTGGCGGCATTATTAAGTTTGCATCATTACTATTAATACGCTCTACCAAACTACTTTTCGAAGCATCGCCGGGTACAATGGCAGCATGGTCTTTTAACTCGCCTAATGCTTTATAAGCTTCTTCTGCCGAGTGTAGGGAAAGATTACCTTCTACGGCATTTTTATCAGGACCGTGGCATATAAAGCAACGATCAGAAAGAATTGGCTTAACATGAAAAGTAAAATCGATTTTTTCTGGAACACTATTTAAACTAGCTCCATCTGCTAAGGCAATTGTCTTTTCTGTTTCCGATGCACAACTGAATATTAAACAGCATGCAAAAACGACGGAAACAACTTTGAACAATTGGTTCATTAAATTCATTGTCATTGGTGGAGGTTTTTGATAACTGCAATGAACTTACAAACTTTACAATTTAATAACAGTTAAAATTCGACCAATAACAAAGCTAAGAAGCTAAATAATAATAGAATTCTTAAAAAGAAAACTGAATATTATCAGTATCACAATGTCTAACAACAAAACTTAAAAGAAACGCAATGATAATTAGGCACTGATTTTAAGACAGGTACAAATCAACAAGACCCTCTGGGGTATTTACATGAATACACTTGTTCTCTCGGTCTACTTTAGTAATGATATCATCGTTAATTGGAATAAGCAGTTGCCTATCATCTTTCTCCACTTCGAACAAAGCTTGTGCCGTGGTATCATTGACACTTTGTATGATTCCAATATCTCCGTGAACAGCATCGATCATCGTGAAACCGATGATTTCATGGTAATAAAATTTGTTACCGGTAAGTTTAGGTAACATGGTAAGGGGTAGATAGAGACCAGATTTCATAATGCGGTCTGCATCAGACTCTGATTTTACCTCTTCAAAATCTATACGAAGAAGGTTAGATTTATGAAGTCGGCATCTTTTAATAAAAAATGGAACCAGATTGTTTCCTAAAGAAACGAATACTGATTCCATGTTTTCGTATATCTCGGGATCATCGGTATCTAGTTTAACCAGTACCTCACCTTTGAAACTATATTTTGAAACGATATTACCTAGGTAGAAACAATCTTCCTTGCGCATCGTTTCTAATAATTTATGCTTTATCGTCTTCTGCAGGAGCTTCAGTAGCTTGTTCTGGCTCACCAGCAGCTTCAACAGCTTCTACTTCTTCCTCTGCACTTTCACCTTCTGGAGTTTCTGGTAAAGCAGCAGCGGCAGCTTCAGCAGCACGCTTATCGTTTACTTCTTTCTCCGCTTTCAATGCAGCAGCTCTAGCTTCAGCTTTAGCTTTATCCAATCCACCAACTTTATCGGCAATTGCAGCTTCTTTTTCAGCAACCCAAGCATTGAATTTTTCTTCAGCTTGCTCTTCAGTTAATGCTCCTTTACGAACACCACCTAATAAGTGATGCTTTAAAAGAACACCTCTATAAGAAAGAATAGCTTTAGCAGTATCAGTTGGTTGTGCACCGTTTTGCAACCACTTTACAGAGCTATCAACATCAAGTTCAATAGTTGCAGGGTTTGTATTAGGATTGTAGATACCTAATTTCTCTAAGAATTTACCATCTCTTTTAGCTCTAACATCTGCTGCTACAACCCAATAGAATGGTTTTCCTTTTTTACCGTGTCTTTGTAATCTAATTTTTACTGGCATATCACATTAATTTGTAGGGTGCCCGACCCTTGATTATTAATTCTAGTTTTTTAACTCGTTCGCCTTCAACAAGCAAAGCTGATCTGAAAGCGGGTGCAAATATAATTCAAATTACCGAATTGGCAACAACTAAGCATAGTTATTTAAGTCACTATCCTTAAAAATATTTTAACAACGTATACAGCTTCTTAAAAATCATAATTTCAGAAATCATTTTTCAAGTAAAAACCTCACATTATCAGCATTTTAAGATGGCAGATGATCGGAATAAAATTGTCCTCATAAACCCTCGTTAATAACTCTTGGTAACTCCGTTTTCACCAACACCTCCTTTTTCGTAATTTTATAGGCACTTTTTAGGTCACTCAACTGACCGTGTTGAACACTCAGAACATTCTATATGTACCTTATTTTTGATACCGAAACTACCGGTCTTCCAAAAAACTGGAATGCCCCCATTACCGATACCGACAACTGGCCCCGCTGTATACAGATAGCATGGCAGTTGCATGATGAAATGGGTAATTGCATTGAGCATCAAGATTATTTGGTACGACCTGACGGATTCAACATACCTTATGATGCTGAGCAAATTCACGGTATTTCTACCGAGCTAGCCGAGCAACAAGGCGTTTCCCTTTCCGAGGTACTGGAGAAGTTCAACATCGCCATGTCCAAAACAAAATTCATTGTTGGGCAGAATGTTGGTTTTGACGTGAATATTATGGGTGCGGAATTTCACCGTTTGGGCGTGGAGAATCCGTTACAAGAATTGCCCGTATTGGACACCTGTACCGAGCATACGGCACAGTTGTGTCAAATTCCCGGTGGCCGTGGCGGTAAGTTCAAGTTGCCAACGTTGACCGAACTGCACCAATTTTTATTCGGTGAACCTTTTGGGGAAGCACATAATGCCACTGCCGATGTTGAGGCCACTACGCGTTGTTTTTTAGAGCTGATCAGAAAACATCAGTATACCGCTGAACAATTAGATGTACAGCCAGATTATTTCAAGAATTTCTCCGAAGCGAATCCGCAGGAGATTCAACTCATCGGCCTTAAACACATCAACCTAAAAAAAGCATCGAAAAAAATATCCGATGCACTTTGGGAAAAAGATACAGGCGGAGTTTCACAAGAGGAAATACAGGAAAACCTTGCGACCTTAGAAAACGCAAGTTTTGCACATTTACACAACCACACACAATTTTCAATTCTTCAGTCCACCATTAGTGTACCCGATTTGGTCGCTGCCGCCGCAAAAGCAAAGATGCCCGCCGTAGCCATGACAGATCATGCCAACATGATGGGGGCTTTTCACTTCGTGAACGGCGTACTGAACCATAATAAAGGAGTGGCATCAAGAAACGAAGCCAACCAAAAGCGCTACGAAGCTACCCAAAACGGCACATTGGAAGAAGGACAAGAACCTTTGAATGAGTTGCCGGAACCAGAGCAGGAAATAACCCCTATAATCGGTTGCGAGTTCCAAGTCTGTGAAGACCACACCAATAAATCACAGAAAGACAATGGGTACCAAATAGTGATGCTTGCCAAGAGTAAAAAAGGGTATTTAAACTTGGCAAAGATGTCTTCCATTGCCTTTGTTGACGGTAAATACTATGTACCTCGTATCGATAAAAAAATCATAGAGCAGTACAAAGAAGATGTTATGGTGCTTACCGGTAACTTATACGGTGAAGTACCCAGTAAAGTATTGAACGTTGGTGAAAACCAAGCTGAAGAAGCCCTTATTTGGTGGAAAGAAACCTTTGGCGATGACCTGTATATAGAGATCATGCGTCACGGTCAAGAAGATGAAGACCGTGTAAATCAAGTTTTAATTCAGTTTGCAAAAAAGCACAATGTAAAGCTAGTAGCCACCAACAATACCTACTATGTAGAGAAAGAAAATGCTCATGCACATGATATTCTTTTATGCGTAAAAGACGGTGAAAAGCAGTCAACCCCTATTGGTCGCGGACGCGGTTATCGCTATGGTTTGCCTAACCAAGAATACTACTTTAAGTCATCCGATGAGATGAAAGAGCTCTTTAAGGATATTCCGGAAGCTATCATCAATATTCAGGAAGTTATTGATAAGGTCGAGACCTTTACCTTGGCACGTGATGTACTGTTGCCCGCCTTCGATATTCCCGAAGAATTTCAATTTGAAGAAGATAAATTAGACGGTGGTAAACGCGGTGAGAACAAGTTTCTACGCCACATTACCTACGAAGGTGCCAAAAAGAGATATGGGGAGATCACTCCGGAAATTGATGAACGATTAGACTTTGAGCTCAAGGTAATTGAAAAGACCGGATACCCTGGTTATTTCTTGATTGTTGAAGATTTTATTAGGGCTGCTCGAGATATGGATGTTTCGGTAGGTCCCGGTCGTGGATCTGCTGCAGGGTCTGCGGTTGCCTATTGTTTATGGATTACCAATTTGGACCCTATTCAGTACGACCTACTTTTTGAGCGTTTCCTAAATCCGGATCGTGTAAGTATGCCCGATATCGATATTGATTTTGATGATGAAGGGCGTGGTCGCGTTATGGACTATGTAATCGACAAATACGGTTCTAACCAAGTGGCGCAAATCATCACTTATGGTACCATGGCAGCAAAATCTGCCATTAGAGATACAGCTCGTGCTTTAGACTTGCCTTTGCAGGACTCCGATCGTATGGCGAAGTTGATTCCGAACATGTCTAAGCTAAAAAAGATTATCGGGGTCGATGAAAAAGTACTTAGAAGTAAATTCAACAGTGAAGAGCTAGAGAAAATTAATGAGCTTCTAAATATATCCGAAGGCGACGGTTTAGAGTCCGAAACCCTTAACCAAGCTTACGTTTTAGAAGGTTCTGTTCGAAATACCGGTATTCATGCCTGTGGGGTGATCATTACCCCAGATGACATTACCAAGTTCGTACCCGTGGCACTTGCCAAGGATTCCGACATGTACTGTACCCAGTTTGACAACTCCGTAGTGGAAGATGCCGGACTGCTGAAGATGGATTTCTTGGGATTGAAAACACTGACCTTAATTAAGGACACCGTAAAAATCGTAAAAGCAAAACACGGAGTTGAGTTAGACCCAGAGAATTTTCCGCTAGATGATGAAAAAACATACGAGCTTTTCCAAAGAGGGGAAACTATTGGGGTGTTCCAATATGAATCTCCTGGAATGCAAAAACACATGCGCTCGTTAAAGCCTACCGTTTTTGCGGATCTTATCGCCATGAACGCCTTATACCGACCAGGCCCGATGGAATACATACCAAGTTTTATTGCCCGTAAACATGGTACCGAAGAAATTGTGTATGATTTGGATGCCTGTGAAGAATATTTAGCGGAAACCTACGGTATTACGGTATACCAAGAGCAGGTGATGCTCCTTTCGCAAAAGTTGGCGGACTTTACCAAAGGTGAAGCCGATGTCTTACGTAAGGCAATGGGTAAAAAGCAGAAGCACGTACTTGACAAAATGAAGCCAAAGTTCATTGATCAAGCTTCTGCAAAAGGACATGCCGTTGATAAATTGGAGAAAATTTGGAAGGATTGGGAAGCATTCGCAGCTTACGCATTTAACAAATCTCACTCCACTTGCTATGCTTGGATCGCCTACCAAACTGCCTATTGCAAAGCCCACTACCCAGCCGAATATATGGCGGCGGTATTAAGTAATAATATGAACGATATTAAGCAGGTTACCTTCTTCATGGAAGAATGTAAGCGTATGGGATTAGATGTACTTGGGCCGGACGTTAATGAATCTTTCTACAAGTTTGCCGTTAACGATGCCGGTGCCGTGCGTTTTGGTATGGGTGCCGTAAAAGGTGTCGGTCGCGGTGCGGTTGAAACCATTGTAGAGAACAGAAAAGATGTTGGACCCTACAAATCGGTATTCGATTTTGCTAAACGAATCGATTTACGTGCAGCAAATAAAAAAGCGTTTGAAAACTTGGCAGTTGCCGGTGGCTTCGATTCCTTTGGCACTACACATAGGGCGCAATATTTTCATGATGAAGGAGATGGGATTACCTTTTTGGAAAAAGTAATTAAGTACGGCGCCAAATACCAGGAAAACGAAAACTCTTCGCAAGTAAGCCTCTTTGGTGATGCCAGTGAAGTACAAATACCAGAACCCGTTGTGCCACCATGCGAAGAATGGGGCACCATGGAAAAATTACGTAGAGAAAAAGAAGTGGTGGGTATTTATATATCAGGTCACCCGTTGGACGACTTTAAAACAGAAATAAAAGCCTTCTGCAATGCAAATATTGGCTGCGTTAATGATTTGCCTAGTTATGTAAACAGAGAACTTACATTTGCCGGAGTAATTACCGATGTACAACACAGGGTCTCCAAAAACGGAAAAGGCTGGGCAGCGTTTACCATGGAAGATTATACCGACTCCTTTGAGTTTAGAATTTTCGGTGAAGAATACCTAAAGTTCAGGCATTTCTTAATGATAAATTCATTCGCGTACGTAAAACTATTTGTTAGAGATGGGTGGACCAATAAGGAAACAGGCAAAAAAGGCGATCCCAGAATGCAATTCAACAGTTTTATGCTACTGCAAGAAGTTATGGAAACATACGCTAGAAAATTGACCATCAAACTCAATATTGCCGAACTAAAAGAAGAAAAGGTCAAAACATTAAAAGATACCTTTGAAAACCATAAAGGAGAACATGCCATTAATTTCGTGGTCTACGAAATGCAAGAAAAAATAAAGGTGAACTTAAATAGTAGACGACAAAAAGTGCACATTTCTAGTGAGTTATTACAACTTTTAGAACAACAAGACGTTCATTTTAAGCTCAATTAACGTATATATACGTACTTTAAAAAGCCAATAAACAGGTGTTAACATTCATATGTACTGTAGATTATAACTTTTATTTAGCAGTACTATGTAAGAAAATAGCCCTAAAAATTGATAAATTAGCTTGATACCCGTATAGGCAAAACGAATTGTGGGCACGTAAGGAAACAGAAGAATAATTGACTAAATTTGCATAATCAATAAAAGTAAATAAAATGGCATTAGAAATAACAGATGCTACTTTTGACGAGGTAGTTTTAAAAAGCGATAAACCTGTAGTAGTAGATTTTTGGGCAGCATGGTGCGGTCCTTGTCGTATGGTAGGTCCTATCATAGACGAAGTTAGTACTGAATATGACGGCAAAGCTGTTGTTGGTAAGGTCGATGTAGATGCAAATCAAGAATTTGCCGCTAAGTATGGTGTACGTAATATACCGACAGTTTTAGTTTTTAAAGACGGTGAAATAGTAAGTAGACAAGTAGGTGTATCACCTAAAAAAGTTTATACAGACGCTATTGATGCAGCTTTGTAAAAACTGATATACGTTATAATAAAATAAGTTCATAGAGTCGGCAATTGCCGGCTCTTGTTATTTATGGCAATTTTAATTCTTTCCATTTATATAGTTCAGCTGTCTTCACTATCTTTAGTAATGTGAATCTACAATCAGAGTTAAGCAAATCGTCTTTATTTTCCAATCTTGAGCTTCTTGCCAATCAAGTAGTAGAAGGTTTTATCAGCGGAATTCACCGAAGTCCCTTTCATGGATTTTCTGCGGAATTTGCAGAACATAAAATCTATAACAATGGTGAAAGCACCAAACACATCGACTGGAAATTATTTGCAAAAACAGATAAACTCTATACCAAGAGATATGAAGAAGAGACCAATTTAAGGTGCCATATGATTTTGGATAATTCGGCTTCTATGTATTATCCAGAAGTAGACAATTTAAGTATTGATTCCTTAAATAAGATTGGTTTTAGCGTCTTGAGTATAGCAGCGTTGATGAACGTACTAAAAAGACAACGTGATGCGGTAGGACTAAGCATCTACTCCGATTCTTATAGTTATTATGCCCCGGAAAAGGGAAGCGAACGTCATTTTCAAATGCTTTTGGCACAATTAAGTGCTGTGAGTATGGCGAAAAATCCACCAAAGGAGACAAAAACATACACCTATTTACATCAGATTGCAGAAAATATTAAGCGCAGAAGTCTAATTTTTTTGTTCACGGATATGTTTCAGACCGAAAAAAATGATTCGGAATTGTTTGAAGCACTACGTCATTTAAAATATAATAAGCATGATGTCGTACTTTTTCACCCGATTGATAAAGAGCGAGAATTATTCTTCAATTTTGAAAATACACCCAAAAGATTTGTCGACGTAGAAACTGGAGAGCATTTAGACTTATATGCAGAAAATATTAAGGAAGCTTATAATGAACGTGTTACAGCATATTTAAATGAAATAAAAATGAAATGCGCCCAGTATAAGATCAAATATATAGACGTAGATATTCGCCAAGATTTCTCTACAGTGCTCAATACTTTTCTAGTAGAAAGAAATAAGTTTCTCTAGTATTAAAAAAAATAAAGAAAAATGTTTGTGCAATTGAAAATGCGGTGTATATTTGCACTCGCTAAACGCCACGGTCTGGTAGTTCAGTTGGTTAGAATACCTGCCTGTCACGCAGGGGGTCGCGGGTTCGAGTCCCGTCCAGACCGCTAAATGGGAAATCAAATTTCCTCAAAACCTTGTAAATCTTATGATTTGCAAGGTTTTATGTTTTTAGGGCAATCATATAATTTCATATCATTTGCATCTAAAAGGTCACAAATCGTCAACATATTTTTTTATCTGCGATTATGTTGACAGATTGACGTAACTTACTGGTGTTAGTATAGTTGATTTGACTTTCGTCTCACTAAATGTTTAATCATTAAAGACGACAATTATGCGAACTTCATCAACATTTTCAATATTGTTTTGGGTGTACGGAAAACGTGCTGTAAACAACAAAGCAAATATCTACATTCGGGTTACCTTAAACGGTAAACGTGTCAACATTAGTCTCAAGAAGAAAATCAATATTTCTACTTGGGATGAAAAACTACAAAGAGCAAGTGGGACCGATAAGGATTCCCGTATTCTCAATCTTTACTTGAACGAAGTACAATCAAAAGTATATAGGATTTACGAAGATTTCAAGAGGGATGAAGTGCCTTTCACTTCCCAAATGGTCAAAGCCAAATTTTTAGGCGAAGATAAAACACGTTTTTCCTTTCAAAACCTTGTTGATTACTACAATGAAAAGATGCAACATAAGTTGCATAGGAATACGATGGGTCAATATAAGACCAGTCAACGTTATATGATGGAATATATTCTAAAGGAATACAAACTGACAGACATCCCACTTTTCAATCTTGAATATGGTTTTATCGTGGGCTTTGAAGATTTTCTTCGGTCGTATGTACCTAAAAGCGGACAATCTAAAATTGGCAATAATACCGCAATGAAGCATATTAAGCGTTTACGCAGAATGGTTACTCTTGCCTATCGGATGAAATGGATTGAAAGAGACCCGTTTGTCAATTTTAAAATGAAAATTGAAAAGAAAGAACGTGGTTTCCTTACAGATTTTGAATTATTAAGTATTGAAGATTTGTCTTCTTCCATAGAGCGTCTTATGGTTGTGAAAGATTTATTTGTTTTTAGTTGTTACACCGGTATTTCTTATGTTGACATTGTACAATTAAATGAAGATAATATTGTAATGGGTATAGATGGTAGTCCTTGGATAATGGCCGAAAGAGTAAAAACAGGTGCACCATTCAAAATTCCACTATTACCCAAAGCTGCAATCTTAATAGATAAATACAAAGACCATTATAGAACCAATGACACATCCAATCTTTTGCCCAAGTTATCTAATCAGAAATTGAACAGTTATTTAAAGGAAATCGCTGACCTATGTGGTATCAAAAAAAACCTGACTTTTCATATGGCGCGCCATACTTTTGCTACCACAGTAACTTTAAGCAATGGTGTTCCAATAGAGACAGTATCTAAATTATTAGGGCATACCAAACTATCCACAACACAAATCTATGCAAGGGTCGTTGAGAGGAAAGTGAGTGATGATATGGCGCTTCTCAAATCAAAAATTGGTTGATGAAATTTTATAAGCATTTACTAACTGTTGAAATCTTCAATTGAGATTTTAACAGTTTGCATTTTCATTCCACTACCTTTACAGACTAAAATAGTGTGTATGATTATAAAGGTAAAATGGGAAGATTTTAAAGAAGAAATCGATGGGTTTGTATCTACTGGAAATGCAATTGTCGATAAATATAGGTCTTCAAAAACAGAAGATGAATTTAATAATTTTAAGGAAGAAAAACAATCTTGGGAAAATACTGTTGTTAGCTATGTTCGAGCATCTTTTGAACCAGAAAACAGAAATTTTGCAAATGAGTTTAAAGCTCAAAGAGGATATAATACTGGCTTTAAATTAGGGACTGACCAAAAAATTAAAAATGAAATTCAAGCCCTAAAAGATGAAATCAACGGGCTTGACTACTACTTGAAAATGTTATTCATTTCAGATGCAATTGTAAGGCCAGATGAAATTGATTTGAATGAACGTCAAAATCTTGACACCGAAGGCATACTCGAACTAATACTTTCAAAACTATATGACCTTTATAAAGATGGTAAATACCATTCTATTAACTGGATTCTTGAAGGCAATGGAATTAAATTAAACGGTCGTGGCGAAGATTGGGACTATGGAAGAATGCTTGAAAACCGAGGATTTATTGAATGTATGAATGGCAGGAATGTAAATGCCAAACTGAAATTGGAAGGTAAATATGCCATTGAGCAATCAAGAAAAGCCCAGACAACGGACTATTCCAAAATTAGTAATTCCGATGAGGAACTGAAAGAACTTATAAAACAGGTTCTCTCGAAAATTGAAGGTTTAGGTTTTGGACAGCAAATTATTTTCGACGAGTTCGATGAGCTTCGCGATGACATTCCGCATTTGAGCAAAAAGTCATTTGGTCAATTATTAAAATCGAAACTTGGCGATTTAGTAACAGCCAAGGCATTTGATAAGGCATTAGCGAGCGAAATATTCAAAGAATTTACAAGTCAAGTATTGCCATTTTAATTTATGAGGTTACGCAATACGTGTTTTCAGATAAACAACGTATCTATGGTAAATCTACAGTTTCCTTCTTCGTAAATAATCTTGAGCCAGATGATAGTGTAACACGAACTTTTGAGAGTGAAGATGAGACCGTGAATTGGCTTATGGACAATGACGATTACCCAAGAATGTTATTTGAAAACCTATTTCACACATCCAATTCTGTAATATTTCATTGCGGTGTTAAAGAGCCTATTACAAATTCCTATTCAAATGCTGTAAAAATTATATTGACATTTTTCTTTCACAACAACCATACGCTATCAAACAAACTTCATCCACAAAGAGGCAGATGATACATTAAATAGTGTGATTAATTTCTGATTTCATACTGCTGATTAATCTTTGCACAACCTGTGCATCGATTAATTTGTATATTTGTAAAAATTTATGAAAATATTCTTTTCCATATCAATGTCGCTTCTATTCTTTTTTCAAGGGATTAGCATAGATATGGACTTTTGTGGGCCAATTAAAGAAATTTCAAGTATTATTACCCATTATCAAGACCATAAAGTTTATGGCGACTCTTTCCTTGAATATGTAGTTGAAGATTACATTGACAATGATGCAAAAAATGAAGGGCATCATAATAACCCAGTTAAGGAGAATACACCATTTCATTCCCATAATCAATGTTGTCATCCTTTAGTATTAATTAATGCGAACAACAATTCGGCTTTAACCAATCGACTAAAGTTTGAAGAGAAAAAACAGTTTAACTTACATAAAGTAAACTTCACTTCCAGATATTTGGAATCGCTTTTCCAACCCCCTAAAGTATAATTCAGTTTTTTTTAAGGATAGATATATCCTAACGTGATGCTTCTCAAGACAGGCATTGCTATATAAATACGTTGCACCTATTCGCATCGTAAGTTTTAAACTGAATTAATACATTTTCTATGATTAACAAAATCATTTCATTTTCCATTAATAACAAGTTTATTATTGGGCTCTTTATAGTGGCACTTGTAGGTACGGGCATTTGGTCTATGGCCACTATAAATCTGGGTTCTGTACCCGATATTACCAACAACCAAGTACAGGTTATTACAGTTGCCCCAAATTTAGGTACTGAAGATATTGAGCAATTTGTTACCTATCCGGTAGAATTGGCAATGGCCAATCTGCCAGACGTTATCGAACTGCGTTCGGTGTCCCGTTTTGGGCTGTCCGTGGTTACCATTGTCTTTAAGGATGAGGCTGGAACCTATCTGCCAAGGCAATTGGTACAGGAAAAATTGACCGAAGTTGCTGGAGAAATCCCTGAAGGTTTCGGCACACCTTTTATGGCACCCATAACAACAGGTCTGGGCGAAATTTTTCAATATACCTTAAAAGTAAAAGAAGGCTATGAAGACAAATATGACGCAATGGAGCTTCGTACCATCCAAGATTGGATTGTAAAACGTCAAATGGCATTAGTCCCCGGAGTGGTCGAGGTAAATGCATTTGGTGGTTACGTAAAGCAGTATGAAGTTGCCATAAATCCTAATAAGCTGAAAAGTTTCGGAATTACAATGAATCAGGTCTTTGAAGCCTTGAAAGTCAACAATGCCAATACTGGTGGTGCTTACATTGAAAAAAACCACCAAGCCAATTTTATCCGTGGCGAAGGATTGGCACGAAGTATCGAGGATTTGAAAAATACAGTTGTAACCACACAAAAAGGAAGCCCTGTTTTAATACGGGATGTCGCCGAAAAAGTAGGCTATGGTAATCAAGTGCGTTATGGTGCGTTTACCCAAGATGGACACGAAACTGTTGGTGGACAAATTTTAATGCTGAAAGGCGAAAGCCCAGGCGACGTGATTGAAAATGTGGAAAAGCGTATTGTAGAAATTCAAAAATCCCTGCCGGAAGGTGTTTATATTGATGCTTTTTTAAGCCGAAGTGAACTTATTGAGGCAACCACAAGTACCGTTAAAAACAATCTAATAGAAGGAGCCCTAATCGTCATATTTGTTTTGGTCTTACTTTTGGGAAGCTTCCGTGGTGGCTTGATAGCAGCTTCGATAATCCCTTTATGTCTATTATTTGCATTTATTTTGATGAAACAATTTGGCATTTGGGCAAATTTAATGTCCTTGGGTGCGATCGATTTTGGAATTATTGTAGATGGAGCGGTGATTATCGTGGAAGGAGCGGTTTTCCACATTCATCAACGGATGAAAAAATCCACAACCGCCATCAACCAAGCTGAAATGGATGAAATCGCCTATGATTCTTCAAGTAAAATGATGAATTCTGCCTTCTTCGGTCAACTAATTGTTCTTATAGTTTTTACACCGATTCTTTTTTTGACCGGTGTGGAAGGGAAAATGTTCCGGCCAATGGCATTTACATTTGGTTTTGCCGTTTTAGGAGCGATTATCCTTTGTCTTACCTACGTGCCAATGATGTCATCATTATTTTTAAAACCTGCTAAAAATCAAAATAGTTGGTTCGCCAAGTTTGAAAACAAGATTGATAGGTTCAGTGATAAAATTATGGATGTTCTGAATCGTATCTATCTGCCTATATTAAATTTTGCACTTCGCTTTCGGGCAGGTGTGGTTATAGGCGCGGTTTCCTTGCTTTTGATTTCAGGATTTATTTTCAGCAATATGGGAGCAGAATTTGTCCCTAAATTTGATGAAGGCGATATTGCATTTCAAGCATTGATAAAACCGGGGAGCAGTCTTACAGAATCTATTGAGGCTTCAGAGAAACTTCAGAAGTTAATCAATGAGTTTCCGGAAGTAAAAACAGTAGTTTCAAGAATTGGTGTGGCTGAAATACCAACAGACCCAATGCCTATGGATATTGCCGATAGTTATATTATTCTTGAAAAAGATAAGAGTAAATGGACTTCTGCAGAGAGTAAAGAAGAACTCATAGAAAAAATACAAGAAAAAATATCAGTCGTTCCCGGCGTAAATTTCGTATTTACACAACCCGTGGAACTTCGTTTTAATGAATTGCTTACCGGTGTTCGTGAGGACGTGGCAATCAAACTGTACGGAGAAGATTTGGGTGTGTTAGCCGACAAAGTACAGGAAATCGCAGCAGTCATCAGAACTGTTCCTGGAGCGGCTGACCTCAATGTGGAAGCTACAAGCGGTTTACCACAAATGACGGTGGTATATAACCGCGCTAAAATGGCACAATACGGTGTAACCATTGATAAACTGAATGATTATGTAAGTGCTTCATTTTCTGGAGAAGAAGCAGGTGTAATTTTTGAAGGCGAAAAAAGGTTTGATGTGGTCATTCGTTTGGCAGAGGAATATAGACAAGACATCAATAGCTTAAAAAACCTTTTCATAGACCTGCCAAACGGTGCACAAGTACCTTTAAAGGAGGTTGCAGATATCAGCTATAAGCCCGGGCCAATGCAGATTTCAAGGGACAATACCTCTCGTCGTATTTCGGTAGGGGTCAATGTTCGTGGGCGCGATGTAAAATCGATGGTCGAGGAAATTCAACAAAAATTGGAAACGGACGTGAAACTGCCACCAGGTTATTTTGTAACCTACGGAGGTTCTTTCGAAAACCTTCAACGTGCTTCAGACCGATTGATGATTGTAGTTCCAATCGTTCTATTAACAATATTTGTTCTGCTTTACTTTGCTTTAAATTCAGTTACGCAAGCCTTGATGATCTATATGGCAGTGCCTTTGGCGACCATTGGTGGTGTTTTCGTTTTGTTGATTCGTGGAATGCCTTTCAGTATTTCTGCCGGAGTCGGGTTTATCGTGCTCTTCGGAGTTGCCGTATTAAACGGACTCATACTCATAAACAAATTCAATGAATTAAAAGATAGTGGAATGACAGACTTAAAAAAACGAATATACGAAGCAACGCACGAACGCTTACGTCCCATTTTATTAACAGCTATTACAACAATTATGGGCTTTATCCCAATGGCGATTTCTACCTCTGGTGGTGCAGAAGTACAGCGGCCTTTGGCGACAGTAGTCATTGGAGGAATGCTTACGGCAACGTTTCTGACCTTGGTGGTTATTCCTATTCTTTATTATTGGCTGGAATCACGAAAAGAAAAGAAGGATAATGATGGTGACGCAAGTTACATTAAGAAAGGCGCAACGGTTATTATTATATTATTGAGTTTGGGAGGTTTTTTAACCCCAAATGCAGCAAATGCACAGGACAACCAGTTGGCTCAAACCCTTACCTTGGAAGAAGCCATATCTATGGCCAAGGAAAATTATCCATCCCTTAAAGAGAGCCAAGCTTTTATTGAACGGGAAAAGGCTATGAAAGGAACAAGTTTTGATTTAGGAAGCACCTCTTTATATACCGGTAGAGAAGACCAAGGGGTGCAACAAGGAATATTGAGTACGTATGGTGTACAACAGGGCAATATTGATTTGCTTTCGGGTTTTTCAAAAAACAAGTTCTACAAAGAACGGGTTAAATTGGGCGAAAAATTCTATGCTGTCAATGAGCAGCAATTGATTCGTAATGTGATGCAGGCGTATGACCTTATCAATTATAACAAGGCACAATTGCGTTTTGCGGAACAGTTGGACAGTGTTTATGCCAACTTTAGGACGGCTGCCGAATTACGCTATGACACAGGGGAAACAGGCAAGCTGGAGTTTATTGCGGCTTCTTCCGAATATCAGCAGATTCAAGTATTAAGGCAACAAGCCTATGATGATATTGAAATTGCAAAAAGAGCATTGAAGCAGTATTTGGGCATTGACCAAGAAATTGAAACTGTGAATTTGACCTATGAACCAATGGATTTTTTGGCCAATTTGGATTCGGCTTCCGCAGCCAATAATCCTTTGCTTCAATATGCTATGCAAAATGCCGAAGTAAGCAAAGCGAATATAGGTGTTGAAAAATCCGAGTTCCTACCAAAATTCAGCATAAGCTATGATAAATTGAAGTACAATGATGTGTCTGGCTTTAGCGCATATCAGGCCGGTATTAGCATACCGCTTTGGTTCTTTCCACAGAAATCAAGGGTAAAGGCTGCCAAGGCAGATGCTATGGTTGCCGAGAACCAATATCTCGAACAAAAAGCAATGACCGAAAGTAGGGTTTCCCAACTATTAAAATCATTGGAAAAGACCCAAAAAACACTTAACTATTATCAGGAAGGTGCATTGCTTTTGGCCGAGGAACAAATTACTACGGCAGAACTGGCTTCTAAGGAAGGTGAAATTGATTATGTGAATTATATCACGATCCTGAACAGTGCCATTCGTATAAAGCAGAGTCATTTACAATTTATAAATCAGTATAACCAACAAGCTATTGAGCTACAATATCAATTGGGCAATTTATAACCTTAAAAAAAGAGAAATGAAAAATATACTATTAGTAAGTACCGTATTATTTACACTTATGTTTATGAGCTGTAACGATGCCCAAAAATCTGAACTTGGGCATAACGAAGCTGAAGGCGTATCAAAAACCAATGAAGTTGGAGAAGATGCACACGGCGAAGAAGGCCACGTTGAAGGAGAAGAGGAAGAAGGTGGTCACAGCGAGGAAGAAGGCGTTGTCGAACTCACAAAGCAACAGGCCGAAACCATAGGTTTGGAAATGAAACCTTTGGCGAAACGCAATTTAGGGAACAACATTAAAGTAACAGGAACGCTGGAACTTTTCCCACAGGACAAGGCGAACATAAGTCCTTTTGTTGGTGGAAATGTGAGTTCCATAAAAGTAATCCCTGGAGATAACGTAAAGAAAGGTCAGGTGTTGGCATATATAGAACACCCAGATATCATTGCAATGCAACAAGATTATCAGGAAAAAAATGACGAACTGGTCTTTTTGAAACAGGATTTTGAACGTAAGCAGACCCTTTATGATAAAGGTGTTTCTTCTGGCAAGGAATTTCAGATGGCGCAGTCAAAATTTCGTTCCACAACATCCAGCGTCAATGGTTTGCGGTCCCAGTTGAGACTGTTGGGCATTAACCCGGACAAAGTGGCGGAAGGCCAAATATATTCCGCTGTTCCCATTACCTCGCCTATTAGTGGGTATGTGGATGAAGTAATGATTAGCCTTGGCGATTACGTGGCACAACAATCCAAAATGTTCTCGATAAGCGACAACTCAAAAATCTATGTCAACTTCAAAGTATATGAAAAAGACATAAAGCAAATCAAGAAAGGGCAACAGATATATTTTTCAACAGCTTCTCGTCCAGATGAACTGCTTAAAGCAACCGTTCGGTCTGTGGGCAAAACCTTCAACACCGACCCAAAAGCTTTGGAAGTTCTGGCAGACATTGAAAACAAGGATAAAAACCTATTGCCGGGTATGTACGTACAAGGACGAATAGTGCAGGGCGAAAAAAAGGGTTTCGCCGTACCGGAAGCTGCCATTATAAAAGAAGGCGAGCAATCCTTTATTTTTATTTTGGATGAAGATGAAGAAATGGAAGCGAACAAAATGAAATTTAAAATGATACCCGTAACGGTTGGTATTACTGATTTAGGCTTTGTTGAAGTCAACCTGCCTGCCGAAGTTTCAAAGGACGCCAAAGTTGTCATAAACGGAGCGTATAACCTGTCTTCGGAAATGGTTAAAGGCGAACTGGAACACGGACATTAATTCAATAACAATCAAAGATTTTGATTCCGAGTTTGTTTATCGTCTTAATTAGTTAGTTAAAAATTAGAAAACAAGCTCGGTTCAAAATCGATTAAAACATAAAAATATTTTTAAGATGAAAGAAATAAAAGCATTTGTAAAACCGAACCGAATCCAAAGAGTCATTGAAGCACTATCAGATAATGGATTTGAAAGTATGACCCTTTCACAAGCAGTAGGTACTGGCGCATTCAAGGCAAAAGGTGCAAGACCTTCGTTGGATTTTCGTATTACCGATAGTCCTGTGGTTAAGCTGGAATTGGTCTGTCAAAATGAGGAAGCCCAAGCTGCCATTGAAATAATTTTAAAAAATGGCAAAACGGAAGAACCTGGAGACGGCATTATCTATATAGCAAATATTGAAGATGCCTTTCAGATTAAAACTGGGGATTCCTTAAAACGGTACGACCTATAAAACACTTCAGTACAAATGGAAAAAATAGTTCAACTTCTGGAAAACAAAGGGATACGACCTACGGCTATGCGCCTTATGACCTATAAGCGGTTGGCAGAGTTGAATGTGGCCATCAGCCTTGGCGACTTGGAAAAAGATTTTAAGGTCAGTGAAAGAAGTACCCTATTTAGGACTATGAAAGCGTTTGAAGAAAAAGGGATTGTGCATCAAATCGAGGATGGGACAGGGGTTATAAAATACGCCCTTTGCGAAGAAAATTGTGAATGCGAGGTCGGCAACGACCTTCATTTGCACTTTCATTGCAACAATTGTAATGAGACGGTCTGTTTAACAGAACATAAAATCCCTCACATCAACTTACCTGATGGTTATATTACCGAGGATATCAACTTGGTGGTAAAGGGTATCTGCGAAAAATGCAGTGGCAATTTGGTTTAAACGTTTGGTTTTTAAATTCAATTATCATTTATAAATAATGAGCAATGATAACAATCTATAAAAAAGAGGCTACTGTATATATGGTAGCAGAGAATAAGCTGGATGCCAAGGATTATGAAAACTTGATACCAGTCTTAACAGAACATATAACTGCCCATCCACAAGTGTATTGGTACATCGAGATGGAAAATTTTGAAGGCTGGACAGCAGAGGCATATTGGAAGGGAATTGAATTAAACCTTCCGAATGAAAAGCATTTAAAGCGTGTTGCTTTGGTGGGTAGCGTTAAATGGCAAGAACAATTTACCGAGGTATTGCTTCCTTTTTCAGAAGCTCATATAAAATTTTATAAGACCGAAGAAAAAGAATTGGCCAAAGAATGGATAGAAATAGAATAACATAAAAAATGGATATACTATTGATTTAAAAACAGAAACACTATGATGGACGATTGGTATTTTGGAGGAATGCACTGGATATGGTGGGGACTTTGGATAATCCTCATCTTTTGGATATTCCTAATTCCTTACCCCACCCCGGGACAGAAACGGAAAAAGGATAGTGCGATGGAAATCCTGAGGGAACGTTTTGCACGGGGCGAAATAAGCAAGGAAGAGTTTGAACAGCGAAAGAAACTGTTACGGGAAAACAAGAAAAAATAAACTGCAATGAAACTTGCTAATGGCATACATAATCAAAAAAGAGGAGGGCTGAACAGGCAAGGACTTCTTATTGCTATTGTTTTAGGGTTTGCGGTGGGCATAATCATTATACAGCCATTGGGCATTTCCCTATTCCAGTATGACCAGAGCGGTGATACGGGCAATTGGTGGTATTTGTTCAAAAATGCAGTTGGGCAAGCTCTTGGATTTGGAGATGTGGACCAAATCCTAAAAAATATCCTGTTTGGTATTATGGGAAGCAGTCTCGCCCTGATGTTCTATACAAGAAAAACAATATTTCAACTAAATAGGGAGAAAGTCGGAATAACCTTGATAAGGGAATTATTGGACAAAGGTGAAAACCACGAGGTAGAATTCAAAAGCACCTTGCGGTGGGACCTTCGACAAGGTAAGGTAAACAAAGCCTTGGAAATGGTAGTGGCAAAGACCATTGCAGGATTTATGAATACCGAAGGCGGCCATTTGATTATAGGAGTTGACGATGAAGGCCGTATCCTGGGGCTCGAACAAGATTACGGTACTTTAAAGAAACCGGGCAAGGACGGATTTGAACAGTATATAATGCAGTTGGTGTCTGTCAATTTAGGCACGCATTTTTGCCCTTTGGCAAAGGTGACCTTTTACCAATTTGAAGAAAAGGATATCTGTTATGTAAGGGTCTACAAATCGCAAAAACCAGTGTATTTGAACCTGGGCGACCGTTCTCATTTCTTTATCAGAACCGGGAACGGTACCCGGGAGTTGGATATGCCCGAAGCATTGGATTACATGGAAACACACTTAAATTAAACAATATGGGATTTTTAAAACATTTATTAAGAGGAAGTTATGGTCATCATTCCAACAAGCATCAACGTAAAAATAATGACCCAAGATTTGATGAACCCAAAGTTGTTGTGAGATGTATAAAATGCGGCAAAAACAATCCTGAAAATGCTTCTTTTTGTCAACATTGTGGCGAGCCTTTAGGTAAAGTAAAATGCAAAAGTTGTGAAGAACCAATACCTATGGATGCAAAATTTTGTTCTAAATGTGGCACTGAAGTATAGTTAAAAACCTTATAAAAAAGAACTCTAACTTTTACCAATATTTCATATATAGCTTTAGGTTAAAGATTTATAGCAAGAAAGTTTATGACATAATTGGAATACAAAATGTAAATAACCGAACCATATGAAATTAATGAATGACAGATTGTACCACAAAATATTCAACGGTGCCATTATTATGATTTTAATTATAACTGTTTCTTTGGGAATCGGGATGCTTGGGTATTATTATTTTTTGAAATTAAGTTGGATTGATAGCTTTTTAAACGCTTCAATGATTCTTACAGGAATGGGTCCCTTAGATGAAGCACAAACCGATGCTGGCAAATTGTTTTCTGGAATTTATGCCTTGTATTCTGGGATAATTTTCCTTTCGGCCATAGCAATCTTTATCTATCCCATTATTCAAAAAATTGGGAAAAAATTTGAACACCACCACTAATAACAATTATAATTTCTCAATATGCTCTTAAATAAAAGAATATCCATTGTCAATTTCATTAAAACCATAAAGTTTGATATTGTATTCATTGCATCATATGCTGTAGCTGTGGGTATTTTGGACCAATATGGTTTTTTGTCAAAAATCTCTATTCCAATTGGTGTTACTGCTGTTTTTGGCACTGCGGTAGCTTTGCTTTTGGGTTTTCGAACCAATCAAGCTTATGAGCGCTGGTGGGAAGCCCGTATTATATGGGGCGCAATTGTGAATGATTCCCGAACACTGGTCAGACAATGTGTTTCATTTTTCAAAAGGAGCAACGGGCAGTACGATATTTTGGTCAATGAAATGACCAACCGTCAAATAATCTGGTGCTATGCATTGGGTGAATCATTGAGAAAACTACCCTTTTCCCCCAAAGTTAAGGAATACCAAAAATCTTATAAGTTGGAGTCTTTTAATATTCCAAATACTTTATTGTCAGAACATTCTGAAACTTTGCTAAAAGCAAAAGAAAACGGTATGGTCAATGATTTTCAGCAGGTACAAATAGACAGTACCATAGCCAGATTATGTGATTCTATGGGCAAGTGCGAACGTATAAAAAACACGGTCTTCCCCAAAGCACATAGTTTATTAATCCATTTAATCATTTATGTATTTGCCACAATGTTACCATTTGGTCTGTCAGACCAATACCTGGCGGTGGAAATAAGTCTAACTATTGGAATACCGATTATTTTCGTTGCCATTGAAAAAACATCCATTTTGATGCAGGACCCTTTTGAAAATCGACCTATGGACACCCCTGTAACCGATTTGGCTACAACTATTGAAATAAATCTTAAACAAATGATAGGGGATGAGGATATTCCGATCAAAGAAAAAGCGAGCGAATATTATATACTGTAAAGGGTCAACTTTAAAATTTTATAAAATGAAAAAACTAAAAATGAAAATTCCCGTAATCCTTCCACAGGTACCGGACGAAAAAGATGCCTGCATCAACAGGATCATCGACAAATTAAGTGGACGTGAAGGCATTGACAGTGTACACATATCCGATGAAAAACCGGACGGTATACCGCAACTCTGTTTCCATTATGACCCTGATGTCATTTCCCTTGATAGAGTAAAGTCCTTGGCAGAAACCACGGGAGCCCAAATCACGGATAAATTTGGGCATAGGCTAATAGCCGTGGAAGGGATACGCCACACCCGTCACGCCCGAACCATCGAGAAAGCAGTCAAGGAGGTCGATGGAGTTCTCGAAGTTTCCGCATCCGCTTCTGGAATGGTACGTGTGGAATTTGATAAAGGCATTACAGGATTTGGGGCTATTAAAAAGAAAATAGAAAAACAAGGGCTTACCATTATTGAACCTTCCGTTGATACAGAAACGTATTTACAAAAAATGGAAGTTTCCAACGGTGAAGAAAAATCTGAAGATACTCAAGACAAGGAGGAAAATCAACACGTTGGCGAGAGCGAAGACCACGTTCATAAAGACGGCGAAGAACACAACCACAAGGAGGGTGAAAGTGAGGCACACGCCCACGGTGGTATTTTTGGCAAGAATACCGAACTTATTTTTGCCATCATTTGCGGTACGCTTCTGGGTATTGGTTTTGGCCTTTCCTACGTAGAATCAATACCGGATTGGGTTAGCTTATCTTTATACGTCGGTGCTTACTTTTTTGGAGGGTACTTTACGGCGAAAGAGGCTATACAGACCGTAGCCAAGGGCGGCTTTGAAATCGACTTCTTGATGTTGGTTGCCGCCATCGGTGCCGCAGCTCTGGGCGAATGGGCAGAAGGTGCCTTGTTGCTGTTCCTGTTTAGTTTGGGGCACGCCCTTGAACATTATGCAATGGAAAAGGCCCGAAAGTCCATTGCGGCACTGGCAGATTTAGCACCAAAAACGGCATTGCTGAAAAAAGATGGCAAGACAGAAGAAGTCGGGATTGAAAAATTAAGTATAGGCGATATCATTGTGGTCAAGCCCAATAGTAAAATATCCGCAGATGGCGTCGTGGTCAATGGAAAAAGCAGCGTCAACCAGGCACCTATTACTGGGGAAAGTGTACCCGTGGACAAAATTCCCGTGGAAGATACGAGCAGGGACTATTCGGCAGACGATGATATCAAGGACGAAAATCGGGTATTCGCTGGAACTATCAACGGTAATAACACGCTGGAAATAAAGGTAATCAAGGAAGCCAAAGACTCTACACTATCCCGACTGGTCAAACTGGTTAACGAGGCGCAGACCCAGAAGTCCCCTACCCAACTGTTGACCGATAAGTTTGAAAAATACTTTGTACCATCCGTACTGATACTGGTGGGTATCCTGCTCTTTGCCTTTCTGGTCATTGATGAACCGTTTAGTGCAAGTTTTTACCGTGCAATGGCGGTATTGGTAGCCGCCAGCCCCTGTGCACTGGCCATTTCAACACCAAGTGCTGTATTAAGCGGGGTTGCAAGAGCGGCTCGTGGCGGGGTACTTATCAAAGGTGGGCGACCGCTTGAGGATTTGGGGGTCATTACGGCTTTGGCTTTTGATAAAACGGGCACGCTTACAGAAGGCAAGCCCAAACTTACCGATGTAGTACCATTAGGGGATATTGAAGAAAATGAACTGTTAAAGATAGCTGTTGCTGTTGAAAATTTGAGCGACCACCCTTTGGCCAAAGCTGTCGTAAGGGATGGGAAAGAGCGTCTGAAAGGTACTGATATTAACGATGCGTCAGATTTAGAAGCGGTTCTCGGAAAAGGTATCAAAGCGTCCTTGGGCAAGGATAAAATCTATATTGGAAACCTTGACTTGTACGAAGACCTCGATGAAGCAAAACCATCCGAAGAAATATCGAATAAAGTAAAAGAACTTGAAAGCGACGGAAACACGACGATGCTTATAAGAAGGAACAAAGAATATATCGGTATCATCGCCCTGATGGACACCCCACGGGAAGCGGCCAAGGAAACACTGAAAAAATTAAAGGAAATCGGTATCAAGCGGATGATAATGCTAACCGGGGATAATCAAAAGGTTGCCGACGCCGTTGCTAAAGAAATTGGATTGACCGATGCTTGGGGAAGCCTGTTGCCGGAGGAAAAAGTGGATGCCATAAAAGAATTAAAGGAAAAGGAATCCAAGGTGGCAATGGTGGGAGATGGTGTAAACGATGCGCCTGCGATGGCAAACAGTACCGTAGGTATTGCAATGGGTGCAGCGGGCAGTGATGTGGCTTTAGAAACCGCGGATGTTGCCCTAATGGCCGATAAATTGGAAACCCTGCCCTTTGCCATTGGCTTAAGTAGGAAAGCAAAGGCCATAATCAAGCAGAACCTTTGGGTAAGCCTTGGGGTTGTGGCACTTCTGATACCAGCCACCATTTTGAGCTGGGCAAACATAGGAATAGCCGTGGCATTTCACGAGGGGTCTACCTTGGTAGTCGTGGCCAATGCGCTGCGCCTTTTGGCTTATAAAAAAGATTAGAAAAATTGGGACATAGAAGAACCTGGTTTTTTGAAAGAATATTAAATGACAAAGACGGAAAAAACATTATTGGCTAAAGGGATTCGACCTACTAAAATGAGGTCGAAGATATACAAGTTCCTAAAAAGGAAACAAAGTGCCGTGTCCTTTTCCGATTTGAAAAAGGCCTTTGTTCAAAAGAGCGAAACCAATAAAACAGCAAACAGAACGACCTTTTATCGAAACCTCAAGATTTTCGAGGATAAAGGGCTGATTCATCAGATTAATGATGGGGTCGGAGTGGCAAAATATGCGATTTCTGATGAAAACGCCAAAGGTAAATACGGTACAGATTTACATATGCACTTTCATTGTACCGATTGTAGGAAAACAATCTGTTTACCGAATAAGATATCGGAAGAAAGCTTGCCACACGATTATGAAGTGAACGATGTGAACTTGGTTTTGAAAGGAATATGTGAAAAATGCAGGAAAAAATAACAGGTGGGAGTACTTGAACCTTGAACCCTTGCGCCCAATGGTCCAGTTCAGGTTTCTTCCACCCTCTTTAACTAAAAAATATGGCAGAACTAAAAAAATCTTTGAGTACGCTTCGACTTACCTTTTATGGCGTTGGCACGATTGTGGGTGCAGGAATCTATACCGTGATTGGTGCAGCTGCTGGACAAGCGGACACAGACCTTTGGTTGAGTTTTATTTTTGCAGCAATTGCGGCTAGTGTCTCTGCAATGTCCTATGCAGAGTTGTCCTCTACCTATCCCAATGCTGGTGCGGAATTTATTTTTGTACGCAAGGCATTTCCAAAAATTGATATTCCGTCTTTTCTCACGGGTTGGACGATTGCGTTTCATAGTTCGGCCACCATTGCAGCCGTGTTACTTGCCTTTTCGGGGTATTTCAATACGTTTTTTAATATGCCCTCTCTTCTAATAAGTTATGGCATTTTATTGGTGTTGTCATTAATTAGTATTACAGGCATCACAAAATCGTCGACAGCAAATATTATTATGGTCAGCATTCAACTTTTGGGATTGTTATTATTGATAGTATTTGGACTTTTGGAAACTGGTCCACCCAAAGCAGAATTTTTTAAAGTTGAATCGATTTCTGGAACTTTGGCGGCCACAGCTACACTGTTCTTTATCTATACTGGTTTTGAACATATGGCAGCTTTGGGTTCGGAAGTTAAGAACCCAGGGAAAACAATTCCCCGTGCATTTTTAATGACTATGGTAATAACTACAATAATTTATTTATTTATTGCTTTTACGGTTTTGAATATTGCAGACCCTTCCGCTTTGGCAAACGTGGATTCGCCACTTTCTCTTGCATCTTCCAATCTCAACAATTGGTTGCCTGTGGTATTGGCTATCGCTGCACTTTTTGCTACGGCTAATGCTGCTTTTAGTGGTATCATATCCATAAGTAGGTTGCTTTTTGGAATGGCCAGTGTGGGAGAACTTCCAAAGTTTATGACCAAAACCAATGCACAGAAAGTACCGTGGGTTACTACTATTGTAGTTATGGCAGCAGTTGCGGGATTTTTATTGTTGGGCGATATTAAGATTGTAGCAGGTATGTCTTCTTTAGGCGCTTTACTTGTTTTTGTTGCCGTAAATGTCGCACTTATCGTGCTTCGGTTTAAAGCACCAGAGCAAGAACGACCATTTAAAGTTCCTTTGGCTATATGACGAGTGCCGATTTTACCCATTTTGGCGATACTTATAAGTCTATCATTGATAATCCAATTTAATTGGCAGGTTTATTCAGCGTTCGTAGGTGCTGTTATCGTGGGTATTGTGCTTGATTATTTTTTGGACAAAAAGTCAAAAGATGAAATAGACCCTGAAAAAGAAAAGGAACTTTTTAACCATTAAAATGAAGCTATGGACTGGATGTTTGAAGATTTTAAAACTGACCTAGATACCTTAAATCCTATTGTACGAGAAAAAGCCCTGTCCATAGCAAAAGAACTAATTGAAAAAAAAGATATTTCAGCAAAAGAAGCTTTATCAGAAGGCATCATAAGGGCGGAAGAATGGTTTTACGATTTAGAAGGATAATTATTAATTAAAAACTATATAAAATGTTACAGATAATCGAATTAAAAGAAAAAAATATTGTTGCAACAAAAGCTTCGGGCAAATTGAGAAAAGAAGATATAGAAAAAATCCACCCACTTATCCACGCCATACTGGACAAGGGAATGAAAGTCCGTTGGTATTTTGAGATGGAAAACTTTACAGGTTGGGATTTACCTGGTTTATGGGAAGACCTGAAAATGGACACAGCCCACGCCACGGACTATGAAAAGATTGCTATGGTTGGAGATAAAAAATGGCAGAATTGGATAACCCAATTTATGAAGCCTTTTACGAACGCCGAAATTAAGTATTTCAATATAGACCAAAAGGAAGATGCCAAAAATTGGATTGAGAGCCAGTAAGCTTACTTCCATAAAAGACAGACGATGAATAAAAAGAATATTTTTATTACCATACTAATTGGGTTTGCCATAGGTGTTTTTATCCTTCAACCTTTGGGGATAACAATTTTCACGTTTAGCAGCCAGAATTACGAAATCAATTGGTGGCAATATTTAATAAATAATTTCATTGAAATTTTGAATATCAATGGGAATCAAATTTTTGAGAACATTCTGTTTGGACTATTAGGTGCCAGTGTTGCGCTGATGTATTATTTCGGTAACAGAGAAAAGGATATAGATAATAAGTAGCGGTAACTGGTTATGTGAAAGAGTGAAATTTTTTATTTAAAATAAATTAAGTGATAACTTAATTAATAGCAGGCAGCTTTTATGATGCTTCTTAAAGCAAAATGATTAATAGCATTAAAAGCAAAAGTAGAAGCTGCTTTTTTTTTGTTATAAAATTAAAGATGGATATTATGAATGTTAAACATTGTATTTTAATAATCTTGTTGGTTAGTTATTATAAAGTAAACGCCCAAAAAATTTATACAACTGAAGAAGGTCATATTATGATGATGACTTTGGTTGATGATAAAGCCGTCAAGGCAGAAAGCCATAAATTGGCCTTATATCTTGATTATGATTCCAAAGTGGTTAACGGTGTACTCGACCTTAAGACTTTATCAACAGATAGTCCTAAAATCAATACCATTTTACAACAGCGGGAAAACCCTTTAATACTGCGGTTTACTGGCACAATTCCATCACAAGATTTTTTATCAAAACGGCACGACCCTATCAACTTTAATTGGCTGATAGATGTTACTTATCAAGGGAAATCCTTTAAATCACAATTTAAAGCAACCATTACCCATATAGAACAAGGAGTAAGTATGTCCTGCCTGATAAGTGCAACCGGACAATTATTGGTTTCAAATACTGGTTTGGATTCCTTAATAGAGGGTATCGATGATACCATAGAGGTGCAGTTTGCCCAATTGGTGTTGAGATTGGAATGACTGTGAATTTAAATAAAATTATAATTGATATAAATGAAAAAAAAGAAACTGAATTTAAGAGATTTAAATAAAACTTCATCCGATAATCACAAGCGCAATGATGGCCACAACCATAGCAGTCCGGAAAGTATAGGGAAATTTAAAATTTATGTACCAGCAATTTTCAGCTTTGTAATGCTCATTGCGGGCATTGCGTTTGATTATTTTGAAACCTTCCCCTATTTTTCGGGCTGGATACGTATCGTCTGGTATGCAGTCGCATACCTTCCAGTAGGTTTTCCTGTAATAAAGGAAGGTTGGAAAAGCATCAAAAATGGCGATTTTTTTACCGAGTTTTTATTGATGTCCATCGCAACCATAGGTGCATTCGCCATTGGCGAATATCCCGAAGGTGTGGCAGTAATGTTGTTTTATGCTGTAGGCGAATTGTTCCAAAGTGCCGCCGTTAAAAGAGCCAAGAGAAGCATCAAGGCATTACTGGATGTAAGACCTAATGAAGCCTTGGTCTATAGGAACAACAATTATGTTTCTGTAAATCCCGAAACCGTTGCTATTGGCGAAAAAGTGCAAGTCCGTGTGGGCGAAAAAATCCCTTTGGATGGTATTTTATTGTCCGAAAAAGGCTCGTTCAATACCGCAGCATTAACGGGCGAAAGCAAACCTGACACCATTGCAAAAGGAGAAAAAGTATTTGCAGGAAGCATCAATCTGGATGGCGTTATTGAAATTGAAACGACCAAAGAATTTAAGGATAGTTCCATTGCAAGAATTCTTGATATGGTGCAAAACGCCACCGCACGGAAATCAAAAACCGAATTGTTCATTAGAAAGTTCGCAAGAATCTATACACCAATCGTTGTCTTTCTTGCGATTGGATTGACGTTTATACCCTACTTTTTTGTGGACGATTATGTCTTTAGCGATTGGTTGTATAGAGCCTTGATTTTCTTGGTTATTTCCTGTCCTTGTGCATTGGTTATCTCTATTCCGTTGGGTTATTTCGGTGGATTGGGAGCAGCTTCAAAAAATGGAATTCTCTTTAAGGGAGCTTCCTTTTTGGACGAAATGACAAAGGTAACTACGGTTGTAATGGACAAAACCGGAACCGTGACCAAAGGGGTTTTTAAAATCAAAAATGTCGTTGTAAACAATGGGTCATTGAGCGAAGCCGAAATGATGAAATACCTAATGGCGATGGAAGAACAATCCACTCATCCCATTGCCAAGGCAATTATGGAATATAAAGCCGATGGCGAAGATTTTCAGGCAACAGAAGTAACCGAAGTCGCAGGAAAAGGATTAAAGGGAATGGTCAATGGCAAAACTGTTTTAGTTGGGAATAAACCATTGATGATTTCAAATAATATCGAAGTTCCATCTGAAACCGACAACATTGTAGAATCCATTGTGATGGTTTCCATTGAAAGCAAATTTGCAGGCTATGTAATCATTGCAGACGAGTTAAAGGATGATGCACACGATGCCATTAAACAAATTCGGGAATCTGGTATTTCAAAAATCATAATGCTTTCGGGCGATAAGGATTCAATTACGCAACAAGTTGCCAAAGAAATGGGTGTAGATTGGGCAAAAGGCGGTTTGCTTCCAGAAGATAAATTGAAGGAAGTCGAAAAACTAATGTCCGAAAACGATAACAAAGTTGCGTTCATTGGCGATGGCATAAACGATGCGCCAGTTTTGGCAGTAAGTGATGTAGGTATTGCAATGGGTGGTTTAGGTAGCGATGTCGCCATTGAGACCGCAGATGTCATTATCCAAACAGACCAACCGAGCAAAATTGCAAAAGCTATTAAAATAGGTCGTTCAACCAGACGTATTGTATATCAAAATATTGCGCTTGCTTTTGGAGTAAAAGCTGTGGTTCTTGTTTTGGGAGCAGGCGGTCTGGCGACAATGTGGGAAGCTGTATTTGCGGATGTGGGAGTGGCTTTGTTGGCTATTTTAAACGCTGTAAGATTGCAGAAGATGAAATGGTAATAATCAAAAGCGATGTATCAAGAACAGAAAAATAAAAGAAATAAGAAAGTTAATAAATCATCGAATAACAAAATCACAAAAAAAGATAAGTTCAATGGGATTCTTGCAATAATCTTTGTGGTAATAACCGCATTCCTATTATACTATTTTGTGCTAAAAGGGAATATTCATAAGCATTGATTAACTACGAGAATATAATGTTCCAAGTGGTTTGTGGGATTACAGCAAATAAAGTTGAAGTGATTGGTTGGTTGGTTCATAGCAAAAATGATATTCTATGTTAGAAAATAGACGAGATAGACGAAATAAAAAAAACAATAAAGTACCAGCTGTAAAAAATAGCATTACCAAAAAAGATAAAATAATTTGGATTGGTATTCTAATCGTTGTTATCCTGTTAATCTGCTTTGTACTGTTCTTGCAGTTCCTAAAGTATTTTATATCTGTTTAAGTGATTAATAAAAATTAAAGAAAATATTTAGCATAGCTATAAAATATGCAAGAGTTGTGAAGGATAAATTGACTGGTTTTAACTTTCCCAATTTAACGTTACTTATAATTTTGAATGCAACGTTTTTGCAAAATATGAAACGGTAATAATGATACCGAAAATAAATGACAACAAATTACGACGACATATTAAAAAAATTAGACTCTGAATTAAATGTTCTTGAAATAGAAGAAGAAGATATTTTAGTGAGAGCTGAAAAAGGGATTAAACTTGCAAAGCAAACCCTTAATAAAGTTAGAAGTATCATAGTTGACTATGAATTTAAAACCAAATCAGAGGAAATACATTTCTTTAAATGTACTAAACCGAAAATTTATAGCAAACTCATCTATTATGTAAAACTATTTAATATTGAAGGTAAAAGACCGAGGGGAAGTAATAAATCTCAAGTAAAATATTTGAACAATTATATTGAAAAACTTCAAACTTATTTTAACGACAATCTCGATTTTTACCATTATTACCGTAGGGAAGCAACTGTATTTGATGAACAATATTTTTTGAGAGGCAAGGCAGATATTCGGTTATTCCCGGATTCATTTCACTTTTTTGTAGATGAACAATTTGCAACAAGCCACGATAGTACCGTAGCCACAATTTTAGCCTACGACCTTTTGATTGTACACTTAAAACGGGAAATTGATAAATTGGAAAATAATGGAAATTATGCAAGTTTAAGATTGTTACAAAGTAAAACCAAAATTACCTGGACAGCCCACAAAATATATTTAATTGAACTGATATACGCTTTGCACAGCACAGATGTCATAAATAATGGTACTGTTGACATTAAAGATATTGCCTATTTTGTTGAAAAAACGTTTAAAGTGGACTTGGGCGATTATTACAGAGCTTTTCTGGAAATACGAATGCGTAAAAATGGTAGAACCAAATTTTTGGATATACTGAAAAAGCAGTTGACCAAAAGGATGGATGATACTGATAACATAAAATAAAACACCCAAGATGCTTCAACTTGGGTGTTTCTCGTTTTGAGGGAAAAATCATTTTTTTTGGTGGTTTTTAGATGTGGTATTTTTTGGGAAAGTACCAAAACCCTCTATTGTATTACATTGAAAATGAGAGAGAAAAAATACCCAAGTAGCCGCATCTTGTGAATAAAATCCATCAAACTATCTCAATTTTGTAGAACGAAAGTCAAATCAGGTCAGAGGCTATCAAATTACTTGACAGCGATGCGATAGTCTCTTACTATTAAAACCGTTCTATTATGCCGACATCAATAATTACTACAGACGACCTTCGGGAATTCAAAATGGAATTGCTCGATGACATCAAAAACCTTCTTTCCAAGCAAGCTACTGGAAAACTGAAGAAATATCTTAAATCTTCCGAGGTTATGGATTTACTACAAGTAAGTCCAGGAACACTTCAAAATCTGCGTATCAATGGTACGTTGCCCTACACAAAAGTTGGCGGAATCATTTACTATGATGCAGAGGAAATCCAAAATGTGATGAACGCCAACCGCGTTCAACACAGCATAAATTCTTAAGCGATGAACTATATAAAGCTACTCAATGCGGCTTTTTCAACGTTCTATTTTGATGACCGCCTCAATCCCACGCACATAACCCTGTATATGGCATTATTTCAAGAATGGAATAGTAGCCGATTTGCGGACGAATTTTATGTGAACCGCAGAGATTTAATGAGGGCTGCCAAAATTGGTTCTAAATCAACCTATCACAGATGCGTTACGGATTTGGACTCTTGGAATTATCTATCATACTTCCCTTCCAACAATCCTTACAAAGGCAGTAAAATCAAGATGGCCATAATTGGGACAAGTGATGAGCCTGATGTGGGACGGTACAGTCCCATATTAGAACAACTTGCGGGACACTACCATCCCAGAAATGAACCAGTAGTGTACCAACACCATACCACAAATGGACAAGTAATGGACTCGCACCGTCCCGTGAGTGGACAAGCATTGGTATCTACTATAAACAATACCAAACAAGTAAACAATATAAAACAACCAAAGGGCAGGCAGGCCGTTTTTATTTTTTTTGAAGAAAAAGGTTTTGATGCTGATGAAGGAAAAAAATTCTTCGACCACTACGAATCGAACGATTGGAAAACAAGCGACGGAAAACCGATACGAGATTGGCAAGCTTTGGCTAAAAACTGGATGGACAGAACTGAATTATTCAATGAGGAAAACAAACCAAACACAAAGCAACCGTCCCATATTAAGGACAACTTGCGTACCACTAAAAACAAAGATTATGGACAACCCCTCTAAAATTACCGAAGGTGGCGTGGAATATTCGCTTGGAAAGTTTGATGGTAAAAGCGTGTTATACGATTTTGATAAAATCCTGATTTATTTGGATGCAAAGGGAAAGTTGCTCTTTGGCAAACAATTTAGAATCTATGATGAGGACACGGTTATCATCCGCAAACTATGTCACTATTTCATCAAGGACAAAGAAAATTGCCTGAAAGATGATATCGACACTAACAAGGGTATTCTTCTATCCGGGCCTGTGGGATGTGGAAAGACCACTTTGATGAAACTATTGCGATATATCGTGCCAATGCAACGACCTTATGAAATGATTCCGTGCAGGAATGTTGCTTTTAGCTTTAACCATCTAGGCTTTAAAACCATTGAGGATTATGGCAGCACCAAATTCTACTGCTTTGATGATTTAGGCATTGAACCTGCAGGACGATTCTATGGTAAAGATTTGAATGTGATGGGCGAAGTATTACTTTCCCGATACGAACTTTACCTTGAGACCAAACACAAAGTCAAAACCCACGCTACTACAAACCTAAATGCTGAAGAACTGGAAGAACGGTATGGAAACCGTGTTCGTAGTAGAATGCGCGAACTGTTTAATTTGATTGCTTTTGATACAAAAGCTGGGGATAAGCGGAAGTAAATTTTAGAATACTATTTTTCAAATTGGCGCTTGTTTAATGGATGGTCATTTAAAACCTATTTACTTAACAACAACTGTTGTTTTCTTGAATTGGTGGACAAGAAACTGTCCCATAACTGCAATAAACACAGCAATCCCCTTCATTTGGTTTTAGAACCGTTTTACAATTCTCACATTCGTAGAAAAACTGACAAGCTTTTGTTGGCATATCCTCTACTTTTTTATGTCCGCAGTTTGGGCAGGTAATTTCTGATTTTAATTGGACTTCCATTAGTTTTCTTCTTTGTAGGTTACTTTATAGCCTGTAGAATTAATTGCTTTTTCTATATCCTCTTTAGTAGTTTTCGAATTATCGAATTCTACTTTTGCGTTAGCTTTTTCATAGGAAGCATTTACATTTACAATACCCTCTAATTCATTAACAGCGTGCGTAATGTGTTGTTCGCAAGAAGCACAAGTCATCCCTTTTACATCAAAATTTACCGTTTGAATATTGGATTGATTCACTATAACCACTTCTTTTTTATTAACTGGATAAAAAATATGAGAGTAGTATGGAAAGCTTATTGAGATAGCCGCAAATAATGTAATTCCTATTAAAAACCCTTTAGTTTGAAACCACTTTGGCTTTGCATCTATTTCACAGCAATCATCTGCTTTTTTAGGTTTTAAATAATCATACCACGCATAACCAATTGCTATGATAGCGACACCAATTAAATAGGGTCTAAAAGGTTCCATCCAAGATAAAGCGGATGCACTCCCTCCAATTCCAGCAATTAATGCAATAACTGGTGGTATGCAACAAGATGACGCTGCTATTGCAGCAAACAAACCTGTATATGCTACATTTTTTGATGTTTTTTCTGTACTCATAATTAAAAATTTATGCTGTTTTTCTTTCTAATTTGATTGACTTAAATATACTATTCAGAATATCCGTCTCATCCTCATTCAATGAATAGTATAAGGTTTGCCCTTCTCTCCTTGAGCTTATAATACCTGCATCTTTCATTTTTCGTATATGCTGAGAAACGGCAGGAACACTCATACCTAAAATATCAGCTAAATCACAAGGGCATAATTCTTTTTCCATATTTAAAAGAAATAGAACTTTTAAGCGCACTTCATTACCTGAAATAGATAGTAGTTTCGATATTTTGTCGAAACCATTAGCCATACCATCAATGGTAGTTCTACAGTTTAGTAATTGCTTATGGTCAGCCTCAGCTCTTGTACAGGATATTTCTAATTTCATATTAATGCTTTAGACGAGCAAAGGTAAAAGTAATTACTTATTTAAGCAAATACTTAAATATTAAATTATATTCTGCTCTAACTTTTAGTTGGTTGTCTTAAATAAGATAGCGGGTGTTATGCGGAAATAATCTAATTTCTGAAAGACTTATATAAGAAAATCACTTCAGAAATAAATTGGATTACAATCGCTTTTAAACTCTTTGTTAATTCTAAAAATAGGTCTTTCATAATAGTATTAGTTTTGTATAGATAACAAAATGGCTGTGGCAATCAATTGGATATTGTTAGAATTTGAAATATAGTTGCCTTCATCTTTATTACTCAAAAACCCTAATTCTATAAGTACAGAAGTGCAAACATCAACCGTTTCTCGAAGTACCTGAAAATTTGCAAACTTGACACCTCTACTTTCATATCCCAATTCTTTATTAAGTGCGGCTTGCACTTGAAAAGCAAACCAAGTAGAATCATCTGAATATTTGGATTCTGCATTTGTCACGTAAACTTCAACACCCCTAGCATTCGGATTATCCGAATGATTGCAATGCAACGACAAAAATAAATCAGCTTTTAGAGCTTTGGCAAGTTTGGTTCTATCTGATAGTGAAATAAGTGTATCGCTGTACCTGGTCAAATAAATATCCAAAGGCTTATCCAACTTGTTATTTAGCTTCAAAATCGCACTTGCAATATTGAGTACAACATCTTTTTCTAGGATGCCATTTACACCTATCGCACCAGAATCTTTTCCACCGTGTCCAACGTCAATTAGTATTCTTTTTTGAATGGCTGTTTCCTGTCCAAAAATGATACACATTTTCAAGAGCAAAATCATAAAACTGACGTTTTTGAGCACTTTTTTCATTTTCAATTTTAGGGTTATTAACAATTCAACTTCCAAAAGTCATAGAATTTGATATCAAATAATAACAAAGGAATTCAAACAAAATCAAATAATATTTTGTTCACAAATATTTGATTATCAGGTATTTGTAAATAAATATATGTAAATTTCCAATAACGAAAACAACACAAAAATTTAAACTGTTACGTTATGAAAAAATCAATCTATTTGGCAACTTTTTTGTCGTTGCTCTCAACATCACTTTTTGCACAAATTGGGGGAATCGAAGATTCGGTCGATGATGTTTCCAACACCATCCGAACCATTTTTCCAATCATATTAGGGGTCATTTTCCTCATCGGTTTCCTGTTTAATGCAGGGCATTTCTTTGGGGAAAATGCTGACCTAAAAAAGGGTATTACCAGAGTACTTGTATTTGTTTTGATAGCTGGCGCAGTAGTCGGCATCTTCACTTACCTAATTGGAATCGTTGTATAATGAAGCGGTTCGAGGTCTATAAAAACATTAGGAAACGGGCAGTCATTTTTGGCTTCCCCATTTCCCTGTTTGCCTTAATGATAGTTTCCATATTGGCCTCATTGCTCATAGTAATTTTCTCTTTCAGCTTCGTGATGATTATAGGTATTCTCGTTTTTAACGCTGCGCTCTATGTGGCTTTGACAAGAATTAGCCACAACCCACAGATTTTTCAAACAGCCAACGCTTTTCCAAAAATTATAAGTAACAAAAGAAATTCAGGTTTTAACTATGAATAAGATTAACCTTTCGGCATATCAGCCCATCGTAGATATTCAGGACAATATCGTCTTTGCCAATAATGGCAATGTAGTCTTGTGCTATACAGGGAATCTACCTGAAATTTATTCGCTTTCCGAAAAGGACTTTGAAGATATGCACGGTGCTTGGTTTCAGGCTTTGAAATCGCTGCCTGTGGGAACTGTGGTTCATAAACAGGATATATACCTGAAGAAATCCTATTCTTCTGAACAGCTTCCGAATAAAACATTTTTAGAAAAAGCAACGCACGAGCATTTTAAAGGTCGTGGACATATTGAGCACAAGTGCTATTTGTTTTTCATCTTGACCAAAAACAAAGCGCTCAACAATTCAAAATATGTCAATCCCTTTAGAAAAATTTCAAAGGGAATTGTACAGGAACTGGACGATAACATTAAGAGTTTTGTAAACTCTGTAAGCGATTCTGTTTCCTTTATCAATAATAGCCGAAAGATGGCATTCCTTCCGCTTAAAGCGGAAGGGATTCAGAAACTCACAAATGGCTATTTCAATGGCTTCAACGAAGGCTTCGATACCGACATTCTATTAGATAAGAAAAGCGTCAATATTGGCGAAAACCATTTTGATGCCCTTGCCATCAATAGCGAACTGTGCTTTGGCGAAAGTGTACAGAGTAGCAAAACCAATGAGAAATTCACATCTGACGATTTTGTGTTTCATCAAGGGTTTATTGATGGCTTAGGGCTTACGCTTAACGAAAACCACATTGTCAATCAGATTTTATATCTCGACGACAAACAAAAGTGGCGCAAGCTGCTCGACAAGAAAGTCGAGGAACTTAACAAGAGTTCCAATTTCGGTTCACAGAACAAAGTGGTTTTGGGGAAAATCCAACATATTCTTGACCAAATCAATGCCGATGACAATGCACGGATTATTCGTGGTCATCTCAATATTGTGTATTGGTCTAAAGAAGCCAAAGACCTAGACAAAATAACTTCAAAAATTAAAACTGAATTTAAGGAACTGGATATTATTCCATACTATCCGAGAGGCGAAGAGCGCAAGAATTATATATTAAACAGTTACTGCTGTTTTTCGTCCAATTTCTCGAACAACGATTTATATGTTACCGATTTAAAACACGCATTATGCCTATTCATCAATAATACCAATTACAAATCTGATACTACCGGAATCATCTTCAATGATAGAGAGCATAATATTCCTGTTCTAAAAGATGTTTGGGACGAGCGAAAAAAACGTATCAAGGCTCGGAATTTTGCCATTTTCGCACCAACGGGCGAGGGTAAATCCTTTTTAGCCAATAATATTTTACGCCAATACTTTGAAAGTGGTGTTCGTCTGGTCATTATCGACTTGGGTGGCTCGTACACTAAATTTGCCAAACTATATCCTGAAAAATATACGGTACTTCGGTACGAAAGTGGAAAAAATCTTGGCATCAATCCTTTTTATATAAGTGATACAAATGATCTGACACCTGAACGATTGGAAGATTTGTCTGTTTTCCTTTTTGAGCTGTTCGCTTCAGATTTAAAGGTTACTAAAGCACAGTCGGTTTCAGTCAAAAAAATATTGCGTCATTATTACAATAGCATTTCAGAAAATCATTCGCTCGAAGGATTTTACAATTTTATAGAAAGGAATCAAGAGGATCTTCTTGACACCCTAAAAATCCATCCCGACTACTTCAACGTTACCAGCTTTTTGCACGTAATGTCCGAATATGTCGGCGATGGTCTATATAGTTTTCTGTTTGAAGTGAGTGAAGACCAAACCTATAAAATAGAGGACAAACGTTTGATTGTTTTTGAACTCGATGAAGTCAAAGACAATAAGGAAATCCTGTCCGTAATGTTGAAGCTGATTAAGTCAGCCATCCAAAGAACCATTTGGAAAAATAGGGCTGAAAAAGGTATCATCCTATTTGACGAGTTTGCCAAGCAACTGAAGTTCGAGAACGTTCTTGAAAGCGTAGAATTCTATTATCAAGCCATCCGTAAACAGAACGGTGCTATTGGTATCATTCTTCAATCCATCAATCAACTTCCCAACAATTCAACATCTGCAAGCATCCTTGAAAATACACAGGTCATTTACAGCCTTAACAACGAAAAAGGCTATGCCGAATTGGTCAAACGCCTTAATCTTTCAAGCCACGATTTAAACCAATTAAAGTCCATCAAAAACAACCTTTCCGGGCCACGGAAGTACACCGAAATGTTCATTAAAATCGGTAGGGAAAGTAACATCTTCCGTCTTGAAGTTCCGAAGGAAGTCTATGCGGCTTACTTAACCGACGGACAGGAAAACGAAGAAATAATAAAGCTCTACAACGAGCATCACGATATGGAAAAAGCAATAATTCAATTCACATCTAAAACATAACATTATGAAGACAAAATTCAAAATTTTAGTAATGACAGTAGCATTGACCTTATTTATGTCGGGCAACGCTACTGCCCAAGGAATGCCCACTTATGACAATACCAATTTTATCAGCTTGGTAAAACAACTGATTGAATCGGGTAAACAGACTGCTCAAATGATTAAGTCTGTAAAATTCTTAAAAGATGCAAAAGAGGCCATCGAAAAGGTTTCAAATGTGGTTCAGCAACTTAGAGCAGTTCAAGAAATTGCAGACAACAATCAACGCCTTATTCAGGTAATGCAAAATGATTTACAGGACATTTTAAACTCGCCTTATATAAAGCCAGATGAAGTAAGCAGGGTTATGGAATCGTTTGATGCTATAGTTCAAAATTCATTGGACACGGTAGATTTTATTGATGAAGTTCTATCAAGCGACTATCTAAAAATGAGCGATGCAGAGCGTGCCGCAATTTTGAAAGAAAAAGAACTGGAATCAAAGCAAATGGTTTCTACCATCACTACAAAAACGAAACGCTATCGTGATATCATTTCATTCAGAAAAATGCAGGATAAAGTAAATAACCGCGAAACAGGATATTAAAAATGACCGCAACCATACTTTTAGGAATTGGATTGGAATATATCGATACGGTATTTCAGACCATTCAGAACAGTAGCTTCTCGCAATATACTATTGCCGGAATGAAAACGCTTGCTGTCCTGTTCTTTCTGGTCAACATCCTTAAAAAGTACAATGAAGGTATTGCGGACAAAGACGGGTACACTTGGGGATTGAGTCCTGGTGAACTGGCAAAGAATTTTGCTATTGTTATTCTGGTCATATTCTCAACGCAGGTATTAGGGTTTTTCGATGGAATTTTAGTGGCCATCGAAAGTCAATATCGAGGGACTGCACCTGCATTATTGCCATTACAGATGCAGGATATTCCGTTAGAGGAAGATGTAAGTC
>NZ_QCZD01000001.1:1395709-1631545 GCF_003075045.1 Maribacter litoralis | reverse complement strand
TGATGCTGAATTTGAAATAAAAAAGCAGCAAAAGCATGAAGCCCTTGCTGCGCGGGATAACAGTTTGATAAATCAATCTGTTTCCTAAATTATTAAAGAAAAAACTTGTTTTTTGACACAGTACCTATGAGTAGTTGCGTGGTTTAGCACTTAACTTTGCAAGTACACACCAAACTGAAAATCCGCGAGGATTTTCAGAAGTAGGCGAGAACAAGCAATTACTTATAGCCATTGTTGGCGGTAGTTTTTATTTCTTCATTTAGCCGTTCTAATTCAACTATAAACTCTTGAACCATTCCGGGTTTTACTTTTTTCGGTGTATGTACAAGTTGATTTCTGAATTTACGCAATCTGTCAATTTCATAAAGCAACTCTTTTGTTATTTGTCCTTGGTCATAAAGAAGTCTGATTGCTTCTCTAACTGACATAAATCTATCAGTTCTTCGTTTAACTTTATTAACTACTGTTTCTTCTAATTCAGACCATAGTTTTAAGAATTCTCCTAAATCACCTGCTTTTAGTTCCCTGTCAGCAAGGTCTTTTATTTCTTTTGTTAATTCCCAAATTGGGTCATTATCAGGATACAAACTGTCTTTTGGAATTTGGTCAAATGATTCGCCCCAAAAGTCATCAGAGTTCGGAATCTCAAACTTTGCAATCAGTCTATTATTAAAGTCTAATTCCGATTTTGAGTCGTAAGTAGTTGTTATGTCTTCTGTACCTACTAAATAACCTTCTTGAAAATATGGACGAAGTGCGTGTGGTGGACAAATACTTAAAAGACGAATATTTACTAAATCGTGTTCCGAGTTTACAGAAATTCTATTGGTAATGTATGGTAAGCCAAAAACAAAAATATAAGCATTATCGCTATTATTATCTTGTAAAGCGAAAGAACAAGCTACTCTTAATGAATGAGTAAAGTCAAGAAGTGGCGTTGCACAAACCTCATAATGCTGTAAAACGCTCCATTGAATATATTTTTTTCTTTTCAGTTCTTTATACCCTTCTACTTTTTGATTAACGAATAAGTCAGTCAAACTTTTACAAGCTCCATTAAGAATATCAAATCGGTTATTTACTTCTCTTTGTTGTAAATAGTCTCCTCGGTAAATTGAAGGATAAAAAGTTGAACTTCCTCCACGATTTCTATAATCAGAATTCTGTCCTCTGTAAAAAAGAAGATGGTCTTTATTCAAATATGCTAATTGTGCGGTCTTTTCAACTAATTCACGAAATGTCTTGATTGGAAAAGCATTACTGGAAGCAACCGTTCTTGGGTCTCCACCAATAAAATCTAAAATTTCTTGAGTTAATTTTCCTTCTATGCTTCTCATTTGTTCAAATTACCGCCAACTATTGTATATGTGCACAATTACGCATATTCCCCTATATTCAGAAATATGTGTAATTACACTTCTAATATACCACTAAAGAATAAACTTACAATTTTGAAATGACACTCCTTTACGGGAAACCATAACTGGTCAAAAAAATATGTATGGTTTGGGTATTTTTACGACCAAATGGTCATGCCAAAGAAAATTCTTTTTATCTATAATGCCAATAGCGATACGGGTAGTAAAATGCTAGATTTCGCCCATAAAATCATTAACCCAGCTACCTATAACTGCAATCTCTGCAGTTTAACTTATGGTAGTTTTACCGAGAACAAACAGTGGAAAGGGTTTAGGGAAAGTTTGTTAGCCAAAGGCTACGAGTTAGAATTCTTTCATAAAGATGAATTCCAAGAAAACTATAAAAGCAAATTTGGGCATGCATTTACCTATCCTATTATATTAGAAGAAACGGATCATGACCTAGAGGTGTTGGTGTCTGCCGAGAAGTTGAACGTTATGGAGACGGTGGAGAATCTTATTGGTGAAGTAGGCAGTTTCAGTGTTCAGTAAGCAGTTTCGGTTTTCAATTGTTTTCGTTATAAGACTCCACTGTCAGTTCGAGTGAATTACGAGGAACGAGGAATTTGTATCGAGAACAGGTTCGGTACACGCGAGGGTTCTCGATACAAATTTTTTACTTCCGCTCTGCTACAGTATAAAATCCACTCGAACTGACAATACGTTTTGTCTGTTGTTAAACGTAGTCTTAGAGATACGTGTTCCAAATAAGCAGATAGCTGCGCTTTACTCGCTATGACGATGATTTGCAAACGTCTTTGCGAGGAGCTTTTCGCGTCGTGGCAATCTGTTGAATGTGTGTTATGTATTTGGTTGTCGGTTGGTCGCTGAGCGTAGCCGAAGTGATTCATGTTCCAAAGTTCTCGACTGCGCTCGAAGTGATATTTCGGTTTTAGAAGAGTAAAAAGTACAGCGTATTAAGTCGTAAGTAATTAAAGAGTACAAAGTATTAAGTATTAAGTAGTGGATGTGCAGTGTAAAGCGAATAGCATAAAGCGAACAGCTCTGAGTACGAAGCACGAAGAACTAACACAAACAGCTATGTACTTTGTACTTAATACTTAATACAAAAAACGCGCAGCGTTAAAAAAAAACTGCCAACTGTCACTGCCAACTGAATACTAGAACAAGTACTTAATACAAAAAACGCGCAGCGTTAAAAAAACGAACAATCATTAACGAACAACCATCAACCATTCTTCGTTGCCTCAAAAAACTGCCCGTTTATCTCGTCTATGTATGCTAATACTTCATCGCGGCCGCTGCGGTGGCTAGAGCTGGTGATAAAGTGCGGTGGAGCTTCTTCCCACATGTCCGTGGTGAGTTTGTTCAAGTATTGGTTTACTTGTCGCTCAATGGCTTTTGGCTTTAATTTATCGGCCTTTGTAAAAATTATGGCAAAGGGTACTCCGTTTTCACCCATCCACTGCATGAATTCCATATCTATAGGTTGTGGATCATGGCGAATATCTACGAGCACAAAAGAACAAACCAATTGCTCTCGTTGTAAAAAGTAATTGGTAATATATTTTTGAAAGGTGTTTTTGTCTTTTTTGGAAACACGAGCGTAACCATAACCCGGTAAATCGACCAAAAACCAATTCTCGTTGATCTTAAAGTGGTTGATGAGTTGGGTTTTTCCGGGGCGACCAGAGGTTTTTGCCAAGCTTTTACGCTCGGTCAACATGTTGATCAAAGAAGACTTACCTACGTTAGAACGACCAATAAAGGCATACTCGGGCAATGGCTCCTTTGGGCATTTGGTAACATCGGAATTGCTCATTACAAAGTCGGCCGACTTTATTTTCATCCGTAGGGTATTTAAAAATTATTTTTGGTCAACCATTCATCTAAAATGGTATTGAACTGGTCTGGGTGCTCCATCATAGGTGCGTGTCCACATTTATCCAACCAAAAAAGATCGGAATTGGGTAGCAGCTCGTCAAAAAGCTCTGCAACATCTGGCGGAGTAACCGTATCATCTTTACCCCAAATAATACAAGTAGGGGTTTGCATGCTTGGTAGATCTTGTGCCATATTATGGCGAATGGCACTTTTGGCGATCGCCAAGGTTTTTACCAATTTAACACGATCGTTGACCGTGGCAAAAACTTCATCTACAATTTCTTTGGTAGCAACTTCTGGATCATAGAAAACATCTTGAGCCTTCTTTTTAATGAACTCATAATCACCACGTTTAGGGTAACCGTCGCCCATGGCGCTTTCGTAGAGCCCAGAACTACCGGTAATGACCAATGCCTTAACCTTGGCTGGGTAAAGTTTGGTATGTAAAAGACCAATATGGCCACCTAAAGAGTTGCCTAAAAGAATAACATCTTCAAGCCCTTTATGATCTATAAATTTTTTAAGATATTTTGCAAAATTCTTTACCGTTGTCTTCAACATTGGCATAGAATATAGCGGAAGTTCAGGTATAAGTACTTTGTATCCTTTTGGAGGAAAATAAGAGGTTACCCCTTCAAAATTACTAAGTCCGCCCATAAGTCCGTGAAGAATAATTATGGGTTTTCCTTCACCTTTCTCTATATACTTAAAGCCACCTTCGTTAATCAATTCGTTTTCCATGCGCACTACTCATCATAATTGCCCAAATATAGGTAATTACAGAGAATAGCAAACAACTCTTTTCGATAAGGTGGTTTTATGATTACATCAACTTTCGATTTTCCCCAGAATAAAGGTGAAGTGGTAAAATCTGATCAAAAAAATCCGATGAGTGGCAAAAACGGTTCACAAAAGGGGTAATTTATTAACAAAGTGGTTTTTAGTGGTAAAATGTGGTAATAATATTTATATATTTGAGTTATATAAATAAAACCTATCCATTTTGGACATTTATTTCTTTGGGACATTTAACTGCAAGGCCGATGCCAAGGGGCGTATCATGCTTCCTGTTGCGCTGCGCAATCAAATGACTCCGATCTTAAATGAAGGTTTTTTTATTAAAAAGTCGTACTACAACGAATGCCTAGAATTATATCCTGCTCAAGAATGGTATAAAATCATGGCGGAAATGGACCAGAATAATCGATTTGATGAAGAAAGCCAACTTTTTCAAAGAATTTTTATGGATGGGCTAAGACCTGTAGAGGTAGATGGTACCGGTAGGCTTTTATTGGCAAAAGACGTGATTTCTTTAGCTGGAATTACAAAAGAGGTGAAGATAGTGCCAATGCGCAAGCATTTGGAGATATGGGATGTGAAAGAGTACGAAGCTACCATATCTATATCTAAGGAAGAGAAGAAGAATTTGGTGAAGCGTGTAATGCTGAACAAAAAAGAAGATAAAGATGTATCATAATCCGGTATTGCTGACAGAGACAGTAGATGGGTTGGACATCAAAGAAGACGGTATATATGTAGACGTGACATTTGGTGGTGGCGGTCACTCTAAAGAAATATTGAAAAGATTGGGTAAAGAAGGCAAGTTATATGCCTTTGATCAAGACGAAGATGCGCAGGCAAACGCGTTAGGTGATCCAAGATTTACGCTAATTGCGGAAAATTTTAGATACATCACCCAGTTTTTAAAGTTCTATGGCATTAGAAAAGTAGATGGAATCTTGGCAGATTTTGGAGTTTCATCGCATCAGTTCGATCAAGCGGAACGTGGTTTTTCAACCCGTTTCGATGCGGATCTGGATATGCGAATGAGCAAGCGTAATACGCTGTCTGCTTTTGAGGTGGTCAACAAGTATTCGTATGACGACTTGAGAAAGGTGTTGTTCGAATATGGCGATATCAGAAATGCCAACGCTATGGCAAAGGTGATCGTTGCCAGTAGGGAAGAAGAGCCAATACAGACTACCGATGCCTTAAAGGTGGTGTTGAAGCAGTTTTTGCCAGAGCATAGGCAACATAAAATATTGGCGCAGATATATCAGGCGATTCGCATAGAGGTGAATCAAGAGATCGCGGTGATCAAAGAGTTTTTGGAGCAGGTGCCAGGGTTGTTGAAAGAGAAGGGAAGACTAAGTGTTATAAGTTACCATTCATTAGAAGATAGGTTGGTAAAAAGATTTATAAGGGCCGGTCAATTTGAAGGAGAGCCAGAAAAGGATTTTTACGGGAATATAGATGTACCGTTAAAAAAGGTTGGAGGATTGATAGTTCCGACCAGAGAAGAGATAAAAGTTAATAACAGAGCACGTAGTGCCAAATTGAGAATAGCAGAACGCAATGGCGAAAAGTAAAGTGAAAACAGGTGTATTTGACCTATTGAAGGGAAAATTTTTGGTGAGCGGTGACGCCCCTAAAAATTGGCTGTTCATTATTTTCATTTCTTTTTTGGCAACGGTAATGATCAGTAGCTCACACAGCGCCGATCAAAAAGTACACCGTATTGCATTGTTGAACGAAGAGGTGAAAGAATTGCGTAACGAATTTGTCGATATGCGATCAGATGTGCAGCAATTAAAGCTAGAATCGAACATTACCGGTAAAATATCGGCAAAAGGATTATTTCCTTCAGAAACTCCCCCGCAAAAAATTAAAGTGAAATCTTTAAATGAAGAGGAGTAATGGCGGTAACGGATAAAAGCATATTAAAAAGACTCTACATAGTGGCGGGTTGCATGGTGCTCTTTGCGGGCGCGGTGTTGTTCAAGCTGGTTTCTATTCAAATTGTAGATGGCGAAAAATACCAGGCATTGGCAGATACGCGAACAGAGCGTATGTTCACCATTGAGCCCAACAGGGGTAATTTGTATTCTGACGATGGTAGCCTTTTGGCGACTTCGGTATCTAAATACACCATCCGTTTTGATGCCGTAACGGTTAGTGCCGAAGATTTTAAGGAAAATGTAAAGCCGTTGGCAGATGCCTTGGCAAAGCAGTTTGGGAAAACATCTTCTCATTATCAGCAAATATTAAGAAAGGCAAGAGAGAATAAAAATAGATACGCATTGATCGTGCGTAATTTGGATTATTCAGATTATATGGCGGTTAAAAAGATGCCGCTATTTAATAAAGGTGCCTATAAAGGAGGTTTGATCATTGAGCAGAAAACCAAAAGAGAGCATCCGCTAGGTAAAATAGCCGAGCGTAGTGTTGGTTATGAGCGTGTAGATGAAAACGGTTATTACACCCGTGTGGGAATGGAAGGTGCCTTTGGAGAATATTTAAGGGGAATTTCTGGTAAGCGTTTAAAGCAAAAAATCGCCAAAGGACAGTGGAAGCCAATCGGTAACGATAATATCATTGAGCCAAAAGATGGTTATGATGTGTATTCTACCATTGACATCAATATACAAGATATAGCGCACCATGCACTTTTGGGGCAATTGGAAAAATACCAGGCAGACCACGGTACGGTAATCGTAATGGAGGTGAAGACCGGTGAGGTAAAAGCGATTTCCAATTTAGGGCAGACTTCAGAGGGTAAATATTATGAGCGTTTAAACTATGCCATAGGTGAATCTCACGAGCCTGGGTCAACATTTAAGTTGGTGAACTTGGTAGCTGCTTTAGAAGATAAGATAATAGATACCAGTACTGTAATAGATACCGAAAAAGGGTCATGGAAATTATATAGACATAGAATAAAGGATACCAAGCGTGGTGGTCATGGAAAAATTACCATGTCAAAGGCATTTGAAGTGTCGTCTAACGTTGCATTTGCAAAAATGGTGCATGAAGGCTACAAGAACGATCCCGAGAAATATGTAAACAGGTTAATGGAAATGGGCATTCATAAAGAACTGGGCTTGCCGGTTGTTGGTGAAGGCAAACCGGTTTTACGTTACCCTGGTGATAAAGGTTGGTCTGGGTTGTCATTGGCGCAAATGGCTTATGGGTACGAGGTGTCTATGACTCCGTTACAGACTTTGGCTTTTTATAATGCTATCGCCAATGATGGTGAAATGGTAAAGCCAAGATTATTGAAAGAAGTAAAAGAATGGGATAAGACCATTGAGAAGTTCGATAAAAAAGTATTGAACCCTGCTATTTGTTCGCAGTCCACCGTGAAGAAAGTACAGCAGATACTTAAAAATGTGGTAGAGAAAGAGCATGGTACCGGTCATGGTATGTATTCCAAGAATTTTTCCATGGCAGGAAAAACAGGAACTACCCAGACAAACTATGTGTCTAAGGATAGGTCTAAGTACGAATACATTTCATCTTTTGCGGGTTATTTTCCGGCAGACGATCCAAAGTACTCGTGTATTGTGGTTATCCATAAGCCAGATAAGGGTGTGGGATATTACGGTGCCGATGTTTCAGGGCCGGTATTTAAATCGGTTGCACAGAAAGTATATGCTACATCTCCTTTAACAAGTGAGGTGGATGTAAAAGATGTATTGGTGGCAGATAATGAAGATTCTCATAGTGGCTATTATAAAAAGGCGCAGCAAAAATATGCAGCGGTACCAAATGTAAAAGGTATGTGCGGTATGGATGCCGTAGCAATTTTAGAAAATTTAGGTATTGAGGTAGAAGTAAAAGGGAACGGAAAGGTTAAACGCCAATCGATTTCTACGGGTACGGATTTAAAAGCGGTGAAAAAAATAGTATTGGAGTTGATATGATGCAATTGAAAGACATATTATATGGAGTGCGTATTACTGCTGTTAGCGGTACTACTACTTGTGATATAGCTTCAGTGCAGTTCGATTCTCGTGAAGTACAAAAATTTGATGCCTTTGTTGCAATTAAAGGTACGGTTACAGATGGCCATAAATATATTGATGCGGTTGTAAAAGCTGGTGCAAGGGCGATTGTTTGTGAAGAGCTGCCAAAAGAAATGGTAGATGATGTAACCTATGTACAAGTAGAAAGTGGTAATCAAGCATTGGCATTGATGGCTTCAAACTACTACGATACGCCGTCTAAAAATTTAAAATTGGTGGGTGTTACCGGTACCAATGGTAAAACCACAGTATCTAGTTTGTTGTATCAATTGTTCAAAAAAGCAGGGTATAAAGTAGGGTTGTTGTCCACCATAAAAATAATGGTAGACGATACCGAATTTCCTACCAAACATACCACACCAGATGCATTGGTGATCAATAAGCATTTAAAATTGATGAACGATGCCGGTGTAGAGTTTTGTTTTATGGAGGTAAGCTCTCATGGAATTCATCAAAAAAGAACGGAAGGTTTAGCTTTTGCAGGTGCAATTTTCACCAATCTTTCCCATGATCACCTAGACTATCATAAAACCTTCGCAGAATATCGCGATACCAAAAAGATATTGTTCGATCAATTGCCTAAAACGGCTTTTGCGCTGACCAATATTGACGATAAGAATGGCTTGGTCATGTTGCAGAATACCAAAGCTAAAAAAGCAACGTATGCGCTAAAGAACTATGCTGATTATAGAGCGCAGATTTTAGAGAACCAGTTCGATGGTCAATTGTTGAAAATCAATGACAACGAGTTGTGGTCAAAACTAATAGGTTATTTCAATGCTTATAATATGCTGGCGATTTACGCTACTGCAGATTTATTAGGATTGGATCAATTAGAAACCCTGCGCCTTATAAGCGAGTTGGAAAATGTAGACGGCAGGTTTCAATATTATATATCAAAAAATAGAATTACGGCAATAGTTGATTATGCCCATACGCCGGACGCCCTAAAAAATGTGCTTGAGACAATCAACACGTTGAGAACTGGAAATGAAAACGTCATCACCGTTGTGGGGTGTGGTGGCGATAGAGACAGATCAAAGCGTCCGGTAATGGGTAATATCGCCTCTGAGATGAGTAACAAAGTGATTTTTACATCCGATAACCCTAGAACGGAATCGCCCACGGAAATCATCACCGAAATGGAAGCGGGGGTCGAGCCGCAGAACGTCAAAAAAATGCTGTCCATTGAAAATAGGGAACAGGCGATAAAAACGGCCTGTCAATTGGCAGATGCCAACGATATCATATTGGTAGCCGGTAAAGGTCACGAAACCTATCAAGAGACCAATGGTAAGCGTGTAGATTTCGACGATTTTAAAATAGTAAAAGAGCTGTTGAACAGCCTAGATAAATAACCAAAGCTTAGAAGCAAGAATAAAGAATATATGTTAACCTACCTGTTTGAATATTTAGAAAAACAATACCAGTTGCCCGGTGCTACGCTGTTTCAGTTTAGTACGTTTCGTGCTGCAATGGCTATTCTTTTTTCGTTGATGATTGCAACAGTATACGGTAAGCGTGTTATTCTGTTTTTGCAAAAACAACAGGTGGGCGAGACCATTCGAGATTTAGGTCTTGACGGTCAAAAGCAAAAAGCGGGTACCCCGACAATGGGCGGATTGATCATTATTATGTCTACCCTAATCCCAGTACTGTTATTTGCAAGATTGGAAAATATCTACATAATACTATTGATTTTCACCATGCTTTGGATGGGGGCAATTGGCTTTTTAGATGATTACATCAAAGTATTTAAAAAGAACAAAGAAGGTTTAAAAGGTAGGTTCAAGGTTTTGGGTCAGGTAACATTGGGGCTTATAGTTGGTGCGGTACTATACTTTCATCCAGAAGTGACCATGCGTGATCATGATAAAACAATAATTACGCAAGAATACACGGTAGAGCAAGTTAAGGGAGAGGAAATCAAATCGACCATGACAACAGTACCGTTCTTTAAAAATAACGAGTTTGACTACGGTAGTTTAATTTCTTGGGCAGGCGAAAGTGCAAAGGAGTATGCTTGGTTGTTGTTTATACCGATAATCATATTAATAGTTACGGCAGTATCTAATGGAGCTAATTTAACTGATGGTATAGATGGTCTCGCTGCGGGTACTTCGGCTATTATCGTATTTACGCTGGGTATTTTTGCGCTGGTATCGGGTAATATTATTTTCTCTGATTACTTGGATATCATGTACATACCAAGAGTAGGAGAACTATTGATTTTCATTACTGCTTTTGTTGGTGCATTGATCGGATTTTTATGGTATAACGCCTTTCCGGCACAAGTATTCATGGGCGATACGGGTAGTTTGACCATTGGTGGGGTAATTGCCGTAATCGCGATTATAGTACGTAAAGAATTATTGATTCCCGTGTTGTGCGGAATCTTCTTTGCCGAATCACTTTCCGTGATGATGCAAGTAGGATATTTTAAGTACACAAAAAAGAAACTTGGTGAAGGTAGACGCATTTTTTTAATGTCTCCCTTACATCATCACTATCAGAAAAAAGGATATCACGAGAGTAAGATCGTAACCCGTTTTTGGATCGTGGGCATTTTATTGGCCATTGTGACCATAGTGACCTTAAAAATTAGATAATGGCACTGCTAGTAGTACTTGGAGGAGGAGAAAGTGGAGTAGGTACGGCCATTTTAGGATTAAAGAAAGGATACGATGTATTTGTATCGGATAAAGGAAAAATAAAAGAGAAGTATAAAAACGTTCTTGAACATTTTGAGATTGATTGGGAAGAAGAACAGCATTCTGAAGACCGCATACTAAAAGCCGATTTGGTAATGAAGAGTCCGGGTATTCCGGATAAAGTACCCTTGGTAAAACAGTTGGTGGAGATGGGCGTTCCGGTGATATCAGAGATAGAATTTGCAACAAAGTATACAGATGCAAAAATCATTGGTATAACGGGAAGCAACGGTAAAACAACGACTACCATGCTCACGAACCACATATTGGCTGCAGCCGATTTAAAAGTGGGTATGGCAGGTAATATTGGCGATAGTTATGCGAAAATGGTTGCGGAGAACGATTTTGAGTATTACGTACTTGAAATCAGCAGTTTTCAATTAGACGGCATTAAAGATTTTAAACCACACATTGCCGTGATTACGAATATTACACCAGATCATTTAGATCGGTATGAGTATGAGTTTGAAAACTATATAGCATCAAAGTTCAGAATTGCAGAAAACCAAGACGAAAACGATTATTTGATTTATGACGCAGATGATTCGGTTTTGGTGGATTGGCTGAGCAAGCACCCTGTCAAATCAAAATTAATGCCCTTTTCATTGAATAAAGTATTTGAGCAAGGCGCATTTATAGAACAAAACGAGATAATAATAAAAACAACAACAGACACTATTAGCATGACGAAGAACACTTTGGCCTTAGAAGGTCAGCACAATGTAAAGAACACAATGGCAGCGGCAACAATTGCAAAATTGGTTGGTATACGCAAAGAGACCATAAGAGCCTGTGTTTCTAATTTTCAAGGGGCTCCCCACCGTTTGGAAAAGGTGTTGAAAATACATCATGTGGAGTATATAAACGACTCAAAGGCAACAAATGTAAATGCTGCCTATTACGCATTAGATAGTATGAAATCACCTACTGTGTGGATTGTAGGTGGGGTGGACAAAGGAAATGAGTATATGGAACTAATGCCTTTGGTACGAGAAAAAGTAAAGGCAATTATTTGCTTGGGCGAGAATAATGAAAAGATCAAGCATGTATTTGGTAAAGCCGTAGACTTATTGGTTGAAACGTATGCTATGGAAGAGGCCGTAAAAGTAGCCTATAAAATTGCAGAACGTGGTGATACGGTATTGTTGTCGCCGGCTTGTGCAAGTTTTGATCTGTTTAAAAACTATGAAGATCGCGGAGATCAATTTAAAAACTGTGTAAAAAACCTATAAGTTGTTGAATATATTTCAAAATATAAAAGGAGATAAAGCCATTTGGGCCATTGCGGCACTCTTGGCCCTATTCTCGTTTTTACCTGTATATAGCGCCAGTAGTAATTTGGTGTATGTAGTGGGTAACGGTACGCCTGTGGGTCACTTGGTGAAACATGCCATACTGTTGTTTTTAGGTTTTGGAATTATTTACGGTGTGCATAAAATACCTACGCATTTCTTTAAAGGTCTTTCTATGATCGCCCTACCCATTGTTTTGGTGTTGCTCATATTTGTTTTGGCACAAGGTACTTCTAGTGGTGGTACCAATGATAGTCGTTGGATCCGTTTGCCTTTGGTAGGTTTCGGTTTTCAGCCCTCTAATTTGGCAGCGGTAGTGTTGATGATTTATGTAGCGCGCTATTTTTCAAAAGTTAGGGATATTAAAATAACCTTTAAAGAAAGTATTCTCCCATTATGGTTACCTGTTTTCTTGGTAGTGGCATTAATATTACCAGCTAACTTTTCAACCGCGGCGATAGTTTTCTCCATGGTAATGGTATTATGCTTTTTAGGTGGTTATCCTATGAAATACCTATTGGGGATCGTTGGTACGGGAATACTGTTTTTGTCCATATTCATATTAACGGCAAAAGCTTTTCCAGATTTATTCCCGAATAGGGTAGATACTTGGATGAGCCGTATTGATAGTTTCTCTAATGCTGAAGATACTGAAGGAAACTATCAGATAGAACGTGCAAAAATAGCCATTGCAACAGGAGGTATTGTAGGTAAAGGAGCGGGAAAAAGTGTGCAGAAGAACTTCTTGCCACAGAGTTCATCAGATTTTATCTATGCAATTATTGTAGAAGAATATGGCCTGGTAGGCGGATTCATTTTAATGCTTTTTTACATGTTCTTGTTATTTAGAATAGTAGTGGTTGCCAACGGTTGTGCTACCATATTCAGTAAGTTGTTGGTATTAGGAGTAGGGCTGCCAATAGTATTTCAGGCATTGATAAATATGGCGGTAGCGGTAGAATTGTTTCCGGTAACGGGGCAGAATTTACCACTGATCAGTAGTGGTGGTACCTCAAGTTGGATGACCTGTTTGGCTATAGGGATCATTTTGAGTGCGAGTAATAAAAGTATAGTTCAGGAAAGTGCTTCTGGCAACGATGTAGATATGGACGAGACTAACCCTTTAGAGATATTAAGTGGGCAGTTATAAGTTTATTTTGTCGGGAGGAGGTACTGGCGGACATATTTATCCGGCGATAGCTATAGCGAACGAATTGAAAAGGAGATATCCTGATGCAGAGTTTTTGTTCGTTGGGGCAAAGGATAGAATGGAAATGGAAAAAGTGCCACAAGCAGGGTACAAAATAGAGGGATTGTGGATTACGGGAATTCAGCGCAAACTGACCCTTAAAAATCTGCTTTTTCCAATAAAATTGATAAGTAGTTTAATGAGAGCAAATAGCATCGTATCGAAGTTTAAACCACATGCCGTAATTGGCACGGGTGGTTTTGCTAGTGGTCCGTTGTTAAAAATGGCAACCACAAAAAGGATTCCTTGTGTTTTACAAGAACAGAATTCTTTTGCGGGTATTACAAATAAACTATTGAAGGATAAGGTGGAAAGAATCTGTGTAGCCTATGAAGGTATGGAGAAGTTTTTTCCAAAGGATAAAATAGTATTGACAGGTAACCCTGTTCGGTCAGATTTGGTGGAGTTAAAAGCCTCCAAAGAAGAAGCATTAAGCTATTTTGAATTGAGTGCCGCTAAAAAAGTCTTGTTGGTGTTGGGTGGCAGTTTAGGTGCCAGACGCATTAATCAGCTAATTGCGGATCATTTAGAATATTTTGAAGCATTGGGCTTACAGGTAATATGGCAATGTGGTAAAGGGTATTATGAGACGTATAAAGTCCATCAGTCAGAAAACATAAAGGTACATGCCTTTTTGAATTCTATGGATAAAGCCTATGTAGCGGCAGATTTCATTATTTCAAGGGCAGGTGCAGGTGCGGTGTCAGAACTGTGTTTGGTAGGAAAGCCTACATTTTTTATACCGTCACCGGTGGTGGCAGAAGATCATCAGACCATGAATGCATTGGCATTGGTAAAACAGCATGCGGCAGTAATGATCAGGGAAAAAGAGCTTGATGAGCAATTTAAGTCAGAATTTGAATCGGTCTTTAATTCATCTGAAAAGCAACAAGAACTATCAAAGAATATCAAAGCATTGGCATTACCGAATGCTACGACTGATATTTGTGATGAGATAGAAAAATTAATACAATAAAATGAACGTAGCGCAAATACATAGAGTGTATTTTATTGGCATAGGAGGCATTGGTATGTCTGCTTTGGCCCGTTATTTTGCGTTCATAGATAAAACGGTTGCCGGATACGATAAGACCGAGAGTCCGTTGACCCAAGAACTGGCAGCTTCCGGTATGGATATTCACTATAAGGACAGTGTTGATCTAGTGGCAGAAGTGTATAAGAATGACCCGGAACATACCTTGGTGGTGTATACGCCTGCGGTATCATCAAACCATACGGAATATCAGTTCTTTTTACAGAATGGATTTACCATTAAAAAACGATCAGAAGTATTGGGTCTAATTACCAAAGATTCTTTTTGTTTGGCAGTTGCAGGTACACATGGTAAAACGACCACCTCTAGTATTCTGGCGCATTTGTTAAAAGAAACAGGTGTAAAAATAACCGCTTTCTTAGGTGGCATATCAGAAGATTTCAATAGTAATTTCTTGTTGGAAGGAACGGAATATTCTGTTGTTGAGGCAGATGAATTTGATCGTTCATTTATGCAATTAACACCAAATGTAGCCTGTGTGACCTCTATGGATGCAGATCATTTGGATATTTATGGAGATGCCCAGGAGCTGGAAAAAACATTTAAGGATTTTACCGAGCGGTTGAAGCCGGGCGGCACCTTATTTGTGCGTAACGGGTTGCCTTTAAAAGGGTTGACCTATGGTATAGAAGACGATTCGGATTATTGCATCCGGAACATAAAAATAGAACATGGCACCTACATATTCGATTTGGAGACCCCCGACCTCAAACTAGAAGGGGTTGAATTTAACAAGCCAGGAAGGCATAATCTGCTCAATGGTTTAGTGGCTTTTGCGATGGCGATGCAAGCAGGTCCCCCGGCGCATCGCCTTGCACAGGCACTGTCTACCTTTAAGGGAGTACAAAGAAGATTCTCATATCAGATCAAAAATGATGATTTCATTTATATTGACGATTATGCGCATCATCCTACAGAGATCAATGCGGTTTATGAAGCCGTATCGGAAATGCATCCCAATAAAAAAGTATTGGCCATTTTTCAACCGCACCTGTTTTCAAGAACACGTGATTTTGCGAACGAGTTTGCAAAAAGTTTATCTCGTTTTGAAAATGTGCTGTTGTTAGATATATACCCGGCTAGGGAAGAGCCTATTACGGGAGTAGATTCAGAATGGTTGTTGGGCAAAATGACAAACGGTAATAGAAAATTAATTTCAAAGGAGCAAATACTATCTGAGATTAAAAACCAAAATCCAGAAATATTAATAACAATGGGAGCCGGAGATATAGGCTTGGAAGTAGTGAAAATAAAAAAAGAAATGTCATATGCGGGTTAATTTGAGCATAATAAAATTAGCGGCGTTACTACTGGTAATCACTGGGCTGTATGCTTTTTCTAATGAAAGAAATAGCTCAAAACAGGTGACCGGTATGAGGGTAGAATTCATTGGCGATCAAAATTTGTACCTCACAGAAGGGACGGTTAATAAATTGTTAATACAAAATTGCGGAGGTCTCAAAAATGTGCCTAAAGAAAATATAGTTTTGAATACTGTAGAAAAGGCCCTTGAGGCCAATGAAATGGTGAAAAGTGCACAGGTCTATCTTACAATAGATGGCGAGCTTACGTCGAAAATAGTTCAACGGAAACCAATCGGGCGCATAGAAGGGGATAAAAAGTTCTATTTAGATGATGAAGGAAAGAGAATGCCACTTTCCAAAAATCATTCAGCTAGAGTCCCCATTATAACAGGCAATATCAGTGGTAAAAGCCTTGAGGATGTCTATGTCATATTGGAACACATAAATAAGGACGATTTTTTTCGAAAATCGGTAATAGGTATTCATATTCAAGATGATAGCGAATATCAATTGCGGTTAAGGCTTAATAATTTTGTTGTAAACATAGGCGGTATTGAAGATTTAGAGGCCAAGTTCAGCAATTTCAAGGCATTTTATGCCAAAGCGAACAAGGATGAAACCTTGGAGGATTATGCGGTAGTAAGTTTAGAATTCAATAACCAGGTGGTGTGCACTAAAATATAATTAAAATGGAACAAACTAAATATTCAGTCGGGTTAGACATAGGAACAACGAAAATCGTTGCCATAATCGGTAAGCAAAACGAATATGGTAAAATTGAGATTTTGGGTATAGGTAAGTCCAAAAGTTTAGGTGTACACAGAGGTGTGGTAAATAACATTACCCAGACTATAAAATCTATTCAGCAAGCAGTTGAAGAAGCAGAGGCTAATTCTGGACTTAAAATTGGGTCTGTTGTCGTTGGTATTGCCGGGCAGCACATAAGAAGTTTACAGCACAGCGATTACATTACCAGAAAAGATTCTGAGGAGGTAATCGGCGAAGAAGATGTTGACACACTATGTAATCAAGTGCACAAATTGATTATGCTACCGGGCGAGGAGATTATTCATGTATTGCCACAAGAGTATAAAGTAGATGGACAAGCGGAAATTCGTGAGCCTATTGGTATGTACGGTGGTAGATTAGAGGCTAATTTTCATGTAGTGGTCGGTCAAGTAGTTTCCATCAAAAACGTTGGTCGTTGCATTAAGAGTGCCGGTTTAGATCTAGGAAACATTACGCTAGAGCCATTGGCATCATCTGATGCGGTATTGAGTCAAGAAGAAAAAGAAGCAGGTGTAGCACTGATCGATATAGGTGGCGGTACAACAGATTTGGCAATTTTCAAAGATGGCATTATTAGACATACGGCTGTAATACCATTTGGTGGTGGTGTCATTACCGAAGATATAAAAGAAGGTTGTTCAATTATAGAGAAGCAGGCCGAATTATTGAAAACAAGATTTGGTTCAGCTTGGCCAGGTGAGAACAGGGACAATGAAATTGTTTCTATACCAGGTTTACGTGGTAGAGAGCCAAAGGAAATTTCTTTGAAGAACCTGTCTAAGATCATTCACGCGCGTGTGGTTGAAATTATTGAGCAGGTGTACGTAGAGATCAAAAACTACGGTCACGAAGAGCAAAAGAAAAAATTAATTGCCGGTATAGTGCTTACAGGTGGTGGAAGCCAGTTAAAGCATTTAAAGCAGTTGGTAGAATATATAACAGGTATGGATACTCGTATTGGGTACCCTAACGAACATCTAGCGGGTGATTCTGACGAAGAAGTTGCTAGTCCCCTATACGCAACCGCTGTTGGTCTTTTAATGAATGCCATTAAAAACCAAGAGAAGTTGAAATTAACACAAGAAGAAATCGTACAAGAGCAGGAAGAAGAATTGGTATATGCAGAACGCAATGCCGAAACCGTTGCGCGCCCAAGCATACACAAGGAGCGTAAATCTGTTTTTGATAAGTGGTCTGAAAAGTTGAAAGAATTTTTGGATAACGCAGAGTAATAAGTTTAGCATTAGAGAATACATAACCAGTAATAATTAGAATATGAGTAAGAACAGCGAATTTGATAATATCTCCTTTGATCTACCAAAGAATCAAAGCAACGTTATAAAAGTCATTGGTGTAGGTGGCGGTGGTAGTAATGCCATAAACCATATGTTCCAGGCAGGTATCAACGGAGTTGATTTTGTAATCTGTAATACTGATTCACAGGCCTTGGATAATAGTCCGGTGCCTAACAAAATACAGTTAGGTGTATCATTGACAGAAGGTTTGGGTGCTGGTGCCAACCCTGAAGTAGGTGAACAAGCTGCCATGGAAAGCATGGAAGATATCAAAACTATGTTGGATGCTACAACAAAGATGATTTTCATTACTGCCGGTATGGGCGGGGGAACAGGAACTGGTGCTGCTCCCGTAATTGCCAAGTTTGCAAAGGAAATGGATGTTCTTACTGTAGGTATCGTTACAATGCCGTTTCAATTCGAAGGTAAAATGCGAGTTGAACAGGCACAATTGGGTATTGAAAAATTACGTAAAAATGTAGATTCGCTAATCGTAATTAACAATAACAAATTAAGGGAAGTGTATGGTAACCTAGGTTTTAAGGCCGGGTTCTCAAAAGCTGATGAAGTATTGGCAACTGCAGCTAGAGGTATAGCAGAGGTTATTACACATCACTACACTCAAAACATAGATTTACGTGATGCTAAAACGGTATTGTCCAATAGTGGTACCGCAATCATGGGATCGGCAATTTCATCTGGTTCTGCAAGAGCTAATGAAGCTATTATGAAAGCATTGGATTCACCGTTATTGAACGATAATAAGATCCAAGGAGCTAAGAATGTATTGTTATTGATCGTTTCCGGTGCACAGGAAATTACTATTGATGAGATTGGTGAAATCAACGATCATATTCAAATAGAAGCTGGCTACGGAGCAAACATTATTATGGGTGTAGGTGAAGATGAAAGCTTAGGAGAAGCTATAGCTGTAACCGTAATTGCAACGGGGTTTAACATTGAACAGCAAGATGATATTGTAAATACAGAATCAAAGAAAATTATTCATACGTTAGAAGACGGCCAACGTGCAGAGGCAATGTTGTTATCTAACCAAAAAACAGTTCATACTTTAGAGATGGACGATGAGGAAGAGGAGGTAAAAGAAGTCAAACCCGTAAAAAAGTATGAGTTCGTTGAGGAAGATGATTTTGATTTGATTCCTACAACGAACTACATCAGAAATTTTAATGTTTTTTACGAAGAAGTGTTGGCAGAGAACGTATCTGAAGAAGACTTTGTAATAGTAGACGCTCCAACTTCATTGAGAGATATAGAAGTTGTGGACCCACAGGAATTAAAAGTTGAGGATGAAGATGATAGATTTGCTACCAACTTTCAATATTCTAAGAGAGAGGAAGAGGAGAAGGAAAACGTAATCATGTTTGACCTTCATGATGAAGTTAAGGATATTGATGTCAATGATAGCATTGAAATTGTTCCTGTGTTGGAGTATAATAAGAACGGGGAAAAAAGATATAGTTTAGATGACTATATGAAATTGGAAAGTAAGCTTACCGGGGCAAAATCCAAAGCTGAAGAATTTGAGCCAAAAGTAGTAGAGGACGAGCTAGTCTTTGAAAAAAAGACGGTAGCTCCAAGAAGAGAGGTGCAACCGGAAGAGGAGTTGGATCCTTTAGATACCCCTATTGAAGAATTATTGAGGGAAAGAGCTGATGAACGTAGACGTAAGTTGAAGGATTTCAATTATAAGTTCAAGAACAACGCACCAACAAGTTATGATGAGAAAAAACCTGCTTATCAAAGACAAGGTGTTAATTTAGAGGATAGTCCGCGCGAAAAAAAAATCTCTAGAACCTCGTTAAGTGGAGATAGTAACGATAATATTCAATTAAGATCTAATAACTCTTTTTTACATGATAATGTAGACTAACACTGCATTTGTAGTAATGTATTAAACCCGAAAACTAAGTCAGTTTTCGGGTTTTATTTTTTATCTTCGCAGACCAAAATATAGAAGAAATGGGTTTACAGCAAAGAGTAATGGAGCAGTTGAAATTAGCTATGAAAGCAAAGGATTCAGTAGCGCTAGAATCGCTTAGAGCTATTAAATCTGCGTTATTGGTAGCGAGTACTAGTGGCGGATCAGAAGTAACTGAAGAAGATGAAATACAGATTGTTCAGAAACTGGTAAAACAGAGAAAGGACAGTGCTGCAATTTTTATAGAGCAGGGTAGACAAGACCTTGCGGATCCTGAGTTGGCACAGATTGCTGTAATTGAGCAATTTTTACCAGAACAACTTTCTGAAGAAGAAGTTGAGAAAGTAGTTGTACAGACAATTGATGCTATTGGCGCTTCTGGAATGAAGGATATGGGTAAGGTTATGGGAATTGTTTCAAAAGAACTTGCCGGTCAAGCAGATGGTAAATTAATTTCTACGATTGTAAAGAAGAAATTGGCATAATATAGAATTAGCAGAATTTTAGTTTTGCTAATTATAAATGTATAATGGGCCTCGTGGCGCAACTGAATAGCGCATCAGATTTCGGCTCTGAGGGTTGGGGGTTTGAATCCCTCCGGGGTCACTAAACGGGATTTTTCAAAATTATTTTGAAAAGTCCCGTTTTTATTTGCTCCTAACTTATCTGAAATAGAGGCGATTGCACTGAAAATTGAGTTCACTCTAAAAGTTCGAAGTCGGTCGTTTTTAAAGTCATACCCTATTCCTTCTGGAAACAGCATAAATTGAAGTGAGCGTTTAACTTCAATATTGCCAGATTGCCACAATGACGGTAGATTCAAGGCAAAATTCAAAGCCTTGTCAATCGATTTTTTAAGGTTCGAACTATTAAATGCTGAGTTTGAAACTAACTCCGTTATTTTGTTCTTTTCGGACTCAAGTTTTGATTTGAATTTGTCGTATTGAACCTTCGATATTTCTTCAAATACGAAACGTTCTTCTAGTCTATCTAGTTTAATATCTAGTTCTGCAGCTTTAGTATTCAATACCTTTGCTTCATCTATCTGCTCTTTGTTCAAATCGATAAAAGTCTTCTCGATAATCTATTTAAGAGGTTCTATGTACTTTGCATCATTTAGTGTGTAATTTTCTAAAAGTGTCATAAATGAACTATGAAGCTTTTTTGCGCTTCTGTTTTCTCTACTTCCAGATCTTCTATTCTTGTAATAATACAAACCTTTCTTCTTTACCACATATCCAGTATAAGGTGTTCCACATTCAGTTGATTTGACGAACATTTTTAAGGGTAGATTTTCATCATCAAGATTGTATTTTCTGCCTTCTTCTCTCGAGTTAAGAAGACTGTGAATCTTAGGGAACATTTCACGAGTAATCATTGGTTCGTGGTTCCCTTGAATTACTTCTCCTGGTATTAATTTGTTTACCATTAATCCGCAATAGATTGGAAGTATAAAAGAAAAACTTGGGACTTCTCTGAAAAACCAATTTATTTGGATTTTGGAAATGCTATTTTTCATATTCAAAATAGTTCTACACTTAAAAAAATAACTTACGAGGATTTTATTAATTCAGTAAAGTCTAATTTTGATTAAAAAGAATATTGTATTGTGGTTCACAGTAGCAACCTCCCAAACTATATCCACTTTTTCACGCTTGAAAATATCTGAACTTGTTCTTAGAAGTTGAGTGCTACCTTAGTGATATCGTTTTCAAAACTCACTCTATTACCGTGCAATGGCACTTATGCTTTTTTGTTTAGTGAACATTTTCATAACCTTAGTTTAAAAGGTAAGATCATTTGGAGAGATTTTTTCAATAATTTTATTATAAAAATATTTTTTCCGAATTTGTACCATTTTTCTTGAAACACCAGTGAATAGGATAGGAGTACTTTGTGTATCCAGTTATACTAATTAGTTTAAAACAAAAAAATGCTAATAAAATGTTAAAAACAGACAAGTCTGTATGATTTCTTAATATTAGATATATATTTGTCGTATGAAAAGACAGGGAGTTAGAGAACGAGTTATTGAAACTGCTTCGGAATTATTTTATAATCAAGGTTATAATCAAACAGGGATTAATCAAATTATTGAGGAAGCCGGAGTTGCTAAAGCAAGTTTGTATGCTCATTTTAAATCTAAAGAAGATATAGCTGTGGCCTATTTGACGGAACGACATACGATGTGGATGGGAAAATTGGAGGCTTGTACGTCTAAATCTGAAAACTTAAAGAATAAAATATTAGGCTGTTTCAATTATTTAATTGAATGGCTTACAGAGGTAGATTTTAGGGGATGTGGATGGCAAAATATTATAACGGATTTACCATGTGGTCATGATAAAATAAAAGCACAAGCACTGTATCATAAAAATGAACTTCGATTGTGGGTAAAGCGAAAGCTGAAAGAAACAGGACAATATGATGAAAATAATATTGAGGATTTGGGAGATCAAATATTGATACTTATTGAGGGAGCCATTATTTTATCTCAGATCCAAAAAAATGATTGGCCAATAAAATCGGCTACAAAAGCATGTAATAAATTATTAGAATAATTTTTTTAACTATAAAAGACAGACTTGTCTGTGCAATAATGAAGGAAGTATTATCGCCACCATTCAATATAGAAACGGCAAAACAAAAAGTTCAATTAGCAGAAGATGCTTGGAACAGCAAAAATCCAGAGCGTGTCTCCATGGCATACACCATAGACTCAAAATGGAGAAACAGAGACAAGTTTTTTGTCGGAAGAGCAGCTATTGTAGAATTTCTGACTGACAAGTGGAATAAGGAACTGCATTATAAGCTAAAAAAGTATTTATGGTCATTTACAGAGAATAGGATTTCGGTTCGCTTCGAGTACGAATGGCAAGATGCGACTTCTGGTCAATGGAAACGTACTCATGGTAATGAGCACTGGGAATTTGACAAAGAAGGCCTTATGCAACTAAGAGACATGAGCGCTAACGATATCAATATCAACGAAAACGAACGAAAATTTAAATAACAATTAAAAATCAATTCAAATGAAAACAAATGAATCAAATAGTTCTATATGGAACGGAAAACGACGTTATAGATAGGAAGGACCTGTCGCTACAAAAATTAAATTCATTATCAAGAAAATGAGACTGAACGAAAACACAAAAGTAGCATTAGATGTAATAGGTTTACTCCTTGCGCTACCAATAATAACCGGGATTTTATTATTAATCCTTTTAAATTAAATAATTATGAAAATACTAAAACCGTTAGGCCTAGAAGAGGCAAACGAAAACACGCAAGTAATTTTTACTGCTGTAAAAGGCAAAATAGGCATGGTGCCAAACCTCTATGCCGCTATGGGCGTATCTGACAAATTACTAGGAGGCTTTTTAAGTTTTACAGAAACATTAAAAAGTGGAGAGCTTTCTAGTAAAGAGTATGAAGCTGTTGCTTTAGCAACATCTCAAGTAAATGACTGTGCGTACTGTTTATCAGCACATACTGCTTTAGGAAAAATGAATGGCTTTACTGAAGAAGAAACAATTGAATTAAGAGACAATTCCATTGTCGATTCAAAATTGAATGCCTTAGTAACATTGACAAGTGAGTTGGTGAATATGAAAGGGCATCCAAAAAAAGTGACAATTGAACGTTTTTTTGAAGCAGGCTACAATAGAGCTGCCTTTGCAGAAGTAATTGCCATTACTGCACTAACCATTATTACAAACAATGTGTATCACAATGGAGGTTTTGAAATTGATTTTCCGAAAGCTCAGAATATTAACGAATTACAAGAAATCTAAAATTATTAATAAACTTTAAATAAATATAAAATGAACGCAAGAATTTTAAAATCAGTAGTAGGTATTGCAGCAGTGACTGTATTATCCTTAGGGTTATTTTCTTTTGAAAGCCCTGAAAACGACGAAACACTGGTCAATGTTACAGAAGTAGCTCCGGCGACACTTCATAAAACGGTAAAAGTTAATGGCTTGAACATTTTTTATCGTGAAGCAGGGGACACAAACAAACCAACAATTTTATTATTACATGGTTATCCGACGTCTTCTCATATGTTTCGAAATTTAATAACAGACTTGTCTGTCCGTTATCATGTTTTAGCACCCGATTATCCTGGGTTTGGTAGAAGTGATCAGCCTTTAATGAAAGACTTTGAATATTCTTTCGATAATATGGCTAACATTGTTGAAGGTTTCTTAAAAAAGTTAAAGGTAAAGAAGTACAGTATTTATCTGATGGATTATGGCGCTCCTATTGGGTTTAGAATTGCGTCTAAATATCCAAAAAGAGTAGAATCTTTAATAATTCAAAATGGTAATGCCTATGATGAAGGATTAAAAGATTTCTGGATTCCTATTAAAAAATACTGGAATGATTATACCATTGAAAATGGGAAGCCTCTGGAAGGGTTTCATTCACCAGAAGGATTAAAATGGCAATATACGCATGGCGTTCAAGATGTGTCAAAAATTAGTCCTGATAATTGGAGTATAGATTTGCAACATCTTACCAGACCAGAAAACAATGAAATACAATTAGCTATGTTTTATAGCTATAGAACAAATGTTCCATTATATCCTAAATGGCAACAATATTTTAGAGAGCACCAACCACCAACACTAATTGTTTGGGGGAAAAACGACTATATATTTCCAGCTGATGGCGCTTATCCATATAAAAGAGATCTTAAAAATTTAGACTTCCATTTATTGGATACAGGTCATTTTGCTTTGGAAGAAAAAGGGGATGAAATAGCCAGCCGTATTTTAAGTTTTTTAAAGAAAAATAACATCAAATAATTTGTGATAGTTGTTTGATTAATAGCAGGTCGGTTTGGTTAATCGTTAGTTATAATTGTTGCCAAACCGACTATCACAAATCGTAATTAATATATATATAAATATGAAAACAATAAATTGGAAAAACGCAGTAATAGCAGGTTTCTTAGGAACAGTTCTATTTGACTTAATTGGATTATTATTAACTGGTAATTGGTGGGATATTCCTGGGATATTAGGAGCTAAGACAGGATTAGGCCTAACATATGGAGTGCTTGGTCATTATGGGAACGGAATATTACTCGCCATATTATTTGCAGGGATAGCACCTTCGCTTTGGGGACCAAAATGGTTTACGCCAATCCTATTTGTAGTAGCTGAAACTATTGCCTTGGTATGGCTTTTTATGCTCCCACTATTAGGTGCAGGAGTAGCAGGAATGGAGATGTCACCGATGATGCCGGTAATTACTTTATTACGTCATTTAGTTTATGCTATTCCTTTAATATTATTTATTCAGTATGACTATAAATCCGTTCTCAAAGTTAAATAAGGGTATAAATTAAAGTAAATAGAAAACGAGTTTCTAATAAACACTAAAATTAAAGCTATGTCAAAATCAATTATCAATTATCAAATCAAGATTCTACATGTTTTTGTAGTAGCTTTAATTTTTACTAGTTGTAAGTCGTTTACTGAAGTAAAAAAAGAGTCTAAAGAAAATTTTCAAACTTTTAGTCAAAATTTTGAAAAACAAATCAATAAAGTTTACAAGCATAACAATTTCAAAGGAGACTTTATATTTGCAATAGTAAATGAAGAAGGGTTAGTCTATTCTTATACCAATAACAAAGAAAGTTTATCCCATGAAAATGTAGTCAACAATGACTCTCCATTTTACATAGCATCACATACCAAGTCATTTACTGGTACTTTGCTAAAGATGTTAGAAGAAAGTACTGATTTTGATTTAAATAAGCCAATAGCTTCTTTCATACCAGAACTTGATTTTAATGACGAAATTGATATTAGTGAAATAACTGTAACCAAGCTTTTGACACATACGCATGGTATATCTTGTGATTTACTAAATTGGAAGACCGCATATGTAGGCTATTCAGGCAATAATTCAGAGCTTATAGAAAACTTAAACAATTATGTTGTTTATAATACCTCATCTAATTACAAATACTCAAATATTGGTCCGATAATCGCATCGATGGCCATCGATGAAAAAATGAATACTTCTTGGAAACAAGAATTAAGTGCCAATATATTTCAACCCTTAGAAATGACAAACACAAGTACTAAGGTTTCTGATTATAACACTTCATTAATTATTCCATCATTAATTACTTCTGGAGATGGAGAAATTGTTGAAAGTGGTTTCTATAAAAAAGATATTACAATGCACGCCTCAGGCGGCATAATTTCAACAGTTAATGATTTATCAAAATGGTTAAGTGTAAACATTAGAAGAGATAATAAATTGATGAGTAGTGAATCGTGGGATGCACTTCACAATTTAATAGTAAAACAGGACAAAAAATATTTCACCTATGATAGAGTTGGGTATAGTTTAGGTTGGGATGTAGCTAAATATTACGATAATAAAATATTGACAAGATTTGGTGGATTTGGTGGGACCAGTTTTCATATTTCATTCATGCCTGAGAAGAGAATTGGTGTGATTGCTCTTTCTACTGATAGCAGAGCTTACCTTTTACCACATTTGATGGCAAACTATGCTTATAATAAATTGGTATTATCTTCAGCCCAGACACGTTTCGATTTTGAAAATGAAATTTTTAGAGAGGAATTAGAAAATAATTCAAATATAGTATATCCACAAAGTACGGATTTATTAAAACCGTGTCTAGAAAATGATAGAATGTTGGGAGTCTATAAAACATCTATAGAATTACCATCAATTAGAATTTTTAGGAAAGAACGATTCTATTATATCAAAATAGGGGTGTTAGAAGGTAAGATCTATAAAATAGCTGGAGACAATTATTTTAGTTTTTTGGGTCCTTTGAAAATAGGCTTCAAGACTGATAAGGGGTCTGTATTTATAAACGGACTTACATATAAAAAGAGTGTGAGTTGATTTAGTAATAAAAATCACACTACTTAATAACATTAAATATAAATACCATGAAAGATAAAAATATAAAAGTTCAAATTATAAATGCTTTCGTTGATAATGATAATGGTGGTAATCCTGCTGGCTTAGTTTTAAATTCGGATAAGTTGACAATTGAGGATAAGCTAAAGATTGCTAAAAAAGTTGGATTATCAGAAACAGCATTCGTGTCAAAATCAACTAGTGCAGATTTTAAATTAGATTTTTTTACTCCAATTAAGCAAATCGCTCATTGTGGACATGCTACGGTGGCAACTTTCTCTTATTTAAAGCAAAATGCATATGTTACAGGGTCTACGTCTTCAAAGGAGACTATTGATGGAAGCAGAGCAATAAAATTTGATGGTGAACTTGCATTTATGCAACAAAAATCACCAAAATTTCAAAGCATAAATGATGATCAAGGTTTAATTCTTAAGTCACTAAATTTAGAGAAATCAGACCTGTTACCAAATTCACCAATAGAAATAGTAAATACCGGAAATTCATTCATTATAGTACCAGTTAAGAGTCCTAAAGTTTTAAAGTACATAAAACCGAATTTTGATTTGATTAATGAAATAAGTGAAAAATATGACCTAATTGGATATTATGTATTTACACCAAATATGAAATCATCAACAAGAGATGCTAGTGCGAGAATGTTTGGTCCTAGATACGGGATTACTGAAGAGGCTGGTACTGGTATGGCTGCTGGGCCATTGGCGTGTTACATCTTTGATAAATTGAAAATCAAAAAAAAACGATTTTTGATACAACAAGGCCAATTTATGAATCCACCTTCTCCAAGTTTGATTTATGTTGATATAGAGACTAGGGATAATAATATCATTACAGGCTTAATGGCCGGAGGAAAAGGAATTGTTAAATCTGAAATGAAATTTGAAATTTAGTAGATTTCTAATTTTTAATCAAATAAAAAAAGTAAATAATGAAATACAAAACTTTATTAAGAAAGAAGACAATACAACTGTTATTAATTTTTGGACTTTTCTCAATGTTAGCTAAAGGACAAATAATTAAGCAAATTGATAGTATAGCTATGTTGCATAGAACAGATGGTTTTAATGGAAACATACTCTATTCTTTGAACGATTCTATAGTTTTTACTGGCAACTATGGGTTTAGTGATTTCTCTATTAAAAAGCCACTCAATGATTCTACAGTTTTTGAATTGGCTTCTGTTTCTAAACAGTTTACTGCTCTAGCGATAGTGCAATTGAGAGAAAAGAAGTTATTAGACTATAAGACTAAAGTAAATCAAATAATTAAAAATTTCCCTTACGCTGACATTACTATTGAACATCTTCTGAGACATCAATCGGGACTTCCAGACTACCAGGATATTTTCTATAAGAAAAAACACTGGAATAGACGTAAAATGGCGACGAATCAGGATGTTATTGATGTATTAGAAAGACTCAAATTAGATCTGTTATATAAACCAGGAAGTAAATATGAATATAATAACACAGGCTACGCAATTTTAGCTTCAATAATAGAAAAAGTTAGCGGTCAATCCTATAAAGAATATATTACCGAAAATATATTTATACCATCGGGTATGGTAACATCGAAAGTATATGACATTGGCAAAAAAAATGAATCATATTATAATTTGGCAAACGGATATACTTACAACGATAAGAAAGGTAAATACCAAAAAGTAGAAAACGATAAAAAGCATAAACATATCCACTGGATGAATGGTATTGTTGGAGATAGAGGAATATTTTCTTCAATTCTTGACCTTGAGAAGTGGAAGAGAGCTTTGAGATACAATATATTAATTACCGAAGAAAGTAAACATGAAATGTTCTCAGTAGATGATGTATCAAAAAAATATGGTTTCGGATTTGCCATATACCAAACCAAGGACAAAGGGAGATGGGTGTACCATAATGGAAGTTGGTCAGGATATAAAACCTCGGCTATTTACTTACCAGATAGTAATGAGTATATACTCATATTAAGTAATAACAGGTATAAAAAGACATATAATAAATTGGAAGAAGATATTTACAAACTCATTAAGAATAAATCAAAATAAATTAGCATGAATACAATAGAAACCATTCAAAGAAGAAGATCTATAAGACATTTCGACAAAGATTTTAAAATACCCAAAGAAGATATTGATCAATTAATCAAATTAGCAATGCTTTCACCAACATCATACAATATACAGCATTGGAAATTTGTGGTTGTGGATGACATTGAGAAAAAACAGCAATTACAAGATGCGGCCATTGGGCAAGTTCAAGTAACAGAGGCTTCACATTTAATTTTGGTTACAACGGATATTAAGGCCTGGGAGAAAGATATGTCTGATAAATGGAAAAATGTTCCAAAAGAAGTAGGAGATTTTATGTCTAGTTCTGCACGAGAGTTCTACAAAGAAAAAAATCAATTACAGCGTGATGAGGCCATTCGTTCTGCATCCTTTGCAACACAGACAATATTGTTGGCAGCAACAGCAATGGGTTATCAAACTGGCACAATGATAGGATTTGATTTTGATAAGGCAGCAGAAATAATAAGCTTACCAGAGCATCATATCATTTCTAATTTTGTAGTTGTTGGTAAAGGTTTAAAAGAGGCTATGCCAAGAGGTGGTCAATTACCATTGGAAAAAGTTTTAATAACCGATTCGTTTTAATTAGTCTACTTTAATTATGAACTTAAATCAAGTCACAGTCCAATCTTTAGATTTAAATAAGTCCATTCCATTTTATGAAATGCTTGGATTAAAATTAATCGTAAAGAGTTTGCCTCATTATGCACGTTTTGAGTGCCCAGATGGAGACTCCACCTTTTCTATAAGTAAAGTAGATAAATTGGCATTAAAAAATAATATCTCTATTTATTTTGAGTGTGAAAATTTAGATAAGTATGTAGATGAACTTAAGACTAAAGGTATCATTTTTAGCGAACTTCCAAATAATAAAACTTGGCTTTGGAGAGAGGCACGATTAAATGATTTAGATGGCAATAAACTGATTTTGTATTACGCAGGGAAAAACAGGAAGTCTCCGCCCTGGAGAATTAATGATTAAGTAAAAAAACTTATAAATTATTAAAGACTAAATGAAATATCCAAGCGACATAGTATTCACATCTTCTGTAAAAAAAGTTCAAGAAGAAAATGGATCGCGTAAGAGTTACTCCAGAATGGAACAATATAGAGGTTGGAACACAAAAGTAACCCCAGATCTTGTTGATTTTTTAAGCTCAATTGACTCCTTTTATTTTGGAACTTCTAATATTAAGGGACAGCCATACATTCAACATCGTGGAGGTCAAAAAGGGTTTTTAAAAGTGATTGACGATAAGCACTTGGGTTTTGTAGATTTTTCTGGAAACAGACAATATATTTCAATAGGTAACCTTAATGAAAATAATAAAGCGACCATTTTTTTGATGCATTACCCAAGTCAAACCAGAATAAAACTTTGGGGTACTGCTACAATTTCAAATGACGAAGAATTTATAGAGTCGATTAAAGATGATTCTTATAATGCTAAAATAGAAAGAGCTATTGTTTTCAATGTAAAAGCCTGGGATATTAATTGCAGACAACATATAAAACAACGTTTTACGGCTGAAGAGATTGAAAATATCACTAAACCATTAAAGGAAAAAATAAAAGAATTAGAACTGAAATTACAGAATAATAATCTAAAGAAATAGAACTATGAGAATTGCAATAAATGGAATGGGCCGAATCGGAAGAGCCGCCCTTAAAATAATATTAGACCACCAAGAATTAGAATTGGTAGCTGTAAACGATGTGGTGCCTATAGAAAATACTGCATATTTATTGAAATATGACTCAGTCTATGGTATATATGACAAGAAAGTAACTCATACCGAGACCAACTTGATTGTTGATGAGAGATCAATTAAGTACCATTCAATACGAAATCCAGAAGAACTTCCTTGGAAAGATAGTGATGTAGACTTAGTAATTGAAAGTACAGGCTTGTTTACGACCATGGATGGTGCACAAAAACATATTGCGGCAGGCGCTAACACTGTTGTTATTTCTGCACCGACCAGTAGTGGTGATGTACCGACAGTAGTTCACGGAGTCAATTCAAATGACGGAAGATCTACTATATTCTCCTGTGCTAGTTGTACAACCAATAATATAAGCCCTGTAGTAGAAATATTAGGACGTCGAATTGGAATTAAAAAAGCCATTATGACTACAGTTCATGCCTATACAGCTTCACAGAGTACGGTCGATGGTCCTTCGTCCAAAAACTATAGAATGGGTCGAGCAGGAGCCGCCAACATTGTTCCCACTTCAACTGGTGCTGCAATTGCAACAACTAAGGCGATGCCAGAATATGAAGGAAAGTTTGATGGAGTAGCCTTACGTGTCCCAATTCCAGTTGGATCAATTTCTGATTTGACCTTTGTTACAGAACGCAAGGTAACTCCAGAAGAAATTAATTCAATATTTAAAGAAGAAGCTGAATTAGAGCGCTATGCTAGTATTTTGTCGACCACTAGCGAACCTCTTGTCTCGTCGGACATTGTTAAAAATCCGTACGCCTCTATTGTAGACTTGAGTATGACCAGAGTCGTAGATGGCGACCTACTCAAAGTAATGACTTGGTATGATAACGAATGGGGATTTACAAACCAAATGATAAGACAAATACTTCAAATTAAAAACGCCCATTGAATCTGAAAGATATGAAAAGACTAATTTTTATAATAGCCATTCTGTTTTTTTCAAATGCTTTTGCACAAAATTCTAAAAAAGTAAATAGCTTATTGCTTGAAGAAGTTACCATAATAAGTCCTGAAAAAAACGATGGATATATAGGATATATTCTTATTAATGATAATCGAATAAAAAAAGTAAGTAAAAAGAAACCTCGAATTAAAGAAGGTACAAAAATCATTAACCTTAAGGGAAGATACATTATTCCAGGCCTTATTGATAATCATGTACATTTAAGTGGCATGAATGGTCTCACAGATGACGATATTAAAGATAATCCTGAAATAGTAAAAGCATTTAAGGAGCAACTTCCCAAGAGTTATTTGTATTTCGGTTATACAACACTTATTGACTTAGCAACTCCAAATATAAAAGAGCTCGAAGATTTTAAAAAAGCATCAATAAGGCCTGATTTATATCATGTTGGCTCTGGTGCTGTTATAGGTAAAGGTTATGGTATCACTAATTGGAGTGATACTAAACCAAATTTTATCTACGTAGATGATAATAATCAAGAGATACCTAATAAATACAACCCAGAAGATCATAGTGTTAAGGCTGTGGTTTCTCGAATAAAAGAGTCTGGAGCTATAGGAGTTAAAACATATTACGAGCCAGGTTTTGATCCTAATGTTGCAAGAATGCCAGTGCCAACAACAGAGATAATGATAGAACTTTATAAAGAAAGTCAGAGTAGAGATTTAGTACTTATGGTTCATGCTAATTCTATTGAGAGTCATGGTTTTTTGGCAAAGCATAAAATCGATGTTATATCCCATGGTTTATGGCGTTGGGGAAATATTGTTTTAGAACAGGGTAATGAAGTCCCTAAAGAGATTACAAATATTCTTGATTTAGAAATCAAAAACAAAATAGCATACACACCAACATTACAAGTTATTAATGGACTTAAGGCTATGGCTCAAGCAAATTATCTAGAAAATCCAGAATTAAAAAAAGTGCTGCCTAGTACAGTTTTAGACTGGTATAAAATTAATAAAGACAAAATGTATAAAGAGATATTTGGAGATGCACCAAAAGATATCATTTTAAATAGTTTTGATAGGATAAATAGTCAAGGAAAGGCATCCTTAAAATATATTTCAAGAAATGGAGGGGTAATTGTATTTGGTACCGATACACCATCCTCATTAACATACGGTAATCCACCAGGCTATAATGGTTATTTAGAAATGAAGACTATGTACAAGGCTGGTATTTCTCTCAAGGAAATTTTAAAAAGTGCCACAATAAATAACGCAAGAACTTTTAAGCTAGATTCAGACTACGGTACAATAGAAAATGGTAAAATCGCAAATCTAGTAGTTCTAAAACAGAACCCTTTGAAATCTATTAAAGCATATAACAATATAGAATATGTTATTGTTAGGGGAAAGGTAGTTAAAAGAGAAATTCTCAGTTCAAAACTTTAGATATTTAAAGCATATTACGAATGATGGTAAATAAAGTTGATATTTTAGCGTTTGGAGCTCATCCTGATGATGTTGAATGTGCTGTATCAGGGACATTACTTAAGCATATTGCGATGGGAAAGACAGTAGCTATAATTGATTTAACTGCTGGTGAAAATGGTAGCTTTGGAAACCGAGAAACAAGATTAAAAGAGTCTAAAAAAGCATCAGAGACGTTAGGAGTTTCTTATAGAGAATGTTTAGGAATTAGAGATGGTGCTATAGAAAATAATGAGCTTAACCGGTTATTGGTGATTAATTCTATAAGAAGATATCAACCTGAGATTGTATTAGCAAATGCTTTGGACGATAATCATCCAGATCATGCAGTAGCAGCTAATCTGGTATCTAATTCAGTGTTTTTATCTGGATTAGAAAAAATACAAACATTTCACAATAATGAATTACAAAATAAATGGCGTCCAAGAGTAGTATATCACTATATCCAGGACATGTTAATTAAGCCTGATTTTGTGATTGATATTAGTGAATATATGTCAAAAAAAATGGATGCTATATTAGCATATAAATCACAATTCATTTCTCCCAAGAATAATGCACCTAATTCAATAATTGGTTTATTGGAACAAATCAAAAGTACCAATGCCATTTTTGGACGACCTATAAACTCAAATTATGCAGAAGGGTTTAATGTAAATAGATATATAGGTGTTAAAAATCTTTTCTCTCTTGAATAAAATTAAAACAATTTAACTTATTAGGTGGTTATAAATATTTAGTATTTGACCATTTATCAATATTAGTAAATACCATAAATAATTGAAAATCTAAATTTCTCTATAAATAAATAATCATGAGTATAAGAGATAACAAATTGATAAAAATATTAGCTTACAAATGCCCTAGGTGTGGACTAGAAAGTGCTTTTGAAAAACAAACAGGAATATCAATATTTGCAATACCTAGAATGAAAAAGCAATGCTCAAATTGTCAATTTAGATTTATAAAAGAGCCAGGTTTTTATTATGGTGCTATGTACGTAAGTTATGCTCTTACTATTTCTGAGGCTATTATAACTTTTTTAATCGCTCAACAGTTTTATGAGACAACTTTTGACCCTCGAATAATTGGTGTAATTTCTATAGTAATTGTTATACTCATGTGGTACAATTATAAGCTGTCTAGGATGGTTTGGTTGAATCTATTTAAAAATCATCAATTTTGAGTTAAAATAAAGAGTGTTTATATAATCTCATCATTTGAAATAATTACATTGTTGAGTATATGAAGCATAGCCTGCCGCTGTAAGCCATTAGAAATAACCTGTTAAAATGAAATTAAGTGTTCGAGAATTACAGTCTTCTGATATAGAAAATATTGTTGATTATTTTCTCAATGCTGATGCTGGTTACCTCAAAAGTATGGGTGCTGAAAAAGTAAATTACCTGCAAAGAAAATATGGGTAGAGAAATTAAAATTAGAATATAGAAAGACTTATTTACAAAAAGAATTCTATTATATAATATGGTTACTCGATAATCAACCTATTGGACATTCAAATGTAAACAATATTAAATTCGGAAAATCTGCCACTCTGCATTTACATTTATGGAATAATGACAAACGGAAAAGTGGACTAGGATTGGAGTTTTTAAGACTAACAATCCCATATTTCTTTAAAAATCTATGTCTTAGGAAATTGATTTGTGAACCGTATTCTAAAAACATCGCACCCAACAGGACTTTCAAAAAACTTGGCTTCAAATTAGTCAGAACTTATGAAACCATTCCTGGTTGGATTAATTTCAAACAAATTGTGAATAGATACGAACTGACAAATACAGAATTTGAAAATATAAAAACGGTACACAACAAGGTGTATAGTCAATTCCCTTCGTGATAAGCACCATACACAGACCGATTGACTCTTATTTCATAAAAAGTATTATCAACTTTTTTTAATTTTCATAATCGTTCTACCTGATTTTATCAAGTCTAATAATCTAACTTCTTTTTTTGCATCTTTCTCAAGCTTAATTTCAGCCATTTTTATAACTTCCTTATCCGCATTGGTAAAATTACCAGATTTGTATTTTGGACTTGGGTCATATTCTATAACAAGCTGAATAGCTTTGGTTTCTAATTCACCAACAATTTTATCAGCAAGATATAATGCCATATCAATCCCTGCTGATACTCCTGCAGCTGTGATATATTTTCCTTGTTCTACTATTCTTTCTCTTTTTGGTATAACCTTAAACTCTTTTAATAATTTAATTGGTTTCCAATGTGAAGTTGCTTTTTTTCCTTTAAGAACTCCCGTTGATGCCAATATCAGAGAACCAGAACAAACAGATGTAGTCCATTTTGTTGTTTTGTCAATCATTTTTATCCAGTTAAGGACTCTTTTATTTTTCATTTCCCTTATAAATGTAATTGTCGAACCGGGTATCAATAAAACATCTGCATCTTTAATATCGTCAATATCATATTTAGCGTTAATATGCACGAAATTGGAATCTGCTTTAATCTCACCTTTTTTTTCAGCAACAAAATAAATTTCTGCACCTTCAATGTTTCTTAGAACTTCGTATGGTCCAATTGCATCAAGCATTGTTAATCCATTATATATGTATATTACGACCTTCATCTGTTTTGACTTAGCGATTTAATGTTTAAGTAGTAGCAAATTTAGCGCTACTGCTTTTTCGAAATATAATATACCTTTTTAAAATGAAAAAGCAGTTCAGGAAAACACCTAAACTGCTTTTGCGTAAATATGTATTGTGATTAGTTATTCAAAACTATTGAACATTTCAAAATGAAGAAAAGTCATTTCCTTTTCATCAATTGTGCTGAAAGCAAGTTTGCAATTCTCACTTTCCATAGCCTTTTCAGAAGCTATTTTAGCAGAGGTAATGTCTGTCCAATACACAATGTCTAAAAATCTTCCGTCGTCAGAAATAGCAGTATTTCTTGCTATAAAGCCAGGCTGTTCTTTCACAAAATCATTTAGTTTTGTGATAGCCTTTTTAGCATCTTCCTTGCTTATTCCTTCTTTTGATTTCCATAATACCATTTCGATAATTTTTGCTTGCTCCATTTTACTTTTTTTAGTGCCTGACTGTTTACAACTGAATACAGTTATGACGATTAAACCAATGATTATATTTTTCATATGTCAAAGGTAAAATGAGAAAGTGACAGCCCTATGTCAACTATGTTTATAAATTTTCAATGTATTCTTGAAAATTGAAACTATGCATTTTCTCAAAAGATATCATAGTAGTGTTTAGCTTTAAGATTCTATCTAACCTAAATTCTCTTAATTCATCCCGAAGATGGCAGAAAGCAATAACAATCCAAGTGTTATTGGTATAATATATAGCCTGTGGTTCAATTTTACGTAAGGTCAATTCTTCTTTGTAGAGAGATCTATAATTAATCTCAAGTTGAATTTTATTGGAAATAGATTTTTGAATATCTGAGAGCCAATTACTTTCATTGATTTTGTCTTTAGTAAAGTTTAAAGTTCTGGTAGATAGTAATGCTAAATTTTCCTTTTGAAAGTTTTTAAGTGTTGCTTTTATTTTTATTATCAACGAATCATAGTTTTTTGCTAGTGATTTGTCTCCTTGTTTTTTAATAAATGTTTCTGAAATAATCAAACTGTTTGCTTCCTCTTCTGTTAAGGAAATAGGTGGTAAACGAAAACCGTCAACAATAAAATAGCCAACTCCATTCTCTGAACCAATAGGCACTCCAGAATCTTGTAATGTTTTAATGTCCCGATATACAGTTCGTAGACTTATTTCAAACCGTTCGGCAATTTCTTTTGCTGTTACTATTCTTTTTGATTGAAGTTGAATTAAGACAGCTGTTATTCTTGTAAGCCTTTTCATATTTTTAATTAAATCGAAATATTTACTATAATTTCATCATCCGACTTAAGACAAGCTTTTTTTCTTATTTCAGACTTTACTGGCAGTAGGTAAGTGTTCATTTTAGTATCAAACCAAATTGCTGTATCCCATTTTATTTCTTTGACAGAGGCAGAAGCTTTCATTCTTCCCCAACCTTCTTCCTGCCATTGAAGGTTTTCTCTAATTTCTTTTGAGATGTTTTTAGGGATGGAAATAAAAAACCATCCAGCTGATGATTGGTCTTCCCATAATTTACCTAAAAATTTGTATTTAATTTTGGCTTGCAATTGTAGTTTGATTTTTATTCAGTTTGTAAATTAACTTAAATGAGAAATACAGTCTAGTATAAACGTCAGTTATGGGTTTAAGTAGCGATTATTTTATCCATTGTAATTATTATATAGTTTTTATCTTTTGAAATCTCTACATCAAATATATTATTTATAGAAAGTATAGATGTTTTAACTTTGGATTCACAGCTTACGCAAGTCACAACAGTAAGACGATATTCATGTGTCATAATTATATTTTGTTAATACTAAAAAGGTAGTAGGATTGTTGCAATTTATCTAGCAGATTAATTTTTGAATGTTTGAAAACATAAAGTCGAAATGCAATATTTTAACTTACAATATAAGTTTAGAATTTCTTTATTTTCATCGTAGTTATATAGTTTTTATACCATAAATTATCAAGCCTTCTGCATATCACATGTTATACTTTTTGTATCGGAAAGTGACAGAGAATAAGTTGTAAACAAAATTAGCCGAAGCAAATTTCAAAAAGTAGTATACCAATGATCATATAAATAAAGGAGTATGCAATTTGGTATAAATTGATCCAAGTTAAGGCGTATTTTCAAGCCCCTAATTTTCGATAAGGTTTTTTAGTTATAAAATATCCTTGAAATTTTGATTTTACTTATTTGAGGCAACTACATTTACGATGACCTAGCGGTACTTAATTAAATATTGTTATAACCAGTTTCTTGGGAATTTTTTATGACATTATCGATGATTAGCATCAAGAGCTCTGCTATAAAAAACATAAAACCGCCTAGTATATAAACAGTGGTTAAAAATGAAATGATTTATTGACAATAACTTCAATATCTTCTTTTAAAAAGTTCGAACTTTGTCCCTTCGCGGTCACAAGTAAAAAGCCACATCTGAAAAGATGTGGCTTTTAAATTATATATATTTAATAGATTTAATCTCTATTAATATCGAAAACAATGCCTTCTTTGTGCATTTGAATCATTTCACTTTTAGAGTATCCATAAGTGATTTCAGAATAATTTTCGTCCTTATCAATTTTATAGATTCTGGACTTTTTTGATATTTCAAAATCGTTCAAGGAAAGAAATATACTATCTGTTGTTACTTTTTCAAGTCGCATGGTAGAATAACTACCGTTATTTGCTTTATACTCATAAATATCACCAACAGCGGGCTGAGTTAGGTATAATTGTGTATCCTCTTTATTCTTGCCGCTAGAGTAAATAGTAAATACTATTAACAGTGCAAAAACTAATAGACCCGAGAACTGCCAAATTGGACCTTTAGCCTCTCCTTTAATATTTTTATACTGCATTTTAAGAGTTTCGGGCATCTGTTTAGGACTTAAAGTCTCTTTGCAATGTGTGCAGTAAGAACTACCACTTTTACCCAATGGGAAAACAGGGATCCAAAAAACATGTGCGTGCCTTCTGTAAATATTAATGTAAATAGTATCTTGATTGTTACAATGTTGACAAGTAATGTTTCTTGTTTTTACGGAATCAAGACTAGCTGATCCAGTGCCAAAAAATATCATAATGGAAGGTTTAGTGTTTAGTTCAATACATAACGTCGTTATATATCGTCTATTGCTCTAACAGCTATTACCTTCAATAAATCAATTGATTACGTAGTAACGGAACTTGAAATAATATTCTTTACAATCATTTTGGCATGAACTCTAGAGTTCTCGATAAACCACTTATGGGTTTCCATTCCGCCACAGATAACACCTGCTAAATATAATCCTTCAACGTTGGTTTCCATGGTTTCTGGATTGTATTCGGGGAGTTTTTTATCATCTTCACTAATGTTTACGCCTAATTTTTCTAAGAAACTAAAATTGGGTCTATATCCGGTAAGTGCTAAAACAAAATCATTTTCAATTTCTTCCTCGCCCGTATCAGTGTTCAAAAGGATACTGTCATTGGTAATGGCTTTAACCGTTGTGTTGAAATAGGCCTTAATACTTCCTTCCTCTATACGGTTAATGATATCTGGTCTTACCCAATATTTTACACGTTGACCAACTTCTGGACCTCTAATGATCAGTGTAACTTCTGCACCTTTTCTGTAACATTCCAAGGCAGCATCAATTGCAGAATTGCTTGCTCCTATAACTGCAACTTTTTGCCCGGCATAGTAATGTGGATTATCGTAATAGTGAACAACCTTTTTTAAGTCTTCTCCCGGTACGTTCAGTAAGTTGGGTAAGTCATAGAAACCGGTTGCTACCACAATTTGCTTTGAAGTGTATGTGTTTTTGTTGGATTTGATAGTGAATGTTTCTCCTTTTTTTTGAACGTTCTCTACCTTTTCGAACAAATTTATATGCAATTTATTTGAAGTAACAATTCGCCTGTAATATTCTAATGCCTCGTCTCTTTTAGGTTTGGCTTCTTTACTGATAAATGGTATTTCATCTATCTCCAATTTTTCCGATGAAGAGAAAAATTGCATATTGCTAGGGTAGTGGAAAAGGGAATTTACAATAGGTCCTTTTTCAATGATCAGATAAGAAAGTCCGTTTTTTTTAGCCTCTAATCCGCATGCTATACCAATCGGTCCTCCGCCAACGATGACAATATCAAATTCAGTTTTCATCCCTTTAAATCTTTAATAGTAGTTGTTGGGTCTTCACTTTTAAAAACAAAGCTGCCAGCAACCAATACATCGGCACCGGCATCAATTAATTTTTGAGAATTGGCAGTAGTAACACCACCGTCAACTTCAATTAAGGCCGATGAATTTTTTCTGGTAATCAATTCTTTTGCAGCCTTTATTTTATCATAGGTATTTTCAATAAACGACTGACCTCCAAAACCAGGATTAACGCTCATGATCAAAACAAGGTCTACATCTTGTATAATATCCTCTAAGAGCATTATGTTGGTATGCGGATTAAGGGCAACGCCCGCCTTCATGCCCAAAGCTTTAATGGCCTGTATGGTTCTGTGCAAATGGGTACAGGCTTCATAATGTACGGTTAGAATATGTGCTCCAAGATTTGCGAATTCTTCCAAATACCTATCTGGATCTACAATCATTAAATGCACATCTAAAGGAATGGTGGCATGTTTTTGAATAGCTTTTACTACTGGCATTCCGTACGAGATATTGGGTACAAAAACACCGTCCATGACATCAATATGGTGGTAAGTAGCCTCACTGGCATTTACCATTTCTACATCACGTTGTAAATTACCAAAATCTGCTGCTAACAGCGATGGGGCTATGCTTGCCTTTTTCATACTAAAAACCTTTTAGTTCCTTGCAAAAATACGGATTTGTAATTCGTTCTACGGTTGTTTTAGATTTGCTTTAACTTCATTTAGTCAATTGCTATGCTACCATTTTTAGTTAGGATAGGATTTACTTTTGACTTGTATTCGTCGAGAATTCCGTTCAATTTGTTCAACTCTACAGCTAGTTCGGCAGAAAGTTCATCGTATACTTTGTATGCACCGTTGGTTGGCTTGGCATCGCCAGATTCTACGCTTCTTCTTAATGAAGCCAATCTGTTGTTGAGCTTTATAGGAAAGTTCAATGGGTCTTGCCCACTTTGGTTCTTAACTTGGTAAAGAGCTTCTTCAACCTCCGTCAACTTACCTATGAACGGTGTAACGATTGTTTTATAGTCACTCTCGCTAATATTAGGCTTAATGGTATCTAACGTACTTTTTATTTCACGGATTTTAATGACAGCTTCGTTAGCGGCAGAAGTTTTGCCCATTATCTTATTTGATAATTTGAACTGTTCATCTAAATCTTCTTTGGTTATCCCTTTTAAGTTGGGATCCATTTTAATGTCGAAGGCATACGTTTGTTCGTAATTTCCTGATTTCATCTTGATTTTATAGGTGCCTAAAGGTGCTTTCGGACCTCTGGCGGGGCGAGCACTCCAAATAATCATTCCTTCAAAGGTTGTAGCGCCCGGATAGCGCATATCCCATGTAAAATTGTTAATACCTTTTGCTGTAGTTGGTTTTGATGAGCCTCCTTTTAACCAATAGGGTAGGTTGGGGTCTTCTTTATACTCGGGCTTACTACCGGTAAATGTGTTGATCAGTTTGTCGTTGGCATCATAAATTTCAAACGTAATCGTATCTTTTTCTTCTTTTAGATAGTACTGAATAGAAGCATCGGTTAAACCTCTATAGGCATCAACAGGTTTAAAAAGAATTGCGTCTTGCTTTTCCATTGCTGGAGTATACTGTCGTAATGGTTGTATATCGTCTAAAATCCAAAATCCTCTACCATGCGTACCCAGTACTACATCATTGTCCTTAACGACTAAATCCCTTACCGGTGTATCGGGTAGTTTTAGTTGTAGGCTTTGCCAAAGTTCACCATCGTTCATAGAGAAATATACACCATGTTCAGTTGCTAAGAATAAAAGTCCTTCTCTTACGGGATCCTCGCGAACAGCCCTTGCAAAATGACCGTCTTCAATTCCGTTGATAATTTTTGTCCAAGTTTTACCGTAATCATGGGTTTTGAAAACATAAGGTTGTCTGTCATCTACTTGGTATCTATTGGCGGCTACGTAGAGTGTACCAGGGTTGTGTAGAGATTCATCTATAATACTTACCCTAGAAAATTTGGGCAACTCTTTAGGGGTGATGTCTTCCCAATTTTTACCGCCATCTCTGGTAATATGTATTTTACCATCGTCTGAGCCTGCCCAAATAGTGTTGATATCATGATTAGATGGCGCTAGGGCAAATACGGTAGCGTATATTTCAGGTCCGTTCATGTCCATGGTAATTACACCACCTGTTTTACCTAAGGTAGATGGGTCGGCATAGGTAAGATCCGGACTAATTTTTTCCCAAGATTGACCATCGTCGGTAGTTTTCCATACATGTTGTGAGCATGTGTACATTACATTATCATCTTGTGGGGCGAACATAATGGGGAATGTCCATTGCCAACGTTCTGGCAATGCACTGGCTGGTTCACCCGAGAAAAATCGTGGATATACTTGTATGTCCCTTTTTTGACCGTTACTTCTGTCATAACGGGTTAAAAGGGCGCCTTGACTACCAGCATAAAAAATATCAAGATTGGTTGGGTGCTGTGTAATCCAACCACTTTCTCCACCACCAACAGCATACGCCCAGCCGTCGCCTTGACCGCGAGCTTGCATATGGTCCCATCCGTCACTTGGTACAGCAATAGTGCTGTTATCCTGTTGTGCACCGGCAACATGATACGGTACATCGTTCGTGGTCATTACATGGTAGAGTTGAGTAGTGGTGTAATCTTCTTCTGTCCAAGTTTTACCGCCATTTATACTCACTACACCCCCACCATCGTTAGAGGAAATCATACGTTCGGGGTTATTAGGGTCTATCCATAAATCGTGATTATCACCATGTGGTACTTTTATTTCAGTATCAAAAGTGACCCCGCCATCGGTAGATTTCCAAAAATCAACATTGAGTCCGTAAACGGTTTCTTTATCTATAGGGTCTGCATAAATTCTGGAATAGTAAAAAGCCCGCTGTCTAAGCTTACGCTCATCATTCGTTTTGGTCCATGTTTTACCAGCATCATCTGATCTAAAAACACCACCTTCATTAGCTTCTACAATAGCCCAAACACGATTGGAGTCTGCCGGAGAAACCGTCACTCCAATTTTTCCTAACGGACCTTCAGGCATACCTGGGTTTTTAGATAGATCTGTCCAAGTTTCTCCGGCATCGGTAGATTTCCAGAGTTTGCAATCTGGTCCGCCTCCCCACATTTTCCAAGCTTTTCTTTGCACTTGCCAAGTGCTGGCGTATAAAACATTTGGGTTGTTACGGTCTATAATTAAATCTACTGCACCTGCCTTATCGCTAACATATAATGTTTTTTTCCATGTTGTACCGCCATCAATACTTTTAAAAACTCCCCTTTCTTCATTGTCGCCATAAGGGTGACCTAATGCGGCGACGTATACAATATCAGGATTTGTGGGATGAATTCTTATTCTAGAAACGGCTTGGGTTTCTTCAAGTCCTAAATGCTCCCAGGTTTTACCGGCATCTGTTGATTTGTACACCCCGTCACCTTGGGTAATGCTACCACGTAATTGAACTTCTCCCATACCGATATATACGATGTCGGGATTTGTTTCTGCTACGGCAACGGCACCAACGGAAGAACTGGTTATATGACCATCGGTAACTGGTTTCCATTCATTACCGCCATCGGTGGTTTTCCATAATCCGCCACCCGTTGCTCCAAAATAATATTCATTAGGTCTACTTGGGCTACCTGCAGAACCTAAAGACCTACCACCACGTATAGGACCTATATTTCGCCATTCTAAATTTTCATAGAATGCTTTGTCGATTACTGAATTTGGAGTTTTACTTTTTGATTTTTTTCGTTGCGCAACCATAGTGCCGGTTGAACATAAAAATAGAAAAGCAAAAACGAACGATAATTTCGAGTTCATAGTAGTTGTTGTTTGGTGGATAATTTGAATAATTGGTTGCTTGAAAATAAGAATTTAATCTGCTAATACTAAGGGATAAGAAAATTTTAACGACTTAGGAAGCCTTCAAATATGGTAAGTATTTTAATTGCGGTTTTGCGTTATGTTAATCTTAAAAACAAGTGCTATTTTTGTCAATTATTTATTCGGGATAAATAAACGCATGCCTAAAATTACTCGGATGAAATAAAGCGGAAGTAAATTGAAGTAGTAATATTAAGTGTGATTTACTGAATTTGTCGTAAACCTTCATAAATGGAAATAGCAACAGCATTTGCTAAATTAAGACTTCTAATATGCTCACTGTACAAAGGGATTTTTACAGCGTTTTCCATATTATTTTTTAATAAAGATTTTGGAAGCCCCACAGATTCTTTTCCAAATACCAAAAACATTTCATCTTCGAAGTCGATTTCCCAGTGATTTTTTGTGGCAGCAGCAGAAAAGAAGATCATTTTTTTGTTTTGATGTTCTTTAAAAAAAGCATCCACATTTTCATACATAATTACATTTAGATGTTGCCAATAATCTAAACCAGCTCTTTTTAAACGTTTATCGGTAAGTTCAAAGCCAAAGGGTTTAACCAAGTGTAATGTGGAACCTGTACCAAGTGCCAACCTGCCAATGTTACCGGTGTTATTTGGAATTTCCGGTTCAATAAGTACAATGTTGAAGCCCATTATTTTTTAAAAGATTGTAAGTATAAGTGTTCTACTTTTTCTCTTGCCCAGGGCGTTCTGCGTAAAAACTTTAAACTAGATTTTATTGAAGGGTTGCTTTTAAAACAATTGATATTAACCTGCCCGGCTAAATCTTCCCATGAATATTTTTCGGTAAGCTCTTCTAAAATGGTCACAAGTTTTACACCGTGAAGCGGATTGTTAGGTTGAGAATCTGAACTCATTAGAATTGATTGTTTTTTAAGAACTAGTTTTATTTCTGAAAAGCAATGTACATGGACAGTGCCGGTACTTCAATAGTATCTTTTAATGTTTGTAAGCCTTCAAAGTCAAAGGTACTACCAGAAACCGCTTTATACCAAATACCTTCAATGTTATAATCAATATTTTGGTTCGATGCATTGTAGATTACTAGAATGTTTTTCCAATGATCATTGTTGGCATGATCTTCAATGGTAAAGGAGACAAGGCTATCATTATTTTGTTGAAATTTTAGATGTTTTCTAACTTCATTGGCGCTGCTCATATAAAATGCTGGGTGTTCTTTTCTTAACCGTATGAGGTTTTTGTAATAGTCGAATACCTGTTTATGATTATTTTTCCACTCCCAATTTATTTGGTTAATGCTATCTGGTAAGTTGTATGAATTATGTTCACCGTACTTGGTGCGAAGTAGTTCTGAACCGGCATGTAGAAATGGCGTACCTTGGGAAGTCAATACTATGGCGTTTGCCAATTTATCCATAGCTATCAAGGATTCCATATTCGCATTTGGTCTTGATATTTGTAATTTATCAAAAAGGGTGTGGTTGTCGTGGCAAGACACATAGTTTATAGACTGCCAAGGCTCTAAAGTCCAAGCGGCATCAGAATAATTAACACTATCGTAATGTATTTGTGGATGTTGAATAGCACCAACAATTCCGAATTTAATGGATTCTGTTGTGTTCATAGCTCCACTTACGAAACCTATGCTTTTGTCCTCAAAGACAGAGCCTTTTAAACCGTCTCGCAAATCATCATTAAAAGCCGCAATTTTTGGTAGTTGTTGCATGTGCTTTTTCAAGGCTCTTTTCTTTTCGGGTAACGGAGAATCTTTTGCCGTCCATCCTTCTCCGTATAGCAAAGCATCAGGATTTATGTTTAATACGGCATCTGCAATTTCGTTCATGGTTTCTATGTCATGAATGCCCATGAGGTCGAATCGAAATCCGTCGATATGGTATTCTTTGGTCCAATAGGTAACCGATTCGATTATAAATTTACGCATCATATTACGTTCTGATGCAGTTTCATTACCGCAGGCAGCAGCATCGGAATACGAACCATCTTCCCAATGTCTGTAGTAGTAACCGGGTACTTCAAGATTAAAATTAGAAGTATCTGTTTTCCCTGTATGGTTATAAACAACATCCATAATAACACCAATACCATTATTATGAAACGCTTTGATCATTTGTTTGAATTCTTTAATACGGGCTTCAGCATTAAAAGGATCTGTTGAAAATGAACCTTCAGGAACATTATAATTATTAGGGTCATATCCCCAATTAAATTGTGGGGTATCTAAATTTGTTTCATCAATGGAATAGTGGTCAAAAGTGGGTAAAAGATGCACATGTGTAATACCCAATTGTTTTAAGTGATCAATACCTGTGGATGCATTATTATTTCCAATGGTACCTTTTTCAGTTAAGCCTAAATATTTACCCGGATAGTATGAACCGGATTGAGGGTGAATTGTCATATCACGAACATGCAATTCATAGATAATAGCTTCATTTGGATGATTGAGATGTGGCGACTTATCTTTTTGCCATCCAATAGGGTTAGTGCTATTCATGTCTAAAACCATGGCTCTTTTGCCATTGACCCCAACCGCTTTTGCATAAATTCCTGGTGTTTGATCTAACCATTTATTGGACTCCTTTACTTGAAAGGTGTAATAAATTCCGTTTAAATCTTCATTTATGACAATTTGCCAAACACCGTTATTTTCTTTGGTAAGGGTATAGTTCGCATATGGTTCTGAGTTATTGCCGGTTTTGAAAAGTCTTAAAACAACTTCTTCGGCATTTGGCGACCACAGCTTAAATGATGTAGAGGCTTTGCTGTACTTAAGCCATAGGTTTTCATTTACGGGCGTAGGATAATTATTGTAGTCTGTAATTGACTTATTGTCGGTATTGCATGAATTGAACAACATAAAACCTAGTAGCGTTAGTACTATATTTTTCATAGAAAGCATAGTGATGCTCTAAGATAAGCAAAGAATATTTGGAAGTAGCCAAGGTTTGTTCGTAGCTAAGTAAATAATAATGAAACTATTATAAATGAAAAAACTCCGGTAATCAGCCGGAGTTTATTCATCAATCAAAAAACGAACAGTCATGATAAACTGTTGTTACCGTTAAAATTACAACTAATATGCCAATATTGCCAATTTAAGGAAAAATTAACGTGTAATTTTATTGCTTTATCGCATTTAATTTTTAACCCAAATACGTTTTTAATATTTTACTTCTAGAAGTATGCTTTAATCTTCTGATCGCTTTTTCTTTAATTTGACGAACTCTTTCTCTTGTAAGATCAAAAGTTTCACCAATTTCTTCAAGTGTCATTGAATGTTGACCTGCAAGACCAAAGTATAAACGAATAACATCTGCCTCACGAGGAGTAAGAGTTTCTAAAGCACGCTCAATTTCTGTACGAAGAGACTCATGTAATAGTTCTCTATCTGGATTTGGAGACTCACCACTACGAAGTACATCATAAAGGTTAGAATCTTCACCGTCAATAAGAGGCGCATCCATAGATACGTGTCTACCTGAGTTTTTCAAGGATTGTTTTACATCATCAACGGTCATATCCAACTCTTTTGCAATTTCTTCTGGAGAAGGCATTCTTTCGTGCGCTTGCTCTAAGAAGGCAAAAGTTTTGTTGATCTTGTTTATAGAACCAATTTTGTTCAGTGGCAAACGAACAATACGAGATTGCTCTGCCAAAGCTTGTAATATAGATTGACGGATCCACCATACGGCGTATGATATAAATTTAAAACCTCGCGTTTCGTCAAAACGCTGTGCAGCTTTGATAAGACCAAGGTTTCCCTCGTTAATCAAATCCGGTAAAGTAAGTCCCTGGTTTTGGTACTGCTTGGCAACTGACACCACGAATCTGAGGTTGGCTTTGGTAAGTTTTTCAAGAGCGATCTGGTCGCCTGCCTTGATGCGTTGTGCCAACTCTACTTCTTCATCAGCGGTAATCAAGTCTACTTTTCCAATTTCTTGTAAGTACTTGTCCAAAGATGCGGTCTCTCTATTGGTGACCTGTTTTGTAATCTTAAGCTGTCTCATTAAAATAAATTAAGTTCAATTTGCATAGACTGCATATACTTATACGTAAAAATCTTCCGAATGTTACAATTCAATAGAAAAAAGTTCATTTTTCCGTTGAATAGCATAAAAAAAGCCTCAACTGATTAGTCGAGGCTTTAAGAATATACTTACAAAGAGTTAGTCTCTTCTTGGTTTTCTATCGCGATTACGATCGTTTCCACGACGGTCATCTCTACGTTTGTCATCACGTGGTGGTCTTTCAACAAAACCTTCTGGTTTTGGTAAAAGTGCTTTACGAGAAACTTTTTCTTTACGTGTACGTTTGTCAATACCAAAGTATTTCACATCGAATACATCGCCCATATTAACTACATCAGAAACATTTTCAGTACGTTCCCAAGCCAATTCTGATACGTGAAGTAATACTTCGTTTCCTGGCGCATCCATATATTCTACAACGGCACCGAAATCAAGCATTTTGATAACCTTTACTTCGTAAACGCTACCAACTTCTGGCTTAAACAATAAAGAATCAATTTTTGCCATTACAGCATCAATACCTTTGCTACCAACACCTAGTACTTCAACAATACCTTCTTCGGTAACTGGATCTTCATTAATTACGATAGTCGTCTCGGTTTCTTTTTGCAATTCTTGAATTACTTTTCCACCAGGACCGATCAATGCACCAATAAATTCGTTTGGTATACGTCTCGTAACCATAGTAGGAGCGTGATCTTTAACATCTGTATTAGGAGTAGAAATAGTTTCAGTTATTTTACCTAAGATGTGTAAACGACCTTCGCGAGCTTGTTTTAAAGCATTTACCAAGATTTCATAAGACAAACCTTTTACTTTAATATCCATTTGGCAAGCAGTAATACCATCGGCAGTACCGGTTACTTTAAAGTCCATATCACCTAAGTGATCTTCATCACCTAAGATATCGGAAAGAACAGCATATTTACCTGACTCAGTATCTGTAATCAATCCCATTGCAATACCGGAAACAGGTTTTTTCAATTGAACACCGGCATCCATCATTGCCATAGTACCAGCACAAACAGTAGCCATTGAAGAAGAACCGTTAGATTCTAAAATCTCAGAAACCACACGTACGGTGTAAGGACAATCTTCAGGAACCATTCCTTTCAATGCACGTTGAGCCAAGTTACCGTGACCAACTTCTCTACGAGATGTTCCACGAATAGGTCTTGCTTCACCTGTTGAAAAAGGAGGGAAGTTATAGTGTAAATAGAAACGCTCTTCACCTTCAAAAGATGGCATGTCTATTTGGTTTGCTTCTCTACTTGTACCTAAGGTAACTGTAGCTAAAGCTTGAGTTTCTCCACGAGTAAAGATAGAAGAACCGTGTGTAGATGGTAGGTAGTCAACCTCACACCAAATAGGTCTGATCTCGTCAGTCTTACGACCGTCTAATCTTAAACCTTCATTTAATGTTAAGTCACGTACAGCGGCTTTTTCTGCTTTACTGTAGTATTTAGAAATTAATCCGCCATAATCAGCTTGCTCTTCTTCAGAAAAAGAAGCGATAATTTCTTCCTTGATTTCACCAAATGCAGCACTACGCTCATGTTTTGCAGAACCTGCTTGAGCAACCGCATATACTTTATCATACGCCATGTCGTGAATTTTCTTAGCTAAGTCAGCATCTTCACGTTCTGGCTCGTACTCACGTACTTCTTTTTTACCGAAAGCTTCAGCTAACTTTACTTGAGCAGCACATTGAACCTTAATAGCTTCATGGGCAAACTTAATAGCTTCGGTCATTTCTTCTTCAGAAATCTCATCCATTTCACCTTCAACCATCATTACAGAATCAGCAGAAGCACCGATCATCATATCAATGTCAGATTCTAATAATTGAGCTCTAGTTGGGTTAATAATGAATTCACCGTTTACACGACCAACTCTAGCTTCAGAGATAGCGCATTCAAAAGGGAAATCTGATAATTGAATAGCTGCAGAAGCTGCTAAACCTGCCATAGCATCTGGCATAACGTCTTCGTCATGAGACATTAATTGAATCATCACCTGAGTTTCAGAGTGATAATCTTTTGGGAATAATGGACGTAATACACGATCCACTAAACGCATGGTTAAAACTTCACCGTCACTTGGTCTTGCTTCTCTTTTAAAGAAACCACCAGGGTAACGACCAGCAGCAGCAAATTTTTCACGGTAATCTACCGTTAGTGGAAGAAAGTCCACATCACTTTGTTTGTAATTGGAAACAACTGTACATAATAACATACATTTTCCTGATTGTACAACAACAGAACCGTGTGCCTGTTTTGCCAATTTTCCGGTTTCGATAGAGATTTCTCTACCATCACCAAGGTCAATGACCTCTTTAAATACTTTTGGAATCATAAAATTCGATTAAAACCTGCTCGTGCAGATTTGTTAAACAATGGTCTTTCCGACTGAAATTTTCTCTGGTCGGAGTTGTTGTGTTGTTGTGTTGACCAATGAAAAACCGTGTGTAGCTTTTTGTTCGCCTTTACCAAAATTCATGGCTTCAACTCCTAAGGCATGGAGTACTTAAAAAAAGGGGATAGTTAACTATCCCCTTTTTAAAAATTATTTTCTAATACCTAGTTCTTTAATAAGCTCTCTGTATTTTACAATATCATTTTTAATCATGTAATCTAAAAGACTTCTTCTTTTACCCACCAATTTTACAAGTGAACGCTCAGTGTTGTAATCTTTGTGATTTTTTTTCAAGTGACCGGTCAAGTGGTTGATTCTGTGTGTGAACAAAGCAATTTGTCCTTCTGTAGAGCCAGTGTTTTCTGCACTACCGCCGTATTTTTTAAAAATTTCGGCTTTTACTTCTTTTGTTAAATACATTCCAATATTATTTTAAATGATTTTTATGTATGTGATTGTTTTTCAATCAGGGCGCAAAGGTAGTGATTTTTTTGAAATGTTTATTCTATATTTTATTTAAAAAGTGCACCCAGTAGGTAACGGTTGTTGGTTCTCTAAATCATTGGCAAATGCAGCGCTTAATTCTGCTGCAGAAAATCCTGTTTCAATAGTTCCTTTTTGCACGGCAGATGAATAACCTGTAGTGTTCATGTGAACACGAATATATACCTCGGTACTACTAGCTAGGGTGATTTTGTTACCTGATCTTGTAAAGGGTTGTTCCTCAACATGACTGTGAGTGAGAATTCTTCGGTAAATTAAGTTACCCTCCAAATCTAAAATTTCCCACCAATCGGCATATTGATCACATCCTGTATCAGGGCTCGAAATTGTTGTGCTGATGGTATAGATATTAGGTTCTCCAGAAAAACTGACATCGGTAATCTTTGCTTCAAAATTAAAAATGCTCGCCGAATCTGATTCATCGGCGAGCATTTTTTCCTTATCTGTAGAACAGCATAAAAACCAAAACGAAAGTATGGTAAATACTAATGGTTTCACGCTGTTGCTTTTTCTGCTCTAACGGGGTTGTTCTGAATTAAGTCAATATATAAGTTCACTTTTTTCTTTAGATCCCTTCTATGTGAAATAAAATCTAAAAAGCCGTGTTCCAATAAAAATTCTGAAGACTGAAAACCTTCCGGTAAATCTTTACCAGTGGTGTCTTTTACAATTCTTGGTCCAGCAAAACCTATTAACGCTCCTGGTTCAGCAATATTGATATCGCCTAACATGGCATATGATGCAGTGGTACCACCGGTTGTTGGATCTGTACAAAGCGATATATAAGGTAAACCAGCCTCTGATAATTGAGCTAATTTAGCCGACGTTTTAGCCAATTGCATTAATGAAAGTGCAGCTTCCATCATACGAGCACCACCAGATTTTGAAATCATCATAAATGGAACTTTCTTTTTAATGGCATAATCTATACCGCGAGAAATCTTTTCGCCGACTACACTACCCATTGATCCACCAATGAATTTAAAATCCATACAGCAGATTACTATGTTTTTACCATATGACTTGCCAAAACCAGTTCTAACAGCATCTTTCAATCCTGTTTTTTTCTGTGCGGCTTTTAAACGCTCACCATATTTTTTGGTATCCTCAAATTTTAATGGGTCTTTAGAAGAAAGCTTTTCGTCAAGTTCGGTGAATTTATTGTCATCGAACAAAATTTCAAAGTATTCTTTACTACCAATTCTTACATGGTAATCATCTTCGGGGCTAACATAAAAGTTTTTTGCAAGATCGTCTGACTCAACAATTTTGCCAGTGGGCGATTTGTACCACAAGCCTTTAGGTGTGTCTTTCTTTTCCTCGGTAGAGGTTTGAATACCTTTTTCTTTTCTTTTAAACCAAGCCGTCATTTCATCCATTTTTTGGTTATCCTAAATGTTATAACGTATTAACGTTATTTAAATCTTCAAATGCTTTTTTCAAACGCTCAATAAAAGAGATTTCCCCTTTTCTCAACCAAACTCTTGGGTCGTAGAATTTTTTGTTAGGCTCATCGGCACCTTTTGGGTTACCAATTTGAGCTTGTAAATAATCTTTGTTGTCTTGAACATAATCACGAACACCTGCTAAAAAGGCGTACTGTAAATCTGTATCAATATTCATTTTTATAACTCCGTAGCTAATGCCCTCTCTGATTTCTTCTACTGTAGAACCAGATCCACCGTGAAAAACGAAATCAATATGATTGTTTTTTACACCATATTTTTTAGAAATATACTCTTGAGAGTTTAAAAGGATTTTCGGGGTCAATTTTACGTTACCTGGCTTGTATACACCATGAACATTTCCAAATGCAGCGGCAATTGTAAATCTAGGGCTTACTTTAGAAAGCTCTTCGTATGCGTAGGCTACCTCTTCTGGTTGTGTATATAATTTAGAATCATCTACATCAGAATTGTCAACACCATCTTCTTCACCACCTGTAATACCTAATTCGATTTCTAACGTCATGTTCATTTTGCTCATGCGCTTTAAATATCCTTTACAGATTTCAATGTTTTCTTCTAAAGGCTCTTCAGAAAGATCGATCATATGAGAGCTGAACAAAGATTTGCCCGTTTCCTTAAAATGTTTTTCACTGGCATCTAAAAGACCATCGATCCAAGGTAAAAGTTTTTTAGCGCAGTGGTCTGTATGTAAAATTACCGTAGCTCCATAAGCTTCCGCTAATTGGTGTACATGTTTTGCACCGGCAACAGCACCTAAAATAGCAGCTTGTTGACCGTCGTTAGAAAGACCTTTACCAGCATTGAACTGAGCCCCACCATTAGAGAATTGTATAATAACAGGAGCGTTTAAACTTGCAGCGGTTTCTAGAACACCATTGATAGTGTCAGACCCTATAACGTTAACTGCAGGTAGTGCAAATCCTTTTTCTTTTGCGTAGTTGAAAATTGCTTGAACTTCATCTCCGGTAGCAACTCCCGGTTTTATGTTGTGAGCCATAATTATGTGGTATGTTAGTTTCTTTAAAAAATGAAAAACAAAAGTAATAAAACAATTATACTTAAAAAGGATAGTTGATGCCAATTTGCAAAACAGAGTTTGCGAAATTATAATCTCTAAACCATCGTTTAGACTGAATTTCAGCAGGGTTGTAGGTTTTAAAACCTAAATCTAATCGAAATAAGAAGTAGGTGAAATCATATCTGAGTCCAACGCCCGTACCCAAGGCAATATCTTTTAATGATTTAAGACCGTCAAAAGTAGCATCTGGATCTTCTACATTATCTAGTACATTCCATATGTTTCCTGCATCGGCAAAAATAGCTCCGTTGATATCGCCTGCAATGGGGAATCTATATTCTAGGTTTAAAGCAATTTTTAAGTTGGCCTCGTTAAAATCGTTAACTGCCGATGTGCTTCCGGGTCCCAATGAATATGGAAACCATGCCCGGTTATCATTTGATCCCCCACCAAAATAACTACGAACAAAGGGAATGTTGTCAGAATTTCCATAAGGAATGGCAATACCAAAAAATGTCCTTGCCGCTAGTACGTTTGATCGAGAAAGGTCCCAGTATTTAATATATTCAAACTCATTTTTTATATACTGGGAAAAGGGTACACCGAAAACCAACAGTTGATCATCATCATTTTTGTTGAACGGAATAAATGTGGAGAATGCGGAAAGTACATTACCGGCTCCTTCGATTTTCCAGCGAAATTGATAAAAAGTATTATCAAGAATACCTGTTCTATTGGTTTTATTGAAAGTGTAGTTAGAAGCGAAAATTAAATTGTTTTCGGTAAGCCTAATTCTTCTTTCTTCAATTGTGTTTACATCGTCGTAATCATCGGTTGTAGCGCTAACCTCCTCATTGAGTACGGCATTCGTAAACCCTGTAGTACCAGAGGGTATAATTAAGTTTAATTCATCGTCGCTATCACCGGTTTCAAAATATTCTGCAAGTTCTGGGTAGAGTGTGGCATCTTCGTAAGAATCTGCAATATCATCTAAAAGCTCATAGGTGTTGGTATAAACATTATAAAAGCGATTACTGTTTACGTTTCTAACAAACTGAATGTTCAATAATTCAACTTCGTGGTTTACAAAATCACTAGGCACCCAATTGTAGCCTAATACGGTATTAAAGGTCTGCTTGTCTAAACCAATATTGTTTTGAAAATTAGTACCAATGGCGATTCTGGTTTTTGGCAAGGTATAATTAGGTATAATTTTAGAGGTATTGATAAAAGGAAACCATATTCTGGGAAAATCTAAAGATATGTCTCCGCCAAATTCCGAGAAATAATTTGCTTCAAAAGTATTACTGCTTAGCAAACCGTATGAACCATTTGCAGAAATACTTAAATTTTCAGCTCCTTTAAATATATTTCTAATTAAAAGGGTGGTACCCAGACCAATACCTAATCGGCGTAAATTAGAGCGGCTTACTTCAAAATTTGTACCCAATGAATATTTAGTTTTTGGAGCTAAATAAATATTGGTGTTTACCTCATTGCCCAAGCTATCTGTCTCAAAAATAATGTTTGGATACTTAAAAACGTTTAAAGCATTCAATTGTCTAGAGGTTCTTATTTTGTCTACATCCCTGTAAATACTATCCTTTTTAAAAAATATGGCATTTGCCAATGTCTTGGGCTTAATGTCAAAATTTTTGGAGTAGTGAATAGTGTAGTCTTGGTAATCTATGGTGTAGAGTGAATCTTGTGTATTGGTAGAAAGGTAATCGGTATAAATATTGATTTTATTGATTTTTTCAACCTTATATTCAGATGTGGTTACTTCGTTTTCTCCCCTGGTCTTTAGGTCACCGATATTGAGGGTAATGTTCATTTTTTGATCGTCGGATGCCCTTGTGGTATCTCTTAAAATGTCGAATGTAATTGAGCTTTCTTGAAAATTTCTAATTCCGTTATTTCTGAAGATTCCCGTTAGTCGTTCGCGTTCTCCATTAAAATTAGATAGGTCAAATTGTTGCCCTTCTTTAATTAATGAGTTTTCCGCATTTAAAAAGTATAATGAATCTATAGCCTTAGATGAAATGTTGTTTCTAAGGGAGTCTATCATAAATGGGTCGCCCAATTCTATATGATAGTTGACTTTGGCTTTTTTGTGTCGAGCACTATCAATTTCATAGGTAGTGTTGTTGGTAAAATACCCTTTACTTTGGTAATAAGCACTAAGTTTTGCTAAGCTTAATCGTGTTTTGGTAGTGTCTAAAATAGTGGGTTTTTCTCCTATATCCTTTAACCAATTACTAAGTCCTTTTACCAAAAATGATTCACCTAAGCGTTCAACTTGTTTTTCAGAAAGTAGTTTGTCAAGTCTCTTTTTTCTATTCTCTTTTCTATAAAGCCAAGCGTTGTATGAAGAATCTGGATTCTCTTTGGCAAGATTGTATAGGTTTAATCTTAAAGGGAATCCGAGTACGGTAGAATTGGGTTTTTGATAAACAAGACTTTCCAATTCTTCGTTGTTTACTTTGATGGAATCGGCATATATCGCATTTTTAATCACCAAGAGTTCATCATCCTCAACCTTCTTTAGCGAGTTACAGGATAACAAGACTATTGCCAGTAGGGATAATAAGCTTATTTTAGCCATGATGTTTTTGGAGCAAAGTGCCATCCTCATAGAAATCAAAAATACATTATTTGAATGGTTGTCAAAAGTGAATTGAAACTTATCAAAAGTCTACAGCAAAAAAAGTGCCGAAATGAGCACGGACTATTTGTGGTTGAAGGAAAAAAGACGGTGGAAGAAGTAGTGAATTCCAACATGAAACAATACAAATTGTTTGCCGTTGATCCTGATGGTTTAGAGGTTGAAGGAACTCAGGTTATAAAAATAACATCGAGAGAATTGAGTCAAATGAGCGGACTTAAGAATCCTAACGGATACCTTGGGGTGTTTTATATTCCTAAACAAACAGGAAATATTACTTCTGATTGGGTATTGGCGCTTGACGGAGTTCAGGATCCGGGCAATTTAGGAACTATTATTAGATTATGCGATTGGTTCGGTATAAGTGATATTATTTGTTCTACGGATACGGTAGATTGCTATAACCCGAAAGTATTGCAAGCGACTATGGGGTCTATCACACGGGTAAACATTCAATATACGCCTCTTGATGCATTTTTAGGTTCATCCCAATTACCAATTTACGGGACTTTTATGGATGGTGATAATGTGAATACGACCAAGTTGCCAGAAAAGGGAATTATGGTAATGGGAAACGAGGGTAAAGGAGTCTCAGATGCTATTGCAGAACTCTGTACAGATAGATTGACAATACCGCAATTTGGTGGAGAAACTACAGAAAGTTTAAACGTAGCCTCTGCTACGGCAATCTTACTTCATGAAATTAGAAGGTAGCTGAACGAAATATTTTCCAAAAGGTTTTAGGAACACTTTTCCATTATTGAAAATATTGAGTTAAAAACCACCAGAGCTGATAACAGCAAAGCATTTCGCTTGTGATTAGAAATTAACTAGGTATTGTGAATAGAAAAATTTATCTTTTGCTAATTGCTAATTGCTAATTGCTAATTGCTAATTGCTAATTGCTAATTGCTAATTGCTAATTGCTAATTGCTAATTGCTAATTGCTAATTGCTAATTGCTAATTGCTAATTGCTAATTGCTAATTGCTAATTGCTATTCAAAAGTAAAGTTGATAAAAATACCTCGGGTTTTCAGAGATTCAATATTACCGGTCCATGGGCTATTGGGATCTTGATCAGGCACTAGTTCGTCTGTAAGAGCAAAAACACCACGTATAGAAGGGGTGAATTTAAAATACTCTAAATAGAAATCTATACCAAAGCCAAGTTCATAGTTGTACACCCATTTTTTCATTCTAAAAGTTCCAGAGCTATTGTCGTCTAGACTTTCTTCGTTACTGCCCAGGTTTAAACTTCGTGAGCCGCCTGCCAACAAAAAGGGTTTGAAGTTTCCAAATCTGCGTGTGCTTGCTTTGATAAGGACAGGAAAGTTAATATAGGTAGACTTGATTTCTCTTATGGCATCTCGTTCATCATCAAAACCAGGAAACCCCATTAATCTTGTTCCGTAATGCAAACCCGGTTCAAAACGGACATCAAAAAATTCGTTTAGGCGCAATTCTCCTATCAATCCTACATTAAAACCAAAACTTTTGCTTACCAATATATCCCTAGCGTTTTCCTTGTATTCAATTTTAAAATCATATTGGTTTAAACCCAAGAAATAACCCCAGTTTAAGAGTTTTTTATCTTCGTTTTGTTTATTCAAAATAGGGCTCTCATTAAATTGAGCGCTCATTAAATTCGTTATCAACAACGTTAGGGGCACTAAAAACCACTTTTTCATAAATGCTGGTTTACGATTGTAAAACGTCAAATAAATATTGAAAGACCGGCGAATCTTATAGATTGCCTTTTTTTGCAACATAAATTGATGCAACCCCAAATGTTTGAGGTTTATTCGTTACATCTATAAACCCAATTTCGCGTAAAATATTGTTGAAGTTTTCTCCATGAGGAAAAACTGAAGCAGATTCACTCAAATAGCCATAAGCTGAATCATCTTTAGAGAATATTTTTCCAATTAAAGGAAGAATGTTTTTCGTGTAAAAGCTATAGCCTTGTTTGTAGGGTGTCTTGGTAGGTACAGAAGTTTCTAGAACAACTAAAGTGCCGTTTGGTTTTAAAACTCTAAGAATTTCGGCCATACCGGTTTCTAGGGTTTCAAAATTTCGTACTCCAAAAGATACGGTTACGGCATCGAAAGTATTGTTTTCAAAAACCAGGTTTTCACTATCGCCAACGACCATTTCAATGGTGCTGTCCAAATTTTTGTTAGTTACCTTTTCCTTTCCAACTTCTAGCATACCAGGTGAGATGTCTAAACCGACGATTTTTTTGGCGCCTGTTTTTGTTAGGGCAATGGCTAAGTCTCCTGTACCGGTAGCAATATCTAAAATAGAGTTAGGTTGTTCTTTTTTTAAAATTTCAACCACTTTTTTTCGCCATTTAATATCGATGCCAAAAGAAATTACACGATTTAATCCGTCGTAATTTTTAGATATGGTGTCGAACATTTTAGTAACCTGTTCTTTTTTACCTAGGTTAGAATCTTTGTATGGCGTAACTTTTTGGGGCATTTTATTGCTATTTTTTTGGCAAATATACGATATAGTGAATGCTTAACTCCTTTTTAACCACCAAGGTTGACCATTGATAGGTTAAAGAATTGAAAATAAAGAATAAACTAATTTAATTATGTAATTTTGCCCCATAATAATTGCTATTGATTTCAAGACTACTTTTAAGTATTTATAATGTTTAAGAGTAGAAATTTTGCGCTTGATATTTAGCGGTCTAATAAGATAAATGAAGATTATAATTGCTGGTGCTGGGGAAGTAGGCTTTCATTTGGCCAAATTGCTATCCTATGAATCACAGGATATTACTTTAATCGATTCTAAAAAAGAGAGTCTTGCCTACGCAGATAACCACTTAGATATTCGTGTGCTAAAAGGTGATGCCACATCTATAGCTGTACTTAACGATGCGCAAGTGCAAAACTCAGATCTTGTTATTGCGGTAACTTCATCTGAAACTACCAATTTAACGTTATGTATGTTAGCGAAGCAATTGGGTTGTAAACGAACAATAGCAAGAATCTCGAACACCGAGTTTATAAAGAACAAAGATTTGCTTAGGTTTTCAGATTTGGGTATCGATGAATTGATATCGCCAGAAGCTTTGGCAGCTACTGAAATTCAAATGTTGTTGAATAAATCTGCATTTAACGATACTTATGAGTTTGAAGAGGGCGAATTGATAATGGTTGGGGTTTCTTTATTGAAATCAGCTCCATTTGTAGGTAAGATGGTAAAAGAAGCGGCAAAGATTTTTCCCGAATTACACTTCATGCCAATAGCTCTACAGCGTACTGGAACCCAATATACGGTTATACCACGTGGTGATACCGTTTTTAAAGAAGGTGACCAAGTATACTTTATTACGGTAAAGGAAGGTGTAGATGAGTTGTATAAACTAACCGGTAAGAAAAAAGCGGAAATTAAGAATGTAATGATTCTTGGTGGAAGTAAAGTAGGGTATAAGACTGCTAGGGATCTTTGTGCCAATAAGTTCAACGTCAAGTTGATAGAAAAGAATAAGGAAAAAGCTTTTGATCTTGCCGATGAGTTGCCAAATGCACTTGTTATTAATGGTGACGGAAGAAATGTAGAATTGCTAGATGAAGAAAGTTTAGAGTCTATGGATGCATTTATTGCAGTTACCGGAAACTCGGAAACCAATATTATGTCATGTTTGGTGGCAAAGTCAAAGTATATTAAGAAGACCATCGCCTTAGTCGAAAATATGGATTATTTTCAGCTATCACATTCCATTGGTATAGATACTTTGATCAATAAGAAGCTTTTAGCGGCCAACAATATTTTTAGGCACATTCGTAAAGGTGAGGTAGTGGCATTAATGCGTTTGAATAATTTAAACGCGGAGATATTGGAGTTCATCGTAAAAAGAAACTCTAAAGTTACCGGTGCTACTATTCGTGAGTTAGACTTTCCTAAAGCCGCAACTATCGGTGGTGTGGTAAGAGACGGAGTAGGGCATATTGCGCTGGGTGGATTTAACATACAAGAAGGCGATAGGGTAGTGGTTTGTTGTTTACCTTCCGAAATTCCGAAAATAGAACGAATGTTCCTTTAAGATGAGGCTTAACTTAAGAATCATATTTCATATCATGGGGCTGCTGTTACTTTGTAATGGTGGATTCATGCTTTTGGCAGCAGTAGTCAGTGGCTTGTATAAAGATGGGGCTACACTAAGTATTGCTTTGGCTTCGATCTGTACAATGTTTGTTGGTGTTTTTATGATGTACTACACAAGGGGTCATAAAAAAGAAGTAAAGCAAAAAGAAGGATATATAATTGTAACTTTTGGATGGATAGTCATGTCCATTTCTGGTATGTTACCTTATCTATTTTCTGGAGCTTTACCTACGGTCACCAATGCTTTTTTTGAAACGATATCCGGATATACCACAACAGGTGCATCAATTATGGATGATATTGAGGCAATGCCAGAAGGAATACTTTTTTGGCGTAGCTTAACCCATTGGATTGGCGGAATGGGAATTATTGTTTTGGCAATTGCCATATTACCGTTGTTAGGTATAGGTGGTATGCAACTATTTTCGGCAGAAGCCCCCGGACCCACAGGTGATAAATTACACCCAAGGATTACGGATACTGCAAAAAGACTTTGGCTTATTTATTTTGGTTATACTGTAGCAGAAACCATTCTTCTACAGTTGGCAGGTATGTCTTTCTTCGATGCTATAAACCATGCAATGGCAACCTTGTCTACAGGTGGTTTTTCAACTAAAAATGCAAGTGTAGCCCATTGGAACGATCAGCCAATGATTCAGTATATCATCATTTTCTTTATGTTTTTGGCAGGTAGCAATTTTGTATTAAGTTATTTTGCTTTTAAAGGGAAGGTTCAGAAAGTAATAAAGGACGAGGAGTTTAGGTATTACACAGGCTTTGTAATTGTATTTACTATCATTGTTGCATTGGTGGTATATTTTAAAGCTAATATAACGGAACTCACTCCGGGTTATCCTATGGTGTTGGGTAAAGCTGAAAGTGCAATAAGACATTCCTTGTTCCAAATTATCTCCGTAATAACTACTACAGGATTTGTTAGTGCCGATTTTACACAATGGACACCATTTTTGACCGTATTTTTCTTCGGACTTTTCTTTTTAGGTGGTTCGGCAGGTTCTACGGCTGGTGGTATAAAGGTAATGAGGCACTTGTTGATTATTAAAAATGGGGTATTGGAGTTTAAGCGAACCTTACATACCAATGCAATAATCCCCGTTCGTTATAATGATAAAACGGTAAAAGAGAAAATTGTCTATAATATAATTGGCTTTTTCGTACTCTATATGTTATTGTTTATAATTGGAGCTCTAATTTTAGGTTTCTTGGGCTTAGATTTTGAAACAGCAATTGGCGGGGCGGCATCTTCATTAGGTAATGTTGGTCCGGCTTTAGGTAGTTTAAACCCGGTTAGTAATTTTAATAGTTTGCCAGACCTGGCAAAATGGTGGTGCGGATTTTTAATGCTTGCAGGTAGGTTAGAATTGTTTACAGTACTAATTTTATTGACACCGTATTTCTGGAAAAGTACCTAGATTAGAAAATTATACGAATAAAAAAGTCCCTTTATTTAAAGGGACTTTTTTTTATTTTGGAATTGTTTCTTTTGACTAAACTTTTTTGAAAACACAATTTTTGTATCCATATTCTTTAGATTGATAATCAGTGGTCATTTTTAAACCTGATTCTTTAGCGAGCCAGTTGATAATTTGGTCGTCATATTTTTGAGATATTTCTGTGTGTATGGTTTCCCATTGCTTAAATTGAACCGTTAGGTCTAGGGCTTCAATTCTGATGTTTTGCTCAATTTTAGAAACCAAATAGCTTTTTGCCGATCCGGTTTCTGGATTATAAACTTCCCAGTGTAAAAACTGATCTAAATCAAAATTACCATCTAATTCTGTATTTATTCTAGCAAGAATATTTTTGTTGAATGCTGCGGTTACCCCTTCTTGATCGCTATAAGCATCTAGTATGGTTTTTGGATTTTTCTTTTGGTCGAAGCCTATTAAGAGCAAGTCATTCGGTTGCATGAGCTGTTGAATTTTTTTCATGAAAACTACGGCTTGATCGTGTTCAAGATTACCAATGTTTGAACCTAAGAATAAAATAACCTTTCTGTTCTTTCTGTGTTTTATTTCTTTTAAAGCCTCAAAATAAGTTCCTTGAATGGGTAGAACGTTTACTTTGGGTATTTCTTTTTCACAAGAATTGTGAAGTTGATTAAGGGCGTTTTCACTGATGTCAATAGGTACGTATGTAAAATCAATATTTTTATCACTAAATTCTTTCAGTAATATTTTTGTTTTTTTACCGTCACCCGCACCTAACTCTATTAAATCGAATGTACCTGAATTAGCGAACAATTCTGTAATTTTCTCTTTGTTGTTTTCAAGAATCTCATATTCACAATCGGTTAGGTAATATGTTGGCATTGCCATAATATCTTGAAAAAGTTTATCACCCTTTTTATCGTAAAAATATTTTGATGATAGATGTTTTGGGTAGTCGGTTAAACCGGCGTGCACCTCTTTTTCAAATTCAGTTGTAACAACTGGTGCTATGTTAGTGTTTTGCATAATAAGTATGTCGTTATTATTTGGCTAACCTTATCCCGGTAAACTGCCATTTTAAATCTGTCTGAAAGAAATTGCGATATGTGTGTCTCGCATGCCTGTTAGGTGTTGCTACAGAGCTACCTCTAAGTACTTTTTGATTCACCATAAATTTGCCATTGTATTCGCCCAAGGCTCCGTCAACTTTTTTATAATTGGGGTAGGGTAAATAGGCGCTTTCTGTCCATTCCCAACGTTGTCCCCAGTTAAATGAATTCTGTGCTGTTTCCCATTCAAATTCAGTTGGTAGGCGGCAATTTTTAAATTGTGCAAAAGCAAAGGCTTCAAAGTACGAAATGTGGGTTACTGGAGCATCTACATCGATCTTTGTTAACCCATTAAGGCTGTAGTAATGCCAGGTGTCATCTATTAGGTGCCAATATAAAGGTGAGTTTATTTTTTTTTGCTGCACCCAATCCCATCCAGCGGCGTGCCAAAGGTCAAATCGTTTATAGCCATCTGCTTTTATAAATTCCAAATATTCTCCATTGGTAACAAGTTTATTGGATATTTGATAGTCGTGTAAGTACACCTTGTGTCTGCCTAATTCATTGTCAAAACAAAAGTCTGTAGAATTATGGCCAATTTCATATATGCCTTCGCTCATCGATATCCACTGTTGTGTGCCTTTCTCAACGGTAAATTCTTTAAAAGTATCGGAATACTTGGGTAATAGCGGATTGTTGCCTAAAATATATTTAATGTCCGTAAGTAATAATTCTTGATGCTGTTTTTCGTGATGAATCCCTATTTCAAGAACTTCTAATAGCTTTTGATCATTATTTGATTCTAGCAATTTGTTCATTGCTTGAGTCACGTAGGTACGGTATTCATAAACCTTTTTTACGGAAGGTCTAGAAAGGTTGCCTCGGTCAGCGCGAACAACACGTTTACCTACGGTTTCATAGTAACTGTTGAATACGAACGAGAAGTCTTCATCGAATATTTGATAAGATGCATCATAAGATTTAAGTATGAATTCTTCAAAGAACCAAGTGGTATGGCCTAAGTGCCATTTTGGTGGAGATACATCAATTATTGGTTGTACCACATAATCTTCAATTTCTAGGGGCTCGCAAATAGCCTCGGTATGCTCTCTAGTTTCTATAAAGAAATCTAAGAGCGTATCAGTACTAACCATGGTTAACAATTTTATTGTAAGTTAAATAAAATTGACCAATGCGTATTAATCTGATAAATTAAGAAATTGATACTAAACGGCTACTATCCCTTTTATATGAGGATACGGATTATAATCTTCTAATGTGAAGTCCTCGAATTTGAAATCGAAAATATCTTTCACATCAGGATTTATTTTCATTTTAGGCAAAGGTCTGGGCTCTCTGCTTAATTGTAATTCAACCTGCTCCATATGATTATTATATATATGGGCATCGCCAAAAGTATGGATAAAATCCCCAGCTTCATATCCACAAACTTGCGCCATCATCATGGTAAACAAGGCATAAGATGCAATATTGAAAGGCACTCCTAAAAAAATATCTGCACTACGTTGGTATAACTGGCAAGATAATTTGCCGTCCGCAACATAAAATTGAAAGAATGCATGACAAGGTGGTAAAGCTGCTTTGCCGTTAGCTACATTCTCAGAGAAAGACTTAGAGGTATCTGGCAAAACACTAGGGTTCCAAGCGGAAACTAACATTCTTCTGCTATTTGGGTTTGTTTTTAAAGAATGTACAACTTCTTTGATTTGGTCAATTTCATCATCGTTCCAATTTCGCCATTGGTGACCATAAACCGGACCAAGATCTCCATTTTCATCTGCCCACTCGTTCCAAATACGAACTCCGTTCTCCTGTAAATACTTAATATTTGTATCACCTTTTAAAAACCAAAGTAGTTCATATACTATAGATTTTAAATGTAATTTTTTGGTGGTTACCATGGGGAAACCTTCGCTGAGGTCAAAACGCATTTGATACCCAAAAACACTTTTGGTTCCTGTTCCTGTTCGGTCGCCTTTTTGGTTTCCTGCAGCTAATACGTGATTAAGTAAGTCGTGGTATTGTTTCATAAGAATAGAGCTCCTTGAGTTCTATGCATAGAACTCAAGGAGTAATGATTTTTGTTGTATCAAAAATAAAGAAAGAAAATATGTAAAACAGAGGAATAACTTTTCAGTTATCAATAATTATCAACGAAATAATAAGTGTTCCCCTTTTGGGGGCTAGGGGTCTTTTTATCCTAAAATCATACCAGCGATAGTGGCAGAAAGTAACGAAGCTAAAGAACCACCTAAAACAGCCTTCATTCCGAATTCGGATAACGTTTTTCTTTGTCCAGGTGCCAGTGAGCCAATACCGCCAATTTGAATTCCTATAGACGCAAAGTTGGCAAAACCACATAGCATATAAGTAGCCATTATTACAGACTTATTGTACGTTAAGTTAGCGTCTGTAGAAAGGTCTTTCAGTTCTGCTAATTGAATGTATCCAACAAATTCACTAGCTACTAATTTAATGCCCAATAATTGACCCATAAGCATAATGTCTTCGTTGGCAACGCCGATAAGCCACATCAAAGGGGCGAAAATTGTACCTAAAATAGCTTCTAAAGAAAATTTTGAATAAGAAGTATTATCAGCTATCCAGCCATTTAGGTGTGTTAAATCACCTGTCCATTCTAAAATACCGTTCACCATGGCTATGATGGCGACGAACACTAGCAACATTGCCCCTACGTTTACGGCAAGCTTTAATCCTTCGGTTGTACCATTGGCAATAGCATCCAATACATTGGCTCCTATTTTTTCGGAGGAAACGTGTACATCACTGTTTACCTCTTCGGTTTGTGGATAAAGCATTTTTGAGATTACAATGGCACCGGGAGCAGCCATTACGGATGCTGCCAATAAATGCTTAGCGAATACCAATTGAAGTACCTCGTCCTCACCACCTAAAAACCCTATATACGCAGCTAATACAGCGCCTGCAACAGTAGCCATACCACCGATCATGACCAACAGAATTTCTGAACGTGTCATCTTTTCTAGGTAAGCTTTTATTAATAAAGGAGCTTCGGTTTGTCCTAAAAAGATGTTTCCTGCTACAGACAAACTTTCAGGTCCCGATATTCCTAAAGTTTTGGAAAGTGCCCAGGCCAACCATTTTACCACCTTTTGTATCAGTCCTAAGTAAAACAATAACGAAGTAAGTGCTGAGAAAAATATAATGGTAGGCAATACCTGAAAGGCAAAAATATAGCCAAAAGTACCTGTGTCTACAACAAGACCTTCAAAAAGGAATTTACTTCCTGCGCGTGTAAATTCTAAAATACTAACGAATACTTTACCTATTTGCTCGAAAACCAATTGAACGAATGGTACTTTTAATACGCCAATAGCAATTACCAATTGAAGCGCCAAACCTATACCAACTGTTTTCCAGTTTATAGCCCTTCTATTAGAGCTGAATAAGAATGCTAAAAGTAGTAGCACCGCCATACCTAAAACACCTCTGCCCAGGCTGTTGATGGAAAACCCCTCGTTTATGGACATATTTATTTCGCCGGCATTTGCTACATCTTCAACTAAAGTAGTGTCTGTAGTGTTTTCTAATGGTACGGTTACGTCTACGTCTTGAGCAAATGTAATTGTGGTAAGAATTAGTGCAAAAAATAGCAGCCATTTGCCCTTTTTCATAAACTATAATTTAATATTTAATTGCGTTTAGAGATTTCATCTCTCAATTTTGCCGCCTTTTCGTAGTCTTCGTTGGTGACTGCCTTTTTTAATTCTGCTTCAAGCTCTTCAATGGTAAGTTCAGTGTAACCATCTGTAGCACCAGAATCTATTTCTACTGTTTCGCCTTCCTGTAAAATTTCATCGACCATTATACTATCATCGCTTTCTTTCTGATCTTTCTCTTTAGAGGAGAATTTCAAGAATATTCCAGCTTTGTCCAATATAGTCTTATATGTGAAAATGGGGGCGTTAAAGCGTAATGCCAAGGCAATGGCATCACTTGTTCTTGCATCGATAATTTCTTCTATGCCATCTCTTTCGCAAATAATGCTAGAATAAAATACGCCGTCTACCAATTTGTGAATAATAACCTGCTTAATAACGATGTCAAACCTGTCTGAAAAGTTTTTGAACAGATCATGGGTAAGCGGTCTTGGTGGCTTTATTTCTTTTTCTAGGGCAATAGCAATTGATTGGGCCTCAAAAGCACCAATAACAATGGGTAGTTTTCTGTCGCCCTCAACCTCGTTCAAAATAAGTGCATAGGCACCATTCTGAGTTTGGCTGTAAGAGATTCCTTTTATTTTTAATCGTACTAGACTCATAGATTTTAAACTAAAAAAGGCTGTTCGAATACTTGGGCTCCAACTATCCGAACAGCCCTTTAAGGGGCACAAAATAACAAAAATTTAGCCGTTTTGTGCTTTAAAATCTTTTAATTTTTCAATCAATTGAGGAACAACTTCAAAGGCATCGCCAACAATTCCGTAATCAGCAGCTTTGAAGAAAGGTGCTTCGGGGTCATTATTGATGACAACTTTGGTTTTAGAGGCACTTACACCTGCTAAATGTTGAATGGCTCCAGATATACCAATGGCAATGTAAAGGTTACTTGCAACTGGCTTTCCGGTTTGTCCTACGTGTTCACCGTGTGGTCTCCAGCCTAAATCTGAAACTGGTTTGGAGCAAGCGGTAGCAGCGCCTAAAACATCGGCAAGCTCTTCGATCATTCCCCAGTTTTCAGGACCTTTTAATCCTCTACCTGCAGAAACGACTATATCTGCATCTGCTATAGTTGCTTTACCGACTACTTTATCAACTTCAACAGATTTTGTGATGTTGGTAACACCGTCTGTGGCAGCAGCTATTTCTTCAACAGATACATCTGTCTTATTTTCATGTGCTCCAAATGCATTGTTTGATACCCCTACAATTTTAATATCGGTATCTATTTGCGTGTGGGCAAAACCTTTATTACTGAAAGCGGATCTTTTAACCATAAAAGGCGAAGTGCTTTCAGGAGCTTGAACAACATTAGGTGCGTAACCTGCAGATAATTTGGCAGATAACAATGGTGCTAAATATTTGGTGTCTGTGCTAGAACTTAAAATAACCACTTTGGCATCGGTGCTTTTTACGGCTTCGGCAATGGTTGTAGCGTAAGCCCCTGCATTGAAAGTTGAAAGCGCATCATCTTTAACGTTAAGAACTTTTGATACACCGTAATCTCCTAGGGTATCGTTTTCGTCACTGTTAAAAGAAATTGCGGTAACTGTAGTGCCCATCATTTTGGCAACTTCCGCAGCATAAGAAGCAACTTCGAACGCGTTCTTTTTAAATTTTCCTTTTTCTGATTCTGTATATACTAAAACTGACATCTTTTTTGTTTTTAATGTTTACCTAAATAATAGGTTATTAAATGACTTTTGCTTCGTTGTGCAATAAATCTACCAACTGATCAACGCTGTCGGCTAATTTAACCGGACCTTTTGGAGCTGGTTTGTCGAATTTTTTATCCTCAGTAGCTTTAAGGGCATCAACAGGTTCAACTACCGTAAGGGTCTTTTTTCTGGCCATCATAATACCTCTCATGTTAGGTATGCGTAGGTCGCTCTCCTCAACAAGTCCTTTTTGACCACCAACAACTAAAGGTAAGCTGCTTGTCAATTTTTCTTTTCCGCCGTCAATTTCTCTTACTGCGGTAACATCGTTACCTTCAATTTCAAGACTTATACAAGAATTGATGAAATTCATATTGGTCAACGAGGCCAAAATTCCTGGTACCATACCACCATTATAGTCTATAGATTCTCTACCGCCAATAACAAGGTCGTAACCACCGTTCTTAACAACTTCGGCTAATTGCTGTGCAACGGAAAAACCATCGGTAGGTTCTGTGTTTATTCTAAAAGCCTCGTCTGCGCCTATGGCTAAAGCTTTGCGCATTGTAGGTTCAACTGTAGGTCCGCCTACTGTGGCAATATGAACTGAAGCGCCTTGTTTTTCTTTGAACCACATGGCTCTTGTTAATCCAAATTCGTCGTTAGGGTTAATTACGAACTGTACACCATTGGTGTCAAATTTAGTGTCGCCATCTGTAAAATTAATTTTAGATGTCGTATCTGGAACGTTACTTATGCAAACTAATATCTTCATGTGTAAAAAACTTTATATCAATGGTGACGAAGATAGCTAATAAAATCCAAATTTACTATGCATGCATAGTAAATTTTATAACTTTTTTTAAATCTGGCATTCTATTTTTTGATATTATATTTCCTATTTTTGCTTGCTTTCTAGCATATAACAAAGAATAATTTTAACCATACATGAAAACACTACAATTTAGGCAAGCAATCGCCGAGGCCATGTCCGAAGAAATGAGGAGGGATGAATCTATCTATTTGATGGGTGAAGAAGTAGCGGAATATAATGGCGCATATAAGGCTTCCAAAGGTATGTTGGATGAGTTTGGCCCTAAAAGGGTTATTGATACTCCAATTTCCGAGCTTGGTTTTGCAGGTATAGGGGTTGGTTCTACCATGACGGGGAACAGACCTATTATAGAGTTCATGACCTTCAATTTTGCATTGGTAGGTATTGACCAGATAATCAACAATGCTGCTAAGATCAGACAAATGTCAGGTGGACAATTTCCTTGTCCTATCGTATTTAGAGGTCCTACTGCTTCTGCAGGGCAATTGGCGGCAACGCATTCACAGGCTTTTGAGAGTTGGTATGCCAACTGTCCGGGGTTAAAGGTGGTAGTGCCATCTAACCCGGCCGATGCTAAAGGGTTATTAAAAGCTGCAATTAGAGATGACGATCCGGTTATTTTTATGGAGTCTGAACAAATGTACGGTGATAAGGGAGAGGTTCCGGAAGGAGAATATACCATTCCATTAGGTGTTGCTGACATTCGTAGAGAAGGAAAAGATGTGACCATAGTTTCATTTGGTAAGATCATTAAAGAAGCCGATAAAGCTGCAGATGAATTGGAAAAAGATGGTATTAGCTGTGAGATTATAGATTTACGTACCGTTAAGCCATTGGATTATGAAGCTATCTTAAAATCTGTAAAAAAGACCAATAGATTGGTGATTTTAGAAGAAGCTTGGCCATTTGGTAATGTAGCTACAGAGGTTACTTATCATGTGCAGGCACATGCATTTGATTATTTAGATGCTCCTATCGTTAAGATAAACACCGCAGATACACCTGCACCTTATTCTCCTGTATTGTTAGAGGAGTGGTTGCCAAACCATAAAGATGTAGTCAACGCTGTTAAAAAAGTTTTATACAAATAAGATACAGATATTGTAAAGTACCTTAGCTTCTCCGACCAAGTCTGGAGAAGCTTTTTTTATTGGTATGCTATTTGCTGAAAAAATAATTGAACGACCTATTTAATGAGAGGGATATTTTTTATAATCTTAAGTCTATGCTTTTTCCTAGTTCAGGGCCAGACCAAAATTGGTGGTATGGTTATAGACGAACAAGGTGAGCCTGTATCCTTTGCCAACGTATTCTTTAAAAATTCAACAGAAGGTACCATTACCAATGATGATGGTAGGTTTTACCTTGAGTCTGATAATGACTATAGTACGGTAATTTTTTCCTTTATCGGTTATACGGAATATGAACTTCAATTAGATTCTAAAGTTGTTTACGATCTAAAAATCACCATGGTGGAGGCTGCTGAGCAGTTGAATGAGGTGGTACTAATTTCGGGGAAACAATCTAAAAAGAATAATCCGGCAGTAGATATCTTAAGAAAAATTTGGGCTAAAAAGCGCGAAAATGGAGTTAGACAGTTTGATCAATATGCTTTTGATAAATATGAAAAGGTAGAGTTCGACCTAAATACCATTGATAGCTCCTTAATAAAAAGCAAAGTATTTAAGGGACTAGAATTCGTTTTTCAAGACTTAGATACATCACGTATAACCGGTAAAACCTATTTGCCTATTTTCTTGAACGAAACATTTTCAAAAGTTTATGGAGATAATATAATCAATGAAGAAAAAGAAGATGTTTTAGGAAATAAGAACTCAGGTTTTGAGAACAATCAGGCAATTATTGCTTTTGTAAAAGATTTGTACCAAGAATATGATGTCTATAATAACTATTTAAAATTCTTTGATAAAAGTTTCACTAGTCCATTGTCTCGAACAGGGGTAGATGTTTATAATTATGCGTTGCGCGATAGCGCTTTTATAGATAATAAGTGGTGCTATAATATTGTTTATTACCCTCGTCGTAAAAATGAATTGACCTTTAAGGGAGACTTTTGGGTAAATGATTCTACATGGGCGGTTAAAAATATCAACTTACAGGTTACTAAAAGTGCCAATATCAATTGGGTCAAAGAAATTTATATAGAACAAGATTTCGATGTGGTCAATGACTCTGTTTTTCTTTTGAAAAGAGATTATATGTTGAGCGATTTTAGTTTCAACAAAAAAGAAGAGTCTAGAGGGCTTTATGGCAAAAGAACCACGGTTTATGATAATTATGAATTCGATAAGCCAAGACCAAGGGAGGTCTACAGAAAAGATAGAAATCCGTTAGATGTAACCCAAATTATCAAAGATGATGAGTTCTGGCAAAAAAATAGGCTAGAGAGCCTGAACAAAGATGAGCAGGGAATTTACAAATTGCTCGATACTTTAAAGACCGTACCAAAGTTTAAGTCTTACTATAACCTGATCAGTATATTGGGTTCAGGTTATGTTGAGGTCGATAAATGGAATTTGGATCTTGGTTCGGTATACGATTTCTTTGGGTATAATAATGCCGAAGGCGCAAGAATTAGATTAGGTGCCAGAACCTATTTTGGTCAAAATGACCTATGGCGTATAGAAGGGTATACGGCATACGGATTCAAGGATAATAAGTTTAAACATGGGTTGGCTGGGAAAATGCTGTTGGATAAAAATAGCAGGCTAATTGTTTCTGGTGGCAATAGGCGAGATATTGAACAATTAGGAGTGAGTTTAACGGCAACTAATGATGTTTTAGGGCGCAGCATAGCTTCGTCATCATTGTTAACGGTAGGGGCTAATAATAGGTTGACCAATATTAATCTTAGTGCATTAAGTTTTGAAATAGAACCATTGACAAATTTAAAGTTTTCTGTTGGTGGTACATTTAGAACCCTAAGTTCTGCTTTGCCAAATGATTTTAGCTTAGATTATGTTGATCCAGAGTCACCAACTGGGGTCTCATCCGAGATTCGTCAGCTCGATTTCAATGCACTTTTGTTATATACCCCTGGCAAAAAGACCATTGGTTTTGGTGTAGAACGTAGAGATGTCAATGATACCTATAGTACTATCCTGTTAAATTACACCAAAGGATCAAAGGGTATTATGGATAGTGATTTTGACTACAGTAAACTTCAGTTTTCATACAGTCAGCCATGGCAATTGGGTGGGTTCGGTAGGTTGCTAAGTACCGTAGAGTTAGGTAAAACTTTTGGAGAAGTACCTTTAGGTCTGTTGAGTGTGGTGCCGGGTAACCAAACTTTTTTCTCAAATTACGGTACATTTCCAAATTTAGATTTCTATGAATTTGTGACCGATACCTATGCTGCAGTACATTTGCAACATAATTTTAATGGTAGGTTCTTTTCAAGAATTCCTTTTTTAAGAAAATTTAATTTAAGGGAATTAGTTGCCGTTCGTGGAGTTTGGGGAGATTTGTCTGATGAGAATATAGCATTGAGTGCACCGGCTACGATGAATACACCGTTAAGGGCGCCTTCAGAAAAAATATATTATGAGTATTCCTTTGGAATTGGAAACATTTTCAAGGTATTTAGATTAGATTTCAATTTTAGGGGAAACTATTTAGAAAATCCAGATGCTAGAAAGTTTGGGGTAACAGGAACTTTTGGATTTGTCTTTTAATTCAATTAATTTTTACAATTATAACAACTAAGCAGCGTTTCAATACAAACAAATAAATTAAACAACTTTTAAATATGGCTACAGAAAAAGGACTAACCTTTGATGTTTTAATAGAAATTCCGAAAGGAAGTAGAAATAAATACGAATACGATTTTGATTTACATAAAATTCGTTTTGATCGTATGTTATTTTCTTCAATGATGTATCCTGGAGATTATGGTTTTATACCAGAAACCTTGGCATTAGATAAAGATCCGTTAGATGTTTTGGTAATGGGTACAGAGCCTGTTTACCCTATGACGGTTATGGAGGTAAAACCAATAGGTGTTTTCCATATGACAGATGAAAAAGGACCGGATGAAAAAATTATTTGTGTGCCGGTTTCTGATCCAATTTGGAGTAATAATAACGATATCAGTGACTTAAATCCACATAGATTAAAAGAAATAGAGCATTTCTTTCAGGTTTATAAAGATTTAGAGGAGAAAAAAGTGGACACTGGTGGATGGAGTAATGCTGAAAAAGCAATTGAAATTTACCACGAATGTGTTGAACGATATGATAAAAGCGAGCACAAGGCAAAGCGAACTTTTATGATATAAATAAAAATTCACTCCGTTTAAGCCACTTTTCTTAAAGAAAAGTGGCTTTTTTTATTCTATTCTAATTTACTACATTAGTCGGATAAATTTTCTAACAACTAACAACAGATTAAATGGAGTCAACAATGATTTACATGCCAATTCTTATGGCAGTATTAGGCCTAATTTACATGGGCATTAAAAGATCTTGGGTATTGAAACAACATGCCGGAGATGGAAAAATGAAAGAAATATCGGATTATATTTATGAAGGCGCTCTTGCTTTTTTAAGTGCAGAGTATAAGCTTTTGTCAATATTCGTAGTCGTAGTAAGTGTTTTACTTGCCATCGTTTCTTTTATAGTGCCTACCACACATTGGCTAATTGTGATTTCCTTTATTTTTGGAGCTATATTTTCTGCTTATGCAGGAAATATCGGAATGAAAATAGCAACAAAAACCAATGTACGAACCACTCAAGCAGCGCGCACAAGCTTGCCTAATGCCTTAAAAATATCTTTTGGAGGTGGTACGGTTATGGGTCTTGGTGTTGCAGGTTTGGCCGTATTGGGGCTCACAATTTTCTTTATCGCATTTTTTCAGTTCTTTATGGGAGGCGTCTGGACGTCAACAATGGATATGACCATTGTATTGGAGACATTGGCAGGCTTTTCATTAGGTGCGGAATCTATCGCTCTTTTTGCCCGTGTAGGCGGTGGTATTTATACCAAGGCTGCCGACGTAGGTGCAGATTTGGTAGGTAAGGTAGAAGCCGGTATACCTGAAGATGATCCTCGTAATCCTGCTACAATTGCAGATAATGTGGGTGATAATGTAGGTGATGTTGCAGGTATGGGAGCCGATTTGTTCGGGTCTTATGTTGCTACGGTTCTAGCGGCAATGGTTCTGGGGAATTATGTGATTAAAGATATGGGCGGAAGTATTTCTGATGCCTTTGGTGGAATTGGTCCTATTCTCTTGCCTATGGCAATCGCTGGTGCTGGTATAATTATATCTATTATAGGTACAATGCTTGTTAAAATTAAAAATAACGAAGCAAAAGAAGCCCAAGTAATGGGGGCTTTGAATATTGGAAATTGGACATCCATTGTGCTAGTTGCCATTTCTTGTTTTGTTTTGGTTACATGGATGTTGCCCGAAACTATGAAAATGGAATTCTTTGGTGAAGGGTTAATGGAAATATCATCAATGCGCGTATTCTATGCTACCTTGGTAGGTTTGGTTGTAGGTGCGGTAATTTCATCGGTAACGGAGTATTACACAGGTTTAGGTAAATCACCGATCTTAAAAATAGTACAACAGTCAAGTACCGGTGCCGGTACGAATATTATTGCTGGTTTGGCTACCGGAATGATATCTACTTTTCCTTCTGTTCTTTTGTTCGCAGGTGCCATTTGGGCATCTTATGCCTTTGCGGGATTTTACGGTGTAGCTTTGGCTGCCTCAGCTATGATGGCTACTACAGCTATGCAGTTGGCAATTGATGCCTTTGGGCCAATATCCGATAATGCAGGTGGTATTGCTGAAATGAGTGAGCAGGAACCTATTGTAAGGGAAAGAACCGATATTTTAGATTCAGTGGGTAATACTACTGCGGCAACAGGTAAAGGTTTTGCTATTGCATCTGCTGCATTGACATCTTTGGCTCTTTTTGCGGCTTACGTGACCTTTACGGGAATTGATGGGATAAATATCTTTAAAGCACCTGTATTGGCAATGCTTTTTGTTGGTGGCATGGTACCGGTAGTATTTTCTGCCTTGGCTATGAATGCTGTGGGCAAAGCGGCTATGGAAATGGTTCATGAGGTTAGAAGGCAGTTTAAGGCTATTCCAGGTATTATGGAAGGTACGGGTAAACCAGAGTATGATAAATGTGTAGCGATTTCTACACAAGCCTCTCTTAAAGAAATGATGTTGCCAGGTTTATTGACCATTGGTTTTCCTTTGGTTATAGCTTTCGCTCCATTATTGTTCGGTATGAATAAATTGGCTATTGCAGAAATGTTAGGTGGTTATATGGCCGGTGTAACAGTATCTGGTGTGTTATGGGCAATTTTTCAGAACAATGCCGGTGGCGCTTGGGATAATGCCAAAAAATCATTCGAAGCGGGCGTGGAAATTAATGGTGAAATGACCTATAAAGGCTCAGAGGCACACAAAGCTGCTGTAACCGGTGATACTGTTGGAGATCCATTTAAAGATACTTCAGGACCTTCGATGAATATTCTAATTAAACTGACTTGTTTGATCGGCTTGGTAATTGCACCAATTTTAGGTGGTCATGCTGAAGAAGGTGTTGCATCGTTGAATGATACAAAAGAAGTTACCATAGAAATGAATATGGAAAACGAAGATATGGCGGAAGCTATAGTTACCTATTCTACTACTGTCAACGGAACGTCTGTGACGGAAGAGAAGGTTTATAAAGGAACAAAGGCAGAGGTTGAAGCACAGCTGAAAGAGTTTGAAAAAGCTACTATTGAAAAGAATGGTACCGCATCTGAAATTACGATAGAAAAAGTGGAGATTAATAAATAAAATGGTAATGCTTTGAATAAAACCATCAGCCAAGCTGATGGTTTTTTTTAATATCTATTGTAATTTAAATGTAATAGGTATTGCGAAAGATACTTTTACCGGCGTACCTCTTTGTTTGCCAGGAGTCATTTTTGGCAGTTTAGATAAGATTCTTACTGCTTCTTTTTCCAGTACATCGTGCGGACCTCTTTTTTGAATGGTGCCGATGCTACCATCGTTGTTAATCATGAACTGAGTATTTACTCTGCCTTGAATGTTCATTTCTTGAGCTAATTCTGGGTAACGAAAGTTTTTACGAATGTGTTTTTGCATCATTTCGTTAAAGCAGGCACGTTTGTCTTCTGCATTTTCACAGCCAGGAAATATAGGAACCTCTTCAATGCTTATCCAATTTACTTTTACTTCTTCTGGTTCTTCAATAACTTCAAAATCAGAGGGGTCTACAATTTCCGTGTCGGTATCAACTTCACTTGCAATAACCTCAGTTTCGATTATGGGTTCATCATCTTCTATAATTTCTATTTCAACAGGTAATACCTTTGGTTTTGGTGGTGGGGTTGCCTTTAATTCAATAATAGGTGCTTCTTCAATAATAGAATCGTCAACCTTATTTAAAACTACATCTATAGTGTTGGTAGGATCAAGTGTTCTCCATTCTAAGGCGGTGTATACCATTGCTAGCACTAATAAGAGTCCTATTACGAAGAATGTTCCGCTTTTTTTGTTCAGGTCTTTCTGTGGATTTTTTTTTGGTGTCATACTGTTTTAATTTAGACTTGCATACACAAGTTGGGTTATTATTCTTTTGTCTATCTAAAACTATGGTAAGAGCGACAGGTATAAAAAGAGTAATGAGTCAACCCTGGTTTTGAGTGAGTGAAGCGCTCTTGAGTTTGTAATACAAACAGAGAATTGTAGTTTATAATTCGTGCATATGATAATTCTTTAAATAAATATTTTAAAGATTGTTGAAAGACCGTAATTTTAACGACATGGGTATTTTTAAGAAAGATAAACTTCAAATCATCAATTTTCAGTCGTACGGTAGTGCTACACGTTTGTATGTAAGGGGTAGGGCAATTGAAGATGAAAATATCGATTTGGACCAAAAAGGTATTTTTAATTTAATGAAGAATACCTGGAAACGTTTTGAGACTGATGAAATTAAAAATGCTCCTATAAAAATCACTTTTTCTAATGGTGAAACCGTAGAAGGTGTAACCGATAATGACGGGTATTATTTAATAGACGAAAACATAGCCGGACTCCAAAATTTGGCAAACGAAGAGGGTTGGGTCAAGTTTGAGCTATCTTTTGGCAATACAAAATTAAAAAGGGAAATTCTTTTGCAGAACAGATTTCTGGGTGAAATGCTGATACCCGGTGATAATGCTAAGTTCGGAGTAATTAGTGATATAGATGATACAATTTTGCATACAGGTGTGGTTTCCTCTTTAAAGTGGAAGGTTATTATAAACACCATGTTTAAAAGGGCTACAAAGCGTTCTCAATTAGAAGGGGCATCAGATTTTTATACAAAGCTTCATATGGGTAAATCTGGTGATGAGGCCAATCCTATATTTTATGTTAGTCATAGCCCTTGGAACTTGTACAGGTATTTGGAACTCTTTTTAAAAACCAACAATTTTCCTAAAGGTCCAGTATTGTTACGAAGCATGGCGAGTTTTAAAATGCGAAAAAAGAGTGATGAAAAACCGCAGAAACAGAAAGAGATAAGTAATTTATTAACGGCTTATCCAGAGTTGCCGTTTATTTTAATTGGCGATAGCGGTGAAAAAGACGGCGATATCTATCAAGAAATTTCGACTTTGTTTCCAGGAAGAATAAAGGCAATTTATTTACGAAGTGTAAATCACTCCAAACGTATGGCTCGTATAGAAAACCTTTTTGCCGATTTTAAGGATATACCTTTTTTAATGGTCAATAAAACAGAGGAAGCTATACAGCACGCCAAGAAAAACGGATTTATATAACCCTAGCGTTGTATATTCTTAATTGAAATCCACCTGGTATCGTCAAAATCATTTAAGGCGTTAATCAATTGAAAGCTTTCGAATTGTTGCAGGTCGGCTTCGGTTATTCTTTTTTCGGTAACCTTATTTTCATCTAATAATCTAGCTCTGCACGTACCTTCTAGTAATGGGGTAGAAGGTGTTACAATATGCTTGCCATCAGTAAGCAGTATGTTAGAATAAGTGGCGTCGGTTATAAATCCGTTCTTAACGATCAGTACATCGTCGCAATGGCCGCGTTGTTTAAAGAGGTTGTTTAATTTTTTGCGATTGTTTCTTTTAACCGCATACGAAATGGTATCGTCGTTAACCAATTGCAGTGAGGTCGGTATACTATTTTCGTATTCAGAAATAGAGAAGCGGGTACCATGTTGTTTGTAGCCAATTCGCAATTTGTATTTTAATGCCTTGTCTAGATTGGTAAGGTGTATACCGTCAAATAAGGAATAGGTAGGGTGGGTTTTATATTGTTGCATGTAAGAAGCTCTAAATCTAGCTTCGTGATATTGTTCGTTTTTAATTTGACTATTTTCTATACAAACAGATTCAAATAATGGGTACATATATTTTTTCTAAAAGTTCTTGATATTCCTCTTCCATCTCGCTGAGGTGGGTAATGCCACCACCACTTTTGTAAAAAAGCGTATCGTTAATTTTTTCAATAAACCGAATGCTAACTGCACTGTCTATTTGTTGTCCATCAAAAACACCAAAAATACCTGTGTAAAAACCACGTGGTGCAATCTCTGCCTTTGAAATAATTTCCAAAGTTTTCTTTTTAGGAGCTCCGCTTATGGATCCTGCGGGTAATGTTTTTAATAGTAATGAGGCAAATTCGTTCTTCCAGTTTTCTGGAAGTTCTCCTTGTATTTCAGTACTGGTCTGTAGTAGTTCTTGATCTCCTTTTTTAATTTTATCTACGTATCTAAATTTATTTACTCTAACCTTTTTTGCAATCATAGAAAGATCATTTCGAATAAGGTCTACAATGGTATTATGTTCATACAATTCTTTTTTATTGGAAAGTAATAACTCCTCCGCATTGGGTACATTACTATTGATCGTACCCTTCATTGGGTAAGAAAAAATGTTTCCGTCCTTTATCTTAAGGTAGCATTCCGGTGAAAAAATAACAAATTTATCTTTATATAAAAGCTTGTATGGGGCATATGCTTTTTTGTAAATCTCATTTAATTTCACGGTTGTGTCTAGTGCCGTAGGAAATGTAAGGTTTAACAAAAAACTATTACCTGTGTTTAGTTCATGCTTTACCGCTGAAAACGCTTGCTTGTAAATTTCTTTGGAAACCAACGTTGGTCTCAGGTCAAAATCTGAGTTATTAAATGATGCCGAAGGTAGTTCTTTATCATTGCCATTACCCTTTATATTGAAAAAGATATTTTCTCTTGCGGCTTCATCAAATGTAAAAACCTGTTTTGTTGTGGCATCAAAATCAATAATAAACAAAAAGGGAACTCCATCTTGAAGAAAGCGTGTAACTTTATTTTCAAAATCTTCCAATGGTTTCGGGCTTTGCGAAAGTGAACCTAAAATAAACCGTTAATTTGGGCGTCAATTTTATTGAGAATAGTACCAAGATCTTCGGGGTTGTCCACAAAATCTAAATCGTCAACATCAATAATCAACAAGTTGCCTTTATTGTAACCATGTATCCAAGCTTCATAACGTTCGTTCAATCTGCTTAAATAATCTATTGAAATTGTGTTTTCATATTCCCTACCTCTTTTATGAATTTGCTTCACTAAGTTAGGTATAGAGCTACGTAAGTAAATAAGTAGGTCTGGCGGGTCGACCAAGCTCTCCATCAAATCAAATAAACTAGTGTAGTTTTGAAAATCCCTATTCGTCATAAGACCCATGGCGTGTAGGTTGGGAGCGAATATATGAGCATCTTCATAAATAGTTCTATCCTGTATAATTTCTTTCCCGCTTTCTTTTATCTGAAGAATTTGGCGGTACCTGCTATTTAAAAAGTATATCTGAAGATTAAAACTCCAGCGTTCCATCTGATTGTAAAAGTCATCTAAATATGGGTTCTCCACTACATCTTCAAAATGCGCTTCCCAATTATAATGTTTTGCAAGTAATCTGGTTAGGGTCGTTTTTCCTGCACCGATATTTCCGGCAACTGCTATGTGCATAGAATTAAATTGATTAATGGTTGTGTTCTTGTTTCCAAGAAGAATTCGATGGTACAAGATACGAGATAACAACAGGAAGTAAAAACATATTTGTTGTATGGCATAAAAAAAATACAAGCAATGTATTTATTAACATTTTTCAATTAAACCAAAAGCGAATAATGATGTCATACAAACATTCTAATACGTACACATGAAGATATATAAGTGGTTTTTAAGTTTTATAGTCGTTTGCACGGTCGCTAATCTGCAAGCACAAGATTTTCAAGGTAAGGCAACATACCAGAGTAAAACTCAGGTCAATTTCGATTTTGGCAATAGAAATATTCCCGAAGATCGAAAAAAGGAAATGATGGAACGTATTAAAAAAGCAAACGAAAAGACGTTCGTTCTTAATTTCAATCAAACTGCATCTTTATATAAAGAGGAAGAAAAGTTAGAACAGCCGGGTGAAAGAGGTGGTGGCCGTGGTCCAAGATTTGGAACTATGACGGGTACAGATGGCGATTTGTATAAAAATATAAAAGACCAGAGATATTTGGTAAAAACCGAGCTTTTAGGAAAAATTTTCTTGATCGATGATGCGTTGGAAACCTTAGAATGGAAAATGGGTAGCGAGTCTAAACAAATAGGAAATTATACTGCATTTAAGGCGACGGCAACAAAGACTATTAAGAGACCGAACATGAGTGCTGTTTTCAGAAGACCTGGTAGAGGGGAAGAAAATAAAGAAGAGGAAAAAGCAGAAGAATTCACTGTTAAAGAGGTAGGGATTGTGGCATGGTACACGCCTGAGATCCCTATAAATCAAGGTCCTGGTCTGTATTGGGGTTTGCCGGGTTTAATATTGGCGGTAAACGATGATGTTACCACGATTGTGTGTTCTGAAATAACGATGAATCCTTCCGAGAAAATGGAAATAAAAGCACCAAGTAAAGGCAAGAAGGTAACACAGGCGGAGTATGATGAAATCTCTCAAGAGAAGATGAAAGAAATGAGAGAGAATTTTAGGAATAGAGGTGGCCGTGGAGGCGGTAGACCAAATTAAAAAAGTGCTTTTAATACATAACTATTTACAGCTATTACATGAGAAATAAAGTGCTTTTAACATTATTGTGTGTGGTAACTACAACAGTTGTCTTTGCACAGGAAATTACATTATCTGGTACAGTGAAGGACAGTTTAGGGGTCGGTGTAGACATGGCTAACGTAATTGCCATTAACACTGCTACACAAGGTTTGGAATCTTACGGGATTACGAACCATGCCGGGTTATTTAAATTGAAGTTGAAAACAGGTGAGCAATACACGGTAAAAGTTAGCTATCTGGGCTTTAAGCCAGAGTCTTTTACTTTTACGGCGGGTGATAATAATGCGGTAAAAGATATTTTAATGTATGAGCAGGCGGCACAATTAGATGAGGTGGATGTTACGTACGAAATGCCGGTTTCTGTAAAGGGGGATACTATAGTGTACGATACCGATGCCTTTGTGTCGGGTACCGAAAAAAAGTTAAAAGATGTGTTGGAAAATCTTCCTGGAATTGAAATTAACGATGACGGACAAATAGAGGTCGAAGGTAAAACGGTTACCAAGGTTATGGTCGAGGGAAAAGATTTTTTCGACGGCGATAGTAAGCTGGCGGTAGAGAATATACCGGCAAATGCATTAAGTAAAGTGGAGGTGTTACGAAATTTCAATGAGGTGTCGCAAATGAAAGGACTTACCAATGATGAAGATAATGTGGCTTTGAATATTAAGCTGAAAGAAGGAAAAAAGAATTTTTGGTTTGGAGAGTTAACGGCAGGTTATGGACCTGATGATAGATATTTGGCACACCCAAAACTATTTTATTACAGTCCTAAGTACAGCATAAATATCATTACCGACCTAAATAACATAGGTGAAGTGCCCTTTACCCGTAATGATTACAGAAATTTCACAGGTGGTTTTAGAAACTTAAATTCTAGGGGAGGCAGTTCTATTTCTACGGTAGCAGATGGTTTAGGGCTATCCTCTTCGCAGAATAATAGGGCAAACGATATCGACACCAAGTTTGCCGCGGCTAATTTTAGTTATGCCCCTATGGAAGGGCTGGATCTAAGTGGCTTTGGTATTTATTCATATACCGGAACAATTTTAAAATCTGAAGGCATAACATCTTACATTGCCAGTAACGATGTAGAAAGTACTACCTCGAATACAGACCAAACAATACATTTAGGTCTCGCTAAATTAAGTGCCAAATACCAACCTAACGATAATTTTCAATTAGATTATGATGCCCTTTTAAAGCAATCTGACGATAATGAAGAAGTGAACGTACTTTCTATTTCTTCTATTACAGATGAGATCGCAGAGGTTAAAAAACAGAAACCATTATCCGTAAATCAAAACCTGAACATATATTATACGTTAAATGATAAGAATATTTTTGCGGTTGAGGCACAATACTTATATCAAGATGAAGATCCATTTTACGAAGCGATAAGAAATGAGTTTGCCTTTATCGATATTTTTCCGGTAGATGAGGGTCAAGATTTGTACAATATTAACCAGGCAAAGAAAGTAGTGACCAATAAGGTAGATGCAAAAGTCGATTATTACAGGGTACTTGGTGATAAAAGTAATATAAACTTGACTTTGGGTACAACACAGAGCAACCAAAACTTCAATTCTAATATATTTCAGATTTTAGATAATGAAGATGTTTTAAATATGAGTGGAGATGAATTTGGTAACGACGTTGCCTTTCATGTTTCAGATGTTTATGCAGGGCTGCATTATAAAGTTATATCTGGAATTTTTACATTTAATCCTGGGGTAACCTTACATCAGTTCAATGTTAAGAATGAGCAATTGGGTTCGGTAGTTGAAGATAATTTAACATCGTTGTTGCCAGATGTCTATATAAATGCACAGCTTAAAAAATCTGAAAACCTTCGCTTTAACTATCAGGTAACACGTTCCTTTACAGATGTCAGCAATTTTGCACAAGGTTATGTACTTAATAATTATAACTCGCTTTATAATGGAAACCGTGATTTAGAAAGTGCCTTGAACCATAATGTATCTTTGAATTTTTTCAGCTTTAACATGTTCAACTTCACCAATATTTTTGCCAACGTCGCATACACTAAAAGAATAGACGCCTTAAAAAGCGGTGTAAATATTGTTGGTATTAATAGGGTGAGTAGTACCATCAATTCTGATTTTGATGATGAGTCTTTAACGGCAAACGGAAAATACGAGCGTACTTTCGGTAAGATCAAGGCATCGGTACAAGGTAATTTAAGCTGGTCTACGACCAATAACCTAGTAGATGATGAGCAAAGCACATCGAATTCATTAACGCAAAATTACACGGGGGCACTTTCCACGAATTTTAAAAATGCACCTAATTTAGAATTGGGGTATAGGTATACGGTGAACAATTATGAAAATGGAGGTTTAGAAACTACATTTTACACTAGCCGACCCTACGCTCGTTTTGATGCGAGTTTTTTAAAGAATTTTATTTTTACGGTAGATTATGATTATTATAATTACACTGATAAGGAAGAGACCATAACCAATACCTATAGTTTTTTGGAGTCTAATTTAACCTACCAAAAGAAAGATAGCCGGTGGGAATATGGTATAAAGGGAACGAATTTATTGAATACGACGACCTTAAATAGAGATAGTACCAACGAACTCTATTTTAGTACCCAAGCCTATTTTGTGCAACCCAGATACGTGTTATTGTCGGTGAAATATGATCTTTAATCTAGAAAATACATATAGATAATTATAAATTCTTTTATTTACGCTAATAAATAACTGGTTATAAGATATTGAACAGAACATTTTTCATATTTTTGGGGTTATATTAAATAAAGAGGAGGGATTTGACTGATTGCAACCTCTGTTTTAACCTTTAGGTATAAAACGAAAAAAATGCTAAAGCAGTTGATGTTGGTACCATATCGCATCACACTTCTTTTCGGCATTCATTCAAATCCTTCTACAGAATAAAAAGTTTGTTATGCCATATTTATTTACATCAGAATCTGTTAGTGAAGGACATCCGGATAAAGTTGCCGATCAGATCAGTGATGCCCTTTTAGATCATTTTCTAGCCTTTGACCCAGAAAGTAAAGTTGCTTGTGAGACCTTGGTCACTACAGGTCAGGTTGTTTTAGCGGGAGAAGTAAAAAGTGATACCTATTTAGACGTACAGAACATTGCCCGTGAAGTCATCAATAAAATAGGATATACCAAAGGAGAATATCAGTTCAGTGGAGATTCTTGTGGAGTAATCTCGTTGATTCACGAGCAGTCTCAAGATATTAATCAAGGTGTTGACCGCGGTGCCAAAGAAGAGCAAGGTGCAGGTGATCAAGGTATGATGTTCGGTTATGCGACCAGCGAGACCGAGAACTACATGCCGTTGGCTTTAGATATATCGCACAAAATTTTGCATACTTTGGCAGAGCTGCGTCGCGAAGGAAAAGAAATTTCTTATTTAAGGCCAGACGCCAAAGCACAGGTGACTTTAGAATATTCAGATGCCAATGAGCCACAGCGTATAGATACGATAGTAGTTTCTACACAGCATGATGCTTTTGACGAAGATGATGATAAAATGTTGGCAAAGATCAAGTCGGACATTATTTCCATTCTAATCCCTAGGGTAAAGGCACAATTGCCTGCTGAGACCCAAAAATTGTTCGATGATCAAATCAAGTACCATATCAATCCAACGGGAAAATTCGTTATTGGAGGACCTCATGGAGATACCGGATTAACGGGGCGAAAAATAATTGTTGATACTTACGGAGGTAAAGGGGCCCACGGTGGAGGTGCTTTTAGTGGTAAAGATCCAAGCAAGGTAGACCGTAGTGCTGCATACGCGGCACGTCATGCGGCAAAAAATTTAGTGGCTGCAGGTGTAGCAGATGAAATTTTGGTACAAGTAAGTTACGCGATTGGTGTAGTAGAGCCAACTTCTATTTATGTAGATACTTACGGTACCTCTAAAGTAGGGTTGAGTGATGGCGAAATTGCCAGAAAAGTGGCTGAGCTTTTCGATATGAGACCTTTTGCAATAGAAGATAGGCTTAAGTTAAGAAACCCAATTTATTTGGAAACCGCTGCATATGGCCATATGGGTAAACAGCCTAAAACAATTACCAAAGTTTTTGAATCTCCGTACAACGGCCGTATCGAAAAAGAAGTGGAATTATTTACTTGGGAAAAGTTAGATAAGGTAGCAGAGATAAAGTCGGCCTTTAATTTATAATGGTATTGCTAATAATGTTAAAGCATTGTTTCTGTTTTTAAAATAAAAAAAGTCCCTTTATTTAAAGGGACTTTTTTTATTTAGTTATGTGCTGAGGTTTATTTCAGCGCTTCCTTAATTCTTGAAATTGCTTCTTTAATTTCTTTAACTGAAGCTGCATAAGATATACGAATGCAATTTCCGTTTCCAAAGGCATCACCTGTTACAGTGGCTACATTTGCTTCTTCTAAAATATACATTGAGAAATCAGATGCATTGTTGATTTTTTTACCGTTCAAAGTTTTTCCAAAGTAAGCGGTAACATCTGGGTAAACATAAAATGCACCTTCAGGTTCATTACATTTAAATCCGTCGATTTCATTTAATAGACTTAAAATAAGCTTACGTCTTTCTTTAAATTCATCTACCATGTATTTAATACGATCCGGTGATTCTTCTAAAGCTGTAATTACCGCACGTTGAGCTATGCAATTGGCTCCACTGGTAACTTGACCTTGTAATTTGTTTGTTGCACGTGCAATATAAGCCGGTGCGCCAATGTAGCCTATACGCCACCCTGTCATTGCAAATGCTTTTGCAACTCCGTTTACGGTAACTGTACGGTCGTACATATCTTCAAATTCTGCCATTGAAGCATGTTCTGTAACACCATAATTTATATGCTCGTAAATTTCATCACTAACCACAATAATGTTAGGATGATTTTTTAAGACATCAGCAAGAGCGCGTAATTCTTCCTTGCTGTAAATAGATCCACTTGGGTTACATGGTGAGCTATACCATAACATTCTTGTTTTTGGTGTAATGGCTGCTTCTAACTGCTCGGCAGTCATCTTAAAATCATTTTCCAAGCTAGTCGGTACTTCTACCGGCACCCCATCTGCTAGTTTTACAATGTCGCTGTAACTAACCCAGTAAGGGCAAGGTAAGATCACTTCGTCACCTTTGTTCAAAATTACTTGGGCTACATTGTACAATGCTTGCTTTGCACCTGTAGACACAACGATCTGGGCAGGCTCATAACTTAAATTGTTATCTCTCTTGAATTTGGTGATGATAGCCTTTTTTAAGTCTACATAACCATCAACAGGTGTATAGGAGTTATAGTCTTCATTAACCGCTTTAATAGCAGCTTCCTTAATGTAATCTGGTGTGTTGAAATCTGGCTCGCCTAAGCTAAGACCAATAATATCTTTACCTTCAGCCCTTAATTCACGGGCTTTTGCAGCCATTTCTAAAGTAGCTGACGGTGTAACACTGTTGATTCTGTCCGAAAGTTGATTGCTCATGGGTACTCTTAATTTCTAGTATTGTAAAGTTGGCTCTTTGCCTAACTCTTTTAAATGTTTAAAGTGCGAAATTATAGCTTTTCTGGTAGTTTTATACTCGTGATAAGGTAAATTAAATTCTTGTGCCGTCTGTTTCACAATTTTTGAAATTTTTGTGTAATGTACATGGCTGATGTTGGGGAAAATATGGTGTTCAACTTGATGATTTAGTCCCCCTGTAAACCAGTTTACTATTTTGTTTTTAGTGCCAAAATTCACAGTCGTAAATAGTTGATGAATAGCCCAAGTGTTTTTCATTGTACCTGAGTCATCTGGCAAAGGCGTGTCCGCGTCATCTACAATATGAGCCAGTTGGAAAACAACACTAAGTATTACCCCTGCGACGTAGTGCATCAAAAAGAATCCTATGAGTATTTTCCACCAAGCAATATCCAAAATAAGCATCGGTAATACAATCCAAATAGTGATGTACAGTATTTTTGTGATAATAAGCGTACTCCAGTTCATAGTGGCGCTCGGTAGTTTACCATAAGATAGTTTACGCTTCATATAGCGGTACATTTGCTGAAAATCTGTAGTAATTGCCCAGTTAAATGTTAGTAGACCGTAAAGGAATACAGAGTAAAAATGTTGAAATTTATGGTGTTTCTTCCATTCGGCATGTTTAGAAAAACGTAATATTCTACCAGCTTCCATATCCTCATCATGTTCATGAATATTGGTGTAAGTATGGTGAAGTACATTGTGTTGTACTTGCCAGTTATAAACATTGCCGGCAAGAATGTATATACTGCTTCCCATTAACTTGTTTACCCATTTTTTGTTAGAGTATGCGCCATGATTTCCGTCATGCATAACGTTCATACCAACACCCGCCATACCAATACCCATAACTATGGTTAAAAGTACATTGGCCCAATTTGGTAGACCCAAGGTTAATATCAAAAAATAAGGAGCAAGAAATAGGGCGAACATAATTACCGTTTTAAGGTGTAGTTTCCAGTTTCCTGTTTTTTTAAGTTTATTTGTTTTAAAATATTCGTTAACTCTGCTATTTAAAGTTTTAAAAAACTTGGCAGAATCTGTTCTTGGAAAACGAATGGTGTTTTGTTCCATAATTCGGTAATCTTTTACTTAATATAATGTAATTGAATCTATAATAGTTTGATAGCTTAATTAAAAGCCAAATCTTTGCACGAGTGAATATACTAATTAAATCTATTTACAAATATACGGATGACTGCTGAAATCATATTTGAAAATTTTCCCAATTTATCTGAAGATCAGAAAAGAAGGTTTGAGAAACTAGAAGAACTATATAAAGACTGGAACCAGAAAATTAATGTGGTTTCACGAAAAGATATAGATGAGCTTTACTTAAGGCATGTGTTACATTCATTGGGAATTGCAAAATTTATACAGTTTAAAGATGGTTCTACAATCTTAGATGTAGGTACCGGTGGTGGTTTTCCGGGCATACCTTTAGCTATCTTTTTTCCTGAAGTACAATTTACATTGGTTGACTCCATAGGAAAAAAGATAAAGGTGGTGAACGAAGTTGTTGAAGGTTTAGAATTAACCAATGTAACAACTATAAATGCTCGTGTTGAAGAAATACCGGGTCAATTCGATTTTATCGTCAGTAGGGCAGTGGCAGCTATGCCAACCTTTGTGCACTGGATAAAAGGTAAAATTAAAAAGGAATCAAAACACGATATTCGAAACGGAATACTATACTTAAAAGGCGGTGATCTGCATGAGGAGCTGAAAAACTACAGAACTGCAGAAATCTTTGATTTGACCAATTATTTTAAAGAGGACTTTTTTGAAACGAAGAAAATGGTCTATTTACCGCTGAAGTATAAAGGGTAGGCTATACTCAACTATAAAAGGAAAGAACTGTAGTATGCCTTTTTATACTTTCTGGCAAACTCTTTTAAATAATTCCAAATATGTATCTGAATACAAGTGATATGTAATCTTAATCTGTTAATAATCATAAGCAATTGATTTTAAATGAGCTACAAAGTTCGGTAAATCACATTGAGTTTACAATTAATTAACGTTAAATTTACATTGATATTGTATTAGAGGTATGTTAAAGTTTTTCTTCGTTAAAGTAAAATGCCCAACGATTTATTAGTCATTGGGCATTTAATTCTTGTCTTATAAGCTATCATTTGCTCCATGGTGGTACTATACCATTGGTTCTAGCGTAGGCAATAAGTTGACCTTTATGTTCACCGTTATGCTCCATTATGGCTAATAATCCTCCTAGTTTATTTGACTTCATAAATCCGAAATCCACTTCTTCACTTAATGTGCCATCTTCTACTTTTGTAATGTTTTCAAGTACGAAGTCATTTGATTTTTTAAGGGCGGCAATAATATTTTCCTTACCGGTAATTTTGCTCAAACCCATTACATCTACGTCCGCAGGTGGGGCAAAACCCAGTTTTGATGCAAGAAAATAATTCCCACCGGCAACATGTAATAGTGCTTCGCCAACTGAGCTTATTCCTTCTGCTGGTCTCCAATCATACTTGTCTTCAGGGAAGGCTTCGGCAAGTTGAATTACTTGTAATTGGTTGCCTGTCAGTACTGCTTTTATACTGTTTTGTGTTAAGCCTTCTTGGGCATAAGAAAAGCAGCTTGCCAGTAAAAATGTAAATAGTAACTTTTTCATAATTAGTGTGTTAAGGTTGATGAAAGAAAATGTAATTTACTTTAAAATTTAGGTAAAGCCCAAAAAAAAGGCTGAATATTAATTCAGCCTTTTTAGTTTTTGTCTTATCCTAAGAACGGATACCTGTAATCTACAGGGGTAACAAATGTTTCCTTTATTAAACGAGGAGATACCCAGCGTAGCAAGTTTTGTGCTGATCCAGCCTTATCATTTGTACCAGAAGCTCTGGCTCCGCCAAATGGTTGTTGACCTACTACTGCACCTGTTGGCTTATCGTTAATGTAGAAATTACCGGCACAGTTCTGTAATGCCTTCGTCGCTTCATCAATAGCGTATCTGTCTTGAGAAAGTACAGCACCTGTTAGTGCATATTCAGAAGTTCCGTCGATTAACTGCAACGTTTCGCTCCAATCTTTATCTTCATAAACGTATACAGTAACTACAGGACCGAATAATTCCGTTTCCATGGTTGTATACTTAGGGTCTGTTGTTAAAATTACCGTAGGCTCTATAAAGTAACCTTTAGATTTGTCAAAACCGCCTCCGGCATAAATCTCGGCATTTTCATCTTCCTTAGCTTGGTTAATATATTTTGCCAACTTGTCGAATGAGCCTTCATGAATTACAGCGGTAATAAAGTTGCTCATATCTTCTGGAGAACCAGGTTTGTTGAATGATTCTATATCTGCCTTTACATATTCTAATATCTCATTTGCGGTAGATTTGGGTATATATACTCTTGAAGCGGCACTACACTTTTGCCCTTGGAACTCAAATGCACCTCTAGAGATAGCTGTAGCTACTTGTTTTGTATTAGCGGTAGGGTGAGCAAGAATAAAATCTTTACCACCGGTTTCACCAACTATTCTAGGGTATGTTTTATATGTATGAATGTTATTGCCTATTTGTTTCCAAAGTTCTTTGAAAACATGTGTTGAACCTGTAAAGTGTAGTCCGGCAAAGTCAGGGCTGCTTAGTACAGTATCGGTAATCATAACCGGATCGCCGTAGATTACATTGATCACTCCGTCAGGTAAACCGGCTTCTTTGAAAATGTCAACAATAACCTTTGCTGAAAATATTTGACTATCACTTGGCTTCCATATTACAACATTGCCCATCATTGCTGCACTTGCGGGAAGGTTACCAGCAATGGCTGTAAAGTTGAATGGGGTTATGGCATACACGAAACCTTCTAACGGTCTGTATTCAACTCTATTCCAAATACCCTCGGCAGAATCTGGTTGCTCTTCATAAATTTGAGACATGTATTCTACGTTGAATCGTAAGAAATCAATTAATTCACATGCAGAGTCTATTTCCGCTTGGTGAATGTTCTTTGATTGTGCGATCATTGTAGCCGCGTTGATTTTTGCGCGGTATGGTCCAGCAATTAATTCTGCAGCTTTCAAGAAAATGGCGGCACGTTGTTCCCAAGTTAAATTCGCCCAAGCATTTCTTGATTCAAGACAATTGTCAATAGCGGCTTGTACGTTCTTTTTTTCGGCTGTGTGGTAAGTGCCAACAATATGTTTGTGGTCGTGTGGAGGAGACATAGGCTTGGTGTTGCCTGTACGTACCTCTTCTGATCCAATGTACATAGGTACATCTACTTGACCGTTAAAATATGTTTTGTATTGTTCCAAAACCGCTTCTCTTTCTGGTGAACCAGGAGCATAGCTTTTAATTGGTTCATTAATAGCTGTAGGAACTTGAAAAAATCCTTTACCCATTGTCAAAATTTTTAAATTAAATTGTTGACCAAAGGTACTAAAAGGGTGTAGGACTAAAAACTAATAAAAGATTAAAAGGAATTAATTAAGTGCGAAGGGTGCGCTAAATTTAAAGGTAGGTATGTATACCCTAAATTTTTGGGCATTGTTCATAATTACCATGTTGTAATGACCTTTCATGGCACCAATAGGAGAAGTAAGTAAACAACCGGAATTATAGGTGTGTGATTCACCTGGCTGAATAACCGGCTTTTTGCCAATAACCCCTTCACCATCTAAAGTTTCCATGTCATTTAAAGAGTCGTATATTTTCCAATGACGAGAAGTTAATTGAACGGCATCTTTACTCTGGTTTTCAATAGTAATGGTATACCCAAACGCATAATGCATTTTGTAGTTTTTAAAGAACGTGCCTTCAAAAGTTGTTTGTACTGATATTTTTATGCCTTTAGTAACCTGTGTTATCATCATATTTAATATGTAAATACGCTCTGTGCTATTAATATGGTTATAGCTATAATCCCTAAGATAAAAAATATTGTGTTTAAGAAAAAATACTTTATAACCGTTTTAACTCTTCCTTGTTGATAGAAATTGCGCATTGCTTTATAAAGGTAGATGGCGAAAATTAAAATAAATAATCCTTCACTGCCAAAATTGAACACTGCGTTGATCAAATTGCTAACAATGAGCAAGATAAATAATAATGACTGATTGTGAAAGCTAAAGATTAAATGATCGGTATAAGTGTATTTTTTTCTGATATAGACCAACCAAATGAAAAAAGAAAAGAACGGAAGAAAGAAAAATGTGGTAAATGGTAATTTAGAAATTAAGGAGTTTAAAAACGAACCTGGTCTTTTTTCGATTTCTACAAAGCTGTTGGCTAAATTAAAAGCCATTTCATTTTCTTTATTTTCAGGTATATTAAATTTAGTAACACCTTGTTCAAAATAATAAATGGTGTCATATTTAATTATGGAATTAAAAAAGTCAATTTTTCCAAAAAATCGACTAGTAAGTTCTTTTGTGTTTATTTCCTTAAAATATGACTTGGGGTCTTTTAAAATGGTAGAATCTTTGTCGCTAATTTGGTTTTTGAAAAATCCATTAATTTTAAGAGAGTCCATTTGGGCTAAGGCTAGGGCTCTTTCTTCTTCGTTTTCAAATTCTATTTTGTCAAACTCTTCGTGCATTAAGTTAAATATCGGTTTACGATTTTCGTACCCAAACTTATTGAAGGATTCAAATTCACTATTGAAGCTTAAAATCAAAAAGTAAATTATAGATAAGCTCAGCAGAAACCTAAAAGGGTTGGTGTAAGAGAGTCGTCTGCCAGAAATATATTCTTTAGTGATTTTACCTGGTTTTAATAAAAGAGCTGCCAGTGTTCGCCATAGCTTAGAATCGTAGGAAAGGTAATTGGCAAGAAACTCTTCAAAGAAATCTAAAAGAGTTAGTTTCTTGGTGCTATTGGCTTGAGAGCAATTTGGGCAATATTTATCGCTTAATTCCAGCGGATGCCCGCAATTAAGACAGTCTACACCTCTGTATCTTAGTTCGTATCTGCCCTTTGGTTGAGTGGTTGGTTTGTTTTCCATAAATGATGAAAAACGTAAATATACAGTTAGTTCGTGATATTTCTAGAATTGGCAGAACCTATACCTATAATACTATCGTACATGTCTCCAAAATTTCTGTAATATACCAATACTAAATAGGTGTTTTCGGTAAAATGAAAATTACCGCCAACTTCGTTCAGTTTTATTTTATCGTCACTTTTTACGGCATATTTATAATTATAAAAACCTTGTTTCATTTTTAAGGTAGCTTCTAACATTCCATTTTTTTCATTGTAGACCATTTTGTTTTCATCCGTAAGTGCATAGTTATTGAATTTGCCGAAAACATACACATCGTCCAAGGCAATGAATTCGGTATACGGAAGGCTAAAATGAACATTGGTGTATTCCGCTTCTCTAGAAGCATTGTCCCCTTGTAGCGTTCTTACCACAAAATCTCCGTTTATATCAGGAAAGTAGGTGTATGCTTTATCATTTCTAAAGTCGTCAGAAAAAAGATAATGGTTGTAAAGGTCGGTAAGGTCGATGCTAGATATCTGTGAACTTGGAGCTCTAAGGTCACTTGTGTCAAATAGTAAAAATTCATTACCGCCATAAAAGGCCGTTTCTTGGTCATATTTATAAACTAATTCGCTGCCCATGGTATATTGTGGGGCAATATTGGTAATCACTGTGGGCCAATAATGATTTTGAAGAATGGCAACTTTCACTTCTTTTTTAGGGTTGATCAATCTCGTAGATCCAGAATTGATGCTGAATTGTACAACCTGTTTCTCATTTATATAATTGAAATCTCTTGATCGTTTTATTTCGGTAGCGACGGTAACGACATCCTTATAAACAACAAACCTTCGTGAAAACTGTATTTCATTATAGCTATTGTACACTTCAATAAGGTAATTACCGCTCACTTTTAAACGAACATAATCGTTGGGTATGGTTAATTGGTAGTTAGAATAAGATTGTAAAGTACTATAACTATTCTCGTAATCTGTTATGCGTTGATTGTCGACGCCATCTATATATTGAGATTTTAATAGGGACGATGGGGTCCAGTCGTAGTCGCAATGAACAACCTTATAGTAATAATCTTGTTCGTTGGCAAGTATGTCGTCAAATTCCAAATAAAGTGGTTCTCCTATTTTTATGACCGGAAACTGATCTTCTGTAGGTCCCTTAAAAACTATCGATTTAATGTTCTCGGGCGGGTTGACCTCTACTTGAACCTGGGCAATCAAATTTTGTAAAAATAGAAGACAAATAATATGTTTGATGAAAATGCGCATTATACCCCGTTTTTTTTGAGTAAAGGTAAACAAAAAGGATGCCTAAAAAATATAGCTCGTTCTATTGTCTAATTTATGGGACAATAATTATGAAAACGAACTTTTTGTACTTAAATTTGCTCAAATTTTGATAACCTAAAGGTCTACACGCACATGTCAAAAGACATTCGAATTAAGAAAGGGCTCAACATTAATCTGGTGGGCGCCGCAGAACAGACTACTTCAAAAGCTGTTTTAAGTAATGTTTACGCAATACAGTTAAGTGATTTTCACGGAATTATCCCTAAAATGATGGTAAAGCAAGGCGCCGAGGTAAAAGCGGGCGAGCCTTTGTTCTATAACAAAAGCATAGAGAGTATGGTTTTTGTTTCGCCGGTAAGTGGTGAGCTCATCGAAATTGAAAGAGGGGATAGAAGACGTATTTTGACCTTAAAGATATTAGCCGATAAAACACAAGAGGTAATTTCAGGTGCTGTTACAGATGTTGAAAATGCATCTAAAGAAGAACTGAAAGCAACGTTGCTGAAAAGTGGCTGTTGGCCATTTATCAAGCAAAGGCCGTATGACGTAATTGCAAATCCGGATACAACGCCTAAGGCTATTTTTATTTCTGGGTATTCTAGTGCTCCTTTACAGGCAGATTTAAATTATGTGCTTCAAGGCAAGGAGAAAGAGTTGCAAACTGCAATTACTGCATTGGGTAAATTAACGCCAGGTAAAGTTCATGTTTCGGTTGGTGCTGGTGCTTCGCCGTTGTCTTCTATGGAAGGTGTAGAATTGCATACAGTATCTGGGCCGCATCCTGCTGGTTTGGTAGGTACTCAGATAAATAGAATTGATCCTATTAATAAAGGAGAATTGGTTTGGACTGTATCTCCTCAAGATTTAATTATAATAGGTGAATATTTGCTTACAGGAAAGTTCAATGCAGAGCGTGTTATTGCTCTTGCTGGTTCTTCTGTAAAAGCCCCTAAATATTATACTACGAAAATTGGTTCTGAGATTTCTACCTTCTTATATGCAAGTGGTGTAAACGAAGAAAATTTTAGAGTAATCAATGGAGACGTACTTACAGGTTCTAAGAGTAAACCAGATGGTTTTTTAGGTTACTATAATAATACGGTATCGGTTATTCCTGAAGGAGACGATTATGAGTTGTTTGGATGGAACAAGCCGGTTTTCGATAAAATTTCTGCAACTAGGGCTTTAACGTTCTCTTGGATGCAGCCCAACAAGAAATATGATTTAGATACCAATACCAATGGTGAGCATAGAGCTTTTGTAGTAACGGGACAATATGAGAAAGTTTTTCCAATGGATATTTTTCCAATGCAACTACTAAAAGCTTGTATGGTTAAAGATTTGGATGAAATGGAGCAATTAGGTTTGTACGAAGTGGCTCCAGAAGATTTTTCGTTAACTGAGTTTATATGTATTTCTAAACAACCACACCAAAAAATTATTCGTGAGGGGTTAGATTTATTGCAAAAAGAAATAGGATAAGAAATGAGTTTAAAAAGCAAATTACACGAACTTAAACTGAAGTATCAGGGTAAGAAAATGGCTCCTGCCTTTAATGCCTTTCATACTTTTTTGTTTTCGCCAGATGAGACTACCCATGCAGGTGGTACACATGTAAAGGCGGCCGATGATTTAAAGCGTACCATGAACACGGTAATTATGGCACTAGTACCAGTGTTGATATTTTCTATGTTCAACGCGGGTTATCAGTACTATTCTGCAATCAATGGTTTTCCTGCAGAATTTTCTTTAATGAACGATTTTCTTACCTGGGATAATTTTTGGATCGGTATTATTAAGGTGTTGCCATTAGTGGTGGTTTCTTATGCTGTAGGTCTAATAGTGGAATTTATTTTTGCCGTTATCAAAGGTCATGAAGTAGAAGAGGGTTATTTGGTTACCGGTATGTTGGTGCCATTGATCGTACCAATAGATACTCCGCTTTGGATGTTGGCGGTTGCCGTAGTATTCGGTGTTGTTATCGGTAAAGAAGTATTTGGTGGTACCGGTATGAATATTCTTAATCCAGCCTTAACTATTAGAGCATTTTTATTCTTCGCGTACCCTACTTGGATGAGTGGTGATAAAGTTTGGGTTTACGGTGCAAGGGAGCGCTCAGAAGAAATTCTAGCAGGTGCTACAAATGTAGATGCCTACTCTGGTGAAACTATACTTGGGTTTTTAGCGCAAAACAAAGGGGCCGAGATGTCATATTCTGTTTCAGATATGTTCTTCGGGTTTATTCCTGGTTCTGTTGGTGAAACATCGGCGTTCTTAATTCTTTTAGGAGGGTTGTTCTTGATATTCACTAAAATCGCTAGTTGGAGAATTATGTTAAGCGCTGTGATCGGTTCATTGGTAATGGGCTTAATATTCAATCAAGTAGTTGATTTTGGTTGGATAGGAGAATCAAGTAAATTTTACGGATTAATGAGTTTTGATTTCTGGAAACATTTAATCGTAGGTGGTTTGGCATTCGGTATTGTTTACATGGCTACCGATCCTGTAACAGGGTCTCAAACCAATAAAGGTAAGTGGTACTATGGTTTCTTTATAGGTTTCATTTCTGTAATGATTCGTGTATTTAACCCAGCGTATCCAGAAGGTGTATTCTTAGCGATTTTGTTAATGAACGTATTTGCGCCTACTATCGATCATTATGTGGTTAGGGGTAATATTAAGAGAAGAATGAACAGATTAAAAAATGCTACTATCTATCCAAAAGATTCAGATGGTAAAGCAGAAGAACTTAAAGCTGAAACAGTTTAATTATGGCTAATAAAACAGATAGTAACGTTTATACAGTAGTTTTTGCTGCTGTTATGGTTGTGGTAGTTGGTTCAATACTAGCATTTTTGGCTTCTGCATTACGTCCTAACATTAAAGAGAATGAGCGTTTTGAAAAACAGCAGAACATTCTTTATGCAATGGGGGTTAATGAAAATGGTGATGATGCCGGTAGCGTAAACTTCGTGCCGACAGATGTAGTTGAAGATGAGTTTGCAAATTATATTAAAGAGCAGTTGGTTATACAAGGTGACAAGATCACTGAAGATGATGAAGCGTATTTAATTGATTTGAAAAAGCAATTGGCTAACATTAAAAAAGGTGAAGATTATAAATTACCTGTGTTCATTGGTGAGAAAGATGGTGAGAAATTTTACATCATTCCTATGTACGGTAAAGGACTTTGGGATGCTATTTGGGGTTTCATCGCCTTAGATGATACCATGACTGTTCAAGGTGTATATTTTGACCATAAAGGAGAAACTCCTGGCTTAGGTGCCAACATTAAAATGCGTTATTTCATGGACGATTTTAAAGGGGAGACTATTTTAAATGGTACTCAATATGCTGGTATATCGGTAGCGAAGGGTAATAATGACCCATTGAACAAAACAAAAGATGACAATGAAGTAGATGCCTTGGCAGGTGCTACAATTACCGGTAACGGTGTTTCAGCTATGATCAGCGAAACTGTCAAATTATATAAACCTTATTTAGAAACAATTAGAGCAAAGTAATATGGCACTACTATCAAAGAAAGATACAAATCTTATTACGGATCCCTTAGCGGATAACAACCCTATTACGATACAAGTACTAGGCATCTGTTCAGCATTGGCAATTACGGCAGAATTAAAGGCATCATTGGTGATGGCAATTTCTGTAATGTTCGTACTGGGTGCAGGTAATGTGGTTATCTCGTTAATGAGGAATATTATTCCATCAAAAATTAGAATTATTGTACAGCTAATTGTGGTTGCTACATTGGTAATTATAGTGGATCAAGTGCTAAAGGCCTTTGCTTATGAATTGAGTAAAACATTAGCGGTATTCGTTGGTTTAATTATTACAAACTGTATAATTATGGGTCGTTTCGAAGCTTTTGCTTTGGCAAACGGACCATGGCGTTCATTCTTGGACGGAATAGGAAACTCATTAGGTTACGGTGTAATCTTAATAATCGTTGGGTTTTTTAGAGAATTATTAGGTTCTGGTACGTTGTTCGGTATTCCGGTTTTAGGAGATCCAATAGCAAAAACTGGTTTATATGCTACAGGTTATGAGAATAATGGTTTTATGATTATTCCGCCAGCGGCATTAATCGTAGTTGGTATAATAATTTGGGTACAACGCTCAAGAAACCCTGCGCTTGTAGAAGAAAATTAAACGACATTTAAGTAGAAATTATGTTAGAACATGTAGAATTATTTTTTAAGTCCATCTTTATCGATAACATGGTATTTGCCGTGTTCTTGGGGATGTGTTCTTATTTGGCGGTATCCAAAAAAGTGGCTACTGCGGTTGGTTTAGGTGCTGCCGTAATATTCGTATTAGCGGTAACCGTGCCAATGAACTGGTTGTTAGATAAGTATTTGCTACAAGATGGTGCCTTGGTTTGGTTAGGTCCTGAGTATGCCGATTATAACCTTAGCTTTTTATCTTTTATTTTATTTATTGCAACTATTGCCACAATGGTACAGTTGGTAGAGATAGTGGTTGAGAAATTTTCACCTTCTTTATATAACTCACTGGGTATATTCTTGCCTTTGATTGCAGTAAACTGTGCAATTCTTGGGGGGTCGTTATTCATGCAAGCAAGAGAAATCGAAACTTTTGGTTTAGCATTTAATTACGGTGTAAGTTCTGGTATTGGCTGGTTCTTGGCAATTTTGGCTATTGCGGCCATTCGTGAGAAAATTAGATACAGTAATGTTCCTGCTCCTTTAAGAGGTTTGGGTATTACCTTTATTATTACTGGTTTAATGGGTATTGGTTTTCAAAGTTTTGGAGGAATGTTGACCGGTGGAGGTGATGAAGCTGAAGAAACTTCAGAGCAAGTGAACCAAATAAGCAAACCAGAAATGGTAACTCCTGTAGAGGAAGAAGTAGTAGTAGATAAGAACGAAGAAATTGACGAAAAGGTGATTTCTTATAACGACGTAAACAAATAAATATGATTTTAGCTGCAAGTACTGGCGGAACAATACTGATAACTGTTGTCGCATTTCTAATACTATTGATGGTGTTAGTAGCATTGCTTCTGTTTACCAAACAAAAACTTTCTCCATCTGGTCCTGTAACCATTACCATTAACGGAGAAAAGAAAATTGAAGTTGATTCAGGTGGATCTTTGTTATCTACATTAGGTAACCAAAAAGTATTTTTACCATCTGCCTGTGGTGGAGGTGGAACATGTATTCAATGTGAGTGTCATGTGCTTTCTGGTGGAGGTGAAGCATTACCTACCGAAACACCTCATTTTTCTAAAAAAGAATTGAACCATGGTGCTCGTTTGGCTTGTCAGGTTAAGGTAAAGCAAGACATGGAAATTACGATACCAGAAGAAGTATTCGGTATTAAGAAATGGCCTGCTAAAGTAGTGCGTAATTATAATGTTGCTTCTTTTATTAAAGAGTTTGTAGTTGAGATTCCAGAAGATATGGGCTACAAGGCAGGAGGCTATATTCAAATTGAAATTCCTGAGTGTGAGGTTAAGTATGCCGATATAGACATTACGGCACACCCAGAAGAGCATGAAACTCCGGATAAATTTCAAGCTGAATGGGATAAATTCAACCTTTGGCCTTTAGTGATGAAAAATCCTGAAACGGTTGAAAGAGCGTATTCAATGGCTTCTTTCCCTGCAGAAGGTAGAGAGATTATGTTGAACGTACGTATCGCTACTCCGCCATGGGATCGTTCAAAGAACGGTTGGATGGATGTAAACCCTGGTGTTGCATCATCTTATATATTTAACCTTAAGCCTGGTGATGAGTGTACAATTTCTGGTCCTTACGGTGAATTCTTTATCAACGAATCAGATTCTGAAATGTTATACGTAGGTGGTGGTGCAGGTATGGCGCCAATGCGTTCTCATTTATATCACTTATTCAAAACGTTGAAGACCGATAGAAAGGTGACTTACTGGTACGGTGGTCGTTCAAAAAGAGAGCTTTTCTATTTAGATCACTTCTATAAATTAGAAGAAGAGTTTCCTAATTTTAAATTCTATTTGGCATTATCTGAGCCATTAGAAGAAGATAACTGGAAAGTAAAAGAAAATATAGATGCACCTGGCGATGGTTTCGTAGGGTTCATACACAATTGTGTAATTGATAACTACTTAAGCCTTCATGAGTCTCCAGAAGATATAGAACTTTATTTCTGTGGACCTCCATTAATGAACAAAGCTGTTCAGAAGATGGGTGAAGATTTCGGTATCCCAGATGAACATATACGTTTCGATGACTTTGGCGGATAAGCTGTAAGTTGTTGATTTTAAATAATTTAACCGATATGTAATGTATCGGTTTTTTTTTATAATTTTATTTACATATGCACGTATTAACAGAACAAGAGCTTCATAATTTAGCAATGAATATTGTTGGCAAACAGTTAGAAGAGGCAGGGTTTGAATTTTTGGCGGTAAATAGTGAGTTGCGAAAAAATCCGCAGTTTGTTTGCACCAAGGATAAGCATATGCGTTTTGTAGTAGTTAAGGCAATAGAGTATCCTGGTGATCCAAAAGATCTTGAGTTTTTTATGTCAGACCTAAAGAAGATGAAAGAACATGCTCTTAAATTTGAGGCAACAACTTTCTATGCCGGTGTAGGATTGGTAAATGCTACTGATCATAATTTACCAGTGTATTTAAATGAGGAGTATATTGTGGATTATGATGGTTTGGTAGAGATATGAGAAAATGTATTTTAATATTGATGGTTTTTGCAGGGTTGATTCAATCTTGTACAAATAAGGATGCGGTTCGAAATCAAAATGTAGGTGGAGCTTTAGGTACTTCTTATAGTATAATTTCCATCACCGCAGAAGAAATGGATATGCAGGAGGAGATTGATTCGGTATTTACTGTCATCAACCAATCTTTATCCACTTATATACCAGAATCTGATATTTCTAGGGTAAATAGTGGTGATAGTACTGTAGTAGTGGATGCTATGTTTAAAGAGGTGCTGCAACTTTCAAAATTGATACATCAAGAGACAAATGGTTTTTTTGACCCTACTGTAGGTACTTTGGTTAACGCTTGGGGCTTTGGTCCGGAAAGACAAATAACAATGGATAGTCTAAAAGTGGATAGTCTTTTAAACTATGTAGGTCTTAACAAGGTATCGCTGAATCAAAATGATCAAGTGGTCAAGTCTAATGCAAATATTTATTTAGACTTTAATTCAATTGCCAAGGGTTATGCAATAGACCGATTAGCTGCAATGTTAGATGCTAAGGGAGTTCAAAATTATTTAATAGAAGTTGGTGGTGAGCTTGTAGCTAAGGGAAGAAATGTTATTAAGGAAAAATCTTGGGTAGTAGGTATAGATGATCCTGAAATGAAAATAAACAGGTCCACTAGAATTTTAATAAACTTAAATAATAGGGCTCTGGCTTCATCTGGTAATTACCGTAAATATAGGGTAGATGAAGCAAGTGGGAAAAAATATGTACATACGGTTAATCCCAAAACGGGTTATACACAATTGTCGAATACCCTTGGGGTAACCATATTGGCAGATAATTGTGCAACTGCAGATGGTTATGCCACGGCTTTTATGGCAATGGATTTAGATGATGCGTTTAAGGTAATCAATGAAAATGACAGATTAGAAGCCTATATCGTTTATATCGATGAAAATGGCGATACACAAGAATTCTTGACAGCAGGGTTTAAAGCTGTAGTTGTAGAGTAATTATTTCTTTACGAAAGGAATTATTTCCCCTTGTGCTAAGCGGTACCTATCGATTTCTTCTTGGCTCAAAAGCTTGGTAAAATCTATTTCGTTAACGGTGAAACCTATTTCTCTTAGTTTATCGAAATAATCCCTGCCGTAAATACGTACATGGTCATACTGTCCAAAAATTTTAGCCCGTTCTACTTTATCTGTTATGGTGTTGTCTTCATAGGTAATTTCTCTATTCAAGTCTTGCGGAATCTGAAAAATGCCCCACCCACCTGGTTTTAGAATTCTATATAATTCAGACATGGCCTTGGTATCATCTGGTATATGTTCTAATACGTGATTACACAGAATAACATCGAAGGTATTATCTTCAAAAGGTAAGTTACAGATATCTGCCTTCACGTCTGCTAACGGAGAATTTAAGTCCGTAGTAACATAATTGAGGTTTTTTAACTTTTTAAACCTTTTATAAAACGCCTGTTCTGGTGCAAAATGTAATACGTGTAAATGAGCCGTAAAAAAATCTGTTTCCTCTTTTAAGAACATCCATAATAAACGGTGCCTTTCTAATGATAGGGTAGAAGGCGAAAGTACATTTTCTCTTGGGTTTTCATATCCGTACGGAAGAAAACTTCTAAAGGTATTGCCATCAATAGGATCTTCATAAGTGTTGCCACGGTAATACGCCTTAAAAAAGGGTTTTACCAAATAACTAAGGGAAATTAATACTGGTCTAGGAACAAGGTTAAGAAAAAATTTAAAAATTTTCTTCATCAGTATTTCTTAGCTTTTCACGGTAGAAGAGGTAAATTCATCTTCTTCATCACTTTCTATGCCCAGTGCTTCGTAAATGTATTTAAAAGTTGATAATAGCTCTGGTTTACCATTCACAATGGCCACATCGTGTTCAAAGTGAGCACTAGGCTTACCATCTGCAGTAAGTATTGTCCATCCGTCCTTTAGTTGCTTGATGCTCTTAGTGCCCATATTGGTCATGGGTTCAATCGCAACTGTCATCCCTTCAACAAACTTTTTGCCTCTTCCGCGACGACCGTAGTTAGGCATTTCAGGACCTTCATGCATTTTTCTGCCTAGTCCATGCCCTACCAATTCTCGAACAACACCGTAACCATGCTCTTCTGTAAATTTTTGAATGGCATAGCCAACGTCGCCTACACGGTTGCCGACCCTAAATTCACGAATACCGATGTATAACGATTGCTTGGTAACCTCTAATAGCTTTTTAACTTCAGGACTCACTTCTCCTACTTCAAAAGTATAAGCGTGATCACCATAGAAATCATTTTTTAGAGCACCACAATCAATGGAGATAATATCTCCCTCTTGCAATGGTGTGTCATTTGGAATGCCATGTACTACCTGAGCATTGGGGCTCATACATAATGAATTTGGAAAATCATATAATCCTAAAAAACCAGGTACCGCACCGTGGTCACGAATGAAAGTTTCGGCCATGGCATCAAGCTGAAGAGTTGTTACTCCCGGTTTGACTTCTGCAGCGATCATTCCCAATGTTTTAGAAACAATTAATGCGCTTTCACGCATTAATTCAATTTCCTCAGCTGTTTTTAATTTTATCATTCTAATTGTATACTAATGGTTTATACCAATGAATTTTGGGTCATATATTTAGACTTTTCCACACCCATTAGTTTTAAAATAGTTGGTGCAATATCACCTAATACACCATCATTAATATGATTAATTTCTTTATCGACCAATATTAATGGTACAGGATTGGTCGTATGTGCCGTGTTTGGAGAACCATCTTCGTTAAGCATGGTTTCACAATTTCCGTGGTCAGCGATTACGATTACAGAAAAATCTTTTTCGATAGCTGCAGTAATAACGTCTTTTGCACATTCGTCAACTGTTTCACAAGCCTTAATTGCTGCTTCCATAACACCGGTATGACCAACCATATCAGGATTTGCGAAGTTCAAACAGATAAAGTCAACATCTCCTTTATTGATTTCTGGTATAATTTTATCCCTAATTTCAAAAGCGCTCATTTCTGGTTGCAAGTCATAAGTTGCCACTTTTGGTGAAGGACATAGAATTCGAGATTCACCTTCAAAAGGAACCTCTCTACCTCCATTGAAAAAGAAAGTAACATGAGGGTACTTCTCGGTTTCCGCTATTCTAATTTGTTTTTTACCGGCATTGGATAAAACTTCACCTAGCGTGTCAACGATATTATCTTTGTTATATACAACGTGTACGTTATTGTATGATTCGTCGTAATTGGTCAAAGTAACATAGTACAGTGCAAGTTTGTGCATGTTTTGTTCATGCATATCTACCTGACTTAATACTTGAGTTAGTTCTCTTCCTCTATCTGTTCTAAAATTGAAGAAAATAACTACATCGCCTTCTTTTACAGATGCAACTGGTGTCCCATCTGTATTGGTCATTACAATTGGTTTAATAAATTCATCGGTAACATCGGCATCGTAACTTTTCTGAATTGTTTTACCGATATCTGTAGATTTTTCACCTTCTGCATTTACGATAACATCATAAGCTTCTTTAACACGTTCCCACCTTTTGTCGCGGTCCATTGCGTAGTATCTACCAATAACAGTGGCTAATTTTGTGTTTTTATCTGCGCCGTATTGAACGATATCTTCTAAAAATCCTTTTCCAGATTTTGGATCAACATCTCTACCATCGGTAAAAGCATGTAAATACATATTGTCGACGCCAGATTCTTTACCGGCAGCAATTAACCCTTTAATATGGTTGGTATGACTATGTACACCACCATCACTTAATAAGCCTAAAAAATGAACATCTTTGTTGTTTTCCTTTGCGTAATCAAAAGCACTTTTTAGTACTGGTTCAGAACTTAAAGTGTTCTCGTTGACCGCCTTGTTTATTTTAGCTAAATCTTGATAAACAATTCTACCGGCACCCAAATTCATATGACCAACTTCGCTATTACCCATTTGACCTTCAGGCAAACCTACGTTCATTCCGTCGGTTAGCAAATTGGAGTTTGCGTATTTGGTATATAAACTATCTATAAAAGGCGTATTGGCTTTATCTACTGCAGATACTTCAGGATTTGGAGATTTGCCCCAACCGTCTAATATCATTAAGATTACTTTTTTGTTCATCTTTTCAAGGTTTTAAGAATACAAAAATACTATGTTCTGTTAAGTTTAGCTACTAGATTAAGGGCCTTTTTTAAATAGGTACAGTAACACAACATAATTGAACATGAAAATAGTTTTGTTTGTTAAAGTTTAGTTATAACAGTGTTAAAGAATGAAACATTTTAAGTTTTAAATAGTCTATTAAAATGTACGCTATTGTACTTCATCAATTAAAATCAATCATCATGAAAAAAGTAATTCTTACATTAGCTATGGTAGCATTTACCATGGGATCAACTGTTATGGCAGCTGAAAACACTAACCGAATTGCATCATCAACTACATCAGAACTTATAAAAAGAGCAGATGTTAGTTCTTTTTGTAAGGCAGTAATAAAGGGAGATGTACAAACAGTAAAGCGCTTAATTGATTTGGGCGAAGATGTAAATCAAAAATCTATGGGTATGACCCCTGCAATGTTTGCAGCCCGTTACAATAAAGTGGATATTTTAGAAGTATTGATTAGCAATGGTGCGGACCTAGATATGAAAAGTAACCAAGGGTATACTGCAAAACGTTATGCAGAATTATCAAATGCAACCGAGGCCCTAGAACTTATCGAAACAGCGACCGGTAGCTAATTTTCTATAGTATTTTTTCTCTTTATTAAGATTAAAAGATCTAGTTCACGAAGCTCAATTTTTTAGCCATATGTTCGATTGTTAAATATTTATTATTTAATTCTTAAAACTATTATTTTCATAATAAAATATATGTAAATTTATGTTATTGATAATTTTTACAAAAATTTAAATATAAATATTATGAAAAAAGTAATTGCATTTTTATTCTGTTTAGGAATGTTCTCAATAGTAAATGCCAACGTTGACAATATTCAGAAATCTAACTCTTATACTATAAATTCTATTTCTGCCAATGATGAAATCAGTTCATTGTGTAAAGCAGTTATTAAAGGAGATGTAGATGAAGTTAGAAGTTTGTTAGCTACTGGGGCGGAATTAAACGAAAAGTCATTAGGGTTAACACCTGCAATGTATGCTGCGCGTTACAATAAGGCAGAGGTAATGAAGGTTTTGCTTTTAAACGGGGCGAATTTAAATATTAAAAGCGACCAAGGGTATACCGCAAAAGATTATGCTAAACAATCGAACGCGAAGGATGTGTTGGATGTAATTAAACAAGATTCTTAATAAACAGCATTCTGAAATTTAAAAAGGCCCATTGAATTTTCAATGGGCCTTTTTTTAATTAATACAAAATCCTACTCCAAATAGTGTTCAGGTAAAAGAGTAAAACGCGTTAAAAATCAAATCCGTTTACGGCTCTAACAACGAAGGCGTACATTGCCATAAATATCATTAGGGCGCAAAATACTGAGTAAACTTTTAAAAACGCAACCAAAATTTCTGGTTTGCAGTTTTCAAAAGCTTGCACGTACAAGTTTCTGAAATGTGTAATTGTTCCCATTATAGTGTTCTTCTATGATTAAATCATAGCTATAAAGGCAATAAATAAATGGTAAAATAAGCTTGGGACTTACCCAAAGTTACAAAAAATATACAACCGCGTAGATAGCCCTAGATAAAGTGTACAATAAATCGGATTAACCTTGATTTTTATACTTTGCTATGGCCTCCTTAATTTTTTCAATTCTATTTTCGGGATCTGGGTGGGTACTTTGAAATTCAGGGGTACGGTTTGGTCCGCCAGCTGCTTTTAAAATTTCCATTACCGTTACCATTTCATAAGGGTCATAACCAGATTGAATCATAAAAAGAACACCTAGCTCATCACTTTCCAATTCGTCGCCTCTACCGTTTTTCAATAAAGTGCTCTGTCCTATACTGCCTACAATGCTGCCCATATCTCCTGCACCTACAGTTGCACCCATGGTAGCGGTTTGCCAAGTTTGGCTATCGGCAATTCTTTCAGCGGAATGCCTACCGATAACATGACCTATCTCATGTCCTAAAACTCCGGCTAATTGCGCTTCATTAAGTTGGGAAAATAGTGCATATGTGATAAAACATTGCCCCCCGGGCAACGCAAAAGCATTTATAGTTTGGTCGTCTGCCAATAAATGAAAGTCATATTCATAAGGTGTTTCCCTAGCAATACTGTTTTGAACCAATTTGTTTCCAACAGACGCAACGAACGACTGCAAACGTTGATCGGGATAAAGTCCGCCGTGCTGCTGTGCCATCTCTGGGGCACTTTGTAAGCCTATAGCAATTTCTTGATCAGGGGTCATGGTAATATGCTGAGAACGACCGGTGTAAGGGTTCTCTTCGGTGTTGCTGCATTTTTGTATAAATGCAAAGGCAACAATGGCCAATCCTATGAATATTCTAATTTTCCAACTTCCTCTTCTCATGGTAAAGTGTTATAGTACAGGCTCTAATGTACAAAATGCTTATAAAAGCTTTCTATTGATATCTAAAATATTATTTTGTATGTAAGACTTCAAAAAGTTCATTGTAAAATGCTCGGCACCATAATAATCTTCGCGAATTATAATGGATGCCACGTTTTTACTTCTGTACTGTTCAAGCATTGGTATAGACAATGGTGCGTAGCTATAATGCCAAGGCTCATATTTAAAACCTCTTCTTTTTGGCTCATTGGTATAAACTAAATAAAAACCATAGGTTTCGGAGTTTTCATCCATCCATTTTTTAAAATCCACGTAAGGGCCATCACCTTCATATTTGTGAGGAACCAAAACATCACCTTCCACTTTTCTGTAGCCGTCCACAACATCAATATCGGTACCCCAATGATGTCTGCTGGTACCAGGTATGGTAGAATACTCAATAATTTTATCAATGGCGTCGGTAGGGTTCATGCCATCATCATCTGTATATTGCAAAAATTTGCGCTCAAAAATTGCTTCTTGTCTATCGTAGCTTCTATAACTAGATACTATTTTTAAATCAATACCGTCTTTATATGCTGCTTTTTTCATTTCTATAAAGGCATCATGAGCTTCTTTTCTTAAGTTGATACCCTTACCGAATAGCTCTATATCTTCTTTGCCCATTAATTCAAGAATGCCATATTCCTTTTCTTCTTGAATAAATATTGTTGGAGCAAGAGCAAGAGCAAGTGCTGCGGAACTACTTCTATTAATAAACGTTCTTCTTTGCATATCTAAATATTGATGTTAATGGAGCAATTTATTTGCCAAACTCGATCAAAAGATAAAATACTTTTGAATGTGGTAAAATCTGTATTATTAAAGTAAAAATAGTGATTATTGATCTTATGGTATGTAAGATTAATTTTCTTCTCTTGTTGAAAGGTATAAATATCCTTGGTGTTTGATATTTAAGTCGTTTAAGGTAATTATGTAAAAATAAATACCAGATGGTAAACCTATATTTTTTGCAATTACACCATTTACATTAGAAATGCCGTTAAATTCGTTACTGTAGTTCTTTTTTGAGAATACCATTCTACCATATCTATTGAAGATTTGTAAGGTGTTGTTCGGTGACCCTTCTATTCCTTCAATTTCTAAATAATCGTTTATGCCATCACCATTAGGCGTCATATAATAGTTGTCTAATGTAATATTGGATACGGTTTCTAAAAGGTCGGAGTTTCCGCCAATAGTTATTATTTCATAGTCACTTGGTACAAAGTCTTCTGAGGTTATTGAGCCACTGTTAAAATCTCCCTCTACATTAGAATTTCCAAGATTTACCCAAACTTTATCAATAATACTCCAACCTACCACTTTTAGGTCGGTAATAAAATCACCGTAAAGATTGGCGTTGCTATCTTGGTCCCAGGTTAAGGTTACTTTCGATGGAATACTACCTTCTAAATGCCAAAATTCATATTCGCTAACCGATAAAAATTGGTTTTCGGTTAAACTGGTATCGAAACTTGTTTCTATAATACTTGGGGTGTTGGGGTCTTCATAATAATAGGCTGCTTTGGTATAATCATTAGAACTTTCGGATACAATCGTCAATGGACGCAATTTATCGAATTGGCCAATTGGGTAGGTAAATTCAGATTTATTGCTCATTGCTGCATAGCCATCTACTTTTGTGGTATTGCCTTCGCCTATATAGAATGAATCGTTTAGAAAATTTATATTGACTTCGGATACCACTCTATTGGTAACAATATCACCTGTTATAAAACTGGCGTTATTTGAAATCCCAACAGTATTATCTATATAAAGATCGTTATCAACGGCAACTTCAAAATCATAAAAAATAGGATTTGACCCACCGGATATTGTTAGCGCCTTATCCATGGAATAAAAACCTACCAATCCTTTATTTTGATTAAATGCACCATTATTGATGACATCCATATGAAAACCAACAAGACCGTCATCGTGAATTTGAATATTTCCATAGTTATGCACGGCATCTTGACTGTAGCTGTTTAAGGCACAGAGTAAAGTACAGACGATATATATAAAAGTTGATGTGTTTCTCATATTCTTATCGATGTGCTTCGAAAATTACTACAATCCCATCCGCATAATTGTCTGTATTTAAGGTAAACCCATTGCTTGTGAAAGCAGTAACCGTTGCGGTGGTTAACCCTAAATTATCTCCATTTTGATTTGCATAACGTAACCCGATACTGTGAGCGCTAGAAGCGTATCTAGATATATCGTTAATTGAATTACCACTACCTCCGTTGAAGATTACTTGTTCGGTAATAGTGCCATTGTCATCTCTGGCAAATCCTTTCATACTACCATAAGCATTTGGTAATCCATTTTCATTATTTCTAGTCCCGTTGTCAGCATTAATATCGAAATCTTCAATATTGGCATAGGCTACAAACGACACTGATGAAGGTTGAAAAGGAATTCCGGATACGGAAACCGCACCTGTTCCCGAAATTCTAAACGTACCGGTATAGGTAGTTTTTTGACCCATTTGGCTCCAAGACGTACCATCAAAAACATATACTTGATTTGTATCCGTATTAAAGACCAAAGATCCTGTGGCAGCATCTGTTGTAGCATTTATATCTGCGGTTGTGGCATTGGTTAAGCCAAGTAGTAAACCACTTTCCAATTGGGCGTTGGCAATAACACCTGTTAGAAGAATGATTGTAAATAGTATGTAATTTTTTAATCTCATTTTTATAGGTCTAAAACAGTGAACATAAATTCAGAATCAAATCTTGATCGGTCGGTGCCGCCGTTGTCATTATCACCGATGATAACCTCAAAACTAGTCGCGGTTTGGTTGGAGTAGGAGATACCAGGATCGTCGTTACCGGCACCACCTCTACCAGGTTGTGTTAATTGAATGATATAATCAGCATCAGATACCGCACCCGTAGGCAATGTAACTCTGTAATAACCTACACTGATTCTAGTGACGGTAACTCCAGCTGTTGCTTTGGTAACTGCACCTGTAGAACTAATCTTGCCTATTGCTTTTATCGGGCTCATAGAATTTACCCACTCAGTACCAGTGGCTGTTGAAGTTAATACTTGACCAGCTGTTCCTGGGGAATCATTTTCATCTAATACGGCACCTTCCAATTCTAAAGTTTCGTTTATTATTACTGAAGTATTGCCCGAAGTTTCTTCAACTTTTAATGCTTCAATTTCACCAACAACTAAACCTATTTCATCGGCTGCAGGACTGTAAATACCGGTATCGGAATCATCAGAAAATCTATAAGATGGCAGGGTTGTACTACCATCAGAGTTGTTTAATCCACTAGTTCTTGTTGTTCCATTTACGGTAAGTTTATTTGTTCCTAGTAATGGATTTCCTATACTTAACCTATTGTTGGTTGCGTCCCAGAATAATTGGCTGTTATTTTCAGTTGGAGTACCATCGGCTCCTGCAAAAAACACAGAACCTGTAGTACCTGTATGTGATAAATCAGATAAAGGAACATCTAAGTCTCCATTAGAATCAGATATTCTTAAGTAGTCAACCCCTGCCACATCAACAGTGGAAAAACTAGTGTTGGTTTCATTGGTAATACTCCCATCAACTTCCGTAAAATCGTTAATGATGTTGTATGGTAATGTACTCGACCCGTCTCCAGTTATACTTATTCCGGCACCTGCTGTAATTTCTGTTTCAGTTCCGTCTGCATATAGAGAGGATAAATTCGCTACCTGAGTTGTAGGGTCATCTTCAATTTTAAGTAAAAGTTCAAATGTTGAACCGTTGAATGCGAACATTTCAACTGTTTGATCATCTGTTGAAATTGTACTAAGATCAACTTGATTGGATCCAGTTAATGGATTCGTTAATGTAAGAATATTGGTAGCGCTTAAACTTAAATCAGAAAGTTCATTGGTTACCGAGTTGTCCAGGTTATCCGGAACTGCAATGGTGTAAGGACTGGCCACAGTACCTGCACCTGCAATAGTAGTATTCGTACCGTCATTGAGAACCGTTTCCGATCCATCGGCAACAGGAAGTGTTATAGGAGTTGAAGCCACACCATTGATGGTAGAGGTAATCTCTCCAGCGGTGATATCCAGTTCGTTCGAGTTTACGATGGTAGCATCCAAAGCGCCATTGCTATCCGTGATCGTCATTGTGTTGGTAGCAGAAGTAAAAGCGGTATTTATTTCATTCGTTACGCTATCATCTATTTCAGTAAACGTATTTGCAACCACATAAGGGTCACCAGTTACACCTGTACCTGAAACACTGATGTCCGTTCCCGCGGTAACCAAAGTTTCCGATCCATCGGCAACAGGAAGTGCGATGGGAGTTGAAGCCACGCCGTTGATGGTAGAGGTGATTTCTCCAGCGGTGATATCCAGTTCGTTCGAGTTTACGATGGTAGCATCCAAAGCGCCATTGCTGTCCGTGATCGTCATTGTGTTCGTCGCAGAGGTGAAAGCGGTGTTCGTTTCATTGGTTACCGAGTTGTCCAGGTTATCCGGAACAGCTATAGTGTACGGACTGGCCGCAGTACCTGCACCTGCAATAGTAGTATTCGTACCGTCATTGAGAACCGTTTCCGATCCATCGGCAACAGGAAGTGTTATAGGAGTTGAAGCCACACCATTGATGGTAGAGGTAATCTCTCCAGCAGTGATATCCAGTTCGTTCGAGTTTACGATCGGAGCGGTCAAAGCACCATTACTGTCCGTAATCGTTAATGTGTTGGTAGCAGAAGCAAAAGCTGTGTTTGTTTCGTTCGTTACGCTATCGTCTATTTCTGTAAAAGTATTTGCAACCACATAAGGGTCCCCGGTAACACCTGTACCTGAGACACTGATATCCGTTCCCGCGGTAACCAAAGTTTCCGATCCATCGGCAACAGGTAGGGTTATAGGAGTTGAAGCCACACCATTGATGGTAGAAGTGATTTCTCCAGCGGTAATATCCAATTCGTTCGAGTTTACGATCGGAGCGGTCAATGCGCCATTGCTGTCCGTGATCGTCAATGTGTTGGTAGCAGAAGTAAAAGCGGTATTTATTTCGTTCGTTACGCTATCGTCTATTTCAGTAAACGTATTTGCAACCACATAAGGGTCACCGGTAACACCTGTACCTGAGACACTGATGTCCGATCCTGCGGTTACCAAAGTTTCCGATCCATCGGCAACAGGAAGTGTTATAGGAGTTGAAGCCACACCATTGATGGTAGAGGTAATCTCTCCAGCAGTGATATCCAGTTCGTTCGAGTTTACGATCGGAGCGGTCAAAGCACCATTACTGTCCGTAATCGTTAATGTGTTGGTAGCAGAAGCAAAAGCTGTGTTTGTTTCGTTCGTTACGCTATCGTCTATTTCTGTAAAAGTATTTGCAACCACATAAGGGTCACCGGTAACACCTGTACCTGAGACACTGATGTCCGTTCCCGCGATAACCAAAGTTTCCGATCCATCGGCAACAGGAAGTGTTATAGGAGTTGAAGCCACGCCGTTGATGGTAGAGGTAATCTCTCCAGCGGTGATATCCAGTTCGTTCGAGTTTACGATCGGAGCGGTCAAAGCACCATTACTGTCCGTAATCGTCATTGTGTTGGTAGCAGAAGCAAAAGCTGTGTTTGTTTCGTTCGTTACGCTATCGTCTATTTCTGTAAAAGTATTTGCAACCACATAAGGGTCACCGGTAACACCTGTACCTGAGACACTGATGTCCGTTCCCGCGGTAACCAAAGTTTCCGATCCATCGGCAACAGGTAGGGTTATAGGAGTGGAAGCGACACCGTTGATGGTAGAGGTAATCTCTCCAGCGGTGATATCCAGTTCGTTCGAGTTTACGATGGTAGCATCCAAAGCGCCATTGCTGTCCGTGATCGTCATTGTGTTGGTTGCAGAAGTAAAAGCGGTATTTATTTCGTTCGTTACGCTATCATCAATCTCAGTAAATGTATTTTCTACCACATAAGGGTCACCGGTAACACCTGTACCTGAGACACTGATGTCCGTTCCCGCGGTAACCAAAGTTTCCGATCCATCGGCAACAGGTAGGGTTATAGGAGTTGAAGCCACGCCGTTGATAGTAGAAGTGATTTCTCCAGCGGTAATATCCAGTTCGTTCGAGTTTACGATCGGGGCATCCAAAGCGCCATTGCTGTCCGTGATCGTCATTGTGTTGGTTGCAGAAGTAAAAGCCGTATTTGTTTCATTGGTTACCGAGTTGTCCAGGTTATCCGGAACAGCTATAGTGTACGGACTGGCCGCAGTACCTGCACCTGCAATAGTAGTATTCGTACCGTCATTGAGAACCGTTTCCGATCCATCGGCAACAGGAAGAGCGATGGGAGTTGAAGTCACGCCGTTGATGGTAGAGGTAATCTCTCCAGCGGTGATATCCAGTTCGTTCGAGTTTACGATGGTAGCATCCAAAGCGCCATTGCTGTCCGTGATCGTCAATGTGTTCGTCGCAGAAGTAAAAGCTGTGTTCGTTTCGTTTGTTACCGAGTTGTCCAGGTTATCCGGAACTGCAATGGTATAAGGACTGGCCGCAGTACCTGCACCTGCAATAGTAGTATTCGTACCGTCATTGAGAACCGTTTCCGATCCATCGGCAACAGGAAGAGCGATGGGAGTTGAAGCCACACCGTTGATGGTAGAGGTAATCTCTCCAGCGGTGATATCCAGTTCGTTCGTATTTACGATGGTAGCATCCAAAGCGCCATTGCTGTCCGTGATCGTCAATGTATTGGTTGCAGAAGCAAAAGCGGTATTTATTTCATTCGTTACGCTATCATCAATCTCCGTAAATGTATTTGCAACCACATAAGGGTCACCGGAAACACCTGTGCCTGAAACACTGATGTCCGTTCCTGCGGTTACCAAAGTTTCCGATCCATCTGCAACAGGAAGTGCGATGGGAGTTGAAGCCACGCCGTTGATGGTAGAGGTAATCTCTCCAGCAGTGATATCCAGTTCGTTCGAGTTTACGATCGGAGCGGTCAAAGCACCATTACTGTCCGTAATCGTTAATGTGTTGGTAGCAGAAGCAAAAGCTGTGTTTGTTTCGTTCGTTACGCTATCGTCTATTTCTGTAAAAGTATTTGCAACCACATAAGGGTCCCCGGTAACACCTGTACCTGAGACACTGATATCCGTTCCCGCGGTAACCAAAGTTTCCGATCCATCGGCAACAGGTAGGGTTATAGGAGTTGAAGCCACACCGTTGATGGTAGAGGTAATCTCTCCAGCGGTAATATCCAGTTCGTTCGAGTTTACGATGGTAGCATCCAAAGCGCCATTGCTGTCCGTGATCGTCATTGTGTTGGTTGCAGAAGTAAAAGCGGTATTTATTTCGTTCGTTACGCTATCATCTATTTCAGTAAACGTATTTGCAACCACATAAGGGTCACCGGTAACACCTGTACCTGAGACGCTGATGTCCGATCCTGCGGTTACCAAAGTTTCCGATCCATCGGCAACAGGAAGTGTTATAGGAGTTGAAGCCACGCCGTTGATGGTAGAGGTAATCTCTCCAGCGGTAATATCCAGTTCGTTCGAGTTTACGATCGGGGCATCCAAAGCGCCATTGCTGTCCGTGATCGTCATTGTGTTGGTTGCAGAAGTAAAAGCCGTATTTGTTTCATTGGTTACCGAGTTGTCCAGGTTATCCGGAACAGCTATAGTGTACGGACTGGCCGCAGTACCTGCACCTGCAATAGTAGTATTCGTACCGTCATTGAGAACCGTTTCCGATCCATCGGCAACAGGAAGTGTTATAGGAGTTGAAGCCACACCGTTGATGGTAGAGGTAATCTCTCCAGCGGTAATATCCAGTTCGTTCGTATTTACGATCGGGGCATCCAAAGCGCCATTGCTGTCCGTAATCGTCATTGTGTTCGTCGAAGAAGTGAAAGCGGTGTTCGTTTCGTTATTGGCATCTTTATCTAGATCCAATGCTTCAGAAGCGGTGATTGCATCCGCAAGTTCGGTATCCGTAGCGAAAGTATTTCCTAAATCGACACCGGTAGCACCGGCAGCAGGATTCGTCAGGTTTACTGTCGTACCTGTGATGGAAATATCTGAAAGTTCATTCGTTGCAGAGGTATCCTCATCAGCTAAAATATGATTGTCTATTTTGGTATCTACCGCTGCTATTGCATTATCGGCATCCAATTCGTTTTGGTCCACATCCGCTCTAATAGCAGTATCGTCATATGCCAATCCGCTAATATCGGTACTTACATCGCCACCGGCATCCGATACGGTTAAATTTGTTCCATCAAAAGAAATTCCTGTATTGTAATCATCGGTTGCATCTATATCTAAATTTGCAGGTAGGTCGCTTAAATCATTAAAGCTCCCAGAGAAATCATCTGCAGCGTTTTGATCAAATGCAGATAAATCTACCATTGTTGCATTTGGATCGTTTGATAAGGTAAGTACTCCCGAAGTATAATCTAAGGTCTGTATTTCGTTCTGGGCGTCTGCATCTGCATCGTCTACATTGATTGCAATAGTATTACCGTTGTCAATACTTATATTCCCCGGTGTATTGTCGGTCTGTAAATTTTGGTTATCGGTAACTGCGATAGAAATAATGGTTTCTATTCCGTTTTCATTGGTGTAAGTGTAGGTGCCATCACCATTATCGTTAAGTGTAGAAATAGTTTGTGCCGCTCCGTTAAAAGTAACCGTATTACCATTTCCATCATCTAGGGTAATAGTGCCATCCCCATTATCGGCAAATGAAAAATCACTAGTGTTGTTGCCGTCACAAAGGTTTGTCCAAATTGATCCATTGAAGTAGTGAACACATTGGGTATCTGTGTTATAGACCACAGCACCATTCAATGGTGTAATTGCTTGCATTTGTGCAGTAGAAAGTCTTGTAAGTACAAAAGCTTTATTTGTACTTTCCAATTCAACAATAGAAGCGGAATGTATGGTGTTGGGATTCTGACCTATTTTCACCTGTGCGGATACACAGAAGGAAATTAGTGAGAAAAATAGAAAGAATTTAATTTTTGTAGACATTGACGTATTGGGGGATATGTTAACATGTATAAAAATAAGGGGTGATTTGTAAGAAAAATAGAATATGTTGTGTAGCTAGACAATTATGTTGAGAAAACCAATACCTGTTCTATTACACCCAATAAATATGTATTTTATCTAGTGTTTGTTAGGTTTCATGTTGTAAGAATTATCAAAAGATAACAGAACAATTTTTGGAAGATTGAAGGGGAAACGATTAAAAAAACTTTAAAAGGTTACCGCGTTAAATACAAAAATCCTTGATAATTTAAATCTTCTTCAGGTATGTAAATGGTATAAAAATAGACTCCGGTAGGTAAGCCTTCTTCAGCTCTAAAAGGCACGTTGTCCAAATTTGAAAAACCTACAAACTCATTAGTGTAATCGGTTTTCTCAAATACCTTTAATCCGTAGCGATCATATATTTGAACAAAATTACTGGAGAACTCCTCTAACTCTTCAACATAGAAACTATCGTTGATGCCATCACCATTTACCGATACAAAGAAATTGTCTATAAAAAGAACTTCTTTAGAAAGAGGTTCATAGGGTTCTTTAGAAGCCCCAAAGGTAATGACCTCGTAGTCATCTGGTATGAATGCCGTTGTAGTGATAAAGCCTTCACTTAATGTGCCTACAGGTGCGCTCCTAGAGAGGTTTACCCATCTTTGAGAAGCCTTGCTCCACCCAACTGGTATAATCAAAGAGACATCATCGGTTAGTGTGCTTAATTGGCTTCTAAGGTTCCAACTTAAAGAGACTGTCGATGATATGGTGCCTTCCAATCTCCAAAATTCTATATTGCTAACGGTTTCAACATCTATGGCGGTTGAAGTCGTGTTGAAAGTATTTGCAAATGAAGCCGGACTATTAGGATTTTCAAAGAAATAGGCACTTTTAGCGAAAAGGTTAACACTTTCTGAGACTAAAATTAGAGGTCTTAAGTATTCGTTGTCTCCAATAGGAAAGCCAAATTCTTGTTGGTTGGTAATTGCCGCATAGCCTTCAATTTTACTAAAGTCATTTTCACCATTATAAAACGAATTGTCTACAAAGTTGTAAAAAATGCTAGGTTGTGATCGGTTGGTGATGATGTCACCAAAAATAAAGTTGGTATTGTTTACATTATCCATGCCCAGGTCTAACTGCATATGGTTTTCTAGGGCAATTTCCATATCATAGAATTGCGGTGTAATGTTCCCCGAAACCGTAATTAGCTCCGACCCATAAAAACCAGCTAACCCAAGGTTGTTGTCCATGGGAGATTCATTGATAAGATTGGTGTGAAAACCAATTTGCCCACCTTCGTGAATACGTAAGTTGCCGTTGTTATACAGTGCTGTTTGGGCAGAAATAGTTGCTGCAAAAAGAAAGAACAGTATGTATATGTATTTTTTCATTTTAGAAATCAGATATTGTGAAGAACCAATTTGAGTCACTTTCGTTAATAACAATTTCAGATGATGTTATTGGTAATGAATTTGCAGTATGGTCATGCTCTGCTACACCAGCCGCTGTACTATTGTTTATAAATATTGTTGGTTCTGCTGAAGTTGTAAATACGAACATTTCTGTTATGGATACCGTAAAATCATTAACTGTTTGATCTAGTAATTGAATTTTAAAATTAGGTGATGTATTGGCAATTGTTAATTGTACTATGTAATTGGCGTCAGGACGAGGGGTGTCAAAAGTTACCGTGTAATTACCCGCAGAGTTTCTTACTACGGTTGAATTAAGAATTTTAGCAGGAGTGCCATCGGCGTTTACTTTACCCATTGGCAAAGTGGCTACATTTGATGGATTTGCCCAAGTAACATCACCAGCTGCGTTAGTTGTAAGTACTTGGCCGTTTGTACCTGCTAATAATTTATCCGGAGTTACATTATCATCAAGGATTTTTGTGGTTGTAACAGCATTTTCAGCTAATTCAGCAGTATTTACACCTAATGGCGTTATGCCAATTTCATCTGCCGCTGAAATAGTAATGCCATTTCCTGCCGTATAAGTAGTGCCGGCTGTAGGTGCATTTATCCAATCGGTTTGCGTTCCGGTAGAAGATAATATTTGACCGGCAGTGCCTGATTCACCATCCTTGTCTAATAGCAAATTACTTACTTGAAGACTTTGATTAACTATAACATTCGTATTCCCTAATGTTGGTTCATCAATCCTCAAAGCCTGAACTGCACCTACATCAAAAGCAATTTCATCCGCTGCAGACCTATACATTCCAGTGTCTGGGTCACTGGCGAAACGATATGTAACGACACCATCTCCAGCAGAAAACGAAGCTGCTCTTACTTGTCCACCAGAAACATGTAATTTAGTTGCTGGTGTATCTGTCCCTATTCCAATATTTCCAACTCCATCAAAACTTAAGTCAAACCCTGCTAATTGGTGAACTCTATCCTCTGTTAAGGTTAAGTTGGCGTTAGATAAATTATCTCCAGCATTCAAACCATCAATTTCAGTCTGAATTTCTACGATGGCCGCCTGAACGTCATTACTAGTAGTGTTACCAGCTGGTGTGAAGGGAACGGCTGCTGCGTTTTGGTTATCAGTATTGATGGTGTGGGTTAAGTCCGAAATTTGACTTTCTGTTATCGTAAGGTTTGTCTCATTGATATCAACCAAAATTTCATTGTTGACTGCATCTTCGGAAACGGCAACTTTATTCGAACCTGAATTTATACTTCTGAATTCAAGGTCGACACCATTCTTTTGAATAAAAGTCGGGACACCCGCTACACCTTGGTTAGAGGCAGTGTTTGTTTCACCTGTAATAGTAATCCCATCAATTTCAGTCTGAATTTCTACGATGGCCGCCTGAACATCAGTGCTTGTGGTGTTACCCGCTGGCGTAAAGGGAACGGCCGCTGCGTTTTGGTTATCAGTATTGATGGTGTGGGTTAAGTCTGAAATTTGACTTTCTGTTATCGTAAGGTTTGCCTCATTGATATCAACCAAAATTTCATTGTTGACTGCATCTTCGGAAACGGCAACTTTATTCGAACCTGAATTTATACTTCTGAATTCAAGGTCGACACCATTCTTTTGAATAAAAGTCGGGACACCCGCTACACCTTGGTTAGAGGCAGTGTTTGTTTCACCTGTAATAGTAATCCCATCAATTTCGGTCTGAATTTCTACGATAGCTGCCTGAACGTCAGTGCTTGTGGTGTTGCCCTCTGGCGTAAAGGGAACAGCCGCTGCGTTTTGGTTATCTGTATTGACAAAACCACTATCAGCCAATTCATCAATAGCTGCTTGTGTGTTAGTTGCTGTTAAGCCTGAAGCTGCAGGGTCATAGGGTACTTCGCTAGCATTTTGATCATCATCTCCGGCCCCTCCACCAGGTGGGAAATCTGCCCATTCTACATTTCCAGTAATATTATTTGTAATTAAAACTTGATCTTCGGTCAATGTTCCAGGTGCAGGCTCAATTTTCGCAGGCGTTACTGCTTCATCTTCTATCGTAAATTGCCCAATATTATTCATGGTGACATCACCACCTACATCAACTCCAGTAGGTATATTTGTGGCATTGCCAACAAAAATTTGTCCGTTATTTAAGTTTGGGGCATCGGCTAAACTGCTTAGATTAACCTCGTTACCTGTGGTTAAAGGAGTGGAGATTGTAAGTATATTGGTTGTTTCGTTAAAAACTATATCTTGTAGTTCATTTTGATTATCGCCATCCCCATCATTATAAAAAGCACCTCCATCGTTAATACTTGGGGAAATTGAATTATTTGCGTCGGCACTAACAATGGTTTGCGCAGAACCGCCAACTGTATTGTCTACATAGATTTTAACAGCATTTTGCGTAGGGTATAAATTTGTAGAATTTCCCAAGGTAACATCATTAGATTTATTGGCTACATCTTCCTTAAGAGCCAAACCAGCTGTAACTACGGCATCAGTAGCTAAAGGTGATAGGTCTGCAGTGGTAGCATCACCATTTTCAATGTTTATGGTAAGAATTTCATTTGCCAAAGTAGCATTACCTAAGTTTTGTTCATCTGTATCAATTGTTGGGTTAGGCAATGTAATCGTTCCGCCATTGGTCAAACTAATTTCAGTGCCCGCCGGGTTTATACTTAACTGCTGTAAATACGTTGATAAATCATACGTATTTGGATCATTCTCAATACTAAGAACATTTCCTGTAAGATCTAGCCGCTGGTCATCTGAGCCAATTAAAGCACCTAAACTGATAGTGGATACTCCTGCTATTGTAGACCTTTCGAGTGTAAGCGTTGTGTCTAATTTATTAAAGGTTAGATCATAAAAATCATTGGAATCTTCCCATTGTACAATACCATTTTCATCGGTGGTCAAAAGTTGATCTGGTACCGTATTGGCGATATCTTCAGGGGCAATACTTCCATCTCTAATTTCTACCGATCCAACGGCATTCTCACTTATTTCGCTAGAACCTACAGATGCCGCAGCCAGTTTATCTTGGGTAATGGAGTTGTCTTGTATGTCATCGGGGCCAATGCCGCCATCAATAATATTGTCTCCCAATATGCTGTTTTTGGCTACTTCTAAATTGTAACCGGCTGCAGATTCGGTAATCTCAATAGTACTTCTACCATTAATTATAGGGTCGTTGGTGATGCTAAAGTCTACGGCGTCGCAAAGGTTGACCCATTGGGTACCGTCGTAATAATTAATACATTCGGTATCGGTATTGTATACCATACCCCCACGTTGCGGGGTAATGGCTTCCATTTCTGCCGTGGTAACTCGGGTAATGACCAAAACTTTAGAGGAGCTTTCCAACTCTAAAACAGATGAAGCATCTATATTTTGGGGGTTGTCTCCTATTTTAATTTGTCCGAATACGGGGGGTATAGCCAGTAAAATAAAAAAAATAAAGAAAATTATTGCTTTCATACTTAGTGTCTTATGACGAGAAAATAGTGTAAACAAAAATAGAATTATCTAGACAATACCATTTATTTATAAGTTGAAATAATGTTGTATTGGGTTAAAGAACATGTATTGTCGTTGTACCGCCTTAGTTTTGCTTAAAGTTGCTGCCTTTTTAATTCTTGTTGATAAAGAAATTAACAAAAGTTTATTGACGGCTTTTTTTTTATAATGGTTACAAATCTTTTCTTTATCTTTTCAATGCCTCTATGAGTGGGGCGTTATCCCTTTTAATATACACTAAATGACCAGAAAATTACTTTTTTTATTAGTATTATTTACCGCTATATCGGGCTTTGCCCAAGATGATACCAGACGACCATTATTTGGTTCTGTAATCTATATGAACATTGGCGTACCCAATGAAAATGTCATCAACTCAACTTCTGAGCATGCCACTATTACCAATGATCAAGGGCAGTTTAAGATCAACGTAAAAGTGGGCGATCAACTGGTTTTTACTGCGGTAAACTACAATATAAAGGTAGTGACCATTACCGAAGAGATCTTGGCGAACAACCGCTTGGTGGTAGAGGTAAACGAAAAAGTGACAGAGCTTGATGAAGTGGTGATTACACCAGAGCAGCAAGAACGCTTCTTGCAAATGAGAAACGAGGAGTTTAAACAGCATGAGTATGAAATAGATCGTAGTACAGAGGTGGAGAATATAGCCATGTCTGAAGTTGATAGGGGGATGCAAAATGGCCTTAATTTTGCGAATATATTTAGGGCTATGTTTAAATCTCAAGATGAAGTTGCCGAAGAAAGGCCTAAGTTAAAGGTAAGTGAGGTGTTGCGTCAGGTTTATGACGATTCTTTCTTTGTGGTAGATTTACAGATACCTCAAGATAAGATCAATGAATTTTTGTATTACTGTGATGCCCGTATGCCGGCACAGTCTTTACTTAAAAAGGAAAATGAATTTCAGTTGATCGATGCTTTAGTGAATAATAGTAAAACGTTTCTTAAAGATTTAAATGAGGAGTAGACTCCTTATATTTTTTCTGTTTTCTGGCGTTTTTGCTTTTGCGCAAATTGGCGAGTATAAGAAAATAGAGGGTAGGGTGTATAGTGATGACGGTGATGTTGCCGCAACACACGTAATCAATCTAACTTCTAAAAGAGCCAGTATAACAGATCAAAATGGGTATTTTGCTATTGCGGCAAAGCTATTTGATACTTTAGAATTCTCTGCCGTTCAATACAAAAAGAAAATTGTAGTGGTCAGTTCGGCAATTTTTGAAAGCAAGCTCATTTCAGTTGGTTTAGAAGATGCTTTAACAGAATTGGATGAAGTAACGGTAACCCCCTATAATCTTAGTGGTAATTTGTTGGCAGATTTACCTACGTTGGATCTAGATCCAATAGTAACCGCATCTACCTTGGGGCTACCGAACGCCTACGTGAAAATACCCACAAAGGCAGAACGAGAGTTGTCTGCGGCAACCGCAAACCCCATAATGAGTTTTGATCCTTTGATCAATGCCATTACCGGGCGTACCAAAATGTTGAAAAAAAGGGTAGAGCGCAATAATCTTTATGACAGAACAGAGCGAGTTCGTAAATTTTATGCGGATAGTATTTATCAAAAACAGTTATTGATACCTGTTGATAGAATAGACGATTTTCTCTACTATTGCGAGGTTGATCCACGTTTTCAAAAAACAGTTGATACCCATGATGAAATAGCCATTTGGGAGTATCTACGACAAAAAAGTATACTTTACAGAGAGAATAATGCTTTGGATTAAGGGTGTTATATTTGGCATGTGCTTTGCTAATATGATATGAAACCATACAATATGAAAATTTTTAAACCAGTATTGGTGTTATTGATACTTCCCCTTTTTGCATTTGCCGGGGCACATAAATTCTACATTAGTGTTACCAATGTGAACTACTCGGAAAAAGATGAGGCCATACAGATCATTACCCGTGTTTTTATTGATGATATGAACGCGGTGCTAAAAGAGCGATATGGGTATACTGCAAATCTGGGCACCGAAAAGGAAAATGATGTAGATAAAGATTTTCTAGTAAAATACCTGAGAACAAAATTTTTGGTAGAGGTCAATTCAGAAAACGTAACCTACGATTTTATAGGCCATAAGTATGATAGCGATATGGTTATCTGTTACCTAGAGGTACCCAATGTACCACTTGCCACATTAAAACAAATTGGTATTACCAATGAAGTGCTGACAGATATTTATGATGATCAGCAAAATGTGCTACATATGAAAGTAAAAGGCAAGAAAAAAAGCCATGTTCTTGTAAAATCTCGTCCTAAAGGAATGTTAAATTTGTAACATATATTAAGATATCCCTATAAAAACTTTAATTTTCGGACACTAAAAAAACCAAGTAATGATAAGAATAAAGTACGCATTCGCGTCTATTTTATTCCTTTTCGCCGGTGTAACCTTTGCACAAGAGACGGTAACTAAAGAAAAGGAACCTGGGCACTACAACCAGAGTAAGTTTAAGCAGTTATACGAAGAGTTTTCTACTCCCAACACCTACAGGTCTGCATCTGGTGCGCCAGGGCCCGATTACTACCAGCAACAGGCAGATTATGTAATGGACATTCGTTTAGATGATAAGAATGCCAAATTATTTGGAGAAGAAACTATTACATATACAAACAATTCACCAGATGATCTAGAGTATTTATGGGTGCAATTAGATCAAAATGTGAGAGAAAAAGATTCTAAGGCAGCATTAAAGAACGGTAGCGGAATTTCTTTAGGTGATTCACCAGAAAAGTTTGTAGGTAACTTTATGACCGAGGCTTTTGATGGCGGATTCAATATCGATTATGTAAAAGATGATTCTGGTAAAGCATTGCCTTATACCATTAACTTTACCATGATGCGTGTAGATTTACCTACTCCGCTAAAAAGTGGCGATAAGTTTTCTTTTGATATTAAGTGGAACTATAACATACCTGATCATACGATAAATAGAGCTAGATCGGGTTATGAGTTTTTTGAAGAAGATGGTAACAGAGCCTATGTAATTGCACAGTTCTTTCCAAGAATGGCGGTTTATAATGATGTAGAAGGATGGCAGAACCACCAATTTTGGGGTAATGGGGAATTCGCACTTCCTTTTGGAAACTACGAAGTGAACATTACGGTACCGGCAGATCATATTTTAGATGGTACCGGTGTACTTCAAAACAGAAAAGAGGTATATACCAAAGAAATGATGCGTCGTTACGAGTTAGCTAAAAAGTCGTACGACAAACCTGTTATCATTGTAACCCAAGCAGAAGCAGAAGCAGCTGAAAAAGGATTCTCAGATAAAACAAAAACGTGGAAACTAAAAGCGGAGAATGTTCGCGATTTTGGTTTTGCAACATCTAGAAAGTTCATTTGGGACATGCAAGCGGTAAAATTAGGTAACAGAGATGTTATGGCCGTATCGATGTACCCAAAAGAAGGTAACCCGTTATGGGAAGAGTATTCTACAAAAGCTGTAGCGCATACGTTGAAATCTTATTCTTCGCATACGTTTGACTACCCTTATCCAAAAGCGATATCTGTACACGCTAAGCGTCAAGGTATGGAGTACCCAATGATCTGCTGGAACTACGGTAGACCAAATAAAGATGGTAGCTACTCAGACAGAACTAAATATGGTATGATCAGTGTAATTATTCACGAAGTTGGACATAACTTTTTCCCAATGATCGTAAACTCAGATGAGCGTCAATGGGGATGGATGGACGAAGGTTTGGATACCTTTATGCAATACATGGCAGAGCAAGAATTTGGTGAAGCGTATCCAGAAGCTATTGCACCAAATGCAAAATACCCATCTAGAAGAGGAGACCCTGCGAAGATTGTACCGTACATGAGTGGTGATCAAAGTACCATTTCTCCAATTATGTCAAACCCAGAAAATGTTTTTCAACTAGGGCCAAACGCATACGGAAAACCTGCAACGGCATTGAATATTTTAAGAGAGACCGTTATGGGCCGTGAGTTGTTCGACCATGCTTTTAAAACGTATTCTCAACGTTGGAAATTTAAACACCCAACACCAGAAGATTTCTTTAGAACAATGGAAGATGCATCTGCCGTTGATTTAGATTGGTACTGGAGAGGATGGTTCTATACTACCGATTATGTAGATATGGCCGTTAAGGATATTAAGAAATACTATGTTAGCGATAAGCCTAACAAAAAAATGAAAGCTTATTTAGCAGAGCGTGGTATACCAGAATCTAACTTGCCACCAATGGTATATTTAGAAGAGTATGGTGACACCGATATTGTTGCGCCAGAATTGAAGGATAACTTACCTTCGGAAACTTCTAAAACTCTAAAGGAGTTTATGATGGATAATATGACCGCAGCTGAAAGAGCGGCAATTAAAGAACCTAAGTATTTTTACGAAGTAACGTATAATAGCCCAGGTGGCCTACCAATGCCATTGATCGTTGAATATACGTATGCAGATGGTTCTGTAAAGAATGTAACCTACCCGCCAGAAATCTGGAGAAAGAATAGTAAAGAGGTAAGCATGGTTATTTCTTCTACATCAGAGTTAAAAGGGATACAGATAGATCCTAAAATGGAGACTGCCGACATTGACACTACTAACAATAGCTGGCCAAAGAAAGAGCAGGATAGTGATTTCGATAAAATGAAAGAAGGAATCAAAGGAAAATAATTAACAAAACATTTATTGAAAAAAGCCTCGTATAACTACGGGGCTTTTTTAATTTCGATACTAAACTTGTTTATATTTGTAGTATGATTGCTATGTATTCATTATTTATTAGTGGCGCAGAAATTTTCTTCATTATGTTTATCGTAGTGATGGTTTTTGGTGCCGACAAAATTCCTGGAATTGCAAAGGGCTTGGGCAAAGGTATGCGCCAATTGAAAGATGCAACCGAGGATATTAAACAGGAGATTCAAAAAAGTGCCGACAAACAAGGCATAGACACTAGTTTTGTGACCGATATTAAAAAAGATATTGATGACATGAAACAAGATATTAGTTCTGGCTTAGGAACCGACGTCAAAAAACAAATTAATGACGTTAGTAAAAATATCAATGAAGTAACCGGCACGATCAAGAGAAAATAATCTACTATGTTAGATGAGATTTTACAATGGGATCGAGATGCCTTTGTCTATCTCAACAGTCTTGGTATAGAACAGTACGATGCTTTTTGGTCTACCGTTACCAAATTTCCTCCTTGGATTCCACTATTTGCACTTATTATCATACTTTTCTTTATAAAATTCCCGAAGAAAGATGCTTTGGCAATGATTTTGACCATATTGATTATGGCATATTTTGTAGCTACGGTAACAGATTTAACAAAGCATGTAGTAGCACGTTTAAGACCTAATAACGATGAAGAGTTAAATACACTGATCCGTATTTTAAGGAGTCCGTCTGGGTTTAGCTTTTTTTCTGGTCACGCTTCATCTTCTTTTTCTATAATAACGTTGACCGTATTATTTTTAAGACGGCATTTTAAATGGGTGTACCTATTTTATATATGGCCTATTTTATTTGCTATGAGTAGGGTGTACGTAGGTGTTCACTTTCCAATAGACCTTATGGTAGGTGCTTTGGTAGGTATATTTTCAGCTTGGCTGTTTTATAAATTATATGGCTTGATTATTTCACCCTACTTAAAGTCAGTCCGTCACGTATAGGCAAAAGAACCGTATCCAATAGTGGATGATCGCTCAATTTCTTATTGTAATCTAACAATACCTTTGTGGTAACATCTTTTGGGTTTAAGGGCTCTACCACTTTGCCCGACCATAATACATTGTCGGAAAGTATTACAGAGCCGGGTTTGGTTTTAGGTAATACGGCTTCAAGATATTTATCGTACTGTTTCTTTTCGGCATCGATAAAAATAAGGTCAAAGGTGATATCCATTTTAGGAATAATATCTAGGGCATTGCCCACATGTTGTACAATCTGTTCGCCATAACCGCTTCGGTCAAAAAAAGTACGCTGAATTTGTTCCAGTTCTGCATTGACATCAATGGTGTGCAGTTGGCCATTTTTCTGTAATCCTTCCGCAAGGCATAAGGCAGAATAACCTGTATACGTGCCAATTTCAAGTATAGTAGCAGGGTTTATCAATTTAGAAAGCAAACTTAGAACACGACCTTGAAAATGCCCGGTAAGCATACGTGGCTGTATTACTTTTAAATGGGTTTCTCGTGTAAGCTCCTGTAATAATTTAGGTTCTGGTTGAGAGTGGTCCGCTAAGTAGTTTTCTAAAAGTGGCGATAAAAAATGCATGCGTTTCTTTTTGCAAAAATAGGGTTTTAAGCCTTAATTTAAGGGTCTGAAATAAGAGAGCGATGAATAATGTAATAGAGATAAGGGAAGCCGTAAAAAGCGATTTGCCCGTATTACGACTGCATGAACAAGAAGTTGTCAATGCAGAACGCCCCATGAACCCTACCATTAAGGGAAGAGGAGTTATTTATTATGATTTAGAAGCGCTTTTAGAAAACCCAAGAGCTACTGTTTTGGTGGCGTGCCACGACGATAAAATAGTGGCCACAGGGTATGCTTTGGAAAAACCTGCTAGAGATTATCTTGACCATGAAACTTTTGCGTATTTAGGCTTTATGTACACAGATCCAAATTATAGGGGTAGAGGTTTGAACGGTAAAATTATTGATGCATTAATAGATTGGGCAACAAATGCGGGCTTAACCGAAATTAAGTTAGATGTATACAGCGACAATGATTCTGCCATACGTGCCTATGAGAAAAAAGGGTTTAAAAGACATATGATAGAAATGCGATTAAGAACCGAATAACATAAAGGATTGTTGGTAGTACTATCCATAATACTGGGCATATGTTTACTTTTATATAAAATTAGCTATGGAGTTTAAAAATACGTTGGAATTTGCACAATCGTTAGATGCACAAGACCACTTAAGTACATATAGAGATGAGTTCATTTTTCCTAAGATAAACGGAAAAGAGGTTATTTATTTTACAGGAAACTCGCTAGGTCTTCAGCCAAAACGTACGAAGGCTTTTGTTGATGAAGTGATGAAAGATTGGGCAGAATTAGCCGTAGAAGGTCATTTTTATGCAGAAAAACCTTGGTGGGACTATCATGAGCGGTTAGCTGAGCCATTGGCCAAAGTGGTAGGTGCTTTACCCGAAGAGGTGTCTGTTATGAATACCCTAACGGTCAACCTACATTTTTTGATGGTTTCATTTTACAATCCCACAAAAAAACGTATTAAGATCCTATGCGAGGAAAAAGCATTTCCTAGCGATCAATACATGTTTCAAAGTCAAGTTCGTTTTCATGGTTTAGATCCCGACGAGACTATTGTGGAGCTAAAAAAACGTGAAGGAGAACATCACTGGAGAACAGAAGATATACTTGCAAAAATTGAGGAGTTAGGCGATGAACTGGCACTTGTTTTAATTGGCGGAGTAAATTATTACAATGGTCAGGTAATGGATATGGAAGCCATTACCAAAGCGGGTAAAGCTGTTGGTGCCAATGTGGGTTGGGATCTGGCACATGCCGTTGGTAATGTTGAGCTAAAACTGCATAAGTGGGATGCCGATTTTGCTTCGTGGTGTAGTTACAAATACATGAATAGCGGACCAGGAAATGCCTCTGGAATTTTTGTAAACCAGAAACACTTGAACAAAAAAGACATTCAACGTTTTGAAGGATGGTGGGGAACAAAAAAAGAAACCCGCTTTCTTATGAAACCCGAATTTGAACCTATGGAAAATGCCGATGCTTGGCAAATAAGTAATGTGCCCGTATTATCGGTGGCACCGTATTTGGCATCGCTGACCATGTTCGAAGAAGTGGGTATGGAGAAGTTGATTGCAAAAAGAAATTTGATCGTTTCGTATCTGGAATATATTTTACATGAAATCGATAAGGAAGTAGATAGTTCTTTTGAAATAATCACCCCTAAAGATAGAGGTTGTCAATTGTCGGTATTCTTACACGGACAGGGAAAATCTTTATTCAATTATCTAATGGAAAATGGTGTGGTGACCGACTGGCGTGAGCCTAACGTAATTCGTTTGGCACCGGCACCTTTTTATTCTACCTATGAAGATATGTATCGTTTTGGGCAGATTCTAAAAGCGGGAGTATTGGCAAATTAGATTTTAAAGAAAATAGAAAATAGAGGATAGAATATAGAGAATAGAAATGTATTCTTTTATTTCCAACAACCAACAACCAATACTAAATGAAATCATTACGATTAATTTTAGGGAATGCTAGATACTTCGGTCCTTCATGGGTTTTCGCAAGTATTAATATTCTTTTTGGTACCTGGGCAATTTATATACCTACGGTTAAAGAGTCGTTGAATATCAGTAAATCTGAGTTGGGTATTGCCATATTCTTTTTGGCTTTGGGTGTGTTTACGGTTTTTCCATTTGCTTCTGGTATTGTCAATAGGTATGGAGTAGGTAAGGTTACCTTCAGTGGCGTTATGATGAGCTGTATGGCTGCTATGTTGCCATTATTGGCACCAAATTACTATGTGCTCATGGTAGCTTTATTTCTTTTTGGGGCATCTAACGGTATCACCGATATAGCAATGAATACCCTTGTGACCGAAATAGAGAAAAAAGACAAGGTAAAGTTTATGGCAGCCTCTCATGGTTTTTTCAGTCTAGGTGGAGTATTGGCAGGGTTGGGTAGTTTTTTAATTGGACCGTTGTCAAATCCCGTGCTACATATGTTCTTGGCTGTTTTGTTGGTTGTATTGGTCAATGTAAAATTTAGAAGTCAGTATTTTTCTGAAGTAGCGGAAGAGGTAGAAAATGAACCCTTTAGTTTCGGACTCCTTAAGCCTTTGTTGTTACTGGGGCTTATTTCATTTGTTGCTATGGGCAGCGAAGGTGCTATTGTAGATTGGAGCGGACTATATTTAAAGGAAATTGCATTGGCACCAGAGGCATTATGGGGATTAGGCTTTTTAGGCTTTCAGATAACCATGACCTTAGGGAGGTTTTTAGGTGATGGTATCAGCGATAAAATAGGGTCCGTCAAAATTGTTGCCTTAGGGGCAATTTTGGCAATAATAGGTTATTTTTTGGTGCTTACGGCAAACGTTACGTTGAGTATTATCGGTTTTACTATTAATGGATTGGGTTTTTCTGTCATGGTGCCCGAAGTCTTTAGAATAGGAGGTAATGTAAAGGGGATAGATTCCTCTAAAGGAATTGCTTTTATTGCCGGTACCGGTTATGCCGGCTTTTTGTGTGCGCCTCCAATACTGGGGTTCTTGGCGGAAAATTATAGCCTTACCAGAAGTTTTGTAGTACTATTGGCCTGCGGATTCTTAATTTTGCTCTTTACATTGTTATTAAAGAAAAAGCGAGCATAAATTAGTTCTTGATATTGTTTCTTACCTTAAACTCATTAGAGGGGTCTTGCACTTTTTCAATGAAATCTAACATCTCATTTGTAAGTAGTAATTGATTTTGGGCATTCCAGTAACGCTGGTCGTAAGGGTATTTTATTTTGAACAAGTCTTTTGAGGTGCTCACGTTTTTCTTTACATCAAAATCACCTTCGTTATCTGATGTAGTGAGAATAAAGGATACATCGTAGTAGGAGGTATATGAATTTTTATCATCCGTCACCTCGACTTTTACATCATATTTTGCAGAAGCTATGTAATATCTATTTGTAATTAATGACTTGGATAGTGAAATTTCTTTTTCTACTGCAACTGTTCTAAACCTAATATTGCCATCTTTTTTATATGGACTATTTTTTGAGTTTATTACCATATACATTCTTTCAATTGCATTGTCGTCATTGTTAATGATGTAATGACCATTTATGATTTCATTATTAAATTCTGGTTTGGTATGAAAACTTAGATTGGTTTTACTGCCATTATTAAAAGTAGATTCGGTCAAATCAAAAGCGTCTCCAGTAGCGTTCATAGGAGTAAAATTCATAAATAGTTGGTAAAAGGTTTCAAAAATGAAATATACTTTCTTTTCATCTTTAACTAAACCTACTTTACGCATATTGGTCAACTCAACCTTAAAGTCTTTTTTGTCGGGATTTATTTTTCCTGTATATAGAAGTGTTTTCCTTTCCAATTTTCCTTGAAGATCTTGAATGCGTGTAATTTCTCCATTATACCGTAGAACGCCTCTCAACAAAAATTTCTCTTTATAAGGGTAGATAGGGTAGTTAGATCGAATAGAATCCCTTACTTTTTGCCAAAGCGTTTTTTCGTTGGTAACGGTGACTTCATTTAATTCTAATACACTTTTGTTGAGGTAGATGGTGTCATTAATTTTTTGAAATACGGTGTGTAGTTTATCATACCCAACTCGGTAGATTGTAATGGAATCTAATGATGATGAAAATTGAAAGCGCCCATCTTCATTGGTAATGGTATGGTCTTTACTATTGTAAACGCCAACAAATTCTAAAGGGGAATTATCGGCACTATCTATCACAATAGCATTAATAGTCTGTTGAGAATAGCCTATATATGAAAATAGCAATAATACTAAAAGAAGTGGTTTCATGGTATGGTAGATGAATAAAGAGAGCTTCAAACTTTATACCACATTATTTCACCACGACCCCAGAAAAGTATAAAGAGAAATCGGCATCCGGTCTTTTGTGCATCATACTGATGTTCAATCCGTTTAATTCCTTGTAATCTTCCCAAGTGGTCGTCATATTTGGTTCAGACTGGTTTTCTTTTCTGTATACCCATTCCTTAATAATATAATCATCACCAAAATAATAATCATACGCATCGCCAGGGGTATAACCACCATCATTGTCATACACTGTGGTCAGTTTGTGCATAACAGATTTGCTTATGGGAGCTTCAACCCCTTCTGTGTGTTTGAAGGTGAAACTTTTTTGGTCCCACACCAGTTGGTAAGGAGCCAAAAGCCAAAATTTATCATTTACGAAACCTCCATCGGTAGCCGTCATAGTGCTGTCTACAGATTTTCTGTTGTATGATATAGTATCTTGTCTCGTCATCTTGGTCACATCATTGGAAGCAGTTTCCCATAACCAAGTACGTTCAAAATGCTCATCTTCTCGATCTACATTGAAAGTGAATTTAATGCTTTCAACATCTTTCCAGTTTTGAAATCCGTTTGCATTGGCAATTTTTTCAAGAACGGTCAATTCCTTATCTTCGGCAACAGCAACTTTAGGTTTTTTTTGGTCGGTTTTACATCCTGTAAATACGCTTGAGATAAGTACGGAAAGAAGAATTAATTTTTTCATTTTCAGCAGATTTTCAAGTAAATATATCAATTACAGTATCTTTAACCTACTTTTATTTATTTGTAAACTCAATTATCAAGGTGACATTTCTTAAAAAGCTATGTTTTATAATCATTGGAAACCAGTTTGGTAATAAATCGGTTTCTAAAGGTGCACATGAAAAATTAACTGATAATGAGTTAATTGAGAGAATTGTCGCTAAAAACGATTCTTTATTGTTTGGCGAATTGTATGATAGATATTCTCAATTGGTTTACAATAAATGTTTAGGATTTTCAAAGTCTAACAAAGAAGCGGAAGACTTAACCCAAGATATTTTTTTAATGTTATTTGTTAAGCTGGGTTCATTTAAAGGGAATTCAAAATTCTCTACTTGGCTGTATTCTTTCACTTATAATTTCTGTGTTAATTATGTGAACAGAAATAAGGAAAGAAAAATTAACGACAACTCCATTAAATATGATACCCAAGAAGATATACCTGTTGAAGTAACAGATGATCTTTTGCTACAGATGCAAGTAGATAAGCTTAAACAAGCTCTAGAATTAATTGGTCCGGAAGATAAATCTTTATTGTTATTGAAATATCAAGATGGAGCATCTATCAAAGAATTGGAAAATATCTTAGATTTAAAACCAAGTGCTATTAAAATGAGGCTCAAAAGAGCAAAAGCGAAAGTAACGGAAATGTATAAAACCCTACCTTAATGCTAGAACAGGACAATAATCCATTTAAAAATTTACAAGGGGATCTTAAAGATGTTCCACCAGAACTGCGTAAAAAAGTTATGGATGATGTTGCTGCGGCTAAATTGGTTATGGAGTTGACCAATCTTTTTACGGGTAATTTCGCCTCAATTATTGAGAGCATGTTGAAAACAAATTCAAAACCTAACCAGAAATAATAGTAGTAGACCAGATATGGAAACAGTAGATAAGTGGAAAGACCTAACATTTGAATCTTTAAGTAATATTTTTAAAGATATTGCAGCGGCATTACCTGGTATTTTCGGTGCCTTTATAGTAATTGTCTTTGGGTGGATCATTATAAAAATAACCACTTTGGTTCTCAGAAAAATATTCAAGATCATAAAGTTGAGTAGCATATCCGAGAAAATCAATGAGGCAAAACTTTTTGGAGATGCCGATATAAAAATAGACTTGTCCAAGGTCATTGTAACCTTTGTAAAAGTATTGTTGTGGTTGGTCTTTATAATTGTGGCTTCAGATATTATGGGCTTGACCATTATATCTACGGAGATAGCCAACCTATTGCGCTATCTGCCAATTTTACTGTCTGCAATGGTCATCTTTATGTTAGGCCTGTTTTTGGCAAAGACAATAAAGGAGGCCATTATAAAAGTCTTTGATTCCATTGGTCTAAGCGGCGGTAAGCTTTTAGGTAATGTTTTATTTTACCTGATCATAATTTTTGTAAGTATAACAGCGTTAAACCAAGCAGGTATTGATACGCAGATTATTACCAATAATTTCACTATTGTGCTAGGTGCCTTCTTACTGGCGATTTCTTTGGCATTAGGTTTGGGGTCTAGAGAAATTGTTGGTGATCTTTTAAGAACTTTTTATTCTAGAAAGATTTACGAAGTAGGAGATAAGGTAAAAATCGGCGATTTGCAAGGTACCGTTATCGGTATAGATAATATTGCAATGGTATTAAAGACCAAAACGGGTAAAGTGGTTATACCAATTAAGAAGGTGGTAGAAAAAACGGTTGAAGTAGAAGAACAGCCCGAACCAAAACCAAAAGATTAGTTATTTAATAAAATTGAAATAGAATTGATGGTAATTAGGTGAACGATCGCCACATCTGTTTATATTTTAATTCATTAATTTTGTTAGAGATAAATAAACTTAAAATATGAGTTCTAAAAAAGGAAAAATTCAGGAAGCCATAGATGAGAAATTGCTGGAGGAAAGAAAAGTCTTCTTATGGGGTATGGTTGATGACGATTCTGCAAAACATGTAATTGATAGGTTGTTGTACCTAGATATGCAGAACAATAAAGAAATTCAATTATATATTAATAGTCCTGGTGGTTATGTAACTTCTGGTTTTGCAATGTACGACACCATAAAATCATTAAAGAGTCCGGTTTCTACAATCTGTAGCGGTCTTGCAGCTTCTATGGGTTCTATTTTATTATCGGTAGGTAAAAAAGGTAGAAGATTTATTCAGCCACATGCACAAGTAATGATTCACCAGCCAAGTGGTGGAGCGAGAGGGCAGGCTTCGAATATTGAAATACAGGCTAGAGAAATTATAAAGACCAAAGAATTAAGTGCCCAGATTTTGGCGGATAACTGTGGTCAAGATTTTGATAAGGTTTTAAAAGATTTTGATAGAGATTATTGGATGAATGCAGAAGAGTCTATTAAATACGGAATAGTTGACGGTATTTTAGAGTAGGCTATTATAACTTATAAAAATCAAAAAGTCCTTTACAATTTGTAAAGGACTTTTTTTGTGGTTAATCATCGTTTGGTGAAAAAATGTTGAATTTTATTTTGAGGCTACAATACCTTTTTTAATCTGTAGAATAGGGAATTCGGTTCTTCTGTTCAGCTCCAATTCTTCTGGGGTACAATCTTGTTTACTTGTACAGTGATTAATTGGTACTCGTTTTCCAAACCCTTTGTATGAAACTATCCTATCTTTAGATACACCGTTTTCAATGAGGTATTCGTAGGTAGATTTTGCCCTTCTTTCAGAAAGATTATCATTGTATGCATGGCTACCCACTGGATCTGTGTGCGCCTCTAATTTAATGATCATATCTGGGTAGGTAATGTTCATAACCTTTATTACCTTATTCAGCTCTGCGGCAGCATCGGGTCTTATATCACTTTTGTTAAAGTCAAAGTATATTTTATTGAGTCCCGCTAATACTTTTAGATCCAAAACTGGTTCAAGAACAATATCTTGTCGCATTATTTTTTGAGCCTTTGGAGTAGATGCCGTGTTGAAGAAAACATTTTTATGTGGGTGGGTTTTTCTAACCGCCTCTATCATATAAGTAGTTTTTCTATTCACCGGAAATCTATAATAACCATTTTCATCTGTTGTGGTCTGTGCCACCAAGGTATTGGTGATTTGATCAAATAATTTAACGGTAACACTATCTAGCATTTGATTGTTTACCCCGTCAACAACGTAACCTTCAACATCTAAAGCAGGGGTAAATTTAAATTTATAAATATCGTCACTACCAACACCGCCTTCTCTGTTCGAACTTACATAACCGTCTAATCCATTTGGTAACCCATAATAGGCAAAATCATCACTAGAACTGTTTATAGGTGTACCCAAATTTATAATATCTATTACCTCACCATCTTCATTTGAAATGGTTGAAAAAACATCTAATTGACCAAAGCCAACATGACCATCTGAACTAAAGAATAATTTACCTTCTTCGTTAATGAACGGAAACATTTCATTTCCTTCGGTATTAACAATAGGACCTGCATTTATTGGGGTTTGTATACCTCCACGTTCATGAATTTCTGCATAGTAAATATCAGTACCGCCGTATCCACCAGGTCTGTCGGAAGCAAAATAAATACGCGTTCTGGCTTGGTTTACAGATGGGTGACCTGTAGAATAATAATCACTGTTCATTCTTAGGTTGCTGTTCTCTACCCACTCGCCATCTACAAATTTGGCACTATATATTTTAAGGTTGATTTCATTTGATGCCCCATAACCTTCTTTTTTGTCATAGAAATTGTTTCGGGTAAAATACATGATAGTGTCGTTCTTATAATCTGTAGAAAAAGCGACCGAACTTTCATGGAATTTGGTATTGATATCTCCTTTTAAACGAATAGGTTCCGACATTGGGTTATCTTCTTGTACAGCAAAAAGATCTAGCCAAGGTTCATCGTTCCAGCCGTAAGTTTCACCGGTTACTACATCTCTTCGTGATGAAGCAAAGTATATATTCCCTAAAAACCTAAACGCTCCAAAATCACTATCGGCAGAATTAAAAGATACAGGTTCTACCTCATATCGTTGTCTACTGTTAAAGACAACCGAAGCCAAATTACCATCCTTTAAAAATCGTTTTACACGAGAATCGTTCTTGTTATATTTTTTATATTTTTTCAACCAAACTTCAGACTCCTCTAAATCGCCATTGGCATATAGAGCCATGGCATATTTAAAATAGTAATCTGTAGGTAAGGTGGCATTGTTGATGACTGCCTTAAAATGCGGAATCGATTTTTTATAATCGCGAATCAACAAATAGCATTCTGCCAATTGCTGGTGTGCATACTCTGTATTGAAATCGGTTTCGACCATTCTTTCATACTCTGGTATTGCCAAAGAATAGGAGAATTTACTAAAATAGTAATCAGCTTTTTTTTGTGATGCAATTTGTGCAACTGTAAATTGCCCTACTAGAAAAAGTAGCGTTAAAAGCACCAAATTTTTATAATTTTTCATCGTATCGATTTTAAATTATTAGAAATATCTTGGGGATTTTACAGGACCTAATACCTTTTTGGTAAGTTCGAAAATTAAAATAATTTCATGCGTACCACCAGTATATGGCCTTACAGATGATGTTGGTAGATCATATGCATAACCAATTCTAAAATCTCTAGAGACTTGGTAGTCCATCATAGCACCAAAATTAGATGCGTCGTTCACTCTGTAAGAAGTACCGATCCAAAATTTTTCATTGAACAAAAAGTTAATGGTAAAATCATAGGTTGCCGGTGCACCATTGGTAAATTTCGTAATAATGGTAGGCTTAAAAATAGTAGTTTCTGATAGATCAAAAACCAAACCACCAATGGCGTAGTAGCTATTACGTTCTATGGCCTCAAACTCGCCCTCGTTCAAATCTGTATTTAATATTCTTGGAGATGAAATACCGGCATACCATCTGTTGGAGCCAATATAAAAACCAGCGCCAAAATTAGGATTGATACTATTAAAGTTAGCGTTGAAAAATTGATCGTTGGGATCAGGATTTTCTAGGTTATAGCTTGTGAAACCTCCTTTAAGTCCAAAACGCATTTTTACTTGCTGACTTACTGGAACGGTATATGAGAAATCCCCATAAAAATAATTAGTGCTTTCGAAACCTAAACGGTCATTGATGTACGATACGCCAATACCGATCTTTTCATTTTTTAAGGGAGAATGTACAGATAATGTACTGGTTCTAGGGTTTCCTTCTAAACCTGCCCACTGGTTTCTATGTAGTATTGTTGCATTTAAGGTTTCTCTACTACCCGCATACGCAGGATTAACAGAAATGGTATTATACATGTACTGTGTAAACTGAGGTAATTGTTGTGCACTTACAAAGGCACCGGTACATAGTAATATGGCTAAAAAGAAATTAGCTTTTTTCATGGTTATGTTTGGGTTTAGCTTTTTAGGGCTATATGTTAATTAATAAGTAGGTTAATCTTATATAAACAAATTTAAACGCTCTTCTTATTTATTGAAAAATTAACGGTTGACGCTCCTAATTATTCGTTCTGATACTGCATTTTCGTTCAATTGATGTATTTATTAGATAAAAGCAAAGTGTGTTGTAAAGAACTTAAAAAGAGTATTTTAGGGTTGTTTTTTTTGGTGGGGGAAAGGGTGAAAAAGCACCTCATCTGTTTTAAGATGAGGTACATTGTTATATGTGTTTAATTATTAGTTTGTACCTAGGTAAATGTATCCGTTGAACGGTTCTAGAATTGTACCTGTTTCAATATCGGTTGCTGTAATGATATAGTAATAGGTACCTGTTGGTAACATACCAGATTGTCCGAAAGAACCATTTGGAGATTCACCGCCCCAATCATTTTGATAATCTTTAACCTCGGCAACTTTAGTACCCCATCGGTTAAATATTATAACATCAAAACTAAAGGCACAGTACTCAACCCCTGTTATTTCAAAGAAATCGTTTACACCATCACCATTAGCGGTAACCGCCTTTGAGATAATGATATCACCTCTGCCACATGGTACACATTCTGTATCTACGATTACCGTAAAGTCAACATAGTATTTACAAGTGCCTTCAGTAGAACTGTAGGCAATTTTATATTCACCTGGCTCATGGTTCATTGGGTCAAAAATGTTTTCCTCAAGAACAACATCACCTTCAAGTATCATAAACGTACCGTTACGGTCAAAATCTGCCGGAAGGTAATTTAATAGGTCAATTGGCTCTTCTTCAATACAAATATTGATTGTAATCTCTTGTAGTTGAGGTTGTAGCACAAATATAATCTGCTCAAAAGATGCAGTGTTGCCACAAGAGTCGGTTACGTTCCAAGTTCTAATGATCATATAGTCATCAGAATCATCTGCTTGCTGAATTTCTTCATTGAAGACCACATCAAAATTATCACAACCACCCGTAAATACCATTTCTGGAGCTTCAGGAATTTCATCACCACAAATAATGGTGATTTCTTCTTCATAAGGCTGACTCATAATTGGACCTGTAGGTTCTACGGTAATTACTTGCGTATGTTCTGTTTCATTACCGGCACAATCAGTAGCGGTCCACATTCTTGTAACTGTATAACCTACAGCACAGTTTTCATCATTTGTGATTGTCTCTTCAAAGACCACATCAATATTAGGGTCACAAGAATCTGTAGCTGTCAATATAGATGCTTCTGGCACCATGTTACATTCTACCGTCATATCTTGAGGCAGCGCTTCATTAAATGTAGGAGCTACTGTATCTTCAATAGTTATTACTTGTGTGTGTGTACGAATATTACCAACACAATCAGTAATTGTCCATGTTCTGGTAATTGTATATTCCGTTGCACACTCATCATCTTGACCTTCCACTGATTCATCATAATCTACAGTGATGGCACAAGTGCTATCTGAAGTGATTACAAATGCATCTGGAATAGTTTCACAAGCCTCAATAGTTTCATCAGTTGGCCAACCTTCATCACCATCATTATCAATAATAGTTACCGTAGCAATATTATCCGAAAGGATACCTACGATCGGACTAGATATATTCTCAAGAATTACATTGAAAGTCTCCGGGTCTTCAATAATTATGTCATCTATAATAGGGATAACTATTGGTTGCGTATTTGGGTTTGTACCACCAAATGTCAATGTCTGTGTATTACGAGGTACACCGTTATAATCCATACTATCATTGGCAGAACCATCAACAGTGTAGTATTCAACCGTAAACTCATCTTGTACATCCGCATTTAGAACTACATTTAAAGTAACCGTACCGGCATCTTCATTTACCTCAACAGAAGTAGTATCAAACTGAACGCCATATAATGATGGGTCTGCATCGTTATCAATGATATTTACCGTAGCGGTATCATTGGCAAGAATACCCACTATAGGCGAAGATATATCTTCAAGAATAACATTTAAATTTTCAGTGAATTCAATTAATGTATCGTCAATAATAGGAATTACAATAGTTTGCGTATTCGCATTTGTACCACCAAACGTTAGTGTCTGTGTATCTTGAGGTACACCGGTATAATCACTACCATCAATAGTAGTACCGTCTTCCGTATAATACTCAACCGTAAACTCATCTTGAACATCGGCATTAAGCACCACGTCTAGAGAGACCGTACCGGCACCTTCGTTCACGTCTATCGAAGTAACATCGAATTGAACTCCGTATATAGAAGGATCGGCATCGTTATCGATGATATTCACCGTAGCCGTATCATTGGCAAGTATACCCACGATAGGCGAAGAAATATCTTCAAGAATCACATTGAAGTTTTCGGTGAATTCAATTAATGTATCATCAATAATAGGAATTACAATAGTTTGCGTATTCGCATTTGTACCACCAAACGTTAGTGTCTGTGTATCTTGAGGTACACCGGTATAATCACTACCATCAATAGTAGTACCGTCTACCGTATAGTACTCAACCGTAAACTCATCTTGAACATCCGCATTAAGCACTACGTCTAGAGAGACCGTACCGGCACCTTCGTTCACGTCAACCGAAGTAACATCGAATTGAACACCATACAATGATGGGTCAGCATCGTTATCGATGATATTTACCGTAGCCGTATCATTGGCAAGAATACCAACAATAGGAGAGGAGATGTTTTCAAGGATTACATTGAAATTTTCAGTGAATTCAATTAATGTATCATCAATAATAGGAATTACAATAGTTTGCGTATTCGCGTTTGTACCACCAAACGTTAGTGTCTCTGTATTACGAGGTACACCGGTATAATCGCTACCATCAATAGTAGAGCCGTCTACCGTATAATACTCAACCGTAAACTCATCTTGAACATCTGCATTTAGCACCACATCAAGAGAGACCGTACCGGCACCTTCGTTCACGTCTATCGAAGTAACATCGAATTGAACTCCGTATAGCGAAGGGTCAGCATCATTATCAGTAATATTGATAACACCTTGATCATCATTTATAGCTATCAATGTGGTAGATAGGTTAGAGAGATCAACAAATAAACTTTCGGTAAATTCAATTAGCGTATCATCTATAATGCTAACCGTTATAGGATGAACTTCACCATCTGTACCTGCAAAATTCAGTTGACCACTGTCTGCAGTGTAATCTCCAGGTTCAACCGCAGAATCATTATTTGTTGTGTAATCTACCGTAAATCCACCTTGCACATTACCAGTTAACAACACATTTATAGTTGCAGTACCAGCAGCTTCATCAACTGTAATATTATCATTTTCAAAAGAGATACCAGTTACACCAGGTATGTTATCATTATCCGTAATATTGATATTTCCTTGACTATCATTAATAACAATTAATGTTGTTGAAAGGTTAGATAAATCAACAAATAACCTTTCTGTCGCCTCAATGATATTATCATCGATAATGGTAACCGTTACCGGGTGAATTTCACCATCTGTACCAGCGAAGGTAAGTTGCCCTGCATCAGTCGTGTAATCCCCAGGTTCTACAGCAGTATCGTTATTGGTTGTGTAATCTACCGTAAATCCGCCTTGTACATTACCGGTCAACAATACATTGATCGTTGCAGTACCTGCAGCTTCGTCAACGGTGATATCATCATTCTCAAATGAAATGCCGGTTGTGCCAGGTATGTTGTCGTTATCGGTAATGTTGATGTTACCTTGATTATCGTTGATGCCTATTAAATTAGTTGATAGGTTAGATAAATTAACTAAAAGTGTTTCTGTAGCTTCAATGAAATTATCGTCAATAATGGTGACAACAATAGGTTGTAATTCTCCATCCGTACCGGCAAAGGTCAATTGACCAGAGATACTAGTATAGTCACCAGGTGCAATAGCGGAACCATCTGCAGTTGCATAGTCAATGGTGAATCCGCCAGGAACATTTCCTGTCAGTTGTACGTTTATGGTTGCCGTACCAGCCGCTTCATCAACTGTAATGTTATCGTTTTCAAAATCAATACCTGTAGTGCCCGGAATATTGTCATTATCGGTAATACTGATATTGCCTTGAGCGTCATTTATTGGGATTAAGGTAGTTGACAAGTTAGAAAGGTCAACAAACAGTCTTTCTGTTGTCTCAATTAAATTATCATCAATAATGGTAACTGTAATGGGTTGTGTTTCACCGTCTGTACCGGCAAAAGTCAACTGACCACTATTGGTTGTATAATCACCGGGTTCTACTGCAGAATCATTATTTGTAGTATAATCTAAGGTAAATCCACCTTGAACATTTCCAGTCAACAATACATTGATTGTTGCGGTACCAGCAGCTTCGTCTACAATGATATTGTCATTGTCAAAAGAAATACCAGAGCCAGGAGTGTTATCATTATCCGTGATATTGATATTCCCTTGGCTGTCATTAATAGCAATTAATGTCGTAGACAAGTTAGACAGATCAACAAATAATCCTTCTGTCGCTTCAATAAAACTGTCATCTATAATGGATACGGTCACAGGATGAGTTTCTCCATCTGTACCAGCAAAAATCAACTGACCACTAGTTGCGGTATAGTCATCAGGTTCTACTGCAGAATCATTATTGGTTGTATAATCTAAAGTGAATCCGCCTTGAACATTACCAGTCAATAAAACATTAATTGTAGCGGTACCTGCATCTTCATCTACGGTAATATCATCATTTTGGAAAGATATACCGGTAGTACCAGGTGTGTTATCATTATCCGTAATATTGATATTCCCTTGGTTGTCATTGATTATTATTAATGAGGTAGATAAATTCGATAGGTCTACGAACAATCTTTCAGTTGCCTCAATAATATTATCATCAATTATGGTAACGGTTATAGGTTGAATTTCACCATCTGTACCTGTAAAGGTCAATTGACCGTTAATAGGGGTGTAATCTCCCGGTTGTATAGCCGTATCATTGTTGGTGGTATAGTCAACTGTAAATCCACCAGGAACGTTTCCTGTTAATTGAACATTGATCGTTGCGGTACCTGCAGCTTCATCAACCGTGATATCATCGTTTTCAAAAGCAATACCCGTAGTACCCGGTATATTATCGTTATCGGTAATATTGATGTTAGCTTGATTGTCATTGATAGTAATCAAGGTAGTTGACAAGTTAGTAAGGTTTACGAACAATCTTTCTAACGTCTCAATAGCACTATCATCGATAATGGCAACCGTAATAGGTTGTAATTCCCCATCGGTACCAACGAAAGTCAGTTGGCCAGAACTGGTTGTATAATCATTAGGTTGGGTTGCAGAATCATCTGCCGTAGTATAGTCTAAAGTGAACCCGCCTTGCACATTACCTGTTAATAATACATTTACCGTAACCGTGCCAACAGCCTCATCTACCGTAATATCATCATTTTGGAACGAGATACCTGTAGTACCAGGGTTGTTGTCATTATCGGCAATATTGATATTTCCTTGGCTGTCATTAATAGCGATCAAGGAAGTAGAAAGGTTAGATAAGTCTACGAACAATCTTTCTGTAGCTTCAATAATGTTATCATCGATTATTGTAACGGTAACTGGGTGAGTTTCTCCGTTTGTGCCAGTAAAAGTCAATTGACCAGAAGTTGCCGTATAATCACCAGGTTCTACCGCAGAATCATTGTTTGTGGTATAATCCACTGTAAATCCGCCTTGCACATTACCCGTCAACAGCACATTTATGGTCGCTGTGCCTGCATCTTCATCTACGGTAATGTCATCATTTTCAAATGATATACCAGTGGTTCCAGGTATGTTGTCATTATCTGTAATATTGATATTCCCTTGGTTGTCATTGATAGTAATCAAAGAGGTAGATAAATTAGATAGGTCAACGAACAGCCTTTCTGTCGCCTCTATAATGCTATCATCGTTTATTGTCACCGTAATAGGTTGTACTTCCCCGTCATTACCAGTAAAGGTCAATTGACCGCTATTGCTGGTATAATCACCAGGTTCTACTGCAGAATCATTGTTTGTGGTATAATCTACCGTAAATCCGCCTTGAACGTTTCCAGTTAAAAGAACATTTATAGTAGCCGTACCATCAGCTTCATTAACGGTGATATCATCATTTTGGAATGATATTCCCGTACCTGCACCACCATCGTTATCGGTAATATTAATTACACCTTTGTCTTCATTTATTGCAATTAACGTGGTTGAAAGGTTTGAAAGATCAACGAATAAACCTTCTGTAACCTCAATTATACTGTCGTCGTTAATAACAACAGTTATGGGTTGCAATTCTCCGTCCGTTCCTGCAAAAGTTAACTGTCCTGAGTTGGTAATGTAATCAGTAGGCTGTGTAGCAGTATCGTCATTGGTGGTAAAATTTAATGTAAATCCGCCTTGAACATTACCTGTTAACAATACATTGATCGTTACGGTACCTGCAGCTTCATCTACGGTAATATTATCATTTTGAAAAGATATACCGGTAGTGCCTGGTATATTATCATTGTCATTTATGGTACCAATAGCTGAATTTGTAGATTGTTGATCTAAGAACCCAACATTGATATTAGATTGAATATTTGATAATGTAATTGTAAAATCTTCTGAAGGTTCAATAATATTATCATCTATGATCGGTACATCGATATTCACCGAATAGGTTGTGCTGTTGAATGTTACCGTACCTGTCGAAGAAGTATAATCTTCAGATTCAAGCGCTGTATCATCGCTAGTAGCGTAATCAACAGTTACGGTTTCGCCAGGAGCAATGCTACCTGTAAAAGTAGCTGTAAATCTTGCAAAGGTATCGGTGCCTTCTGTAACGATTACATTATTATTGGCGAAAGAAACCCCTGTACTGCCAGGTACATTATCATTGTCGGTTATTTCGATAATACCTTCGCTATCATTTATTGTTGGTGTGTTTGTACCGTTGGTAAGTTGAACTAATAACTGTTCGGTAGTTTCTATAATCGAATCATCATTTATGGATATGGTTACCAGTTTTATTTCATTATTGGTACCATTAAACGATATTTCATTTGATGAAGAAACATAATCACTAGCTTGTACTGCGGTATCGTCTGCAGTATTGTAGTTTACCGTAAATCCGCCTGAAACAGTACCTGTATGGGTAATTTCAAGAACAGCGGTACCGGCATCTTCATTTACAACTACATCATTAATGCTCAAACCTATTGGGTCTCCATTCTCACTTACATAAATGTATTGTGTATGGCTGGTTGAGTTACCTGCGCAATCATCTGTTGACCAGGTTCTAATAATGGTGTAATTTGTACTTGTATTATCACCATCATATGTTTCATTGAACACCACTGTAGAGTTGGAGTCACAATTATCATTGGCAGAAAGAATCGGTGCCGTTGGTATATTATCATGAGCGGCATATGAATCTTGTGGTAAAGACTCATTAAAAGTAGGCGCCTCGTTATCTTCAATGGTTATTACTTGTGTAAATGTATCACTTACTCTTCCACAGGCATCTGTAAATGTCCACGTATTGGTATACGTACCTTCTGTTGGGCAAGAACCAGATTGTACAAAGCTACCTGCTGTTTTATGTAAGGTAAAATTACAAGAAGCCGTTGCAGGTACTAATGAATTGGCATTGTTCAGTGCGGCAATATTATCACAGTCAATAGTTCTGTCCAATGCATTTGGTGCAGTAGACCAATTTACCTGTGGCGGTTGTTGCACATCTATAATGGTTGGGGTATGTGTACCAATACCACAAGCATCTGTAGAAGAAGAACTATTTGTTGTAATTGGGTCTCCACTAATTACACCACTATACGTAGCGGTAGCTTGTAATTCAAAACTAGCAACACAAGCAGTTTCTAAAAAGTAACAGGCCTCTATTATTTCTATATCGAAATCAAGGTCGTAATTATCGCCCATATTAGTGAATCCATCTTGAGCTGTAAAAGTCAATGTCTTTGTAGATGGGTCGTACGAATGGGATACTCCGGCAGGTAAAGTGCCTGCTCCAGAGAATTCCGCCTCCATTGGTAATACAGTTGTAATTACAAGATCTTGAATATCGTCATTACCAATATTACTTACGTTTAATGTCAATGGTACAATATCACCAGCGTTAAACGGACCGGCGGTATTTGTATTTAAACTTAAAGCACCTAAACTTGGTTTGTAAACATCAACGCTTAATCCCATTAAGTATAGACCATAAGACTCTTGATCTGTAGTTATCTTAAATCGGGCAAAGGTTTGGTCATTATCTATATATCTGTTTCCGGTATTTGTTAATGGAAATACGGTAGCATCAAAACCTAAAGTATTGGTACTAGCAGCATTTCTGTCCACATAATTTAAACCATCAATGGTGATACGACTATTAAAGAAGTTATCCTCATCTCTTAATGTGGTCGATAATTTAGACCAGTTGTTAGTAGTATCATAGATCAATAATTGGTCACCAGAAAGATCACGGTCACCTTCTAAGGCACCTAACATTACATTGGCATTGATATTACCGTTAGGTATGGTTTCAAAACCACTAAAGTTAAATTCAGTTTCACCAGCACCATCAGAAGCAAAGGTATGAACGTAACCATCATAAAGAGTAATGTTTTTAGGGTCTAAAGAAACATTTTCATACACAAAAACTATTTGCCATCCACCAGAAGTACCGGTAATATTAGCGATACCATGAGAACGTAAATCCATTTCTGTAGCCTTAACATTACCTACTTGGTATGTTCCAAAAGGAGAGGCAAGTGCATTGATATCATCGGTTATATCTTTGATACAAACATATGGGTCGTTTTGGAAATGATCATCGCGACCTCTATAGATAACTTCATCGGCAGAAACGGTAGTGTACGATGATTGGCCGGGCAACATTAATTTTACTTGGTTGTAGTTCCAAGATGGTTCTGTAGCTCCGCCACCAGTTGTGCCATCATATTCTTTATCTGCAGCAGCCCAGTATAAGTATGCTTTCTTTATGTTCAAACAACTTAATGTAGGCTCTGGATTCGCCAAATTGGCATTGGTAGAATTAAAGGTAGATGGGTCAGAATCAATATCCACAAAAACGTTATTATTGAAATCATGGTTACCATCTTCGCCATTGTAATTACCAGTTGAATTTCTTGAAAGAACGTTATTGGCAATCATGGTAAAGTCTCCATTGATACTACCGGAATAACGAATTTCAAAATCTTTTTTAAGGTTGGTGTCGTTTACAAAAATGTTTACTACAGCTTCATCTTCTGAACCGTTAGAATCCACAATTTTATATCTGAATGAATCGTTACCGTTGAATGACGGACTAGGCTGATATTCAAAATAATCATCTGTAGCATCACTAGGTGTGCCATTGTCCATAAGTGTCACGGTACCGTTAATAGGAGCGTTGACTACTTGTAGAGGGTTTACGGCTGCAGGACCGTCAAATCCATAATCATCATTGTCAAGCACCGTAATATTTGCAGAAGCTTGATTTTGAAATACTACGAACGAATCATCTACTGCACTTGGTAAGTGGTTGACATCGGTTATCGTACCAATAGCGGTAGGATTGGATGCTGTAATCAAGCTTGGTGAAATTGAAGTAATCGTCAATCTTAAGGTTTCATCGCCTTCAATTAATGCATCTTGTATGATATCTACAGGTACTTGTAGAACTTCATCTGAAGTCCCGGAAAAGTTTAAAGTTCCTGTTTGCGTAGCGGTATAGTCAATACCATAAGTGGTAGTGTTATCCGTAATTTCATACGCTGCAGTAAAACCACCATTAATAGGATTACCTGTATAGGTGACCTCAAAATTAGCGGTAACATTAAATTCGTCTACGGTAAATCCAGTTGCTGCAACTGTACCGGTATCATCATTAGTTATAGTGCCAATTGCATCTGCATTGGCTATGGTGATTTTGCTGGAGGACGGATTGGAAATAGTGATTCTTAAATCTTCGTTATTCTCAATAAAATCATCACCAACAACATTAATTTGAACCGAACGTACTTCATTGTCAACACCGGTAAAAGTTAAGGTACCCGTTGTTGATGGGGCTGTAGTAAGCGTGTAATCAACACCTGTTGTAGTACTGATGTCTGTTATTTCATAATTTAAAGTAAAACCACCGTTTAATCTATCTCCCGAATAGGTAACATCAAAATTAATACCATTTGTTTGCTCCACAATGCTAAAACCATCTACCGAAACAGCCCCTCCATCATCATCAATGATAACTCCTCTGGCTTGGTTGTTCAATAGGTTGATACCAACATTTGAGCGTATGGCCACCAAATCAACAAAGAAATCTTCTTCGCCCTCAATAGTATTGTCACTTATAATTGGTACGGTAATATCTTGAGTTTTTTGTGTATTGGTGAAAATTAATGTTTCTATTGTCGCATTAGGATTGAAATCTGTAGCATTAGCTGCACTACCGTTATTTACAAAATAGTCTACTTCGATAGTTTCACCAGTATCTATAGCACCAATAAATTCAACAACAAATGTTGCATTTACGGTGTCTGACGGATCACCTTCTGTTACAGTTACCGTTAAGTTTTCAAAATCTATTCCGCTTGTGGCAGTATTGTCATTATCGCTAATTGCACCCGTACCTGTTGGGTCTACAATGTTGATTAGAGTAGTGGACAGGTTAGAAAGCTGAATGTTCAAATCTTCAGTAGCTTCTATAAAAGAATCTTCTAAAATATCAACTGATACGGATTGCGTATCACCAGTTGAAGTACCTGCTGGGAAAGCTAGTTGCCCCGATGCCAAAACGGTATCATAATCTTTAGCACTAGTGGCGGTACCATCAGTAATACTATAATCTACGGTAAAGGTATCTTGTACGGTATTACCATTATAGGTAACAATGAAGTTAGTGCTTCCTGCGGATTCGTTTACTGAAAAGTCAGAAGCACTTAAACCTGTGGTTGCCGTTTTAACGTCATTATCGGTAATGGTACCAATAGCATTGGCATCAACTAGGTTAATTAGTGTAGTAGATAAATTAGTTAATTGAAAATTGATGGTTTCATCAGATTCAATTATAGTATCGTCGTTGATATTAATACTTACATTTTGAATGTCTCCATCTTCTGTACCCGTTGGAAATATCAATTGACCGGTTAAGGAAGGATTTCCACTATAATCTGAACCAGCTATGGCCGATCCATCTGTTATTGCATAATCTACAGTAAATGAATTTTGAAGTTCACTACCATTGTAGGTAACCACAAAATTGACAGTGCCAGCATCCTCATCTATATTGATATCAGCTACCGTTAACCCTGTAGTTGGTGTTTTTGTATCATTATCTTCTATAGTACCTATCGCATTTGGGTCTACTAGGTTGATAAGGTTGGTAGATAAGTTTGATAATTCTATGTTTAATGTTTCGTCCCCTTCTATAAGGTCATCATTGATTATGGTAACACTTACCAATTGTGTAGCGCCATCTGTAGTGTTGTTTGGAAAAGAAACCTGTCCTGTTAATGTAGCCGTATAGTCGTCTCCTTCAAAAGCAGAACCATTAGTAATGGTGTAATCTACTGTAAAGCCGTTTTTGACATTACCGCCTTTATAAGTTACTACAAAATTTGCCGATGCCGTTGCCTCATTGAAATTTACATCAGCAATAGACAAACCTGTGGTCGGGTCGGTATCGTTATCTACAATTGTACCCGTAGCATCTGCATTTATAATAGTCAAAAGACTATTTGAGATATTTGATATTTGAATACTTAGACTTTCGTCACCTTCTATTACGGTGTCATCTGTAATTGCTACTAAAAGTGTTTGCGTATTTCCATCGGCAGTACCGGCAGGGAAAGTAACCTGACCAGTTAGATTTACATTATAATCTGATCCAGCAGTGGTACTATTATCAATAATAACGTAGTCTACGGTAAAAGAGTCTTGAACGGTGGGTCCGGTATAAGTCAATATAAAATCTACGGTTCCAACGTCTTCATTTATTGAAAAATCAGCAATAGAAACACCTTCGCCAGAAGCAGGGGTATTTATATTGGTTATGGTCCCAAGAGCAGTATCTGTGATATCCCCTACATTGGTAGAACCATTGGTCATACTTAATGTGAAGGTTTCGTCACCTTCAACTACTGCATCATCGATGGCAGGGATAAGAATATTCGTATTTAAGGTGTTACTTGGTACTGAAAAAGAAGATAAAGCGGTATAGTCTGATGCTAAGGTAGTAATGTCTGAATATGTAAGATCAAACGTAACCAATTCGTTTACCGCATGAGATAGGTTAACTACAAAATCTAGGTTAGTGCCTTCGGCAGAGGTAGCATCGGCAATTTCTACGTTAGGTCTAATAAATAGATCAACAGCATTAGAATAGGTGTACGGCGTACATAGATTTTCACTGTCAAAAGCACTGAAACGATATTGGTTTCCACTTTCGGTACTGGAGATATTGGTTAAGGTCAATGCCGTTGTAGTGGCACCGGAATACACACCCCCATTGGAAACAGGATTCCATGTAGTTCCATTATCCGTACTTAATTCCCATTGGTAAGTAAGTCCGGTTCCGTTAACTCCCGTTGTATAAGTAATCGTATCACCAAGATTGGCAACTCTATCGCTAGGTTGCATTGTAATATTTACGGTTTGGAATGCTGAAGTAACTTTGCCATCTGTACCAGTATAACCACCTTGCCCTAAAACACGACCGGTAGATGGATCGACTGTACCATTGCTTACCGTTAATGGCCCAGTACCTAAATAGCCATCTCCATCAGGGTCGGTATGTCCTGCTTCAATAGCATCGGGGCAACCGTCGTTATCAGAATCATTATCTAAGCTATCAATAATTGTGTCGCCATCGGCGTCACCATTACCTTCGTTAATATCTGTTATTCCATCATTGTCATCATCCTCATCCACTAAATCATTAACTCCGTCAAAATCACTGTCCAAATCATCATCGGTAATTGTAATTTCACCTTCACCGGTTACAAATACAATGTTTTGTGGTACATAATTAGTAATTAGTCCGGTTGCAGGGCTATAAGAGGGTACTACGGTAAAGTATTCGGTAGGTTCAATTACAGCATCATCGTTTACCTTAAAGTTTCTCTTAAAATTTTGACCGCTCGATCCATTAAAATTAAAAAAACCAGTGGTTTCGTCATAATCTGATGGTTCTGTAGCCGTATTGTCAGAAGTAGTGTAATCTATTCTAAAGTTATCCTGAACATCCCCGTTTAAAGTAAAATCAATGCTTGCATTACCTACAGATTCCAGTTCGGTGATACTACTTAAATTAACGGTAGCGGTATCATTATCATGAATTCGAAGTGCAGAACGTTCTGTATTAATACTTACTCTTGAAGGGGCAATACCAAATTTGGTTTCCTCTGCCACATTTCTAGATTTAACACCGTTAAACTCTTCAGATGGTTCAACTATTGCATTTTCTATAGTAGGTATTGGTATAATTATTTCAGTACCGGCAATTGAACCAGCTGGAAACGTAGCGGTAGTGTTGAAAGAATTGAAATCTGTACCATCGCTAGCCGGACTCGCTGAACTAGGATCCGTTTCAACAGAGAAATCAATACTGTAGGCATCTTCAATACCTACGTATTGTTGACCGCCTGAGTTGGTGCCATTTGATAATCGTAAAATATACTGTATTTCTCCACCTTCGGTAATATCATAGTTTCCGCCGGTTACATAGGCAACATCGGTATCTATGATTGTACCGGTACCTGTAGCATCTGAAAAAGAATAGGAACCAGAAGGGTCACTTAAGGTTAGTGTAAATTCTTGTTGTGTGGTTTCTACCCAATCATCGTTTAAGGCAGCTACCGTAAAAGTTGAGGTTGAACTTAAAAAGAAACCTAAAGTTACCGAAGTATTTCCGTTATAATCCGCAGGTGTAGTGGTTCCATCTGTATAAGTTACATCAAAAGTATAGTCTCCTAGTAATGGACTGTCGGAAGTTACCGTAAAAGTCATATTAGATCCTTCATCGGCACTAGCATCCGATACTGAAAAGGTTTGAGCTAAGCCATTAACAGATCCTATAAAGAACCATATGACAAATAGCAACAATGTCGATGTTATGAACGTTGAATTTTTCATTATTGATTCTTATTATAGGTTATTATAATACCGTTTGAGCGTTTACTGCTATCAACCGGCTTATCGGTAGTAGAATTTCTATTGTCTAGAGTGTAGATTATTTCTGTATGACAATTAGCGTTTACATTATAAACATCTGTACTACTATCAATTGAATTGAATAGATAGATGCTCCTTGAAAAAGGCGTAGAGAGATGTTGTATTTCTCTTTTTGGAAATACAAATGTTTCAGAACAACATTGGGGGGAGATGATGTTAGAAGTGTAAATAGACTTCATATTAATGGTTAAGTTTAATTCTTTATTGATTACTTAACCAACATCAAAATCGATTGAAATAAATTACAATCAATTGCTTAATAGAAGGTTAAGAATTTTTTTAGAACAGATTTGGGATCTAATTCTTTTTCAAAATTAGTACCTAACTGTCTAATAACTCAATTTTATAGTTCACACGATGTTATTCGTCGATGAATCTACGTTGGCGAATTAACGGTGATAGTTTTGGGATATTTAAATGTTGTTGTGAATCGCTTAAAATGTGTGGTAAATAATTTGTAGTCCTTTTCTTATTTTTGTTAAAACTTAAAATTGAATTTTTTTTAAAATAAAACATAACAAATTGAAATTCAGTTGATTGAATAAGATTTTTGGTTAAAGGTGAAAATTACAATTCTGTAGGAATTTATTGGAAATGTTAATTTTATTTGTTGTAGACTGTTAAAATTGATGTTAAAGAGGAAGGGAATTTAGATGGGCACTTTATCGGTAAATTCAATATGTTCAACGAAATAGGGTGATTATGATAGTATGTAAGGTGTATAATTAATCAAAGTATATTCTAGATATTTTTGGTAAAACAAAAACACCTTTTCATATTAATGAAAAGGTGTTTTCTATATATAGACGCTCTCGCGGAAAGTTAAATTGTACTACATATCAAAATTAAAATTTAGTTAAGTTCTATAGGTTAAATTCATATTAATTAATCATTAAAGGGTATCTAAATTATTTAGTATATCGTTGGCTTTCAATTGTATGTCGGCTATAGTATTTCCATCCATTTTATTTAGAAGGGCAAGCATCATATTCATACGTTGATTGTCTTTAAAATGTTCTTTCTTATCCGCCAGAAAATTCCAGTAAAGAGAATTAAATGGGCACGCTTTTTCTCCTAATTTTTTTGTGTGGCTATAAGAACAGTTAGTACAGTAATTGCTCATTTTATTAATATAATTAGCACTGCTTACATATGGTTTGGTAGCCACAATACCACCATCGGCAAATTGGCTCATGCCCCTAGTATTTGTAATCTCCACCCATTCTATAGCGTCAATATAAACACCTAAATACCATTGGTCGACTTCATCTGGATCCATCTGAGTTAGTAAGGCAAAATTTCCTATAATCATTAGGCGTTGAATATGATGGGCGTATGAGTTGTTTAAACTTTGACCAATTGCATGTTTTAAACAGTTCATATTTGTTTTTCCGGTCCAAAAGAAATCTGGTAGTTTGTTTTTATTTTCAAGGGAATTTAAATACTTATAATCGGGCATTTCTTTCCAGTAAATTCCTCTCATATATTCTCTCCATCCTAAAATTTGACGTACAAATCCTTCTACTTGAGATATTTGAATAGTGCTATTATTATTATTATTATTATTATTATTGAAGTGTACTATAACAGTATTAATTACCTCCTTGGGAGACAGAATCTTACTGTTCATAGCAAATGATAATCTAGAATGAAATAAAAACTTTTGATCTTCATGCATGGCATCTTGATAATCGCCAAAATGGGGAAGTAGATGATTGCAAAAATAGGTCAAGGTCTCCAAACATTCTTTTCTGGTTACCGGCCATATAAATAATTTAGCCTCAACTTGCCCAAAGGTTTTTACATTGGCTTTGGTTAGCTCTTCAATAATTTCTTCAACATCTTTTTTAAACTCTGTTTCTTTAGGTATGCTTGGCTGACCTTTCCATTTATTTCGGTTACTATGGTCAAAGTTCCATTTTCCACCTACGGGTTGATCGTTAGACATTAATATTTGGTGCTTTTTTCGCATCATGCGATAAAAACTCTCCATGACCATTTGTTTTTTGTCTTTGTAGAAATCTTGGAGCTCAAATCTTGTAGTGTAGAAATGTTCTGTATCTGCAAATAAAGTAGCTATAGCTAATGAGTTACATATATCTCGAAGTTGTTCATCTAACCTATACTCATCTGGCAACTGATATTCAAATTTATCGGCATTTGAATCATTGACTACCATTGAAATAATGTTCTTTAAATTTTGAGGATTATTACTATCGTTTAGTTTAAGGTAGATGAAGTTATGACCCTTGGCACTAAGGTCTTCTTTAAAACTTCGCATGGCTAAAAAGAAAGCTATTACTTTTTGTATGTGATGTTTAACATAGTCTGTTTCTTGGCGCATTTCGGCCATAATGTAAGTAATATCGTCATCTACATTTTTGAACCAAGAATGGTTTTGATTTAATTGATCACCTAATATTAAGCGTACTATTTTCATTCTTATCTTTCTTTAAAACAACGTTTCTTGTAACCACAGCCGTTGATAGCTACCAGCACTGTCATAACGTTCAGCCTGACTTTTAATATTGAATTTTCTATTTCTAGGGTCGTTTCCTACTCCGCTATTGTACATCCAATTTCCCCAATTACTGTGTGCATCGTAATCGATTAACATACTTTCAAAATATGCTGCACCCATTCGCCAATCTTGTTCTAACTCTTTAGACCAAAAGCTGGCAACATTTTGTCTACCTCTGTTACTCATCCATCCGGTTTCCGATAACTCCCGCATATTGGCATTAATAAAGGGTTCTTTTGTATTGCCGTTTGTCCATTTTTTTAGCGATTGCTTATCAGTTTTCCAGTCATAGGGTTTTTGAAGAATGCCAGATAGATGGAATATCTTATCGCCATGTTTTAATGATATGTACTTAAAATAATCACGCCAAATAAGTTCAAAAATCAGCCAATAGGTACTCTGGTTCTTGATAATTTCTTTTTCAAATCTTACAACTTCCCAATAGACGGTTCTTGGAGAAATACTTCCATTTGCCAACCAAGCAGATAGCTTTGAACTATAATTTACCCCTATTAATCCATTTCTAGTTTTTTTATAAAAGACGAGTTTTTGTGAATCCCAAAAGTAATTTTGAATTCGCTTTTTAGCTTCTTGTTCTCCGCCCTTAAAAGGAAATGCCGTAGAGTTATGTGTTTTAAAATCTTCAAAACCTAATTCTTCTAATTGGGGTAATTTTGTATTAGTATTTATTAAATTAGATTCGGGCATTATTTTATAAGCTGATGTGGAGATTCGAACTTGGCAATTAGCTTCACACTTTTTTCTGAAGTTGGTGAATATTTCAGGAATTGAATTGAAATCTGCGTAGGGTATATCGGTAGGATGAAATAAAAATTGATCATACTCTTCATTAAATTGAACGGTAGATGATACTTTGCTCTTAACCTTGGTGAGTACCAACTCTTCGTCTCTTGTCCATTCTTTTTGTAGAAAAACATTGTTTATGTTGTGGTGTTCAATAAGTTTTGGCAAATAGTCTTCAGACCTACCAACATATATGAATAAAGGAATGTTTAATTTTTTAAGTTCTTCTTTCAGTTGGCTAATCGTTTCGAGTAAGAACTTAGCCCTGTATTTTTCAGTTCTTTTAAATCCGTATTCGTCATATTCAAAAAAAGTAGATTCAAAACAATAGAATGCAATAACTGTTTGACCTTTAATAGCATTGTTTAACGAGGAGTTGTCTGCTACCCTTAGGTCGTTTCTAAACCACATTAAATTATTCATGTATTATCTTTTTTGGTTTATGGCGTTTGCATTTTTCACTACAGTATTTTACGTTGTTCCAGTTGCGTTCCCATTTTTTTCGCCAAGAAAATGGTTTTTTACAAGTAATGCAGGTCTTTACAGGAAGGTGTAACTTTTTATGAGCCATTAGAGTGAGGAGTGTAATGGCTGATCTGGTTTGGCATATGATAACCGTTGAATTAGTTTGGGTAAAGCATAACCATCTAGTCCATTTGTGACCATAGTGTTGATTTTATCCAGTTGCAACCATCCATCATCGTGTAAAATGTCATTCGGTAAATAAATATGCTCAATAGCCCCTATGATCATTAAACAACCATTCTCCTTAATTTCATATTCATTTATATATCTACAGCCTAATTTTACGATACTCTCACCAACATAGGGTGCCTTAAAATCATCTAAGTATGTTTCTGTTAAATTGGTTTCTGTAAATTCTGAAATTTGCTCTTCATATTTTGCAGACGTTTTATGTGACTCTTCTATTATTTTAGTGTTAACGTGGTTAACTGTGAAAAATCCCGTTTCCTTAAAGTTTTTGTAAGTGTGTCTCTTTACCGTTAAAGGTCTTAGAATAAAGCCCAACATTGGCGGACTACTACCAATATGAACTACAGAATTGAAAATGGCTAAATTGCTACAGCCCGATAAAGATTTTGTGCCAAGAAGATTGGCAGATTTATAGCCAGTGCAACTATTGATCAAGTGAGCCCTATACCGACTCGACATTTTTTTCATGTCGTTAGAATTGAAATGTTTCAAAGTGTTTCTTTTTTGTTTAATAAAAATACTAAATAATTAAACAAAAATTAACTTTATCGGATAAATGATTGTTTACTTTATTACCGTAAAGCTTATAATTAAGGCATAATTTCATATTTTTAACATTCACTTAATGTAGGCTTAAAGCCCAATACATGACCCAAGAAAAAAAGAATATTGCCATTATAGGCTCTGGACTAGTAGGATCATTACTAGCAATTTATTTGAAGAGATACGGACATAAAATTACTGTTTTTGATAGAAGACCAGATATTAGGAATATTGAATTTTCTGGCAGGTCCATTAACCTGGCTATGAGCAATAGAGGTTGGAATGCTTTGAAAACAGTGGGCATCGAAGATGAGATCAGAAAAATTGCCATACCCTTAGATAAACGTGCCATGCATGTAATAGGCAAGGAACAATATTTTCAAAAGTATGGTAAAGATGGTGAGGCAATTTGGTCCATATCAAGGGGAGTGTTGAATAAACGCATGATTGACTTAGCTGAAGAAAATGGAGTTGATTTTCGTTTTGAAGAAAAAGTTTGGGATATTGATTTGCCCGAAGCAATAGTCTATACAGGTGAAACAGAAAAAGGTGAATGGAAAGAGTATCCATTTGATCTGGTTTTTGGCTGTGATGGTGCTTTTTCGAGAGTACGACATAAAATGCAGCGTCGTAGTAGGTTCGACTATTCTCAAGATTTTATTGATGTAGGCTATAAAGAATTGACCATACCTGCCAATGCCGATGGTACACATAAATTAGATAAGCACTCTTTTCATATTTGGCCACGTGGCAAGTTTATGTTCATAGCAATGCCCAATTTAGATGGTAGCTTTACCTGTACGCTTTTTATGCCTTTTGAGGGTGATATTTCTTTTGAGAGTTTAAAAACAAAAAAAGATGCCGTCCATTTTTTCAATACTTATTTTCCTAATGTTAAGGATGAAATAGAAAATTTGACCGAAGATTTCTTTAGAAACCCAACTAGTGCCATGGTAACCATGAAATGTTATCCTTGGACCTATTGGGATAAAGTTGCTCTGGTAGGTGATTCCGCTCATGCAGTGGTGCCATTTTACGGACAAGGAATGAATGCCGGGTTCGAAGATATTTTTGTTTTAGATCAATTGATTCAGGAATTTGGAGATGATTGGGGGCATATCTTTTCTACATATCAAGAAAAACGAAAGCCTAATGCAGATGCTATAGCTGAATTGAGTTATAGAAACTTTATGGAAATGAGTAGTAAAACGGCTGACACAAATTTTTTACTTCAAAAGAAAATAGAAAAACACTTTTCTACAAAACATCCAGAGAAATGGATACCCGCATATAGTAGGGTTACATTTTCAAACAGACCGTATTCAGAAGCACTAGCCGAAGGCGATGCACAGGAGGAAATAATGAAAGAGGTTATGAAAATCCCAGGTATCGCTGAAAAGTGGGATAGCGAAGAAATTGAGAACTTGATGTTGGAACTAATAAAATAATTACCGGTTAGACCTCATTTCACTTTTACGCATTGGCATACTATCAATTAGCTCAAATATCTTGTTTAAGTTAAAAGGATATGATTTTTTAGATTTTATACCGCCATCTTTACCCACCAAAATATAACCATTATAAACTTTAGGTAAAGTATTTGAATTTGTAATTTCAAGAGCTTGTCCATTGCTGCTATAGAATACATTGTTTTTAAAAACGAAAACTCGAACGTCTCTTTCAATTAAACCAGCAGAATTTTTTGCAATTATTTCTACCGCAGAATTTACTTCGGCAACATTGTTATTGTTTTCATATAGAATTATTAATCTATTGTTCCATTTAAAGTTGGTTATATCTTGAGCTTTAGTAATGGAACTGAACATCATTATTAAAATGGAGACAATTTTTAATGTATTCATAGATATGAATGTAAACAAAAAAGCCATCTTTTAAAGATGGCTTTTTAAATGTATAAAGTTTGCTTTTATAATTTAGCGAACATTTTTTGCATTTTTTCACTTTCTTCTTCAGCAAGCGTAGGATCAACTAAAATACGACCACTGTGCTCATCTGTAATGATTTTCTTTCTAGAAGCAATTTCAACTTGTACCTGTGGTGGTATCGTAAAGAAAGAACCACCAGAAGCACCTCTTTCAATTGGAACGACCGCTAAACCGTTCTTTACGTTGTTACGGATACGAGCATAGGCCTTAACCAAACGCTCCTCAATTTTATCTTGGAACTTGATAGATTCTTCTAATAACGCTTTTTCTTCCTTCTCTGTTTCTGCAAGAATAGCGTTTAGCTCACCTTTTTTGTGCTTTAAGTGTGCTTCGCGTTCAGATAAACGTTCTTTAGTTTCAGAAATCACAGCTTTCTTTTGCTCTATTTGAGCTTTGAACTCCTTAATGTTCTTTTCTGCCAATTGAATTTCCAATTCTTGGAACTCCAATTCTTTACTAATAGAATTGAATTCTCTACTGTTACGAACATTTTTTTGCTGCTCGCCGTATTTTTTTATTAAAGCCTTTGCTTCTTCAATCAGGTTCTTCTTAGCTCCAATTTCAAAGTTTATATTCTCTAAATCGGTTTTAAGCTTATCCATTCTCGTTTTTAGGCCAAGGACTTCATCTTCCAAATCTTCTACTTCTAAAGGTAGTTCACCACGAACATTCCTTATTTCATCAACCCTAGAATCAATTAATTGCAGATCATATAATGCTCTTAACTTTGCTTCTACAGACGAATCTTCTTTTTTTGCCATATTAAAAATAATTGATGGGATTTGTTATACTTTCCGATAAATGGATTGCAAAATTAGGAATTTTTTTTGTAAGATAATCAACTAAAAGGTTTTTTGTAAACTGCTCAGTTTCAAAGTGTCCAATATCTGCCAAAATTATTTGATTTTCAGCCTCGTAAAATTGATGATATTTAAGGTCGGCGGTAACGAATACGTCTGCTTTAGCCGCTTTGGCTGCTCCAATAGCAAACGACCCACTTCCACCAAGTACAGCTACTTTTTTAATCGGCTTTTTTAATAAAGCGGAATGGCGCACCAATTTAGCGTTCATTTTTAGCTTAAGTTCATTAAGAAATTCCAGTTCTGAAACTTCTTCGTCCAATTCACCGATCATTCCCATACCAATATGTTGGTTCGTATTTTCTATAGTCTGTATGTCATAGGCAACCTCCTCATATGGGTGGGAAGCTAATAAAGCTTTGGTTATGGCAGATTCTCTGTCCTTCCCAAAAACACAAGTAATCATTATTTCATTTTCAATGTGCGTAGTTCCTATTTCTCCAATTGTCGGATTTGCCTCTTCATTTGCTTTATAGCTGCCGTTACCCTCAACTGTAAAGCTGCAATTGGAATAGTTGCCAATATTACCTGCACCTGTTTTAAAAAGCGCGTTTTTAACTTCCTCTATATTATTTTTAGGTACGTAAGTAGTTAATTTTTTGATAGTATTCTTTTGCGGAAGAAGCACTTTTGTATTTGAAAGGCCAAGTACATCACAAATTTTAGCATTTACGCCATATCTGGCATTATCGAGTGCGGTATGATTGGAATAAATAGAAATATCATTTTTAATGGCCTTAATAACTACCCGTTCCACATAATTTTTACCGGTAATCTTTTTTAATCCTCCAAAAATAATAGGATGAAAACTAACAATAAGGTTACAATTTTTGGCTACGGCCTCATCAACCACATTTTCTAAGGTATCTAAGGTAACCAGTATGCCGCTTACTTCGTTAGTTGCATCTCCTACTAATAAACCAACATTGTCAAAGTCTTCGGCATATGGTAGAGGAGCAAATTCTTCTAATATCTGGGTAATATCTTTTACGGTCATTTTATTAAAAAATAAGTTATTCAAAGATAAATTATTATAATTTCGTTGCGATGCAGGTGTTACGAAAACTTCTTTTTCCCATATCATTAATTTACGGAATAATCGTGTTTCTAAGAAACCGCTTGTATGATGTGGGTATTTTCTCTTCAATATCTTTTACAACAAAGACTATTTGTGTAGGTAACCTAAGCGTAGGGGGAACGGGTAAAACACCTATGATCGAGTTATTGGTTCGTACACTTTCTGATAATTATGATGTTGCTATTTTAAGCAGGGGGTATAAAAGAAAATCTCAAGGTTTTTTGCTTTCAGATGATAAAACGAGTGTTGAAAATTTAGGCGATGAGCCATTTCAGCTAAAAAGTAAATTTCCAAAAGTAGCTGTTGCCGTTGATGCTGACAGAAAAAATGGTATTCATCAACTTGAGAAAATGGTTGATCCAGATGTTATTTTGCTTGATGATGCTTTTCAACATAGAAAAGTAAAACCCGAATTTTCAATTCTATTGACAGCTTATGATAGTTTATTCACTAAAGACTGGTATTTGCCTACAGGAGATTTAAGGGATTCTAAAAGGGAAGCAAATAGGGCAGAGGTTATTGTGGTAACTAAATGTCCGTCAAATCTATCGCAATCGGAAAAATCAAAAGTTCTTTTGAGCATAAAGCCAAAATCGCATCAAAAAGTATTCTTTAGTTATTTGGTCTATAATACAGATTTAAAAGGAGCTGAAATATCGCTTGAAAGTTTTAAAGATAAAAAGGTGACATTGGTAACGGGTATAGCAAATCCGGCGCCATTAGAGAACTTTTTAAAATCATACGGTATTGTATTCGATCATTTAAGATTTAATGATCATCACTTTTTTAAACCAACGGAAATAGAAAATTTAAAAAGGAAAGATACCATTCTAACCACCGAAAAAGATTATGTGCGCCTGAAATCAAAAATACCAAACCTACATTATATAGAGGTGAAGCACGAATTTTTGTTTGGGAAAAATGAGTTGTTCAAAGAAGAATTGAAACAGTTTATGTCAAAGAATTCTTAGCTTTTTTATCAAAAATGTTTTCTCCGATTTTCTGATAGAAAATATCTGGTTTAAATGGTTTGGTTACGACATCGTTACAACCGGCAGCATAAAAACTCTCTAAACTGTCATCCAACGAAATTGCCGTAAGTGCAATAATCGGAGTCTCTTGGTTGAATTTTCTAATTTCAATGGTAGCTTCTTCACCACTAATTCCGGGCATATGAATATCCATTAAGATGGCATCGTAAACATTTTCTTTGGCCAAATCAACCGCCTCATGCCCATTATTGGCAATATCACTGGTCATATCCCTTTTGGTCAGCATCTTTTTAGTAATGACCTGGTTTATTTTATTATCCTCAACTATCAATAAATGAAGACCTTTAAAGTCATAATCTTTCGGAGTAATTTCAAAGGAAACATCTTCAGTAAGGTCATCAATACTCTTCATCTTTATTTCAAAAAAGAATGAACTACCTTGGCCTAAATTACTCTCAAGTTCAATTTGACTGTTGAACAGCCCTAAAAGACTTTTTACAATAGTTAAGCCAAGTCCGGTACCGCCATATTCCCTATTAATTTGAATAGAACCTTGTTCAAATCCCTCAAAAATACTTTTCTGCTTTTCTTTCGAAATACCTATTCCGTTATCCTTTACCTCAAAATAGATGGTGACTTCGTCTTGATTCTTATTCAATAATTTAGATATCACCTTTACTTCACCTCCTTTGGTAAATTTGATGGCGTTACCGATTAAATTCATGAAAATCTGCGATAATTTTAAAGGGTCGCTCAGTAAATGGCTTGGGATATCTTGATCATACTCTAGAATAAGAGTGGTATTGTTAGATTTGGCACTTTGTCCTAAAGAATTGATTACCTCGTTAATTACCTTTTTAAGGTTGAACTCCATATTTAAAGGTTCAAGCTTATTGGCGTCAATTTTATTGATATGAAGAATATCGTTTATAAAATTAAGAAGATAATCTCCTGAGAATTTTAAAGCTTTTAAATGTTCTTTTTGGTGTTCTTCAGGATTTTCCTCGAGCAATAAATGGGTAAGCCCGGTAACTGCGTAAAGCGGTGTTCTTAACTCATGACTAACCGTTGAAAGAAAATTTGTTTTTGCTTCCATAGCTTGTACCGCACCATCTCTAGCTATTTGTAATTCTTTGTTTTTTGTTTGTAAAAGATCGTTGGTCTTTAATTTTATTTGATTGTTTCTGTATAAGGTTACTGCCAATAATGATATGATAATCAAAAATGCGGAAGTTAAAATAGCCGTTAACTCAGACCTGTTTTGAGATTCTGTAAGTTCTTCGATTTTCTGTTCTTGACGTGCAATTTCTTCCGTTTTGTAATTGTCCCTTATTTTATCTGCCGTTTTTGCCTCTATTTTGCTCTTTTCGATATTGAAAATAGAATCTTTTAATTGAACCAGATTTTGACTATTACTAAGCGATTTTTGATATAATCCTAATTTCTCATATACGGTTGTTAGTAGGATATTGGCATCTTTAAAATCTTCTAAAAAACCATTGTCTTCTGCAACGGCCAATGCATTTTCGCCATTTTTGGCAGCTTCTGCGTAGTTTTCAAGTCCTAGGTTTAGCTCGGCAAGAGTAAGATATGCCTGGCTGGTCAAATATTCCTTCTCATATAAATCAGTATTTACGATAAGGGAATTTAAATTTTTAGTGGCACTGTCATATTTTTCAAGGCTTAAATAAACTTTCGCCTCGGTCAGTAGTAAGTTGTTGTAGAAATTGCGATCGTTATTAAGTTGTTTGGCCTCGTTCAGCATAAATAATGACTGAAAATTTCTATTACTCCTATGTAATAGAATAGCTTCAATATATTTGTGCATACCATCTCCGTAAGGATAAGAAATATCCTTAAGCAATACACTGGCACGATCCCAATAGAATTCTGTGTCGCCTTCCTTATCTATTCTTAGGTATAAAAGCGCAAGTTCATGTAGACTATCTATTAAGCCTTTAATGTCTTCACGTTTTTCGGCCTCGTTAGCAGCTGTGTTCAATGTTTCTAAAGCCAGGTCGATCTTATCCTGGTTTTTGAACTTTCTTGCTTGGTCAAAATAAGGTTGAATATCTTTTTTGGAAATCGGGTCTTGAGAAAATACGGCAGTAGTAGTCGCCAATATTACAATGGGGACTAGTAAAATTTTAAATACTTTATTTAAAAATAAAATTCTCAAATATATTTTTTAATAGTAATGAAATTAATTAAATCTATAATTCTACTGCTATAACCTGTTTCGTTGTCATACCAACCAATAATTTTTACCATTTTGCCTATGACAGAGGTCATTAAAGAATCAAACGTACAAGAATAACAACTATTGTTTATGTCTATAGAAACTATTGGATCTTTAGTATAGTTTATGATATTCTTAAATTCATTTTGAGCAGCCTTTTCAAAAGTATCATTTATTTCTTCGATACTTGTCTCTCTTTTTACATTTAAAGTAATGTCAGTCAAAGATCCATTAGGCACAGGTACCCTAATACCGCACCCTCCGATGGTATCTGCCAATTCTGGAAATATTCTTGTTAAGGCCTTTGCAGCCCCCGTGGTTGTAGGAACAATGGATTGAGAGGCGGCGCGTGCTCTTCTTAAATCTCTATGGGGTTGATCGTGTAAACTTTGATCGGTAGTATATGAATGTATGGTCGTAATATAAGCTTGTTCAATACCACATAAATCGTTGACCACCTTGATCATAGGCGCTGCGTTGTTGGTGGTACAAGATGCATTCGATATTATGTCATCTGATGCCATCAACGTATTTTCGTTAATGCCAAAGACAATCATTTTAATATCATCTTCCGTTGGTGGAACGGATAGAATAACCTTTTTAGCACCATTTTTAATATGGTGAGATAAGGTATCCCTATCCTTGAACTTACCGGTACATTCCACTACTAAATCTACATTTGAACCAGCCCAGTTAATCTTGGAAGGGTGAGGTTCGTTATGCAAAATTATACGCGATTCATTAACAATAATATGAGTATCATCGCATGTGATATCTAATGGAGAAGTACCGTGTATGCTGTCATACTTTAATAAGTGTGAAAGCGTTCGGGTATCTGCCAAATCATTTATTGCAACCACGTTCAAATTAGGGTGTGCTTGCAAAAGGCGAAATAGGGTTCTTCCTATTCTTCCGAAACCATTGATGCCAATATTTAATTTTTGCATTGGTTACCGTAAATATTTATACTAGTGACTACAGAAGTTTAAAAGCATCTATGTTGCTTAATTAAACTTTGAAATCTTAAAATGTTTTACAAAATCTAAAGTATGTGTTTATGTGCCTTGTAAGAAGATCTAACCAAAGCACCACTTTCTACATGTCTAAAGCCCATTTCAAGACCTATATCCTCATATTTTTTAAACTGCTCTGGAGTAATAAATTCTTTAACAGGAAGGTGTTTTTTAGATGGTTGTAGATACTGGCCAATGGTTACCACATCTACATCAGCCTTACGTAAATCTGCCAAGGTTGTAATAACTTCATCTTCATGTTCTCCCAAACCTAGCATAATACCAGATTTTGTTCTATTTATACCTTGCTTTTTTAAATAATTCAAAGCTTCAAGACTACGCTCATACTTTGCCTGTATACGAACTTCTCTGGTAAGTCTTTTAACGGTTTCCATATTGTGAGATACAACCTCTGGTGAAACGGCTACTATTCTATCCAAATGCTTTTCTATACCCTGAAAATCAGGTATCAAAGTTTCTAAAGTGGTTGTTGGGTTCATTCGGCGTATGGCCTTTACGGTTTCTGCCCAAATTATGGAGCCCATATCCTTAAGGTCATCCCTATCCACAGAAGTAATTACGGCATGCTTAATACCCATAATTTTTATAGATCTAGCTACCTTTTCCGGTTCGGCCCAATCTACATTTTCAGGTCTACCTGTTTTTACACCACAGAATCCACATGACCTCGTGCAAACATTTCCCAAAATCATAAAGGTAGCGGTACCTTCTCCCCAACATTCGCCCATATTAGGGCAACTACCACTTGTGCAAATAGTGTGAAGATCGTACTTATCTACCAAACCTCTAAGCTGGGTGTATTTCTTACCTGTAGGTAATTTGACCCTTAACCATTTTGGTTTTCCTTTTGGTGGAGCAACATTTTCTTTAACAACTGTAGACATGCTATAATTTTAATACAAATATACGAACTATAAAAATGAGGATAAAGCGGAATTATATACTACACAAATGAGTGTGAAAATATGAAGTTAAATAGAATTCGTTATTTTTTTCTTGCTTCGATAATTTCTGACAGGAGCTTTTTTGCCCTAAGCAATTTTACCTTAACACTGTTAATAGGCTCGTTTAGCTGGGTTGCGATATCGGCATAACTTAACTCGTTGAAATATCTTAAATTGATTACCGCTTGATAATGAGGTTTTAATTTTTTAATATCCCTTAATAAATCGGCTAAATTCTGTTCCTGTATGAGTTGGTCTTCCATTGATGGAGATGCATCTAAAGCACTGGTAATAGCTTCGGAGTTACTACGCGAATCCAACAAACTTTTTTTACGCTTTCTAACCAGGTCGATATGAATATTTTTTGAAATAGTGATCAACCATGTTTTGAATACATAGGCGTCGTTATAAGTATGAATTTTATCGAACGCTTTTGAGAAGGTCTGAATAGTAATGTCTTCAGAATCGTTTTCGTTTTCAGTACGTTTTAATTGAAATCCGTACACATCGTTCCAAAACATATCTAATAAACGGCTGAACGCAATTTGATTGCCTTGTTTAGCTTTGGATATTGTTTCTTTTAATGTGTCTGCCTTATTCAAATATAAATTTTGTAAAACCCCTGTTTTGAGAATGAAGAGTTGCTTATTCCGAAATTAAATCTTTTTTACAATCTTGTTCATCTGGCATTTTGCCGCACATACCACAAGCTTGCCCATCTTGATTTAAAAACGGACTTTGGCTGGCACATGTACCTGCAAACTTACCATCTTTTTTAGACCATATTTTAATAGCTATTCCTGCGAAAGCCAATCCTAATAACCCTATGGTCAATAATACTAGTTTCATATGCTGAATTTTATACAAAGATAAAAAATAAAGCCCCAAAAATGGGGCTTTAAGAATACTTTATGTGAGATAGCTTAATATGCTATATTGGCAACTATATTTTCTACATTCGGTGCATGGTTGCCACCTTTCTGTTCTATAGTGATATAACCTACTGCATTTTCTGCATAAGGTAAAGCCAATAATTTTTGTTGGTCTCCAGCTTCTTCAATAATACCAAGGTTGATCATTTTACCGTTAACTTCTGCCCACATTTGAAAGCATTGGCTTTCTGGAATATTAGGTAGTTTACTTACATTGATATATGACAACTTTTTAACAGGGTTAATATAAGCTACAGCTTTAAGTTCTTTTGCCTTTTGATTTCCTTTAACGTTGTACTTTTTGGTTTGAGGGTTGTTAAGAACAATAAATTGGTTACGTACATCTTCCAACTGCTCTTTCATATTCTCTTCAAGCAATTTTATTTTATTGCTAACAACACTGTTCTCTTCTTGTAGGCTTTGATTTTGATTCCAAAAGAATGTTGAAATACCAATAAATAAAATCGCGGTAATACTTGCCGCTATTGCATAGCTATAGAATCGTTTTCTGCCTTTACGCTCGGCTTTAATTCTTGCATTAATTTTATCTTTTAGTCCTTGTGGTGCTTCAATGGCATGAAGTTTTGCAAAAATCTCAAGATTTTCCTGTAACTCTTCATACGTTTTCCTCACTTCTGGGTACATGGCAATATAACGCTCCACTTGCAAGCTTTCCAACTCGGTAGTAGTTCCTAAAAGGTACTTTTCCAATAAATCGGAATCAAGGAAAATTTTTATTTTGTCTTTCATAATACAATATTTAAAATCATGGCAATTAAGGCAGGACCATATATTTTGCCTAATTCACGTAATCCTATCTTTAGTCTAGATTTAATAGTGCCCAATGGGATGTCCAACTCATCACTTGCTTCTTGTTGGGTCATTCCTTGAAAGAAAAGAGCTTCTAGAACAATTTGATATTTTTCTTCAATTTTGCCTAGATGTTCTTGTACATCCATTAATTCGGGTCTTGTACTTTCTACACCTAAGGTATATACGTCTGAAACGTCTATTTGGATTTCTTTATCAGTTTTAGTGTTGACACTTCTTAATTTGTCAATAGCGGTATTGCGAGTTATTCTGAAAAGCCATGTAAAAAGTTTTGCTTTTTTAGGGTCGTAAGAATCTGCTTTTTTCCAAATTTTGACAAAAGATTCTTGAACTACATCTTGGGCAAGTTCAGGGTCGCGAACTACTTTGTTGGCAACACCTAGTAGGGTGTCAGCATAGTTATCGTACAAAAGTGAAATCGCTTTTTCGTTTCGCTCTTGTAATAATTCAACAATATGATTTTCTAATAGAGTACTCATAATTTAAAAAGATGCACATATTTTTTTTAGAATGGACATCCAAATGCTAACATTGAACCGTATATGCTTAAACGCTAAATTATAAAATTGATTGTTAATGATGCGTTTTCTAAAAATATATATTGAATAAGTGGTCGGCTGGTAACTGCCCACTTTGTTTTTGGTTGGTTTGGTTTGGTAATAACCCTTGTAATTTTATTACAGGGGTTATTTTATTAAATTAACCTCTGGGCTAATTTCTATATTGAATTTTGATTTGACCTCTGCAATAATTTTTGCCGCCAGATCCAATATATCCTTACCGGTTGCATTATCATAATTGACCAATACCAACGCTTGATTTGTATGAACCCCTGCATCACCAAAACGTTTTCCTTTAAAACCACATTGTTCTATTAGCCAACCTGCAGGTATCTTATAAAGTTCATCTGAAACCTTATAAAAAGGTGCCTCAGGGTACTTTAAATTAAATTCCTTAAAAATTTCTTTGTTAACGATCGGGTTTTTAAAAAAACTACCACTATTACCTAATTCTTTTGGGTCTGGCAGTTTACTTTGGCGAATTGCAATGACTGCATTGGAAATATCTTTAATGGTAGGGTTTAATATATTTTCTTTTTCCAATTGATTTTCAATGGCACCGTAACCAGAATTTATTTTATGATTGTTTTTGGTGAAAGAAAAAGTAACCGAGGTTATTACATATTTGTCTTTCCCCTCATTTTTAAAATATGAATCTCTATAGCCAAACTTGCATTCTTCTTTTGATAGTGTTACTAACTGCTGATCTTCTATTCTCACCGCCTCGCAACTTACAAAACAGTCTTTTAGTTCTACGCCATAGGCACCAATATTCTGAATTGGGGCAGTACCGGTATTTCCCGGAATTAATGACATGTTCTCAAGTCCGCCAAAATCATTTTCAAGTGTCCACATCACCATGTCGTGCCAATTTTCTCCGGCCATGACCTTAACTATTGCAGTGTCGTTATCTTCTGATAATAGTTGTTTGCCTTTTAAATTAACATGAATAAAAAGGGCATCAATATAATCTGTAAGCAACATATTACTACCGCCACCGATAAGAATTTTCCTTGGATACTCTTTATTGTTTAGAATGTCCTGTAATTCTTCAATGGTTGTAACTTCTACAAAGTGCCTCGCGGTAGCATCAATGCCAAAAGTATTATAGTTTTTTAAAGAAAAATGGTCATATATAATCATTAACCCTTGTAGTTTTTAAGTGCCTCGCTTAAAATATAAACCGCACGTTTTAGGCTCTCTTTATCAAGAACGTAGGCAATCCTAATTTGTTTTTTACCCAAACCGTCAGTTGCATAAAAACCTGCAGCGGGTGCAACCATTACGGTTTCGTTAACTAAGCTAAAGTCCTCTAACAACCATTGCGCAAAGTGATCTGCGTCTTTAATAGGTAATTCGGCAATACAATAGAAAGCTCCTTGCGGCTTGGCAATTTTAATACCGTCTATTTTTTCTAGCTCTGTAATAAGTAGATTTCTTCTGGCTACATACTCTTCCTTTACTTCGGCGAAGTAGCTATCGGGAGTATCCAAGGCGGCCTCACTGGCAATTTGTGCATAAGTTGGCGGCGATAGTCGTGCTTGTGCAAATTTAAGTGCAGTAGCAATAAAATCCTTGTTTTTAGAGACTAGGTAGCCAATTCTGGCTCCGCACATACTATATCTTTTAGAGACCGAATCAATAACAATCGCATTCTCTTCTAAACCTTCTTCCTTTAAAATAGAAGTATGTGTTTTATTGTCATAGGTAAATTCTCTGTATACCTCGTCGGCAACCAGAAAGATGTTATGCTTTTTAACCAAAGTGGCTAATTTTTGTACCTCTTCTTTGCTATATAAATATCCTGTTGGGTTACCTGGGTTACATATTAAAATAGCCCTGGTTCTTTTCGTAATTAATTTTTCAAACTCTTCAATAGGGGGTAAGGCAAAATTATCTTCTAGTTTAGATACCACCGGTACAACGGTTACACCACATGCAGTAGCAAAGCCATTATAATTGGCATAAAACGGTTCTGGAATAATTATTTCATCATCTGTATCCGCAATGGTATTCATGGCAAATGACAAAGCCTCAGATCCACCTGTGGTTACAATAATATCGTCTGCAGTAACCGGAATATCATTTTTAATATAATACTTGGCAATTTTGCTCCTAAATTCTTCAGATCCTTCGGTGCGGCTATACTCCAACACATTAATGTTATTGTTCTTTACGGCATCGAGTGCTTGTTGGGGAGTTTTTATATCTGGTTGTCCAATATTCAAATGAATGACGTGCACTCCTTTCTTTTTAGCGCTTTCTGCGAAAGGAACTAATTTTCTAATGGGCGATTGGGGCATTGTAAGCCCTTTATTCGAAACAGATGGCATATAAATTAAATTTTACGCAAAAGTGATAAATGATAATGGCACTTACAATTTAATTGTGGTTTATTTAAATTTCATGCTGTTGTTAAAATTGACGGTTATGTTAAAAAAATGCGTATCTTAAAAAGGCTTAACTAATTCATAAAGATTATGTTACGTATACGCTTCTTTTTTTCATTACTTTTCATTTGTAGTATTGGGTGCGCTGTTAATGCACAAACGTATCAATTGCCAAAGGGCAAGAAATTTCATAAAGTGAAATTTCAGCTCATAAATAATCTAATGATTATTCCTGTAGAGGTAAATGGTACAGAATTATCTTTTGTTCTAGATTCTGGGGTAGGTACGCCCATTTTGTTCAATTTGGCAGATCAAGACTCTATTCAACTGAATAATGTTACGGAGATAACTATTAATGGGCTGGGAGAGGGTGATCCCATTAATGCCCTTAAGTCTACTGGTAATAAGGTGCAACTGGGTAGTGTCAAGAATACTTCTCAAAATATTTACGTGGTGATGGATGCTGGTATTAATTTCTCGCCAAGCCTAGGTATTCCTGTACATGGTATTATTGGTTACGACCTATTTCGCGATTTTGTGGTCGATGTAAATTATGTAAAGAAAACGATCAAATTTTATGATCAGGAGCAGTATAGGTATAGGTCAACCAAGAATACTAGAGCTGTGGATATGACGGTCATTAGAAAAAAAGCTTATTTAGACGCTTTTGTGATGATAAATAAAACCGAGGAAATACCTGTTAAAATGTTGTTGGATACAGGTAGTAGTGATGCGGTTTGGTTATTTGAAGATGAACGAATTCAATTGCCTAAAAAGCATTATCAAGATTTTCTTGGTAAGGGCTTGGCCGGTGATATTTTTGGGAAAAGAACAAAAATCGATCATATAAAAATTTCAGATTTTGTATTGAGTGATGCAAAGGCTGCATTTCCAGATATGGAAACCTTTAATACCATTGCAGATTTTGGCGGTAGAAATGGAAGTTTAGGTGGTGAGGTAATAAAAAGATTTAATGTCGCGTTCGATTATGCCAATGAAAAACTCATACTTACCAAAAATTCTAATTTCGGTAAAATATTTCAGTATAATATAAGCGGTATAGATTTACAACATGCGGGTATGAGATATGTATCAGAAAGAATAGCCGATGCCAACGGTGTAGTACATAGTAATGCAAAGTCTTATGGAAATGTGCAGATTATACTTCAAGGAGCAACTAGGCTGAGTCTGGTTCCAGAGATAATTGTTTCGGGAATTCGTCAAGGGAGTCCGGCTCATTCTGCAGGATTACGTGAGGGCGATGTAATTTTAGCTGTAAATGGTAAGCGCATCCATAGATATAAATTACAGGAGATCATGCATATGCTCAACGTAAAGAAAGATAAAAAGATAAAGGTTTTAGTAGAACGGTATGACAATGATTTACTGTTCAGTTTTGAATTGAAACCCTTGTTCGATGAACAATAGCGCATAAAAAAAAGCCCAACTGAAAAGTTGGGCTTTTAAATTTATAAAAAGATTTTTTTATTTGGTACCGGTAGATGCTTTTACCTCACCTTTTATCTTTAGAACCTTTGTAGGTGTATCAGCGTTTGATATCACCGTAATTGCCTTACGGATAGGACCAACTCTGTTAGTATCATACTTTACCTGAATTTCACCGGTTTTACCTGGTAAAATAGGGTCTTCTGGTTTTTTAGGAATTGTACATCCACAACTAGAACTTACTTTGCTCACAATAAGTGGAGCATTACCAGTGTTGGTAAATTCAAAAACTCTAACTCCGTCAGATCCTTTTGCGATTTCACCATAATCAACGGTTTCTGATTTAAACTCTATTTTGGCCGCAGTGTCTTGAGCGGTCAAGCTAAATCCTAGTAAGCCTACAAATAATACAAGTACTATTTTTTTCATCATATTTAATTTTGGGTGGACTTCAAAATTAAATCTTTTCAGATCAACCTCAAAATCCTTTTGTTATACTCTAACGTTACTTATTTTTGTTTCGTATTTAATTTTAGGTAAAATTTAGCTGAAGTGACCGTTAGAATGTCAATTCGGCTTTATTTTTAATAACCCACATTTATATTTATTCAAAAACTGTTCCAAATATGGAAATTCCTTCAAAATATAATCCGCAATCCACGGAATCTCATTGGTATGAGTATTGGATGAAAAACGGATATTTTCATTCAGTTCCCGATGAAAGGGAGCCCTATAGTATAGTAATACCGCCACCAAACGTAACGGGTATATTACATATGGGTCATATGCTGAACAATACCATACAAGATGTATTGATTAGAAGAGCCCGTTTATTAGGTAAAAATGCCTGTTGGGTACCTGGTACCGATCACGCATCAATTGCCACCGAAGCTAAGGTCGTAGCTAAATTAAAAGAGCAGGGTATTAATAAAAATGACCTTACAAGAGATGAGTTTTTAAAACATGCTTGGGATTGGACAAATGAATATGGCGGAATAATTTTAGAACAGTTAAAGAAACTGGGCTGTTCTTGTGATTGGGACCGTACAGCGTTCACTATGGACAAAGAACGGTATGATAGCGTCATCAAAGTATTTATAGACCTTTATAACAAAGGTTTAATTTACCGTGGATATCGTATGGTAAATTGGGATCCAGAGGCACAGACAACCTTGTCTGATGAAGAGGTGGTTTATGAAGAAAAGCAAGGGCTGTTATACTATTTGTCATATGCTATTGAAGGTTCAGACGAAAAAGTGACGATTGCAACCACAAGGCCAGAGACAATTTTAGGTGATACCGCTATTTGTATTAACCCTAATGATGAGCGATTTACCCATTTAAAAGGTAAAAAGGTCATTGTGCCAATTTGTAACAGGGTAATACCTATCATTGAAGACGAATACGTTGATATGGAATTTGGTACAGGTTGTTTAAAAGTTACACCTGCGCATGACATAAATGACAAAGCCCTAGGTGAAAAACATAATCTTGAAACCATCGACATCTTTAATGACAATGCTACCCTAAACAGTTTTGGTATGCATTATGAGGGTAAGGATCGTTTTGTGGTAAGAAAAGAAATCTCAAAAGAACTAGAAGAAAAAGGCTTTCTGGTAAAAACGGAAACCCATATTAATAAAGTGGGTACATCTGAAAGAACCAAAGCTGTTATTGAACCTAAATTATCTGATCAGTGGTTTCTTAAAATGGAAGATTTGGCAAAACCTGCCCTAGAAGCTGTATTGGAAAGTGGTGATGTAAAACTTCATCCGAAGAAATTTGAAAATACCTACCGTCACTGGATGGAGAACGTTCGCGATTGGAACATCTCTAGGCAACTGTGGTGGGGACAGCAGATACCGGCATTCTATTTTGGTGACGGACAAGAAGATTTTGTTGTAGCGGCCAATGTAGAAGATGCCTTGGAACTTGCCAAAGAGAAATCTGGCAATGCTGGTTTACAGATAAGTGATTTAAGACAAGATGCCGATGTGCTCGATACTTGGTTTTCATCATGGTTATGGCCAATGAGTGTATTTGGTGGTATTATGGATCCAGATAACGAAGAGGTAAATTATTATTACCCAACAAATGATTTGGTTACCGGTCCGGATATTTTATTCTTTTGGGTAGCTAGAATGATAGTTGCCGGGTATGAGTTTAGAGGAAAAAAACCTTTTGAGAATGTTTATTTCACCGGTTTGGTTAGAGATAAGCAGCGTAGAAAGATGTCAAAATCTTTAGGGAATTCTCCAGATGCATTGAAACTGATAGAAGATTATGGAGCCGATGGCGTTCGTGTAGGCTTATTGTTAAGTTCTGCCGCTGGTAACGATCTTATGTTCGATGAAGATTTATGTCAGCAAGGAAAAAACTTTGCTAATAAAATTTGGAACGGATTCCGATTGCTAAAAGGATGGGAAGTTGCAGATATTCCGCAGCCTGAAGCTTCTAAGCTTGCTTTGGCATGGTACGAGTCTAAGTTGAACAAAACCTTGGTAGAAATTGAAGATCATTTTAGCAAGTTCCGTATTTCAGATGCTTTAATGTCAATTTATAAATTGGTTTGGGACGATTATAGTTCTTCTTTATTGGAGATTATTAAGCCTGTCTACCAACAGCCAATTGATAAAACAACTTTTGATCAAGTGATTGGGTTGTTTGAACAGAACTTGAAATTATTGCACCCTTTTATGCCTTTCTTGACCGAAGAGGTTTGGCAACATATTTCCAAAAGAAGCGAGAGCGAAGCTCTGGTAGTTGCAAAATGGCCAACAGTAGGTAAAATTGATGAGCAATTATTAGAAGATTTCGACTTTGCGGCTGAGGTTATTGCAGGCGTAAGAACCATTAGAAAAAACAAGAATATTCCAATGAAAGAAGCATTGGAGTTATCTGTTTTAAATACTGAAAAGGTTAGTAACCGTTTTGATGTGGTCATATCTAAATTGACCAATGTATCTGACATTAGTTATGTAAAAGAACAGTTAGAAGGTGCTTTGACGTTTCGTGTTAAGAGTAATGAATACTTTGTGCCTATGGAAGGCGCTATCGATATTGAAGCGGAAATCGTTAAAATTAACGAAGAGTTGACCTATACCAAAGGATTTTTAAAATCTGTGCAGAAGAAACTTTCCAATGAGCGTTTTGTGAACAATGCTCCAGAAAAGGTTATAGCGATTGAGCGTCAAAAATTAGCCGATGCTGAAGCTAAAATTGAAACATTAGAGAAAAGTTTAGCTAGTTTAAGCTAAAATTTTAGTTGATAAATTAAGTAAGCCTCATTTCTATTTCATTAGAAATGAGGCTTTTTCTATTGTTAAAATTTAGTAAGTGCTTTAGTGGTTTTGTATTTTTAATTAGAACTAAAAAGCTTCGAAAATGAAATCACTACGAAAAGAAGATATTAAACAAGAAGTATTTGATCTTTACGATGCCTATGCGCATAATAAACTAGAACGCCGAGACTTTGTTCAAAAGTTGTCAATGTATGCCGTAGGTGGTATAACTGTGCCTTCGTTAATGAGTTTTCTTATGCCAGATTATGAAACAACATTGTTGATTGATAAAAACGATCCGGATCTTGACTCTGAATTTATTACCTATAATTCACCTAAAGGCGGTGGTGAGATCAAGGCGTTGCTTTCAAAGCCAAAATCTGCTAAAGAAAAATTACCTGGTATAGTGGTAGTGCATGAGAATAGAGGGTTGAACCCGTATATAGAAGATACGGCAAGAAGGGCAGCCTTGGCAGGTTTCATTACAATAGCGCCAGATGCGCTGAGCCCGTTGGGCGGTTATCCTGGTAATGATGATGAAGGAAGGGAGATGCAACGCAAAAGAGAGAGAAATGAAATGCTTGAGGATTTTATTGCTGCGTTTGATTATTTAAAGAATCATGAGGATTGTAACGGAAAAATAGGTGTTGTAGGTTTTTGTTTCGGAGGATGGATTTCTAACATGATGGCGGTTAAAGTACCAGATTTGGCAGCTGCCGTTCCGTTTTACGGAGGTCAGCCCAAAGAAGATATAGAGCGTATAAACGCGCCTTTATTACTACAATATGCCGGTTTAGATGAGCGTGTAAACGCCGGATGGCCAGAATATGAAAAAAGATTAAATGAATTAGGTAAAGAGAATACTGCATATTTCTATCCAAATGTAAATCATGGTTTTCATAATACATCTACCCCAAGATATGATGAAGAAGCCGCAGAATTGGCATGGTCAAGAACTATTGAGTTTTTCAAAGAGAAATTGATGTAAGTCGTTGATTTTAAATGCTTATAATAGCGTGTTTACGGTATAGTTCTGATTTTGAGCTAGTAATCGTTTGATTTGAGTTAAGCTAACAGGGGTAATCCCTTTAAATTTACCATATAAACAATCTAAAAAACACACATTATGAGAAGTCTATTATGGTTAGTAGCAGTTATTTGTATAATTATATGGTTATTGGGAATGTTAGGAATTGTTCCTGGCCTTGCAACTGGTAGTTTAGTACATATCCTATTGGTAATTGCAGTTATTGTAATCCTTTATAATATCATATCAGGTAAAAAGGTCTTGTAAAGCAAATATTTACAAACCATTTTTCAAAAAATATACGAACCCTTGTTGATAGCAAGGGTTTTTTATGCTTTAATGTTATCTTTAATACTATGATAAGACCATATGTATTAGCAGAAACCAATTGGGAGCATTTAAAAAATGAACAATTTGATTTAGCCATTTTACCGTGGGGTGCAACCGAGGCACATAACTTTCATTTACCCTATGGTACAGATAATTATCAAGCGGAACATATGGTAACCTCTTCTGCAGGTATGACTTGGGAGAAAGGAAAAAAGGTCATTGTTCTGCCAACAATACCTTATGGTGTCAATACCGGACAGAAAGATATCTATTTGGATATGAATCTGAACCCGTCTACGCAATTGGCTATTTTAAAAGATTTGGTTACAGTTTTGGATAGGCAAGGGATTAAAAAGCTCTTATTGTTTAACGGTCATGGTGGAAATAATTTTAAACCACTGGTAAGAGAATTGGGTTTAATGTTTCCAGAAATGTTCATTAGCTTTTGCTTTTTTCCTCCAATGCTAGATAAAACTGAATATTTTAAGGAAAAAGGAGATCATGCTGATGAAATGGAAACAAGCTTAATGCTTTATCTCAGGCCAGATTTGGTTTTGCAAAAAGAAAAATGGGGTAGTGGTAGTGCTAAAAAGTTTAAGATCAAAGCTTATAATGAGGGCTGGGCTTGGGCAGAAAGACAATGGTCTAAAGTAAGTAGTGATACAGGAATTGGAAATCCGGAGTATGCCACCTCTGAAAAAGGCGAACGTTTTTTTAATGATGTATGCACAAAGCTAGATGAGCTTTTTTGTTCTCTATGTGATGCCGATTTAGAAGATTTGTATCATTGATTCTTAACACCTACCCATTTGGTCGTAGAAGGTTCTTCAATTGTTTTAAGATTGATGTTTAGATCAATTTTTAAGGACCATAAAGCACTTAAAATAATTATGTTTTTAAATATGTATTGTCCCGCTAGAGTGAAAATCAATTCGCCTTTGCCAAAAATTTCTTCAGGTAGTAAAAATAAAGGGGTGAAGGTAAAAAGTATATGAATTATTGCAATAGAGATGATTATACGAGGTTTCCAATTTATGATAAGAAAGCAACCAATTAAAGTTTCGGCAGCTGCCAAAATAGTTAAACCCAAATGTTGGGGTAAAATGCCTAAAGTTAAAATACCAATGGTATTAGTTGCTAAATCTTCTGCCGGACTTAGATTAGGAATAAATTTAATGAAACCAAATATTAAATAGACAAGCCCTATCGAAATACGAAGTATGTTGAATTTCAATTTTTGTAGTTGTTTCATCTAGTAAATTTCACTGGTTTACATATACTATAAACTCAATAGCAACAACCTAGTACTTAATATGATTATTTGAAGGTAATTAATTGTGGTTACTTCAATTCTTTGGTGGCCAATTCAATGTAAGATTGCATTGCTTTCTTCTTGCTCATATTCTTGGCTTGAAATAATGCATTTGCTTTAAATGCATTGATCAATGGTGTTTTACTACCTGGATTATCAAAATTGGCATTTGCAATTTTGTAATAGGCATAAAGTTTTAAAAGAACATCTGCAGGTATTGGCTCTGTATAGTTATTAACCAAATCAACCGTCTTCTCAAATTCAATATGTAAGTTCGTCTTTTTCATTTGGGTCGATAAAAGTGGCAATACATGTGCCGGCACCTTTTACTTTTTGGTTAAGTTTTACGTTAATCTGGCAGTCCAATGGCAAGAATAAATCTACTCTAGAGCCAAATTTAATAAAACCGGCATCATCACCTTGTTGAACACTTTCTCCTACCTCGGCATAATTTACAATACGTCTTGCTAATGCACCTGCAATTTGTCTATATAGAATTTCGCCAAACTTAGGTGTTTTGATCACTACCGTTGTTCTTTCGTTTTCTTCGCTAGATTTTGGGTGCCAAGCTACGAGATATTTACCTGGGTGGTATTTTGAAAAGGTTATGCTACCGCTTGCAGGGTATCTGGTAACGTGTACGTTTACCGGAGACATAAATATAGATACCTGCTTTCTCTTGTCCTTAAAATATTCTTTTTCCTCCACTTCTTCAATGACCACAACTTTACCGTCAACGGGCGACAAGATTTCATTAAAATCTTTTATGGCCAGTCTTTTAGGGTTTCTAAAAAACTGTAGAATAATGATCAGTAGAATTAAGCCAAGTATTTGAACCGTTAATTTCAGCCATGCTATATCTATGAAAAAATGAGCCAGTATAATACTAACCCCTATTAGTAAAAAAGAAAACAATATAATTTTTTGTCCCTCTCTATGAAACATAACTGAAAATATTTAAAGTTAAATATGCAAACGGTGCTGCAAAAACTAAACTATCCAAACGATCTAACATGCCACCATGGCCCGGTAATATGGCTCCACTGTCCTTAACACCCGCAGTTCGTTTAAATTTTGATTCTATCAAATCTCCCAAACTTCCTGCTACAACTATAACGGTGGCCAATATCATCCATTGAATAGGACTAATTAGCTCTTCAAATCTACCCATAAGATAAGCTGCAGCCAGTGCAAATATAAAACCTCCTAAAGTACCTTCAATGGTTTTTTTAGGAGAAACTGATGGAAAAAGTTTGGTACGTCCAATACTCTTACCAACTAGATATGCAAATGAATCGTTTACCCAAATTAAAATAAAAATACCCATGATCAATAATTTGGCAAAGGCGTCATTTTTGTAAGGTATCATAGTAAGAAAAATACAACCTCCCCCGATGTAGAACAAGCCTACAATAAATTTTAGTGGTGTATTGAGAATCAAAGGTTTTTTTGTAAAAAGGTTTGCTAACAAAAAAATGTTGACCACAATAGTTACCAACATAAGAACATTGATAAGCAGTTGATCTTTTACTAAATAGATGAAGACCCACCAAAGAGCAAGGTATGCAGCAAAAATGTAAAACCCTTTTAAGCGAACTAGTTTTTTATATTCATATAGACAAGCGAGACCGAATGTCATGAACAAAAAATCAAATGCGTCGGAGCTTAAAAAAACTGCCGACAGTAATAAAATGATATATACAGCCCCAGTTAATGACCTTCGTAAAATTTCTTTCATACTATAAATCTTCCAGTAGTAAAAGATAAAGATTTTTAGTACTACTACCATAGGTTAGAAAATCATCTGAATTTTCTTTGGTAGCCTTAAAGTGTTTTAGGGTTGTTATATTGGCCGGAATTTTTTGACCGTATTTCTTTTTAATAGTTTTTAAACCTTCACCAATATTTTCTACCAATTGACTTGTAGTTGCAAAAACAACTACATTACTTGGTAGTTCATTTACTTTTTTCTCAAGTAATTGATTAGAGCAAACTAAAATACTTCCGTTTTGGGCTATTAAATGCTCACAGGTGGTAAAGAATACCTCACTTTGCCTGGCATTATCGGTAAAAGTAATCGGTTCCTTTGAAAATTTTTGGGCTAGCCTTTCATTGAGAACAAAGAAAGGCTCGCTTTCCCAATTATTTTCCGTTACTATATTTTGTATAGCACGTGACACTTCTATGTCAGAATCGCAATAGATAAACTTTCCACCATTTTGCTTGAAATGTATGGTAAATTTCTCGTCAACGGGAATATTTATATCAGGCATATGGTCTCCACGCGTCTCCGCTGTTTCTTTCGAAACTTTCTTCTTACCACCACCAAATAAAATATCTAAAAACCCCATTTATACTATTGAACTAATTGCTAATCTAAAGTAGTGCAATTTTACTTATTTTCAGTAATTTCTTGCTCCTCTGTAGAATTGTTTTCCTCTTCTTCTTTAAGTTTCTTTTCGTTTTCTAATGCTAAAACATCCTTTTCGAAATTACGCTTTCCAAAAATCTTTTCTAAATCTTCCTTAAAGATAACCTCTTTCTCTAACAATCGTTCGGCCAAAGTGGTAAGTTTATCTTTATTGTCTGTTAATACCTTAATTGCTCGTTGGTATTGCTCTTCTATGATTTTAGAGATTTCTGCATCAATTTTACGAGCAGTATCTTCACTGTAAGGCTTAGAGAAACCGTAAGAATCTTGACCAGATGAATCGTAGTACGTTGTATTACCAATAATATCGTTAAGACCATAAATGGTAACCATAGCCCTTGCTTGCTTGGTAACTTTTTCCAAATCACTTAAAGCACCGGTAGATATTTTATTGAAAATAACCTTTTCTGCAGCTCTACCTCCCATTGTTGCACACATTTCGTCCAACATTTGTTCTGGTCTTACAATTAAACGCTCTTCCGGTAGATACCATGCAGCGCCTAACGACTGTCCTCTAGGTACAATAGTAACTTTTACCAATGGAGCAGCATGTTCCAACATCCAACTTGTAGTTGCATGCCCTGCTTCGTGATAAGCTATAGTTTCTTTTTCACCAGGGGTAATTATCTTGTTTTTCTTTTCAAGACCACCAACGATTCTATCAACGGCATCTAAGAAATCTTGCTTAGTAACCGCTTTCTTTTCGTTACGTGCAGCTATTAATGCCGCTTCGTTACAAACATTGGCAATATCTGCACCAGAGAAACCAGGAGTTTGTCTAGCCAAGAAATCCAAGTCTAAAGTTTCAGCTGTTTTGATAGGTCTTAGGTGAACCTCAAAAATTTCTTTACGTTCACGAATATCCGGTAGGTCAACATAAATTTGTCTGTCAAATCTACCGGCACGCATTAATGCCTTGTCCAATACATCTGCACGGTTGGTTGCTGCCAATACAATTACATTGGTATTGGTTCCAAAACCATCCATTTCTGTTAGTAATTGGTTCAAGGTATTTTCACGTTCATCATTTGAGCCCGTAAAATTGTTTTTACCTCTAGCTCTACCGATAGCATCGATTTCATCGATAAATATAATGGCAGGAGATTTGTCTTTTGCCTGCTTAAATAGATCACGTACCCTAGAAGCACCAACACCTACGAACATTTCTACGAAGTCTGAACCGGATAAGGAGAAGAAAGGCACTTTAGCTTCACCGGCAACTGCTTTGGCTAAAAGTGTTTTACCAGTTCCTGGAGGACCTACTAATAATGCTCCTTTTGGTATTTTTCCACCTAATGAGGTATACTTGTCTGGGTTTCTTAAAAACTCAACAATTTCTTCAACCTCTTCCTTGGCACCTTCTAGACCTGCAACATCTTTAAATGATGTTCTTGTATCGGTCTTTTCGTCAAATAATTTTGCTTTCGATTTACCAATGTTGAAGATTTGCCCACCGGCACCGCCGCCGCCGCCGCCAGACATTCTGCGCATTAAGTATATCCAAATACCAATGATCAATACAAAAGGTAATAATGATAACAGGAAATCTAGTATAGCTGTTGATTCTTTACCAAATTCAATAATGGTATCTAAATTGTTCTCTTTTTTGATGTCGGTAATTTCATTTTGAAAAATTTGAAGATCACCGTAATCTAAAGTGTATTGAGGAACATTGCCAGACGAAGGAAGAAAAGACTTCTCATTGACATCTTTGTGAACATCTTTAGAAATAGCTTCATCGGTCAAAAAGACTTTTGCTTGATTTGTATTTGTGATGATTAAAATCTTTTTAACATCACCATTTCTCAAATACTGCTGTAATTCTGAAGTAGTCGTTTTTTGTGTGCTAGCTAAATCATCACTATTGAATAATTGAAACCCAATAAGTAATACTGCTACCAATCCGTAAATCCACCAAGAGCTAAACTTTGGTTTTTTCGGATTTGTTTTGTTTTCTTTTGCCATTTTAATTTTTTATTGATTTACGCTACTTTCTATTGTTGTGAATTTTGCATCTCCCCATAAACCTTCTATGTCATAAAATTCTCGAACTTGCTTTTGGAATACATGGACCACTACATTAACATAGTCCATTAATACCCATTCGGCATTGTCCTCGCCTTCTACGTGCCAGGGTTTATCTTGAATCGCTTTACTTACTGTTTTTTGGATAGAACCTACGATAGCATTTACATGCGTATTGGAAGTACCGTTACAAACTATGAAGTAATCACAAACGGTATTCTCAATTTCTCTTAAATCTAATAGATTGACATTTTGTCCTTTTACCTCGTCAACTCCTTGTATAATTAATGCAATTAACTCATCTGCGCTAGTTTTACTTTCCTGCATTCAAAAATTTTAGTTTTTACAAAGTTATTATTTTTTTGTTCTTTTAGGTCTAGTTTTTAACAATACATTAAAGTTTCACAATAAGGTACGTCAAATGCAAATAATCAAACTTGATGCCACGCAATCAACAAACACCTATTTAAAAAATTTGTCATTTGAAAGAGCGTTAGAAGATTTTACTGTCATAACCACTAAAAACCAAACATCGGGTAGGGGGCAATTAAATGCGGTGTGGGAGTCTCAGCCTGGTAAGAATCTAGCTTTCAGTGTATTGAAAAAAAATATTGATATTCCAATTCAACGGGTTTTTCTTGTAAGTGTTTGTGTTTCATTGGCTATTTTAGAGAGTTTAAAAGATTTTGGAATACCTAATTTGAGTATTAAGTGGCCAAACGACATTCTGTCAGGTAATTACAAAATTGGAGGTATATTGATAGAAAATATTATATCGGGCTCAACAATTAAACGTAGTATTATAGGTTTTGGGTTGAACGTAAATCAAAAATCATTTAAAAATGCGCCTCATGCATCTTCGTTAAAAATAATTACGGGTATTGATTATGATCTTGATGAAGTGTTCTATTCCCTGGTAGAACATCTACACCAAAATTTGATCAGACCATTTCAATTGCGTGAAAAAGAATTATATGCACAATACCATACCCACTTATTTAAAAAGGGGCAAACCAGTATTTTTAAGCTTCCGAACGATGAGCAAATTACGGGTACAATAGAAAAGGTTTCCATTGACGGTAAATTGGTCGTGAAACTAGTTAATGGTGATTTTAAGGAGTTCGGATTAAAAGAAATACAGTTACTGTATTAGATTTTACCCAAATTAGTCGATAGTGTATTTATGAAATTCGTGATAGGCGATTTTATCATCATGGCCATCATAGCATTGAACTCACCTTTGAAGCTTAAAACAACTTCACTTTGTTCGCTACCAACTTCACTAATGTCTGCAGTTAACGTAAATGGTAATTTTTCACTGGCAGCACCCAAAACTAATTGATCAAAAGGTGTTTGCTCCTTTTTTTCTAAAACTATTTCTGGCATACCCTTTAAAGCAAAAAGAAGCCTATTTTCATTAAGAACTTCGAACTTATCTATATTTTCGGGCATTAACTGTCTAAAATTAGATAGGTCGTTCAAAAAGTTGAAAGTTTCTTCTTTACTTTTTGCTACTTGTGCCTTAGGCGTTTCTATAAACATATATTATTTATTTGTCCATTGTGAAGGGTCTTTCCTCCATTCCATTAATGTTGTTAATTGTTCTTCTTTTACATAACCTGTATCCGAAGCTTGTTCAATTAAATGGGCGTAATTGCTTAACGTATGCAATTCAGTATTTTCTTCCTTAAAGTTTTTATCAGCAGTTTCAAATCCGTAGGTAAAAATGGCCAACATTCCCTTAACATTGGCATCTATAGCTTTAAGGGCCTTTACTGCATTTAAACTGCTTTTTCCCGTGCTGATCAAATCTTCGATTACAACCACTGTTTGATGGGCTTCTAAATGACCTTCGATTTGATTTTGACGACCATGAGATTTAGGTTCAGGTCTTACATATACGAACGGAAGGTTAAGTTTATCTGCCACTAAAGCACCAATGCCAATTGCTCCTGTGGCAACACCAACAATACAATCTGGCTTGCCGTATAATTGCTCAACTTGCTTCGCCATTTCATCACGAACGTAGTTTCTGATTACAGGGTAAGAAAGTAATATTCTGTTATCGCAATATATAGGAGATTTCCATCCAGAAGCCCATGTAAAAGGATTTTCGGGATTCAATTTAATTGCATTAATTTGCAAGAGAAGCTCTGCTGTTTTTTTTGCAGTGTTTTTGTCTAAAACCATGACGCAAATGTATAAAGTTTTTGTTAATGAATTGCCTTTGATTTTAACAAATAAACTCTCTGATACTACAAACGGTGAGTATTTTTTGTTAAATAAGGAGTCTGTTGAAGAGGCTATAAGTTCATTGAGGAAGGGGAAGTTGGAGGAAGCGTTCATATACCACCCGAATCACGATGAAATTTTTAAAAAATTTACGCAATATATTCCACTGGTTATTGCTGGCGGTGGTGTTGTATATAATAAAGAGAGAAAGGTTCTTTTTATTTATAGAAACGATAAATGGGATTTACCGAAAGGAAAACTCGATAAAGGTGAAACCATTGAGGAGTGTGCCATACGTGAGGTAGAAGAAGAGACCGGAGTAAAAGGTCTTAAGCTAGATAATTACTTGCGCACTACCTATCACCTTTTTAAACGTAACGGCATTACTAAACTAAAGCAAGTATATTGGTATGAAATGAGTACCGATTATGAGGGTAAATTAAAACCCGAAAAAAAGGAAGGCATCTTTAAGGTAAGATGGAAAGGTCCCGAAAAAATAAAAAAGGCTTTAGAAAATTCTTACGTCAATATAAAAATATTATTTCAAGAGGATTAGTATCAGTTTGGTATTCTATAGATAGGATATTGCATGTGAGCTTCTTCATAATGCTTACTGTGTTTAAATAACCATTTTAGTTGTAGGTACCAGTTGTTTTTAAAGTCTTGATCTTGATTCTTTTTAATGTCAAATTCAGTTCTTAGGATAGAATCATTTTTTAACATTTCTAGAGCGGTATCTTCAAATACGTAAGGTGAAAAACCTTCTTTTTGTTGTAAAATGGTATCAAAGAAATTCCAATTGAAAAATGAATCTACAGCACTAGGTTCTAAGGTTTCAAGTATATACCTAAGCCCTGGTTGGTCTGTAGGTATAATAATATCTCCCGCTTTAAATTCTTTTGAAATGTTGGCAGAATTTACTGAGGTATTATAATGAAGATAATGACCTTCGTAAGGAGATGTATATGTTTTGTAGTTGTCTATTTTATACGATTCAACCAAAAATGTAGAATCTTTTTGTAGTTCGGTATATGAAATGTTATTGAGCTCTAATCGCTTTATGACATTATGCCACTGCTTACCGATGATGTACGCTTGAGGTATGCGTATGGAGTCTGAGGCTTTAAAGTAATCTTGATACATTACTTCTTTTTGGGTGGGGATTTCTCGATTATATTTTAATCTTTTAAAGCCGGTAATTTCACTAATAATGGTATCTGCTTTAAATCCTTTGAAAACATAATTTGAAGTTTTGGTCGTATCCAATTGCCATTTTAGCGGGTAATAATCACTTTGTTGTAGAGCGGCATTGGCAACATTGCGCATTTCTTTAATCTTTTTACCATCTTTCTCTGCAATGGCAATCATTTTTAGCATAAGCTGGTAAGTGCCGGCTACCCGTTTATCGTAAGGTTTTAGCATATGCGTCTCTACCATCATACCTACGGTATTCCATAATGTGGTATAACCGGTAGAATATCTCGGGTGATCCATAAATTGTTGAAATCCATTTTCGGGCGGAGCGTTGAATACATTTACATAGGGTGTAATTTCCCACCCATCGTTGAGCAATGAATCCTGTAATTGGGGCATTAATTGATCATGAACATAATCACCTAAGGCGCCACCTAATTTATTGTGTTGTGTAAAAAGGTGGGTAAGGGTGTACTGGTAGTCAGCACCGTTACTAACGTGGTTATCTATAAAAATATCAGGATTTATTAAATGAAATATTTCAGTAAAAGTTTCAGTGTTTTTAGTATCCGTTTTAATGAAATCCCTATTTAGATCATAGTTTTTGGCATTACCCCTAAAACCATATTCTAAGGGTCCATTTTGGTTGGCTCTAGTGGTGCTATTTCTGTTAAGGGCACCACCAACATTATAAACCGGTATGGTAGCAATTATCGTCTCCTCTGGTACTTTAATTTCTTTACTAGCTAAATCTCTAAATAGAAGCATTGTAGCATCAATACCGTCGCTTTCACCGGGGTGAATACCGTTATTGATCAACATCATTGTATTGTTCTCTGCTAATTTTTTAAAATCAAAATCACCTTTGCCGCTATACGTAACCACATGCAAAGGTTTACCACTATCGGTAGTACCAATGGTTTGTATGTTTATACTGGAAAATTCTTTGGACAGTTTTATATAAAAATCAATTACCTGCTCGTAGGTAGCTGTTTCCGTTTTGTTAGAAGTTTCAAAAGGGGTAGGGAAATCGGTTTTGGTATTTTCAACTTTATTCTCGCAAGAGAGCAATGTAAAAAACAATAATAGCGGTAATATCGTTTTCATGAACTATCAATTAAATAGGTTAAATGCCAGTAATTGATAGTAAAAATAATAATTACTTTATTGCTTTAAGCAACTTGGGTAATTTCAACGATTTTATTTCTATCGATCGGTTTTTGATTGAATGTAATTAAATGATGGCTTTTTCCTTTAAAATACTCCCATTGCTGTTGATCACGAGGGTCAATGGAAGAGGTGACAATATTGATTCTGATTTTTTCCCTAATCGGTAGGTTGATAAAAGCTTCTAAAAATTCCCACCCATCCATAATGGGCATATTAATATCTAAAAATATTATCTGTGGAATTTGCTGTTTGCTATTAAAAAAATCGTTCATAGCGTCTATAGCAATTTTGCCATTTGCATACGATGCTATAGAATTGCACTCTACACTTGAAGAAATTAATTTTCGTAAACCGAAAACGGTAATTGCATCGTCATCAATAATAGTGATATCACTAATTTTTTTCATTAAAGAAAATTTTAAATTCTGTACCTTTTCCTACAACACTACTAACTTCAACTTTACCGTTCATAGCATCAATTTGATTTTTGGTAAGGTAAAGACCTATACCTCTGGCGTCTTTATGATCATGAAATGTTTTATACATTCCAAAGAGCTTTTTGCCATACTTTTCTAAATTTATTCCCAGTCCGTTATCTGCAATTGTCAATATTGAATAGTTATCTTTTTTCTCTGCACTTAAAATTACTTTAGCATCTCTTTCTGGGTGTTTGTACTTAACGGCATTAGAGATAAAGTTCGTTAAAATACTATCTAAATATGCCGGTACAGAATGAACCATAAAGTCCTCCGGTACATTGTTTTCAATGGTGGCATTGTTATTTGAAAGAAGTGAAGATAAATGCTGTTTAGTATCTAATATCTTGTCATTTAGAGGTAACTCCTTTATTTCAATATTGGTATTCGTGTTTATGGAAACAACTTCATTTAAGTTGTCTAAAGTTTCAAGTAAATTATTAGAAGCTTTGGTAAGCATTTCCACAATTTTTGTTTTCTCATTCTCGTCTTCTTCATTTTCCAAAAAGTTTAAAAGCATGGAGAAATTTGCAGAATGAGAGCGCAAATTATGGGAAACTATATGAGCAAAGTTTAATAATTTTTTATTCTGAACAGAGGCAATATTAATAATGTTACGTAATTCTTTTTCTTTTTCCTTAAGTCTAGTGATATCCAAGCTTATACCAACAATACCATAGGCAATTCCTTTACTGTTAAGTAGCGGTATTTTAGAACTAAGAAAAGATGTTACCTTGCCGTCTAATGTAGTTTTTTTAGTCTCCTTACCAATTACTGGTTTAAGAGTGTTCATTACTTTTAAATCCTCTGCACGAGATTTTCTGGCAGCTTCTAAAGGGTAAAGATCAAAGTCGTTCTTTCCAATAATTTCTTTTGGGTCGTTTACGCCTAAGTATTCACATTCAGCCTTATTGATCAATACTTTTCTCGATTCAGTGTCTTTGATATAAACATTAACGGGTAAGTTGTCTATAAGTGTTCTAAGTAATTTTTCGTTATCAATGGTTTTAGTATGTGCCTCTACCTGCTCATGAATATCTTGAAAAGTACCTATTAAACCTACCATTTCCCCTTTATTGTAGATAGGTTTTCCCCCAGCCATTACCCACTTTTCTTTTCCAGAGGCGGTTACAATCTGTAGTTTTAAGTTGCTCCACGTTTTGCCTTTGTTCTGTGCTTCAAATAATGACATGGAAATAGTATTTCTACTATGCCCTTCTTTATAATAGAATAAAGCAGTTTCTATATTAGGGGTGAAATCTCTCGGTACTTCATGTATTGCCTTTGTGGTTTCGCACCAAAACAATTTGTTTTCGACAATATTATATTCCCATCGACCAATTTTAGTGATTTCGGCTTGTTGTTGTAGAAAAAGTTCTTTTTTATTTAGCTCAAGCTCATTTTTTACGGCGTCGGTAATGTTACTCAATTGAATGATTGCTCCAACGATATTTTCATCAACGTCGTACCAAGGTGCGTTGGTCCACTCAAACCAAAGCTCTTGTCCGTCGCAATCAATGGCTTTGTGTATGCCCATTGGTTGTGAATTTCCTTTAAAGCAATTTTCTATGACCATTTTCCATTTATGGCTTAAATCGGGGAAAACTTCAAATAAGCTTCCTGAGTTAGAGCATTCGTCATTTTTATTAAAAAGGCTCGTCCATTTGTCAGAGGTCTGAACAATGTTAAAATTAGTATCAATGAAGGCAGTTGGTGCCGGTAATTGTCTAATTATGTACGAGGCGTTAGATGTTAGGGGAACTTTTACCATGCCGCTGAAATTTCTTACGAATTTAAAGGGATTGAAACAGTTAACTGTATAATTGTTGTGAATGCTATCATTTACGTTGTAAAAGAATTAAAAATCAGATTTTAAACTGCGTTATTATTTTTTGTTAAAGTGAAATCTAAAAATAGAACCCTGCCCAGGATTACTTTCTACAGTAATTTTACCTTTCATTGCTTCCATTTGATTTTTTGTTATGTATAAGCCAATACCTCTAGAATCTTTGTTTCTATGAAAGGTTTTGTAAAGCCCGAATAATTGGTCGCCATATTTTTCTAAATCAATACCCAAACCATTGTCTTCAATACTTAAAATAGTATAATTTTCATTTTCTTCTGCACTTAAAATTATAATAGGTGTTTTGTCTTCACTCCTATATTTTATGGAATTTGTAATACAGTTGGTCAATATACTGTTCAAATAAGCAGGCAAAGCTTTAATGGTAACGTCGTCTGGTATTTCATTAATGATTTTACCATTTGTCTGTTTTAAAAGCCCAGCTACATTCTGCTCAACGATAAAAATACTATCGTTTAAGCAAAGTGATTTCTTCTCATTGTTTACATTAGATTTCACTGCTACGATCTCCCTAAGACCTTTAATGGTTTCAGATAGATTGTCGGATGCATTGAAAAGCATCGTCATAAATTTATTTCGTTGAGTAAGCCCTTTTTCATCGTTTAGAAAATTTAAAAGCAATGAAAAGTTTGTAGCATGGGTTTTAAGATTATGTGAAACCATATGGGCAAAGTTGAGAAGCTGGTCATTTTTTTCCCTTGATGCGGTAATGGTATTTTTTAACCTCTTTTCTAATTTAGTTTGAGTTGTAATATTCTCAATAGTACAGAGAATGCTCTTTTTGCTATTACGTCCTACAAGCAGATTTCCAGTAACCTTTAGATTTAATTGATGTTTTAATTTGTTTGAATATGTAAATTTCACAGGTTTAAATACACCGTTATTTTCTAATTGTTGCATTAGGTTGTCTGATTTGCTAATGAGCGTTGAACTCACGAAACTCTTAACACTCTTGTTCAGGAAATAATTTTTGTCATAACCAGATAGTTTTAAAAATTGTTGATTGACATTTATAATTCTTCCAGTACTAAAATCTACAATAGCTAGACCTAGTGGTATTTTCTCAAATAATGGGTATTCGTTAAGCTCGTTTTCTAGTTTAGTAAGCTGTATGTCAATTTGATTTATTTCATCAACTTCTTGAATAGTGCCAATAATTCTGGTGCACTTACCGTCTTTAAACTTTGGTCTGCCAATGGTGTTTACCCAAATAATTTTTCCATCTTGTTGTTGTAGCTGAGCTTTTACGTTCCAAGGTTTACCTGAGTTGATAGCTTCATCAAGTGCCTTTTTTATGATATCTTTAGATTCGTCTACGTAGAAGTCGATGGCATTATCTAAAGTAGGTTCATAATCTACTTTTAAACCATATATCTTGTTCACCACTGGTGTCCATTGTAATAAGTTGTTAACGACATCGAGCTCCCAACTTCCTATTTTTGCAACAGACCTTTTATTATTAAGCAATAATTTTGTCTTGTTCAGTTCCAATTCCAGCTCTTGGGTTTTGGAAATAGGTTCTGTTTTTATGATTACACCAATGATATTGCCATACCCATCTTTCCAGGGGTTTAAATGCCAAATGGAGTCTTCAGATGAGTAATGGGAATTTTTAGCGTTGTACTTAAATTTAATATCCCTTAAACCATCTAAGCTATACTTTAACCGTGTAGTAAGTTCTTGAGAAAGTTCTGGGAAAAGACTATCAAGGTTTTTACCTTTTATTTGATCAAGATCAAATTGAAAATTGACCAACCACCTGGGTGAAGCACTTATAAGATTGTAATCGGTATCTATGATGGCAATAGATGATGGAATTTGTTGAATCCAATCTAAAGAAAATGAAGAGCTATTTTTTGATTTTAGCATAGGTGGAAAGAATTTTCCTACTAAATTATAAGAATATTCCAACCTTACCTTGTAAATTGTTGTGTTTTTGCGAAAAAGTGTGGTTATACGGGCCTTTTATGTTGTCTGGCCGATGAAATACGCTTATTTTCTTACAGAATCAGGTACTAAGCCAGTGTAATCGCCACCGTTGCGTATTACATCTCTTACTATAGATGAACTTATATATGATTTGCCCGATGAGGTCAATAAAAACACGGTTTCTATCTCAGATAATTTTCTATTTGTATGTGCAATTGCCTTCTCAAATTCAAAATCTCCAGGGTTGCGCAATCCCCTTAAAATAAAATTAGCATCTACTTTCTTACAAAAATCTACTGTAAGCCCTTCGTATGATTTTACAGAAATTGAGGGTACATCTTTAAATGCCTCTTCTATAAATTTTATACGTTGTTCTAAGCTGAACATGTACTTTTTATCTGCATTTTTTCCTATGGCAATTATAATCTCATCGAATAAAGTGATGCCTCTCATAATAATGTCATGATGGCCTAAAGTCAATGGGTCAAAAGAACCGGGAAAAATTGCTCGTCTCATATAAAGATTTTACTTGCTAAATATAGGCAATTTAAGATAATGCTTCGGTTATAGCGTGTTCAAATAACATACCCAATTCAATGCCTGCTTCTTTTGCTTGTTGCGGTAAAATACTCTCAGTGGTTAAACCTGGTGTAGTATTCATTTCAAGCAAATATGGTTCGTTTCCTATAAATATAAATTCACTTCGAGAAAAGCCGGTCATTTTTAAGACATCATATATTTTTTTTGAAGTTTTTGTAACCTTCTTCAATTGAACGGCATTAATTCTGGCGGGTGTTATTTCTTGCGATTTACCCTCATATTTGGCTTGGTAGTCAAAGAAATCGTTCTCAGATACTATTTCGGTGATAGGGAAAACAGTTGTTTCTCCTTTTATTTTTAATACACCAACAGATACTTCTGTACCTTCTAGAAAACCTTCTATAATTATTTCATCATCTTCTTTATATGCAGATTCTATGGCACCCTTTAATTCTTCGGGTTTATATACTTTATTAATACCATAACTACTACCAGATTTATTAGCTTTAACGAAACACGGCAACTTGACTTTTTCAATGATTTCGGCTTCGTTGATTGGGTCTCCTAAATTTAAATAGTATGATGGCGCAGACTTAATTCCGTAAGGTTTAAGAACGCTTAATAAATCCCTCTTGTTAAAGGTTAGAGCTGCTTGATAAAAATTACATGATGTATGTTTAAGACCTAAAAGTTCAAAGTAGGCCTGCATTAATCCGTCTTCACCTGGTGTGCCATGTATGGCATTAAAAACACAATCAAAAGTTATAGATGTACCGTTAAGAGGTATTGAAAAATTATTACGGTCTACAGGTGTTTCGTTTTCCTCATCATCGACATAGACCCATTTATCTTTAAAAATATGAATTCTAAACAGGTTGAACTTTTCCTTATTTAGGTAATTATAGACCACATTACCACTTTTAAGTGATATTTTATATTCACTAGAGTAGCCTCCCATTATAATTGCTATATTTTTTTTCATCTGTATGGTCTGTTAAAATGCTATAGCAAAGATGGAGCATTGAAATAAAATAAAAAAGAAAACCTTGTTCATTCATGAACCCGATATATAATTTTTGGATATGCATTAACTATAACCGTAAGCTCATTAAAAGGTAAGGGGGCATTTACTATATTTGTCTGGTCAAATAATTTGTATGAGAAATTTTTTCAATTTTTTAAAAAGTAAGACATTTTTAATTCAACTTGGTCTTGCGTTATTGGTACTAATCATCATCATTTTTCTTGTGTTAGGGTACCTGAAGAGTACTACCAATCATGGTGAGTTTGTAGAAGTGCCAGACTTTTCTAAAAAGTCGGTAATGGAAATGAGAAAATCTATAGAACAAGCCGGATTGCGATATGAGGTGTTGGATTCTGCAAATTATAATCCAGATTACCCAAGGTTTTCTATCATAGAACAAAACCCTGCGGCAGGATCAAAAGTTAAGGAGAACAGAAAAGTATATTTTACGGTCAATCCATCAGGATATAAAAAAGTTACCGTGCCCCAAATAATTCAGGTGACCAAGCGCAATGCCTCTTCTATGTTAAAGGCAGTAGGTTTAGATGTACAAAGGGTTACCTATATTGATGAGTTAGGTAAAGACATGGTCTATCGTATTAAATTTAAGGGTAAGGATATTAAACCAGGCGATAAGCTGCCCAAAACTTCTAAGATAGAACTGATCTGTGGTAATGGTAGCATTACCGAGAGGGCCATTATTAAATCTGAATCTGAGGATTAAATGGAAGATAATATTGAACGCCCAGTGAATGAAGATGGAGAACTTTTTGAACATCATAGGGTTGTAGCATCAAAAGGTCAAGTACCGCTACGTGTAGATAAATTTTTGATGAATTTTATTGAAAATGCTACGCGGAATAAAATACAGCAATCTGCCAAAGATGGTCATGTATGGGTAAATGATCAGATAGTAAAATCTAATTATAAAGTTAAAGCTGGCGATGAGGTTAAGGTGCTTTTTGAGCATCCTCCGCACGAATTTTTGTTGGTTCCAGAAGACATTCCTTTGGATATTGTCTACGAGGACGATGTATTATTGGTAGTGAATAAACCTGCAGGTATGGTGGTACACCCTGGGCATGGTAATTATACGGGAACTTTGATTAATGCCTTAATACATCATACCGATAACTTGCCGTCTAACAGTAATGAAAGACCAGGTTTGGTGCATCGTATAGATAAAGATACATCGGGTCTTTTAGTTGTGGCAAAGACCGAAGCTGCTATGACACATTTAGCAAAACAATTTTTCGATAAAACTTCAGAAAGGGAATATATAGCTTTGGTTTGGGGAAATATTGAAGAAGATGAAGGATCCATTGATGGTCATGTTGGGCGAAATCCTAAAAACCGATTACAGATGCATGTTTTTCCTGAAGGTGAGGAAGGAAAAGAAGCAGTTACCCATTTTAAGGTTTTAGAACGTTTAGGTTACGTTACGCTGGTATCTTGTAAATTAGAGACAGGTAGAACGCACCAAATTAGGGTGCATATGAAATATATTGGTCATACCCTGTTCAACGATGAGCGTTATGGAGGCGAGAAAATTTTAAAGGGTACAACATTCACAAAGTACAAGCAATTTGTAGAAAATACCTTTAAACTATTGCCTCGGCAAGCGTTACATGCTAAAACATTAGGTTTTGTACATCCGGTAACTGGTAAGCATATGAGTTTTGATTCTGAAATACCAGATGATATGGCGAGCGCTATAGAAAAATGGCGTAGTTATAGTAAAAATAGTACGGCATAAGATTTGTCAATACCACTATTTAAACTCTTTTTTATCTTTTGTAGGTGGTACAGTTGATCATGTTTATTTTTGGGTATTAAAATTGCATTATGAAAATTGTTATTTCTCCGGCAAAATCGTTGAATTACGAAAGTGAATTGCCAACAACTAAATATACATCTCCTGAATTTATCGATGATGCTGAAAAGCTGAACAAAGTATTAAAGAAGAAGAAACCTAAGGCACTTTCTGAGCTAATGTCTATTTCAGATAATTTGGCGCAATTGAATTGGCAACGCAATCAAGATTTTACTACACCATTTACTCCAGAAAATGCAAGGCAGGCCGTGTACGCCTTTAGTGGTGATGTATACCAAGGTTTGGATGCGTATACCTTATCCGAAGAAAAAATTGAGAAGTTGCAACAGACGCTTAGAATTTTATCTGGACAGTATGGTATTTTAAAACCGTTGGATCTAATGCAGCCGTACCGATTAGAAATGGGTACATCTTTAAAAATTGGCAGAAAGAAAAACTTGTATGAATATTGGGGAGAAAGGCTTACAAATCATTTAAACAATGAAATGGAAGATGATGAGCTGTTGGTGAATTTAGCAAGTAACGAATACTATAGCGCATTAAAACCTAAGAAAATAAAGGCAGAAATTATTACTCCAATTTTTAAAGATTGGAAAAAGGATAAATTAAAGATTATCAGCTTCTTTGCTAAAAAAGCTCGAGGTGCAATGGTAAGGTATATTATAGATACCGATGCTAAATCTTTAAGTGACATTAAAGGGTTTAATTTAGACGATTACCAATTCAGTCAAGAACATACTTTAAAGGAAAACGAACCCGTTTTTATCAGATAAAATATAATTCGCTCTTTTTCGTTCATAGAGTATATAAAAATACGTTTATGAAAAGGGTATATCTGCTGTCTGTAATTTTTGTTGTTCTATTATTTTCTTGTACTGATAGGGATGATGAGGTTAACCTCGTTAATATTCGAATTCAAAATAGTACCGAGTTATTTTTTAATGAAGTAAGGGTAGCGGAAAAGGATACCGTATATGAGAATATAGCAGCAGGTGAGTTTTCTAATTACATGGAATTCGAAACCGCTTTTGCCAATACCAGAATAACGATTCTTACCGATTCAACCAGCTTAAATTATTTTCCGACGGAGGTAGTTTCAGATTCACTTCCCATAGGTTTTTATACGTATGAGATTTCTTTAGATGAAGATAACCAAGTAGATCTTACCTTTAGAATAGACGATTAAGACTATTTCTTTTTATTGATTTTAATTTTTTCCTCAACGGTAGGTCTTTTCTTAATCTTTCGTGGTCTTCTTGCACCATAAGAATTATTGGATATTTTCCCTTTTTTAGATTTCTTGTCTCCTTTTCCCATATCTCGTTGTCTTTGCTTTCTCTTAAAGTTAGTAATTTAGTAATGATCGGTCTTTATAATAGGCTCAAGAGAATAAAACACTAATGCAAAAGATATTTAAGCATATTCATCCTTATGAACCTTTTATTAATAATTCTACGGAAAAACTTATTGTAGGAACCTTACCACCCCCTCGTTTTACTACTGGAGATCTCAAGGAAGGAGATGTAAATTTTTGCTATGGAAGTAGAGATGGGCAGTTATGGCCTATATTAAATAAAATCTTTGATCTTAATTTACAGTTTGAGACTACTCAAAAGGCGATAGACCAACGTAAATTATTTTTGAGGGAAAGAAAAATTGGTATTTGTGATATTGTAGCTTCTGCTGAAAGGATAAAAATAGACGCCTCTGATTTAGGCATGAAAAACATACAATTAAGGGATGTTTTAGAATATCTGGAAAAGTACCCAAAAATTCATACCCTTCTTTTTACAGGTGGAAACAGTAAAAACGGACCAGAGTATTTTTTTAGAAAACACTTAAAAGAGAAATCTGTAGTTCTCAAATCGGTTTCAAATGATGTGCCTAGAATTCATGAATTTGAACATCCTTGTACCAATAAGGTAATAAGAACGGTTTCATTAACGGCACCTTCTGGAGCAGCAAATAGGGCAGTGGGCAGTCTTGAACTTTATAAAACGTTGAAGAGGCAAAATCCTAAGTTCAATACAATAGATTTTAGGGTTTTACAGTATAAGCATCATTTTTAAAATTCAAATGTTAGTGGTATTGGGTGTAAAACTAAAAAGAGTCTTGCTTTTAAGACAAGACTCTTTTACGAGAACACTATATGAAAATGAAAAAATTTTTTACTTATTTACATTGTAAAGATATATAGCTGTTCGTGTTTTTTGGAATATTTGTTGTCAATACAGACAATTTTGTGGTATACGACCATGAATATGATATTTCACAAAAATGATTCTCTAAATTCTCTTGGAATAGCGATATTTATGTTCGAAATTTAAAGAGTTTGCCGTAATGGTACGGCCAAAAGTTTTTAATATATGCAGCAAAAAGAAAGATTGGCAGAATTTAAGAAGTCTGTCCAAAATAAATTCAATGTTTATAATAGTCTATTCTTAAATCTACCCTACGAGAATATCGAAAATGTGGGTATGTTGATTCCTTTACTATTGAATCAATCGGAAAAGGGATTAAGTAATGGTCTAAACCCAAAAGAAATTCTTGAGAATTTTTTCGAGAACTTCGTAGAAATTAAATCCGAAAAAGAGCAGATAGACTTTATGTTCCGCATTATACAGTACGTGGAGAGACAAGTGGTTCTTTATGATAGTGTTGAAGACGCAGCGTTTCCTAAGTTGCATAAGCATTCAAGCTCCCTATCCTTAAAAGATTATTTTCAGCTTGTAGAAAAGAATAAATCTTGGGATACAATTTGGGATAAGTTGAGCACATTTAGTGCGCGAATTGTATTAACGGCACACCCAACTCAGTTCTATACTCCGGCAGTATTGGATATTATCACTAATCTTAGAACCTTAATTTTAGAAGATAAAATCGATGAAATAGATGTAGGTTTACAACAGTTAGGTCTTACCTCGTTGATTAATGCTAAAAAGCCAACTCCTTTAGATGAAGCCAAAAACATCATCTATACATTAAGACATGTGTATTATGATGCTATTGGTGATATGTACGCATATATAAAAGGGAGTACAGGGTCAAAGCAGTTTGAAAATCATGATATTGTAAAACTAGGTTTCTGGCCAGGTGGAGATAGAGATGGTAATCCGTTTGTAACTGCCGATATTACTAGAGATGTAATGAACGAACTTCGTTTAACATTAATGAAGTGTTATTATAATGATTTAAAGGGATTGGTGCATAAACTAACCTTTAAAGATGTACAAGAACCTTTGCAGAAACTTAGAGCCAACCTTTATACGGCTATGTTCGATAGCTCTAAGGATATTGGCTATGAAGACTTGATTGTTCCTTTAGAGGAAATACAATCGATACTAATTGAAAAATATCAAAGCCTTTACCTTAAGGATCTTGAAAAGTTTATAGATAAGGTAAAGATTTTTAAAGTTCACTTTGCAACCATAGATATTCGTCAAGACCACAGTATGCATACCAAGGTAATGGTAGAGGTTTTAAAAAAGAACGGTTTTATAAAATCGGAACTGAGCGAATTATCTGAAGAAAAATTGTTAGATATTCTTTTGCATGAAAAGTTGAATTTATCTGCAAGTGATTATGAAGAGGAGATTGTAAAAGATACTATTAAGAACATACTTCAATTACAGACTATTCAAGCTAAAAATGGAGAAGAGGGTTGTAATAGGTACATCATCAGTAATTCTGAAGATAAATTCTCTATTCTTTTCGTTTATGCATTGTTTAGATGGTGCGGCTGGGCAGATAAGGAAATTACGTTTGATATAGTGCCGTTGTTTGAAACCATGAACGGTATGGATACCGCTCAAGATACTATGAGGTTTTTGTTCAGTTTACCTGAATACAAAGCACATTTAGAGAATAGGAATAATAAGCAGACCATTATGCTAGGTTTTTCTGATGGCACTAAAGATGGTGGTTATCTTAAAGCCAATTGGTCGATATTAAAAACCAAAGAAGAATTATCGGAAGTTTGTGATGAACATGATATAGCGGCCATTTTCTTTGATGGTAGAGGAGGTCCACCGGCAAGAGGAGGAGGAAAAACCCATCGTTTCTATGCTGCGCAGACAAATAAGGTTGCCAATAATGAAATTCAGCTTACCATTCAAGGGCAAACCATTACAAGTACTTATGGTACAAAAGAGCAGTTCATTTATAATAGTGAGCAATTATTGACTGCCGGTCTGTCAAATACCATTTTAGAAAAAGAGATCGTTATTTCAGATTCAGATAGAGAATTGATTGAAGAATTATCTGAATTGAGTTTTAAAAAGTATGATGATCTAAAACATCATGATAAGTTTATGCCGTACTTGGAAAATATGAGTACGCTTAAATATTATACAAAAGCTAATATTGGTAGTAGACCGGGTAAAAGAGGGAATAAAGCCAAGCTTGAATTGTCTGATTTAAGAGCAATATCATTTGTGGGTTCTTGGAGTCAATTAAAGCAGAACGTACCTGGTTATTATGGTATAGGAACTGCATTGGAGAAGCTCGAAAAGGATGGAAGGTTCGAAGAGGCTAAAAGGTTATACCAAGAAGTGCCGTTCTTTCAAGCGTTGATGATGAACAGTATGATGAGTCTTACCAAATGCTATTTTGAATTGACCAGCTACATGAAAGAAAACGAAGAGTATGGTGCTTTTTGGGAAATTCTACATGCAGAATATGAATTGTCTAAAGAGATGCTTTTAAAACTTTCCGGTATGGAAATCTTAATGAAGAAAGAAGCAATTTCAAGAGAGTCCATTAAAATACGAGAAAGTATAGTATTGCCGTTATTGGTTATTCAACAATATGCCCTACAAAGAATAGGTGAGGGAACAGAATTTAAAGAGTTGTATGAAAAAATTGTAACTAGATCTCTTTATGGAAATATTAATGCCAGTCGAAATTCGGCATAAAGTATAAGTAATACTATAAGAAAAGCCCGATTCAAATTATGAATCGGGCTTTAGTTTTTTATTGATGTAGTATACTATTTTTTGTTTTGTTGATTCTTAATAGTTTCCTTATCAATATCAAAATTGTTAGTGTCTATATCAGTGTTTCCCGTAGGGTTTGTGGGGTTGTTCTGTTCTACTTTTCTGTTAAACTTTTTTCTATCTTTTATAATTCCCATAGTTTTATTTTTTTTAGGTTCAATTTTAAGATACCAAATAGAAGACAAGAACTGCGTTAATTGCTTTATAAAGCTTTGTTATAGAATGTTAAACCAAGCTATTCAGCTTGATTTGGACTAAGCAGGGCATAAAATAATTTTATGCCATAGGCTATCTGTCCAATTTTTAAATTTTCATTTGGGCTATGTTGATTATTGTCTGGGTTTACCATCGGAACAATAAACGCAGGAATTTTTAATTCATTGATGAATGGTGAAATAGGCACCGTACCGCCCATTATACGAATCTGAACAGGTTTTTCTCCAAATTTAGATTCCATAGTCTTTACGATACCATTACCGAATGGATTGTCTAGTTCAGTACGGAAGGCATCGGTTACAGAACCCTCTTTAATAGTAACGATTTTGTCATATTTTAGACGGTCTTCCATTGTCGGTTCAGTGTTCATTACATGGTAACCTTGATTTTTAATATGAGCTTTTACCAGGTTTTTAAGTATTGTTCCATCACTTTCGGGCAATAACCTTAAATCTAACTCTGCAGTGGCAGTGGCAGGAACAATTGTTCTAGCTTGGTCACCAATCCATCCAGAGCCTAAACCTCTTATGTTCAAAGAAGGATATTGTAATGATTCTTGGTAAAAGCTACCCACTTTTTCTGGGCTTGATATTGCCAAGTTTTTATTGATTTCTTCTATGTTGTCAGGTACACTTTTTAAAATATCTAGTGTTGCATCATCTAAAGAAATTCCATCATAATAGCCCTTTATCAATACTTTGCCATCAGCATCTTTCATTGTAGCTAAAAGCTGTGTTAATTGAAAACCTGGGTTAGGTGCATAATTTCCGTAATGACCACTATGCTGAGGTTTTATTGGGCCATAGGTAGTAATTGATAACGTTGTGATTCCTCTACAACCATATACGATGGTAGGTTTTCCCGAAACATGAACAGGGCCATCATTAATCACCAAGAAATCTGCCTGTAATAAATCTTTATAGGTTCGAACCGCTTTTGGTAACGGGGCGCTACTTTTTTCTTCTTCACTGTCTAATATAACCTTTACGTTGTACGGAATATCAATATTATCTTTTTTAAGCGCATCAATAGCGTTTAAGAACATGATTATAGGTCCTTTGTCATCAGAGGTAGACCTACCAAAAAGTCGCCAGTCATAATTGATGTCATCAGTTAAATCTGAAAAAGATTCGGTTTTCCAGCCTTCATTAGTTTTAGATTTCAAAACTACTTTGTAAGGGTCTGCCTGGTCCCATTTAGCGGCATCAACAGATTGCCCATCTAAATGCATATAGAATAAAATAGTAGGCTTATTATCGTCCATTGGTAAGGCGGCAAAAAATAGCGGAAGACCTTCTGTTTCTAAAATGGTACTATTAAAACCGCGTTCAGTAAATTTTTTTCTAAGCCAAAAAAGGTTGGTATCAATATCATCGGCATTCAATGCGTCATTTGGTATGGCAACAAATTCCCTTAATTCACCAATGGCATTTGCAACCTTTGATTTTATTAAAATGGAGTCTTGGGCAGTTGCTGAAAAAAGAGAAAATAGCAATACAATGGTAAGTAATTTTTTCATGTTGGTTCACGTAGATATATTCTCTAAATGTAAGCAAATTGCAGGGAAAAGAACATGAAAAAGGATGCTTACCTGTGTTAAAGGAAACTAAAAAAATAATAGTAAAAACATATCATCTAATTTACTAGGGCATGCGATTGTTGACCGCAACATTAAATGGAGTAATAGATGCTTGATGATAAGCTTTATAATGGTCCCATTTTAAATCGTAGAAATTAAAAATGGTATAAGAATAACCTAAAGATTGGTCGTTCTTATACCATAGTTAGAGGAACACTATTGTAATTAACGGATAGTTTTTACAAACTCTGCAATAGAATGTACTCCGCTTGCAGTCAAGTGCTTAATAAAAGCAGAACCTATAATGGCTCCTTTAGCTGTTTTGGTAGCTTGCTTAAAAGTTTCTTCGTCTTTAATACCGAAACCAACAATTTGTGGATTCTTTAATTTCATGTTAGCGATACGCTCAAAGTAATTCTCTTGTTCTTGACCAAAACCAGATTTTGATCCTGTAACACTCGCAGAACTTACCATGTAAATGAATCCGTTTGAGGCGTTATCGATTTGTTGGATCCGCTCATCACTAGTTTGTGGGGTAATAAGGAAAACATTTAAAAGTCCGTATTTTTTAAACGTTTCTTCGTACTCGTCTTGATAAACATCGAGCGGTAAATCGGGTAGAATAAGTCCGTCGATACCAATTTCCTGACATTTTTTGCAAAAAGCCTCCACACCATATTGTAACATCGGGTTGAAATAACCCATAATAATTAATGGGATTGAAACCGATTTACGAATGTCCTTTAGCTGCTTAAAAAGAATTTCGGTGGTCATTCCGTTTTTCAATGCAGCAGTAGAGCTTTCTTGAATTGTTGGTCCGTCTGCTAAAGGATCACTAAATGGTAACCCTATTTCGATCATATCAACACCGTTTTTTTCTAAATCTTCAATGATTTTAACGGTATCGTTGAGTGCAGGATAACCAGCAGTAAAATATATGGAAAGGAGTTTTTTGCCTTCTTGTAATTTTGTGGTAATTCTATTGCTCATAATAAAGTTATGCTAGCTTAAAGTAATCTATGTAAGTATTTAAATCTTTATCTCCACGACCGGAAAGGCTGATAACAACAACATCATCTTTTTTGAATTTTTTATGTTCAAAAATTGCAAATGCATGTCCCGTTTCAATTGCAGGAATAATACCTTCCAATTTAGATAACTCAAGACCGGCAGCCATTGCTTCATCATCCGTAGCAGAATAGAATTCAGCACGACCAGATTTATATAGATGCGAGTGCATTGGACCAACACCAGGATAATCTAATCCTGCGGAAATAGAATAGGGTTCAGTAATTTGACCATCTGTTGTTTGCATTAGCATAGTTTTACAACCATGAATTATCCCAACTTTGCCAAGTGCCGATGTAGCTGCGCTTTCTCCGGAATCTATACCTTTACCGGCAGCTTCAACCGCAATAATACCAACATCAGGTTCATGCAAAAAATGGTAGTACGTACCAGCTGCATTACTGCCACCACCGATACAAGCCACTACATAATCAGGGTTTTCACGACCTTCTTTCTCTTTTAATTGCCATTTTATTTCCTCTGAAATTACAGATTGAAAACGGGTTACCATATCTGGGTAAGGATGCGGGCCAATAGCTGACCCAATAATATAATGGGTGTCTACCGGATTATTGATCCAATCTCTAATAGCTTCGTTCGTGGCATCTTTTAGGGTTCTACTACCTGATTTTGCAGGTCTTACTTCTGCGCCTAACATTTTCATACGAGCCACGTTAGGTGCTTGACGGGCAATATCAATTTCGCCCATATAAACAATACATTCCATGCCCATTAAAGCACAAACGGTAGCAGTGGCGACACCATGTTGCCCAGCACCAGTTTCGGCAATAATTCTTGTCTTACCTAGCTTTTGAGCCATTAGAATCTGACCAATGGTATTATTTACTTTGTGCGCACCAGTGTGGTTTAGATCTTCTCTTTTTAAATATATTTTACAGCCGTGCTTTTCAGAAAGTCGTTTAGCAAAATATAGGGGAGAAGGTCTACCAACATAGTCTTTTAAAAGCTGATTGAATTCTTTCTGAAAAGAATCTTCATACATCAGTTTTAAATAATTTTGTCGTAGCTCTTCAACGTTTGGGTACAACATTTCGGGAATAAAGGCACCGCCAAATTCACCGTAGTATCCTTTTTCGTCAGCATTATAATTCATAGCGCTTCTTTAAACTTTTGTAATTCTTCAATATTTTTTAAACCCGGTTCTATTTCAAATCTGCTATTTACATCAATGGCATAGCAATACTTAGACTCGGGGCTTTTTAAAAATTCATTAATCTTATCAAGATTGTTCAGCCCAATTCCACCGCTTAAAAAGAAAGGTTTGGTAGAAGGGTAATCTTTTAAGACAGACCAATTAAATGTGTAACCATTACCACCAGGTAACTTTCCTTTGGTGTCAAAAAGATAATAGTCGCAAACATTTTCATAAGGTGTTAGTACATCAAAATTGAATGCTTCCTTTATGGAGAAAACTTTAATAATTTCGACCTTCTGATTGCATTTTTTTAATTCGGAAGCAACTTGTACGCAGTATTCAACACTCTCATGACCATGCAATTGAACTCCTTGTAACTGATGCTTATTAACAATTTTAATGACATCATCTATATCTGCATCCACAAAAACACCAATTTTACTAATTTGATGTGGTAAATCTGGAGTTTCACCTTTAAAATACCTCGATGAAGGTTTCCAAAATATAAAACCAAGATAATCTGGTTGCAATTGAGCAACATCAGATGTATTTAGTTTCATTCCGCAGATTTTGAGTTTCATATTATTTTTTTAAATCTTTTATGAACGTTATGGCGCTTTTACCTGGGTTGTCGGTTTTCATAAAATTTTCACCAATAAGAAAACCTTGATAGCCATATTCCTTCAACTCTTTAATAGCTTCAATAGAGCTGATTCCGCTTTCGGACACTTTTACAAAATCATCGGGAATTAAGTTTGAAAGTGATTTGCTAGTCTCTAAACTAACCTCAAAAGTCTTTAAATTTCTATTGTTAACACCTAACATATCTATACTGGGCATAATAGATTTGTGAAGCTCTTCTTCGTTATGAACCTCTAAGAGTACATCTAGACCCAAGCTTTTTGCCAATTCAGAGAATTTTTTAATTTCTTCCCTAGTCAGCACTGCAGCTATTAAAAGTATAACATCGGCACCATAAGCTTTTGCTTCTATAATTTGGTATTCACTGATTATAAATTCTTTGCGGAGTAAAGGGATTTGTGCGGAAGCCCTGGCAATTATTAAATCTTCTAAAGAACCACCAAAATATTTAATATCGGTCAATACGCTCATACCGCAAACGCCTGCTTTTTCATATCCCATTGCTACCTGCCCAACATTGGCATTCTGATTAATGGTTTTTTTAGACGGAGATCTGCGTTTAAATTCAGAGATTATTCCCGTGTCACTATTTCTAAGCGCTTGAGCCAAAGAAAAAGTGTCTCTTTTAAAAATTACCGAATGTGTGTATTGAGCGGCTGGAAAAATCAAACTTTTTAATTCAATTTCCTTTCGTTTATCCGCTACAATCTTATCTAGAATATTCATAACATATATGTTTATTATAGTCTCGATAATTCGAGACACGGCATTCGATTTAATTTTTACTCAGTTCCTGTATTTTTTTTAAAGCTACCAACCCGTTACCACTTAATAGCGATTCCTTAGCTTTTTCAAAACCCTCAATAGGAGTTAGGTTTTCTACCGTAGCAATGGCGATACCTGCATTGGCACATACCACATTGTTTTGCGGCTCAGTACCTTTGCCTTGTAAAACGTTCATGAAAATTTGCGCGGATGATTCTATACCATCACCACCAACAATATCCGATTGTTTAATTTCTGCCACACCAAAATCAGATGGTTTTAGCATCGCCTCGGTAGTATTTGAAATGGTCTTGGTGCTACCTGTCAATGATATTTCGTCATAACCGTCTAAAGCATGTAGCACAGTAAAATTCTTATCGGTTTTCTGATAAAGATAGCCATACATACGAGCTAGCTCAAGGTTAAAAACACCCACCATTTGGTTCTTTGGAAATGCAGGGTTTACCATTGGGCCTAACATATTAAAGAACGTTTTTACTGCTAAATCTTTACGAATAGGAGCCACATTTTTCATAGCAGGATGAAATAGGGGAGCGTGTAATACACAAATACCTGCCTCATCAATACATTTTTCAAGAAAGCCGGCATCGTTGCTGAATTTTATTCCTAAAAATTCCATCACATTACTACTACCACATTTAGAGGAAACCCCATAATTACCATGTTTAGTGACTTTTACACCTGCACCAGCGGTAACAAAAGAAGCCAGTGTAGAAATATTAAAAGTGTCTTTACCATCACCTCCAGTACCACAAAGGTCAATAGGATTGTAAGCAGATAAATCTACCGCCAAACATAAATCTAACAAAGCATCTCTAAAACCCTCTAATTCTTCAATGGTAATGCTTCGCATCATATAGACGGTCAAGAAAGCCGCGATCTGACTTGTGTTGTAATCACCCTTTGCGATATTCACCAAAATGCGTTTGGCATCTTCTTTAGAAAGTATCTCGTGATTTATAAGCTTGTTTAATGTTTCTTTCATTTTTGTAATACTATATAGTTGGTTCTTAAGGCTGGTTTAAGCGTTCAACCAATTTTCTAACATTTTTTTTCCTTCCGGGGTAAGCACCGATTCGGGGTGAAATTGCACGGCATGTACATCATATTCCTTATGGCGTAAAGACATTATTTGTCCGTTTTCATCTACAGATGTTGCTTCTAAAACTTCCGGTAAATCAGGATTTACAACCCAAGAATGGTATCTGCCAACTTCAATTTCATTTGGAAGTCCTTCAAAAATAATATCATCCTTTGTGATTTTTATTTTAGTTGCAATACCGTGATACACTTCATCCAAATTTATTAAGGAACCACCAAATACTTCAGCGATTGCCTGTTGCCCCAAACAAACTCCAAAAATACTTTTGGTAGGTGCATATTTTTTGATGATTTGTTTTAATAATCCAGCTTCATCAGGAATACCTGGACCTGGAGAAAGTACAATTTTATCAAATGCATCAACCTCTTCTAGGGTAAGCTGGTCATTACGTTTTACAATAACTTCACAACCTAATTCCTCTAAATAATGCACTAGGTTATAAGTGAAACTATCGTAATTATCTATAACTAATGTTTTCTTCATTTTATATGTCTTCAGCTATTTCTAATGCCTTGGTCAAAGCGCCTAGTTTGTTATATGTTTCTTGTAGTTCGCTTTCTGGGTTTGATGCAGCGACCAATCCGGCACCAGCTTGGTAATGTAGTTTATGATTTTTACTTAAAAATGTTCTGATCATAATGGCGTGATTAAAATTTCCTGAGAAATCCATGAAACCTATAGCTCCACCATAATACCCACGACTGGTTTTTTCATATTTTTCAATAAGTTGCATGGCCATGTGTTTTGGAGCGCCACTTAATGTACCGGCAGGGAAAGTGTCAGCTACCACTTTCATGGTAGGAATATCACTTTTCTTCATTCCTGTAACCTTAGAAACTAAGTGTATAACATGGGAGAAAAATTGCACCTCTCTATAGTTTTCTACCTGTACAACACTACCGTTTCTACTAAGGTCGTTACGGGCAAGATCTACTAACATCACGTGCTCACTGTTTTCCTTATTGTCCGTTTTCAATTCTTTCGCAAGTTGAGCATCTTGTTCATCGTTACCGGTTCTTTTAAAAGTACCCGCAATAGGGTGTATTTCAGCTTTACCTTCGCTAACGATCAGTTGCGCTTCTGGAGAGCTTCCAAATATTTTGAAATCACCATAATCAAAATAGAATAGATATGGAGATGGATTTACAGAACGTAAAGCTCTATATACATTAAACTCATCACCTTTAAAACCTTGGGAAAAACGTCTGCTTAACACCAACTGAAAAACATCGCCACGTTGACAGTGTTTTTTAGCTAATTCAACATGTTTTCTGTAATCTTCATCTTCTAAATTAGATTCTCTTTCTCCTTCGATCTTAAAGTTGTAGGTGGCAAAATTTCTAATGTTTAGAAGTTGTTCCAGTTCAGGGATATTGTTCTCGGTATTGTAACAATGAGCAAAAAGATATGCTTCATTCTTATAATGATTTATAGCTATGATATTTTGATACACGGCATAGTAAATATCTGGAATATGAACAGAGTCATCTTTAACCGATATATCTACATCTTCAAAATACCGAACGGCGTCGTAAGCCATATAGCCAAACAAGCCGTTATTAATGAATTTATAGTCATTGTCATCAGCTTTAAAAGTTTTGCTGAAAGAATCGATACAGTTGACCACATCAATTTCTGGTGTTATTTCAATATCTTCTATAACACCATCTGGAAATTGTTTGGTAATAACTTCATTTTCCACTTTAATAGATGCAATTGGGTTGCAACAGATATAAGAAAAACTGTTGTTGTTTGCATGATAGTCGCTACTTTCCAAAAGAATGCTATTTGGAAAACGGTCTCTAATTTTTAAGTAGACACTTACCGGGGTAACGGTATCGGCAAGTATTTTTTTATGATATGTTTTAAATTGATAGGCCATACATAGGTACTTTTATAAAATAAAGAAGGCTTGTCGTGATGACAAGCCTTTATATAGTTTTACTACAATGATGCTGTGCTCACGATGTTTTTCGTAAGTTGTTCCACCACCAAGTATTTGCGATTAAATTTTTCATTGAGCACCAAATATAAAAAGGAAATTTAAACTTTCAAACTTTACCTTGGCAAAAATAAAAATCCCTTTGAATATATCTCAAAGGGATTTTAAATTGTTGTAATTCCACAGGGTCAATGGAATTTAATGGGTGTTATAGTGCTAGATCAACTACTAAATCGAAATCATCATAGATAGCTTTATCACCTAAATTGTCAAAGAAGCTTCCTGAACCATACTTAATATCAAATTTTGTTCTGTCAATCTTTACAGTAGCAGTAGCTTTGTTTTCGAACATAGAAACAACTAGAGTTACAGGTTTAGTTATGCCTTTAATGGTAAGGTCTCCGGTTACAGTGTATGAATTATCGTTCATAGGTTTAACGGAAGTAAAAACCAATTTTGATGTTGGGTTGTTTTCAACACCAAAGAAATCTGCGGATTTTAAATGTCCTTCTAATTTTTCTTTTCCCTTACCAGCTTCAAGGTCGTTTACGGTAATTGAAGTCATATCAACCACAAATTCCCCTCCTGTCAATTTTTTGCCGTTCATTTCTAAATGGCCAGATTTTAGGTTTATGCTACCGTTGTGCGCACCGGTAACTTTGTAGCCCTTCCAGGTAACTGTACTTTCACTAACTTTTACTTCTTTCTTTTCTCCGTCAATTGGGGTAGTAGCAGTTGCGCTAAAGCCAAAAACAGCTACGAATACTAAACTTAATAATGATTTTTTCATGTTTCTAATTTTAAAATGATTGTGTTTAATTTATATATGTGTAATAATTTGTTCTTCTGGGTATCTTACTTTTGGATAATGCTGTGTTGCATCTTCAGATGATCGGTATCCAACGGCCAGCACTACCGCGGCGTTTAAACCTTTGTTTGTTAGGCCTAATATCTCATTGTATTGCTCTTTGTCAAAACCTTCCATAGGGCAGGTATCAATTTCCATTTCAGCGGCAATCGTCATAAGGTTACCTAAAACAATATAGGCTTGATTAGAAGTCCATGCGCCTTTGTAAGCATCTGGAAGGTCTAAAAGAGTTGATTTCATTGTTTTGGAAAACCCTTCAAGATCCTCTTTACTTAGACCGCGAACTTTCATAATATTAGCTATGTATTCATCTATCATACTATCATCAAAGGTAGGCTTGTTGGCTAAAACAATAATACAAGATGCGTCTGTTATTTGCGGTTGGTCATAAGAAGCTTTTCTTAATTCTTTTCTTACTTCCTCATTTTTGATTACATAAATCTCATAAGGTTGCAAACCGTAAGAAGAAGCTGTTAGTCTTCCAGCTTCTAACAATGTATTCAAATCTTCGTTGCTCACTTGTTTAGAGCTGTCGAAATTTTTGGTGGCATAACGCCAGTTTAACTTATTTAAAATAGTACTCATAGTTGTGCTTAAAATTTATCTAATAATTCGTTGAATTGGTGTAATTCTTCTTTGGTAAAGTTTTTAAGCATATTTTCTTCTGCTTCAAAAAGTATTCCATCAATTTCATTTAAAATATTTAATCCGTTTTCGGTAATTACAATTTCTACTTTTCTTCTATTTTTTTCGCATACCGTTCTGTTTACAAACCCTTTTAAAATTAGCTTGTCTACCAAACGGGTAGTATTACTCATTTTGGTAACCATACGTTCGTTAATAGTAGAAAGATTTGCAGGTTTTCCATTTTGCCCTCTTAAGATTCGCAGCACATTAAACTGTTGTACCGATATGTCATAAGGTTTTAAAACCGTAGAAACACCTTCGTTAATTTTATTTGCTACAAGAGCAACATGAATTAATGTCCGTTTGGCCAACGGCATTTTTTTATTCGTCTTTATAATTTCCTCTACATTCATGTATGTACAATAATTGTATATACAAATGTATAATTATATTTGGAATTGGATTTAATTGTTATGATTAATTTTTTGTTAAAAACATGAAGACGGTCTCAATAAATAAAAATCGATTATTTTTACAGCATATAATTTACACTATGGCAGATTTATCACAACAAGAATGGGAAGAGCAGTTAGAGAAAGATTCTAATGCAGTAATTCTCGATGTACGAACAGAAGAAGAAGTAGAAGAAGGTATAATTCCTAATTCAATCAATATCGATATTTATAAAGGACAAGAGTTTGTTGAAGAATTGGAGAAGCTTGACAAAACAAAAAACTATTATGTGTACTGTAGGTCTGGAGCAAGAAGCGGTCAGGCATGTGCGATCATGAAAAACTTAGGCTTTGATAAAGCTTTTAATCTTCAAGGAGGATTTATGAATTGGGAAGGTGAAACCGCTTAACTTCAATTCTTTTCAGAAAATATGCCCGCTTTACAGCGGGTTTTTTATTTTTATAAAATGAAGGAAGACTTACTTCATTTTATTTGGAAGTACAAAAAATATCCAGTGAATGGGCTCAAGACAACATCAGACGAAGATGTTTATGTCAAGTCTGCCGGTACTCATAATGATTTAAGTGGACCTGATTTTTTCAATGCACAAATAGAATTGAACGGGCAGCTATGGGCTGGTAATGTAGAAATTCATCTAAAATCATCAGATTGGTATGCGCATAATCACCAAGAAGATCGTAATTATGACAATGTAATTTTGCATGTTGTATGGGAAGATGATATTTCTGTATATAGAAAAGACGGAAGTCAAATACCAACGGTATCCCTTAAAGATATTATTTCTGAATCATTATTACAGAACTATCAGAAATTGTTCAGTACTAAAAATTATAAGTTTATCAATTGTGAAAATGATTTTGATAAAGTAGACGAGTTTATTAAAGAGAATTGGTTAGATAGACTATTTGTAGAACGTTTAGAGCAAAAATCAATATTCATTACCGAGCTGCTTGTTTATACCAATAATAATTGGGAGCAAGTTTTATTTTTAATGCTTTTAAAATCATTTGGTTCTAAAATTAATAGAGATGTATTTGTGGAGATCGGTAAATCAATAGATTTTTCTATTATAAGAAAATTGCATAAAAAGCCGCTTCAGATGGAAAGTTTGTTCTTTGGGCAGGCAAAATTGTTAGATAACGCTACAACCGACGATAAGTATTTAGAAGTTTTACAAAAGGAATATAACTACCTAGCGCATAAGTTTAATTTGACACCGGTTTTTAAGTCTCCCGAGTTTTTTAGGTTAAGACCCATGAATTTTCCGACCATAAGATTAGCGCAATTGAGCGCTATTTATGCAGAAAATAATAATTTATTTCATTTGTTGATTGAAAAGGAGGAGTCGGACTTCTTCGATATTCTAAAAATTGGTACCTCACCATATTGGGACACACATTATAATTTTGGCAAGATTTCAAAACAGAGCAAAAAGAGAATATCAAGCTCATTTTTAAATTTACTGTTTATAAACACTATTATACCATTAAAGTTTGCATACCGCCAATATAAAGGTGCAACGGACAATGAAGGTCTGTTTCAAATGATGGCGAAAATTAAAAAAGAAGAAAACAGTATAATAGCTAATTTTGATAAATTGCAGGCATCGATAATAAGTGCTAAAGATTCTCAAACATACTTACAGTTGTATAATAACTATTGTAAGAAAGATAAATGCTTGGATTGTGCTATTGGGGCATCTTTAATGAATGTAAAAGCCTAATTTTATACTCAATGAATGTATTCTATGAAATATTGCTTTATTTTCAAAAAAGGGGATTCGAAGTCTGTGGTAGAATCGCTGAACGACTAGGTATTAGGGCTAGGGTTGTTAGAACATCTTTTATTTACCTCACTTTTGTAACAGTTGGCTTTGGTTTTGCCCTTTACCTTTTTCTGGCGTTCTGGTTGAAAATAAAAGATTTAGTGTACACCAAACGAAATTCCGTTTTTGATTTATAATGTATGATACAATTATTTAAGTCTAAAATATATCTAGCATTGGCCTTAATGCTACTGGTTTTGACTTTTGGTGTATTGGGGTATCGCTTTGTGGCAGACTATTCTTGGGTAGATGCATTTTACATGACCATAATTACCGTTACTACCGTAGGGTTTTCTGAGGTAAGGCCTATGGGGCCAGAGGGTAAGATTTTCACCATTATACTTATAGTTACGAGTGTATTTATTGTAGGTTTTGCTATTTCGATAGTAACCGAATACCTACTTTCTAGAAATTCAGTAGAACTGCTTAAAAAAAGAAAAATGAAAAGTGCCATCGAAAATTTAAATGAACACGTTATTGTCTGTGGTTTTGGTCGTAACGGTATGCAGGCGGCCGAAAAATTAAAAGCTTATAGAAGACCTTTTGTGGTAATTGAAAAGGACAAAGAAATTATAGAAAGGTTTGAAGATGACATATTGTTTATTGAAGGTGATGCAAATGATGACGATGTGCTCTTACAAGCCGGTATAGAGCGGGCAAAATATTTAATTGCCACGTTACCAGATGATGCGGCTAACCTTTTTGTGGTATTGTCGGCTAGACAGATGAAAAGAAATCTCTTTATAATTAGTAGGGCTTCTCTCGTAAATTCTCAAAAGAAATTGTTTCTGGCTGGTGCCAATAAGGTAATTATGCCAGATAAAATTGGAGGGGACCATATGGCGTCTTTGGTGGTAATGCCAGATTTGATAACGTTTATGGACAAGCTTTCTACCGAAGGTGAGAACACCACAAATCTTGAGGAGGTAGCTATTGAAGATTTTTCAGATCAAATTGAATGTAACTCTTTGCGAGATCTTGATTTACGAAGAAAAACGGGGTGCACTATAATAGGATATATTTCGCCAGATGGTAAGTATATCATCAATCCGGAAGCTGATATGGAACTACAGCCGAAAAGTAAGGTCATAGTACTGGGTAGACCAGAACAGATAAAGAAATTAAATGAGATGTTCCATATAGAATAATGATCTTTATACCATATATATTTGATTGCATCCATTATTTTTAAGATATTGCTAGACTAACTGACTAATTCAAAAAATTTTAAAACTTATGAAGTATAGACTTCTAACTCTATTAACGATGTTAATTCCATTTCTTACAATTGCACAAGAAAAGGGCTTGGATGAAAAAGTAAATGATGCCTTCATGCCTTTTGCAACATGGTGGGAAGCAACGGTTTTAACTTCTATTCCAATAGCAGGTTACAACATTCCAATTGTACTTATTTTATTAATTGTAGGAGCTACCTTTTTTACGATCTATTTCAAATTTCCCGGTATTAGTAAATTTCCTTTAGCTATCAATGTAGTAAGAGGTAAATATGAAGAAATTGAAAAGTACGGACTTGAGAAAGTTCAATTACATATGACAGAGGATGGCGATATTCCTGATACCATTAGAGATGAAAGTGAAGAAGGTGAGGTAAGTCACTTTCAGGCTTTGGCAACTGCCGTTTCTGGTACGGTAGGGTTAGGTAATATTGCCGGTGTGGCAGTGGCAATAGCCTTAGGTGGTCCTGGAGCTACATTTTGGATGATAAGTTGTGGTTTGATTGGAATGTCTACAAAATTTGTAGAATGTACTTTAGGGGTTAAATACAGAGATGTAGGTCCTGATGGTACCGTTTATGGCGGTCCTATGTACTATTTATCAAGAGGACTAAGTGAAAGCAACTTTAAGATATTAGGTAAAATATTGGCAGGGCTCTTTGCAATATTATGCGTAGGCGCCTCCTTTGGTGGTGGTAACGCGTTTCAATCTAACCAAGCTGCGGTACAATTAACTTCAATGTTTAATTTGGAGGGTGGTGCAACTGGGGTTGTCATAGGTTTAATTCTTGCAATTTTAGTGGGTATCGTTATCATAGGTGGTATTAAAAAGATTGCCAGTGTAACGGAAAAGATAGTTCCTTTTATGGCAGGTATTTATGTTCTGGCATCTTTGGTGATCATTTTTGCTAATATTAAATATATAGGCGATGCATTCGGGATGATTTTTGCCGGTGCCTTTTCTCCAGATGCTGCTATTGGTGGTATCGTTGGTGTTATAATCGTTGGTTTCCAAAGAGCGGCATTCTCTAATGAAGCAGGTGCTGGTTCTGCAGCCATTGCACACTCTGCAGTGAAAACAAGATACCCTGCAAGTGAAGGTATAGTGGCATTATTAGAGCCGTTTATCGATACTGTGGTAATTTGTACAATGACAGCTTTGGTAATTATATTTTTTAATATGGACGCTGGTGCTTTTGATTATGGTAATGGTATAGGTAGTACGGTTATGTTAAATGAATCTGGTGCATATGTCGGTGGAGTTGATTTGACTTCGATGGCGTATGATTCTGTTATTCCAGGCTTTAGGTATGTACTTACAATCGCAATTATTCTATTTGCATTTTCAACAATGATTTCTTGGTCTTATTACGGACTTCAATCATGGAAATATTTATTCGGAAGAGGTAAAACGGCCGATATCGTTTATAAAGTACTTTTCTTAATGTTTGTTGTTATTGGTGCGGCAGCTACCTTAGATGCAGTTATTAAATTTTCGGATGCTATGATTTTAGCATTGGTATTTCCTAATATGATAGGTTTACTTATTCTTTTCCCGAAAGTGAAGAAAAGTTTTGATAGGTATTTAACGGCCATTAAGAAGGTGTACTAATATTTATTAGATTTTGAAAAATCTTAAATCCCACTTCAAGTTCAATAAACAAGAACGAAGTGGGATTTTCTTTTTATTATTTATACTAATTTTTATTCAAATAGGGTACTATGTGTACCGATCGTATGAGGTAAATGATGCTGATGCTCTGATATTTGAAAATACAATACAAACACAAATTGATTCTTTAAAAGTTATAGCATCACAGAGTGATGTAAAGCACGAATATCCTTTCAATCCTAATTATATAACAGATTTTAAAGGGTATACACTAGGGATGTCTGTTGAGGAAATAGATAGGTTGCATAAATACAGGGAAGGAAATAAATTTGTTAACTCAGCAAAAGAATTTCAAGAAGTGACCAATGTTTCAGATTCTTTACTGAATAAAATAGCTCGAAATTTTAAATTTCCTGAATGGGCAAAAAAATCAAAAGTTAAAGCCTCTTATCAAACTAATTCAACGAAACCAAATGAGCATGTCAATAAAGTAATCTATAAAGATTTAAATAAGGCTACGGCTCAACAGTTGCGAAAAATTAATGGAATAGGTGAGAAGCTGTCAGCAAGAATCATAAAATTTAGAGATAGATTAGGCGGTTTTTTAATTGACGAACAGTTGTTTGATGTGTATGGTCTTGAAAAAGAAGTGGTAAATAGAACTTTAAAAGAATTTAAAGTGATCAGTAAACCGCAAATTGTAAAAATTAACGTAAATAATGCAACGGCTTCAGAATTATCAAAATTGATATATCTTCAAAAACACGTGTCTGAAAGCATTGTAAATTATCGTAATCTCAACGGAAGTATCAATTCTTTGAACGAATTGTCAAAAATAGAAGATTTTCCTATAGAGCGTATTGATAGAATTGCTTTATATTTGTCATTATAAAAATAACGCTATGCAAAGTATGTACTTCACTGAAGAACATCAACTATTTAGGGCCAGCCTTAAAGATTTTTTACAAAAAGAAGTAGTTCCCCATATTGATAAATGGGAAGAAACAGGAACCATTGAAAGGTTTATTTGGAAGAAGTTTGGTGATATGGGCTATTTTGGTCTGGCAACTCCTGAAGAAGATGGTGGTTTGGGTCTTGATCTTTTTTATACCATTATCTTGTTAGAGGAGCTTCAAAAAATTAATTCTGGTGGATTTGCAGCTGCAATTTGGGCTCATGCATATTTGGCTATGACCCATTTAAACAAAGAGGCAGATGCTTATTTAAAGGAAAAGTATTTGCGTCCAAGCGTAGATGGAGATAAAATAGGTTGTCTATGTATCTCAGAACCTTTTGGAGGTAGTGATGTTGCGGCAATGAGAACAACTGCGATCAAGAATGGTGATCATTATATTTTAAATGGTTCCAAAACTTTTATTACCAATGGGGTTTATGCCGATTATATGATCGTAGCGGCAAAAACCAATCCGGAATTAGGGAATAAAGGAATTAGCATTTTTGCAGTTGATAGAAAAAGTGAAGGGGTTACCGCCAATAAATTGAATAAATTGGGGTGGCGAGCATCTGACACCGCAGAACTTGCTTTTGATAATGTGAAAATTCCTGCAGTGAATCTTATGGGTGAAGAAAACATGGGTTTTTCCTATATAATGGAACATTTTTCTTTGGAACGATTGATAATGGGTGTAAATGCTCATGCTCGCTCAGAACATGTTTTAGAATATGCATTAAACTACATGTCTGAAAGAGAGGCCTTTGGTAAATCAATAAATCAATTTCAGGCTTTAAGACATAGAGTAGTTGATCTTCATGCGGATATTGATATGTGTAAAGAATATAATTATTCTGTAGCATATCGATTGGATAAAGGTCAATATGTGGTTAAAGAGGCAACGATCTCTAAATTAAAGTCTACTAAAGTTGCAGATGAGGTGGCTTATGAGTGTTTACAGTTTTTAGGTGGCTATGGTTATATAGAAGACTATCCGATGGCACGTAATTTTAGAGACAGTAGATTAGGGCCAATAGGTGGTGGAACATCGGAAATATTAAGAGAAATTATTTCTAAAATTATTATAGATAAAAAAGAATATAAGCCGGCTACGGTTTAGTCGGTTGAATTAAAAAATTTAAAAAGTAGATTAAAGGTTGCCCATTTGAATATAGTTAGTATATTTGCAGCCTTAATCATAAAGAAAGGAGGTTGTAGCCCATGTTAATAATACCAGTAAAAGAAGGAGAAAACATCGATAGAGCTTTAAAGCGTTTCAAGCGTAAGTTTGATAAGACAGGTACAATGAGACAGTTGCGTAAACGTCAACAGTTCACAAAACCTTCAGTTGAGCGTAGAGCACAAATACAAAAAGCAGAATATATTCAAGGTCTAAGAGATCAAGAAGAAGTTTAGACTTTGTACTAGAAAATAAAAATCCCGCAATTTGCGGGATTTTTTTTGCGTTAAAATCAAGTAATTTAAAACTTTGATACCTTTAGTATATGTTTTTGTCGGAATTTATATCATATCTCACTCTAGAAAAAAATTACTCTGCACATACCGTGAAGGCGTACCAAAAAGATATTTTAGAGTTTGTGGAATTTTGTAAATCAGTGTATGATGTTGATGATATTGACTCTGTGGAATACGCATTGGTTCGTAATTGGATAGTAGTGTTAGCAGAAAAACAGATAAACAATAGAACTATAAATAGAAAAATTTCATCTCTAAAGGCATATTATAAATTTCTTCAAAAGATAGGTGTCTCAGAAGTCAGTCCTTTAAGTAAACATAAAGCATTAAAAACTTCCAAGAAGATAGAAATACCTTTTTCAGAGTATGAGATGGAAAGAGTATTGTCTGAAATTGAGTATACGGCCGATTTTGAAGGTGTAAGGGATGAATTGCTTATACATGTACTTTATGTAACGGGAATGAGAAGGGCGGAAATTATATCGCTTAAAGTGGCAGATGTTGATTTTGCTAACATGACAATAAAGGTTTTTGGTAAAAGAAGCAAAGAGCGTTTTGTTCCCATGTTGTTAGAGACTAAAGAAAAATTTAAAGTTTATTTAGAAAACAGGAGCGCATTAGCTAATATTAAAGATGATGCATTTATGTTTTTGACCATTTCAGGTAATAAATTGTATGAAACACTTGTTTATAGGTTAATAAAAAAGTACTTTAGAGAGGTTTCCTTTAAGGTGAAAACGAGTCCGCATATTCTTAGGCATACCTTTGCAACGCATCTTTTGAATAAAGGTGCCGACTTAAATGCGGTAAAAGAATTGCTGGGTCATTCCAGTTTGGCGTCTACACAGGTTTACACGCATAATAGTATTGCAGAGTTAAAAAAAGTGCATGCAAATGCTCATCCAAGGGGAGATAAGAAATAAATGTTTAATCTGGCTAAATTCTTAAAGCCTATAAATTTCCTGACTATGAAAGTAAATACGCAATCGGTAAATTTCAATGCAGACAGAAAATTGATTAATTTTCTTCAAAACAGACTTGATAAGGTGGAAACCTTTTATTCTAAGGTAATTAGCTCTGATGTATATATGAAAGTCGAAAATACAAGTGCAAAAGAGAATAAGATAGTGGAGATAAAAATTTCGGTTCCAAAAGATAAATTCGTGGTAAAAAAACAATGTAGGTCATTTGAAGAAGCTGTGGATTCTGCCTGTAGTTCCCTGGAACGTAGGCTAATAAAACAAAAGCAGAAATTAAGATTACAAGCTTGATAAAAATTTTTCAAAATTTGTTTTGAATAAACAAAAAATACTATACATTTGCAGTCCGTTAGAAATAGCGGGCTTTTTTATGGCGATTAAAACCGTAAAATAAGCCGATGTAGCTCAGCTGGCTAGAGCAGCTGATTTGTAATCAGCAGGTCGTGGGTTCGAGTCCCTCCATCGGCTCTGAAGTTCTTTAAAATAATAGTTTGAGGGGAGATACTCAAGCGGCCAACGAGGGCAGACTGTAAATCTGCTGACTACGTCTTCGCAGGTTCGAATCCTGCTCTCCCCACAAATTTTTTTTAAAGGGTTTTATTGAAATATTGTAATATTATAAGCGGGAGTAGCTCAGTTGGTAGAGCGTCAGCCTTCCAAGCTGAATGTCGCCGGTTCGAACCCGGTCTCCCGCTCTATAAATTTGACAGAAATGTCATTCCTGCGAAGGCAGGAATCTGCTATTTGGTAGATTCAACACTTTACGCCGGTGTAGCTCAGGGGTAGAGCGTTTCCTTGGTAAGGAAGAGGTCACGAGTTCAAATCTCGTCATTGGCTCAATTAAGGTATAAATTTGTACACTAATATAAACTAAGATTAAAATACATTAAACATGGCAAAGGAAACTTTCGATCGTTCCAAACCGCACTTAAATATAGGTACTATTGGACACGTGGATCACGGTAAAACTACATTGACTGCTGCTATTACTACTGTTTTGGCAAATGCAGGTCTTTCTGAATTGAGAAGTTTCGATTCTATCGATAACGCTCCTGAGGAAAAAGAAAGAGGTATTACAATTAACACATCACACGTAGAGTACTCTACAGCTAACCGTCACTACGCGCACGTTGACTGTCCTGGTCACGCGGATTACGTAAAGAACATGGTTACTGGTGCTGCTCAGATGGATGGTGCTATTTTAGTTGTTGCTGCTACTGATGGTCCTATGCCACAAACACGTGAGCATATCCTATTAGGTCGCCAGGTTGGTATTCCAAGAATTGTTGTATTCATGAATAAAGTGGATATGGTTGATGATGAGGAATTGATCGAGCTTGTTGAGATGGAAGTTAGAGAATTACTTTCTTTCTATGAGTATGATGGTGATAATGGGCCTGTGATCGCTGGATCTGCATTAGGTGCATTGAACGGTGAGCAAAAATGGGTTGACACGGTTATGGAATTAATGGCTGCTGTTGATGATTGGATCGAGCTTCCTAAGAGAGATGTTGATAAGGATTTCTTAATGCCTGTTGAAGATGTATTTACAATTACAGGACGTGGTACTGTTGCAACTGGTCGTATTGAGACTGGTATCGCTAACACTGGTGATGCAGTTGAAATCATCGGTATGGGTGCTGAGAAATTAAACTCTACTATTACTGGGGTTGAAATGTTCCGTAAGATTTTGGATAGAGGTGAAGCTGGTGATAACGTAGGTATCTTATTAAGAGGTATTGAAAAATCTCAAATTAGCCGTGGAATGGTAATCTGTAAGCCAGGTTCTGTTAAGCCACATGCTAAATTCGAAGCTGAGGTTTATGTATTGAAAAAAGAAGAAGGTGGTCGTCATACACCATTCCATAATAACTATCGTCCACAGTTCTACGTAAGAACAACGGATGTAACAGGTAACATTGCACTTCCTTCAGGAGTTGAAATGGTTATGCCTGGTGATAACCTTACAATTACAGTTGAATTGATTCAGCCAATCGCATTGAGCGTAGGTCTTCGTTTCGCTATCCGTGAAGGTGGTAGAACAGTAGGTGCTGGTCAGGTTACTAAGATTATAGATTAATTTTAATCTAATAAGAGTATTGTGTATAAGGGTGTCCTGCTCAAGCGGGACACCTTTACATGCAAAATATAGAATAGGTGATTTAATTCATCGTTCATACGGGTGTAGCTCAGTTGGTAGAGCACTGGTCTCCAAAACCAGGTGTCGGGAGTTCGAGTCTCTCCTCCCGTGCCACAATAGAATTTGGGTGTATAATCCTATTTGTTGAAATTGTAAAACAGTATTTGAATGTTCACATATATAAAAGAATCCGTTGAAGAGTTAAGGAATAATGTTACTCTTCCTTCACGTGCAGAATCATCTAATCTTATGGTGATTGTAGCTGTGTTTTCTATCCTTTTCGCTTTGGCTACATGGGGTGTAGATACGGTTTTTAGTAAAGTGATCAAGTCTTATTTCAACTACGTTTTAAACTAATAGGACTATGTCAGAGGTGTTAGAGAAAAAGTGGTACGTTGTACGCGCTGTAAGTGGTCAAGAGAATAAAATCAAAGGATACATTGAAAGTGAAGTAGAGCGTCATGGTTTTTCAGACTATTTAGAGGATGTTCTTGTTCCTACTGAAAAAGTAGTTCAGATAAGAAACGGAAAGAAAATCAACAAAGAGAGGGTTTATTTTCCGGGGTACATCATGATCAAAGCTAATTTAGGCGGAGAGATGGTTCATATTATAAGATCTATAACTAATGTTATTGGGTTTTTAGGTGAAACAAAAGGAGGAGATCCTGTTCCTTTGAGAAAGAATGAGGTCAACAGAATGTTAGGTAAGGTTGATGAGTTGGCTGTTAATACCGATAGTGTTGCTATTCCATTTGTTTTTGGTGAAACGGTTAAAGTAATTGATGGTCCTTTTAATGGCTTCAATGGAACCGTTGAGAAAATAAACGAAGAAAAGCGTAAGCTAGAGGTAATGGTTAAGATTTTTGGTAGAAAAACACCATTAGAACTTAGCTATATGCAAGTAGAAAAGATTTAAGTATTTAAATTAAGTGTTACATACATATAATTAAAGTAGTGTTGCTTCCGTAAACACACTTTCAATTTAATTTTAAACAATGGCAAAAGAAGTAGGTAAAGTAGTTAAACTACAAGTTAGGGGAGGTGCAGCGAATCCATCGCCACCGGTTGGACCCGCCTTAGGTGCTGCTGGTGTTAACATTATGGAGTTCTGTAAGCAGTTCAATGCTCGTACGCAGGATAAACCAGGTAAAGTATTACCAGTTGTTATCACCGTTTACAAAGATAAGTCGTTCGACTTTGTTGTAAAGACACCACCGGCGGCAATTCAGCTATTGGAAGCGGCTAAGATTAAAAAAGGATCTGGCGAACCTAACAGAGTAAAATTAGGTAGTGTTACCTGGGACCAAATCAAGGCGATCGCCGAAGATAAAATGGTTGACCTTAACGCATTTACAGTAGAATCTGCTATGAGTATGATAGCTGGTACTGCTCGTTCAATGGGTATGAAGGTTGCAGGAAAAAGACCTTTTTAAAATCTTAAAAGTAATTAAATGGCAAAGTTGACAAAGAAGCAAAAAGAAGCTCAGTCTAAAATAGAGAAAGATAAACTATACTCTGTTACAGAAGCTTCAGCTTTAATTAAAGAGATAACCAATACAAAATTCGATGCATCAGTAGATTTAGCTGTTCGTTTGGGTGTTGATCCAAGAAAAGCTAATCAAATGGTTCGTGGTGTAGTTACATTACCTCATGGAACTGGTAAAGATGTAAAAGTTTTGGCTTTGGTGACCCCTGATAAGGAAGCAGAAGCTCAAGAAGCTGGTGCAGACTATGTTGGGTTAGATGAGTATTTGGAGAAGATTAAAGGCGGTTGGACAGATGTTGATGTTATTATCACCATGCCAAGCGTAATGGGTAAATTAGGTCCTTTAGGTCGAGTATTAGGACCAAGAGGTTTAATGCCTAATCCAAAAACAGGTACTGTAACTATGGATGTAGCGAAAGCTGTATCTGAAGTTAAAGCAGGTAAGATAGATTTTAAAGTTGATAAAACAGGTATCGTACATGCTGCGATAGGTAAGGCTTCTTTTTCTGCTGATAAAATAGCGGATAATGCTAAGGAGTTGTTGGATACTTTGAATAAGATGAAGCCAACTGCGGCCAAAGGTGTTTATATGAAGACAATCTTCATGTCTAGTACCATGAGTCCTAGTTTGCAATTAGATCCAAAGTCAGTTTAACAACTGGTAGTTAAAAATTAATAGTATGACAAGAGAAGAAAAAGCAACGGTTATAAAAGATTTGACTACGCAGTTGGCAGATAGCAGCACTATTTACGTGGCTGATATCTCAGGTTTAGATGCAGGTACAACTTCTGATTTAAGAAGAGCTTGTTTTAAAGCTGATATTAGACTAGCTGTAGTTAAGAATACATTGCTTGCTAAAGCAATGGAAGCTTCTGATAAAGAATTTGGTGAATTACCTGAAACATTAAAAGGGAATACTTCTCTTATGTTTTCAGAAGTTGCCAATGCTCCTGCAAAATTAATAAAGAACTTCAGAAAAAAATCTGATAAGCCTTTATTGAAAGGAGCTTTTGTTGAAGAAGCAATTTACATAGGTGATGAAAACTTGGAAGCTTTAGTTAGCATTAAGTCTAAGGAAGAAATGATTGGCGAAATAATTGGATTGTTACAATCTCCAGCCAAGAATGTTATTTCTGGTCTTAAGTCTGGTGGTGGTAAAATCGCTGGTATCCTTAAAACATTATCCGAAAAATAAGTACGCACAATAAACTAAGTATATTTTAAAAATTTTATTAAACGATAGAAAATGGCAGATTTAAAAGATTTCGCAGAACAATTAGTTAACTTAACAGTTAAAGAAGTAAACGAGTTAGCTGATATATTAAAAGAAGAATACGGTATTGAGCCTGCAGCAGCAGCAGTAGCGGTAGCTGCCGGTGGTGGTGGTGAAGCTGGTGAAGCAGCAGAAGAGAAAACTGAATTCGACGTTATTTTGAAAGCAGCAGGTGCTTCTAAATTAGCAGTTGTAAAATTAGTTAAGGAATTAACTGGTTTAGGTTTGAAAGATGCTAAAGATATCGTTGATAGTGCACCAAAAGCAGTAAAAGAAGGTGTATCTAAAGACGAAGCGGAAGGTATCAAAAAATCATTGGAAGAAGCTGGAGCAGAAGTTGAGCTTAAATAATAGCGACAACCATATTACTTTTGGTTTAGGTCTTTGCGCTTTTTGCGTTTAGACCTAAGCCTTTTTATAGAATTAGGTATATCAAGAGGTATACTACCCAACTAGTACTCACGATCAAAACACTGTCCGTAGATGTTCACAAATAATACTGAAAGAATAAGCTTTGCTTCTGCAAGAAACACACCGGATTATCCGGATTTCTTAGATATTCAGATTAAATCTTTCCAAGACTTTTTTCAACTTGAGACTAAATCAGATGAAAGAGGTAATGAAGGTCTTTATAACACCTTCATGGAAAATTTCCCAATTACTGATACCAGAAATCAGTTTGTATTGGAATTCCTTGATTATTTCATAGATCCACCTAGATATTCAATTCAAGAATGTATTGAGCGTGGTCTTACTTATAGCGTTCCATTAAAAGCACGTTTAAAATTATATTGTACAGATCCAGAACATGAAGATTTTGAGACTATAGTACAAGATGTTTATTTAGGGACCATTCCTTACATGACTCCAAGTGGTACTTTCGTTATCAACGGAGCTGAAAGAGTTGTGGTATCTCAGTTACACAGATCTCCAGGGGTTTTCTTTGGTCAGTCTTTCCATGCAAATGGAACAAAATTGTATTCTGCTAGGGTAATTCCTTTTAAAGGTTCTTGGATAGAATTTGCTACCGATATCAATGGCGTAATGTACGCTTATATCGATAGAAAGAAAAAATTACCGGTTACTACTTTGTTCAGAGCTATAGGTTTTGAACGTGATAAGGATATATTAGAGATTTTTGACCTTTCTGAAGAAGTTAAGGTTTCTAATGCCGGACTTAAAAAAGTACTAGGTCGCAAATTAGCGGCAAGAGTGTTGAACACATGGCATGAGGATTTCGTAGATGAGGATACAGGTGAGGTGGTGTCAATTGAACGTAACGAGATAGTTTTAGATCGTGACACTATTCTTGAAAAAGAACACATTGCTGAAATTATTGATGCAGACGTAAAAACAATTCTTTTACATAAAGAAAATAATGCGCAATCTGATTACGCTATTATTCATAATACCTTACAGAAGGATCCAACGAATTCTGAAAAAGAAGCTGTTGAGCATATCTATCGTCAATTACGTAATGCAGAACCGCCAGATGAAGAAACTGCTCGTGGTATTATAGATAAGTTATTCTTCTCTGATCAACGTTACAACTTAGGTGAAGTTGGTCGTTATAGAATGAACAAGAAATTACAGTTGGATATTGGAATGGATAAGCAAGTCTTGACCAAAGAAGATATCATAACTATTATAAAATATTTAATTGAGTTAATTAACTCAAAAGCAGAGATTGATGATATTGACCACTTGTCTAACCGTCGTGTTAGAACTGTGGGTGAACAGTTATCTTCTCAGTTCGGTGTTGGTCTTGCTCGTATGGCAAGAACAATTCGTGAGCGTATGAACGTTCGTGATAACGAGGTGTTTACACCTATAGATTTGATTAATGCAAAGACATTGTCTTCTGTAATTAATTCTTTCTTTGGTACCAACCAGTTGTCTCAGTTTATGGATCAAACGAATCCATTGGCAGAGATTACGCACAAGAGAAGATTATCGGCATTAGGTCCAGGTGGTTTATCTAGAGAACGTGCTGGTTTTGAGGTACGTGATGTTCACTACACGCACTACGGTCGCTTATGTCCTATTGAAACTCCTGAAGGTCCGAACATTGGTTTGATCTCTTCATTATCGGTGTTTGCGAAAGTAAACCCAATGGGATTCTTAGAGACACCATATAGAAAAGTAACTGACTCTGTTGTTGATTATAAGAACTATGCATATTTAAGTGCAGAAGAGGAAGAAGGAATGAAAATTGCTCAAGCGAACATTCCTATGAAAGAAGATGGTACTATAGATGCGGAAAAGGTAATTGCCAGAGAAGAAGGTGATTTCCCAGTAGTAGATCCATCTGAAATCCAATATACGGATGTTGCTCCTAACCAAATTGCTTCCATATCGGCTTCATTGATTCCTTTCTTGGAGCATGATGATGCAAACAGGGCTTTGATGGGATCTAACATGATGCGTCAAGCAGTTCCTTTGTTAAAACCACAGTCTCCAATTGTTGGTACTGGATTAGAGCGTCAAGTAGCTTCTGATTCTAGAGTATTGATAAATGCTGAAGGTGATGGTGTAATTGAGTATGTAGATGCTCAGAAAATTACTATCAAATATGATAGAACTGATGAGGAGAGATTGATCAGTTTCGAAGAAGATAGCAAGACTTATTTCTTGGTGAAGTTTAGAAAAACAAATCAGGGAACTAATATTAACCTAAAACCAATTGTACAAGTAGGTGATAGAGTTAAGAAAGGACAAGTTCTTTGTGAAGGTTATGCAACTGAAAAAGGTGAATTGGCATTAGGTAGAAACCTAACTGTGGCATTTATGCCTTGGAAGGGTTACAACTTTGAGGATGCAATTGTAATTTCTGAAAAGGTTGTTCGTGAAGATATTTTCACATCTATTCATGTTGATGAATATTCTCTTGAAGTAAGAGATACCAAATTGGGAGCTGAAGAACTTACTCATGATATACCAAATGTTTCTGAAGAGGCAACAAAAGACCTTGATGAAAATGGTATGATCAGAATAGGTGCAGAAGTAAAACCTGGTGATATTCTTATTGGTAAGATTACTCCAAAAGGTGAGTCTGATCCAACTCCAGAAGAGAAATTATTACGTGCCATATTTGGTGACAAAGCTGGTGATGTAAAAGATGCTTCTTTAAAGGCTTCTCCTTCTTTAAGAGGTGTTGTAATTGATAAGAAATTATTCTCTAGATCTGTAAAAGATAAGAGAAAACGTTCTGAAGATAAAGAAGAGCTTTCTAAACTTGAATTGGAATACGAAGTAAAATTCCAAGAGTTAAAAGATATTTTAGTAGAGAAATTGTTTACGATTGTAAACGGTAAAACTTCTCAAGGTGTTCTTAATGATTTAGGTGAAGAGGTATTGCCTAAAGGTAAGAAGTACTCAATGAAGATGTTGAACTCTGTTGATGATTTTGCACACTTGGTAGGTGGTAGTTGGACAACAGATGCAGATACAAACGCATTAGTTGCTGATCTTCTTCATAACTATAAGATTAAGCTTAACGATTTACAGGGTAACCTAAGAAGAGATAAGTTTACCATATCAGTTGGAGATGAATTACCAGCAGGTATTATGAAACTTGCTAAAGTATATATCGCTAAAAAGCGTAAGCTTAAAGTTGGTGATAAAATGGCAGGTCGTCACGGTAACAAGGGTATCGTATCAAGAATTGTACGTCATGAAGATATGCCTTTCTTGGAAGATGGAACTCCGGTTGATATTGTATTGAATCCGTTAGGTGTACCTTCTCGTATGAACATTGGTCAAATCTATGAAACAGTATTAGGTTGGGCTGGTCTTAAACTTGGTAGAAAGTATGCTACGCCAATTTTTGATGGTGCTACTTTAGAAGAGATCAATAAATATACCGATGATGCTGGTATTCCAAGATTCGGACACACATACTTATTCGATGGTGGTACAGGACAACGTTTTGATCAACCTGCAACAGTTGGGGTTATTTATATGTTGAAGCTTGGTCACATGGTAGACGATAAGATGCACGCACGTTCTATAGGACCATATTCTCTTATTACACAACAACCTTTGGGTGGTAAAGCTCAATTTGGTGGTCAGAGATTTGGTGAAATGGAGGTATGGGCGTTAGAAGCTTATGGTGCATCTGCAACTTTACGTGAGATATTAACGGTTAAGTCTGATGATGTAATCGGAAGAGCTAAAACCTATGAGTCCATTGTTAAAGGTGAAACAATGCCAGAGCCTGGTTTACCAGAATCTTTCAACGTTTTAATGCACGAACTTAAGGGATTAGGTTTGGATATTAGATTGGAAGAATAGTTCAATAGTTAGTATTGAAGACTATTAAGTAAAACAAATTAAAACATTATCAGAACGCTATTATGGCTAGAATAAAAGATAATAACCAAGTAAAAAGGTTTGATAAAATTTCCATAGGTTTAGCTTCTCCAGAATCTATTTTGGCAGAATCTAGAGGTGAAGTTTTAAAGCCAGAAACAATTAACTATAGAACTCACAAACCAGAACGTGATGGTTTATTCTGTGAGCGTATCTTTGGTCCTGTAAAGGATTATGAGTGTGCTTGTGGTAAATATAAGCGTATTCGTTACCGTGGTATCGTATGTGACCGTTGTGGGGTAGAGGTAACTGAAAAGAAAGTTCGTAGAGACCGTGTAGGTCATATTAACTTGGTAGTACCAGTTGCACATATTTGGTATTTCCGTTCATTACCTAATAAAATAGGATATCTTTTAGGCTTACCTTCCAAGAAATTGGATATGATCATTTACTACGAACGTTACGTAGTAATTCAACCAGGTATTGCTAAAGGTCCCGAAGGTGAAGAAATCAATAAAATGGATTTCTTGACCGAAGAAGAGTATTTGAATATTTTAGATACGATTCCTCAAGAAAATCAGTATTTAGAAGATTCTGACCCTAATAAGTTTATAGCTAAAATGGGTGCAGAGTGTTTAATTGATTTATTGGGTAGAATAAATCTTAAAGAGCTTTCTTTTGAGCTTAGACACAAAGCAAATACAGAGACTTCTAAGCAGAGAAAAACTGAAGCACTTAAACGATTACAAGTTGTTGAGGCGTTAAGGGAATCTCAAGAGAATAGAGAAAACGAACCAGAATGGATGATTATGAAAGTAATTCCGGTTATTCCACCAGAATTACGTCCATTGGTACCATTGGATGGAGGTCGTTTTGCAACATCAGATTTAAATGATCTTTATAGAAGGGTAATTATCCGTAATAACCGTCTAAAAAGATTAGTTGAAATAAAGGCTCCTGAAGTAATTTTACGTAATGAAAAACGTATGCTTCAAGAAGCGGTAGATTCTTTGTTTGATAACACAAGAAAGGCTTCAGCTGTAAAAACTGAATCTAACAGACCATTAAAATCGCTTTCAGATTCATTGAAAGGTAAACAAGGTCGTTTCCGTCAAAACTTACTAGGTAAGCGTGTTGATTATTCTGCACGTTCTGTAATTGTTGTTGGACCTGAATTGAACCTATATGAATGTGGTCTTCCTAAAGATATGGCTGCAGAACTTTATAAGCCTTTTGTAATCAGAAAATTGATTGAAAGAGGTATTGTAAAAACGGTAAAGTCTGCTAAGAAAATTATAGATAAAAAAGAGCCTGTAGTTTGGGATATTTTAGAAAATGTATTGAAGGGTCACCCAGTTTTATTGAACAGGGCTCCTACATTACACCGTTTGGGTATCCAAGCATTCCAACCTAAATTAATAGAAGGTAAGGCAATTCGTCTACACCCATTGGCTTGTACTGCATTTAATGCGGATTTTGATGGGGATCAAATGGCGGTTCACTTACCATTGGGTCCAGAAGCTATTTTGGAAGCACAATTATTAATGCTTGCTTCTCAAAACATATTAAATCCAGCGAACGGTTCGCCAATTACGGTACCATCACAGGATATGGTCTTGGGCCTTTATTATATGACCAAAGAACGTAAGTCAACTCCCGAAGTTCCAATTATCGGAGAAGGTTTAACTTTTTATTCTGCAGAAGAGGTAGAAATTGCTTTCAATGAAGGCAAGGTTAACTTAAATGCAGGTATTAAGGTTAGAGCTAAAGATTTTAACGAAGAAGGAGAGTTGGTTAATCAAATTATACCTACAACTGTTGGCCGTGTATTATTCAATAAGAACGTACCAGAAGAAGCAGGTTATATTAACCAAGTTTTGAATAAAAAGGCTTTAAGAAATATCATTGGTGATATTTTAGCGGTAACAAGTGTACCTGCAACTGCTGCATTCTTGGATAAAATAAAAACTATGGGTTATGAATTCGCCTTTAAAGGTGGATTGTCCTTTAGTTTAGGGGATATTATTATCCCAGCTGAAAAAATGGATATGATCGGTGAGGCAAATGGTCAAGTAGATGGCATTATGGCCAACTATAACATGGGTCTTATTACCAATAATGAAAGATACAATCAAGTTATTGATGTTTGGACATCGACTAACGCTATGTTGACGGAGTTGGCTATGAAACGTATCCGTGAGGATCAACAAGGTTTCAACTCTGTGTATATGATGCTTGATTCTGGTGCAAGGGGTTCTAAAGAGCAAATTCGTCAGTTAACAGGTATGCGTGGGTTAATGGCTAAACCTAAAAAATCAACTGCTGGTGGTGGTGAAATTATTGAAAACCCTATTCTTTCTAACTTTAAGGAAGGTCTTTCAATTTTGGAATACTTTATTTCAACCCACGGTGCTCGTAAAGGTCTTGCGGATACCGCTTTGAAAACGGCGGATGCTGGTTACCTAACAAGAAGATTGGTTGATGTTTCTCAAGATGTAATTATCAATACAGAGGATTGTGGTACACTTAGAGGAGTAGAAGTACAAGCACTTAAGAAGAATGAAGAAGTAGTTGAAAGCTTAGGTGAAAGAATATTAGGTCGTGTTTCATTACATGATGTATACAACCCTATGACCGAAGAATTAGTTCTTGAGGCAGGTCAGCAAATCATGGAATCTGATGTGAAGAGAGTTGAAGCATCTCCGATTGAAAAAATCGAGGTACGTTCAGCACTTACATGTGAGGCAGAAAAAGGTATTTGTGCTAAATGTTACGGTAGAAACCTTTCAACCAATAAAATGGTACAAAGAGGTGAAGCTGTTGGTGTAGTTGCCGCTCAATCAATTGGTGAGCCGGGTACACAGCTTACACTTAGAACATTCCACGTAGGTGGTATTGCGGGTAACATTTCTGAAGATAATAAATTAGAGGTAAGATTTTCTGGTATCGCTGAAATCGAAGATTTAAGAACGGTAACGGGTGAAGGTTCTGATGGTAAACCAGCAGAAATCGTAATATCAAGAACAACTGAAATAAAAGTTGTTGATGCTAAAACCGGTATCACGTTAAGTACTAGTAATATTCCTTATGGTTCTCAATTATTTGTGGAGAATGGAGCTAAGGTTGAAAAAGGTGATGTTATCTGTTCTTGGGATCCATATAACGGTGTAATCGTTTCTGAATTCCCAGGTAAGATTGCTTATGAGAATATTGAGCAAGGTGTTACTTATCAAGTGGAAATAGATGAGCAAACTGGTTTCCAAGAAAAAGTAATCTCTGAATCTAGAAACAAGAAGTTGATACCTACGTTATTGATTCAAGATTCAAAAGGAGAAACATTGCGTTCTTATAACCTACCTGTAGGTTCTCACATTATGGTTGATGATGGAGATAAGATTAAAGAAGGTAAAACTTTAGTTAAAATACCACGTAAATCTGCTAAAGCAGGTGATATTACCGGTGGTCTTCCAAGAGTTACCGAATTATTCGAAGCTAGAAACCCATCTAACCCAGCTGTAGTATCTGAAATTGATGGTGTTGTTTCTTTTGGTAAGATAAAGAGAGGTAATAGAGAGATCATTATTGAGTCTAAATTAGGTGAGGTAAAGAAATATCTTGTAAAGCTATCTAATCAAATCTTAGTTCAAGAGAACGATTATGTTAGAGCGGGTATGCCATTATCTGATGGATCTATTACCCCAGAAGATATCTTAGCAATTAAAGGACCATCTGCGGTACAACAATACTTGGTAAACGAAGTTCAAGAGGTATATAGACTACAAGGTGTGAAAATTAATGACAAACACTTTGAGGTAGTTGTTAGACAGATGATGCGTAAAGTAAGAATACAGGATCCAGGTGATACGATTTTCTTAGAGAATCAATTGATTCATAAAGATGATTTCATTAAAGAAAATGATGAAATCTTTGGTAAGAAAGTGGTAATGGAAGCGGGTGATTCTGATAATCTTAAACCAGGTCAAATTGTAACTCCAAGAGAGTTGAGAGATGAAAATTCTTTATTGAGACGTGGAGATAAGGCATTGGTTGAAGCTAGAGATGCAGTTTCTGCAACGGCTACCCCAATACTTCAAGGTATTACAAGAGCATCATTACAGACAAAATCATTTATATCTGCAGCATCGTTCCAAGAAACGACTAAAGTATTAAATGAAGCTGCTGTAAGTGGTAAAGTAGATACTTTAGAAGGTCTGAAGGAGAATGTTATTGTAGGTCATAAGATTCCGGCAGGTACGGGGATGAGAGACTATGATAGTATAATCGTTGGGTCTAAAGAAGAGTATGATGAAATAATGGCCAGAAAAGAGGCATTAAGATTCTAATAATTCAACAACCCTCAAATTTTATTTGAGGGTTATTTTTTTAATATAAATTACGCATGAGTGACAATAAAAATCCGAATCAGAAACAAATAAATATTGAATTGGATGAGAAAATGGCAGAAGGGATATACTCTAATCTAGCTATTATCAATCATTCAGTCTCTGAATTTGTTGTTGATTTTATTAGTATGATGCCAGGAGCACCAAAGGCAAAGGTTAAAAGTAGAATTATTTTAACCCCTCAACATGCCAAGAAATTTTTAAAGGCATTGAATGATAATGTACAGCGTTTCGAAAAAGCTCACGGAACAATAAAGGATTATGAACAACCCTCTATACCAATAAATTTTGGTCCAACTGGAGAAGCATAAAAAAAAGCCCAATTTTTAATTGGGCTTTTTTTTTATTCAAATTCTGAAGTGAAATGTAACTTGACCGACGGGTATTTTTGTTGGGTCATTTGTAGAGAAAATTGAGAATCTGCCAAGAAAACCAATTGCCCTCTTTTATCCTTTGCCAAGAATTTTTGTTTTACCCGTTCAAATTCCTTGAACTCATCTGTTTTTCTGTTTTCAGTACCAACCCAACACGCTTTGTGAACATTGAAATTTTCGTAGCTACATTTGGCACCATATTCATGCTCCAATCTATATTGAATTACCTCAAACTGTAATGCTCCTACAGTACCAATAACTTTTCTACCATTCATCTCTAAGGTAAATAATTGAGCAACTCCTTCATCCATTAACTGGTCAATACCTTTATTAAGTTGTTTTGATTTTAATGGGTCTGCATTATTTATGTATCTAAAATGCTCTGGAGAAAAACTTGGTATTCCTTTGTAGTGTAGTGTTTCGCCCTCGGTTAAAGTATCGCCAATTTTAAAGTTACCGGTATCATGCAGACCAACAATATCACCTGGATAAGAAATATCTACAATTTCCTTTTTCTCAGCAAAAAATGCATTGGGGCTGGAAAATTTTAAATTTTTACCATGTCTTACATGTAAGTAGGGTTTGTTCCTTTCAAAAGTTCCAGAGACAATTTTAATAAAAGCAAGGCGATCTCTATGCTTAGGATCCATATTGGCATGTATTTTAAATACAAAACCAGTCATAGCTTTTTCGGTAGCCTCTACTAACCTCTCTTCAGCATTTTTTGAACGAGGGGTAGGTGCAATTTGAATAAAACAATCAAGTAACTCCCGAACTCCGAAATTATTTAAGGCCGAACCAAAAAATACAGGTTGCTGATCTCCTTTCAAATAAAGTTCTTTATCAAACTTAGGATAAACACCCCAAACCAATTCAAGATTATCTCTTAATTCTGCAGCAGGGTTACTACCAATTATTTTATCTAAATCTGGGTTGGTAACATCGTCAAAAGCTATGGTTTCCTCTATGTTCTTTTTGCTGTCACCACTAAACAAATTAATATTCTTTTCATAAATATTGTAGATACCTTTAAAATCATAACCCATTCCTATAGGAAAACTTAATGGGGTGACAGATAGTCCTAGTTTTTGCTCCAATTCATCCAATAGGTCGAAAGCATCTTGACCCTCTCTATCTAACTTATTAATGAATACCAGCATAGGTATTTTACGCATTCTACAAACTTCAACCAGTTTTACAGTTTGCTCCTCAACACCTTTGGCTACATCAATAACGACAATAACGCTATCTACTGCAGTTAACGTTCTAAAAGTATCTTCAGCAAAATCTTTGTGCCCAGGAGTATCTAGAATATTAATCTTCTTATTTTTATAATTGAAAGCAAGTACAGAAGTAGCGACAGAGATACCCCTTTGTCTTTCAATTTCCATAAAATCACTAGTTGCCGATTTTTTGATTTTATTATTTTTAACGGCACCTGCTTCTTGAATAGCACCTCCAAAAAGTAAAAGCTTTTCTGTTAAAGTAGTTTTACCTGCATCTGGGTGTGAGATGATACCAAAGGTTCTTCTTCGTTCTATTTCTTGTTTGAAGCTCATATAAAAAATTTGTGCAAAAGTAAGATAAAATAGATACTTAACATTTAAGAATACATGCTTATCCTTTGGTGGGGAATATTGTAAAAACATACACAAACAAGTCCAATTTTAAATTAAGAATTGGAATTTATTCATGAAAATGATCCATATTATAAAAATTAACGTATTTAAATAAATGTTAAATTGTTTACATCAATTAAACTAATTAATTGACCGATTAACTATTGATTTTGAGGGTTAATCGAAAAAGAATTTGAGTTCAATTCATTTTAATATATCTTAGCAACGTTTTAATAAGACTGCCCCACTTTCTTATAAAGGACAACAAAAACACTACCATTTGCCATGGTGATTAGTAAAACACTAACACTTATGGGTAAAATTACTTTTAGAAAATATTTCCTATTTTCCTTTCAAACTTTCGTTGTTGTATCAACTTTGTTTTTGATTTTGTCATTTTCTGCCGAATCTAATCTAGAATCCACTTTGGGTGGTATATTTACTATTGATTCAGATGGGGATGGTGTATTAGATTCAGTTGACATTGACGATGACAATGATGGTATTTTAGATTTAAAAGAAGATAAAAATTTAGATGGAGACAACGACCATACCACTAATCCTACTGATACGGATATGGATGGTGTCCCAGATTATTTGGATATTGACTCTGATAATGATGGTATCTTAGATAATTTAGAGGGTCAGAATTTCCATACATACCAGCCGATTTCAGGAGATGATTTGGATGGAAATGGTCTAGATGATATGTATGAGAATTTTCCTGGAAGCGGAGAAGGTGTTAGGGTTGATGATAGGGATGGAGATGGAATTCCCAATCATCTCGATATAGATACAGATAATGATGGTATTCCAGATAATGTAGAAGCACAGACCACTGCTGGGTATGTACCACCAAATTTGGATAGTGCTGTTGTTTATGCAAGTAATAATGGAATTAATAGTGCTTATATTGGAGGATTAACACCTGTAAATACTGATGGTACGCCACCACCAAACAAACCCGATTATCAAGATTATGACAGTGATGATGATTTGGTTCTAGATAATAATGAGGGTAATGATTTCAACTTCGATGGTATTCCGGACCAGACCTATACAGGTGTGGATACCGACGGTGACGGTCTTGATGACGGTTATGAAGGTTCTGATGTGAACGATGGATTCGATGTCAACGACGAGATTGACGATCCTGATACCGACCTCCCTAATACCGATGGTTCAGAGGATGTTAATTTTCGAGATTTTGATGATGACGGGGACTTAATAAATACTCCTGATGAAGATGCTGATAACGATGGCGACCCTACCAATGATGATACTGATAATGATGGTACTCCTGATTATTTAGATATAGACAATACACTTGGTCCGGATACCGATGGCGACGGAGTTTCCGATAGTGCTGACCTTGATGATGACAACGATGGTATCTTGGATGCGGTTGAAGACCCGAATATGGATGGGGACAACGATCCATTGACCGATCCGTTGGATACGGACAACGATGGCATACCTAACCATTTGGATATCGATAGTGACGATGATGGTATTCCCGATAACGTTGAGGGACAGACCACCGAAGGTTATATCGCCCCCAACGATGACGATTCCGCAACCTATGCTTCCAACGATGGTGTGAACAGTGCATATCCCGATGGTCTGGAACCGGTGAACACCGATGGTACCGACGATGTTGATTACCTTGATGACGACAGTGACAACGATTTAGTACCGGACAACAACGAAGGCAACGATTTTAACTTCGACGGTATTCCGGACCAGACCTATACAGGTGTGGATACCGACGGTGACGGTCTTGATGACGGTTACGAAGGTTCTGATGTAAACGATGGCTTCGATGTCAACGACGAGATCGATGACCCTGCGAACGACTTGCCCGATACCGATGGTACCGAGGACGTGAACTACCGTGACCTTGACGATGACGGTGACGGAGTTGATACTCCCGATGAGGACGTCGACTTGGACGGTGACCCTACCAACGATGACAGTGACGCAGACGGCACTCCCGATTATCTGGATCCCGATAGTCCAGGTTCGGATACCGATGGCGACGGAGTTTCCGATACTGCGGACCTTGATGATGACAACGATGGTATCTTGGATGCGGTTGAAGACCCGAATATGGATGGGGACAACGATCCATTGACCGATCCGTTGGATACGGACAACGATGGCATACCTAACCATTTGGATATCGATAGTGACGATGATGGTATTCCCGATAACGTTGAGGGACAGACCACCGAAGGTTATATCGCCCCCAACGATGACGATTCCGCAACCTATGCTTCCAACGATGGTGTGAACAGTGCATATCCCGATGGTCTGGAACCGGTGAACACCGATGGTACCGACGATGTTGATTACCTTGATGACGACAGTGACAACGATTTAGTACCGGACAACAACGAAGGCAACGATTTTAACTTCGACGGTATTCCGGACCAGACCTATACAGGTGTGGATACCGACGGTGACGGTCTTGATGACGGTTACGAAGGTTCTGATGTAAACGATGGCTTCGATGTCAACGACGAGATCGATGACCCTGCGAACGACTTGCCCGATACCGATGGTACCGAGGACGTGAACTACCGTGACCTTGACGATGACGGTGACGGAGTTGATACTCCCGATGAGGACGTCGACTTGGACGGTGACCCTACCAACGATGACAGTGACGCAGACGGCACTCCCGATTATCTGGATCCCGATAGT
>NZ_QCZD01000001.1:1204966-1395609 GCF_003075045.1 Maribacter litoralis | reverse complement strand
CTACCGTGACCTTGACGATGACGGTGACGGAGTTGATACTCCCGATGAGGACGTCGACTTGGACGGTGACCCTACCAACGATGACAGTGACGCAGACGGCACTCCCGATTATCTGGATCCCGATAGTGGAAACCCTGATGAACTTGAGGTTGTCGACGATTCGGTTTCAACACCAGTTGACACACCTATTGAAGTGGATATATTGGATAATGATTTCGGTATTCCGACAGATGGTACTTTAACGGTGACCGATCCTTCCAATGGAACGGTAGATATCAACGACGGAGGAACGCCTGATGATATTTCGGATGACACCATAACCTATTCACCAAATGATGGTTTTGAGGGTGAAGATGTAATAGAGTACACGGTGTGCGATGCAGATGGTAATTGTGATACTGCAACGGTGACTATCACAGTGGGTGAACCAGAAGAACTTGATGTTGTCGACGATTCGGTTTCAACACCAGTTGACACACCTATTGAAGTGGATATATTTGATAATGATTTCGGTATTCCGACAGATGGTACTTTAACGGTGACCGAACCTTCCAATGGAATGGTAGACATCAACGACGGAGGAACGCCTGATGATATTTCGGATGACACCATAACCTATTCACCAAATGATGGTTTTGAAGGTGTAGATTCTTTTGAATATACTATATGCGATGCAACGGGAAACTGTGATACAGCAACAGTAGATATAAGTATTATCAATGATGATCCTACTGACCCAAATGATAATTCAATTGAAGTAAATCAGCTTGTGACCCCAAATGGAGATGGTAGAAATGAATTCCTATTCATCAGAGGTGTTGATAAAATACAAAGTAGTACTTTAAGAATTTTCAATAGGTGGGGAGTAGCAGTTTATGAGGGTGAGAATTATAACAATCAAAATAATGTATTTGATGGAAGATCGAGAGGGCGATCTACTTTGAGTGTTGAGGAATATCTTCCATCCGGAATTTATTTCTATATTTTTGATTATACTACCTTTGAAGGTGAAAGTAAAGTGGATAGTGAATATCTGTACATTAGTAGATAATAGATAATAAAATATGAATATTAAGAATAAGGTTTTAATTCTATTTGGAGGTTTACTACTTGCTTGTGGTACTTCTTTCGCCCAGCAAGATGCACAATATACTCAGTACATGTTCAATACTATGAGTGTCAACCCTGCTTATGCTGGTAGTAGAGGACAGTTAAGTATAACGGGTTTATACCGATCACAATGGGTAGGTTTAGAAGGGGCGCCCAAAACACAAACATTAAACATTCAATCACCTATTAGAAATAGTAAACTTGGTTATGGTGTTTCAATTGTAAATGATGAAATTGGGGATGGTGTTGTTCAAGAAACATATTTTGATGCGGTAATATCATATACCATAGACGTTTCTGCAGAAGGAAAACTTTCTTTTGGACTTAAAGCTGGCGGTAACTTATTGAATCTTGATTTTAATAAGTTGCGTAATTTTGATTCAGAGCCGGTTAATTCAGATAATATAGAAAACAAATTCTCACCGAATGTTGGTGTTGGTCTGTATTATCACTCTAATGAATTTTATGCAGGACTTTCTGCTCCAAATTTGTTTCAAACTGAACATTTTGATAATTCGCAACAAGACGCAAATACCGTAAGATTTTTATCAAAAGAAAGAATTAATTTTTATTTGATTACTGGTTATGTATTTGATTTAAATGGGAATTTAAAATTTAAACCGGCATTGCTTACCAAGGTTGTCGGTGGTGCGCCTTTACAGATTGATGTTTCTGCCAATTTTATGTTCAATGAGAAATTTACTTTTGGTGCGGCATACCGGTGGGATGCTGCTGTAAGTGCAATGGCTGGTTTTCAAATATCTGACCAGTTGATGATAGGGCTTGCTTATGATAGGGAAACAACAGATTTGGGAGGTACACAATTTAACGACGGATCATTTGAAGTACTCTTAAGATATGAGTTGGTAAAATCTTTTCAAAGATTGGTATCACCACGTTTTTTCTAAAAGGCAAATTTATATATGAAGCATAAAGTAAAATTTTTAATATTCACCTTAATAGCTTTTTGCGGAATAGCTATTGGACAAGAACGACTAATTCAAAAAGGGAACGAAAAATTTGAGTCGTATTCATTTAGTCCTGCTATAGATATTTATAAAAAAGTCTTAGAAAAAGGATATGTCTCGGCGGACTTGCTTCAAAAATTAGGCAATTCATATTATTACAATGCAGACTATAAAGATGCTGCGGGTATTTATAAACAGTTAGTTTCTGATTATACTAGTGATGTTACCGCTGAAGATTATTTTAAATACGCTCAAGCGTTAAAATCAATCGGGGAATATGATACCTCTAAATCTATAATGAATAAATTTATAGAGGAAACTAAAAAAGATGGTCGTGCCTCTGCCTTTACTGAGGATAGAGATTTTATGTCGGAAATTGAGGAGAATTCTGGTAGATATACTTTGGGATTCTTTGAATATAATTCTCCATATTCCGAATTTGCTCCTTCTTTCTACAGAGAGGGTTTAATTTTTTCTTCCGATAGGGATACTGGTAATTTTGCAAGATATCGACATACTTGGAATGCAAAAGATTTTTTAGACCTATATGAAGTTAATGCAGATAGTTCTTCGATAGCGAATGTAAAAAAACTTGGAGAAAATGTAAATACCCGTTACCATGAATCTACATCTGTCGTTACCAAAGATGGTAAAACAATGTATTTTACCCGTAATAATTCAGAAAAGAGAAAAACGGTTAAAGATGATAAAGGTATTGTACGTTTAAAAATTTTAAGAGCCCAAATGAATGAGGAAGGTATTTGGGGAGAAATTGAAGAGCTTCCATTTAATAGTGATTCATATTCTGTTGCGAATCCGGCATTAAGCCCAGATGAAAAAACACTATACTTTGCTTCAGATATGCCAGGTACCTTAGGTGCTTCAGATTTGTTTATGGTTTCAATAAATCAGGATGGAACGTTTGGAACTCCTGAAAATTTAGGTCCCAATATAAATACTGAAGCTAGGGAGACATTCCCTTTCATTACAAGTGAGGAAATATTATATTTCTCTTCTGATGGTCACCCAGGGCTTGGTGGCTTAGATGTTTTTGCTACTAAAATTATAAGACAAGATTTTAGCGGTAAAGTTTCAAATGTAGGAGAACCGGTAAATGGACAAAGTGATGATTTTACTTTTATTTTCAATGAAGAGTTAAGAACCGGCTATTTCGCATCTAACCGTGAAGAAGGGTTGGGTTATGATGATATTTATAGTTTTACAGAAACGAAGCCATTGACTTTCGACTGTTTACAAAAAGTTACTGGTACCGTAAGAGATAAAATTTCTAATGAAGTTTTGGTTGGGGCTACGGTTAAAGTCATTGATGAAAATAATGTTGAACTTTTATCTACTATTACCGATTCTGATGGTAATTACAATCTAGAGCTTGATTGCCATAAAGGGAATTTTGTTAGAGCCTTAATGGAAGGCTACATACCATTTGAAGAGTATATTGGAGAATCTGATGGAAAACCAAAAATTATTGATTTTTATTTAGAAAGAGATCGCATTACTGCTGGTTTTGGAGATGACTTGGCTAAGTTACTTCAGTTGAGCACTATTTATTTCGATTTTGATAAATATAATATTAGAAAAGATTCGGAAGTAGAAATAGAAAAGGTAATTGCAGCCATGGAAAAATACCCTAGTCTAAAGTTAAAAGTAAATTCACACACCGACAGTAGAGGACCAGCTGCATACAATCTTTGGCTATCCCAAAAAAGGGCGGAGTCTACGGTTAATTATATGATTGGTAAAGGAATTTCATCAAGCAGACTAGTTAGTGAAGGTTTTGGCGAAACAAAGTTGTTAAATGAGTGCGAAGATGGTGTTAAATGCTCTGCAGCTCAACATGACCGAAATAGAAGGTCTGAATTTATTATTTTGGAATAATGTATTCGACTTAATAAATAGAAAAGCAACTCAGTAATGTGTTGCTTTTTTATTAATAAATATTTGTAAAAGAATAGTTTATATAATTAAGAATAAGATATTCTTTCTTTTTTTAAGAGAATTTTAAGATTAAACTTCATCATTTAAGGTGTTCACTTGTTGTAAACCTCACTTCACAACAAATATTCGTTATAGATTGAACTCCTAATTATTTTTACGGTTGATATTATTAGTTAATAATTACTGCTATACGCTATCCCATTAATTTATTTATGAGATTTAAGTATTTTTTTTATTTATATTTTCTATTTATTGCCACAAGTTTATATACACAAGAAACTTTTCGTGACAATTTTAGCAATGTAGCTTATTCTAATAACAATGGTAGCTCTAACTTTTCAACCAATTGGATTGAAACTGGTGATACGGATAACGGACCTACTGATAGGTATATTAAAATAGACAATAATAGGTTGGAGCTATATTATTTGTGGTCCGAAAATATTAGAAGATCAGTTGATTTATCGGGAGCTTCTTCAGCTATTTTATCTTTCGATTGGCGTTCGATAAGTTTAGGAGGGAATAGGTCTCTAGAAGTAGAAATTTCTAATAATGGAGGAGCAAGTTATACGAGTATAGGTACAATAACGGGTAATAATAATTCGGGAACTTTCAATCAAAATATTACTGGTTATATTTCCGCAACAACAACAGTGAGGTTTTCTAGAACCAATTCAAACTGGCGAGATGATGATTATGCGTTTATTGATAATTTTCAGATTTCTGCGGTTTATCCGGCACCTATACCCATATTGGAAGTTGATGATGTAACAGTTGATGAAGATTCGGGCAATGTAACTTTTACAGTAAGGCATACTGGAACAAACGCAACTACACCTTTCACTGTTAATTATGAAACTGTTAATGGTTCTGCAATAGATGGAGATGATTACACTTCAGTCGCAGGCGTTTTAAATTTTAATGGTACAACTGGTGATACGGAAACTGTCACTGTTTCTATTTTAAATGATGGGGCTATAGAAAATCCAGAAAATTTCACATTAGAGTTTATTTTGGCGTCAGATCCTCAGGTAGATATAAGCGATTTTGCTACAGCTACCATAATAGACGATGATGCATTGATAATGACGGATGGAGGGAATGCTATAACATGTAGTGATACTTTTTTTGACCCAGGAGGTCTTTCCAATTATAGCAATAATGAAGATGTTACTTATACCATATGCCCAGAAACCACTGACACGTATTTAAATGTCAATTTCACAAGTTTTGAAATTGTTTCTGGTGATTTACTATATGTGTACGATGGAAATTCTACTGGAGCAACATTGATAGGTCAATATGATAGTTCCAACATACCAACTTCAATAAACTCTTCTGCTGCATCAGGTTGCCTAACATTTAGGTTTGTTTCAAATGGAAGTAATACAGGAGCTGGTTGGGAAGCGGAAATTAACTGTTTTCCAGATGGGCCGATAATAATAATTGATGATATTTCTTTTGATGAAGATGTGGGTAATGCCGTTTTTACCGTAAGATCTACTAGAGCGGCACATGGTAGAAATGTATTATTATTTGGATTTATTGAAGCTCCCTTTACAGTAGATTTTCAAACGGTAGATGGTTTAGCTATTGCTGGTAGCGATTATACCTCAACCTCAGGTACCTTAACATTTACGGGAGAACTTAATAATATACAGACCATTTCGGTCCCCATTTCAAATGATGGTGTCCCAGAATTTGCTGAAGATTTTGATATTGAATTTACTGGAGCAAATGCCCAATATGCGACTATAAATTATAATGATACAGGAAAAGGAACGATTAACTCACAGATTTTAGCAAATGATCCTTTAACCTTGTTTAAAGAATTTGATGGATATTATGACTATTCAACTACAGGAGGTACTTTGCGAACAAGTCCGAATGGAGCAAATCCATGTGCGATTACATCATCTTCATCCAGTAGTTTGGTTTCACCAATACCCAATTCAGCAACGGTAGAAAAAGCCTATTTATATTGGGCACATTCAAATACAACAAGGGATGATAATGTTACATTTGAGGGGCAAAATGTCTCGGCTAATTTTTTATATCAGACTTCTCTGACCAATAGAAATTTTTATGGTTATGTTAGTGATGTAACTTCTATCGTAACGGCAATTCCAAACCTATCAACAAATGTATTTGATTTTAGTGATTTAGATATTGATAATACGGGAAGTTATTGTAGTACGGCTACGGTTCTAGGAGGATGGAGTTTAATTGTCTTTTATGAAGACCGATCATTACCGGCAGTTAATATTAATTTATATCAAGGTTTTGACGGTTTAAGTAATGATGGAAATTCATTTACATTAGATTCTTTTTATGCTATTGCGGGAGAAGGAGCGAAATCGACATTTCTTTCATGGGAAGGTGATCCTGATTTAGCCTCGGGAGGAGCCAATCCAGAAAGGTTGTCAATTACCAACCAGGCAAATGTCACTACAAATTTAACTGGTGATGGTGGACAAACGGGTACAAATGCATATAATTCAACTATATATGATAATACAGTTTCCCCTGTTTATAATACTAGTAACAGTTATGGTGTAGATTTAGATACCTATGATATTTCCTCATACATTTCTCCAGGAGATAGTGAAGTAACAGCAAATGTAAATGTAGGTCAAGATTTTGTTATTTCAGCTGCTGTTGTTATTAAGGTACCTTCTAACTTAATTGCAGGTAGGGTTTTTGAAGATGTAAATTATCCTGGTGGTATAGGTAGAAATCAAACTGATTCTGGAGGTATAGGAGTTTCTGGTGCAATTGTAGAGCTTTTTGATTCATCGGGTAATTTTGTACAAAGAAAAACTACGAATATTACAGGAAATTATTCATTTGGGGGTATGGCAGATGGTGATTTTAATGTTAAGGTGGTAAATTCTACCGTACGCTCAAATAGACCAAATGGCTTAAATTGTTCTGTATGTTATCCTGTTCAAACTTTCAGGGCGTATGGAGATACTGATGGTAATGTTTTTGATGTTACAGAAGAAATAGGGGGTACGGATCCAAGTGCATTACAAGATGTTGCTTTGGGGGTTATAGATGGTGCTCAGAGTGTATCAGTGGTTACAGTTGAAAGTAATGGTATAGTGGATGTAAATTTTGGTTTTAACTTTAATACAATTGTAAATACCAACGAATTTGGGCAAGGTTCTCTTGAACAATTTATTTTGAACAGTAATACTTTAGGCGAAACTGGTCTTGATATAGAGCCTAATTCAATTTTTGATCCAGCACCTGATGAAGATGTGTCAGTGTTTATGATTCCGCCTACTGGAGATAGTTTTGGTAGGGCGGCTGATGCAAATTACAATGTAGATGGTTATTTTGATTTATTATTGGATAATTCAAATACCTATACGGTCATTACGGGTACAAATACTATAATAGATGGTAGAACTCAGAGCGCATATTCAGGTGATTCAAATACTGGAACAGTTGGTTCTGGAGGTTCAGGAGTTGGTGTTGCAAATACAGCTTTGCCAAATTTTGATAGACCAGAAATACAAGTTCATAGAAATGGCGGAGATGTTTTAAGGTTAAATGGTTCAAATGTAACTGTAAGGCATGTTTCAGTGTATGCTAACAATAATGCAGGCATTCGCGTACAAGGTGGTACGGCAACTATTTCTAATAATTTACTAGGTGTCAATGCCTTAGGTGCAGCTTCTGGTAATATAGATTATGGTATAGAACAAACTGGTGGTGAGTTGTCCGCTCTTTCAAATTATATATCTTCAAATACCGATGCTGGTATATTAATAGATGGTGGTACACGAAGTACAATTCAGCTTAATCATTTAGAAGCTAATGGTAGCTCTGCATGTGCAGATAATATTTTGGTTGAAGATGGTAGTACTATAATTATTCAAGAGAATTTAATTGAAACTGCAGCATCTTCCGGAATTGAAATTGACAATGTAGATGGGGTTACGATCTCTAACAATAATATATTGTTATCAGGTCAAAATGGAGGTAATTGTAGCGGTAGTTATGAAGGTATGGCTATAAAGCTCTCAACCAATGGTTCTGTTGTTGAGCAGAATAGAATATACTCTAACGGTAGTGAAGGTGTAGTTGTTTTATCTGGTACATCAAATACCATTTCCCAGAACAGCATTTATGCAAATGGAACTGTAATACCTAGCTTGGGTATTGATTTAGGTATGGATGGGGTAACGCTTAACGATATTTCAGATTCAGATACAGGATCAAATAACTTAGAAAACTTTCCGATAATAAACTCTGCTTTTATCTCAGGCTCTAATTTAGTAGTTACAGGTTGGGCATCTCCTGGTAGTACAATAGAAGTGTTCTTTACAGATGTAAATGAGGGCACAGCTACATTGGGTGATAATCAATTGGGACTTACTCAAGATTACGGGGAAGGTCAAACCTATATTGGTACGGCAGTAGAGGGTAGTAGTGATGATCAAGATGCTTCTTCCTCTGCTTATTTAGATGATGATGGTAATACCGATGATACTAATAAGTACAAGTTTGTATTTCCAATTCCATCAGGAACGGCTGTGGGAGATTTAATCACTACAACGGGTACTAGAAGTAATTCTACTTCAGAATTTTCTCCAGAGGTAATTATTAAAGCTTACACCGTCATTACAAATAGGAATATTACATACCGTATTAAAGGAAACTAAATTAAAGAAAGTTTTTTCTTACAAAAAAATCTTTGTGAGCTCTGTGTTTTATTGGGGTTATCGAGTTAGTCCACATTTTTTTGAGACTTAACCAATAACTTAACACCATTTGGCAACATTAATTTCTTGCCACGGTTAGATTAGCTGAATTTTATATAAAGAAATCATGCTATAATTCCCCCTATCAGCATATCAAAGATATATCCATGGGGTTTTCTTTATTTAAGAGAATTAAATTAAAGTATTTAGGCATGTTTATACTTGCCTGGTTTTGTAGTGTTGAGTCAAATGCTCAAACAACTTTCACGGAAAGCGCAGCGTCTTTTGGTCTAGATTTAGGTCAAAGGAAAGATGGTGGTCATGCATGGTCGGATTTTGATAACGATGGTGATTTAGACGTTCTCGTTCTAGAGAATAACAACAGTTCTGGAGTAAAGAGTTTTTTAATGCGTAACAACGGTAACAATACATTTACCAATGTGCAAACTACTTTAGCTCCTGGAATGTTAGGAGACTATGCAGAAAGGCAAGCTGTATGGGGAGACGCTAACAACGATGGTAGACCAGATTTTATGATAAACTCATCTGGTAATAATAATGCCAGACAGGCTATTCAAATTTTTATTCAAAATACAAACGGTACTTTTGGAGATGGAATTGGTGGGTATACTCCTATAACCATAGGTAGGTCGGGGTCCACAATTGTTGTCCCTTCCGTTAATTCTGAAGGTGTCGGTTTTTTTGATTTTGAAGGAGATGGCGATTTGGACGTATTTTTTGATAATCACGATATGGGAATAGAGATATTGCGAAATAACTTTATCGATCATACGACACATACCGTTACTAACCCTGCACCAAATGCATTGTTTACCCATATTACCACCGGTAATGGTAACGGTGTAACTGAATTTGGTCTTAACCAATATGCCACTGATGGTGATTATGGTACGGCAGCGGATGTAAATGATGATGGTTGGGTAGATATTTTTATGCGTAAACGCGATGAAAATGATTTTTTTTTAAATCAAGGAGGTACATTTTCTAATGGAGCAGATTTAGGTCAGGCGGCAAATAATAACAAAGGTGGTAACGGACTTTGGGATTTGGATAATGACGGCGATTTAGATGCTGTTTGGACGGAAAACGGACAAACACAGATACATAGAAATGATGGTGGCGGAGTTTTTACTGCACTAGGTGCAGGTTCTTTTCCTGGTTTACCACAACCTAATAATCTAAATAACGGTAGTTCAGGTGCGCGAATAGATGCTTTGGCCGGTGGTGATATTGATAATGATGGTGATATAGATATTATTCTGGTAGGTAATAGTAGAAGTTATTTGTACATCAATCAATTAAATAGTCCAACTCCCGCTCCAGGTGTTATAGGCAGTGGGGCAGCTATGAACTTTTCATTAGATTCTCAGCAATTTAATTCTGGTAGAGATGGTGAGGGTACTACTATGGTCGATGTCGATGATGATGGTGATTTAGATATTTACATTAATATAAACAATAGCGCAAACCAACTATATATTAATAATTTACCGGCAGCAAATCGAAACAATCACTTATTGATAGATGTTACGGAGGATAGAGGAGCTAATGGCTCAACCGGAGGCTTTTTAGGTAGGGTAGCTATTGGTACAAATGTATTGATCAAAGATTGTTCAGGTAATATTATTAGCGGCTTAAGACAGGTAAACGGTGTATATGGTCATGGTACCCAACAACCAGAGGAAGTACATTTTGGCTTGCCTTTAGGTGAAAATGAAACCTATATTATAGAAGTTCACTATCCTAATTTTTATGATGCGTCAGATCCAAGTGGATATTCAAGACTTATCGCAACCGCTATTGCACAGCCAAGTACCATTGCAGGTACCAATCACTATACGTTAACTACAACAGATGCAGAAGCAATAGAAAATCCAAATGCTCCCGAGGCTAATGATGATGTAGAACAGGTGTCATATGGAAATACAATTTCTGTTCAAATTAATCTATTTGATAATGATTCTGATGCAGATGGAGATAATTTTTCAATAGAAAGTGTTACACAGCCATCCGTAGGTTCCGTAATTATTGATGACGCGGAAAACGGACTTGTAACTTATACCTATAGCGGGGCAACCCCTTTTCCTGGTGAAACTACTTTTGACTATACGATTACAGACTCAACAGATTCTCTTTGTCCGTCATTAGGAAAAAGTGATACCGCAACAGTGCGTATATATGAACCTTGTACCGATCCTACAGGTATAGATACAGATGGTGATGGTATTAACGATGTTTGTGATTTGGATAATGATAATGACGGAATCTTAGATTCAGACGAATGTAATATATCTTCGAATTTGGTAGATAACGGAGATTTTTCAAATTGGATTTTTAATGCCCTAGGGTGGACGGGAGATGGGAATCAATGGAATATGAATGCCGATAGGGCTTGGTTTCCCCATTGGAACGGAACAGGCACTGCCAGTTTTTATCAGACAATTAGTGTAACTCCTGGAGTTATAAATACTATAACTTTTGATTTGGGAGCCGATAATAGCTATGGTCGTGAAGTTACCTTGAATGTACTAATAGACGGAGTGGTTCAGTTTAACGCGACTTCAAATCAAATAGTGACAGCAAATGGTGGTAGGGCTCAAAATGGCAACGCTTCCTTGAATATGGCAACAAGAACGTTTTCGTTCACTCCTTCATCTAGTTCTGTAGAACTTAGATTTAATGGTGTATCTACGCAAACTAATCATGATAGAATGTATGTTGATAATGTAGAACTTTCAACAGGTTGTGGTGATATTGATGGAGATGGCATTGTAGATAATTACGATTTAGATAGTGATGGAGATGGATGTTTTGATGCTTTAGAGGGTTCAGGTAGTTTAGATTTTTCCGATCTAAACGGAGATGGTAGTATTGCTGGTCCTGTGGATGAAAACGGAATCCCGACTGCTGTAAGTGGTGGGCAAGGAAAAGGTAGCGCTGATGATTATACGGTTACTTCTGGTTTATGTGATGATGATGGGGATGGTGTCAATAACGCAAATGATAAATGTCCTTATTTTGATGATGCTATTGATAGTGATAACGATGGAGTTCCAGACGGGTGCGACTTAGATGATGATAATGATGGTATTTCGGATTGTGAAGAATCTATAGATAATGTATCAAATGAGTTTGCTTGGACCTTAAATAATCCTTCAGGAAATCTAGAAATGGATACTAATTATGACACAAAAATTAGAGATTGGGCAATAAGCGATACAGAAACAATGGTATTAAACGGTTCACAGTTTAATATCTCGGGCAGTAATATTAGAATAGAAAGTTTTACTTCCCAAACAAAAGAAGAAGCAGTTCATAATAATGACTATATAGAAGTTTCATTTACTACTAGCGCTGAGGTTTCCTCTTTTGAGTTAAATGAAATACGTTCTGGCTGGTATTTGCCAAACCAAGGGGATTCTTATTATTCAGCGACTGCATATACAATAACGGGCTCTAATGTTTGGAATACGTTATCAACAGATGTATATCATACAGATAATGGGTTATCATACGCTAGTTTTCAGCATTTGGCAACAGCACCAGTTTACTTAAAAGCAAATACACAGTATACATTTCGTTTTTATGTATATGGACAAATTAATAACTCTTCGCAAACATATTCTATTTTTGACGATGTTGCTTTTGGTATTACAGCTTGTAGAAGCGGTAATTTAGATGGTGATGCAAACCCTAATCATTTAGATGATGATAGTGATGGTGATGGTTGTAATGATGCGGATGAAGCTTATGCAGATACATTATCCGATTCAGATGGTAATGGTATGTACGGATCAGGTACACCAACGGTAAATGCAAATGGTTTGGTGTCGTCTGCATCTTATGATGAGCCTATCGATGGAGATAATGACGGTAATTATGATTTCTTACAAATTGCTGCAGCACCTGTTATTACGGATCAACCGGTAGATGCAAATGCATGTCCCGGAGGTTCGGCAACATTCAGTGTAACTAATTCATTAGGAGATGAATACCAATGGCAAGAATTTGTTAGTGGAAGTTGGACGAATATTTCGGAAGGAGGAATATATTCCGGTACGGACACAACTACATTAAATATAACCAATCCTACTTTATCAGATCATAATAATAGATATAGGGTTGTAATATCCAATTCGGCATATGTGTGTGAAGACACCAATTCAGATGAGGCGGTATTGAGCGTTAGAGTGCCCACGGCAGATGCAGGTGAAGACGAAACTATTTGTGACGGTGAATCTGTAACCCTTACAGCTTCGGCAACGGGAGGTAGTGGAAGCGGTTATAGTTATTTATGGAGTACGGGAGATACCACATCTTCAATAACAGTTTCTCCTTCAGGTAATACAAGTGGAGATGTAACGGTCAATTATTCGGTAACAGTTACAGATAGTAGTGGTTGTACCGATACCGATGAAGTTGTTGTAACGGTAGAGCCAACTCCAACTATAACGGTCAGCAGTTCACCAAGTTGTAATTTTATATTGTTTCAACCAACTACATATTCTTTTGAAGTAACTGTAACCGGTGGTACAGTGACGGCTACAGAAGGTACGGTAAGCAACGTATCGGGCAATGTTTGGAGAATAGCAGATGTACCCGATGGTACAAATGTCGTTGTAACGGCAACGCAGGGCAACTGTAGTAGCGATTTACCGGTAACGGCACCAAACTGTGTTTGTCCGGTAGTAGATTCGCCAACAAGCGATGGTGATGAATCATTTTGCCAAGGTGACACCATCCCAGAGATTTCTGCGAGTACAAGTGGTGGTACGGTAACAATAGATTGGTATGATGCATCCTCTGGAGGAAATTTACTAGAAAGCGGTAGTTTAACATACCAGCCATCTGCAGCAGGTACCTATTATGCCGAAGCAAGAAATAACGCAACAGGATGTGTTAGCGGTACAAGAACGGCGGTAAGTGTTATTGAGAATTCGCCTCCGTTAGCAAATGCCGGTTCAAATCAAACGATTTGTGATGGTGAATCGGTTACTTTAACGGCATCGGCATCTGGCGGCAGTGGATCGGGTTATTCTTATGTTTGGAGTACGGGAGACACTTCACCTACTATTTCGGTAAGTCCCGCAGGAAATTCAAGTGCAAACACAACTGTAACTTATACGGTGACCGTTACAGATGGTAATGGTTGTAGCGATTCAGATACGGCGAATGTTACGGTATATTCAAATCCAACGGTAACTATAGACGCAGACAATACAAGTTGTGGAGAGGACAATGGTGCTATAACTTTTAATTTTCCAGACCATCCAAATAGAACAGGCATTAAGTTTAGTATAGATGACGGGGCAAATTATACCAGTATGTCCGATAATATTGGAAGCTATACGTTTTCCGATCTTTCGGCTGGAACATATTCACTTTGGGTTAGATGGGGAAATAATGCTTGTCCGATAGATTTGGGTGAATATGAAATACATACGACTCCTGAAGTGGTGGTTGTTGAACAGCCTGTAAATCAAACAGTTTTAACCGGTGAAAATGCACAGTTTACAACTAATGTAAACAATGCTGATACCTACCAATGGCAGGTAAGTAGTGACGGGGTAAGCTTTGTTGATCTTTTGGATGATTCTGAACATTCTGGTACACAAACATCTACATTAACCGTATTAAATGTACCAAAGCAAAAAGATGGCTATTCTTATAGATTACTTGCTTCAAACTCTAGTACAACGTGTACTGCAACACCATCAAATGCGGCTTTATTAAATGTAAAAGTAAGGACGGTTATTACAAATAGAAGGATTACTTACCGTATAAAACCGAATTAGAACACCATTTAGGCTCTTATATAATTTTTGCAGGTAGCGGTTTTTATGTCATTCATTTTTAATGGCGTAAAGCTTAAGCTGAAAATAGTACCACTAGCAGTAAATGGTACGGTTTTCATTAAATAATTTATCACATTTTTTAACCCTAAACAAAAAGTCCATGGTTTTTTGTAGCACCAAAAACTACCCGAATAACAGTCTATACTCGACGAACGACAATAACAATTTGCAAAGTTTTAACAACTCTATACCTCATAATTATAAGACTATATGTCATAAATATTGGCTTACACAACATTTATTTTAGTGAGCACTACTTAAAATGAATATTTGTGTATTGTGATTACCATAGATCCAATTTCTAAGAAACAGATAATGATGTTTTTGGTAACTATATTTTTTTAAAACCTATATGACCAACGAATTTTTGAAGGTGGAATTGAATATTAAAAGTATGAAAAGTCAAACTACTACAACCTTGAGTAATACCGTTAAGTTTACATTGGTATTATTTGCCTTACTGCTATCGGGCATTTCTATGGCACAAACAACTGTGACCTTAGAAGATCAATGTAATTGTGAGGTGCTACAAGGTACAGATGTAACTGCACCAGGAGGGGTAACGCCTGCCGGAGCAGATTTAGGGGATTTGTATGTGAATACCGATACCGGCACAATTTATTTTTGGGATGGAGATTCTTGGGAATATACTTCTATAGATGAAAATACAACCAATGCTTCTTTAACAGAAGATGGTGTAAACCTTATTTTAACCGATAGCGATTTAAATACGGTTTCTATCCCTTTAGCGGATATAGCGGCAGTTGTAGATACAAATACGACCAATGTTACTTTCACTGTAAACAGTACAAATGGTACTTTAGATATTATTGATTCCGATAGTAATGTAGTTGCTGTTCCCTTGGCGGATATCGCTGCACTTGTAAATACAGACGAGCAAGAAGGTACAGAAGTATTGTTGACAAATCCTTTAGATGTAGATGGTGATACCGTAAATGAGACTACAGTTGAAGAAGCTATAGCGGATTTAGCAGCAAACAATGCATTGGATTTGGATATTGACCCAACCAACGAACTTACAACAAGTGGTGCAGGTGCTCCTACGGCAGCTCCGGCAAATGACAATCCTGGAGTAACCTATTTAGATACCGCTACAAATGAATTATATATTTATGATGGTGCGAACTGGACCATGGTTACCGATAATCAAAACGCTAGCGAGGTTGATGTGACCCCTGCAGGAAACATCACTACAAATGATGTACAATCAGCTTTAGAGGAGTTAGACGGTATTATTACGTCTAGCGAACTTACAACCACGGTTGTTGAGGGAGACGGGGTAGATGTTACACCTTTAGTAGCAGGAAATAATACGGAATATACGATTACCGTAGATCCAACAGATATCGTTGGTGATGGTAGTATTATATCAAGTGATCTTGATGTTACCGGAGGAACTAACGCAACATTGAACGATGTTACATTGACAATCGCTGATAATGCAATAACAAATGCAAAGATGGCAGATAATGCAGTTACCACTACAGAAATTTTAGATGGTACGATTGCAAGTGAGGATATTTCAGCGGACGCAGTAAATGCAGCAACAATAAATGGTGATGTAGCGGGAGCGGGATTGGCCCAGAACGCCACAACGGGAGCATTGGAAGTTGATGAATCGGCAATCGCAGATGGAACAATTTCATCGACCGATAGTACAATAGACATTACGGGCGGTGACGATTCAGTATTCAAGGATGTTACTTTAGACGTATCGGATAATGCAATAACTACAGATAAAATAGCGGCAGGTGCAGTGGAATCTTCGGATATCGCGGCAGATGCAGTAAACGCGGCAACGATAAACGGTGATGTAGCCGGAGCAGGATTAGCACAAAATGCGACAACGGGAGCATTGGAAGTTGATGAATCGGCAATCGCAGATGGAACAATTTCATCGACCGATAGTACAATAGACATTACGGGCGGTGACGATTCAGTATTCAAGGATGTTACTTTAGACGTATCGGATAATGCAATAACTACAGATAAAATAGCGGCAGGTGCAGTGGAATCTTCGGATATCGCGGCAAATGCAGTAAACGCAGCAACGATAAACGGTGATGTAGCCGGAGTAGGATTAGCACAAAATGCGACAACGGGAGCATTGGAAGTTGATGAAGCGGCAATAGCAGATGGAACAATTTCATCGACCGATAGTACAATAGATATTACAGGTGGAGACGATTCAGTATTCAAGGATGTTACTTTAGACGTATCGGATAATGCAATAACTACTGAAAAGATAGCAGCGGGAGCTGTAGAAACTTCTGATATTAGAGATGATGCCGTAGCCTTGGAAAAACTGGCTAACGGTACCGCCAACGGTCAAGTAATGCAGTGGAATGGTACGGATTGGATTTTAATCGATTTAGGTTCTGTAACTGTTACGGAGAATGATGGTATTATCGGAAATGAGGTAGTAGGACCATCAAACGGGACACTGACCTTATCGGGAGCAGGTTCCACTGTAGATCCATTAAGATTGGCAGTTTCAAGTGACGGAATTACAACCAATGAAATAGCTCCAGGTGCAGTAGGGACAACAGATTTAGCTGATGCTATAGTAACTTTAGGAAAATTAGCAGATGGTGGGAATACGGGTGATTTAATCCAATGGAATGGAACAAGTTGGGAGTATGTAGCACCAAGTAGTTTAATACCAGTAACTACAGTGTCTAATGCAAGTACAGGTAATACAATATCAACAACAGTTGATGGCGTGACAGGAGCAGGAGTTCCAATAATTAATAGTAACGACCTTATCTTAGATACTAATAATGATTTAATAAGCACGGTAAACGGAGAAGCATCAACAGCTTTAGATTTAACTCCGGCAATTCAAGCAAATCAAACATCGACCACGGTTGTTGAGGGAACGGGAATAGATGTAACGTCATCTGTTTCTGGAAACAATACGGAATATACGGTTACGGTAGATCCAACAGATATCGTTGGTGATGGTAGTATTACATCAAGTGATTTTGATGTTGTAGGAGGTGCAAACGCAACTTTGAACGATGTTAGTTTAACAATTACCGATGATGCTGTCGATGCAGCAACGATAAATGCAGATGTAGCCGGTTCTGGTTTAGCCCAGAATGCAACAACGGGCGCATTGGAAGTAGATGAAGCGGCAATCGCCGATGGAACAATTTCATCTACGAATAGCACGATAGACATTACAGGTGGCGATGATTCGGTATTCAAGAATGTTACTTTGGATGTGGCCGATGATGCTATAACAAACGCAAAGATGGCAGATGATGCTATCACGACCACAGAAATATTAGATGGTACAATAGCAAGTTCAGATATTGCAGCGGATGCAGTAAATGCAGCGACCATAAATGCAGATATAGCCGGTTCTGGCTTAGCCCAGAATGCAACAACGGGCGCATTAGAAGTAGATGAAGCGGCAATCGCCGATGGAACAATTTCATCTACAAATAGCACGATAGATATTACAGGTGGCGATGATTCGGTATTCAAGGATGTAACCTTAGATGTAGCCGATGATGCCATCACTACGAATAAAATAGCTGCGGGTGCAGTGGAGACTTCCGATATTTCAGATGATGCCGTAGCCTTAGAAAAATTAGCTAATGGTACTGCCAACGGTCAAGTAATGCAATGGAACGGTACCGATTGGACCTTGGTAGACCTAGGTTCGGTAACGGTAACGGAAAATGATGGTATAATAGGAAATGAGGTGGTTGGTCCATCAAACGGAACATTGACATTATCAGGAGCAGGTTCTACTGTCGATCCATTAAGGTTAGCTGTTTCAGAGGATGGAATCACAACTAATGAAATCGCTCCAGGTGCAGTAGAAACAACAGATTTAGCTGATGCTGCAGTTAGTTTAGGTAAATTAGCAGACGGTAGTAATACTGGAGATTTAATCCAATGGAATGGAACAAGTTGGGAGTATGTAGCACCAAGTAGTTTAATACCAGCAACTACAGTGTCTAATGCAAGTACAGGTAATACAATATCAACAACAGTTGATGGCGTGACAGGAGCAGGAGTTCCAATAATTAATAGTAACGACCTTAGCTTAGATACTAATAATGATTTAATAAGCACGGTAAACGGAGAAGCATCAACAGCTTTAGATTTAACTCCGGCAATTCAAGCAAATCAAACAACCACTACTGTGGAAGCGGGTAGTGGTATTTCAGTTTCTTCTAGTATAACTGGTAATAATACAGCATATACAGTTACGAATGACGCCCCAGACCAAACAGTAAGTTTAGCAGATGGTGGAAATGGCAATGTAACAATAGGCGGAACATATCCGAACTTTACGATTGACGTACCAGATGCTACTGTCGATACCGATGATCAAGATTTAGGTTTAGGTACTAATGGAGTAGTGAATCAGAGTGTGGAAGTGACTATTACTGATGGTGCTGCAGCTTTGATCGATATCCGTGATGCGGATAATGACCCCAATAATGAAGACCAAACCGTAAGTGCCGGAACAGGCATCAGTGTAAACCAAGTGGGCGATGACTTTGCAGTAACGAATACGGCACCAGACCAAACAGTAAGTTTAGCAGATGGTGGAAACGGTAATGTAACAATAGGCGGAACATATCCGAACTTTACGATTGACGTACCAGATGCTACTGTCGATACCGATGATCAAGATTTAGGTTTAGGTACTAATGGAGTAGCGAATCAGAGTGTAGAGGTAACCATTACCGATGGTGCTGCAGCTTTGATCGATATCCGTGATGCGGATAATGACCCCAATAATGAAGACCAAACCGTAAGTGCCGGAACAGGCATTTCAGTTAGCCAAACTGGCGATGACTTTGCAGTAACGAATACGGCACCAGACCAAACGGTAAGTTTAGCAGATGGTGGAAACGGTAATGTAACAATAGGTGGAACTTATCCGAACTTTACGATCGACGTACCAGATGCAACGGTGGATACGAATACGGAATACACCGCAGGCGATGGCTTGAATTTAACTGGCACGGAGTTTAGCGCAGAAGTTAGTAGCACGGCGGGCAACGCCTTAAGTATAGATGCGAACGGACTTTATGTTTCCAATGTGGATAACGTTGATGATGCGGATAACGATCCAAACAATGAAGATCAGACGGTAAGTGCCGGTACAGGCATTTCAGTTAGTCAAAGTGGTGATGACTTTGCAGTAACCAATACGGCACCAGACCAAACAGTAAGTTTAGCAGATGGTGGAAACGGTAATGTAACAATAGGCGGAACATATCCGAACTTTACGATCGACGTACCAGATGCAACGGTGGATACGAATACGGAATACACCGCAGGCGATGGCTTGAATTTAACGGGCACGGAGTTTAGCGCAGAAGTTAGTAGCACGGCGGGCAATGCCTTAAGTATAGATGCGAACGGACTTTACGTTTCCAATGTGGATAACGTTGATGATGCGGATAACGATCCAAATAATGAAGATCAGACGGTAAGTGCCGGTACAGGCATTTCAGTTAGCCAAACTGGTGATGACTTTGCAGTAACCAATACGGCACCAGACCAAACAGTAAGTTTAGCAGATGGTGGAAACGGTAATGTAACAATAGGTGGAACATATCCGAACTTTACGATCGACGTACCAGATGCAACGGTAGATACGAATACGGAATACACCGCAGGCGATGGCTTGAATTTAACGGGCACGGAGTTTAGCGCAGAAGTTAGTAGCACGGCGGGCAATGCCTTAAGTATAGATGCGAACGGACTTTATGTTTCCAATGTGGATAACGTTGATGATGCTGATAATGATCCAAACAATGAAGATCAGACGGTAAGTGCCGGTACAGGCATTTCAGTTAGCCAAACTGGTGATGACTTTGCAGTAACCAATACGGCACCAGATCAAACGGTAGTGATATCGGATGGTGGAAACGGTAATGTAACAATAGGCGGAACATATCCGAACTTTACTATCGATGTACCAGATGCAACTGTTGATACGAATACGGAATATACCGCAGGCGATGGTTTAAATTTAACGGGAACGGAGTTTTCCGCGGACATCAGTACTACTGCAGGAAATGCGTTGAGTATAGATGCGAACGGACTTTATGTTTCTGACGTGGATAATGTTAACGATGCGGATTCAAGTGTAACGAACGAAATCAATACGGCATTCAATGTAGCCAGTGGTAACTTGAATATTACGGATAGCAACGGTACATTGTCGGTTCCGTTAAGTTCAATAGATACAGATACCGATGACCAGGATTTATCGAATACTGTTTTGACGGCGAATGAAAGTGTACGTATAGATATTACCGACGGTAACAGTACTACATTGGATATTCGTGATGCGGATTCAAGCGTAACAAATGAAATTAACACTGCTTTCAATGTAGCTAGTGGCAATTTGAACATAACAGACAGTAACGGAACATTGTCCGTACCGTTGAGTTCGATAGATACGGATACGGATGACCAGAACTTAACAAGTGCAGTAGTAACTGCAAATGAGAGTGTAGAGATTCAGATTAACGATGGTACGAATACAACGATAGACATTCGTGATGCCGATTCAAATGCATCGAACGAACTTCAGACAATAAGTAGGTCTGGAACCAATGTAATATTATCTAATGGAGGTGGTACAGTTTCTATAGCTGATAATGATAATAATCCAAATAATGAAATACAGACAATAACATCAACAGATGGTTCGGTAACAGTAACACAAACGGATATTAATTATAACTTATCTGTACCAACAGCAAATGGTGCAGAAACGATTGTTGAAGCTGCGCCAGACACTGACATTAGTGTAAGTGGTACAGGTACATCAGCTGATCCATATTTGATTGCCAATACAAGACCTGATATATTTTATCCGCCTTCTATAGAGGTAGATGTATCAACAACGGGTACTGGTAGAACAATAGATTTACATGCTGAGTATTTAGCACAATATGGTACTCCTGACGTACGTAGTGCAGGTGCTCCAGCAGCAATACCTACATATGCAAATACTGAATTATACTACTATGTTACTTATTTTGATGACACTGTTTTTGCCAATGTATCGGTTAGTGCAACGGGTATAATGACTTACGATGTCATAGCTGCACCAACTGATTATAACACATTGATTAACGTAGTATTCGTAGCACAATAATTAGCTAATTGAAGCTTAGATTCCAAATCGATTTGAAAAAAACACATATATATAAAACCATATTTCTCAGTATCGTTACTACGATACTGGGAGTGTTGGTATCTAACGCCCAGTTCTTACTGCAGGCACCTACCGATAGTGATCAAAATAACTTTCGTTGGTATGAAGCTTCAGACACGGCAACCGTACTCGGTACCGATTCTTTTTACGAAGTAACCCAACCGGGTATTTACTTTGCAACCTATGACGGTACCTTATGTGGCTCAAATGCAACAGGGTATTTTATTGTAACAGATTGTAATAATCCAGACAATGAAGTAACTATGGATATCACTTCTAACGTACCAAGCACAGCTTCGGTAAGTTGGAGTCCGCCATTACCAGGTGATCAATTAAGTCCCATGGTCATTGCTACCGATGCTGTCGTAAGATATACTGCACTGGTAACCAAAGCAGGTAACACGTTTAGTCTACCAAATTTTACAGTGGTTTGCTTACCACAGGCGGCAGATTTGGAAGATGACTTGGTAACTACAGATGAAGAAGTACCGGTTGTTGTTGATATTTATGCTAATGACGCAGATTTACCTGATGTTGGTGCTTTAACCATAACTGATCCTGCAAATGGTTCGGTATCAATTGACGATGCTGGTACACCTAACAATCCTATGGATGATATAGTAACCTATACTCCAGATCTAGATTTCAATGGTACGGACACTTTTGATTATACGATTTGTAATGCTTACGGAGATTGCAGTACGGCAACCGTAACTGTAGAAGTATTACCAATTTTAGATACTGATGATGATTCCATTGCAATTGATATCAATGCAATCACTGCAATAGATACATGGCAATTGAATGATAACGATTTACCTACAGATGGTACATTCAGTGTAACGCAACCAACCAATGGTTCGGTAACTGTTGATGATAATGGTACACCAAATGACCCATCTGATGATATTCCGACATACTTCCCGAATAATAATTATTTAGGAACAGATACTTTTGACTATACGGTTTGTGATACTGTAGGTAACTGTAGTACATCGACCATTACAATTATGGTAAACCCGTTAGGAGTAGATATGGATAGTGATGATGATGGTATCGTTGATAGCTTTGAAGATTTGAATTTAGATGGCGATAATGATCCTTCTACTGATCCAACGGATTCTGATGGTGACGGCTTCCCAGATTATTTAGATATCGATGCAGATGGTGACGGTATACCCGATAATGTTGAAGCTCAGGTAACTGCTGAGTATATACCGCCATCAGGGATCGATGCGAATACCAATGGTTTAGACGATGCGTATGAAGCTAATGGTTTAACTGGGTTGTTCCCAGTGGATACTGACGGAGATAACTTACCTGATTATCTAGATGAGGATAGTGATAATGATAATGTTCTTGATGCAATTGAAGCTCACGACCATGATCATGATGGTATTGCAGATGTTGTAGCCATTGGGTCAGATAAGGACAATGATGGATTAGATGATGGGTATGAAGGTGCAATTTCGGTTGATGTGGACGTCAATGATGAAATCGATGACCCTTACGTACAATTGCCAAATACCGATAGTGATGATGAATCTGATTATAGGGATACCGATGATGACGATGATGGTATTGAAACGCGCGATGAAGATTTAAATCTAAACGGGGATTATGTAGATGATGATACCGATGGTGATGGAATACCGAATTATTTAGATTCAGATTTAGGTCAATTAGAAGAAGAAATAGAAGTTTTCAACGTTATTACACCTAACGGTGATGGAATTCATGATGTTCTAAGAATAAACGGATTGGAAAACTATCCGAACAATACCTTGAAAATCTATAATAGATGGGGTGTGTCGGTTTACATGACCAAGGCATATAATACAGAAGGTAATGTCTTTGATGGTACATCGGAAGGTAGGGTAACCGTAGATGTTGATCGTAAATTACCGGTAGGTACATACTTCTATATTCTGGATTATGAACTGCCAAATGGAGAAATGGAAACACTTTCTGGTTACATATATATAAATAGATAATAACAATGCTTAAAGAATATATATACATAAATAAAGTACAATTGTTAAAGCAAGTGGTCACTTTTGTGGCACTTAGCTTTGGGGTATTTTGTTATGGCCAGCAAGACGCTCAATATACACAGTATATGTATAACACTATTAGTGTAAATCCTGCATATGCCGGTTCAAGAGGGCATATAAGTATTGGTGCATTGCATAGGTCTCAATGGGTAGGTCTAGATGGTGCACCTACCACGCAGACTTTTAATGCTCATTCGCCAATTGGTTATAGAGGTGTAGGCTTAGGTTTATCAATAGTTAATGATGAAATTGGTCCAACTTCCGAAACAAATTTTGATATCGATTTTTCTTATACTGTTTGGACATCTACCGAGGGTAGATTAAGTTTTGGTTTAAAAGCTAGTGCTAACTTATTGGATATTAGGTTTTTAGAATTAAATCAATATACAACAGATCCAACATTGCAGCAAGATATCGATAATAGGCTTTCACCTAATATTGGTGCTGGGGTCTACTATCATACGAACAAGTTTTATGTAGGCTTGTCCGTTCCTAGGTTCTTGGAGACCACACATTTTCAAGGGTCTAATTTATCTACTGCGAAAGAACAGATGAACCTTTATTTGATAACAGGTTATGTTTGGGATTTAAATGAGTTTTTGAAATTTAAACCCGCATTACTTACCAAAGTGGTTCAGGGAGCACCCTTACAGGTAGATTTATCAGCAAATTTTATGTTGAACGACAAATTTATTTTAGGTGCGGCCTACAGGTGGGATGCTGCTTTCAGTGGTATGGCAGGGTTCAATGTCTCCAATAAATTCTTGATTGGAATAGCCTACGATAAAGAAACGACCGAACTGGGTAATACAGCTTTTAACGATGGATCGTTCGAAGTTATTTTTAGGTATGATTTCATCTCTACTAAGAACAATTTAAAATCTCCACGTTTCTTCTAGACTTTTCTTTTTATATACATCATTACGTTAAATAAGTTAAACGCCTTATTTTTACGTTATGAAGGAAGAACAGGTAATTCTCGTAAATGAAAATAATGAGCAAATAGGTACAATGCCTAAAATGGAAGCCCATGAAAAGGCGCTTCTACATAGAGCTTTTTCTGTATTTATTGCGAATGATAACGGCGATATTATGTTGCAGCAACGTGCGGCATCTAAATATCACTCTCCCTTATTATGGACCAATACATGCTGTAGCCATCAACGTGTTGGGGAGTCTAATATTGAAGCCGGTAAAAGACGACTACAAGAAGAAATGGGGTTTCAAACAGAATTAAAAGAATTGTTTTCTTTTATCTACAAAGCACCTTTTGATAACGGATTAACCGAGCATGAGTATGATCATGTAATGTTAGGCACTTATAATGCCGAACCTAACATTAATAAAGATGAAGTAGAAGCATGGAAATGGATGTCTCCAGAAGCTGTAAAAGAGGATATTTCTAATAATCCGAATGCATATACAGCTTGGTTCAAAATAATCTTTGATAAATTTTACGAACATCTTTTTAATATGCCTGCATAGTTATGAAAGTAAAAGTAAGTAGAAAGGCGCATTTTAATGCAGCACATAGGTTATATAGAAAAGATTGGGAAGATTCTAAAAACAACGAAATTTTTGGAAAATGCAATAACCCCAATTTTCATGGACACAATTATGAGATGATAGTAAGTGTAACTGGAGAAATTGATCCAGAGACCGGTTTTGTCATGGATATGAAGGTGTTAAAAGATTTGATCAAAGTAGAGATTGAAGTTTATTTAGACCATAAGAACCTGAATATAGAGGTAGATGAATTTAAAAGTCTAAATCCTACTGCAGAAAATATTGCGGTCGTTATTTGGAAGAGACTACGACCACATATTCATAAAACAAATGAACTAGAAGTAGTGCTATATGAAACACCTAGAAATTATGTGACATTCTCTGGGTAGTCAAGTATTTATTTGTAAGAAAAATCTTTAAATTACGTTATTAATTCAATAGACCAACAAAAAAACAAGCAATGATACATCCATTAAAATTTAAACCCATTTTAAAAGAAAGACTTTGGGGAGGTACTAAATTAAAAGAGGTTTTTGGTAAACCTATTGAGAGTGATATTACCGGTGAAAGCTGGGAGTTATCTACTGTACCTGGCGATATTTCTGTGGTTGCCAATGGTAGTTTAGAGGGTAAATCTCTACAAGAGCTTATAGACTCCAATGCAGAAGAATTATTGGGGAAAAGTGTAGTTGAGCGCTTCGGAAAGGAATTTCCTATTTTAATAAAATTCATAGACGCCAAGCAAGATCTATCTATTCAGTTACACCCAAATGATGCATTGGCAAAAGAACGTCATAATTCGTTTGGTAAGACAGAGATGTGGTATATAATGGATGCAGACCCTAAGGCTGAGCTTATTGTAGGTTTCAATAAAGATGTTACCAAAGAAGAATATGCTGAAAGTGTTGCTAATGATACCCTGCTTGATCTTCTTAATTATGAGCAAGTTAAAGAAGGTGATACATTCTTTATTAACACCGGTAAAATACATGCGATTGGAGCAGGGGTGATGTTGGCGGAAATTCAACAAACTTCTGATGTTACTTATCGTGTTTTCGATTTCAATAGAAAAGACAAAGAAGGTAATTTGCGCGAGTTACATACAGATCTGGCCCTTGATGCCGTTGATTATGAAAAGAAAGATGATTTCATAGTTTCTTATGACAAAACTAAGAATGAAGTAAATACAATGGTAGATTGCCCGTATTTTAAAACCAACTTCATAGAGTTAACCGAAAATTTAGATTTAGATACGGCGCAAAGAGATTCTTTTACCATTTACATGTGTGTTGGTGGTGAAGCTAAGATTAGTACTGCTGAAGGAGAAGTGTCAATAAAAAGTGGAGAAACAGCATTATTGCCGGCATCTACACAAAAAATATCTTTACAATCAACAGGAGCTAAATTACTTGAGGTTACTATTTAGGCTGTAATTAACAATACGGCAAATCAAAAATTGTACTTTTGTAAAAAATAATTAGAAATGGCAAGTATTAAAAATTTAAAGAAAGACATAAATAATGTTCTTGGTGGTATAATAGAAGGTGTTGATATAGTTGAAGCAGCTAACGGTACAGCTACATATTCAAAAGAGGGTTTGGCAATTATTGACGAAGTTTTTGTAACCTTTGATGAGCTTATCGCTAAAATCAACAAAAATGATGTTGAGAATAAAAAAGCGCATTTCAAAGAAGTTAGAAATGATTTGGAAACCAAAGCAACTAAATTGGTAGAAGACTTAAACAATTTAGCTTAAGTCAAGATTTCTTTAAAAAAATAAAAAGCATCCTAAATATTTAGGATGCTTTTTTAGTTGTACCAATTTGGTAAGTTTTAATTAATCCTTCCCAAGAAGCGAAGCTAGTTCTTTACCATATTTAGATGCTGCAACCTCTGGCGATAATACACTGTAAATAGAATCTAAATACTTTGTATTGGCGTCTGGTATTTCCTTTAACGCAACATAAGGCGCTATATAAGAAGATTTGTTGTTTAGAGCATAATTGATGGCAAATGCATAACCACGTTGTAAATTTCTATTACTGATATTTTCTAAGGAGTCAATACTAATTTGACTGACGTCACCATTGGCTTGTGCGGCCTTCATCATAATCTCAATATTCCTCTTATTGATGCCAGACATGGTTTCTCTGTATTCCTCAAGTTTTTCTTGGGTTTCTGAACCCGAAATTTTTGCAGTGGTATCAAACGTGTTCCAATCTGAATTTATGGTCATGGTACCTGGTTCTGCAAAAAAGGTAATGCGATCATTGATATCGTTGTTATCTTTCTTATCTAAATACAGATAAAATATCTCGGGACTCGTTAATTTGGTTTTGAAAGAAAAATTGCCGTCTCCGTTTATAGCAACGGAATCTACAGTAATCAAAACCGAATCAGGTACATGCTGTAAGTAAAGCGTTCCTTTTTTTAGACCCTTTATTTTACCATTTACAATTAACGTCTCCTCAGCGTTATCTCCACATGAACTCAATGCCAATAATGCGGCAACAACTAATAATATTTTCTTCATTCTTATAATTTAGGGCGCAAATATCTATAAAATTTGATAATTAAGAACGCCCACTTTTTAATTTGTTAGTAACTATAATCGAATTATAAACTTGATGCCACTTCCATTAAATATGCACAGAGCAATGCACCGCCTGTACCCACTACGTAGCCTAATACTGCCAATAGCACACCAACAGAGGTCAGCGAAGGGTGAAATTCAGCAGCAACTACCGGAGCAGAAGCAGCACCGCCAACATTGGCTTGGCTACCTACCGCTAAAAAGAAGTACGGAGCTTTTATGAGTTTGGCAACCAATATCATTAACCCGGCATGTATGGTGATCCAAATAAAGCCAACCGCAATTAATCCGGGATTTTCAAGCACTTTTCCTAAATCCATTTTCATACCTATGGTTGCAACCAGTATATAAATGAACATTCCTCCAATTTTACTGGCTCCCGCTCCCTCATAATTTTTCGCTTTCGTAAAAGACAGGGCTATGCCTAAACCGGTAGCAATGACCACCATCCAGAAAAACCCGGAACCTAGGAAAGATAGAAAGCTCTTTTGATCACTTACAGCATCAAAACTACTCGTTAAATATGTACTCATGTAATCCCCAAAGAAATGTGCGATCCCCACTGCGGTGAACGCTAATGCGAGCATGATCATATAATCGTTCAAAGTGGGTACACGGGTTATTTTCTCTGTAAACTCCGTCACCTTTACTTTTAAGGTTTCAATGGCTGAAGTATCTGCTTTTAACCAGGCATCTATTTTTTTTGTTTTGCCCACTCCCAATAATACAATGGCCATCCATACATTGGCAACTACGATATCGATCAATACCATACCACCATATTTTTCTGGGTTGTATTGAAAAATTTCTAGCATAGCTGCTTGGTTCGCCCCGCCACCGATCCAACTTCCGGCAATTGTAGATAAGCCTCTCCAAATGGCATCGAAATCATTTCCGCCAACGGTATCGGGTGAAAATATAGAAACGATAAGAATAGCAATGGGTCCACCAATAATAATACCTGCACTCCCTGTCAAAAACATAACAATAGCTTTGGAGCCGAGGTTTGATATTGCCTTTATATCAATACTTAAGGTCATAAGCACCAAGGCTGCTGGCAGTAGATATCTACTTGCCATAAAGTATAGGTTAGAGATTTCATCAGAAACGATACCTGTACTTGTCAATATAGCTGGTAGTAAGTAACACATAAGTACAGCTGGGACAATGGAGTAAAATTTGCTCCAGAATCCTGTTTTAATGCTAGAGGTGTAAAAGATGAAACCTAAACAAAGTGCCAATAGTCCAAAAACTACGGTGTCATTTGTTATTAAGGGTTGTACAAATAGATAGGGCATAGAATTATAGGTAAGATTCAAATATAGTTAATTCACCAAGTTTTCTGCAATGAAATGGGCTACGCCATCGTCGGTATTTTTTAAGGTAATATAATTTGAGATGGCTTTTACTTCGTCTCTTGCATTGGCAACGGCTACACCACAACCAACATTTGCAAGCATATCAATATCATTATAATTATCGCCAAAGGCTATTACCTCTTCTAAGGTGGTATCATTTTGCAATAGAAGTTGAATGGCAGACAGTTTTGAAACCTCTTTTGGAGCAATTTCAATAAGGGTATCGTTGGAACGGTATAGGTTGAGCACATCATCAAATTTATCCTTAAGAACTGGCATTAATGTATCTGCACTTTCTTTTGTGCACATGAGCATAATTTTGTGTGCACCTACTTCTCTTTTCTCCCAATTGGCTAAGGTACTTTCGGCATCTTGAAATATGGGTGTTGACTTAGTATATTTCATCTCTTTCTCTACACGTAAGCTTGATTTGGGTACATACCATTCATTATTAAAATATAAACCCAGGTCAGCTTCTAAGCCTTTGCATAGGCTATAACATTCTTTTAATATAGGAACAGGGATGAATACCGATGTAAGTTCGGTGTCACCGGATAAAACCAAAGCTCCATTATAGCATATTATAGGCTGATCGGTAATACCTAAACTTTCTTGTATATAACGCATACCACTCGGCATTCTTGCCGATACAAGAATAACCTTGGTTTCATTTTTTATTTTATTGATTTGTTCGATCGCAAATTTTGAAACATCGCTTTTAGAAGATAACAAGGTACCGTCTAAATCTGAACAGAGAATTTTATACTTCATTTTAAATATTTAACCAGTAGGTTAGTTTTAAGTTTATAGATCGATATTTGGGTTCAAACGAATTAACAAAGTAATTGTCATTGTATACTATAAACAAATCGGACAATGGGGCAAAACGCCACTGCAGTCTTGAATTAAAACCTAAATTATCTCTCTGATTGCTATATTGTACCAGTGTTGACCAAAATATAGATTTGCTAAAGGTAACATCTATTTTAGGACTTATCAGCCAAATATCTGTACTGGAATATGGTTGTGGCAGTGAAATTTTATCATAATTCATAGCTAAGGATAAGAAGACTTTTGGTTGAAACCTCAAGAACATTTCTGCACCTAAAGAAAATCTATCTCCATTAAAGAAGCTGCCAATGGTAGGTTCGATACTAAAGGCAAATCTTTTTCTACTATCAGATTGATATTCCAATGAAACAAAATTATAATGGTAGCCCAGCAGGCCCGGTAATGGTAGTGCATCATCTAAATTAGTCGGGTCGAATTCTTCAAATAGATAGGTGTATGAGTGTGTAAAAGATACATTGATTTCCGATTGGTCGTTGAATTTAGATTCCCACGCACCCATTAAATCATAGTCTGTATGTAAAAAATCATTTTGAGGGCTCCAGGTAAGAACAGGGAAAAATTGAAAGCTATGACTTTGTAAAGCGCTATCCTCTGGCCAGAAAACACGCTCAACCATTGTCGCGGTCTTAAAAATATCCGTTCTTCGAATAAAACCAAGGTCTGATCTAAAATCTTCACCTATATAGACTACGTCTTCAAAAAAGTTCCAGTTTCTAGAATTATATTGCATAAATGCCCCGGAAGAAAGATTTGCTTTACCTGCATTGTGCGCAAAAGATTTATGAAGATAAAATTTACCGTTCCAAATGTTATTGTCCGATATTAAATTGTAGTCAATACCGGCAACCCTATTGTAGCGATCTTCCGCATCTTGAAACTCGTAATCTTTAAATGTTTGTCTGTTGATAAAGAACATACCAATATTTGAACGCCCAAAAATATTTTGCTGCAAGGCCAGCATGGTGTTGTTGTTAGAGGCTATATTTTCATCGAGGTCTTCAGCAGTCTGTAGGTTTAGAAACCCCAATCTAAGGTCATTGGTTACTTTTCCACTTAACCGTACTCCGCCAATAATTTTATTTTCAATGGTATTATCGGCTGTGTCCTTAGCTATACCTATGCGTCTAGAGAAAAACGGATTAGCATCTCTGCCACCACCAAAACTGCCAAATAAATCGCTATTGTCAATGAAGAACTGTCTTTTTTCAGGGAGGGAAACTTCAAAACGCGTTAGGTTCGTAATCTGGTCATCGACTTCTACTTGAGAAAAATCTGGGTTTATGGTGACATCTAAATTCATACTATTGCCAATAGCAATTTTGGCATCACCGCCAACGTTTACTTTAGTATTTGAATCATCAAGTTCAAAATCTTTTTGAGATCCCATATTTACGTATGGTATTACAGTGAGCGGAGTTCTGTATTTACCCAATGGCTGTTCAAATATCATGTCGCCCATAAAAGTAAGCCCGTAAATATTCTGATTTTGAGGAATGTTTATCCAGGTGCTGTTCTCATTAGATTGGGTATCAAACCTATAACTGTTGAATCGCCATTTTGTCTCACCTTCTTTAAACTTAAAAGCAGTTAGGGGAATAACCATTTCAGAAGTATAGTAATCGTCGTAAATTTTAGAATCTCCTCGCCACTTAACGTCCCAAGAAATGGTAAATCCGTTAAGGTTTAGACCACCTCCCGAAACAAGACCTTCACGACGCACACCATAAGGATTGATACCAAATAAAAATGCATTGTTACCGTCATTGAACGTATCGAAAAGTAAGGTAATGTTATCACTGTTTCCAGCTCTAAAATCGCGCTTTAAAGATTGAATGGAATAGTCTTTACCAGCAGTGTAAATGGTTATGCCTATATATAAGTTCTTGTCGTCATAGAGCATTTTAATTTCTGACTGCTTTTTAGATTGTACGGTATCTAAGGGGAAGTATTGCCAAAATTTATCTGCTTTATCCGCATCGGTCCAAATAGGTTCGTCAAGAATACCATCTGGCACTATGGCTGTAGTTATTTTTTTTACAACAAAAGATTTATTGATGGTTTGGGCATTTAAAACAATGCAAAAAAGCATAAGTACAAGAGTACTTAGATATTTGGTCATTTTGGTAAAAGTTTGGTAGTCAACCAAATTTAGGTTTTTGTTTGTTAAAAAAGTTGTACTTCTGGAATAAAAACACAAAATATTTAACTAAAAAGGAATTTAAAAACCGTAATTATTTTACCCTTTAAACTTTTTACTCTTCTTTTTATTTGGATTTTTAAAGAGACGTTTAAAGAATCCGTCACGTTTTACAGGCTCACAATTTAAGGCTTCTTGTACTGCTGCAGATGGTGTTGAAAAGGTAGCTTTTGTGTAGCTATCAAACTGTTTATCTTTATTCAGTTCTTTCATCCATAGTCCAAATAGGGGAAGGGCGGCGTTGGCTCCTTGTCCTATGCTTGTATTGCTAAATCCAATTTCATGTTGATCAAGACCTACCCAGGTTATATGTACCAGTTTAGGATTAAGTGCTACAAACCAAGCATCTTTATTATTTTGGGTAGTACCGGTTTTACCCGCAATATCATTTTTGAGTCCGTATGTATTTCTAAGTCTCGCAGCTGTACCACTGTTCACGGTAGATTTCATCATTTCAATCATTATTTGAGCAGTTTCTTTTGAAAATGCCTCTTTCTCGTTCAATTTGGATTCAAACTCCACTAAAACCGAGTCTTTATGATTGGAAATACTTTTTATCAAATTTGGTTTTATATGCTTACCATAATTGGCATAACTGGTGTAAGCCTGTGCTAAATCAATAATATTTAATTCGCCCGTACCAAGTGCAATAGAAGCTTCTTTAGGTAACTCACCTTCAATGCCCATTTTTTTCGCCATTTGAAGAACGTTATCAATACCTGCCTTTTCTAAAACTTTTACGGCAATGGTATTGATCGAGTTGCTAAGCCCTTCTTCCATAGAATAGTTGAGGTAGGCTTCATCCTTATCACCAGAATTAGATGGCGACCACCCTTTTAAATTATCGTATTCTATTTCTTCTGCAGAGAAATAGGTGCAGGGAGAAACGCCCTGATCTACGGCAGTAGTATAAACTATGGGTTTAAAGGTAGAACCAACTTGACGTTTACTTTGAGAAATGTGATCGTATTTGTATTGTTCAAAATTGATGCCGCCTACCCAAACTAAGATATTCCCGTTTGTTGGGTCTACAGCTAAGGAACCCGTATTTAAAAATTTGGTATAGTGCCGAATACTGTCCATGGTACTTGCCATTTGTTCTTCGTCACCTTCCCAAGATTTTAAAGTTCTTAACTGTTTGTCATTAGTAAGGCTATCAATAATTTGTTTGTGCGATAGCCCTGCTTTTTGTAATCTTTTATATAACGGAGTTCGCTTGGCTATTTTCTCCATTAATTTTTTATCCTTTAACCAAGGAGCGTTGTTACCATAACTTTTTTCAAAAGAGCCTTGAAGCTTTGTCATGTGATCGATCATAACTTCTTCGGCCAATTGCTGCATCTTATAGTTTAGGGTAGTGTAAATTTTGAGTCCCGAGGTGTAAATATTGTAGTCCGTATCTCCGTCATTTTGCTCAGCGATCCATCTTAACATCTCCTTTCTAACCTCTTCCCTAAAATAAGGGGCTATACCAGCATTGTAATCAAATTCTCGATAGTCAAGATTTAGACCTTCTTGAGAAAATTTAGTTACCTGTTCTTCAGTAATAAAGTCATTGTTGTACATGGCTCGTAAAACCAAATTACGTCTGCCTAAACTTTTTTCTGGGAATATTCTTGGGTTATACCCATACGTAGCTTTTAACATACCTACCAAAGTGGCGGCTTGCGGTGCAGAAATATCTTTGGTTCTGGTATTGAAAAATTTTAGTGCGGCACTCTCTATGCCAAAGGTATTATCGCCAAATGAAACCGTATTAAGGTAGTTGGTTATAATTTCATCTTTGGTAAAAATTTTTTCCAACCTTTTGGCAATGATCATTTCTTTGATCTTATTGACAACTATATTGGTTTTATTTCTTTCTTTTCTTGGGTACAGGTTTTTAGCCAACTGCTGTGTTAGTGTACTACCACCGCCCGAAGAGTTATCTCCTAAAAGTATGGTTTTAAAACCTACACGAACAAGACTTCTAATGTCAATACCAGAGTGTTCGTAGAATCGTTCGTCTTCAATGGCGACTAAGGCATGAATTAAATGCTCAGGAAAATCCTCGTAAGCCACCGGTTGCCTATCATATAAATAATATTTACCGATCAGTACACTATCTGCGGTAAAAACTTCTGATGCCATTTGATACTGAAAGTTGGAAAGCTCCTTTTTAGAAGGAATTTTTCCCCATAGTCCAATATTAACACTACCGATAAATAGTATAAACAGCGCAAAAAGACCCAGAATACCCAAACCTATTTTTTTAAGTATTCCTTTTTTTCTGAATGTTTTACTAGACTTCTTTTTCATCATTGTTGCAAGTTCTAATATAAATTTAATCTTACCAAGTTTTAACAATACCTTAAATTTCGATGTGCTATTTTTGGGCAAAATTTCAACAATGAAGAACATTCTTTTTTTATTGGTATTGGCTACAAATATCACATTTGCCAACGATATGTTTTGGTCTAAAACTGGTCATAGGGTAGTGGGTGAAGTTGCCGAGCAACATTTGACCAAGAAAGCAAAAAAAGCGATCAACGATTTATTGGGAGGCGAAAGTTTAGCTGCCGTTGCCAATTTTGGAGATGAAATAAAATCTGACCGTACCTATCGTAAATTTAGCGCTTGGCATTACGTAAATATTCCTTTCGGTAAAACTTATGATGAAATAGAGAAAAGTGAGTACGGAGATCTTGTACAAGGGGTAAATACATGTATAGAAGTAATAAAAGATAAAAATAGTAGCAAAGAGGATAAAGCTTTTTACCTTAAATTTTTGGTGCACTTAATAGGTGATTTACACCAGCCAATGCATGTTGGTAGGGCAGAAGATAAAGGAGGTAATGATATACAGTTGCAGTGGTTTGGTAACGGAACCAATTTGCATAGGGTATGGGATTCTAATATGATAGATGAAAACGGAATGAGTTTTACCGAGCTGGCGACCGAGTATCCTAAAATGTCTAAGGAGCAAGTAAAATTTCTACAGAGCGGTACTTTGCTTGATTGGGTCGAGGAATCTCATATGTTGGCAGAGAAAGTATATGCCTCAGTTGAGGTTGGTGAAAAATTAAGCTACCGTTATAGTTATGATTGGTGGCATACTGTAGAAGATCAGTTACAGAAGGGCGGCGTAAGGTTGGCTGCGGTTTTGAACGATACTTTTAAGTAATTTACAATTATCGCTTAGATATTTTATTGCCGGTAATTTGTCGCTGTCTTGAACATCTAAATCGGTCTGTGTCACCTGATCGCAGTTTGGCATGTTTTGTAGCACGGCCTTGTACAGGTTTACGCCACATTCTAAAACTGCTGGGTTTTATTTCTCGACGCATAACTTCAATGGTTTCTTGTTCGCTAATACCAAATTGAAAAGTAATGGCCTCAAAGGGTGTTCGATCTTCCCATGCCATTTCGATTATACGGTCTAACTCTCTTTCTGTAAATTCTTTATTCATAGCTTGATAAAGGTACTACATGATATTATAAAGTAGAAATTTGTTCGTATTTTATTGTAGCTCAAACAAAGTGATAGGACAGGATAAAAAAACAAATCCGGATAATGTATGAAAACACCATCCGGAAGCTGTAAAATTTTGATACTATATATAAGGTATAAAACTTACACCAAAACATTCTTTAATTCATTTCTATATTCAGACGGATTTTGCCCCGTAAATGCTTTGAACGATTTATTAAAATGAGAAAAGTTATTGAATCCGCATTCAAAACACACTTCGGTTATACTTAAAGGCTTTTCGGCCAAAAGTTTAGAAGCATGCACCAATCGATATTCATTTACAAATTGTACAAAGGTTTTATTGGTGATCTTCTTAAAGTATCTACAGAAAGATGGTATGGTCATACTGACCATTGAAGAAATTTGCTCTAGGGTAATTTCTTCCCTAAAGTTATTCTTTACAAAATTGAAAACGATATTTATACGGTCGTTGTCCTTAACATCTGTTGCAAAAGAGAATCCTTCTGCGTTCAACAAACGCATATCGTCAGAATTTCCGAGGTCGTTCAATATATTAAGAATGGATAGTAAGCGTTGAAAGTCTGTTTGATATTCTAGTACTTCCATTTTATCACCAATCTTTCTTTTTGTTTTACCAGAGAAGGCAATACCACCACTTGCGCTGTTGAATAGTTTTTCAATTTTCTTCATTTCTGGAATCTTAAAAAAATCTGTTCCAAGAAAATCGGTTTTCATTTGTACAACGGTTTCACTGGTATTACCGGTAAGGGCATCGGTAAACCCGCAATGTGGCAAATTACTACCTATTAATATAAGGTCTCCATTTGTATAATAAGATACATGACTACCAATTTGTCTTTTTCCAGAACCGCCATTAACGTATACCAGTTCTAGTTCTGGGTGGTAATGCCACAGGTTATTGCGGTTAATTCTATTCTCATCAAACTTTTGGTAAGTAAATGAATGGCCAAAATCGGGCTTTATGGCTTCAAATGTAGGTTTATGTTTTACCATGATAACTAGTGTTTGTAATATAAAATTAAACATCAAGATTTAGATGTTCTTTGCAAAATTAACTAAAATATGTGTAATCTTAACATAGGGGTAATAACGAGTATGTAAGTAGGTTAAAATAGAACATAAATTGGGAAAATATGATGTAGTAAGAGCTTTATAACGGCTGTATGTTTGTAGTGTAAATTATAATGAACCCGTAAAATAATTTATTATGAAAAACCTAGTAAAATTCACAACAGTTGTTGCCTTTATGTTCGCTACAGTAGCAGGCATGGCAAGAGAGCCAAAGTTAAACCTATTATCTGCAGGAAAAGCCAAGAGTGTGGTTTTAACGATGGATGCATCTTCTAACGGTGTACAGGTTAAGTTAATGGATTCTGATTTAAATGTAATTTATTCAGAGAAAATGGCACAGGGTCATTTTAGCAAGAAGTTAAATTTAAAAGATTTGACAGATGGTGTATACTTTCTATCTGCCGATGATAACATGACAAAATATTCATATACTATTGTTTTAGATAACAATGATGTGAAAATCGTAGAGTCTGATGAAGATATCAAGCCTTTCTTTAGAAAGACCGATAACATGATCTTCATGAACTATTTAAACTTAGACAAGTCTAAATTATCTATAAAGATATACGATACAGAAAGTAGAACAGTATTTACACAAGAAGTAGCAGACGAAATGATCGTTGAAAAAGCTTTCAATTTCGCAGATGCTTTCCCAGGTACTTACACGGTAACAGTGAAGTCAGGTGGTAAAACATATACTGAAGAGTTTGTTGTTAATTAAGTTGATTTAAGTTGATTAAGAAGGGGACGGGAGCGTCCCCTTTTTTGTTTTCTATAATTTCAAATAGGAATATGCCCAGTACATAAGGGCAAATTGTAGCGGTAATCTTAGTAGCAATAGCCACTTAGGGAAACCCGCACTTGCTTTTTCACTTGACAACATGTAAAAGTGTACTAATAAAAACACTGCCAACATAGCTATAATACCATAAATAGATAAGTTTTTCGTCTCTTTGAAAAACAACCCGACACCTAAGGCAACTTCGGCAATACCACTAAGTAGAACCAATGGCTTATGAAAAGGTAGGTAGCGTGGCATTATCCTTAAATAAACCTTAGGTTTTAAAAAATGCATAAAGCCGGCAAAAATGTAGATTGCCCCCATTACATATAAATGCCAAGGATATATCATGGTTATGCCTTAGTATTTGCTGAAATCCAATTCATGATTTTCTCTTCAAGAAGCGCTAACGGAACACAGCCAACTTCTAAAACCTTTTCATGAAAAACCTTTATGTCAAAATCTTTGCCCAAGTTAGCTTCCGCTTTAGCTCTAAGCTCCATAATTTTAAGTTGCCCTATTTTATAGGATAAGGCTTGACCAGGGTTTGCCATATATCTCTCTATTTCAGCTGTAATACTAGCTTCAGATTCTGCCTCGTTATCTAAGGAATACTGAATTGCTTTTTCCCTAGACCATCCTTTTGAGTGTAAACCGGTATCAACAACCAAACGAACCGCACGATGCATTTCTGCACCAAGCATACCAAAATATTGATATGGGTCGGTGTAAAGTCCTAATTCTTTACCTAAAGATTCGGTATATAATGCCCAACCTTCACCATAGGCACTATACCAAAGGGTCTTTCTAAACTGTGGTAAACTTTCATTTTCTTGTGTTAATGAAATTTGAAAGTGGTGACCTGGTATGGCTTCATGTAAAAACAGATCTTCATCGGAGTAAGTGTTGTACGACGTTACGTCTGGTATAGGCACATAAAAAATACCAGGTCTTGTACCGTCTAAAGAGCCAGGGTTGTATTCTGCACTGGCAGAGGCTTCCCTAAATGCTTCGGTACGTCTAACCTCAAACGGAGTTTTAGGCTGTTTGCTGAACAAGGCGTTTACCTTTGGCATCATTTTTTTATGGATGTCGTTAAAATTTTCAATAACCTGTTGCGGTTCAGTAAAAGGCATTAATTCTTTTTTAGTACGTACTTCGTTGAAAAAAGCTTTTAAATCGCCTTTAAAGCCTACCTCTTTTTTAACGCTTTCCATTTCTGCACTAATTCTGGCAACTTCTTTTAAACCAATTTCATGAATTTCATCGGCTGTTAAGTTTGTTGTTGTGTACAGTTTAATCTGATGTGCATAAAATGCATCACCATCAGGTATTCCTTGTATACCACTAGTTTCTCTACCCGCATTCATATATTCGGTAGCCATGAAATCATGTAATTCTTTATAGGCAGGTATTATTTTGTTATTGATGATGTCGGTATAAACTTCAGTAAGCCTTAGTTTGTCAGATTCAGAAAAATCTGCTGGAAAGTTTTTAATTGGAGAATAAAATAAGTTGTTTTCTAACTTGGCATCTGCAACACTGGCCAACTGTGGTAAAACTTTTTTGATCAGTGATTTGGGTAATACATTTTTTGCCTTTATACCTGCTTGCATTTTGGTTTTAGCAGTACGAAGCCAAACGACATAATCTTCTAAACGCTTGCTCCAATTAACATAATCGTCGGTGGTTTTAAATGGTTGAGCACTGGTTCCGCCAGCTAATTGCCCCATCATTAAATTCATCGACCACATTTGATCTACAGGAGTGTAATTTTCAAAAGCAAGACCCTCTAAATTTATTTCACATTCCCATTTTAGAATAGCTTTTGACATTTGCTCACTTTCAGAAAGTTTTGCGTTATCAAATTTTTCTGCTCTCTCTAAATACATTTCATAATAGTTGACCAATTCTTTTTTATAAGCTTCCGATAAAAAATTGGGCAAAGTGTCATTGTACCTGTTATCTCCTTGAAAAGTAGCAGCTAGCGGATTCAATTTTAATCCGTCATCATAATAATGAGCCAATAGGGTTATAAACCCTACATTATGAATGGTTGGGTTCGTAGAAACCTCTCCGTTCGTTTTCAATTGTGCTTGGGTATGTAGCCCAGTAATCAAGGCAAATGCTATAAATATCTTTTTCATTAAAAGTGTATTAAAATTAAGATAGGTATTTCTTGAACCTGTCCTTTTTATATTGAGGTACAGCTTCGTTGGTCATGAACAGTTCAAGCAAATCTTGTGATTTATTTTTTGCGAACATTAGTTCATAAAATTGTTGTGTGGTAAAGGTATTTTGAGATTGTTCTACTAGTGTTATGTTATCACCCGAAACAACATGACCTTCTTCCAGTATTTTGACATAAGTACCGGGGTGATTATGATCAATAAATTCTTTTAATATTTTTTGTGTTCCAAATCTTATACCAAGTTTATAGCAAGGCTCACGTGGTTGAGAAACTTGTACAAGGGCTTTTCCAATTTTGTAAATGTCCCCAACTCGTATTTTAGATTCATCAAGTCCTTCTACGGTTAAATTTTCACCGAACATGCCCCAATCCCATTTCAAATCTGGATAAAGATTTTTCCAGTAATCATAGTAATCGGCAGAAAAAAGGTAGCATGCTTTATTGGTTCCTCCATGATGAACACGGTCTATGATGGTATCATCTTTTACATCATTTTCGGTTAAAAATAAACCTGTTGATGTAGGGTATTTAAAGATACCGGTTTGCTCTTCAGCACCGTTCCATTCAAAAGTAACCGGGTCTCCTAAATTCGTAGAAATCACCTTCATGCGGTGAAGATAAAAAAAGCACTAGTATTTATAGTAAAAGGTTTACCTAAAGTTGACCAAACTGTTATTAAATTGGTTGAAATTAGGTTGTATAAATGGGGTACTAGTGATTTTCTTTCAAATTATTGACAAATTCTTAAAAGGTTGTTGGTATTATGATGTTGGTATTAATAAAAGAAGAACCACTACATTTTTTGAAGTGGCTCTTCTAAAAAATTATAGGAAAAGGAACTTACTTCACCATCTCGTAGCTACGCTTAATAAACTCGGTTAACGCTTTACCTTTAAGTAAGCCTTTAGATAACTTCGCCAAATCTAATGACTGATTGATCAATCGCTCTTTTTTCTTTGCTGTCTTTGTGTTTAGAAACTCACTAACCAATGGGTGGTTTGTATTAACGATTAGGTTGTACATTTCTGGCATAGCACCCATACCGAACATACCACCGCCACCGCCGGTCTGTTGCATTTCTTTCATACGACGCATAAACTCAGGCTCGGTAATGGTAAACGGAGAAGAGTCGCTGTCCATTGCTTCTAACTGAACGGTGAAGCTTTTATCTGTAATAGCTTCTTCCAATTCTTTTTTCAAAGTCTCTTTTTCTTCATCAGATAGTTTAGAAATTTGGGTTTCCTCTTTCTGTATCAACTTATCTATATGGTCTGCATCTACACGAGCAAATGATATGTTCTCTTTAGAGCCTTCCAACTTTTGCATTAAGTGACCAATAATTGGTGAGTCTAATAACAGCACTTCATAACCTTTAGCCTTGGCTGTTTCAATGTAGCTGTGCTGTGCCTCTTTATCAGATGCATAGAGAATTATAGTTTTTCCGTCTTTATCTGTCTGCGTTTCCTTAATTTTTTCCAGTAACTCGTCATAAGTAAAGTAAGCACCGTCTACGGTAGGGTATAGTGCAAACTTATCTGCTTTGTCAAAGAATTTATCTTCAGAAAGCATACCGTACTCGATCACGATTTTAATATCGTTCCATTTAGCTTCAAAATCTTCTCTGTTGTTCTTGAATAAAGAATTTAGTTTATCGGCAACTTTTCTGGTGATATAAGACGAAATTTTCTTTACCGCACCATCTGCCTGTAAGTACGAACGAGAAACGTTCAAAGGAATATCTGGTGAATCTATAACACCACGTAACATAGTCAAGAATTCTGGTACAATACCTTCAACGTTATCTGTTACGAAAACTTGATTTTGGTATAATTGAATCTTGTCTTTTTGAACATTTAAGTCGTTCGTTAACTTAGGGAAATACAAAATACCCGTTAAGTTAAAAGGATAGTCAACATTTAAATGAATGTTGAATAATGGCTCTTCAAACTGCATTGGGTAAAGTTCTCTATAGAATTCTTGGTAATCCTTAGCTTCTAATTCGGCAGGTTGCTTTGTCCACGCCGGGTTAGGGTTGTTGATGATGTTGTCTACCTCTTTTGTAGGAGCAGGATCCTCTTCTTTAGCATCTTCTGGTTTAGGCAAAGTTTCAGTCTTCATTCCAAATTTGATCGGAATAGGCATGAACTTGTTATACTTACTTAATAACTCGTTTATTTTACCATCTTCTAAAAATTCGGTAGAATCATCTGCGATATGTAGTATAATTTCGGTTCCTCGCGTTTCTTTTTCCGCTGGCTCCATAACAAACTCAGGAGAACCGTCACAAGACCAATGTACCGCTGGTTCATCTTTATAACTCTTTGTAATGATCTCTACTTTATGGGCAACCATAAATGCAGAATAGAAACCTAGACCAAAATGACCAATGATACCAGAGTCTTTTGCAGAGTCTTCATATTTGTTCAAAAACTCTTCAGCCCCTGAAAAGGCTACCTCATTAATATATTTTTTTACTTCTTCCTCTGTCATACCAAGACCTTGGTCAATGATATGTAGTTTCTTACCTTCCTTATCTGTTTTAACTTCTATGATAGGGTTGCCATACTCAACTTTGGCTTCACCTATTGTGGTAAGGTGCTTTAATTTTAGGGTTGCATCTGTTGCGTTAGAAATTAATTCTCTAAGAAAAATTTCATGATCACTGTATAAAAATTTCTTGATCAGTGGAAAAATGTTGTCTACCGACACATTAATTTTACCTGTTGCCATTTTTTATATGTTTTATGCCACATTCAGTGTGGCCATTGTTAATTATTAGTTGTCTGCGTAAAAACAAAAAAAATACCATAGTAGGTTAGAGTGACAAACTGACAGTAATATAGGCGTAAAAGTTTAACAAATATTTTTGTTTAATAATAATGATAAAAAGTTAAACATAATGTATATTTGTATTGTGATTATGAAGAATTGCTATGAAAAAGAATTTCAAGCATAATCACTTGTTGATTATTTATTGGTTAGGTTGTTTAGAAACGTGCTATCGCCCGATAGCACGTTTTTATTAAATAAAAGCTAATGTTTTATAAAAACTTCTAACTATTATATCTGCATCGTACCTTTTAATAAAATATATTAGATATGCCTGCTAAAGCTAAAAAAGTAACTAAAGATTCTATTATTACCATGTTTATGGATTATGTGTTAGAGCATGAGCAGTTTCCTAAAACGGTATATAAATTCTGTAAGGAAAATGCTATTAAAGAGTCCGATTTTTATTTGTACTTCGGTTCTATCGAAACTTTAAAAAAGGGAATATGGAATGTCTTTTATGAGAATACAGTCAATGTTATTCATAAAAATGCAGAATACAACGGCTTTACCAATAGAGATAAAATGCTCACATTCTTTTATACTTTTTTTGAGGTTTTGACTTTAAATAGAAGTTATGTATTGTTCGTAATGGAATATTCAAATAGTCCATTAAAGAATTTAGAACAGTTAAAAGGACTTAGAAAAAATGTGAAGGATTTTGCCAAAGGTTTAATCTCTGACGGTAATCAGGAAAAGAATTTAAAGATAACAAAACATAATCCGCAATTGTTTTCAGAAGGGGCTTGGTTGCAGACGTTGTTTTTATTGAATTTTTGGAAGTCAGATGAGTCTGCTTCATTTGAAAAAACAGATGTAGCCATTGAAAAATCGGTCAATACCATTTTTGATGTATTTGATAATACGCCATTAGAAAATATTTTAGATTTCGGAAAGTTTCTGTACAAAGAAAAATTTGCCTAACCTAAGCTAAAGGCTATGAAGACCCTTGATAAAATACCTACAGGAAAAATAGAACGTGCCAGTAAATTGGTGAAAACCGGTGCTAAAATAGGAGGTAATTATGCCAAATATTTCGGCAAAAAAATTATCAATCCAGAAACTACAAAAGACGAACTGAACGAAGATAATGCCGCAGATATTTATGACGGCTTAAAATCTTTGAAAGGTAGTGCATTGAAAGTAGCTCAAATGTTGAGCATGGAAAAGAACCTGCTACCCAATGCCTATGTAGAGAAGTTTTCGTTATCACAATTTTCAGTTCCCCCTTTATCTGCACCCTTGGTAAGAAAAACATTTAAGAAATACCTAGATAAATACCCTGAAGAAGTTTTTGATACTTTCGATAAAGACTCCATAAATGCAGCAAGTATTGGGCAGGTACATAGGGCTACAAAAAATGGAAAAACGTTAGCGGTTAAAATTCAATACCCAGGTGTGGCGCAAAGTATAAGTAGCGATTTGGCTATAGTGAAGCCAATTGCTATTCGAATGTTCAATCTACAAGGAAAGGATTCTGACAAATATTTTAAAGAAGTTGAGAATAAACTCGTAGAAGAGACAGATTATGTTTTGGAGGTTGCGCAAAGTAAAGAAATTACAGAAGCGTGCAGGGTGATACCTAATATTAATTTTCCCCAGTATTATACAGACTTGTCCAGCGAAAGTATTATTACCATGGATTGGATGTCAGGTAAGCACCTTAGTGAGTTTACCAAGACCAACTTTTCACAAGAAACCGGAAATAAGCTGGGGCAAGCCTTATGGGATTTTTATATGTTTCAAATCCATGGACTTAAAAAAGTACACGCAGATCCACATCCGGGCAATTTTTTGGTAAATGATGCCGATGAGCTTATTGCCATTGATTTTGGATGTATAAAAGAAGTGCCCGATAGTTTCTATGTGCCTTATTTTGAATTGGCAAAACCTGAAAATATTTCCAACGATAAAATATTTACCGAAAAGTTATATCAATTGGAAATATTAATGCCAACGGATAGTGCTGAAGAAATTTTATTTTTTAAAACGATATTTCACCAATTGTTAAGTTTGTTTACATCACCTTTTCACAAAGAGGAATTCAATTTTGGTGATGAGGTTTTCTGGGGTAAAATTGCAGATTTGGGAGAACAGTTTTCTTCAGATAAGCAAATAAGAAAAATGAACGGTAACAGGGGGTCGAAGCATTTTTTATATATGAACCGTACCTTTTTTGGACTATACAATCTACTACACGATCTAAGGGCAAATATAAAAGTCAATAATTTCAAGCAATACCTAAGCTGATTACTAACTATCTTATTGTCAGTGTTTGTTACATTTTTAAGGTGAATTCTTAATTGTTGTTTATATTGCAACACTAATTCTTCCTGAAGTTTATCAGGATTAAAAAATTACTATGTATAATTCAAAAATAATTGGCTTAGGTCATTATGTACCTGAAAATGTGGTGACGAATGACGATTTGTCTAAGGTTATGGATACAAACGATGCTTGGATCCAAGAAAGAACCGGTATCAAAGAAAGAAGACATGTAGTTAAGGGAGATGGTGATACTACAACTACAATGGGTGTAAAGGCGGCGAAGGTTGCCATAGAAAGAGCGGGTATAGATAAAGATGATATTGATTTTATCGTCTTTGCCACTTTAAGTCCTGATTACTATTTTCCTGGTCCGGGTGTTTTAGTGCAAAGAGATTTAGGAATTAAGACCGTAGGAGCATTAGACGTACGTAACCAGTGTTCAGGTTTCGTATATGCAGTATCAATAGCAGACCAATATATAAAAACTGGCATGTACAAAAATGTACTGGTCATTGGTTCAGAACTGCACTCTCATGGTTTGGATATGACAACGAGGGGTAGAAGCGTATCTGTAATTTTCGGAGATGGTGCAGGTGCAGCCGTACTTACCAGAGAAGAAGACACAACTAAAGGTATTTTGTCTACACATTTACATTCAGAAGGTCAGCATGCAGAAGAACTTTCGTTGATAGCGCCAGGTATGGGTAATAGATGGGTTACCGATATTATGGAAGATAACGATCCTAATGATGAGTCTTACTTTCCGTACATGAACGGACAGTTTGTGTTCAAGAATGCTGTGGTGCGTTTCAGTGAGGTTATAGTAGAAGGTCTAGAAAAGAATAAATTGAATGCAACAGATATTGATCTTTTAGTGCCGCACCAAGCTAACTTGAGAATATCTCAGTTTATTCAAAAGAAATTTCAGTTAAACGATGACCAAGTTTTCAATAATATTATGAAATATGGTAATACTACTGCTGCATCTATTCCTATTGCACTTACAGAGGCATGGGAAGCAGGTAAGGTGAAAAGTGGCGATTTAGTAGTATTGGCTGCATTTGGTAGTGGTTTTACCTGGGGCAGTGTCATCATAAGATGGTAAAATAAAGCACCCATAGATTATTGCTATGGGTGCTATATAGTTTTACCTAATAAGAAAAAACCAACCAATCTTCAATATTAAATATCACTATACATAGTAATAGACGTATTTAACTTTCAATTGTTACTAAAGGTGAGCAATTCTATTGGGCTAAATTATAGGTTAGGATAAAAATAAATTTTTTAGAGGTAAGCTTTAAAAGAAGAAACCCGGACATTCCAAAATAAATTGGAAGCCGGGCTTCAAATGCTGATAGGCTATACTAAACACTAACCATTAACTATAAACATATAGCGTTACCAACAATATTTTTATACTCGTAAGAGTATTTAACTTTACTAATAGACGAAATATTGCCTAAATAGTTACATATATGTATACTTTTAACATTTTTTTATTATGAAAAAGACCCTGGTATTCGGTGCCTCCTTAAAACCAAATCGATATAGCAATTTAGCAATACATAGACTGGTAGATTCGGGGGTGGAAACCTTAGCTTTTGGATTAAGAGAAGGAAAGGTTTCAGGAGTCAATATCAGTAATAAGTTAGACAAAATTAATGATATTCATACAATAACCCTATATATTAACCCAAAAAGACAAGAAGAATATTATAATAAAATTGTTTCCCTAGCTCCTAAAAGGGTCATTTTTAACCCGGGAACAGAAAACCCTGAGTTATATAATATATTGAAAAACAATAACATAGATGTTGAAGTTGCTTGTACGCTAGTCCTTTTGAGTACCGGTCAATATTAAGCAATGTCACCAATACTTGGTGATGTATTTTTCTTACGAATTAACCATAATCCTACAAAGGTTAGTAGTCCGTTTAATGGTAAAAGTTCGTAGCCAAATACGTAGCCACCTAAATATTCAACCGGTAATTTTGCCAAAAGTAAAATAATGGACACGCAAACCAGGGCAACTACCCAAACGTATTTGTCTTTTACTTGATGTTTTGTGAAAATCCCGAAAGAGAACAGACCTAATAATGGCCCATAAGTATAAGATGCTACGGTAAGTAAGCCGTCTATAACATTTCTATCCAGAATATATTTAAATGATATTACCACAATTATTAGCAGTACGCTCATGCCAATATGTGTAAATCTACGAGTCTTTTTGGCAACTGATTCCGGTTTCTTTTCGGTGTTCAGAAAATCTACACAAAAAGAGGTGGTCAGTGAGGTAAGTGCGCTATCTGCGCTACTATACGCCGCTGCAATTAGCCCTAACATAAAAGTAACGGCAACCGTAATGCCCAAACCGCTGTTTAATGCAATTTCAGGGAACAATAAATCAGACTTTGGCGTACCGTCCATAAGCGGTATGGCAATATTATAGGCATCTGCATAGATAAAAAGTAATGCTCCTAGAAGCATGAATACGAAAGTTACAATAACTAGAACAATGCTAAAACTGACCATGTTCTTTTGCGCTTCACCCAAGTTTCTGCAGGTAAGATTTTTTTGCATCATATCTTGATCAAGTCCGGTCATACAAATAGTAATGAACATACCGCCGAGAAAAGATTTTAATAAATGATTTTTAGAAGATAAATCGTCAGTAAAAAAGGTCTTGCTGTATTGCCCTAATTCCGGGGAATTTAAAAACTCGATAAATGTCCAATCCATTTTATCCAGAATAAAGTAAATGGAAAGACCTACCGAAATCAACATAAATAGCGTTTGTAAGGTATCTGTCCAAACGATTGTTTTTATTCCTCCTTTAAAAGTATAGATCCAAATAAGCAGTATAGAAAGAATAACCGTTATTTCAAAAGGAACGTTCCAAGCATCAAAAACAAACTGTTGAAGTACAATTGCTACCAAGAATAACCTAAAAGCAGCGCCAAGAACTCTAGAGATGAAAAATGAAACAGCACCTACCTTGTAACTCACAAAGCCGAATCTATTATCTAAGTATTCATAAATAGAAGTTACATTATGTTTGTAGTATATAGGAAGAAGTATAAAAGCGGTAACCAAGTATCCCAGAAAATATCCAAAAACCACCTGCAGATAGCTAAACTGTGAAGTTTCTACCCAGCCAGGCACAGAGATAAAGGTTACACCAGATAGTGAAGCGCCTATCATACCAAAAGCCACCAAGTACCATGGAGATTGCTTTCCGGCTTTAAAAAAATCTTCGTTAGAATCGTTTCTCCCTGTAAAATAAGAAATGATCAAGAGTAATACGAAATAACCCGAAATAAGCAATAGAATGTGCGAGGCGTTCATGAATTCTAATTTGCCGGCAAATTACAAAAAGTTAAAAGACGAATTATCAAGAGGTGCTATCTTAAAGCGAATGGGCTATCTTAAAATTTTTAAAAGCAGACCATTGATAAGGTATATATGGTAGTATGTTAAATTTTAAGAAAACTATACCATACCCTTAATAAGTTTAATCGTAAATTTATGGCCATATTTAACTATGGATTTTTCGTCTAAATTATTGGAAAATGCAGTATACGAGGTCTCGCAATTACCGGGTATTGGTAAGCGTACGGCTTTACGTTTGGTGCTTCATTTATTAAAACAGCCAGAACAGCGAACCAATAATTTGGCTACATCACTAGTAGATTTAAGAAGTAAAATACAGTTTTGTGAAAACTGTCATAATATATCCGATACGGCACTGTGCGAAATTTGCGCCAATGCGAAAAGAGATGATTCTCTGGTATGTGTTGTAGAGGATATTAGAGATGTAATGGCTATAGAAAATACCGGGCAATTTAGAGGTAAGTATCATGTACTTGGCGGTAAAATATCACCAATGGAAGGTGTAGGGCCTCAAAATTTGAAAATTGGAAGCTTGGTAGATAAAGTAAAGAGCGGCGTAATAAAGGAGCTTATTTTTGCGTTGAGTTCTACCATGGAGGGTGATACCACTAATTTTTATATTTTTAGACAGATAGAAGGTCTTGATGTTAAAACTTCTACAATTGCAAGAGGTATAGCGGTTGGTGATGAACTGGAATATGCAGATGAGGTAACCTTGGGGAGGAGTATTTTGAACAGAGTGCCTTTTGAAGGTTCGCTACGGCAAGATTAACTCTTGATTTTTAGTTAAGTATCAATAAAAAGGTATTTATTTTATTATTTTTGTAAATATTGCAAACAAAACAAGCATTAAATTATCGATATGTCAAAATTTGAATTGAAACTACCACGAATGGGAGAGAGTGTTGCAGAAGCAACATTAACGTCATGGTTGAAAGAGGTAGGTGATACGATTGAGATGGACGAGCCCATTTTCGAAATTGCAACAGATAAGGTTGACAGTGAAGTGCCTAGCGAGGTAGATGGCGTTTTAATTGAAAAATGTTTTAATGTTGATGATGTTGTAGAAGTTGGGCAAACCGTAGCTATAATTCAGGTTGGTGATGATGTTGATGTTACTGAACCTGAGCAAACGGTAAAAGATGTTGAAGAAGAGGAAGAACCTGTACTGCAAGAAATGGTCTCTGCTGCTGAATCTGCAGTTATGCATGCCAGAGCACAAACATCGGTAGCGCAATTGAACGGAACTTCGGATCGCTTTTATTCTCCATTGGTAAAGAATATAGCGAGACAAGAAGGTATTTCTTTTGATGAATTGGAGACGATTACAGGAACCGGAAAGGACGGAAGGGTTACAAAAGATGATATTTTAAACTATGTAAAAAAAGGAGGTAGTACCTCGGTAGAAAAAACCACGGCACCAGAAACTGCGGCTGTTCAAGAACGTGAAGCCGTATCGAAAAAAGTGGCTACACCAGAAAAGGTAGCTGCCCCTGTAAAAGAAGAAGCACCGGCACCTTCTGTTTCTGCAAAGGCGGCACCTGCTGCTGCAAAAGAAGCGCCAGTTCAAGAAAAACCTAAAACACAGATTACTCGTGGAGATGAAGTAATACCAATGACGAGAATGGGCAAGCTAATTGCCAAGCATATGACGGATAGTGTTTCAACATCTGCACATGTACAAAGTTTTATTGAGGTAGACGTAACAAATATTGTTACTTGGAGAAATAAAATAAAAGACGTTTTCTTCAAAAGGGAAGGTGAGAAATTTACGTACACGCCAATTTTTATGGAAGCTGTTGCCAAGGCTTTGAAGAAATATCCTATGATGAATATATCGGTAGACGGTGATAGCGTAATTAAAAAGAAAAATATTAATATAGGTATGGCAGCTGCCTTACCAGATGGTAATTTAATTGTTCCGGTGATAAAAAACGCAGATCAATTGAACCTTACCGGGTTGGCTAAGGTCGTAAATGATTTAGCTGATCGCTCTAGAAATAATGCTTTAAAGCCCGATGAGGTTCAAGGTGGTACATATACGGTTACTAACGTAGGTACATTTGGTAGTGTTTTTGGAACTCCAATAATCAACCAGCCTCAAGTAGGTATTTTAGCATTGGGCGCAATTAGAAAAATACCGTCGGTAATAGAAACGGCAGAAGGAGATGTAATAGCCGTTCGTAGTAAAATGTATTTGTCCCATAGTTATGACCATAGGGTGGTTAACGGTGCGCTAGGTAGCATGTTCGCTAAAGCGGTAGCTGATTATCTAGAGAATTGGGATGTGAATAGAGAAGTATAAGTATTTAAATTTTAAAATTAATAGCGCCCCGTTATACTCTTATAGCGGGGCGTTTTGTTATTTAGAATGTTGACTTATATAGAGTTATGTCTTTAAATAAAAATTTATCAATGCTAACTTTATGTGCCTAAAAAACGAAAAGGTATATTTGTTAAAAGTAGAACTCGTATGGAATTAAAGCTTACCAGACCCATTTGTTTCTTTGACTTGGAGACAACAGGTGTAAATGTGGCAAAAGATCGTATTGTTGAAATTGCAATATTAAAAGTATACCCTAATGGAAATAAGGAGAGTAAAACATGGCTGGTTAATCCGGAAATGACAATTCCCGAAGAGGTTATTGCCGTTCATGGTATTACAAATGAAAAAGTGGCTAATGAGCCAACATTTAAAGAGCTATCCAAAGAAATATATAAAATGATCAAGGATAGCGACCTTGGTGGTTTTAATTCAGATAGGTTTGATATTCCTTTGCTTGCAGAAGAGCTATTGCGGGCAGGCATTGATTTTGATATGAAAAACACGGTATCCGTTGATGTGCAGACCATTTTTCATAAAATGGAAAAACGTACCCTAGAAGCTGCTTATAAGTTCTATTGTGATAAAGACCTTACCGATGCACATAGTGCGGCAGCAGATACCAATGCTACATATGAAGTATTGCTCTCGCAATTGGACAGGTATCCCGATTTAGAGAATAATATTAAAAAATTATCGGAGTTTTCAAGAAGAAAGCAATCGGTAGATTTCGCAGGTTTTATTGCGTTAGATGAAAATGGGGAAGAAATATTTGCATTTGGTAAGCATAAGGGCAAAAAAGTACATGACGTATTAGAAAATGAACCGGGCTATTTTGGTTGGATGTTGAATGCAGATTTTCCGTTATATACCAAAAAAATACTCACGCAAATCAAGTTAAGTAAGCTAAATAACAAGCTGAGTTGATATGCGTACCCTTGTCGTAATTTTTTTATTTGTCTTTTGTGCTGGTCACGCTCAAGAGGTGTTGGTTGAAGGACATGTATTGGACGAAAAATCAAAAACCCCAGTACCTTATGCTAATGTTAGTTTTTTAAAAACCCTAAAGGGAACATCTAGTGATGAAGAGGGGTATTTTTATATTGATGTTCCAGAATCTTATTTAGAACGGCAAGTACATATTTCTGCACTAGGTTTTAAAGACACTATTGTACCAGCTAAGATTATTTCTCAAAAGAAAAAAATACATCTTAAAGAAGAAACTTTTGAACTAGAGGAAGTAGTTGTGTCACAAAGCTTAGGAGACTCACAGGTATTGAACCCGGTAAGTTCTTATAGTATAAAAAGTGGATTTTCATCGGCTGAGACACCTTGGGTGTTGGCATTGTATTTTCCTAATCTGGGTGCGGCCAAAAAATTTATAGAGAAAATAACCATACATGTTCAGCAGAATAGTAAATTTAAAAGAGCATCGTCCAAGTTTAGGCTACGTGTATATGATGTGGATAAGGAAACACGAAAACCAACCCACGATCTAATTCGCAAAAGTATTATTTTAGAGAGTTCTGCAACAGAGGATTTTGTTTCAATTGATCTCTCTAGTATGAATATTAAAATGCCAAATGAAGGAGTCTATATTGGTTTAGAGTGGTTGTTTTTACCATATAATTGGTATACAAATACCTACAAACATGCTATTACGAATAAAAAAGTGATTGAAGATAGGTTTGCGCCTACATTTGCTGCAGTATATCAAAAGAACCAAAATTTTAAAACAATGGTTTATGGTATGGGGGAATGGAGTGATTTTGCGATTAAAGCTCCAGGTAACAATGAGAATTTAATACCGGCGGTAAGTTTAAAATTGTCTAAGAAAAGATAAATTGATATGAAGATTATATGCATAGGCAGAAATTATACTGCACATATTAATGAACTTGAAAATGAAAAACCAGAAGAACCGGTTGTTTTTATAAAACCAGATTCATCGGTATTGCCAAAACAACAGGATTTTTATATTCCAGAATTTTCAAATGATGTGCATTATGAAGTTGAGGTTTTGGTGAAAATAAAGAAAGTAGGGAAGCATATCAGTAAAGAGTTTGCTCCAACATACTACGATGAAGTTGGGTTGGGTATTGATTTTACGGCAAGAGATTTACAATCTAAACTAAAGGAAAAAGGTTTGCCTTGGGAAAAAGCTAAAGGTTTTGATGGCGCTGCCGTTATAGGTGAGTGGTTACCAAAAAAGGATTTTAAAGATATTAATGACTTGAATTTTAAGTTGGTAAAAAATAATGAGATAGTTCAAGAAGGTAATACTAGTTTAATGCTTTGGAAGATTGATGAAATTATTGCCTATGTTTCAACATTCTTTATGTTGAAAAAAGGCGATATTATTTTTACAGGAACTCCTGCCGGTGTTGGCAAAATAAGTCCAAATGACTATCTTTCGGGGAGTTTGGAAGATAAAGAACTTTTTACCTTAAAAATTAAATAATGATTTATAACCTTGATAAGATTAATGAGATGGCAGAAGGAGATCAGGATTTTATAAATTCTGTTATTTCTGTTTTTTTGGAAGAAGTACCCGAGGATTTAGAAGCCTTAGAAAATGCATTGCAAGCCAAAGACCACGACCAAGTATACAAACTTGCCCATAAAATTAAACCTAATGTAGATTTATTGGGTATGGAGCAAACACGAGCTATAGCTTTAGAAATTGAGACATTAGGTAAGCAAGAGGCAAATATGACAGAGATAGAAACAAAGTTTCCTTTGCTAAAGACCGACATCAATCAAGTTGTGGCAGAATTAAAAAATGACTTCCATTTATAATGCTTGCAGAAATTATTACTATTGGCGATGAGATTCTCATTGGTCAAGTTATTGATACCAATTCGGCATTTATAGGAAAAGAGCTTAATAAAATTGGTATTTCGGTATATCAAATAACATCGATACAAGATGAGCGTGTTCATATGTTGAACGCATTTAAAGAAGCATCTGAGCGTGTGGATGTTGTAATAATCACCGGTGGACTTGGTCCAACAAAAGATGATATCACCAAACATACATTATGTGAGTTTTTCAATGATGAACTTATTGAGAACAAACAAGTTTTGGCGCATGTTGAAGAGCTTTTTGCAAAATATATAAGTAATACACCAATTTCCGATATTAATAGAATGCAAGCTTTGGTGCCTAGTAAGGCCGAGGTTTTGCATAATGCCAACGGTACCGCACCCGGTATGTTGATGAGAAAAGGAGAGGTAACATTTGTGTCGTTGCCGGGAGTACCTTTTGAGATGAAGTATTTATTGAAATCATCGGTAATACCCAAGTTGGTAAACTATTACAAGCGACCACATATAATGCATAGAACAATTGTAACCTATGGTATGGGTGAAAGTGCTATTGCAAAACGAATAGAAGCATGGGAAAATGCATTGCCTTCTAATATAAAGTTGGCATATTTACCCAGTTTAGGTAAAGTTAGGCTTCGTTTATCTGGTAAATCGGTCGACTATGACGAGTTGGTCACCGCAATGAATCTACAGAGCGAAAAGCTGTTTCCGTTGATTGAGGATATTGTATATGGTTTAGAAGATGATCAAAGTCTAGAAGAAATAGTAGCTAAATTGTTGATCGATAAAAATTTGACGCTTTCTACGGCTGAAAGTTTTACAGGTGGTATGATCGCAGAGAAACTAACTTCGTTACCTGGGGCATCTGGCTATTTTAAGGGGAGTGTGGTCAGTTATGCTACAGAAGCCAAAATAAATGTATTAAAAGTTCCGGCAGAATTGGTCGATAAACATTCAGTCGTAAGTGCAGAAGTTGCGACCGCAATGGCAAAAGGAGCCAAAAAACTAATGAAAACCGATTTCGCAATTGCAACTACTGGTAATGCCGGACCAACAAAAGGAGACTCAAATGCAGAGGTGGGAACGGTATTTATTGCAGTGGAAGGACCAACATCACAATTTGTACAAGAATTTCAAATGGGAAGCACAAGAGAACGCGTTGTGGAAAAGTCTGTAAATAAGGCATTTGAGCTGCTTCAAAAAGAAATTTTAAAAATGTGAACTTTATTGTTGTTGGAACGATAAAAAAGATATAAATTTGCACCCTGTTTAAAAGAAAAAGTCAGCACGATGTCAAAAGTTTGTGAAATTACGGGAAAGAAGGCGATGTTTGGAAACAATGTTTCGTTTTCAATTAATAAGACAAGAAGAAGATTTGATGTAAATCTTTCTAAGAAGCGTTTTTACATTCCAGAAGAAGACCGTTGGATAACACTTAAAGTTTCTACAAGAGCTTTAAAGAGTATCAATAAGAAAGGTATATCTGCTGTTTTAAAAGAAGCAAAAGCAAAAGGATTCGTAATTAAGTAATCTGGAAAATAGAGCGTTAAGATGGCAAAGAAAGGCAATAGAATACAAGTTATATTAGAGTGTACTGAGCACAAAGAATCTGGTCAACCAGGTACTTCAAGATACATCACTACTAAGAACAAGAAGAATACTCCTGAGAGATTGGAAATTAAAAAATTCAATCCTATTCTTAAGAGAATGACCGTTCATAAAGAAATTAAATAGATTTTCATTTTAGAGGATCACAAAAAAATATAAGTCATGGCTAAGAAGACCGTAGCAAGTTTACAGACAAGTTCTAAAAGATTGACAAAAGCTATAAAAATGGTTAAGTCACCAAAATCGGGTGCTTACGTTTTTGTTGAGCAAGTAATGCCACCAGAATTGGTAGATGCTTGGATAGCTAAGAAATAAGAATTATAACTTTTAGTAGTTATTGAGCCCCTTTCCTACGAAAGGGGCTTTTTAATTTTTATATTTGAACAACTATTTGATGAACAATGAGCTTATTTAAAAAAATATTTTCTTCCCAGAAAAAAGAAACCTTGGATAAAGGTTTGGAAAAAACCAAAACCAGCTTTTTTTCTAAATTAGGTAAAGCGGTAGCCGGTAAGTCAAAAGTAGATGATGATGTATTGGATAATCTTGAAGAAGTACTGGTGTCTTCAGATGTAGGTGTAGATACTACTTTAAAGATTATAGAAAGAATAGAAGCTAGGGTAGCACGTGATAAATATGTTGGTACAGATGAATTAAATGCAATTCTAAGAGCTGAAATTGCAGGGCTTTTATCTGAAACCAATGATGGTGATGTTTCCGATATTCAAATACCAAAAGATAAAAAGCCGTATGTAATTATGGTTGTAGGGGTAAACGGTGTAGGTAAGACTACTACTATTGGTAAGTTGGCACATCGTTTCAAAAATCAAGGATTAAAAGTTGTTCTTGGTGCAGCAGATACTTTTAGAGCTGCAGCAATTGATCAATTGCAGGTTTGGGCAGACCGCGTAGATGTTCCTATTGTAAAACAACAAATGGGCAGTGATCCAGCTTCTGTCGCCTTTGATACCCTTAGTTCTGCCGTAACTCAAGATGCAGACGTTGTAATTATAGATACTGCTGGGCGTTTGCATAACAAGGTGAATCTAATGAACGAATTGACCAAGGTTAAACGTGTTATGCAAAAAGTAGTGGAAGAAACTCCGCATGAGGTATTATTGGTTTTAGATGGTTCTACCGGTCAAAATGCCTTTGAACAAGCTAAACAGTTTACTAAAGCCACTGAGGTAACAGCTTTGGCGATTACCAAATTAGATGGTACGGCAAAAGGTGGTGTGGTAATCGGTATTTCCGATCAATTTAAAATTCCGGTAAAGTATATAGGTGTAGGTGAAGGTATTGAAGATTTACAGGCGTTTAATAAACACGAGTTTGTAGATTCATTCTTTAAAATCTAAAGTTGAGATATTTATACTGCATACTTTCTTTTTTTATATGTAGTTTGAGTTGGGGGCAAATGCTGCACCCAAAAGCTAGTCCTTTTTCTAAGTTAGAGCAAGATGTAGGGCTTTCAAAAATAACGGTTGAGTATTCAAGACCATCTGCAAAAGGTCGTACATTGTTCGGTAATCTACCCAATGGAGAACCTGGCTTAGTGCCTTATGGTCGTATTTGGCGCGTTGGTGCAAACGAATCTACCAAAATTACATTTAGTAACGATGTATTGGTTGGTGGGTATCCCTTAGCAAAAGGTACTTATGCGCTTTATGCGTTTCCAGAAGAGAAGTTATGGGTAATTGTATTTCATAAAAACACCTCGCATTGGGGAGATGGTAGGGATAATTATAATGCAGACGAAGATGCACTTCGAATTACTGTTGAACCTTCAACAATATCTGGTTTTCAAGAAAGTTTTATGATATCGTTCGATGATATAGACCATAACGGAACATATATGAAATGGAACTGGGGTACTACTCAAATTTCTATTCCCATTCATTTTGATACCAAAGCAATTATGGCCGTTCAAATAGCTGAAAAACTTTCAACTTCCCCTACGGCACAAACATATTATGAGATTGCTAGATATTATCAAGAGCAGAATATAAACCGTGCAGAGGCATTAACGTTCGTTGATAAAGCTATTGAATTAGGTGGAGATACATATTACTTTCATAGAGTTCGTTCTTTAATTTTAGCGGATTTAAAAAATTATGAAGAAGCAATACGTGCGGCTAAAATTTCTATGAAGTTAGCGGAGAAGGAGGGTAAAGATGAATTTGTACGTCTAAACAAAAATAATATTGATCGTTGGATAACAACTATAACAATTAAAAACTAGGGTTATGAAAAAGCTTCTTTTGTTATTGGCACTTGTAATGTTGGGTGCTTGTAAGACCGATCAAGATGTAAAAAAGAAAGATGAAGTTATTCTTTGGACTTCCTATAACGATTCCTTGGAAGTAGCAGGTAATGCTGACCATAGTAATAGTCGTATGCGGTACAAATTGATTCAATCTAAAGTACTTGATAAAAATGAAGTTTTTAGACCGTTATATGATGAAGTTTCTAAAATGACCGAATCTGAATATCAGAAATTGCTACCAATGATTTTGGAGCAAGATATCTTTGTTATTAGAAATCATATCAAAGAAGGTAGGCTAACTTATGAGAATCTGGTATTGTTTTATTTATATCGTATTTATAAGTATGAACTCAATAATTCTACCACCTTAAATACCGTAATTGCCCTAAATAAAGAGGTGTTGAAGCAAGCACGTGTATTGGATGAGCAAAATGAAATGGGTGTAGCTACGCAAATGCAACATCCAATTTATGGAATGCCAATATTATTGAAAGATAATATAAATGCTATGGGCATGAAAACAACAGCAGGGTCAATTGCTCTAAAGGATAATAAAACTGAAGATTCATTTATAGTACAGCAGCTAAAAAAGAATGGAGCCTTAATATTGGGCAAAGTGAATTTAAGCGAATGGGCATATTTTTTATGTTCAGGATGCCCGGTAGGTTATAGTGCGTATGGTGGGCAGACACTTAATCCATATGGTCGAAGAATTTTTGAGACAGGTGGTTCCAGTTCTGGCAGTGGTACGGCGGTTACGGCTAATTATGCGGTTGCGGCAGTTGGTACGGAAACATCAGGGTCTATTTTATCACCTAGCAGCCAGAATTCGGTTGTGGGCTTAAAGCCTACCATAGGGCTGTTGAGTAGATCGGGGATTGTACCGATATCGAGTACTTTAGATACACCGGGACCTATGACTAAAAATGTAAAGGACAATGCAATACTACTGTCGGCTATGTTGGGTTATGATGAATTTGATAATGCTTCATTGAAAGAAAACTACCCGGGTATTTTATCCGCTGGTTTACATCCAGAACCTTTTAATGAAATAAGATTAGGAGCTATTAAGGAGCTTATAGATTCCGATAGTATTTATAGAAATACCGTAAAAAGCCTTCAAGAACAAGGTGCTACCATAATAGAAATAGTGCCACCTGAGGTTCGTATGGAAGGATTCTTGAGTATTCTAAATATTGATATGCTCAACGATTTACCGGTGTATTTGAAGCAGAATACAGATACTAATTTTGTAAAGATTGCATCAATTGAGGATGCAGTGGCATTTAACTCTGCAGATTCATTAATTAGAATTCCGTACGGTCAAGCCTTGTTCAATGGAATACTTTCAGATACTACGACTGCAGCAGAGCTGAATGAAATAAAGTCAAATCTAGAAAAAAATGGCCGTGCTTTCTTTGATACAGCAATGGACAAGCATAAACTAGATGCCGTATTGTCCATAAATAATTATCATGCAGGTTATGCCGCGGTCGCCAAATATCCAGCACTTACCATACCTATGGGATATAAATTATCTGGAGAGCCAATTAGTCTTACCTTTATAGGAAAGCAATTCTCAGAAGCCAAATTATTGAGAATAGGTAAGGCATATGAGGAAAAATTTCCGAATAGGGTTATGCCCGAAGACTATGCAAACTAAAGTAATCTTGTAGTATGAAAAGAAGAGGTTTTATAAAAAGAACTTTTCGTTGGGGTGCAGGATTCGGTTTATTGGTCGGTTTATATAGTTGGCAAATAGAACCTTTTTGGTTGAGGTTTGTTCAGATTAAAATGCCTTTGAAAAATTTGCCAGATGCTCTAGTAGGTAAAACATTAATGCAGATCAGTGATGTTCATATAGGTAATGCTTTCGACTATCAATATATTATAGAATCGTTTCAAGAAGCACAAAAGTTGAATCCAGATTTTGTAGTGTATACTGGTGACTATGTAACGTATGAAAATGATGAGCAGATCGTTCAGTTAAAAGAGGTGCTGCAATATGTGGTTAAGGGTACTCTGGGTACTGTAGGTATTCTTGGAAATCATGATTACGGTATTGACTTTGTTGAAGAGCCTGTGGCTAAGATAATTACCGAATGTTTGGAAGATGTTGGGGTTACCATGCTAAGAAACGATGCAGTAGAAATACACGGACTTAATTTTTTAGGGATGGATGATTTTTGGGGAAGTAATTTTTATCCCTTGAAAGCTACTGAACAGTATAAGCCAGAGATGGCAAACATAACCTTATGTCATAATCCGGATGTTTGCGATCTTCCCGTATGGAACAATTTTGAAGGGTGGATACTGTCTGGACATACACATGGCGGACAAGTTAAGCCTCCTTTTTTACCTGCCCCGTTACTGCCTGTAAAAAATAAAAATTACGATGCAGGTATTAAGAAATTGGATGAGGGAAGAACACTTTATATTAATAGTGCTTTAGGGTGCCTACGTCAGGTACGTTTAAATGTAAGACCGGAAATTACATTATTTGAGCTAACGAAAGAGGTGTAATTAACTTTTACTAGTCAATGGATTGAATTATAGTATCAATAGGTAATCTAGATTTTCCAATTAAACTAGGTTGATTGCTATCTTCATTGTCTCGGTACCCAATGGCGACAGAAAATAGAACTTTGTGGTCTTTAATTTTTAGAATGTCCTTATACTTTTCAGGTTCAATACCTTCCATAGGTGTAGAATCTATTTCCATAGATGCACAAGCAGCTAAAAAGAATCCCAGCGTTATGTATACTTGGTGTGTTAGCCAAGTAATGGTTTTTTCTTTAGGTTGTTCTTTAATGAATTGTCGGTAAAAATTAACTGAACCTTGGGGTAAATTTGCTTCTACATGACGTTCAAATTCTTCTAGATTTTCTTGAACACTAAATACTATAAGATGACTGGCATCCTTAATTTTAGGAGCATTGAAAAAAGAGGCATCTGCCAATGCATCTTTCGTTTCTTTATTTGAAACAAATGTAAACAGCCAAGGTTGACTGTTTATAGAAGAAGGACTTAATTTTAAAATTTGTTTTAAATCTTCAATTTGCTTTTGCGAAATTCGCTTTGTAGCATCAAACTTTTTAGTTGTATACCTATTCTCTGCGATGCTTCTAAAATCCATCCTGTAATTTTATACAAAAATAAGCATAGTAATTGCTAAGTCTAAAGAAGAAACCAATTTGTAAGTGAAAAAGTATGGTTATTCTATAATAATATTAATTAACTCCCATAATTCGTTATCAAAACTTGAAGGTCCTAAAAGTTCTTCATTACTGGCTCCGCCCATTCGAACAACAACCAAATCTAGACTGGGCACCATGTAAAGTTTTTGGTCGTTTAATCCAAGTCCGGCATAAAGGTCATCCGGGGCATTTGGTATAAGGCTACCTGTGTATTCTGTTTCAGAACTTGGTAGTCTATAAGTGTTCTTTCCGTTTAACCAATAAAGGTATCCGTATGCCGGATTAAGATTTTGAGAGGTATTGGTCATGGCGTTAAAATAACTTTGGTCAGAAAGAATTGATGTTCCATTCCAATTACCTTCGTTCAAATTAAGAATGCCAAAGCGTGCCATACTTCTTGCAGTACTAAAAAATACATTATTGTAACCAATTTTTATGAACAAGCCTTGCATACCAATTGGTTCTTTGATTTTTTCAGAAAAGTAAGCGTTAAAATCTGTTTCGGTAGCATTTGCAATTACATCATCTAATAATGTATATGGTCCGTTATGATAGTACCAAAATGTACTAGGGTCATTTAGGTATGTTAGACACTCTGGATCAGTGCAAAAAATATCATCAACCGTATAATCCAAACCAGTTGTCATCGTCAACTGATTTTCAATAGTAATATTCAATTCTTGTTCAATGGGCATAGTAGACCATCCTTCACCTAAATAAGAAGAAGTAGGGTCGGTAATATTCAAATAATTTTCCTCTTGAGCAATACCCGTTAACATAGATGTCAAATTTTTTCCTGCAGAATTCCATGCATGATTGTCATCTGACTTAAAATCACCAAAATATTTTTCAATTACAATTCTGCCATCTTTTAAAATGATAAAGGCATCGGTGTTATTATTTTCCAAAAAGAAGTACAAATTGCTAACTTCATCTTCGTTCCAACCTAAACTTTCCATAGTTAGTGTTTTCCATTCGTCAGTTCTTGAAATAGGAGGGAAATAAGTTTCGGTGGGTATCGGTGATACTGCCGGTGGTGTTTCACTTTTATCAGTTTCTGATGAAGGTTCAGAATCGCTCGAACATGAAACTAAAATTGTAGAAAGTATTATTAGGCTGAAATATTGGGAGAATTTCATGATTAATTTAAGATTTGGGTATTGATAAACCGCAATCCATTAAAGATTACAAGTAAATTTGTCCATATCTAACGTTTTTAAATACCCAAATCGTATTTTTGCACCCCAATTTATATTATGAGGACAAAATCCCTTAAGAAGAACAAAATCAACGTAGTAACACTAGGTTGTTCAAAGAATGTTTATGATTCTGAAGTACTCATGGGCCAGTTGAAGGCAAATGACAAAGAAGTTGTGCATGAAGAAGAAGGAAACATCGTAGTAATTAATACATGTGGCTTTATTGCAAATGCAAAAGAAGAGAGTGTTAATACCATTTTAGAATATGTTCAAAAGAAAGAAGTAGGAGCGGTAGATAAGGTTTTTGTTACCGGTTGTTTAAGTGAGCGTTATAAGCCAGATCTGCAAAAGGAGATTCCTAATGTAGACGAATATTTTGGTACAAGTGAATTGCCCGGACTTTTAAAAGCTTTGGGAGCAGATTATAAGCATGAGTTGATAGGGGAGCGATTGACCACTACACCAAAAAATTATGCTTACTTAAAAATTGCCGAAGGTTGTGATAGACCGTGTTCATTCTGTGCAATTCCTTTAATGAGAGGTAAGCATAAGAGTACTCCGATTGAAGAATTGGTTACCGAGGCAGAAAAACTTGCCGGTAAAGGGGTTAAAGAATTAATTTTAATTGCCCAAGATCTTACATATTATGGTTTAGATCTTTATAAGAAAAGAAATCTTGCCGAGCTTTTAGAAGCTTTGGTAAAAGTGGAGGGTATTGAATGGATTCGTTTACATTATGCATTTCCAACAGGTTTCCCAATGGATGTATTGGATGTTATGAACAAGGAGCCAAAGGTTTGTAACTATTTAGATATTCCGCTACAACATATATCCGACAGAATATTAAAAAGTATGCGACGTGGTACTACAGAAGCTAAAACGACCAAACTAATTAAAGAGTTTAGGGCCGCTGTACCAGAAATGACGATAAGAACAACATTGATTGTTGGATACCCTGGTGAAACTGAAGAAGATTTCGAAATTCTTAAGAACTGGGTAATAGCAATGCGTTTTGAGCGTTTGGGATGTTTTACATACAGTCATGAAGAAAATACACATGCCTATACCTTGGTCGACGATGTACCTGAAGAGGTGAAACAAGAGCGTGCAAATATCATCATGGAAATTCAGTCCCAAATTTCTTGGGAATTAAACCAACATAAAGTAGGAGAAACGTTTAGGTGTATAATTGATCGTAAAGAGGGCAATTACTTTATTGGAAGAACTGAATTTGATTCGCCCGATGTTGATAATGAGGTTCTAATAGATGCTACAAAGCATTATGTAAAGCAAGGGGAGTTTGTAAATGTAAAGATTACAGAAGCCGCAGATTTTGATTTATACGGTGAACCGGTATAACTTTTTATTAAAGTTCTTTTTTCATCATACCGATAGTAAAGTATCCTAAAGTTGCAATAACAATGGCGATAATAACCCACAACCACCATTTGTTTTCAAATAGAGGGCTAGTATTTTCGATTTGGGGTTGAGGTATTTCAACTACATTTCCAAAATCTAACTTAGTGATATGTTTAGGTAATGAAATTGTGGTTTTTGAGATATCGTAATCGGGGAAATTGGCATTTGGTTTATCGTATACTAGAAAATAACTAGCCGGTTCTGTAATACGTGTTGTCAACGTATGTATATAGCCCTTCAGTTTTACATCGGAAATTTTTAGGGGTTGATTGTCATTATTTAAGATGATTACACGTAGCTTCTGGGCAAGTGTACCAGGTAATTGAAAGCAAGCTTCTTCCCTTGAAGAAAGGGTCTTTGTCGCTAAAGGTTTGTAATTATAAAAGTAACCTTTATCGGTCTTTACACTGTCTGCCATATACTGAATGGAGATAGGTCTGTAATAATCAATTTTATTATTTACGGTTAATTCTAACAAGTTTATAGGTACTCGATTTTCTAAATCTATATCTATAATGGTCTTTTTGTCTTCTTTGGATATACTAAAATCGCGTACACCATAATCTCTATAGGTTGCGGCCTTATTTGCTTTTTTTAAAATGTTTACTGATGTGAGATTCGGTTTTTCAGTGCTTTTAATCAATACCCTGTAATATTTATAATTGGTATCAGGGAATTTTAATGTGGTAAACGAATAGTCGGTTTGGTCATTATTAATGGACAGAATACGATAATCTTCTAAAATGGTAAACCACTGTTTTAAGTATTGACTTCCTTCTAATGTAACCATCCAATTAAAGTTTGGATCCTCAATGTTTAAGAAAATCTCATTGATAGTTTCTTTTTTAGGTAATTCATAAGTATAGAAATAACCTTTAGCATTATTTACGCTGTTAAATAGGTTAAATGAAATTTTAGAATTTGCATTTTTGGCCTTTGACACTTTATGAAGATATGGTGCTTCAATGGTATCGGAAGCAGTAATTCCATACACACGAATATCACTCATGTTTCTATTTACATCTTTAAATACAATGTTCGGTATTTCAATATTGTGCCATAGACTATCTATACCTTTCAATTCTATTTTTTTTGAATAAGTATCCATCTGTCCAAAACAGAAAGAGGTTATCAAAATAAAAAGTATGTATAAGCTATTCTTTGGTTTCATCTGAAATAATGTTTTTGTATTTGTTATACAGGAATGAGATAATCAATAATAATATTCCAAGAGAAACGAATACGATTGTTTTAGAGATAGTGTTTAATGAAGAAATATCATAGAAGAACAACTTAATGAGGGTAAGTGAGAAAAGAATAATAGCACCAATACGTAAGTATTTCTTCTTTTTCCAAATACCCAATGCGATAAGTAGCAAAGCATATACGCCCCAAAGAATACTGAGTCCTAATTTGTATGATTGATTTGATCCTGCAATATCCATCAAATTGAGCAATTCGCTACTTGTTACCCAAATGATAGAGATATGCAATAAAATTTCAAAGGGAATTTTGTAATTGATTTTTAGTTGCTGATTCTGTGCTATTTTGTAAATAGTGAATAGCAAGAATGAAAAAACGGCAAATGAAATATAGCGGATGTATATGTTATAAGCTCCTACGTTATAATATTCCGCTAGCTCTTGTGAGATATAATTTTCACGTAATTCACTTAATATATAAAGTCCGTTCGTTAAAAAAATAAATGTGGCTAATAGTGCTGCGGTTATCGTAACAATACCTAAAGTCTTATTTTTTATTTTAAATCTGTTGATAAGACCTAAGGAGCCTATAAATATCATTGTATATAATATGAGCCAAATAGATTCAAAATCCTTAATGTTATAATTGTATTCTGGATAATTACCAGCCGAGCTATCAATATCAACTTTTGATGCTTGGTAGGTATTGCTCCAGTACTGTTCTATTTCAAGATATATAGAAAAGTATAATGTGCTTAAGAACAAAACAGGAATACCGATTGACATTATTTTTTGTACTACAGATTTTTGGTCCAGACCAAATTTTACCTGAATCCAATTCATAAAGCCAAATGCCGAGGCACATAGTATTGAAGTTAAAAAAGTGGTGTTTGCAATAACGCTCCATTCATTCGACGACATACGCCAAGAGTAACTTTCTCCCCAATCCATCGTTAGACTAAAAAATGCCAACCCGGCCATGATATACGAAAGGTATTCGTAAAAGCCTACCTTTTTAGTGCGACCTATCCAAAAAAGAAGTGCGGCTTCAAAGGCCCAGATCAAGGTTACCCAATTACCGTCTAATTGTACGGGTACGGCTATGGTGATAAAAGTAAGCACAAAACCAGCGGTTAAGAAGAACAGCTTTCTGTCTGCCAATTTTCTTTTAAAAATAATGACGGTAATTGCAAAATGAATCAATGCATTAAATACCGTAAAAAGACCTAAGTAATTTTCTCCCCCTTCATACTCGTATAGCCAGGCGATTCCAAAACCATAAAAAATAAAGGAGTTCAGCATAATCAAAACAATATCCCCAACTTGAAATTTGTCGGTTTTAATCAGTTTGAACGCCAAGAATGTTGCGTAAAATATTGTAAAAAAGAGTGCTAAAAAGGTAACTCCTATATTCAGTTTTGGAGCGCTGAACGAGTAACTATTTTCAACATACCAAAAGCTATAAATAAGCCAAGTGAATGCGAAAGAAACATAGTACAGCGATTTCCAATATTTCTTGAGGGATATCACTAATATTCCAATATTGATCAATGCGATATAACCGAACAAGATGGTAACATTTCCAGAATTGTTACTTAATAAAAATGGCACCGCGTAAGCTCCAACTAAACCTATATGGGCAATTACCGATTTATTATAATTGAGTGCTGCTACTACCCCAAAAACAGTACATAAGAGCATAATTCCAAACGCAACCAACTGCGGAAAAAGTGCATAGAGGTCATAAGCTGCAAATGTTATAAAATATAATATCGCCAAAGCCCCACTAACGAGAACGGCACTATAGCTTTCATATTTGGCTTTTAGTTTAAATCCGAATCCTAACAAACCTAAACCTACCAAATACCCTAGTATAATTCTGGTAAGCGGACTAATTAAATTATTTTCAATGGAGTATTTAGCACCTATAACAACTCCTATTACCGTAATTAAAATTCCAATTTTATTGATAAGGTTTTCACCAATAAATTTCTCAAGATTGGATTTGCCCTTTGGCTTGATTATGTTCTTTTCAATAGTAGTTTTAGCTTCCTCTTTAGCTATTGTAGGTTCAGCAATTGAAGAAATTGATTTTTTTATGGTATCCGTTGTTGGGGCATTTGCAAGTTCTTTATTAGAACTTTCTTTATGTTCTGTACTTGGCTCGGTAAGAGGTTCATTGAATTTTATTGACTGGGTGTTTCTAAGAATTTGAATATCCCTACGTAATTCATTTACCTCAATATTGAAATCCTGCTGCTTTTTCAGCAAGATATCAAGTTTTTGCACTAATGCATTTATTTGGTCTTGGTCGTTAGCCATATGCGTTGGTTTTTGCCTTAAATATTAAGGTCTTCTATTTAAACGTAAAAGAAGCGAATTTGTTGGCAACTGTACGGGAGTGCAATTAAATGAATATCCCTAAAACAAATTTAATCGTTTTAGGGATATTTAAATGTGATGGTTTTGCTATGCGTTACTTTTCAAAATATAAATAAATATACATGGCGGCACCAAAATTAGAGGTATCGGTAGAGGTTAATCTCCAGCCATCTTTGGCATATGCATCTAACTTTTCTTGAATTTCTTTGTTAGATGATTTTGCGATATGATACTTATCGAATGTAAGTTTAGAGTAGTAAATAAGAGTTTCAACTTTATATTGCTTCATAATATCTTCTATTTAACCATGAATAAAGCGTTTGCAAAAAATAGTTTTCCATTTTCCCAGAAACCTCTAAATAAAGGGTTGTCTACCATGTAAATAACCTGACCACGACCCATTTGCTCAGTACCGTAAATTAGGGTTTCGGCAATTTTTTTCTTTGCTTCGCTACCTGCGAATCCAGATACCGGTTCGTTATTGCCTTTGCTTAAATACACTGCGCTACCACTTTCTAAGTAATTATAAGAACGTGCTCCTAGTTTTAATGTGAAATAGGTGTCGTCGTAACCATAAGCTAACGGATTTGTATTATCGACAGTTGCTTTAAAAATAGCACCGGTTATAGCAGATTTAATTTGTTCTCTTTCAGAAACTTCAAAAGACTCGATCGTAGTAGAAGAATCTTTTTCCATTTCTTTTTCAGAAAGTTTAAAATCTTCGTCTTTAGCTGTAATGCCATCAATGGCACCACCCATGGCAATTAACTTTCCGCCTCGCTTTACCCAGTCTTTTATTTTCTCTTTAGTATAAGAATTTAAAAAGCTGTTGTAACCACGGCCATCTGGTAATATTAAAATATCATATTTAGAAAGGTCTACACGCCCAAAATAACCTTCATCAAGCACAGAAATGGGGTAATCTAATTGTTGTTCAAAAAAGTTCCATATTTCTCCAAAACGTAAGGTTGAGGTTGGTTCTCCAGAAAGTACGGCAATTTTTAATTTTTGAATGACATCTACATAACCAGAGCCAAAATCCTTTCCGCTTTCTACAAACCCTGTATTGGTTGAAATTACATTTTTAGAATTATTGATCGATGCATTTTTAAGAATGTCATTGAAATCTTTTAAATGCTTATTATCACTTTTGGTTATGATCAGTGTACCACGTTCATGAGAAATACCGTCTAAGGTAAAAGGCTTATGGGCGTAACGTACCCGTACATTGTTTCTTAATAGCTCTGCCAAGAATTTGGCATCTTTCATACTGTTCCAGTCCGCTAAATAGGCATAGCTATTCTCCATCAAAACTCCGTATTCAGTTCCGTTGTGAGGGGGATAGGTTTTACTGACAGTACTTTCAGAAGCAAGAGCATCTAAACCGTATGCATAAGGTAAAGACCATGCGGTGATATCGTAAGTAACCGAATCGCTTAATTTCGCAGAAGGCTCAAATAGAACTTTAACCAATGTACTTTTTGGCTGGTTGGTAGAAATTACCAAACTTTTTTCGGTACTTTTTATTGTTCCAGTTTTACCTGTGTTATAGTTGTACCCTTTAACCGTTGCGTTCGTACCTGCTTGGAATTCAATTTCATGCTTGTTCAATAAATCTGCCAAGGCTTCAATTTTATCAGGATTACCATTTAGAACATAGCTATTGTACTTGTAGTCTTTGTTCAAATAGAATTTCTTGAATTCGTCGTTAAGTTTAGCAACGTTATTAGCGGCTACTTCAACGGTAGATAAACCTGTAGTGTGGTGATGTGCAATTCTATCTTTTAGTGTAAGGGTATCGCCAATGCTGGTAATTATGCCTAAACCGGCACGACCACTGCCACCTTGTTCGTAAGTCATACCTATTCCTCCATTATAGGTTGGGTACGTGTCACCATAACTTGGGTATAAAAGATCAAATACTTCTTTTGTAAAATAGAACCATCCGTTTTCATCAAAATATTTAGCATGATTCTTTCCAATGGTTTCTTGAAATTCTCTTTGAAAATCGGTAATTACCTCATGAAAAGGTTCCGCAGCCGGAGCAAAGAAATATGGATTATCAACTCCTTGCTCATGAAAATCTACATGTACGTGAGGCAGCCATTTATTAAATTGCTTTAAGCGTTGCTGACTTTCTACTTGTGTTAACCACGCCCAATCTCTGTTTAAGTCGAACATATAATGGTTGCTACGACCGCTCCACCAATTTTCATGATGTTCCTTGCTTTGAGGGTCAACTTGGTTGGGAGCGTTTTTAAATTGGTTATACCAGTTTACATAACGATCTCGCCCATCAGGGTTGATACATGGGTCTATTAAAACCACAATGTCTTCTAAATATTCACTTTTACTAGTGAACAAGTCGTAAATTGTTTGCATTGAAGCTTCGGTACTTACGCTTTCATTACCATGTACGTTATAGCTAAGCCAAACAATAGCTTTATTTGGAGACCCTTCGCCGTTTAAACCTTTCATATGCTCTTCCCTAATTTGCTTTAGGTTTTGCATGTTTTCCTCTGTAGAAATGGTTGCCAAAATCAATGGTCTACGTTCGTTGGTCTTACCGTATTCAATAAGATTCATACGGTTTGGTTCGGCTTCTGCCAAATATTGATAGTAATCTACGACTTCATGGTGTCTAGTAAATTGTGTGCCTAATTCATAGCCTAAAAACTCTGAAGGTGATTTTAATTGCGCCAAGCCCAAAATCGGAATAAGGAGCAAAGCAATGCGTAAAGTTAGTTTCATATAGGTTTGTTTGTATTCTGAGTCAGCCAAATCTATTAAATTAAATGCAATTTGTATCTGATCTCATCTGTAATTCGCCGAGTAAATAGGTATTTAGCGGTATCGGTAATTAACTTATATTTAGGAAATGTAAAACGAAAGGGTTTTATATTTACCAAGATTTTACTTTTTATATGGATATTGACTGTTTGCCCATAGCAAAAACGGGCTATTTTTCGAAACTGATTTGCGATTATATTGCCGCTGATAACGATCTTAAACCATTGTATAATCGATTTCCCGATGTAGAAGGTTTTAAAGGTCAAATAGAAGAAAAGGGTAAATATTTTACTCAAGCACAAAGAGATGTACTGTACAATGCTTTGACCGTTCAGTATCAGAAAACAGATACCTCTAAAAAAACTACGGCAAACATTGAGCTATTAAAAGAGGAAAATACCTTTACCATAGTTACGGGCCATCAATTGAACTTATTTACTGGTCCGTTATATTTTCTGTACAAGATTATCTCCACGATCAATTTGACCGAACAATTAAAGAAAGAATATCCAGAAAATAACTTTGTGCCTATTTATTGGATGGCAACCGAAGACCATGATTTTGAGGAGATCAATTATTTTAATTTCAAGGGATTAAAATTTCAATGGAATAAGGATGCTTCAGGTGCTGTAGGGCATTTACCTACGGAAGGATTAGATGAAGTTTTTAACTTGTTTTCGAAAACAATAGGGGACAGTAAAAACGCAAATGTTTTAAAGCGACTTTTTGAAAGTGCCTATTTAAAACATGATAACCTTACGGAAGCTACCCGTTACTTGGCTAATGAGATCTTTAAAGATTATGGGTTGGTCATTGTTGATGGAGATGATGTTAACTTGAAAAAGTTGTTAGTACCGTACATGAAGAAAGACATTTTTGAACAAACGGCGTTCGAAAAAGTGTCGGATACTATTCAAAAAATAGAGCAAATATCTTCTGATTATCCGGTACAGGTAAACCCTAGAGAAATAAATTACTTCTATTTAAAAGAAGGAATTCGCGAGCGTATAATAGAGAGTAAGGGTGCCTACGTGGTAAATGATACTTTAATTTCTTTTGCGAAAGATGAGTTGATCGATGAGATGGAAAATTTTCCTGAAAGATTTTCTCCGAATGTAATTGCCAGACCTTTATACCAAGAGGTTATTTTACCCAATCTTTGCTATATAGGCGGTGGTGGTGAAATTGCATATTGGCTAGAATTGAAGTCGGCTTTTGAAGCTATGGATGTTCCTTTTCCAATATTATTGGTAAGAAATTCTGCTGTGATCATCACTGAAAAGCAAGCCGACAAATTAGAGCGAATGAATATATCTAAGACTGATATGTTTTTAAAGCAGAACAGCTTGATCAATAAAAAAATTAGAGAGATTTCTAATATCGATATAGATTTTTCTCCGCAGAAAAAATTACTGGAAGAGCAGTTTAAAGAGATGTATGTGCTTGCTGAAAAGACAGACAAATCTTTTTTAGGTGCCGTTAAGGCTCAGGAAGTAAAACAGAAAAAAGGATTGGATGCCTTGGAGAAAAGATTGCTACAGGCACAAAAAAGAAAGCTGAAAGACCATGTAGTTCGTATGACCGAGCTTCAAAATGAAATTTTTCCGAACCAATCGTTACAAGAACGCCAGTTGAATTTTTCCGAGTTTTATTTAGCATACGGCGAAGATTTGATTCCCATGCTTTTTGAAGCTTTACAACCTTTAGAATTAAGTTTTACCGTTATTACCCAAAAGTAGATTATGGGCAAGACCGTATCTCTAAATAAGATTACCGTACTTGCCATTGTATCTTTTTTAGCCATTTCCCTAATAACTTTTTTTAAAAGTGCTTTAGAACTTGAGGATGCAGAACAGGCGTATTATTCACAGTGGTTACGTTGGGGTTATGACGATCAACCTCCACTTTATACGTGGTTTCAGTACATCTTAAATATTATTTTTGGTACGGCTAAGCTATCTTTTTCGCTGTTAAGAGGGGCGCTGTTCGCTAGTACTTTGCTCTTGATATATCGGTTTTCAAAAGAAAGGATTAAAGACATTGATAAAGCTAATCTATCGGTGTTAATATTGGTTTTGGTGCCCGTATATATCGATTTTACATTCCGTAGATTATCGCATACCAGTTTATTGTGTTTGTGTATTGTTGCTTCATATTATTGTATCCAACTTTTATTACAACGTAAGTCGCTATTAAACTATTTGCTATTTGGTGTAGTAGTAAGTATTGGCATTATGTCTAAATACAACTATGCATTTTTTTTGGTGACATTTGCTCTTGTTTTCTTATGGGATAAAGAATTGCGAAATGTGGTGTTAAATATGAAAATGCTGATTTCGTTCTTACCAACCATAGTGATTGTTAGCCCACATTTGTATTGGTTGTTAGGACCAGACGGATTTCAATCTTTTTTAGAATCGAGTATTCAAGAAAAAATTGGGGCAGAGACAGAAAGCAAAGAATTTTCATTACTAACAATAGCTATTTATTTGAAAGGGGTTTTTGCATTGTCTTTTCCTATTGTTGCGTTGCTCATATTAGGTGTGCTTTTGAAGAAAATATCCTTCAATAAAAATAAATTGCATTGGTTCTCTAAAATGTTCTTCATGCAATTATTGGTGTTGGGTATATTTTTTCTTGTATTTCAAAGTCAGAAAGTTGAAACAAGGTGGTTGCTTCCATTGTTTATTCCGTTTGTTGTTTTGCTTTTCGAAACAGTGAGTTTTAAGAATAACCGAAAGATGGTTAACGTTGGGTATATCGTTTTTTTAGCCGTTATTCTATTGCAAACATTGAGAACACCGGCAGAGAAATTATTGAATATACAATCATCTGTACATTTCGGATTTGAGCCAATTGCAAATAAGCTGGTTAGGGATTATGAGGAGTATCAATGGGTATTGCCAAATGTGACTTATGCAGGTAATGTACGATTGTTACATTCAGATAGAACGATATTTTCGGCGGACGATTATTCCTTGAAAGATTCAGAATCGATTTCTAAAAAGCGCATTGAAGTAACCATTCATCCATCCGAAGAAAACAATAGAACTCCTGTTGATAGTCTAATTAATTTTGGTAAGGATATGGAAAACCTATATTTCTATACAGATTAAGGAACCAGAAATTCCCCATTCCAAGAATTGTCTATTTTTTCGAATAAAGCCCTAATATGGTTGGGTCGTTTTAGTTTTAAATATTCAATTTTTGTGGGTACTACATCTATTATACAGAAATAATTCTCCTTCTCGATATATGTTACATAATCGGGATTTTTGATTGGGCTACCGGGGCTTGAGTTGGTGATGTAGTCTTTTTTGCTATTGGGTTGAATAGTTAGCCATGTTGAAATCAATCTATCTTTATCGGTAACAACTATTGCTGATCCTTCTATTTTTAATTGTAACATTTTTTCAGGATGATATAAAAGAAAGCTTACCTGATCGTTAGTGTTAATATGGTTTATTTTCTGGGTGCGGCTATCGGTATAAATAGATAAGCGTAAATTTTCACTCACTTCACGAAGAACTACGGTGCGTAATCTTGCTACGGTTTCATCGCCTACGGTTGCCATGGTAATGAACCTAAAAGGGTGACCGTGTTCTGTAACTCCCTTTTTAATTTCACTGTTTAACTCGTCAAAAAATGAATTGATCATACCGATAATATATTTAAATGTAAAAATAAATGAAAAAGTGGGTAGGGTAATTGTTTTGTTGGTTGTTATAAAAGTAATAGCTGTGAAAAAGAAATTGATTATGGTCAATTTTTAGCTTTTGGTTTAATTTGGTTTAATTTGGTTTTTGATTTATTTAAAAGCTCGGGGTGGTTTCCGAGCTTTTTTAGTTTGTATGTGTAAGGCTTTGAGAAAAAGAGCGACAAAGTATTTGAATACAAATTGCTATGAAAAAGATCTTTGATGTATTCGGTTTGATATTTGATTGATGAAAAAGCCCGGTTGATTCCCGGGCTTTTATATTGTATATTGTTATTTTTCAGATCGGTATATGTAATTGATCAAAGTAGTACTGTTACTTTACTTTGTATTCTAAGCGCATGGTAATTGAGGCGGTCTTGTTTTTAGAAGAGGTGTTATAGGCGCCTCCCCAGCTATAATCTTCACCAGAATTTTGACCGGTTATTTGAAAAACACCCATGTTGGCAGAAACTAAATCCCCTAAATTACTACCTGCATTTTCAGCAATTTTTTCGGCACGTATTCTTGCATCTTCGGTCGCTTTTGAAATCATTTCTATTTTAAGGTCTGCTAATTTTGTGTAATAATATCTTGGGGGAGAGGAGTTAAATTGCACCCCTTTATTCAGTAGTTCGGTAATTTCTCTAGAAACACCTTCAATTAAAGCAACATCTTCAGATTCTATTTTTAAGGTTTGTATCAATTGGTAACCTTTAAAAATACTACCCACGTAATTGCCATTTTCATATTGGTTGTCGCGCATTTCTGAAGTCTGAACACTATTGAAAATAATACTATTGGGGTCAATACCCTTAGATGTTAAATATTCGCGAACAATCTCCTTATCTTGGTTTAATTGATCAAAGGCGGTTTTTAAATTGGTACTATTTGTAGAAAATTGACCTTCCCAGACAATGAGGTCCGAGGTAAAATTTTCATTTCCCAATCCCGTTACAGAGATCATTTGAGGCGGGTTTGCCCTTTGTATATAAGCGTTACCTAAAAAATATGCAGCGATAACTATTGCAGCTCCAAAAATAATTGCACTAATGTGTTTCATGAAAAATATTTAAATCGAGTCTAAATATATTAAAAGATACTTTTCAAGAACGGTCAATTTGCTATTTTTGCCCATGCAAAATAAAGTCCTTATACTAGATTTTGGTTCACAGTACACCCAATTGATTGGAAGACGCGTACGTGAGCTGAATATTTTCTCCGAGATTAAACCTTATAATAAATTACCAAAAGACCTTTCTGAGTATAAAGCGGTGATCCTTTCTGGCTCTCCTTTATCGGTAAGGGGTGAAGATGCCGTACATCCGGATCTTTCTGAAATTAGAGGTAAAAAACCTTTATTGGGTGTTTGTTATGGCGCGCAATATTTGGCACACTTTAATGGTGGTAGTGTAGAAAAATCGAATACTAGAGAATATGGTCGTGCAAACCTTAGTTTTGTAAAGGATAGCGAACCATTTTTCGATAAAGTAGTAGCGGGTAGCCAAGTATGGATGAGCCATGCGGATACCATTAAACATTTACCCGAAGATACTGTTCTTTTGGCGAGTACGCACGATGTTGAAAATGCCGCTTTTAAGTTTAAGGGCGAAGAAACCTATGCTATACAATTTCACCCAGAAGTATATCATTCTACAGATGGAAAACAGGTGTTGGAAAACTTTTTGGTGAATATTGCCGGAATGGAACAAACTTGGACTCCCGACGCATTTGTTGATAAAACGGTTACGGAATTAAAAGAAAAGATTGGCGATGAAAAAGTGATCTTAGGTTTATCGGGCGGTGTAGATTCTTCTGTTGCTGCCGTTTTGTTGCATAAAGCTATCGGTAAAAACCTGCACTGTATATTCGTAAACAACGGACTTTTGAGAAAGAACGAGTTTTCCGATGTATTAAGGCAGTATGAGGGTATGGGGTTAAATGTAAAAGGAGTGGATGCTTCGGCACGCTTTTTGGATGATTTAGCCGGAGAGAGCGATCCAGAAGCTAAAAGAAAAACTATAGGTAGAGTATTTATCGAAGTTTTTGATGATGAATCTCATTTGGTAGAAAATGCAAAATGGTTGGCACAGGGCACCATTTATCCCGATGTTATAGAATCAGTATCAGCAACCGGTGGCCCGTCGCAGACTATTAAGAGTCATCATAATGTTGGTGGTTTGCCAGATTTTATGAAATTGAAAGTGGTTGAGCCTTTAAAAATGTTATTTAAAGATGAGGTAAGAAGAGTTGGTGCTAGCTTGGGTATAGATAAGGCGTTATTGGGAAGACATCCTTTTCCAGGTCCTGGTTTGGCAATACGTATTCTAGGTGATATTACACCAGAAAAAGTGGCTATTTTGCAAGAAGTGGATGCTATTTTTATCGATGGATTAAAGAAATGGGGCTTATACGATAAAGTATGGCAAGCAGGAGCCATGTTGTTGCCTGTTAATAGTGTAGGTGTAATGGGAGATGAACGTACCTACGAAAAATGTGTGGCACTTAGAGCAGTGGAAAGTACTGATGGTATGACTGCCGACTGGGTTAATTTACCATATGAGTTTTTACAAAAAACATCAAATGATATCATTAATAAAGTCCCTGGCGTAAATCGTGTCGTATATGATATAAGTTCTAAGCCGCCAGCAACAATAGAATGGGAATAATATGAAATATATATTTAATCAAGTTTACACTATATGTGCATTTTGCATTTTGGTCTCTTGTACCGCAATGGCTCAAAAGTTTGATACACATGCAGTAAAAAGGGGAGAAACCTTAGAAAGTATTTCTAAATTATATGGGGTTTCTACCGAAAGTATTTTACAGTATAATAAAGAGATAAAAGCCGGTCAAGATTTAAGACCAAATACCATATTGGTGGTACCTGGTTCTTCGGTAGTATCAAAGCCAGCTAATAGCTCTACTAATAATACTACGGTATCTGATCAAGAATCGGTAACTTCAAGAGAGCCTATAGGTTTTACCGAGCATCGTGTAAAGAAAAGAGAGACCATTTTTGGAATTACTCAAATGTATAATATTACCGAAGATGAACTAAAAAAATATAATCCGGTATTATATGCCTCACCACTTCAAAAAAAGATGGATTTGCGTATACCTAAGTATGCGGCACCCAAGGAAGAAGATTTGGGTATAAATGAAGATGATTTTGAGAAGTACACTGTTGCTGCTAAAGAGACCAGATGGAGTATTGCCCACAAATACGGTATTACCATTGATAGCATGTTGGTTTTAAATCCTGGTTTATCTAAAAGCGATAGTTATTTGTCTGAGGGGTATGAATTATTGATGCCTAAAATTGCCGGTAGTACGGTAAAGAATCAAGTTACTCAGTTATATACATCTTATACGGTACCTGCTAAAATGAACTTCTATCGCTTAGAAAAGGAGTTCGGGGTAAAATCGGACGAAATTGTACGCCTTAATCCAGAAATTACTGAACGCGGCGGATTAAAAGAAGGTATGGTGATCCGTATTCCTGAGCAAAGAGTGGAAACAGGTGAGATTAATACGGATAATTATATCTTCTACGAGGTTAAACCAAAGCAAAATGAGTTTAGATTGACTAGAAAATTCGGCATGACCTGGGCAGAATTGACTCAGTTGAATCCAGATTTAAAAGATGGGCTAAAAGCAGGTATGATTTTAAAATTGCCAAAAGATAAAGTTGGCGATTTTGAGGTAAAAAATGCTTTGGTATTGGATAAGGTGAATCTATTGGACAGTATCAATGTAGCTGTAAAACCAAAATTATTGTTCATGTTGCCTTTTAGGTTGGATAAGGTGAATTTATCAGATAAGGAAAACGCTGAAAAAACCATAGATTCAAGACGTGATATGACCATTAGTTTAGGGCTATATTCCGGTGCATTGGTGGCTATAGATTCTTTAAATTCCTTAGGGGTTTCGGTAGATGTAAAAACTGTTGATAATCAATTGAGTTTAGCTAAGACCAAAGAGATTTTACAAGGCGAGCAGTTAGGTGGTTACAGCGCTGTTTTCGGTCCTTTAGATGTGCCTTCGTTAAAAGAGACTGCCGTTCAGGCATCGAGGTTTAATGTTCCTGTATTGGCGCCGGTTACTGCAAATAGTGATATCGGTTTAGAGAATGTATTCTATTCTTATACAGATGAAGAAGTATTATGGAAGCATATGTTGGATTATGTAGAGAATACCCATGAAGATGAAACACTTTTGGTTATTGCTGATGAAAACAATAAAAAGGAAAAAGATGCTATTCTAGAGCGTTTTCCAAATGCAAAAGTGGTGGTTGTAAAAGAAGAAGAGAAAAATATTGGTATTAATAGGGATAAGTTGCAGACCTTACTTTCTGATCAAGTTCCTAATTGGGTTTTTGTAGAATCGGATAATTATAAGTTGATAGCCAGTGTGGTCTCTATATTGAACTCTTTTAACAATACGGCTTTTGATCCGTTATTGGGCAAGGATAAAGTTAGTGTGCGTATGTTTACTACTGACATGAATCCTGCATTTGAAAATGATGTGATATCCAATACTCATTTATCAAATTTGAAATTCACATATCCTTCGGTGAATAAGGCGGTTGCCAATAGTTCTTTTGTAGATAACTATAGAAAGCGTTTTGGTGATGATCCTAATAAATATGCGGTAAGAGGTTTTGACCTTACCTATGATTTGTTGTTGAAACTGGCTTATAAAAACAATTTATTGGACGTTTCTAGATTTATTGGAGAAACGGAATATAATGGTAACAAATTCAATTATCAGAGAAAGGGAATTGCCGGTTACTACAACCAATCATCTTATATTATGATGATGGACGATTTAAGAATTAAAACAATAGAATAGCATGACATCTAAAGTAACGTACAACGGAGAGTTGAGAACAGAATGTGTTCACTTAAAATCTAACGATTCATTCGTTACCGATGCTCCAGTAGATAACAACGGATTAGGGCAGGCATTTTCTCCTACTGATACGGTCGCTACAGGTTTGGCAAGTTGTATGTTGACTATGATGGGTATAAAGGCAAATGGTCTGGACGTTGATTTAAAAGGAACTACGGCATCCGTTACTAAGCATATGGCTGCTTCTCCTAGAAGAATTGCCAAAATAGAAGTTGAGGTGCATTTGCCGCAGCAGGTTTCAGAAAAGGATAGAAAGATTTTGGTGCACACGGCAAATACTTGCCCTGTGCACTATAGTCTGCATCCGGATATTGAAAAAGTAATCACCTACCATTGGGACCTTTAAGAAATACATACTATTTATTCCTTTTATTGATTACGTTCGGCATAGTAGCTGTTCATGGTCAAGAAGAAGTGGAATGGTCTCCAGATTTTAGATTTACTTGGAATGATTTCAAAGGTAAGGTACCTGCTGGTTCAGGTGCTGCAGCCACTACCGCAAGCGGTATCAGTTATGATTTCTCCACATACTACGAACATGGTGAGATGAAGGTTGATTTCAATGTCTACGCCTATTTTTACCCAACAAAATCATGGTACAAGCCAGATATTAGTAACGATGTAACCTTATTACATGAGCAATTGCATTTTGATATTACAGAGCTTTATGCACGTAAACTCAGGGAAAAATTGGATAATGCTACTTTTACCGATAACATTAAGGAAGAAGTTCGTAAAATGTATAAAGCAACAATTCGGCAATTGAACGATTTTCAGAATAAGTATGATTCCGAAACCAATTACTCGAGAAATTTGCCGGTTCAAGAACGGTGGGTGAAAGAAATAGGGGAGGCACTTAAAAAATAAAATAGTCATTAAAAAAGCACCTTGTATTAAGGTGCTTTTTTAATGTAAGTAACTAGTTGTAATTAAATATCACAAATGGTTACTCCTTGCTTTAAGGCATCAATTTTATTTTTCCAGCTTGGTACAAATTCTTGAGCAACATGACCTTTATAGCCGGTTTTTAGAATTGCTTTCATTACCGCAGGATAGAAAATTTCTTGGGTTTCATCAATTTCATGTCTGCCTGGGTTACCACCTGTGTGATAATGTCCGTAATATTGATGGTAGTTTTCAATATTTCTAATGATATCGCCTTCCATTATTTGCATGTGGTAGATATCGTATAAAAGTTTAAAATGTTCCGATCCAATTGCTTCGCAAAGAGATACGCCCCATTCAGAAGTATCGCACATATAATCTTTGTGGTCAACTTTACTGTTTAACAGTTCCATTTGCAGCACAACGCCATGTTTTTCGGCTAATGGCATTAATTTTTTTAGACCGGTAGCACAATTTCGTAAACCTACAAGATCATCCATACCGTTTCGATTTCCGCTAAAGCAAATAAGATTGGTGTATCCTGCCTCTGCTACCAATGGTATTACACGTTCGTAATCTGCAATAAGTTCATCGTGCAAAGAGAGGTCGTTGAATCCCTTTTCAATACCCATTCCTGCGCCCCAGCACATCGATGCGTGTATGTTGTATTTTTTTAAAAGTGGAAACTCATCCGGTCCTACTAAATCTATAGATCTAATGTCCAGTTCTACTAAATTTTTAAGAAAATCTTCAAAAGGGATGCTTCCGTAGCACCAATAACAAACACTATGGTTTATATTGTACTTAAGTTTCGCCGTGGTTTCAGTTTTTTTATTGCTTGCCACTGCGGTAGAGGTGGTTAAGAAACCAACAGATGCAGCTGCTGAGGTTCCTATAAAACTTCTTCTTTTCATGTTGTTTTTGAGTTGTTGATTTTTTAAAGATAATTTTTTTAGAATTAAAAATGGAAATAAATCCTGATAGGGAAAAATTAATAGAACTAGCGCATTATAGAATGCCATTTGGTAAGTATAAAGGAAGGTATCTTGTAGATTTACCAGAGCCATATTTGGTGTGGTTTCAACAAAAGGGTTTTCCTGATGGTAAATTAGGAGATTTGTTGCGATCTATGCTAGAAATCAAAACAAACAGCTTAGAATCGATAATTCGAAAAATACAAAAACATTTTCCTAAGGAAACCCGTTAAGTTCTATCCTCAATTTGTAACTTTGTCTCCCGTAACATAGAATTCGATACATGGCACAAACCAAATACATCTTCGTTACGGGAGGCGTTACTTCTTCGTTAGGAAAAGGCATTATTGCTGCATCTTTGGCGAAATTACTGCAATCTCGCGGATACAAAACTACCATTCAAAAACTGGATCCATACATTAATGTTGATCCAGGAACCCTAAACCCTTACGAGCATGGCGAATGTTATGTAACCGATGATGGTGCAGAAACAGATTTAGATCTTGGTCACTATGAGCGTTTTTTAAACGTTCGTACTTCACAGGCAAACAATGTAACTACTGGAAGAATTTACCAAAGCGTAATTGAAAAAGAACGTAGAGGAGAATTTTTGGGCAAGACCGTACAAGTAGTACCTCATATAACAAATGAAATAAAAGAGCGTGTTCAAGTATTGGGCAATAGTGGCGAATATGATATTGTTATTACCGAAATTGGTGGTACGGTAGGTGATATTGAATCGTTGCCATACATTGAAGCGGTTCGTCAACTTCTTTGGGAACTTGGAGATAACAATGCTATTGTTATTCATTTAACTTTGGTACCCTATTTATCAGCTGCAGGTGAATTAAAGACCAAACCTACACAACACTCTGTAAAAACATTGATGGAAAGCGGTATAAAAGCCGATATTTTGGTATGTAGAACAGAGCACGAAATTTCCAATGATATAAGGGAAAAATTGGCACTTTTTTGTAATGTAAAGCGTGAAGCGGTTATACAAAGTATAGATGCATCTACCATTTATGATGTGCCTTTGTTAATGCAAGAAGAAGGTTTAGATACCGTAACCTTACAAAAATTGGCATTGCCTAATACCGTAGAGCCAGATTTAGGTCGTTGGAACGAGTTTTTGGCTAGGCATAAAAATCCTAAAGATGAGGTTACCATTGGTTTGGTAGGAAAATATGTAGAATTACAAGATTCATATAAATCGATATTGGAGGCATTTATTCATGCAGGTGCCGCCAACGAAGTTAAAGTCAAAGTAAAATCTGTTCATTCTGAATATATTACCGCAGATAATTATAAGAACAAACTAAAAGGATTGGATGCTATTTTAGTAGCGCCAGGTTTTGGTGAGCGTGGTATAGAAGGTAAAGTAAAAGCCGTTGAATATGCCCGTGTAATGAACATTCCGTTTTTGGGGATTTGTTTGGGTATGCAAATGGCGGTAATTGAGTATGCACGCAATGTTTTAAAACTTGACAAAGCAAACTCGACCGAAATGGATGAAAATACACCAGATCCTGTAATCAGTATTATGGAAGAACAGAAAACCATTACCGATAAAGGAGGTACAATGCGTTTAGGTGCTTGGGATTGCGACTTAAAAGATGGTAGTTTGGTTAAAGAAATGTATAATGGAGCTTCTCAAATATCTGAGCGTCACCGTCATAGATATGAATTTAACAATGCCTATTTAGAGCAATTGGAAAGCGCCGGACTTTTGGCAACAGGTTTCAACAAGGAGACTAATTTGGTTGAAATTGTGGAGTTAAAAGATCACCCGTGGTTTATTGGCGTGCAATATCACCCAGAATACAAAAGTACCGTTGCTAACCCGCATCCGTTATTTGTAGGCTTGGTAAAGGCGGCTTTAGACCATAAAAAGGCATAAAGTAATGCCACATTGGCATAAACTTCATATTTGGGCATATATTTGCAATCTTAAAAACTCAAAATATTCCCAATTAATTAGAAACACCACATGGAAGAAAAGAAATTTGATGTACAATCCATCATAGGCTTTGTGCTTATTTTTGGAATACTCATCTTCATGTTTTACCAAAATAGACCTACTCCAGAAGAGTTGGCTGCTGAAAAGGCAAAACAAGAGCAAGTAGAAGCTGCAAAGGCATCTGAGAATACAGAAACAGAGGCAGTTGATAACAACGTGTCACAGTTAGATTTACAGGATTCTACTGCAGTTGCCAATTACCAAGGTAAATTGGGTGCTTTTGGATTTACAAAACCATCAAACGATATCACCACCTTAGAGAACGATGTTCTTTTATTGAAAATAAGTAATAAGGGCGGACAGATCGTAGAAGCGAAAATGAAACAATTCGTAACCTATGATTCTGTACCGGTATATTTGGTGAAAGATGGTAACGCTTCTTTTGGATTGGATTTCTCTACATCTGATAATAGGGTTTTGAATACTGCTGATCTGTATTTTGAACCTGCTATGACCAATGATAATGGTAATCAGGTTTTGTCGTTGAAAGCAAAAACATCAAACAATCAATACTTGGAGTATAGGTATGTAATGAAGCCAAATGATTATTTGGTTGATTTTATGATCAAATCTAAAGGATTGGATAATGTTATAAGTACAAGTAAACCGGTAACCTTAGATTGGAAATTAAAAGGGATACGTCACTCTAAAAGTATTCAGTACGAGAATAGGTATACACGTTTAACTTATAATCACGAAGATGGTAAAATCAGTAAACTATCTGAAGGAAGTGATGATGAAGAAACTGAAGAAGATGTAAAGTGGATTTCGTACAGACAACACTTCTTCTCTAGTATATTGGCTGCAGATGAGCCTTTTAAAAGTGGAGATTTAACTTCAGTTAACTTAGTTGAGGAGGAAAGCAGAACTTTTGGCTTTACAAAAGAATACGCTTCAGCTTTACCCGTTGAATTGGAAGGCGGAGAAATTTCAAAAGATTTACATTGGTATTTTGGTCCAACGGATGTTGATACACTTTCAAAATATGAAGATTTAGGTTTAGACGATTCCATTCCTTTTGGTTGGGGTATTTTCGGTTGGATCAACCGTTATGTGTTTACACCATTTTATGGTCTTTTAAGTACTTATTTCCCTTATGGTATCGCTATTGTTATCATGACGATTTTAGTCCGTTTGGCAATGTCACCGGTAACTTATAAGTCGTACTTATCGCAGGCGAAAATGAAGGTGTTAAAACCTGAAATAACCGAGTTGGGTGAGAAGTATAAGGATAATGCTATGAAAAAGCAGCAAGAAACAATGAAGCTGTATGGTAAAGCTGGTGTAAGCCCCATGAGCGGTTGTATACCTGCGGTCATACAAATGCCGATATTCTATGCGCTTTTCATGTTTTTCCCTACATCGTTCGCGTTGCGCCAGAAATCATTTTTATGGGCAGATGACCTTTCTTCTTTTGATACCATCTATCAATTTCCAGAAGGATTCTCTATACCGTTTTATGGTGACCATGTAAGTTTGTTTCCAATTTTGGCATCGATAGCAATATTCTTTTACATGAATATGACTACGGGTCAAAATATGCCAACACAGCCAGGTATGCCCAACATGAAATTTATCATGTACTTAATGCCGTTTATGATGTTGTTTTTCTTCAACAACTATGCGAGTGGTTTGAGTTTGTATTATTTTGTATCTAACTTAATTACAATAGGAATCATGTTGGTGATAAAGAATGTGATCATAGATAATGATAAGATTCATGCTCAGATACAAGAGAATAAAAAGAAACCTAAAAAAGAGAATAAGTTTCAAAAGAAAATGCGCGAAATGATGGAGCAAGCAGAAGCGCAAAAGAAAAAATAAATCTTTTTGAATTTTATATTATAAGAAAAGCCCTTTCATTTTTGAAAGGGCTTTTGCCATTAAATAGAGTTGGTTTGGTAAGATTTGGGATGATAAAGATGTAATTAATTTAAGGTTCAATAAAAAGTTAGTTGTCAAGGGTGGCTAATTGTATGTTAAAGGGGTCAATGCTGATGTTAGTAATTTTAAGGCATAAAAAAACCTTCCGGATTATAGGAAGGTTTTTAAAACTTGAACTTAATTTATTACAATGCATCAAGAGCAGCTTGTGGTAACAGAACTTTGTTGATGACATGAACAACACCGTTGCTTGCTTCCACGTCTGCAATAACCACGGTAGCATTGTCTTCGCTGGCATCTTCAACATGTACCGTACCGTCTTCCTTAATATTGATGCCTACATTTTCTCCTTGAAAAGTAGTAATTGACTGTCCGTCGCTCAGGTCTGCCGCATTGGCAGCGGTATTGGCGACAACATGGTAGGTAAGAATGGTGACCAATAGTTCTTTCTCTGCTTCTGTATCGAAATCAGCAAGACTATTGTAGTCTTCGCCTAAAGCATCTAAAAGAGCTACAAAAGCAGCATTGGTCGGGGCGAATACAGTAAATGGTCCATCACCGCTCAAGGTTTCTACCAAGCCTGCGTCCGCTTGTACAAGTGCATCTACCAATAGGCTCAAATCATCAGTTTCAACTGCGATTTCAACTATAGTTTTCATGTTCATGGCGGCTAGCATATCTAACACTTCTTGAGGTAAAATTACTTTGTCTATAACATGAACTACACCGTTGCTTGCCTCTACATCTGCTAAAGCTACATTGGCGTTGATCTCTGTGGCGTCCATAATTTCAACACCATTGTCAGATAAAACTATGGTTATATTTTCTCCTTGAAAAGTTTCGATGGCTTGCCCATTGTTTAAATCAGTGGAGAACGCTGCGGTGCCGGCAATAACATGATATGTCAATACCTTTGTCAACAATGCTTTTTCCTCGTCTGTATCAAAATCGGCAAGACTATTGAAATTATCACCCAAGGTGTCAAGTAAATCTGCGAATGCAGCGTTTGTTGGTGCAAATACCGTAAAAGGTCCGTCACCATTCAGTGTACCCACTAAGCCTGCATCTGCTTGAATTAGTGCATCTACCAACAAGCTTAGGTCATCTGTGGCAATGGCTGTATCGACAATAGTTTTTAATTGCATGTTCATTACAAAATCTATAGCCGTTTGTGGTAACAATACCTTGTCTATTGTATGGGCGATACCGTTAGAAGCCATAATGTCTACTCCGGTAATGTTCGCATCTATATCAGAAGCATCACCGATTACAAAAGTATCTTCAGAAGTAATAACCTCTATACTATTATCCGCTAAGGCAGTAGTAACCGGTCCAGCTGATAAATCTGTAGAAGCTACCTCTGCTGTAATAACATGATATAGCAAAATGTCTTTCAGCAAAGCAATTTCTTCAGTTGTATCAAAATCATCAAGGCTATTGTATTCATCACCTAATATATCCAGTAGAGCAACGAAAGCATCGTCAGTAGGAGCGAAGACTGTAAATGGACCGTCTGAACTTAAAGTAGTAACAAGGTCGGCTTTTATAATTGCTGCTTCTAAAAGGGAAAGAGGCTCTGTAGCTACAACAATATCTACTAAAGTGCCATTTTCCATTTCGTCATCTTCATCGTTTAAAGCATCGATGATAGCTTGGGGCAGTAAAACTTTGTCAATAACATGTACTACACCATTACTTGCCTCTACATCGGCAATTACCACTTTGGCATCGATTTCCGTAGCGTCATCGATATAAACGTCTCCATCAATATTAATGGTTAAATCTTCGCCTTGTACGGTAGTAACCATCATGCCATTGGTTAAATCGGTAGAACTTGCAGCAACACCTGCAACAACATGGTAAGTTAAAATAGTAGTCAATATTTCTCTTTCTTCATCGGTATCAAAGTCAGATAAAGAATCAAAATCATCAAGTTGGTTCAATAAAGAGGTAAATGCATCATTAGTGGGAGCGAAAACGGTAAAAGGACCATCGGAACTTAGTGTTCCAATTAAATCTGTACCCTCAGAATTGTCTGCAGTGGTTAAAGCTGATACAAGTGAAGATAAAGCATCTTCGGCTTGAGCAGTTTCAACTATGGTAATATCATTTGACTGTATTATATCACCATCATCGTCATCACTACATGACAATGAAATCAATACAATGAACAGTATCGGTAAAAAGTTGAGTAAGCGATTCATTTTTTTCATAACTGTGTTTTTAGGAATGTTTAATTAAATTTAAGATAAGTAAAACATAAATTAATTGATTAATTGTTATTTAAGTGCATTTAAAAGTACATTATATTAATTTTGTTTAATTAATTTTTAAAAAAGTTTAACAAAATATTTTTAATTAAAAAAGATTCAGTAGCTATTCTATCTGTTGGACTTCAAACTTTTTACATATTCTCATTAAATGAATATTGGGTACGCATAAATTGAAAAAAACTGACTTTGTAATGAAATTTTGTAATTTTGTTGCGACCAAGATGTAGAGATGAAAAAAGTAGTAATAGGACTTTCTGGAGGAGTAGATTCAAGTGTAGCGGCATACTTGTTAAAAGAGCAAGGATATGATGTTATTGGCTTGTTTATGAAGAATTGGCATGATGATTCGGTAACGATATCTGAAGAGTGCCCATGGTTAGAGGATAGTAATGATGCATTGATCGTAGCGGAGAAATTGGGTATACCGTTTCAAACCGTGGATTTAAGTGCCGAGTATAAAGAACGTATTGTTGATTATATGTTCAAGGAATATGAGATGGGCCGTACTCCAAACCCTGATGTATTATGTAATAGGGAAATCAAATTTGATGTCTTTATGAAAATAGCCATGCAATTAGGGGCAGATTATGTAGCTACAGGTCATTATTGTAGAAAAGGTACTTTGCAAAATGAAGATGGTTCTGAAACCTATCAGTTATTGGCAGGAAAAGATGGTAATAAAGACCAATCTTATTTCTTATGTCAACTTTCGCAAGAGCAATTATCTAAAACTCTATTTCCAATAGGCGAATTGACTAAACCGCAGGTAAGGGAAATTGCGGCAAAAATGAATTTGATCACTGCAGATAAAAAAGATTCTCAAGGTCTCTGTTTTATAGGTAAAGTAAGACTGCCCGAATTTTTGCAACAACAGTTGAAGCCAAAGACAGGTAAAATTGTTGAGGTGCCTGCCGGCTTTGATGTATATGAGAGAGCTACTCCCAATTTTAATGATAAAAAATCTGAACTGGCATATTATGCCGAAAAACCGGTGTATCATTTATCCGATGGTAAAATAGTTGGTGAGCATCAGGGTGCACATTATTTTACAAAAGGGCAGCGCAAAGGGTTACATGTAGGCGGTACAAAAGAACCTTTATTTGTAATAGATACCGATGTTAACGAAAATATCATTTATACGGGTCAAGGTAAATCTCACCCAGGTTTATATAGAAGAACATTATTTGTAAAGGACGAAGAGATCCATTGGGTACGTGAAGATCTGGCATTGAATATTGATGAGAAACTAACAGTGAAAGCGCGTATTAGGTACCGTCAAGAATTACAGGATGCTACTATTTATAGGGTTGAAGGTGGAATGTATGTAGACTTCGAAGAAATGCAGTCCGCAATAACAGAAGGTCAATTTGTGGCGTGGTATTTAGAAGATGATTTAATAGGTTCTGGGGTAATTTCTTAACCATCATTTTACATTTTAAAGGGTATAATAGTATCTTTAGAAAGTAACTTAAATCTCAATTATCGAGATTTAAGTTTACTACACTTAGATTATTATCTAATTCAACTGTTCATTACAATGCCTTGCTGAAATTCATCAAGGTAAGTCCTATAAAACATGCAAAATAGAATTACAGAACTTTTCAAGATAGAATTTCCTATTATTCAAGGAGGAATGATTTGGACCAGCGGCTGGCGGCTTGCCAGTGCTGTATCTAATGCTGGTGGTTTAGGTATAATTGGAGCCGGTAGCATGTATCCTGATGTTTTACGAGAGCATATTCAAAAATGTAAAAAAGCTACTACTAAGCCTTTTGGGGTTAATATTCCTATGTTGTATCCTGACCTTGACAAATTGATGGATATTATTATTGAGGAGGATGTGAAAATTGTATTTACATCAGCAGGAAATCCTAAAACGTGGACATCCTTTTTAAAGGAAAAAGGAATTACCGTTGTACATGTAGTCAGTAGCTTAAAATTTGCATTGAAAGCGCAGGAAGCAGGTGTAGATGCAATTGTAGCAGAAGGCTTTGAAGCGGGCGGGCATAATGGACGAGATGAAACTACAACCATGGTTTTGATTCCTGCGGTGAAAGAACATATTCAAATACCTTTAATAGCAGCGGGTGGTATAGCTAACGGTAAAGCGATGCTCGCAGCAATGGTTTTAGGTGCAGACGGCGTGCAGGTTGGTAGCAGGTTTGTTGCTAGCGAAGAAGCATCTAACCACATGAACTTTAAACAGGTAGTCGTTGATGCGAAAGAAGGAGCTACGCATTTAACATTAAAAGAACTGGCACCTGTTCGGTTGGTGAAGAATACATTTTACAACAAAGTACAACAAGCATACGCTGAAGGAGCGACTACCGAAGAATTAAAGGCTTTATTAGGTAGAGGTCGCGCCAAAAAAGGCATGTTTTTAGGTGATTTGGAAGATGGCGAGTTAGAAATAGGTCAGGTATCGGCTTTGATACATGATATAAAACCAGCAGGCGAAATTGTTAATGATATTATGAGTGAATTTAATAAGAGGAAAGCAGAACTTTCCTCTTTGTAGATTACACTTCTTTATCTTCTCCTTCAATAATCCGCTTTTTATTCTTTAAAGAGGATAGATATTGAATGAGGTCGCGAAGTTCTCTTCTTGATATCATACGCCCCATTGCTGGCATTGCCGACATAGAGTTTTCTCTTTTGGCAATTCTCATTAAGGGTATTTCCAATGGCTCGGCCTCAGAAGTTCTCAATAAAATTTCCTTATCGTTTTCTTCGATAAGAACACCTTTTACCTCTTGTCCGTCTTTCAAGGTAATGGTTACGGTGCCATAACCAGGAGCAAGTCTTACGCTTGGTTCAATAAGGGCTTCCAGTATTTGTTGTCTGTTTAAGATATTACCAATATTATCCAATGCCGGACCAACTTCACCACCAGAACCATTTACTGCATGGCAACGTACACATTGCGCGGTAGGGTTGTTATTAAAGACAGATCTACCTGCCCACCAGTTACCACCGTAAAGTGTTTCTTGAAAAGAATCGGCTGAATACCCCGCTCTTTTAAGTTTCTCCAATTGTGCGATCAATGACGGATTTTCGGTAGCTTTCACCGCTTCCATAAGATCTAATAAAATACCTTGTTTTAACTGGTCTTTACTAGCCTTGTCAATTAAATTGGTCAATAGGGCATTACTGTTTTCGTCAGGTAGGTCGCCTAGAACATCTAACATTCTTTGTTGTTCGGATATTGAGCCGCGCTTAAAAATCGGCTCTACAATGTTGGGTAGTTTCTCTTTTGGAATGTTCAATTGCGCTAAAAGCCCCACAGCGGCAGTTCTTACTTCTTCATTGCTATCTTGCATACCAATAGACATGGCAGCTTCCATTTTATGGTATTGCAATTGACCAAGTGTATTTAATACCGTTGCACGCACCTCTGGCGATTTGTTCGATTTAAAAATATAGAACAATTCATCATTATAATCGGTTATACCTACGGCACTTAAGGTTTTGGCAATACCAATTAAAATTTCTGGTTGACGTTCCTTAAGAAATGCTGGAATGTCTTTTTTAATTTTGTCCTCTAACTGACTGTTTTCCCTAACAATTTCACCACGGTATCTGCCATCTACACGATCTAAAAGAGATGGGTTGTTCCATGTGCCCAAGGCAGCAAGAGCCTCGCCACGTAAATTACTTGAAACACCTTTTCGTTTCGCGAAATTGATTAGCATTTCTAGCTGATCTTCACCACCAACGCGCAATGCTGCATTTATTGCTCTTCGCAACAAAGGTTCAGAAGTAAATCTCTCATCGTTAAGTGTTGCTGCCAATGCGGGTAAAGCCGTTTCAATTGAAAGGTCGTCATTAATGGCACGGGCAGTTTCCGTTACAATATATTCATCTTGATCAGATAAGAATATTGAAATTTTTGGTTCTTGTAGTTTTCTGAGCACTAAAACTGCAGCTATACGTAAACTTCTATTTTCACTATTGGCCAATGCAAGTAACGGTTCGGCATTGCCAATTCTTGAAAGCGCTAAAACTGCAGCATGTCTCAAATAAAGATCTTGGTCATTATTTGCTTCGATCATCGCTAATAAAGGCTCAACGGCATTTTCATATTTTAATCTTCCCAATGCTTGGGCGGCAAAGAACTTTACTCTATCATTTTCATGGGAGGTTAATGATACTAAAGTATCTGCTGCTTTCTCGTATCTTAAATCACCCAGCACCTTCACACTTTGTGCTATAATTTCGGGGTCATCGTCGTTTAATAGTTGAAGCAATGGTTCTGCATCATCTTTATCATTAGCCGCGATTTGACCAATGCCCCAAATTGCATGTATGCGGGCAAATTGGTTTTCTTCTTCCGTAAGGGCTTTTTCTAACGCTCTAAAGCCCCAAAATGTTCTATTGGCAAGTTCAAATTGAGCTTTTTGGCGAATTCTCATGTCGCTGTAGGACAATAAAGATACCAAACTATCGGTTTTTTGGTCTTCATAATCAAGCGTCATTAATTGTTGGGTTTTCAACCGTTCCTGTTCTAGATCATTGTTTTCTTCGGTAACGTCTAATTTCCAAACTCTACCGTAATCTTTGCTTCCCCAGCCATTTACCCAATCGGCAAGGTATAATGCTCCGTCTGGTCCAAAATCAATACCCGTAGGTAACACTCCCGATAAAATTGATTCATCGGTATTCAGTTCAAAAGAAGCACCTTTAGGTTTTAGATCAAAAGACCAAATATGTGATCTACTTGGGTCACCTACGAACTCGACTAAAAAGAATTTATCTTGCCATTTTTTACCCAATGCCGTGCCTGGGTTATATCTCATTCCTGTTGGTCCGTTATGAAAATTTTGAATAGGTGGCATAATATATGCGGCCTGGCCATCCCAACGAGGAGTAAAAAGTTTTTCATCCATCCATACATTATAGCCGTTGTTTTTTGGATCGGTATACTTTCCATATTGCCAGTTTGCTCGCCATCCGGCATCAGATCCTTCTACAATATGAACCAAGCGTTCACTTTCTCCTTTGTGGTCTCCGTCATTATCCGATGAAATAATATTTCCGTAAGCATCAAAAACAAATTCATGGGTATTACGCAACCCGTGGGCAAAAACTTCAAAATCGGTACCATCAGGATTACTTCTTACGATAATACCTTCGTTCGGATATTTGTGGTTTTCACCATCGACAGTGGTAATATTTGCGCCAATATCACCAATACCCCAATATATTTTACCATCTGGACCTTCAATGGCGCCAGACATGCCATGACCGCTAAAACCGATATGAACGGCAAAACCATCGGCAATGCTTGTTTTCTCATCCAAAATTTTATCTCCGTTAGTGTCCGTCAATCGGTACATACCAGGACCGATACCAACAAAAACATCTTCGTCGCGGACTAAAAGAGCACCCGCTTGATCGTTAATTTCATCATTAAAATCATTCATGATTTGTGTTGAAATATCGGCGATGCCATCGTTATCTGTATCTTGTAACATCCAAATTTCATCTTTTTCTACGGCAAGATCATGCCAATCATGAATGCTATCGTTGTTTAGATCAGGAAACCACTCATTTTCCTTACTAAGTTCAGGAGCAAAGGTTTTGTGTAGAAAGGCCCTTCTGTCTTCAACTGATTCTAGAGCAATGGATTCCGTCATCCAATCTCTATGTCCGCGAATATCAAATTCAGAGTTTTTATTTCTGTTGGAACGCGTTATATATACATTGCCTTCATCATCAATATCCATGGCAATAGGATCTGGTGCCAAAGAATCTGAAGCCCATAAGCTAAGTTCTAGTCCGTCTGCTACTTTAGCGGTAATTGTTTCTCGGGCAAGTTTTGCCATTTCAATGAGGTCAGTACTATCCTGCTCAATAGTCAGTGGTATTTCAATAGGTTTTTTGTTTACACATGATGCACAGAAAAATAATAGGGAAGCTATCCCAAAAAGGAATTTTTTAAAAATTGTCATTGTTGTTTGGTTGAATAATATTTTAAAAGTAGCGAATAATGTAGATAATCAAGAAAGAAATTGAATTCTAGTTAAATTATTAACCATATATGGTATAGATTTATCAATTTGGCATTTGGGCATAATTTAATTGAATGTTAAGAAAGGGAGTTTAAAAGTTACTTTATATTTGATTACTTATCAAACCAATATTTATATGAATACTATTAAAACAGCTGCCTTCATCTTTTTGATGGCTTTTAATTTAACTTTATTACAGGGGCAAGAAGGTCACCCATTAGAAGGTAAATGGAATTTGACCATAGATCAAGAAGGCGAAAAATTACCCTCTTGGTTAGAAATTCGCCACTCGGGTACCAATACCTTGATAGGTAGATTTACGTATGCATTCGGTAGTGCTAGACCAGTTGCGGAGATTGAAAAACATGGAGATTTATTTTCTTTTGAAATACCACCGCAATGGGAGCCAGGTGCTTCTGATATGGAGTTTGAAGGAAAAATATTTGGAGAAGGATTGGAGGGCACCATGATTTATGTGGATGGTAAAACCTATAATTGGACAGCGACAAAGTCACCAAAATTACCTTATTATGAAAAAGCAAAAGAAGGTAAGACGGTCAAATTATTCAATGGTAAAAACCTAAAGGGTTGGATAATTAAACCAGGTAATCAATGGACGGTAATAGATGGTATATTAACAAGCTCTAAGTCTGGTGTTAATTTAGTTTCAGAAGAGAAGTTCAAGGATTTTAAATTACAAGCAGAATTTAGATATCCCAAAGGTAGTAATAGCGGTCTGTATTTAAGAGGTCGTTACGAGGTACAAATAGCTGATAATATAGGTTTAGAACCATCTTCGATTTATTTTGGAGGTATCTACGGATTGTTGACACCAAACGAAAACGCTGCCAAGCAAGCAGGGGAGTGGCAATCGTATGATATTACATTGATTGGAAGAAGGGTTACTATTGTTGCCAACGGTAAAACCATTATCTCTAATCAAAATATAGAAGCAATGACCGGCGGAGCCTTGGATAATAATGAGGCTGAAGCAGGACCAATAATGATACAAGGAGACCACGGGCCGGTAGAGTTTAGAAAACTAGAAATTACACCTTTGAGCAAAGGGTAGATTTTGAAAACATATCAATTAAAAAAGCCTCCTGATAAGGAGGCTTTTAATTTTAATTATTGTGTTGAGCAATAATACTTAAAGCTTTGTTTTCTTCATCTTTATGGACATATATTTCAATTAATTCAGGTAAAGGAGAACCGAAACCTGCCAGTCTTGCAGATGCTGTTTCATCTTTAAGAATAGGTTCAATGTTATTATCTTTTAAAGCAAGCTCTATTCTTTGAGCTTCTATTTTATTACCACCGAATACTTTTGTATAATTTGTGTTCATTAATAGTTTAATTTAATTGTATTGTTTTTCCGTTTTTTGCACTGTTTATGGCAGATTGAAGAATTAACATTGTTATCATATTATTCTCAAGCGAGTAAACATTGTATGGCTCTAATTTAAGGCTGCCATTAATGACTGCGGCAAAAACTGCAAACGGGTCATTATAAGGTTCTTTGCGCTCACCTAATAGAAATGTTTCTTCGGTATAATCGCTGTACCCTTTTGACAACCGAAGTCTCAACTGAGTAGGGTTATCGGAATATATAGCGCCTTTAGTGCCATAGAGCTCCATGTCTTTTCTACCTATTGGCCAGTTCCATGAGGGCTCTAAAATTGCCATCTCATTATCATAAGTAAGAATAATAGTGGCATCATCATCAACTTTTGGATTGTTTTCTTTTTGTAATTGTTGTGTTACCGCAGTAACTGTATTAGGTTTTTTGCCTTTCGTGATCCAGGTCATAAGGTTGGCGCCATAGCAACCGAAATCTGTAATTGCTCCACCACCATTTAACTGTGGGTCGGTCAACCATTCTAAGAATTCATTGGGTACCCCAATTTTTTTAGGTCCTTTGTGACCATCCCTAATAATTACTTTTCTTAATTCACCTATATCTCCTTGCCGGTACATACTGATCGCTTTTACGTTGGTTTCGTACCAAGAAGTTTCGTAATTGGTCAACACATGTATATTGTGTTTATCCGCTAGTGTTTTAATTTGCTGGGCTTCATCATAAGTGGTTGCTAAGGGTTTTTCTACCATTACATGAATTCCTTTTGGGGCACAGGCTTGTACTACTTGTAAATGGTCTTTAATATTGCCAAAGGCGGCAACTGCATCCGGAGAAATATTTTGTAACATTTCATCCATAGAATTAAAAACGATATCCATAGAGAAGCCAAATTCATCTGAAAGTTTTTTTGCCAGTTTTTGGTTAGGTTCAACAATACCAATCATATTAATATCCGTATTAGATTCCCTGCTTAATATCCAACCAACGTGACCATGGGTCAACCCAGCTACTACTAATTTTAGAGGTGGGTCTTGTGCCCTAAGAGTGCTTATAAAAAGCAGCGATAAGAGTGCAATTATCTTCTTCATGAATAATTATTAAGTTGGGTTGGCAAGTTGTTTGTCTGTTGTAGTTTGCTCTAATAAATTGGTGCTAATAGTGAAATAGAAGGTGCTACCCTTATTCTCTTCAGAAGTGACCCAAATTTTACCTAAATGATGATCTACAATTTTTTTACTGCCGTAGAGTCCAATTCCAGAACCTTCGAATTTAGATTGATTGTGTAATTTATGAAAGGCATTAAAAACTTTTTCTAACTGCTCCGCAGGAATTCCAATTCCGTTATCGGCAACACTAAAAAGATAATCGTTTTTTCTTTTTTCTGATGTTATTGTAATAACAGGATTATTAGTTGAGGTTTTAAATTTTAGAGCATTATGAACCAAATTCTGGAACAGCATTCTTATATCACTTGGTCTTGCAATTAGGGTAGGTAAATCTCCATAATTAATGGTAGCACTGGTTTCTTTAATTTTTTCAGATAAATCATCTAGTACCAACTGTAAAATTTCAGTAATATTCACGGGTTCCATACCACTGGAGTTACCTATTTCTGCGTACTTCAATAGCCCTTCAACCAAATTGGTAAGCCTTGTGGAACTGCCTTGTAAATGTTTAAGGTAACTACTGAAATTTGAATAATTTGAAACCGCATGCTGTTGTTCCAATTCATTTGCAATAAGGTTTATATTGTTTAAAGGACCGCGTAAATCATGGGTGACTATAAACGTAAACTCTTCAATATGGGTGTTCTTAAGTTTTAATTCATTGTTCAGAACCTCAAGTTTTTTGTTCTGACTCTTTAAATCGTCTTGCGCTTTTTGAAGGTTTAACTCACTTTCTTTTAAGGCTTCGATATGATTTTCCAAATCGGAAGTGTAAGCCCTTGTTTTATTTTGATCATACATTCTAAAGGTTAGTGAAAGCCAGCCTAAACAGGCTAAAAATGCAAAAACTTCATCGAAAGGGACATCAATAGTGCCCAAAATCGGACCATATTTAGTAATGTAAATAGTAGGGAGAATAAACGCCAGTATATCAAAAGTGATGATAATATTTCTTAACCTAGGATTTTTTCGATAGCCTATAAATGCCAGAAACCCCATAGTAGCAAAAGCAACTGCTTGCCCGAAAAACCCACCAATTAAAAAAATGAGCGACATAAAAATTAACGGTGGCAATAGGGTCATATATATTCTAGTTGCCTGTCTATACTTTAATCGGTTTAAAATAAAACCTATACCAAATACCACGGCAACAATGAAGGCGAGTAATTGCTCTATATATGAATGAAATAGTAAGGTATAAATGAAAACGACAAAAGTGAAAATAGAAGATATTATGGTAATCAAACCAAATTCGTCTGTAAGGTCCCTATTTTTAATATTCTGTTTTTTTGAGGTCGTATTCAATTGTAAAAAGGTATTGGGATTTTTAAATAAGTAATTGGAGGTCTAAATGTAAAATAACCTACAAGTGAAAATAATTTATCTGCATATTTAGTTAGCAATCAACTCGTAAAACACTTTCAAAAGGATAAGGTAAAACGAACTAAATTCCATTTAAATATAAGCAAGTAGTTTAATAAATAACAGAACATGTCGAAATATGGTAATGAATTTTGCCTTATACCTAAGTCATTGGTATTTCCATGACTAATATATCCACCTTGCTATTTGCTTTGAATGAAACTTCTTTTGTTTCCCAAAGTCCTAAGCCGTCTCGTGAATTTAATTTCTTCCCATTTACTTCTACTTGTCCATCAAGAACAAAAACGTATACTCCGTTTCTGTCATTTTTTAAAGTATATGAGTCTGTTATGCCATTATCATAATTTGCAAGGTGAAACCATGCATTTTGGTGAATCCATACACCGGAATCATCTTGATTAGGAGATAAAATTTGATACAGGCTGTTTTTAGTTTTAACATCTGCAATTGAAATTTGATCATAGCGTGGAGTCACGTTCTGTTCATTGGGTATAACCCAAATTTGCAGAAATTTTACCTCGTTTTCTTGGCTTTTATTGTATTCGCTATGAGAAATACCTGTGCCGGCACTCATAACCTGTATGTCTCCAGCTTTTATTACCGTAGAGTTCCCCATATCATCCATATGTTTAAGGTCACCTTCTAAAGGAATGGAAATGATTTCCATATTTTTATGGGGGTGGGTTCCAAAACCACGACCTTTAGCTACGGTATCATCATTTAGTACCCTTAAAGTTCCAAAATTAATTCGTTGAGCATCATAATAATTACCAAAACTAAAGCTGTGGTAAGAATTTAACCAACCGAAATCGGTGTGTCCTCTAGTGTTGGATTTGTGATATATCGTTTTCATCTTTATATTTTTTTATCTTGATTTGTAGTCGAATTTTATGGCTGAACATTACTTTGGTTTAGCTAGTAAAATACAGCATTGCCCCTTATAAATGAGGTTTTAATTCATATAAAGAGTTTGTTGATGCTATAAAGTAACTACATAATTTAATTTACTTAAGTACGTTATAGAAATAAAAATTCCCTTTTCCCCTAATATGAAAATTATTATTTTATTTTTCGCTTTTATCCTAAGTATTAATATAAATGCTCAAGATCCCGGTGATGCTGCTAAGCATATCGGTGCCGGAGTTGTCATTGGTGTGGCCGGAGGGTATGCTGCGCACAAAATATCAAACGGACAACGTGGTTGGAAATGGGCAGGTGCAGTAGGTAGTAGTTTAGCTGCCGGTCTTGCAAAAGAAGCAATTTACGATCAGTCTAAAGGTTATGAATGGGAAACTAAAGATGTACTGTATACTACTTTAGGCGGAGTTCTTGCAGGTATGGCGATAGATATACTAACCGATAATAGTAGAAGAAGAAGCGGTGGCGGTAGAAGCTGTGGCTGTTTGGTTGCCCAACTTGATGCACATAAAGTTCAATTACCCAAATTTGTAAAAAACGGTACGGGCGATATCACTTCTGAGTTACAGGCCGCATATCTTCTTGAATAGACTATATAAGACCTTTTGCCTTTATCTCTAAATACTTGTTTATAGTATTGATGGTTAAATCTTCTGGCTTGGTCAGTATGGTCTGTATGCCATACTTTTTAAGTTCGTTGACCACCAATTGTTTTTCATAAATAAATTTTTCTGCAATTGCCTGTTCAAAAACTTCTAATGTATTGTTAGGTTTATCCTTTGCATATGATACCAGTTCTGAGTTCTCAAAGAATATTACAACCAATAAATGATGTTTGGCTATAGCTTGCAAATATGGGAGTTGACGATGAAGAGCGTCTAAAGTTTCGAAATTGGTATATAACAACAAAAGACTTCTTTGAGGTAGGTTCCTTTTTACGTCTATGTACAATCTACTAAAATCACTCTCAACAAAATTTGTTTTAAGGTTGTAGAGTGTCTCCAATATGAGATTCATTTGCGAGCTTCTACGTTCAGCGACAACCCTATTTTCTATTTTATTGCTAAAAGAGAATAAACCCACCTTATCATTTTTTTTCAGAGCTATGCTGCTAATGACTAGAGTGGCATTTATGGCATAATCTAGCAGACTAAGTGAGTTAAAAGGCATTTTCATAACCCTGCCTTTATCTATTACGGAATAAATAGGTTGCGATTTTTCATCTTGAAATTGATTGACCATTAACTGACCTCTTTTTGCGGTCGCCTTCCAATTTATGTTTCTAATATCATCACCTTGTATATAGTCTTTGATCTGTTCAAACTCCATCGTATGACCAATACGCCGAATTTTTTTTATACCGAATTCCAGTAAGCGGTTACTAAATGCTAAAAGATCGTATTTACGAAGTTGTAAAAAAGAGGGGTAAACCGGAACTTCCTTACCCTCATCAAAAGTATATTTTTTAGACAATAGACCAATTGGCGATATGGCGAATACATTTAAATTTCCAAAACTATAAACGCCTCTTTCTACAGGTCTTACAGTATAGGTGTATAATTTTTGTTCTCCAGGTTTTAATAAGCTCTTAAAGTTGAAATCTCTCTTTTGAAACTGAAAAGGAAGTTCATCTATGATATTTATTTGACTAGGAAATAAATACTGATTGGTAACTTCTATTTTAATGGCATTTTCATCACCATTAGAAAGTTTATCGGTAACAATTCTTTTCGCAATAATCTGTCCTTTGGATAAAAAAAGTAAAATTACATCTACAATTAAAAGGGCTAAAAAGAGATAAAAAAGTAGTTTAGGAATATATGCGATATTTTCAAAAATATAGGATACTAGAAAACACAAGACGATTCCCGATAAAACCAGAAAAAATCTTTTTTGTAGAAATATATTTTTAAAAACCTTTTTCACGGAATTCTATCTTGGAATTTCTATAGTTTGAATCAAATCTTTAATCATTTTTTCTGCCGTATAGCCTTCCATTTCACGTTCTGGGGTCAGAATAATTCTATGGCATAATATTGGTGCTACAACCTTTTTGATATCATCTGGGGTAATAAAATCCCTTCCATTGATAGCGGCTACGGCTTTAGATGCATCTAGAATGGCAATAGAGGCTCTAGGTGACGCCCCTAGGTAAAGATTGGCATTTGTTCTGGTATTGTTGACGATGGCGGCGATGTATTTTATTAAATTATCTTCTACAACAATATCCTTAATGACCTGTTGGTAAGAAGCAATTTGTTCTGCCGAAAGAATAGTGTCTATGAGCGATTCAACATTGTTATTTTTTTGCTGATGTTTGTTTTCTAGTATCTGTACTTCTTCTTCCAAAGTAGGGTAGTGAACCTTTATTTTAAACAGAAAACGATCTAATTGAGCTTCGGGCAGTCTATATGTGCCTTCTTGTTCAACGGGGTTTTGTGTGGCAAAAACCAAAAATGGCGGTTGCATGTCAAATGCATTGCCATCAATGGTAATTTGACGTTCTGCCATAGCTTCAAAAAGAGCTGCCTGTGTTTTTGCTGGAGCTCTATTAATTTCATCTATCAAAATGATATTGGAAAAAATAGGTCCTTTTTTGAATTCAAATTCAGATGTTTTTACATTGAAAATAGATGTTCCAAGAATATCGCTCGGCATTAGATCCGGGGTAAACTGTATTCTACTAAAATCTACGTTCATGGTTTTTGCCAATAGTTTTGCGGTAACGGTTTTGGCAACACCTGGCACGCCTTCAATAAGCGAGTGGCCATTGGCTAAAATGGAAACGATCAAAAGTTCGATCATTTCTTGCTGACCTATAATGACTTTGCCCAATTCGGTTTTGACCTTGGCTACGGAATCTTGAAGTTTGGTAAGATCAATCCTAGAATTGAATGCTACCTGTTGTTCGTCTTGTGTATTATCTTCCATAAGATTGTTTAAATGTGTTTATTTTCTTGGCAAGGATTATAGCATCTTGCTCAGAATGTAAAGGTTTATTTTTGAGACTTAAAATCAATTCAAAAAGGTCTTTGGTTTCCTCTATAGATTTACCTGCTTTAGCACTTACTTGGGCTATGAATTTTTCATCTAGCACAGTAGTGTTAACGTAGAACCGGTTTCTAATATGCGTAAGGAAATAGGTGATTTTTTTATGGTTAAGATTGGTGTAATCCTTTTTTTGATGATATAAAGAACCCACGGTTTTGGCAAATTCAACCGAAGAATTTTCTAATGGTTTAATTACCGGTATAATGCGTTGTTCTCTTTTGGCCTTAAAAATAACAAAGAGTAATAAACCGGTTATGGTAAGGTAATAACTCCATTTTAATGCAGGTTGATTTAATACGAATCGCATTGGTGAGGTAATTACTTTTCGTCCAGATTTTTTATAATCGTCCCATATTAGTGCTCTGTCCTGTAAATACGAGAAACTTTGACTACTGTAATCTATATTGTCACTCAATAAATAATAGTTTGTGTATGCGGCGGGCAAGGAGTTGATGATAAAATTCCCTTTACCAAAAGTGGTTTTAATAAAGTTAGGTCTTATTTTTATTTCCTGTGGTTTATTATTTAATAAGGTAGAGCTTTTAACATGTATATGACCTAATAACTCTGTATTCAAAGTATCAATACTGGTCAAATATGCTGGGTTGACCCCTCTTTCAAAATAGAACTCTGGGTGCTTAAATTTTTTATTTGTAAATGTAACCTTAATGGAATCTTCTTTTATATCATATTGCTGGTCTATGGTAATATTTAAAGTATCTGCGAGCTTTCCGGTAAGGTTGCTAGTGGCTATGAATACCTGATTACCTTCACTTACAAAATTTAAAATTTGATTTGTTTCCTGTTCATCTAAATAAATGAAATCATTGATTAAAATATAATTTGTGGCTTTTAAAGAATCCCTTTCAACTAGCACATCGTAAATACTTCGGTCTGCCGTTTCTATTTCGCTACTAGGAAAAATAGCGGTCAGCTCGTTGAAAAGTACGTAACACCCAAATGGAATTTTTGCTGTCATCGTGTAAGATGGACTCCAATTAATGGGTCTTGGACGTACTATTTCTGTTACGATGATACCAATAAGTACCGCAATCAAAAGTCCGAGTATTATTTTAGAACGCTTTCCCAAGTTACGATTGAATTAGTTTGTTGATCTCGTCAAAATCTAAGACCGACAAATTGTACTTATTACCATCAATGGCTTGTTCTCCATACCATATATAATCATATAGATATGCTATTTTTTTAAAACCTAGTTTTAACTGTGGTTGTTCAATCTCATTTAAATAGTCGGTATTGGTCTTATCAAAGTGCCAATCGATAATATCTTTTTTTGATAGTTTTTGAAGTGTTAGCAAAAACTGATAACGCACCGCTAGTCTATAGTCTTTTTTGGAAACGGCATCGTTTAATAATTTACTTATATCAACACCTTCAATATGTTCTTCGGTTAGGTTGATATCGTTCAATGTTTTTGCCTTAGTTTGAAAAAGTGCGCTAAAATTTTCATTGATGAGAAATTTAACGATGAGGTAAATGGCTAAAATGCCAAGTAAAATATAAATAAGATACTCTAAAAGTTGAAGTACATTTGGAGGCAATGTGATACCGAATACCTCAAACAAACCTTCACCAACCCAGTTTAAAAATCGTGCTAGTAAATTTTGCGATTCTCCCGTTTTATAGGTGTAATTAAATTCATCGCCAGTATACTTCTTTGTGAGGTCTTCCTCAATGTCTCTGTATACCAAAACAGATGATGTATCGGTTTTAACGATACTATCCGTTTTAAGTTGAGCAAATGAACCAAAGGTCATCAACAAAAAGAAAATATAAGTAAATGTTAGCCTCAAATTAATCGTTTTGTCCTATTTGTTCAATTTTTGCCCTAGTGTTTTCATTATATGTTTTTTCATGTAAGGCATAATATAAAATGCCATTGATAAATTGAGAAAGGCATTGCCCGTATACTGCTATAATCAAGAAAATCGATAACCCTAAAGTGTACACAATTGTTGAAACAATAGAGTTTGTATAATCTACATCGTTCTCTACAACATGAAAAGTATACACCCCTATTATAATACCGGGTATAATTAAAGCGACCATTAATAACAGACCCAACAGTAAACCTAAAATAAAGTTTACACCAATAGATTTCCAAAAACTACCTGTTACCAGTTTCCAACCTTCTCCTAACGCTTCGGTAACTCCTTTCTTATTTGCCAGCATATCAAAAAAAGAAACACCCACCCATGCCGTTAAAAAGAATTGAACAATATATTGGGCAAAAAAGCCCAATAGCGGAATAATGGCTAAAATTACTGCGATAATAAAATATACCATGTAAATAGGTATTAGTAATAGAACAAATAGCAGAACATTTCCAAATTGACTTTTAGCGTACTGCCAAACATCTTTTTTGTCCACGTTAGAATCTTTGGTTTCTACATATTTGATCATATAACTAGTCGAAAGAGAATAATTCAAAAAGGCAACGCCTAAAAAAATAACAAAGAATAAAAACCCTCCTATACCCAGGTAAATAAAATATTCTTGTTCATTGCCTATATTTTCGGCAAACGGACTTTGCCCAGATTCTTGTGCGATCATGCCTATAAAACCAGATACCAATAAATAGCTGGTTATTAAAAGTCCTATTAAGAAAATACCATTGTAGCTTATAAAAACATTGGTAAAATTTTTAATATTCTGTTTAAAAAAATCGAAATAGACAGAGATTATTCCTCCAAATTCACGGTTGACCTTTAACGGTATGTAATTGTTTTTCATGTTTGGTATTAAATAATATGGGGTATGCTATGTAATAAAATATAATCAAGAATAATGATGCACCAATTATTAGAAATGCCAACCAATTGGGCATATTGGTATACCGTGTAATAAAGCCTTCAATAAATCCGGCAATGATAAAAAATGGTATGGTACTAACCACAACTTTAAGTCCGTCTTTTGCGCCCTTCATAAAAGATAATCGCCTAGCGTATGTTTTGGGGAAAAGAATACTATTTCCCATAATCAACCCTGCACATCCAGCGATAATGATTACAGAAATTTCTATGGTACCATGTAACCAAATTTGCTTATTAGCTTCAAAGAAGACTCCTTTTGTATAAAAAAATGTAATAAATGCACCAAGCATAACTCCGTTCGTAAACAAAATGTATGCGGTACCAATACTGGTTATTACCCCAAAGGCAAAAGCTAAAAACGCAACTCTAATATTATTTATGGTAATACCTAAAAAAGATCCTATTTCGCTGCCACCCTTATAGATTGCTGCGGGGTCTCCGTTAGCAATATTGTTTAGAGTTTCGTTTACATAGGCATCGCCTAAAATTAGCCTTACAAAGGTAGCATCGTTAATAGCGGATAAAGCACCAATGGCAGAAGCTATGATAAAAATTAAAAAAGCAAAGCCCAAGGTTTTATGGTACTGTCTAAAAAATAAGGGGAATTCGGTAATCCAAAAACTTAGAATACGATTTTTACTTTCTTTTTTGTTCTTGTAGATTTTTTGGTGTGCAATAGAAGCAAGTTCGTTCAAATACAATAAAGTCTTACTTTCTGCGTAATACGTTTGCGCGTATGCCAGATCATTGGTCAATTGAATATAACCATTGGCAAGTTCATCTGGATCTGTTGAAGCACCTAGGTTAATAGCTTTTTCAAAAGCTATCCATTTTTCCTTATTTTGCTTTACAAAAGCAGCTTCGCGCATAAACTATATTTACCTTGTTAAATTTAAGATTAAATGAATAACCTTCAAATCAATACAACGCAAAATGTTAACCTTAATTATACTATTGTTAGTATTGGTGAAAGAATTGTGGCATTTTTTATTGATGCATTTATACTGTATCTCTATTTTATCTTGGTAAATTTCGTAGGCGATGCCATAGGATATATTTATACAGATGGTTGGACACAGAGAGGTCTGGTAGCCTTAATTTCTTTACCGGCAATGTTTTATACGCTTTTAATGCATATCATTTTTAATGGTAGAACCGTTGGTAAAATGCTTATGAAAATGCGAGTGGTAAAGGTTGATGGCTCACCAGTACATTGGAGCAATTATTTAATAAGATGGATGTTAAGATTGGTTGATATTTGGATTTTTTTAGGGTCGATAGGTATACTGACCATTTTGTTTTCCGAGAAAAAACAAAGATTAGGTGATGCAGCGGCAGGCACAGTAGTTATTAGTACCAAAAATAAAACAAAGGTTACCCATACTATTTTAGAAGATGTAGAAGATGCCTACGTGCCTCAATTTATGAATGTTACTTTGCTGACCGATAAAGATGTTAGACTCATTAAAGAAACTTTTGGTATTGCTAAAAAGAGTAATGACTTTAAAACTTTAAAGGCGCTTAGGGATAAAGTGGAAAGTATCTTGCAGACCAACTCAGAATTGTACGATATTGCGTACTTAGATACGGTTTTAAAAGACTATAATTACTTTACGCAAAAGATATAGCCAATGTTTTATTACATTATTGATATTTTAGGTACCATTGCCTTTGCCATTTCTGGGGTATTGGTAGCCATGGATAAAAGGTTGGATGTATTCGGTGTTCTGATCATTGCATTTGTAACCGCGGTAGGTGGAGGAACTTTGCGTGATTTGTTGATAGGGATTAAACCTGTAGGATGGCTAAATGCACCAGTACATTTACTCGTTATTGTAGCTACGGTTTTGCTGGCGATATTTTTTGTGAAGCAGCTTAAATACGTTAGAAAATCACTTTTTTTATTCGATACCATAGGTATAGGCTTATACACCATGGTAGGTGTCGAAAAAGGTTTGGCAGCAGAATTATTACCTGTAATGTGTATTGCCCTAGGTACTATTACTGCCTGTTTTGGTGGTGTAATTAGAGATATACTCTGTAATGAGATCCCGGTAATTTTTAGAAAGGAAATTTATGCCACTGTATGTATACTAGGTGGTTTGGTGTATTTTGTGTTGATTCAATTTCCTATTAATGATACCATAGCATACTCTATGGCCATTATCACCATAATAATTATGCGTGTTCTGGCGGTACGTTTTAAAATTTCACTCCCCAATATTTATAAAGGCAGAACTTAGAATTTAGACCGATAATAATTATTCTATTACTTCAGCTTTTTCAATGTAAACATTTCTCATTGGCCAATCTCCTTTTTCAACGGGTACATTATTGATTTTGTCAACCACATCCATACCTTCAATAACTCTGCCAAAAGGCGTGTAATTATCATCTAAATGGTAAGATCCAGGGTCGGTAACGACAATGAAAAATTCATATGGCGATGCCAGTTTATGGGGGTTGTCCATTTCACTACTGGGCATTGAAATGGTGCCTCTATGATGTTTATGGCCTTTTCTAGTATCCGGTGGTAATAAATAACGACCAATTTTTAATCTTTTTCTTGCGGTTTTCGCATCATCCGAATTTCCTCCTTGAATAATAAAGTTTTTAACTACTCTATGAAATTGGGTTTTATCAAAATAGCCCTGCTCGGTAAGGTATATGAAATTTGCTCTATGATAAGGTACATTTTCATAAAGCTCCACAGTAAAACTTCCTAAACCAGTTGTAATTTTAACCTTATTGGCGGTCAATGTTTTCTCGTAATTGAAAAAGAAATCGATTGCATTGTCCTCGTCAAGTTCAAAATTTTCCTCCTCTTCATTTTCAACAACTTTTTTTTCCTTAATTTTTGTGGAGTCTGGCTTCGACTCTTTTTCTGTAGTTGTACTATCAACTTTCTTAGAAGTATCTTTGCAGCTCGCCAATGCAAAAATTGCTAAGAATAAAAAAGTATAGAATTTTAGTAAACGCATGAATTTTAAATTTTTTGAACAACGAATATCAAAAATAAAGGATCTACCGCTACCGGGAGAAGCTTCGCAGTATAAAATGGCACCAGAAAGCCGTTTAGACGAGTTACAGCGTATTAATGTGGCAAAGAAAAATCCTAGAAAGGCAGGGGTAATGGCTTTGTTCTATCCAACACAGGGTATGGGTACAAACTTGCTGTTGATTTTGCGTAAGACATATAAAGGCGTACATTCTAATCAAGTTGCTTTTCCTGGTGGAAAAGCGGAACTGACCGATGACGGACTTTTAACAACGGCATTGCGCGAAACGTATGAAGAGGTTGGGGTAGCACCAAAAGACATTACTGTAGTCAAGGAAATATCAGAAATATTTATACCGCCCAGTAATTTTATAGTGCAACCATTTATTGGGTTATATAGAAACCCAAAGCCATTTGTAAAACAAGATTCTGAAGTTGAATTGATTCTAGAAGTGCCGGTGTCGGATTTCTTGGATGATGCATTGGTCGTTTCCAAAAAAATGACAACATCTTACGCTGTTGATATAGAAGTACCTGCCTTTGAATTAAACGGTTACATTGTATGGGGAGCTACGGCGATGATGTTGAATGAGATTAAAGAGTTATTAAAGCAGGTGTTGTAAGGCATATTTATTTATTTTAGCATTCTATGGGATTATTTGATAAAAACCCTTTTGGGCATAACTTATTCATTAAAAAATGGCTGATTCGTATTTTGGCCGTGCTATCGCATCAACGATATAAGCGCTTCAATACGTTAGAAATAGAGGGGTCTGATGTAATTAGAAGTTTACCCGATAAAAACGTATTGTTCGTTAGTAACCATCAAACATACTTTGCAGATGTAGTAGCAATGTTCCATGTTTTTAATGCAAGTTTAAGTGGTCGTGAAGATTCTATTAAAAACTTGGGGTATATATGGCAGCCAAAGTTGAATATGTATTATGTAGCCGCTGCCGAGACCATGAGAAAAAGTCTTTTGACCAAGATTATGGCCTATGCAGGATCGGTGAGCGTTGAGCGTACTTGGCGATCAGAAGGTAAAGACGTCAAGAGACAAGTTAAAATGAGCGATATTTCTAGTATTGGTAAAGCTCTCAACGACGGATGGGTTATTACTTTTCCACAGGGAACTACCACGCCTTGGAAACCTTTACGTAAAGGTACCGCCCATATCATTAAGAAATATAAACCGGTTGTAGTACCTGTTGTTATTGACGGATTTAGACGTTCTTTTGATAAAAAGGGACTTCGCGTTAAAAAGAAAGGCATATTACAATCTATGGTTATCAAAGAACCATTGGATATAGATTATGAAAATGAATCTACAGAATCCATTATAGAAAAGCTGGAATATGCTATTGAACAGCACCCATCGTTCTTAAAAGTTATCTCTAAGAAAGATTTGTTAGATATTGAAGAAGAGAACAAACAACGTAAATGGAAGCCTTCTTAAATAGTTAGATTACGTAATTCACTGTAATTCTGTTTTAGTTTTCTAAGTAAGAGTCCGTAAAGCAGAAAATAAATTCCGCCCATTATCAAGGTTAAGATAACTCCAAAAATACCTATGGACATCATAATGGTAATTTTCAACTTTTCAGGGGAAATGTTGGCAAGGCTATCTTTTAACTCTGGGAAAGCGTTAACAATGTTATCATTTAGATAGACACCTATTACCATTATAATTATGGTAACCATTATCATGGATAATGAAAAAATAACGTAATACTTAACCGTTTTTCTGGTCTTAATTATTTTCTTCATCAAGTTTTTAGAATTATCCAAAACGGAAATTTCCTTAAATCTTTTATAAAACTGAAAAATAAAATAGAAGGCTATTAAATAGGTGAAGCCAGAAAGTATCACCAAATATTTAGAGACCCCTATATTGTCATAAATTTCCATTCCCTCACGCATTGATGGTAAAAGATATAGTAGGTGCGGAACGGTAAATTCCAATATACTGATAATAAGAATCCACCTAACTATAGAGGAAGATTTCTTCCAAATCATTTTATGTATCTCGTCATAGCTTAGTTTAGGAACATCAAATTCCTTCTTTTGCCAGTCTTTCTTTAATAATTCCAGTTCATCCGTCATACGCCTATGGATTCAAAATGGTTCTTAATTTTGTTTTGATACGGTTCATTTTAACCCGTGCATTTACTTCTGAAATACCCAATGTTTCAGAAATTTCGGTATAATTTTTATCTTCTAGATATAAAAATACCAAAGCCTTGTCAACATCATTTAATTGCTTTACTGCTTTGTACATCAGTTTTAATTGCAATTCTTCGGTTTCGTCATATTCGTCGGCCTTAATTTTAAAAATTACAGATTCATAGTCGGCCGTATCAATTCTTCTTTTTTGTTTTCTATATAACGTAATAGCAGTGTTCAATGCTACCCGATACATCCAAGTACTAAATTTTGCATCGCCTCTAAACTTAGGGTATGCTTTCCATAATTGAATAGTAATTTCTTGAAACAAGTCGTTGTGAGAATCGCGGTCATTTGTATACAGGGTACACACTTTATGGACAATGTTTTGATTGTCCTGTAGCTCGGTCACAAATTTGTGTTCAAGTTCTTTATTCACTCTTGGTTGGCTGTTCTTACGATGTTAGTCTACAAAAAGTTCTATTTGTTACAATATACCTTATAAAGACATAAAAAAAGTGCCATGTTATACCATGGCACCTTTAAATCTATGAAATAAAAAATTATTTTCTATAATCAAGAGCAGGAGCTCTATCGCCTAAAAGCGGAATATACTCAAAATCTGCACCTCTCTTTTCAATGAACTCTTCTTTTGCTGTTTCAACCAGTTTTTTATCCTTGAATAGGTCTATTGCGGTTTTCGTTAGGGTTTTTGCAGCGACCATCATCCCTTTTCTACCAATGGAAGTTCCACCTGCGGCAACCGCTTGCCAGCTATGGGCAGGTGTGCCAGGAACCCACGTAGCTGTACCAAAACCTACTGTAGGTACCGTAAAGCTAACATCGCCAACATCCGTAGAACCGTAAGCTCTAGCTTCAGTTTTATAAGGCTGAATATCTTTTGCAGTTGCCAAGTCGGCTTTTTCTTGACCTAAAGTAACCGCAATTTTGTCTGCAAATGCTTTTTCTTCATCGGTATATTCAATACCGCCGACTTCAGAAAGGTTATCGTGCATTAATTTTTGTAGTGTTAGGTTGGGTAACAATTCATGGGTGCCACCGATCATCTCATAATCCATAGTAGTGCCTGTGCCCAAAGCTGCACCTTCTGCCGCTTTTACCATTCTGTCAAAAATATCGATAACAACATCACGTCGGTTATGACGTGCATAGTAGTATACCTCTGCAAAATCGGGAACTACGTTGGGTGCTTTTCCACCGGCCGTAATTACGTAGTGAATTCTTGCCTCTTGCGGTATGTGCTCGCGCATCATATTGATCATTAGATTCATAGCTTCTACTCCGTCTAAAGCTGAACGTCCTTTCTCGGGAGAACCGGCTGCATGGGCAGAAATGCCGTAGAATCTAAATTTTGCCGATTTGTTGGCCAAGGCAGCACCTGCGCTGGCCGCATTTTGAGACCCAGGGTGCCAGTGGAGCGCTATATCGACATCATTGAACAGACCCTCGCGAACCATATACACTTTGCCCGATCCACCTTCTTCGGCCGGTGTGCCATAAAATCGAATGGTACCTTTTGACTTGTTGGCCTCTAACCATTCTTTTGTTGAAATTGCTGCCGCTGTAGAGGCAGTACCAAATAAGTGATGCCCACATGCATGACCAGCAGCTGCTCCGGCAGATTCTTTCTCGGCGACTGCTTTTTGAGATAAACCCGGTAAAGCATCATACTCGCCCAAAATGGCAATAACGGGGCTGCCGCTGCCGTATTCCGCTACAAAAGCAGTTGGTATACCTGCAACTCCGGTTTTAATTGTAAACCCTGCATTTTTTAAAGTTTGTTGTAACAGCGATGAGCTCTTTTCTTCTTGGTATCCCATTTCTGCGAATTCCCAAATATTTTGAGCTATATTTCCATATTCGTCACTTTTTTGCTCTAATTTTTTAAGAATATCTTTTTCGCTCTTTTGAGCATTCATCGATAAAACTGAAGTACCTAGTACTGCCAGTAAAATAAGGGTTTTACGCATATTGGTTTTTGTTTGAGTTAGAGTTTAAAGATACTAAAAACACATTATTATTTTAAAGTAGAAATCCATTTGTTTAATTTTGTGATTAAGTAAAATACTATGAACATACCACTCTCGAGCTATCCTAGAATTGTAATTATAGGTGGTGGTTTTGGCGGAGTTTCTCTAGCTAAAAAACTAAGTAAACAAGAAGTACAAGTTGTACTTATAGATAAGAACAATTACCATACCTTTCAACCTCTTTTATATCAGGTGTCTACAGGCGGTTTAGAGCCCGATTCTATTGCTTACCCACTGCGTAAAGTGTTAATCGGGTATGATAATTTTTATTTTCGTCTGGCGGAAGTAAAGCATATAGATGCTGCAAGTAAAAAGGTGAATACTTCTATTGGTGATATTACTTACGATTATCTTGTGGTAGCAACGGGATCAGAAACTAATTTCTTTGGTAATGCAGAGATCGAGAAGCATGCCGTCGCAATGAAATCGATACCGCAATCATTGAATCTTCGTAGTCTAATCTTAGAAAATTTTGAACAAGCGTTGCTTACCGATGTTTATCATGAGCGAGATGCTTTAATGAATTTTGTAATTGTAGGAGGCGGACCAACAGGTGTGGAGCTTGCAGGTGCCTTGGCTGAAATTAAGAAAGGTATTTTACCAAAAGACTACCCAGATTTAGATACGAGGAGAGCCCAAATTAATTTGGTACAGGGTGGCGATTGTTTATTGCCCGGTTTTAGTCCGCAGGCATCAAAAAAAGCAGAAGACTTTTTAGAGAAGCTGGGAGTTCAGGTTTGGAAAGGCGTTCGTGTAACCGGTTATAATGGAAAAACGGTAAGTACTCTGACCGATTTAAAATTCGATTCTGCCGCAGTAGTATGGGCTGCAGGTGTAAAAGGAGCAGGTATTAAAGGATTGGATGGTGAAGGTGTTATTGCAGGTGGTAACAGGGTTAATGTCAACGAGTTCAATCAAGTTATTGGGCATCCAGAGATATTTGCTATTGGCGATATAGCTTGCATGGCAACCGAAGATAATCCTCGTGGGCATCCTATGGTAGCGCAACCAGCCATTCAACAGGGGAAATTATTGGGCGAAAATTTAGTTAGGCTAATTGATAATAAGCCATTGAAACCTTTTGTATATAATGATAAAGGCAGCATGGCCACTATTGGTCGTAATAAAGCAGTTTGCGATATAAAGAAATTTAGGTTTCAAGGTGTGTTTGCCTGGTTTGTTTGGATGTTCGTACACTTGTTTTTCCTTATAGGTTTCAGAAATAGAATGGTCGTTTTTATTAATTGGGTTTATAATTATATCAGGTTTGATCGTGAGGCACGATTGATTATTCGCCCGTATAATAGAGATTACAGTCAGTTTAAAGATTAGATTGTTATTAACCAATATTCTGAAATTATAATGACGCCGACTATGTAACGGAGTAAAGTATTTTTAATGATTTGTTCTAGGGTGATACGTATTCATAACCTCTGCTAAGTGCGAACGGTCTACATGCATATAAATTTCTGTAGTAGTGATACTCTCGTGACCCAGCATTTGCTGTATAGCTCTAAGATCGGCACCGTTTTCAAGTAAATGTGTAGCAAAGGAATGTCTAAAGGTATGCGGACTAATATTTTTTTGTAAACCGATGGAGACCGCTAAATTCTTTACAATAGTAAATATCATTGCTCTGGTAAGTTGTTTGCCACGTCGGTTAAGAAAAAGGATATCTTGAAAACCTTCTTGAATATTTAAATGTACCCTAATTTCGTTTCTATAAATATCAATGTATTTTTTGTTTACCTTGCTTATGGGTACAAATCTTTGTTTATCTCCCTTACCGGTAACTTTAATAAAATCTTCCTCAAAAAATAGGTCAGATATTTTTAAGCCTATAAGTTCAGAAACTCTTAGGCCGCAACCATATAATGTCTCTAGCATCGCTCTGTTTCTTTCTCCTTCAGGTGTGCTTAGGTCAATTGCATTTATTAAATTATCTATTTCAGTTTCAGAAAGGGTATCGGGTAGTTTACGTCCTATTTTTGGCGATTCGATTAAATCTAACGGATTGTCTTTTCGGTAGTCCTCAAAAATTAAATAGCCAAAAAAACTTTTTAAACCAGATATGATTCGTGCCTGTGATCTGGGGTTGACCACTTTGGCAATCTCATATATAAATTGTTGAACTGTAAGTTTATCTATTTTAATAGGGGAAGTGTTGATGTCGTTCGACTCTAGAAACGACATAAGTTTTTCAATATCCCTAGTATAACTTAAAATCGAATTTTTAGATAGTCCACGTTCCAGTTTAAGGTAAGTCGTGTAATCTTTCAGGGCATGTTTCCAATTCATTGCTTAAAGATAAAGAATACATTAATTCTGTAGTGAATATTGTATAAATGGTAGAAATACTGGTTTTTTGGTAGATGAATTTATTTGTTAAATTTCTACTTTTACAGTGTTAAACTTAAACATGGGCGAATAGTCAAATGTCCAATTAAAACAATCAATCTTTTATTAAATCAAGTACATTAAAAACAACAAAATGAAAAAACTATTATTTTTAGTAGCAGCGGTATTTTTAGGTTCAAACATTTCTAATGCGCAATCAGATTACACATTTGCAGCTGGTTTGGGCTTAGATTTATTTTCGGGGGCAACCTTGGTTGGTCCAAGTGCTAAGTACTTCTTTGCGGAAGAGCATGCAGGTCAGGCAGAAGTTATGTTTGAAACGGGGTTGACAACAATAACTGCGCTTTATGAGTATCATGGTGCTTTTTCTGGCGCAGATGGTTTGCAGTGGTTTGCCGGTGGGGGCCCGTCAATTTTATTCATTAGGGATTTTAGTACTGAAATAGCCTTAAGACCCGTAGTTGGTTTAGATTACAAAATTAATGATGTACCATTGGCGTTTTCTTTTGATTGGAGACCGTTCATAGGTCTTGGTGATATTCTTGGAAATGAAGTAGGTGCTTTTGGTATCGGTGTTAGGTATGTAATTGAGTAAAAACTTTAATGTTTGAATATTAAAAAGGGAAGCTGTGCTTCCCTTTTTTTGTGCGTTAGTAGATGGTTTCTGTTTATTTGAGATTTATGAAACCTTTCTAAAAGTACCATGTACAACTATTTTACGGGTATTCACAACAAAGATGCCTTTTAGCTTGGTCTTACCTTTATTTTTGGGATGAATAAACCAACCAACCTATGAACAAATTAGTTACATTTTTAATAGTGTCATTTTTTTCAATCGGAATTTTTGCTCAAGAAGGGTTCAAATTCGGTATACAGGCAGGCTTGCCAATAGATGATTATAATGAAGCGGTAAGTGTTGTGCTCGGTGCAGATTTCTCATATATGTATCCGTTAGGTGAAGTTGTAGATATAGGTCCTGCGGTAGGTTATATTCACGGTTTTGCCGAAACATTTCAAACTACAATTGTAAGGGAAGAACAACAAGCTGTACAATTTATGCCCTTATCGGCAGGTGTTCGTTTTTGGACATCAAATTATTTTTCTTTTGGCGGTAATGTTGGTTATGCCGTTGGTATTAATGATGGTAACGAAGGTGGATTATATTATAGACCTACACTTGCCTATTTAATGAGTTCTAGTGTTGAGGTAAATGTGTCTTACACAGGTATAGATATCGATGAAACTACTTGGTCTACTTTTACGTTGGGCATCGTTTTCAATTTTGAACCTAAATATAGAACGCGTCGTTAATCGCGCTATTGAATTAAGCATTTATACACTTATGTAATTTCTTATTAATTGTTAAGTAACATTCGTTATTTTTGATATATGAAAATTATCATAATTAACGGTCCTAACTTAAATCTTTTGGGTAAGAGAGAACCAGAGGTATACGGTTCTCAAACCTTTGAAGACTACTTTTCAAAACTACAGTTCAAGTTTAAAGATGTTGAATTGGAGTATTTTCAATCTAACATAGAAGGTGAGCTTATTTCTAAAATTCAGGAAACCGGTTTTAGTTATGATGGTATTGTGCTTAATGCTGCAGCATACACCCACACTTCGGTAGGTATTGGTGATGCGGTAAAAGCAGTAGAAACTCCCGTAATAGAGGTTCATATTTCTAATACCCATAAACGGGAGGAGTTTAGGCATGTTTCTTACATATCTCCTGCAGCTAGTGGTATAATTTTAGGCTTCGGTTTAAAAAGTTATGACTTGGCCATTGAAAGTTTTTTATTTTAACTCAATAAAATTTTTAACATCTAGTTTTTATCCATTTTCGTAAATAACAACAAAACACGTTGTTATGAAAAGAATTGCATTTTTAGTATTGGGTATTGCTTCGTTACTATATATTTCTTGTAGCGATGAAGATGATTTAGCACTGACTCCAAACCCAAATGCACCTATCGATTCCGTGGGTGTAGTGACGGTTACCAATGCTTTTTCAAATTTAGGTTTTTCCAACCCTTTAGATCTACAGTCTCCAAGTGATACTAGCAACAGACTTTTTGTAGTTGAAAAAGATGGTGTTATTAAAGTATTCAATAATGATGCTGATGTTGAAGAGGTAACAACTTTTTTGGATATTTCAAATAAAACTGCAACAGCAAGTGAATTAGGGTTGTTGGGTTTGGCTTTTCATCCTGATTACAACACCAACGGTTTTTTATATGTCACCTATACGCCAAGTGAACAATTGGCAGTGGTGTCTCGCTTTAAAGTTTCTGAAACCGATGTTAATATGGTCGATACATCTAGTGAAACTGTTTTATTGGAAATTCCGCAGCCTGCAACCAATCATAATGGTGGACAGTTGGCTTTTGGTCCGGATGGTTATTTATACATAGCATCTGGTGATGGAGGTGGCTCTGGTGACCCCGACGGTAATGCACAGAATTTAGAAAATCTTTTGGGTAAAATACTACGAATAGATGTTAATACGACCAATGCCGGATTGAACTATGCTATTCCTACAGATAATCCGTTTGTAGACGTTGATAATGCCAGAGGAGAAATTTATGCCTACGGATTAAGAAACCCATGGAGATTTAGTTTTGATACATCTACCAATACTATTTGGGCTGGTGACGTTGGTCAAGGAGAGAAAGAAGAAATTAATCTTATCGAAAAAGGAGGAAACTACGGTTGGAATATTCTTGAAGGGACATCATGCTACCTTGAAGAAGATTGTGATACTACGAATACAATTGCACCCCTTTATGAATATGGGCATGAAGAAAATGATAGGTCTGTTACCGGCGGTTATGTGTATAGGGGAAACAACTTACTGTCATTACAAGGCTTGTATGTGTATGGAGATTTTGTCTCAGGCAGAATCTGGGCTTTAGATGATAGCGGTAACAATACATTGATTATAGATACCGATTTAGCTATTTCATCATTTGGTATCGATGCTGATAATGAGTTGTATATATGTTCTTTTGATGGTAATATTTATCAGCTAACAACTGAAATAGAAGAATAAACTTAAGCGTTATCTTCGGATCTTAAATATTTTTCTTCAACGTAGAATGTTGCAAAGGGTAGAAGTGAGGCTATACCGAAAATAAAAACTTTTTTAAATGACCATTTGTGGGTAAAGCCAACTATAAGCGTAAGTGCTATAAAGGCGATAAAAAGTACTCCGTGAGCGAAGCCAACGTATTTATTGGGTTCTGGTATTTCTGCCCAATATTTTAATGGCATGGTTACCCCGAACAACGCCAAATAGGAGATTCCTTCTAAAATTGCCGTTGCTCGAAATAATTTTAACATGCTATATATTATTTAATCTAAATTATAAATGAATAACCTCATCATAAGCTGCTGCAACTGCTTCCATAACAGCTTCACTCATGGTTGGGTGTGGGTGTATTGCTTTTAATACTTCATGACCTGTAGTTTCCAATTTACGACCAAGAACGGCTTCAGCGATCATATCTGTTACACCTGCACCGATCATATGGCAACCTAACCACTCACCGTACTTGGCATCAAATATTACCTTTACGAATCCGTCAGATGCACCCGATGCTTTTGCCTTGCCACTTGCTGAGAAAGGAAATTTACCGACTTTAATGTCAAAACCTTGTTCTTTGGCCTGCTTTTCGGTCAAACCAACAGAGGCAACCTCAGGAGAGCAATAGGTACAACCAGGTATATTTCCATAATCCAATGGCTCAACATGCATATCCGCTAATTTTTCAACACACAAAATACCTTCTGCAGATGCAACGTGTGCAAGTGCAGGTCCTGGTGTAACATCACCAATGGCATAGTATCCAGGTATATTGGTTTGGTAATAATCATTTACCAAAATTTTATCACGGTCAGTTGCGATACCAACATCTTCCAATCCTATATTTTCTATATTAGTTTTAATACCTACGGCAGAAAGAACGATATCGGCTTCAAGAACTTTTTCTCCTTTAGCCGTTTTAACGGTAGCCTTAACGCCATCTCCAGAAGTATCAACCGAAGTAACTTCTGCAGAGGTCATTACCTTAACACCTGCTTTTTTGAAACTTCTTTCCAATTGTTTAGATACGTCTTCATCTTCAACGGGTACAATATTTGGCAGGTATTCAACAACGGTAACCTCGGTTCCCATTGAGTTGTAGAAATAAGCAAACTCAATACCGATAGCACCACTACCAACCACGATCATTTTCTTTGGTTGTTTGTCCAAGGTCATGGCCTCTCTATACCCGATAATTTTCTTGCCATCTTGTGGTAAACTAGGTAACTCACGACTTCTAGCACCTGTTGCAATGATAATATTGCTAGCGCTGTATTCAGTTGTAGAACCATCTTCGGCTTTTACGGAAACTTTCTTTCCGGCCTTTAGAGTACCGTAACCTTTTATAACTTCAATTTTGTTCTTCTTCATTAAGAATTGAACACCTTTGCTCATTCCGTCGGCAACACCACGGCTTCTTTTTACCACAGCATCAAAATCCTTATCAGCACCTTTCACTTTTAAACCGTAATCTTCTGCATGTTGCAAGTATTGGAATACCTGTGCAGATTTCAATAAGGCTTTAGTAGGTATACAACCCCAATTTAAGCAAACGCCCCCTAGACTTTCTTTTTCTATAATGGCAGTCTTAAAACCTAATTGTGCAGCCCTAATAGCGGTAACATATCCACCTGGACCACTACCTAAAACGATAATATCGAAAGTGCTCATATTTTGATTTTTTGTAGTTTTAATTGAGGTGCAAAAATACAAAACCTTTATCAAATTATTTGTAGGTTTTTAAAATATGACCTTTAATCTGAAATTGTGATATTTTACTAAGGTAGCTTTAGTATTTAGTATAAGGGTTTTAGAAACATAAAAGAGGTCTAAAAGACCTCTTTTATTTGTGAAACGTTACTTGGTAATAGTTATCCGGCAGGTACAAAATCTAAAGCAACACCATTTATACAATGACGTAAACCTGTAGGATCTGGTCCGTCTTCAAAAACATGACCTAAATGGCCGCCACAAGTAGCACAATGTTCTTCTGTTCTTTTGTATCCAATTTTGTAATCTACATCATAAGCAACATTGCCTTTGATCTCTTCGTAAAAACTTGGCCATCCGGTACCTGAATCAAACTTTGTATAACTTTTAAATAACGGGGTTGCGCAAGCGGCACAAACATACGTTCCTTCTTCTTTATTCTTTAAAAGGTCACTGGTAAAAGGGTTTTCTGTGGCCGCTTCACGAAGCACGTAATATTCGGCATCGCTCAATTCTTTTTTCCATTCGCTGTTACTTTTTTGAACGGGAAATTCTTTTTTTTCTTTACTTATCTCGGTAGTGCTCATCTCTTTCTTTTGAGAATTACCCTTGCAGCTTACAAATAGTATTAAAAGTGCCAATGCAAAATTTAGTTTCATATTATTTTTTTTAGTTCTGTCGATGATTTTAAGTATTCCTTTCAAAGTATGCTATTTACGAGACTTTTTGGGTTAAGGTTTTAATAAAGTACAAAAAAAGCCTCTGATTTTAAAATCAAAGGCTTTTGCTTAAATAGGTCAATTCTTAAGGGTGTTATTCTATTGTGACTTTCTCAATATTTTCTTCGCTTACGCCTAAATGTGCCATTACGGAATTAATGTTAGAAGTATCTAATTTGCCAGTGGTAGATTCAGCTGGTAATACGGCAATTCTAAATACTTGGTCATCTGTATCTCCGGGCTGTAAGGTAGATAGGTCAAAATCTGACTCTAAAAATATACTTACGTCAAAAAATGTATAATCATAATTATATTGAAGTAGCCCTTGGTCTAAAATTCTGGTTTGAGGCATCAATCTCCAAATATCCACAGGTTCACCATTGCTATCTTCGGTTTCTTCCCAGAGCATATATACTAGTACCACATCGGTCTCAAAAACTTCTATAGTCTGAGGAAATTCATAAAAGATAGAGTAATCATTATCTAAGTTGAAAGTTCCTTGTATATCAACTACTTGTCCTAATATATTAATTCCATCTTCTCCGTCTGCACCATCCGCCCCATCGAAACCGTCAAATCCTTGAGGTCCTTGTGGTCCTTCACAAGAGATAAAAAAAAGAGTTGCAAGTGCTCCTAGAAATAAATTTAATTTTTTCATAATGTTATAATTTTTGGTTTGAGTTTTTATTTTGAATTGTTATTTCAAAAAGCGTTCCATTTTTGGTATTTAAATATTTAAATCGGATATTAACTGCTATATTTTCAACAAAAAAGAAATGAAGTCGACCGTCTTTAAAAGATGATTAGCTTTACCCAAATAAACACGCTATATGCCAAACGTACAAGTTCACTCATTATTTACAGATTTTGATATCAATCTTTTTAAGGGAGGGAAGCATTATCGACTGTATGATAAGCTTGGTTCACATATTGTAGAAGTTGACGGTGAAAAAGGAACTTATTTTGCTGTTTGGGCACCTTCGGCAAAAGCAGTGTCGGTCGTTGGTAATTTTAATATGTGGAATGCAGAAGAGCATCGATTAAACGTGCGCTGGGATTCTAGCGGAATTTGGGAAGGTTTTATTCCCAATATTGGAAAAGGCGAGATTTACAAATACAAAATACAGTCTAGCAACAATGATATTTGGACAGAAAAAGCAGACCCTTTTGCTAGATTTTGTGAGCACCCACCAAATACGGCCTCTATTATTTGGACAGCTGAACATGATTGGAAAGATGATGCTTGGATGGGCTACAGAAAGGATAAAAACGGTTTGGATAAACCCTATTCCGTATATGAAGTTCATTTAGGATCTTGGAAAAAAAGTGCCGATAATAAATTTTTGACCTATAAGGAATTTGCAAAAGACCTGGTGGAATATGTAAAGGAAATGGGGTTTACCCATGTGGAGTTCATGCCGGTTATGGAATACCCTTATGACCCATCTTGGGGCTATCAGCTAACAGGTTATTTTGCGCCAACATCTAGATTTGGCTCACCAGAAGAATTTAAAATGTTGATAGATACCTTTCATCAAAATGATATTGGTGTAATTTTAGATTGGGTGCCATCACATTTTCCCGAAGATGCACATGGTCTAGGTTTTTTTGATGGTTCTCACTTATATGAACATCCAGACAGAAGAAAAGGATATCATACCGATTGGAAAAGCTTGATCTTTAACTATGGTAGAAATGAGGTTAGGGCTTTTTTGATAAGTAATGCCTTGTTTTGGTTGGATCAATTTCATGTAGATGGTCTACGCGTAGATGCTGTTGCTTCTATGTTATATTTAGATTATTCGAGAGAAGAAGGCGAATGGGAGCCAAACATTTATGGCAACAACGAGAATTTAGAGGCAATGTCTTTTATTCGTGAGTTAAATGAAGCTGTTTATACCTCTTTTGAAGGTGTGCAGACTATTGCTGAAGAATCTACGGCATTTACGGGAGTGTCAAAACCCGTTGCACATGGTGGTTTGGGTTTTGGTATGAAATGGATGATGGGCTGGATGCATGATACCTTGCAGTTTTTTAAAAAGGAGCCTATTTATAGAAAGCACCATCAAAATGATCTTACTTTTAGTATGACCTATGCTTTTACCGAAAATTTTATGCTTCCTTTTTCTCATGATGAGGTAGTTTATGGTAAGCAGTCTTTGGTCTATAGAATGCCGGGAGATGAGTGGCAGAAATTCGCTAATTTAAGATTGTTATTTGGTTATATGTTTACCCACCCAGGTACAAACTTAATGTTTATGGGAGGTGAATTTGGCCAGACCTCAGAATGGAATTTTCAGCAAAGTTTAGATTGGCATTTATTGCAGTACGATGTTCATAAGGGTGTACAAGATTTTGTGAAGGATTTAAATCATTTATATAAGAATTCACCAGGGTTGTACGAAAAGCAATTTAGTCCAGAAGGTTTTCAATGGATAGATTACGGTGATCATGAAAACTCTGTATTAACCTATGTGCGTAAGGGGCATGATGAAGAGAACGATTTGGTAATTGCATGTAATTTTACCCCTGTGCCACGTGAAAATTATAGAATAGGAAATCCTAAAAAGGGGAAATTAAAAGAAATTTTAAACAGTGATCATACCAAGTATGGTGGCGGTGGTAATTTAAATGAGAAGATAGCTTCTTCTACCAAACCAGCGCACGGTCATAAAAAGTCTATCGTAATAACGATACCACCTTTAGGAATCGTCATTTTGAAATAAACATAGTAAGTTGTCGTTTAATTAAATCCAATTGTAAGAATTTCTGATTTACCGACTGTTTAGCTAATAATTTAGAATTCATGATAACAAATACAGAGCTTGAATATAAAGGCAATTTATATCCAAACCACATCGTTGAATTTGCACAGGATACTGATAAGTTCTACTTCACAACAGATAACGGCGTAGTATTACAAATAACAATTCTAAGAGGTAGTATCATACGTTTTAGGTATGCTACCAATTATAATTTTGAACCAGACTTTTCTTATGCCATAGACCCTGAAGCAACTATGGGCTACAGTAAACTAGAAGTAGTTGAGAATGATACGGAATATATTATTTCAACGGCACGGTTAAATGTATTGGTCGATAAGAAAACGCTTCGTACCCAAATTTCTGATTTAGACGGTACTATTATCAATGAAGATGAATTAGGGTTTCACTGGGAGGAAAACTATGAGTATGGTGGTAATACGGTAAAGATGAGTAAGATTACTCAATCGGGCGAAAGTTTTTACGGTATGGGCGATAAGGCCATGCATAGCAATTTAAAAGGCAAGAGAGTAGAAAATTGGGTAACAGATCAATTTGCCTATGCAAAAGAGCAGGATCCCTTGTATAAGGCCATTCCCTTTTATGTTGGGTTAAATAAAGGTATAGCCTACGGTATATATTTTGACAATAGTTTTAAAACAGGTTTCGATTTCTCTCAAGAACGTAGAAATATTACCAGTTTTTGGGCAGAGGGCGGCGAAATGAATTATTATTTCATTTTTGGTCCAGATATGCCCAAGGTTGTAAGTTCATATTCTAGCCTTACCGGTACGCCAGAATTGCCACCTATGTGGGCATTAGGCTTTCATCAATCTAAATGGAGTTATTATCCAGAAAGTAACGTAAAGGAAATTGCCAGCGAATTTAGAAAATTGCAAATTCCTTGTGATGCTATTTATTTGGATATAGATTACATGGATGGGTTTAGATGTTTTACCTGGGATAAAAATCATTTTCCCGATCCAAAACGAATGATTCAAGAGCTTGAGGAAGACGGTTTCAAGACCGTGGTAATGATTGATCCGGGTATTAAGGTTGATCGAGACTATTGGATATACAATGAAGCGCTTGAGAACGGTTATTTCTGTAAAAGAGGAGATGGTCCATTAATGCACGGTAAGGTATGGCCGGGAGAATGTAATTTTCCGGATTTTACAAACCCCAAAGTACGCGAATGGTGGGCAGAATTATATAAAGAATTCATGTCAGACTTAGGAGTGCACGCAGTTTGGAACGATATGAACGAACCTGCCGTTATGGAGGTGCCATCCAAAACAGCTCCTTTAGATACTAGACATAATTATGATGGTCACCCATGTACCCACAGAAAGGCCCACAATGTGTATGGAATGCAAATGGTAAGGGCAACTTATGAAGGAGTTAAAAAGTATGTGTACCCCAAAAGACCATTTGTAATTACAAGAGCTGCGTTTTCAGGTACGCAGAGATATTCTTCAACGTGGACGGGAGATAACGTTGCCACATGGGAGCATTTATGGATCGCCAATGTACAAGTGCAGCGTATGTGCTTAAGCGGTTATTCTTTTGTAGGCTCAGATATAGGTGGATTTGCCGAGCAGCCCGATGGCGAATTATTTGCGAGATGGGTACAGTTGGGTATTTTTCATCCCTTTTGTAGAGTACATTCTAGTGGTGATCATGGAGATCAAGAACCTTGGTCGTTCGGTTCTGAAATTACGGATATCGTTCGAAAATTTGTAGAACTGCGTTATCAATTATTACCTTATCTATATACAATGTTCTACAAGTATACCAAAGAGAACATACCAATGGTACAGTCTTTGGTCTTTTTTGATCAAGAGGATAATCAAACTCATTTTAGAACCGATGAGTTTATTTTTGGCGATAAAATATTAGTCTGCCCAATACAAGAGCCTAATGCACAAGGACGTAGAATGTACGTGCCTAGAGGTGAATGGTACGATTTTTGGACTAATGAGTATGTAGAGGGTGGTAAAGAAAAATGGGTTGCGGCAGCATTGGATATGATTCCAATTTTTGTAAAGGCAGGCTCCATTATACCAAAATATCCTGTACAGCAATATGTGGGCGAGAAGAAAATTGAAGAACTTGTGTTAGATGTCTATTATAAGGAAGGAACTGAAACTTCAGAGGTTTATGAAGATGCCAATAATGGTTATGATTATAAAAAGGGAAGATATTCGTTAAGTAATTATAAGCTGATCGGTAAAGATAATTCCTTGGTCATTCAGTTGTTCAAAGACGGTACTTTTAATACTGAGTATGAAAAAATGAGGCTAAATTTTCACGGTCTTCCGTTTGAAATAGATAGTGTTAAGATAGATAATGAAGAAATACCCCTACACACTGTTAGCAGTAATGAAAGTAATGATTTGCTAATAGACAAAAACTTTACCTTATTGCATTTATCAGGAAAAGAATAACTTTGTAATATTCAACCATTAACTAAAATGAATAAAAATGAAAAAACTAGTATTAATAATATTCGTCTTTTTAGGCGTATCTGCATGCAAGGTTAATCCCTTTACGGGGCAAAAAACTTTGAACTTTTATCCTAATAGTCAGGTGTTTCCATCTGCCTTTGCCCAGTACGATCAATTTCTAACGGAGAATAACGTAGTTACCGGTACGGAAGATGCCCAAATGATAACAAGGGTAGGACAAAGAATATCTTCTGCAGCTGAGCGTTGGTTGACCGCAAATGGTCACCCTGGGTACTTGCAAGATTATGCTTGGGAGTATAATTTGGTAAAAGATGAAACTGTAAATGCTTGGTGTATGCCAGGTGGTAAAATTGTTTTTTATACCGGTATATTGCCAATTACCCAAACTGAAACGGGTGTTGCCGTAGTAATGGGGCATGAGGTGGCACACGCTTTAGCTGATCACGGAGCTCAGCGTATGAGTGCCGGTACACTGCAACAATTGGGTGCTGTAGCCGGTAATGTTGCTATTAAAAACGAACAGACTTTAGGTATTTTCAACCAGGCTTACGGTGTTGGTACGCAATATTTGGGTATGCTTCCATTTAGTAGAAGTCATGAGACAGAAGCGGATAGAATAGGTTTGCAGATTATGGCTATAGCGGGTTATGATCCTTATGAAGCTGCAGAATTATGGAAAAGAATGAAGGCAAATAGTGGTGGTGAGTCGCCACCGGAGTTTATGAGTACGCACCCATCTAATGACACGAGAATTAATAATCTTACGGCATGGGCGCCAGATGCAGCAGCCGAAGCCGCAAAATTTGGGGTAACCAGTTTTAAATAAAGATTTAAGAATATTGTATATTGAAGCCGTTCAGAAATGAACGGCTTTTATTTTTATATATGGGAAAGACACTAGTTTTAAAAGGTAGTAGAAAATTGTTGAATGCTTGGGCCTTTTACGACTGGGCAAATTCCGTTTATAGCTTGGTTATCTCATCTGCCATTTTTCCTATATTTTACGGAGCACTCTTTAGAATTGCAGGTATTGAAAAAGTGACCATCTTTGGAGGGCAAATTGCAAGAGCTCCATTAATTAGTTACACTACATCATTGGCTTTTGTATTTATCGCCATAATAACACCTTTAATTTCAGGAGTTGCAGATTACCTAGGTAATAAAAAGGTGTTCATGAAATTCTTCTGCTATTTAGGCGGTTTTTCTTGTATAGGGCTGTACTGGTTTTCTCTAGAGAATATATACATAGGCTTGGTGTGTTACTTTTTTGGCCTCGTGGGATTTTGGGTAAGTTTTGCCATTAATAACTCATACTTGCCAGATGTTGCATTTCCAAAACAGCAAGATGCTATTAGCGCAAAAGGATTTACACTTGGGTATATTGGTAGTGTTGTTCTTTTGGTGTTTAATTTGGCGATGGTAATGAAGCCGGATTTTTTTGGGATAACCACAGATGAAGCTGGTGCGGCAGAAATAAAAGCGATGAAATATTCGTTTGTAACCGTAGGTATTTGGTGGATCGTTTTTGCACAATACAGTTTCTATTATTTGCCACAGGGTTATAAAAAAGAAGGGGAGCGTACCAATATCGTTTTAAATGGTTTTAGGGAATTAAAACAGGTATGGCATCAGTTGGGCGAGCAGGTTAAACTGAAAAGATATTTAGGTGCATTTTTTGTATATAGCATGGCGGTACAGACCGTAATGTTGATAGCCACTTATTTTGGAGAGGAAGAAATAGCTTGGGGTACCGACTCAGAAAGAACAACAGGGTTGATCATTAGTATTTTGGTTATTCAACTGGTAGCAATATTAGGTGCTACGGTTACGGCAAGGGCATCAGAAAAATTTGGGAACATTAAAACTTTGATCGTTGTAAACGCTCTTTGGGTAGCAATCTGTATTTATGCCTATTTTGTGATTACACCAACCGATTTTTATATTGCGGCAGGTTGTGTAGGCTTGGTTATGGGCGGTATACAAGCATTGTCTAGGTCTACGTATTCTAAGTTTTTACCGAATACTACAGATACCACATCGTTCTTTAGTTTTTACGATGTAGCTGAAAAAATAGGAATTATTATCGGAACCTTTTTATACGGGGCTATTGCTCAAAAAACAGGTAGTATGAGGAGTTCGATAATCTTTTTGGGTGTTTTTTTTCTAATAGGGATGATTTTACTTGTGCGCGTACGAGAATCAAAAAAGCCCCTTTAAAAGAGGCTTGGTTGAATTGATTGTTCGCTATTTTGATCTTATGTTTTTATCCTTTTGAAATGTCGCCGGAACCAGAGGTTTTTGTATTTACTTTTTCAGGATTACCTCTATAGGAAATATCGCCGGAACCAGAAACCCTTGCCTTTAAAGATTTATTGGCGGTTACCTGTATATCTGCAGATCCAGAAATAGTAGCATTTACATTATCTGCTTCTAGATCATAGGCTTCAATGTCTCCACTGCCCGAAATGGTGGCTTCAAAATCTGTAGTGCTTCCGGTTAGTGAAATATCACCAGAACCGGACATTGTTGCTGAAATGGATCTGGTATCAATATCTAAAGTAATATCACCTGATCCAGACATGGCAGTGCTAAATTTATCTGATTTAATTTTTGTTTTGCCTACGATATCTCCTGATCCGGACATTGCAACAGAACTAATAGATTCTACAGGTACGGTAATATGAATTCCAGATTTCCAGTTGCTTGATTTTAGGTTTACGCCTTTTTCCGTTTTAATTACTAGTTTTCCATCTTTTACCTCGGTGATGATATATTCTAGAAGATTTTCTTCGCCTTTTAAGGTGATCTCTCCTTCGCTGCCAGCAACCAGGTCAACATCAAACCAGCCCGAAACAGCTACTCCGTCATAATCACCTGTATTTCTTTCAATAGTAACATTGTTACCATTTCCTTTAATGGTCTTTCCCCACTGCGCTGAACAAGATAGGGAGATGAACCCTGCGAATAATAGTACACTTAATTTTTTCATGATTTTCATTTTTAATTGATTGATTATTTTTTACTAAAGCTTATGCCGCCATAGTCACTTGACAGCGTTATTTTATTGCCACTTCCTTTAGAGCCATAAAACCCTTCATAGTGCTTGTCGGAAGATTTTTCTGTGCTGATGTTAATGGTAAAATCGTCTTTTCCGCTTACGCCAGCGTAACTCGTAGAGATATCGAAATCGAAGTGATAGGCACTGTTGTATCCAATTTTAACTCCTGTATAATCCGTTCTAATTTCTACATCGCCAGCATCTGCTGCAAGTTCGTCAATTCTAATAGATCCATAATCTGCAGTAATGGAAACGTCACCATGCACTTCACCTAGCTTAACCGTTATGTAATCGCCATTGCCATCTATGCTCTGTAGTTCTTCAACATCCATATTACCATAATCACTGGTATAATTCAAGTTGCCCATTTTATGAATACTGGCATTGGTATAATCTGCATTGATGTGGAGGTCGCCTGCTTTTTCAATGGTAAAGCCAGAGTAATCTGCTCTAATTTCTCCACTATTGATAAAACCAATGGTAGATTTTGAGGTATAATCAAAGTTTAAGCGGTTATTACGCCCCCTAAGTTCACCAAGTTCTAACCTACCATAATCGCAATTTATTTTTGCATGCCCATCTATTCTGTCCAAGATAATATTTCCGTAATCATTACTTAGGTCCACATTATTCTTAACAGGAACTTTGATGGTGTAATTGATCTGCATGTTCACATTATTGTTATTTCCCCAGCTCCATCCCCAGCCATTATTGCTTTTGTTGAAAATAGTTTTTGCATAGACTTTTTCGTTGTTAGCTTCAAAATCAACAGAAATTTCATCTAATTTTTTTTGAACCTTGTCCTCGTTGTTGCCGTTGGTCTTTATGTGTACCTCAATGACCACTCTATTCTCGTTCCAAGAAGTAATATTCAGATTGCCGTAAGAGTTGTCTATTTTTAGTAGAGCGTTGGCACTTACGTTAAATTCTTTTTTAATGGTCTTTTCTCGGGTATGCTTGCCGTCAAAAGAGGTTTCGTTCGCGCTTGCTACAGTTGTAAAAGCTAAAAGTAGCAACCAAGTATATTTATATAGTAAAGTTTTCATCATTTGATTTTTTTATTGATTTAATATTCTCAATCTGTATCATTACCTCGTTTAAAAGGTCAATTCTTGTTTGGAAATTTGTGATCATAGCACTTAATATTAATTTGCTATTGCCACCATTTAATAGGTCTTGTTCCATTTTGGTATAGTTCAATTGAAGCTTTTTCAATTGCGCCATGGTATCGTTGATAATTTTTTCTGTTTCCGGTGATTTTTCTGAATTTAGTTCCTTTACCTGCTCTTCGATTAAGTTTGCGAAATAGAACTGTGTTTTAGAAGCTTCGGGAGAAATCTCGGCAACCTTTTCTTCAATACTTGTTGCTGTATTAAATTGCGATAGCCCTACCGATAATAAAATGGCAATCGATGCTGCGACCGAAAGAAAAAGCAACCAATTATTCTTTTTCTTCGGTGCAAGTGTTGCCACACCTTTAGACGCGTTCAATTTATCTAAAAACCGTTGTTCGTGCCCGCTAGTGGGTTCAGCATAATCCATTTTGTCCTGTAGCTTATTAAAAAGCTCGTCAATAGTATCTTTCTTCATTAAACTGCGAGTGTTAATTTCTTTCTTAAACTTTCTTTTGCTCGTGAAACGGTAGTTCTGCAATTGGCATAACTAATGTTCATTATTTCACTAATTTCATCATAATCGAACCCTTCAATTAGATGTAAGGTCAAAGAAATTCTGTAGTTGTCTTTTAAATCTTTCATGGTTTCCATCACTTTTTGAGCCTTTAGTTCTGTAAACACATGGTCAGATGCAATTCCGTCATTATCTTCGACCTTGTACAATACTTCATCTAAAGCAACTTCGTTTTTTTTCTGTTGCTTTCTATATTGATGTATACTGTTATTGATAACAATACGCTTTAACCAGGATCCAAAAGTTACTTCCCCTTTAAAAGTATGCAGTTTCGTAAATGCGCTTAGAAACGATTCTTGCATAATGTCTTCTGCTTGGGCAGTGTCTTTTACAATTCTGAGAGATGTATTGTACATGGCCTTGTAATACCTGTTGTACACTTCTAGCTGTGCACTCTGTTTACCGGCTAAGCACAATTGCACTAGCTCATCAATATGTTCTCTTTGTTGGCTCAAAAAGTGATTGGTTTATTGAAAGATGAACCAAATTACAGTTTGTTACAGTTTGATGGAAATAATTTTTAATGAATCAATATGTTATAAAGGGAGTATTATTTAAAATGATTTTTTTCAGTTGGCACAAGAATTGAATTAGATAATAGCAAATGAAAGTGCAAAAAGCTGTATTTGACTGATTTTCATGGTTTTTATGGCAATTATGTATAATTTATAAAAACAAAATTCTGTTGTTTTAATGACAGAATGACCGATATATGAGTATGGGAGATTCTAAATTTTCAAATTTTGACAATATGTCCTTACAAGGAATAGACCAAGATTCTGAGCTAATACCATTGTTGACTCCTGAAGACGAGGAGCAAATGAACAGTGAGACCTTACCGGAAACCTTGCCGATATTGCCTTTAAGGAATACAGTACTTTTTCCTGGTGTAGTAATTCCTATTACAGCGGGTAGAGATAAAAGTATCCATTTAATTAAAGATGCGAACAATGGTTCTAAGGTTATAGGTGTTGTTTCCCAAAAAGATGAGGAAACGGAAAACCCCGATGTAAAGGATATCAATACCTTGGGTACCGTAGCCAAAATTTTACGAGTGCTTCAAATGCCAGATGGTAATACTACGGTAATCATACAGGGTAAAAAGCGTTTTGAAATTGCTGAGGTCTTAACTAAGAAACCTTACATAACGGCAACGGTAAGAGAAACGGAAGAGGTAAGACCAGAAAAGAACGATAAAGAGTTTTTGGCAATTATTGAGTCTATTAAAGAACTGGCCTTAAAAATAATTAGGGATAACCCTAATATACCAAGCGAAGCATCTTTTGCTATTAAGAATATTCAAAGCAATTCTTTCCTAATCAATTTTGTTTCATCTAATTTGAATCTAGATGTAAAGGCGAAGCAAGATTTATTAGAAATAGGAAGTCTTCAAGAAAGGGCATTGGCAACATTGAAATATATGAATGTTGAAATGCAAAAACTTGAGCTAAAGAACGATATACAGTCTAAGGTTAGAAATGACCTTGATCAGCAACAGAGAGAGTATTTCTTGCATCAGCAGATGAAAACCATTCAAGAAGAATTGGGCGGGGTTTCTTATGATGAGGAACTTGAGGAGATGAAGGAAAAGTCCAAGAAAAAGAAATGGGGCAAGAAGGAAAAAGAGCACTTTGAAAAAGAGCTTTCCAAAATGAAAAGAATGAACCCGCAAGTAGCGGAATATTCCATTCAAAGGAATTACTTGGATTTATTGTTGGATTTACCTTGGAAAGACTATTCCAAAGATAAATTCGATTTAAAAAGGGCTGAAAGAATTTTAGACCGTGACCATTATGGTTTAGAAGATGTTAAAAAAAGGATCATAGAGTATTTGGCGGTGTTGAAACTTCGTAATGATATGAAGTCTCCAATACTTTGTCTGTACGGACCGCCAGGGGTAGGTAAAACTTCATTAGGTAAATCTATTGCTGAGGCTTTAGGTAGAGAGTACGTTAGAATGTCTTTAGGTGGTCTTAGGGATGAAGCAGAAATAAGAGGACACCGTAAGACATACATTGGTGCCATGCCAGGTAGAATTATTCAAAGCCTTAAAAAAGCTGGTAAATCAAATCCTGTTTTTATTTTAGATGAGATAGATAAGTTATCTAACAGTAATCAAGGAGATCCTTCTTCTGCAATGCTTGAGGTGTTAGATCCAGAGCAGAATAGTGACTTCCATGATAACTTTTTGGAATTAGGATATGATTTATCTAAGGTTATGTTCGTGGCTACCGCGAACAACTTGGGTAGCATTCAGCCGGCACTTAGAGACCGTATGGAAATTATCCACGTAAGTGGTTACACTATTGAGGAAAAGGTAGAAATCGCTAAAAAGCACCTATTGCCAAAACAATTAACCGAACATGGTTTGGATGCTAGTCATCTAAAAATAGGCAAGCCACAATTAGAAAAGATTGTGGAGGGTTATACAAGGGAATCTGGAGTACGTTCCTTGGAAAAACAAATAGCCAAAATGGTACGTTATGCAGCTAAATCTATTGCTACCGAAGAAGAGTATGATATTAAAGTAAGTAATGAAGATATCATAGAGGTATTGGGCTCGCCGAAACTACAGCGAGACAAATATGAAAATAATGAAGTAGCGGGTGTTGTTACAGGGTTGGCCTGGACCAGTGTTGGTGGAGATATATTATTTATTGAATCTATCCTGTCCAAAGGTAAAGGTACAATGAGCATTACCGGTAACCTTGGTAAGGTGATGAAAGAGTCTGCTACCATTGCAATGGAGTATATAAAATCTAATGCCGATCGTTTTGGAATAGATGCCTCTGTTTTTGAAAAATACAATGTGCATATTCACGTACCGGAAGGAGCTACACCTAAAGATGGTCCAAGTGCGGGTATTACCATGTTGACCTCTTTAGTGTCTTTGTTTACGCAAAAACGTATTAAAAAGAGCTTGGCAATGACCGGTGAGATTACATTGCGAGGTAAGGTGTTGCCAGTGGGTGGAATTAAAGAGAAGATTCTTGCTGCTAAAAGAGCGAAAATTAAAGAGATCATTCTTTGTGCCGATAATGAACGTGATATTAAGGAGATTAAAGAGTCTTACTTAAAAGGATTGACTTTCCATTACGTAAAAGAAATGTCTGAGGTAATTGATATTGCCATAACTGATGTTAAAGTAAAGAACGCTAAGGAGCTATAACTTAGCTTTTCTTTATATTTTTGGGAAGATGAAAAAAATCACCATTGCAATCGACGGGTTTTCCTCAACAGGAAAGAGCACATTGGCAAAGCAATTAGCCAAAAAATTACATTATATATATGTAGATACAGGGGCAATGTATCGTGCGGTAACGTTGTTTGCCATGAGGTCTGGTTTTGTGGAGTCCGGTAAGGTAGATGAAGAGGCACTAGAGCAAAAACTAGATGCTATTGAATTGAAATTTGAGTTTAATTCAAATCTTGGCTATGCCGAAATGTTTTTAAACGGTGAAAATGTTGAGAAGGAAATACGCACCATGCCAGTTTCAAAGAATGTAAGTCAAGTTGCGGTCTTGGAAGCGGTACGGAAAAAATTAGTGGCCATGCAGCAAGCTATGGGTATTGATAAAGGTATAGTTATGGACGGTAGGGATATTGGCACTGTAGTATTTCCAGATGCAGAACTTAAAATCTTTATGACCGCATCACCAGAGAAAAGAGCTGTTAGAAGATATAAGGAATTGTTAGATAGGGGAGAGAACGTTGTTTATGAAGATATCTTAGAAAATGTTCAGAAGCGAGATTATATAGACAGCAATCGTGCAATTTCGCCCTTGAAGAAAGCAGAAGATGCCATTGAATTTGACAATAGCGATTTAGGATTAGAGGATCAGTTTCAAAGAATCTATGAACATTCGCTTCGAGTTATAGAAAAGCAAGGATAAAAAAAGAGGTTAGCAATGCTAACCTCTTTTACTTTTATAGTATTTGGACTATTTGTTAGGAATAACCAATACTTGATCAGGATGAATTACATCAGGATTTTTTAAGATATTAGTGTTCGCCTCAAAAATAGCATTGTATTTCATTGGGTCACCGTAGTAGTGCTTAGCAATTTTACTTAAAGATTCTCCACTTTTTACAACGTGTCTGTGATAAACAGAATCATCTCCTACGGTAATATTCGCTTTTATATCAGAAGGGCTTTCACCGCCAATTGCCTTAATTTTGTCCCAAATTAGGTCTTTTTCATAAGGAGTCGCAGCTTGTCCTTTTACTTTAAGAACATCGCCTTCAACAGTAACGTTACCGTCTTTTATACCTAATTGCTCACCAAGATCTAAAACGCCTTGGTATTTTGCTTTAACACTCATAATTATACTTTTTTAATGGTTATTATAATGCTTCTAAGATAAGCATATTTAAGGTATTCCATTCTAAAATCGTGCCATATTCTTTAGTTGGATGATATATAATTAGTTGTGTTGTCTAATTTAAATAAAATGCTTATTTTTGCACACCTTTTTGGCAAGGCAATCAAGAGAAAAAGGGATTAGATAAACAAAACGATATAACTACTTTCATAGTCGTTGCTTAAATCTTGATAAGATTATGGAATACAAATTATTGATCAGCAAATGGCTGAAGAAAAAACAAACGCAGAGGTAGAAACTACTACCGAAGCAACACAACAAGCTGTAGAGACTCCACAGCAAGATCCGCAAGAATTTTTAGAGAACTTTAACTGGGAAAAATACGAGCAAGGTATTGAGCGTGTAGACGATTCTAAGTTAAAGGAATTTGAAGATTTAGTAGCTGAAAATTTCGTTGATACTGCAGATGAGGAAGTAGTAGAGGGGAAAGTAGTTTATATTACCGATAGAGAAGCTATCATTGATATCAACGCAAAATCTGAAGGTGTAATTTCGTTGAACGAATTTCGTTACAACCCAGGTTTAAAAGTAGGTGACAAAGTAGAGGTATTGATCGATATCCGTGAAGATAAAAGTGGTCAATTAGTATTATCTCACAGAAAGGCGAGAACTATTATGGCTTGGGACCGTGTAAATGCGGCTCATGACAAAGAAGAAATCGTTAGCGGTTTTGTTAAATGCAGAACTAAAGGTGGTATGATCGTTGATGTATTTGGTATTGAAGCTTTCTTACCAGGTTCTCAAATTGACGTTAAGCCAATTCGTGACTACGATCAGTATGTTAACAAAACAATGGAGTTCAAGGTTGTAAAAATCAATCACGAATTTAAGAACGTTGTTGTTTCTCATAAAGCGCTTATTGAAGCTGATATTGAAGAACAGAAGAAAGAAATCATTAGCCAGTTAGAAAAAGGACAAGTATTAGAAGGTGTTGTTAAAAACATTACTTCTTACGGTGTGTTTATTGATCTTGGTGGTGTTGATGGTTTAGTTCACATTACTGACCTTTCTTGGAGCAGAATCAACCACCCGAACGAGGTTGTTGAGCTTGACCAGAAATTAAATGTTGTAATTCTTGATTTTGATGAAAACAAATCTAGAATTCAATTAGGTCTTAAGCAATTAGAGAAGCACCCTTGGGAAGCTTTATCTGATGAAATTAAGATTGGTGATAAAGTAAAAGGTAAAGTAGTTGTTATAGCTGATTACGGCGCGTTCATCGAAGTTGTTGAAGGTGTTGAAGGTCTTATCCACGTATCTGAAATGTCTTGGTCTACGCACTTGCGTTCTGCACAAGATTTCGTAAATGTTGGTGATGAGGTTGAAGCAGTTGTATTGACATTAGATCGTGAAGATCGTAAAATGTCTCTTGGTATCAAGCAATTGACTCCAGACCCTTGGACTGATATTACTACCAAATACCCTGTAGGTTCTAAGCATAAAGGTATCGTAAGAAACTTTACGAACTTTGGTGTTTTTGTTGAGCTAGAAGAAGGTATCGACGGTTTAATTTACATCTCTGATCTTTCTTGGACTAAGAAAATCAAGCATCCATCTGAATTTACTAACGTAGGTGATACTTTAGAAGTTGAAGTATTGGAATTAGATGTTGAAGGTCGTAAGTTGAGCTTAGGTCATAAGCAGACTACTGAAAACCCATGGGATAAATATGAAACTGAATTTGCTTTAGGTACAGTTCATACAGCAACCATTTCTGATGTAGTTGATAAAGGTGCAACAATTGAATTTAATGATGATATTACTGCATTTATTCCTCAACGTCATTTAGAAAAAGAAGATGGTAAGAAACTAGGTAAAGGCGATGAAGCTGAATTCAAGATTATTGAGTTCAATAAAGACTTCAAACGTGTAGTAGCTAGTCATACTGCAATCTTCCGTGAAGAAGAGCAACGTAATGTTAAAGCAGCTGTCAAAAGACAAGCAGCTAGCGCAGATGAAGCTAAGCCAACTTTAGGTGATGCTAACGATGCGTTACAAGCGTTGAAAGACAAAATGGAAGCTGATTCTAAGAAGAAGTAATTTCATTAACATACATCCTTGCAAAAGGATTATTGGTAAAAGCCCGGATTTTATATCCGGGCTTTTTGTTTGTTATTGGTTTACATTAAACATAACAAGCAAATTCACGTCAATATGGTATTATTATCTTGGTAACATACTTCTTTGATGATGGGTTTTAAAGGAAAATAATCGTCATAGAATCGTTTGTTTTACTTTTATATATCTGAGGTCGAAACTTCTGAAAAGGCGAAGTGGTCAAGGTATTAGAAAGTGATGAATTCATTGGTTTTCACCTTCTATAAAAAGAGATTAAAAGTAAAAGCCCAGATTATTCATCTGGGCTTTTTTAGTTTTTCATTCAGTCGGTTCCTATTAGGGTTCTAACATAAATGAATTACTAGTGGAGATTGTAATAATAAAAGAGTAATAAATATGCTGTTTTACTTTAATACACCTTTTTCTTCACGAACCAAATATCTTCTAAGCTTAGATTTAAAGTGAGCAAGTGGTAGTTTTCTTTGACCAAAACGTTTTGTAAAAGTCCTTTAGAACCATAGCTATATGAAAGGTTGATCATAGAATGTGTTCCTCTACTTGTAGGTATACCAATACCGGCAGTAAAATTGTAACCTTCAATTTTTTCATCACTTATGGCTAAATAACCATTGTCATAGTTGTACCCTAATCTATAGGCTATTCTTTGACCGTATTTGTAACTAGTTGGGTCTTGAATATATTCTAGACCAAAAGCGTATATATCTTGGTCTTCATAACTTCCTATATTTTCAGACTGATCGGTGTCCGTCCAAAAGTTCTTTTTATAATCTGCACTAAAGGTTAATTCTTCAATAGGTTTAATGCTCATACCAAAACCGAGCTCTAGAGGTAATTTAAAGTCAGATACAGTGTCAGAAGTGTCGTCCTCTACAGAAATTTCAATTCCGGATAATGACTTATCTACCGATCGTTTTAAGTTACCACTTAAACTAGTGGGTAATTGCACTGTACTACCAATGGTGATTTTGTCATTAACATCGTATTGTAAACCAAAACCTAGTCTGGCACCACTATAATTCGTTTTTTCTACAGATTCGAAAGCAGAAGCGCTATAAATGAACGATTCGGTCTCTTCAATATTACCGAATAAGAACGAAGCACTTAATCCTAATCTAAGTTTTGGGGTAAGTGCATAACCAACATTAAGTCTAATGTCATTTAGTCCGCCCAAGCCAGTTACATTACTTTCAAAAGTGTCCGTTGATCCCTCTATGTTGCTACTTACTCCAAGTAGCGAATATCCAACATCACTATAAGGTACCATAGTGATACCTGCTCCCAAATTTTCTGCAATTCTAAATCCGAATGCGATATTAGAAAAATTGACGTTAGACTTTCCTTCTGTGTCCGAAGTATTGCTATAGTTATTGAATTCACCTGTTACCCCAATATCATATAGAAAAGAGTTTTGTGGAATTAATGCGTAATTGGCTGGGTTTAAGTTGTTGAGTTCGTAAGGTGATTTTATACCAATGCCACTATAGCCCAAACTATTGAATTTTCCGATACTGGTTTGGTTGATCACCCCTAATCCGTATAGTGAATATGGAGAACTGGTAAGGGCTTCAGACTGTGCTGAAGTTTGCTGTATGGCAAATAATGTTCCTATGGTAAGATATATAATTTGGTTAATCTTCATCGTAAATACCGTATGTTAATTCTAAAATTGTTTCGTTTTCCCCATTTCCGTTTCCGCTCATAATAAATCGATCTACAGTAGAATTATAATCTACGGGAAGTAAGATTAAAGCATCATCAAGATCTCTGTCTTTTAGATAAAGTTCTTCTAAATAATAAGACAAGGATATTTCGTAATAGATGTCATTGAATTCTTGATTGTCTCTGTTAAGTATTGCATATGAAGTAGAAGTCAATGTTTCGGTCAAATCATTGTTTTGGTCCACTACATATACTGCGAGTGTGTCTCTCAATTTAAGGTTGTCGTTATAAGATTGTGCAACCGGTTTAATTTTTAAAATGCCGTCTAAAATGGTGCCGCTACCAGGTATGTCATATAGACTGGTTATGCTTGGAAATTGTACCCGCATGGCTATACCGACACCAGAATGAATATAACTTTGATTATTAGATTCAGAGCTTGCCAAGTTTACCTTACTATCGGTTAATGTTTGTAACGGTGTTATTGGGTTTTCTGCGGTAATGCTGTTAAAAAATGGAATTGGAGTGGTAGTTGCATCTATTTGTATGTCTATATACTCTTGTTCAAATTCAAATTCAGTATCTGTACTATAATAAAGTCGCATGTACGTGTTTTCGGAAGATTTCGAAAAACCGATGATAGAACCATTATCGGTTTCATCAGGCAAAAGTCCGATCCCTTTAAAATAGTCTCGGTATTCATCAGAGTTTACTATATCTTTTTCCTGTAGTTTAGAGAAAACCTCTGAACCAAAATCATCGATCAATTTAATGGTTATAGAATCTCCTGCCAATGGTCTTGGGTTATACTCGTAAAAACCTAAGTCCTCTTCGTCATAACTTATACTGCTGGTATTGTAGAAGTAGTCATCACTATCCGGTCTTAAATTCTCAGTGATTTTTTTAATGTGTATAGTGTTTTTCTGCAAGGTGTCATTGTAATAATATTGGTCATAACCCAATACCATAACAAGACTGTCGAACACCGCTTCAGAATCAATGGTATACGAATCTGGTAAAAATTGCATGTAGCTAGATGTTGTCACTGTGCCAAAAACATCATCGATATATTTTCCTGTAAGTATTCTAGTAGATTCGGATGTGGCTAAACTATCAAATTTCATTGTAGAGGTACTGACTGTTAGTGTGTCAATCAGTATAAGTCTAATATTACTGTCTGTAAAAGTTTCACCTGCTACAAAATCAGAATCATTGTAAACTTCATCGCTGCAAGAATTAGCAACTATCGTCAATAAACCACCAATCATTATGATGTGTAGCGCACGTAGTTTGTTTAAGAACACCTTCATTTAAAATTTAATTTTCATCAAAACTAAATAGCAAGTACGGTTGTAAAAACCTGAATAGACGAATCGGTAATGTTAAGGGATGAATGCTGTTATTTGAACTATTAATGAAATGTTCGCGTTCGTAGATAAAAACTGGGTTTTGGTATGTTAAAAACCAATCTTAATCTATTGTGTTTTTTAGAACGTTAGGGTCTCTAGTAGATTTGATCTTTTAAAGAAAGAACCTTAAAACAAAAACGTAATGAATAAAAGAAAATCGTATATGTACAAAATTACTGGTATGGCACTGTTGGCTATGGTAATTACAAGTTGTTCAAGTGATGATGACGATGACGATTTAGGTAACTGGGTAGATAAATCTGTTTTTGATGGCAGCCCTAGAAGTAGTGTATCTGGTTTTACAATAGATAATGTTGGTTACATGGGTGTTGGTTATGATGGTGATGATTACCTAGCTTCGTTTTGGGCATATGATATAGAAGGAGATTATTGGTCTCAAAAAGCGGATTTTCCAGGGACGGCAAGAAATGCGGCCGTAGGTTTTGAAATAGATGGTACGGGGTATATTGGTTCTGGTTATGATGGTGTTGATGAACTGACCGATTTTTATAGTTATGATGTAGCTTCAAATACATGGACGGAGATTGCTGCGTTGCCCACTGCAAGAAGAAGTGCTGTTGGGTTTGGTGTAAACGGATTTGGATATGTAGGTACTGGCTACGATGGTGAAAACGATAGAAAAGATTTCTATAAATATGATCCTACAACCGATACTTGGACAGAATTAGTTGGTTTTGGTGGAAACAAAAGAAGATCGGCAACTACATTTACCATTGATGGTTTGGTGTATTTAGGTACTGGAGTGTCAAATGGTGTCTACTTAGATGATTTTTGGGTATTTGACCCTACTACAGAAAGTTGGACTTCTAAATTGGATCTTGATGAAGAGGATGATTATTCAATTGCAAGAAGTAACGCTGTTGGATTTACGTTAAACGGTTACGGTTATATAGCGACCGGAGAGTTAGGTGGTGCTACCAATACAGTTTGGGAGTATGATCCAGCTTCAGATGAATGGGAACAAAAAACTTCTTTTGAAGGAGCAACAAGACAAGACGCCATTGCTTTTTCAAATGGTAGCCGAGTATTTATCGGTATGGGGAGAACAGGTACTTTATACTTAGATGATTTAGATGAGTTCTTTCCTTTGGATGAGTATGATGATGAAGATTAATTTTCAATGTGAGTGTAATTGTTAATTTTTTTTGGTCAATCTGTAAAGGTTGACCCATTTTTAAACATATATTTATGAGTGCTACTGTAAAATACTCGCTTGTAATTGTGCTATTTTTGGTACTTGGGTTAGGCTATTCAATTTACAATCAACCTGTAGCCAATGAAAATAAATTATTTCATAGCCAGGTGGTAGATTTAAATGATGGATATGGCTATCAAATAATAAAAGGAGAACGGATTATAATTTTACAAGAGTACATTCCCGGATTGCCAGGTAAACAAAAGTTTACAACTGAAAAGCAAGCTCAAAAAACAGCAAACTTGGTACTGTCGAAATTGGAAAATGGAAAATCACCAATTTTATTACCATCAGATTTGGCAGAATTGAATATTTCTGCCGTGGAAGGTCAATAGTTTCTTTATGCAATTGATTATTAAAAACAGGGTTCAAATTGTTGTTCATATTAGTATATGGATATTGCTGTACGGACTCACATTTTACCCTGTTTTAAACGATGCAAGACCAATACCGTCTGATGTATTCCCTAAAGTCATTGTAATCATTATACTTTTTTATATCAATTATTTTTATTTGGTACCTGAGTATTTACTGAAAAAAAGTGTTCTTTTTTACATATTGGTTTCCTTGGGTTTATTGGCAATTTCAGTGTTATTGATCAACCACTTTTATGAGCCAAAATTTCCTAATAATTTTTTCTTTAACCGAATACGACCAAGGGGCTTTATGATTATGCCTTATTATAAGTTGTTTTTAAATTTAGGAATACCATATGTAATAAGTGCTATTTTAAGAATGTATGTAGAGTGGAAACGTAATGAGAACTTACGTTTATCGGTTGAAAAAGAGAATATTAAGTCTGAGTTGCAGTTCTTAAAAGCCCAATTGAATCCACATTTTTTATTTAATTCCCTAAATACTATTTATGCCTTATCTGTAAAAAAATCTCCAGATACTTCTGAAGCTATAGTCGACTTGTCTGAGCTAATGAGATATATGATTTATGAGGCAGATAAAGATTTGGTACCCTTAAATAAAGAAATCGATTATATAAAAAGTTATATTCAATTACAGCGGTTACGATTATCTGATAGTGAAAACGTATCTTTAAAAATAACAGGGGAAGATAGAGGTAGGGCGGTACCTCCTTTAATGTTTATTTCATTTATAGAAAATGCCTTTAAATATGGTACGGACTATAAAGGTAAAACCTATGTTAAAATAACCTTGACCATTACCGATACCTCTATCTATTTAAACGTAAAGAATAAGATTGGAATTTTTAGGGAGCCTACCAAAAACTCAGGTATAGGCCTTGAAAATATTAGAAATCAATTAAAATTGATCTATCCTGGTCTTCATAAACTTGAAGTCGAAAATGACGGTAAAGATTACGAAGTATCATTAACCATTTACCAAAAACATTCTAGCTTATGAAATGTATAATAATAGATGACGAGCCATTAGCCATTGAAATTCTTTCTGGTTACTGTGAAAAGCTAGATTTTTTAGACTTGGTTAATACGTATACCAATCCGCTTGATGCGATTACAGAAATAAAAGAGAAGAAAATCGATTTAATTTTTTGTGATATCGAAATGCCCCAAATTAACGGTATCGATTTTATGGGAACTTTAGATAATAGACCATTGTTCATATTCACTACCGCTTATTCGCAATATGCAGTAGATGGTTTTGAGTTGAATGCGGTAGATTATTTGGTAAAGCCAATACCATATCACCGTTTTATAAAATCTGTGTCAAGAGTACAAGATCTAATATCTAAAAAGCAAAAAACTATTATGGAAGCAAACGTTTTCTCCTCTACCGGTGATAGTACAGTTGAAAAAAAGTTCATTTTTGTAAAGGCCGAGTACGAAAGTATTAAGATAGATTTAGACCAAATTGAATATGTACAAGGCTTAAAAGATTATTTGAAAATCCATATAGCCAATACAAATAAGACTATTTTGACCCTTATGAGCTTTAAGGAAATCATGAGTAAATTACCTTCTAACCAATTTCTTAGGGTTCATAAATCTTACGTGGTCAATGTAAATTATATTAAAACGGTACAACGTAATAGAATTGTTATCAACGATATGCGAATACCCATAGGTGAAAGCCATAAAGAAGCTTTCTTTTCTATTTTAGGCTTATAGATAATACACACAAAGACGTAATTTTATTTTTTTGATCTTCCAATCTAATTTAAGCTATCAAAGTTTAGATAGAATTCTCTATTTTTGTTAAGCTAAAAGCACGGGTGCCCATTATGAGTCAAAAAGTTTTACTCTCTTCCAAAGAAATACATATCATCCTGCATAGATTGGCTTGTCAATTGCTTGAAAATCATTTAAGTTTTGAAAACACCGTTTTAATAGGTATACAGCCTAGGGGTAAATTCCTTGCCGAACGACTAAACAAAATATTAAAAGAGGAGTATAAAGTAAAGCAGATAGACCTCGGTTTTTTGGACATTACTTTTTATCGTGATGATTTTAGAAGGGGAGAAAAGACCTTGGAGGCTACCAAAACAAAAATTGATTTTTTAGTAGAAGATAAGAACGTCGTCTTAATAGATGATGTTTTGTATACAGGTAGAAGTATAAATGCCGCATTAACCGCCTTGCAATCTTTTGGAAGACCTAAAGATGTAGAGCTTTTATGTTTAATAGACCGTAGGTTTAGTAGACATTTGCCAATACAACCGAATTATAGAGGTCGTCAGGTCGATGCCATAAACGATGAGAAAGTAAAGGTGATGTGGGAAGAAAATGATGGGGAAGATATTATATATTTAGTAAATAGATAAGAAAATGAGCGAACTGAGTGTTAAACACTTACTGGGAATAAAATACCTAAAGGAAACCGATATTCAGCTTATTTTTGAAACTGCCGATCATTTTAAGGAAGTGATCAACCGATCAATTAAAAAGGTTCCTTCACTTAGAGATATTACGATTGCCAATATATTTTTCGAAAACAGTACAAGAACAAAATTGTCTTTTGAATTGGCAGAAAAACGTTTATCTGCAGATGTATTAAACTTTTCTGCCAGCCAATCATCGGTAAAGAAAGGGGAAACTTTAATTGATACCGTTAATAATATCTTATCTATGAAAGTAGATATGGTAGTTTTGAGGCATCCTAATCCTGGAGCGGGCATATTTTTATCCAAGCATGTAAATGCATCTATTGTCAATGCTGGAGATGGTGCGCATGAGCATCCTACACAGGCATTACTGGATTCTTATTCTATACGAGAAAAACTTGGTGATGTTGCTGGTAAAAATGTAGTTATTGTAGGTGATATTCTTCACTCAAGGGTGGCACTTTCAAACATATTTGCATTAAAGCTACAGGGAGCAAATGTAAAAGTGTGTGGCCCTAAGACCTTGTTGCCTAAATTTATAGAATCTTTAGGGGTTGGCGTAGAAACAGATTTGAGAAAGGCGCTGGAATGGTGCGATGTAGCAAACATGTTGCGTATACAAAACGAAAGGTTAGATATATCATATTTTCCGACCACCAGAGAATACACTCAACAATTTGGAGTGAATAAAAAACTACTTGATAGTTTGGATAAAGAAATTGTAATTATGCACCCCGGACCAATAAATAGGGGAGTTGAAATTACAAGTGATGTTGCCGATTCAAAACAATCAATTATTTTGAATCAGGTAGAAAATGGAGTTGCCATTCGTATGGCGGTAATTTATTTGTTAGCATCTAAAATTAAATGATATGATTTTTACAAAAGAAGAATCGTTGATTATTGTTTCTCAAGAAGAAATTTCTATTGAGCGTTTTTTGGAGAATTTGCAAAAGGAATATGCAAAATTAAAGAACGATAATTTGGTGTTAGACTTATTGAGCTTCACTAAGTTGACGCCTTATAACGTTATTTCGTTTTTAGAAATAGCTAGAATGCATAAAAAGAATGAACAGTCGTTCGTTTTAGTATCAGATAAGGTGTCTTATGATGATGTACCAGAAGAGATCAATTTAGTGCCTACGCTTCAAGAAGCTAGGGACATTGTTGAAATGGAAGAAATAGAACGCGATTTGGGTATTTAAATATATCCATTGAACGAATATGAATAATTAAGTATTTTTTATGCACCTCACTGTATTGGGTTGTTATGCGGCAACACCAAGAACCCTTACCAACCCAACTTCACAAGTTCTTGAGATAAATAATCATGTTATTTTAATAGATTGTGGAGAAGGTACGCAAGTGGAACTTAGGCGGCATAAAATTAAATTTTCTCGAATTAATCATATTTTTATTTCCCATCTTCATGGAGACCATTTTTTTGGCCTACCGGGCTTTATTTCTACAATGCGTTTGTTAGGTAGGGATAAAGAATTGCATGTATACGGACCAAAAGGTATTAAGGAGGCTATTACCTTACTTTTAAAGCTTGGAGATTCATGGACCAATTATCCTTTGCTGTTTCATGAGCTTACCAGCAAAGAAACAGAGCTTATTTTTGAGGATGATAAAATAAGCGTAAGCACAATTCCCTTAGATCATAGAGTATATACCAACGGTTATTTGTTTAAGGAAAAGCTTGGTAAACGAAAGCTGAATGTTGCTGCTGTTGAAAAGTATGGTATTGATAAGGCTTATTATAACAATATAAAAAATGGAAGGGATATAACGTTAGACAATGGTAGTATAGTGTCTAATAAAGAACTTACATATGACCCACCTAAACCAAAATCATATGCCTTTTGCAGTGATACCATTTACGATGAAAGCTTGGCAGATAAGGTTAAAGAAGTAGATGTTTTATATCATGAATCTACTTTTTTAGATTCAGAAGCGCATTTAGCGGCAAAAACGAAGCATGCTACCGCAAAACAAGCGGCACAAGTAGCGAAGGATGCCAACGTAAAAACCTTAGTGTTAGGTCATTATTCTACCCGTTATAAATCTATAGAACTTTTTAAAGAAGAAGCGTCAACGGTTTTTCCAAATGTACTTCTTGCCGATGATGGCAAGACTTTCGATTTTTAAACCTTTTAATCCGTTTTTATACCGTTTATTTTCCTTTCTTTTTAGAACTTTGTTTATCTTGTTTTTAACACGAAAATGATGCAAAAAGATTTAGGGGATTATAGAAAATCTTACGAGAAAAGTGCGTTGATGGAAGACAGTATATCTGACAATCCTATTCAGCTCTTTCAAACGTGGTTTTATGAGGTGGAAAACTCTGACGGAGTAGATGAGCCTAATGCTATGACAGTATCTACGGTAGGTTTAGATGGTTTTCCTAAGAGCAGGGTAGTACTGCTTAAGAAATATACGCATGAAGGTTTTATTTTTTACACTAACTATAATAGTGAAAAGGGTAAAGCTATCAGTGAAAACCCAAATCTATGTCTATCCTTTTTTTGGGCAAATTTAGAACGCCAGGTAATCATAAAAGGTGTAGCCGAAAAATTGCCCGAGAACCTTTCGGATGGTTATTTTGAGTCTAGACCAGAAGGTAGTAAATTAGGTGCTGTGGTGTCTGAACAAAGTACTGTAATTGATTCTAGAGCAGTTTTAGAAGATAACTTGGCAAGGTTGGAAAAGGAATATTCCGATAAAGAAATAGAAAGACCAAAGCATTGGGGAGGCTATTTGGTAAGACCGGTTTCTATGGAGTTTTGGCAAGGCAGACCTAATAGATTACATGATCGCATTAGGTATACCCTTACAGATGAATATGAATGGAAAATGGAACGATTGGCCCCTTAATACTATAAAATGAAAAATCTATTTTTAATGCGTCACGGAAAATCCTCTTGGGAGCTAAATGTCAGCGATCAAGATAGGGCATTATTACAACGGGGTATTTCTGATGCTCATTTGGTGGCTATGGAAATTGCCCGTCAAAACATTAAAATAGATAAGGTCTATACGAGTCCTGCTAACAGGGCCTTTCATACCTGTATGATTTGTGTAAGAACTATAGAATATCCTCTAGAAAATTGTAGTATAGATTCTAAGTTATATGATTTTTCAGGTGATCAGGTATTTGAGTTTATAAAGAATTTAGACGACACCTTTGAAAATGTGCTCATTTTTGGGCACAATCACACCTTTACCTATTTATCGAACTCCTTGGGTGATAAGCATATAGATAACGTGCCTACAAGCGGTTTTGTTCACTTACAGTTTAAAGAAAATACATGGGCTAACATTTCTCAAGGCTCAACAATACAAACCATATTTCCGAAGCAATTAAAAGCATGATAAAAAATAACAACCAGTACGTAAATAGAGAAATAAGTTGGTTATGGTTCAACGAACGTGTGCTTCAGGAAAGCGCCGATAAGAATGTGCCGTTAATTGAAAGACTTCGTTTTTTAGGTATTTTCTCCAATAATTTAGATGAATTTTTTAAAGTGCGTTATGCAACCGTTAAACGCATTGTAGAAGCTGGTAAAACAGGCAAAAGTGTACTGGGAGGTGAAAAAGCAAAGGATCTTTTAGAAGAGATTACCAACATTGTAATTGAACAGCAAACCAAAAGTTTAACTATTCTTAGAAGAATAGAACACGAGCTAGAAGGTGAGAATATATTCATAATTAAGGAAACGGAATTAAACGAAAACCAAAAGAATTTTGTAAAAGCCTACTTTTTAAAAGAGGTGAGTCCGCAATTAATGACCATTATTCTTAATGATCTTACTCGTTTTCCTACTCTAAAAGATACTGCAGCATATTTGGCAGTAAAAATGGTCATTAAGAGTGACGATAGTAGAAAAGAGAAAAGGTACGCCTTAATTGAAATTCCTAAAGGAATAGATAGGTTTATAGAACTACCAAAAGAAGGTGAAAAAAGTTACATCATTATACTCGATGATTTAATTAGATACTGCCTAGGGAATATTTTTACCATGTTCGAGTATGAATCTATTTCTGCTCACATGATAAAAATTACCAGAGATGCAGAGCTAGATATTGATAATGATCTAAGTAAAAGTTTTATCGAGAAAATATCTTCGAGTGTAGAACATAGAAAAATTAGTGATCCAGTTCGTTTCGTTTACGATAAAAGTATAGGTAGAGACACTTTGACCTTTCTAAAAGAGAAGATGAATATTGAAGATACCGATAGTGTAATACCTGGTGGTAGGTATCATAACCGTAGAGATTATATGGGCTTCCCTAGTTTAGGTAGAAATGATCTTTTATATGATAAGATTACCCCGTTGCCGGTGAAGGGACTTAGTGTAGAAGGCAGTATTTTAGAGAGTATTGCTAAGAAAGATTATTTGCAATATACACCGTATCATACCTTTACCTATGTGTTGAAGTTTTTGCGCGAAGCGGCGTTAGATCCTAAAGTTCGTACTATTAAGATTACCGTCTACAGGTTGGCAAGTAATTCTCAGATTGCAGCATCTTTAATCAATGCTGTGAAAAATGGAAAGCAAGTAACTGTTCAAATAGAGCTTCAGGCTCGTTTTGATGAGCAAGCGAATATTGAATATGCAGAGCAGTTGCAATCAGAAGGGGTTAAATTAATATTTGGTGTTCCTGGCTTAAAAGTACATAGTAAAATATGTTTGATAGAGCGCGAGGAAAACGGAGCGCTAAAGCGCTATGGTTTTGTAAGTACGGGTAACTTTAATGAATCTACCGCAAGAATTTATACAGATTTTACCTTGTTTACTGCAGATGATTCAATACTGAAAGAATTGAACAAGGTTTTTGATTTCTTCGAGACAACATATAAGATAAATAAATATAAGCATCTTATAGTCTCTCCGCATTATACCAAAAATGCATTCATGAAATTAATTGATAATGAGATTGCAAATGCCAAATTGGGCAAAGAGGCATTTATCAAAATAAAGATGAACAGTTTTACCTCATATAAAATGGTAGATAAACTGTACGAGGCAAGTAGAGCAGGGGTAAAGATCCAGTTGATCATAAGAGGTATATGTTGCTTAATACCAGGAGTTGAGGGTATGAGTGAAAACATAGAAGCTATAAGTGTTATTGATAAGTTTTTAGAACATACACGTTTCTTCGCCTTTGCAAATGGAGGTGATACAAAAATGTATATATCATCGGCAGATTGGATGACAAGGAACCTAGATTATAGGGTAGAAGTAGGTTGCCCCATTTATGATGAGGATATAAAAAAGGAATTAATGGATACTTTTGATATCTGTTGGAAAGACAATATGAAAGCTCGTGTTTTTAATGAAAGGCAAGATAATGCATACCGTAAATCATCTTTACCTAAGATAAGATCCCAGTTTGCTACTTATGACTACTATGCAAAAAAACAAGAATCATAAAAAGTATATTTTTTGAAAGTAAGAAAATTTGCGGCAATTGATATTGGCTCCAATGCTATTAGATTGCTTACACATAATGTTATTGAAGATAAGGGTAAAAAAACCCAATTTAGAAAAAGTGCTTTAGTAAGGGTTCCTGTTAGATTAGGCGAAGATGCATTTACTGTTGGGGAAATATCTGAAGTAAATGAAGCAAGGTTGATAAAGACAATGAAAGCCTTTAAGCTTTTAATGGATGTAGCGGGAGTTGAAAAGTACAGAGCCTGTGCTACTTCTGCAATGAGGGAAGCTAATAACGGAAATGAGATAATTGAAAAGATAATTAAGGAGTCTGGGGTTAAAATAGACTTAATAGATGGTAAACAAGAAGCTGCCATAATTGCCTCAACAGATTTAAAAAACTTGATTAAAGATGACCAATGCTATTTATATATAGATGTTGGTGGTGGTAGTACTGAGTTTACGTTATTTTCTAATGGTAAAATACAAGTGTCCAAATCGTTTAAGCTAGGTACTGTAAGATTATTGAACGATATGGTAAAACCAGAAACTTGGAAAAAATTAGAAGAATGGATTAAGTTCAATTTAAAGGACAAGCCTAAATTGTCCATAATTGGATCTGGGGGTAATATCAATAAGCTACATAAACTTTCCGGAAGAAAAGAAGGTGAACCTTTATCTTATATTTGGCTGAACGCGCAGTATCATTTTTTAGATAGCTTAAGTTATGATGACAGAATATCTGAGCTAGGGCTTAATCCAGATAGGGCAGATGTTATTATTCCTGCAACTAAAATATTCTTATCTGCCGCAAAATGGAGCGGGGCTAAAAAAATTCATGTTCCTAAGATCGGGCTATCAGATGGAATTATAAAAGATTTGTATTATTCAGAAGTCAAATAAACTCGGGCATTAACCGTGTATGCTTTCTTTATTGCCTAAATCTTTCATGATTTGGGCTTCATATTCTAAAAGACTGTTCCATTTTTTGTTCACTTCGTCAACTTCACCGTACTTACGGGCAAACTTTAAGAACATAGTGTAGTGCCCAGCTTCACTGATCATTAATTTATGGTAAAAGTCGGCTAGTTTTTTGTCTTCCAATTCTTCAGATAGTAATCTAAAACGCTCACAACTACGTGCTTCAATAAGTGCTGCATATAGTAATCTATGTACTAACTGGGTAGTTCTACTTCCTCCTTTTGGAAAAAATTTAATCAGTTCAATAACATAATCGTCTTTACGGTCTCTTCCTAAAGAATTCCCTCTTTTTTTAATAAGGTCATGAACCATTTTAAAATGCCCCATTTCTTCTCTAGATAAAGCTATCATTTCTTCTACGAGTTCAGTATACTCAGGGAAAGAAACAATGAGTGAAATAGCCGTGCTTGCGGCTTTTTGCTCACAATATGCATGATCGGTTAATATTTCGTCAATATTCTTTTCTACAATATTGACCCATCGAGGATCGGTAGGTAGTTTTAAGCCTAACATAGATAACTTTTTTTCAAAATTAGAAAGAATTTGTAGGCCTAGCGAATTTTAATCAAAAACCTAGACCGCTTCCTGATGAATAATAATTATTTTTGATATAGAGACTATCCAAACAACAACAATGCACAATCAAAAAGATATTCAAGATATATTGATCAAGCATGGGGCACCAGAAAATGTCGCTTGGTTAAAAGGTAAAATTGAAAGCTTGAAGGAAAATAAATCTTCTAAAGATTTATTTATGACCTATAGCTTGTTAAATGCGAAGTTTGATGCGAGTAACGCGATATCATTTGATACGTTAGATACTGATAGTTCGCGCTATTTCAATGAGCATGGAGCAAATATGCTGCAAGTATCGCGTATTTACCTGCTAGCTGAGGTTCTTCGGCAAGATGTCGAATTTTATACGCCCAAGGTCGCCAATATCATACAAGTGGCAGATACTGGTGAATTAGAGACGTTTTTAAAATACTTGGTTTTACTTCCTAATCCTGAAGCTTACAAGCAAACAGCAGTAGAAGCGTTGAGAACCAATATAGCTACTATATTCGATGCTATTGCGATGAACAATCCATATCCTGCAAAATATTTCAATGACCAACAATGGAACCAGATGTTTTTGAAAGCTGCTTTTATGGAGCGAGATCTTTCGCAAATAGAAACTATTGATGAAAGGGCAAATGAAGATTTGACCAGAATCATTTCAGACTACGCACATGAAAGGTGGGCTGCTGGTAGAAAAATAGACCCGTTGTTTTGGAGACCTGTTTCTAAGTTTTTAAACGAACAGCTTTTAGATGATATGAAGACTTTGCTTAACAGCGATGATGAAGTGGAGAATAAAGCTGGGGCACTTTGCTGTTATAATTCAGAAAATGAAAAGGCATTAGCGCTTTTAAATGGAAAGCCAGAGCTAAAACATAAAATAGCCGACGAACAAATAACCTGGAATACGATTAAACAACAATAGAATGGAAGATAAAATGATGATTATTGACCCGCATGTTCACATGACGTCAAGAACAACAGATGATTATGAAGCAATGGCGGCAGCGGGAGTTGTGGCAATAATAGAGCCTTCATTTTGGTTGGGTCAACCAAGAACCCAAGTAGGTTCTTTTCAAGATTACTTTAGTAGCCTGGTAGGGTGGGAGCCTTTTAGAGCCAGTCAATTCGGTATTAAACATTATTGTACTATAGGCTTAAATTCTAAGGAAGCCAACAACGAAGCTTTAGCCGAACAGGTTATTGAGTTATTGCCTTTATACCTGCATAAAGAAAATGTGGTTGCCATTGGTGAAATAGGCTATGACGATCAAACTCCTGCAGAAGACAAGTTCTTTAGAATGCAGTTAGATATGGCTAAGGAATTAGATATGACCGTTCAGGTTCATACACCGCATAGGGATAAAAAGGCGGGCACCATAAAGAGTATGGAGGTATGCTTGGAGCACGGTTTGGACCCTGCCAATGTTATCATAGATCACAATAATGAGGAAACGGTAAAAGAGGTACTTGACCGTGGGTTCATAGCAGCTTTCACCATTTATCCAAAAACAAAAATGGGCAATGATCGTATGGTTGAGGTGGTAAGAAAATATGGTAGTGACAATATCATTGTAGATAGCTCAGCCGACTGGGGTGTTAGTGATCCATTAGCTGTGCCAAAGACAGCTAATTTAATGTTGAAGAAGGGTATTTCTATGGAAGATGTTAGAAAAACCTGTTACCAAAATGCCTTAGATGCTTTTAGCAAAAATGGTAAAATGAAAGAAGCGCATTGGTTACAACCCGATAGTATCAATCAAACACAACTATTTAACGATAATAGTGTTCTTAGAGGTCAAAAGCCGAGAATAGACGAGGACCAAATCATATAAAATGAAAGAGAAGTTATTGGGTTTTGCTCGTTTGGCAAGACCTGCAAATTTGCCAACTGCTGCTGCAGATATATTGGCGGGTATTGCTATTATGTTATACCTACAAAATATTGATGTTCTTACATTTTTAGGTGAGCAAGGTGGTGATGTGCTTTCATTAGTCTTTTCATCGGTTGCGTTATATGCTGGTGGAGTGGTTTTTAACGATGTTTTCGATGCTGAATTAGATGCTGTTGAAAGACCTGAAAGAGCAATACCAAGCGGACTCATACCTAAACGAGAAGCTATTTATTTTGGAATCATTTTAATGTTGATCGGTATTACTTTGGCATTTAAATGCACATTGTTGTCCGGGCTAATATCAGTGGTATTGACCATTGCTATTTTAACATACGACGGGTATTTTAAGCAATTTGGTTTTGCCGGTCCTTTAAATATGGGTATTTGCCGTGGTTTGAATCTTTTATTGGGCATGTCTATTTTAGGAAGCCTTACTAATTGGTACATTTCATTGGTTCCGGTCGTATATATATTTGCCATCACTTTGATCAGTAGAGGTGAGGTACATGGTGATAATAAAAAACACATTGTTTGGGCAGGTATTCTCTATGCAATAGTTGTACTGTCTATTGCGTTAATTGTAATGCAACAGAAAGACAATCTCCTGGTGTTATTGCCGTTTTTACTTTTGTTCGGGTTTTTAATTTATTCACCCTTAATTAAGGCATATAAAGAAAATTCACCAAAGAATATTAAAAAAGCGGTAATGGGGGGTGTGTTGTCCTTAGTTGTTATGAACGCTTGCTGGGTGGCCGGTTTTTCTAACTGGTATTTGGCTTTGGCAGTTCTGCTGTTATTACCATTATCCATGCTTTTGTCTAAATTATTTGCAGTAACATAAAATACGTATGCAATTACAACCTATAAAACAGTCTTTTCAAGTGCAATATGATTATCAGTTGTACTTCACATCAGGACTATTTGCTTTAGAGAACCCGTTGTTCGCAAATCTAATTGCGGATTATAAAGATTTTGAGCCCGTTAAACTTTTCTTTGTATTGGATGACGGAGTTAAAAATCATCATACGGCATTAATCCATCAAATTGAAGAATATTGTGAAAAGAATCGGTCGGTTATAAAATATACCGATACTTTGGTTCTAACAGGTGGCGAGCAGGTAAAGAACAGTGATGATGCTATTGAATCCGTGTTAAAAGGAGTCAACGAGAATAAAATTTGTCGCCATTCATTCGTTGTCGTTATCGGTGGTGGTGCGGTGATAGATATGGTCGGTTATGCTGCAGCTATTGCACACAGAGGAGTAAAGTTGATCAGAATACCAACTACGGTTTTATCTCAGAACGATTCTGCCGTTGGTGTAAAGAACAGTGTAAATGCCTTTAAGAAGAAAAATTTCTTAGGAACATTTGCTCCGCCATTTGCAATAATCAACGATAGTAATTTTCTTGAAACCTTAGAGCAACGCGATTGGATTTCCGGAATTTCAGAAGCCATTAAGGTGGCTTTGATTAAGGACAAGACGTTTTTTAAATATATAGCGGACAACGCTACAGGTTTAAAGAATAGGGAAATGGAACCTATGCAATATGTAATTTATAAGTGCGCAGAAATGCATATGCACCATATTGCACAAGGTGGAGACCCATTTGAATCGGGATCATCTAGACCGTTGGATTTTGGACATTGGGCTGCGCACAAGATGGAGTTCATGACCAATTATGAATTAAGACATGGTGAAGCAGTAGCAAAAGGCATTGCGTTAGACGTCACCTACGCGCAACTTATTGGCTTAATTTCCGAAGAAGATTTACAGCACATTTTAGATGTAATGATAGCAATAGGTTTTGATTTGTCATTACCGGTAGAAAGTAAGAAAGAAATAGAGGCGCTGTTAAATGGAATAGAGGAGTTTAGAGAGCATTTAGGGGGGCAATTGACAATTACCCTAATTTCTGATTTAGGAGTTAAACATGACGTGCATACCATTGATATGGGTCTAATGTCGCAGGCAATTAACAAGTTGAATCATCAATTCGCATTAAATTAAGTTCAATGCAACTACAGGATAAATTTCATCTAACTTATTGCACAAATATACACCCGGGACAAGATTGGAAAAGTACTTTTGAAAGTATTAAACAACATGTGCCAGGTATAAAAAGTAAGGTTTCAAAAGAACAACCTTTTGGTCTTGGGCTTCGATTATCCAATAAAGCAAGTGAAGAGCTTGAAATGGGTAATAACTTGTCCGATTTTAAACAATGGTTAGATACTAATCATCTATATGTGTTTACCATGAACGGATTTCCATATGGTAATTTTCATGATGAACGTGTAAAAGATATGGTGCATGCTCCTGACTGGACTACAAATGATCGTTTAACGTATACAAAAAGATTGTTTCGCCAATTATCTGAACTGCTTCCTGAAGGAATGAATGGTGGAATTTCAACATCGCCTATTACCTATAAATATTGGCACAAGTCGGATAGTGCAATTAAAAATGCATTTGAAATTGGGGCAAAGAATATGCTTGAAGTTGCTTTGCAATTGCATAATATAGAGAATGCTACAGGAAAATATCTTCATTTGGATATTGAGCCTGAGCCAGACGGATTGTTGGAAAATAGTGAAGAGGTATTGGCATTTTATGCTGATTTTTTAGTGCCTATAGGAATTACTTATTTTAAGCAAGAATTAGGTGTAGATGCTAACAAGGCAGAGGCTATAATTAAGAAATACATTACCGTTTGTTATGACGTTTGTCATTTTTCATTGGCTTATGAAGAGCCAATTGATACGTTTACAAAGTTTAAGGCCAATGATATAAAAGTTGGTAAAATTCAAGTAAGTGCAGCATTGAAAATTCTTTTTAACGGTAAAAATGACGAGAAAATTTGGGAACAGTTGTCTCAATTTAATGAACCTACCTATTTACATCAAGTTACCGAAATAATTGATGGTAAGGTAAAGACCTACAGCGATCTTCCTTTGGTTTTAGAAGGGGAGAGAAATCACAAAGAACTTCGGGCTCATTACCATGTGCCGATTTTTCTAGAGAAATATGGAGAGCTGTTCTCTACCCAAGACCATATTTTGAAAACTATGCAGTACTTGAAATTAGATCCAATTTCAGAACACTTAGAAATTGAGACCTATACTTGGGATGTGCTTCCAGTAGCTGTAAAACAAGATTTATCAGTATCAATAATACGAGAAATAGAGTGGTTTAAATCACATATGTAATATGAAAAAAACGGTAGTCATAAATGTAGTTGGTTTAACGAAACGATTGATAGGTGAACATACGCCGTTTATAAAATCATTTTTAGAAAGAGGTCAGGCATCCTATATAGAGCCTGTACTTCCTGCTGTAACGTGCTCTGTGCAATCAACCTATGTAACAGGTAAATGGCCAACAGATCATGGTATAGTTGGTAATGGATGGTATTTTAAAGATGAATGCGAGGTTAAGTTTTGGAGGCAGTCTAACAAACTTGTGCAGCAACCAAAAATTTGGGATGACATAAAGAAGAAATATCCCAATTTTACCTGTGCCAACCATTTTTGGTGGTACAACATGTACAGTAATGTTGATTTTAGTCTTACTCCAAGACCTAATTATTTGGCAGACGGCAGAAAAATTCCAGATGTATATTCTTATCCGGCACAATTGCGAGATGAGATGCAAAGTACGTTAGGTACATTTCCATTATTTGAATTTTGGGGACCTAAAACAACCATAAATTCTTCTAAGTGGATTGCCGATGCAGCAGTATTAACGGATAAAAAGCATAATCCCGATTTAACTTTAATTTATTTACCTCATTTAGATTATAATCTGCAGCGATATGGACTCGATTTTGAGATAATTTCTAAAGATTTGAATGAAATAGATGCTGTAGTCAAAAATTTGGTAAATCACTATGAAGCATTAGAAACCAGGGTGATACTTCTTTCAGAATATGGAATTACAAATGTAAACAGACCAATTCATCTTAATCGTGTTTTAAGAGAAGAAGGGATGTTAGCTATACGCGAAGAACGGGGATTAGAGCTTTTAGATGCAGGTCAAAGTGATGCTTTTGCGGTAGCCGATCATCAAATTGCACATGTTTATGTTAAACATGACAAGGATACAGAACGTATTGCTGGTTTGTTGAATTCTATAGAGGGTGTAGAAAAAGTATTGTATGGAGACGATTTAAAGACCTATAGGATAAATCATGAACGTTGTGGTGATATTGTGGTAGTTGCAGATAAAGACTCTTGGTTTACCTACTATTTTTGGTTAGATGATGCCAATGCACCAGACTATGCAAGAATGGTAGATATTCATAAAAAACCGGGTTATGATCCCGTTGAAATGATGACCGATCCAAAAGATAAATTGGTGATGGCAAAAGTGGTAGGGAAACTACTCAAGAAAAAAATAGGTTTTAGAACGGTAATGAATATTATACCTATTGATGCTACGTTGATTAAAGGTTCGCATGGTCGTTTAACTGAAGATGTAGATGACTTTCCTATCTTTATAAGTAATTATGTAACGGGTGATAATGATCAGACTATTAGTGCAATACAAGTACGTGATCTTATTGAAGATCACCTTTTAAACTAAAATGAAATGAATCTATTGTTTAAGATAATTGGATACGTATTTACTGTTTTGTTTGCTGTAGGTGCGGTCTTGCAATATAATGATCCAGATTCTCTACATTGGATTATAATCTATGGAGTAGCTGCATTAGTATCTTTATTGTTTGCGTTGAATAAAATAAGATACATTATCCCCTTGGTACTAGGGATTTTGGCTTTTATTGGCTTTGTATATTTATACCCTGCAGATTTTCAAGGATTTGATTTAAATGATGGTGATATTAAAACGGTAGAGTTGGGTAGAGAGGCTTTCGGATTATTGATAATTTCAATAGTACTTTTAATATTCGCCTTCCGAATAAAAAGAAAATTATAGGTAAAGGTCGAATTCTGATCTTAGCAAATCAATAACCGGATTCTTTTCTCTTAGTTTTTCATATTTCTCTTCAGGGGTAAACGCAAATTTAGTGGTAGTGGTTTCATTGACCGTAATATCTAATTGAACGAAGTGATTGTTCAATTTAGCGCGCAAATATTCCATTAGTTCAAATTGCTCACGTTCAATTTCCTTTTTCATGGTGCCGTTAGGCAACTCAATATGAATCTTAAAATCATCCTTGAGTTTAGGTATATCCGTATGTAAGTTTGAGGCTAATATCTTTTGCCCTTTCTTATCTATTATCTCAATAAATTCTGCCCAATGTTTTCGAAGCTCTTCTTCGGTAAATTTCTCTCTTGGTAAGTTGTTTTCATCTATTACAACCTCAATTCTATTGAGTTCGTGCTGCTTTTTGGCGTTTAAACTAGAAATTGAAAGTCCTGATACCCTTTTTGTAGGGCGATTTATAATCGGTTTTTTAACATCGGTAGTAGACTCGGATACTGTGGTATCTACCGTTTTTTGTTTTACTTCTTTTTGGGCTACTTGAGCCTGCCCTTCCTGTTTTTCTACAAGATCAACAGGTTTTGGAGCGGGGGAATTTGTTGTTGCTTGTTCAGCTTTCGCACTGTTATTTTCTTCAGTGGTTTTAAACTCAGTTGACGTAGTTGATTTAACTTCCTCTTCTTTTGCTGATTCGGGTGTCTTTGGTAATTGTTTGTAAAAAGCAGAAGGGGCAATGAAATCAATAGTCTTGTTATGAAGGGCTACTGATTCAGGATTTTTTTTTTCTCCATCAAAATTGATAGAGGCAAGTTTCATAAGGGTTAGTTCAACCAGTAAGCGCTGATTTTTACTTGTTTTGTACTTTAAATCGCAGTCATTGGCAATATTTAATCCTTGCAATAAAAAGGACGAGGATGTCTTTTTGCTTTGGTCTCTATATAACTGTTGTGCGGCTTCACCAACTTCTAATAATGTAATTGTATCCGGATGCTGACATACCATTAAATCTCTAAAATGAGATGCTAAACCAGAAATAAAATGATGACCATCAAACCCTAGGGATAACGTCTTATTGAAAAGTAATAGCAGATTCGGAATTTTATGTTCTAAAATTAAATCTGTAGCTTCAAAATAAGTATCGTAATCTAAAACGTTAAGGTTTTCTGTAACCGCTTTACGTGTGAGGTCAGATCCAGAAAAGCTAACAACTCTATCAAAGATCGATAAAGCATCGCGCATGGCACCATCGGCTTTTTGGGCTATGATATGTAATGCATCGTCCTCAGCAGTAATGCCTTGGTTTTCTGCAATATATTTTAAGTATTCTGCGGCATCTTTAACCGTAATTCTTTTAAAGTCAAAAATTTGACATCTAGAAAGAATAGTAGGTATAATTTTGTGTTTCTCTGTTGTAGCCAATATAAAAATGGCATGCTTTGGCGGTTCTTCTAGTGTTTTAAGAAAAGCGTTAAAAGCCGATTGAGATAGCATATGTACCTCATCAATAATATACACCTTGTACTTGCCAACTTGTGGTGGTATACGTACTTGGTCAATTAAATTTCTAATATCGTCCACAGAGTTGTTAGAAGCGGCATCCAATTCAAAAATATTGAATGCAAAATCTTCATTCTCCTGTTCTGTACCATCAGAATTTATCTGTTTTGCCAAAATACGTGCGCAAGTAGTTTTACCTACACCTCTTGGTCCGCAAAATAATAATGCTTGTGCCAGGTGATTTTGGTCTATCGCATTTTGTAGTGTATTGGTAATAGATTGTTGACCCACAACATCCTTAAATGTCTGGGGTCTATACTTTCTGGCCGATACAATAAATGGTTCCAAATTGCTACTTCTGTTTATTCTTATACAAATATAATTATAGACTTTATTTCTAACGAGAATTAAGAAAAGAGATCATCCTTAGTTATCAACAATTGCAGTACATTTGCGCCAAGCAGGCCACCTTATCGCTGCCAAGTAATTGGGAGAGGAAAGTCCGGACACCATAGTGCAGTATAGCGGGTAACGCCCGTCCGCTGAAAAGTGAGGACAAGTGCAACAGAAAGCAAGTACAGTTCGGCTGTAGTGAAACCAGGTAAACTCTATACGGTGAAACGTCATGTAAATCGATGCTTAAGGGCTGCACGCCCAAGTCGAAGGGTAGGCGGTTAGAGTACTGGGGTAACCCTTTACCTAGATAAATGATAAGGAATTCTAAAGTTTTTAGAATACAGAATCCGGCTTATGGTCTGCTTTTTTTAACCATTCAAGAGTTTTTTTTGGCTACATTTCAAAGAAACTAAAAACACTACCACCATATTTTCTAGAGTTCTTATAATGTGGTAATTCTGCTAGGCTGGTATGGTTAGAATGTTCAATAATTAAGACCCCGTCTTCTAATAACAATTCATTCTCAAATACCAATTGTGGCAGTTTTTCGAAATCTGACAGGTCCATGTCGTAAAAAGGGTCGGCAAAAATAATATCGAACTTTTCCGTATTTCGCTGCAAAAAACTAAAAACATCGCTTTTTAATGTTCTAATGTTCATGTCCAAAAGAGTTACCGTTTTGTCTATGAAATCTATGCAACCTACATGGGCATCAACTGCAAGAATATCTTCAACCCCTCTAGACGAAAATTCATAACTAATGTTTCCGGTACCGGTAAAAAGGTCTAGAACCTTTAAATCAGGAAAGTAATAGGAATTGTTCAAGATATTAAACAAGCTTTCCTTGGCCATATCCTTAGTAGGTCTTACAGGTAATTTTTTAGGTGCGATTAAATTTCGACCTTTATGCTTTCCAGAAATAATTCGCATTATATAGTATTAATAAGGGTGAAGTCTATTGAACTGGTTGTTGACTCTCCAAGTTTTATAAGCTGTTGGGTAGATGGTGCAAATATGCTTATATGCTGTATATAATTGTAGCAGAGCTTATAAGTTTCATCATCTTCTTCGATATCTCCAAAGAGTTTTACAATTACTGTCTTTGGGTCTAATTCTAGTTGCTCTATTACAAAGAGAAGATAATAGGTGAAATCTTCTTTTGTTTCGTATGTAAAGCTATTGTATAATAGTAATTTACGCTGATTTAAAACCGTAATGTCCAATTGGTCTTTACTAACGTGAACAAAACAAGTAGTTTCTTGATTTTGTGTTTGGTTGTTCATTAAAGATTGTAGCAATACTGTGCCATTATGCATAAAATGGAACTCACCGAAAAGGTCGTAAAGGTAATTGTTGATATTTGTGTAAGGTACGTATACAACTACCAGATCATGATTTTCTACTTCATCGTAAGCCAAAATATCGTTTGCCAATATTTTAGTGTTGAATTTTAAGTATTCGTGGAGGTTATTGGCATTGAACAATGACTTTGGAACTAAACCGAACAGCGTGTTTTTATGTACGGTTACAACCTCATCGAACTGCATATTTTCTATATCATGTTTCAGAAATAGTTTTTGCAATTCATCTTTTGCTTCCATCGGATTTTTTTCAAAAGCAAAATCCACTCGGTCAGACAGCAATAGTTTTTGTGAAACAGTATCTGCTACACAAAAAGAAAGTCCATTCAAGCTAACCTGAATGGACAATTTCTTAAAATTTTTATCCGCTATATTTAAGCTATTATTTTTTTTCTTTTTTGTCATAAATAGCAGGCCAGTTACCAGTTGTGCTAACATCGTCAAGAGAACCTACTTTAATTGTTGGTCCATTTACCTCTTCTACGCTCATTGCAGCTTTTTCACGAGCCAATAAATCTTTCGGCTGGTCGTATAACACTACTTCTTTATCAACTTTTGCTTCAAAAACAGGAGCTTTATAGCCACTCTTTTCAACGAATGCAGATTTCATAGTGAATTTTTCTCCGTTTGGAGCTGTTGGTACGTCCATTAAACTTTTGTAACGGGTATCTGCTTTAAAAAGAGAATCTTTTACAGAAACAAAACCTAAAGTATCAATAATTTTAACTTCTCTCAACATGTCAATACCGTAAGCTTTATCGAACTCCATGAAAGAAGAATCTCTTTGCTGTGTAATTACATATTTACCAGTATCGATAAAACGAATAAGACTATTGAAGTCATTTGCGTATTTTCCATTAACTATTTTATAAGCTTCTTGAGAGTTTCTAATATCCTTAAGCTTAGAAATAACTTGGGCAAAACGCTCTTCTTTTACCTCTTTAAACTTGATTGGTCCAGTAATGGAGTTGTAAATAAAGTATCCCAAAGCGATACATCCAATCCAAAGTACAATTTGTATTACGGTCTTCATTTCGTATGTGTTATTTTTATTTAGTGGTCTTCACAAATCTACAATTTTTTTTTAATGGTAAAAGTTTTTAGCCTAAAAATCATCTTTATCTTTGGGGGCTCATGAAACCAACAACACCCGCTTCTTTCTATAGTATACTAGAATCTAAATTTCCTCATACACCAACTGCCACACAATCAGTGGCTTTGCAAAAATTGGCAGAATTTACCTTGTCAACTGTTAAAGATGAAGCTTTTTTGCTAAAAGGCTATGCCGGTACCGGAAAAACTACTTTAATAGGTACTTTGGTCAATAGTTTATGGAAAGTTCAGAAGAAAGCAGTACTAATGGCACCAACAGGTAGAGCCGCAAAGGTAATGTCAAATTACTCTAGTACGCAGGCATTTACTATCCATAGAAAAATTTACTTTCCCAAAAAGCAAAGTGGAGGCGGGGTACAATTTGTATTGGCACCAAATAAACATAGGGATACTTTATTTATAGTAGATGAGGCTTCTATGATACCTGATACTGCTGCAGACTCCAAATTGTTCGAAAACGGTTCTTTGTTAGATGATTTAATGATGTTCGTGTATTCGGGCCATAAATGTAAGTTGTTATTAATTGGTGATACGGCACAGTTGCCGCCGGTACATCTAGTGTTGAGTCCTGCATTGGATGGTAATAAACTTTCTTTAAATTATAATAAGGAAGTTGTTAGGTTAGAGTTGAATGAAGTCGTAAGGCAAGCAGGCGATTCTGGCATATTGGCTAATGCTACCTTATTAAGAGAACAGTTACAAGGTGATTTTTTTGAAGACTTTAAATTCAATGTAGATCCTTTTACGGACATTGTTAGGCTTATTGACGGAAATGAAATACAGGAAGCTATCGATAGTTCGTATGCTGAAAATGGAAAAGAAGAAACAGCTTTCATAGTACGTTCCAATAAACGCGCTAACCTATACAATCAAAATATACGCGAGCGTATTTTATTTTTGGAAAATGATATTGCCGTTGGCGATTTTATGATGGTCGTAAAAAATAACTACTTCTGGTTAAAACCAAGTTCTGAAGCTGGTTTCATTGCCAATGGTGATATCATAGAAATTTTGGAAATTTTTGACATCAAAGAAATATACACCTTTAAGTTTGCAGAAGTAAAGGTAAAGATGGTAGATTACCCTAACATGGCACCATTTGAGACCGTTTTGTTATTGGATACGATAACGGCGGAATCACCGTCATTATCTTATGAAGACGGCAATAGGTTATATCAAGAAGTAATGAAAGATTTTGCCCACGAAAGTTCTAAGTACAAGAAGTTTTTAGGGGTTAAGAATAATAAATATTTCAACGGTTTACAGGTGAAATTTTCATATGCCATAACCTGTCATAAATCACAAGGTGGACAATGGAATACTGTCTTTGTAGAACAGCCATACTTGCCCAATGGTATAGATAAAGAATATTTAAGATGGTTATATACCGCAGTAACCAGAGCTAAGAATAAATTGTACCTTATCGGTTTTAAGGATGATTTTTTTCTTGATTAAGAAAAGATTATTTTAGTAAATATTGATGTGGAAAATATTGCTATTTCCAATAGATGAATTATCATGACAACAGATACGATTTTAAGTATTTTTTTAGGAGTAGGATTAGCCGCATCTGTGGGTTTTAGGGTATTTTTACCTTTATTCGCTCTAAGTTTAGCATCCTATTTTGGGTTGTGGGAACTAAATGACAATTGGGAATGGATAGGTAGTTTGGTTGCGGTACTAACCCTGGGTGTTGCCACCTTATTGGAAATTTTCGCATACTTTATACCTTGGTTCGATAATTTATTGGATAGTATATCCGTGCCCTTGGCGGCTATTGCCGGTACAGCTGTAATGGTTTCGACCGTAGCAGACTTAGATCCCGTAATAACTTGGTCATTGGCTATAATAGCTGGTGGCGGTACAGCTACGGCAATTAAAGGAGCTGGTGCAACGGGCAGGTTGGCTTCTACCGCCACTACTGGTGGGCTGGCAAACCCGGTAATTACAACGGTAGAAACAGGAACAGCTGCAGTGGTATCCGTTGCTTCAATATTTGCACCTATCTTAGCAGCCGTTTTGGTCATTATTATTTTAGTGATCATCTTTAGAATTTACAGAAAATTACGACCAAAGAGGAATACTTAAAAGAGACTTAGTTGAAGAAAATAGCGATGATTCCTGCCCGATATGCGGCATCAAGATTTCCTGCAAAATTAATGCAGGATCTGGCTGGCAAACCGGTCATATTAAGAACATACCAAGCTGCTGTACATACCAAGCTTTTTGATGAAGTTTATGTGGTGACCGATAGCGATGTAATCTATGAAACCATAGTAAAAGAAGGTGGTTTAGCTATAATGAGTCAGAAAGAACATGACTGTGGTAGCGATCGTATTGCCGAGGCGGTAATGCAAATGGATGTTGATATAATCGTCAATGTACAAGGTGATGAACCATTCACGGATCGCGAAAGCTTAGAAGGGGTGATGCAAGTCTTTGAAGATGATACACATAAAGAAATTGACCTAGCTTCCTTAATGGTTAAAATTACCGATGAAGAAGAAATAAATAATCCTAATACAGTAAAGGTCATTGTTGATAATAGAGATTTTGCATTGTATTTTTCGAGGTCTCCAATACCATATCCAAGAGCAAAAAACGACGATACCGTATATTTTAAGCATAAGGGTATTTATGCCTTTAGAAAAAGTGCTTTAATGGATTTTCAACGCTTACCTATGTTACAATTAGAGGCTACGGAGAAGATTGAAGCTATTCGTTACTTGGAATATGGAAAGAAGATTAAAATGGTAGAAACTACCGTTCAGGGCATAGAGATCGATACACCTGAGGATTTAAAGAAAGCACAGAAGGCATGGAAATAAATTTTGATGGCATTCAAGTAATTGGGTTTGATGCAGATGACACCCTTTGGGTAAATGAAACTTACTTTAGGGATACTGAAGATAAGTTTGCCGATCTTTTAGAAAAGTATGAAACAAAGAATAAAATTGACCAAGAGCTTTTTAGAACGGAGATTAAAAATTTAGATCTTTATGGCTATGGTATAAAAGGGTTTGTACTTTCTATGATAGAATGTGCCTTAGAACTTTCCAATAATCAGGTTTCAGCGAAAACGGTAAGTGCCCTTTTAGATTTAGGTAAAGATATGATTACACAGCCCGTTGAGTTGTTAGATGGGGTTGAAGAAGTACTTGAACAGTTAAAAAATAAATATCGTTTAATTGTTTTGACAAAAGGAGATCTTTTGGATCAAGAACGTAAATTGGAGCGTTCAGGTTTGTCAGAATATTTTCACCACGTTGAAGTTTTAAGTGATAAAAAAGAAAAGAACTATAGTGATTTATTAGAGCATTTAGAAATTGATCCTAGTGAGTTTTTAATGATCGGTAATTCCTTAAAATCAGATGTTTTGCCACTGGTAAACATTGGGGCGAGAGCTGTGCACATACCTTTTCATACCACATGGCAGCATGAAGAAGTTACCGATGTGGTTGAGAATAATGGGTATATGACAATGTCTACCTTAACCGATGTACTGAAATATGTGTAATGAATATGCAGGCGAATAAAGAAATGGCAGAAAAGAATATACCGACCAAAGCTTCAGAGGAGTTCCGTAATTTTCCAATGGTACCTCGTGTGGTTTATGGTATTGGGAGTTTTAGTACCCTTGGGGATATTTTGATGCCAAAGCGAAAACATTCAGAAGCACCAATGATTTATTTGGTAGATGATGTTTTTGAGAATACAGAGATTATCAATAGAATTCCGAGTATTTTTTGTGATCAGATTATTTTAATATCTGCAGACGAAGAACCAAAAACGGAACAAGTAGATGCGCTTGTTAACATGATTCGGGAAACTTATACAGAGCTTCCTTCAGGCATTATTGGTATTGGTGGTGGTACGCTGTTAGATTTAGCAAAAGCAGTAGCAATTATGCTTACCAATAAAGGAAGTGCTTCGGAATACCAAGGGTGGGATTTGGTGAATAAGCAATCAATTTATCATGTAGGTATTCCTACCATAAGCGGTACCGGTGCAGAGGTTTCAAGAACTACAGTGTTAATGGGTCCAGAAAAGAAACTAGGAATCAATTCGGACTACACTACTTTTGATCAGGTAATTTTAGATCCAGATTTAACCATTGGCGTTCCAAAAGAGCAATGGTTTTATACAGGTATGGACTGTTTTATTCATTGTGTGGAATCCTTAAATGGAACTTTTTTAAATGCATTCAGCAAAAGCTATGGAGAAAAGTCCTTAGAACTTTGCAAGGAAGTATTTTTAGAAGATATCGAAGAATCCGATAGCAGAGAAAAATTAATGATGGCATCATGGCATGGTGGTATGAGTATAGCCTATTCGCAAGTAGGTGTTGCACATGCAATGAGTTACGGTTTAGGTTATGTTTTAGGAGTAAAGCATGGAATAGGCAATTGCTTGGTATTTCAATTTTTAGAAGAGTTTTATCCAGAAGGAGTGCAATTGTTCAATTTAATGCTAGAGAAGCATAATATCATTTTGCCAAAAGGTGTATGCTCAAATTTATCCGATAATGAAATGAATACAATGATTACTGTTGCCATGGGCATGGAACCACTTTGGGAAAATGCATTGGGCGAGCAATGGAAATCTATTATTTCCCCAAAAAAGCTAAGGGCTATTTATCAAAAAATATAGTCGAACATAATTTTACCTTTTATTCATAAAAAGAAGGTTTGCCGGTAAGGCAAATCAATACCCTTATCGTATGCAGCAAATAGCAAAGTTTATTTATTTTAATTTATTGGGATGGAAGCTAAACGGAGCATTTCCATCACATTTAGATAAGTTTGTAGCTATAGTGGTACCGCATACCAGTTGGTGGGATTTTCTTTTAGGGTTGTTAATACGAGCCGTTTGGCAAGAAGAAATAAACTATGTTGGTAAGAAAAGCTTGTTTAAAGCTCCTTTTGGTTGGTTTTTTAGGTGGACAGGTGGTGCTCCCATAGATAGAACAAGAAATAGCGATACGGTAAAAGCTACAGCAACCATATTCAGTGAACGAAAAAAATTCAGATTAGCATTGTCCCCAGAAGGTACACGCAAAAAAGTAGCAAAGTGGAAAACCGGTTTCTACTATATTGCCAAAACTGCCAACGTGCCCATCATTTTAGTAGCTTTTGATTATGGGAAAAAAGAAATAAAACTTTCTGGTCCAATGACTCCTACAGATGATAAAGAAGCTGATTTTAAACAATATCATGCCTATTTTGATGGGGTGGAGGGGAAGCATGCTTAAACTTGTATTTATTGGTTAGGTGCAAAAGGAGTTTATTTCAGGAAAAAAATAGAGCTAAAACGACAATAGCATAATTAATTAGTATGCGAAAACAAAAAAGGAGACCAAAATGGTCTCCTTTTTTTATATATCAAATTGAAAAATTTTATTCCTCCATAGAATGATATACATTCTGTACATCATCATCCTCTTCTAATTTCTCTAGAAGTTTTTCAACATCTGCGGCTTCTTCTTCGTTTAGCTTTTTTGTGACTTGAGGTATTCGTTCAAATCCTGATGATAAAATTTCTATATCACGGTTTTCCAATTCTTTTTGTAAAGCTCCAAAGCTCTCGAAAGGTCCGTATATTAGAATTCCATCGTCGTCTACAAAAACTTCTTCGGCACCAAAATCAATCAATTCTAATTCTAGTTCTTCTGGGTCAATACCATCTGCAGGTATTCTAAAATTACAGGTATGGTCAAACATAAACTCCACAGAGCCTGAAGTACCTAGGTTACCATTACATTTATTAAAATAACTTCTAACATTGGCAACCGTACGTGTGTTATTATCCGTAGCAGTTTCTACTAAAACAGCAATTCCGTGAGGTGCATATCCTTCAAATAATACTTCTTTGTAATCACCAAGACTTTTATCGCTTGCCCTTTTTATAGCACGTTCAACATTGTCTTTTGGCATGTTGACCGACTTGGCATTTTGTATAACGGCTCTTAATCTTGAATTAGAATCTGGATCCGGACCGCCTTCTTTTACAGCCATCACAATATCTTTGCCGATACGAGTAAAGGCTTTGGACATTGCAGACCATCTTTTCATTTTACGTGCTTTTCTAAATTCAAAAGCTCTTCCCATGGTAAATTATTTTAAACAAATGTACAAAAACGGTCAAAGTTCAGAAATCATTACATAAATTTCGTGACTACCATTTTTAACTATTAGTATTGGTTCTTAAAATTCACTTTCTATAATATCTTCTATTGTTCTAGCCAAAACAAAATCTTTTTCGGTAACACCATTGGCATCATGAGTGTTTAATCGAATATTCAAAGTATTGTAAACATTGCTCCAATCTGGGTGGTGACCTTGAGCTTCGCATTCAAAAGCAATACGTGTCATTACCGAGAAAGCCTCTTTAAAATTTTTAAATTCAAATGTGGTTTCTATTGCTCCGTCTACATACTCCCATCCGTCCAGTTGACCTAAATAGTCAGCAATTTGTTGGTCCGTAAATTTTTCCATTTCTTTCATAATTGTTTTAATTTAAAACATGATGGTCAATAATATCTTGAAAAGTAAATTGTAAATTTTTGGGTAATTTATTGGTTTTGGGCAACACAGCTAAATACCTGTCTTCATTGGTGGTATACACTCTTTTTATTATAGGGTTAAAATTACCTACTCGTTCTAATATTTCTTTAATAAAATCTTCATGGTGTGTTAAGTCGTTACTTCCTAAATGATAAATACCCGATTTGTTTCTATTAATAAGATAATGAATTTGCTGGGTAAGCTTATCATCATTCGTAACATTTAATATCAAATTAGGAAAAACTTCTACAGGCTCATTTTCAATGATGGATTTTTTCATGGCCTTAATTCTTGGTGACCCGTTACCAAATACCATGGGCACGCGTAATATTGCCATTTTTTCTTTGGGTAAACGTAACAGCATATTTTCAATCTTTATTTTTAATCTACCATAAACACTCTCAGATAAGGTTTTGTCCATTTCGTAAGAGGGGTATTTGCTATACGCATCAAAAACATTGGCAGATGAAATAAAATAAAACTTGCATTTTTCTTGTGCTACATATTTGGTTAAATGGTCATGGGCTATAACCAAGGCAGCAAAATTTCCTCTTAAGGCCGAAATTATAATTTGAGGTTTTATCTCTTCTAAAATTTCTACAATATCGTCTTCTTCAATATTATAGTGAACAAATTGTTTGTTGGATGAGAATGAATTGGCAGCATGGCAGTAGGTGCCATAGGTATCAAAATAATTACAAAGCTCTTTGTAAATCGCGTTACCTATAAAGCCGCTTCCGCCAAGAATCAGTATTTTTTTTGTGTCTATTTTCAAAAAATGGAAAGTTCTGTTTCTGTAGTCAATTTTTCCAAGGCAAGCATACCTATTTTTGAGTTTCCTTTTGGGTTAAGTCCAGGAGACCATGTGGCTACACAAAATTTATTTGGCAATAATGCTACAATTCCACCACCAACGCCACTTTTGCCGGGTAGTCCGACTTCAAATGCAAATTCACCTGCTTCGTCATAAAAACCGCATGTAAGCATTATAGCATTAATACGCTTAACCTGTGATAAGGTTAAATATGCTTTGTTCCTTCTACATTTACCATGATTCATGAACATGTAGAAAACATGTGTTAATTGTTCGCAGCTCATGGAAAGTGAACACTGATGGAAATAAAAATCTAGAACAACTTCTACATCATTATTCAAATTATCATATGATTTTAATAGATTGGCAGCCGCAAAATTTCTGAATCCTGCTTCTTTTTCAGAAATGGCTACAGATTCATCATAAGTGATGCTGTCATCATTTGCTATATTACGAACAAATGTCAAAAAATCATCTTTAGGATGCTCTAGTTGAGATACCAAAATATCAGCAATAACAATAGCTCCAGGGTTTATTAAAGGGTTTCTGGGAATACCATTTTCTAGCTCTAATAAAGAAAGGTGATTAAATGGATCACCAGAGGGCTCGACATCTACTCGTTTCCATACATCCTCACCAATAAGGTTCAAAGCCAATGATAACGTTAATACTTTAGAAATACTCTGAATTGAAAAAAGTTCATGAGAATCCCCAGCTGAAAAGTTGTTCTGTTGGCTGTCAATGAGATGGATGCCAAAATGTTTTACATCTACCTTTGCCAATTGCGGGATATAGTCTGCAATTTCACCTCTTTCCTTTACGTTGGAAGCATCATCATTTATAGCATTTAAAACGCTTTGAAAGTCTATCATTTACTTTTGTAAAAAGGTAATTTAACTATAGTTGCAGGAATAGCTTTTTTTCTGATCTGAATATTGATTTTGCTACCTATATCTGTAAAAATAGTAGGTACGTATCCAAGACCAATTCCCGTTCCCATTGATGGGGACATTGTACCAGAGGTCACTTCACCAATAGTTTTACCGTTACCATCTACAATATCATAACCTTGTCTAGGTATGCCACGTTCATCTAATTCAAAAGCTACTAATTTACGTTCAGGTCCATGCTGCTTTTCTTTTTGTAAAGCTTCTGAGTTGACAAAATCCTTTGTGAATTTTGTAATCCAACCAAGTCCGGCTTCGATAGGAGAGGTCGAATCATTAATATCGTTTCCATAAAGACAATAGCCCATTTCTAGTCTTAAAGTGTCTCTTGCCGCCAAACCTATTGGCTTAATGCCAAAATCAGCACCTGCTTCGAAGACCTTGTCCCAAATTTGCTTTACCTCTTCATTTTTGCAATAAATTTCAAATCCCCCAGAACCGGTATATCCGGTTGCGGAAATAATAACGTTTTCTATACCGGCAAAATCTGCAACTTCAAATTGATAGAACTTAATTTCGGCAAGATTCACAGAAGTCAGTGACTGCATAGCTTCTACCGCTTTTGGCCCTTGTATGGCTAAAAGAGAATATCCTTCAGATATATTTCGCATATCTGCATTAAAATCTGTGTTGTATGATGAGATATGATTCCAATCTTTCTCAATGTTAGAGGCGTTTACTACCAATAAGTATTGCTCTTCTTTTATCTTATATACAATAAGGTCATCAACTATACCACCATTTTCGTTGGGTAAACAGCTGTATTGAGCTCTGCCAATAGTTAATTTTGAGGCGTCGTTCGATGTTACTTTTTGTATAAGGTTTAAAGCATTCGGACCTGAGATTAAAAACTCGCCCATGTGTGATACGTCAAAAACCCCAACACCATTACGTACGGTTTCATGCTCGGCATTGACACCTTCGTAAGAAACAGGCATGTTATAACCGGCAAAAGGAACCATTTTGGCACCTAGAGATTCATGTGTTGTAGTAAGCGCAGTATTTTTCATTTTATTTATTTTATTGGCGATACAAATTTATCGAAAATAAATAGAAGCAAATGTGGCTTAACCTTGAATTGAGAAAATATTATAAACTAAAACTAACTAGGAGTTTAAAAGATATTTTTTTAGATCATCATATGTTGAGATTTTAATAGACGACTTTGTTTTACCCATTACCTTTTCTATCTGAGCGGGAATTTCTAATTTTTCATCAAGGGTTTCTTCAACGATATCCAAGAACTTAACAGGGTGTGCAGTTTCCAAGAATATACCGTAAGTATCAGGATGTTGTTCTTGATATTTTTTAAGTCCTAAATAACCCACTGCGCCATGAGGGTCTGCGATATATCCGTTGATATTATGGATTTCCTTTAAGGCTTTTTTGGTTTCGTCATCTGTAAAAGGATAAGATGATAAATTTTCTTTTAAAGCATCAAAATTGTCTTGAAACAAATGTCTGATTCTAATAAAATTACTAGGATCGCCAACATCCATGGCATTAGAAATTGTAGCTGTAGATGACTTGGGGTTGTACTTTTTTGTTTGCATAAATTGTGGCACGGTGTCATTTACATTTGTAGATGCTACAAAGTGTTTTACGGGCATACCCAAACGTTGCGCCATTAAACCTGCACAAATATTACCGAAATTACCAGATGGCACAGAAAAAACTATCTCTTTTCCTTTTGATTTCGCTTGTTTGTAGGCAAAAAGGAAATAGAACAATTGTGGTAACCAGCGAGCCACGTTAATGGAGTTGGCAGATGTTAATTTCATATTGTCAAGTAGTTCCTTATCCAAGAATGCATTTTTAACCATAGCTTGGCAATCGTCGAACATGCCGTCAACTTCTAGAGCTGTAATATTTTTGCCTAAAGTAGTTAATTGCCTTTCTTGAATATCACTTACTTTACCGCTAGGATAGAGTATAACGACATTTACGCCTTCTACTCCTAAAAAACCATTGGCTACAGCACCACCAGTATCACCGGAGGTTGCCACAAGAACTGTGACCTCATTTTTTGTAGCTCTAGAAAAATAACCTAGGCACTGCGCCATAAAGCGAGCACCAACATCTTTAAAAGCCATCGTAGGACCGTGAAATAGCTCTAAAGTACCAATGTTTTCAGTAATATCGACTACCGGAAAATCAAAGTCTAGAACTTCCTTTAAAATGTCTTTCAATATATCATCAGGTACAACCTCTGTTACGAATTGACGAATTGCGGTAAATGCAATTTCTTCATTAGAAAGGTTTTCGATTTTTTCGAAAAAAGAACTAGGTAGCGGAGAAATTTTTTCTGGAAAATATAAGCCTTTGTCTGGGGCAATACCATTTACAACGGCAGTGTCAAAGGAAACTTGTGGAGCTGTATTGTTTAAACTATAGAATTTCAAGATGTAATTTTTTAACTGTTAATATCAAGGTGTTTTAACTTATAAAAGCTTAACGCCTTTCATATTTATTTTAGAGACATGAATTTCATAATCGATGCCAATTTTGTCGTACACCGTTTTCATGGCTTCACCTACCTTTACGGCAGTTTCTTCTCCTTTGCTAAATGCAAAAATTGAAGGTCCTGATCCAGATATGCCAGAACCTAAAGCACCGGCTTCTAAAGAAACTTTTTTAACTTCATCAAAACCGGGAATTAAGATAGAACGTATAGGTTCTACAATATGATCTTCTAATGAACGACCAATTAAATCATAGTCTTTTTTGAATAATCCCGCTATTAATCCGCCAACATTTCCCCATTGCTTAATACCTGTTTCCATCGATATGGTGGTCTTTAAAACCTTTCTGGAATCCGAAGTTTTAATTTCTATCTGTGGGTGAATTATCGTAACGTATAATTCGCTTGGAGCGGGAATATCTATAACGTCTAACGGATTATAGCTTCTAACCAAGGTAAAACCGCCAAATAGGGCAGGAGCTACATTATCCGCATGTGCTACATCACTAGCCAAGCGTTCACCTTCCATAGCAAATTTAACCAACTCGGTTTTACTGAACGGGTTGCCCAATAAATGGTTCATTGCCCATACGGCACCTGCAGAACTTGCGGCACTGCTACCAATACCGCTGCCAGGCTTTATTTTTTTATCGATTTCTATCTCAAATCCGCCATCATAATCAGAAGCCAATAAAAAAGCATTACCGGCAACACCGGCTACATTGTTCAATGTCTCTTTTGGTAAATCTTGTCCGGTAAGTTTTGTTATTTTAATGCCTTTTTGCGTTACTTTTCTAACCACCATTTCATCACCCACCGAGTCTAGGGCAACGCCAAGAACATCAAATCCGCACGATACATTGGCAACCGTAGCAGGACAAAAGACTTTAATTTCATTTTTATTCATAATTGACACCGTTGTTATGAAATTTAGAAATTACCAATTCGGATAATATCTGCGAAAATTCCAGAGGCTGTAACCGCAGCACCTGCACCTGCACCTTTAATAATCATGGGTTGGTTAGGATATCTTTCCGTAAAGAAAAGTACAATATTATCGCTACCTTCCAGATTGTAGAAATCATGACCTTTTGGTATTTCCTGTATCCCTACACTAGCTTTTCCGTTGTCAAATTGAGCAACATACTTTAGTTTGCTATCTGCATTTTTAGCACTTGCGTATAAGGATTGAAAATGAGGTTCATGTTTAACTAAAGAAGCAAAGAAATCATCATTGTTATCAGTGTTCAAGCTTTCTTCAGGTAAGAACGGGTTGTTGGTAATGTCACTGATTTCCAACTGATTTCCGCTCTCGCGTGCTAAGATTAAAATTTTACGCATAACATCAACACCACTTAAATCAATTTTTGGATCAGGTTCTGTATAACCCTCTTCCTGAGCCTGTTTCACCACATCATGAAAAGTAGTTTGGTCATTGAAGTTATTGAAAACAAAGTTTAAACTACCGGATAAAACAGCTTGAATTTTCAAAATTTTATCACCCGATGCAATTAAGTGTTTTAATGTGTCAATAATAGGTAACCCTGCACCAACATTGGTTTCAAATAAGAAGGGTGCGTTATAAGTTCTCGCTAAAGATTTTAAATGCGAATAGTTTTCAAATTCTGATGAACATGCAATTTTATTACAGGTTACTACAGATATGCTATTGCCTAAATATTCACTGTACGTTTTAGAAACTTCTTCACTTGCCGTATTGTCTACAAAAATGCTGTTTCTGTAGTTTAGGCTATTCACTAACTCCAAAAATTTGACTTTATCAGCTTTTTCGCCATTGGTAAGTTTAGTCGACCAATCGTTTAAGTCGATTCCTTTTTCATCAAAGAGCATTGTTCTAGAGTTAGACATTCCTATTACCCTAATGTTCAACTTTAGATTTTCTTTTAAGAATTTACGTTGCTCTCTAATTTGCTCTAAAAATTTAGCACCAACATTACCCACACCCATTACAAAAAGGTTCAGTTGCTTAATATTCTCTTCGAAGAATTCTTCGTGCAAGGCGTTCAAAGCTTTTTTTACATCTTTTTCGTCAATTATGCATGAAATGTTACGTTCTGAAGCACCTTGAGCAATAACCCTAATATTTACATTGTTTTTGCCAAGAGTACTGAACATTTTACCACTTAGACCTTGGTGGCTTTTCATATTATCGCCAACCAAGGCAACAATGGCTAAATCTTTTTCAGGAATAACTGTTTTAATACGACCTCTTTCAATTTCGTATTCAAAAGCTTCATTAACGATACTTATAGCTTTTTCTACATCATCGGCAGAAATACCAACACATATAGAATGCTCAGAAGAAGCTTGGGTAATTAAAACAACACTAATATCTGCTTGAGAAAGTACTTCAAAAAAGCGTTTGGAAATTCCTGGTATACCAACCATACCCGGACCTTCTAGCGATAAAAGCGCAATATTGCCAATATGGCTAATGCCACGAACCGTTTTACCTTTTTCGTTTTTAGACTTGGTTATTAAAGTACCATCTTTTTCAGGGCTAAAAGTGTTTTTAATTACTATGGATATTCCTTTGGCGAGAACAGGTTGAATAGTCGGTGGATAAAGTACTTTAGCTCCGAAATGCGATAATTCCATTGCTTCCTCATAGGAAATATGTGGAATGGCCTTCGCTTGTTTTACCATTTTTGGGTTGGCAGTATACATACCGCTCACATCTGTCCAGATTTCTAATATATCTGCATCAACAGCTGCAGCATAAATTGCAGCGGTAAAATCTGATCCACCTCTACCTAAAGTCGTTGAAACCCCATCTTCTGATGTTGCAATAAAACCAGGGCAAACAGTAATTTGTTTTGTTGAAGAATTAAAATAATCGGCACAATTGGCATTGGTTACTTTAAAGTTGACCACATTCTTGCCGTTTAGTTTATGCGTAATTATAAGTTCTCTACTGTCTTTAAAAGAGGCATTTAGCTGTTCGTTGATTAAATACTCGCTTATAATATATGAAGATAGTAACTCACCGTAGCTAACAATTTTGTCAGATAATTTTGGTGTTATTTCACCAATAAAAAAAGCACCTTCTAGTAAGGTTTCAAGTACGTTGAATTCACTTTTTACTTTGCTAAGTACTTTACTTTGAGTGGTTACGGGAATTAATTCTTTTACGGCAGATAAGTGCCTTTCTTCTAAAGTATTAAGTATTTCTTTATACTTTTTATCTTGTGCAGATGCCAAAGCACCGGCTTGTAACAATAAATCCGTTACTCCTCCAAAAGCAGAAACAACCAATATAATAGGGTCGTTGTACTTTGAGATTATATTTTTAATTTTAATTATATTTTCAGGTTTGGCTACAGATGAACCACCAAATTTTAGAACTTTCATGTTATTGAAATATTGACTTTGTAATTAAGATATGGTGTAATTAAACACGGGTACGGAGAAATATAGATTTTACCCCCAAGGGGTGAACCATGTAGTTGTAGAACCATAAATAATGGTAGCTGAAGTGAAATTGAATTTTATGTCTGTCTTATTGCAGTCCATAATACTAATGGTTGAGGGTCAAAAGTAGTACATTTGATAACTTAAACAAATCATTCCACAATTTTTTACGGAATAGTTATTTTTTAGATATAAATACAAGAAAGAATGAAATTATATAGTGCAAAACAGATTTATAAAGCAGATCAGATTTCTATTAAAAAAGAAGAAATTGAAAGTAACGAACTCATGGAACGTGCTGCTTTACAACTCTTCAATTGGATGCATTTGCGCATGCAGGGCGCCCAAGTGAAAATTCATTTATTCTGTGGTATTGGTAATAATGGAGGCGATGGTATTGCCCTTGCAAGGCACCTTGTAGATCATGGCTATAATATAGAAGTGTATGTTGTAAATTATAGTGAAAAGAGGTCTAAAGACTTTTTGATCAATCTAGACCGATTAAAAGACCGTAAGGTTTGGCCAAGTTTTATGAATTCTGATGATCAGCTTCCAGAAATTGGAAGGGATGATATAATTGTTGACGGAATTTTTGGAATAGGATTAAATAGAACTCCAGATGCATGGGTAGCTAAAGTGATTCAGCATTTAAACAGTTCCCAGGCATTCATTTTGTCTATTGATATTCCGTCAGGATTATTTACAGATCAAGGTCCTGATGATTTTGATACCATTATACAATCCAACTACGTCTTAAGTTTTCAAACTCCTAAATTGGTTTTCTTTTTACCGGAAACAGGTGGTTTTATTGAGCAATGGGAGGTTTTGGATATAGGTTTAGATCCAGAGTATTTGATGCAAACCGAAACGGAATATGAATTGATAGGTAAAAATGAAGTGCTTACCTTGTATAAACCTCGTGAAAAATACGGGCATAAAGGTACATATGGACATTCATTGATTGCTGGTGGAAGTTATGGTAAAATGGGGTCGGTTTGTCTTTCTTCTAAAGCCGCTCTCTATGCAGGTAGTGGTCTTGTAACCTCTTTTGTTCCTAAAATAGGGTATTCCATTTTACAGACGGCATTACCCGAAATAATGGTAATGACCGATGCAAGCGATAATGAACTTACCGATATAAAATTTGATATTGAACCAAGAGTGGTTGGTATCGGTATGGGGATGGGAACAAGTGATGCCACGGTAAAAACTTTTAGTGAATTTTTAAAGCATAATAAATTGCCACTGGTAATTGATGCCGATGGACTTAATATACTCTCCAAGAATAAAGAATTATTAAAGTACTTGCCTGATAATGCGATTTTAACGCCACACCCGAAAGAATTGGAAAGGTTGATTGGTAGTTGGAAAGATGACTTTGAAAAGCTTAAAAAGGTTAAGGCGTTTTCAAAAAAATATAATTGCTTAGTAGTAGTAAAGGGAGCGCACACTATTGTGGTTAACAAGGAAAAAGGCTACGTGAATACAACCGGAAACCCAGGTATGGCCACGGCAGGAACAGGAGATGTGTTAACGGGAATATTAACAGGGTTATTGGCACAGGGTTACTCAGCATTAGATGCTGCAATTTTTGGTGTCTATTTGCATGGTAGATCAGGTGATATTGCAGTAGAGTCTACTGGTTTTCAGTCTTTAACAGCCTCTCATGTTATTGAGAATTTAGCAAACGCATATTTAGATTTGTTTAAAATGCCAGAGCAGCCGGTTACTGAAGAAGAAAATCAGTCAAATTAACTGTTCTTAAGAATTTACCCTTCTTTTAACCCATTTTAAAGCGTTATCAAATTCGATGAAGAATTTCATTGGCTTTTTGTAAAATAGTTTTTCAATCTTAAAGTTGTGCATATCAATTTCTTTGACAGATACAATGGCAAAAGCTTTAAGATTGTCTAATTGTTTTAAGTAGTTGTAGATAGTAGGATCTATGGCAAATGAGTGTTTACGAAGACTTATAAATCCAAAATTCTTTTCTCTAAAATGAATTTCTGCAATACCGATAATTTGATAAGCTCTTTCTAGTGTTAAAGTAGCTCCCTCGTCAAAAATCGATACCATATAATTGTCATAAACTTGAATTTTTCCTGTTTCTAATTCGTACTCCCGCACAATTACCTTTTTCTTGGTAGATCCTAACTTCATTCTTTTCGTATTTATATAGTGTGTCTAAGGCGAAAGTAGAATGAAGTTCATTCTTTGGGTAAATTTTTAGTTTAAACGCGAAAATATCGTTTATACTGCGTATACCAATAATTGAGTGTATTTATATTCTCACAATCAATATTTTCTTGTACGAAAAAAGAGCCCTTATAAGGGCTCTTTTTTGTATACTAGAAAAGTAAGAAAATCTATGTTTTTGGAGATTCCTCTTCTGCTTTTTCAATTTTAATGGTCAATTCTTCACTCTTCTTGTCAAGGTCAATATAAATACTGTCACCTTCCTTAAGTTTAGAATTCACTATTTCTTCTGCTAATGCGTCTTCAATATATTTTTGAATTGCTCTTTTTAGGGGTCTTGCCCCGTATTGCTTATCAAAGCCTTTCTCTGCAATATAATCTTTAGCGGCATCCGTTAAGTTCAAATGATATCCAATGTCCTTAATTCTCTTGAATAATTTGGCTAATTCAATATCAATGATTTTGTGAATGTCTTCTCTTTCCAATGCATTGAAGACAATAACATCATCAATTCTATTTAAGAACTCTGGAGCAAACGCTTTTTTCAAGGCATTTTCTATTACTCCTTTTTGGTGGGCATCTTCTTGAGATTTTTTCGCAGCTGTACCAAAACCTACACCTTGTCCAAAATCTTTTAATTGTCTAGCGCCAATATTAGAAGTCATTATTATAATGGTATTTCTAAAATCGATTTTACGACCCAAACTATCGGTTAAGAAACCGTCATCCAATACCTGCAAAAGCATATTGAAAACATCTGGGTGTGCTTTTTCAACTTCATCCAATAGAATTACCGAATAAGGTTTTCTTCTAACTTTTTCGGTCAATTGACCACCTTCTTCATAACCTACGTATCCTGGAGGTGCACCTACTAATCTAGAAATGGCGAACTTCTCCATGTACTCGCTCATATCTATACGTATAAGCGCATCTTCAGAGTCAAAAAGCTCTTTTGCCAACACTTTTGCAAGTTGGGTTTTACCAACACCTGTTTGACCTAAGAATATAAACGAACCAATAGGCTTGTTGGGGTCTTTAAGTCCCGCTCTATTACGTTGAATAGCTTTGGAAACCTTGGCAACAGCATCGTTTTGACCAATTACGTTAGATTTAATCAACTCAGGAAGTCCTGCTAATTTATTGCTTTCCGTTTGCGCTATTCTATTTACAGGTATACCGCTCATCATAGAAACAACATCGGCAACATTTTCTTCGCTAACTGTTTCCTTGTTCAGTTTACTATCATCTTCCCATCGCTCTTGGGCTATGGCAAGTTCCTTTTCTAAACTCTTTTCGTCATCACGTAATTTGGCAGCTTCTTCGTATTTCTGCTTTTTGACAACACTATTTTTTAGTTCACGAACATCTTCAAGTTTCTTCTCTAATTCAAGAATTTGCTTTGGTACATCCATATTAACAATATGTACCCTAGAACCAGCTTCATCTAAAGCATCAATAGCCTTATCAGGTAAAAAACGATCGGTCATATACCTATTTGTTAACTTTACACAAGCTTCAATAGCTTCGTCTGTATAAGTTACATTGTGGTGATCTTCGTATTTACCTTTAATATTATGTAAGATCTCAACTGTTTCTTCAACAGAAGTTGGTTCTACAATTACCTTTTGAAAACGTCTCTCTAAAGCACCGTCTTTTTCGATATATTGTCTGTATTCATCTAAAGTGGTAGCACCTATACATTGAATTTCACCTCTAGCCAATGCAGGTTTGAACATGTTTGAAGCATCTAAACTTCCTGTAGCTCCACCAGCACCTACAATGGTGTGTATTTCGTCAATAAACAAAATGACATCATCGTTCTTTTCAAGCTCGTTCATAACCGCTTTCATGCGTTCTTCAAACTGGCCACGATATTTTGTACCGGCAACTAAAGAGGCAAGGTCAAGGGTTACAACTCTTTTATTGTAAAGAATTCTAGAAACCTTTTTATTGATTATACGTAGGGCAAGACCTTCTGCAATGGCACTTTTACCAACACCAGGTTCACCAATTAAAAGTGGGTTGTTCTTTTTTCTACGGCTAAGAATTTGCGAAACCCTCTCAATCTCTTTTTCTCTACCGACAACAGGGTCTAATTTATTTTCCTCTGCCATTTGTGTAAGGTCTCTACCAAAATTATCCAGAACCGGAGTTTTTGATTTTTTGGCGCCTTTTTGATTAGAAGCAGATCCAAAGGTGCTCTCTTTTCCTTCATTCGCCTCTTCAGAGTCGCTAGGGAAAGATTCGGCCGTTGGACCATCTACCATATCGTCGTCACTTGTAATCATAAATTTAAACTGTTCCTTAACACCGTCGTAGTCAACCTTAAGCTTATGTAAAAGTTTTGTAGTAGGGTCATTTTCATTTCTAAGGATACAAAGTAGAAGGTGCGCAGTATTTATAGAAGAACTTTGAAAAAGTTTAGCCTCTAAAAAAGTTGTTTTTAAAGCACGTTCGGCTTGTCTTGTTAAATGCAAGTTCTTTTTATCTTTTTGCACGCCGCTAGCGTTAGGGTTAGAAGGACTTAGGATTTCTACCTTTCTACGTAGGTGTTCTAAATCAACTTCTAAAGCGTCTAAAATGCTAATGGCCTTCCCGTTTCCATCTCTAAGAAGCCCTAGCATGAGGTGCTCGGTACCGATAAAATCGTGACCAAGTCGCAATGCTTCCTCTTTGCTATAAGCAATAACATCCTTTACTCTTGGGGAAAAATTATCATCCATATACTATATTATCTTCTATAAAATTACTAAATCTCATCCAATCATTGGCAAATACCGTACCTATAATCGTTAAAGTTATTGTAAAAGCCATTAAAAGCAGCTTTTATAAGTACGAAATTAGCCTTTAAAGTAAAAATTAACATTACTGTGCCAAGTGTTAATAAAATTTCATATAATTAAATCCACTTATTCTTGAAACGCCTAGGATTTAAGTATATTGGCATGCTTTTTTACTAATTAAAAAACAGAAGATTTTAAAATGGCTGACGGTGAAAAATTGATTCCCATTAATATTGAAGAGGAAATGAAATCTGCCTACATTGATTACTCAATGTCGGTCATTGTGTCACGTGCCCTGCCAGATGTCAGGGACGGATTAAAACCCGTACACAGAAGAGTTCTTTTCGGAATGCATGAATTAGGAGTTAGAAGTAATAGCTCACATAAGAAATCTGCACGTATTGTTGGGGAGGTATTAGGTAAGTATCACCCACACGGTGATACTTCGGTATATGATGCTATGGTACGTATGGCTCAAGAATGGAGTTTGCGCTATATGCTTGTAGATGGTCAAGGTAACTTTGGTTCTGTTGATGGTGATAGCCCTGCGGCAATGCGTTATACGGAGGCTCGTATGCGTAAGATTGCAGACGATATGCTTATTGACATAGAAAAGGAAACCGTAGATTATCAATTAAATTTTGATGACTCTTTAAAAGAACCAACTGTTTTACCGACTCGAGTTCCAAGTTTGTTGGTGAACGGTGCATCTGGTATTGCTGTAGGTATGGCGACCAATATGCCGCCACATAACTTATCTGAGGTTATAGATGGTACGGTTGCGTATATCGATAATAACGACATTGAGATAGATGAGCTTATAACACATATTAAAGCACCAGATTTTCCAACTGGTGGTACTATTTACGGTTATGATGGTGTAAAAGAAGCTTTTCATACAGGAAGAGGACGTATAAAAATGCGTGCAAAAGCAACATTTGAAGAAGTTCAAGGTCGCGAGTGCATTGTGGTTACCGAAATTCCTTATCAGGTCAATAAGGCAGACATGATTAAGAAAACTGCCGATCTTGTCAATGATAAAAAATTGGAAGGTATAGCCAATATTAGAGATGAATCCGATCGAAACGGTATGCGTATCGTTTATATCTTAAAGAGGGATGCTATTCCTAATATTGTGTTGAATATGCTATTTAAATATACGGCATTACAAACATCTTTTAGTGTCAATAATATTGCCTTGGTTAACGGTAGACCGCAATTGTTGAACGTGAAGGAAATGATTCATTACTTCGTTGAGCATAGACATGAAGTGGTCGTAAGGCGTACACAGTTCGAATTAAAAAAAGCTGAAGATCGTGCTCATATCTTAGAAGGGTTAATCATTGCATCTGATAATATCGATGAGGTAATTGCAATAATAAGAGCCTCTAAAAATGCTGATGAAGCAAGGACAAACTTAATTGAACGTTTCAAATTAAGTGAAATTCAAGCGAAGGCAATCGTAGAGATGAGACTTCGTCAACTTACCGGTCTTGAGCAAGATAAGCTTAGAAGCGAGTATGATGAAATTATGCTTCTTATTGCAGATTTAAAAGATATTCTTGATAAGAAGGAGCGTAGAATGGATATCATTAAAGATGAGCTTCTTGAGATTAAAGATAAATACGGAGATGAAAGAAGATCTGTAATCAACATGGCAGGTGGTGATCTTAGTATGGAAGATATGATACCAGATGAGCAGGTGGTAATTACCATTTCTCATGCAGGTTACATTAAGAGAACTCCGTTAAGTGAATATAAAACACAAAATAGAGGTGGTGTAGGTCAAAAGGCATCTTCTACAAGAAATGAAGATTTCTTAGAGCATTTGTTCGTTGGTACCAATCACCAATACATGTTGTTCTTTACGCAAAAAGGTAAATGTTTCTGGATGCGTGTTTTTGAAATACCTGAAGGTAGTAGAACATCAAAAGGTAGGGCAATACAGAACCTTATTAATATAGAACAAGATGATAGTGTAAAAGCGTTTATTTGTACTCAAGATTTAAAAGACGAAGAGTATATCAATGCGCACTACGTTATAATGGCCACTAAAAAAGGTGTAGTTAAGAAAACATCTTTAGAGCAATATTCAAGACCAAGACAAAACGGAATTAATGCAATAACCGTACGTGATGGCGATGAGTTGTTAGAAGCTAAATTAACTACAGGGTCAAGTGAAATTTTCCTAGGTCTTAAATCTGGTAAAGCAATTAGATTTGAGGAAAGTAAAACTAGACCAATGGGTAGAAATGCTTCAGGGGTTAGAGGTATTACTTTAGCGAATGAGGAAGATGAGGTAATCGGCATGGTATCGGTTCATAATTTTGAGGAAGAAATATTGGTAGTTTCTGAAAAAGGTTATGGTAAGCGATCAAGCATAGATGATTATAGAGTTACCAATAGAGGAGGTAAAGGGGTTAAGACCATTAGTGTTACCGATAAAACTGGTGGGCTTGTAGCTATAAAAAATGTTACCGATTCTGACGATTTAATGATTATCAACAAATCTGGAATTGCAATACGTATGAGCGTAGAGGATTTACGTGTAATGGGTAGGGCAACACAAGGTGTTAGGTTGATCAATATAAAAGGTAATGATTCTATTGCCGCTGTTGCAAAGGTCATGAAAGATGAAGATGATCTTGAAGAAGCTGAATTGCTTGATATTGAAGTAAATACAGAAGGTTCAACTGAAGTTGATAATGCGGAGGACAAAGATGGCACAGAGATTGATAATTCTGATACCGAAGATTAAACTTAAATAATTTAAACACTAATAATTAATATATCAAAAATGAAAAATAGGTTATTACTTGTAGCGGCACTGACATTTACAATGGTCGGTTTTGCTCAAAAGAATGAAATAAAATCTGCGGAAAAGGCACTGAAATCTGGTGATGCAACAGCAGCTAAAACTGCTATTGAAGCTGCTTCAGGTACTATTGCCGCTGCTGACGAAAAGACTCAAGCGCAATATTATTTTACTAGAGGTAAAATCTATAGCGATTTAGCTAAAAAAGGAGATAATGATGCTTTTGAGAAATCAGCGAATTCTTTCAAGAAAGTTATTGAAATAGAAGAAGCTTCCGGTAAAAAGAAATTTACTGCGGAAACTAACCAATATATGACGGCATTGACTGCTGATCTTGTGAACTCTGCGGTTAGCGATAATAGCAACAGCAAGTTTAAAGAAGCTGCTGAGAAGTTGTATATGAGTTATACGTTAAGTCCTAAAGATACGTCTTATTTATATTATGCTGCCGGTAGTGCGGTAAATGGTGGTCATTATGAAATGGCATTGGACTATTATAATAAATTACAAGAAGTTGGTTATGATGGTAGTGGTGTAGTTTACAAGGCTACTAATGCAGCATCAGGCGAAGTTGAGGAAATGGATAAAGTGCAGAGAGACCTTATGGTGAAATCTGGTACGTATACTAATCCTGTAGATGAGAAAACTCCTTCTAAGAAAGCTGAAATTGTTAAGAATACAGCGCTAATTTATACGCAATTAGGTCAAGATGAAAAAGCTTTAGAGGCTTATCAAGCAGCAAGAAAGAATGATCCAGAAGATGTTAATCTTATTTTGAACGAAGCAAATCTATATTTTAACCAAGGAAATAAAGATAAGTTCAAAGAATTAATGGCTCAGGCTATAGCTCTAGCACCAGATAATCCAGACTTACATTATAATGTTGGTGTTATTAACATGGAGCAAGATAATTATGAGGAAGCTCGTGTATCATACAAAAAGGCAATAGAACTTGATCCTAAGTATACAAATGCATATTTAAATCTTTCTACAACTTACGTTAACGAAGGTAACAACCTTATTGACGAAATGAATTCATTAGGTAACAGTAGAGCAGATATTGCTAAATATGATGAGTTAAAGGAGAAAAAAGATAGCTTGTTCAAGCAAGGTGCAGATGTATTGGAAGATGCATTAAAAAATAACCCTGAGAATGAGAATATCATGACCCAGCTTAAGAATATCTACGGAGCAATGGGTGATACAGAAAACTTCACGAAAATGAAGAAGATGTTGGGAGAGTAATTTTATACTCACCTTTAAATAAATTGAAAGGCCCTATTAAGGGCCTTTTTTTATACTATTTTTTTAATGACCCTTAATTGATGCGTATATGTTCTGAGGTCATTATTGAAAATACCGGTATGATCTATGCGGTCAATTCTTACTTTGCCGTTTACGTGAATTACATAATTATTGTCCATAATAATGCCAACGTGGTCGATTTCACTGTTGGTGTTATCAAAAAATGCTAAGTCTCCGGCTTCGCTCTCTTCTACAAAACTTAATGCCGTACCTTGTTTAGATTGACTTTCTGCGGTTCGTAAAAGGTGGTATCCGTTAATTTTGTAAACCATTTGTGCGAATCCTGCACTGTCAATACCAAAAGGAGATTTGCCACCTTTAAGTTCGGGTGAGTTAAGATATAAAAGCGCCGTTTTTACTAACCTTTCCTTTAATTGTTCTCCTTGAACCGTTTTACCGTCAAAAGTAACAGGTAAGGAGGAAGTGTCCGGTATGCTTGAGCCAATTAAAATAGGGGTTACCATTTTATTTGAATCTTCAACGAACGATATTAATTCAGTAACATATTTAGGACTTGAACTGGACTCTAAAGCAAGGTATTCATCTTCCGGGATAAAGGTAAGCTGGTTGTTCATGATCCAACCTTCGAACTTGTCAAATACAGTTTTTACCCTAGACCAGTTTTTTCTAGATTCCAAAACTTTGTAATGTTCTCCAAATAGAAGCTGGGTCACCAGCTCAGCTGCCTGATCGGGCATACTGCGCATGGGCATAACACTTAAATGGCAAATTCCGTATTGCATGAATATTTTTTAAGCGCTTAAGCTTTTTCAACAATAATAGCAGAGGCTCCACCACCACCATTACAAATAGCTGCGGCCCCTAGCTTTGCGTTGTTTTGTTCTAGAACATTTAGCAATGTAATAAGAATACGGGCACCAGAGCATCCTAACGGGTGTCCTAAAGAAACGGCACCGCCATTTACATTGACATTGGTATCGTTTAGACCCAATATTTTCATATTTGCCAAGCCCACCACGGAAAATGCTTCGTTAAATTCAAAGAAATCTATTTCTTCTAATTTTAAATTCGATTTTGCAAGAGCCTTGGGTAGTGCTTTTGCAGGAGCTGTGGTAAACCATTCAGGTTCATGGGCAGCATCTGCATAGCTTTTTATGGTAGCCAAAGGAGTTAGGTTTAATTCAATGGCCTTTACTTTACTCATTAAAACTAAGGCGGCAGCACCATCATTAATTGTAGAGGCATTTGCAGCAGTAACTGTTCCATCCTTAGAAAATGCAGGTCTAAGGTTTGGTATTTTTTCTATAAATACATTGCTGAATTCCTCATCTTTGGTTACCATTTTAGGCTCGCCACGTCTCTGTGGTACAGCTACTGGCACGACCTCATTGTCGAATTTACCATTTTCCCATGCCTCAGAAGACCTTTTATACGATTGAATGGCATATGCATCTTGCTCTTCTCTGCTGAATTCATATTTTGTAGCGCAAGCATCTGCGCAAACACCCATCGCATTTTGGTCATAAGCATCTACTAAACCGTCTTTCTGCATACCGTCAACTAACGTAGCAGGACCGAACTTTGTTCCGGTTCTCATATGGACATAATGAGGTATAAGGCTCATATTTTCCATTCCTCCGGCAACCACAATATCGGCATCGCCCAGAGAAATTGCTTGTGCGCCCTGCATAACAGCTTTCATGCCTGAAGCACACACTTTGTTAATAGTTGTACAAGGTACTGTATTGGGTATCCCAGCGTATATTGCAGCCTGTCTGGCAGGCGCCTGTCCGGTTCCGGCCTGTACTACGTTGCCCATTAAAACCTCGTCAACCGATGTAGGGTCAAGATTGATTTTTTTTAATGCACCTTCAATTGCTATAGCTCCTAACTTTGGAGCTGGTACTGTAGATAATCCGCCCATAAAACTACCAATTGGAGTTCTTACGGCCGATACTATAACTACCTCTTTCATGTTTTTATAATTTAAGTTAGACGAAATTACTAAATTCTATAGCAACCCAAGTGATATCATATCAATTACTAGTTATCAGTTTATTATTTTCTATTTTTGAAGAACCTAATACTATTTTCCTTGGATAATCTTTACAAACAACAGTCGCTCATTTTTAAATATATTCTATATGTAGTGGCTGTTGCATTCATAGTATTTTTCTTGCCCAAAGGAGGTAAATTCAAGTATGAGTTTCAAAAAGGAAAACCTTGGCAGTTTGAAAACTTGTATGCACCTTTTGATTTCTCCATACAAAAGACAGATGCCGAAATAGCGAAGGAAAAGCAAATAATTGAAAATAATCAACTGCCATACTATAGCTATGATGAAGATGTGGTTGAAAAAGTTAGGGCATTATTTGATGAGAAATTTGAGTCACAGTGGAGTGATGCCGATCTAAGCGGTAATCAGAAAAATAGGTTACGATATTTCGTCAAGGTCATATTAGATTCTGTTTATGCAAAGGGCATATTGCAAAATAATGGTAAACAGGTACAGCGAAATTTCATTTTTTTGGTGAAAGGAAATGAAGCCAGTAAAGTTAGGGTTTCCGATTTTTTAAAGGTAAACGAGATTAATGAGCTGGTAAGAGATGTGCTAACCAAGAATAATTTGACCGTTTTTGAAAAGGAGATTCAAACATTGTTCTTTGATATTATAGAACCCAATGTAAGTTTCAATAATAATCTAACCCAAAAGGCACGGGCAGAAGCTTTGTTAAAACTGTCGTATACACGTGGTACCGTAGATCAAGGACGGTTGATTATAGCTAAAGGTGAGGTGGTAGAGGCTGAGAATTTAAAAATATTGGAGTCCCTAAAATCAGAATATGAATCTGAATTATGGACCGCCACTAATTATTACTTTATTTTAATAGGATATACCGTTCTGGTGGCGTTGGTGTTGATTATGCTTTTCTTATTTCTTAAAAAGTATAGAAGAACCGTCTATGATAACAATGTAAAGGTCACCTTTATCTTTTTTAATATATTATTAATGGTCTTTATAACCACAATGGTTATAAAATACAATGATCAATTGGTTTTTGTTGTGCCGTTATGCATTCTACCGTTGATTTTAAAAACGTTCTTTGACGCTAGGCTTGGATTGTTTGTACATGTGCTTACCATACTTATTCTAGGTTTTGTGGTTCCAAATAGTTTTGAATATATATTTCTACAGATCATTACAGGTATAGTAACCATTTTAACAGTGTCGGAATTATATAAAAGGGCAAACCTTTTTGTTAGTGTAGGTCAGATTACGCTGATTTATATTATAGGGTATTTGGCTTTTCATACCATTCATGAAGGAGATTTGAGTGATATTGAGTGGTATACTTTAGGACTGTTCTTTTTAAATGGAATGATTACCCTGTTTGTTCAGCCATTGATATATATCTATGAAAAACTCTTCGGATTGGTTTCTGATGTTTCTTTATTGGAGCTTTCAGATACCAATTCTAAGCTTTTAAAAGAATTAAGTAATAAGGCGCCAGGTACTTTTCATCATTCGTTACAAGTAGCCAATTTGGCTGAGGCTGCGGCTAATGAAATTGGTGCGAATGCTATGTTGGTTAGAGTAGGGGCACTGTACCATGATATTGGTAAAATGAACGATCCAACGTATTTTACCGAGAACCAGATTACCAATGTGAACCCTCATGATGAGTTAACCCCAAAGGATAGTGCTAGAATTATAATAGATCATGTTATAAAGGGAATTGAAATAGCCAGAAAAAACAATGTACCCGATCGCGTAATAGATTTTATTCGTTCTCACCATGGTACAACACTTGTGTTCTATTTCTACAAAAAGCAGAAAGAGTTAGATGGGCATGTAAATGAAGAAGATTTTAGGTATCCAGGTCCGTTACCATTTTCTAGGGAAACAGCAATTTTAATGATGGCCGATTCGGTCGAGGCGGCATCTAAAAGTTTAAAAAATCCAACATTTTTGATCATTGATGAATTTGTAGACAAGATAATTTCTGGTCAAATGAAGGCAAATCAGTTTTTAAACGCAGATATTACCTTTAAGGAAATAGAAACAATCAAGAAAATTTTCAAACAAAAGCTCATAAATATTTATCATTTGCGAGTGGAATATCCTGAGTAACAGCTAGGTAATTTTATATTGAAAAAAAACTTAAAAAATAGTTGCGTAAGACCAGTTATACTTATACATTTGCATCCGCTATTTAGAGCAACAGTTCATTGAAGAATTATTGGAGAGGTGCCTGAGTGGCCGAAAGGAGCGGTTTGCTAAATCGTCGTAGGTGGAAACACTTACCCAGGGTTCGAATCCCTGTCTCTCCGCAACAGTATGTTGAGAGACATATTTTTTGATAACCATTTCGGGGTGTAGCGTAGCCCGGTTATCGCGCCGCGTTTGGGACGCGGAGGTCGCAGGTTCGAATCCTGCCACCCCGACAATTACGGTGTCAATAGACACCAAAACATAGCTAATCTTATGAAAATCAGGGATTTTCATTTTTCTTGAAATGATAAGATTGGCTTTATTATCAAATCAAAGGTTACCTATTCGGTTACCTGATTTATTACCAGAATTTTCACTACATTGGTAATTCAATAAATTTGACTTTCGCAACGATTTGACTTTCGTAAACAAATCGATTATTCACTTAAAGCGAGAGTTTATGCAGACTTCCAAGACTTTTACTATTCATTTTTGGCTTAGTATGGCCAAGAAAAAAGATGATTTGGCACCCATTTATGCCCGTATTACGGTCGATGGAAAACGTGCCGAGATCAGTTTAAAACGATCTACTTCGGTTACCTATTGGGATACCCGTTCCAAGAGGGCAAATTCGAGAACTTCCGAGGGGAAAGCCCTCAACGTCTATTTAGACCAAGTTTACTCCGATTTACTGGAATGCCACAAACAGCTTCTGGGCGAATCCAAATACGTTACCGCCCAAGCCATCAAAGCGAGGTATCTCGGCGAAGATGAACAGCACAAAACGCTGCTTCAACTGGTTTCCTATCACAACAAGAATATGGTTTCGGTACTAAAGCCCGGCACGTTGAAAAATTATTTCACTACGGAACGCTATATCAAACGGTATTTGAAGAACAAACTAAAGACCAATGATATCTTCCTCAAACAATTATCCTATAGATTCATCATTGACTTTGAACAGTTCCTCCGCACCGGTAAATCCATAAATCGCTCTCAACCTCTAAAAAATAACGGGGTTATGAAACATTTGGAGAGGTTGAAAAAGATGATGAATCTCGCCCTTCGATTAGAATGGATCGAGAAAGACCCATTTGTACGGTTCTCGCTAAAGTTCACAAAACATCAAAGGGCATTTTTATCCCAATCCGAACTTGAAGTTTTGCAATCCGGTCAGCTTTCAAAAGAGATGCACCGAAAAACGAGGGATGTATTTGTTTTTGCCTGTTATACGGGATTATCCTATATCGATGTAAAATTGCTTTGCTATGATCATATTGTAAGGGGCATCGATGGGGATTATTGGATATTTACAAAAAGGGAAAAGAACGATGAAGCAGTAAAAATTCCCCTATTGGATAAAGCACTTGATATTATAAAAAAGTATGACCAAGATGCCGAAAATAAACAGGAACAACTGCTTCCGGTATTTTCCAATCAAAAAGTCAATAAATATTTGAAGGAAATAGCGGTAATCCTAAAAATCAATAAAAAGCTTACGTTTCACGCTGCCAGACATACCTTTGCAACTACCGTTACACTCTCCAATGGAGTACCCATTGAGACAGTTTCAAAACTACTTGGTCATACGAAACTTTCTACAACGCAAATCTATGCCAGAGTCATCGAGCAAAAGGTATCTTCGGATATGCGTTCGTTGCGCAGTAAACTAAACACCAAGGACAAGGCCGGAACAAGGGCACATTATCAATAATTAGATTTGGAAAACACCTTTTAGGTTCTAATCCAGTCGGCATTCTTATTTTTCTTAATGTCATTAAAGGTTTATCCAGTACCTTAAACTGGATTTTTTATTGTTAAATATTGGATTTATTGAAAAGCCTTATCATTGATGATGCGAAAGTAGCATTGCCTATATCGATTTTTATTTGGATACGTCTCTGCGAGAGACTTGGGCGTGAGATTTTCCTTTGTCTCCCTTATTATATTCAATTAATTTTATATTTTGATAAATTTTTTGTTTGGACCTTTCGAAAATTTCCCATCCAAACTCCTCATTGTCAAGCGAGATTATTGTGATGTCTTTTACTCCAATCATCTCAAAAATAAATTTCAAATAAGTGGTTTGAAAAATTCATATGAGCATTATTTTCATTTTCACCGTAACCGGTATCTCCCCTACTTGATAATATAAACAGTTTTTTATTGTTGAACAGACCTACATAATCTCCATCCGGTTCTCCAGAACGAAATTTCCAAGTTTCATTGATTCGCATAATTTGATCAATGTAAGATTTTAATCCGCTTGGGATCGACCAATTGTACATTGGCGTTCCAATAACATACGTATTATTCTCCATTAATTCTGTCACTAATTCATTGCTGAATTTTACACCAGATTGATTTTGCTTGGTTCTGTCCTGTGGTTTTATAAATGCACTCGCAATCCACTTTTTGTCAATGGTTGGAATTTGGATTAAACCAACTTCCCTATGTGTGAATTTGTCCTGTGGATTTCTATTTTTCCAGTTTTCAACAAAAATTTGGGTCAATTTTCTGCTGTAGGATTTCTCATCTCTGACACTAGCATTGATAATTAAAACTTTGTTCATATTTTTAACTTTTAAATTATGAAGCAAAATTCATCAATAATAAAATGTAAAAAATTGACCTAGTTTAATCCAATTAAGTTTTTTTACGGATTCTACTCAAAAATTCAGCGGAAATACCAAGGTACGAAGCAATTAAATATTGAGGTATTCTTCTCGCTATTTCAGGATAATTTTCTAAGAAATCGAAGTAGCGTTTCTCCGCGTCGTATACATTTTGCTCAAGCCTTGTTAAAAATAGTGTTTTTGCTTAACTTTAGTTATGCAGGGAAAAAAGGATTATCAAGAAAAGCCGTTCTCCCATTTTCAGTTGAGCGAACGTATACCTAAGAACAATTTCTACAGGCGTTTAAAAGGAGTATTAAATTTAAATTTTCTTTATAAGCAGACCAAGGATTACTATGTTGAAAGTGGTCAAAAGAGTATTGATCTGGTAGTGTTCTTTAAGCTTTGTTTAGTTGGTTATCTAGAGAACTTAATTAGTGACCTTAAGCTCATCGCGCATTGTTCAATGCGGTTGGATATTTTTTATTTCATAAGATATGATATTGATGAGGAACTGCCTTGGCATTGCACTATAAATAGAACGCGCCAACTATTCTCTGAGTCCGTATTTGAAGAAGTATTCACTATGGACTTACTATATTTAACCGGACATAGAGTTAAGAGCGTTTTAGTTATTAAAATTAACTTTGAAAAATGTCAAGAGAAAAAAGAAATTACACTGCAGAGTTTAAGGAAAAAGCTGTAGAACTTA
>NZ_QCZD01000001.1:0-1204866 GCF_003075045.1 Maribacter litoralis | reverse complement strand
TATGGACTTACTATATTTAACCGGACATAGAGTTAAGAGCGTTTTAGTTATTAAAATTAACTTTGAAAAATGTCAAGAGAAAAAAGAAATTACACTGCAGAGTTTAAGGAAAAAGCTGTAGAACTTAGTTACGCACGTGGTAGCGTTGTCGAGATTTGCAGGGAACTGGATATCCCTACATCTGTATTGAGCCGTTGGCGCAGGGAATCGGATGCCTATGGCAGGAACAGTTTCCCGGGCAAGGGAAACCCCAAATTAACGGACGAGCAACGGGAAATTGCAGAATTGAAGAAGAAGTTAAGGAATGCCGAACTAGAAAGAGATATCTTAAAAAAGGCGATAGCCATCTTCTCCTAGAGCGACAGGAAAAATATAGGTTCATAAAACACCATAAATTTAAATTTCCAGTCGGGAAGATGTGCAAAATGTTCAAGATAAGCAAAAGCGGGTATTACGATTGGTTGGGCAGGGTTCCTTCCAAAAGAGTGATGGAGAACGAGGCCATATCATCTACCATCCGAGATGTTTATGAGGATAGTTTTGGGAGTTACGGGGCACCGAGGATCAAAGCGGAGCTCTGGAAAAGGGGATATTGCATCTCAAGACCTAGGGTAGCTAGGATAATGAGGGCAAATAACCTGTTTGCCAAAAGAAAGCGTAAATTTCAAACTACGACCCACAGCAAGCACAACTATCCAGTTGCACCCAATATATTAGATCAGGATTTTACCGTCTATAGACCGAACCAGGTTTGGGTATCGGATATCACCTATATAAAGACCAAACAAGGCTGGATGTATTTAACAGTAATTATAGATCTGTTCCACCGGAAGGTCGTTGGATGGTCGATGGGCCAAACCTTAAGTACCGGCGACACTATAGTCCCTGCATGGAATATGGCCATTAAATCGAACAATATCACAAAAGAACTTATATTCCATTCCGATAGGGGGTCTCAATACGCCAGTTCCACTTTTACAGATATCCTGAAAAGATATAATGGATCGATAAAACAAAGTATGAGCAGAAAAGGTAATTGTTGGGACAATGCAGTAGCTGAATCGTTCTTTAAGAGCCTAAAGGTAGAATGGGTCTATGAACATAGCTATAACCTAAGGTCAGAAGCCGAACTATCTGTCTTCCAATGGATAGAGACCTGGTATAACAGAAGAAGAATACACTCCTCTTTGGGATATAAGACTATAGAGGAAATTGAAATAGAATTGTATAATCAAAAAATAGCAGCATGACTCTTATCTAATTGTCCACTTTTTTGTTGCAAGTCCACACATCGATCTGTTAAGACCTGTGACCTTACAGGCACGAACAATAGGAATCCCATATTCCTTGATCAGATACTTTACCCGAACTCTCTTGTCGGAAGGTCTTAGAACTTTTTTGACAATACGTCCTTTAGCATCTTATTGTCCAGACTCACATCCGCGTACATTTGTTTTAGTCTGTTATTCTCGTCCTCTAGCTCTTTTAAACGCTTGAGTTGCTGTTGTTCCATACCGCCGTACTTCTTGCGCCAGTAGTAGAATGTGCTCTTATCTATCCCTAATTCCCTAGAGACATCTCCAACGGATCTTCCTTGTTGATTCTCCTTTAGAGCCTTGATAATCTGGCTCTCGCTAAACTTGCTGTTTTTCATCGTGACAGTTTGAATTTAAAGTTAATAAATTCGAATTATCTACTGTCCTGTTTTTAGGGAAGCCTACACGTAGAAAATCAGATACGATAACCACTAAAGCTATCTTATACGTTCATGGTTTCAACGATTATTTCTTTCAGGACCAAATGGCGAAACGTTTTAACAAGGAAGGTTATAATTTTTACGCGCTGGATTTACGGAAGTACGGCCGTTCGTTATTGAATCATCAAAAATTGAATAATGTTCGTTCACTTTTGGAATATGATGAGGAAATAAGTAAGTCCCTGCAAATCATTAAATCAGAAAAGAACAAAGAAGTTATTTTAATGGGGCATTCTACAGGTGGGCTCATTGTAACAAATTATGCAGGGAATCATTTAAATAGCGACTTATTTCAGGGAATTATCTGTAACAGTCCCTTTTATGAATTTAATCTCAATTTCATTGAAAGAAAGATAGGGATTCCTATATTATCGTTTCTAAGCAAGTATTCTCCAAACAAGTTGATTTCAAGCGGCTTTTCAAAACTATATGGCCATAGCCTTCATATTGACAAATATGGTGAATGGAACTATTCGCTTGCTTGGAAACCTCATGACATTCCAAAAGTAAATCTGGGCTTTATCAATGCTATCCACAATGCTCAGAAAAACATTCAAAATAACCTAAGTTTAGATGTACCAGCGCTTGTATTACACAGCAGTAAATCTATATATGAAAAAAAGTGGCCTGAGTGTTTCATGGTGGGTGATGCTATTCTGAACGTCAAACATATTCAATATTACACCAATAAAATCAAAGGTAACGTAATGTCTTGCACGATAGAAAATGGAATGCACGATTTGGTCCTATCCAAAAAGCCAGTGAGAGAAACGGTTTACAAGAAGATATTCGAATGGACCAATAATAATTTTATTTAAAGTATATAACAATTTAAAACAACGTAAGGATGAAAAAAAAAGTAAAAAAAACACTTGTTCAAAATATATTCAGAGTAGTACTGGCCTTCTTCATGATTTTTGCCGGATATAGCCACTTAACGTTCAATCGGATAGATTTTCAGGCCCAGGTACCGGATTGGCTGCCATTAAGTAAGGATTTCGTTGTTATTTTATCTGGAATTGTTGAAATAAGCCTAGGCATGGCCTTACTGTTCTGGACAAAGTACCGTGGAAAAGTTGGATGGGCTTTGGCGCTATTTTTTATGCTGGTATTCCCCGGAAATATCGCTCAGTATTTGGATGGAAAAGATGCCTTTGGGGCATTGGATTCAGATAGAGCCCGATTAATCAGGCTTTTCTTTCAACCAGTTTTAATTGTTTGGGCACTGTGGTCAGCGGGATCATGGAGAGCGTGGAGAAATTCAAAAAAAATAATTGATATAAAAGCCATACAAATTATCAAATATGGGGATATTAATTAAGGTCACTGAAAAAATCCTTTCAAAAATTGGTTTTATTAACATATACTTCAATCTCTTGAGGTACTTTTTCAGTGGGCTCTTTGGTTCTAACTATTTTAATTAGTTTCAAATTCCAAAATCTATTCATACAAATAATATTATTGGTTACATTTAATTAAATAACCTTTCATAATTTATTTCTGAAGATAAAAATTATTCTATTGTCTCGATTTAATTCAAGATTATTGTTAAGATACTTTGTTAATTAGAAATAGTAGCACTCTAAAACAAATACTTTCAAATGCTTAAAAATTTAAAAAAGAACAAAACCCTGTACCTACTGTTATTATGCCTTTGCATACTTTTACCACGAACGCTTTTTGCTCAAGAAAAAAAACCAAAAGTAGCTTTGGTTTTAAGTGGAGGAGGCGCAAAGGGCATTGCACATATTCGCACGCTTCAAGTATTAGATTCCTTACATATTGTTCCAGATTTGATAGTGGGTACTAGTATGGGGAGCATTGTAGGTGGACTATATGCTATGGGGTATTCTGGCGACAGTATTGCGAGTCTTACAAAAAATGTTAAATGGGAAAAACTTTTGGGGGGAGGTGTGTCGCTAAAAAGTGTTGGTGCAGAAGAAAAGAGTGAGTATAATAAATACCTGATTGAATTAGAACTTAAAAAGGGAAAAATCACTACTGGAGCCTATCTTATTAATGATCAAAATTTAAGAGAGTTTATTGCTTTTATTTCCATCCCTAGTTATGAGATTGAGTTATTTGATAATCTCCCTATACCATTTAGGGCGGTTACAACAGATATAATTAATGGAAAAGAGGTTGTCTTAGATAGAGGCTCCCTTGCTTTTGCAATGCGCGCGAGTATGTCAATTCCCGGAGTCTTTTCGCCAATTCGTTATAAGAATACACTTTTAGTAGATGGAGGATTATTAAATAATTTCCCTGCAGATGTTGCTAAAAATTTAGGAGCAGACATCATAATAGGGAGTGATGTAGGAGATAACCCTAAAACTATTGAAAGTTTGAATAATATTAGTTCATTACTATTTCAAGGGAATATGATAAATAGTAATATTAAACGGCCAAAAAACCGTCAAATTTGCGATATACTCATTGACCACGCACCTTATTTAACATATTCTACCGCAGACTTTTTCAATGTGAACGAGATTTATGAAGAAGGTAAGGCCGCTACTAATCAAAATATTGATGCATTGGTAGCTTTATCAATTAAATTGAAAAAATTTGAACAAAAGAGGCATCACCTTCCTATTACAAAAAACGAATTTATATTTGATACCATTGTTTATCATAACATAAGCAAATCTAACTTAGCACTGGTTAAAGCCAGAACAGATTTGCAGCCTAATAAAAAATATTCCATTCAAGAAATTGAAGATGGGCTAGGTAGAGCTATGGGTTACAACAATATTTAAAGATATTGAATTTACACGGTTAAGAGATGACAATAAATTTGGTATCACTTTAAAAGGAGTTGAAAAATCAAAGCATCAAATTAAAGGATCGTTACACTTTGACGGGTATCGTGGGGCTGGAGTTATTGCTAATTATACTGGTAGAAATATTATAGGTGAGGCGTCACGTTCTCTAATTACCTTGGATATAGCAGAGCAACCAAAAGCAAGGTTACAACATCAGAAAAATTTTGGAGGAGACAGGGACTGGTGGTGGAGAACAGAATTTTTTGGTCAGCTTCTTGAACAAAAAATATTTATTGAAGGAGAAAATGTTGACAAGGTCAAATTCCAATATTTTCAATTTGATAATCAAATTAATCGAAATTTAAGCTCGTTAAAAAGCTATGCCGGCTTGGGTGTGAAATATGAATACAGCAAATTAAAGCCAACAATCAATCCCGAATTTAATGACAATATTTTAAGTTTAGAACAATATAATTTTCAATCCTATGAGATATATACACATTTTAAACACAGTAATTTCAACGATGTACTATACCCTACCAAGGGTACTCAAATTCAAGCAATTCTATCAAGGTCATTTCACAACAACGTCCAAGTTAGCTATTCGGACCCTAATATTGCTGAAATCGATGTGGCCGTTAATGACTACACCAAGTTGAATCTAGGCATTGAAGAAAGATTTACTTTTACAGCAAAGTTAACTGGAATTGTAGACCTCAATTCTGGTTTTCTCTTTGAAGACAATACGGAAGAAAATGATTATCTCTTTTCTACTTTTGGTTATGGCGCTAAATATTTTTTAGGCGGAAATATTATAGATCCAAGGAATGACCATTACATATATCCTGGTTTAACGGAAAGCGAGTTAGCAGTTAGTCAATTTATAAAGGTTGGCCTCGGGCTTCAAATAAATACAACTCGTAATTTGTATTTTACACCCCATATAAATATGGCCTCTGTGGGTTTTGGAAATTTTGATGATTTTATTGTCGATGTTTTCTCCACTAAAGGTAAATGGGAAAATTATGATGCCCCCAGTTTTTTGGCTTCTGTTGGTACGATGGTTTCCTTCAAATCACCTCTTGGCCCTGTAAATATTGATCTATCTTGGGTAAATAGCACCAATAACCTTAGATTTTTTATTGGCATTGGATTTCCCATAAATCAATCAAATTGATCAAATATCCCTGTTTAACCGTGCATACGTCCGATTAACTGAAAACATCCTGCATTTTTTAAATATAAATAGCTTAGTTATTTTTTAATTGGTAGAGTTATTTCTCTCAATAGCACATATTAAAAAATTACTGGTTAGGTCCATAGGTCTATATACGAAAAGTAAAATGAACACATCACAAAGGGAGTCTAAAAATGCGCACATAAAGATGTAAACAACTGTGAAACAGAATTTTGCCTAGACCACATGTTAGGGTAATTAGTTTAGAGACCTTGAACTATACGTAAAAGTGTTCATCTATTATATGCTCAATAGCATATTTTGAAGCAAGAGACTGCTTTGAAATAGCAACCAATAAGGCTAATAAAATATTAAAAACACAAGTGTTTTAGGTTAAAAAGTCATCATCTTTATAAGCAGGGTTAGGATATGTATAAAAACCTTCTACGGTTGAAACACCTAATTTATTTGCGTCTACAAAGTTTTCCTTTAAATATTCGGTCATTTTAATTTTTAAAGGATCTTCCGATTCTTCGGAAGCCATTTTATTAATGTTGTACAACGTATTAATTCCTAAAATATCCAAGCAAAAGGACATAGGAGCACCAGAGGGCTTTCATATGAGTTTTATCGATGGTTTGAACCGCTGTTCCTTTATTAACTAAAAGGCTTGTGCCAGAACTTAAAAAGGGTACTAGTAAAGAGTTTAATATATAACAAGGTTGTTCTTTATACAAGGGCAAGGCTTAAATACCTACAGGTTTAGCAAAAGCAACAACATCGTTGTATACCTCAGGGTTTGTTGCTGGTTCGCCCATAATTTAGACGGTATCTTATTTCCAAATATCATTAGCAAATGAAGCGATAAAAATTTGGAAGGTCATCCAGTAACCCTCGCTAATTAACTTGGCAAAAGCTTGGAGTCGGTTGCAAACACGGTTTTTTCTACGGCAACTTTAGCCAGTTTTTTATAAAAATCTATTTTGATGTTTGGGTTTTTAGGTATGGATTCAATTAATATATCGGCATCTTTTTACGGCTTCTGCTAAATTTGATGTACTTTAAATTAGCGAAATCAACCTCTATTTCTGCCTACTAAGCATTTAAATCTCCTTTAAAAACAGTGCTCATGTTGTGAATTTTACTTGAGCCTTTGCTAACATTTCATCATTAATATCATAAACGGTTAAATTAAAATTATGAAAAGCCGCTTGAAATGCTATTTGGTAATCCAAAACGCCACTTCCCGCTACGGTAATATTTTTGTAATTCACATTTTAAAGATTACGTATATATTGAATTTTATAAAAATGGGATTTGATAATAACATCAAGGCCCATTTTTTTTAATTGTTATTTAAAGACTTTTTGCCCACTCTTGAAGTTTTCCAAATTGCTCTGCAATAAAAGAGTCATGATGCTCTTCAGGTTCTTCGTCCATAGGTAAAATATGTTCAAAATAAGTGTTTTTTAAGACACGTTTTAAAATTCCTTCACCAGGAAAGGATTTATAATCATTTAAAGCTTTAGTTGCTTTTAATAAATGGCGAATATCGTATTGTGCACCTGCAATATCTGGCACTTGCTTGTTAGAATTTAATAACTTATAAACTGCAGTTCTGGCAGTTCTCACCGATGACTCTACGGTAAATACAACATCATTTTTAGTTTCTACAAACTGGCCAACAAGTCCTAAATTTTTACATCCGTTAGGTACAATTTCTGGTCTATCGCCAACAGCTCTAGGTAAAAACATAGAGGTAATATAAGGCATAAATGCAGTACGAACAATAGTATTTTCTATTACATTCTCTAATTGATTTTCCAAACCAAGGTGATAACATAATTCAGATAAAATTTCGTTACCTGTACATTGAGGCAAAGTTTTTTGAACATGATTTCCTTGTTTGTCAATATATAAAGCATAAACCCAAACAACTAAAATATCATCTGGTTGTGTAGGATAATGAGGTTGACGGTTAATGGTAAAACTCATCAACCAGTTAGAATCAGTAATGGTTACAATACCTCCTGTAGCTGTTCTTCCTGAATAGGGATCATTTACACAATATTCTTTAAACTTTTCAGTTAAATCTGAAGGGCGACAGGTTAACGTTGCTGATTGCCAAGCTGATTTTTCTATATTACCACAAAATTTTTCAGGCTTTCCAAAAACAGGCGATTTGGCTGCTAAATTTTTCCATAATTTCCAACCATCACTTTTACCACTTTGACTGTTGTCAATAGCTTCAATAGCTGGTTTTGTGTTAGTTCCATACGACGTATCTTCAGTCATAGAACCTGTGGTAACAATTACATAATCGTTTTCTCTTACAGCAATTACTACTTCTTTATTATTTTGTTCAGTAATAATGCCTTTTACAATTTTTTCTTCAGAATTAATTTGAATATCTAAATCTTTAACCAAGGTATCAAACTGAATTTTTACACCTTTGGATTTCAAATGCTCGGTTAAAGGTTTTACAAACGTATCATACTGATTATATTTGGGAAAGACTAAACAAGATAAATCTTTCATCCCATCAATAAGGTGTAAAAAACGGTGCATATATAATTTACACTCTAGTAAACTATGCCAGTTCTCAAACGCAAACATAGTACGCCATACAATCCAAAAATTACTTTGTAAAAAAGATTCACTAAAATAGTCCTGAATGGTTAAGTTATTTAAATCTTCTTTCTTTTTTAATAAAAGCTTTACGATAGCTAATTGATCTTTCTTCTCTAAACCAAACTTGCTAAAATCTTTGACAACGCCTTTATTATGAATTAATCGGGCTTTTGAATAGTTTGGGTCATTGTCATTTAACAAACGATATTCATCTAAAACACTATATGGAGCAGGCATTTCTAAAGCAGGAATATCTTGAAATATGTCCCAAAGATTTTCATAAGTCATCTCCATCTCTCTACCTCCTCTGATGATATAACCATCTTCAGCATTTCCTGCACCATCAAGCGAACCACCTTCTATAGAGAGTTGGTCTAGAAAAACAATATTTTTCCCTGGAATATGTCCATCTCTAATAAAATAATAAGCCGCAGACAAACCAGCAATACCACTCCCTACAATATATACTTTACTGTCTTTAAATGATTTAGAAGGGATACCTTTGTTACGTTGATAGTTTCCCGTTAAATCAGGAAAAGGCATAGGCTTATCTTTTGAATTACTCAATACTTCTTTGCTTGCATCCGGGTCATGCTCTACATTTCCAACATAAATTGATGCGCTTAATATTTTGTCAAATTTTGATGTTATTTTATCCATTTTAGATAGTTTTATTTTTTTGCTCTATACAAATTTATAACTATCTCTAAAACCTAATGTATCCCGAAATTCAGAAATTATATCCTCAAATTTTTGTGTTTTCATTACTTACCAATTAATAAAAATTTCCGAAAATAGAAGTAAAATTAAATTGAAGTTTATTGACAATTTCGAGGACAGATAATTCAAAGTTCTCTAATAAAAATAACACATCTTGCAATAAGGATTTATTTAGGAATTGATGCGGGTTTTAGCAGTCGTGCTTTTGAAAACTTATATTTAGGAGCAAATGTGTTAAATGCCCGGTCGATATCAAATTCCGCGGATGTGCAATGAGGCAAAGAAACATTGCAAAAGGCCTTTGAAATAAACGTCATCCATCAAGAAAGCCGGTTAACTCCCGAGACATTCACCCTCCTTGAACTATGCATTAATATGAAGCTCAGTATTGAAGGCAAAATAAGGACAATCCATAATCAAAAAGTAATTTACTAATTATTAAAGATTAGAATTTAATCCAATAGGCAATCTTTTCTGAAAATAGAAGGATACTCAGTTTTACTAACGCTTTAGGGTATTTATTGGGCAATAATTTTAAAGCTAATAAATCCAGTATCAATTTCTGCTTCCAGTAATTTTCCGCTTTTATATTTGTAGCTACTGGTTTTTCCTTTATGATTAGTTTTTTCATAAAGATGAGAGCTAATTTTTTTTAGATAATGAAAGGTTCCATATTCTTCTGCATATACTTTGGTGATATTTTCAGGTTCTTCAAAAATCAGGTTTACAGTACTATAAGTGATAGTCTCTTTTATTCGGTTTTTTTCTTTATCATTTTCATGAAAAATGTAGACATTCTCATCTGTGTCGGTATATGTATTTGTTTTTTCTTTCTCATTCAAGAGGATTAATACATTGGCATTGAAAAGTGAGTCGTTTTTATAAATCACTTTATAATTATAATCTACCTGTATTTTGGTTAGTATTCGGGTATTAATCTCTGTTCGATTGCTATAAATAATCTTATCGTCTAACAGATTCTTTTTTGCATAAAGAACACCTATATTTTTATTGTTATGAACAATCCTAAAAACTTGTTTTTCGACTTGAGCGTGGAGATTAAATCCCCAAAAAAATAAAAACAGAAGTAAAATTGATCTCATACCTATGTTTAGTTGATAAAATATAATACTATAGTTTTAATTTTCAGTGATGTAAATATATAAAAGAAGATTAAGAATCCCTGTAGAAAGCGTAAATCTAAAGTTCCATTGCGTTCCTATTAATTCTGGAGATTTTTCATAGTAATGTACTTCATAGCTTAAATTTACAGGCAATCTTCCAATTTTTGTGGTACCCCCAAACCCAAAACTAATCGGTATGGACCATCTATTTGAAGAATCCCGTTCCCATTTAGCAACTACTATACGGCTAATTCCTATATTATAAGTTGGACTAATTCGATACTTTTAAAAAGATATTTTTTAACCTTTGTCATATGCTCTATTGAGCTCTGTTTGTAAATTGAGCCACGACTTCATTGTTTTAGTTACAAATTCACTAGCATCCTGCTGTATAAAATGACCACTACCGGGAACGGTAACAAGTGTCATATCTTTTTCTACCCATTCCCATGTATTATTTAAACCATTAGCATTAATTGCGGTATCCTCTAGACCATGAAAAATAAGCAACGGCATTTTGAGTTTTGGCAAAGGATTCTCTTGTGCTTTTTTCCATTCCTCCATATAAGGCTCTCTCGTGTAGTTTGCTTTATAAAAGTTCAGCATGGCATCAAAACTCGACCTTTTGAAAGCAGATACATACTGAATACGAGTAACGGAATCCTTTACCCAAAACGCTAAGTTTTCAGCAGTCATAGGTTTACCAAATAAAATAGTAGGGTCTTCTGCTGTTCCATCTATAAACTTACGGGCATAGCTACTACTTTCTTGTTGGGTCGGGTTATTCGCTAATTCTCTAAGCATTCCGTTGGGATGTGTAATATTTAAAATTATAAGTTTATCTGTCATATCTGGTAGGTTAATAGCAAACTGCCAGGCAACAGCACCTCCCCAATCATGACCTATAATAATTGCTTTCTCCTGTTTAAAATGATGAATCACTGCTGCAACATCTCCTACTAATTTTTTCATAGTGTAATTTTCAACACCAATAGGTTTATCACTCTTATTATAACCTCGTTGATCTATAGCAACTACATGGTATTTTTTTGATAGAACAGCCATTTGATCTCTCCAGGTATACCAATAATCAGGAAATCCATGAATCATTACTACAAGTGGGCCATTTCCTAGTTCGGCATAATGTATATTTACTCCTCCTGAATTAACATAACCATGTTTTACATGTTTTAATATTGTGGTTTCACCTTGGTTTTGTTTGCTGGGAGAGGGAATGGCAAACATACTCAAAACAGAAAAAAACATGGTACCAAGTATTAGGGTGTTTAGTAAACTATTTGTTATTTTATCCATTTTAGATGGTTTTATTTTTTTACAAATTTATCAATACCTCTGAATCTAATATATCCCGAAATTCAGAAATTGTATCCTCAAATATTGGTGGCTTCATTTTTTACCACTTCTGTGTTCTGAAGGAGAGAAAGTGGTTTGCCGTTTAAAAAACCTCCCAAAGGCGGAAACAGAATTGAACCGAAGTTTATAGGCAACTTCAGAGATTGATAAATCAGGGTTACCCAATAAAACAATCGCCTCTTTTAATATGGCTTCATTTATGATTTGGTGAGGTGTTTTACCTATTGTGCATTTAGTGATTTCTATTAGGTATTTATTGGAAATGCATAATTGGTTCGCATAGAACTGAACAGATTTTTGTAATAAAATATTTTCCTGAACAAGTTTCTTAAATTTAAAGTAGAAATTTTTTTGAAGATCTTTACTCTCGATGGTATCAGGAGCTACATTATGATATATTTCTGCAATTTCTAAGAGGAGATGGAATATTAGAGTGCGGATAATCTGGTTGGTAAACTCACCTATTTTTTTTTCTTTATCCTTTAGTTTGTCAATGATATCTAATAGGACTTCTGTGTTTTTTTTTGAAGTATTAATGATGGAATATGAATCATTCTGAAACAGTTCCATTTTTTCTATAATAAAAGGATCTGAAATATTGGACAACAGAAAATTTTTCTTGAAAAACACTAACTGCATGTGAAAGTCATTAGTATCATTAAGAAAATGAACTATTGTTGAAGGTGATGAACAAATAATACTGCCTACACTTATTTTATATTTAATCGTATTAATTTCCAAATCAATTTCTCCTCGAGTACAAATGCAAAAAGCATAGTAGTCCATCCGAAAAGGCTTTTCAGGAAATTTAAAAATAGATTCGCCCGTTGATATGTAAAATGAATTGTCACAATCTATATTATAAAAGGAAAGCGTGTCTTTTAAATTTTCGTAGTTTTTCATTCTAATTTTTACCTCTAAAAACCCAGATACTTGGTTAATATAACACTATACTGTAAAGTGTGTAAGTTAAAAAGAAATGAGGGTTTGACTTTTTTTAAAGATGGAACCTTTTTTCATAGATCGTAAGGAACTGATTTAAAAAAATGCCCCAGTTCGTGATGGGCATGGACGACTTATTGGTCGTCTCCTTTGTTGCCAAATATACGGATTTCATTACCGCATCATATGTCGGGAATGAAAGTTTGTTCTTGTTGTACTTTCTGATTTTTCCATTCAGGTTCTCTATAAGTTTGGTGGTATAAATAATTTTTATGAACTCTATTGGGAATTCATAAAAAGTGTTAAGTTGTCCTATAAGCTTTTGATGATGTCGAAATACTTATGCCTCCATTTATAGCAAAGTCCTCGAACGCGGCTTTTGCTGTGCTTAGGGTAGGAGCATAGTAATAGATACTTTTCATCTCTTTTGTTCTTTTCGTTCCACATATCTTCAGGAATTTCTGTTTTGATGGGCAACACAAATTTGGGTTTTGGACTCCTAGAGCACATACTTGAAGGTAACAGTTAATTCATTAGGTGTCCAAGTTCGTAGAGAGGAGATCCTAGTCTTTGTTTTAATAGACATATAAAAAGACGCGAATGAACTTTAGATATATGGTTGTAAGTTCACCTCTTGTCTTGAACGGCTTTAAAAAGTCACCGTTGAACAAATCTTTTTTCTTTATAATGTGTATATATTTATTGTTAAATAAAAAAATAGCGGGAATAGGTCCCGCTATTTTGTACTTTACACACATTAGGTGTTACTAATCTCTTTAATCATTTTATTTCCTGTTTTTCTTTTGCATTCCCTAATAGAGGCAACATATTGTTAATTTTCAAGAAAATAATCGACTAAAAATGACATCTCGGGCGGTTTGTTTAGTTGAAAATCATTAAAATAGTCTAGCTGCTAATTGTACCCGAGCAAACTTTAAGGAAGGATTCCATAATGTTGTTGCTGAAATAGGTAAGTTATAATCTCCTAATTTAATTGTTTTCGAGGCTGTTAGCCCAATGTTTACCACGTCAAAATTTTCTTCTCCATCTCCATATAAATGAGTATCCCCATTCAATGAAAATCCAGTACCTACAAATCCATTTAAATTGACTTTTGCTTCTTTCACCAATGGATAAGATACTTGAAGGTAAGTAGAATACCGCTGCTCAAAATCCAAATCGTCGGAATATTGAGAATCCCCACTTCCAAATAAAACCAAATCTACTTCTAAAGTTAAGGGGAGGCTTTCTCCAAAGTTGTAAGATGTCCTTAGGTCTAATAAGTGTCCTGAACTTTCCTTGTCATAATCCCAAACATCAGGACTATCAACTCTTCTTGTGTTGAATAAATCCCATAATCCAATAGAGAATCTTTTATTAGCATATTGGACATAATAGTTTATTTCTTTATAAGAAGATCCATCACTTTCATTTGAAAAAGACATTCCTCCCCAAAAGCCTGTCGTAAAACTACAAGATTTGTTTAAAGAAACTATAGTTTGAACAGCTAACATAGGTTTGTCAGTAATTATTATACCTCTCCATAAATGATTTGATTTTAAATCTACGGTAAAATCTAATGGGCTATCTTTAATTTCTGATTGTTGTGCAGAAACCAACTGTATTGATATTAAAGCCACCAAAAGTAGCTGAATTCCTTTTTTCATTTTTAAAATTAATTGAGTTTAATTGTATGTTGATTATAGTACTACTCCATATAAAACTGCTGCCATCACACCTCCAATAATTGGACCTACAACAGGAATCCAGGCGTATCCCCAGTCACTACTACCTTTTATTGGTAAAATAGCATGTATTATTCTTGGTCCCAAATCCCTAGCTGGATTAATAGCATAACCTGTTGTACCTCCTAAAGAAAGACCAATGGCCCAAACTATGAGCGCTACGGGAATTGCTCCTATGGAGCCCATGCCTATTATAGTTTCTGTTTCGTTCTGCTGAAAACTCGCATCAGTGAAGAAAAAGATAGCAAACACAAGAAAAAATGTGCCAACGATTTCACTGATCAGATTGTTTAGGGGTTTTCTAATAGCCGGATCGGTACAGAATACAGCTCTTTTTAGGCCTGTATCTTCGGTTTGCTCAAAGTGGTTTCTGTAAACGATCCAAACGATAAGGGCTCCTGACATAGCCCCTATAATTTCTCCTAGTAGATATATGGGTACTGATTCCCAAGGAAATTTACCTGCAACGGCCAACCCAATGGTAACTGCTGGATTAAGATGGGCCCCACTGTAAGGTCCTGCGATTACTACACCTGCATATACTCCTAATGCCCAGCCTGTGGTAATTACGATCCAACCGCTATTATTCCCCTTTGTTAGGTTCAATAGAACATTGGCGACAACTCCGCCCCCAAGTGTAATTAGGAACATCGTTCCTATAATTTCTGCTATAAATGGTGTCATTATTTAAAATTTTAATTAAATTATAATTATTTAGTCCAATGTTCTAACGCATCAATTGCTTTATACCAGCGTTTAATTCCCTCCTCCGTTTCAGTTCTATCCTGAGAAGGTTTAAAGTGTACGTCCGCTTGCCAAATTTCTTGAATCTCGTCTATGTTTTTCCAATATCCCACAGCAAGACCGGCAAGATAAGCTGCTCCCATTGCAGTAGTTTCAACAACTTTAGGCCTGACAGTTACTGTGTCCAGGACATCGGCTTGAAACTGCATTAACATATTGTTTACAGTAGCACCACCATCTACACGTAACTCTTTGATAGAAATATCAGTATCTGCCTCCATGGCCTTAAGAATATCCATTGTTTGATATGCGATTGATTCTAATGCCGCTCGTGCAATATGAGCATCTGTACTACCTCTAGTTAATCCAAAAATAGTACCTTGTGCATATTGATTCCAGTGCGGTGCGCCAAGACCAGCAAAGGCAGGAACAAAACATACTCCTTCTGAGCTAGTAACCTCATTGGCCAGTTTTTCCACATCAGCTGAAGTTTTTATAAATTTAAGACTGTCTCGCAACCATTGCACTACTGCGCCCCCTACAAATATGCTGCCTTCTAGAGCGTACTGTGTTTTTCCGTCTATTTGCCATGCCACTGTAGTTAAAAGATTATTTTCAGACAATTGAGGTTGGTCTCCAATGTTCATAAGCATAAAACATCCTGTCCCATAAGTATTTTTCACCATCCCTTTTCTAATACACATACTGCCAAATAAGGCTGCTTGTTGATCTCCTGCAATACCTGCTATTGGTATGGATGTTGCAAAAACAGTAGTTTTAGTATAACCATATACTTCACTAGACTGCTTTACTTCTGGTAACATACTTTTTGGTATAGTAAACAGGGCTAAAAGTTCATCGTCCCATTCCATCGTATTAATGTTATACATTAATGTCCTTGAGGCATTAGTAACATCGGTAACGTGTTTTTCTCCTTTGGTAAAGTTCCATATTAACCAAGTATCTATGGTTCCTAGTATAAGATCACCAGCTTCCGCTCTTGCTCTTGCGCCTTCTACATTATCTAAAATCCACTTTACTTTGGTGGCGGAGAAATAAGAATCTATAACCAGACCTGTTTTTGAACGAATTAGACTTGTTTTTCCGTTGACTGTTAGCTCGTCACAGTATGCCGAAGTTCTCTTATCTTGCCAAACGATGGCATTGTAAACTGGTTTTCCCGTTTTACGGTCCCAAACTACAACAGTTTCTCTTTGATTGGTAATCCCTATGGCAGCAATATTAGAGCCATTTAATCCTTTTTTTACTGTTACTTCTGCTGCGATCCCTGCTTGTGTTGACCAAATCTCCATGGGATCATGTTCTACCCATCCCGGTTTAGGAAAGTATTGGGTGAATTCTTTTTGAGCAACAGAGATGATGTTACCTTTTTTATCAAAAAGTATAGCACGTGAACTTGTTGTGCCCTGATCAAGGGCAAGAATATATTTATCCATTTTAAAAAGTGAGTTAGTGAAAAGGTTTAACCCTTTTCGGATTAATGTTAACTAAAAGAGTCGATTGATTTTTATTGTTTTACTTTGGTTCTTTGGGGAATATCAGTCTGACCTAGTACGTAATGACTTGCTATTCTAGAGAACTGTTGCACTTGTTCTTGTTCCCAATTTTTATTTTTGTTAAGTTCTTGCGCTAATAGTTCGGCAACGATAGGTGCGGATTCAATTGCAGCCCGTGCGTCTAAGAATAACATTCTTACTCTCCTTGCCAAGACGTCTTCTACGGTTCTTGCCATTTCAAATCTTGCGGCCCATATAACTTCTGCTTGTATGTATGCAGCATTAATGTGTATTTTCTTTCCCAGTTTTGGGTTTTCCTGTATTAATTTTTGAATACCTTCCTGATCACTACCATATACATATAAATGGTTGCTCCAGTCATTGGTTTCTTTTGCTCCATGTATTTTTAAGTCTTGAGTGATGCATTTCCTTTCAGGTAACATTTTTGCTTTTATTACCTTATCCAAAGTATCTTGGGCCATCTTTCTAAAAGTGGTCCACTTACCTCCTATAACAGATATTAATCCGGAATCGGAAGTCACTATTTTATGGCTTCTTGATATCTCTTTTGTTTTTTCGGATTCATCCTGTGGTGCAGCCAAAGGTCTTAGCCCTGCAAATATGCTAAGTACATCTTTTCGGCTCACTTCTTTAGACAGATAGGCATTAACGTTGGAAAGGATAAAGTCGACCTCTTCCTCCAAAGCTTTTGGTTCGAGACTGTGCTCATCCAATAAAGTGTCGGTAGTTCCTACAATAACCTTATCATGCCATGGCACAAGAAACAAAACTCTACCGTCATCGGTCTTTGGTATCATAATAGCATCGGCGCCAGGCAGAAAAGTATTGTTCAATACCAAATGCACTCCTTGGCTAGGGCGTATCATATTTTTGCCTGTGGATTTATCCATTTTTAGGATATCGTCAGCAAAAACACCTGTAGCATTTATGATCGCTTTTCCCTTTAAGTGGTATGTTCTTTTAGTTTCGGTATCTGTAGCAACGACACCATTTATTGTTCCATTGTGATTTTTTAGTAATTCATTTACCTTAAAATGATTCAATACAGTAGCGCCTCTTTCTATACAAGTTTGGGCAACGTTTACGGCTAGACGAGCATCATCGAATTGACCATCCTGGTAACTAACGCCTCCTTTTAATTTTATCTTGTTGACGGTTTTTATTCTTTTTAATACTTTGGATTTGGAAATAAATGTAGATTTTCCTAGACTATGTTTCCCAGACAAAAAATCGTAAACCTTAAGTCCGGTAGTATAAAAAATTGCATTCCACCAGCTATAATTTGGAATGATAAAGGTTTGGTTCTTTGCCAAATGCGGAGCGTTCTTTAAAAGTAGCCCCCTTTCATACAAGGCTTCCTTTACCAAATCGATATGTCCCTGTCCCAAATAACGTACTCCGCCATGCACAAGTTTTGTACTTCTACTGGAAGTTCCTTTTGCAAAATCCACCTGTTCTAACAATAGAGTTCTGTATCCTCTGGTAACACTATCAAGAGCGATGCCCAATCCCGTCGCCCCTCCGCCAATCACAATTACATCCCAATTACCAACTATTTCTAATTGTTTCGTTATTACACTTCTATTAAATATATTATTATTCATATGCTTCATTTAGTTTCGATAACATAGCAAATATATATAATTATCTTTAATATGAAAATAAACGAAACATAATATTGATATATAATGAATATATTGGTTGTATTTTTAGCTAAATCGTAGATCTAATTGGTGTTTAAATATTGTGTTTTTGAAAGGATAGTTTCGTTTCTTTATATTTGCCCATATTTTTATTCTTATGAAAAGACATCAGACTATACTCGATAAGCTAGACGAGGATAAACATGTGGAAGTTTTAGACTTGTGCATGATATTGGGAGTTTCGGCGGTTACTATTAGGAAAGATTTAAAATTCTTGGAGGAAAAAGGGTTACTATTTAGAACCCATGGGGGTGCTTCGCTAAAAAACCCCTACGCCAATGACAGGTCAATCATTGAAAAGGAGAAGATTTCCGTTATCGAAAAAACGGGAATAGCCAATGCGGCTTCAGCTATTATATCAAATAACGATTCTATAATCATAGCATCAGGAACAAGTGTGCTGGCATTAGCCAAAGCCTTGGATCCTGAGAAGTGTTTAACTGTGGTGACTTCTTCTTTGAATATAGCCTTGGAACTTAGTAGAAATAAAAAAGTAAAGGTCTTGCAACTTGGAGGATTTGTAAGACAAAGTTCATTTTCTGTAATTGGCGATTATGCTATTCAATTTTTGGATAATATGTCCTGTAGTAAGTTGTTTATGGGTGTAGATGGAATTGATTTGGAGTTCGGTCTTACTACATCTAATTTAGAGGAGGCTCGGCTTAATCAAAGAATGATAAACTCCTCCAATAAGCTAATTGTCTTGGCTGATTCATCAAAATTTGGTATAAGGAGTTTTGCTAAAATCTGCCCTTTAAATAAGATTGATTTAATTATAACAGATAAAAATATATCGCAGCAAATGTTAAAAAAACTAGAAGAAAGAGGGATTAGTGTGCAAATTGTTGGTGAAGAAATAAAAAATGACTGAATATTTTTATTACTCTTATAGATTCATAAAGAACTGTTTAGGGCTAGAATGGAATTTTTGTGCTTTTCTTATGTAAACCCTGAGGGATCAAAATAGTTGTTTTAAGCAGTGATATAGTTGTGTATTTAATTGATTATAAAGTAGTTAATTTTTATTTAGCTACACTATGAACTTTTGAAATTTTAAGATATAGTTATTTATTTTACAACAAAAAAAGATTATTAGTTAGGTGAGATTTGTAGTATTTTCTAAGAAATATAATCGATAAAGGCATGTATGCATATATTTGAGATATTCCATGCCCTTAACAATTTTTGAATACAATATAGTACTAAAAATACTTACAACATAATGCTTATGAAAGTTCGAATCAAATTCTTTAAAAAGAATGTTTTTTAACCTATCCATATTAAACATATACCTTTATGAGCTTTCGTAGTTATTCAGAGAGAAACCATTTTAATACTAAAATTTGTATAATTTAAAATATTTAATGTGTATCAGTTTGATTAAAGGCGTCATCGTTAATGATGCGGCCGAATTGGATATGTATTCCTATTTAAAAGAAAATCCTTCAACCAAAAATCATCACTATAAGACCACTTGTGCCGAAGATGAGGACAATAGGAAAGATGCTTCACCTATTTATTTTTTATCGGAGAATGCACCGTCTTTCCTTATATATGTTGGCTCCAAAACCTTTACTTCGATAATTTCACAAAATAAAGACTTCGTCGAAAACTGAATAGGTATCAGCCAGCCACAAAGATAAATTTTCTACCTAAGAAACATATACCGATGATGAACCAATTCTTATTTCAGTGGAATACCCATTATAAAGAAATTCATAGACATCAATAAAAGGGAAAGTAAGGTGGTTGAAAACTATTTCGATAAACAATTTGAACTAAGATATTTTGAGATGAATGTATTTGGTGGGCATCGCCAACCACCATCTTACTTAACTCTATTGGAAGAAATAGCTGCTGACCATTGTTATTCTATAGACCATAGTTTATATCAATTAGCAGAACAAAATATTGGTTGGGTTTTAATTTCAGGGAGGAGGTCAATGATAAACTAAGGAATACCTTTAAACTGTCTTACAGATGGGGAGTAGTTTAATCAGTCTAATATTGATAACTTTGTCAAGATGAGATTATCTCTCAATTAGAGTTATTGCTTAACCGTTCCGAACGTTTTTATCAAAGACAGTTTATCGCTCGAAAAAAATCCAATCACGCCTTACTAGAACAATTTGAAAATCTTTTAAACGACTATTTTAAAAGAGAAAATTTGATAACGAGGGGACTACCTGCAGTTAAGAGCATATGCAGTTCTTTAAACCTATCACCTAATTATTTGAGTAGATTGCTAAAAACATTGACTGGAAAAAGTACGCAGGAATTTATCCACGAAAAACTAATTCAATTGGCAAAAGAAAAACTTTCGACAACGGGATTATCTGTCAATGAAATTGCCTACGGATTAGGATTTGAACATCCTCAATCATTCGGAAAACTGTTCAAGAAAAAAACGGAATTAACACCTTTAGAATTTAGGAAAGCATTTAATTAATAAGTGATTTAAGAACCTCTACAGCTAACGTATATAAAAAATAGCAGTTAAGAGCTAAACTAAAAGTTGGGTACTTTTCTGCTACCTTTGTTTTTCAACTGAAAAATGGTACACACAAATCTGCTACCTTTCATTGTGACAGTTTGAATTTAAAATGGTTAAGGCTGCATACCTAATTGACATATTCTATATATTATAGGCGCACTCCACTATTTTTTATTGAGTTATTGGGCAAATTATCTCTTTCGTATTTATTGTGAATTGTAATAATTGCCAACCCAAAAAGAACCGCTACTAGAATGAGTATAGTATTAACTAATCCACTAACTCCAAATGAAATTCGAATTAAAATCGTCGAGATAATAAAACCGGAGTTTCTGATGATTTTATGAAATTGGTCGGTATAAAAGAAGGTGATTAAAAGCAATACTACATCCACAAGAATTAATACCGTAAAAATTTGGTCAAAAAAGAGGTTGTTGATACTGTCAAATTTCGGAAATTTGTTGGTAGATAGAGACGCTTTTTTAAACCAATCTAGGAGTGTATATAAGGCCATGCCGGAAAATAAAGGCACTAAAATTATCGCAATTAATTTTTTCTTTCTAATGAATCTTTTAAGTATGGGTTTTAAGTTTGTTTTTTGCTCGAATCTTTGTTTGCCTTGCTTTTGAAATTGAAATATCAAATAAAAAAGAAGTAGAGATCCTACTAAATCGTAAGTAAATTGTAGGTCTTCTTTTATTTCGAACCAATTTGAAGAAAGTTCTAAAGACGATAAATCTTTAAATAATTTGCGAATGATAATTAGCGTGATAATCTCATATTGCTTTATTATATAATTTGTAAAAGATTTTGGCAAATAATAAACTAATAGATAAACTTCATAAATAAGAATAAAAGAAAAGGGTGTATAAATTGCAGATATCGGGTTATTAATGAATTCTTGGTTTAACGGGACTTCTATAAAATCGAACTTCGATAGATAGATAGCAGCTAAGTGAATAAAAAAACTCAATATTGCAACATTGAGAATGATTTTTTCAATTTTTCTACGGGTTTTCTCCGAAAGGAATTTTTCAAATAGGAATGGTAGGATGTTCATTAGTCTAATCATACTAGCATACTTTGACTTATTTTAATAATTTGGTATTATTATAATGGTCTAACTAATTAGCTTTTAAGAGCTCATCTTGAAAAGTTTGCAACCCTTTTCCCAACTTAAAAGGATGACCTAATTCAAATAAGGCTCGCTCTAAGGCACCTAATACCGCTATAAGATCGTTTGAGGAGACGGAGCCCATATGACCTATTCTAAAATAGGTGGCTTTTATTTCCGGTAGCAACCCTCCGGCTATAATCACGTCGCTATCACCCATTTTGGCGCGCAATAATACACCATCAATGCCTTTGGGATAGTACACCGCTGTTAAGGTATTGGCGGCTATAGAATTTACTTCTGGTAATATTTCTAGGCCAATCGAACTTGTGGCCGCCCTAAACGCATTGGCCAAATATTGATGTCTTCTTACCCTTTTGACAATGCCCTCCTCACATATAATTTTCAAGCTGGTTTCCAATGCTAAGATTAAATTGACCGACGGGGTACCAAAATAGGAAGGGCGCCTTTCTTCATAAGCTCTCATTACCGGGAGCCAATTGCTCCAATCGGCATAATAATTGCATACAGGTGTTTTTCTATTTTCACAAATCTTAATAGCTCGCTGGGAGGCAACCAACAATGCAAGACCAGGCGGCACGCCAATAGCTTTTTGAGACCCTGTCAAGACGATATCGATTCCCCATTCTTCTTGCCTAATTTCTTCGCCCGCTACCGAACAAACGCCATCTAAAATACTTAGCACTTTATATTTAGTCGCCAATCTAGAGATAGGTTCAGGATGAACCATCACTCCGGTAGAAGTGTCCACATGGGTAAACGTCAGTACCTTGTATTGTTTTTTTTGAAGCTCTTCCTCAATGGTTTCAAGTCTAACTACGCCACCTATCGATGCTTTTAAAAGAGTCGTATTTGCACCATATCGGTCCAAAATATCCTTAAAACGTTCTCCAAAGTATCCTGTAGAAATCACCAAAGCTGAGTCTCCCTTTTCAATAAGGTTGGCGGCTGCCATATCCATAGCTAGAGTACCGCTCCCGGCAACTACAAAGGGTTGTCCGTTAGGAGCCATCCATATTTTTTTCATCAACTCAAGGGTATTTCCGAAAACCTCGATAAAGTTGGGAGCCACATGACTGGTAGTGGCTACTCCCATCGCACGAAGAACTTCCGGTTCGAACTCTATTGGACCGGGGATCATGAGTAATTTTCTATGCTTCATTTTAATTCTATTTTAGTACAACAAATTTTTTTGGCTTAAAATTATTCCGTCCACATCAACATATACAAATTGATTCGGAATAAAGGTGACACCACCAAATTTCACCGGAATATCCTTTTCGCCGATATTCCGTTTAATACTCTTAACGGGACACGTTGCAAGGGCCCTAATTCCAACATCCATCGTGTTGATAAGATCGCTATCGCGGATGCAACCGTTGATAATGATACCGGACCAATTGTTCCGTATGGACAATGCAGCCAATTGATCTCCGATCAAGGCACAACGCAAAGAGCCACCACCATTTATTATGAGTACTTTTCCGTTTCCGTCAGTTTCCAATTGTAGGCGTACCAATGAATTATCCTCAAATAATCTTATCGTGACAATCTTTCCAAAAAACTTTTTTTTGTTTCCGAAGCTTTGAAAAATAGAGTCGCAACAAAGTAGGAGATCTGGGTGCTTATCACATAGGTCTGCTGTTGTAAACATATTTACAAAAAGTGTATTAAATTATAGTATTAAATAGGGCAACACATTTACGGTGTTGCCTTATTAATAAATAGAATAAGAATTATTTATCTAAGACTAATTCTCGTTTTTCAACCTTAGAGTGTTCAGACTTTACTTCAAATTGATTGGATGTATTTTTTTCACCACTAGCTTTTAAAGCTTTGTCTCCTGCAAAAAATGTTTTATGGTCATCACCAAGGTTAGATCCAGCCATTCTTTGATGTTTTACACAAGAAACGTCTTTTCTGATTTCTTGTCGCTGAACACCTTTTACATAAGCCAACATCCCTTCATCTCCAAAATACCCTTCAGTTAAATCATTCATATGAAGTGCGGTAGTATGATAGGTAGGTAGCGTAATTAAGTGGTGAAAAATACCTGCTTCTCTTGCTCCATCAATCTGGAAAGTCTTAATTTTTTGATCTGCACGATGGCATAATTCTGTATTATCGTATTCCTCAGCCATTAAATTATTTTGACTGTAAACTGTCATATTCTCTCCTTCAGCAAGCATTTCTTCATAGGCTTGATTACGGAAATTCAATGTCCAGTTAAACGATGGCGAGTTGTTATAAACCAATTTTGCATTGGGTACAACCTCTTTAATTCTATTTACCATGTGAGCAATTTGCTTCACATTTGGCGTTGGTGTTTCAATCCATAAAAGGTCTGCCCCATTTTGAAGACTGGTAATGCAATCTAACACAACACGATCTATATTTGAGCCATCTTTAAATTTATATAATCCATTTGGTAATCTTACCGGACGCACTAATTTGCCATCTCTTTTTAGCAATACATCATCTTCTCTGGCATCATCAACCGCTATTTCTTCCGCTTCTATAAAAGCTAAGTATTGCGATGCCAAATCTTCAGGTTCTTGACTCACAGGAAGTTTTTGAGTAAGTCCAGCTCCTTCAGAATCTGTTCTTGCAACAATAATTCCGTCATCAATTCCCAATTCTAAAAACGCATATCTAATAGCATTTAATTTCGCAATAAAATCTTCATGAGGTACGGTTACTTTTCCGTCTTGATGTCCACATTGTTTAGCATCAGACACTTGATTTTCAATTTGAATGGCGCAAGCACCAGCTTCTATCATCTTTTTTGATAATAAATAGGTGGCTTCTTCATTACCAAATCCAGCATCAATATCTGCTATGATTGGTACTATATGAGTTTCAAAATTATCAATTTGATCTTGTACATCTTCTCCGTTTTCTAGCCTTCTAAACAAATCATTTAATTCGATAGCATCTGCCTGACGTAAAAAAGCATAGATTTCTGCTATAAGATTAGGAACAGCCGTTTTTTCATGCATTGATTGGTCTGGTAATGGTCCGAATTCAGAACGTAGGGCTGCAACCATCCAACCAGAAAGGTATAAATATCTTTTACTAGTAGTTTTATGATACTTTTTTACCGCAATCATTTTTTGCTGGGCAACAAACCCGTGCCAGCAACCCAATGACTGCGTATAGTTTGATGAATCTGCATCGTAAGCCGCCATATCTTCTCGCATAATAGTTGCGGTATATTTGGCGATATCCAGACCGGTATTAAAACGATTCTGGGTAATCATTCTAGCTGCGCTTTCAGGGTTAATCGCATTCCAAGTATTTCCATACTTTGCTTTAAGATTTTTAACTGTTTCCAATGCAGAACTATAATTACTTTGTGCTAAATTTTTCATAATTTCGTGATACGTTATTCATTAATAATAATTAGATCCTGTTGATTGTTGTCGCAATCGCAGGATTTTTTTATATGTGTTGATAGGCTGTAAGTGTTAAAAATTCTTCGAAGTTTTCTGATAAAACTAGTTTGTCAAAAAGCTCTATTGCTAGTTTAAACTTGGTATTTTTAATTTCATTTTCTCCAATTTCTGCTACAATTTTTTCCACTTCATCATCAAGCAACTCTATATAGAGTTCAATGTTAAATTTTCTGCCGTCTTCTAGTAACACTTCGTTTTTTAACCATTGCCATACTTGGGTTCGCGATATCTCAGCAGTTGCAGCATCTTCCATTAAATTATAAAGAGCTACAGCACCATGACCTCTTAGCCAAGCTTCCAAGTATAAAATACCAACATTAATGTTTTTTCTAATCCCGGCTTCTGTAACCGTACCTTTTGGGAGCTCAACCAAATCGGCTTCAGTTATTTGAACATCGTCACGAGTTACATGTATTTGGTTACTGGTTGTCATATGTTTATTAAACTCCGACATTGCAACATCTACTAAAGCAGGATGGGCAACCCAAGTGCCATCATGACCATTTTTCACTTCACGTTCCTTGTCTAGCCTTACTTTTTCTAAAGCAGCGGCATTAGCTCTTTCGTTATTTTTAATAGGAACTTGAGCTGCCATTCCACCAATAGCAAGGATACCACGTTTGTGACAACGTTGAATTACCAGTTTTGAATACGCTTCCATAAATGGCGTTGTCATAGTAACTTGATCACGATTTGGTACCACAAAGTTTGGATGGTTTCTAAGTTTTTTGATATATGAAAATATATAATCCCAGCGACCACAATTTAAACCTACAATATGATCTTTAAGTTCATAAATGATTTCGTCTAACTGAAAACTTGCAGTAATGGTTTCAATTAAAACGGTTGCTTTAAAAGTACCTTTTGGAACATTTAGATAGTCTTGTGCAAATGTAAAAACCTCATTCCACCAACGCGCTTCTGTAAAATGCTCTAATTTTGGAAGATAAAAATAGGGTGCAGTGCCATTTGCCATCATAGTTTTTGTATTGTGAAACACATAAAGACCAAAATCAACCAAGCTTCCTGAAGTCACTTCATTGTTAATTATGATATGTCTTTCATCAAGATGTAAACCTCTTGGTCTAACCAGTAAAACGGCTGTTTCAGTATTTAATGTATAAGATTTATTTCTTTTAGTATCGGTTAAAGAAATGGTTTTGTTGTTAGCGTCTATTAAATTCTGTTGCCCCTGAATACTGTTTCCCCAAGTAGGTGAATTGCTGTCTTCTAAATCTGCCATAAATGTTTTAGCTCTAGAATTTAGCGCGTTGATAATCATTTTTCGATCTACTGGGCCAGTAATCTCTACACGTCTATCTTGAAGGTCTACTGGTATTTCCTCCACTGTCCAACTGCCTTCTCTAATAACTTTTGTTTCCTTTGGAAATTGAGGAAACTTTCCACTATCAAAAACCTTCTGCTGTACCTTACGATTATTTAGTAAAGTCAATCGTTTGGCATTAAAGTTTTTATGAAGATCTAAAATAAATTCTAATGCAGCATCAGTTAAAATTTCAGGATAGTAATTTTTTACTTCAGAGGCGAACTGAACTTTTGAAAGCGTGTTTTCCATGGTCTTATTATTTTATTTGACAATGTTATAAAAAAGATTTCAAAAATACAAGCGAACGTTCGCTAAAAATTTATTTTCGCAAAATATCCGTGTTCACTAAAAAGCTTATATTTGTATATATGGAAGAGGACGATATCAAACTTATATTCGGGTTAAAGTTAAAGCAGATAAGGACCGACAAGAATTTATCCTTGTTCGGCTTGTCCAAACTTTCAGGTTTATCTAAGTCTTATTTAAATGAAATTGAAAATGGAAAAAAATATCCGAAGACCGATAAGATTGTAATTTTATCGGAAAAACTGGATGTTTCGTACGATGATTTGGTTTCCCTACAATTAGATAAGAATCTTGCCCCTATCGGTGAAATATTACAATCACGGATCCTAAAAGAAATTCCCTTGGAACTTTTCGGAATTAAAGAAAGCGATCTTATTGATATAATTTCCAACGCCCCAGGCAAGGTCAATGCATTTATTACTACGATAATCGAAGTTGCAAAACACTACAGCTTCAATAGGGAGAGTTTTTACCTTTCGTCTTTACGCTCTTATCAACAGTCCAACTACAATTATTTTGATGATTTGGAGCAGCAGGTAGTTAAATTTTGCAAAGCTTACCATATCGATTTAAATAAACCGGTATCTGCAAAGGAACTGGAAGAGATACTTGTTGATGAATATGGGTACAAAATAAATACTTCGGATTTAAAAAAGCACAAGGAACTTTTCGATCTACGTTCAGTCTTTGTTCCCAAAACAAAAACTTTATTGCTTGCAAGCCATATAGATGAAGCGCAGCGAATTTTTATATACGCGAAGGAAATTGCCTATAATTATTTAAATTATGATTTACGCCTCTACACTTTTCCTTGGATAAAGTTTGATAATTTTGAGCAAGTGCTGAACAATTTTAACGCTTCTTATTTTGCCGGGGCACTGGTATTACCCAGAACCGTGATGATAGCCCAGCTAAAATCGCTATTTCAAAAAGATGTTTTTAATAAGTCTGTATTTATAAAGACCATTTCCAATTTCACCAGCTCACCTGAAACGTTCTATCAGCGTTTGACAAACCTGTTGCCAAAAGATTTTAATATTCAGAAATTGTTTTTTTTAAGGTTTGCACATGAGGCGGGAAGTTCTAATTTTTATTTGAACAAGGAATTGCACCTTCCCAATCAGCAATCTCCACACGCCAATGAAACAAATGAGCATTATTGTAGAAGATGGGTTTCATTAAAGGTGCTGGAACAAATTGCCATAAACAAGCAAGACCATATATTTGATTTACAAATTTCTCAATATCCGGATGATGTGTCGTATCTGGTATTTTCCTCCGCGACGAAAGATCCCTTTAAGGATACTCAGTACAGAAGTATTAGTATCGGCTTACTTATAGATAAGCAATTAAAAAGGAAAATTGCCTTTTTGCAGGATATTAATATTAAAAGACAAATGGTAGGGGTTACTTGTGAACGTTGTCCCATTACCGACTGCAAGGAGCGAAAGGTACCTCCTGTAATTTTAGAGAGAACGAAAAAAAATAAGGTGATAGAAGATGTGGTCTCCGAGTTGACGGCGCAATTTAGCAAGCCTATTTAGCATATCTGTGATAAAATTTTAAGTTTTTTCTTATTTACCACATATTAAATTTTTTCAACTTATTCACCTAATTGCTATTTTCTTATGACTGCAAAATAAGTAAAGGTATATGGAATTTTCATGACCAAAATAGCTTTGGTATATGAGAGATAATTGAGAATTCATATTACAAATCAATCTAATGGCTGAAGAGGATTACTTCGAAATAACATCCGCACATTATAAAAAATTGTTAAAAAAATAAACCATGAATGAACGTTCATTCTTTTTTATATATTTGTATTGTAAAACTAAATAAGTTAAGTAAATGAAAAGGTTATTTTGGAACATTGTTAAAATTATTCTTGCGCTCTTTATGATTTATGGAGGTGTACAACATTTTGTGAAACCGAATTTTTATATGCCGTTTGTGCCTTCATTTTTACCATATCCAATAGCTGTAATTTATGTTTCAGGCATCATTGAAATTGTCCTAGGTTTTACATTGTTAGTAAACAAAAAATACGCTAAATTGGCAGCTTTGGGCGTCCTGGTTTTAATGATCTTGTTTTTACCAATCCACATCTGGGACGTGTTTTCCGAAACACCAGCGATCGGTGGTCATGACGCCGCCTTGATCAGACTACCGATCCAATTTGTACTAATTGCTTTGTCTTGGAAAGTCTATAGCATGTTATCAATTAAAAAAGTATAATGAATATCCATATGATTAAGAAAGAAAAAATAACGGATAAAAAACGTGCTCTACTGAACGCTACCCTAACATTGGTTAATGATCATGGTTTTCATGATGCTCCAATGTCCAAAATTGCAAAACTTGCAGGGGTAGCACCAGCTACCATTTACCTTTATTTCGAAAATAAACAGGATCTGATTAATAACCTATATCTTGAGGTGAAGGCATCTTTTAGTGATTGTGCTTTTAAAGGATACGATAATACTATGCCTGTTAAAATAGGGTTTGAAATAATTTGGTACAATATTGCGGACTATAAATTAAATCTAGTAAATGAAGCTGCATTTTTATCGCAATGCGATAATACTCCCATGATAGATGAAGAGATTAGAAAAGAAGGATTAAAGCATTTACAGCCCCTACTTGATTTATGGGAACAAGGGAAGAAGGAAGGTATTATTAAACCTCTTTCAATCTTTGTTCTTTATGCTTATACTATTTATCCCTTGACATTTTTAATGGCGATGCAGGAGAGAGACCTATATACTTTAAATAAAAAGGTATTAGGTGAAACTTTTCAAGTAGCATGGGACGCTATAAAATTGTAATTTTTTTGCTTTAATAAAAGAATGAATGTTCATTTATAAATATGTAATAATGGAAAATAAAACAATCCTTTTAAACGGTTTGCAGGAAATGCTTTCTGCAACTTTCGCTGGTGCTGAACAGCATTTGGTACATGCTACTATTAACGAATACAACGGGTTCCCAAAATTGGCTCAACGTATGCGATCAGAATTTGAAGATGAAATTTCGGATACCAAAATTTTGATAAGCAGAATTTTAGATTTGGGAGGAACACCAAACACGAAACATCAAACCCTACCTATTCATTTGGATGTAGCGAAACAGCTCGAACAAGAGCTCACCGAACAGCTTATTGCAATAAAACGATTGGAAGAGTTAATAGCACTATCTGAAAACGACGGTGCAACCAGAATGGTTTTCGAGGACTTCCTAAAGGACGAAGACTTGCATACTAGATGGCTAAAACAACAAATTAGTTTGATGAAAAACGTCGGTGTTGCAAATTATTTAACAACTCAAATATAGGTAGTAAAACATAGTTCATTAAGGAACAAAATAATTTAATAATCAACTAAAAATAATAATCATGAAAAAATTATATACAGCTAATGCAATTGCAACGGGTGGTCGAGAAGGTCGCGTCAAATCGGATGATGGAGTGTTGGATTTTAAAGTGGAGATCCCCAAGGAAATGGGAGGACGCGGTGGGGCATTTACCAATCCAGAACAACTTTTTGCTGCAGGTTACGCTGCTTGTTTTGATAGTGCATTAAACCTTGTGGCTCGTACACAGAAAATAAAGCTAAAAGATACTAAAGTAATTGCATCCGTCAGTATAGGACAAAATGATGATGGAGGTTTTTCGCTTGCTGTCGATCTTTCCGTATCCATTCCTGAAATAGAAAGAGAAACTGCACAAAAATTACTTGAACAGGCGCATCAAGTGTGTCCCTATTCCAATGCAACCAGAGGCAACATTGAAGTTAATTTAAGTTTAGTATAAAAATTATCAACATGAATAAAATAATCCTTTTAAACAATCGCCCTACTGGAAAACCCCAAGCCTCCGATTTTAAATTCACAGATGAAAATAAGCCTGAGATAGCCAAGGGGGAAATTCTTCTGAAAACTAAATTCGTATCGGTGGATCCGTATTTGAGAGGACGAATGAGTGATGCAGAATCGTATGTGGAGCCTTTCAAATTGAATAAGCCTATTTCATCTGGTTGTATTGCCGAAGTTGTCGAGTCCAAAAATGAATCCTTCAAAAAAGGAGACTTTGTATCTGGTTCTTTAGAATGGAAAGAGTACCAAGTTTCAAACGGTAATGGACTTTTAAAAATAGATGCGTCGATAGCCCCATTATCCACTTATTTAGGAATTTTAGGAATGACTGGTTTAACCGCCTATTTGGGGTTAACGGAAATTGGATTGCCAAAAAAAGGTGAAACCATAGTGGTGTCCGGTGCTGCTGGTGCGGTAGGTAGTGTTGTTGGTCAAATTGGAAAAATACTGGGTTGCCACGTAGTTGGAATTGCAGGTACTGATGAAAAAGTTGCGATGTTAAAATCAAAATTTGATTTCGATGATGCCATCAATTATAACACAACTAAAGATATAAACAAAGCAATTGCCACTGCTTGCCCCAAGGGAGTTGATGTTTACTTCGACAATGTTGGGGGTGATATTTCAGATAATGTACATGCCAACATTAATAGGTTTGGTAGAATTATCGTTTGCGGAGCCATTTCTGCCTATAATGAAATCTCTGTGCCAATAGGCCCTAGGGTAGAACATTTTTTGATTAGGAAAAGTGTACTCATGCAAGGTTTCATCATTGGAAATTATGCGGAAAAGTTTCCGGAAGGAATAAAACAATTATCAAAATGGCTTCAGGAAGGAAAGCTGTCCTATACGGAAACTATTGTTGAAGGTTTTGATACAATCCCCCAAGCATTTATAGACCTTTTTGAAGGAAAAAATACAGGTAAAATGATTGTAAAAATATAGTCATAACATGATTGAATTATTTAAATAAAAAAAATATGAATTCAAATTATAAAAATATATTTTCTCCTTATTCTTTTCCCGTTTCTGGTGTAGAAATCTCGAATCGGATAGTACTAGCTCCCATGACCACCTTTTCTGGTAATGATGATGGAACAACTACAGATACCGAAGTGGCCTACTATCGTGAACGGAACGAATCGGCTGGGCTTTTAATAACCGCTTGTGCCTATGTAATAAGTCATGGTAAAGGTTTTCATGGTCAGATAGGTGCCGATTCTGATGCATTAATTCCAAGTTTGAAAAGGATAGCTGATGCTTTGAAAGCAAATGGGAATAAAGCTGTACTTCAAATATATCACGGGGGAAGAATGTCTCCTCCCGAAGAACTCGTTGATGGACAATCTATAAGTGCTAGTGCTGTAGCAGCCGTGAGAGAAGGTGCACAAATTCCTAGAGAAATGAAGGCAACTGAAATAGAGGAAACAATTGTAGCTTTTGGTGAAGCTACCCGTAGGGCAATAGAGGCTGGTTTCGATGGGGTAGAAATACATGGAGCAAACACGTATCTTTTACAACAGTTTTTCTCGCCCCATTCCAATCGTAGAACAGATAAATGGGGAGGAGATTTGATGAAGAGAATGACTTTCCCTTTAGCAGTAGTTGATGCTGTAATAAAAGCAGCAACACTTTCATTGCATCCATTTCTTGTTGGATATCGAATTTCACCTGAGGAAATGGAAAACCCTGGTATCACAATGGAAGATACACTTCATTTCGTGCAAGCTCTTTCAAAAAAACAATTAGACTACTTACATATTTCTGTGATGGATTTTTGGGCAGGTTCAATGCGGGATAAAAAAGATACAGAGGCTCGTGCCTTACTAATTGCAGCTAAAGTAGGTCATATACTACCCGTTATTGGTGTAGGTAGTATTCACACTCCAGAAGAAGTAGAAAGAGTTCTTTCTGTTAACATTCCATTGGTAGCAATGGGCAGAGAACTTTTAATGGAACCACATTGGTTGACTAAAGTAAAAAACAATGAAGTTGATCAAATCAGTACAGAACTGGATGTAAGTGCTCAAGATGTATTGAAGATACCTACTCCTCTTTGGAATGAACTTATTTCGAGGACAGGTTGGTTACCATTAAAAAAACAATCAACAAGATCTATTTAATTTATAAATATCTAAAACAGAAGTAACATGAACAATTTTGAATTTAAAAATCCAACAAAAATATTATTTGGCAAAGGCCAAATAGAGAATCTATCAAAAGAAATTCCCGAAAACTCAAAAATACTAATGCTTTACGGAGGTGGAAGTATCAAGAAGAACGGAATCTATAATCAGGTAAAAGAAGCTCTTTCAAATTATGAAGTGGTGGAATTTGGCGGAATTCCAGCTAATCCAGAATACAGCGTCTTGATGAAAGCCTTAAAACTGATCAAGAATGAAGATATCGACTGTTTACTGGCTGTTGGAGGAGGGTCTGTCATCGATGGTACAAAATTCTTATCGGCAGCTGCCCTTTACAAAGGCGATACCCCTTGGCATTTATTGACCGAAAATAAACCTATAACCGAGGGAATGCCTTTTGCTACGGTTTTAACCTTGCCTGCTACCGGTTCTGAAATGAATTCCGGGGCGGTCATCACAAGGGAAGAAACAAAAGAGAAATTGGCCATGGGAGGACCAGGTCTTTTTCCTGTATTCTCAATTCTTGACCCGCAAGTAATACAATCCATACCGAAACGCCAGTTGGCCAACGGGATTACAGATGCTTTTACTCACGTTTTAGAGCAGTATATGACGTATCCTACAGGAGCATTATTGCAAGATCGCTTTGCTGAAAGTATTTTACAAACGTTGGTAGAAATTGCACCTGCTATTATGAAGGACCCAACGGATTACAAAGCGGCATCCAATTTTATGTGGAGCTGTACAATGGCGCTGAACGGACTAATCCAACAAGGAGTTCCTGGGGATTGGGCAGTACATGCCATGGGACATGAATTAACGGCATTGTATGGCATTGATCATGCAAGAACATTGGCCATTGTGGGTCCAAACCATTATCGATACAATTTCGAAAGTAAAAAAGTGAAATTGGCACAGTATGCAGAACGTATCTGGAATATTGAAGAAGGAACAGTCGAGGAAAAAGCCAATATAGGAATTGAAAAAACCGAAGAATTTTTTCACTCTTTAGGAATTGACACTAAGCTTTCGGAATACACCGATGACTATTTGGAAACGGGAAGGATTGTTTCAAAACGCTTTACAGATCGTGGATGGACTGGCCTAGGAGAACATAAAACTCTATCCCCTTCCGATGCCGAAAAAATCATAGAAATGAGTTATTAACATTTTAACCTAGAAAAAATGAAAACAAGAACAATTGGAAAAAGTGATTTAAAAGTATTTCCCATTGGCCTGGGAGCCATGGGCATGTCGGAATTCTACGGAAAAACTGATGAAAAACAAAGCATTAATACATTACATAAAGCATTAGATATTGGAGTCAATTTTATTGACACAGCAGATGTTTACGGTATAGGAGCTAACGAAGAGCTTCTTCGAAAGGCCTATAGTGACCGTTGGAATGATTTGGTGCTGGCTACAAAGTTTGGATTTGTACGAGATAAGAATAAACCGGAGGTGAGAGAACTAAGTGGTTCACCTGAGTATGTAAAAAGTTCTTGTGAGGCAAGTTTAAGACGATTGGGTCGTGATGTAATCGATTTGTATTATTTACATCGTGTGGATCCCAATACGCCTATTGAGGAAACAGTTGGAGCTATGGCAGAACTGGTTAAAGAAGGAAAAGTTAGATATATAGGGCTTTCAGAAGTCTCAGGCGATACGCTAAGGCGTGCCAATGAAGTTCACCCTATAACCGCGGTGCAGACCGAGTATTCCATTTGGTCTCGTGATGTAGAGAAAACTACAATGTCCGTTATTGAGGAATTGGGTATTTCATTGGTGCCTTACAGCCCATTAGGCAGAGGTTTTCTATCAGGAAAAATCAAGGATACATCAGAACTATCCGAGAATGATTTCCGACATACCGTGCCGCGTTTTCAAAAAGAATTCTTTGAAAGCAATAAAACACTTTTAAACCGAATTGAGCAGTTAGCTGATAAGAAGAAAGTAACACCTGCACAATTGTCTTTAGCTTGGTTATTACACAAAGGAGAAAATATAATTCCTATTCCCGGTACCAAACAAGAGAAATACTTGATTGAAAATACCAAAGCTGTTGACGTAGAGATTACTCAAAATGAGATGCTGTATTTAGATGATACATACAGTACGGTGGCTGGCGAACGCTACAATGATATGGGAATGAAATTTACTAATTTATAGTAGTTTTTTTTAAACCAAAAAAGGTGAAAACAAGAACAATTGGAAAAAGTGATTTAATAGTATTTCCCATTGGCCTGGGAGCTATGGGTATGTCTGAATTCTATGGGGAAACTGATGAGAAACAAAGTATTAGAACTTTGCACAAAGCATTGGACATTGGAGTCAACTTTATAGACACGGCAGATGTTTATGGCATAGGTGATAATGAAAAATTATTGCGTAAAGCCTATAGTGACCGTTGGAAAGATTTGGTGTTAGCTACAAAGTTCGGGTATGTGAGAAATAAGGAAAACCCTGAAGGACGACAAAGAAATGGTTCACCTGAGTACGTAAAAAGTGCTTGTGAAGCAAGTTTAAAACGATTGGGGCGCGAAGTAATCGATTTGTATTACTTACATCGTGTAGATCCCAATACGCCTATTGAGGAAACAGTTGGGGCAATGGCAGAGTTAGTGAAAGAAGGAAAAGTTAGATATATAGGGCTTTCAGAAGTCTCAGGCGATACGCTAAGGCGTGCCAATGAAGTTCACCCTATAACCGCGGTGCAGACCGAGTATTCCATTTGGTCTCGGGATGTAGAAAAAACAACAATGTCCGTTATTGAGGAATTGGGAATTTCATTGGTGCCTTACAGTCCATTAGGAAGAGGTATTTTAACAGGTAAGATCAGCGACACCTCAGCATTATCCAAGAATGATTACCGGCATACGGTGCCTCGCTTTCAAAAAGAAAACTTTGAAAGTAACAAACGACTTTTAAGTAGAATTGAGCAGCTTGCTGATACTAAAAAGATAACACCTGCACAATTATCTCTGGCCTGGTTATTAAATAAGGGAGAAAATATAATTCCTATTCCCGGTACCAAGCATGAGAAATACTTAATTGAAAACGCGAAAGCTGTTGACGTTGAACTTACTCAAGATGAGATGCAGCATTTAGATGATACTTACATTTCGGTGGCTGGCAAACGCTACAATGATATGGGAATGAAATTTACAAACTTATAATAAGATCTTAAAATACAGAAAAAATGAAAAATGAAATATTAGATGCAGTTAACCCTGCATCGCAACAGATATTTGAACATGTAGAGAGTACGCCCAAAAGCAAACTTCCAAAAATGGTAGAAAAGGCTGCGCAGGCTCAAAAGAAATGGGCGGCACTAACCTACAAAGAACGAGGTATATATCTAAAAAAATTAAAAAATCTCGTTATCGAACGAGCTGAAGAAATAGCAGAAACCATCTCAAAAGGTATGGGAAAACCTTTGGTAGAATCATATTTGTTTGGTGTTAACCTAGTGGCAGAAGACCTAGAAGAATATAGTGAAAAAGCAGGAATATATCTGGCGGATGAAGATGTACCAACACCAGAATATCTTGGAGAAAATAAAAAAGCGCTTGTACGTTATACTCCTCGTGGAGTGGTAGCCGTTATTGCTCCATGGAACTTTCCGTTTGGTCTAGCAATGTCCCCTGTAATCACAGCCCTAGCGGCAGGAAATTCAGTGGTTTTAAAACCAACGTCTGCAGTTCCGATGATAGGAAAGGTAATTGAAAAACTGTTCAACGATACATTTTCTGATTTTGATGGCTTGGCACAAGTTGTTCATGGAAAAGGTAGTTTGGGAAGTGATTTAGCTACAACCAAAGGGATAGATTTTGTTGCCTTTACAGGTTCTACACAAATAGGTCGTCAACTTCAAAAACAATTGGCAGAAAACTTAACACCTTCTTTGTTAGAACTTGGAGGTAGTGATCCTTTAATTGTTACGGATGATGCTAACTTAATTCGTGCTGCAAAAGCTACTGTATTCGGCCGTTTTTCCAATAACGGACAGATATGTGAAGCAGTAAAACGCGTGTATGTTAATGAAAAAGTTGCCGATGCTTTTATTGCAAATGTTAAAAAGGAAGTCGAAGTACTTACCTCTGGGGAATACACCACACCTTCAAATGATGTTGGTCCATTGGCTAATGGCAGGGGTGTCAATACCATGAAGGAGCAATTACAAGACGCATTGGACAAAGGTGCGGAACTAATTGCAGGTGGTTTCCCTGAGAATGACGATACTTTATTCTGGCCAGCAACGGTTTTGACTAATGTAAATCACAGTATGCGTGTTATGCACGAAGAAGTGTTCGGACCAATATTGCCAATTCAAATCGTAAAGGATGATGAAGAAGCCATTGCATTGGCTAATGATTCTGAATATGGTCTAGATGCTTATGTGTTCAGTAGTAATATGGAAAGAGCTCATAAAATAGCAAATCAGTTACAGGCAGGTTCTGTAGATATTAATGAAGTATTGGTTCATTATGCGGTATCGGGAATACCATTTGGAGGTGTGAAAAACTCTGGAATCAATCGTTATCACGGAAAAATAGGTCTGCAGTTATTCGCGAATTATAAAGGTATGGTGATAGACAGTGGAGAGAAAGATACTGAAGCACTTTGGTTTCCATATTCTGAAGAAAAACTACAAGGAGCTAAACAGCTTTTGGAACAATTGAAATAAAACAATGATTAATAACTAAAATTAAAAGAAATGAAATTAAAAAATAAAGTGGTGTTTATAACTGGAGGAGCTTCGGGAATAGGTAAAGCTTCCGCCATCGCCGCAGCAAAAGAAGGAGCTACTGTAGTCATCGCCGATTTGGCAAGCTCGAAATACGAAGAAACTTTGGTGGAAATTGAGTTTAATAAGGTGCAAAGTTTATTTGTACCAATTGACGTTGCTAATGTCGAAAGTGTAAAAAAGGCAATTCAAACTACTGTTGAAAAATTTGGCAGATTGGATGTAGCTTTCAACAACGCCGGTATTGCGGGCTCTTATTCTGATATTCATGATCTGGAAGAGGAACAATGGCAACATATTATAGATGTTAATCTTACCGGTCAGTTTTATTGTATAAAATACGAACTACAACAATTTCTAAAACAAGGGGGAGGTATCATTGTTAATATGGCTTCTATAGCAGGATTAAAAGCAGAGAACGGTTTGATCCCTTATACCGCGGCCAAACATGGAATGATGGGCCTTACCAAAAACATAGCGGTTCAATATGGAACACAAAACATTCGCGCCAATGCAATATGTCCCTATTACATAGAGACTCCCTTGTTAAATGATCTACCAGCAGAACTCCATTCCCAATGGGTCAATGGAACACCAATGAAGAGGTTGGGAGAAGCTGAAGAAGTGGCGAAGGCGTTTATATACCTTGCTTCAGATGATTCAAGCTATTGCAATGGAACTCATATTTTATTGGACGGGGGAGCCTTGGCCAGAATATAAATTAGAACATCCTTGTTGCATTACCATTACCCATTCCGGCAAGTTCGACAAGAATGTTTTCACCGAAACAATTATCAAATAGATATAATTAAATCAATAAAAATAACACACAAATGGAAATATTAATCGTATTGACATCCCATGCATTATTGGGAAATACTGGTGAGAAAACCGGATTTTGGATAGAAGAATTTGCAACACCTTATTATTATTTAGTAGATAATGGCGCCAACGTTACTTTGGCTTCACCTGATGGAGGTCAACCTCCTATCGATCCTACCAGTGATAAACCGGAAAATCAGACAGAATCCACCAAACGGTTTAAAAATGACGAGGCATTACAGGAAAAACTAAGTAATACGATTAAACTGTCCGAGATATCTGCCAAGGAATATGACGCAGTATTCTATCCAGGTGGTCACGGTCCTTTATGGGATTTGGCAGAGAGCGAAGTTTCGGCGAGGTTGATCGAGAGCTTTTATAACGCCAATAAACCTGTCGCCTTTGTATGCCATGCTCCTGCAGCCCTGAAAAATGTAAAAAATATTTCGGGGGAACCACTTGTAAAAGGAAAAAAAGTAACTGGATTTACAAATTCAGAGGAAGAACTGGTTGGTCTTACCGATGTTGTACCTTTTCTTATTGAAGACATGTTGAAGGAAAAAGGAGGTATATATAGCAAATCAAATGATTTTGAGGCCTATGCTTTGGAAGATGGATTGCTCATCACAGGACAAAACCCAGCCTCATCGCAAAAAGTCGCTGAACTATTATTAACCAAATTGGAATCTAAAAAATAGGTTTTCTGGTCATTCTCTGATGTAAACATCACAGGAGTATCTTCCTTCCTTTTCTATGAAGAGGAAGGAGGATCGACTAGAATACGGACTCATTAACAAATTAAAAAGAATTTATAGTTTATGATAAAAGTCTTAGCCAAGAATTTTGCTAAAGAAAATAAAATTGATAAAATTTTAGAACTGGCAAAGGAATTAGTGGAAAAAACAGTTAAAGAAGTAGGATGTATCAAGTATGAAATGTATCAAAATAAAAAAGAGCCAACAGAACTAATAATGTTAGAAGAATGGGAAACAGAAGAAGATTTAAACAATCATATGTCTTCTGAACATTTTATAAGAATAGTTCCTCAGATGGCTGAATATTTAAGAAAAAAGGCAGAAATTAATATCTACAAAAAAGTCATTTAGACTTTTTATAGAATGAAAGTAAATAAAACATGCCTATTGCTGCTTAAAGTATAGTACAAGAAAGATATAAATAAGGCCAAGTGTTTTTTTATTTCTAATATATATATTAAAAAATAGAATTTCCAGGTAGGTATAAGTCTTATTAGGCTTCGATATTCGGATTCTTTTGCTAAAAGATACCTCCTATATTATTATTATTATTATTATTATTATTTAATCAATTGATCGCCAAAATCAGCTTTTATACTCGTAGGAAAATTTGTTTTAAAATCGATTTCTACTTTGGTTAAGCTTTCCACTAAAACTAAAAATGATATGTCAAAATTATATTCGTCCTATACCCTGAGAGGTTTGGAATTGTCCAACAGAATTGTAGTATCACCAATGTGCCAATATAGTGCAGAAAATGGCTTGGCCAATGACTGGCATCTTGTACATCTAGGTTCGCGTGCGGTTGGAGATGCCGGCCTCGTTTTTACGGAAGCTGCGGCAGTTTCACCAGAGGGAAGGATCTCACCATCAGACCTAGGAATTTGGTCGGATGAACATATAGAACCCTTAAAACGAATAACAACTTTTATTAGAGGACAAGGTGTATCATCAGGTATCCAGTTGGCCCATGCCGGTAGAAAGGCTAGCTGCCTACCTCCCTGGGAAGGTGGGCAGCAAATTAGCCCTTTAGCTGGAGGTTGGCAAACTGTTGCCCCGACGCCGATACCATTTTATGAGGATGACGTAACACCGATAGAATTGTCGATCGAAGAAATACAAGCCATCATACAATCATTCGTAAATGCTGCGAAAAGAGCAGTGACCGCTGGATTCGATATCATTGAAATACATGCTGCACATGGGTACCTCTTGAATCAATTTTTATCTCCCCTAACAAATAAAAGAAAGGATAAATATGGTGGTTCGTTTGAAAATCGCATGCGTCTATTGATCGAAGTAACTATAGGTATCCGCGCTGTAATACCGCAGGAAATGCCTCTTTTTGTACGCATATCCGCCGAAGAGTGGGCACCTGGAGGTCACACCATGGAGGAATCCTTGGAAGTTGCAAAGTTGTTAAAAACTAACGGAGTCGATTTAATAGATTGTTCCTCTGGAGCAGTGGTAAGGCAGCAAAATATCCCAGTTAAAGTAAACTATCAAGTTCCTTTTGCCGAAAGAATCAAGAAGGAGACTAACATCGCGACCGGTGCTGTAGGTTTAATTACGGATATCTTTCAGGCCGAGGATATTTTGGACAAAGATGAAGCCGATTTAATTTTTATCGGTAGGGAGATGTTACGAAATCCATATTTCGCACTACTCGGAGCTGATCAAATGCATATCATACCAAATTGGCCAAAACAATATGAAAGAGGAAAACCTAGAAAATAATTATTAAAATCGAAAGAAATGAATAATAAGAAAAAAAATGTTTTGGTTGCCGGGGCTAATGGTACCACAGGAAGGATTATCATCGATATACTTCAAAAATCAAATACCTATATACCAGTTGCAATGGTTCGCAAACAAGAGCAAAAAGAGCGTTTTGAAAGTGAACATGTTACGACGGTACTAGCCGATATAGAAGAGGACTTGAGCCAAGTTGTCACTCAAATTGACAAAATCATTTTCGCCGCTGGGTCAAAAGGCAAAAACGTAGTTGGTGTAGACCAAGAGGGAGCTAAACGATTAACCGATGCTGCAAAACAAGCCGGAATCGAAAAATTCGTTATGTTAAGTTCAATGGGAGCCGATAATTCGTCACAAAATAAAGAGCTTGAAGCCTATTTGAAAGCAAAACAAAACGCCGATGAGCATTTGCGTGCAAGTGGTTTGGAATATTCTATCGTTAGACCAGGGCAATTGACAAATGAAGATGGCAAGGGTAGAATCGAGCTCGGTTCCAAATTAAAAAAAAGCGGTAGCATTTCAAGAGCTGATGTAGCAAAAACCTTAGTTGAAGTTTTGGATAACGACGTTATGCAAAATCAAACTTTTGAGCTTTTGGAAGGTGAAACTTCTATTGAAAATGCAGTTCGATTAAATTAAGGATATACTAATGACACTTAGATTAGCCTCTATGTTTTAATACATTAAACCAAGAAGAATATCAAATTGATTGTAAACCAATAGGATAGATTACAACAAGTCATTCTTCAACAATCTAAGCGAGTTAAAGGTTAATCTTTCCAAGCCTTGTTAATAAAATTTTAGAAAAGGAATTTAATTTTTAATGAAGCTAAACTCCAACTCCAAGGAATGCGATAATAATAAATGTGAACCAAGTTAAATGCGTATTCACTAATTAAAAATATGAAATTTTCTAAGACCATAAAATATTTTCCGTTTTATATGCTTTCGGTGTTGCCTATGCAAATACTGTATTTTTTATCCGATTGTGCTTACTATTTTATATACTATATGATACAATATCGAATAAAAGTGGTCCTCGACAATCTTCGTAAAGCATTTCCTGAAAAAAGTGAAGAAGAAATTAAAGATATTTCCAAACGATTCTATCGTCATTTTTGTGATATCATTTTTGAATCCATTAAAACATTGACGATATCTAAGGAAGAAGCTAAAAACAGATTAAGTCTCAATAATCCTGAAATTATTGAGGATTTACTAGAAAATGGTAGAAATATTCTATTGTACGCAGCCCATCAAGGGAATTGGGAGTTGCTTGTATATTTACCTTTGATGTTGACTTATCCTTCAAATACATTCTACCGTCCCCTAAACAATAGTTATTTCAATGGGCTTGTTCTTCTAATACGAGAGCGGTTCGGTGTACGATGTGTTGAGGAGTTCAAAGGATATCGGACAATAATTGCACAAAACAATAATCCAGTGCCAGTAATGAATTGTATCATTGGTGATCAAAGCCCAAGAAGGAAAAGTGCCATCCACTGGTGTAATTTTTTGAATAGGAAAACAGCTTTCTACCTTGGAGCTAACATCATTTCAAAGAAAACTAATGATGTTGTTCTCTTTCCTAGATTCAATAAAATTAAAAGAGGACATTATCAACTCTATTTTGAAATGATCGAGGAATTTCCATCACATTCGGAAGGATATAACATTGTGGTTGAATATGCGAGATGTTTAGAAAACACCATTACCCAATCCCCGGAAATGTGGCTTTGGAGTCATAGGAGATGGAAGCTAAGTGAGGCTTAAAGGGAGGATAAAACCCTTATTAAATAATATTGCCATTAGATTAGAAGAAAGTCCAATGGTAAAGAAACAATGTCAACAAACTCATTAAACTTTAAAACTTAGACGAAATGGAAAAAATAATTTGGATTGTAATGGCGTTCATTGCGGGATCATTTCTCCCCATACAATCTGGTATGAATAACAAACTGGCTAAAGCGGGTGGTAGCCCTGTCCATGCCTCAATGATATCATTTGCCATTGGTTTATTGGCATTGGTAATCTATATTATTTTAACTTCTCAAAATGTATCTTGGAGAGGAATAAAAGACGCCCCAACTTATGCTTGGATAGGCGGAATATTGGGAGCTTTTTATGTTACAATTATTGTACTAGCCTTTCCTAAGATAGGACCTGGTTTAACATTTGGGTTAGTAGTTTCCGGACAGTTGCTTATATCCATGTTGATGGAACACTTTCAAATAATGGGAGCCCAACAAATATCAATTAGTATTGGCAGAATTATGGGTATACTATTAATCATTGTGGGAGTAATAATTATGAAGAATTTTTGAGATGACATTTCCTCTGACAAATTATAAAAATAATAGGAGAGAAAGTTTATATTCAATGTTTGAAGATTGTTAAAGCCTTCTTTAAGTTATCTAGTTATGGATTAACTCAAGATAAATTAATTTAATAAGAATGAATAATCAATTCAAAAAGATACATCAAGTTATTTCAAGTTACATTGAAATTAATAATGAAGAATGGATTTCCTATTCTTCAAAATTTCGGGTAAAAGAAATCAGAAAAAAGGAAATAATCCTTAGCCAAGGAGATATTTGCCGTGATGTGTTTTTTGTGGTTAATGGGCTGTTAAGGGTTTTTTTTGTGGATAACAATGGAGAAGAAAAGACTTTTCATTTCTCTTTTGAAAATACGTTCTCTACCGACTATGAAAGTTTTCTAAAGAAAATTCCATCAAGCTATTCTATTCAAGCATTGGAAGATACAACTGTCGTTTTAATGTCGTTTGAAATGTTGCACGATGGTTATAAAATTCTTAGGAATGGAGAGAAACTTGGCAGGTTACTTGCCGAAGAGTATTTCTTTATTTTCAATGATAAGATTCAAGCTATTTACACCCAAAGCCCAATTGTGAGGTATAACAATCTCACTAGAAAGTTTCCGAATATTCTACAACGGATTCCCCAGCACTACATTGCATCTTATCTTAATATTAGTTCTGTACATCTCAGCAGATTAAAAAATTCTCAATAGTAAAATAAAACTGATAACAAATGTTATCGTCATTGGACTATTAGCCCTTTAACTTTGTCTTTGTAATAATCAAACTTTATAGAGATGAAAAAATTGGAAGATAAAACAGTTTTAATTACAGGAGGAGCATCTGGAATTGGCAGAATAATGGTTCGTTTACTATTAGAACGAAAAGCCAAAGTTATCATCTGGGATATTAATCAAGAGAGTATTGATGACACACTATCGGAATTCTCGGACAAAGGAAAGGTTTATGGCTACAATGTAGATGTCTCCAATGTTGAACAAATACAAGATACCGCTAAAAAAGTTAAATCAGAGATAGGTGTTGTTGATGTATTAATCAATAATGCAGGAATAATAGTTGGTAAATATTTCCACGAGCATACGGTATCCGATATTTCAAAAACAATGGAAATTAATGCAAATGCACCAATGTTTATCACAATGGAATTTCTTAACGATATGTTGAATCAAAATTCAGGACATATTTGCAATATTGCTTCGTCTGGCGGAATAGTTTCAAACCCTAAAATGTCTGTTTATTCAGCGAGTAAATGGTCACTCATCGGTTGGTCAGATAGTTTGCGTTTGGAGATGAAGCAAATGGATAAAAGAGTGAATGTTACCACAATAATGCCTTACTACATCAATACGGGAATGTTTGATGGTGTAAGATCGAAGATTCCAATTCTTGAACCAGAAGCTGCAGCACTAAACATTGTTAAAGCGATTGAGAAGAATAAAAAATTAATAAGTATCCCAGGCTATATCTACAGATTTACACGTTTCGGTCAAGGAATAATGTCGATTAATATATTTGATTGGTTTGCAGGAGATGTTCTCGGAATTTACAAAACAATGGAGCATTTCACTGGTCGTAAAAAATAGTAACATTAGAGAAAGCATAAAAATGGAAGAAACATCAAGAGATATTATTGTCCAACATATTGAAAGTCAAAGAGATTTTTTCTCAACCAACAAGACAAAAGATATTAGTTTCAGGCTAAAGCAACTTCGTAAACTCAAAAAGGCAATTCAAAAAAATCAAAAGAAACTTGAAGATGCTTTATGGGAAGATTTGCATAAATCGCCTGAAGAATCTTACTTAACTGAAATAAGTATTGTAACAGGTGAAATCGATAATCATATAAAACATTTAAAGGAGTGGGCAAAACCTAAAAGAGTTTCAACACCTATACATTTATGGCCTTCTTCAAGTAAAGTAATTTATGAACCACTTGGATTGTCCCTTATTGTAGCACCTTGGAATTATCCTTTTCAGTTATTAATTAATTCCTTGGTCGGTTCAATTTCGGCCGGTGGTTGTAGTATTCTAAAACCATCGCCAGATGCACCAACAATTGGAAAAGCGATGCAGGAAATGATTGAAGAAACTTTTGAGTCGAATTATATTGCAGTTGTTCAAGGCGGTAGAGAAACAAATACAATCCTGTTTAATGAACGCTTTGATATTATTTTCTTTACTGGTAGTTCAAAAGTTGGGAAAGTCGTAATGAAAGCAGCAGCAGAACACTTAACACCAGTAGTATTGGAATTAGGTGGAAAAAGCCCTTGTATTGTTGATGCAGATGCAAACATTGATGTTGCAGCAAAGCGTATTGCTTGGGGCAAATTGATAAATGCAGGTCAAACTTGTATTGCACCAGATTACCTTTTTGCTCATCATTCTATTAAAGATGAGTTATTGGATAAAATTGCCAAGAATATTAAAGAAATGTATGGAAATGATATTAAAGAAAGTCGATTCTATCCACGTATTGTAAATCAACGAGCAATGGATCGCTTAGAAAAGTTAATGAATCAGGGAGAAATACACACAGGTGGAGAGGTCGACGAAAAAGAAAAATTTATTGCACCTACAATTATTGATAATGTAAATCCTGATTTTCTGATTATGCAAGAAGAAATATTTGGACCAATTTTACCAGTATTGACTTTTGAGCATATTGATGAAACTATCGAATACATCAATAAAAATGAAAAGCCATTAGCTTTTTACTATTTTGGAAAAAATAAGGATGCCATAAATGTTTTAGCAAGAACAACATCTGGTGGTGCTTGTATTAACGACACCCTGATGCATATAACCAATCATAATTTACCTTTTGGTGGTGTTGGCAATAGTGGACTGGGAAAATATCACGGAAAAGAAAGCTTTTTAGCTTTTAGCAATCAAAAAGCAGTTGTTTCCACACCAACGTGGATAGATTTACCTTTAAAATATGCGCCTTTTAAGTATTTTAATTTAATAAAGAAAATTGTTTGAGTGGTTGAGACACTAAAATAGTTGGATAATAGGGAACGATAAAATTATGAATAAACAAGTAGAAACAACGGTAACACAGAATATTTTTAGGATTCTATTGGCACTTTTTATGATTTTTGCGGGGTTTAGTCATCTTACTTTTAATAGAATCGACTTTCAATCTCAAGTACCTGATTGGATTCCAATAAGTAAAGACCTGGTGGTCATACTATCAGGAATAGTAGAAATGGCATTAGGTATTGGTTTGGCTTTTTGGAAAACCGAACGAGTAAGGTTAGGATGGGCATTGGCTATATTTTTTATTTTAGTCTTTCCTGGAAATATTGCCCAATATATGGATAGCAAAGATGCCTTTGGTTTATTAAATTCTGATAGAGCAAGATTAATCCGTCTATTTTTTCAACCCATACTAATTTTATGGGCTCTATGGTCTACCGGAGTATTTAAACTCTATAGAAAAAAAAATAATTAAAGCCTCTTTACTTAAATAAGGCAAATGAAAACAGAACAAAAAGACCAAGAAAAATACCAACAACAACTGGAAAAAAAATCCAGTGAAGTAAGGGGTGCCAAGAAATATAGCGACATTCTAAGTCGCGTAATCCACGACGGAGAAGAGATATTCAAAATAAAAAATAAAGCAATGTTTCTCAGTGCTGTTATTGCTGGTCTTGAAATAGGTTTCAGTTATTTTCTTGTCTGTACCCTCTATTATTTATTAGGCGGTACTTTGGAAGTTCATATTATTTTCAAACTTTTTAGCGTGGTATATCCAGTGGGCTTTATCCTGGTCATTCTTGGCAAGTCTGCTTTATTTACCGAGCAGACTTCTGTCCTGGCTCTTCCAGTACTAAATGGGCAACGTACTATTTGGGAGTTGTTACGTATTTGGAGCGTTGTTATTATAGGAAATGTTATAGGAGGCATAATATTCGCGGTTTTCATCGGTATCCTTGGTCCACAATTAAATCTTTTTACGCAAGAAACCATGGTAGAGATAGGCAGTCATGTTATCTCTCAGGATTCATGGGTTCTTTTGATGAGTGCGGTAGTAGCGGGCTGGTTAATGGGGTTATTAACCTGGCTATTGAACAGTACCATGAATTCTCTTACCCGAGTATTCCTTATAATAATGATTACAGGAGTTATAGGGTTTGGGGGATTTCACCACAGTATTGTTGGAAACATAGAGGTCTTTGGAGCTTTCTTACATTCCGATACCATTTCCTTTTTAGACTACCTGTGGTTTCTTATACTGGTATTGCTGGGTAATGGAATTGGAGGCGCAGTGGTGGTAGGGCTTTTTAAATACCGAATATTCGAATCAAATTATGCAGAAAAAGAATGAACTTTTAGACTACAGGAAAATTCAACTAAATATATTTATAAATAATAACATGATCAAACTATCCAGAATTATAGCACCTCTCTTTTGTATCTTTTTATTTGCCAGTTGCGCTTCTAAAAAAACAGGAGACCTTTCTTATCTTAAAAGCTCTAAATCTTTATTGGAATCTTTTCCAGAATTAAATGTGTACCAGCCTACAAAATCTAAAAACAACCCAGTTGTTATTTTCATTCACGGTGGTTATTGGGATGAAGGGAATAAAGATATTTACGGATTTCTGGGGCGCAATTTTGCTAAAAAAGATATTGTAACTGTTATCCCTAATTACACTTTAAGCCCTGATGGTAATTATGATACAATGGCAAAAGAGGTTGCAAAAGCTATTCAGTGGACTTATGATAATATTGAAAAATACAGTGGAAATCCCGATCAAATATTTTTAATGGGGCATTCAGCAGGAGGCCATTTGATTGCTCTAGTTAGTACGAATCCCAAATATTTGAAAAACACAGACTTGGTTAAAGGCGTCATCCTTAATGATGCGGCTGGATTAGATATCTATTCCGAACTAAAAGAAAATCCTCCAACCACATTTCATCATTATAATACTACCTGGACAGCGGATGAAAACAACTGGAAAGTTGCTTCGCCTATTTATTTTTTATCAGAAAAAACACCACCGTTCTATATATATGTGGGCAGCAAAACCTTTTCTTCCATAATTTCTCAAAATAAAGACTTTGTCAAAAAATTGAATAAATATCAACCCACTGTAAAGATAAATTTCCTCCCCAAAAAACATATACCGATGATGAGCCAATATTTATTTCCGTGGAACAAGCATTACAAAGAGATCACTGAATTTATAGACCTTCATAAATAAAGAAAAAGTGTAAAATGAATAAAAACCGTTTCGATAAGCAATTTGAACTCAGATATTTTGAAATGAATGAATTTGGTGTGGCATCGCCAACCACCATTTTAACGCTATTGGAAGAAACGGCTGCTGAACATTGTTATTCTATAAACCATAGTTTATATCAATTAGCAGAACAGAATATTGGTTGGGTTTTAATTTCTGGGTTGATGCAAATGGAGCGATATCCCAGTTATAAAGAAAAGATTACCATTACAACTTGGCTCTCAAAATACTCAACCATTAAAGGTTTTAGAGAAAATATAATATATGATGAACAAAATAATATTATAGGAAGAGCCAAAGGCTTATGGATTTTTTTTGATACTATTAAAAGAAGACCAGTTCAAATATTTGAAGATATAATTTCAAAATGGTCTTTCTGTAATGAAGAAAGTATTGATTATAATATCTCTAAAAAAATTAAGGCAGTTGAAAACTCAGATTATGAACTGGACTTTAAAGTCAATAGATATGATACTGATATTAATAAGCACTTAAATAATATTAGATATTTACAATGGGTTATTGAGTCGATTCCTGACGAAATTATTGATAATTATTATTTGTACTCTATAGATGGTAGATTCATTGCAGAAGCACATTATAATCAATCAATTGTTTCTTTGACTAAAAATGACGCAATGGATACAAAGGATAAATCATTCATACACACTATAAAAATAGAAGGTACTGATAAAGTTTGTGCAACTGCTAAATCAACTTGGAAGAAAATAGAAACACAAACACACAACAATACATAAACAGCATTAAAACGACCGTCAATATTAACCGTTAGCTGTAATAAAAAAAAATTCGTGCTAACCGACAAACCAAAGTCAAATATCCGATTTGGCTGACATAAAGATAGATTTGACTACATAAATATCTTGTTTCTATTTGACCTTTGTACTTCATAAATCAAATAGAAAATGAAAAATATATTAGTTACTGGAGCAACAGGAATTTTAGGTACTGCTTTTATAAAAAGCCTACTCAAACAAATGCAACCAAATCAAATTTCGGTAATAACTCGAAAGGAGGAAAAACGAGCCGAATTAGAAAAACAAGGATTTCAAGCATATTTAGGAGATTACAACGACACCACAGCACTTGAAAAGGCAATGAACGGAGTAGATACTGTGTTATTGATTTCTTCAGGCGACCAAGGCGACAGAATGCAAGAACATAAGAATGTTGTGAATTCTGCAAAAAAAATGAAAGTAAAGAACATTGCCTATACAAGTCGTTCTTTAGTCAATAGAGAAAGACTTTCAAACAAGCTGATGGAAGAACATTTTCTCACAGAAGATTACATCAAACAAAGTGGTTTAAACTACATTATTTTTCAAAATGCCTTATATATGGATACCATTCCCGTTTTTGTTGGACAAGAGGTTTTTCAAAAAGGAATTTTTATGCCAGCAGGAAATGGTAAGGTAGCATTTGCCTTACGAGAAGAACAAGCAGAAGCAATGGCAAATGCTATGTTAAATGAGCCATTCGAAAATCAAACTTATAAATTTACAGGCAACGAAGCATATTCATTCTATGATGTTGCCAAAGCGTTAACAGAACTGTCAGGAAAAGAAGTGAAATACAATGCTGTAGAAGTAGCTGATTTTAAAAGCAATATGATGCAAAAAGGTTTGCCTGAACCAATGGTTCAAAAAATAGTCGATTTTAATGTCGATATCAAAAATGGACAAGAAGCGACAGTAACAAATGAATTGGAAAATGCGCTTGGACGCAAGCCAATAGCTCTTAAAGAAGGATTAAAACAATTATTCAATCTATAAAAATTTAAAAAAAATGAAAATCACACTTACAGGCTCGTTGGGTCACATTGGAAAACCACTAACCCAAGAATTAGTACAAAAAGGACATTCAGTTACGGTTATAAGCAGTAATTCTGAAAAACAAAAAGACATTGAAGCTATGGGAGCTATTGCAGAAATTGGCTCTTTAGAGGATTTAGATTTTATTACTTCAGCATTTACAGGTGCTGATGCTGTATATTCTATGGTTCCACCTGCTAACTATTTTGACCAGACCCTTGATTTATTAGGCTACTATCGTAGACTAGGGAGTAATTACGCACAAGCAATTAAACAAACAGGAGTAAAAAAAGTTGTTAATTTAAGTACTATAGGAGGGCATTTGGATAAAGGAAATGGAATACTTCGAGGCGCTCATCACGTAGAGAACATTCTAAACGAGTTATCTTCAGATGTTACAATTACACACATTCGCCCAACTGAATTTTATTACAATTTATTACCGCAAGCTCATACGGCAAAAGCAAGCGGATTTATCGCATCTAATATTGGTGGAGAAGTTGTTAATGCGTGGGTATCGCCATTAGATATTGCAAGAGCGATTACGGAAGAAGTCACATCGTCACTTACAGAAAGAAAAATACGCTATGTAGCTAGTGAAGAACTCACTTACAATGAATTGGCGGTTATTTTAGGTAAAGCAACAGATAACCCAGATTTGAAATGGTTAACCATTACCGATGAACAAATGCAAAATGGTTTAGAAACTGCGGGAATGCAACCAAAAATTGCAGCAGGTTTAACAGAAATGTGTGCATCCATAAACAGCGGTTTACTGTACGAACATTACAACCTAAATAAACCAATGGAAATGGGTAAGGTCAAAATGAAAGATTTCGCAAAGGAATTTGCCCAAGTTTATAATGCCCAAAGCTAAAAGAACTAAAAAACTAAAAAATATCAAATAAAACAAAAATTGCCTTGGTAACCGGCGGAAGCCGTGGATTAGGAAAAAGTATGGCTTTAGAATTAGCAAAAAAAGGATTGGATGTGATACTAACCTATCACAGCAAACAAGAGGAAGTAGATAAAGTAGTTTCCGAAATCGAAGCAATGGGTAACAAAGCTTCATCTTTACAATTAGATGTTACTACATCAAATATTTTTGATAAATCCAAAGACGACATAAAAGCGATTTTGAAATCAAAATTTAAAACTACCCACTTTGATTATTTAATCAATAATGCTGGCGTTGGAGTTTATGCACCTTATGACAAAATCACAGACGCTCAATTGGAAAATATGTTCAAAATACACATAAATGCACCTTTCTTTCTTACTCAAAAATTAGCGTCACTACTCAATAATGGTGGTGGTATTGTAAATATTTCCTCAGGTTTAGCGAGGTTTACAACGCCTGGCTATTCTGCCTATGCAACAATGAAAGGTGGAATAGAAACATTGACAAAATATCAGGCAAAATTTTTTGGAGAAAGAAAAATTAGAGTCAATGTAATTGCACCAGGTGCGATAGAAACGGACTTTGGTGGTGGCGTTGTTAGAGATAATGCAGATTTAAATAATTATATTACGTCAACATCCGCTCTTGGCAGAGTTGGTTTGCCAGACGATATTGGAAGCGTAGTTGCGTTTTTGTGTACTGATGATGCCAAATGGGTAAATGCCCAACGCTTGGAGGTTTCTGGTGGTATAAATTTTTAAAAAAAATGCCAATACTTCATATAAAAAGCATTGCTGAATATCATAGACTAATGGAGTTGCCTAAACCGCAACATCCATTAGTTAGTGTTGTTAATTTTGAAGATATAAAACGGACGAACATAGCCACCAATTCAAGCATTACTTATGGATTTTATTCCATCGCATTAAAGCAAGTTTTCAATGGTAAAATGAAATATGGCCAACAAGAATACGATTTTGACGAAGGTGTTTTGGCATTCATTGCACCAAACCAAACCTTACGAATTGAGGTAGAGCAAGGTCTAGAATATAGTCATACAGGATGGTTACTTATTTTCCATCCCGATTTTTTATGGAATACAGCATTAGCAAACAAAATAAAAAAATACGACTATTTTGGTTACAAATTAACGGAAGCGTTACACCTATCTGACAAGGAAGAAACAATGCTTACTGGCATTATTCAGAACATCAATCAAGAATATAACTCGAATATTGATAAATTTAGTCAAGATGTTATTATCTCTCAATTAGAGTTGTTGCTTACCTATTCCGAACGTTTTTATCAAAGACAGTTTATCACTCGAAAAAAATCCAATCACACCATACTAGAACAATTTGAAAATCTTTTAAACGACTATTTTAAAAGAGAAGATTTAATAACTAGGGGACTACCTGCGGTTAAGAGCATATCCAGTTCGTTAAACCTATCACCTAATTATTTGAGTAGATTGCTAAAAACATTGACTGGAAAAAGTACGCAGGAATTTATCCACGAAAAGTTAATTCAATTGGCAAAAGAAAAACTTTCGACAACGGGATTATCTGTCAATGAAATTGCCTACGGATTAGGATTTGAACATCCTCAATCATTCGGAAAACTGTTCAAGAAAAAAACCGAATTGACACCTTTGGAATTTAGAAAAGCGTTTAACTGAAAAGTAATTCATAAACCACTACAGCTAACAAAGACGCATATAAAACATTCATGAAAACTACGATAAAATTAATACTGAAAATAATCAAATTGATTGGTAAAATTTTAGCTGGACTAATAATTCTTCTATTTATATCAGGATTGTGCTTCCGGTTATTTGGTTCAAAATCAGTTCCGCCAGGAAAATTAGTTGATGTCAATGGAACTAAACTTCATATAAGAGCAGAAGGTAAAAAAAATGATTTACCAAATCTTGTTCTTGAAGCAGGTGCAGGCGGTAATACAGATATGATGCATTGGATTGCAGAAGGGTTGAAGAATAAACTGCGAGTTATTCGTTATGATAGAGAAGGAAAATGGTTTAGCGAATCTAGCAAAGACAATATTACACCAGAATTTTATGCCAATCAATTACATCAATTACTTGAAAAAAGTGGCGAAAAGCCACCCTATATAATAGCAGGTCATTCTATGGGTGGTCCTTATAATCAAATATTCAGAGACCTATATCCTTATGAAGTAAAAGGAATGGTATTCTTAGATGCGAGTCATCCTGAACAATGGGAACGATTAGCACAAAAAGAGTTGTTTAGCAAAAGTCAAATAGTTCTAGTAAAAACTATTGCAATACTTGCTGATATGGGAATAGCAGGTGCTTACAATACAATATTTAAATCTGAACCTGAGAATGATGGCTTACCAAAAAACTGCCATATTCGCTCTCACAATCTTACTGCTTATTCAGGAAAAGTATTTCGTAGATACATTAAAGAAAATAACATAAATAATAAAATTCTTTTTAGAGCAGGTCAAACTAAAAGTTTAGATTCCTTACCTGTATTGGTCTTTACTGCAACCGAACAGTATAAGGAATCTCAAAAGGAAAAGTATAGAAGTGAAGGCATAGACCCAGATAAACAAATTGAAATATGGTTTAAAATGCAAAAAGAATTGAAAGAACTATCTACTAATGGGAAGCAATTTATTATTGATGCTAACCATGGTTCCATAATTACAAGAAAGGAAAATGCTGAAATAATTAATAAAGAAATACTATTAATGGCTGAAACTATTAAGTAGAAAAAAAACGTTTTACAAGCCGAGTTTAATTAATTGCTTGGTTATAGGCTACTTACGGAAATCCTCACAGACTTTTCTATCTGTGCTTTTTTGTTAACTTTAGTGCTTAAAACTCGTAACTAGTCTTATAAACAAGACTTTTATATTTAATCACATAAAAAAGTTTAGACAGAAAGAAATGATAGAGACAAACAAAGAGTTCATTAAACGAGTAATTGAAAAAGATATTCCTGTTCATAAATTTTTAGGGCTAAAATTGTTAGTCATAGAGAAAGGGTTTGTAAAAGTTAGTGTTCCTTTCAGAGATGAAGTTGTTGGAGATATAAGAAAAAATAGGTGGCACGGTGGAATTATTGCAACAATAATGGACTCTGTTGGTGGAATTGCAGGCGGAACTCATTTCAAATCTTTCGACGATAAATTAGCAACAATTGATTTAAGAATAGATTATCTAAAAGGAGCAGAAGCATCATCTATAATTGTAGAAGGTAAAATTGTTAGATTGGGAAATAGAATACTTGTGACCAAAATGAAAGCCTTCCAAAATGATGAATTAATTGCAGAAGGAAAAGGTGTATATAATTTTATACGAATTGATAGTTCATCGAAAAAAAAATGAACTTGAAAGAAATTTTGCAATTTTTAGAAAACAACAATCCAAATCTAAAAATCAACTTTGACTAGGAGGACTTCAAAGAGCCTTACCCTTGCGAACATTCTATTTTGAGAGTTGAAGGAGAATTAATTGACACAAATTCTATTTCCCAACAACTTAAAGGGAAAGGATTTAAAAGTGAAATATTACAAGACAAAATTTGTTTTTAAAATTTAAGAATATGTCAGAATTTTGGGAAGAAAACTTTGTTGATAAGCAAGAAATATGGGGATTTGAACCAGCTAAATCTGCTGAACTAACAAAAAATTTATTTATAGAAAAGTCAATAAATAATATACTTATTCCTAGAATAGGTTATGGACGAAATGCACAGATTTTCAAAGAAAACGGAATTAACGTTACTGGAATTGAAATTTCCAAAACAGCTATTGCTTTAGCTCAAAAACATTATGCTACTAATATAAATATATTTCACGGTTCCGTAACTGAAATGCCTTTTGACAATAAAGAATATGACGGGATATTTTGCTATGCACTAATTCATTTACTTAACAAAGAAGAAAGAACAAAACTGATAAGTGATTGCTACAATCAACTGACAAAAAACGGATATATGGTTTTTACGGCAATTACGAAAAATGCACCAAATTTTGGAAAAGGATAATTGATTGAAAAAGACCGTTATGAATTTCACAAATGAGCAAATATATTTTATTATGAAATAGAATCAGTACGAGCTGAATTTGAAAACTTTGGACTTTTAGAAATTATTGAAGTAAATGAAAACCAGCCAATGTTTTTCATAAAATGTCGAAAAGAATAAAATACTGACCACAAGCCGTGTATAATTAATTTGCTTGGTTCTAGCCTACTTACAAAAATCTTCACGGAATTCTATTCGATATGTATTCTCTAAATTAGTTGCTTAACACACGAAACTAAAGAAACGCGATACGAGATAGAAATCAGTTTTTATAATCCGGTCAGCACATTACCCTGCATTTTGCGAAAAGTTACATTTCGGGAAAAGAGCCGCACTCAAAAAAATCTTGGATACAACTTCAAAGATTCCGTTTTCCATTCTACTTGCCCACTACTCATTCACAAGAAAAACGGGAAGTGGTCAAACTCTAATACAATCTACATCTTTAAAGTTAAGTCCGCTTTAAATCGTACTCGAAAAGGATAATTCGATTATATTATTCGTTCAGCACTTTACCGCTACATTTCGCGAAAAGCTACATTCCGAGCAAAGAGCTTTACTACACAAGTCTTGGACACAATCCCCAATTTTAGCTTTCCATTTCGTTAACACTTCTCGCTACGCTGGGAGGGAACACTTCCCGCTACGCTGGGAGGGAACACTTCATTCCTGAGCCAAAATCGTGAATTAAGTCCGCTTTTTCATCGGAAAGTCAAAACTTCGATTTTCTTAACGAAATTTTCGGTAAGCCCTTCTTGAGTGCTTCCTCGAAAATTTCTAAAATCAAATTTTGCCTTACACATTTTAAGGGGTTTATAATGGATAAAGCCTTTGTTGTTTTTCGGTACAGCGAAAAACAGGCACGACATAACCAATTCTAAATTAACCCCAGTTACTTATTTCGCTTAACTGTCGGTACGCTCAAACGCAACCACGTTTAAAAGAATTGCTAATGCCCTTATGGAACTTGTAAAGACTAAACAAGTTTTAGTGAAAAATAAGGTATCTACTTCCTTGAAATTCCAAGGAATTTACTACGTCGCAAACACACCTGATTTATTCCCGAAAAGTCTTGACAAAACCCACTCTATCCATTGTGCGATGCACAGAAGAAAAGAACAAACACCCCTTAAAATTTAATCTGTTTTAAATCAATAGGGGAAATATAAATCACTTAAATATTTTATTATGAGTAGTATTAAAAATCACGTACAGTTAATCGGAAACGTTGGACAAGACCCAACAATTACGAACCTTGAAAGCGGAAAGAAAGTCGCCCGTTTTTCTGTAGCAACCAATGAAAATTACAAGGACAGTAAAGGCGAAAAGCAAACGGACACCAATTGGCATACGGTTGTAGCTTGGGGCAAGACCGCTGAAATTGTAGAAAACTATGTAGGCAAGGGAAAAGAAATCGGGATAGTAGGAAAACTTAAAACAAGAACCTACACCACCGATGATGGGAACCAACGCTATGTAACGGAAGTTGTAGCCGATGAAATCCTATTACTTGGTAGCAAAGACGACAAGTAATATTTAAAATTAAGAGGGCGTAACCGTCTAAAGATGCGCCCTCTTTTTCATTATTAACTCTTTAAATCAAATTAAAATGAAAGCACAAGTTAACGAAATCAAAGAAGGATTACAACATTTTCACGGTACGGAAATGTTCTATCAAATCCCATTATTAAGAACTCGATTTACGGACGGACTAAAATATTTATCAGAAGTCGCTGAATGTTTTTGGCTCATTACGGACACTTCCGTAATTGCTAAAAGCCTAATGAACCGAAGCGAATTTTATCCCAAGTAAATCGTTATCCAAAGTGTCTCTAAAAGGGTTTTGGGAATCAGTGTTTTACATTATTTACTTTTTAAAACAGCTTTGGATAACGATATTGATTATTTGTTAAAATTCTTTAGCCATTCCCTAAGTTTCGAGTCCTTTTCCCAGCTCGCTTCGTTTATGGACTTACTATATTTAACCGGACATAGAGTTAAGAGCGTTTTAGTTATTAAAATTAACTTTGAAAAATGTCAAGAGAAAAAAGAAATTACACTGCAGAGTTTAAGGAAAAAGCTGTAGAACTTAGTTACGCACGTGGTAGCGTTGTCGAGATTTGCAGGGAACTGGATATCCCTACATCTGTATTGAGCCGTTGGCGCAGGGAATCGGATGCCTATGGCAGGAACAGTTTCCCGGGCAAGGGAAACCCCAAATTAACGGACGAGCAACGGGAAATTGCAGAATTGAAGAAGAAGTTAAGGAATGCCGAACTAGAAAGAGATATCTTAAAAAAGGCGATAGCCATCTTCTCCTAGAGCGACAGGAAAAATATAGGTTCATAAAACACCATAAATTTAAATTTCCAGTCGGGAAGATGTGCAAAATGTTCAAGATAAGCAAAAGCGGGTATTACGATTGGTTGGGCAGGGTTCCTTCCAAAAGAGTGATGGAGAACGAGGCCATATCATCTACCATCCGAGATGTTTATGAGGATAGTTTTGGGAGTTACGGGGCACCGAGGATCAAAGCGGAGCTCTGGAAAAGGGGATATTGCATCTCAAGACCTAGGGTAGCTAGGATAATGAGGGCAAATAACCTGTTTGCCAAAAGAAAGCGTAAATTTCAAACTACGACCCACAGCAAGCACAACTATCCAGTTGCACCCAATATATTAGATCAGGATTTTACCGTCTATAGACCGAACCAGGTTTGGGTATCGGATATCACCTATATAAAGACCAAACAAGGCTGGATGTATTTAACAGTAATTATAGATCTGTTCCACCGGAAGGTCGTTGGATGGTCGATGGGCCAAACCTTAAGTACCGGCGACACTATAGTCCCTGCATGGAATATGGCCATTAAATCGAACAATATCACAAAAGAACTTATATTCCATTCCGATAGGGGGTCTCAATACGCCAGTTCCACTTTTACAGATATCCTGAAAAGATATAATGGATCGATAAAACAAAGTATGAGCAGAAAAGGTAATTGTTGGGACAATGCAGTAGCTGAATCGTTCTTTAAGAGCCTAAAGGTAGAATGGGTCTATGAACATAGCTATAACCTAAGGTCAGAAGCCGAACTATCTGTCTTCCAATGGATAGAGACCTGGTATAACAGAAGAAGAATACACTCCTCTTTGGGATATAAGACTATAGAGGAAATTGAAATAGAATTGTATAATCAAAAAATAGCAGCATGACTCTTATCTAATTGTCCACTTTTTTGTTGCAAGTCCAGTGGCTCTGGATTTCAAAAAGAACCTGTCAAGATCTAAAAAGATACGTTCGTACTTGTAAAGCCCATACCCCATGGCATCCTTCATCTTCAGGAAGCTATCAAAATAGGGGGCAAACACACTTTCATATTTAAGTTGCTTATCCATAAAAAACACCTCCTTTCTGCTCATAAAAATTTATCGATACCAGGGGTACATCAAGTGCACACTGCATAAGACTGTTTATATCTATGCGTAAATAGTTCATGGTGACCTGCGTGTCGGAGTGTCCGAGTGTTTCGGATATGACCGGGAGCGAAGTTCCGTTTCGCAATAGCTGACTGGCCAGGGTATGCCGCATGGCATGGGGGCCGAACTTGCGGCCATTGATATCAACGCCAGATGCTATTATTGTTCTACTTATCGCTCCACTGATGAGCATACTGTTCACGGGACGGTAGGGGGCACTGGCGGTCAGGAACACTTGCTGAAAATCGGATATTGGTCTTCCAAATTTCAGGTAGTTGATAATGGCTTCGCCCACATCGGTTAAAAGCGGGAGTTCTATTATTTTCTTTGTCTTGCACTGCACCAGGGATATGAGATTATGTTGCCAATCCAAATTCCCAAAGGTCAGCCCCGCTATGTCCGAAGAGCGGAGGCCAAGCCGTGTGGCCAGAAGGAGCATTGCATAATCTCGTTTGCCCACCGCACTGGATTGCTCTACCTTATTTTCGATATGCCTTATCTCATCGGCATTGTAGACTGAGGGCAGTTTTTCACGCAACGGATAATTGTTTCTTCCAATGACATATTCCACATTTCTGTCAATGTATTTCTGTTGATACAGGAACCGGCAGAATAGTCGGATAGTATTTAGATACCTGTCCTTGCAATTCTGGACCGATGATATGAAGGTAAGGACATCATCTTCACCAATGGCCGAAACTTGGTCTACCGCCCTTAACGTAAGGTGGGAAATAAAGTAACTCAAAATACGACGGTGTTTATCAAGGATAGGTTTGCAGCGACGCAGCCTTTCTTGGGATACTATAAACTCCAGGGCAACTTCCCCTAGTTTACCGGGCAACTCGTGATGTACGTAGCGTACACTTCTATTCCTGATTTTTCCATAAAAGAGAAAATCATCCAGTACATGTACACTACGACGGATTGCACGCATGTGTGAGTCGCTCATTGGCGGGATACCGCTTAAAAATTTCTCACCAATTCCAGCATGGTAGTTTGTCAAAAGGTTTTTATCCATGTACTGCTCAATTCCATTACGCCAGAACTGATGGTAATCTTTAATTCGGGGTTCACTGTAGCCTTCCTCCCTGAGGTAGGCTACACAATCCCTGATCAGGGATTTGATTTCTTTTTCTGTGTCCATTTGTTATTTTTTTTAGTGGAATGCAACATTGCACCCACTTAAGAATAACAAATATTATCACGATAATACTATCACAACTAATACTGATTTACAGATGTTTATAAGATTATTGGGTAATAACTTTGGATAACGTTTTTCTTGGGATAAAATTCGTTATCACGAGTCGTGATAACGAATTTGTAACCATAGACTTCAAAAGATTATCCGCAGAAAAACAGGATTTTACAGGCTACGAAGCAGAGATAATTTATACCGATGGCAACGATAATATTTTAGAAAAGCACGGCTATCGGGCTACCAATTTTCCACTCGATGAACTGCGGTTATTTTTTGTAAATGATACGCTGATGTTACCGAGCGAATACTAAAATTTTGAAGTTATGATTTACATTAAATTTCAAGATTTGAGCGAGGAAAAACAAAAGGAACTCTTACAGGTTTCGAGAGAACACGTTACACATCTTTATGGGGAATCCATAAAAAAATATGTGGAAGAAACTGGTGCAAATTATGAAAACTTGATTGATGAGGAAATGATTAAAAATCTATACTCATACAGTTATGTTTTCAATATCTGAAACTTTAAAGTTTTATATAAAACACCTCTGAATTTTTAGAGGTGCTTTTGTATGTAATTAGTATCAAGTCAATAAAAAAACGTATCTTTATTTCGCTGAAATTCAGCATTCAAAATTACGTAGGGTTATCCACTTTTCGACTTTCGCCGATAACCGTACACATCGAAAAATAACATATCGGAAAATCATTTTCCCTGAAAATGGCAATCGGCTTTTTAGCCGGGTTGTATGGATTTTTGTCACGCTTGCGCGTGACGAAAAGGAATAGCAAGAGGGTAACACGCTGCGCGATGTTTCGGATTCCTTTTCGTTTTCAAATAGCTGATTATCAGCGATTTGAATATATATTAATTTCCTGACAATCAGAGATTTGCGACAAACGAGCTGTAAATGCCCATTTTTAGTAAAGATTTTGCGACAAATAGGCGAAATATGGACTCATTTATTGGAATTAGATTTAAAAAGGAAACTGCAAAACGTTTCCAGACTTTCTCACGCACTTACTTCAAATCGCACACCGAGGCAATGTCCACGATGCTTGATTTTTTCTTCTACAATGAAATCTCGCCAAAGGAAAAATTGGGTCGGACGGGGCGAACCATCGAAGCCAAATTACTTAAAAGAATCGATGCTGTAATTGCCATAATGAGGGATGTGGAAAAGACACAAACCAAACCTACGGTAGCGATGATTCAATCTCTTTTTCAGACAGAAGAACCAAATGAAAAGCCTCTGATTGTGGAAAAGAAATATGCCAAAGAGAAAAAGGAAGTACGCTTTCGTGAAAAGAAAAACCCAAGTAATCAACTTTAAATTTTTGAGCTATGTACATCACAATAACACCTCAAAAATTAGGCGGCACTTATAGTCAGGGTTCAGCGGATTTTGTAGGCTATTTAGAGAAAGAAAATGAAGGTTTAGAACAACGAGATATGGAACACTTTTTCAATCAATTTGGCGACGAGATTTCCGCTGAAGAAGTGGTCAAAGAAATTGATGGAAATACCGCAAAATTGAAAAAGAAAGAACCCAAGTTTTATTCGATTACGGTAAGTCCTTCAAAATATGAATTGCGAAAACTTCAGAACGGTAGCCGAGATTTAAAAATCTACACTCGTGAGCTGATGAAAGATTATGTTTCCAGCTTCAATCGAGAGATTCACGGACGACCCATAACCATAGATGACATAAAATATTATGCGAAAATTGAACATCAACGAACCTTTAAAGGCACAGATTTTCAGATTAAAGAGAATCAACCTTACGCTTCAAAAATCCTTCAGCTCAAAACGGATATCCGAAATATTCAAGAAGTACTAGCCGAAGGGAATATCAAAAAAATGGAAAAGGAAATTGCCAAACTGGAACGCCAAGCGCCACATCAACAAAATGGAAAACGCATAGTCCAGGGAATGCCAAAAGATGGAAACCAAAGTCATATCCATATTATCGTAAGCAGAAAGGATGCTTCAAATTCTATAAGCCTTTCCCCAGGAAGTAAGCACAAAGCATCTGAAGTAGAGATGCACGGAAAAAAAGTGAAGCGTGGTTTTGATAGAGATACATTTTTCGCGAAAGCGGAAAAAACATTTGATAAGACATTTGGATATAAGCGCAATTACGCAGAGACCTACAAAGCTAAAAAGACCTTTGTAAAGAACCCAAACCTATATTTTTCCGCTTTGATGAAACTGCCTGCCAATGAAAAAGCATTGGCTTTCAAAATGATTACAAAAACAGGCTTGCCAGTAATACCGAGCATTCCAGTAAGCCAAGCACAAATTGCACTTCGGGTTTTTAAACGGTTAAGACGTGGTGCGGAAATAGCTATTAAATCAAGTTCCATCGGAATCTAAGTATTATGCAGATAGATAATATCATAACGACACTTTCAATTATTGGTCTGGCCAGTATGGTTTTCTATGCAATGTTTCGGGTAAGTAAGTATGCGTTTCTTTTGAATATCGCAATACTGTCATTTCTCGTATTCTATGTTGCTGCTGGAAATGAATTAACATTGAATTTGTTGTATCTAGTTTGTCCGCTACTATTAATTAATACAGGACTATACGTTTTTCTTCATAAAACAGAAAGCTCGCAAAACGGAGATAGTAAATACCAAGTCAACTTTGCGACCACCAAAGGAATTTTCAAATTAAATAACATCAAACGTGGCGCATCCGTCATCGGATCCGCTGGAAGCGGAAAAACCGAAAGTGTGGTTTATGGATTTCTGATACACTTCCAAAAAGAAGGTTTTTGTGGAATCATCCACGACTATAAAGATTTTGAATTGACCGAAATGGCATATCCACTTTTCAAGGATAGCGATATTCCGTTTAAGGTCATTTCCTTCGATAAAATCATCCATAGGGTAAATCCTATTGCGCCACGTTATTTAGAGAACGAGGAAAGCGTTAATGAGGTTTCAAGGGTCTTAATCGAAAATCTACTAGAACAAAGAGAAAGCGGAACTACGGGAACAACAAAATTCTTCAACGATGCTGCGGAAGGTTTGATTGGTGGATTGATTTGGAAATTAAAAACGGAATATCCAAAATACTGTACGTTACCCCATTTGATAGCTGTTTATCAATTTCTTGATACAAAAAGCCTAATCCAGTTTCTGGAAACCAACACCACCTCAAGGGCGATGGCAGATGCTTTTATTAGTGGCAAAGATTCTGAAAGACAGACTGCTGGTGTAAAAAGCACCTTGGCCAATGCGCTGAAACGAATTAGTACACAACGTATTTTTATGGCATTGTCCGCAGATGAAGTGCCACTCGATATCAACAGCGAAGAAAATCCAGCGGTAATTTCGATAGTCAACAACCCAAAATTTGAAACTTCGTATTCGCCAGTAATAGCCACAATTATACACACCATTACGAAGCAAATGAGCGTGCGGAATTCTAAACCGTCGTTCTTGCTGATGGAAGAGGCGCCAACCATTAGATTATTGAATATGCATCGTATTCCAGCAACCTTACGTAGTTACAACATCTCAACTATTTACGTGATGCAAGACAAGATTCAGAACGATATGATGTATGGCGATAAGGCAAGCAAGGCGATTTTAAGCAATCTGTCCTATCAGTTTTTCGGTAAGGTAAACGACCCAGATACCGCCAAATATTACGAACGCTTTTTTGAAATCATTAAAGACCCAACCAAAAGCATAAGTCGTGGTCATAATCTTGATTTTGATACTCGCATCACTACAGGCGAAAAGGAAATCCCAAAGATTAGGGCAGATGTTTTCTTTAGGTTGAAACAGGGCGAATTTATCACTTATGCCGATGGTAGGGATAAGAAGGTACAGTTTAAATTAGCCGATATTCAAAGGGAACTTCCTATTGAAACTAAACAGTTTTCTAAAGCTGATTTAGAAGCTAATTTTGAGCGGGTTTATGAAGAAGCGAGGTCGATATTTAATTAACAAATAATAACAAGCCAAGGAAAATTTCTTTTTTCTATATTAAACTGATTGGATAATATTATATTGAGCATTTATAAAACGAATTATGTTCAAGCTAAAAAACATAGAATATGCCAAAAATAATTGATGTTGGAGTTGAGCAAGACCATATCGAATCTTTAACTAGAGCGAGTGGAATAACAGCAATTTCTGAACTTATATGGAATTCTCTTGATGCCGATTCAACAGAAATTAAAATTGAATACGTTAAAAACAAACTCGGTGGATATGAAAATCTTACAGTTATTGATAACGGACTTGGAATTGAATATACAAGAGCTCAAGACGTATTTGGCAGATTAGGTGGTTCCGAAAAGAAACTGAAAAACACAAGTCCAAGTGGACGACATTATCACGGAAAGGAAGGAAAAGGAAGATATAAATCGCTTGCGTTAGGGGATTTAGTTAAATTCACGAGTGTTTATCAAAATGGAGAATCATTGAAAGAATTTACAGTTACGTTTGACCGCAATAATTTATCTCATTCAAACTTTAGTGATTTAAAAACACTTCCAAAGGGAAATACGGAAACGGGTTTTAAAGTTGAGATTCAAAATGTAAATCAAGAGAATGTAAATCAAGCACTAGATGTTAAATTCAGAAAAGAAATAGAGCAAAAGTTCGCTTCTTATTGGATAAACTATAATGATTTCAATATTTACTTTAATGGCAACAAACTAGAATTTGAATCTTTAATAAAAAATACAGACGAAACAGACTTTCTTGTAGAAGACGGAGAATTATCATACCGTTTCTTAATTAAAGTAATCGAATGGAGTTTTGACATAAAAAAGAAAACATATTTATGTAACACCAAAGGTGTTCCATTCAAAGAATTGAATCTTGGAATTAGGTCAACAATTCCTATTTCAATTTTTATACAGTCAATTTATGTAGAAAAGTTACATAGAGAAAATCTAATTGATTTAGAAAATTTTGACGATATATTGCAAGGTGCTTATGGAGAAGCTAAAAAATTTGCTCGTGAATATGTTAGAAAACGACTTCATTTATATTCAGGAGAGTTCATTAAAGAATTAAAGTCAAAAGGGCTTTATCCATACAAAGAGAATGCTGATTCACTTGTAGAGGAAAGCAAAAGACAAGTTTTTGACATTGTTGCGCTTCAAGTCAACGAATACTTACCAGACTTTGAAAATCAAGATGATAAAAGTAAAAAGTTTACGCTTTCACTTATCAAAGAAGCATTAGAAAAAGATTCTTCTTCTCTTCAAAGAATTTTAACAGAGGTAATAGAATTACCTGATGAAAAAAGAGAGGAGCTTGTTGAGATTTTAGAGGAAACCTCATTGTCAAGTATTATAGATACTATGACAGAGATTAAAAACAGATTACGTTTTATCAATGGTCTGGAAGAATTGATTTACAATAAAGAGTTAAACAAAAATGTTTTAGAAAGAAAACATTTGCATAAAATCCTCGTTAACGAAACTTGGTTATTCGGTGATGAATATACTTATGGAGTTGATGATATTACGCTCAAAAATGTTTTAAAAGAATATTTGAAGCATTTAGGTAGAACAGATTTTGAAGAAATTGTAACTAGCGAATCCAATTCTGAACTACAAATTATTCCAGATGTTTGTCTTTGGAGACAATTTCCGCAAGGACTTCCAGGACACAAAACTAATTTGATAATTGAATTAAAAAAACCTAAAGTTGATGCTGGAGTTGAAGAGCTTATGCAAATAAAACTTTATGCTTCTAGAATCTGTAATGACAAAAGATTTCCGAAGGAAAAAACTAAATGGAAATTCCTTTTAATAACTAAAGACATCAAACCAGACATTGAACCAGAGTTAGAACAAACCGATAGAAAATATGGACACGTAGTCGCTACTGATTTATATGACGTTTACGTTTTGACTTGGGGACATATTCTTAATGAAGCCAGAACTCGATATGAATTCATAAAAGATAAGCTGAATATAAATTTAATGGATAACCAACAAAATTTGGATTATCTGAAATCAAAATATAGCGAATATTTACCTAATGAACTGAAAAAAACTCATTCTTAGAATAAATTTCAAAATGATTTATCAATTATAATAACTCAGGAAATTTTAAGGTTGGAGTATCTATTTCAACCCCTAAATTATTCAACTTTTCCTTTGTTACATCTGAAATGGGCTCTAAACAAGCAATGCACAACACCTTTCTTGCTCTACTGAAGGCTACATAGCCCAATCTTGGATAGTCACTTGTGCCTTTGTCCGAATGTGCATCCCTGGTTGCAGTATCAGTTTCTAACCAAAGATTTAGTTCTGCTTCATTTTTAGCAACAGCGAGTACAGCATCTAATTCAAGTCCTTTAAATCTATGAATGTTTGAAACCATTATAGCTTCTGAATCGGTGTTAGAAACGATAATTTGCCTTAGATTATCCAATTTAAAAGGTATGTTGTTTTCAATAGTAAGGTCAAACTCATCTTTAACGAAAGCAGCAAAAGTGTTTTCGTTTGTTATAACTTCCGCACGAATGGCTCTTATTATTTGAACCGCCATTATCCTTAAATCAAATGGCGTTAAACCTTGTTCTTCACAAAAGGCATTTTGGGTAGTTCCCAAAGAGGATAGTAATGTGTCTTTGATTTCTGAAACTGCTGAAACCTTAGCAGATTTATCTGGGGCAAGAACATTTCCATTCAAAGCGGCGATAGCCTTATTTACGACATCATTCTTTTTGGCTATTATACCTCGTTCTTTATGTGAAATGTTTTCGTTTTCACATCGAGCAAAGAATTCTGGAAGCATTGCCGTAATATTTTGGGTCGCACTTATAAATTTTACAGGTGTGCCAAGTATCTCGTTATGACATTGTTGTTCAAAAGTATTGTCCTCGTAAACACGTTTGCTAAAATTATTCAAGAATGTTACAATCGTATTTACTGAGCGTCTATTAGTTTTATTTAATAGGGTCTCATATTGGTTCGTTCTTGAAGCTTTGAGAATCGGGATATTTTGGAAGTTTCTAATTGAAGAGTCAAAGCTTTGAATATATTGTTCTGGGTCGCCAACACAATATATTATTGTCTTTTTTTCCTTTCTAAGAGATTCTATTATTGAGAACATTTTATTTCCAGTATCTTGAAATTCGTCCACGTACAAATATTGTATTCTGTTAGCCAACATTTCTTTTATTCTCTGGTTCGTGATGGCTTTTTCAGCTAAATTGAGGGTCTGGTCATAGGTAATGTATCCACTTTTGTGTAAGGACGTAGTCAATCTACTTTTAATATAATTTTTAGCCTTATAGTCTGGTGTTTCACCACTATTATCAAACATCCTTTTTAAAACATCATCAGTTCCACATTGAATAAACAATTTTTCACCATTGACATCTTCGTTATGTAAACTCGAATACGGAATCACTATAAATCTATTCAAAAAGGAATGTATGGTGCCAATAAATAAATTAGGTGGTATGGCTATTCTCTTACCGAGCCGTTTTTTTATGTTTTTTGTTGCCGAATTGGTATAGGTAACAACTATCATATAACGATGACGTTCCAAGGATTTTAGTGCGTGAATTATTTCGTCTACCATTCCGTGGGTTTTTCCAGCCCCTGGACCAGCGATAACAAGTTTTGGCTTACTTACATTTCCCATATCTATTACATCAAAGGGTCTAAAAATTTAATACCATCTTCAATGTATTTTGGTATTGTAAAACCGCTATGGTCTTCTGCCAGCGATAGTGAGAGTTGCAAAGCAAATTCGCTTTTAAAGCCTTCAATTAAAGCAAAATACCCTTCGACATCAATATCACTTGTACCTAATTCTTCTACATATTTTTTCCCAGAGTTAGACCGTACCAGTTGAACAACTTTACTCAAGATTTTTTTACCATTTCCAGATTTATTGCAGTCAATTAAATCTTTTTCAAACGTAGATAATTCAGAAATTTGAACATCAACTTCATCTACAGCATCATATTTGTCTTTAAGTTCTTGAGCCCTATGCTCTGTTTGTGTTCCAATATCGCTATCAGTTAAAACTAAGCACCTTGTATGAAAACCGTTTACGATTATTTGTATAAAATTTTTGAAGGCAAGTCCATTTACATTAACCACAGCAGTTGCAGATTGGTCAATAGTTTCGGCAGTTTGGATTTTATAGAATATAGGAAATAGAAGTTTTTCAGAAATCCCTTCTACCAATGCCAATCGTCTTGAATAAAATAAATTGACATTCTCACTATCAAGATATTTTTTGAGATAGTTTACTTGTCTTTTTTCTTCGGCAGTTGTTCCAAAACCTTCCAATATATAATGAGGTTGTACGATGCCGTTTTTATAATGAAGCACCACAGTATTTTCGAAATCTATTTTGGTGGTAATATGGTTAGAATGTGAAGTTAGAATGAGCTGTATATCCTTTCTGTAAGTACCGTCCTCTTTTTTTATAAGCCCTTCAAGATTAGAGGCTAAATGATTCTGAAGATTTGCGTGAAGATGCGCTTCTGGTTCTTCAAGTCCGACAATTCTGAAGAAAGTGGACTGCATTCGCTCAGGATCTTCTATGAAAGAGAGCATTAACGAAATAAAAAGAAGGTTGTTTCGCCCAGTTCCATTACGTTCGATTTTTATGGGGTTATCGTTGTAAATTAGGCTCAGTTTCCTCAATAAGTCTGATACATTTGGCAGAGAGAATATAAGGTCTACAACATTATTGGATGTTTCGGTACTCAATGAAATTTTATCAAGTTGCTCTGAAATCCGAGTCTTTATTCCTGAAATAGCTACATTACCTTCAATTGCTCGCTGAAGACCTACTAACTGTTTTTTTAAGTCTTGATATTCGGTTTCTTCATTTGCATTAAGCACTCTAAAAAGTAATCCATTATTCCTACTTGCGGAAAGTTCTGATTTGGCATCTCTGAGTGCATCCAATAGCTCAAACTTAAGTTGGTTTAAGTGATAGGTATTCGCTACGCTCTCATTTTGATTTCCACCGTGTATACGATAGTGGTACTTTGAAATGGGAAAATTTATCAGATTAAGAATTTCGCTTTCTGGTATTTTAGTAAATTTCTCAGACCCTAATTCATTTTCGTAGTCCTTAAGAAACTGCCTTTGCTGGGTTATTTCTTCAATTGTATCAAAAGATGATATTGGTGCAAACGTATAGGTAAGAGTAGCTTCTGTAAATTCAGAATTACTCATCCAGTCAGTTATAACAGCTTCTTGTTTTATATCCCAATCCTTAAGAGTTGCTTTTATTGTAATTTTTGGATAGGAAATATCCTTTGGCTCAATAGAAGTATCAAGAATTTCTTTTTTAAGCCTCAGAATAGTCTCGTAATTAAAGTCTGAGACCTCTAACATACGCCTTTTGAAAAAAGACACTTCTTGGCTAAATATTAAACCTAAAGAGTCTAAAAGATTGGATTTACCGATGTTGTTTTCACCAATAATTTGCGTTACCGGTTTTAGTTTAACAGTAAAATTTTTAAAATTCCTATAATTTGTTACTTCAAGTTGCGATACATACATATGGTAGTCGAAAGGTTGGTTTTAGGTTATAAAATTAACAAAGTTAATCCTGCATAAAAAGAAGAATAACTTTTAAAGTCCAAATCCTTTAAAATCTTCCTTCCTGTAAGATTTACTATTTGAGATAGTTGGCTTTTTAAAATACCCTAATTCGTCTTGTACTTCCTTCGCGTGTGTAATAAAATCTTCACTCATTTCAGGAATGTAGTGAGAGCAAATATCATAAACATCGTGTCCGTCACCATTATTTCCAAAACCAATGCCAATAACCATTTTTACAGTTGGGTTTTCCATTCTAGCTACCATACATCTAAACTCTAACTCATTTTCTTTACCTTCCCAATTCTTAGGTGTTAATGGCATAAAAACGTAACAATGTTTAGCATCTTTTAAAGGTTTTAGCATCCTTGCACTTAATTTTCTTTGAATTGCATTATCGAGTATTCCACCTAACTCTATTCTATTTATCCGCGATTCTAGATTAATTACTCTAATGGCTTCCTCAAATTCATTCCTACGTTCATCTGTTGTATCGTCGGAAATATGATAGTCGTGCAATTGAGCAATCATATAATCCCAAATTTTACTTTGAGGTAAAAGTTTTTGCCACTCTACATATTCTTCGGATTCTAAGTAAGATTCCCATAAGCCACCATCTGATACTATTGAATCAGCTTTTTCATCAATATCAAGACCAGTCTGAATGTAGAAAGCAAGAAAATCAGATTCTTTGGGCATTGAAAAGTATTTCCCTTTTAAAAATTCCACTTTGTCATTAAGGTATCTTGTAAAATCGGTTATAGTGTCCAATTCGTTTAAAAGAATAGAGGTTGATTCTTCATCAAAAACGTGAATGTATCCTTGACCAAAATCCCCAAATGGTAACGGAAATGTGTTATCACTTCCAAAAGCAATTGCAATTCTAAATATTATTCTTTCGTTTTTAGGTGGTAGTGAAATTATGTTTTTTCTGTTTTTCGCAAAGACTTCGTTAGTAGTTTTGAGAAAACGCTCAGCCCCATAAATTTGTTTTGCTGAATCTTCCACAGCCTTTTTGACCCAACGCTCGTATTGAACTTTCTTATCAGTATGGCTAGATACCCTAATATCCTTTACAGATATAATTAAAATATAATAGCCACACACAACTAAAACATCACACAGCTCTTTATTCTTTTTACCTATTGGATTGGGGAAATTCCAAAAAGGAAGAAATGATTTTTGGCAGAGGTCAGTTACGTATTGTTCAGATGATGTCATTAAAAAGATGTGTGTATAAACTAGTTTCTACAAAGAAAGAATAAAATATGATTTCCGAATTTAAAAATATCAGGTACCTTATCTCAAGGTACTAAAACCTATTTTCACAACTTAATATTATTATCTTTACTGTCCGATTTTATTTGAATTAATGACCGAAACAAACCGCATAGAATACAAACGAGAACTGTCTGATGGACTTGAAAAAGAGGTCATTGCGTTTTTGAACTATCGCGAAGGTGGCATTATATATATCGGTATTGATAAGGAAGGGAACACTTACGGTCTGGCTGATGCAGATGGCGACCAGTTGAAGATTAAGGATAGGTTAAAAAACAACATTCGCCCTTCCGCCCTTGGTCTGTTTGATATTGTGAGTGAGGAAAGGGACGGCAAGAACATTCTGAAAATCATAGTGGCCAGCGGTCCAGAAAAACCATATTATCTTAAAAAATACGGGATGAGCGAAAAGGGTTGTTTTATTCGCTTGGGTTCAGCGGCTGAACCGATGCCCCAAAAAATGATAGATGAGCTGTTTGCTAAACGTACCCGAAATTCCATCAGCAAGATTAAAGCAGGACGGCAGGATTTAGGCTTCGGACAGCTAAAAATTTACTACGAAGAATCTGGGTACACCCTTGGTAAAGCTTTTGCAAAGAACTTGGAACTACTTACGGAAGATGGTGCTTTTAATTATGCCGGCTATCTTTTGGCAGACAAAAATAACACTTCAATTAAAGTCGCCAAATATTCAGGCATAACCAGAACAGACTTAATAGAAAGCAACGAATATGGTCACGAATGTTTAGTTAAGGCTACTAAACAAGTGATAGATAAAATTGCGGTCGAGAACAGAACAACCACAAAAATCACATCAAAAGAAAGACAACAAGCCAACCTTTGGCATCCCATCGCCTTGCGAGAAGCAATCATTAATGCGTTTGTGCATAATGACTATACCAATGAGATTACCCCAAAGTTTGAGATTTTTACCGATAGAATCGAAATCACATCAGCTGGTGGTCTTCCGGAAGGATTGAGCAAGCAAGAATTTTTTGAAGGCTTTTCAGTTCCACGAAATAAGGAACTGATGCGAATTTTTAAAGATTTAGAACTGGTTGAACAATTAGGTTCTGGCATCCCTCGTATTTTAGAACACTATGGAAAAGAGAGTTTTAGTTTTTCCGATAACTTTCTTAGAATGACTTTTATTGCTAAAGAAGTTGCTGATGAATCTACTATTAGAGAAGATGGTCAAAAAGGTGGTGTAACAGGTGGTGCAACAGGTGGTGCAATAGATGCTATAGATATACTTACTAAAAGACAAAAAGAAGTACTTAAACTTATTGCAACCAATACTACTATTACTTATACTGAAATAGCTGAAGCTTTAGGCATCAATGAATCCCCTGTGGGCAAACATATAAATGCGCTCAAAACCAAAGGGTTTATAAAACGCCACGGTGGCACACAAGGCTATTGGGAAATTAATCTCGAAAAAAATCAGTAAGTATCCTTTTAAAAAGGCGATTTATCCTTTGAGCCTCTCGCATCCGCCAACCATTTGCCATTTTGCTTAACCAGTTTAAAAAGGCCCGGTGTCTTATCATAGGCTGTAGTATATTTTACCCAAGCCACGTCACCCATAATCGTATCCTGCAAAACTGTAAAGTTTGAATCATCCTTTACCGTCGCATTGAACATATTTATAGTATTCATATAATTAGAATATGCCTGTGGTGTTGAGTTGGCTTTTAAAGCTTCCTCATCTTTCTCATAAAAGCTTTCGATGACGATTTGGGATGTGGCACTCGGTTCCGAAATTTTAGTATCAGAATCGGCACAAGAAAGGAACAGCAGTACGAGCGAGAAAACGACAATTTTTTTCATAATATTCTTAATTTGGGTTATTGATATATCTATGTGATATTTTCAGTTCAATGTTTCGTTCGCCATCCTTTTCATTCAATTCTAAAATCGCCCTACGGTCATTAGATAATGAAAATTTGGGCAATACATAAACGAAGCGCACAGTTTCACTTTCTGCAATTTTTGAAGGCAGATTGTGTTTGTACGTTGGTTCTTGATACAGGCGTTGCAACGATTTTCTTTTCCCTTTTTGTCTTGTTTCAATCGAAAGGTTTAAGAAATTCAAATCGTAATCCAAAGTAGAATTATTCTCAATCTGGATAACGAAGTAGAGTTCTTCCTTATCAAAAACAACATTTTCAACAGTCAAGACAATGTCTTGCGTTCGCTTCTTAATCCGACCGATACGCTGGTTTCCGTTAAGAAGATACGAGCAGAATTTTTGATAGTAATACGTTCTATTATCTACACGTTCTTCAGAAGATTCAGCAAGAATCGAATCGACCTTAATTGGTTTCTCATTTCCGATACTATTGGATAGCGGAATGAAATAATTGAGCTTAGATAGCTGTTTTTTATATCTTACAATATACGAAAAAATTGAACCATTTCTATTGACTACCAACAGATTACTTTCCTTCCCAGGCTTTGCCTGAAGAAGTCCAAAATACTGTTCTTTTTCACGATTGTAAGTAAAAACAAAATTATCTGAACCGGTTATTCCTTGCCGAATAGGTTCAGGGAAGAATAATGCAACGTTTTTGGTGTCGTTGGCATATATGGTATCGAGAACTGTAGTTGTTTGCGCTTTCGCGAAAGCGGAAATCAGTATCGCAAATATTAAAATTGTTGCTCTCATAATTTAGGTTTTAGAATTAATTTATAATTATTCAATACCGTAACTTTTACGTTTCGGTTGTTACGTCTGAGTACTTTGGATATACCACCAACTTGTGGTACGGTAGGAATGTTGATGTCGCCAATAATATCGTCCAAGACTTCGGTGGTGGCTTCTGCCCGAAAATTGTTCTGTACGTAAATACCTTCACTACCATCAGATAAATCAAAAGCTTTGAGTTTTGTAGGATGGTGCTTTATGTTTTCAATTTCAATGAGCGCACGATTAGGTTGAAAGCTTATAAAACCGAAAATAGTTGTGTTCTTTGGCATCAGCTTACCATTGATGGTAGCTGTTTTGGTAAGGCGCATTCGTAATCTGGTATTCGCTTTGACTATTTGGTCGCCATCTACTACTACGTAAATTGTTTCATCAGTATTACCGATGATTGAAAACTCGTTGGGTTTTGGCGATGCGGCAAAGAACAATTGATGTTCTAAGCCTAATTCTTTGGCTTCAATTTTTTGTTCTCTTTTTACTTCAGTAGAATCAATTTTTGATACCGCTTTGCGAACTGTTCTTTTCTGTCCTAAGTTTTGGTATCGTTTCGATGAATATTGAATTTTGCCAGCTTCATAGATGCTATCTACGATACGCTCTTTTTCGCGTTCTGGTAAATCTGGGTCGTAGAATCCCAAGGAATCAATGAGCTTTTCATCGTAGATGCTGGGCGCGTTATTTTCACGAACTTTCTTTAAGTCATTTATAGCATCCAGTTTAGAGTCGTATTCTTTTTGGTTTTCCTCTAAATCAGGCACTAAGGTCTGTTTTAGGTTTTCAGTTTCAGTATCATCATCGCCCAATACCATTACGGAATAGGAAATCAGGAATATGAAAATCACAGCCAATACGGCAGCGAATACTATTTTATTCTTTTCAACTTTCATCGTTTAGTTTTTTTTAAAGTGTTCTCGAAGTAATTTGTAATTAGAAGTCCGTGCGGATTATTGGGAAAGTTACGGTCAACCATAATCAGGTTTCCTGTTGAAACCAATTCGTAGGTGTCGATAATTGAGCCTCTATTGATTTCAAAAATGGTCGTGGTTGTAAAACCATACGAGCCATTGCTTTCATTAATCCTTGAGTCGATGCTCAGTACTTTTTGAACCAATGAATACTGAAGTAATCTATTGTAAACACCATCTGCTTTTTTCTGTCGGTAGAGATTGTCCACAGAACTGTTACCCAGCCACAATGCCTTTTCCAAGTTTCGCTCATAATTACTGGCATCTATGTTATAGAAGTAATTATGAAACAGGTCCAAATGCGCCAAAGCTTCAACCTGAAAATTCTCTTTTTGCGTCACTAGCTTCAGCGGAATGATACTACCATCTGTGTTGATGGCAAAGGCGCTATTGAGCGCTTTTTGATTTGTGTTGAATACCATCCAAACTGAAAAAGTGCTGGATAGTAATGCACAGACAACAACTGCCAAAACGATAAACCGATTCAGTTTTAGGACGTTGTAAATGTTCTTGTATGGTGTTTTCATATTTTTATTTTTAATCTGCCTTAGGCAGTAAATAATCTGAGTGTAAAGGACGTTGCTCGTTTGTACAATTTGAATTTCAGGAAAACAATAAATGCAACAGAACCTAATTGAACAACAGGCGCAAAAAAGCCTTGACCTGTATCAGTTCCAAATAAATTGACCCAAAAATTGGTGTTGATTTCCGTATAAATAGCGTTAACAAATACATTGACTAAAAAGAATGCCGGCACTAACATATATACAGCAGCATACAACTTGAAGAATGTATAAGCAAGTGAACGGAATTTTTCAAATACTGCAAGGCTAATGACCAAAGGGAAGAACGCTTGCATTATCCCCAAAAGGAAAAAACGCTCTGCCAAAAACAACGGATAAATGAATAGGTCAAGAATCCAAAGTATAGTGCTTAGAATAAATGCCAATATCTTAAACCCATACAATGGTGTTACTAAAGCTTCGTATAAAAGGGTCATTGCTGAGCTCGCAGCATCAAAAAGACTTACGTCTTCCTCTAAAGGAATGTCCTGCATTTGTAATGGTAATAACGCAGGTGCTGTGCCCCTATACTGCCCCTCGATGGCTACCAATATCCCATCAAAGAACCCTAACACCTGCGTTGAGAAAATTACTAATATGACAATGGCAAAATTCTTCATCAAGTCCCCTGGGCTCAATCCCCAAGTATAACCGTCTTTATCCGCAACACCTTCATTGTACTTTTTCAGGATGTTAACCAGAAAAAATAGGACAGCGAGCGTTTTCATTCCGGCAATAGTGTATTGCGAGAAGTTGCTGCTCTGTATGGTCTGGAACACCGCATCGATGTATTCCAACCCAATCCCTAAAAGTATAGTTGCGGTCATTTTTAGTAATCTGTTTCTCGGTTATTTACTTTATCCTGCATTTTTCTGAAAGAAATAATATCTCGATACCGTTTTGTTTTAGTGGTAATGGTAGAAACCATTTGTTTCGATTCTTGCTCTTTAACTTTGAGTATTTCGGCACGTTCGGCATCGCTCATTTTTAGGTAATCGCTGGATAAAACTTCATCAATAAAATCTACCGTTTCTAATGAGTTTTGGACTATTGCATCGAATGATTCCATAACTCTTGAAACTTCATCGGGTTTGATGTAGGGCGAGTTTAAAATGTCCTGTAAATCATTTTGCATTACATTGATAAGACGCTGATTATTGTCTGCAATTTCTTGGACAGCGTTGAGTTGTTGAACTACGCTTGATACTTGCTCGATGGCTTCTTTAGCATCCTTTAGGAATTTTACAGACTTAATCATTTGAGCGGTCTGTTTACCTGATTCCAATAGTTGTTTTACCAAACTGATAAAATTGGTATTGTCATAAGTGGGCATTCCTTGTGCGGTAGCATTTCCCGACATAAATAAGGTCAAGGCTACTGTCATTACTAAAATTTTGATTTTTGTCTTCATAATATTATGTTTTAGATGTGAATTGAATTATTGCTTTTTGCATATCGCTATGCTCGTTGTAGAGCTTCATTATTTCTTCGTTTTCCTGTCCATCGGTTAGGTAGGCTGCATAGACTTCCTTCGGAACTTCGAGACGGAAAATGTTACTTTCCCTGCCTATCTTGATGAACATTTCGGTGTATTTGCGTGGACCAGAAAGGTTGTTTTTGATGGACTTTAATTGGTTCAAGTCGTGACTGGATAGGTTGAGACGTTTGACCAGTTCATCATAGCCTTTTTCGTTATTTAGGCTATAAATAACTTGTGTGTTTTCCAATATACTCGCCGATGTTGAATTGTTGGGCAGCTGATTTATCGACTGAAGAATAATCCCAATCGCACCATTTTGTTTACGTATGGCTTGGTAGTAGAATTCTACGCTTTCCAGAACATTTTCAAACTTCAATTGTTTGGCAAACTCGTCGAAAAGGATGATACCTTTTTCAGCCCTATTTTTCCAAATGGTTCTTTGGATGGCTGACTTAATTAGCTTCAACATTACGGACAGGATTTCCTTATTGTCCTTAACTTCATCCAGTTCAAAAACAATCAATCGTTTGTCCTCAATTTTATAAGTCTGGTCTTCACTCACTTCAAACAGAAAGCTATATAGACCATCGCCGACGTACTCGGACATTACGTGCAAGAAGCTCGTAACATTGAAGTAGTCGGGATGGATTTTTAAGGTGTCCAGAAGATCATTCTGATTCCTTTCTATAAAACTGTAAAAACCATCTAAAGAGTGATTTTCTGAAGTGCTATCGTAATAGTGGCGTAGTATCTTTTTAACCGATACCGATTGTGCTTTTGTAACCTTTAAATCTGAAGCAAACAGTTCGAAAAGGAACACCGATAAATCTTCCAACCGTTCTGGTGTGAGGTCATTTGTATCACTTATATAAAATGGATTGATACCAAGGTTCTTTCCACTTTCATAGCGAAGCACCGTATATTTTTCAGGATAGAGCTTTGCGAATTTGGTGTATGAACCGCCTAAGTCTATAATGACCAGACGAACACCACTTTCAAAATACTGGCGCAAAATGTTATTAGCCAAAAAGGATTTTCCTTCGCCTGTTGGGGCGAAAATGGCAAAGTTCCGTGCCTTGATGCGTTTTTTCTTTTCATCCCAGACATCCTTCAGGACGGGAATGTTATGTTCACGGTCATTAAAGATGATTCCGGTGTAATCGCTTTTATAATTGGTATTATTGATGAAAAGGCAAAGCGCGTGTTTTAAATCGGTTACATATAAATCATTATTCGAGAAATTGGACGAGAAACAGCAGTAACTATTTAGAATATAATTCTTTCGTTCTTCGCCTCTTGGATAATACGGGATGATATCCAATTCCTTAAATTCAGTCTTGATTTTTGAAGTTATCTTGTCGAGCTCTTTGGCTTCTTTTGCCCAATAGACAATATTGAGATGACCACGAATAATTCGGGCATTGTCATCAGCATTGATTTGGTCAAGGATGTGCTGGATTTTACCAAGCACCACTTTATTCTGTGAACCAAAGTTTGAACTTTTGTTGAGTTCCTCAATCTTTTTATCGAGCAGTTTGCGCCACTTTTGCTTGTCATCCAAATACAAGATTTGATTGACAATATGGTTCTCATTAAACGTAAGCCCTAAGCCATCAATAAACCCTTGATGAAACACAAAATCGTCAGAAGTGAATTTCTCATTGGTTTTGCTACTCTGCACACTTTCGCCAAAGCACAGTTCGCTGTTGATGGCAAGGGCATCAAAATGGTTTTCGCCAATATTGACGCTTTTTTTATCTAATATGATGTCCGTATCAAAACCCTCATTGAAACCGTTGAAATAACAGTTTGTGAGGTGCTGTATCTCATCCGCTTTAAGCGGAAGGAATGCCATTTTTCGGCTATTGTTGATAAAGGAAACAGAATCGCTTACAGAGTTTACGAAACTCTTAATGTTATCATCCAATTCCTGTACAATTCCCTTTGAAATTTTCCTAAAGGGATTGACATATTTAGGATTGTTTAGAGCCTTGTTTTTGGTCAAAATAAAGAACAAGTAACACTTATGCTCAATATGCCCACGACCTTTAAAATGTTCGTGGGTAGCCTTTTCCAGAAAAGTAGAATTCGGAAGTTGTTCCGAAGTATAAGATTTCTTCAGGTATATATCCTGCTTGTGAACCACAGTACCAACAGGCAAAGACTTTAATGCCTGAAACCAAGCACCGTGCATATCCTCAAAATCCTTTTCAGATAAGGAATAGATTTCTGGTAGATTACCTTTATAGCACAAGACTACGTTGCCATTATTGGCAAATACGATATTGTCCTGAATATCTACAATAGGTTGATATGCCGAAAGGTTAATCTTATTCATAATCGAAGCCAGAGTTTCTTTTGTTACTAATGATTTTTGGGAAAGCCTTTGCCATTTGGAATAGCTGTGGATTGTGGGCTATTCGTGTCAGCGCCACATAAAGGGAAGCATTGAATACCAGTACACCTATTATTATCCCAAAGCTGAAAGAGAATATGATGATGAGCAACGAAGCCAAAATGGAAACCATCATTAAGGCAAACAGGGAAATGGGCAGCCCAAAAATGACTGCCCGTTTCCTAATGTTTTTATAGACCTCGAAGCGTTTCATCTATACTACGATTCCTATTAAGTATGTGAAGATGCCTACAACTGCGCCAGCAATAAGTACAAAGACGAGTACTCTCGTTATTCCTTTTTTCAGGTCAGCATTTTCCCCAAAGAAGTGTCCAGCATTAAATAGGAAACCAACTAGAAATATAACCCCAAGTAAAATTGGAAAGATGGTTCTGATGGTATCGCCAACATCATTAACAGAATCTTCAATTCCCCCAATTTGAGCAAAAAGTGATGTTGAGAGCAGCGACAAAAAAGTTGCCAAATAGATTGATTTTTTCATAATAAAAGGTTTAGAATTTTTATGTTGTTTTCGTTATTAGAAATTTACATATATTTGAACATAAAATACTGTAAATCAGTAATTTGTGAATAAAATATTATTTGATTCTATTTGAATTCGGTTGTTATTATTTAGCATCAAATCCTATGGATTTTTAAAGGGAAGTTGTTGATAACCTGAAAATTAAAAATGAAAAAAGTGCTCAAGAACGTCAGTTTTGTCTTTTTGCTTCTAAAAATGTGCATCGTTTTTGGACAAGAAATGAGTGCTCAAAAAAGAATAATTATAGACGTTGGACACGGTGGAAAAGATGCTGGTGCAATTGGTATAAATAAAATTCAAGAAAAGGACATCGTATTGGATATTGCGAATGCCATTTTGAAGCTAAATAAAGAATTAGGAAAACCTTTAGATATTTATTTGACCAGGTATAAGGACACACTTATTTCATTATCTGATAGAATAAGGCTCGCCAAAATCTTAAAAGTAGATTTATTTGTGTCGTTGCATTGTAATCATTCGGATAATCCAAATGCAAGAGGAATTGAAGTTTACACGTCGAGTAAGCAAGGGGAACATTCTAAAGAATCTGTTTTTGTTGCTTATCAAATTAAAAAGACGCTTTGCAAAGTAATTGGGTATAAGAGTAGAGGTATAAAGTTTGCAAATTTTCAGGTACTTCGGGAAACAGTAGGTAATTGTATTTCTGTTCTCTTGGAATTAGGCTTCCTATCTAATAAAGAAGAAAACGAATATTTATCAAATACCACAAACATAAAATTTATGGCGTTGGCCATTTTACAATCCCTAAAAAAACAGTAGCGTTGTGAAAGACATATTTATAGAGTTGACAAAGAGTTTGAAAGTTATTATTGAAGAGTTTATTTCAGAAGTGGTTTTGTTATATAAATCCTTTAGAAAGTAAATCACTTCCTTTTATCCCCAGCCCCTTTATCAAAAGCAATCAAATTAAACAGTTCTCGCATCCTGCTACGGACACGATTGCCATAGCGTTCTTCCAATTCTTCAGCATTTAGGTTTGTAGTAGCGTGGGTTTTGACTTTGTGTTTGGTTTCAAGGTAAAGTTCGTATCGAGACAAAAGGACCTCGCCCATCACATTCAAATCTTTACCATAGAATCGTCCAGCAGGCTCAATACCCAAATCATCAAAGCAATAGAATTTAGTGTTTCCATAATCTTCAATAGTCTTAAAGCCCAGGTGGTTAAAACTAAAAGCGACATTCCTACACGGAATCATTTCGTATGGTCTTTGCAGCGGTACGATGTCTCGCAATAATTTCATTAAACTTGTTTTTCCGCAGCCTACTGGTCCAGAAAGTAAAATGCCCTTGTCAATGTCGATTTCATACTTTTCACAATTGTCCTTATCCTTGATAAAATAATGGCAGAGCTTTCGGATGATTGTGATGTCTTCATCGTAGATTCTGAAATTTTTCCCGAATAATTGTCTGCCTTTGGCATTCAAGTAAATCAAAATCTTATCAAAATCGTAGAATACACTTTTGCCATCAAATTTTCCTAGCGAATATTCCACGCCACCTTCGGTAATTTTAGAGGGGTTGTCCATAGTCTTTGTTTTTAGTGGTTCGCAAGTTGTCCTTGATTTGGGACGCCTCTTTAAAGTTTGGTTTGTTTTCCTCAGCGAAAAGTTCAGTTCTATCCATCCAATTTGTGGCTACGGCGCGCCAATCTCTAATCAGTTTTCCATCGCTGGTTTTCCAATTGCGAGTTTCATAGTGTTCATAGAATTTTTTTCCTTCATCAGCATTAAAACCTTTTTCAATAAAAAAATCAATAACGGCCTGCCAGCCCTTTGGTTGTTTTATACTGTTTACTTGTTTGGTATTGTATATAGTAGATACCAATGCTTGTCCACCTATGGGACGGTGCGAGTCCACAACTTGTCCGTTTATGGAATGGTGCTGTCCCGTAAGCGGTACACCATTGGGACGGTACTGTTCCGCAACCTGTTCTAATATGGGACTGTACCGTCCCATATCCGGTTCATCACTTGTCCCGATAATGGACATCTTAATTTTACTGCCCTTGTATGGATTGTTGGAAGGAAAGTAGATTAGGTAGTCCCATGCATCTAAATCGGTCACACATCTGTGGTATGTGGATTTTGAGCCTATTTTAGAAGCAAGCATCAAATCCCTGCGGTTCACGTAAAATTCATCCGCAAATCTAGAGCTGTTCCATTCTTGGAACAGCGCCATATACAAACTGATATGCGTAGGATTGAGCCGGTCATCAAAAAAGAACTTTTCAAAAGCCGCATTGAGTAGCTTTATGTAATTCATCCCCTAAGAATTAAGACCGTGTTGCACACGGTTGGCCTCCATAACCTTATGGATTTCTGTAGAATCATAATAAATGAGACCGCCTATTTTAATGTAGGGTAGCGTGCCGTTGATACGGAGATTTTGTAGGGTTCCCGGGCTTATTTGTAAAAGGTCTAGGACTTCAGCTGATTTATGATATTTTTTGATAGTCCCGGAAGTTTGTTGGGTGAGAAGTTTTTTGATGTCAGCGAGCAATTCTAATTTGAATTCCCGGAGGTCGTCTGTTGTAATGATACTTGTCGGCATAATAAAACGGTTTTTAATGAAAGGGACCATCAAAAGTTTTTATTTTAACTGATGGTCCCGATCGTGATTTGACTTTCGTTTTACAAAAGTGCAACGCCGTTTTCGATAAAATTCAATAGCTATGATAGAGGTGGGAATGTTTTTTTTAATATAAATTTTGGAGGATGTTGGTTCATTGCGATAGGGAAACGACCGTCCACATACATAAAATACGTTCAACCCTCATGAGGTATGTCCATAAAATAAGATTTCCCACCTTGGGATAGAGGTGGGAGATTCGGATTCAGTCATCAAAGGCGTCCATCCGCTTCTGGAGCATTTCGATGAGCTTATCCAAAAACTTGGTCCTAACGGTCTTTCTAGAACGGATTTCTATAAAGGTGTGGTAGTAATTACCGAGGTCTATGTTATAAAAATGTTCGAAGTGTGCCGCCAGTTCTTTGATATCCACGGTCCCACTGTTTATGGAGCTACTGGAATGTAGGGCGTAGATAAGCTCGATCAGGTCGGTCTTGCTACCGGTCCAAAAAAGTTTAGAAGGTCGTTCCATAGGTTTATCTTTTAATTCGTCGATGCTAATTGTCAAGAAATCGATTTCACCTTGTAGGTATACGATAAGCATATCATAAGCCATGATGTTCGCTACGGTACCGTCCTGACAGGTGGAAAAATGAACGTCTATCAAAAAGTGAAAGGATTCTAAGGGCAGCCGTAGGTCACGGTTTCCCCGAACAAAGTATTGTTCATCCAAGGAATTGGCACCACGGCGGTAGTAATTATAAAATTCAAGATTGTCGTTAAAGAATATCTGTAGCTTTTCGATCTGGTTCTTCAGGTATTTAATCTGGGCTGCATTACTGCCCCTGGGCCTTTTGCTCTCAATATTGAACAGTCGGCCATAATAGATCAGTTTACTGAAGAATTGTGGTTTGATATGCTTGAAGAAATAAATTTCGTCCACGAGGGAGGAAAAGGTCTTCTCATTAATCTGTACCCGGAGTTTTTTGAGGTACTTTTCCACTTGTGATATCCCGGATTCCGCTTTAAACAAAATATCCCCGTTACCGTTTTCCAGTTGGTCCAGTTGGTTCTTGAATTCCGATAACAGTTTTTGATATTTCATAGTGATGGGGTTTCTTCATTGCCCTTCCATGATGCCAAGGAGTTCCAAGGTATAGTTATCCTCGGTCTGGAGGTAGGCATATTTGTCATACACCTTTGCACCAAGCTTCTTTTTCTCGAAAGCTGCAGTCATACCCATATCTATTTTCGGTAATCCAGATGCAATGGCACGATCGATTGTCATCAATAATAGCACCCTATAGGTACTGAATTCATCAATTGTGCTATAGTCCAAGCCAATGAAAGCGGGAACATAGACACAATTCAAATTGGTGTAGCATAGCATTACCCCAATCCACTCTTCTGGCTGATCAAGAAAGCTGACTGTTATGAATTCCCAATTGGGGTGTTCGTTCATCTGCTCGAATAACCGTTGCGGGAATGCGAAGGTGTTCAGACCAAGATTATTTCGATGTACATTAGCGAACAGCTGTTTCACCTGTGCCAGTTGGCTAACAGAACAACGGGTTACCGTTTGAATTTTCAGGTTGTCCAAAAAGGGTTGGATGTCATTTCGGTAATGTCTACGATTTCGGGTGGAAAGTTTGGCAGTATAGGCGTCCAAGCTAGATACTCCGTTCAGTTCTACCGTACATGAATCCGGCATTTGGACCCGAACGAATCCATGCCCTTGTAGTTGCCTATGCCATGGAGTTTCTTTGGGAAAATCCCGCATGACAATCATGGAGGAGCCTTGTTCACGTTGTTGGTCTTCCATTAAATGCACCAGTGCAATCATGGCATTACGAGCCATTGGGTGGTTTTCATCCCAAAACATGTGGCTCCCTTCCGTGAACAGTGATCCAATGGAGCTCACCATCGATGTGAGATGATAGGGATTTGTCTTCCGCTCCGTTTCAATGGTACGTGAAACTTGCTCGTTCGCCAACATATCGTCCTTCCATAAGGAATGTGTCAGGAAGGTGGCAAGAACGATGCTTCCTTTTGCATCCTTGATGAATACGTACCGAAATATCCAATTGTATTCCTTTCTCGAGTTGTTCTGATAGGACTTTTCCAAGAAGGACAGGCCTTCCCAATCATAGACACCGTGTCCGCCCATTAGTCTGTCCCACAGCACTTTATCTATAGTATTAATGTTGTCGTATACTTCGACGATTACCCCTTGTGTCGGTCGGATCTCATTTTTGATTTTTGGTGAAAGATTAAAGGCATGGAACACCCATTCGCTATTCGTCTGGGTTTCCTGCAATGCTTTTGGGAAATGGTGGACCATGGCCTCCACTAAAGCTTCTATCTCCTCCTTTTGATTATGTCTGGAAATGGTGATTCGCACCCCAGTGTTCTTTACCGGTACCGCAGGAAAGATGCCCAAGTTGACAAAAAATCCTTCATTCATCAATCTGTTGACAAAGTTATACCCTGTCTTGGGCATTCCGGTACCAATAAAGAAAACAGGAGAATTATTATAATCGATAAGGGGAAGATCGGTTTCTTTTAAAAGAGAGTTGAAATAGGTGATACGTTGGTTTAATTCATCTTGGAGTGTATATATTTCAGGGGATAAGTGGATGTTTGCAGAGGCAATGGCCGCAGCGACGGAGGCCGGTTCCAATTGCGCGGAAAAGGTCAACGGTCCGCCGAAGGTCTTAATTTTTTTATAAAGTTCCTGATTTGAACAAGCCAAAAGGGCACCGCTCGCCCCAAAGGTCTTGCTCAAAGTACCAAAAAGTAGAACATTGTGCGGTAGTTCGCCCAGTTGGTCCAATACATATCCGGTACCGTTTTTCCCGACCCAGCTCATTCCGTGTACATCATCGAAATAGAAATGTAACTGTGGATATTTCTTACCCAGAGCCATCAGCTCCTTCACCGGAGCATAATCCCCGTACATGGAATATATACCGTCCGCCATGTACCAAATGTGCTTTTTGGAGTGGATGTGTTTTTTTAATTTATCCTCTAACATGTTAAGGTCGTTATGGCGGATCATCTCTATGGGAACACTCCGGGTCTTTAACATCTTGGCGGCGTTCTGAACACTCCAATGCACTTGATGGTCTAAAATAATGACATCATCATCATCCACGGTACTGGGTATGACACCCATATGACCCAAGGTGCTGTTCTTGGTTATGATGGTCGGCGTTCCGTACATCTGTTCCACCTTTGTTTCCAATTCATGGTACAACGGATTGGAGATATAGGATTTGGAAAGTGGAAATTGTGTGCCATAAAGTTCAATGGCCTCAATGGCCGCTTTTTTTAAACGATAGTCTTGTTCCAGACCCAAATATCCTGTGGTGCCAAAATGGAACATGTCCCGGTTTTTTACCCTTATTTTTCTTCCTGAAAAAGAACTTCCCTCTGCATATAAATGCAATACGCCTTCCTGTATTGCATCCGTAAATACTTCGTGTACCGTGTTCAAAAAATTGTGATGTTTGATCTTGGCCATAGTCCTGAATTTTAAGATGAGGTAAAATGTACTTGATTTTGTAGGAATCTCTTTTATGAATTAAAAAATTACTCCTTTTTAGATAAGTAATATTCCTTTTAGGATAACTAAATAGCCTTTGTTTAATGGGAATAGCAGGGGTAATCGAAAAGATGAACCCATTATTTTTGTAATTTCAACGTAATTACCAGTTTTCCAACCATGAAAAAGCACCATGAAAACAAATATGCGGTCTATATACTGACCAAGAACCTCATACATATTATGTATAAAAGGGGGGAAGGCATAGATCTTAAAGTGGCACAGATTGTTGTCAGGGACCGGATGATGGTTCAAGAGGGACAGGCAATGCCTGTACTTTGTGATATTCGGGAATTACGGATGGTCAATAAGGAAGCGCGGGATTTCTTTGCCATCGAAGGGTCTTTATTGATCAAGGCATTGGCCTTTTGGATTGCGCCACCGGTTACCGATACCATCAGCGAATTCTACCTGAGCACCCAGCGAACCCATATTCCCACCAAATCATTTTCTTTAAAATCAGAAGCCTTGGATTATTTAAGGACCGCCCTTTTGATAGCTGTAATGGTATGGCTTATACCCCTATAGAATATTTAGGTTTTTAAAAAAAAAGAGATGCAGGACACTGATGATTTCCGGGTAAAGCGAATTAACCAGATGTTGTTGGAAATGGCCAAGGGCAATTTTTTCTACAGTTTGGAACCCTCTGATAAAAACGATAATTTAGCTTCCCTTATGGTCATGATCAACATGGTGAAGGAGGAAATTCAGGCCTCGTTCATCCATCAAGGATTTGTCAGTACTGACCGGACACCCCAATTTTTAATCCAAATGTCCCTGATCATCGATGAAAACGGCATTGTCGAAATGGCCAACCAAAAGGCCTGTGGCATATTGTTGAGAATGCGGAACGCTATTTTGGGAAGCCCTTTTACGGATCTGTTGACCGAAAGTTCCCAAAAGAAATGGAATAAGAAAATGAAAACCTTTTTAAAACGGAAACATTTGGATACGTCCATCAAACTTTCTTTTAAGACTAAAGAAGGCCTATTAATATCAAAAAATTGTACCGTAACTAACTTTCGGACGCTTGATGGAAATTCATCCAAAATAATAGTGAACACAGTACTTTTTTCCAATGCTGAACCCGATGTGAAGGGACTTTGGAAAAATGCCGTCGAGCCAGGGAAGGAATCCAAAAGACGAAAGATAAGGTTGAGCCATGGTGATATTCAAAAGATCAGGAATGTACATGACATGATTCTAAACAATTTGGAGAGTGACCCGCCCCATTTGAAGGATCTGGCCCTTCAGATGGGAACCAACGAGTTCAAATTGAAATATGGGTTCAAGGAGCTATATGGCACCACCGTATTCAAGTTTTTGATTCAGGAACGTTTGCGAAAGGCAAAGACACTGATTAAATATACCAGTAAATCCCTTAAGACCATTGCACATATGGTAGGTTTTAAGAGCATTCCCCATTTTTCAAGGGCATTTAAGGAAAAATATGGACGGACTCCTAGTTCCTTGAGAAGTTGAAATACTTAGTATTAAAATCCTTGTCGGATAATCAATCCTCCCACAGAAGTAAATAGGGCACTCTAAATTTACCATATCAATACAAACGATATGGTCACCTTGGAAAAACTTAGAAAAAATATACCTTACATCTCAAGCATGCTGTTTGTCGTTTTGTTCGTATATGCTGCTTCAAGTAAGTTGTTCGACTACCAACAATTTCAGATACAATTGGGCCAGTCCACTATTCTAACGGCGTATGCGGATACCGTTGCTTGGATGGTCCCGACCTTGGAACTAGTCCTATCCTTTTTCCTTCTATTTGAACGATACCGACTTTTTGCCCTATATGCGTGTTTGAGCCTTATGACCATGTTCACCGTTTATATTATTCTGATTTTGTACTTCAGTGATTTTGTTCCCTGTTCCTGTGGTGGGGTTCTTGAAAATTTGAGTTGGAAGGAGCATGTGGTTTTCAATGTTCTGTTTATTATGTTCGCCTTGTTCTCAATTCTGGAACTAGAAAAACGTAGAAATTCTAAATGTGAAATGATATGAAAAGAATTGCGGGATATAAAAAAATAATCGGTGTTGTATGTTTGGCAATAGGGTCGGTAGTTCTTTTGTTCCTATTGTCCGAGAAGGAAGTTCATCGTAACAATGCGTTTACGAGAAGGTTTCCCCCACATCCAATTTTAAAAAAAAGGGACTTTGAACTTGGTCATAATTCGTATTATATCGCTGGCCTTGATAGGGGTATACTCTATTTAGGAAATCCTACTACGCCCCTTTATTTACTAAAAATAAACCTCTCATCCAAGGACACCGCTCAATTCAAAATTGATATAAAAGAAAGTAATCTTCCTTTTCGAAACATAAAGTTTAGGCTATATCCACCATACTTTTTTATGCTGGATGGTACCGTACCGTGTATTTTTCGAGGGAGGATCAACGAATGGATTGCTAGGCCCTGGTCGCTGGATTCCGCTTTTTTTGATGTGGCGATACCGGTGGATAGCCAACGTCTTATTATAAGGTCGTTTGATGGAAATTCCCACAGTACAATATTGGGAATCATAGATAAGGACACGTCGACCTCCGTATCATTAAAGCATGGAATTCTAGAAAAACAAATAGATGGGGTATTCGATGTAGATGGTATATTGACTTATTCTACTGAACCTAATCTTTTAAGCTATGTCTATTATTATCGTAACGAGTATATCATCATGGATAGTGATTTAACGGTACTGAAGCGTCAACAAACCTTGGATACCGTACATAAAGCACACCTCCAAGTCGCCCCTAGCAAGCAAGGTGCAGTCACGGAAATGCAAGCGCCTCCATTAATCGTAAACAATAATTCCTCTTTGGACGGAGAGTTGATTTATACCAACTCCAACCGTTTAGGAAAATACGAGGATGATAACATGCTTGACCAAGCATCCATTATTGATGTCTATAATTGGAAAAATGACATTTATGGATATAGTTTTTATCTATATAAGGAAAGAAGCGAAAATATCAATGAAATCAAGGTAAGCAATAATACCCTGTATGTTTTGGTCGGAAACCGCCTATCCACCTATGAAATTCGGAATAGTGATAACTGAATAATTCAGTTTGCTAAATAATACTGGGAAACCATTTATAAAACTACCGGCCGGTAGCGGGGCAAGATCGAAAACCCGTTAATAGAGTAGATCATCATTTAAATTTTTATATCATGAAAAAGCAAAAGTTCAAATTTCTGATTCCGGCGCTCGCCATTGTATTCGCAATGACTGCAAGTGCCTTTACCGTTAAGGATAACAAACTTCTTGACGAGAATAATGCGATTGCAGGGGAATATTACCTGAATGCTTCCAATCCATGTGAACCAATTTCAGTATCTGGATGTGATACCTCAGGACGAAAGGTCTGCCAATATAATGGACAGACTGTTTTTCAAGCAGGCACCAATTGCCTGATACAATTGAAAAGACCATAAAGGTCCAATCAAAAAAAGGGAGTCAATTGACTCCCTTTTTATTTTTGTACAATCCGCTATAAATCAGGATCGATTTTCATTAGACATATTTTTAAATGTTCCTTGTTATTACCACCTTCGATTTTCTTTAGCGCAGATTGAATTTGTTTCGCAAGGTCCCGCAAATTTTCGGCGTAAGTACTTTTGAGAGACTGGCTTGTGCTACGTCCTAATTGTAGCACTTTTATATTATCATAATTTGTCTCCGATTTCAAGTGATTTATCAATAACGTGATATATTCCAACTGCAACTCTTGTCGACGTTTTGATATTTGGATTTCCTTTTCATGTAATTCATGGAAAAGGCCAGCTTGTAGTTCCGCTAGGAGTGGTGCTATAAAATTTCGATATTCCGGTCGCTTTTCCATAAATTCCAACCTTCGCATTCTTTGCACGTTCAACACATCCGATAATAAATTGATTTGATGGATCATGAGTATGTCCGAACCTGTGGAATAGGAAAGTCTATTCACAAAACTTGGGCTACTCAGCCAATCCGGTACTAAAAAAGCATTTTCAATCAAAAATTTCAACGCTCTTCTTTGTTCATCGATGGGCGTAGGTTCAAAAACATCTCCCTTTTGAAATCCAGCCTTATTATAAACGGTAACCCCCCCGATTAAGGATGTGACGTGCTTCATTTCATCGAGCCATAGTTCCAAAGTCTTGTCATATAGCCTATCCAATAGGTCATCATCACGTTTGTCCCTATTCAATGCAGGTAATAGCTCCAAGACCTTTTTGATATTTTTAAGACCCAATTCGGTACTCCTGACCGGATCGTTATTATCAACAACTTCATTCGTATTTCCTGGACCGATTTTTCCATAGTTGTCCGAATTAAAGCGGAACCAGGCAATGCTGTCTTTCTCCCTTATCATGGCATCCAAGAAGGGGAGTTCATCATCAAGATGTTTTGCGCCGAGTAACATGGTATAGCCCCATTTTATATGGTGAATATCCATAGGTCCAACTTTCTGGACAAGAAGCGAAGGCGGAACATGATCTTCCGGCTGTGCAATATAATTATGACGTGCATAGGTCATTACGCTTGGGGTATGCCCCATTTCCCTGAGCCAATCGACATCCCCCATTTTATCGACCGGATAAGCAAATTCCCCAAAATTTGCATCCATAATACCAAAGGCATGGCCTGCCTCATGTGCGGTAACGGACTGAATGAGGTCTCCCACAAGGTCATCTGAAAATGGATAGTTCAAGGTTCTAAGGTCCAAGGGTGCACAGCGCACCAAATATTCGTCGCTAAGACTTTGCAAAGAGCTACTTATCAATATATCAGCCTTAAGAATTTCCCCGGACCGATGATCGGTAACAAGGCGAACTGAAGAGCCGGATTCCATCTCCGCGCTCCTGATTCCCGAATAATTGGCCCACCGAATCAGGGAATAGTTGACACTGTTCTCACTCGATATGGAATCAGGTAGTTCTTTAACTTCAATGGCATTTTTGAACCCGGCGGCTTCAAATGCTGGTGACCATTCCATTATCCCTGCCCTAAGGTACCCTTTCCATTTGTCCGGTATGGATGGATCGAAATAAAATATAATGGGCTTTATCGGTTCACTTATTGTTTGCTCGGGGTATTTTTTTTCCAACCGCCATCTTGAAATAGTCGCCTTATAATTTCCATTTCTTCGAATGCTCCAGTTAACGTCCAACATATATCCCATTCTATGGTCGAACAATCTGCCTCGCATTGGATCCGGCAGAGTATAAAAGCTATAATCGACGGAAATGGACCTTGGACTATCCCCGGATATAAGGGTCTGACTCGTTCTGATAATGGTCTCCCCGTCCATAAATTCGACACTTTTGACAAATGAAAGATCTCGCAGTATGGTTTCTTGTGAATAAAATCGGAACCATTTGATTTCCAAATTCAGTACTAGGTTCGTAGCATCGATTACCAGTTGATCATCCTTACTTTTTTCAGTGATTAAAGGAAATTTTCCGAGAACACGTTCTTCTATGGTATAATCGCCATCTATTGGTATCAACTCACCCATGACTGATTTTGCCATTTGTTGTGAGAGTACCACTTGGTTTCCGATATGGGACCATTTAACATGTAACTGATCCATATGGTGCCGTACGAATAATATGGGTTTGTCAATGATGCTTTTATCAAGTTCCAAATAGAGCTTATCATTTTCCAGATATGCTCCTATACCATTGTTGGTCTGCCCATTTAGCGGGCAGACCGTTAAGAAAAGAATGGTTAGACATAGGAGGGGAACTAATCTCGAACAACGTCTACCAGACTTTTCTCGAACAATGGAGCTAACCCAAAAAAATAAATCAATACCCTTCATTCTGAGGTCCGAGATTAGGGTTTAACAATAACTCTGACTGTGGAATTGGAAGAACCAGTGAACTACTTTTCCAATCCGGTTTGATAGGTGATAAAATAGGCGTGGCCCTTCCAGTTCGTTTTAAATCAAAGAAGCGATGTCCCTGTTCCGTAAAGAATTCGGCTTTTCGTTCTTGAAAAATGGCATCCAATAATTCATTCGGATCGCTTGTTGAGATTGACGGCAATGCGCCCCTGTTCCTTATTGCATTAATATAGTCCAAGGACAGTCCTATATTTCCTAGATGGGCATGTGCCTCTGCTGCAATCAAATACAGTTCCGGTAAACGAATTAAAATGGAATTTTCTTCCGTATCTGCCGTAGGTGTATTACGTTGATATTTATTCGGGAAGTACCACGTGTTGTATCCGTCCGAAACTGTTCCGACCCAAGCTATAAACCGTGCATCGCCAGCCTCGAAGCCATTACTTAATTGGGTTGATAGGGTTGAATTGGGTGGTGGCCCACTTGTGAATACAAAGGTGGAAGCCTCCTCAGTATTGTTTCCGGGAATGCCTGAATCCAATTGCCATAAGGTTTCGGGACTGTCTTTTTTGAAGACGATGTCAAGATTGTCAGTTAAGGAGTAGGAGCCACCGTCCAGCACCTCCGTAGCTTCATTCATAGCTTTTGACCACTGCTCTTGATATAAGTAAACCCGAGCCAAGAAAGCACTATTAATGGAATGGTTGGGGCGGTAAGAGCCAATTGTCCCCTCAGAATTTGAAAGCAGGGCTTTAGCCTTGAGCAAGTCGCTCTCGATTAATGGGAACACCACCGAGTTTTCCAATCGAGTTGTTTCGCTATTGATTCTGTAGTCCGTTGTCACAATATATGGGATATTCCCAAATAAATTGGTCAAGTTAAAATGGATATAAGCCCTTAGAAAATAAGCTTCCCCAAGAAACCGGTCCTTATCTTGATTTGACAGTACGTTAGACTTTTCGACCCCTTCAATAATACTGTTCGTGGCATAGATCAATTCAAACGCCGTATTCCATAAAACGGCGACCGAACTGTCCGAGGCCGGAACACGACTATTGGTAAATCCTTGAACACTGGGTAGATCATTGCTGAACAGTTCAAGTTCATCCGCGTAATGCGACATTAGGTATGATGTTCCTGAAATACTTCCCGTCGAAAAGGCTTGATTACGTAATTGACCATAAATATGTGCAAATGCCGCATCGACCGTTGCGGGATCCTCAAACACCAATTGCCCTGTCAACTGATTGGTGGGTGGTTCGATATCCACAAAATCCTCACAGGCGATCATACACATCAGTACAATTAGGCTCAAAAAGAATATTCGTTTAGGTAATCTCAAATTGTTAGCATTTAAAGTTTTATTTTTCATGTTATCTTTTTAAAAGGTTAATCGCGTTCCCAAGCTGATGATACGCAGTGGAGGCACGGTAGCACTGTTTCTTGTTTCCGGGTCCAGCCCTAGGTAATGGGTAAAGGTCAATAGGTTTTGACCTTGTAAATAAAGTTGGCAGTCATAGCCGTGGGTATCTTTCTGCATAAGGGCATAGGTCATCGAAAGTGTTTTTAAACGTAAAAATGAGGCATCCGAAATCGAAGTGTCACTTTGTGTAAACTGTTGAAAAGCTTGATTTTCATCGAATGACTGTCCGGTCGTAAATCGCTGTATGTAGCGCTGATCACCTTGTGCGGACCATCTTTGAAGGACCTCGGTCGGTTGATTTGATAGCCCTCCCGGTATTGTTCCTCCCGTAGACCAGTAGTTACGTCCTAACTGTTTGCTAAATTGAAAGAGCACATCCATTTCAAATTTTCCTAACGTGAACCTATTATTGAAACCTCCAAAATATTCAGGATCAAGACTCTTGACTACCTGCTGATCATCTTCAGGGGATATAATACCATCATTGTTGAAGTCCTCGAATTCATATAATCCGGATGTGGGATCTACCCTGTTCAATTGGTACACTTTGGCGATGTTCACTGGTTCACCGACCACCAACGAATTCGAATAGGTAGAACCTTCGAGATTGGGAAAAGAAACCAGTCGGTTCTTGGGAATAGTGAAATTAATAGAAGTTTCCCAGGCGAAATTTTGAGTCCTGATATTTAGGGTGTTCAGCCCAATTTCCCAACCTTTGTTCTCGACGGTAGCCTCTAGGTTTGCGTTAACGGAATTGAAACCTGTAGTACTCGGTATGGGTATGCCCACCAATTGGTTGGAGGATCGGTTTTGATAATAATTACCGTTGATACGCACGCGGTCCATGAAAAGTCCAAGTTCCAATGCCAGTTCCAATTTTTTATTCGATTCCCAACTAAAATCCGGATTGAACAATCGCGTCGGAAATATCCCGACTACATTTTGATAGTGTACTCCTCCAAAAGAATAAGTGTCCAGATATTGATAGTCGCCTATTTGGTCGTTGCCCGAGGTACCATAACTTCCCCTTAGTTTTCCATAATTCAACCAAGTATTTGAATTTTTAATGAAATCTTCCTCCGAAAAATTCCATGCAGCTCCAATGGCTCCGAAATTAGAGAATCGCCTATTCGGCCCAAATCGGCTGGATCCATCCCTTCTTCCTGTTACATTTAAGATATATTTACCCCGATGATTGATATTGACGCGTCCAAAAATGGCTTGATAACGATACTGATTGTCACTATCCGTTAAGGCAAAGGTATTCGAGGCAGCAGAGACGCTTTCTATGAAATTGTTATTGGCAAAACCAAATCCTAATTGTGAGAATCGACCAGTGTTCTGATTTTGGTAGGAAAGTCCTGCCAATGTTTCTATGCTGGTTTTTCCAAATTCGATGCTATAATTTAATTGAGGTTCCAATATCCAAGAGGTCCTAGATCCTGTGTTATAGATGGCAGCGGAAGATGCACTGCCAATTCCAAAGGCGGGATCGTAAATCGTTGAGGGAATAGTCTTGATTTCCCTTAAATGGCTCTCCGTATAGCCAAGGTTAAGTTTTAATTGTAGATGTTGAAGTAAAGTATAGTCAAAAACCCCGTTAGTGATTAGTGTTGAAGCATTTGTACGATATATCCCCTGTAATCTGTACAATGGATTCCGCCACGTCGAGTTTTCCCAGTTGAGGGTTCCGTCTTCGTTGTACAATCTCGGTGCATTGGGCGCCAAGCTGAGTGCCGAAAACGTAATATCGTCCGATGGAAGGTCATTCTCGTTCCACGTAAAATTAGTAGAAAACTGCACGGTCAATTTTTTATCTTGGGAGGTATGCCCAATATTGGCCAGACCCGATATCTTTTTGTTGTTGAAATCCCCTGGGAAAACACTCGTCTGCCTATGAAAATTACCGCTTACCAAAAACCGGGTCAGACCATTACCTCCAGAAAGCGATCCTTGGAAATTATTCAAATAAGAGGTTTTACCGAAAAGTACTTTTTGCCAATTTGTTTGTCGGTCAAGATCCCAGGTACCATTTACATCGTAGGCATTGAAGGGTAGGGGTTCGGTTCCATCATTGGAAAAGGCTTCCCTTCTCATGGTCAAGTATTCCGCTGTACTGAGCAAATCCATAGTTCTGGATACCGTACCTAAACCTGATTGGACGTTAAGGTTGAATTCTGTCCCTTCCATGTTCCCTCTTTTTGTGGTGATCAAAACAACACCGTTAGCACCTCTTGAACCATATATTGCTGTGGCATCGGCATCCTTTAAGATTTCTATACGCTCAATATCCATTGGGTTTATGGTATTCAATGGACTAAAACCGAGCCCAGGCAAGATTCCGGATGCAGCTTCCTCCCCCAAACTGGAAGAGGCATAGGGAACTCCATCTATCACATAAAGCGGATCGTTTCCCTGTGTCCGTATACTGTTCCGACCTCTGATTTTGATATCGAAGCCTGCTCCCGAGATTCCAGAGGTCTGTGTGATTTCTACCCCCGACAATCGCCCTTGCAATGCTGCCAATGGGTTTGAAACCGGCTGCTTTTCCAGTGCCTCGGCACCTACTTTGCCAATACTCCCCGTACGTTCTTTCTCGGTCACGGTATAATACCCTGCATTGAGGACCACTTCATCCAATTGGGTAACATCTTCCTCCATGACAACATTGATTTCCTGTCGACCATTTATGGAAACAAACTCGGTCTTAAAGCCCATGGCCGAGAAGTTTAGAAGGCCATCAAGGTTTACTTGGATACTGTAGGATCCATCAAATTCAGATATTGTTCCAGCATTCGTTCCTCCAATTTGGATGGTTACTCCTGCGATGGGCAGTCCGTTGGTATCGGTAACGGTTCCTGAAATGGTGGACTGCAAATAATAGGTCTCGTTATAGGCTTCCTTTTCGGTAGGGGTTTTCGCCTTCATTTTTAAGCTAAGAAAAGGGGATAAGAGCAAGTATGCGGTAAGGAAGGTTAAGAAGCTATTCTTTATAATTGGTATTTTTTTCATAATTTAGATAGTTGAGTTATACAATCGATTTAAGTTCCGTCAACAGCCTTTAATGGGATATTGAAGGGTTGATTTTTCCAAGGAAACCTACCTTTGAATTACGTCTAAGCCTGATGCGTTGATGTAAAGCAAGGATTGTCCTGTCCAAGTTCCATATAGGTTTGGATGCTGGATTTTTTTAAAGTGGATGGCTAGAATTGCGATGTATGGCCGGATGCCATAATATTTTTTTGATCAGCTTTGGGAAAAGGGTTTTCGTTAACCGGAAAAGATGAATCGTAAGCCCAAAACTATAGCCAAGTAAAAATTAGACTGGGTTTTTTGGCTTTTTTTGGAACAAGCGATCAAATGAGCTACACTTCATTCCATAGGTTGGAACGCGTAATAGCTTTCGCACTTCTTTTAAATTTCCAAATAATTGATTTGCCATGATTCCCCAGATGGTTTGGCGACACATTCATGAAAAACTAAAGAAGAAACGCTAAGAAAAAGTTGGGCGTGAAACTCAACTTATCTGATAGAGGTACTGGTATACCGTGCAGAGATAAGAGAGCTCACGCCCGGGTCGTGAGCCAATCTACTTATCATCTCCCTGCAAAAATTACCAGTTTTCTATCGGAGATTCCAAGCGATGACTTCAAATATTTTCTATACGAAGAATCGCAAAAATACCAACTTTTATTAGTTGGATTAATCTAAGATATAAAAAATAATCACATTTATGTGATTGTTAGTAGTTTTTTTTCTGATTCATTTTGAGTCCTGTATGAAAAATATAAACGATAAAGAACTTCTTACTAGTATTTCAATAGTTTTGAAAGAACTAAGAGCAATAGAAGGTTTGACACAACAAAATGTTAAAGATGATACAGGGATACACATAGGTAGAATAGAAACTACACGAAATGATCCTTCTTCAAGCACAATTTTTGAATTATGTAAATATTTTAAAATTTCTCTATCGCAATTTTATAAAAGATTGGAAGAAATTAACCCTAATTTAAATATTAATAATAAATTTTAATTTTCTAGTAAAAAATGAGTTTAAGTTTCTCTATAAACCATTCATGATTAATTTTTTACATTGTTGGGAAAGGCCACCAAATATTCACACAATTATTAAAAATACGGTCGTTCGACCGAGAAATTTTATCATCTAGCTCTTTTCTTTACAAGTATGTCTGAAATTAAAATGGAAATTTGCAATTTTATTCCTAGAGAGTGGTTGCTTCCATGGTTAAATGAAGGTCAATCCCAGAGTTCTCTCGCAAATAATCACAATATTGATGAAAGTACCTTTAGAAAAATAAAGAGTAAAAATGGATATAGAATTCCTGTTGAAACTCTAAACAAAATCTGTGAAGCTAAAAATCTAAAGTTATGTGAGTTTTTTCAGAAGGTTGGTGTCTAATAATAACCTTTCATCGCTTTTAATGCTATATTTTAATTACATAATCGGATTAAATCCGATTATGTACCTTCTTTATTACATAGGCGCAAAAGAAACTGTACTTGTCGACATCATCAAAGAAGCTGGTGTGCGTTCTAACAAGACGCTGAAAATAAAAATAGAAGTTGAACGAAAGCCTCTTTTGAATTTTAGCACCGCAAAAAGTTTTGCTCCGTCCATTTTCATTTAACGTGAAAAGTTTTACCAAATCAAGTCTATTTGCAGGTAAAATGCATGCGCTGCTTTTTAGAAAGTGGCTAAATAGGGTTAAAGGTAGAGATTGGTATGACTTAGAATGGTATATAAAAAAAACCTTAGGATGTACATCATTTCCTAACTAGGGCGGTAGACACAAACGATTGGCAAGATAAGCGTATTTCCAATGAGCAGATTATCGAGCTTTTGGATACCAAGATTAAATCCGTTTCTTTTAGCAGTATTAAAGCGGATGTAGTTCTGTTTATTCCAAATGATGATGTTTTAAACATTTGGAGCCCCGAATATTACAAAGATTTAATAGCGGAAATTAAATTTGAGAATACGTGATCTTAGGAGAAGGTTACTATTTGGGAATTGCTCAGTAAAAGAATAAAAATGATTGCCTTCTATTTAAGCATATGGAGCCCCTATAGACCAGTGCTATATAACTAGTTGACTAATTTGGGATTGAGATATCGCGAAATAAAGAGTTTTTAAAGACCTTGGGAAGAAAGAAGGTTGGTTTTATACCCTTCACAACATCTTCATGATTTCAGCATAGCACCTCATGCACCAGATTTAGTTCTTCATCGGATTAGACAACCCTTCTTTTAGGCATAGACCATTCTATCTTTTGCAATATAAACCGCAATTTTCGGTCCTTTCCATTGGCGAAGGTCACAAATTCGCCCGGTCTTAATCGAAAAAAAATATCCGCCCTCCGTTTGGAAACCTCTTTTTCCCCTTTGGGGATCAGGCTTTCAAAGCTCAATCCATTGCGATTATAGACACTGTGGGTTGGTTTTTTTAATAATTTCGAAAAAAAGTTCGTAATATTTGGTGGTGTTCGGGTAGTTGCCCCAATAGTCCTTCCATATATCGGTTTTGCATCATTTCCTATAGTGGTAACAGGTCAATTACCAGGTCAGGTATACCTCTAAAAATATGCCTTTACCGGCAACTGATGACATCGAACCCCGCTTTGAGATTATAGAGATTTAAATGACAATCTTGCACAACGGAATCGTTGGCGCAAAACCCCTTTTTGTTTTCGGAATGAATGGCACAATTTCCATGTCTTTACTTACCTTTTTTCAATTACCCTATCGTTAATTTAAGTTGTAGTCATATAAAATATCACATGGCTTTATTTTATAGCTGGAAATGGACAGTTTTAATTAAATAGTTCTGATAATTAAAATATCCATTTCTATTTATCTACGAGGCTATTTATGGTTTATAAATAAATTCTTTGTCCTATAATTTAAGTTTAATTCACATTTATAATATGCGAGACCAATAAACTGAATCTTATCGGTTGAGGAATAAATAATATAGATTGTTATGTTTTGTATCCATTTATTGAAGTACCTTTAGTTATACGAATGATTTCGAGGCAAAAGTTACCTATTCGGTTACCTGATATTTTAAAAAACTTGTAATTATTTGATAATAAAGGTATTGAGGTGTGGAGGGTTAGTTCTGCCACCCCGACTTTAACATTTTTGTTAACACTTTAACCCTGATAATCAATTGATTATCAGGGTTTTGTTTTTTAAGAACTTTTCTTAAAATTTACTTTTTCACTCTAAAATCACCTGAATAAGTTAACAAATCGGTCAATAGAATTTTATTATGTTTCTTAACCTTCGGTAAATAGGTTGCTATAGAAATAGGTTCGTCGGGGAACAAGGATTAGAACATTTGCCCAAATCACTCTAATCAGTTGTTTTTTTGGTAGGTTTTAGCGTTTTAAATTTGTCGTTAACAAAATTCTAAGTAGAAACAATTGAATTTTGTTAACTTACTTATTCATTCATTTGATTTTGCAGGCAAAAGACAAACTTATAGCACACTTGAGGGGAATCATTCAATTATCCCCTAATGATGAAGTCATTGTTAGAAATAGCTTCAAGGAGATATGTCTAGCAAAAAAGGAAGTTTTACTATTTACAGGGGAAATATCCTCACACATGCAATTCATTTCAGAAGGATGTCTAAGAGCCTACTATATGGATGAAGAAGCAAAGGAGCATATTGTTCAATTTGGTATAGAAGGATGGTGGGTGAATGATCTTTACAGCTACCTTACCAATACTCCTGCTAAACAATTTGTACAAGCTTTGGAAAAAAGCACCGTGCTACAAATACATCGCGACACCTTAAATAGCCTCTATAATGAGGTTCCCGCCATCGAACGTTTCTTCAGATTAAAATTTGAAAAGGCATATGTTGCTTTTCAATATCGTACGATTGATGCTATGGCTAAAACAGCTGAGGAACGTTATTTAGAATTCCGAGCAAAATACCGGGATATTGAACAAAGGGTTCCCCAGTATATGGTTGCTTCTTATTTAGGTATTACCCCTGAATTTTTAAGTGCACTGCGAAAAAATTTGAAATAAAACTACTTTCTTAAACCACCTTAAGATTATTGCCTTTTGTTACCGATAGGTTTGTACTGATATTCTAAAATTCAGTACGAAATGAAAAAAATAATCGCATTTGCAGGAAGCAACAACCCGGCTTCAATAAACGAAAAATTGATAAAATACATTATTCAGGAATTTCCGAAGTCCCGAATTGAATTCCTAGATCTTAAAAAATATACATTACCTATTTACAGTCAAGAAATAGAACAAAAAGGCATCCCAAATCAGGCCAAAGAACTTTTTCAACTATTTACCTCCGCAGAAGGATTTATTCTAGCCTCACCTGAGCATAATGGTCTTCCATCGGCTTTTTTTAAAAACACCATCGACTGGCTTTCAAGAATAGACCAGCGTTTCTTTGGGGACAAACCTCTTCTTCTCTTAAGCACATCACCAGGGGCAACTGGAGGTAGTACACATTTAGAAATCTTAGTCAATTTGGTACAGCGTTGGGGAGGTAAACTTATAGGTAAATTTTCTTTGGGCAGCTTTCAGCAGAATTTTAATGATGACACCAAAAGTCTTAATAATCCAAAAGAAGAATACGTTTTGAAAAATCTTGTAGAAAGCTTTTTAAGGAATCAACCTGTTAGTGAGGAAAATGACCCTAACGATATAGAATAACTAATGAATAAAATAACCACTCAATTCAAATCAAAGGGGGGGGTTATAGATAAATATCAACTCCCTGTGAATTTAAGTTACACGAATTAAAAAACACATGACAAAATGAAAAAAAAAATAATTGAACATTTATTCGAGTTTTGGAAACATATAGGCCATAATGGTTGCTTTCTCAAAAAAGAAAAGGGTTTTGACTGTACCAATCCTTCTGAAAACTCATGGCCCAGTAAAATTTTCAATGTCAACGTTGAAAAGTTAGACCTAAAAGTTCTCCAACAAAATATACAGTCCAGAAAGCTACCCAATTCAGTAGCGGTGTATGAACAGGATTTCCCTGGAAAAATACTGACATCCATTGGGTTTGTTTTGACTTCTACATTAAAGGCCATGGCATTGACAACTAATGAAATTTCATATGAAAACATCAAGGCTTCCGATTTTCTAGAGGTATGTTCGGAATATGATGCTGGGCTATTCGCAAAAGTAGCATCCAAGTCCTTCGGATACCCCGTTAAAAGGTCCACGATAATTCCCCTATTTGATGACCCTGCATTTAAACTTTTTCTAGGAAAACACCAGAACTCTTTTCCGAGTTGTGGTATGATTTATTTGGATAAAAACGGTATTTCTGGTATCCACATGATTGGCACAAAGGCTGAATACAGGGGATTGGGACTTGGAAAAAAGATGACACAACTTTTAGTCAACGAAGCCTTAAAGAACCAAAGCAAGAAAGTATACTTAGTCGCTTCGGAAGCTGGAGAAAGAATATATGCCAAAATGGGGTTTGAAACTTATGGTGTTTTGGAAAGTTATGGGTTACAGATGAATTGAATACGAGATGTAATTCTTTATGACGGGGTAATTGTTTGTATCAACAAATGTAAAACAATTACCCTTTTTAATGTAATCAGCCGAATAAATCTGATAGTTTACTTTCAACCCACTTCATTTCTTAAACTACCTTAATATACTCCTAATTGCTTGACTATAAATTTGTTGTGAATAAATATTAGCAACAATGTCTAGAAAAACATCTTTACTCATTCTGATTTATTTGACCGTTTTAAGCGTTGCGGGTCAAGAATTGAACTTCTCACCAGATTTAGTATTTGGCAACCGTTCTGTAACCTATAAACATCTAATTAAATATTCGATCAACCCAAGACTATCTGTTGACAATTTGACACTATTCGATACCGAATATGAAGAGGATGCCAACAATATCTACTTTGTCAGGAATAATCTCTCTTATCATTTCAATGAAAAAATTAAGCTCAACACAGCAATAGGGATTAAAAACCCCGGAGCATTCTGTACAGTGTCTTTAGGTTTTTCCTCGAGAATTACCAATTTTTCCTTTGCCTATACTGCTGGCAGTACATATCAAAAGGGGTTTTCATTTGAGCAATCCGTGGTATTAAGTTATACGCCGGATATAGGTCAAAACTATAAAGGCTATATGAATCTGCTTGCAACCGCAAACATAAATGCTAACGGATATATCAGAGGATTGCAACAGTTTAAAATCGGAATACGAAAAAAACAGCTGATAACTGGGTTGGCTTTAAATCTGGATCAGTTCAACAACTCCCGAAAAAAACTACAAAACATGGGCGTATTTCTAAAATATAATTTTTAACCTTAAATATTCAATTCAATGAAAAGAAACAAGAACCTTGGAATTTTTATCTTAAGATTGACGATACCATTTACCATGTTGATTTATGGTATCAATAAAGTAATCGAAGGCACGGGATTTATTGGTAGTCTCTTAGAACAATATGGTTTACCAAAGATGATGGCAAATGCCGTATTTATTGGCGAGATAGTGGCACCTTTAATGCTAATGATAGGATTCAGGGCCAGATTGGCAGGATTGATTTTCTCCTTTAATTGCCTATTGGCGATTGTTATGGCACAAACCCAAAATATATTTAAATTGAACGAATTTGGAGGATGGTCATTGGATTTATTGTTTATTTATTTAATTACCGGAATTGTATTTTTCGTGAGTGGTGCTGGTAAATACGCTCTGTCAACTTCCAGTCATTGGGATTAGCCCTTTGTTTAATTAATTTTAAGTTAACTATTAAAATAAATCAATGCACGCAATAGTTTATAAATTCAATATTGTAGATGGCCTGGCAAATGAATTTGAAGTTGCCTGGGAAAAATTGACAAAAGCATTTATGACCTATTCAGGTGGTCTAGGCTCTCGCCTTCATAAAGATCAAGAAGGCAATTACATTGCTTACGCCCAATGGCCCGATATGGAAACGTGGGAGAAAGCACGAAACAAGCTTCCCGAAAACACCGATGAACTTATCCAAGCAATGAAGAAAAGTTGTGAAAGTACAGATGTGCTTTTCCATTTGGATGTTACAAAAGATTTATTGAAAACGGACTGAAAAAATAGGGCACTAAAAAAGATTTGACAAATTCATAACTTAGTGTCCTATGGAAAATGACATAGTCAAACTTATTTCAAGATTTCTCACTTTAAACGATGAAGAGCGTAAAGCTTTTATGGAATATATTCCAATTAAAAGCTTTAAAAAAGGCGATATACTTTTAAGGGAAGGACAAGTTTCAAGAGATTCTTATTTTATTATAGAAGGGTGTATTAGAAAATATTATATAATTGATGGAGAAGAACGCACCACAGAGTTTTATGAGGAAGACGAATCTGTAGCCTCATTACAGAGCTATCAAAACAAAACACCAGCTAACCATTATTTTGAATGTGTTGAAGATTGCAGACTTGCGGTTTTAAACTATGAAAAAGAGCAGGAGTTATTTAAACGTGTTCCAAAATATGAGGCTTTATGCCGAATGTCTATGGAAAATGATTTTGGAGAACAGCAGGAAGCCTTAGCTAAATTTATAACGTCTAGTCCTGAAGAACGCTATAAAAACCTTTTGGAAACTAGGCCAGATTTATTACAACGTGTGCCACAATATCATTTGGCGAGTTATTTGGGTGTGAAACCTGAATCTTTAAGTCGTATTAGAAAACGAATTGCTAAAAAATAATTACAGTTGTTACTCAACCTAATATTTTAAAAGATTTAACTTTTCTAATGTATTCTTACACCAGAAACAATCATCACCCTTAGTTAAAAGATCCAAAGCTATAAGTAATCTGTATTTGATATCTATTCTTTTACTTTTACTAGCGGTTTTACGAAAAATGATAACAGTAGTTATTTCATTGTTTTGTTCGTAATTGCTCAAAGATTTTAGAATCAACCCAATAAACCTCACCTTTTTCAACACCTGCCCATCCTTTTATTTCAGGATTATTGTATTTTCTAGAGAAGATAAAATATTTTCCGTCAGAAGACATATACGGACAATAATAACGCCAGTTGCTATCATAATCTAAGGGTATTTCTTTCGGTTCTGTCCATTCACCATTATCATTAAATGTTATTTGAAATTTACTTTGTCCATTAGTAATGGCATATTTCTCATCTGGTGAAACATAAGTAATTAGTTCCTTCTTTTCTGATTTAGTGTTAATAATAACAGGTGCTTCAAATTTTTCATTTCCTAAATATTGTGCGCGATATGTGTTCATCCCTCCCTTATCACTTGGCCTGTTTGAGCGAAAATACAAACTCCCATCATCCGTAACTACAGGATAGGTTTCAAAATATTCGGTAGAAACTAAAAAATCTACTTTAGAGGCTAATTCCCATTTACCATTCACCTTTTTACTTTTATAAATGTCTGGAGGTATGGTGTAAAGTTCTTCTCGAGTCACATTATTCTTATAAAGTTTTGTGTCTACCCCCAGAAAATACATTGTCTTACCGTCTGTGGTAATTGTGGGGTCGCAAGCAACTGAAACTAAGACACTATTGTCATACATTTTAATGGGCTTAATTTCAGACCACTTGCCATTAATTAATTCGGAATGGTGAATAACAAAGCTGTTGTCCACAATTCTTGAAAAGAACATTTCTGTATGATCATAATTAAAAACTACATTAAGTTCGATACTGTCAGTATTAACAATTGATGGCGCAAATAATTTTGGAATTGTAGAAGGAGGCTTCTCATCGAAATATGAAATAGTATTGTTTTTACAGCTAAAAAATGTTACGATGATTAAGAAAAGTGATAAAAATTTATTCATTGACTTTAGCTAATAATGAAAGTTTTTCTATTGAGTTGTCACACCAAAAACAATCGCCTTCTTCTGGTTTTAACTCTAAAGCTTTTGTATATGCTTCCATAGCTTTATCTATTTCATTTGTTTTATAATAGGCATCTCCTAGCGAGTCCCAGCTATTCCCATCTTCAGGAAACATTTGTGTGTTAAGCTCATAAATAGTTATCGCTTTTTCCATTTGATCTTTTCTGTAATACAAGCCTCCTAAGCTATTTAAATGTCTTGGTGAATCAATAACACCCTCGAATTTCAGTCCTAATTGCTCTCTTAATTCGTTAACACGACCCTTGTATCCTTCAGTAAATCTGTAAAGTTCACTAACCGTGTATTTTGGTAGTTCTTTTGGTTTATAGGTTGCATCAAATAACATGTTTTCAATTTCCATGGTCATTCTTCCTATAGGTCTAACAAATGCATTAGACGAAAATAGTATCACAACGTCTTCTTCTGGAAACCATACAAACTCGTTATAAGAAACGCCATTAAATCCATTGTGGGTGATGACTTTGGTGTCTCTTTTAGAGGTGTAAACAGCCCAGCCATAAGCATAATGACTCGACTCATCTTCATATTCAGATACATAGGGTTTTGTGAGAATTTCAAAAGACTCCTGAGATAATATTTTATTGGTCTTTAATGCTTGATACCATTTGTACATGTCATTATTCGTTGAATGTACACCACCATTTGCAAGTACTGTTCTTGCGATTTCCCCATCTTGTTTATACTGTGCAATATGAGAGCCTTCATTAGAAACATTAAGCAAATATTCATTAGCAACAGTTGTGTTATCCCAATCTGGTAATAGATATCCTGTCTGTTTCATTCCCGATGGTTGGAATAAGTTTTTATTTAGATAGGCTTCATAATCCTGACCAGAAACAAGTTCTATAATCCGTCCTAAAATACTATAGCCTGAATTTGAATAAGAATATTCTGAACCTGGAGTAAATAACAACTTCTCTTGAAACAGATTTGAAAAATAAATATCTCTTGTTATGAGATCGAAATCATCGGTACTACCATGGCCAAAACCAGCAGTATGGGTTAATAACTGATGTATGGTGATGTCTTTTTTATCATCAGTCAAATCATCAAAGTAGGTACTGATAGAACTATCCAATTTTAATTTGTTGTCTTCAGCTAATTTCACAATAGCAGCACCTGTAAACTGTTTTGACACAGAACAAATATCATACACCGTATTAGGATTGTTGACTATATTGTTTTCTTTGTTGGCGAACCCTAATCCTTTATTGATAATAATAGTATCATTCTTAGCAACCAAAACTGCACCAGAAAACCCATTGAGTTCACTTTGTTTTAAATAATGATCGATACGAATACTTAACAAATCAGATGGATTTTCTTTTGATGGATTTGATTGGCATGCAACACTTAAAATAGCGGTTAAACCACCTAAAAAGAGATAAGATTTATAAACAGCTTTTGAAGCGTTTATCTGTAATTTCTTGTTCATCTTAATTAAGTTTAAAATTTTACTTGATTTTATTAGTTAATATATTTTTAATTCTTGACTTGCTTATTAGTAGAAAGAAACTAAGATCTGTCATTTCTATTTAAATCAGTTATCAATAATCCAATTAGAAATCCTATCTAAAAAACCATCTACAAACTTCTTTTCCAATGTTGCATATTCATCTCTGCTCCCTGTTTTTGCCTTTTGAAAAAAATGATTGGCATTATCAAAAGTTGTAAAATGATAATTGGTACCTGATATAAGAAGTGCGTTTTCCATTCTATCCTTATTTTGATGAATAGGTACCTGAAAATCTAAACCTCCAAATAGACTTAACACTGGAACTTTCAATTGTTCTAAATCCTTTGACGGGTCATAGTAAAGAAACGATGTTAGCGAAGGCAACGCATAGATTATTTTAAATTCATCAACTTTTGCAATAGCTTGTTGTTTTATTTTTAGACTATCAACTACATCTTCTGAAGACGAAATCTCAAATAAAATGGATTCGGTGGTTTGTCTGAACAATTGGTATGCATCATCAATATTCATATCATCTTCAATAGCTCTCATTAGTTTATTGTGTGCAGACACATCAGATTCAATTAAATTTTGATGTAAATCTGTATGTTCATAATCTTGTCTCACTTGATAAGTAACCACTTCTATTAATGGTACGGATGGCGCACCCATTAAAATCACCTTTTTTACAGATTCATTTTTTACAGCAACTTTTCCAGCAAGGATGCCGCCTTGACTGTGCCCAAATAATATGAAATCATTGAATGGATGCTCCTTTGTGGTATTGAAATAATCCATTATGCTTTCCAAGTCCTTTGCATGGTCGTTAATGGTGCTGTTTACAAAATCACCGGTGCTTTCACCTACACCTCTATCGTCATAACGGAAAGATGCTATTCCCTTTGATGCCAGATGGTGGGCAATAACTTTAAAAATTTTGAAGCCTTCTAATGTTTCGTCTCTATCCTGGTCTCCACTTCCTGAATTCATGATGACTAAGGATGATGTATTTAATTTTGTTGGAATCGATAAGGTTCCTCCAATTTTAACGTCATCCGCTTGAATGATTAAGTCAATCTCTCTCGAATTTTGATCATTACTGTCAATTTTCTGGGCAACTATATTCTGATGCCACAGAAAAAAAATAATTACTATAGTTATTAATTTTTTCATTTTTTAGTAGTTTATCTCATATCGTTTTAAACAGCTCGTCAATTTTAGATTTAGCGCTTTCACCTGGTGCAACTTTATAAAGCTCACTTAACAAATCTAATGAGGTTGGTTTTTTGGGGTATTTGTTATTGTTTAAAAAACTCCTAAGAGCCTCATTTACTTTATCTTCCCCAATCAACTCACTAAGTTTCACCATGGCAATTGCACCTTTAGAATAAGCAATATGTGCATATCCAGGCTTCACTTTATAAAGCGGTTGGTTGTCATACAATCCTTTCTCGTTATCATAAATTTGCTGACGAATCTCTAATTGTTCCTTCATTTTTTCATGACCATGCATTTTCTTATACAACATCATTTCGGTGTACATCGCCAAAGTTTCCGTAAGCATAGAGGCGCCTTCTCTATAATCTGGATTTATTTGACTAGTTCCCCACCAAAGATGTGATAATTCGTGTCCTGCCAATTCATTAATGACATCTTGTTTTTTATCACCTTCTAGGTTGGTATGAAATATCATATCTTCAGTCATAAATATTGCAGATGGATAAGCCGTAGCTGCAAAACCTTTAGTGAATGCCGATATTTCAACAAAACTGATGGTTTTAAAAGGGTATTCACCAAAATTATCTATGCAATAATCAAGGGTGATTTTAGCGTTTTCAATAAGATGTTCTACATTCTCAAAATGCTTTTTTGAATAGTAGACATTAATAGTTTTGTCTTTATGTTGAATCGATTTATGCTCATATTCGGCAGAAGCCAATGCAAATCGAAAAGGAATAGTATCAGCACTATATACAGAATAATTTCTGTTATTTTCACTCCATTGCTTTATTAAGTCTCCAGTACCTAAAGCTGTTTGAGATTTTTCAGTAGAGATAGTCATTTCTAAATTGATGAAATCTTTTTTAAATATCTCTGGGCTTTCCAATGCTTTCAATTCTGAAGCTTTGCCCAAATCAACTTCACTACGTTTCTCTACATCATCAATTTCTCTATCATTTTGATACCCAAAAGTTGGATAGTAATTACTGATTCTCATAAAAGAACCGTTATTTACAATGGCATTAAAGGATTGGTGTCCGTTTACTGCAAACCATTTGTAGGACAAACTAAAGCTTAAACTAGCTTCTTCGTTAGGCTGCAATGGTTTATCCAAACTAATCTCTTTGACGTGTTCTTTAATTTGTGTTTTCTTAAAACCACTTTCGAACAAAGCTGTTTCAATTTTTAAATCCGAATGAAAATTGACTAAAACTTTATGAATAACCTTATTGGTTTGGTTGCTTAATACATAACGTCCATTTATTTCATAGGCGTTTTTAGATGGATATAGGTTGATATTTGTGGTTACATTTTTAATTGTTGGCTGTGGTATGGCTTCATATTTTCTATAAGACTTTTCATAATTCACCGCTTCTAAAATTGTTTGATCTTCATTTTTTGGCATATAACCTTTCATGAAAAATATACCGCTAGTAATACCCAAAATCACAAGAACTAAAGCGAATACGGACGCCTTTATGTTTAACACTTTCGTCTTTATAAAACTGTTCATCAACCAGAGAAACGCTATTAACCCAATTCCAAACAAGAGGCGTTGCGAGAATGCTGACAGATAGATTCCATAGCCATTGAAATCACTATAAATTCCATTATAACCAGAGAATATGTACAATAATGGGTAAGAAATTATATATTTTGACAAGGGACTAGCCAAAGCAAAAACGCTCACCGTAGAAATACCCAAACTAACATACCGGTTATTAAGCGTATCATTTATTAATAGTAAAAACGCTGAAAATAGAATTAAAGGAATTGCATTGAAGATAAAGACACCTAAATAGGCTTTCCAATCAATACTAAAATAGCCATAACTAAATTGAAAAATCAGTGCTTCAATAATGAGAACTATTGTAAAAAAACAGACCAGTACTATTGATGAAATAAAATGACCCTTTAATTTACTCTTTGAAAAATAGATGCTTTTTTCAATTAATGTGAAATTAGAAGCATGACTTCTCCAATATAAATCATTAACAAAATAAGCTAAAATCAAAAGTCCAAATAAATGAAAGTTTGATGAAATGGAAGTCGCTAAAAGACCAGATGTTGCATACTTTTCTGGCAATCGTATGCCTTTATCAATATCAGCATACATTTCCATACCTATATAAAATACGAGTAGCAAGGAAACAGCCGCAATAACAACACTTTTAAAAAGATAAATTAAGTCTAATTTGGTAAAGGATAATGCCGATTTAAAATCCATTATACTTCCAAAATTTAACTTTGGTGTCTTTATTGATTTTAAATTCACTACAGTATTAATGGCATTGACTTTTATAATCTTTTTAGATTTATGACTTTGTTTTCTTGAGAATGAGAACGCTCTATAACTAGACCATAAAAAGAATGAAGAAATGAACAGAAAAATCCCTCTGTTTAATAAAAACATATTGGTTAGTGGAACAACACCTTTATTTTTTTGAACCACAGAAAATGATATCGATTCGAAAAAGTATGCTGATAATCCAAATGGATCCAATATAGCAGAAATTTGTTGCACTTCTAGCGATTGTGGCATACTCCCGGACATAAACGGTGAGTTAGAAAACACCAATAAGACCATGTATAGTACATAAAGTAATAGTCCTCCAATGACCACCAATAATTTTTTATGTGTTCTGTAGGCTAGAAAAAATAAAAAGCTACAAACAAATAATGAATTAAGTAAACCAAAAACAAGTAATGGGTAGATGTAATGCCATACATTTAAACCCATTTGCATTTCATCTCCAGTTCGTAAATTTTGACCAATGACAAAACCTACAATTAATAAGCTAAAACTTAAGAATGTTTTCAGGTAGAAAAACCAAAACTTTCCAGTTAGGTAGGTCAATTTGGAAAAAGGAAGTGAAAAAATCACCAAATCGAACTTGGCATCCCATTCCTTAAATAAAATTTGATTGGAATATAGAATAGCAAGAAATATCATGGAAATACTAAACATACCCATCATAAATCCAATAGTATATGGTGAGTTTAGGTATATGCCTTCACCAGCAGTCATATTGAATTTATTTCCGCTAAATATTCCTAATAGCACAAAGACTAAAAACATTGGATATACTGTCCATCGCCTCGTGGTTTGATTTAACTCGTATTGAAATATAGCATTCATCATATAATAGTTTTTAGGCGAGCGTTTTAAAATACACATGCTCCAGTAAAGGCGTAACAGCATCAAAACCTTCAGGTTTTGTCTCAGAAAAGATGGTAATATGTAGTACACGCTCAATTAATTGCTTGCTAATTATTTGGTATTTTGATTGGTAATTTTCTAGTTCCTCTTTTTTAATTGACTTTGACCAAATTTTATGTTCTAGCTCATAAATCAGTTCTTTAGGCTTACCGGTTTTTAAAATCTGTCCTTTGTTCATAATGGTCATTTCTGAACATAGATTTTTTACATCTTCAACCAAATGCGTAGACAGAATAACAATAACATCATTACTGATATCACTTAACAACATGTTGAACCGGTTACGCTCTTCTGGGTCCAGGCCTGCCGTTGGTTCATCTACAATAACGATTTTGGGTTTTCCAAGTAAGGCTTGAGCCACACCAAATCGTTGCTTCATGCCTCCTGAAAATGTATGTACTTCTTTGTTTCTAAAATCCCAAAGGTTCACTTTCTCTAGTAAATATCGAATCTGGGTTTTTCGCTCTTCTTTATTTTCCAATCCTTTTAAAACGGCAATATGGTTTAATAGATTGTACGCGTTAACTTTAGGGTACACTCCAAAATCTTGAGGTAGAAATCCTAAATTTTTTTTGATATGATCGGGATTACTAACAATATCTATATCATTGAAACCAATACTCCCAGACGTTGGTTTTTGTAGTCCAAGGATGGTTTTCATTAAAGAAGATTTTCCTGCACCATTAGGCCCTAATAACCCAAACATTCCGTTCTTAATCTCTAACGAAATATTCTGTATGGCTTGGTAACCATTTTTATAGGTGAGGTCGAGATTATTAATATTTAAAGTGTTCATAATGTTTGTTTTTTTGATTGAAAAAGGTTTAAAGTGCATTCTTATTAATTAATCAGTATTTGATTCTAACCAATCATACTTTCTGTATGGAAAATAGAACCCTGATCTTTCTGCGATTTCATATGCATTGCTCATTACCTCAAAAAGAGATTTTTCTGGAAGGCTACTTTTCTTAATGTTCTTAGAATTTATTTTAATTTGTTTATTCATTTCCTTGACTGTTGATTATAAGAGAAGCTATTTTTCTGACTAATTCAGTTGGTGAATTACAATCACAATTACTAAAGCCAATTACATAGATGTCTAAGCTTGGCACATAAACACCCATGGATTTAAAGCCAAAGATGCTTCCACCATGTTCTCTGGTTGCTACACCATCAATATCTTTTAAATGCCAGCCATAGCCGTAATTAATAGATTTGCCATTATTTAGGGTATAGATTGTGAACAATTTTTCCTTTGCTTTCTCACTTATTAATACATTATCATTGATTGCATTTTGCCATTTCAACATATCATCAACCGAAGACATTAATGAGCCAGAAGCATAAGGAATACTCAAACTCACCTGCATTTTGTTGGTAAACGCCCCTCTGTTGTGATAACCATAAGCTCTATGCTTTACAATTTCCCTATCGCTTGCATAACGGGAATTGTTCATTCCAAGCTTTTTGAAAATGTTTTGTTCTATAAAGTCTTCATAAGTTTTACCAGATACTATTTCTATGATGTAACCTAAAACCACATAACCGGAATTATTATAGGAAAACTGTTCTCCTGGTTTAAAATCAACGGGTTCATCCTTAAAGAAATCTACCAGCTCTTTTGGTGTCTGGTCTTTTTTGGCGATGGTCATGATTGTTTTCATTTTGGTGAAATCCTTTATGCCCGACGTATGCGTCAATAAGTGATGGATGGTGATATTGCTTCCGTTAGGGTAATCTGGAATATAATTTGAAATGGCATCATTTACATTTAATTTCCCTTGTTCCTCCAGCATTACGATGGCCATGGCTGTAAACTGCTTGGTCATGGATCCTATCTGAAACACATTTTCAGGATTCATCTTAACATCAAGCTCTATGTTAGCTTGACCAAATGCTTTCCGATAGATAGGCTCCCCATCTTTGGCTACCAAAAACACCGCTCCAGGTTCCTCCGAGGCTTTAAAGACAGTAGTTAATACACTATCAATTTGAGTTTCTAAGGATTGTGAATATGTAGATTGCATCGCTAAAATGGCAATGACAAAAGGCATGATTTTTTTTAAATATTCTAATTTCATAATGTTCATTTTTTGATTGATTATTTACTTGATGTATAATTAAATCAAACTTAGCTGGTTAATTAGCCAATAATCTTAAGGTATCTTAAGAAATGAATTGACAACGCTTCTAAACTTTTTTAGGAAGGGTAATACTCTAAAAGAGGTTGTAAAATTTATATGTTTTGAATTTTAAAAGATCGTTTCTTAAAACCCTTAATTAATAGCCAGGCGGTAAATGAGAATTCACCAATCACGGATGGCACAACTACTATGATTTCGAAAACATCTTTATAATCAATATAGTTAGACATTATAAGCTTGGCTGCGCCATCTATTAAATAGCCGAATGCTGCTAACACTAATAAAATGCTCAGTGTTTTTGGAATATATGCTGATTTTATGGCCAGATATCCTAGAACAATTAAGTGAATTGCAAAAAATAACAATCCGATAGTCCAAAGTGTATCAAAATCTAATAACAACTCCGTTACTAGTTGTTCCATTTTAATAGAGCTAGAGAGGTACCTTGTTAATTGATAAATGTGTAATAATTTAAGTAGAGCAACACCAAAAAACAGAGCGTGAAGTAGTCTGAAAAACGAAGCTAGATAAGATAGATTTTTACTTATCGGTTTTGTTAAACCGAAAATTGACCAAATCAATACAGCATCAAAAAAAAGCATGACTACAAACCCAAGTATACCTTTTCCGAATTGTGAATGATTATTGATAAAATTTGAAGTCGTAATTGACGCGTTGTTACTCACTATGAGGCTTTCAAGCACCGAAAAGTTGGCGTAAAAACCAAATAAAAAAATCATCAAATAAGCGATTCCCGATATTTTTGCTAATTGTTTCATAATGACACATTTTAAATTTTATGCAAAATTATCGGCTCTTAAAACAGATTTCATTGACTTTAGTTAAGAAGTAAATTGAATCATATCATAATGATAGCCAGTTGTGAAACTACCTTGAATTAGCTCCTTATTTCTTAAGCTAGCTTAATTTTTACCAGAATCCTTTACAATAATTTTGTGTTATTAAAGTAAAGATCATGAACCAAAACATAAATATGATATTAGCCATCGTGGGTGGAGTTTTTCTGGCCATGCAAGGTGGCTTTAACGCACAGCTGGGTGTTCAACTTAGAAATCCATTAATGGCGTCATTAGTAGCGTTCTTTTTCAGTATGGTTTTCGCTTTACTGATGGTACTAATGAGCCTCAAAAACTTTCCGAAAGTATCGCTACTGTATGATATACCTAAATATTTATGGTTTACAGGAGCACTTTTTAGTGTAATCGGTATTTGTCTTTATTACTACACAATTCCAAAACTGGGAATATCAACCATGATATCACTCGGTTTGTTTGGCCAACTTCTATTTTCGGCAATCGCAGGACATTATGGTTGGTTTGGTATGCCGCAAGAACCTATGCAATTTAAAAGGATCCTTGGGGTTGTGGCAATGTGTATTGGAATACTCCTTATCAAAGAGAATTAAGCAAAAAGTGTATATAAAATACGAATCTTAAAAATTAATATTATGAAACTATTGGAAAATCTAAAATGGCGTTACGCCACAAAAAAATTTGATTCATCTAAAAACATAAGTGATGCAGACCTTGAAAGATTAAAGGAAGCCATACAACTGTCGGTTTCATCGTATGGCCTACAATTATATAAGGTGCTGGTCATTAAGGATCGGAAACTAAGAGAGCAGCTTAAAGAGGCTTCTTGGAATCAGGCACAGATTACAGATGCCTCACACTTATTTATTTTCTGTAATTATACCGAAAGAAGCGAAAAGCATATTGATGAATATATTCAAGCCACTGCAAAAATTCAAGGTTCGCCTTTGGATAAGCTTTCTGCCTATGGCGATTTTATCAAAGGGAGTTTGTCTCAAAAAACTGATTCGGAATGGATCAGTTGGTCGGAAAAACAAACTTATCTGGCATTGTCAAACCTCTTGATGGCCTGTGCGGAGTTGAAAATTGATGCATGTCCCATGGAAGGATTTGAATCGGACAAGTATAATGAAATTTTAGGGTTAAAGAAGAAGGGCTTGAATGCCGCGGTAATTGCTCCGGTCGGTTTTCGATCAGAAGAAGATCATACTCAATTCAGGAAAAAAGTTAGAAAGCCCAAAGAAGTTCTTTTTGAGTTGGTTTAAAATCAATGAAATATGGGTTATGAACGCTAGTCCCTTAGTGGCTCGGCAAAACAGAATTACAATTTCAAATTTTAAAAGTTAATAGTTATGAAATCACTCCAAGTGAAGTTCACAAAAATTAAGAAGGCCATTATTTTTCTATTCCTTACGGGTAGTATCTTCAGTTTTATGAAAAAACCTCAAGATAGCAACGCATCACTTCGATTGGAGCTTTTCAGTTCCAACGTCGAACAATCAGTAAATTTTTATACCAAAATTCTAAATTTTTCAAATGAAGGCGATTCTGTTAATCATTTGTATCAGCAGGTAACAAAAGGATCCGTGATTTTAGGGATAGGTTCTGAAGCCGAGATGTCTGAAAACCATTATTTAAAATTGAAAAAGAATGATTCACGCCGTGGTATCGGTGTAGAAATTGTACTGGAAGTTGATGATGTATTGTCCGTTTATCAGCGAGTGAAGCGAAGCGGATACCCAATACATGCAGAGATTAATGATAGACCATGGGGGCTTACCGATTTTCGATTGATTGACCCCGATGGTTATTACATTAGGATAACTTCTAGAAAGGATTGATTTTTTTATTGTAGTCCCATTAGAATGCGCAGTATTAGTTAGAAAGTTCAAATGAATGTAAGGTTGGTTTAATGTTAATTAATAAAATATGTTGGCGTTAAGGGGAATCTTTAATTATGCAATTAATATCTTTAAACTATCAGAAAGTAAGTCATCTTACTTTAAGTTCATTTAAATGTCGTCAACAAATCGGTCAACAGTGAAATTTTTAAAACCGTAAAAAAATGATATACATAACATTATGGGGTAGGGGTATAATCCTGCCACCCCGACTAAATTAAAACCTGCTAGTCTTAAAGATTAGCAGGTTTTTTAGTTTTAAATAATGCTTATACTTAAAACTTATAATTGTAATACACAGCTTAATTCTATCTTAAAATAAATCACCTCGAAATTGTGTTATGGCAAATACTTCAAAGTTATTATATGGCAAGTGTTATTCAGCTAAATGTTCACACAAGCCAATAAGATTGTTATTATCTATGAGTGCATTTTAAGATTCTTAGCTTCTGCGTCATTGATATGTGTTTAGCAAAATTCATGAGTTGTGAGGGGTTAAGCTAAAAATGATTGTGCGTTATTTATAGGTTTTAAAACTGAAGATTAATGCTATTTTCTTCCCTTTTTTTAAGAGCATAGTGACTAATTTGGAAACCAGTACTTAAGGTGATTGAAAATGGTTGTCTATTGATGAGATAACATTGAATTAATTTTAATAGTCAAATTTAAGTCTCTTGGATAATTTTTTTTTTTTGTAGAATAAGCATCGTTCGGTTTTTTCTAAACCACATGGTATACAGAATATTTTAATGACATTTGTCCTATCAGCTATGTTGCTAGTCGAAAATGTACAATTCTATTTTTGTTACTGGTATATATTTAAAATCTTAATTGAAAGTATATCAATATTTCTATTTTTTAAGATAAAAAGCAACTACTACATTAAAATCATCAAATTAATATGTAAATGCGGTGATTTAACCAGTCATAAATAACAAACCTATTCCTAATGAAATGTTTTAAATTAGTATGCACACTTTTGGTTTTAAGTGTAGCAATTTCTTGTACGCAAAAAGAAAAAGAAATTTTAGTATTTACTAAAACCGCTGAATTCAGGCATGGCTCTATAGCCTCTGGCATTGCTGCAATTAAAAAGTTAGGTGATGAAAACGATTTTAAGGTTACGGCGACGGAAGATGCTGATTATTTCGTTGAAGACTCATTAAAAAATTATGAAGCCGTTGTATTTCTAAATACAACGGGAGATATACTTGATGCTGTTCAACAAGCAGATTTTGAACGATATATTCAAGCTGGTGGCGGCTTTGTTGGTGTCCATGCTGCAACCGATACCGAATATGATTGGCCATGGTATAATAAACTGGTTGGTGCGTATTTTAATGGTCACCCTGCAGTACAAAAAGCAAGGCTCAATGTGTTAGATAAAAACCATATTACCACACAAATGTTTGATAGCGTGTGGGAAAAAGAAGATGAATGGTACAACTTTAAGAATATTAATGAAGATGTTAACGTTGTATTGGAGTTAGATGAAAATTCATATAAAGGGGGCGCAAACGAAGGGCAACATCCTGCTTCATGGTATCATGAATATAATGGAGGAAAGGCATTTTATACCGTTATGGGTCATACAAATGAAACCTTTGAGAATAACCTGTTCTTGAAACATCTTTTAAGTGGTATTGACTACGTATCTCATGGAGGGACTTTAGATTATTCAAAAGCTACATCCGATAGGGTGCCACCAGAAAATCGATTTGTAAAGAAGGTGTTAGATTTTAACTTAGATGAACCAATGGAACTTGCAGAGTTGCCAGGTGAGGGAATCTTATTTGTAGAGAGACGTGGTTTACTAAAGATTTTTAATTTTAAATCAGAATCTACTAAAGAGGTAGCAAAGTTAGATGTATTGTATTTGAATGAGGACGGACTCATAGGTTTGGCCGTTGATCCAAATTATGAAAGTAACAATTGGATTTATTTATTCTATTCTGCTAAAGGAGATAATCCTGAGCAGCACATTTCTAGGTTTACCCTAAAGGATGGAAAATTAGATGTTGCGTCAGAAAAATTATTACTTACGATACCTATAATACGAGAGTGTTGTCATAGTGGAGGGGCTTTAGAATTTGGACCAAATGGTAATTTGTTCATCACTACCGGTGATAATACCAATCCGTTTGAATCTCAGGGTTTTGCCCCAATTGATGAACGGGAAGGTAGAGCATTATGGGATGCTCAAAAATCTGCAGGAAACACCAATGATTTAAGAGGTAAAATATTGAGAATTACCCCAAAGGATGATGGAACCTATTCAATACCTGAAGGAAATTTATTTGCAGAAGGAACCCCTAATACGAAGCCTGAGATATATATTATGGGTCTTAGAAATCCGTTCAGAATGTCGGTAGATTCTAAAACAGGGTATGTATATTGGGGAGATGTAGGACCAGATGCGGGTAAAAACGGAATTGATCGTGGACCTAAGGGAATTGGTGAATTTAACCAAGCCAGAAAAGCCGGATTTTGGGGGTGGCCATATACCAGAGGTAATAACATACCATATAATGATTATGATTTTACAAAAGAAATGTCGGGTAAGAAATTTGATCCTAATAACATCGTAAATAATTCTCCAAATAATACTGGAATGCAAAATTTACCTCCAGCTCAAGAATCTTTGATATGGTTCTCTTATGATCGTTCAGAAGAATTTCCTTGGGTTGGTGTTGGTGGAGTAAATCCAATGGGAGGTCCGGTATATCATGCCTCCGACTATCCTAATGCAAAAGATAATCGATTTCCAGAATATTTTGAAAATAAACTTTTCGTTTATGAATGGATGCGAGACTGGATTTATGTTGTTACGCTAGATGAAAATCAAGATTATGTAAAGGCAGAACCTTTTATGCCGAATACAGAATTTTCACATCCAATGGATATGACTTTCGGTAGTGATGGTAATTTATATGTACTGGAATACGGTCAAAAATGGAATACAAAAAATTTGGATGCAAGATTAAGTAGAATATCATATATCTCAGGTAATAGAAAGCCTATTGCTAAAATTGATGTAGATAAAAAAATTGGGGCTGTCCCGTTAACAGTGAGTTTCTCAGGAGCATCATCTATAGATTATGATGGAGATGAGTTAAAATATGAATGGTCATTTTTAGATCATAATGAAGGTCAATCAACAGAAAAAGAACCAATATTTACATTTAATGAACCAGGTATATATACTGTACGCTTAAAAATTGTTGACGAATTTGGTAATACTTCGGTAGCTGATACTAAAATAATGGCGGGTAATGCACCACCGACATTAAAAATTCAAATTGAACCGAACGACACAATTTATACAGCTACTAAAAAATTGAACTATAAAGTATTTGTAGAGGATTTTGAAGATGGTAACTCTGAAGACGGTAGCATACCAGAAGATAAAATTAAAGTGACATTCGACTATATTCCTGAAGGTGAAGATATAATTAAAGCAGCAATCGGACATCAACAACATGTTGTTCCAGAGGGAAAAGTTATTATAGATAATACCGACTGTAGAGCCTGCCATGCTGAAATAGAAAAAGTAAATGGGCCTAGCTATGTTGACATAGCAAAAAGATATAGCGTAAAAGACAAAGACTACTTGATAGATAAGGTCATAAAAGGCGGTACAGGTGTTTGGGGCGAATCATTGATGTCTGCACACCCGCAGTTAAAAATTGAGGAAGTTGGTAAAATCATAGATTATATTCTGTCCTTGAATCCTGATGAAAAAATAGATGAAAACTTATTACCAACATCGGGTAATTTAGAATTTACACAGCATACAAACGATAACAGTAAAGGCAAGTATATTATAATGGCTTCTTATTTGGATGAAGGTAATTCTGATGTAGAAAATTCATCGTTGTCTACTAGCGACCAAATTATATTTGTGGCACCAACTAATGAAGAATAAGATTATATATTAATTGAATTATAAGTTTCAAAAGCCAATGGAAAATTTCCATTGGCTTTTTTATGATTTACTTTCTTTAGGGTATGATGGGGTTAATCCAAGAACAAAGCCCAAGCTGCAATATGCTTTTAAAAAATACTATTTCCTCTCTAATTTGTTAAATGCTAATAAACCCTTATTTTAATTCATAATTCGGCAATATTTAGCTAAAATTTTGCTATTTTGATTGTTAAATCTTTTTTGGTGGAAAAGGGCGGTTTTTAACGTTTTTGGTCCAAGATAATAATCGAATGAAAATGAATTTAAGGATATTCTTTCTCGCCCTGTGTTGCTCAATGAGTTTATTGTGCCAAGCACAGTTTAATAATTTTAAGTTCGAGAATTTAGATACAGTTGACGGTTTATCTAGTAGCACCTGTTTAACCATTTTTCAAGACTCGGAAGGTTTTATGTGGTTTGGTACCATTGATGGTCTCAATAAGTATAATGGTTATGAGTTTGAAGTCTATAAATCTATACTAAATAATCAGAGTTCTATTAGTAATAATAGAATTAATGCTATTGTAGAAGGGGCAGATGGTAATTTATGGATAGGTACTAACAATGGTTTAAATTACTTCAACAAAAAAACGAACAGTTTTCTTAGAGTAGACCTGTACAAACAACTTTCTTTATCTAACAATCCACGAAAATTTATTAATGCCCTACTTTTTGATGAAGAAAGTAATGCCTTATGGGTAGCCACCAATAATGGAGTCATAAAAATCATGCTAGAAGATTTTAATTCAGACACGTCCGAATTAAAATTTTACTATTATTTAAATGATGATTCCAATATAAATTCATTGGATAATAATATTGTGAATGTAATTATCAAAGATCAGAACAATGAAATTTGGTTAGGTACCAATGGTGAATACCTAAATAAATATAATTCTGAACAAGATAATTTTGATCGCGTTTTAATCGAGAACACTTCCAACTACGAGTTAAACCATATACATAAGAACATATTTGTTGATGCGGATAATGATTTTTGGATAGGAAACAACCTTTCTAATCTAATTTATTGGGATAGGTCTGAAAATACCTTTTCCCACAAATCATTTACTGAAGAAACAGATATTGCTATTCGTGATATGCATTTAGATGAAGATGGCAATATTTGGGCGTCAACAGACGGCTATGGTTTGTTTATTTTAAATAAGACGGAAGAAAAAGTAATTCAAAATTTAGTCAATAATTTTTCAGATTCATTTTCATTGCCCAATAACAAGCCTTCTAAAATTTATGAAGATGTCAATGGCATTTATTGGATCGGTAGTTATGACAAGGGTATTAGTAAATTAGATCCTTCGCAGTATGCATTTGGTCATTACTATTATCAACCGGGAAACCCAAACGGACTTAATGAAAAAATTGTTCAATCGGTTCTACAAGATTCTAAAGAGCGCTTGTGGATTAGCGCTTACAATGGTGGGTTAAATCTTTTTGATCAAGAGAACAATTCATTTGAGCATTTTTCGCACGAACCTAACAATGCCAACAGTATAAGCTCCAACAGAATACTGTATACATTTGAATCTAATAATGGGCAAATTTGGGTGTGTACCTTAGATGGTGGTTTGAATAGATTTGATCCTGAAAATTACAACGTAAAAAGATTTTTACATAAAGAATCAAATGTTCATACCATCGGGCAGAACTCGGTATGGTCTGGTGTTGAAGATAATGACAATAGAATTTGGTTAGGTCTCCGAACGGAAGGATTAAGCTTGTTCGACCCTAAGGCAGAGAAGTTTTACAACTTTAAAAATGTAGCCGGGAAAGAAAATGGCTTGGCAAGTAATTTTATATTTTACTTGTTTGTTGATTCTAGAAATAGATTGTTAGTCGGTACCTCTTTGGGGTTAAATTATATAGACCTCAATCAGCTTGAAAACAGAATACCGGAAACATTAACTTTTAAGGAAATTAAAAAACCTGGTATTGAAGACAATCTTATTAACCATATATCAGAAGATCATTTGGGTAATATTTGGCTGGGTGCGGATACGGGAATATATAAGCTAGATCCCAATTTTAATGTATTGAAATCTTATTCCTCAAAAGAAGGTTTGCCTAATAACCTGGTTGTAGGTATTCAAGAAGATGATAATCATAACTTTTGGGTAACCACCAAGAGCGGTCTTTCATTTTTAAATACAAAAACCGATCAAATTAAAAATTTCAATATTCATGATGGGTTACAGGGTCCTGAGTATCAAAGTAAATCGATTGAGAAAACTAGTGATGGTAGAATAATTATAGGAGGTATTAATGGTTTCAATATTTTCCATCCAGATGACATTACACTTAAGCCCTCTTCACCGCTTAGACCAAAAATTACCCAGTTTACCTTGAATAACTCCCCGGTTGTGGTTGGTGATACAATTAATGACAGGGTTTTATTACAGGATAAGGTAGAAGATTTAGAAAACTTAGAATTAAATTACGATGAAAACTATGTAGCGTTCGATTTTTTAGCCTTGCATTTTGAAAATCCCGAAAGGGTACAATATGCGTATAAATTACAGGGACTAGACAATAATTTTGAAACCATTGGTTCTAAGAGAGAAGTTAGTTATGCCAACTTAAGCCCTGGTAAATATGGTTTTGAGGTAAAGGCATCTTTAGATGGTAATTGGGAGCAGGCAGAGGCCGCAGTTGTCAATTTTGAAGTGCTTTCACCACCCTGGAAAACCTGGTGGGCTTATCTTCTATATTCCTTGTTCGGGGTATTGTTATTTTATATGATCATGAGGTATTACACCCAAAAGGTTCAAGAAGCACAAGAGCATGAATTAGATCAAATGAAACTGCAGTTCTTTGTGAATGTTTCTCACGAATTTAGAACACCGCTTACATTGATCATGAATCCCGTTGATAAGATATTGTCTAGTTATACCCATAATCCAGAAGAGGTGAAGTCGTCTGCTATTTCTATTCAGCGTAGTGCCCGTAGGCTGTTGCATCTGGTAAATCAATTGTTGGATTATAGAAAAATGGACGTTGGTATGGCGCCGCTTCAGCTAGAAAAAGGAAACATCGTTAAATTTAGCGAAGATATTTTCTCTTTATTTGTAGGTCTTGCCAACAAGAAAGAAATAGAATATAGATTTATATCTGAAACTGATCAAATAGATTTATTATTTGATCTGGATAAGGTTGAAAAAATTATCACCAATCTTATTTCAAACGCCATAAAATTTACCAATGCCGGTGGCGAAATTACCTTTTCAATAAAAAAGGTGTCACAGAAAAAAAGCTCATCAAAATTGCTCTTTCTAAAAAAGGAAATGACTGGAGACTTCGTAGAGATAACTGTTACAGATTCTGGTATTGGGTTGGATAAAGAGCAAATTAAAAACATCTTTTCAAGATTTTATCATATAGATGTAACAAAGTCTGGTACTGGAATAGGACTAAACTTTACACAGGCTCTTGTAGAAAAACATGGAGGTGAAATATTTGTTGAAAGTGAATACGGTGTAGGGAGTAAGTTTGTAGTAAAACTGCCCTTGGATAATAAATCTACACCCGTTGAGGTGGAGAATGTAAAGAACGAATTCTTGATCAATTCTATGAAATCTGTAGAATATGAGATGTATATAGCAGATGATGAAAATTTAGTGCTACCTAATCCAAATTCGGAAAGTGAAATTGAAAAACCCACTATTTTATTGGTAGAGGATAATAAAGAACTTCGTCAACATTTAAAGAACGACTTGCAAGATAAATACAAAGTATTGCAAGCTAAAAATGGAGAAGAAGGCCTAGAAATGGTAAAGAAACGTTACCCCGATTTGGTTATAAGTGATGTTATGATGCCAAAGATGGATGGTTTTGAGATGTGTAGACTAATGAAGACCGAGTTTGAAACTTGCCATATACCTGTAATACTACTTACTGCTAGAAGTTTAGAAGTAGATCGGGTAAGTGGTTATGATAATGGTGCAGATGCATATTTGTCCAAACCTTTTGTTACCAGTGTACTAAAGTCAAGAATTAGAAATCTAATTGAAGCTAAAAAAAGATTGAGAAAGCGTTTCTCTGAAATTGGTGGAATTTTTCCATCAAGTGAGGTTACCACGAATAATATGGATGAGGTATTTTTAGATAAAGCTACAAAAGTAGTTTTGGATAATGTTGATGATGAAGATTTCAAGCAAGATGATATTTTAAAGGAGCTTGGTATTGGTAGGTCTCAATTCTACCGTAAGATAAACACCTTAACGGGGAACAACCCCAGTCATTTTATAAGAACGATTAGATTAAGGTATGCTGCCGAATTATTAGAGAAAAACTGCTATTCCATCAAAGAAGTTACTCATATGTGCGGTTTTAATTCCACAGCTTATTTTAGCAAAACGTTTAGGGAGTTGTTCAATGTTACACCTACCGAGTATATGGAGGGTAATAAAAGTGAAACAATAAAAGAGAATGATTAAAAAGCATTTTCTAAGTGTATTTATAATAAAAAAGAAGGTGGTTATACGAAGCATATAACCGCCTTCTTTTTGAGCCCATGTATGACCAGCAGGTATTTTAATATGTATGTATTTCATACAACCTGTTTAAGCTGTAAGGGAAAGACGGCATTGATATTGATATCTTGGCAGAAAATGGGTGTCGCAAGGGTTTTCAACTAACTACTATCGTCCATTATCATTTGAAAATGATAAGTGAGTCATAAAAAAAGGCAGCTATACATAATGTATAACTGCCTTTAAACTAACTCAACACAATTATCTTAATAACCAGGATTCTGGTTTAGGTTTTCATTTAAACTTGTTTGCGATGTTGGTATCGGAAATAGGTAATTATCTCTTGTGAAATTACGTGTAGCTGATGGTTGAACAATCAATGCTCTTCTTTCACCAACTCCTGTTTCCGTAACACCTTCTCCAAAACCATATCCTTCTGGTGAGTACAATTCTGGGTTGTTTTCGTAAACAGTACCTTCTATAACCGCACCATAAATGGTTTCTCCTAATTCATCTTCTGCAATACCCCATCTTTTAAGGTCGTTGAATCTTGTAGCACCTTCGGCATAAAGCTCAATGGTACGTTCTCTTCTAATTTCGGTCTCGATATCCATATTGTTGGTAGCTAAGAAAGAATTCGATAGAGGAGGTAAACCGGCTCTGGCTTTAACTAGGTTAATAGATTCATCCATTTGAGCATCGGTTAAACTACCATTTAACTCGTATAAAGCTTCGGCATACATTAAATATACTTCTGCCAAGCGAATAAATGGCATATCATATGCTTCTGTCTTTGTAGCTCTATAAGCTTCATCGGTACCCCATTTCCAACTCATGAACTTAGAATTGAAGTAACCAAAGTTGTTGGTACCGTTTAAGGTTACATCGCCATTTTGAGGAATTTCACCAAGCGTTTTATGGTAAGTGAAATAAGCTCTCATTCTGTAATCTCTGTTTTGAAATTCATCGGGCGTGTTTTCATAACCTTGAAATAATGGAGACTGATCAATAGGTAAACCATCGCTACTCAAGAACAAATCCATCATCTTTCTACTTGGTTTTACTCTACCTTCGTAAACGTGACTTAAAAGATCGCCAGCTTGTCTAAAAGTGAAATCATATTTATTATAGAAAATGAATTCTTTGTTGGTAGCTTTATCCAATCCTGCAGGGTTAGAACCGCCATCTTCTAGGTTAAATAAGAAGTTAGAACTTAAATTGTCCAATTCATCATTATAGTCCCAAAGCTCAAAACCACCTTGGTCCATAATCGTTTTGGTAAGTGTTACCACTTCCTGTAAATAAATATCTATGTTAGAGGCATTAAAACCTTCACTACCGGCTCCTGTGCTAGTACCATCACCATCGGTAGTGGTACCTACATATTTCATCCACGTAGCTTCATGTAATAAAACATCTGCTTTAAATGCCATTGCTGCCCATTTACTGATCTTACCTTTATCTTCTGAGGCAATTTCTTGCTCTGTAGGTAAACCTGCAATGGCATCATCCAAGTCTGCCAAAATTTGAGCAACAACTTGATATCTACTACTACGAGGTGCACTTAGCTCTTCATCACCAACATCTAATGGTCTTGTAACTAAAGGAACACCGCCAAAACGCTGCACCAAATTAAAATATTGGTATGCTCTGTGAAATTTTGTAGCGGCAACGTAAGGCACAATACTTTCTTCACCTTCGTAGGCTTCAGCTCTTTGCAGTAAAAGATTCATATCTCTAATTGCAGAATAGGGAGCTGAATAATATCCGTCTGATTCTGGTGCTCTGGTATCACCTCTGCTGTAAATTTGCATATCGCTATCTTCAGTGTAACCAACCAAGTCAGATCCATGATCGGCATAAATACCTTGGTCGTATCTCCAAGTCATTAAATCGGTATAAAACTGATTTGAACCTGTCAGAAAATGTTCTGCTTCGGTATAGTATACCTGATCTGTAATAGATGCAGGTGGGTCTAAGTCTATAAATTCGTCTTCACATGATGTAAAGAAGACCATTAAGCATGGTACTATTATATAAATTATTTTTTTCATCTGTATATGATTTTATGATGTATTATCTTCTTGTTAATTGTCTTAGAGCGATACTTTTAAACCTAATGCCCAAGTACGCATAAAAGGGTATGCACTGTTATTGGAGCTCGCTTGAAATTCAGGATCGTAACCATCTTTTACACTGGTGAATTCAAATAAATCATTTCCTGAAAAATAAATACGTAAATTGTTTATGGGTGTATTACCGATACTTAAATCCCTGAAATTATAACCTATAATTAATGATTTCAACCTCATATATCTATTGTTCTGCAAAATATGATCTTTACTACGGTAGTTCCAGGCAGATAAACCACGTTGTGTAGTTAACCTTGGGAATTCAGCATCTCTATTATCTTCTGTCCATGTTCTACCTAACCATGTGTTAGACTGATTTTGCCATTCAGCTTGAAAAGGCTGTGCAAAATATCCTGTTCTATAGATATTATGATCTAGAGCACCTTGAAAAAATGCGCTAAGGTCAAAATTCTTATACTTTAGGTCAAAATTAAACCCGTAAACATAGTGGGGTGCAGCATCACCATGATAAGTTAAATCTTCATTGTCCAATGTGCCATCTCCGTTAGAATCAACAACGCGCATATCACCAGGTCTTAAAGCATCGTTTGATGTTTGTAGCGGTAATATTCCACCTTCGTTTAAACTAGCGTAATAAGCATCAACTTCAGCTTGAGAATCAAAATAGCCATCGGTTTCCCATAAAAAGAAAGAGTTTATAGGTCTGTTTAATATATTCTGTCCATCTTCGGCAGAGTTCAAGTTTTCGAAAATAGTTTGAGCACCATCATACTGGGTGATTTCATTTCTGGTATCACTCATGTTTGCGCTTACGGTGAATTCTAAATCACCTATATTTCCTTGGTATCCTAGCATAGCTTCCCAACCATCGGTTTCCAAAGTTCCAATATTTGTAAATGGGGTAGCGGTACCTAAAACAGCTGTTTCAATACCTCTAACCAACATACCTACATTTTCTTTTTGATAAAGATCAAAAGAACCGAAAACCTTGCTGTTGAACAGTCTAAAGTCAACACCTATTTCTTTGGTTACAATTCTTTCCCAAGTGGTGCTACTACTAAATAAGCTACTAGCTACAGAGGTTGCTTGTTGGCCTGCATTTGTTTCTCCAAATACGGTATTACCAAAACCTACGGTAGACAAATAACTAAAATTGCCAATACCCGAAGTACTACCAAGCTCACCATAACCACCTCTTAACTTTAAGAATGAAATTAAGTTACTATCTTGTAAGAACTCTTCTGAGCTAATTACCCAACCACCGGAAACACTACCGTAATTAGACCATTTTGCACCATCGGCAAATCTTGATGAACCATCTCGTCTACCTTGCACTTCCAATAAGTACTTGCTTTTGTAATCATAGTTAATACGGCCTATATAACCAAAGAATCCCCATGAAGTACCGCCACCAGAAGTGGTTACCAATTGATCTGTAGCTCCTAAGTTAATGTCGTAAACCCCATAATCAACAAATCCGTTTCTTTTGATATAATATTCGTTAACATCGTTCTTTTCTGCCTCTATAGCTACAAGTCCCGATAGGTTGTGATCACCGAACTGATTTGAATAATTTAAAGTTGCTTTGTAGTTTTTATAGGTGATATTACCATCATTGTTGTCGGGGCCCGTACCTTCTTGAATAGAGGTAGTGTTATTTATATTGTTAGAAAATTTTCCTCCCCAACTGTAAAGAGGTACCGATACGAAGTACGATTGATATTCACTGTTTTGTCTGCTAATTGCATACGATCCTGTAATATCTAAATGATCTGTCAATTTATATTTGGCCAAGGCCGAAATTTTAAATTGTTCTACCGTTTTGTTCTCACGGCCACCATCAATAACTTGTGCAACACCATTTCTATCACCTGTAATTAAGTCACCACCAAAATTTGCATAGTATTGGCCATCTGCATTATAGGTAGGGAAAAGTGGAGCATCCCAAGTAGCGGCCTCTCTACCCAAGCCACCTGATGGTCCAGAAAATTTGTTGTTGAAATAGGTGATATTCGTATTTACATTTAGCCTATCACTTATATCAACACCGTAGTTCATTGAGAAGTTATATCTGTCAGAACTATCATCTGCTACTTTTAAACCACCAACGTTATTGTCATAACCGGCAGAAATACGAAAGTTACTTGTTTCGGTACCACCAGAGATACTGATGTTGTGTTGGCTAGAATACGAGTTACCGAACATTTCATCAAATCTAGGAGCGTTACCCAACCAGATATTACCGTTAATAGGTAAATCATAATACCCTTCAAAACCAGAAGCAATTCTATCAACTGTTTCAAGATCGTTCCAGAAAAAATATCTTGGCGGCTTACCAGAAGCAATATCTTCACGGGCAGCTGCTGCATATAATTGACCATATTGAGACATTGTCGGTGTTGGTGGGCGTATACCTATAGTGCCAACTCTAGAAACGGTGCTAATATCAACAGATACTTTACCCTTACCTTTCTTTGTAGTTACTAATATAACACCACCAGCAGCACGAGAACCGTATACAGAAGCAGATCCACCTTTTAATACACTAATATTCTCAATATCATTTGGGTTCATATCATTAAACGATGAAGAGTTAATTGAAGGTATACCATCAATTACGATCAACGGTTCGATACCATTAATAGAAGAAGCACCTCTAATTAAAAAGTTTACACCTTCATCACCAGGTCTAGATGATGTACGTGTTACCACCAGACCAGGAGTTCTACCTTGTAGTGCAAGTGCTGGGCTACCAACAGCTAAATCTTCGAAAGCCTCTGCCTTAACCTGCTCAACAGAACCAGTTAAGGTTTCTTTTTTTGCAGTACCATAACCTACAACAACTACTTCATCTAAAGCAGTTGTATCTGGTTCTAGAGATACATTGATTACATTTTTAGAACCTACGGCAATCTCTTGCTTTACGAATCCTAAATAGGAAACAACAAGAACTGCATCTGAAGATGGAACGGTAATCGAGTAGTTTCCGTCAAAATCAGTAACTGTACCTGTTGTTGTTCCTTTAACGACTACGGCAACACCGGGAAGCCCCATACCGTCATCACTACTTATTACCGTACCTGTAATAGTAAGTTGTTGTTCTGAGTTCAATAAGAGTACACCGCCATTAAGTGAATTACTTGCTGTAATCGCGAACGCATGGTTTGTACACAAAACTACAAACCCAACCAATAATGGTATCATGGTCTGTAATTTCCATTTAGAAAGTTTGATTAGTTTAATCATAAGATTGTTAATTTAATTAGTTAATTAATGTCGTTTCATCAGTTTCCCGATACAGTAATTATCATATTGATATTTGTTAAGCCAATGTTAATTATAATTGGAGTAAAGGATTATAAATTATTACTCAATGGTTATAAATTATATTCCTTTTTACTGAAACAGAGGGTAAATCCGTTTTTTGGGCAGGTACAAATTGTCTGAAACACATTTTTTTAACAGTTTTTTTGTCGGTTGTTGATTATGGGGCACAAGCTAAAATTTTTGAAGAATAATCTATACCTATTATATGGTTACATATATTAAATTATCAACAAGTTTATTTAAGTAGTTGATATTAAATAGTTTACGTTTAAATTTGATACCTCTAATTAAATTTATTTCGGTTTACTTTTATTTATACATTTCTACACATTGCCATCTGTGAATTCAATTTTAAGAGGAATAAGTTGATTTTTAAGATTTACAGTAGGTTTTAAACGGGTAATACTTCGGATATCCATAAAATGCCAATTTTTCTATGATTTATGTATCATTTTGAACGCTATTTTATAGTGTTTGAATGATAGTTTATCTACTTCAAAAGACATTCTTAATAAACTTGTTTAACAGTAATTCATCAGCATTTTTATCGGTGGAATTTTCGATTTCCGAAGTATTTCTACTGAATTAAACATTTACAAACTAAGGCAACTTTTTGCCTCATTATTAAGAAAAATATGAATCGATTATTCCTATTACTTTTTGTATTAACCTTGACCAATTGTTCCAATCAAGAGAAGAATAGCGTTGTTGATACAGAAAAGATATTATCGCAGAATGTAGAAAAAACAAAAGAAACGCTTAAGGTGCTGACGCCAGAACAAGGGTTCGCCAGAAACATACCCAAAAACCAAAAGAACTGGGAGTTGGTAGGTGTTAAAGATTGGTGCAGCGGGTTTTGGCCAGGAGTATTATGGTATTCGTATGAAGCTTCGGGTGATGAAGAATTACGTGAACAAGCAGAAAAATTTACTGCACCACTTAAAAGTATAGCTTATAGTCCTGCAGAAAACCATGATATTGGTTTTATGTTGTATACCAGTTATGGTAATGGGTATAGGTTAACTAATAATGAAGAGTACAAAAATGTGTTGTTGGCAGCCGCAGATACTTTGGCTACACTATACAATCCTAATGTAGGCTCTATTTTATCGTGGCCGTCTCAGACCCAGTTTAGACATAATACCATTATAGATAATATGATGAATCTAGAACTTTTGTTTTGGGCGGCAAAGAATGGTGGTACAAAAGAATTGTATAATGTAGCCGAAAGTCACGCTTTGGTGTCCATGAAAAATTTGGTTAGAAAAGATAGCGCTATCTACCATGTTGGTTCTTTTGATGAAACAACCGGCGAATTTTTAAAAGGACAAACCCATCAAGGATTTGCAGACGAGTCTATGTGGGCTAGAGGTCAAGCTTGGGGTATTTATGGCTTTAGTATTGCCTATAGAGAGACACATAGAAAGGAATTTTTGGAAACAGCTATTAAAGTTTCAGAACACTTTTTAAACAGATTGCCAGAAGACGGTATACCCTATTGGGATTTTGATGATGTAAATATACCCGATGCACCAAAAGATGCTTCGGCAGCTGCTATTGCGGCATGCGGATTATTGGAGTTATCCAAATTTGTTCCTAGTAAAGAACAATCGGAGAAATATGTAAACGCTGCTAGAAAAATGATCAACTTGTTGTCTGAAGCGCCATATTATAGTGGTGATACCAATCAAGCGCTTTTATTGCATTCAACGGGGCATTTACCACATGATTCTGAGATAGATGTGCCTATTATTTATGCAGATTACTATTATATGGAAGCATTGCTGAGAATCCAAAAAATGGATAGTGAGGTTACATCTGAATTGGCAAAATCATAAAAGCTTAAGATTACTTAAACTTTATGAACTAAATATGGTTGTACTGCAATTTTTCGATTACTGATATCTTAAATGTGCCAATAGTTCAAGCAATTCATTCTTTAATAAGAATTATATAATCATGAATAAAAAAATACTTTTATGGTCTATAACTGCTGCCTTAGCCGGATTTCTATTTGGCTTTGATGTGGTAGTTATTTCTGGTGCGGATAAAAAATTACAAGGTTTATGGCAATCGTCAGACTCATTTCATGGTTGGGTGGTCATGGGTATGGCTTTATGGGGAACTGTAATAGGTGCCATTTTTGGTGGTAAACCAACCAATAGTTATGGTAGAAAAAATACCCTAATAGTTATTGGTGTATTATTTGCATTCTCTGCCATTGGTTCTGCTTTGGCAAACGACCCCTATATTTTTGCATTTTTTAGATTTATTGGTGGTATTGGTGTAGGTGCTTCTACCATAGCTGCACCTGCGTATATATCTGAAATTGCTCCGGCAAATGAACGGGGTAAATTAGTTGCAATGTACCAGTTCAATATTGTATTTGGAATACTGATTGCCTTTTTATCCAACTACCTGTTAAGTGGTAGTGGCGAAAATGACTGGCGATGGATGTTGGGTGTTGAAGCTATACCTGCTATTTTGTACATATTGTTCGCCATGAAATTGCCAAAGAGTCCAAGATGGTTATTGTCAAAATCTAGGTTAGAGGAAGCAAAAGAGGTGTTGGCAATAATTAATCCTACTATTGACATCGATGAGCAGTTAAAAGCTATCGAAGGAGCTGATGAAAAGCCAGATGCTTCAGAAACCATTTTTATCAAAAAATACCGTTTTCCGCTCACTTTAGCATTTTTAATAGCCTTTTTCAATCAATTTTCGGGCATAAATGCCTTTTTATACTATGCGCCAAGAATTTTTGAAGAAGCAGGTTTAGGTGAAAGTACTGCATTGTTGAGTAGCGTAGGGATCGGTATTACAAATTTGGTCTTTACGCTCTTGGGTGTATTTTTAATAGATAAATTAGGTAGAAAAACGCTAATGTATTTTGGCTCTGTAGGTTATATCGTTTCGTTGAGTTTGGTTGCCATGGCATTTTTTCTAAACTGGACAGGTATGGCTGTACCTATATTTTTATTCCTTTTTATAGCGGCACATGCCGTTGGGCAAGGAGCCGTAATTTGGGTGTTTATTTCAGAGATTTTTCCTAATCATTTAAGGGCTTCGGGTCAGTCTTTCGGTAGTGCAACGCATTGGGTATTGGCGGCATTGATTCCTTCATTAATTCCGTATTTGTTCAGTCACCCTGCAATTGGTGCGGGAGTAGTGTTTTTATTCTTCGCTGCTATGATGGTTTTACAATTATTATTTGTTGCTTTCATGATGCCTGAAACTAAGGGTAAAGCGTTAGAGGAACTACAGAAAATACTATTAAAACAAAAACAATAATGGACATGGGAAAAAAAACTTGCTATTTACTAGTGTTGATTTTTCATTTAAGCTTTGTGTTGTTAGCGTCAAATGTAGATACATTGATCGTTCATAGTAAGGCAATGAACAAGGACATTAAAAATGTAGTCATCACACCAGATGGTTATGAGAAAAATACTGAATCATTTAGTACTGTTTACTTATTACATGGTGCCGGTGGTGATCATAAGGCTTGGCTAAAAGTTGCTCCAAAATTAAAAGCATATGCAGACCAGTACAATATAATTATTGTTTGCCCAAATGGTCATGTTAAAAGTTGGTATTTAGATAGTCCTATAGACCCATCATTTAAATACGAGACTTATGTTTCAAAAGAATTGGTGTCGGCTGTTGATGATAAATACAGAACAATAAAAAATGCGAAAGCCAGGGCTATCACCGGATATAGTATGGGTGGACATGGTGCCCTTTATCTTGCTTTTAAAAACTTTGATGTTTGGGGTGTAGCAGCAAGTATGAGTGGTGGTGTTGATATTAGACCTTATGCCTTAAAATGGGGAATTCCAGATCGTTTGGGCAGTTTTGCCGAGTATCCGGAGCATTGGGAAAAGAATAGTGTGATTAACCTCGTTCATTTAATAAGTAATAAAGAATTAACTTTTCAAGTTGATTGTGGTACAGGAGATTTCTTTTATGCAGATAATAAAAGATTACACGAAAAATTATTAGAGCGAAAGATTCCTCATGAGTATGTAGAACGTCCGGGCAAACATAATCCGGAGTATTGGCGAAATTCAATTAAATATCAATTATTGTTTTTTACTGATTTTTTCAAGAGCAATGAAACAAATAACTAATGCCGAGACACTCAACTTATAAAATAGCTTTATGCACGCTTTTGCTATTTGTACTGACCGTGTCTTGCTCCAACGTGTCTGAATATTCCATTGCATCCCCAAATGGAAAAAATGTATTCACCGTGTTTCCAGATTATTCTAAAGATCATTCCAAAGGGTTAAGTTTTGATTTGAGGTATGAAGGTGAACCCGTTTTACTTCCTTCAACATTGGAATTAATTACCGATGAACTTGACTTCAAAGGAGATTGGTCGATATTACGGGTTGATGAGCAAAATGTTCAAAGTAGTTGGACCACGAAATTTGGCGAATTAAGCGAAGTACCGGATAACTATCAAGAAATAAAAATCCATTTACAAAAAGGGAATTCTCTTATAAATATCATCGCTAGGGCTTATGATGAAGGTGTCGCGTTTTCTTATGAAATTCCTGAACAGGCTAATATTGATATGTTAGAACTCGATGAGAAAATTCATTATAATTTTGATAAAGACCATATGCTATGGTCTACACCAAAGCGAGAGAAAGGAGTGCTAACGGCACAGGGCGAGTATAAAAAAATACCAATGTCACAATTAGAAACGGGAATAGAAAGACCCTTGCTAATTGAAATTAAAGAAAATTTGAAAATTGCCCTTGCAGAGGCAAATTTGGTAGATTATGCACGTTTAAGTTATTCTAAAAATACCAGTTCAGATAACAGTATTATGTCTTCTTTAGATGGTAAAATGGAAGAGGGAGTTCAAGATACCATTACAGGCGCATTAATTTCTGAACGTAAGAACGATGTTTTTAAGGTGAAACGAAAACTACCATTTCAATCGCCTTGGCGCGTAATAATGATGGGGGAGAATGAGGGTGAATTATTAGTGCATAATTACATCATTCAAAATTTAAGTGAACCAAGCAAATTAAAGGATGATTCTTGGGTAACACCCGGTAAGGCACTACGCGAAGCAACCTTAACGACAGAAGGTGGCATGGTAGCCATTGATTTTGTTGTGGATCATAATATGCAATATGTACTGTTCGATGCTGGTTGGTACGGTAATGAAATGTATGAAGCTTCTGACGCCACTACCATTACTTTAGACCCTAAGCGATCAAAAGGTCCGTTTGATATTGAGGCGATTACGAGCTATGCAAAAGAAAAAGGGATCGGTATTATTTTATACGTCAATAGAAGGGCATTGGAGAAACAATTAGACGAAATTTTGCCACTTTATAAGAAGTGGGGAATTGCGGGTATAAAGTTTGGCTTTGTACGGGTCGGTGATCAAGAAGCTACTGCCTGGTTGCATAGTGCCATAAAAAAGGCCTCTGATTACGAATTTATTGTTGATGTTCATGATGAGTATAGACCTACCGGTTTTTCAAGAACATATCCTAATTTATTGACACAAGAAGGTATAGAGGGTGATGAAGAAAGTCCAACCAATGAACAGACACTCAACACCATGTTTACAAGAATGTTGGCAGGAGCAGCGGACAATACGGTTTGCTATTATAATAGCAGAGTTAATAGAATGGGCTCGCATGCATCTCAGTTGGCAAAAACAGTTTGTCTTTTTAGTCCGCTGCAACTGCTTTATTGGTATGACAAGCCTGCTTCTTCTTTAGAGAAAAATGACGGGCTTTGGGGAGATACCAAACACATTGGCAATGAACCCGAACTTGAATTTTTTGATGCCGTACCTACTACTTGGGATGATACCAAAGTATTACATGCTAAAATAGGGGAAATAGGTGTTATCGCGCGAAGAAAAGGTTCGGAATGGTTTGTAGGTGGAATCAATGGCAATTCCGCGCAGCAATTACAATTAGATTTTAGTTTTCTAAATGAGGAAGAAACATATATAGCAAAATTGTATACCGATGATGAAACGGTTGAAAGTCGCACCAAAGTGAAAATTGAAGCAATACAGATAACGAATAGTGATACTAGAGAAATTGCATTGAAACCCAATAATGGTTTTACCATGCATATAGTTCCGGCAAGCGAAATTAAGAAATGAGATTCTGTGAAATGAACATATTTAAATGCCTGATTATAACAATAACGTACATTGTTATAGCTTTTAATACTATGGTTTTTGGTCAAGAAAACTTACACCCTAGAATATATGTAACAGATCAGAACAGAGCCGTTTTCTTAAAAACGATTGAGAATATTTCTTGGAAAAAGGAATTGATTACGAAGAAGAAAGAACGTTTACAAAAGTATATACGGCATTGGAAGAATGATTCAGAGTGGCTGGTATCAAGGCTACAAATGAACTGGAAAACAAAGCATGACAAGGTCTATTTAAGTGGTGGTGAATTTTCACATTCCGAAGGTAAAGCTCCTGTGCCAACAGTCCGGTTTTCAGGCACAAGAGATTGGGCTACAGACTATAAAACGCCATCGTTAGAAAGTGTATCGCCCTATGCTGATGACAGTAGAGGGCTATTTTTAGAACATAAAAAGACAGGTGAAAAAGAATGGGTGGCACCTAAAGAATCTGGTCATATTATAGAAGGTATTAATCGTAAGATCATGTCTTTAGTAGAAGATGCAGCCTTTTTATATTGGGTAACAGGCGATAAGTTATATGCAGATTTTGCAACTCCTGTTTTTACAACTTATATAGAAGGCATGTATTATAGAGATGCGCCTGTAGATTTGTTGAATTCTAATCAGCAGTTTCTTTCAGGCCTTGCCACTTTTGAGGTTATTCATGAAAAAGTATTGATCAATCTCATTACTACGTATGACTTTTTGTTTGATCATTTAAAGACTCAAAAAGTAAATCTATCTCATGTTGATGCGGTTTTTCAAAAATGGGGAGATCAGATTATAAAAAATGGTGTGCCCAATAATAATTGGAATCTTTTTCAAGCACGATTTTTAACCTATGTAGCCTTGATCTTAGAGCCAAATAGAAATTATAAAAACGGGAAGGGTAGGGAGTACTATTTAGATCATACTTTCAATACATCTACCGATAGACAAATTTCCATAAAAGAATCTTTGTTGGTCTATGATCAACAGAACGGTGTGTGGCCTGAGTCCGCCTCATACTCGGTTCACGTAATAACAACACTTCTAAATATTATCACACTACTTGATAATTTCACCGACGCAAATGAATTATCGAATTTTCCGATTGTGGAAAAAGCCGCTTTGGCATCCTTTCAATATTTGTTTCCTTCTGGGCATACCATTGGTTTTGGCGATTCGGCGCACAAAAAATTACCTGCTGAAAATTTTGAGCTATTGATTACGAATTATCAGAAGTACGGTCAAACAGAGAAAGTGAAAATGATATCGGGTTTACTTAATGATATGATTGTTGAGGGTGATTACAATAGAGAAGCAAAAGAATTGTTCCAATTGTTTTTTTATGTGGATGAAGTAGCGTTCAATACGGTAGACGACAATTCTGAAAATGAACTGGTCTCTCCGACATTTTATGCACCTAATGTAAGTTGGTTCAACCAAAGGTTGGGCAGTGATGCAAATGCCATGATGGTAGCGACAACGGGATCTTACGGCAATCATGCCCATACCAATGGCATAGCTATAGAATTGTTTGCCAAAGGTTATGTGCTTGCACCAGATATGGGTAAGGGTTCAAGTTATTGGCATAACGATCACACGGAATATTATTCTAGAATGCCAGCTCATAATACGGTGGTTGTAAATGGTATTTCAGATTACGAACCCATGCGTAGCCATCACCCGTTTAACTTGGTAAATAGCTTCCCGAAGTCTGGTGAAAATTCAATTTTTAATAAGGTTACTTTTTCTAATGTTTCTTTTGTAGAACCAAAGACTAAAGCTCAACAATTACGGTTTACATCGTTAATAAAAGGACCTACAGGAGCAGGTTATATGGTAGATATTTTTAGATCTAAAAAACAGGGCGATAGTGCCCAAAGGCATGATTATTTTTATCATAACCTAGGGTCTGAATTAAAGCTAAGCACTGCGGACGGACTCTTAAAATTGCAAGAGACCAATGATTTAGGAAGCCATCAAGGCGATTTAAAGGCTTATGACTATCTCACTAAAAAAAAGAAGGGAACTATAGCAGATGAGGTAAAAGCAAATTTTAGTTTTCAATCGGAAGGAGGTTCATCAGATTTAATGGAAGTTTGGATTAAGGGTAGTGCCAATCAATCTCTTTATACGGTAGTGTCGCCAAAATCTAAAGCAACTACAAAAGGTACTTCACCAAAGGAATTATTGAATAAGCCTGTGCCCACTTTAATCGTACAGCGAAATGCTGAAGCATGGGAGAATCCGTTTGCCTTGGTTTTTAATCCGTTAGGTACAGATGAAAACAATCTTATATCAAATGTAGATTTTTCTCAGTTCGGCGATAAAAATGCTACTCAGCTGATTGAAGTGAAATTTAAAGATGATGCTACACAAGATAATATTGTACTAAATGAGCATGAAAGTGCTATTGTAGATCAAGACGGCTTGTATCAAAAAGGTCTATTGTCAATAACAAGAAGCGAAAAGAACAACCCTAAGCCATCTTTTGTTTTTCTATCAGGAATGTACAAGTTTGAGCAAGACAACTGGGGCGTACAAGCTTCGGGCGAACCCGTAACTATATCTTTTGAGATAAATGACGATGTAATTACTGTACAAAACGATCAACCGGTAGTATTAAATATTCCCAAACCGGAAGAAGGTAAAGAGGCTATATTACAAATCTATGAGAATAATAAATTAATAACCTCAAGGAAAGGACTTAGAAGTTGGACGAACGATCAGCAGTTGGAATTCAGATTGTCAAAAGGGTATTCGAAAGTGCTGATTAAAATTCAAAATAGTACAGATGAAGAATAGGCAACAATATTTAAGCATAAGAAAGGTAATGCTCATGTTCTGCGCATTATCTACTATAATCGGTTTTGCTCAAAACAATTGGAGTACTTCAATACCTGGTAAAGAGCTCAAAGAATTAGTATATAAAGTGGTGGATGGAGATACTTTAAAAATGCAATTGTATTCTCCAGATAATTGGACGTCAGCCAAAAACTATCCAACAATCATTTTCTTTTTCGGCGGCGGATGGAACGGTGGAAGTTTAGATCAATTTAGAGACCAGGCAGGGTATTTTGCTTTGAGAGGTATGGTAACGGTATTGGCAGATTATAGAGTTAAAAGCAGACACGGTACCACACCGTACGAATCTGTTAAAGATGCAAAATCTGCCGTTCGGTTTTTAAAGGAAAATGCGAGTAAATTACAAATAGACCCCACTAAAATAGTAGCATCAGGTGGATCTGCAGGTGGTCATTTAGCCGCCGCAGTTGCTGTATTGCCAGGGGTTAATGAAACTACTGATAATTTAGATATAGATACTAAGGTAGGCGCAGTAATTTTATATAATTCCGTAGTGGATAATGGTCCCGGTACCGGTGGTTTTCAGCACGAAAGAATGGGAGATAATTGGTTAACTATTTCTCCCATACATCATATAGAAAAAGGCGCACCGCCAACATTAGTGTTTTTAGGTGATCAAGACAAGATAATTCCGGTTTCTGTAGCACATGAGTACAAATCGAAAATGGAAGCGGTAGGCAGTATATGCGATATTTATATATATGAAGGTCAAGGTCATGGTTTTTTTAATCGAAAAAAGAACACTGATGAGTATTACAGAAAAACTACAATCGAAGCAGATAAGTTTTTAAATGCTTTAGGTTATATCACAGGAAATCCAACAATTGAATAATATAGAATTTATGAGAAAATATGGTCTATTGGTTATGATTTTAAGTCTGATGTTTTCATGCACATCAGAACATAAAACGATGGATTTATATGTAGATGCAAACGCACAAATTGATGGTGACGGGGGCAAGGGCAGTCCCTTCACTACGATTTCAAATGCCATAGTAAAAGCAAAAGAATTAAGAAAGGAATCCGAAAATGCTCAAATAACGATCAACTTATTAGAAGGGGACTATTATTTAGAACAACCAATAGTTATAGATACCTCTTTGAACGGATTATCAATTGTTGGTTCAGACGCCTCAAAAGTAGTCGTTAAGGGGTCAAGACAGCTACAGCCAAATTGGCAAAAATTCGATGAGCATATTTACATGACCACGGTACCCGATAATTTAAATTTTGATCAGTTGGTAATTAATGACACTCCCCAAATATTAGCCAGATATCCAAATTACGATGAAAAAGGTGGCTATTGGCAGGGGTACGCTTCAGATGCCATTAGTAAAGAAAGAGTAGCATCTTGGAAAAATCCCGTTGGAGCCTATTTTCATGTATTGCATGGTGGTCGCTGGGGCGGCTTCCATTATAAATTTACAGGGCTCAACGACGATGGTACTCCAAAATTGGAAGGTGGTCATCAAAATAATAGACCATCAAGACCACATGAAGAATATCGTATGGTTGAAAATGTGTTTGAAGAGTTAGATGCACCGGGCGAATGGTTTCTAGATCAAAAGACATCTAAGCTGTATTTTTATCCTACAGCAGATATGCAATTGGAAAATGCTAAGGTTGAGGTTGCTGCCCTAAAGAGTTTGTTTCAAGTTGTTGGTACGTTAGAAAATCCTGTAAAAGATGTTACAATTTCGAGCATCAGCTTAAAACATACCAAACGTACGTTCATGGAAACATATGAGCCGTTATTACGAAGCGACTGGACCATCTATAGAGGTGGAGTAGTTTTCTTTGAAGGCACAGAAAACTGTAGCATAGAACAAAGCATACTTAAAGATTTGGGAGGCAACGCTATATTGGCAAGTAAGTACAATAACAATTTAAAAATAGCAGAAAACCATATTTATAATTGTGGTGCCAGTGCCATTAGTTTCATAGGTGATCCATCTGCAGTACGGTCTCCTGCATTTCAATATGGAGAAATCGTTCCGTATTCAGAGATGGATACCTTAACTGGTCCAAAAAATGAACTATACCCAAGAAATAGCCTTGTAGCCAATAATTTAATTCACCATATTGGTAGAACGGAAAAGCAAACAGCGGGTGTGCAAATTGCCATGGCAATGGATATCATCATACGTTCCAACAGTATTTATGATGTGCCTAGAGCAGGTATTAACATTGGCGATGGTACTTGGGGCGGGCATTTAATAGAAAAAAACGATGTATTCAATACCGTATTGGAAACCAGTGATCATGGTTCTTTCAATTCTTGGGGTCGTGATCGTTTTTGGCACCCCAATAGAAAAGTTATGGATAGTATGACCTTAGAGCACCCAAAAATGTATACTTGGGATGCTATTAAAACCACTACCATACGCCAAAATAGATTTAGATGTGACCATGGTTGGGATATTGATTTGGACGATGGCTCTTCTAATTATAATATCTATGATAATCTTTGTTTAAATAACGGCATTAAATTACGAGAAGGGTTTGAGCGCGTTGTAGAGAATAATATTCTAGTAAATAACTCATTGCACCCACATGTATGGTTTGCCAATAGTTTAGATGTTTTCAAACATAATGTCGTTGCCAAGGCGTACCAAGATGTGGGATTAAAAGGTTGGGGAGAAGATTTAGATTATAATCTTTTTTCAAATGAAGAAAGTATGATGAAATCTCAAATTTATAGTAGGGATATACATAGTGTTTATGGAGACCCCAAATTTAAAGATCCATCAAAGTTGGATTTTACGGTCATGAATGATTCTTTAATTTCGGTAATAGATTTCAAAAACTTTCCTATGGATGAATTTGGTGTTCAGGTACCGGCATTAAAGCGAATAGCAGAAACTCCGGAAGTACCTGTTCTTAATGCCGAGAATGCATCAGAAGAAAAGAAGAGCCCTACTGTAGAATGGCTTCGAAATAGCTTAAAAAGTGTAGATTCTGAACAAGAGCAATCTGCCTACGGACTGAATTCCGCCGCAGGGGTAATTGTATTAGGGGTATGGAATAAGAGTCCCGCAGTACAGAATAACGGACTTAAAAAAGGGGATGTGATCATAGCCGTAGAAGGGCAACCGATCACAACGGTAAAAGACTTTTTTACCATGAACCAAAACCTTCAAAACAGCGGAAAATTAAATGTTGTGGTCATGCGCAATCAATCGGAGAAAAAACTAACAATTCAAACTAAATAATAATCAATACAGTAAACAATAACAACATGAAAAAATTCACAAAAATACTAACGGCATTTGTACTTGTAGCAAGTATGAATACAGGTTGTGCCCAAACTAAAAAAGTGGTGCAATTATCTGATGATGAGCGAATGGAGTGGTGGCGAGATGCCAAGTTCGGTATGTTTATTCACTGGGGAGCCTACTCTATAATTGGTGGAGAAAGAGGAGAAAAAATTGCAGGCGGTGGTGCTGAATGGGCAATGGATAAGTTGGATTATACTATTGAAGAGTACGAGAAGTTTCCGGCAATGTTCAATCCTGAGTTGTTCAATGCAGATGATTGGGTGAAAATGGCGAAAGATGCCGGTATGAAATATATCGTTATCACCTCTAAACACCATGACGGATTCGGTCTATGGGACTCCAAAGTATCGGATTATGATATTATGGATGCTTCACCCTTTAAACGCGATATTATTAAGGAATTGGCAGAAGCCTCAAGAAAGCAGGGAATTAAGTTTGGAGTGTATCACTCCATCGTAGATTGGCACCATCCACAGGCGCAGGGAAATCTTTACCCTAATTACAATGCAGGTCAAAAAGACCAGACCGTTGTGAATCCTGAGTTTCCGCAGTACTATAAAAACTATCTCAAACCACAAGTGAAAGAATTGCTGACCAATTACGGAGATATTGATGTGGTTTGGTTTGATGGGGATTGGATTGCCGATTATACCACAGAAATGGGTAAGGAAATGTACGGTTTTATACGAGATATGCAGCCGAATACCATTATAAACAACAGGGTTGATAAAGGTAGAAAAGGCATGGAAGGCATGGATATGGAAGGGAATTTCGCAGGTGATTTTGGTACTCCAGAGCAAGAAATACCAGCAACGGGTATAGACGAAGATTGGGAAGCTTGTATGACCATGAACGGTACTTGGGGCTATAAGCCAGACGATACCAAATGGAAAAGTAGTGAAGATTTAATTCAAAAATTGGTCGATATTGTATCAAAAGGAGGAAACTTCTTGTTGAATATTGGTCCTGATGGTTATGGTAGATTTCCATCTCAAAGTATTAGACGATTAAAGGCTTTGGGCGATTGGACAGATGCAAACGGTGAAGCAGTTTATGGAGCAAAAGCTAGTCCGTTCGATATGCCTGAGTGGGGAAGATATACCTCAAAAGAAGGTGTAATTTATGCCCATATCTTTAACTGGCCAGAAGATGGCAAGTTGAAATTGAACAAAGCTATTAAGCTGAACAAAGCTTCCATGTTGACGAATGCAGCGACATTAAAGACTCAATCTACCGCAGATGGTATAGTTGTAGAATTACCAACAGAAAAACCTGATTCAGAGGTAATTGTTTTAAAACTAGAAATTTAGGTAATTTATTTAAGCGGATCATTGATCTAAATGGTGTTTCAAAAACTAGGATTGGGTGATATAAGGGTATTGTTAAAATGAAATCAAGAATTGTATTTGGGGTTAGTCTAATTTTCCTGTTTTTAGGTTGTACTAACCCTACAACCCCAGAATTTGACATAAAAGATGGGCTAATGTCCGTAGAAGCTTTTGTTTCAAATTTCCAAGGGTCTTCTTATGCCAAGATTTATAGGTTAAATGAGTTTAACGTTGGAGTAAATAGCTATGTGAATGTCTTTGAGAGTAATGCAGAGGTAACTTTTATAAATATTGACACCAATGAAACTATATCCCTCGAAGAAGATGAAGTAAATGAAAGGTATCTACCACCTTTTGATTTTGTAGCTGCAGAAGGAGATACTTGGCAATTAAATGTAAAATTGGAAGATGGTACGGAATATATATCCACACCTGAAACAATGGCTGAGTTGGTAGGTATTTCAGATGCCAAAGCTGTATATGAAAGTGAACTTGAGTATGTTGCCAGTAAAGACAAATTTGCGCCAGGTCATACAATTTTTGTAGATATAAATGACCCTCCAGAAAAAGGTAATTTTTATTATTGGAGTTATCGAACTTTTGAGAAAAAGGAGATCTGTGAAATGTGTTTTGAGGCCATGAATTTTAGAGATGGTAAATGTACCCTTTATACTGACCCTCAACGTGTAGACATACCACCCTATTTTACCTATTATTGTGAATCTGACTGTTGGCAAATACGTTATGATACTCGGGTTAACATTTTTGCGGATGACTTTGTAAACGGAAATTCCCTTCAATTGCCTGTTGCTACTTTATTATTATATAAAAAGAATAAAATTTTAGTGGAACTTCAGCAATACTCAATTTCACCAGCAGCATATAAGTACTTTGCTGTTTTAAAAGATATTGTTGACGACAACAATGGTCTAAATGCTCCTCCTCCAGCACCATTATTTGGAAATATCATTAATCCCAATGACGATCAGGAGGTAGTACTAGGTAGATTTACTGCTGCCGCCGGATCGGAAAAAAGGTTACTTATTGAACGTTCTGCCATAAAAGAAGACGCACTTGAGATAAGCCCTGTTCCTAGGAAAGAATCAAGCCCTATACCAGAAGATCAGAGGGTTTACGTGGCTCCATGTGGTTCGGAATCCCGCTATCTAACCTATATCGAGCCAGAGGGATGGAACTAAGTCTGTTTATTAATCCAAAGACAAGGCGCAAATGAAAACATCATTTTTATATCTATTGTACACAGGTTTTTTATTGATGGGGTCTAGCGTTCTAGGGCAAGATTATAATTTAACAATTAAACTAAGAAATAGTTTAACCGATGAGCCTTTAGAGAATGCCAATATTTTTATTGTGCCTTGTTCATGTGGTGGAGTCTCGAACACGAATGGTGAATTCTCAATACAATTACAGCAAGATGATTATTCTATACGTGTTTCACATATAGGGTTTGATGAGAATAGACAAAACATAACTTTAGAAGAAGATACGGTACTAGAGTTATTTCTTACTGAAAATAATGAGCAGTTGTCCGAGGTAGTCGTTAGGGCAAAGAAAAGGAATGAATTGTTGGAATCACCTCAAATGGGTGTGCTGCAACTACAATCCCAAGAATTGAAAAAAATGCCTGCCGCCCTTGGTGAATTTGATGTCCTGAGAAGTGTTACGCTAATGCCTGGCGTAAATAATTCAGGGGAAATAAGTAATGGAATTTCGGTGAGAGGAGGGTCTTTAGATCAGAATTTATTGTTGTATGATTATGCACCGGTATTTAATCCTACTCATTTATTTGGATTGTTTTCGGTTTTTACCCCGGATGCCCTGGCTTCGATAGATATTTACAGAGCTAATATTCCTGCAAGATATGGCGGTAGGTCAACGTCCGTATTGGATATAAAAGTGAGAAATCCGTATGTAGATAAGTTTAAATTATCTGGAGGGGTAGGTTTGGTATCTAGCAGACTAACCGTTGAAACACCTCTAATTAAAGATAAATTAATGGTCATGGCAGGCATACGTGCCGGATTATCGGATTTTTTACTGCCCATATTTTCAGAACGCTTAAAGAATACAAAAGCTAGGTTTTATGATAGTACAATAAAGCTTTTGTACCTACCTACAGAAAAAGATCAAATTTCATTCACGGGTTTCTATAGTGAAGATTTTTATCAACTTGATTTAATTACGAAGGTGGAAAACATCAATGCTGAAAATAATCAGTATGATTTTAAAACGTTGAACGGTACACTAAATTGGTCACATACCTTCAATGAAAAGGTAAGTTTAAAAACCATTTTTGTTGCAAGTAATTATTCACCAAAAAACACTTTTCCCGAATTGGAGAACACCAATGAAATAGAATATAAATCTGGAATACATTATACAAGCCTAATTTCTGAAGTATCAAATAAGGTCTCCGAAAAACTAGATTATTATACGGGTGTACAACTAAATAATTATAAGATCAATCCAGGAGAATTGGATCCTGGTTTATCAAACGGCGTATTACCAGTAAATCTTCTTGAAGAAAACAGTTATGAACTATCGGGCTATGCTAATGTGAATTGGAAACCTAAACGTAATTTGACATTATCTGCAGGATTACGCTACAATTATTTTCAGTTTAATGGACCATATGTTCTTAATAGTTACGATGAAGCAGGGGAAGTGGTCATAGAAAGTAATTTTATTGAGAAAGGTAAAAAAGTACAGTCATACAATAATCTAGAACCTAGGTTGGGTGTTAATTTTAAGGTTGATGAAAGTACTTCTGTCAAAGCAAGCTTCGCAAATGCAAATCAATATTTACAGAATGTGTACAACAGTACAACGCCCTTACCAACTTCTAGATGGAAAACTTCAGATAGTTTTATAAAACCACAAAGTAGTTATGCCTATGGATTCGGATTATATAAAAACCTAAAAAATAATGAAATTGAGGTGGGTGTAGAAGGTTATTTTCGTAGTTCTAAAAACAATTTGACCTATAGACCAGGAGCAGATTTCTTTTTGGCAGAATCTATAGAGCAAAGTGTAGCCCAAGTAGAAGGAAAAGCATATGGTGTAGAACTGAGTTTTAAAAAAAAGGTGGGCAATGTAAACGGATGGTTAAATTATGCTTGGTCTAGAAGTTTGCTGCGTTCAGATGAAGCCGTTTTAGCGAATAGGATCAACAATAATAATTGGTTTAGTTCAGATTTTGATAGACCTCATATAATTAATGCTTCGGTCAATATCATTGCCGACAAGTATAATACAGTTAGTTTTAATTTTACAGGACAAACCGGTAGACCGTATACCATTGCCAATGGTGTTTTTGAATTTGAAGATAAAAACGTTCCTATTTTTTTAGAACGAAATAATGATAGATTGCCAACATATCATCGGTTGGATTTTTCATGGAAGGTAGCTTACAGTAAAAAGAAAAATGCGCGTTGGTTGGGAGATTGGACGTTTACCGTTTATAATGTCTACGGACGAAAAAACGCTTATAGCAGATTCTACTCACAGCGAGATGGTAATATAGATAAGGATTTTTTCGGAGGATTTCCTTTAGGCTCTTACCAGTTAGAAGTATCCAACAGTCCAATTTTGGCACTTACCTATAACTTTACTTTTCAGTAGAAAAATAGCATGTAATTTGACGGTACTTTCATAAGGTACCCTATCAATTTGTTTAGAATTAAATATATCTCCGGTTTGCAATATTCCTTGAATTGCAATGAAATAAAGGTTGCGCATCATAATTTATATACATTGAACTATGATTTAAGCCATTTTTAAGTAAAAAAAGTAACATTGCTATAGCTATAAGAGATAGGCTTGTAGTTGATCATAAACAACAAGGTTATAAGAATTTTTTAATGCGAATATGGAAGAACGTAAACGACACATAGTATATGCACTTATTTTAGTTTTATCACTCATCATTTTAAATTCCTGTACGGGTCAAGAAAAGACAGAAGTTAAAAAGTTGGATATTAAAGCTTATTTGGATCTTGCCGATAAGGACACTATTTACCCTACGAGCAAGCAGATAGCAATGCTTAAAGAAGTTATGCCAAAAGAAGCATTTCAGCCAGCCCCAAAAATATCGAACAGGGCATATTGGAAAGGTATTGCGGAAACTACCTCGGGTAAAGAATATTTGGCAAAGGCATTAGAGCTTTTAGAAAGAAAACCCGAAGTGCCCATTACCGACAGTATTTATCGTCTTGCCAATAAAGATGGTAACCGAGGAATTTACAAACCAAGATACTACCGAACCATGGACCGTTTAGAACGTTTTATTCTTGCGGAGTGTATCGAGAATAAAGGGCGTTTTTTACCACAGATAGAAACGTATAGTAAAGCGATAATGAGCATGAAATCATGGTTGCATCCCAATCATGATGATGAGAATAATGGCGTTTTGGAAGGAAGAAGAGTTTCCATTGATTTGGGCGCTCGAAAATTTGGCGGAGTTCTTGCATTGGCAGAAAACCTGTTGGAAGATAAATTACCAAAGTCGTTACGAGACGACATTCATGTACAGCTACAAAAGCGTATTACCGATTCATATTTAAAAAGTACAAAGTATTTGGACGAAAATAATAAATGGATCAAGAGTACCAGTAATTGGAATTCGGTTTGTACAAGTGGGACGGTATTGACTACGATTACCAGTTCAGAAAGTTATGAAAAGCGTTTGGCAACAGTAGGTTCGGCGCTGAATAGCATGACGTATTATTTAAGCGGATTTGGTGATGACGGGTATTGTTCGGAAGGTTTGGGATATTGGGGCTACGGCTTTGGTCATTATTTGTATTTAGCTCAAATACTATATGATTATACAGATGGTAGAATCGATTTGTTTACATTCAATAATGCCGAAAAAATGAAAAATGTAGGCAACTTTCCTGAAGGTTTTGAAATTCAGAAAAAGGTCTGTTCTCCCTTTTCAGATGGTGTTTCCTCCATCTCAAGAAAGGGTAGCAATTTTGCCGATGTATTATCGGCTGAATATTACGGAGCTATTACGCCAACGGAAATAAGAATGGAAGAAGCAGCTGAACAATTAATTGCTTGGCAAAACCCAGAAATGTTTCAAGTTGCGGATACATCAAATACCTCGCAGTTACCTGATCATACTTATTTTAATGATTTCGGAATGGTCATTTCAAGGGGAAAGCAAGAAGTGCCCTTTTCAATAGCGGTAAAAGCGGGTCACAACGCAGAAAATCATAATCATAGTGATGTTGGTACCTATTCTTTGGTTTTAAACGATGAAATTATTGCTGGAGATATAGGAGCTCCATCGTATCGAGCAGGATCATTTTCGCCAGATAATAAAGCCAGAAGTTCTTGGGGGCATCCCGTACCCATGGTCAACAACACCTTACAGTCTAACGGAATTGAATTTAAGGGAATTATTACGGAAACAGATTTCAGTGGAAAAATAGATAAGGTGGTTATGGATATTTTACCTGCTTATGAGTTGCCCACGTTACAAACCTTAGAAAGGACCGTAACAAATGATAAGTCCGGAAAAGGAACCATAACCATAGAAGACCATTTTATAGCCACGGAACCCGTTAGTTTTGGTTCTGCAATAATGACTTTAAATGCGTATGAAATTATTGATGAAAATACCGTCATTCTAACAACAGAACATCAGAAAGTAAAAGCCGAAATTACGAGCGAGGGTTTTGAATTTAGAATTAAAGATGAACTAGTTCCTGTAAAGCATTTGAGAGAAGGCGGTCCTGCGTACAAAATAGGAATCGAAGCTAAAAATCTTACTGAAGAAGGGATTTTAAGAATTATATATACACCTTTTGAGGAATAGATGATTATAGAATAAAGAGAAAATAATTTGAAAAAACTAATATTACTTTCTATTGCACTTATAATAATAGGTTGCTCTGATGATAAAATCATTGAATTACCAATTACTATGCAAGATGGGTATGGTCCATTTTTGATCGGGTTGGGAGCAATTCATCCTTATTCAGAATTGGATGGTGGTATAGGAAAAGAAACTCAATTAAAAGTAGTAGGAATGCCTAAAGATTGGACTAATGTTCAAGTAGGGGATATTCTAACACATCAATCAGATAAATCTACAAAAAATAGAGTGGCATTAACTTACGGAAATGGAGTTAATGGTGAATTTAACATGATTGTTGATACAAATAATAACTACGATTTTAGTGATGATCCCGTTTTTAGACCCGTTGAAATAGCGGGTTCTTTATTTCATTTGAACAAAGATTCGCTAATGCAAAGTAGTGCTATTGATGTTAGTACCGAGCGTATAATTAATGGTGAAATCACTACCGAAAGTGTTCCACTTTTAATTATATACATGCCTGAATACAAGCAATTGTTATACAGTTTTGCACAATATGGTCAAGTAAATTTAGAAGGTAAGGAAATAGCTATAAAATCTAATAATTTTATGGATTTGTCATTTGAAAACATCCATCTTGCTATGAAGAATGTAGATATAAGTCAAAATCCTGCAACTTATATGGAAAATATTATTGCAAACAATGAGTACCTTCAAATTGGCAATAAAATCTATAAAAATTTAGGAGTTCGTAAAAATGAGAACAGCTTAGTATTGGAAATTATTGATAAGCCTAAAGGTCAAATATATTCTTCTCAGATAGGGTATAAAGCTTTAGAATTTAAAGGCAGGATACATCAAACTGAAAATAGGATATCACTAAGTAGTTTACATGGAAAATACGTGTTGTTAGATTTTTGGGCAACCTCATGTGCTCCATGTATTAAGGAATTTCCTCATCTTAAAGAATTGTACTCTGAAATAGATACCACCAAATTTGAGATTCTTGGTATTGCTGGTAATAGTTCTATTGATCAAATAAATTATATAATAAACAAGCATCAAATTTCTTGGCCTCAAATAGTATCTGACAATATTAATAAAATCAATGAAAAATATGGAATTATTAGCTATCCTAAAACTTTACTATTAAATCCTGAAGGTGTAATTATTGCTAAAGATTTAAGAGGGCAACAATTAGAGAATGAAATTAAAAGAATAATAAAATAATAACCAATTTTAGAATATTAAACATACCTATGGCCATAAAATTAAACATCAAACCATATCTGTTAACGAGTATTTTTTTCTCAATTACTTTTATCTTATCAGCACAAGACAATAGCAAAATCCCATTACCCACTAATTTAGAACAAGGCTACCCAAGACTGTACATTACCAATTCAGAAAAGAAAGACCTTCAAAAAACCATCAAAAAAGAAGCATGGGCAAAAGATGTTTTGTCAGGGTTACATGAAAAGGTAGATGAGCACGTAGAACGTCATGTTTCTGATCCGGAATGGATGGTGTCTCGTTTACAGATGTATTGGAAAACAAAGTCTACCAACGTATATGTCAACGGAGTAGATTATTCACATGCAGACGGTGAAGCTCCTGTGCCAACCGTTAGATTTACAGGGTCTAGAAATTCTGCCACTGCATATGGCAAGCCAAAACTAGAAGATATACAACCGTATATGGATGATCCCAGAGGTCTGTATTTACCGAATAAAACCAAAGAAGGACATCCATTTGAATGGGCTGAACAGTCAGAAACCGGTAATATCATTGTTTCTATAAACGAGGATATTATTGGTTTGGCAAGAGATGCCGCTTTTTTGTATTGGTTAGAAAATGATGAGCGTTTTGCCAAGTTTTCCTATGATATTTTCCATACGTATATGGAGGGCATGTCTTACCGTAGCGAGCCTATAGATCTGTTGAATGGTCACATACAAACCCTTGTTGGTTTTACGCATTTTCAAGTAATACACGAACGGGCTTTGCGCGAAGTGTCCATTTTATATGATTTTTTACACGGATATATTGAAGCCAACCATCCAGAACATATAGCAATGTATGATAAGACCATTAAAAGATGGACAGACCAGGTCATTAAAAACGGCGTGCCACAGAACAATTGGAATCTTCACCAAGCAAATATCATTTTAAAAGCTGCAATGGTACTGCAAGACAATGAAAATTATGAGGATAAAAAAGGACGTGAATATTACATTGATTATATCTTGAATGTTACTTCGGCAAGGCAATGGTCGTTATCAAAATTTATAGATTATGGCTACGACGAAAGCAATGGAGTGTGGAACGAATGTCCGAGTTATTCTTTAGGAGTAACCAGCAGTCTTACACATTTCATCAGGGATTTTGACAATACTTTTGACCATAATATTCTGCCTTACACTCCGGTGATGGGCAAAGCGGTAAAAATGATGCCGCAATATTTATTCCCCAACAATCAGATCGTGGCATTTGGAGATTCATACTACGGACCCATAAGTACCGAAGCAATTGGGGATATGATTAGAATTGCCCAAAAAAATGGAGATGATGCGTTAGAAGAAGATTTTACAGGAATGTATCGTTTGTTCGTAAAAGATACGGAAGCATCAGGTAAAAATAGAGGCAGAAGAAATAAGGGTATATCTTCCTTTTTTGCCACAAAACCTTTGGTGTTGAATCCGAAGTACAAGCAGCACGATATAAAAGATTACATTACCCAGACATTTAATGCACCAAATGTAAGCTGGCATGTTCAACGAATGGGAAGCGGAAAAAACGGAATGATGGTTTCTTTGAACGGCTCTTTAGGTAACCATATGCACGCCAATGGTATTAATATGGAATTGTATGGTAAAGGCTTTGTACAAGGTACCGATCCAGGCAAAGGAGCAGGCTACTTAGAGCCAATTTATTTGGAGTATTACTCCCAATTTCCGGCACATAATACTGTGATGGTAGATGGGGCTTCCTCATATACCGAAATGTTGAGCTACCACGCTTTTGACCTTTTGGGCGAATATCCTAAATCAGAAGAAAAAGACGGCTTCTATGAAAATATCACCTATTCAGATGTATACTTTTTAGAACCGGAAACCCAGAGTGATCAAAGCAGATTGGTGAGTATTGTTAAAACAGGCGAAACTACCGGATACTATGTTGACATTTTTCGCTCAAGGAAACAACGCAAAGGCGATAAATTTCATGATTACTACTACCACAATTTAGGTCAGACCATGAGTGTGATGGATGCCGATGGAAATCCACTAACATTAACACCCAGTGAAGAAATGGCGTTCGCCGGCGGACACCTTTACGCATTGGATTATATGTGGGATAAAAAATCGGTAAAATTAGATAAAGATTACCAAGCCGAATGGAAAATAGACATGCCCGAAGGTGAAGAAGATGTTTTCATGAACCTATGGATGAAAGGCACAGAGGGTCGTGAAGTATTTTCCATAAAATCACCACCGAATAAAGCATTCAGGGGCAATCATGGTATTCCCTACAAAGTTGATAAAGAACCATATTTAACCTTTGCGGCACGTCAACATGGCGAGGCATGGGAGCATCCGTTTATATCAGTATATGAACCCTTTACTTCATCCGAAGGAAAAAGCATTAGCAGTATATCCGGTTTTGAAGATGAAAATAATAGTAAAGGATTTGCAGGCTTGAGCATCACACATAAATCGGGTAGGGAAGATATGGTATTCTCTACAGTCGATAACCAAACAGCAAGCTATGGAGAAACGAGTACGAATGCCACATATGCTTTAATTGGTAAAGAGAATAACGAAAATTTAGTCCTGTTTATGGGCAATGGCACACAATTGACAACAAAAGATATAACGATTTCCGCTGCGGAAAAAGGCAATGTAGTGTTAGAGCGTAAAGATGGAAAATGGTATGTACACAATGAAATTCCTGTAAAGATAACCATCGATGGTGTTGCCAATGACTACCCAGTAGGTGAGTATCGATTTATAAAATAATAATAGATATGTGACTAGCATACATAGTACAGATGCTTATGAAAAGTACACGATACTTTATTTTTTGCCTAGGATTACTGGTGCTATCTAGTAGTTACGGTCAAAAAGAAGTAAAGCCGCCCAATATTATTTTCTTGATGACCGATGATCAAAAATGGGATAATATGGGGTGTTATGGCAAGCCCGAATTTAATACTCCTAATATTGATAAGTTGGCTAATTCTGCAGTAGTTTTTGATAGAGCGTACCAAGCAGTTGCAATTTGTATGCCCAGTAGGGTGACCATGATAACAGGTCGTTTTAACTCCAACCACAAGGTAGGTTTTGTTGCTCCTACCGACTATACTTTATCTCAAAGCGATTTTAATAATGGGTATCCTGCCATTCTAAAAAAAGCAGGATATCGTAACGGATTTATAGGGAAAGTTGGTTTTACGGTGACTAAAGAAGCACAGAGACCAAGTATGCCTAAAGAACATTTTTATCAACGGAATATGGCTGCTGTATTCGATTTTTTTGCCGGTAGTCAAGAACATGATAGAAATGGGGTGGTCATGTGGCCAGAAGATGATAAGGGTTTACAGGAAATATATAAAAAAGGAAGGGTCAATTCTGGGAGAACACTAAGAACGGGAGAGGCAATGTTACGCTTTATAGATACCCAACCCAAAAATCAGCCCTTTTGTTTATCGGTCAGTTTTTATGCGGTAAAACATGATAGGGATAAGGATATGTACATGCCTCATCATGATTTATTTAAGGATAAAGAATTGTCGGTACCAGAAAATTGGGTTGAGGGTGAGAATGATAAATTGCCAACGGTTGTGAAGGAAAATGCACGCGGAGTTCGTTTGCACAAACAAAGGTCGTCCACTCCAGAATTACAGCAAAAGTTGGTTCGTCGTTTTGCAACGCAAGGGTATAGTGTAGATGATCAAGTTGGTCTATTGGTGGCAAAATTAAAGGAAAAGGGACTGTTAGATAATACAATTATCATTTATACCAGTGATAATGGTCGTTTTCAAGGCACTCATGGTCTTTTTGATAAATGTTTGCTTTATGAAGAATCGGTGAAAGCACCATTAATTGTGTATGATGGTAGAGTACCGGAATCTGAACGTGGATTTAGGGAAAATGCCCTTATTTCATCCGTAGATATTGCACCCACTATTTTATCTCTGGCAGGTATAACCGCTCCTAAAAGTATGCAGGGCAAAGACTTTAGTAACCTGTTGAATAAGACTCAAGATATGTCTCAATGGCGAAACGCCGTATTTATGGAAGACCTCTTTATTGAAGAAATGTTTCACCAACGTTACAAAGAAAATGTTGATGAAATTAACCAAGAAATGATAAACGCCAACAGGTCTTACCGCAGTCGTGGAATAAGAACAGATCGTTATAAATATTTTGTTTACTACGAACACAACCCTAAAATAGAGGAATTGTACGATGTAGAGAATGACCCTCTTGAGCAAAATAATCTGGCGAATAATAAGGATTATGTTGATGTATTAAAGCGCTTAAGAAAACAAACGGAAGAAATGTATTTAGAGGCACTGCGCTAGCTAGAACTATGGAAGCAACATTTTCTATGACAATTAATTTATAAGAAATGATAAAGAAATATTCGGGAATTCTATTCTTACTGCTTTTAGTGGCTATGGGTAATGGTCATGCACAACAGGAAAATCCTTTAAAATTATGGTATACGGCACCAGCGGCAGATTGGAACGAAGCTTTGCCTATTGGCAACGGTCGTTTGGGAGCGATGGTTTTCGGTAGTCCAACAAGTGAAAATATACAGTTGAACGAAAGTACACTTTGGGCAGGTGGTCCGCACAGAAACGAAAATCCAAAGGCAAAAGAATCATTATCGGATATACGAGAATTGATTTTTGAAGAAAAATATGATGAAGCCCATAACTTAGCTAATCGAGATTTTATTTCAAAAACCTCTCATGGAATGCCCTATGAAACGGTTGGAAATTTGAGATTGAATTTTAAAGATCAAGAAAATTACACCAATTACTATAGAGAACTGGATATTGAAAATGCAGTGAATACCATCATGTACACGGTAGAAGGAGTGGAATATAAACGGGAGGTTTTCTCCTCCTTTACCGATGACGTTATTGTAATGAGACTTACCGCAAATAAAGAAGCTCAAATTAGTTTTACGGCAACAATGGATCGCCCCGCACCTGCCAAAGTTAGCTTGTTTAATGAAGGTGATGCTATTTTGGTCATGACAGGTTTTGGTAGTGATAATAAGAACAAACGCTTACCGGAAAATGCAGACTCAATTAAAGGGGAAGTAGAATTTGATGCCAGAATAAAAATAGTTCCGGCGGGGGGAGCGATAACGTCAACAGCAAAAGAATTAAAAGTAACGAAGGCAAATAGCGTGATGCTGTACATCTCAATAGCTACAAATTTTGTCGACTACAATAATGTAAGTGCAGATGCCCATAAAAGGGCGGCAGATTTTATGGTTAAGGCAACATCTAAAACCTTTGATGAATTGGTAAGCCGTCATTCAGATTTTTACCAAAAGTATTTTAACCGGGTCTCATTGAATTTAGGCAGTACAGATGCGGTAAAAAATCCCACCGATGTTAGAATAAAAGAATTTAGTACAGGTTTTGACCCATCGCTTGTTGCGTTGTATTTTCAATTTGGAAGGTATTTATTGATCTCCTCATCGCAACCTGGTGGTCAGCCAGCAAACTTACAGGGCTTATGGAATAATCTATTAGTCCCACCTTGGAAAAGTGCATATACCGTAAATATCAATACTGAAATGAATTACTGGCCTTCTGAGGTCACCAATTTATCGGAAATGCATAATCCATTAATTGAAATGGTAAAAGACCTTTCAATAACGGGTAAAGAAACCGCCAAGGTTATGTATGGTGCAGATGGGTGGGTAACCCATCATAATACCGATCTATGGAGAATTACAGGTCCCGTAGATGGTGCAACATGGGGAATGTGGCCAACTGGTGGTACATGGTTAAGCCAGCACTTATTCGATAAATTTGAATTTAATGGAGATTTAGATTATTTAAGTACGGTCTATCCCGCCATGAAAGGTGCTGCGCAATTCTGTTTAAGCATCTTGACCCCCGAACCTGAAAATGGTTTTCTGGTAGTTTCGCCATCTATCTCTCCAGAACATGGTCCTATGAACCGTTCTAAAAATGTGTTCATTTCGGCAGGGACTACCATGGATAATCAGTTGGTGTTCGATATGTTGACAAAAACAATAAGAGCAGCAAAATTACTACGGGTAGATGATAAATTGGTAGTTGAAATGCAGTCCGCTTTGGCGAAGCTACCACCAATGAAAATTGGTCAACATCATCAGCTTCAAGAATGGATGCAAGATTTAGATGACCCAACAGATGATCACCGTCATGTATCTCATTTGTACGGTTTGTATCCTTCCAATCAAATTTCACCATATAGAAATCCGGAATTATTTCAAGGAGCTAAGAATACCCTTATACAGCGGGGAGACCCTTCTACAGGCTGGTCAATGAACTGGAAAATTAATTTGTGGGCTAGAATGTTAGATGGCAACCACGCTTATAAATTAATGGGCGACCAGATTAAGTTGGTCGGTAGACCAGATTCACCAAAAGGAGGTGGTACCTATGCCAATATGCTCGATGCTCACCCACCATTTCAAATAGACGGTAATTTTGGGTTTACTTCGGGTCTTGCGGAAATGTTGGTGCAAAGTCACGATGGAGCAATTCATTTGTTACCTGCATTACCAGACGTATGGGAAGATGGTGAAGTAATAGGTTTACGAGCTCGAGGAGGATTCGAAATAACTTCCTTAGCATGGAAAGAAGGAAAAGTTGTAAAAGCAATAATAAAGTCGAATTTAGGAGGGAATCTTAGAGTGCGTTCATACAGTAAACTAAAAAATCAGAATGCAAAGGAATTGGCTGCTGCATCCGGAGAAAATAAAAATCAATTTTATCAAGTGCCAAAAATAAAAACGCCGGTCGTTTCCGAAGCGACGAAATCAGAAGGGCTAGATTTAAAACCAACATTCTTATATGATATACCTACAAAAGTTGGGCAAGAGATCATCTTGCTTGCTAACTAGTAGTATAAAAGTCAAACTTACTTTTTTGCTTTAGTGCTCCTAAAACCCCTTGTATTGGTATAATAGGTGATAATTTATAGAAGTTGAACAATAAGAGATACACGTTTTGTTCAATAAAGAATAAACTTGTATAAATCAATAATCAACAACTTATAACTCGTTCTTACCTATGTGGAATTTTTTATCGAACACCTCAATTTTCAAGTCCATAGTTTGTGCATTTTTGCTGATGCAAATAGCATGCGCTCCAAATAATGAAAAAAATATAGATGCAGAAGTGGTCATTTATGGTGGCACATCTGCCGCCATTGCTACAGCGGTGCAATTGGCAAGAATGGATAAATCGGTCATTATTGTTTGTCCGGAAACCCATATAGGCGGACTCTCATCTAGCGGATTGGGATTCACCGATTTGGGAAATAAAGAGGTCATTGGTGGTATTTCAAAAGAGTTTTATCAAGAAGTATACAAGCACTACCAAAATGAAGAAGCTTGGAACTGGCAACCAAGGGAGGAGTATGGTAACGAGGGGCAAGGTACTACTGCTATAGATGATGATCTCAAGACCATGTGGACATTTGAGCCCCATGTTGCTGAACAAATCTTTGAGCAATTTGTAAAAGAGCATAACATTACCATACATCGCGATAAATGGCTCGATAGGGAAAAAGGGGTAGAAGTAGATAACGGCGTTATCAAATCTATCAGCATGTTAGACGGGAAGAATTATAAAGCCAATATATTCGTTGATGCCACCTACGAAGGAGATTTAATGGCAGCCGCAGGTGTCAATTATCATGTAGGTAGGGAAGCTAATAGTGTATATGGTGAAGAATGGAACGGCGTACAAAAAGGCATTTATCACCATAGCCACAACTTTCAACAGTTGAATATTAGTCCGTATGTAATACCTGGCGATTCTACCAGCGGTGTGCTTCCAAGAATATCAACAGCGCCACCTGGTGAAAATGGTTCGGGTGATAAAGGTGTGCAGGCCTATAACTATAGATTATGTACCACCAATGCAGAAGGTAACGTGGTACCTTTTGAGAAACCAGAAAATTATGACCCAGCACAATATGAGTTATTGAGAAGGGTATTTGAAGGTGGTAGATATTCCATGTTCGGAGGAGGCAAGATTCCCAATAAAAAGCGCGATGTCAATAACGTAGGACCGTTCAGCTCAGATAATATTGGAATGAATTATGATTACCCCGAAGCATCTTATGAAAAGAGAAAAGAAATTTTGCAAGAGCATATAGACTATCACAAAGGTTTGCTTTATTTCTGGGGTCATGATGAAAGCGTACCTGAGCGGTTTAGAACCAGCATTAAAAAGTGGGGACTTGCCAAAGACGAGTTTGTGGATAACGGTCACTGGCCCTATCAAATTTATGTTCGCGAAGCTAGAAGAATGATCGGGGAATTTGTAATGACAGATAACGAGATCCTAGGAAAAAAGAAAGTGCTGAAACCAATAGGTATGGGTTCTTACGCAATGGATTCCCATAATGTTCAACGCTATATCACCAAAGAAGGTTATGTACAAAATGAAGGAGATTTAGGAATAGAACCAGACGCTCCCTATCAAATACATTTAGGAACAATCTTACCAAAGCAAGAAGAATGTAAAAATTTATTGGTTCCTGCTGCGGTCTCTAGTTCGCACATTGCTTTTGGTTCTATAAGAATGGAGCCTGTGTTTATGATTTTGGGTCAAAGTGCAGGTACACTTGCCGCGATGGCGATAGACGAGGAGAAAAATATTCATGATGTTGACTATACGGCTTTAAAGGAGCAGTTGCTTAAAGACGACCAAGTGTTAGAGTATAATAAACAACTAGTTGAAGAGTCTAAATGAGAATAACCAGAAATCATATCATTTTCATCGCATTGTTTTTTGCAACTTTATTATCAACCCATGCTCAAGTAATAAATGCCGGTGTGGGCGGTAACACTACTGTACAACTTTTAGAAAGATTACAAAATGATGTATTGGAAGAAAAACCAGATCTGGTAATAGTAATGGTCGGTACCAATGATATGCTGAATTCTAGAAAGTTGGTTTCATATAGGGCATATGAAGATAATTTAGAGCATATCGTAAAAAGCATAAAGCAAACGCATAGTAAAGTAGTGCTTATGACTTCACCTCCGGCAGATTCCGTGTATTTGTTTAAAAGGCATGATAAAAAGTTGTTCAATGAGGCACCCAACGTAAAATTAGATAGTGCAAGAAATAGTGTATCTCGTGTAGCAAACAAATTGTCGGTGCATTATTTGGATCTATTTCAGATTTTTAAAGATATGGATTTGCCAAAGCACAATAGCGATTTATTTTTTAAGAATATAAGCAATAGTGGTGCCGCGGACGGAGTGCATCCTACGGCGTTGGGCTATCGGTTTATTGGCGAACTGGTATTTCGCTATTTAAAGGAAAACCAGCTACTGGAAAAGTCTCAGAAAATCATTTGTCTAGGCGATTCTATAACCTATGGCAGTGGTATGCAAGGCAGGGGAACTGCTACGGGAGATACCTATCCCGCAGTACTTCAAAATTTTATAAAAGAATACAACAGTGTAAAAAGAACAACTAAGAACTGAAAAACTAAACAATGAGAAATCACCGATTATTACTTATCTGCGTCACATTGATTGTAAATGTGGGTATCTCCAATGGACAAAATCAAAAGAAGTTAGATAATGGTTTTGTACAATTGTTCAATGGTGAAAATTTTGATGGTTGGCATCTGAAACTGAGGAGTGGAGATAGTGCCAAGGCGAAAGAAGTATATACTATTGAAGATGGTATGGTGCATGTTTTTAAGCACATGCCAGATAGTTTAAATTTAAATACTGGTGAAAATGGCACTCACGGTCTATTCTATACCAATAAGAAATATAGTAAGTATATACTTCGATTCGAATATAAATGGGGAGAGAAAATAACCAATAATTTTGATGAATGGCAGTATGATGCGGGCTGCTATTACCATGTGTTCGATGACAAGGTGTGGCCTAAAGGTCTAGAATATCAAGTACGTTATAATCACATTACCGATAGAAACCATACAGGCGATTTTTGGGGTGCAGGTGTAAGTTTAGATTGGACAGCTACAGCAGATGGCAAAACATTTTTATTACCTAAAGATGGAGGTAAAGAAATGCCTAACATGAAGAATGAAATTTATGGGTATGCATCTCCCAAATACAATGCCCTTAATGGAGAATGGAACCAGTGCGAAATTATTGTAATGGGCAATGCGTATACCATTCACAAGCTAAACGGTGAAATTGTAAATATGGGTACGAATCTGTCGGTGGGTGAGGGTATCATCGGTTTTCAATCGGAAACGGCTGAAATATATTATCGAAACATAGAAATTAAAGAATTTGATAAGGTTGTTCCCATGAAAAAGTTTCTAAATTAAGAGAATGCCCATAAAAGCGAATAATTTATATAGAATGAGCTATAAATTATAACGCATGTCTATAGTAAAAAATACTTTCGATATAAGACCGAAAATCAAGTGGTGCTAATAAAATCGGTGAGTTGAACTGGGTGCAAGTCTTGATAAAATTAAATGAATTCAAAAAATGAATAAAGGCAGAATTTTTTGCAACGTTATCGTAGTCTTTTTAGTTGCGATTGTTGGTTTTAGTTGTAAGGATAAAGAGAAGAATCAACCGTTTGAGGTAAAAAAGAAGCCGAATTTTTTATTCGTATTGGTGGATGATCAGTCACCGTTCGATTTTAAATTTTACGATTCCACCTCCACTTTAGATGCCCCAACAATAACCCAATTGGCAAAAGATGGTTTGGTAGTGGACGATGCAAGGCATATGGGGGCAATGGTAGGTGCGGTATGTACTCCATCAAGACATATGATAATGAGCGGTAGAACGGTGTGGAGCCTCCCATCAATGCAAGGGTATATTAACCCTAACGAACCCAAAAATTTAGAGGAGAATACTATTGGCGCTATTTTTAATAGGGCAGGGTATAGCACCATGCGTACGTGTAAAGTAGGAAATTCATACCCAAAGGCGAACAAACAATTTACCGTGGTAAAAGATGCTACAAAACGAGGTGGCACTGACGAATCTGGTAGTGCTTGGCACGCTGATCAAGTATTGACCTATTTAGAAGATAGAGACTCAATAGCCGATGAAAATCCGTTTTTCATTTATTTTGGTCTATCGCATCCGCATGATGTAAGAGATGGCACTCCGGAATTGTTGGCGAAGTATGGAGCAACAAATCATACCGATAAAAATAGTCTTCCAGCAGCCAATGAAAAACAACCCCCTTTACCTGATAATTATTTGGACGGTCACCCTTTTCATCATGGTCATTTAGAATTGAGGGATGAAGAAAATGTAAGCGGTGTTTGGAAAAACAGGGATGAACAAACCGTTAGAAACGAAATAGGAAGGGAATATGCCTGCTCAGAAAATATTGATATTCAACTGAATAAAGTATTGAATAAATTAGAATCAATGGGCGAATTGGACAATACCTATATCATTTATACCTCTGATCATGGAATTGCGGTAGGTCGGCATGGTTTAATGGGGAAACAGAATTTATATGAACATACTTGGAGGGTGCCCTTAATTGTAAAAGGTCCTGGTATTAAGACGAACCAACGAGTTAAGGGCAATATTTATTTAACCGATATTTTACCCACATTATGTGATTTGGCTGACATAGATATCCCGGAAACAGTACAGGGCAAAAGCTTTAAACCTGTACTTATGGGTGAACAAGATAGTATTAGAGATGTAATGTATGGCGTTTATGCCGGTGGCTCAACACCCGGCATGCGCACCGTAAAAAAAGGAGATTGGAAATTGATTAAGTATGATGTTTTAGAGGGTAAGGTTCGTGAGACACAATTATTCAATCTGGCGGAAAATCCTAATGAATATATAGCAGAACATAGTAAACCCAAAGAAATGCAAAATGACTTGGCAGAAAACCCAAAATACGCAGCTAAGTTGGCAGAAATGGAGAATTTACTTTTAGAGGAAATGGAAACTTACGGAGACCCATTTAGGTTATGGGATCAAGAAACTAAATAAGAATATACGATGATTTTAAAGAACACACGTAATACCACAATATTAACGCTACTATTTTTTAGTGTAGTAATAAGTAGGGCACAACAAGATAAAAAGACAGAACAGCCTAATATTATTATTTTTTTGTGCGATGATCTAGGTTACGGAGATCTATCGTCCTATGGTCATCCATTTATAAAAACACCGAATATTGATAAGTTGGCGGCTACGGGAATTAAAATGACCAATTATTATGCTGCCGCACCGGTATGTTCTCCTTCACGTGTAGGGTTGTTAACAGGGCGTAGTCCCAATAGAGCAGGGGTGTACGACTTTATACCGGGACCAAAAAAAAGTGTAGATTTACGCGATAAGGTACACTTGCAAGAAGGGGAGGAAACCATACCGGCTATGCTTAAAACAGTGGGCTATGAAACCGCATTGGTCGGTAAATGGCATTGTAGTTCTTTGTTCAATAACCCGGCACAACCCCAACCGGATTATTTTGGGTTTGACCATTGGTATGCAACACACAACAATGCATCGCCCAGTCATCAAAATCCAAAGAATTTTGTTCGTAATGGAGAGAAGGTAGGGCAACAAGAAGGGTTCAGTTGTCAATTGGTGGTAGATGAAGCCATGAGCTGGTTAGATGACAGAAAAGGGGATAATCCATTCTATTTACAAGTCACATTTCATGAACCTCACGAACCGGTAGCTTCACCAGAAGATTTGGTACAAGAGTATTTGCCATATTCCAATGGCCGTGCAGAAGCTGAGTTTTTTGCCAATGTAGCTAATGTAGATAAGGCAGTGGGTAGATTATTGGCATACTTGGAAGAAAAAGGAACAGATAATACCTTGGTAATTTTCACTTCGGATAACGGACCTGAAACTTTTACACGGTATTCTGGTGCAAAACGAACTTTTGGGCAGACAGGAGGATTAAAAGGAAGAAAATTATGGACAACCGAAGCAGGTATACGTGTACCGGGAATTATAAATTGGATAGGGAAACCAATGTATACCGGTACTACAGATGCCGTTGTTTCCGCATTGGATTTTCTGCCGACCCTATCTGAGCTTACGGGTGCAAAACTACCTAACAAAGAGTTGGATGGGGAGTCGGTTCTATCCTTAATAAAAACAGGAGAATTTAAAAGAAATAAACCATTGGTTTGGGGCTTTTATAATGCTCTAAATCAACATAAAGTCGCTATGAGATATGGCGATTATAAAATACTGGCACGTTTGAAAAACAACGGGGAATATCTTCCACAAATAATGAATGTTTACGATGGTAATGAAGTGTTGATCAAAGAAAGTGAACTAACGGATTATGAATTGTATAATCTAATGAAAGATAAAATGGAGTCCGTAAATCTGATAGAAACAGAGCCGGAGAAATTTACTAAAATGAAAAAATTACTTCATGTTGAGTATGGTAAATTATTGGATGGTAGCCACATATGGAAAAATGAAGCCAAGTAATTGATACGAATCAAGAATTGTATATGATGAAATATTGGAGGGCTAGCGGTATAATTTTTGGAGTAATAAATGTGGTTGTTTTTTTGATAGGCTGTGAAAATCAAGCCGAACCAATACTTGTTTCACCAGATCATAAGTTGACCGTACAGCTTTTCAACACCAAGTCTAATCTGCAGTTCTCATTTATGCATGATACAGATACAATTTTCTCTTCGTCATTTATTGGATTAGAGTTAGGGGAGATTGATTTAACGAAAAATGTGCATATTGGTGAAGTAGATTATAAAAGCTATGATAGTACCTGGTCTACCATAAATGGAAAGCAACCGACTGTAAAGAATAACTATAATGAATACACATGTAAGGTAGCTTCAAACACCAATAACAATGTTGGTTATAACATTCAGTTTAGAATGTATAATGACGGATTCGCATTTAGATATCAATTTCCGAAAATCTTGGGTGATAGTGTAACCATTCAACAAGAATTGACCAAGTTGAATATTACACAAGACTATACCTATTGGGCATACAATGGCGAACGGCATAATTTGGGTCCTGTTAGTAGTACCGAAGGGTCTCATGAAAAAGTGAGAATACCTATGGTAATTAAAACCAATACGGGTAAATATATTGCGGCCTTAGAAGGAGCTATTGTCAACACGGCACCCATTTCTTTTAATACATCAAACGATAATGGTGTATTATCGATAAATAACAAACCGGTACGTGTTACTTCTGGATTTGAAACTTCGTGGAGAACTTTTATTATTGGTGACAAGGCTGGGGATTTGGTTTCATCAGATCTTTTGGTAAATCTAAATAAACCCAACAAAATAGAAGACAGCTCATGGATTAAACCGGGTAAAGCGCTGTGGGATTGGCGTGTGTGGGGTTATACCACAAAAGATGGTTTTGAGTATGGTGGTAATACCGTATCGCATAAACGAATGATCGATTTTGCCAGTCAAAATAACATACAATATCTACTGGTCGATGCAGATTGGTATGGTTCTGAATTTAGCGAATCATCAGACCCAACCACGTCAAAAAGCGATATTGATATTGAAGAATGCATCGCCTATGGTAAAAAGAACAATGTGGGAATAATATTGTATTTGAACGATGTTGGAGCCAAAACCTACGGACTGGAAAATGTCATAAAGCAGTTTGCAGAATGGGGTGCTGTTGGTATCAAATATAGCTTTATGAAGGGAACGCCCAAACAGAAAGTTATAAATACCCAAAAGGTTGTTCAATTGTGTGCCAAGTATAAAATGATGGTTAATTTTCATGATAGTCCCGTAGCTCCAAGTGGCGATTATAGAACATGGCCTAATTTGATGTCTAAAGAATATGGCCATGCCCAGGCAGATGCTAAAAGGTCGTACTTTCCGGAAACTGCCGTAAATGCTACTCTAATAAATATGATTTCTGGACCGTTAGATTTAACCAATGGATATTTTGATTTAAATGAGGCACATAAGCGTGATAAGGTATTTCAAGAATTACCGGGAACTGTGGTTGCAGAAGTGGCAAAACTAATTACGGTACATACTGGCTGGATGGTACTACCTGACAGTCCCGAAGCATATATGGCTAAAGAAGATCTATTCAATGCTATTAGACAAATGCCAGCACAATTTAATGGTTTTAAAGTCCTGGACGGTGAAATTGACGAATATGTGAGTATCGCTAGAAAAGCAGGTGAAAATTGGTTTGTAGGTTCTCTTACCAATCGGGAAAGTAGAGAGATAAATTTACCATTAGATTTTCTTGAGGAAGGTGAAAAATACAAAGCTACATTGTATGAAGACGCAAGTGATTCTCACTATTTAAATAATAAGGAATCATATACCATAAGTGCTACCGAGCTTACTAAGGAAAGTAATTTAAAAATTAGAATGGCGCCCGGTGGAGGTCACGTACTACACCTTGAGAAAATCGATTAGTTTTTAAGAACGATTATGAAAAATATAATAACAGTGGTTTTTGTTTTGCTACTTTTTGGTGGTCAATTTCTCATGGCGCAACAAAAGAATGTGCTTATAATTTGTATAGATGACCTAAGACCAGAATTAAATTCATTTGGAGTCGACTATATCCATTCGCCCAACATAGATAGTTTAGCGAGAATGGGGCGTGCATTTACCAGACATTATGTAAATTCTCCTAGTTGCGGTCCATCACGTTATGCCTTTTTAACCGGACAATACGGATTGGAGTATAGGGGTGAATACAATCAGTCTTTATTTAAAAGGTCGGAAAGCTTTAAAGATAAAAATGCGAGTATTGCACCTAGTATGCCAGAATGGTTTCGAAATAATGGCTACACCACAGTTTCTGTGGGAAAGGTATCTCATCACCCTGGTGGTAGAGGTGGTGAGAATTGGGATGACAATAATATTCCAGAAATGCCAAATGCTTGGGATAAACATATCATGCCCATAGCAGAATGGCAAAACCCAAAGGGAGCAATGCACGGCTTGGCATACGGTAAAGTTCGTACGCCCAATACCAGAGATGTCATAGAAACTGTAGACGGTAATGATAAAAGTTATCCTGATGGTCACATTGCCGAAGAAGGTCTTCGACAATTAGATCAGTTGGCAAAAGCTGATCAGCCATTCTTTTTGGCGATAGGGCTTATCAAACCTCATTTGCCATTTGGAGTTCCTAAAAAGTATTTGGATCTCTATGAGAATGTAGAAATTCCGCCAGTATCACATTCAGAAAAACCTAAGGGAAAAACGACTTGGCACGGCTCCGGAGAATTCATGAATTATAATAAGTGGAATAAAGACCCACGAAAGGATAAAGACTTCGCTCTAGAACTTAAAAAGTATTACGCGGCATGTGTAAGCTATGCAGATAAGCATGTAGGTGATATTATGCAAAAACTAAAGGAAACCGGGGCAGATAAAAATACCATTGTAGTATTATGGGGAGATCACGGCTGGCATTTAGGGGAACACGCTATTTGGGGCAAGCATAGCCTGTTCGAAGAATCGCTGAAATCACCATTGATCATTAACGATCCGTCTATGGTAGAAAAAGGAAAAATGAGCGATGCCATAGTAGAATCGGTCGACGTGTTTCCGACACTTTGCGATTTAACCGGCTTGTCCACACCAAAATTTACAGAAGGCACTTCTTTGCAAACCTTGATAGATAATGTAAATGCCGAGGGGCATGAAGCTGTAGCTTTTAAATCGCACGCAACTACAATTAGAACAGAACGGTATCGGTTTACGCAACATAAAAGCGGAGTGGTTGAATTGTACGACCATAAAAATGCATTGGCAGAACAAGTGAATATTGCAAACGATAATCCAAAACTAGTGGAAGAACTTAGAAGAAAGATAATGGTTAAAATGGGGGCTAAAGCTTTTACATTTTCAGAATGATCTTGAAATTTTTAACGATTCTAATCCTTAACGGTTATTTATTAGGTATGTATAGCCCTTTTGCAATCTAATTTATATACATGGAGCATTAATTTATACGCTTTTATTATTAAAGAATTGATATTGGTGTATGAAACTAAATGAATCAACAAAATGCTAGATAAAGTAACTTTAAACGCTTTGTGTCAAAAATTAGAAGTGCTCTCCAATATATATAAGGGGCTGGTATTTTTTGCTATAATTTTTTCCGGTCCCGTATTACTGGCGCAGCAATTTAAAGTGTATGATGCTCCCAAGGGTATAGTTTTAGCTGAATCTTATAATGTATACGTTGAGGGTAAAGAAGTCCCAGTTTACAAAACAAAAATACCTCCATCTAAACCAGTGCCAAGATTAAACCCAATTCAAGGTCAATACGGTCAAGCTTCGGTAGCTTCTTTTGATATGAATGAAAGTGTTACGGTTTCCGTTGCTTACTATGAAAAAGTAGAAACGGTTAAAATTTTACCTACTTCATATGGAATTGAGCCAACATTTAAGGGTAGTACTATAGTTTTTGAAATGAATGAACCGGGTCATGTAACGGTTGAAATTAATGGCGAGTGGCACGAATCTTTGCACATTTTGGCTAACCCTTTCGAAGAAAATATTCCTGATGTAAACGACCCAAATGTTATTTATTTTGGTCCTGGGGTGCACCATGTATCCCAGATAACGGTTAAAGATGGGCAGACCGTTTATATTGCAGGAGGAGCATATGTTTATTGTGTTCTGCCAACTAAGGAAGAGGAAATAGAAATTAGAGGGCATTTAAGAAAAAAACCAACATTTATTTTAGAAGGTAAAAATGTAAGCATTAGAGGACGCGGAATTATCGATCAAAGCAAAATTCCCAAAAAAGTAAGACGATACACTATTTTGGCGCATAAAGCTGAAAAAGTAAAAATTGAGGGTGTAACCATTTTTGATCCTAGCCATTGGACAATTCCTATTCAAAGTAGTGACGATGTACATGTAGATAATATAAAAATTATTGGTTGGCGAGGTAATGCAGATGGTGTAGATATCACTAGCAGTAGGGATGTTTTGGTTGAAAATTGTTTTATGAGAACGTTTGATGATGCCGTTGTAATAAAGTCTTTTGGTGGATACGGCGAGGTCAATAATATTCACACACGAAAATGTGTGGTCTGGAACGAATTGGCTCACTCTTTTAGTATAGGCGCAGAGGTTCATGAGAATATCAGTAATGTACTTTTTGAAAATTGTGACGTAATTCACGATGTTGGTAGAGAAACAGCCTTACGGGTATATCATTGTGATGATGCTGTAATAAGTGACATCACTTTTGATAATATTAGAATAGACGAAGCCCGTAGATTAATATCTTGTTGGATAGGAAAAACAAGATGGACGGAAACCGAAGAACGCGGTCACATTAAAAATGTAATTTTTAAAAATATTACGGCAACTTCAGCTCCTATTGACACCACACTAACCGGCTTTCAAGACGGACCCGATTGGAAGCCGTATATCATTAAAGACCATGCGAGTATAGAGCTTATTGGGTTCGATAATGAACATATTGTTGAACAGGTGATATTTGACAATGTAATGATCGATGGTAAAAAAGTAGCAACTGACAATATCATTATGAATGATTTTGTCAAGGATGTTGAGGTTGAATAAAATTAGCATTCACAAGAAGGTTTATAAATAAACAACTGGTATGACTCATAAATTAAAATATTTTGCATTTATCCTTTTACTGCTTTTCAGTATGGCAATTTATGCACAAACAAAGGTGGATACTTTAGCAGAATTAGTACCTTATTTAGGGCAGGACAATGCAAATGTGGTTTTAAAAGAAGGAACATATACCATTACGGTCAACAATATTAAAAACGGTACATTTAAATCTCACACTACAATCGATGATCATGAAGCTTTGGTGTTGTTGTTGTTTAGCGGTAACAATAGCGTATATGATTTTACCGGTGTCACTGTCAATGTAGAAACAGAGGTGTTGACAGCGTTTAAAGAATATAATGAGTTTTATGAACTTCAGGTAGTTGGTAATAACAATGTTATCAAAAATTTGACTTTGGTAGATGTAGGTTCGGTACATGATCACCCCACAAGAAGAGCTTGTAATGTTGTTATGGATGGGGCAGGCAATAGAATTGAAGGGTTACATTTAAGTACCAAAGGATCTTACCCTTACGGATATGGAGAAACATTTGGTAAGGGAGGTAATAATGTGATAAATCATTTTAAACACTCCGCCTTTTTAATTCGTGGTTATAAAAATCATGCAAAAAACTGTACAATTATTCATAGGTCATATGGTCATGCAATGTTTATGCAAGCGGCAGATGAGCCTTTAATAGAAGGCTGTTATATAGAAGGCACCATGCGATCTACCGATGATATGCTAGCTGAAACCGGCACGGGTTCAGACGGTGATAAAGCAGGATTTATGACGTATTTTGGGTACAAATTGCCAGCAGGTTATATGATGAGTTTGGGCGAGGGTGGCATAAGAGCCTATAATGGTGGTGAAACTATTATTGACGGCGTAGTCTATAATCGCGGAACATCTAACCCTACCATCATCAATTGCACGGTAAAGAACATGAGAGCAGGGGTAACATTGACCCATGCCACGGGTAAAAAATATGTATCGGGGACCACTACTATTGGTTGTGAAAGAGGATTTTGTATCGGTACTGGCGATATTGTAGATAGTTATGCAGATACTCAATATGGTCCTGCTCTAGGGGTAGATTATGTCACCGATAGCGGTACAAATGCAGATATTACGTTGCTACCTTATGAAGGTAAATCATATAACGGTAGTGGTCATGCCGCTATAATTATAGGAAGCGATCATAAAATTACTCTTAGAAGCGCTGTACCAAATAGTGATCAAAATTTAAAAATTCAAGTAGGTGGAGATAATAGAACTATTGGTCTATTGAAGCGCGATGAAAACTATTCCGCTTCCCATATTAAACTGAACAATTTAACGGAGTATCCGGTTGTTCTAGATGAAAATAGCAATAATACTACAGGTGTATCAGCTGGAAAAGTTAGCGATGGCGGTCAAAATAATCATCTGTTTTATAAAGCGATGCATTAAAATTGGTTTATCCATTCGAAAAATAAATTAAAGAATAGAAACACTTATTAATCTATGTTTTTACAATCAATACTTAAGCGTTCGAATAGAATATTTACATTTTTTATAGGATCTATAACAATGCTATTTTTTTCATGTGAAGAAAAGAAGGATATCACGACAGAGAAAGAAGCAAAGCCGAATGTTATTTTAATATTGGTAGATGATCAAGGGTATGGAGATATAGCGGCATTGGGTAATCCGTATATAAAAACGCCTAACATAGATAAGCTGCATGCAACAAGTGCCCGGTTTACAGATTATCATGTAAACCCCACCTGTGCACCAACAAGGGCAGCATTGCTAACGGGTCATAATGCAAATAGAACAGGAGTATGGCATACTATAAACGGTAGATCTTTATTGTTGGAGCGTGAAACAACTATGGCTGAAATATTTAAGGAAAACGGCTATACCACCTCAATATTCGGAAAATGGCATTTAGGCGATAACTATCCGTTTAGACCACAAGATAATGGCTTCGATGAAGTGCTTTCTCACGGTGGTGGCGGTATGGAGCAAACCATGGATTATTGGGATAATGACTATTTTGATGATATGTATGTGCATAATGGAGAGCTAAAAAGATTTGAAGGTTATAGTACTGATATCTGGTTCAATGAAGCCATTAAGCATATTGAAAAAAATAAGGACAAACCATTCTTTTGCTATCTGCCTACAAATACGGCACATTCCCCATATTTTGTAGCTGATAAATATATAGAACTGTATAAGGATAATGAGGATATTCCCTTACCTGCTTTTTATGGCATGATCGCCAATATAGATGAGAATGTAGGGAAGCTTGTAGACTATTTGGAAACCTCAGAACTTATGGACAATACCATTCTGATCTTTACCACAGATAACGGTACGGCTCAAGGAGCAAGAACGGAAGGGCATCGATTGGATGGTTTTATTAAAAAAGGATATAATGCAGGTATGCGTGGTGTGAAGGCAAGTAAGTATGAAGGCGGGCACCGAGTTCCTTTATTTATTCATTGGAAGAATGGTGGAATTACAGTTGGTAAAGATATTGATGAGCTAACGGCACATTTTGATGTATTGCCTACCTTGGTAGAAATGTGCGATCTAGAAGTAGATACAGCTATATCTTTTGATGGAAAAAGTTTGCTGCCTTTGATCAATGGCGAAAGTGAAGATTTTAAAGAGCGAATTGTTATTACTAATTCTCAACGTACTGAAAACCCAGAACCATGGCGAAGAACTTCTTTAATGCAGGGTAAATGGCGATTGGTAGATAGTACCGAGTTATATAATTTGGAAACAGATCCAGAACAACGTAAAAATATAGCCTCAAAACATCCTGAGAAAATGGCGGAGTTTAAAGAAGCTTATAATCAGTGGTGGCAAGATTTGCTACCTAGGTATGATGATTTACCAAGAATTTATGTGGGTAATGAAAATGAAAATCCTACGAAATTATATTGTCATGACTGGCATACGCAAGGCGATAGTCCGTGGCACCAAAGACATATTAGAACAGGTTATATGGATAATGGGTATTGGGCAATACATGTTGACCAACCAGGTACCTATGCTGTAAAATTACGTAGATGGCCCGAAGAAACGCATTTAGCTTTAAATGCTAAAGCAGCTATTAGACCTGCAAAAGAAGGAACCAGTGTTTCTGCCAGTAAACCCGGAAAATCTTTGCCCATCAAGAAAGCAAGAGTAAAAGTACAGGGTACGGACAGTGAAATTGAGGTGGATCCTACACAGGAATATGCTGAATTTAAGGTGGATTTAACCGAGGGGGAAGCCGATTTGCAAACCTGGTTCACTTTAGAGAACGAAGAAACATTGGGAGCATATTTTGTGAGCCTAGAGAAAATAGATTAGGTTAATACACTGGTTATAAGGGGTTAAATTTATCGTGATTCATAATTTATCAATTATGAACGATGAGTTATATTTATATGGCGGCTAAATTCCCATATTGCATTATATCGCTAAACCAAATTATAAGAGTTACATGAGTTTACGGAACAATAAATATTTTAATGGGGTATCGATAGTGTTCTTGGTCCTTTTGGTCAATTACGGTTGTGCCCAAACATCGAAAGTAGTCTCATTAAATGATACCTTAAGTGTAAAATCAACCTTGCTCTATCAAGATGATTTCAATGATGATTTAAGCTCATGGAAAGTTGAGCAAATGCCAGGCGGTATTTCTGAAATCAGAAATAATAAGCTTGAAATTGATGATGTTTCAGGCTGTACGATTTGGTTTAAAAAAGAACTATCCGGACCCATAATGATAGAATACGATACTTATATCATATCTGACGGAGGTGAAAATGACCGAGTATCTGATATGAACTGTTTTTGGATGGCTACGGATATGGAACATCCCAATGATTTGTTCAAAAATTCCACAGGCAGACATGGCAAGTTTACAAACTATGATGGTCTGCGTCTGTATTATATGGGTGTAGGTGGGCATGATAATAGTAAAACGAGATTTAGAAGATATGTAGGTAATGGAGAACGCCCACTGTTGAAAGAACATGATTTCACCAAATCTGAGTTTTTACTGGAACCGAATACAACCTATCATATTAGAATCATTGCCTTTGATAATGTGGTTCAATATTACAGAAACGGAGTAAAAATGATCGATTTTTATGATGCCGACCCATACATGAAAGGTCATTTCGGGTTTAGAACGGTGAAAAATCACATGACAATAGATAATTTTAAAGTGTACAGATTAAAACAATAATTAAAATATAATTAAATGTCTACAACTTATAATACGAGATATGCTTCTAATCCAGAGGCGGTTAAAAAATACGACACCACAGCGTTAAGAGATGAGTTTTTAATTGACGACCTTATGAAAGAGGGAGAAATCAATTTAACTTACACGCATTACGATCGCTATATAGCTGGTTCTGCTGTGCCTCAATCTAATTTAAAACTGGAAACCATTGATCCTTTAAAGGCTGAGTTTTTCTTGGAGAGAAGAGAAATGGGTATTATTAATGTAGGAGAATCGGGTGCAGTTGAGGTAGATGGTACAACATATAGCTTAGGACATAAAGATGCTTTGTATATTGGTATGGGAGCAAAAGAAGTCGTTTTTAAAAGTGACGCCCCTAAAAAACCGGCTAAATTCTATATCAATTCGGCACCGGCACATACCAACTATCCTACGAAAAAAGTAAGCTTAGAAGAAGCTAATAAACTAGAATTGGGTTCTTTGGAGACAGCAAATCATAGAACGGTAAGCCAAATGATCATTGGCGGGGTAGTTACTACATGTCAATTACAGATGGGAATGACCAAGTTGAAAACCGGAAGTGTTTGGAACACCATGCCAGCACACGTTCACGATCGTAGAATGGAAGTTTATTTTTATTTAGATGTACCAGAAGGGCAGGCAGTGTGTCATTTTATGGGGCAACCACAGGAAACCAGACATATATGGATGCACAATCACCAAGCGGTAATTTCACCACCATGGTCTATTCACTGTGGATCAGGAACGTCGAACTATACCTTTATATGGGGTATGGCAGGTGAAAATTTAGACTACAGTGATATGGATGTTGCTGCAATAACAGAATTAAAATAAAATTATGTCTACGGAACTATTTAATTTAAAAGGTAAAGTTGCTCTTGTAACCGGCAGTACCCATGGTTTAGGTATGGCAATGGCAAAAGGATTAGGTCTTGCTGGGGCAAAGTTAATAGTGAATGGAAATTCATCACAAGCTAAAATTGACGATGCCGTAGCATTTTACAAGTCCTTGGGCATTGATGCATATGGTTTCAAATTCAATGTTACAGATGAAGAAGCAGTTATTAAAGCCGTAAACGATATACAAGCTAAAGTAGGCGCAATTGATATTCTTGTTAATAATGCGGGCATTATTAAAAGAACGCCATTGGAAGATATGGAAGTGGAAGACTTTAAGGAAGTGGTCAATGTAGATTTAGTGAGTCCGTTTATTGTATCAAAACATGTGGTAAAAAACATGATTGCAAGAAAACAGGGAAAGATCATCAATATTTGCTCTATGATGAGTGAATTAGGTAGAAATACCGTAGGTGCTTATGCCGCTGCAAAAGGTGGATTAAAGATGTTGACACAGAATATGGCCACAGAATGGGCTAAACACAATATACAGGTCAATGGTATTGGTCCGGGTTATTTTGCCACAAGTCAAACCGCACCTATACGAGTAGAGGGGCACCCCTTCAATGAATTTATTGTGAACAGAACACCGGCGGCAAAATGGGGCGATCCAGATGATTTGGCAGGTGCGGCGGTATTTTTATCGTCTAAGGCAAGTGATTTCGTGAATGGACATATTTTGTATGTTGATGGTGGAATTTTAGCAACCATTGGTAAACCAAGTAATGAAAAATAATAGTATGATAAACCAGATTCATTTAAAGTATTGTGCGGCAATTGTTACCTTGTTCTTAGCAGGGTGTTCGGGTAATACATCGTTAGAAATAGAAGTTTTAAATAGTTTGGATATTGACCGTTCTTTAGAGACCGTTGAAATTGATTTGGCACTATTGCAGTCTAACGAATCTTTAAAGTTAATATCTGGAAAATCGTACAAGATTAGTGAAGCTGGTAGTACTGCAGAACTGGTATCACAATTAAGTGATGTTGATGGAGATGGTACACATGATGTACTTTTATTTCAGCCAGAAATAGGAGCGAATTCAAGTAAAACCTTTACAATAACATTAAAGGATGCCGAAGCTCCATCTGAAGAAATACCAACGTGTTATTCAAGATTTGTACCAGAGCGTACAGATGATTATGCTTGGGAAAATGATAGGGTGGCTTTTAGAACATATGGTCCTGTAGCACAAAAAATGATAGAGGATAGTATTCCTGGAGGCACACTTTCAAGCGGAATGGATGCATGGTTAAAAAGAGTGGATTACCCTATTATCAATAAATGGTATAAGAAGGAATTGGAAACAGATGGATCGTATCATGAAGATGATGGCGAAGGGCTCGATAATTTTCATGTTGGAACCAGTAGAGGAGTAGGGGGAATTGCTGTTAAAGTAGATACCTCATATCAATTTTCTAGAAATTTTACCGATTACAAAACCATTGAAACCGGACCGTTAAGAACCAGTTTTTGGATTAGCTATGCACCTTGGAAAGCAGGAGATATAACTATAACTGAAAAGAAATTTATTTCACTGGATCGAGGAAGCAACCTATCTAAATATAGGGTTGAGGTGGAAGGCTCAGAAACAATATCCGTTGGTCTTACACTGCATGAGAAAGATGGTGAAATATCTACCGAGGTAGAACATGGTTGGGTCAGTTATTGGGAGCCTTATTTTGGTTCTGAATTGGGAACAGGAATTGTAGTGCCTTCGAATGCTATGTTAGGGTATGATGAATATGTTACCGATGCCAAGGATCTAAGTAATTTGTATGCACAGGTAAAGGTAGCAAATGGTGAAGCTGTTTATTATACAGGGTTTGGCTGGAAAAAAAGCAAACAATTCAGCACCAAAGAAGAGTGGAACAACTACTTGAAACAATTCTCTAAAAAAGTAAATGCTCCTTTAGAAGTTAAAGTGAAGTAGTAAAAATAGAAGAGTAAATTTTGCGGATGATAATTTTACAGAATAAGTATTAGTGCTTATCAACGTAAAATAATCATCCGTTTTTTAATAAATTTTCTTGATGAGATGATTAGGGAAGTCCGTCGTGTTCTCACAGCATACTTGCTCCATAACCTGTTGTAGTTCAGTTTTCAATAATGATATAGTATGATTTCCACCAGTATTTCCCAATGCAGCCACTCCATACATAAAAGAACGACCTAAGAAGGTGAATTCTGCTCCAGAAGCCATTGTTCTAGCAATATCGGGGCCAGAGCGTAAACCACTGTCCATCATTACTTTTATTTGGTCGCCATACTTTTCGGCAATGCGCGTTAGTGGTCTGATGGTAGACTCACCGGCATCTAACTGTCTTCCGCCGTGATTCGAGACAATAATGCCATCTACACCTAAACGAATTGCTTTCTCTGCATCCATTTCAGAAGCAACACCTTTTAGCACCAATTTTCCTTTCCACATATCGCGAATAGGTTTTATTTTCTCCTCGTTCAATCTACCGGTAAAGGTCTGGTCCATGAACTTTCCTAGTTGTTTTAAATCTAGGTTTTTGGGCATGTATGGTTTTAGGGTTTCAAAGTTTGGTTGACCATGAATTAAGGTTTTCACTGCCCATTCTGGCTTTCCTAAAATTTGAAGAATATTCTTTACACTCATTTTTGGCGGCATGGCCAATCCATTTCTAATATCCCTTGGTCTAAATCCAAATGTGGGCACGTCGGATAAAATAACCAGAACAGGACACTCTGCTTGTGCAGCTCTTTGTATCATATCGTCACGTAACCTATTTTCAGTAGGGTGATATAATTGAAACCAAGCTTGCCCCTCTGTAATTTCAGCTATTCTTTCAATACTACTTGTAGATACCGTACTTAAAATAAAAGGAACGTTGTGTTCAAATGCCGCTTTTGCCAAGATTTCTGGAGCATTGGGCCACATTAACCCTTGTAGACCAACGGGAGCTATACCAAAAGGGGCGTCGTACGTATGTCCAAAAAGCTCGGTTTTCATATCAGAACCGGTATGCTTACTTAAATAGCTGGGAGACAGTTCCACCTTTCTGATATCACTGGTATTTTTTATAAGGTTAACATCTTCATTACAGCCACCATCCAAATATTCGAAAGCGAATTTTGGGATTTTTTTCTTGGCCTTATTTCTTAAATCGGTAACTGAAGGGTAATTGTTGTTGATGGCAATTTTGGCTTTACTCATAATTCAAATATTTTGTTCATTAATCGCCATTTTTCTCCTGGTTTTGAGTTTGGTATAGCTTGTTGATATTTCCACATTAAGGTTTCCCATTCCTGCACCTTGGCATTGTTTTCATCAGCTTGTTGCTTTTTGTCAAAAGAGAATAATGGGTTGGTTTCCATAATCATAAAAAGCCTGTTTTCTACGAGATAAATATCTAAATTTTCTATGTGAGAACCTTTTATACTTTCAATAATTTCTGGCCACACATTTTTATGATGCTCGATATATTCGTTGATCAGTGCCTTATCGTTCTTTAAATCTAAGGCGAAACAATGTTTTTGGTTTTCCATGTTAATTCTCGTAATGTTTATTGGTCATTAGACCATAAAAAGCAATGACTACAAAACACATCAATGGTAATATAAAGGAAAAGTTAACTTCAGATAACCCTAATATTTGGGTGTCATTCACTCCAAATCCGCCTATATCAATAATTTTTCCTTGCAGCCCGGGCATTAAGGCGCCACCAACAATGGCCATAACCAGACCTGCTGCACCAATTTTTGATTCTTCTTCTTCCAAATTCTCCAATGCAATACCATAAATAGTCGGGAACATTACAGACATGCATAATGATAGGGCAACAAGGCAATAAAGTCCTATTGATCCTATTAAGAACATGGTGCCTAAAGAGGCGATAATGGCGGCACAGGCGTACAATAACAAAAGCTTTCCAGAAGATATAAATCTTAAAAGATACGTTCCAATAACCCTACCGACCAGAAACAATATGAAGGCTACAATTTGATAATTGGCAGCAGTTTCACTATCCATACCAATAGCCTCTGCGTATTGGTAAATATATGTCCAGCACATGATTTGCGCACCAACATAGAATATTTGTGATACCACACCAAAAACATATTTTCTATTTTTTTTCAACGAATTAAAGGTATGGCTTAAGCTAGGTATAGCCCCATCACCTTTAGATTGCGGCATTTTGCTAACGGCGATCAATACCAAAATAGCCAAAATAACCAATCCTAAAACAACATAGGGATCTCTGATTACCATTAAGTCTGATGTTCTGATCAGTGATTTTTTCGCTTCGGATAAAGCACTGTAATTTTCTATATCATCTGATTGTAAATTTTTAAGAACAAACTGCTGCGCAACCAAAAGTCCTAATAACAGACCGATAGGATTAAAGGCTTGTGCCAAATTCAATCGTTGCGTGGCCGTTTTAGCGTCGCCCATTGCCAGTATATACGGATTGGCAGTAGTTTCTAAAAAAGCGAGTCCGAAGGTTAAGATATAAAGCCCTAGGCAAAAGAACCAAAATTGCTCAGTGATAGCTGCCGGGTAGAATAATAACGCCCCCACTGCGTACAGTGCCAAGCCAATTAGCACACCTACTTTATAAGAATATTTTCTAACGAACAAAGCTGCCGGTAATGCCATACAAAAATAACCGCCATAAAAGGCCATTTGTACCCATGCCGCTTGAGAATTAGAGAGTTCCAACACTTTTTTAAAGGCTTGTACCATAGGGTCGGTAACCGCATTGGCAAAGCCCCAAAGCGCAAATAAAGAAGTAATTAAAATAAAAGGTAACAAGGTTTTTCTTGATACTATAGGTGTTTTATCGGTCTTTGACATTGGTGGTGAGTTTTGTTGTTAGTTGATTTAAGAGGTCTTAAGTGTGCTATAGTGCACGATCTAAATGACTATAACCGCCGTCTACGAATATGAGCTGACCGGTGGTGTGGCTAGATTTTTCAGATAATAAGAAAGCGACCATATCGGCAATTTCTTCTGCAGTGGTCATTCTATTTTCTAAAGGAATGTTTTTGGTAATTTTATCAAGTCGTTCCTCTGGGTTTGGGAATGATTTTATCCAACGGTCATATAATGGTGTATAACACTCTGCTACAATAACTGCATTAACACGAATAGAATAGGGTAGTAGTTCAACCGCCCACTCTCTGGTAAGTGCATTTCTGCCACCATTGGCAGCAGCATAGCCAGAAGTTCCACCTTGACCGGTAACCGATGTTTTGGAACCGATATTCACAATAGCACCTTTATTCTTTTTAAGTTCAGGAAGCGCATAATGCGCCATCATGTAGTAATGCGTGAGGTTTCTAGAAATAGAACGCATAAAATCATCATGGTTTCCATCTTCCAAACCTACAGAATCGTTTACACCGGCATTATTTACCAAGCCGTCAATTCTTCCAAAGCGTGCTATACAACTGTCAACAGCCTCTTTGCATTTTTGTGGGTCCGTTAGTTCGGCAAAAGCGTAACCTGCTTGTCCGCCTTCTTTTTCTATTTCAGAAATTACAGAGACGATATTCGCTTTATTTCTACCTAGAATATAAGGTATTGCACCTTCTTTTGCCAGACTGATACTTATACCTCTACCAATTCCAGATGAACCTCCAGATACTATTATAATTTTATTTTTCAGTTTTAAATCCATCGTTGGTATGTTTTAATGTTGTTAATAAATTAAGCGCTTATTCCGTAAAAATCCATAGCATTCAACCCCATTACTTTTGCTTGTTCCGTATCGGATAATTGCTTGATATAAGATGTAACTATTTTCTTTGTTTTAGCATAGCTACCAGCCAATAAACAAACAGGCCAGTCTGATCCAAATAGTATACGGTCTGTACCAAAAGCCTCAAAAACGATATCTATATAAGGCGTAAAATCCTCTTGTTTCCAAGAGCTCAAATCAGCTTCTGTTACTAATCCTGAAAGTTTGCAATATACATTGGGGCATTTGGCAAGTTTTTCAATTCCCAATTTCCAATTTTTAATTCCTGCGGATTTAATAGGTGGTTTGGCAATATGATCTAAAACGAACTTTTGATTTGAAAATTTAGAAACTAGTATCGTAGTATTTTCTAATTGATGCGGTAAAACCAAAAGATCATACGTTAGATTTAACGGAGCTAGTCTTTGAATTCCGTTGATAAATGCTCGGTCTAAAATAAAATCTTCTTTTTCTGTTTGTAGAATATGGCGTACACCTTTAAAAAGCTTGTTTTGGGCAAATTGTTCCAAGCGTTTTTGTACATTACTATCACATAAGTCTACCCAGCCAACTACACCTTTTATAAAATTGTTTTTTGCAGCCAAGTCTAATAAGAAGGCAGTCTCGTATTCAGACTGATCAGCTTGTACGGCAATACAACCATCAACATGGTTTTCAATAAGTATTGGTTTTAAATCTCTAGGTAAAAAATCACGTTGTATGATTTTCATAGTGCTATCGATCCAGCTATCTCTAACTGGATCGTACTTCCAAAAATGTTGATGACTGTCAATGATCATTTTGTGTATGCCTTGGCAACTTGTTTAGAACTACCTAATTTTTCAATACCCAATTCAACCACATCACCAGGATTTAAATACCTAGGAGGATTAAACCCTAAACCTACTCCAAATGGTGTTCCTGTAGAGATAATATCACCAGGTAACAACGTCATATATTGACTAATGTAACTTACTAACTCCGGTATGTTGAATACCAAATCTTCGGTATTGCTATTCTGTAAAAGTTCACCATTTACCTTTAGCCATAGGTCTAGGTCATGCGGATTGCTAACTTCTTCTTTGGTCGCTAAAAACGGACCTATAGGAGCAAAAGTGTCGCAACTTTTACCTTTTACCCATTGCCCTTGTTTTTCTAATTGAAACTCCCTTTCACTATAATCGTTATGTAGGGTATAGCCAGCAACATAGTCCATCGCATCGGCTTCTTCAACATAGCTAGCTTTTTTGCCGATTACAACAGCCAACTCAACTTCCCAATCGGTCTTTTTACTGTTTTTTGGGATGATAACATCATCATTGGGTCCTACGATAGCAGAAGTCGCTTTAAAGAACAGAACAGGCTCTGTAGGTACTTGCATACCACTCTCCGCTGCATGTTTTGCATAGTTTAATCCAACACAAACAATTTTAGAAGGCTTTTTTATAGGAGGTCCTAATCTTGTACTCTTATCTATTATAGGTAAATCATTAGCTTTTTCATCAACCCAAGATGTAAGTCGTGCTAAACCGTCGTACTCAAAAAAAAGCTCATCATAATCTTCACCAAAACCTGAAGTATCTATCCAATCGCCATTTTCAAGAATTACTCCTGGTTTCTCATTTTCGGGTGATCCAAATCGTATTAGTTTCATTTTTTTATTTTATCCGTTAAGTTTTATGAATCCCCCGTCAATAGGGAAATCCGTTCCAGTAATAAAAGAAGCTTCGTCTGAACAAAGGTAAAGAGCTAGGTCAGCAACTTCTTGGGGTTTACCCATTCTGCCAATTGGTTGTGTGGCAGACAGATTTTTGAACATTTCTTCCTCCTGTCCCGGGTAATTTGCTTTTATAAACCCGTCAACAAAAGGAGTGTGAATTCTAGCCGGTGAAATACAATTGCAACGTATACCATCTTTAATATAATCTTTGGCAATGGAATACGTCATGGTAAGAATAGCACCCTTACTCATTGAATATGCAAAACGATCATTTATACCCACGTTAGAAGCTATCGATGCCATATTAATTATGACACCACCATTTTTTTTCATCTTGGAAATAAGCGCATACATGCAGTTATAAGGACCTTTAACATTGACATTATAAACACGATCCAAATCATCTTCGGCAGTCTTTTCAATATTACCTATGTGGGCAATGCCGGCATTATTAATGAGTATATGAATGTCCTTTTTAGCAGTGATTTCATCCACAACACTTATAACCTGCTTTTGGTCTACAACATTACAATGGTATGCTGTAGCAACTCCACCTTGTTCTTTGATAAGATTTACCGTGCTCTCTGCATGTTCTATGTTCAATTCTAAAATATGAACATTGGCACCTTGTGCAGCAAATGTGGTTGAGATAGCTTGACCAATACCGCTACCACCACCGGTTATAATTACGTTTTTACCTTTAAGGTTAAACTTCATGTTTTAGTAGTTTATTTGTTCTTTAATTCTTCTTTCCAAAATACCCCGTCAGGAAAAGTATAGGTGTCCAATGAGTCTTCTTTCATGGTAATGCTATATCCTGGTAATTTTGGAGGCATATATGCTCCGTCTTTAATGACAACAGGCTCGTAAAAATGTTCATGTAAATGATCTACGAATTCTATGATCCTATTTTCCATTGAACCGCTAATAGCTATATAATCTATCATGGATAGATGCTGAACATATTCGCATAGCCCAACACCACCGGCATGCGGACATACGGGAATGTTGAATTTAGCTGCCATTAATAAAATAGCCAATATTTCATTTACGCCACCAACCCTACAACTATCAATTTGGCAAATACCGATGGCACCTGCTTGCATTAGTTGTTTAAAGATAACCCTGTTTTGGCAATGTTCACCAGTTGCAACCTCAATAGGTTTAACAGCTTTGGCAATTTTTGCATGTCCCAAAATATCATCGGGACTCGTTGGCTCTTCAATCCACCATGGGTTGAATTTTTTAAGCGATTCCATATTGGTAATAGCTTCATCAACATCCCATTTTTGGTTGGCATCCATCATAAGTTTTAAATCGTCGCCAATTTCTTCACGAATAATCGCGGCACGCCTCATATCGTCATGTAGGTCAGAACCAACCTTTATTTTCATATGCTTAAAGCCACTTGCCTTAGCTTCTTTGCATAGACGTCGCATTTTATCATCAGAATATCCTAGCCAACCGGCAGACGTGGTGTAGGCAGGATACCCTTTATCCTTTAAATGATCAATTCTTTCCTGCTTGCTGGTCTCTTTTTGCTGCAAAAGCTCCAAGGCTTCGGTAGGGGTGATAGCGTCTGTAATATATGTGAAATCAATACATGAAATTAACTCGGCAGGTGACATATCTGCCAATAATTTCCATAAAGGTTTCTTCTCTACTTTCGCATATAAATCCCAAACGGCATTGACCACGGCGCCGGTAGCAAGGTGAATAACTCCTTTCTCAGGACCTAACCATCGCAACTGACTGTCGCCTGTAATCATTTTCCAAAAATCACCCATATTAGAAGTAAAGCTTTCTAAAGATTTACCTACTACCAAATGCGCGAGAGATTTTATGGCTTGGGTACAAAGTTCATTACCTCTACCTATAGTAAAAGTTAATCCGTGACCTTCATGACCTTCTGGTGAATTTGTTTTTAATATTACGTAAGCGGCGCTATAATCTGGATCGGGATTCATAGCATCGGAACCATCTAAAGACTTGCTGGTAGGGAAACGAATATCCCTTGAGATGACGTCAGTAATTATAATTGAATTTGACATTGATTTTGTTTTATTCAAAATTATGGGAACATTTTGCCTAAAACCACCTCATTAAATACCAAATCTGATACTTTTTTTGCATAAAACCTATAAATGTTTTCGATGTTTGCTTAAAAAGGAAGAAGGAGATTGATCTTTAATGATTTTAAACTGACGATTAAAATTTGAAATATTTCCGAATCCGCATGCATATGCAATTGAAGTTATACTGTCCTTATTTTCTAGAAGCATTTTACAAGCAAAGCCAATTCGTATTTCATTTAAAAATCTAGTGAAAGGTTTTCTGTGGATAGTTTTAAAAAATCTACTGAATGAAGATGCGTTCATGTTGACCAACTGTGCAACATCTTTTGAGCTTATAGGAGTATGAAAGTTTTGGTATACATATTCATAAATAATATTCAATCTCTCGTTTTCTGTTTGATGAAACGTATTAATAAACCCATTGCTAGATAATAGTGTATAATTTTGTTGTTGCTCTAATTTGCTTAATAATTCAATTATTCGCGTTATTTTAATTGCAGGTTCAAGACTATGAAGGTTTTTTAATTCATTTTTTATATTATCCGTAATGTTGTGGAACTTAATTCCTTGTGCTGCTTTTTTTAGAAGACGAGCTACGGGTTGCATTTCTGGTAGCGATAAAAATTCGTGTCCCACAAAATTATCTTTGAAGTGAACGGAAACTGCTTGTGCGGTAAGCGTAGAATTTTTTTCAAAATAGGCATCATCGTTTAACCACATATGAGGAACGTTTTTACCTATAAGAACCACCTCGCCCGATTGAAATTTCTCAATGCTATCTCCAACAAATCGGGTACCCGAACTTTTGATAATATATACCAATTCTAGCTCTTCATGAAAATGCCAAACCTTTAAAAAGTTCTTATAATTATTTTGAGAAACGGTAATTGATGTGTTCGCAACACTAGATCTATCTAGTAAATGAAGCTTCATTTTATGAGTTTATCACAAAATACGAACTATTTTGTGATGTATAAAAAATATATGATTTATATTGATTACATTATACTGTCGAATAGGGTTTTACTAGGTTTCAAGGCGGAAAAGGACGAATAAAACCATATCTTCTACATATGAAATCATTTCATTCAGTGTATTGTAGTAAACTTTATCATTTTTAATGTTCATGAATATTCTCCCAATTTTAGCTCAAGGAATACTGATTAAAATGTATTCAAAAGAACAGGTTAAAGCACGTTTTGCATTAATAAATATGAAATGTTTTTTCATGTTTATGGTATTGCTATATAGTCTGATGGCACAAGGTCAAGAAAACTTTTATTTTGATCAAATTGGTACCGATGATGGTCTTTCTCAAAGTGATGTCAACTGTATTTATCAAGATTCATACGGTTATATGTGGTTTGGTACACATGATGGTTTAAATAGATACGATGGCTATTCGTTCACCGTTTTCAAACCTGATCAAAAAAGCACCAACATAAATAGTAATCTTATTTATGCCATGACGGGCGATGAAAAAGGTAATTTATGGGTAGGTAGTACCGGTGACGGACTTTTTTATTACAACAAAAAGAAAGAGACTTTTAAGCAGTTTAAGTTTGATAAAGCAAATGAGCATAGTCTATCAAATGATTACATAACCCGTTTATATCTAGATAGTAAGAATAGATTGTGGATCGCTACCAAAGAAGATATTAATATGCTTGACCTATCGGTGTCCATGGACAGTGTCAAGTTTCAAAAATTCAAGTTTGTACTTAAAGATCAAAACAAACAACAAGATGGTAGTGTTATTAATTCTATTTATGAAAATGCCGATGGTGAGTTGCTGCTAGGCGGGCATTTGGGAATTTACCAGTTAAAACTTGATGCCAAGGGTAATTCCTATTTTAAACTAATTAATGATGACATAGGCTTTAAGCATGAATCTGTGGGTGTTATTGCGCAAGACCGTTATAACAAACTTATAATTGGTACTGGGCAAGGTTTGTATGTTCAGGGTACCAAGGAAGACCCGGAATTTATAAAAATCAAAGGAGGCAACTATACTTCTTTGGCTTTTGATGATAAAAACCACATTTGGGCGGGTACCGATAATGGGTTGCTATACTTTGATAATTCTTCTAGTTTAAAACAGCCCAAGTTATTAAAATCGTTCACTTATAGACCAGAAGATAAAAACGGTATTAGTAAGAATATTATAACTTCTTTATACATTGATAGAACCGGTATTTTATGGGTGGGTACAAATGGTGGTGGGGTAAACAAGTTTGACCCGAACAGGAAAAACTTCAAACATGTTAAACGTGATTTGAGGGAGAACAGTCTTAGCTACGATAAAATAAGGTCAATTTTTGAGGATAGTAATGGCACACTTTGGGTAGGTACAGAAGGGGGAGGCTTAAATAAAAGCGTCGCAAGCAAAGAAAAATATTCTGCCTTTACCTCTACAAATCAGCTTAGAAAAGTATTTGCACTAGAGGAGATTAGTTTTAAAGGCAAAAAATATCTTTTGCAAGGCGGTCAAAACTATCCTTATTTATTTAGAATAGATATTACAAATCCTCAAAACGGTATTTCTAACGTAACCGGTTTACAAGGTTTAAAACGTAGTGTGTTTAGCTTATTGAACGATTCTCAAGATAATTTATGGATAGGCACATATTCTGGGGGTTTGTATCGATGGATAAAAGGCGATGACGGTAATTATATAAAGCAAAATTTTCAAGAAAATTCTAGTGATCCTAATTCCTTGTCCAATAATATAGTAAGGAATATCTATGAAGATAGTAAAGGAAATATATGGATCGCTACCGGAGATGGACTTAGTCAATTGACCATAACGGAAAAGTATAAAGAACAGCCAAAATTCAAGACCTATAAAACTGAAGAAGGAAATGCTTCTTCTTTGAGTCATAATTACATTTTGTCACTTTTTGAGAGTAGAAAGGGAGAGCTTTGGGTAGGTACTTTTGGCGGCGGATTAAATAAATTAATACCCGGTGAAGAAGGTGAAGTAGCTACTTTTAAAACGTATAGCATAGAAGAAGGTTTACCGAATAATGTAATTAAGGCGATTTTAGAAGATGAACAAGGTCAACTATGGGTTTCAACAAATAAGGGATTATCAAGATTCGATACCGAAAAAGAAATCTTTAAAAATTTTGATGTCGCAGACGGTCTGCAAGACAGTGAGTTTCAAGAGCTGGCTGCGGTAAAACGCAAGGATGGTGAATTAATTTTTGGTGGTATCAACGGCTTTAATGCATTTTATCCGAGGGAAATATATGATAATGAAACATCACCGGAAACGGTGGTTACCAAGCTTTCAATTTTTAATGAGGAGATTGCTGTAGGTGAAGAAGTAAATGGTAGGGTTTTATTGGATAAGAATATATCTGAAGTGGAAGATATTACACTGAATTATAGTGAAAATAGCTTTTCGTTCGAGTTTTCATCATTACACTTTTCTGCACCCAATAAAAATCAATTCGCATACAAATTAGAAGGTTTTGATAATGATTGGGTGTACACCGGTTCTGACAAAAGATTTGCGACCTATACCAATATAGAACCTGGTAATTACACACTGCAAGTTAAGTCGTCCAATAATGATGGATTATGGGATACTACTCCGTACACCCTAAATTTAACCGTAAAACCTCCTATTTATAGAACTACCGTAGCTTATATTGTTTATGGCATACTGCTATTATTGCTTCTGGTTAGCTTGTGGAGGTTTACCATTATTAGTAACACCAAAAAGCATCAGTTGGAGCTAGAACATTTGGAAAAAGAGAAAAATGATGAGCTACAGACCTTAAAACTCGATTTCTTCACCAATATTTCTCACGAGTTTAAAACACCGCTTACCTTGATAAAAGCTCCGTTAGAGTATTTGTTAAGCGGTAAAGATGAGATGGAAGCATCTAGCTTAAAAGAGCAGTATCAACTAATGCATAAAAACACCAACTATCTTTTAAGATTGGTAAATCAATTGTTAGATTTTAGAAAGATCAATCAGGGTAAAATGTCTTTAGTAGTTAGGCATACCGATATTGTTTTCTTTATAAAAGAAGTGGCAGAGCCCTTTCAATTATTGGCGTTTAAAAAATCGGTAAAATTCAATATTGTTTCAAAAGAAGCACATTATAAGACTTACTTTGACCACAATGCATTAGAAAAGGTGATAAACAATCTATTGTCCAACGCCTTTAAATTTACACCTGAAGGAGGTGAAATTACAGTAGCGATCGATGTAGAAAAAGATGAAGTATCAGAAAAAGAGAACGTAATCATAAAAGTAAAAGATAACGGTTTAGGGATTTCAGATGTTAAAAAGAGTATCATTTTTGAAAAATACTATACCGAGAAAGAAAATGAAAAAGTAAACTCTAAAGGCGTAGGTATAGGTCTTGCATTTACCAAAAGTTTGGTGGAGTTACATTTGGGCAGTATTTCCGTTGAAAATAATGAAGGTGGAGGGTCTTGTTTTACGGTGACGTTACCAACCGATAAACAAGCATACGAAGATGCAGATGATATTAGCTGTAAGGAAATAACCGATAATGATTATTTGGTTCGATCTTCTGAGGCTGAGTCACTGGCAATAGATTTAAATGACGAGCTCGAAGATTACAATCTATCTAAGGTCAGGTCTAAAAACCCTGTGTTACTTATTGTAGATGACAATCCAGATATTATACAGTTCATTAAACAGGTTATGGGTAAAACCTACACGGTTTTTGAGGCCAATAATGGTGAACGGGGTATGGAGATTGCTAAAAAAGTGTTGCCAAATATTATTATTACAGATGTAGTAATGCCGGTAATGGGCGGTATTGAGTTCTGTGAAATGATAAAAACCACCAACATTACCAGTCATATTCCGGTAATTATGTTAACCGCTAAAACTTCGCAAGAAAGTGAGATTGAAGGTTTGTCGCATGGTGCAGATGCCTATTTAAAGAAGCCGTTCAACGTTCAGGTTTTAGAGCTTAAAGTAGCGAACATCCTTAAGGATCGGGAAGAACTTCGTAAACGATTTAAAAAAGAAATTACGCTACAACCAAAAGAAGTAACGGTTACTTCTTTAGACGAGAAGTTTTTACAGCAAGCAGTGGAAACGGTAGAAAAACACATGATGAATACCGATTTTAATGTAGAAATGTTGGTGAAGGAAATGGGGCATAGTCGAAGTAATCTATACTTAAAGTTCAAAGAGCTTACCGGTTTGTCATCAAGTGAATTTATAAGAAATATTCGTTTAAAAAGGGCCATTCAATTACTGGATAACAGCGATTTTTCGGTGAAGGAAATAATGTTCAGAACTGGGTTCAATACGGCATCCTATTTTTCTAAATGCTTTAAAAAAGAATTTGGAGTGGTACCAAGCGAATACATTAAAAAAACAAAGGTAGAACAAGATTAATAGGATAAAACCAATGAATAAAACCATTAATTACGTTGTTGCACTTATATGTGTTTTAGCATGTTCTCTAAGTTCTTGTAAAGATAATAGTACTAAAAATCAGCTTACAGAACATTCATTTGAAAAACCGAATGTTCTTTTTATAATGAGTGATGATCAAGGTTATGGTGATGTCGGTTTTCATGGTAACCCCATCATTAAAACGCCACATATCGATGCTTTGGCAGCAAAGTCTACCGAGCTTACCAATTTTCATGTTGGTACAACCTGTACACCATCTAGAGCTGGTTTGCTCACAGGTCGCAATAGTAATAGAAACAATACATGGCATACCATTGGTGGCTGCTCTATATTGAACAAAGAAGAACAAACCATCTCAGAAGTTTTTCAAGAGGATGGTTATAATACAGCCATGTTCGGTAAATGGCATTTAGGTGATAATTATCCGTATAGACCACAAGATAGGGGCTTTAAAGATGCCCTGTATCATGGCGGTGGCGGTATAGGGCAAACGCCAGATTATTGGAATAACGATTATTTTAATGACACCTATTTTAGAAATGGCAAACCTGAAAAGTTCGAGGGGTATTGTACAGATGTTTGGTTTAATGAAACTATAGAATATATTGAAGATCAGAAGAATACTCCCTTTTTTGCATATGTAGCTTTAAACGCACCTCATGGTCCGTTTAACGTTCCTCAAGAATATTTAGATATGTATGCAGATGCTGATCTAAATGATACCCAAAAACGTTTTTATGGAATGATTAGCAATATAGATGACAATATTGGTAAGCTGATGGAATATCTAGAATCTTCAGGGAAATTAGAAAATACGATTGTAATATTTACCACAGATAATGGTACGGCGGCCGGTATCGGTAAAAAGAATGGGGCGGTTACAGGTTATAATGCGAATTTAAAAGGAACAAAAAGTAGTCCTTATGATGGCGGTCATAGAGTGCCGTTTTTAATCCATTGGCCAAAAGGAAATATAACTGCCGATCATTTAGAACAGAGTAATGATCTAGTATCTCATGTAGATATATTACCTACGCTAGCCAAATTCTGCGGCATTGACTTTACTCCAAAAAATGAATTGGATGGAACCGATGTTTCTCAAGTGTTTTATATAAATAAAAAACTAGAGGACCGAATGTTGGTTGTAGACACCCAACGTTTACAATGGCCGGTAAAATATAGAAATAGTTGTGTTATGCAAGGGGAGTGGCGATTGGTTAACGGCAACGAGCTTTACAACATGGATACCGATTTTGGTCAGGTAGAAGACTTGAGTTCCAAATTTCCAGAGCGAGTAAAGAATATGCAAGCGTTTTATGAAGATTGGTGGAAAAGTACTGAACAAGATATGCATTATTCAAGCATTCCTTTAAACACGCCAAACAACGAAAACGTGTTGCTTACCATTCATGATTTACATTCAGAGGATCCAATACCGTGGAATCAAGATTTGATACGGAAGGGTGAGCAACAGCCAGAGGGATATTATTTAATAGAAATTACTGAACCGGGAAACTATCAATTCGATTTGTACCGATATCCACCAGAATCTAACTTCGCTATAAACGACACTGTAGAAGAAATAGCCTCTAAACCCAATTGGAACGGACTAGCAAAAGGTAAAGGGATAAAGGTAGTGGGTGGTCAAATTCAATTAAATAACCTTGTTTTTAAGCAAGACGGAAAAGCATCGGAAAGTCATATCTCCGTTACCGGTAGCTTAGAGAACGGAAGGTATAGGTTGGCTGCCAGTTTTATTACTCCAGATACATCAGAATTTCCAGCGTATTATGTAAATATTACCAAAATATGAAAAAGCGTTTACTTATCATATTAGGGGTCATAAGTTGTTTTATTGCATGTAAAGAACAAGAGAAAACACAGAAGAAAGAAAAACCGAATTTCATTTTCTTGTTTGCAGATGATTATACATATGATGCTATAAATTCTTTGGGCAATGCAGAAATAAAAACGCCGAATTTGGATCGTTTGGTCACAACGGGGACCACGTTTACACATGCTTACAATATGGGCGCGTGGAATGGTGCTGTATGTGTAGCTTCAAGATCAATGATATTATCTGGCTTAAGTGTTTGGGATGCACAAAAGGAGTATGAAGCCTGGAAGAAAGACCAAGACTTGGAACATACTTGGGGGCAATATATGAAAGCTGCGGGTTACGAAACCTATATGGGAGGCAAGTGGCATGTTACCGCCAAGACTCAAAAAGTATTTGACTATGTAAAAAATGAAAGACCAGGTATGCCCAAAGATCGTTGGGACCATGCTGCTATGGTAAAAACTTTTGCAGAGTTGCCTAAAGATATCAATCCGGCAACGGTGATGCCTTTGGGATACAATAGACCAATAGATGAAAAGGATACCTTGTGGAATCCTGCAGACACAAAACATGGTGGTTATTGGGAGGGCGGTACACATTGGAGCGAGATTGTTAAAAACGATGCAGTTGCGTTTTTAGATGAGATCAATCACCGAGAGAAGCCTATTTTTATGTATTTGGCTTTTAATGCGCCACATGACCCTAGGCAAGCACCTCAAGAATTTTTGGACATGTATCCTTTAGAGCAAATTTCGCTTCCAAAAAATTGGCAAGAAGTCTACCCAGATAGAGTAGGTATAGATAATGATTACCAATTGAGAGATGAGGCTTTGGCCCCATTTCCAAGAACAGCCTATGCCACCAAAAAACACATTCAAGAATATTATGCATTAATTACGCATTTAGACCAACAACTTGGGGAAATTTGGAAAAAAGTAGAAGAAACTTTAGATCCAAAGAATACGTATATAGTTTTTACTGCCGATCACGGTTTGGCCATAGGCAAACATGGGCTAATAGGCAAGCAAAGTTTGTTCGATCATAGTATACGTGCACCTTTTATTATTTGCGGACCGGATATACCTAAAGACAAAAAGGTAAATACTGACATCTATATTCAAGATGCTATGGCCACTGCGCTAGATTTAGCAGGGGCGCCAGCAAAAGAAAAGGTGTTCTTTAGTAGCATATTACCACTGGTTAAGGGCACACAGAAAAGTAGTTATTACCCGTCAATTTATGGGTCATATGTTAATTCGCAGCGAATGATCAGAAAAGATGGATTTAAATTGTTGGTATACCCAAAGTTGAACAAACTATTACTTTTTAACATGGAAGAAGACCCAGATGAAATGAAGGATTTAGCAACCAAAGCAGAATATAAAGCAAAGGTGGAAGAGCTTTTTGGAGAATTGCAACAGTTACAAATGAAGATGAAAGATTCGTTAGACTTATCAGCCACTTACGCCACGTTTAAATCAAAAATATAACGCTAGATGTTGAAGTTTAATTGGAGATATGGGTGCATAGTTCTACTGGCAGTATTATTATTGGCTTGTAAAGGAAAGGTAGAGGAGAAACGATTTACGTTGATATCTGAAAAGCAATCTAATATAGATTTCAATAATAAGATTTGGGAAACAGAAGAAATGCATTATTTCTCATTTCCTTATTTATACATAGGTGCAGGTGTTGGGGTAGGAGATTTTAATAATGATGGCTTGGAAGATATTTTCTTTTCGGGTAACCTAGTACCCTCCAAGTTCTATTTGAATAAAGGGGGCTTTATTTTTGAAGATATTACAGAGGTGGCCGGTATTACTGGTGATTCGTGGGACAACGGGGTTTCTGTCGTTGATATTAATCAAGATGGATGGTTAGATATTTATGTTTCCGTTGGTGGATTCACCACTGAAAACATAAGAAAAAACAAGCTGTATGTTAACAATGGGGATGCTACCTTTACCGAGCAAGCAGCTGATTATGGCATTGCCGACAGTGGTTTTTCTACGCAAGCGGCCTTTTTGGATTATGATAAGGATGGTGACTTGGATCTGTACTTGTTAACACATGCCAAGGAGAATACAGATCAAGTAGAAAAGCTTTATACATTAAAAGATGGATCGGGTCCCAGTACTGATAAATTATATAGAAATGAAGGTATTGGTCCAGACGGTCATCCCGTTTTTAAAAATGTATCGGCAAGTGCAGGTATTTTAACAGAAGGATATGGCCTTGGAGTAGCCGTTGCCGACATCAATAAAGATGGATGGCCCGATATTTATGTAGCCAATGATTTTTTAGCTAGTGATTTATTGTACATCAACAATCAAGATGGTACGTTTTCAGATCAATTGTCATCTTATTTTAGTCATACCGCCCGTAATAGTATGGGAATAGAAATGGCTGATTTTACGAATAATGGACTGCTTGATATTTTTGTTTTGGATATGCTTCCCGAGTCAAATGAGCGCCAAAAAACCATGACGGCCAACATGAATCCACAACACTTTAAAGAAACTATAAAAAAAGGATTTCAGCCACAGTTTATTCGTAATGTGTTGCAATTGAACAGAGGTGAAGGTACTGATGGTAAGCCAATATATAGCGAAGTTGGTCGCTTGGCAGGTTTGCATGAAACCGATTGGAGTTGGGCTCCCTTAGCGGCGGATTTTGATAATGATGGATCTAAAGATTTATATATTACGAATGGTTTCAGAAGAAATATAACCGACCATGATTTTCAAGATTATTCTAGTCAGCAACATATTTTTCAAAAGGGAACGGGTAAAATGCGCGAAGCAAAGGTTGTGAAGCGAATTTTAGACTTAGATAGTATATACTTGCCCAACTACATGTTTAAAAATGAGGGCGAATTAAAGTTTGAAAATAAAGTGAAAGATTGGGGCTTTGACAAGGCTTCTTTAAGTAACGGTGCAGCCTATGCCGATTTTGACAATGATGGTGATTTGGATTTGGTGGTTAATAACATCAACGCCCCTGCATTTTTATATCAGAACAACTCAAATAAAAACCATTACCTACAATTAGACGTAATAGGTAAAGAAAATAATAAGAATGCATATGGTGCACAGGTAGGATTGCATTTTAAAGATGGTACAGTGGCGTATCAAGAAAAAAATCCGGTTAAGGGATACATGTCTAGTTCTCAGCAAAAATTACATTTTGGCTTGTCAAAGAATAAAGAGTTGCAAAAAGTATCTATTACATGGCCAGATGGAATTTCAGGTGAATTTTCTCCGGAACGTTTAGATACCATTTATCGCATTGATCCATCAACAATAGAATTGGTTAACGCGAAAGGAAAAAATAAGGGTTCTACCTTATTGACATCTTTCATGTTAAACCATACCCACGTAGAAAACAGGGGAAACGATTTTATCCATGAGCCCCTACTTTTACATCAGTTCGATTATAATGGCCCTTCAACAGCAGTTTCGGATTGTAACGGAGACGGTTTAGACGATATTTTTATTGGTGGTAGCCGGGGTAATTCAGGACAATTATTGTTTCAACAAAATGATGGTACTTTCATCGCTAAGCCATTAGCCGAACAGCCTATTTATGAAGATGGAGGAGCATTGTTCTTTGATGCCGATACAGATGGCGACTTGGATCTTTATATAGTAAGTGGAGGCAGTGCGGTAAAATACTTTGATAAAGGGCATTATCAAGACAGGTTGTACTTAAATGATGGAAAGGGCAATTTTAAATATAACCCCGATGCGTTACCACCAATCTTGGCAAGTGGTTCTTGCGCAGTGGCCACTGATTTTGATGGGGATGGTGATTTGGATTTGTTTGTAGGTGGTAGGGTGACACCAGGGAGTTTTCCAATTGCCCCAAAAAGTTATTTATTACGTAATGATGTGGGTAAATTTACAGATGTAACCTTACAATGGGCGCCAGAACTATCGGAAATCGGTATGGTTACCTCAGCAATTTTTTCTGATGTAGATAATGATGCTGAAATGGATTTGTTAGTGGTAGGTGAGTTTATGTCGATTACGTTATTTAAAAAGAAAGATGGAAAATTAATTAAAACTGCAATTTCACCTTCCATTGATTCTGCAAAAGGTTGGTGGAATAGTATCGTTGGGGGCGATTTCGATAATGATGGCGATACCGACTATGTCGTAGGTAATCTGGGCAGTAACCATGCTTACAAAGTCACCAAGGAAAAACCGCTACGTATTTATGCGAATGATTTTGATAGTAATGGCAGTGTTGATGCCATAGCTACAAGATTTATCCGTGATAAAGAAGTAAGTATAGCACCTAGAAATTTATTGGCTACCCAGTTAAATAGTGTAAAAGGGGTGTTTAGAAGTTATAAGGAATTTGCAGAATCTAGCACTCAAGATTTATTGCGGGTGTTAGACACTACTTCTATGCAAATTTTGGAAGCCAGCGAATTTGCCTCAGTGTATCTGGAAAATACAGGAGATGGTAAATTAGAACCTATTCAACTGCCGTTGGTTGCTCAATTTTCTGTTGTACAGGGTATGCAAGTTGCCGATGTTAATTTTGATGGAAATTTAGATTTGTTAGCGGTAGGTAATTTATATCATACAGAGGTGATTTCTGGGTATATAGATGGTGGCAATGGATTGGTTCTGTTAGGTGATGGCAAAGGAGGTTTTAGGGAATTACCTTATAGGGAAAGTGGTTTTTACGTGCCCGGTGACACCAAAAGTTTAGTTCAGTATCAAAATAGTGATCAACAACCGCGATTTGTGGTTACGGTAAATAACGGAGGTACTAAAGGATTTAAATATCAGAATGCTAAGATAGATTCAATAATTTCTTGGCCAAATGGCACTACTAAGGCTGCCCTAGAGTTGCAGAATGGAAAAATTAGAAAAGTAGAAAGATATTGGGGTAGTGGCTATCTGTCCCAACCAGCACAGTATATTTTAAAATCAGATGCAATTCGCACTGTTGAATTTAAATAATAGTGCATACACCATAAGTAAAGGAAACAGCTACTCAATATTTAGAAATGTCACATAACCTGTTTTTAGAGTGTATGGATGACATGCTTTTAGACTCACATTGAAAGATATTCAGAAAACGATTGGTCTTGCAAAGAAGAAGTATTTAATGATGAATGGTAATATTGTTATATAATGATTTATTAGAGAATTAAGTGCTACAAAACAATTAGAAAAGTAAGTATAAGGTAGTGGTCAATTGTAATACAATTGCCCTACCTTTTTTTATTTGGTCCCGTTGAATTATCATTTTTACAACCTCAAATAGATCGTAATTCCACTTAACATAAGATAGTTTTCAAAAGGTTACTGTATATCAGTCTTAAAACGAGTCGTTTAATCATTTGTTTCATTGATAAAAACAAATGTTGCATTATCCTTAAGGACTTGGGAATACATTTGATGATATAAAATAATAAAGAATACAAAATTATGGGATTAACAAAAGCAATGAAATTATTCGACAGCTGGGTGCCATTGATCTTAATGGTCATTGGTCTTTTAATGTCGAGTAACCAATATGTCCTGGCTCAAGATGGAACAGTTTCAGGAACAGTAATCGATGGTTCGGGTATGCCACTTGCTGGAGCATCGGTTTTGGAAAAGGGTACTACAAATGGTACACAAACCGACTTTGATGGTAACTATTCCATTGGGAATGTAAGTGATGGAATTTTAGTTTTTAGTTACATTGGTTTTAAATCTAAGGAGGTCGCTATTTCTGGGCAATCCATTATTGATGTAGTGCTGGAGGAGGATGCAAGTCAATTAGATGAGGTGGTTGTAATTGGATACGGAACACAAAAGAAAAGTGATCTTACAGGAGCTGTTTCGCAGGTGGCATCCAAAGATATTGATAAATACACCTATAGCGATGCCTCTCAGGCATTACAGGGTCGTATGGCGGGGGTCAGTGTTCAAACCCAAGGGGGTTCCCCTGGGGCAAGTGCAGTTATAGCCATTAGAGGTACGGGTACGATGTCAGATGCAGGACCGTTATATGTAATCGACGGCATGTTGACCGGAGGGATGGAGTCGCTTAACCCATCGGATATTGAATCGATATCGGTTCTTAAAGATGCTTCTGCAAGTGCCATTTACGGTTCAAGGGCCGCTAACGGTGTTGTAATCATCACAACTAAAAAAGGTAAACGAGGCGGACTTACCGTAGATTTTGATACAAGTTATGGTTTTCAAAGTGTAATCAATACTCTTGATTGGGCCGATGCAAGTCAATATGCCGAAATATCAAATAGGGCAGACGACAATGACGGTTCAGCAAGAAAGCCTGCTAACGATACTGAATTTGATCCCTCATATTCAAGCGATTTGTATAAGGAATCGCTGAGGTCCGCAGCCGTTCAAAATACCAATATAAGATTGGCAGGCGGTGGGGAGAATACGCTGTTCAGCTTTTCGATGAACTATTTTGACCAAGATGGAATAGTAAAATATTCCGATTTTAAAAGATATACGGCAAGGGCTAATGGAAGTTTTACCAAAAACAAGTTTAAATTAGAAACAACCTTAGGACTAACACGAACCGTAAACAATCCGAACCCTTATTTTAACAAAGAGCGAAATATTTTGCCCACTATAAGATTGAAGGATTCGAATGGTGACTGGAGCTCATCGGATTTGGAGGAAAGAGGAATTGATGCTTCTCCTGGTTCGTTCTATGGCCAATCGTCTATCTATAACGAATTAGGGATGGCTGCTTTGGAAGATCGTACGGTCACCAGAAATACTTTTTTAGGAAACCTGTCTCCTTCTTATGAGATTATCGATGGCCTTACTTATAAGTTGAATCTAGGTCTGGAATACTACAACAACAATAATTACACCTTTACCCCAAACCATCCCGTTTTTTTAGCAACAGGGGTGTCAAGTGGTATGGCTGAATTGAATGAAACCAACGTAACGTACCAATCATGGTTATTGGAAAATACCTTGAACTACCAAAAAGTATTTGGAAATCACTCTATCAATCTACTTGGTGGGTACACCGAGCAAGAGACCAATTCAAGGTCTTTAGGGGTAATTGCCAGAGGCTTTCCTTCCAATGATATTAGGGTGGCGTCCGCTGCTTTGGAAATTCAGAATGTACCTTCTGAGGATATCACTTCCACCATTCAATCATATTTTGCTAGGTTAAACTATGTGTTCGATGATCGTTACCTTCTTACGGCCACGGTTCGTAGAGATGGGTCCTCTTTGTTTACTGATGATTTGCGATGGGGAACTTTTCCCTCTATGGCCTTGGGTTGGAACGTAAGCAACGAGAAATTTATGGAAGACAATTCCTTGATCTCTGATTTAAAGTTACGGGTCAGTTATGGAGAAATAGGTTCAAACAATGTTTCTGCCTACGCGATCGATCCATCCTTGAACTTATTTAGCGAGTATATTTTGGGTGAGGCACAGACCAGGGTTACGGGTTATTCCATCACGCAGGGTGTAAATCAAAACATTACCTGGGAAACCACAAAAACCACTGATATTGGTGCCGAACTGGGTATTTTGGACAATAGGTTGAGGTTTACAATGGACTATTTTATTAAAAAATCTGAAGATGTATTGGTGGGTCTTAGACTACCCTTGTACACCGGGTTTGGTAATGAGGTTCCCTTTAATACAGCCAGTGTAGAGAATAAGGGTTTTGAATTTTTAGCCGACTATAAAGAGCAGTTGTCCGACGATTTTGTATTAGGGGTTTCTGCCAATTTCTCATTGCTTGATAATGAGGTGACTGCGTTGGGCGATGCTTCCCCGATCATTCAAGGGTCGTTTACATCAAATACAATTAACAGTACCAGAACCGACGTTGGTCAACCTATATCTTCTTTTTATGGGTATATCGTGGACGGAATCTACCAAACGGATGCCGAGGCTACTGCTGCCAACGATCAAGTTGGTAATCCAAGCGCCGGAGATTTTAAGTTTAAAGATTTAGATGGCGATGGTGATATAGACGATGATGATCGTACCTATATAGGAAACCCTACGCCAGACCTTGAATATGGATTTAACCTAACGGCGGAATACAAAAAGTTTGACCTTAACCTCTTTTTCAACGGTGTTGCGGGCAATGAAATTCTAAACGGAACAAAGTATAGAGGCTATTTTGACTTGGAAGGTAACTATTTTGCAGACGCCTTAAATGCTTGGTCACCAACTAATACTTCTACTAATATCCCTAAGAATACCAGAGCAGATTTAGGGTTCAATAGAAGGATGTCTACTTTTTACCTAGAGCCTGGTGATTACTTCAGGCTTCGCAATGCCCAGTTGGGTTATTCGTTCAGCGATGCACTACTTGAAAAAATGAAAATCAAAAAAATGAGATTGTATGTATCGGCAACTAATCTGTTTACCATTACCAATTATACTGGTTATTATCCAGAGGTAGGAAGAAACAGTAGGGGAGCTACAGGAAACAACAGTATTTTCAATTCAGGGGTAGACGAAGGTACATATCCAACACCGAGGGAGTTTAGACTAGGATTACAAGTATCATTTTAAACAAAAAAAAGTTAAGCTATGTACACAATAAAAATATCAAAAAGGGTATTGATCGTCTTTATCGGGATGTTGTTCTACACGATTAGCTGTAGTGATGACATTCTTGATCAGACCAACCCAAATGTAATTACCCCAAATTCATTTTGGAATACCGAGGAAGATGCAGAAAAGGGAATCATCGGTGCATATAGTCCATTTACCAATATTTGGTACTATACTAGATTTGAGATTTTCACATCAGATTATAGAGATGATGTCGTAAACGGGTTCAATACTTCAGAACGTACCGCTGTAGGTTATTTCAGTGGTACATCAGAAAGTAATGCCACATTTTGGGTGTGGAGTGCTATGTACCAATGCGTTACTAGGGCAAACGAGGTGTTGTTCAATGTTCCGAACATAGAAATGGATGCCGATTACAAAGACAATATTTTAGGTGAAGCCTATTTTATTAGGGCATTCAACTATTTCAATTTGGTCAATAACTGGTTAAATGTTCCATTGATTACAACGCCAATTTCTGAAATTGAGCAACCGAATCTTATAGAGCAGGCAGATCCTGCAGAAGTTTGGGCCTTAATTGAATCTGATTTGAAGAATGCGCAAGCGTTATTGCCAGATTCTTGGTCAGCTGACGATGTTGGAAGGGTAACGAGTGGTGCGGCAACAGGAATGTTGGGAAAAGTTTTCTTGTATCAAGAGAAATACGCCGAGGCAAAGGCAGAATTTGAAAAGGTTATGGATGGACGCTACCAATTGGCAGAGGATTATACCCATAACTTTACCGAGGCTTATGAGAATAATGTGGAATCCTTATTCGAAATTCAGTTGATTTCTGATGGAAATTCCGGGTGGGGCGCTGATGCTCCGGGAGTTGGGAAAGGAGCTGCTTTCCAACCCGATTTGGCTCCTAAAGGTTTTACCAATCAAGATGGAATGCGAATCAACGAATGGGTTTTAGATTTGTACAATGATGAAACTACGGTCAACGGAGAAATAGATCCTAGGGCTTTCGCGACCTTGTTTTTTAACTCAAATGATTCAACAGAATATAGAGGTAGGTATTTAAAATCAAGAACTTATGGTAATAAAACCTACGCCGAAGCCTTATCTGAAGATGGTACCGATATTTTTGCCAATAAATATTTGGATTGGGAATATAACGGTTTTACAGAATCTCAACAGCTAGGCTGGTACGGATCGGGAAACAATGTTAGAATTCTAAGATATGCAGATATTCTACTCATGTTCGCAGAGGCAGAGTTTATGCTCAACGGTTCTTCTCAAGCTGCATTAGATGCCATAAACCAAGTTAGGGAAAGGGCTGATATGCCCCCACATGCAAGTATTACCATGCAAGATATTGAAGATGAAAGGGTAAAAGAATTGTCTCTTGAACGTACTCGATATTTTGACCTTTTACGCTGGGACAGAGTTGTTGAACGAATCGTAAATAATCCCGAGTTAAAATCGGAAAGTGCTGGTACTAGTGCCTATAAAGCAGGTAGAGAGTATATTGCAATCCCACAAAATGAGATTGATGGTAACCCAAATTTTAAACAAAATCCGGGGTATTAAAGAGAGTTTAGAAATGGCGGCCAAGGGTCGCCATTTCTATTATTAACCTTAAACTTCCCGTATATTACATATTTATCATTAAAAAATAAAAGCTCAATACATATCAGAATGAAAAAAGTCTTTAAAATTTTAATGTTTGCATTGGTGCTTTCATCTTTGGCCTGTAACGAAAAATCGACAGATGTTAAAGAAGAAAAAAAACAGCCAAATATCATCTTCATTATGGCAGATGACCATACTACCCAAGGTTTGGGCGTTTATGGAAGTAGACTGGCATCTTTGAATCCGACTCCGACATTAGATAAGTTGGCAAATGAGGGTATGTTGATGGAAAATGTTTTTGTAAACAATTCTATTTGTGTACCAAGTAGGGCAGCTATAATATCTGGGCAAAGAGCGCAAACAAACGGTGTGCTAGATTTGGAAGGTGCCTTACCGCCAGCTAAGCAATACTTGCCGAAAGAGATGAAAAAATTGGGCTACGAAACTGCAATTATCGGTAAGTGGCATTTACATGATGAACCTGCGGAATTTGACTACTACAAGGTGCTTCCGGTTCAAGGCAAATATTTTAATCCCGATTTTAGGGTTCGTGGAGAGCAGGAATGGCCTAACAATGTAGTGCACACAGAAGGACATTCAACTGATGTTATCACTGATAATACCATAGATTGGTTAGATAAGGGAAGGGATAAATCAAAGCCCTTCTTTTTAATGCATCATTATAAAGCACCTCATGATGATTTTGAAAATGCTCCTCGTTATGATGATTATTTGTCAGATACCTTTATTCCAGAGCCAGAGAGTTTATATGATAATAAAAACAATGGCTCGGTAGCTACTAGAGGTATGAACGATTCGCTTACGCGTATTATTGGTTCATCGGTTTCTAGAAGAAATTTAATTCGTAATCAAGCCATGAATATTTATACCGATAGCTCTATTTACAAACAGTATAGCGATCAAAATACAATTGGGACAGATGAGCATAAAAAATGGCAGTTAACACCAGAGGAAAAAGAGATAACCTCAAAGGTATATCAAGATTATTTAAAGCGTTATCTGCGTTGTGTTAAAGGGGTAGATGACAATGTAAAAAGGTTGATTACATATTTGGAGGAAAATGATTTGTTAGAGAACACGATTATTGTGTACACCGGCGATCAAGGTTTTATGTTAGGAGAACATGATTATATCGATAAAAGATGGATGTACGATGAATCTATGCGTATGCCTTTCTTTGTTCGTTATCCTGAGAAAATTAAAGCAGGTACACGTTCAGATGCTATGATTAATAATACGGATTTTGCTCCTACACTTATTGAACTTGCAGGAGGTACCGCACCAGATTATATGCAAGGCAATAGTTTTAAATCAATTTTGGAAACAGGTGAGGAACCAGAAGACTGGTCGCAATCTACTTATTATCGTTATTGGATGCATTTGGCGCACAGACATCAGAATCCGGCACATTTTGGACTAAGAACCAAAGATTATAAGTTGACATTCTTTTACGGTAGGTATTGGGTAGATACAGACGACCCCAACGCTGAATATAATAAAGCAAGCTGGGGTAATGATTTTACCAATAAAACACCAGTGGCGTGGGAATTCTATGATTTAAAGAACGATCCCAAAGAAATGAACAATGCTTACAATGACCCTAAGTATAAAGAGGTAATAGCTAATTTAAAAGAAGAATTGGTGAAGGTGCGAGAAGAATTGAACGAAACCGATAAAAATTATCCGCACATACAAAAGGTAATAGACAAGCATTGGAATGATTAAATAAATATTTCATCATCTTAAAAATACATTGCACTGGCTACTGAACCTTATAAAATGGTACAGTAGCTAGTTTTGTTTTTAGAGGTTTTGGGAAGAAAAAAATAAAATAATTTCAACAGAGTTGAACTAGTTCAACTTTTTTGTGCAATTGGTTTTTAATTTTTGTGAAGTACTACTTATAAACACAAAACTATGTTGACCGAAAAAATCAAAAAATATGGACTCATGTTGTTCATTGCAGTAATTACTATACAGTTAAATGCACAAAATCCGTTCGATATAAGTCACGACCAAGCTATGAAAGCCTTGGAAATAGCAAAGCAAAAAGCGGAGTCTATGAATGTTTTGGTAAATATTGCTGTGGTAGATGCCGGTGCAAATCTCAAATCATTTGTTAGAATGGACGATTCTTTTTTAGGCAGTATAGATGTAGCCATCAAGAAAGCCAAAACAGCACGTTATTTTGATATTGATACGGGCGAGTTGGGCAAATTAACACAGCCTGGCGGTATCATTTATAATATTGAGCATAGTAATGGCGGACTTATGACTTTTCCGGGCGGAGTGCCCATAAAAAATAAGAACGGTAAGATAATTGGTGCCATTGGCGTTAGCGGCGGTACCATAGAAGAAGATAGAATTATTGCAAATGCTGGTGCAGCATCAATTTTAACCAAAAACTAGAACACAATGAAAATTCATATGCAAGCCGCATTGGTCACGGTAATACTATTTATAAGTACATTGACCATAGCACAAGATTTAACTGATCCAATGTTATATCGAAAAGATTTTAAAGATATATCAGGGAAGAATACGGTTTCCATTACTAGCTACGAAAAAAACGGAAAGCATTTTGTGTATGCCGGTGGTGTAGGTAATGTAGATGTGTTTCAAATTGATGCTGAAGGTATTTTAACTCCGGTAAGCAATCACGAATTGTACAAACAAAAAGGTCCGGCAAGGGGTATGGTGGCAGATCATATTAATGGCACCGACTTTCTTTTTATTGCCAACAAATATGGTAACGTAATAGAGACCTTTAAAATTGAGGATAATGGTTCACTAAAACAGGTTGCGTTGGTTGAAGATACATCAGAAACACATTTAGGTGTTGCTATTACTTTGCAGGTAGTTCACATGAAAAATGCATCCTACTTGTTCATAGGAGGTCTTGAAGAGACTCCGGGGTTGAGTAGTTTTAAAATTCACGACAATGGGGAACTCACCCATGTGCAATCTATGAAAGATACCGATGAGTTGCATACAGATGGTATTATTGGTATGTTCATCCATGAGGTAAAGGGCAAAACATCTTTATATACCAGTGGTTTTCAAGATAATGGTGTAAGTAGCTTTAGAATTAATGAGGATGGTACATTTAAAAATGTGAACAACATTGATGATAATACCACAGATCGCTATCTAACAGGCGCATACCCTGTAACAGGAGCTACTATTGGCGATAACCATTATGTAGTGGTAGGGCATAGGCATCATAAGTATTACGAACAAAACGGATTCATCAAGAATACGGATTTTTATTACCATGGTGATGGCGTAAGTGTATTTAAGGTGAATAGAAAAGGTGCGTTGGTTCCGCATTTTGTTTTAAAGGATGATGAAAATACCAAATTACAAGGGCAGACCCGTATAGAAGTAGTTTCGGTGACCGAAGATTCTGCCATATTCGCCGTAGGTACTCGAGACGATGCAAGCATTCAGTTGTTAAGATTGGATGCTATGGGACAATTGAGTCCGTTAAATTATTTGGAGACAGGCTTTCCTATTTATTACGGATTACGCGCATTGGCAATAGACGGTAAAAATTTATTAGTGGCCGGTTCCATGAGTTTTGAATTGAACAAGGTGGCCAGTTATGAGATTGCGCCAAAAATAGAACGCGAAGGTAAAATGTTGCGACATATCGTAAACTTAAAATATACCGAAAATGCTACCGAAAAGCAGGTAGATGAGGCAGTACAGACTTTTTTGAATTTAAAGAATACCATACCGGAAATCGTGGATATAGAATGGGGAGAAAACGATAGCACCGAAGGTCATAGTGATGGCTTTACACATACTTTTGTCATAACTTTTAATGATGAACACGGCAGGGAAAAATACTTGTTCCATAAAACACATCTAAATTTGGTCAAGAAAGTCGGACCTATCATTGGCGGTGTTTTAGTAACGGACTTCTGGACGGATAAAGAGTAATAAAGAAACTGAACGAAAAAAGAAAATGGAAAATTTAAGAGATAAAACAGCGCTAATAACCGGGGGTGGAAGAGGTTTGGGTAAAGCATCAGCTGTTGCTTTGGCACAAGAAGGCGTTTCTATTGCCATAACAGGTAGAAATGAGGCAAACTTAATGACAACGGTAGCGGAATTGCAAGAATTGGGTATAAAAGCTATGTACGCTGTCTTTGATGTTGGCAATTACGATTCGGTAAAAGAAGGGATAAAAAGTATTATGGATACCATGGGTCATATAGATATTTTGGTCAATAATGCTGGTATTGCAGGTGTAGGCTCATTTTTAGAAATGCCGGTAAGCGAGTGGGAACAAATGATACAGACCAATCTTATGGGCATGTATTATGTGACCAAAGAAGTGTTGCCGCAAATGGTAGAACGTAGTAGCGGTGATATTGTGAATATAGCTTCTACGGCGGGTCTAAACGGAAACCCTAATGTGTCTGCTTATTCAGCCTCTAAGTTTGCGGTTGTAGGTATGTCAGAGTCCCTTATGAAAGAAGTGCGCAAACATAATATTAGGGTAATTACCATGACGCCAAGTACCATAGAATCAGACATGACCATTGGTCTAGGATTTGCTAAAAAAGGCAGTGAAGAAAATACATTACAGCCCAGTGATTTTGCCGAGCTTATTGTATCAGGATTAAAATTACCTCGAAGGGCAATGCTCAAATCAGCGGCATTGTGGTCCACCAATCCTTAAATTATAAAAAAAACTACTCGAACGAGTAGCTTTTTTTAGATGGTTATAATTGAAATATCTGTTCTAATGCGATCCACTTTTCTCCTTTTTCAGCCCAAGGAAGTTCTTGTTGAAATTTCCACATTAGTTTTTCCCACTCTTGTACTTTAGGGTTTGTGGCATCCATTTTAGCTTTTTTAATAGGGTCAAATGTTTCGTCAACCTCCATAATCATGAACATTCTATTACCGGTCAGGTAAATCTGCATATCTATAATTCCGGCATCTTTAATACTCTTGGTAATCTCTGGCCAGGCATTTCCCTCTGCATGGTAATTTTTATACTCCGCTATTAAATCGGGATTATCTTTTAAATCGCATGAAAAACAAAGTCTCTTTGAACTACTCATAAATTAGCAAATTAGTTGGTGTGATATTTTTTATAGACCGTTCTACCGTAAAAGGCAACTACACTAAGGCAGATTAGCGATAGTATAAACGAAAAGCGCATTTCTGTTACGCCCAGTATAATAACATCCTCATAGCCCACACCACCTAAATCTAGCATATAGCCTTGTAAATAGGGTAGTAGTGCCCCTCCAACAATGGCCATAACCAAAAAGGCGGCTCCAAATTTTGCATCTTCTCCTTGCCCTTCTAAAGCAATACCATAGATAGTTGGAAACATGATGGACATAAATAATGAAGTAGCCACCAAGGAATAGATACCTAACATACCGGGCAAGAATATCGCTCCAAGTAAAGTCAGCATTCCGCCAAAACCAAAAAGCATTAATAATTTACCCGAATCTATTTTAGCCATTAGAGCCGTACCTATTGTTCTACCAACGAGAAAAACAACGTAACCTGCCAGTCCGTACCAAACGGCAGATTTTGCATCTATGCCCAAGGTTTCGGCATATTGGTATACATAGGTCCAACACATAATTTGGGCGCCTACATAAAATGCCTGCGTAACCACCCCAAAAGCAAATTTTGGTTGTTTCCATAAACGTTTAACCGAATCTTTAAAATCAACCTTGGCTTCTTGATGTTTGTTTTGTGGCATTTTAACCACACTGATTAACACGAAAAAAACAAGGACTACAATCCCTAAAAGCACATACGGATTTCTGATAATTTCTAGGTCAGATGTTCTAATGGCCGCCTTTGCACTTTCCGATAAGGTATCGTAAATAGGTGTCCCGTCTGCCGTAGTATCATCAGATTGTAAAGCGCCCAACACAAAATTCTGAGCCACCAATAAGCCTAAAATAGATCCCATTGGATTAAACATTTGTGCAAAGTTCAATCGTCTTGTTGCTGTTTCTTCGGCACCCATAGATAAAATGTACGGGTTAGAAGTTGTTTCTAAAAAAGCCAACCCGAAGGTAAGCACATATAATGCCGATAAGAAAAACGGATAGCTTTCAAAAGCTGCTGCCGGGTAAAATAATAATGCACCCACGGCATAAAGCGCTAAGCCCAAAAGCACTCCTTTTTTATAAGAGTATTTGTTTACGAATAACGCTGCGGGTATGGCCATGGTAAAATAACCGCCATAAAAAGCCAATTGTACCAAAGATGCCTGTGTATTGGTGAGTTCCAGTACTTTTTGAAAACCGCGTACCATTGGGTTGGTCATATCATTTGCTAAGCCCCACAAAGCAAATAGCGAAGTAATCAAGATAAAAGGCACCAAAACAGATTTGGAAACTACGGGTATTTTTTCAGATGTATTCATAAGGTTTGGTTAGATTTTGTCAATTATTTTTCGGACAGTAAAGAACGATCTAGGTGTACGTAGCCACCATCAACGGTTATAAATTGCCCAGTGGTGTGTGAAGACCTTTCGGAAATAGCAAATAATACGGCGTCCGAAATTTCAAGCGGAGAAGTCATTCTGTTTTCTAACGGTATATTCTTAACGATAGATTGTAATTTCTCATCTCCGTTATCTAAACTATTGATCCAATTTTCATAGGCGGGCGTCCAGCTTTCGGCAATAATCAACGCGTTAGACCGTATGCCAAACGGAATTAAATCTGCCGCCCATTCACGCGTTAAACCTAATACACCACCTTTTGAAGCGGCATAGCCAGAGGTACCGCCCTGTCCCGTAAGTGCAACTTTGGAACCTACATTCAAAATGTTTCCTTTTGCTTTTTTAAGATAGGGCAAACAAAATTTGGTCATGGCAAAGAAGCTCACCAAATTTAGTTGTAACGAACGCATGAATTTTTCTATGCTATCGTCTAAACTTACTGTATCGTTTACACCTACATTATTGATCAAGGCATCTATTTTACCATATTTATCACCAATGACCTTGGCAGCTTTTTCTATTTGGGCAACATCGGTTAAATCGGTTTTTACAAAAATGCTGTCCACACCTTTGTCCTGTAGTTCTTTTTCATATTCAAATCCGCGGTCATTTCTACATACTATTACCGGTATAGCTCCTTCTTTGGCTAATTCTTCTACAATGGTTTGCCCAATACTGCCTCTTAAACCTGCAGCGCCTGTTATAACTACTATCTTATCTTTTAGTCTTAAATCCATACTTTATAAATTATAAAATTCCACCGCGTTGTTGCCCATTATTTTAGCCTTTTCATCGGTGCTAAAATCTGTAATATATTTGGTGATCAGTTCTTTTACTTGAGCGTAACTACCAGCCACTAAACACACAGGCCAGTCCGAGCCAAATAAACATCTATCAGCTCCAAAAGAGGCTAAAACAAGATCTAGATATTTCTTAATATCTACAGGCTTCCAATTGTTATAGTCGGCTTCCGTTATCATGCCCGATAATTTACAATACACATTTTCGTGTGATGCTATTTCTTTCATCAATGTTGCCCATCCATCATAAAAACCATCTTTTATATAGGGTTTTGCTATATGGTCAATCACAAATTTTTGATTTGGAAATTGCTTTACAAACTCTAAAGTTGCCCCAAGTTGATGCGGAAATATTAGAATGTCATAGGTGTAGCCATATTGCTCTAACTGTTTAATTCCGTTTAAAAAAGGTTTTCTCAATAAGAAGTTTGGGTCGGGTTCGCCTTGTACCACATGCCTAAATCCTTTGACAATTGTATTGTTACAAAATTTTTCCAAATCCTTTTCAATGGTAGAAGCACGAAAATCTACCCAACCAACAACGCCTTTTATAAAGTCATTTTCTGATGCTAAATCAATTAAAAAATTGGTTTCTTCTATGGTTTGGTCCGCTTGTACGGCAACACATCCATCAATCTCATTTACCTTTAATTCGGTAAAAAGGTCCCTTGGCATAAAATCTCTTCTAATAACAGCCATGTCATCATCTATCCAAGCATGCTTTTGAGGTTCGTACTGCCAAAAATGTTGATGTGCATCTATCGTCATAGTCAGTTTGTCTTTTGTTACTTTTGGTTTATTAGGCTTATGGCTTCTTCAAATCCGTACTGTTCTATATTACTGAGATTATGGGTTACATTACTTGTTAATCCTGATATTTGGTTGAGGTCTTCATTCCATATATCGGTATTACCGAATATTTGGGAGGTCAATGTATTTAGATCAATATTATTTTCTCTGAATTGCAGCCAGGTGTTGGAGAAGAATTCAAGTATTGAAGACTTATCGTTTAGGTCTATCTTTTCATTATCAAAACTCCCTTCATAAAAGCGTAGCAAGGCACTTAATGCAAATGTGATGTTTGCAGGAAGACTTCCTTTTATTTCTAGGTAATCTTTTAATGTAGGAAGTAAACGTGTTACAAATTTTGAGGTACTGTTCAATGAAATACTGATCAATTTGTGTTCTAAAGCAGGGTTTTTAAACCTTGTAAGCACATCATTGGCAAATTGTTGTTTGTAATCTTGTGGAAAATCTAAAGTAGTTAACACCTCGTTCATCAATACACCTTTAATGAAATTAACAACCAAAGCATTGTTCATGGCGTCTTTAACCAAGCGTTCCCCTAAAAGGTATGCAACGGGTACCATTGAGGTATGTGCACCATTTAGAATACGAACCTTTAAATTTCTGTACGAAGCTAGATCGGATACTAATTCAATATTTAAATCAGTGTCCTGAAATGGAAATTCCGCTAAAATATCTTCTGGTCCTTCTAGTAACCAACTATGATATAATTCACCGGCAACAGCAAGTTTATCCGTATAGGCAAGCTTGGCTTCTATCTCTTCAATTTTATCTTTAGGATACCCGGAAACTATACGGTCTACCAAGGTATTATAGAATATACATGACTTAGAAATCCAGTTTTTAAATGCATCGCCCAAAGACCAATGATCTGCATATTGTAAAATGCATTGTTTTAAGGTTTCCCCATTTTTTTCGATAAGCTCAACCGGTAAAAGCATACAACCTTTGTCCGTATCGCCCTTAAAATGCTCAAATCGATGAAAAAGCCAAACCGTTAGCTTTGCTGGAAACTCTTTTGGCGGATGGTTATCAAAGGCATCATCGGTATTAAAAACAATTCCTGCTTCCGTAGTGTTCGATATAATAAAACGAAGTTCAGGAAGCTTGGCAAGTGCTAAATAGGCTTCCCATTCCGAATAGGGATTTACTACTTCTTGAATGCAGTCGACCACTGTTAAATCTTGTACAAAAGTATCGTTCGCATAACCTTCAAGGTTTACGGAAAACAATCCGTCTTGTGATTTAAGTTCTTGGTAGTCACCACGTTCTGTGGGTTTAATTACAGCAATACCTGCATTAAATTCTGTGGTGCTGTTTATTTTTTGAATACTGATATCTACAAAGGCTCTTAAAAAATTACCACCACCAAATTGCATTACTTTGATTGGTAGTGATTTACGGTTTTTAATTACGTTGTTGTTTAATAAATTCATAAGTTTTTTATAGTGATATTCCTCTTTTCCAAGGTATAAAATCGTCTTGTCCTAATCGTACCGCATTGGGTACCTTCTCTCCGCTGGCCACTGCGATTATATACTCCAGTAACTCTTCTCCCTTGCTTTCAATGGTAGCAGAAGCCTCAATAATACCACCGGTATTAAAGTCTATTATGTCTGCCATACCCTCACTTAATGTGGTATTGCTCGCTATTTTAATGGTAGGGGCAATAGGGTTTCCGGTGGGTGTACCCAAACCTGTAGTAAAGCAAATTATATTACAACCAGACCCTGCAAGTCCCGTTGTACTTTCAACATCATTACCTGGTGTACACAGTAAATTCAAGCCTTTTTTAGTTACCGGTTCTGTATAATCGAGAACATCGGTAATAATTGAGGTTCCTCCTTTTTTAGCAGCTCCGGCAGATTTCATTGCGTCGGTAATGAGTCCGTCTTTTATATTACCTGGAGACGGATTATTCTCAAATCCTGATCCGACTTCCTCAGCACGTTTGGCATAGGTTTGCATTAACCCTGCAAATTTCTCTGCATTTTCTTTGGATTGGCACCTATTTAAAAGTTCTTGTTCTACACCGTTCAGTTCTGGAAATTCTGCGAGTACTGTTGAAGCACCCAGCGCCACTAACATATCGGAAACATGCCCCAAGGCAGGGTTGGCAGATATACCTGAAAACCCGTCTGAACCACCACATTCCAAGCCGAGGGTTAGTTTGCTAAGTGGTGCTTTGCTACGTTTGGTTTTGTCAGCTTCTATTAAACCTAAAAAGGTTTGTTTTACGGCATCTTCTATAAAATGTTTTTCACTTTTACTTTGTTGCTGTTCAAGAATTACCAAGGGTTTAGAAAACTTAGCATCCCTTTTTTTAATGGCATCTTCTAATATGGGAATCTGAGCGTTTTGACAGCCAAGACTTAATACGGTAGCACCGGCTACATTTGGGTTGGTAATATAACCCGCTAACAGATTGCAAAGCGTATCGCTATCTTGCCTTATACCTCCACAACCACCATCATGGGTTAAAAATTTAATACCATCTACATTTGGAAAAACTTGCTCATCGGCATTAGGTATTTCAGGTTTTATAATAGTACTCTGTAAAATAGTTTCTTTACTAGCTTGATTTTTATAATGTGCAACCAAGGTTTCCGTAGAAATAATATCGGCGGAAGAGGTTTTATAGCCCAATGGTTTTAACAGTGCGGTTTTTAATACTTCTACATTCCTATTCTCGCAAAAAACCAAAGGGATCACTAACCAAAAATTAGAAGTACCTACACTGCCATCTTTTCTATGGTAGCCCATAAAGGTTCGGTCTTTAAAATTATCGATTTCTGGCGGTGTAAAATTCCAATGTTGGTCCGCTACTTGATAGCTGGCCGCTGCATGAACCAAATTCTCAGTAGTAATAGCCTCCCCAATTTGAATGGGAACAAGAGCTTTACCAACAATAGAACCATACATATATACCAAAGCATCTTTCTTAATAGAAGATAGGGCAAACTTATGTTTGGCCTTTACCTTTTTTGGAATAGGAATGGTTACATTATTATGAATTATTTGCGTGCCTTCTGGTATATCTTGTAAGGCAACAAGTATATTATCTTTTGGATGAATATGTATAAAACTTTTATCCATAAATTCGTTTACAAGCGTTTGTGAAATAATACCAAATTAGTTGCATTCTATTTCATATCAAATTTAGAAAGTGACCATGGCTTTAATCACCCCGGTTTCAGGCTTTAACCAAGAATCAAAATTGGCAATCATTTCTGTGTAAGGTACGGTATGCGTAACAAAAGAAGCTATGGGAAATTGGTCAATAACATGGATTATATATTCAAAATCTGCCAAGGTTGCATTTCTACTACACATAATGGTAGATTCTTTTGCGTGTATTGCGGGGTGGTTAAAGGTTAAATCTCCTTTTGACAATCCGACCAATACATATCGCCCCCCATGTGCCATATAATTTGGTCCGCTTTCCAAGGCAAATTTATTACCGGAGGCATCGAAAACTGCTGTGGCCAAATCGTTATTGGTAATTTCATTCACTTTTGCGACCGCATCTTCATCAGCTTTAACAATAAAGTCTACACCGATTTTTTCTTTGGCATAATCTAAACGTTGTTGATTGACATCAATGGCAATTACCTTGGCACCTTGTAATTGTGCCAATTTCATAATTCCAATACCAATGGGACCACAACCAATAACCGCAACGGTTTCTCCTTTTATAATTTGTGCTCTTCGTAATGCATGCGCACCAATTGCCAAGGGTTCTACAATTGCCATTTGTTCAAGGCTCAGGTTGTTTGCCGGTAACAATAAATCTATGGGTACCGTTATAATCTCTTGCATACCACCATCGGTATGCACACCTAAAACCTTAATATTGGTACAACAATTTGTCTTACCTGTTTTACAGGCAACACATTTATTACAACTTACATAAGGCATAACAACTACCTTGTCACCCTTTTTAAGACCTTTTTCATTAGATCCTATTTCAATTATTTCAGCAGCCAATTCATGACCTAAAATACGGGGGTATTTAAAAAATGCTTGATTTCCGCCATACGCATGTAGATCGGTACCACAAATACCTACTCTCTTAATTTTGAGTGTAGCTTCATTTGGATTAGGTACTGGCGCTTCTTTATCTTTTAGTGTAAATGTTCCAGGCTTTTCGCATGTAATATATTTCATTCTCGTAAATGTTCTAATTAAAATTGAGTTTAAAAACGCACCCCGTTAAGGGTGCGCCTTTTTGATGAAAACTAACTCAAACAATAAAATCTTAAATGTCATCTGCCATAGTAATCTCTAAACAGAAAGCATGTTTGCCTGCTTTTTTTCCAAGATCATCTATGATTAGACCTTTATTGGTCTGCTTATATTCAATAGGATGTTCACTACCCAACAATTTAATATTTTTTATTTCTAGGTCTTTTACATTTTCATTACCTAGGGCTAATGATTTAATGGTTACGGCGTTATTCTCGGGCCATGCTAAAAGAATGGCATATAGCTTGTTTCCTTTTTTGGTGAATCTAATATCTTGAGATGTAAATCCTTTATTATCACCTTCGGAGTGGTGTCCTTTTTTTACTTCCGTCGGTCCTTCACCAAAAACGGTCCAATACTCCGTATTATAAATAGCATCACCATTTACTTTTAACCAATCGCCAATTTCAAAAAGTATTTTTTGTTGATCTTCTGGAATAGTGCCATCAGCTTTTGGTCCTATATTTAAAAGAAGATTTCCATTTTTAGAAACAATGTCAACTAAATCATCGACCAATTCATTGGTATTTTTAGATTCCCAATCGGTAACATAGCCCCATGAATTTTTACCGATAGAAGTATCTGTTTGCCAAGGTAGTTTTCTAATTCCCGGTAATTTTCCTCTTTCTAAATCGTAAATTACAGTGCCTTCAGGAAAAGCTTCATGATCAAAGTTTTTATCATTAATAACCACTTCCTTTCCCCATTCTATTCCTTTATTATAGTAATATGCCGCTAGTTTTGGTCTATATTCTTTAAAATCAGGAATGTCTAAATAGAAATCGAACCATAGAATATCTGGCTGATAATTGTCGATTAGATCCACCGTTCTGTCCCACCATAACTTTTTAAATTCTTCAGAAACAGGTTCAGTAAGGTCTTTTCCTTTTGTGGAATACAGGTCTGAAAAATCAGGATCAGTAGTATCGAAATGGTCTTTTTTATTGTAGAAAGACCAGTTAAAAGCGTAATGAGAAGAAGCTCCCATAATAAGACCCTCTTTACGGCCTTCTTTAAATAGCTCTCCTAAAATATCTCTCTTCGGTCCCATATCTACAGCATTCCATCTTGTCGTATTAGAATTGTACATGGCAAAACCATCATGGTGGTCAGCTACTGGAATAACATATTTAGCACCAGATTTTTTGAAAATATCTATCCATTCAGCAGCATCGAATTTTTCGCCTTTAAATAGAGGTATAAAATCTTTGTATCCAAAATCCTTTTGGTCACCATACTTCTCTTTATGATATAGGTACACCTCATTTGGCCCCAGTTGTTGATGTTTTAATTGTGCCGAAAAGGTGGCAGTATCCATATACATTCTTCTAGGATACCATTCAGAACTATACGCTGGCACGGCATAGGCGCCCCAGTGAATAAAAATGCCGAATTTTTGATCATTGAACCATTCCGGGTCTTTGTAGTTTTCTTTTATAGATTCCCAATTAGGCTCATAAATTTTCGTTGACTCAACGGTTTCTTTTTCCTTTTTTTCGGTTTGTGATTTACAGCCTACAACTAATGCTAACAATAGTAAAGGGTATACAAAGTACTTGTTCTTGCTCATGTAATAATCGTTTATTAGAAGTGTATCTAAGTAAGAGCTGCTAAATTCCGTTTTTTGTTTTATGGAATTCATAACAGATGATTTAATGATTACAACAAATGGTTATCCTTGTTTTTTATTAAGTTTTATATGTATTTCTTTGGAATATGTTCAATTAATGACAACAAACTTTAAATAAAAATCAATTTACAATGCGGTTGAAAATTAGATTCTTTTGCTTGCTTTTGTGCACTGTACAGTTTTTAATGAGTCAGAAAAACAGTAAAAAACTGCCAAACATTATTTGGATAATGGCAGAAGATATTAGTTTAGATCTGGCATGTTATGGCACTAAAGCTGTAAAAACTCCTTTTCTAGATCAAATGGCGGCAGATGGTATTCTTTTTAATAATTGTTTTGTAACCAATCCCATTTGTTCACCAAGTAGGTCTGCTATGATTTTGGGTACGCACCAGCAGAAAAGTAATACCCACAATCACCGCAGCAATAGAGATGTGGTGTTGCCAAAACTATTTGTACCGTTTACACAATTATTAAGGGATGCGGGGTACACGACTATTTTAGGGCATAAAGATGTACGTGGAAAAGGAAGAAAAATCGATGTGAATTTTAAACATACACCTATTGGAACCTGGGATGGAGAATCAAATTTTGGTATTTACGATAAATACGATGAGTTTTTACCTAAAGATGCTCCGTTTTTCTCGCAGATAACACTAAACGTAACCCACCGTGGAGATTGGTGGGATGATATTAGGGCACAATCAAAGCATCCAGTAAATCCTGATGATGTTGAACTTCCTCCATATTTGGCAGACGACCCGGTTATTCGATTAGACTGGGCTAAGTATCTGGATCAGATGGAATACATGGATGCCGAAGTGGGAATGCTTTTTAATGAATTGGAAAGAAAAGGTCTTGCAGATAATACGGTAGTAATCTTTATAGGAGATAATGGCAGATGCAATGTAAGAGGTAAGGGCTATTTACATGATTCAGGATTGCGAATTCCGCTATTGGTAAAGTGGCCAAAAGGAATTGACAAGGGGCAAATAGATGATAGAATAATTAGCTCAACAGATATAACAGCAACGATTTTAGATTTGGCAGGTATTGAAATACCTGATTTTATGACAGGTATATCGTTCTTGGATAAAAAGTTTGATCGATCAGAGGTATTTGCATCTCGCGATTTATGGGATGAAATACCGGAAAAAAGCAAAGCGATAACGACCGATAGGTTTAAATATATACGAAATTTTAAGCCAGAAATTCCATGGGATGCTCATCAAGCGTACTTAGAATTTTACAGACCTGCGGTGCATGTAATGAGAAGGTTAAAAGAGGAGGGTAAATTGAATAAAAACGAATCGATTTTCTTTGGAGTAAAACCAACAGAAGAATTGTACGATTTGGAAAAGGATCCTTTTGAGCTACATAATTTAGTTTTAGATCTTGATTATGCAGCGGTTTTGCAAAAAATGAGACAACAGACATTAGATTATAATAATGCCTTTACACCGGTAACGGAAATTTACAATCCCGTACACGCAGAATCGGTAGATGTGTTAGACTGGGTAAAAAAAGAAAAGCCGAAAGACTATAAAAGAATGTTGGCAGGGGAGGAAATTGGCTTTCATAAAATGTTAAACGAGTATAAAGCAACCAACTAATAATTATGATGAGTATGACAAACAGAACATTAAAACATCTAGTAGGTCTTTTAGCCATATTCCTTTTTGTGGCTTGTGCGGATAAGAGCGAAAAAAAAGAGACCGAAGAAGCAGAAATTAAGGAGCCAAATATTGTTGTTATTTACTTAGATGATTTAGGTTATGGAGATGTAGGTGCTTACGGAGCTACCGAATTAAAAACACCTAATATGGATAAGCTAGTAAATGGTGGCGTTAAATTTACCTCGGGCTACGCAAGTTCTGCAACATGCACTCCAAGTAGATATGCCTTACTTACGGGCGAATATCCTTGGCGTGTAAATGCACAAATATTACCCGGTACGGCTCCGTTAATAATAGATACAGAACAACCGACAGTGCCTAAAATGCTGAAATCGCAGGGCTATCAAACAGGTATAGTGGGTAAATGGCATTTAGGATTAGGAAATGGTAATGTAGATTGGAACCAGGAAATCACTCCCGGTCCCAACCAACTAGGTTTCGACTATTCGTACATATTAGCTGCTACACAAGATAGGGTGCCAACGGTTTATATAGATAACGGCAAGGTTGATAATTTAGACCCTAACGACCCTATAGAAGTTAGCTACAAAACCAGTTTTGAGGGTGAGCCAACAGGTAAGGATAATCCGGAATTGACTACTATGAAATGGCATCATGGCCACAACCAGAGTATTGTTAACGGCGTACCAAGAATTGGATTTATGAAAGGTGGCGAAGCAGCAAAATGGAGCGATGTAGACATGGCAGACCATTTTCTGCAAAAAGCTAAGGCATACGTAGCTAGTCATAAAGACGATCCTTTTTTCTTGTATTATGCGTTACAGCAACCGCACGTGCCAAGAACCCCACATCCCAGATTTGTAGGTGCATCGGGTATGGGACCAAGGGGCGATGTAATCGTAGAAGCCGATTGGATGATCGGTGAGTTTTTAAAGGAGCTGGAAAAACAAGGTATATTGGAAAATACCTTAATAGTATTTACAAGCGATAACGGCCCCGTACTTAATGATGGATATTACGATGATGCCGTAGAAAAGTTAGGTGATCATAATCCAAGAGGGGGATTAAGAGGAGGAAAATACAGCCTGTTCGAAGCAGGAACAAGAGTGCCATTTTCGGTCTATTGGAAAGGAAAAATAGCACCGAAAACATCAGACGCGTTGGTGTGTCAAATAGATCTTTATGCATCTCTTGCAGCATTAACAGGAGCTGAATCTAAGCTTCCTGACAGTAAAAACTTGTTGGATGTTTTTATGGGTAAATCTGATGAGGGCAGAGAACATTTGATCATAGAGGCTGGTGGTAGAACGGCTTTAAGAAAAGGAGACTGGGCGTTTATACCCCCATATCCAGGCAGTGCCATTAACACTCAGGTGAATATAGAATTAGGGAATGATGAGTCGTATCAGTTATATAATCTGAAAAACGACTTAGGTCAACAGCAAAATATAGCTGAAGAAAACCCAGAAAAACTAGAGGAACTCAAAACAGAATATGAAAACATTAGAGGAATAAGTAATGCAACTGTGCCAGAGTTGGAATTGCATTAAAAATAGTTGTTAGTTTAATTTTTTGAGAAGCACCCGAGAGGGTGCTTTTTTTTTGAAAAAGAAACTAATCTCTAGCATAAATTCTTTAGCAATAACAAATGTTCTAAACCATGCCACACATGTTTTAAAAGTTTTACCCATAAGAAACTAACACTTAGTTTTAATGAAATAGAGCTTTAGAACGTATTTATGACCAAACATATTAAATCATTGATTTTACTATGGTTAACTTGTTTTAGTTTAACCGTAAACGGGCAACAGGCGAATACCAAATCGAAACCGAATATCATTGTCATCTTAACAGACGATCAAGGTTGGTTAGATGTCGGGTTTAATGGTGGTACTGATATACCTACGCCAAATTTAGATGCCTTGGCGAAAGAAGGTGTCATTTTTAATAACGGTTATGTTTCGCATCCTTATTGTAGTCCGTCTAGAGCGGGACTTTTAACTGGCAGGTACCAAGCACGTTTCGGGCATGATTGCAATATGCCATATGATGGCGAAAATGACGCATCCGTAGGTACTCCACTTTCTGAAAAGATGATCTCAGAAGCTTTAAAAGAACAAGGTTATGCAACTAGTGCTATAGGAAAATGGCACGTTGGTGACCATCCAAGTCTACATCCGCCAAACCAAGGTTTTGATCATTGGTTTGGTTTTGCAGGTGGATCAATGAATTATTGGGGAACACCTAATGGCCCGCTACGAACAATATTCCGAAATAATGTAGAAGTACCAGAAAAAGAATTATCGTATTTAACCGATGATTTTACCAAAGAAGCCATCACTTTTATGGAAGAAAATAAGGGCTCCCCATTTTTTATCTATTTGGCATACAATGCACCACATGCGCCGGACCATGCCACTAAGCAGTACCTAGAGAAAACTAAACATATAGAATATGGCGGTAGAAGCGTATATGCAGCCATGGTAAATGGGGTAGATGCCGGTGTTGGTAAAATAAATTCGTATTTGCAAGACAACGGACTCAAGGAAAATACCATTTTAGTTTTCTTGAGCGATAACGGTGGGCGTGCCAATCATGCATCAAACGGACCCAACAGAGGTCATAAAGGAATGCTGTTTGAAGGTGGTATAAAAGTACCCTTCTTCATGGTTTGGAAAAATCGGATAAAAGCCGATAAAAAATATGATGAGGTAGTAAGTTCTTTGGATCTGTTTCCTACACTATTATCTGCAGCCGGAGGTAAAACTGAGAACGAAAAACAGTTAGATGGTGTAGACCTTCTTCCTTTTTTAGAGCATGAAAATGAACAACCGCATGAAACACTATTCTGGCGTTCAGTTGGCGGATTTGAATATGCAGTTAGGCACCATGAATATAAATTGTACAAAAGTGCCTATAAGAACAAAACCATGTTGTTCAATTTAAAAACAGATGCCTTGGAGCGTTATGATATAGCTACAAACCATCCTGAGATTGTTTCAAATTTAGAAACCCTGTATAAGGAGTGGGATAGTAAAAATGTGGCACCTGGTTGGGTAGATCCACATCCAGAGAATGTCATTATAGAAGAGAAAAGGTTCAAAGCTATTCGGCAGAAATCACTTAGACCAAAAAATTAGGTATATGAATGTAAATACACAATTTCCCAGATCCTTAGTATTCTTATGTACTCTGCTGATCTTTAAAATAGTACAAGCTCAAGAACAACCTAATATTATTTTCATTTTAACCGATGATCAGAGTTATGGTATGATGGGCTGTACCGGTAACAAAGTGGTACAAACACCAAACATAGACAAGTTGGCAAAAGACGGGGTGCTATTTACCAACGCGCACATTACCAGCGCCATTTGTACCCCAAGTAGGGCAAGTATTTTAACCAGTCAGTTTGAACGTAAGCACGGGATTAATTTTAATTCGGGCACCAGCATGTCAGAAGAAGGATGGCACAATACCTATCCTATGGTATTACGTGATAATGGGTACTACACGGGTTGGATAGGTAAAAACCATTTGCCGGTGGGCGATGGTGGTTATGCCAGCGGATTAATGGATAAGAGTTTTGGTTATTGGTATGCCGGTCATGGACATTTAAGCTTTTATCCAAAAGACAGACACGAAATTTTTAAAAACGCAGCGGATGATACGCAGGTAGAAATTATTAGCGAGGGAGTTTCAGATTTTTTATCCAACGAACAAAAATTGCAAGGCGCACAAAAGTTCTTGGATCAAAGACCAAAAGATAAGCCATTTGTACTTTCGGTCAACTTTAATTTACCGCATGATGCAAGTGCATCTACCATGGCGCAGCGCGATAGTGATGATAATATTTACAAAACCTTGTATAATGATGTAGAGCTAGATTTACCCAGAAACTACATTGCCAAAAAAGATATTGAACAGCCAAAACTACCACCAGAAATTCATAAAACAGGTGATAGACAAGAAGGTTATAATTATGTAGATACACCCGAAAGCTTGTTAGCCCGCTACCGATTAAAACTACAGGCGATGACGGGTATAGACCGTATGGTTGGAGAACTAAGAGAAACCCTAAAGAAACAAAAGTTAGACAAGAATACGATTATCGTTTTTACGTCAGACCATGGCTTGTTTATGGGTGAATTTGGTATAGGTGGTAAAGCCTTATGCTATGAGATTACTACGCATGTACCGTTAATTATTTATGACCCTAGCGAGAAAAAACAGAACCGAGGTAGAACGTCCGACGCTCTTGTACAAAGCATAGATATTGCGCCAACTTTGCTTAAAAAAGCAGGTATTCCGGTACCAGATACCTATCAAGGTAGAGATTTATCACCACTATTATCAGAAGAGGTAAACGACGTCAGAGACTATTTATACACAGAAAATTTATGGTCTACCCAGTTTGGGAATCCAAGATGTGAAGCAGTGAAGGATAAACGATGGAAATATATAAGATACTACAAAAACGAAAATTTCTCTGCACAAAAAAAGATTGAGACAGCAAAGCAAATGGGTATTAAGATGACGGCGATGTTGTATAAAGTTCATGATCCAGATATCGCCTTGTATCGTTCGTTTGTAGAAGGTCCTTTACAAGGCGAGCATGCAGTTTACGAAGAGTTGTTCGATTTGGAAAATGACCCAGACGAAACCACCAACTTGGCTCAGTTAACCCAACATGCTCCGGTCTTGAAAAAATTAAGAGCTGTGTGGAAAGAGAAAATAACATTTGCCAGAGGAGATGAAGCACCAAAAGTATTGCGATATACATCGGACAGCGAAGCGGAAAGAGGCGTAATTATAGAACCAAAATAATTCACAATTTATCAGAAATGACAAACCAAAACACTAACAAGGCACTATTAGGTCTTTTAATCACACTCTTGTTAACTACGAGGGCATTTTCACAAGAACTTCCATTCGGGTATCCAAATACTGAACGCACCAAGGTAAGCATCAATCAGGGTTGGAAATTTCACTTGGGAAATCCAAATGCTACCTATTACGAAACCAATACGGATGATGCTTCTTGGGAAAGCGTAAATGTTCCCCATACGCTGGCATTAACATCGTTGGCTTTAGACGGTTTACAAGATGAAAAAACACAACTAGAATTTCATAGAAATGTAGGTTGGTATAGAAAATCCATTGCTGTACCGCAGAACAACAACAAGATGTTTTTAGAATTTGAAGGCGTGCACCAAGTAACCGATGTTTGGGTGAACGGTAAGCACGTGGGCAAACATGGTACAGGTGGTTACACACCTTTTCATTTTGATATTACGGGGTATGTAGATAAGGGAAAGGACAATCAAGTAACCGTTTTGGCAGATAATAGAAGAAGTATGGTGGTTCCGCCAGATCCAGGTCCTTTCGATTATGTAAAATTTAGTGGTCTGTATAGAGATGTGTATTTGGTTGAAAAGCATCCGGTACATATTGGTTTTAATTGGGAAGCCAAGCGTGCCGGGGTAACCATAACCACACCAACGGTAGATGTGGTGAATAAGAACGCGACGATAGATATTAAATCCGTCGTAAAAAATACAAGCAATTCACCGGCAAAAGTAACCGTGGTAACAAGAATAATAGATGCAGAAGGGCTCGTGGTTCTGAAGCTGACTGATGATGCAACCATTGCGCAAAATAATGATTATGAGTTTGACCAAATTGGTAGTTTAGAAGATAATGTTCAGTTGTGGGATGTAGATAATCCTTACCTGTATCGTGTAAATACAGAGGTTTTGGTCGATGGTAAACCTGTAGATGTTGTCGAAAATAATCTAGGAATTCGAAAATTTGAGTTGAATGCTGATCGTGGTTTTATGTTAAATGGAAAATCGATAGAACTAATGGGGTTCAACAGGCATCAGCATTATCCATATATAGGCGATGCAGTACCAGATGCACTACACTATAAAGATATGTTGCAGTTTAAAGAGTTCGGTTTTAATATCATGAGAACGGCGCATTACCCGCAAGATAATGCCATTTTAGACGCCTGTGACAAGCTGGGTATTTTGGTGTATGAAGAAGCACCATCATGGATTTCAATGAGTACGGATAAAGAATGGTGGAATAATTTTGAGCAATCGGAACGTGTTATGATTCGAAATCATAGAAATCATCCTTCCGTAATTATTTGGGGAGGAGGTATAAACCATAGAGGTTATGTGCCTCTTGCCCATAATACCGCTAAGCAAGAAGACCCAACAAGGCTTACCGCGTCGCAAGGTTCGCGATGGACGGGCTGGCAAACATCGGGTCTAACGGATATCAATGCCAATATGCTTTACGGACCTTTCATTTGGGATCGTTCAGAACCTATGTTCGCCATGGAAGGTCGCGTTGGTCCAGAAGCTTTGGCTCCTTTCAGAAAAGATTCGTTAATGACGGGTTTAATCTCTTGGACTGCCCATGCGTATTACACCTTTCATCCAACTCATGATAAAGCGTCCAATAAAATTGACAGAACTAGAAGTGGCGGAATGACCATTTTTAGAAACCCTAGACCAGAGTTACATTGGTACAAGGCAGAGCTTAGAAAAGAACCTTTTGTATATCTATTGGAAGCGTGGAAAAAAGGTCAAGATTCCATCACGGTTTTTAGTAATGCACAAAGTGTGGAATTAAGTATAAATGGTAAAATTATTGAAACTAAGTTCCCATCAAAAGACACTATTTATGATGGGTTGCATCATGCTCCGTTCCTATTCAAAAACTTAAAATATGCAGATGGGGAAGTAAAAGCCAAAGCCATTTTTAAGGACGGAAAAACAAAAGAGGTAGTCCATAAAACTGCGGGTCAACCTTATGCCATAGAATTATTGCTAGATACCGTAGGTAGACAGTTTACCGCAGATGGTGCCGATATACTTATGGCATATGCCACAGTGGTAGATAAAAAGGGAACTCCAATTACAGATTATAAGGGTAAGGTGAACTTTTCTGTAACCAAAAATGCAACGGTTGTAGGCGATGGAGCCGCTATTAATGCCAACCCTATGTTTACCGAATATGGTATTGCACCGGCATTGATAAAAGCAGGTACTACAGCTGGCGAGGTCAAAATTAAAGTTAGTGGCAAAGGCTTAAAATCTGCTAATGCTACTGTCCCATTAACGTCATATAATCCAAATGTATTGGCAGCGGATGCAAAACCTATTTACGATTTTAAGAAAGTTAGAATAGACATAGGTGCCAATGACCAATTAGTACAATTTGGCTGGGATTTTTGGAACGGAAATGGCGAAGAAAAGAAGAGCCATAAGCTGCCTGAATTTAATAATGCGGAAGTAAGCTTAGCTACAAACAGTACAGATGGTGTATTGCGTTGGCTGGGTGAAATGAATGTTATTGGTAAGTATGGATTTGTATATGGCGATGGTGTGCTTTGTATTGACGAAAAAGGGCTAAGCATTAATCTTAAAGGCTTGCCAAAGGGTAGTTACAAGTTGACCACGTATCACCATGCACCACAAAGCAATTCTGATGAAATGGATCCAAATAAGGAGAAGCTCAAGGAAATTAAAATATTGAATATTCCCTACGAGCGAAAATTAACTGTAACGGCAGGGGACAATTCCAAAGAGGTTCTGGTAACCGAAGGGAAAATGATGCAGTTCAATGAACCAGGAAAAAATACAATCTTATTTACCGTAAAGGATGAGGGAGCAGCGAAAGTAAGTATTCAAGGAACCACGGGAAAAGGAATTTGGTTAAACGGAATAATATTACAAGAATGGAAGAAGTAAACAGGTCACAAGCGAAAAACAGATCACATATAACTACAATAGTATGTTTGCTGTTCATGTTGTTCGGTATGTTCTCTGGGGAAGTTAAAGGACAAAATTATAGTCCCGAAAACGAAGATGTACGTGTTGGTCCGCCAAAACCACCACTAGGAAAAAGATGGGTAATGAATCCGGATTTTTCAGATGAATTTAATGGTACAGAGTTGGATACTACCAAGTGGTTAGATCATCACCCTACATGGATAGGAAGAGAACCGGGACTATTCATGAAATCGCAAGTATCCGTTGGTGATGGTTACTTACAGCTGAAAGGCGAAATGATGAAAAAGGACACCACAATAAATGCCTATGGTAGCAACAGAACATTTTCAATTGCCGGTGCTGCGGTAGTTTCCAAGAAGAAAACACAGTTCGGGTATTTTGAAACAAGGGCAAAAGCCGCGGCAACTACCATGTCTACTACATTTTGGTTTTCTACCGTAGGTAGTTTTAAAGGACCTAATGACTGTGATGCGTATGGTCTGGAATGGGATATTCATGAATCGGTTGGTAGAACGGGTGATTTTAGCGGCAATTATTTTGCAAGCGGAATGCATTCCAACAGTCATTTTTGGTATACCGATTGTGAAGGGGAACGACATGATCGTAGAGCGGCGCAAGTAAGATTTGAAGATGATGAAGTAACTTCCGAAAATTTTCATGTTTATGGTGGCTGGTGGCGAAATGAAAGTACTGCAAGCTATTACTATGACCATCGCGAACCTAAGCATCAAAAATTTTATGATAAGGTAAAAGAAAAACCTTTTGATCAGCCCATGTATATGCGCTTGGTGTCTGAGACCTATCCTTTTCCTTGGATAACGCTTCCCAGTGAAGAAGAACTTTCTGATCCACGTAAAAATGTGGTGTATTATGATTGGGTACGAGCCTATGCATTGGAAGATATTTCAAAAGAAATAGCATATCAACCTTTAGAAAAGCAACTGCAGTTATATGAAGAGAGCGTCATTTTTGATACCGTTGCGATAACTGTCAAAAATACATCGAACATAGAAATTCCTATTTCCTATAAGGCAAATGAATCAAGGCAACTGGTATTGGAAATCTATGATAACGATGATAAAAAAATAGAGACAGGTAAGGTGAAATTGCTACCAGGTTATGGTCATTTTCGTCATAATCTACAATTGGAAAATACTTTGCATATGGGTGGTGAATATAGGCTTCTAGCTAAGTTACAGCCCATAAATGAAGAAGATAAAACCATTTTGGATCGCAACAACCTAATTTTAAAATTCAAGTAGGTCAATAATCTACTTTCAAAACCATTTATAACCCTAAATGGGTCATTTGTAGTGTTGTTTTCGAGCAAATCGTACTATTCTTGTTAAGTACCTAATTGTTTATTATGGGTACTTAGGCTCCAAATAGTAAAGACTTGAAAACACGTTTAGATAAGATTTAAAATAGTACAAATGAAAAAATACATTGGTAAAAAAATAGGTGTGCTGGCTGTAATTGTTGGTGCAAGTATACAGTCAAACCTTCATGCACAAACTGAACAGTATGAAGAAAGTTGGGAATCTTTAGCCAACGTGAATGCTACGCCAGATTGGTTCTTAGATGCAAAATTGGGCATTTATGCACATTGGGGTCCGGTTTCAAGTGCATTTGAGGGTATTGAACCGAACAAACATTATGCAGGTTGGCATGGTATGATGATGTATCACGACGGAAAAATTATTGAAACAAAAAATGGTCAACCAAGTAACAATTACATCCATCATAAAAAGAAATACGGAAAGCCTTCTAAAAAGGGATATATAGAAATTATAGAAGATTTTTCTCCCACAGCCTTTGATGCCAAAGAATGGGCGGATTTATTTGAAAAATCGGGGGCACGATTTGCAGGCCCTGTAGCTATGCATCATGATAATTTTGCAATGTGGGACAGTAAAGCGACCCGTTGGAATTCTATGAATTATGGAGGTATTGATCCATCTGCAGCACTAAAAAAGGAGATAAATGATAAAGGAATGCGTTTTATTGGGTCATTTCACCATGCATTTACCTGGAAATATTTTGGTCCTGCACATGCTCACGGTAACATAAACCCGAAGGATTACGACTTGTATACCAATCCGCATAGTTTAGACAATGACACGCCAGATGAAGCTTTTATGACCGCATGGTGGGCAAGTTTAAAAGAATACATAGATAAGTACCAACCAGATATTATTTGGTTCGATTGGTGGTTGGAGAATTTACCGGAAGAAGACCGACTTAAATTTTTAGCCTATTACTATAACAAGGGCAAAGAGTGGGGAAAAGAAGTAGCGGTTTGTTATAAAGAAGCAACCTTTAACGAAGATGTCGCTATTAAGGATTATGAACGCGGTAGACCAAATCAACCAAAACAAAATGCTTGGTTAACCGATACCTCTCCCGGAGCTTGGTTCTATAGACCAAATGCAAAGTTTAAAACAGCTAATGAGCTCATAGATATACTTGCGGATATTGTAGCTAAAAACGGATTAATGTTATTGAACGTACCACCAAACCCAGATGGAAGTATTCCACCAGAAATGCAACAATTACTAACAGATATGGGATCTTGGTTAGCAATTAATGGCGAAGCTATTTATGACACGCGCCCATGGACTGTATTTGGTGAAGGACCAACAAGGTTGCCAGAAGGTGGGCACAAGGTAGAGGAAAAGTTAAAAATCGAATACCAAGAAAAAGATATTCGGTATACCAAAAAAGGCGATAAAGAAATTTTTGCCATTGTTTTAGATGAGCCTAAAGGCGAGATTATCATGAAAACCCTATCTACGGATATCGGAGCGTTAAATTCTGCCATACTGGATGTGCAACTAATTGGTAGTACCGAGAAATTAAGTTGGGAACGCAACGAAAAAGGACTTGTTATACAAAAACCAGCTTCCTTTCCTTCAAAATATGCACATGCCTTTAAAATTACTTTAGAAGGTTACAGAGAGAATGATATTGGAGGTGAAATCGAGGCTCATATAGATTAATTCCTGATGGTGAAATATACGGTCTTACTTTTTAAAAAGGTGTTAATAGGTTTATGTTACATAGGCATTGGCTGTATGTTTTCCTTGCAATCACAAGATAGACCCAATGTCATTTTAGTACTTACCGATGACCAAGGTATTGGAGATTTAGGGGCACATGGCAACCCGTGGTTAAAAACACCGGAAATAGATGCCTTTTACGATGATGCCGTACGAATGACCAATTTTCATGTATCGCCCCTATGCACACCTACTAGAGCTGCAATAATGACCGGAAAGTATCCTATTAATAATGGAGCTTGGGCAACGTATAAGGGTAGGGATGCCCTTTCCAATTCGGTGACAATGGCAGATGTTTTTCAGCAAAACGGATACAAAACCGCCTTATTCGGCAAATGGCACTTGGGGGATAATTATCCTAATCGACCAACCGATGCTGGTTTCGATACAGCTATACATCATTTAGCAGGAGGTATAGGGGAATTGTCCGATTATTGGGGTAATGACTATTTTGATGATGTATATTATGTAAACAACGAACCCAAACAATTTAAGGGTTATTGTACCGATGTTTGGTTCAATGAGACGATAAATTTTATCGAGCACAACAAAGACGATCCTTTTTTCGTGTATTTGCCTTTAAATGCGCCTCATGACCCGCTATATGTCGATGAAAAATATGCTGCCCCGTATAGACATTTAGAAGGAAAACATATTGTTAGTGCTAATCTCTATGGCATGATAGCCAATATTGACGAGAATTTTGGTAAACTGAACAGGTTCTTAAAAGCGGAGAAATTAGAAAAGAATACCATTGTTATTTTCATGTCAGACAACGGTACACGCTTTGGGTATCGTGCAGCCGATAACTTAGGATATAATAAAGGATTTAAAGGAATAAAAGGTCAGAAGGAAGAAGGTGGACATAGGGTTCCGTTTTTTATTCGATATCCTAAAGCCAAAATTAAAGGAGGAAAAGACAATAATGAACTGGCGGCTCACATAGACCTTATCCCAACTTTGGCAAATTTATGTGCGTTGAAAGTGCCAGATAGTTTGAGTTTAGACGGAATCGATTTTTCTCCTGTATTAAAGAATACGAATGCAAGTTTAAGAGAACGAGCACTATTTCTGCACAACCGACAAGACTGGAGACCACCCACACAAGAACATGACGGACTCGTTTTACAGAACGAATGGCGATTACTAAAGGGGAAAGAGCTTTATAATATCATTGATGACATAGGGCAAAAGCAAAACCTGGCAAAAGAACATCCGCAATTGGTTAAAGATTTAAAGAGTAAGAATGCCATTTTTTATACGTCGGCTATGGCTAATGATGTATTTACCGAGTTACCGGTTACTATTATAGGTTCTGAACATCAAAAAGAAATAAAATTAACCATTCAACATGCCGTCGGAGACGATACCGGTATTTGGAAAACCGAACAGGTGGCTGCGGGCGTAAAAAATAAAAATAATAGGTATGCTATAGAAGTTGCTTCGGCGGGCACGTATAAAATCTCTTGTATGCGCTGGTCAAAAGAAGTCCCTGGTCCTGTTTTAGGAGTACCCAATAAACATCCTAAATCTAATTTTGAGTATGTCGCCATTTCTCCTGATAAAGTGAGGATACAGATAGCCAATCAAATATTGGAAAAAACCATAAATGCGAATGAAGCGTCAATAGATTTTGAAGTGTATTTAGAAAAAGGAAAAACATTATTGATAACTGACTTTGTATTTGGCACCGATACCTGCGGAGTCTATTATACCTATATCAATAAAATATGATATGCTGTAATTTGGGTAAGATTATAAGGGTAATAATTAGTGATTGCTAGGTGCGTTTTAGTTAATTATACTTGGGCGGTGTATTGTATAACTATTTGTTGTTGAGTGTATTAATGGTTTGTACAGTTCATGTCTAGTTGTAAAATAAGGTACATTCAGAATGGTATTATAAATTCCCACTTTGAATTATGCATAATTATTTTGCTAAAAAAATTAATTAAATCTAAATTTTTATTTGATAAATGAGAATAATTAAAACATTACTAGGTATTTATGTTTTATCGGCATTCGTAAGTTGCCAAGAAAATACAGTAAAAACATCCGAAACTGATCAGAATAAAGAGGACAATATGTCTATTACCCAAGAGCAAATTGACCATTTGGGTATAACCGATGTCGACCATTTAAGTGCTGCGTCAAAAAGAGCATTGGCTTGGCCTACTGATCTAGGAAACGAGTGGTTTTTAGAATTTAATCAATTAGAACCATTAAAAGGCGATTTAGCATATGAAGAAGGTGTTATAAGAAGAGATCCAAGTGCCATGATCAAGGAAGATGGTAAATACTATGTGTGGTACTCAAAAGGGGTAGGACCTACTCAAGGTTTTGATGGTGATATAGAAAATGAAAAAGTATTTCCTTGGGATCGTTGCGATATCTGGTATGCTACTTCAGAAGATGGTATTACATGGAAAGAGGAAGGTATAGCGGTAGCAAGGGGTAAAAAAGGTGAATATGATGATCGCTCGGTATTTACGGTAGAGATCATGAAGCATGAAGACATGTACTACCTAAGCTACCAGACCGTTAAATCACCTTATAATAAAAGAGTGAAAAATCAAATTGGTTTGGCATGGTCTACTTCACCTAACGGACCTTGGACTAAAAGTAAGGAACCAATTTTAAGTCCCGCAGACAATGGTGTATGGGAAGGCGATGACCCTAATGATCGCTTCGCCGTTAAGAAAAAGGGTGATTTTGATAGTCATAAAGTACATGATCCATGTATTTTACCTTTCAATGGTAAATTCTATCTGTATTATAAAGGAGAGCAAATGGGAGAAGAAATTACTTTTGGTGGTCGCCAAATAAGACACGGTGTTGCAATAGCCGACAATCCTAAAGGACCTTATGTAAAATCACCTTACAATCCTATCAGTAACAGCGGTCATGAAATTTGCGTATGGCCGTACGACGGTGGTATAGCATCTTTAATAACCACTGACGGACCAGAGAAAAATACAATACAATGGGCAGAAGACGGTGTAAATTTCAATATCATGTCGGTAATTCAAAGTCCGCCACATGCTATTGGCTTAAATAGGGCTGTAGATAGCGAAAAAGAACCTACCGAGGTATTGAAATGGGGGTTGACTCACGTGTATAACAGTAGCGATTACCAAAGTATTATGCGATTTACATCACGTAAAAAGAAGAAGTACTAACAGTGTATTTTCGATATGAAAACCAATGTTCATAGGGTAAACTATAATAAATGGTGTTCAAAATTGAGCACTGTCCTATTATTAGGTTTTCTTGTTATGGGAAAATGGCTGATTGCACAGAAAAAGCCGAATATTATTTTTATTCTTTCGGATGATGCCGGTTATGCCGATTTTGGTTTTCAAGGAAGTAAGGAGTTTAAAACACCAAGATTAGATGAATTTGCCAAGATAAGTATACGCTGTACCCAAGCTTATGTAAGTGCAGCTGTTTGCGGGCCTTCTAGAGCAGGTTTTCTTACTGGAATGTATCAGCAGCGTTTTGGTTTCGAGGAAAATAATGTGCCAGGATACATGAGTTTGAGTGGTCTTACAGGTGATGATATGGGTTTACCGTTAGAACAAAAAACAATTGGTAATCAACTGAAAGAGCTGGGTTATACTACCACTATTTTTGGAAAGTGGCATATGGGTAATGCAGATAGATTTCATCCGACCAAAAGAGGTTTTGACGAATTCTACGGATTTAGGGGCGGATCACGAAGTTTTATGCCTTTTGATGAGACCAACCCAATAGATAAAGATGAAAATAGGTTAGAGGAAGGTTTCGGTAATTTTTTGGAACATAACGGTTATTTAACCGATGATTTGGCAGATAAAACCAATCAATTTATAGCTCAACATAAAGACCGACCCTTCTTTGTTTATCTATCGTTTAACGCGGTGCATACACCAATGCAAGCCATGGAAGAAGATTTAAGGCAGTTTCCTAATTTAAAAGGCAAAAGAAAAATTTTGGCAGCCATGACATTGGCAATGGATAGAGCTTGTGGTAAGGTGTTAGACCAATTAAAAAAGTTGAACCTTTTGGACAACACCATCATAGTTTTTACAAATGATAACGGCGGGCCAAGTGATACGAATTCGTCAATAAACTCCCCGTTAAGCGGTACGAAAGCAAACCATTTAGAGGGTGGTATAAGGGTTCCTTTCTTGATTTCTTGGAGAGGGCGCCTAAAAGAAAATACTGTCTACGATTACCCTATTTCATTATTGGATATGTATCCAACCTTTAGCGCTATCGCTGGCGCAAAAGTAGATGATATGGCACACCTAGACGGTGTGAATTTATTACCCTTTTTAGAACGCAAAAATTTAGGTAGACCACATAACACGTTGTTTTGGAAAAAAGAAAATAGAGGGGCTATTAGAGAATTAGATTGGAAGTTAATACGATATCCAGATCGCCCTGCAGAATTGTATGATCTCTCTAAAGATATCGCTGAAGCGCATGATTTGGCATCGGCATATCCGGATAAAGTACGAGTGTTGTACAAAAAACTATTTCAATGGGAGCTTGGCTTAGAGCGTCCTAAATGGCAACTACAGCGCAAGTTTGAAGGTAAAGTAGCGGAAAGAATGGATGCCTTTAGCGCTCCGAAAATTAGAAATTAGAAAGTTTAAGTTCATGAATACAAGTATACAGAAATTTGGAACTATTGAAGCTGATGATATAGAGTTGGTTACACTTAATAATGATAACGGCGTAGAGGTTAAAATAGCTACCTATGGGGCAACCATTACATCTATAAGAATTCCTGATAAAAATGGAGAAAAAGGGGAAATTGTGTGTGGTTTTGACCAATTGGAAAGTTATTTTTCTGATGCCTATAAAAGCAATGCCCCATATTTTGGGGGTACGGTTGGTAGGTATTGTTCTCAAATAAAAGAGGCAAAGTTTACATTGGAAGGTGTAGAATATCAGCTTAATAAAATTGTTGGAGAGAATAATTTACACGGCGGTAGAATAGGTTTTGACAAGAAATTATGGTCAGTGGAAGCCTTTGATGAAAATGAGGCATCGGTAACCATGAAGACTAGGAGTAATCATTTAGAGGAAGGCTTTCCTGGCAACGTTGATGTCTGGGTTACTTTTATCTTAACTGCCGATAATGAATTAAAAATAGAGTATAAGGCTACGACCGACCAAAAAACACCATTTACCATTACCAATCATACCTATTTTAACCTAACAGGTTTTAAGGACAATGTGCTACATCATTCCGTAAAAATAGCTGCTGATAAAAAACAAGTGTGGGATGAAACCGGTGCGGCTACTGGAGAAAATATATCAGTTATTGATAAACCGGATGATTTAAGGACTCCAAAGTTAATTGGTGATGTGCATGAGGCAATGGGCGATGGCTTTGAGCATTATTACCTATTTGATGACAAAGCTTTTAAGCTAGATAAAGTCGCTGAAATTGAAGAGGAAACCAGTGGAAGAAGCTTACAGGTTTATACAACCGAACCTGGTATGTTATTTTACACCGGTAAATATACTTCCGATGAATTAAAACGCGAATCAGGGCTTCAGTATGGAAAGTATAGAGGCTTATGTTTAGAAACGCACCGCTATCCTAACGGACCTAATATTTCTAATGCTCCCAAGAGTATTTTAGATACTGATGAAACATATCAAAGCACCACCATTTTCAAATTTGGATGGTAAAATTAACACGAACTAAACCAAAATAAGATAATATGATAGAAGGAGTCTTACTGGCAATATTTGCCGGTTTAATGTTGGGTCTTTATGCCCTACCGGAAAAATTCACCAAAGATTTTAAGTACGAAAACACATGGAGTTTGTTCTTTTTGCTCACTATGTTCGTGGTTCCTATAATAGCATCTTTGACGCTCATAAACGGGTTTGGGGAAATATTTGGAAACATGCCTATGGATATTTGGGTAAAAATGGGACTGACCAGTTTTTTATGGGGAATTGGAGTTATGATGTGGAGTAAGGCCATTAACCACATTGGTCTGTCTTTAGGTTTTTCCATCTTTATTGGAACTATCATATTAGTAGGATCATTACTGCCATTTATTGAAGATGGATTACCACCTGCAAATGTGCTTACCTATATTTTAATAGGAATTCTAATAGTGTTAGTAGGAGTTATTCTAAATGGTAGGGCAGGTATTCTACGTGAAAAGGAAGATGCTGGTACGAGTAATAAAAAGGGGTCTATGGTTACCGGTATTTTAATTGCCGTGGTAGGTGGTTTATTGGCAACGGGTTTTAGTTATGCCAATGCTGCAGGAAGACCATATTTGCATGAGGCAAGTATAGCGCAAGGAAATGCCGATTGGGTAACTGCGGTAGCGGTTATGTTTCCCATATTTTTAAGTGGCGGAATAGTTATGACGGCTTATTTTTTGTGGCAGTTGAGCAAAAATGATGCTTGGGGCAACTTTAAAACACCGGCGTTTGGTAAAAATGTAGTTTTAATATTGGTTATGGCTGTTTTTCACTATGCAGCATCGGCGTTGTTTGCGTATGCCGCTTTTAAATTAGGAAGTTCAGGAAATACTGTGGGTTATGCCATATTCAATACATCATCGGTAGCAACGGCGATAATAAGTGGGTTGATTACAAAAGAATGGTTAAATGCCTCTTCAAAAGCTAAAGGTTTTTTATATGCAGGTTTAGCATTGATGATTGCCGGTATTGTAGTAGTTGCTTACTCCAACGGAATCTCATAAAAATAGTTCGTTTGATTTAGCGAATTGCTAATTGATTAGAAGCGGAAGGTTGTTGGTCTTCCGCTTTTTCTTGTGGTATGGTAAAGGGTAGCCAACTCTTTTATTTTTGGTTGATATTGTACTTTTGTAATCAAATTTTGCGCTTCTAATTCACCTGGATTATCATTTAGATTGAACAATGCAATCGGTGTTTGGGTATGGTTGCTTTTATCGGATTTGTTCACTTGTAAAATCAATTTAAAACCATCTTTGATCAACATAACTTCTTTGCCTGTGCCGCTTTGAGTGTAAATAACCCTGTCTAAATCTTCAGTTTCATTTTCAAGTAATGGTAATAAACTAGATGAATCTAAAGCTTGGTCAGCAGAAATCTCAATATGATTTAGTTCAGCCAATGTTGCCATAATATCAATACCAAGAACCGGACTTTCATTTATCTGGTGTTTAAAATGATTGTTCCAAGAAATTATGAACGGAACACGATTACCGCCTTCATAAGCTTGGTTTTTTCCACCTCTATAAATATCACTTGGTCGGTGCCCAGACTTTAAGGTATTCTTTCTTAAAAGTCCGCCATTATCAGAAGTTAGCATAATGATGGTGTCATCATAAATACCTTGCTTTTTTAAAGTATCGATCAGCATTTGTATTTGTACATCTAGCTCTTTTACTAAGTCAAGATGTTTGGAAGGTGTGGTGCCGGCTATTTTAATTCCATTTAACTCATCGGTTGGGGTATGGGGTAAATGAACGGCTAGAGCGGAATAGTACATAAAGAACGGTTTGTCTTTATGTGCATTCGCATCAATATAATCCATTGCCTTTTTTACCAATAATGGTCCCATGTCATGCGGATTCCAATTACTGTCACCTAAACCTTCTGCTTTGTCCAATTTCACGCTAATCTTATCCATTTTTGCCTGGGAGATATATGTAATTTTCGAGTCCTTCGCCAAAGGCATCATGTCATTATCTTCATATACCGCGTAAGGCACATCTTGAATACCTGCTTGGAAAGAAAGCGCATAATCAAACCCTTGATAGCGTGGTCCGCCACCTACAATTTTTTTGATATCTACATCTAGTTCGGGTTTGTTTCTTGGACCTCGATAAATAGTATTTGGGTCATCTTTTCTAAGAAAATCACCACCAATATGCCATTTCCCAAAAAAGGCGGTTTGGTAACCCGCTTGCTTCATAAGTTTGGCAAGTGTTAGCTGGTTTTTTTTGATAGGGCTTTTTTCATAACTACCCCAAACTCCCCATGGGGAATCACTTCTATAACAATGGTTTCCGGTCATTATCGCATATCGTGATGGTGCACAAAGTGCAGCGGGAGCATGTGCATTTGTAAAAACGGCTCCGTTTTCTGCTAAGGCATCTATGGCTGGAGTTTCAACAATAATAGAATCTGAATGTGCTTTTCTGCAGTACGATACATCTCCAAGACCTAAATCGTCTACTAAAACAACAACTACGTTTGGCTTTTTCTGAGCACTGAGAACTACAGTGAAAAGTATTGTAAAGAGGGTGATTGTACGATGTAATCGATGCATGTTGTTTTTATTTAATTGGCACTAAAGTATAGGCACGTACCCAATCATAATAGGTGGTGTTTTTAGTATCGTCTGCTAATTCTTCTGGTGTTGGGGGTGTTTCCCAATTGTACGTTTCGGTTACCAAATGCATGTACATTGGTTTATTGAACGGTGTTTCCCTAAAAAATGTACTAGGGTTCATGGTAGTTCTGTATTCGCCATCTAAATAAATCTTTATAGTGTTGGCATCTACCCACCAACAACCGTACACATGATACGCTTCATCTGCTGGCGGATTAATTTCAGAGACGACTCCTTTTTGTGACTTCACTGTTTTTACTCCATCGCAATCGGTATAAAAGGTATGTGTATTCGATCTTAATTTGGTTCTAAAGTCAACACCCGTTTTTTGCTGACCAACAACTTCTACAATATCCAATTCCTGTACTTCAAACGGACATTCTTTGGTGTCTGGTTTATTCTTTAGCCAAAAGGTAGACGACATACTAATACTAGAAGCTTTCATTCTGGTTTCAAAATAGCCATAAAGTGCATCTTTTGCTACAGATGCTACGGCACCGCCCGCAATGTTATATTTCTTGTCGTTCTCTAAAACTGAATTTTTTATTTGGAGATTACCATCTTTCACAGAAACGGAATAATCTCTAAAAGTAGCCGGAGGTCTACCATCTACCCAATAAGGTGATCTAGCATACCATTTACTGGTATCTAATGAATTTCCTTCAAATTCATCGGTAAATTTATCATTTGGTACCCAAGTATATCCTTTAGGAGGTTGGGGAGCTTGTGCTGTTAAATTGAAACAGTACATTACGACTGTAAATAAGAATAGTGTTTTTATCGATTTCATATTTTATCAATTTTTGAATAGTTGTATCTCGTCATTATTATTACCTACCAGGAGTCCTGTTTTTCCGTTGGTCAGTGCAATTGATTTTAATGCTTTTACGTTTTTAGGGGCAAAGAATCCGCTTGACAAACGGTTTTGAGGTTTAAAATTTCCTTCTTTTGTGCCTAATAATACTAACCCGACAGAAGCATCTGCTCTTGTAGTCTCAATTTCAGATTCGAATTTATTTCCAGCTAAGACAATATCCGTAAGTCCGTCCGCATTAAAATCACCTGTAACAAAACCGTTTACACTTGAGAACTGTGCAGGGTAGGGAAGTGGGGCTAGTTTTGCATTTCCATCTTCAAAATTAACAATAACACTTGCGAATTCATAGGCGTTTAGTTGAAGCGCATTATCAATACCTTCCCCAATAATTTCCCTAAGGTTAGATTTAGAAAATTGAGTAAAAGTTTTAAATTTTCGGTCCAATCCTGGTAATTGCTCCGAGCTACATTGTAGACCCCTTATAGGTACTTGTCTACCTTTGTAGTCTTTCGCTAGAAAAATATCATTTGTACCGTTTTGGTCAAAATCACTAGCGTAGACCTTAAATGGTTTCTTTTCGCTTGCCGTAAACTTGTAGTTTAGTCCAAGATTACCGACTAAAAGTTCATTACTACCATCTTGGTCAATGTCTACGGCTGTAACTGTATTATACCAACCATTAGTTTTGTCTAAACCGTAGGAGTGCGTTTCATTTACAAGATTGCCATTATTGTTTTTAAATGCTGAAATAGGCATCCATTCACCAACTACGATAAGTTCTTTATTATTATCGCCATCAATATCCGAGTATGTGGCATCTGTTACCATACCAATAAACTCCAGTTCAGGAGCCAGCTCTGCTGTAGCATCGGTAAAGTTTCCGTTTTCGTTTTTTAGAATAATACTTCTTGGAGCTTTTGGATATTTTGCAGGAACCAGCCTACCGCCTATAAAAAGGTCTAGGTCACCATCATTGTCAACATCAAAAGGCAGTACGCAACCACCACTTTCTGCACTTTTAATCAGCTCTTTTTTCGTAATGAAATTACCCTTACCATCGTTGAGGTAGAGTCGATCTTGAAGTAAAGGGGAGTTTTCGGAAAATTCATTACCACCGCTTACCACATAAAGATCAAGATCTTGGTCATTATCTACATCGAAAAATACGGCATCAACATCTTCAAATTTTGCGTCACCGGATAAAATGGCATTGTCTTTTTTTACAAAGGATTCTTTAGCAGTTTGATAATAAATAGCACCTGAACTGCCTGTTGCCCCACCAACATAAAAGTCCTCTAAACCATCATTGTTAATATCGCCAACGGCAATACAAGGTCCTTCGTTAGAAAGTTTGTGAGGCAGTAATACCTGAATTCTAAAATCGTCAAATTCATTTTCTTGGTGTTTGTAGACGGATGAGAAAGAAGAGCTGGTTGCATCTACAAATAGGGTTTCTTTGGTTGAAGACTTTTCTAAAGGCTGTAAGGCATTTTTATAATCGACAATGATTGTTCTATTGGCAGCAATATCATGAAGTTGATGCTCTTTGCCATCTGGCCAGCCAATGGTTAGGGAGTCTATTTTAGTTACATCTCCAAGACCAAAATGTGCAATTGGTTCTACCGAAGAAAGATAGCCACGAACAGTTTTAAATTCATGAAACTGTATGCTATCATTTATTTTTAGTGTGATTTTTGCTCCTAAACCATCCTTGTTTGTTGCGGGACCCTTGAGCTTTATTTTAAGATATCCGTTCTCTTTAGAATTGGTAAGGTTTTCATAAATAAAAGCTGGATCATCAACGTTATTTACGATAATATCCAAATCGCCGTCATTATCCAAATCTGCAGTTGCGGCTCCGTTAGAAAAGCTTTGTTGGTCTAATCCCCAAGCCTTACTCATATTGGTGAATTTTAAATCACCGTCATTTTTATAGAGGTAGTTCGAAATTTTGTTCTGTTTAAATAGGGAAATAATATGCTGTGCATTCTCTTCATTTGTTCGTTGAGATGCTTCGGCACTTTGCATGTATTGCCTAAATTTTATAGTGGCATCTTTATCCCAAATATCTCTTTTAAATCCGTTTGTAATGAAAATATCCCGTAGACCGTCATTATCGAAATCACTTGCCAAGCATGCCCAGCTCCAATCTGTTTTGGCAATGCCCGAATACTGCGATACATCACTAAAAAACCCTTCGCCACGGTTTTTTTGAAGCATGTTGTGCATGTATTGGTAATGAAAACCATTGTTTTTCATATTGGCGAACAGCTGTGTGTTCATATCTGCCATCGTGGTTTTGGAGCGTTCATAGTCCTCTGGCATCATTTCTAATTGAATGATATCTTCCCAACCATCATTATCTAAATCTGCTATATCTACACCCATGGCGTAAAACGGTATATGATTAAATCTCGATTTCAATTGCTCGTTGAAAATTCCATTACCCTGATTCATGTAGAGATAATCTCGTTCTAAATAATCATTGGCAACAAAGAGATCCACTTGGCCGTCTTTATCCACATCAGAAGTTACTAATCCTAGTCCGTAACCAAAATTGCTAGTAATTCCCTTTTGTTTGCCTACTTCTTCAAATTTTCCGCTGTTGTTGATAAAGAGTTTGTCTCTATAGAAATCATTTTCATCGGCCTTACCCGCTAAAACCTGCTGGTAGTTGAGAAAAAAATGTTCAGGTCTATTCGTAAGGTAGAGGTCCAAGTCATTATCGTTATCCATATCAAAAAAGGATGCCATTACCGAAAACCCTTCGTCTGCCAATCCGTAGTCAGCGGCAGATTCCTTAAAGGTATTATCCCCTTGATTTATGTATAGAAGATTGCTTCTTTCTTGTGGCGTATCTTGCCAACCGCCTCTACAGACATAAATATCTGTTAAGCCGTCTGCATTTACATCTGCCATGACCACACCGTTATGCCAACCGTCTTGCTTGCTTAAGTTTGCCGAATCTGTAATATCATCAAAGGTGAAGTTGCCTTTGTTTAAATATAATCTATCGGGCGCTTCATTAGCTGTAAAATAAATGTCAGATAAACCGTCATTGTTGATATCTGCTATGGCAACACCCGCACCATTGTAGACATAGTTGAAAATGGCAAAGAAATTATCAAAGTTTTCTTCAATCGTATTTTTAAATTTGACGCCTGAATCTTCGGGCTGTACTAATTTAAACAGTGGTGTTTCTTTAGTATTCTTCACTTTTTGAGCCACTTCTTTATCTTCACAACTATAAAATAGAAAGCTGCTCAATAAAACAATTATTACGGTTTTGGCGGCTAGAAAACGGTGAAGAAACATATACAGTGTTTTAGCATAAAAGCCTATTCAGAAATGATGAATAGGCTTTTTAATTATTTGTTTAAGATATTAAAAATATATTACTAGTAACCAGGGTTTTGCACCAGATTAGGGTTAATGTCCAACTCAGATTGAGGTATTGGCCAACGTATTTCAAAATCTTGAAATTCAGGTCCTGGATCACCAGCATTTGGTCCGCCTTGTGTTATCCCCGAAATAGCTTCATGATAGACGCCAAAACGAATAAGATCATTACGTCTCCATCCTTCAAAACAAAGTTCTTTTCTACGTTCTTCTAAAAGTTCGGTTGCATTATCGTCTTGTGAACCTACAACCATATCTGGAACGGCATCATCAGTCATTCTAGCTCTTGCTCTCAATCGGTTTACAGTAATGTCCAAATCTGCCTGAGTAAGCTTGCCTTGACCGTTAAGTGCCTCAGCGTACATTAATAGAACATCTGCGTACCTAATGTACGGGTTATCAAATGGCGTGTCGTTAGGATAGCTATTTGGTTTTTCTGCATGCCATTTCCAACCTCTCCAGTTATTCATGTTTACGGTATGTGTTTCTGGGTCAGAGAATCCTTCTTCTGGAGTTGCGTCATTGGCATTGTGCTTAGCGATATTATTAAACAACCTAACATCTTCTCTGTCGTAAGAAGCTTCAAATGAATGATTGATAAAACAAGTACCCCAGCCACCGCCGTTGTTTACATTTCCATTAGGACCGTAAAAAGTACTTAATAGTCCGCCTTCTCCACGTGCAGGACCATCCATACCAATAGAATACACCATTTCTACGCTTTGCTCGTTATTAAGGTCGAAAACCTCTCTGTAGTTTGGTAAAAGATCATAAACACCGCTATCCATTACTTCTTTTAAAACAGTTTCGGCACTGGCCAATTTGTCTGTTTGATTAAGGGGAAAGCCACTCATTTGTAAATAGACTTTACCTAATAAAGATTTAGCTGCGCCCTTTGTGGCACGACCGCCACCTTGTTCTTCCGGTAGTACACTTGCGGCTTGTTGCAAGTCTTGTATGATGAAGTTATAGGTTTCTTCCGGTGTTGCCTGACTTACTTCCACAGACTCTAGATCTGTAGTTTCACTTGTTAACAATGGAATGTTTTCATACGTGGATACTAAAGAAAATAACACCATGGATCTTAAGAATTTTGCTTCGGCAACGAATTTACTTTTAGATTCATTATCGATTTCATCTTCGTTCATTGCTTCAATTCGGTCAATTGTACTGTTGATTCTGTTCAATGCAACGTATAAATTCTCCCAAATAGACCGCACCACACCATTTGATGGTGTTAATTGATGCAGATAGATAAATTTTCTATCACCTGCCCATGGTGGAAAAACAACTTCATCAGCGGCAACTGTACCCCAATGAATGCCCCAACCATCTTTACCATTTCCGCCAGATGAAACTATAGGCTGTACGGCATCGTACGCACCAATAAGATAGGTTTCTGCACCTTTGGTGTCTACCAAAAGAGCATCGGGAGTTAAGAAGTTACTGGGGTTTTCCGTTAAAATATCATCATCACAAGAAGACACAAGCAACAGTCCTGCCGCTAGCGTCAATATTCCGTAAAATTTAGTTTTTTTCATCTTTTAATTTTTTTTGTTCTTTAATTAGAATCCTACGCTTAAACCTAATCTTATAGTTCTTGATCTTGGGTAAGAGTCTGCATCTAGACCTGGAGTAAGTTGATTGTTACCAACACTTACGTCTGGATCGTAACCTGAGTATTTTGTAAAAACATGTAGGTTATCCACAGCAGCATATACTCTACAGCTTTTAAGACCAATGCTTTTCTTTACTCTGGTAGGTAATTCATAACCTAAAGTAACGTTGCTAATTCTAAAATAAGAGCCATCTTCAATAAATGACGAATAAGCAGTTCCATTAATACCAGCATCGCCATCTCCCCAAATAGAAGGGATATCTGTATCTGGTGTTTCAGGTGTCCAACGATCGGCAACTCTACCATATTTATTTAAAAACGGAATTGCTTGGGCCGTACCTTTACTAAGACTTTTTAAGTAAACATCGTTACCATAAGACCATTGGGTAATTACTGAAAGATCTAAGTTCTTGTATCTAAAGTTATTGGTAAATCCGCCAAAATGCTTTGGTAATGCATTACCTATTATTTTTCGATCATCAGAATTTACAACGCCGTCTGCAGCATCTGGTACACCGTCACCATCAGTATCAACAGTAAGTTGATCTACGAATTTTGGCATACCTGGTCTGTATTTCGTATTGTCTGGCTGACCGGAAGAAAGCACTGTACCTTCTTTAAGTTCATAAACCACATCATACCAGACCACGCCTTGATCTGCAGCGTCTTGCCTAACTTTTGCGGCAGCTTCTTCATTTGATAATCCGTCGAAAGCGGCAAAATCACTATAGTTATAAATTCCATCGACTTCTAAACCATACATGGAACCTAAAGATTCTCCAACCTTTACTATGTAATCATCTTGTATTTGATTGTCACCGATAGAGTTTACCAAAAATTGATCGGCATCACCAAGATCTAAAACTTGGTTGTCATTAAAACTGATGTTGAAATTCGATGTCCATCCGAAGTTTTCATTGTCAAAATTTACCGTGTTCAATGCAAATTCAAGTCCCTTATTCTCAACTTTTCCTAAGTTTTTAAATACGGTTTTAAATCCGGTTGTTGATGGTAATGGAACTTCTAATAAAAGATCAGAAGTTTCTTTACGGTAATAATCTGCTTCTAAAGAAATTCTATCATTGAACATTCCTATGGAAAGACCGGCATCAAACTGTTGGGTAGTTTCCCAAGTTAATTCTTCATTCGCAAGTTGCTGTATAGATGCTCCTGTAACCAATTGATTTCCGTTTAATATGGTACTTGCTACACCAGCTTGAGCAAAAGATCGGTATGAACCAATGGCGGTATTACCGGTTTCTCCAAAACTAGCCTTAATTCTAAAACGATTTAAGGTGTTGTTTTCTTTGAGAAAGTTTTCGTTTGCTACGTTCCAGGCAACACCTACCGAAGGAAAGAAGCCAAACTTTTTACCCTCTGCAAATCTAGATGAACCATCATATCTAGCACTGGCATTTAATGTGTATTTACCTTTGTAATCATATTGAACCCTAGCAAGATACGATTGTAGAGCGGTTTTGGTAAATCCAGAAGAGTTAGGTAAGGTCTCCGTGGCAGAAGCCAAATTGTTTAGGTTTACGCCAGGGAGATCAAAACCTGTTGCTGCTGAATTGTTGAATTCAAATGTATTCTGTTGTTCTTCATAAACCGCCGTAGCATTCAAAGAGTGGTCTCCATAAACCTTGCTGAAGTTTAAATTTTGCTCGGTTATAATACCAGTTCCCATATTGTTGTTTACGAATGCTCTACCATTCGCCGTTCTACCCCAACTGATTTTCTCTGAAAAGTAAGCAGTACCTTTAGTAGAGGATATATTACCCCTTACTGATGACTTAAAAGTAAGTCCGTCTGCCAAGGTATATTGAATATATACACTACCGAAAGATTGAAAAGCGGTTCTGTTATTACTGTTAAACTCTAGGGTAGCCAGAGGATTAGTAATATCACCATCTCTTACCGAGATTATACGACCGTTTTCATCATATTCGGCATCATCATATCTATTGATACCTTGTACGGGTGTAAAAAGTATGGCACTGGTAATAATACCGTTTCTACCATTACCGTTTTCATTGGCTGCATTTACGATACCATTATTTTTGTTGATACCTAAATTCAGGTTCATACCGGCTTTTAATTTGTCGCTTATATTTTGATTGATATTTAAGTTTCCATTATACCTTTCAAAATCAGATGTTTTTACGATACCCTCTTGATTAAGGTATGAGAAAGAAGCTGAATATGTGTTCTTATCACCACCACCGCTCATAGATACTTTATAGCTCTTGGTGATTGCTGGTCTTGTAATTTCTTTTTGCCAGTCGGTAACCAATACTCGAGGATCGCTCAAATCTAATGGTGAACCATCATCATATCTATAAGCTCTGGTGTAAGTATCCTCGGCATCGGGGTTCCATGGGAAATAATCGTTCCAGAAATCTACATATTCTTGACCGGTCATTAGATCCAATGGTCTAGCTAAGGTAGATACACCGGTAAACGTTTCGAAATTAAGTGAAGCTCTACCTTTTTTTCCTTGTTTTGTCGTAATTATAATTACACCGTTCGCACCTCTAGAACCGTAAATGGCTGTTGCCGAAGCATCTTTCAAAACTTCAATAGATTCAATAGAGCTAGGGTCTATTGTTGATAGCGGACTTGTAGAAGAGTTACCGATACCAACGGCAGTACTGGCAGTATTACCTTGTAAGGCAAAGCCATCAATTACATAAAGGGGATCATTACTAGCGGTAATAGAACTACCACCTCTAATTCTAATGTTAAAACCAGATCCGGGCTCACCGCCGGATTGTACAACTTGTACACCAGATGCTCTTGCCGCTAGTCCCCCTTCAAACGAAACAGGAGCCACTTTATCTAAATCTTCTCCTTTTACAGAAACAATGGAACCTGTTAAATCTTTTCTTTTAGAACTACCGTAACCTATAATGACTACTTCGTCCAATGTAGAAACATCGGTGTCTAAAACAACATTGAGATTAGTTCTACCATTAATAGCTAATTCTTTTGTTTTATAACCTAAATAGGTAAAAACAAGCGTGTCGTCAGCACTGGCATTAATTTCATAATTACCATCAAAATCAGTAGCTACGCCAGTGGTAGTACCTTTGACAATAACGGATACTCCAGGTAAAGGACCTGATTCATCGCTTACGTTACCTTTGACATTAATGTCTTGGGCGTACATTAAATTGATGCTTACTAAAAAGTATAATAATAAGAACCAAAGTGTTTTTGAGTTAATTTGTTTTACTCGCATAGTTTGTTCATTTTCAGTTGATGCAATATTTAAAAAAATGTTAAATTTTTACGACACAAATGATTTAGAGAGTGTTACATATGGTTTTTGCTATTATTTTATGGGCTATTTTGAGTATTTGGCAATATGCTGAGCGTGGTAGTAAAACCATTTGTGCTAATCCATAACCAATCAGTTCCATTTTTCAGTATGGCAGAAACTGGTTTTCAGTGACTAGTTCGATAAAAGATGTAGTTGTGGTGCGTCAATCTTTAAAAAGACAAAAAAGCACATGGTATTTGTTCTTTGGATTTTTAATTTTGAAGGACTGTAGGTGTCTAATCGTTAAAATAATCGAATGAACGATTATTGTGCAAATGGTTTGTTTGGGTTGTATGATCATATTTTGGAAAGGAGAATGACCCAGTCTTTCTGTTCACCCTTTGGAGCTATTCCTAAATCCACTTTTTGACCACCCGATACCTTTTTGATTTTCGAAGTTTTTAGCTTTCCACCTGTTTTTGGGTTGTACCAATGCACCTTATAGGTGTTGCTTGTTTCACTTAAATCTAAAACTGTAGATTCTACGCTATTCAGGTAAACGATATAAGTATCATTTGGTTTTGCTAGGCAGTAAACTGTGTTTTTGTTCTCTGAATTACCAACCAGCTCGTTATGGTTCTCCATTTCCCAATAAGAAAGATTGTTTTCTTCAAAAAACTGCATGGCATTGTGAGCTTGATTCCAAAATAAATCTCGAGAACGGTAATCTTCGCAGGTAAGGTCAGAATGTTCATGTTTATATCCAAAATACCATTCGTTGCCCCAGCCACCGGCCATAAGTGTTCCCCAAAGTCCGTTTCTTCTTGCTAGGTCATGATCTGGGTTTTCGTTATCAGGTAAGAGGGAGTGTTGTGCGTCACCCGGTTCATCTACAGCCACTGCCCATTGATTGCCGGCTTTTTTTGAAGCAGCTAACCAATGCAATACTTCTTTATGTATACTACCAAAATCGGCTCTATGGGTTTGCACGGATGGTCCTGTAATACCAGATTCGGCTCCTAGCAAATCGTCAAATTTTTTCCCATTGTGAATAACCAAGTGATGATGATAGGGATCGTGAGTTTTAAAATAATGAGCCATAGCCAGGCGCTGCATAGTATCTTGTGGTGGGGTTGTAGGGTTTTTTACCCATTCACCGTTTTCCTCGCAAAGATTCCAGTTTAGTGCTAAGTGATGCCCAAAGCGTGCAATTAATTCTCGGTAGTATAACTTGCTATTGGCACCAACTCCGCTATTATCCAACAGACCTTGGTTTTCTACCTCTAAGGTTTTAAAATGTAAAAACAGTCCAATTTTTTGTGCATGACTAAATACAATTTCCCATTGGTCTAATTTTGAAATGTCCATACGGTCCCAAGTGTTGTAATCAACATATGGAAATACATTTTTATCATCACCCTTAATGTTATTGGTCAAAAAAGAAAAAGCATTAAGACCTTTGTTAGATAAATAATTAAGCGCACCTATCATTCCTTTTCCCTTATTACCTTTCCAAACCGGGTCAGTAGTATTCCAATCTTGAATATGTGGAGACCATGTCTTTACCAATTTATCGCCATGACCATCGTTGTGGAAAGTACCATCGAAATCTGCATAGGCTAAAAAGTTTTCAGGAGCATCCGCGCCTTGTTTTAAGAAGTATTCGTTGGTTTCTGCAAATTTCAAATAACGCTCACCAACATATTGCAATCTACCTTTTGCTCTAAAGTCTTTCCCTTTTTTATCGGTTGGGGCAATAGTGAAACTACCTGTATGGCCATCCATAAATTCTGCACTTACTCCCGTATCTGCTTTATCACTAATAGCACTCCAATTTCCTTTTCTAAAATCTACTTTAAAACTCCATTCACCAATTTCATCGGGCGCAAAATGTACTTTCCATTTATTTCCTGCAATGGCAGAAGTCTCACCGGCATTTCCATCAGCAGCAAAATATCCTGGTACTAGGTAAGTTTTATTAGTAGCATTATGTGTAAAACGAACATTGAATCTATAATTGGTAAAAGGGTTGATTTCTGCCTGCTCAGATGAATGCGGACCGTCATATACTATGGTAACCTTATGCCACTTTTTAAGCTCTCCTTCAAGTTGATAGTTGATATCGTTTTTTGAATCTTGGGCGACTGAGTAGTTTATAAACAAACAGCCTAGAGATAATAATAGATACTTAAATGTAATATCGCATTTCATAATGGTAGGTTTTGATAGCATCTTATTTTTCCTTAACAGCTTTATTTTGAACATCAATACGCTGTTGCTGCTTTTTGCTTAATCCTAATTTATAATAATCACTTGGTTTGTAATGCCAAATGTTAGAATGGGTTTTCATTTCTTGATCATCGATTTCTAAACTTAGATCGCAGTCAAAGCGCATTAAAATGGAATATTGTTTGCCTTTAGTGCCGGCTGTTATAGCATGAGATATTCCCCAAGTGATACCTTTGCCGTAATCAGTGTTTGTAAAAGCATCTGGAATATATGGTCCGCCAGCAATTGGCATTAATGAACTGGTAATAGCGGCAATTGAGAAGTTAACACCATCGGGCGCGTATTGAATGGTAAAATGTTCGTTACCGTCTTTAATGACTAAAGCGGCAATACCTTCTTTAAAGGGGAATAATGTGGTTTCATGCCCAGAATTCAATACCGGGTTTAAAGGACTTTTGGTAAACGGACCAAGAGGGTTGTCTGCGGTAGCTAGCCCTTGCATGCGCACTAGTTTAGGGTCTCCGTCAAAATCGGACTTATAGTATAAATATATTTTATCGTTATAAACCAACGGGTAGGGGTCGTGAATTGAGTATTGATCCCATTCACCTTTACCACCATTGGGTATAACAATTTCGTTATGGGCTGTCCAAGGACCATCAGGAGAATCGGCATATGACACGGCAACAGGGCAGTCGTCGCCTCTTTTTCCACTAGCCTCCATAAATCCTTGATAATAGAGGTAGTATTTTCCTTTGAAAAACAAGATGTCAGTGGTGGAAACTGAGCGCCATCCTACTTGGGGTTTTTCAGGTCTCTTTATAGCTACGCCTTGTTCTTCCCATGTAATACCATCTTCACTGGTGGCATACCATATTTCGGCAAGATCCCAGTCACTAGAAGGTATGGTGTCGTTACTTTTAGCAGCACCTTGCGGCGGAGTACTAGTATGTCTGTACGTGTACCAAACATAATATTTACCGTTGTGAAATATAACTTTTGATGGGTCTCTTCTAGAAACGGTACCGTCACCATTACTATAATCCAATCCCTTCAATTCAGTATATTTAAATTGAGAATACAGCTCGTTATGCTCTGGGCGTGGGGCTAAATATTGATCATAATTTCGTTGCATTGCCAAGCTCAAGGGCTGATCGGGTTTTTCTTTAGGTAGATGAAACGGAAAAGCCTTTTGTGCATTTAAAGTACATCCTAAAATAACAAAACTAAGCAGTAGTGCAACGCGCTTATAAGCAATCATAAATTAGTGTGTTTGATTATGTTTTCAAGATAATGCAAATACAAAGCACTTAGCTTAAGCGTTGTGATCATTATTGCAACAGGTGACCAAAACCATACCACAAATGATTATATATTGTTTGAAACGAGCTTATTATGGTGATATCGTTTGATTTTTTCTATATTTTCCAGGTGTAGTGCCCGTGAGTTTTTTAAAGGTTCTTGAGAAGTATGAGAAGTTCTCCATGCCTATTTTATGGGCTATTTCTTCTAAGGAATGGTTGGTGGTCCATAACAATAATTGTGCTCGTTCAATTCTTTTTGTTTGAATGTATTTTAAGGGTCTCATATTAAACTGTTGAAGAAATAGTCTAGAAAAATGATCTGTGCTCATATGATATTTCTTGGCTAAATCTTGCACTTCTAGTACCTGGTTTAAATGTTCGGCAATGTATATAAGTACATCATCTAACCTACCAGGAGTAATATTGGCATTCTGAGCGGGCTCATTTTCAATAAAACGAGATAGTAAAATGGTTAAAATACCATGCGTTTCTAAATAACGTTGCGTATTCATTTTAGCATTGTCTCTGTTATATTGCAATAATTCTTGTGGTCTGTGCAAGTATGCCGTAGGATCGTTATTTACAATTTTTCTTTTAGGATACATCTTTGTTAAGCGCTCAAAAAGTAAATGATCACCTTCTTTAATGGGAACTTCATAGTTAAATGACCGTAGATTATAAATGGAGAGTCCCGTTCTTATTTCTTCAAAAAAGCTGATGTAAAACTGTTCATGATAATGCTCACATCTGTAAGTGTTATATACATAGCTGGGAATAAGGTACATATAGCCTTGTTTTAAAGTGTAGGTTTTGTTGTTGTGATAAACGGTGGCAGAACCCTTGGTAACATAAAATAACCGTGTAAAGGGACTAATAACATTATCAAAATTCCATTCGGGACCTAGTTTGGCATACCCTGTATGAAGGAGACTTATTTTGAGGGATTGAAGCAGTTCTAGCATATTAAAAACATTTGTTGCACTTAAAAGAATATATGTATAAGTAGAGTAAAGGAAAGTCAATTAACTTTAGTTAAAACTAATTCAACATACACATGAAAAAAGATAGCGAGCACTCTAAGGTGGTAAAAAAGTCGGAATTGAACAAAAATATCTTACAAACGTCAAGAAGAAAATTTATTACGAGAACAGCTTTAGCTGCCGGGGCAGTTACCATTATTCCTAGACATGTATTGGGAAAAGGGTTTACTGCACCAAGTGATAAAGTTAACCTTGGCTTTATAGGTTTGGGAAAACAATGTAGGGGTTTGGCTAAAAATTTTATAAAGAACGATGCTGAGATAATTGCTTGCTCAGATGTGTGGACAAGTAAAAATAAATGGTTTGTAGAACATGTGGCTAAAAGCCATTTGGAGATTAAAAAAGCGACCAGGAAAAATACTGTTACCTCATATTTAAATTATAACGAATTACTTGATGACTCAAAGATAGATGCAGTGGTAATTGCCTCGCCAGATCATTGGCATGCCATGCATGTAATGGATAGTTTAAAGGCGAATAAAGATGTTTATTGTGAAAAACCGCTGTCTCATAATATTAAGGAAGGAAGAAATATGGTGAAAGCCGTCGAACGTTCTGGTCGGGTATTACAAGTTGGTAGTATGCAGCGTTCTTGGGATAGTTTTAGAAAAGCCTGTGAACTTGTGAGAAATGGATATTTGGGTGAAATAAAACGCGTGGAGGTAAATGTAGGCGATCCTGCAAAGGCTTATGATTTAATGGAGGAAGCCATGCCTAGTGAGGTAAATTGGAACAACTGGTGTGGTCCGGCCCCGTTGCTAAAGTACAATCACAGATTGGCGCCATCAAGTAACGATGTTAAGTTTTGGCCAGACTGGCGCTTGTTCGAGGAAACCGGCGGCGGAATACTTTCTGACTGGGGCGCGCATATGTTCGATATCGTGCAATGGGCTTTAGGAATGGATCATACAGGACCGGTGAAATTAGTGCCTCCAGCAGACCCAACTGCAGTGAGAGGTCTAAAATTGTATTACGATAACGGTATTGAAGTAGAGCATAAAGATTTTGGTAGGGGATGGGGTGTTCGCTTCTTTGGTACTGAAGGTCAAATGGATATCAGTAGAGGGTATTTTGAAACAACACCAGCTAGCTTGTTGAATACCGATTATACATCCTTGAATGTAAAATTAATTCGTTCTGAAAATCACTACAGTAACTGGTTAGATGCCATTAAAAATGGAGGTACGCCTATTTGCGATGTGGAAACAGGACATAGAAGTGCCAGTATTTGTCACCTTTCGAATATTGCATATAAATTGAATAGATCCTTGAATTGGAATCCAGAAAAGGAAAAATTCAGTAAAGATGCCGAAGCAAATAAACTAAGGTCAAGAAAAGAACGAAAGTTTTCAATGGTTTAGATGGTATGTCGGAAATGTGCATATAATACCCTTATTTGGACATGGCTTTTCTCTTTACATTAGAATAGATTTGAAAAACAGAAAACGAAATAGAGCAAATGCGTAGTTTAAAACATATTTTTTTAGGATTTTGGATATTGTTGGTAACGGCATGTGGGGGTCCGGATATGCCAGAACCCGTAGCAATGGAGTATGAGGGCTTGCCAGAGAAATTAGATTTTAATCAAGATATAAAACCTATTTTATCAGACAAGTGTTATTTATGTCACGGTCCAGATAAGGGCAAGATAGAAGCTGGTCTGCAATTGCACGAAGCTGAATTGGCATATTCAGAATTGCCGGAATCGCCGGGTAAATTTGCTATTGTACCTGGAAAACCTGAAAAAAGTGAACTTTTTCATCGTATAATGAGCGATGATCCAAATGTTGTTATGCCATCGCCAAACTCGCACTTAACTTTATCCGATAGAGAAAAGGCATTGCTTACAAAGTGGATTGAAGATGGTGCAGAATATAAAGATCATTGGGCATTTTTACCTCCTAAAAAAGCAAAATTGCCACAGCCTAAAAATGGTAAAGTGGTAAATGCCATAGATAATTTTGTTTTGGCAAAACTAGAAGCTCAAGACTTAGAGGCATCTGAGGAAGCCGATAAGGAGACATTGTTACGTAGGGTTTCTTTTGATTTAACAGGTTTGCCACCAACCCCTGAGGCAATACATCGCTTTGTAAATAACACAGATGAAAATGCCTATGAACAAGAGGTAGATTCTTTATTGTCATCAAAGCATTACGGTGAACATATGGCTCTGGATTGGATGGATTTGGCGCGTTATGCAGACACCCATGGTTATACCGTTGATCGCTATAGAGATATTTCGGTTTGGAGAGATTGGGTCATAAAAGCTTTCAACGAAAACATGCCTTACGACCAATTTATAGAGTGGCAATTGGCAGGAGATATGCTTGAAAATGCTACCAAAGAGCAAATTTTGGCTACCACATTCAATAGGCTTCACCCACAAAATTTAGAGGGTGGTATTGTAGATGAAGAATTTAGGTCAGAGTATGTATCCGATCGCGCAAATGTAACTGGGCAAGGGTTATTGGGGTTAACAGTGGCATGTGCTAAATGTCATGATCATAAGTATGACCCCATTTCGCAAAAAAATTACTACGAACTATATAGCTTCTTTAATAATGTGAATGAGACAGGGCAAATTCCTTGGGATTTTTCAATGCCTGTACCCACCTTAATGCTTCCTACAGAAGAGGAAGAGCAATTTTTAAGCTATGTCAATAATTTGGTAGAGGATAAGGAGGCGGTCGTAAAAAAGACGGAGGCAAAAGAAAAACCATCCGCAGAAAGATGGATAGCCTCAAAAGGATATAAAAACTTATCTGCCAGCAAGAAGCCAAGTGCGCTTTTAGTAGATTATGACTTTAATGACGGTCGTTTGTACAATAAAGTAAACCCTGCTAAAAAAGGGGAAATGCGTACCAACTTTACCAGAAATGAAAAACCGAACTATGTAGATGGTTTTACGGGTAAAGGACTTAAAATGGATGGTGATGTTTGGTTAGATCTTGATGATCAGGGCATCTTTCAACGCCATGAACCCTTTAGTATAGGTATTCGTGTGTTTGTTCCGTCCGATTTGGAGGAAGGGGTAATTTTTCATAAAATGTTGGGCACGCGCTTGCATAGTTACCGTGGCTATCATTTAAATATAAAGGATAATAAGGTTGAAATTTTAATGGCACACGTATGGCCGGATAATGCCATAGTTGAAGAAAGTATAAACGATATTCCTAAAGACAAATGGGTACAGTTGACCATGACTTACGATGGTTCTAGTAAAGCAAAAGGCTTTAAGGTGTTTTTAGATGGTGCTGAAATGAAGACTAAAATTGTACATGACAATCTGTACAAAGACATCATCTTTAATAATTATAGGGACATTATTTATAAAGGTCCGCAAGAACCAGGTTTAAAAGTGGGGGCACGTTGGCGCGGTAAAGGCATAGGTGGTGCCACGGTAGATGATTTGTTGGTATTTGGCAAAGAACTTTCTCCATTGGAAATAAAGCAAATAGCGAATCAAAAAGAATTTCAAGAAATTATTGAAAAAGAGCCAGGTAGTTTAACCAGCAAAGAGATAGAAGCGTTAACCGCGTTTTACTTGAACAAAAACTCTAAGGAATATCAAGCTTCTTTAGCGGCTTTGAAAGAGGTGCGCTCGGTACAAAATGATAGTACTGAAAAGGTTAAGGAAATTATGGTGATGAAAGAAATGCCAGAACCACGTGAAACTTTTATTCTAGAAAGAGGGCAGTATGATGCTTATGGAGAAAGGGTATATCCGAACACTCCAGAAGCTGTATTGCCATTTGCAGATAGTTTACCAAAGAATAGATTGGGTCTCGCCAAATGGATAACCCAAAAAGAGAATCCGTTAACGGCACGGGTAGCGGTAAATAGATATTGGGCAAAGTTGTTTGGAGTGGGTATTGTAAAAACGGTTGAGGATTTTGGAAATCAAGGTGAATTGCCAAGTCACCCTAAACTATTGGACTGGCTGGCAGTGGATTTCATAGAAAGCGGATGGGATGTTCGTGCCCTTCACAAGAAAATGGTCATGTCGGCTACCTATAGACAATCTTCGTTAACATCAGATGAGTTGATGGAGCTTGATATTGAAAACAGGCTTTTGGCAAGAGGACCGGCAAAGAGGTTAACAGGTGAAATGTTACGTGATAATGCATTGGTAGCATCGGGCTTATTGAATGATACCGTGGGCGGACCAAGTGTAAACCCCTATCAACCGGCAGGATTATGGAAATTGAACGGATCGGAATATGTACCCGATACCGGTGAAAAATTGTACAGAAGAAGTATGTATACGGTGTGGAAACGCTCTGTACCGCATCCTACCATTGCTACGTTTGACGCCCCCGATAGATCTTTATGCGTTACGAGAAGACAAAAAACCAATACGCCTTTACAAGCATTGGTATTATTGAACGATCCAACTTATATAGAAGCATCACGGGTAATCGGTAAAAATATGATGGTCTATAAAGACCCAGAACAAGGGATTAAAGATGCTTTTCTTCGATTGACCGGTAGAAATGCCAAAAACGAAGAATTAGATCTATTGGTAGAATTGAGACAGAACGAATATGAAAAGTTCAAGACCAATGAAGCCAAAACATTGGGTTGGTTAAATACGGGCGAGTTTAGAGTGGAAAATAGTAGCGATAAGGCAATGGTAGCTGCAAATGCAGTAGTAGCAAGTACCATTATGAACCTAGACGCAACAATTACAAAAAGATAACAAAAAATATATTCCTATGTGTAGTGGACATGATACGTTAAGATCGGATAATAAAGATTTACAGGAAGTAGAGAAGCAGTGGGACAGAAGGAATTTTTTAACAAAAACGTCCTTAGGAATTGGAGCACTTGCTTTTGGGTCTTTGCTAAAAGCCGAAAAAGCATTTAGTAACCCTACGGGACCAGATGCTGTACAAAATTTTGTAAAGAACAAATTAGGACTTCCGCATCACCTACCTAAGGCCAAAAGAATAGTTTACCTATTTCAAAGTGGAGGACCTTCGCAATTGGATATGTTCGATTATAAGCCAAAACTCAAAGACATGTTTGGGCAAGATTTACCGCCATCGGTAAGGCAAGGACAGCGATTAACGGGTATGAGTGCCCAGCAATCTTCATTTCCTATAGCACCGTCCATAATGGATTTTAAGCAATATGGAGAATCGGGTTCTTGGGTGAGTGAATTAATGCCGCATACATCAAAAGTTGTAGATGACATCTGTATCATTAAATCGATGCAGACCGATCAAATAAATCATGATCCGGCCATCACATTTATGCAAACAGGTAATCAATTGCCGGGTAGACCATCCATTGGTTCATGGTTAAGCTATGGTTTGGGTAGTGATAATGAAAACCTGCCCACCTTTATTACACTGGTTACCAAAGGTCAAGGAGGGCAACCTTTATACTCCCGTCTATGGGGTAACGGATTTTTACCAACAGAACACCAAGGCGTGCAATTTAGATCAGGTAAAGACCCGGTTTTGTATTTAAGTGACCCCGAGAATTACGATGGTAATGATCGTAGAACCATGTTAGATTATTTAGGTAAACTAAATGGCATGCAGAACGATGCTTACGGAGACCCAGAAATTTTAGCTCGTATGAAGCAATACGAAATGGCTTTTAGAATGCAGACATCGGTACCGGAAGTAACCGACCTATCTGATGAACCAGATCATATTTTTGATATGTACGGTAAAGATAGCCGTGATCCGGGTACGTACGCAGCCAACTGTCTTATGGCGAGAAAACTATTGGAAAAAGGTGTGAAATTTGTGCAATTGTACCACCAAGGATGGGATCAACATATTGCATGTCCCGGCGGAGTACGAAATAAATGTAAGCAAACAGACCAAGGTACTGCAGCGTTGCTTCAAGATTTAAAACAAAGAGGCATGTTAGAAGACACCTTAGTTGTTTGGGGTGGAGAATTCGGTAGAACGGTATATTCTCAAGGGCAATTAACAGATACCAATTACGGTAGGGATCACCATCCAAAAGCATTTACCATGTGGATGGCGGGTGCCGGAGTAAAAAAGGGAATGACCTATGGAGAAACAGATGATTTTAGCTACAATGTAACCGAAAATCCGGTGCATGTGCACGATTTTCATGCTACTTTATTGCATTTGTTCGGTGTAGATCACGAACGTTTAACCTTTAAACATCAAGGAAGAAGATTTAGATTAACAGATGTACACGGCCATGTGGTCAAAGATATTTTAACTTAACATACCAATTATGTCCTCACGACGAAATTTTATAAAAACTACCGGATTGGCAACCACGGCGCTAGCAACCACTTCAACAGCATTTGGAGCTACGGTTATTAGTGGTAAAAAGAATTCAGATCGTTTGCTGAACGAGACGGAAACCATTTTGGGTCATGGAGATTACAAATACAAGCTCACTAAAAACTGGGCGCAAATAAGCGCTACCAGGATCCCCTTGTTGAACTGCCATGAAATGGTTATGGATAGCAAAGGAAGGTTGATCATGGTAGGGGACCATCCACAGAACAACATTTTAATTTTTGATAAATCTGGGAAATTATTGGATTATTGGGGTACAGCCTACCAAGGAGGTCACGGATTGACTTTACATGATGAAGGAGGGGAAGATATGCTCTATATTACCGATTCTGGTTGGGCTTTGGGTAAGGGCAATCAAATGGTAAAACACAACGGTCGCGTTTCAAAAACGACGGTCGATGGTCGTGTGCTATTCGATATCGGTCACCCAATGACTATTGGAGTATATAAACCAGAAGAGTCTTTTTGTCCAACTGAAACGGCGATAGGACCTAACGGTGATATTTATGTAGCCGATGGTTATGGGGAAAGTAGAATTATTCAATATGATAGTAATGGAAGGTACATTCGCCATTGGGGCGGAACCGAGAATCCTGCCCCTAATTACAAATTGGTGAGTGCCCATGGGGTAGCAATAGATTATAGGGAAAAGGGCAACCCAATGGTAGTGGTAACATCAAGGTCGCAAGAGTGTTTTAAATACTACACCTTAGACGGTAAGTATGTTAAAACAGTGGAAATGCCTAACATGCAGGTATGTAGAGCAGTTTTTGATGATGATAATTTATATGCCGGGGTTTGTTGGTCTCAGCCTAAAGTTGGTAAAACAAATTGGAAAGATCATACCGGGTTTGTGACCGTCATGGAAGGGAATAAGGTAGTTTCTAACCCTGGGGGTACCGAGCCAGAATATAAAAATGGGATATTACAAAAGAGCTATCAGTTAGATGAAAAACCTATTTTACATGGTCATGATGTGTGTGTAGATGAAGATAAAAATTTATACATCTGCCAATGGAATGCAAACCATTCCGCTCCCTATAAATTAGAGCGTGTTTAATATCAAAAAGTAGTATGCAAGAAGTATCGGATTTTGTTTTGTTCTTAGGTAGGTTTCACCCATTGGTGGTGCATTTACCTATTGGGTTTTTAATGTTTGCCTTAATTTTAGAATTGGCAGATAATTTTACTAAAATGAAACACCTGAACGCAGCAGTACCTTTGGCACTTTTATTGGGTGCTATTTCTGGTACGGTTGCTTGTATTTTGGGTTATATGTTATCGCAAAGTGGCGGTTATGACGAAGATATGCTGAACGGGCACTTTTGGTTTGGTATTGGCACAACACTTCTTGCGTTTTTTGCTTGGGCATTAAAATCGGGTGTACTTAAAATTGCCATCTTACAAAAAGCTAAACCAAATTTAGCCTTGTTGACCGTAATGGTGATTCTATTAAGTGTAACAGGACATTATGGAGGAAATTTAACCCACGGGGAAGATTATCTTGTAAAATACGCACCATTTAGGGAAAAAGAGGAGCCTTTGCCCCAATTGGCAAAGTTAGAAGAAGCTACCGTTTATCCTTATTTAGTAAAACCGGTATTTGAGGCAAAATGCGTAAGCTGCCATAATGAATCTAAAAAGAAAGGCGGTTTAGCAATGCATACTTTTGAAGCCATGGCTTTAGGTGGAGACGGGGGTGCCATTTTTATGGCGGGTGATGTAGAAGGTTCAGAGTTGATACGAAGAATTACCCTACCAGAACATCATGATGATGTAATGCCGCCTGAAGGTAAAACACCATTAACGGAACAAGAAAGTGCCTTGATCAAATTTTGGATAGAACACGGGCAAGCAAATGAAGTAGCGACTTTAGGTACAACAGAAGTTCCTGAAGAAGTTTTGGCATATGCAGCATCGACTTTAGGTTTTGCAGCCGCGGGCGTTGGTCAAGGTTCTTCGGAAGTATTGCCAACGGCTAATCCTTTAAATATGGATGTTGTAAATACTATTACGGCAGCAGGTTTTAAAGTGAGAGAGCTTATAGATGGTTCTGGTCTAGTAGAAATTACCTTAGATGATAATAAGATTAATGCATCGAATATGAGTGAATGGGAAGAACACTTTCAGTCATTAACTCCAATAAAAGACCAAATATTATGGGCAGATTTTGGAGGAAATGACCTGTCTGATGCCATAATGGTACAAATTTCAGGTTTTACAAATCTTAGAAAATTGGTTTTGGATAATACAAGTATTACAGATGCTGCCATACAACCTTTAGCGTCTTTAAATAGTTTAGAATCATTGAACGTTTATAAGACCAATGTAACTAACAATGTGTTGCCAATGCTAAAAGAAATGCCAAACTTAAAAAAGGTATATATCTGGCAAACACAAGTAAGTGCCGATGCGGTTGAGCAATTCTTAGAAAACTCCAAACTGGAAATTATTTCTGGGGTGTAAATTTTATAGGCTTTTTACGGCGTGTTGTTTTCTGTATAAGTTGGGAGTAGTATCGTATTGTAGTTTAAATTTCTTGAAGAAAAACGGCAAGGTTTCAAAACCGCATTTGTAGGCGATGTCCGCAACGGTCATGTCGGTATCAATTAACATTTTAGCAGCTAAATTTATACGGTATTCGTTGAGGTAAACAAAGAACGATCTACCCATCATTTTTTTGAAAAACCGGGAGAATGCCTGCTGTGAAAGGTTGACCATAGCAGCAACCTGTTGTAAAGTTATTGCTGTGTGGTAATTAGCAGAGACAAAATCATGAATAATAGCCATTCTATTATTATGTTCCCACGGTAGTTCTTTGGTGAATTTTGCATTCGATAAAGTGGTGAATTCAGCCTTGGAGAGTTCCAGTAAAATGGATAATAAAACTAAATACTGTTCTGCACTTTTGAGATTGGGCAATGATTTTAGGTTTGATAAAATAGAAGCTGTAGCAACTTCATTAAATAAAATACCTCTACTTGCTTGTTGCATCATATGATGTAGGGCATCCAATTCTGAAATTGGAGTGAATATTTCCTTATTCCATTGAATAACAATGGATACGCTTTCAGCATCAACATCAGCAGAACTCTCATTTTTCCAACAATGGGGTAAGTTAGAATTTAAAAGTACCAATTCACCCGGTACATAGCTACTTACATAATCTCCAATAAATTTAGTGCCTTTACTCTTTTCGATATAGGTTAATTCGCATTGTGGGTGTACATGCCAAGGAGCATCAAAATGGCTGTCCACATATTTGTAAGCCAAAATATTGCTATTCTCCGAAAAAGGTATGGCTTCTAACTGTGGCTTCATAGGCGTTAATGTTCGCTATTATGTCAATATATATTAATTTATTTTAAAATAATGATAATATAGATTAATTAATTGCAAATATAGATTATAGGTGAAGTCTAATTATTTAAGATTTTTGTAGTAAGACCAGTGTAATTTTAATGAATTAGTAAAAGATGGTCTTTATTAGTTGTAAATATTTAAAATTATAGACCTAAATGAGCGCAAGCAATTTTTCCGATGCATTCAAAGACACAAGGGAAGCCAAGGGAACATGTCCTTTTAATGACCAAAACGACCCGGTAACCATGTTGTTACGCTTTAAAGATGTGAGGAAAACGGCACATAATACCAAAGGTTTTAGTTCCGCTGCAAAGCCGGGCAGAATTGTGGTTCCATCAGAAGTAAATATTAGAGATACTAGGCAAATTCCGTTTGAAGTAGATCCGCCTGAGCATACAGAATATCGTGCCTTGGTAGAAAATTGGTTCAAACGCCCTTTAGATCCCGATTATGAAAATAAACTAACGCGGATTGTTGAGGCAGAGATTGAACGTGTACTGCAAAAAGGAAGTATAGAAGTCATTTCAGAATTGTCGTTACCCATACAATCAAAAGCATTGACCTTATTGTTGAACATACCTTTAAGCGAAGCGGAAACTTGGATTTCTTGGGGAACGCATGTGTTTAGAAGTGAAGAATCTGATTTAGATGCGGATAAAGCTTCCATTTTATATGATTATATAGATGCGGAAATAGATAAGGTCATTGCAGCACCTAATGACAGTCTGTATTCCGTTTTGTTGAACTCGGAATATCAAGGTCGTAAAATGACTAAAGAGGAGGTGAAAGGGGTGCTTATTTTAACTTTTGCTGGGGGCAGAGATACGGTTATTAATTATTTGACCAATACCATATCCTATTTAGCCGAACATCCAGTAGCTATTAAGAAATTAAATGATAATCCCGCATTAGTGAATACGGCAATAGAAGAATTTGTGCGATATTTTTCTCCGTTGACGCATATGGGCAGAGTGGTAAAAGAAGAGCAAGAAATTAGCGGGCACGTTGCAAAAGAAGACACCCGTGTTTCATTATGTTGGGCATCTGCGAATAGGGATGAAAGTGTATTTGAAAATCCGAATGAGATTATTTTAGACCGCAAAATGAATCCGCATGTAGCATTTGGTTTTGGTGCCCATAAATGCTTGGGGGCTACGCATGCAAGGCAATTAATGAAGGTGTTTTTACGAGTATTTACTGAAAAGGTAAGTACTATTGAAATTATAAATGCCGTAGAAAATATTGAAGATTGGGGAGTCCATAAACGTAAAGTAGGCTTTGATAAACTAACTATAAAACTAAACGCAAAATAAGATGGCTAAAATAACTTATATCACCAAAGCAGGAGAAGAAATACAACTAGAAGCAAGTACTGGTAGTTTAATGGAGTTGGCGGTAAAGCATAAGGTTAACGGTATAGATGGAGATTGTGGAGGCGTATGTTCCTGTGCTACCTGTCATGTACATGTAGCACCAGAATTCTATCAAAAATTAGAAGCACCAACTGAAATAGAGTCGGATATGCTCGAATTTGATGACAACGTAACCGAGTATAGCCGATTATGCTGTCAAATTCCGATTTCAGAAGCCATTGATGGTATAACCGTAAATGTGGCTAACTAAATATACTTGTGGATACTACAAATTTAAATTGCGTAATTATTGGGGCAAGTCATGCTGGTGCCAATTGTGCTCTTGAACTCCGAAAGCAAGGTTGGCTGGGTGCTATTTATTTGGTTGATGCCGATGAGTATTTGCCCTACCACAGACCACCCTTGTCCAAAGACTATTTATCCATAGAAGATGTAGAAATTTTTAGCTTTAAACCACTATTTGCTAAAGAGAGATACCTAGAAGAAAGCATCACCTTAAAATTAGGTGTTGGAGTTATTAAGGTTGATGAAAAACGGAAGTCGGTAACCTTAAGTACGGGAGAAATTTTAGACTACGATAAGCTTGTATTGGCTACAGGTGCCACGGCTATAATTCCACCGATTGAAGGAATATCAGCCTGTAAAAAAGTAAGGGTATTACGTAATGCGGCTGATGCTTTTCAAATACAACAAGATTTTAAGACAAGTGTCACTAAAGAAGTTGTAATTATTGGTGGTGGTTATATTGGGCTGGAAACCGCAGCTTCTTTAAAGAAAATGGGTGGTAACATTACTGTTCTAGAACGTGAAGAACGTATTCTGGCACGTGTAGCTCCTTTGGAATTAGCCAATTATTTTCAAGAATTACATACGGCAAATGGAGTTGAAATTTACACAGATACATCTGCTGTTAAAATAGAGGAAATAGAAACTTCAATAGAAATTCAATGTAGTAATGGCAAAATTTATACTGCAGATATTTTAATTGTAGGTGCCGGCGTAAAACCTAATACACATTTAGCGGAAGAAATAGGTGCTGAAATTGATAATGGCATTAAGGTTGGTAAGCATTTGCAAACCTCGGTGGAAGATGTGTATGCCATAGGCGATGTTGCGCAATTTTATCATTCAAAATATGAAGCATGGATGCGGTTAGAAAGTGTGCAAAATGCCGTTGACCAGGCAAAAATAGTTGCGGCAAATGTGGTTGGTGAAGCACAGCAGTATAGTGCCATACCTTGGTTTTGGTCAGATCAGTTTCATGTAAAATTACAGATGATAGGATTATCTAAAGGATATACGAATTTGATTGTTCGTACAGAGGCTGATAAAGAAGATTGTTTTTCTATTTGGTATTTTAAGAATGATGACTTGATTGCGGTAGATGCCGTTAATAATGGTAAAGCCTTTGTGTTAGGAGGGAAGTTTATTAAAAATAATACTTTGGTGGACCCAGTTAAAATCGCTGATCATACAATTCCTTTTAAACCCAATAATTTAATTAAAACCGAAACAAATGCCCATTAATGTAAAAGCAGCTATTGCCACAGGAGATGGAAAGTTTAGTATAGATGTCATAACCATTGATGAGCCCAAGAACGATGAGGTTTTGGTAAAAATGAAAGCAGCCGGACTCTGTCATACGGACTACGACTCCCTTTCTTGGGGCAAGCCTATTGTTATGGGGCATGAAGGAGCAGGTATTGTAGAAAAAGTAGGCAATGGAAATTTAGAATTTATAGCAGGAGATCAAGTCATATTAAATTGGGCAACTCCATGTATGCATTGTTTTCAATGTCAAGAAGGTAATCAGCATATTTGCGATAATAATTCTCCCGTAGTGGCCGGTGGTAACGGACATACTCCTGGGCATGCAAACCTGGAAAGTACCAAATGGAAAGGCAAGGCTATTGAGCGCTCATTTAATTTAGGTTGTTTAAGTGAATATGTTTTAGTGAAAGCCTCTGCCTTGGTAAAGGTGGAAGCAGCGGCATTAAATTTTTCAGCCGCAGCAATAGTTAGTTGCGGGGTCATGACGGGTTACGGCTCCGTAGTAAACGCTGCAAAATTAGATGCAGGTAGCACAGCTGTAATTTTGGGTTGTGGTGGTGTTGGCTTAAATGTGATCAATGCTTGTAAAATTTCAGGAGCCAATAGGATTATTGCGATAGACATCAATCCTAATAAATTGGAAATGGCTAAAAAGTTTGGAGCTACAGATATTATTCTAGCCCAAAAAGACGATGAAGGATTGCTAAATGCAGCATCCGAAGTAAAAAAACTACTTGGTAATAAATTGGCAGATTATGCCTTTGAGTGTACTGCTATTCCTGCACTTGGTGCAGCCCCTTTAGCCATGGTGCGCAATGCCGGTACGGCAGTTCAAGTAAGTGGTATTGAAGAAGAAATTACCATTGATATGCGTTTGTTCGAGTGGGATAAGATTTATATGAATCCGCTTTATGGCAAATGCCGACCACAAATAGATTTTCCTAAAATAATGGGCTTATATAAAAAAGGCGATTTATTGTTAGATGAAATGATTACTAAAGAATATGAACTGCACCAACTTGATAAAGCTTTTGATGATATGTTGAAAGGGAAAAACGCAAAAGGTGTGATTGTTTTTAAATAAGCTATGCAAGGATCATTTAGAACCATAGAACTTTCCGATGCAAATTTTGAGTTTGCCGGACTCCGATTTCTAACGGTAAAAACGCCGAATTTAAAGGGTAGGGGAGATATCTGTGTATTTGTGCCAAAAAGCGAAAAGTCACTTAAGAATTTACCTATTTATATTTTGTTACATGGGGTGTATGGTAGCGCATGGGCATGGGCCTTAAAAGGAGGTGCACATAAATCGGCACACGAAATGATGCAAAATGGAGAAATAGAACCAGCAATTATAGCTATGCCTTCGGATGGATTGTGGGGAGATGGTTCTGCTTATTTTCCTCATCACAACAAAGATTTTGCAAAATGGATTGTTGAAGATGTACCATTGGCTATCCAAGAAAACATTCCGGAAGCGGGTGATAAAAGTAAACTTTGCATTGGTGGGTTATCCATGGGAGGTTACGGAGCCTTAAGTTTGGGCGCAAAATATTCTGATAAGTTTAGTGCTATTTCTGCACACAGTGCCATTACTAAATTAGAAGAAATGGAACTTTTTGTAGAAGAACCTTTAAGTAATTATCTCGAAAATGCACGTCAACCCAATGTGCTAGATGTGATTGCCGATAACAAGACTACATTGCCACCGTTACGGTTTGATTGTGGCAAAGCAGACCAATTAATCGCTGGTAATAGAGATTTACATGCCCAATTGACCGAATTGCAAATTCCGCATGAATACACAGAGTTTAGTGGTGGGCATCAATGGGAGTATTGGCAAGAACATGTTCGTAAAACCTATTTGTTTTTTAATGCCTCAATCGCCCATAAATAAGTCTGGTAAAAACAGTGTTATTTGTGGAAATAAGGTGATTAAAATCAGTACTAAAAAGCTGATTCCTAAATAAGGCAAATTCGCTTTGCTTACTTTTTCTAAAGGAACTTTTCCTATACCCGACGCTACAAATAAACATACCCCCAATGGAGGAGTGGTCAACCCAATAATTAAATTGAGTAGTGCTATTATAGCAAAATGAATAGGATCTATATCTACACTTAAAGCCACCTTTAATAAAATAGGGAATAGTATTAAAAGTGCCGCTATGGTTTCCATAAACGTACCCACTAAAATTAAGAGTAGGTTAATGAGTAGTAGTACAACATATTTGTTGTCTGAAAAACCCAAAATCATATTGGAAATCTCATGAGGAACTTTTTCAGAAACTAGGATATACCCAAACAAGTTGGCAAAGCCAATAAGGACCATTAGGCTGGCGGAAGTTTTCATGGCATCGCTTAAAATAGCCATGGTCTTTTTAAAGTTAAGTCGCTTATACACAAAAGTACCGACTAAGAAGGCATAAAGTACTGCAATGATTGATGCTTCAGTAGGTGTAAATACGCCACCAATGATTCCGAATAGGATGATAAACGTCATTAACAACGACCAAAACGTATCTATAAACCCTTTAAATATTTGCTTAAAAGAACTTCGTTTGTATTTGGGATAATTTCTTTTCTTGGCGATGTAGTAGGTGAGTACCAACATAGCAACACCCAATAATAACCCTGGTAAAGCTCCTGCCAAAAACAATTTACCAACCGAAAGTCCGCTTAGCGTAGCAGCGATAATCATAGGTACACTTGGTGGAATTATTGGTCCTACCGTAGAAGAAGATGCGGTAACCGCACAAGCGAAATCAGCATCATAACCTTCTTTTTTCATGGCTGGTATCATTACGGAACCAATACTGGCAGTATCTGAAATTGCCGTACCAGAAATACCTGCAAACAACATAGAAGAACCAATGTTTGCCAAAGCAAGTCCGCCGGGCACATGACCAATAAGGTGATTACAGAACTTTATGATTTTAGAGGTCAACCCGCCTTGGTTCATAAGATTACCAGCAATAATGAAACCGGGTATACTCAATAAAACAAAAACATCTATACCAGAATACATCTTCATGGGCATAATGATGAGGTTTGTACCATTGCAGATTAAAAAAATCATACATGAAATTCCCAATGAAAAAGCAATAGGAAAACGCATTAACAGGCAAATAACAAAAACAATAAGTAGTATGGCAATCATATTTTAGAGGGTTTATTGCTTTTAGGTTTCTCATAAATCAAATGCACCAGTATAGAAAGTCCCATAATGACAATTCCTGAAAAGGATATTGCCATTCTATACTTTAAACTTGGAGATTTTTCTATGGTTCCCATCAATAGAAAATCAATGGCGTGGTAGGTAAATACCAAAACAAAGACTGTGGTCATCGTCCATATAAAAAACTTGATCATATTTTGGGTTCTGGTACTGAACTTCTCGACCAAAAATCCAAAATCTACATAATACGTTCCCCTAACGGCTAATCCAGCAGCGAAGGCAATGGCATAAATAAACGCAACTCTTGCAGCTTCCTCTGTCCAAGATGGTGCTTTTGTCATAAAAAAGCGTCCGTAAATTTGAATTAGTGTAATAGCTATAAAAAGTAAGGTACTGATGATGGTTCCCCATTTCATTCCTTTTCTAAACAATTTAAAGAAAGTCATCATGGTAAATCTTTTTTAACGGTGTCATATATCTTTTGCATTTCAGGAGAAAGTGTTTCGTAAATGGCAGTTCCGCATTTTTCAATAAAAGCGGCATTATCGACATCTATAAAAATCATTCCTTTAGCTTCTAGTTCCGCTCTAATTTCTTTTTCATTTTCTAAAAACAGCTTTTGATGATAGACAATCATTTCTTCAGCGGTTTCTAAAAAGATAGCTTGTAAATCACTAGGTAGTTTTTCAAATGATTTTTCGCCAATAACCGGGTAGGTCCAACTAACTACGTGGTTGGTGAGGTTCACATATTTTTGAACCTCATAAAAGCCGGAAACCTTAATAAGTGCCAGGGGATTTTCTTGGGCATCTATAGTACCTTGTTGTAAAGAGGTAAAGACTTCGGAAAATGCCATTGGAGTGGTTTTGGCACCCAAGGCGTCCCAAGCGGTCACAAAAGAAGGAACATTGGGTACTCGTAAGATCAAACCCTGTAAATCATCAGGATGCGTAATCGGTTTGTTTGAAGTTAATTGCCGAACACCTGCTTGAAAATATCCTAAGGGTTTTAAGCCGGTTTTTTCTTCCATTTCTTGTGAAATGCGCTTTCCTAAAGGACCTTGCATTAAAATTTCTACATCATCGGGTGTTTGTAATAGAAAAGGTAATTCGCAAAAGGTCATTATTTCTGTCCAATTACTAAGTAAAGAACTAGTGGTGGTCATATCTAGCACACCAGCTTGGATCATTCGTATGGCTTCAACTTCTTTAGCCAGTTGTTCTGATGGGAAAGTTTCTAATTGTAACCGACCGTTTGATTTTTCTTTTAATCGTTCGCTAAAAAATACAAAGGCATTGTGCCACGAATGGTCTTCATTAACCAGTAGACTTGCTTTTAAAACATAAGGTTCTTGCTTTTTGTTCTTACAGCTATGTAAGGTGATTACTAAGAAAAACAGGAATATACCCGCTACTCTTTTTAGAAACATTTTGTTGTTAGTTTAATTGCTATTATTCTCTTTTAAAATACAATAATTTGGTGGGTTTTATGGTGTTATTTATGCTTTCATTCCACTGGTCTAGACTATTTTAGGTTCCATTGTAAGTTGTTTTTAAACCTTAAGTCTTATGGTTAGGTCTATGCCTATCTATTGGTGTTCAATTTTAAAATATACATGTTCAGCCCAATGTTAGTTTTTGTCTAGTTATATAATTGATGTTTTAAGCCATTAAATACTACCTTGATATCAGTTATAAATAAAGCATAAATCAACTTACTCATGAAATTTAAATTTTTAGTTCTCTCCGCATTATTTCTTTTTTTACTCACTGCATCCAATTGTAGTTCTAGCTCAGACGTCAATGAAGCTCCAGAATTAGATGAGGTTGACACAACAGACCCAGTAGAAGAAGAGGAAGAGGAAGGGGTAGAAGAGGAGGAGGCAACAGAAGAAAATTACAGTACAATGACAGTGCCGGCAGATCCAGGGTCAGGATTGGAATGGGAATTTCAAGATTTTTCAGATGATTTTGAATATGAGGCACCTGCAGGAAATAAAGGTGATGCCTTTTTTAATAAATGGGACGATTATTACCATAATAATTGGTCTGGACCAGGGCTTACGGAATGGAGTAGGGATATCCCTTTTGTAGCCGACGGTTTATTGCAAATACCGGCAAAAAGAAAAGAAGGCTCAGATAAAATTAGTACAGGCTGTATCACCAATAAAACAAGGGTGCAGTATCCTGTATATGTAGAAGCGCGAGCTAAAATCATGAACTCTGTATTAGCCAACGGAATTTGGATGTTGAGTCCAGATGACACGCAAGAAATCGACATCATGGAAGCGTACGGAGCGGAGTATTCAGAAAGTGCTCAAGCAAGTCATGCATGGTATGAGGTTAGAATGCATATAAGTCACCATGTATTTATTAGAGATCCATTTCAAGATTACCAACCAAAAGATGCCGGTTCTTGGTATATGAAAGATAATATAAAGTGGAGAGAAGATTATCATACCTATGGTGTATACTGGAGAGACCCATGGCATTTAGAGTATTATATAGACGGAGTATTGGTAAGAACAGTTTCGGGTAAAGAACAAATAGACCCATTGTTTTATACCAATGCAACTAATCCTGGAGATACAAGTACCGATACACGTACGGGTTTGAATAAAGAAATGGATATTATTATAGATGTGGAAGACCAAGACTGGAGGTCTAGTCCGGCATCGGGTAACCAATCAGATACATATACGCCAACAGATAATGAACTTGCAGACACGGAAGGTCATACGCTGAAGGTTGACTGGATTAGAATTTATAAACCAGTAGAAAAATAGTTGTTAAGTTTATTTTAATTGAGTTAAGGGCATGGGGTCGTTACCATGCTCTTTTTCTATTTTTATTAGTCTCAATTTTAAAGTTTTGGGCAATTTTTTATAATGAATTTTAAAAGTGGATATATCAAATTATAGACTAGAATCTGTTCTTTGGATACAGATAAATCCATTTAATTGGTTCAGTTAATTTTACATTCCTTCTCTTCAATTGTCTAGCTCATTTTAGGTTAATCATTAATCAATAAGTTATTGTATATTTAAGAGTATAATAACTTTCTATTTGTACAGTTTTGAAAAACACTTTTTCTAGTCGAAATTTCATTTTACAATTTTTAGTAATCCTCTTATTTACTTTTGGTAATTATCCAATCATTTTAGCACAAGGAAATGATAGCGTAAGTATGAAGTTAGATGAGTTTTTTACTGACTCTAACAGAATAAAGTATGAAAGTTCTGAAGCGGCAATAAAAAAGTTAAAACAGACCCATAAAGAATTGTTGCAAAAAGGCGATACGTTGAAAAGTATTGATGCTCTAATGCAACTGGCAGACGTTTATGGGCATAGGGCAGATTATGCAAGTTCGTACGATGTTTTTTGGCAATCACTTTTTTTGGCAGATAAAATTAAAAATGATTCGTTAGACGGTTTGATCGCTTGGCGATTAGGAAGGTTTTATAGCTTTTATAAGCGGGAGGAAGAGTCATTAAAATATTTGAATAAGGCATTGAGCATAAGAAAAAATATGGTTGAAGAAGGTAATACCGACCCTGCCTATTTGGTACATAATTACTTTGCTTTTGTAAGTACTTATCGTGAGTTGGATATGCCAGAACTTGCAAATACTTATTTAGATAGTTGTTTAATCTATTACAGGGAAGTAGAAAACCAAGTGCCAATGTCTCAATTGAATTTTGAGAAGGCATTTATATTATCTAGAACAGGTCAAAACCAAAAGGCACTTGAATTATTAAAAAGTATAGAACCTTGGTTCTTGGAGAATAGACCTTCTTATATGGTTTTGGTTTATACATATTGGGGAGATGTTTTGCAGAATACAGGAGATTTAAATAGTAGTGTTCAGTATTACGAGAAAGCCATAGCGGTTTCAGAAAAATATAAAAACCACATTGATTTTACTCCGCTGATTTATGAACGGTTAACCGAACATTATAAAAAGCAAGGTAACTATCAAAAAGCGTACGAAAATTTAAAGATAGCGAAGGAGTTAGATGCATTGTTCTTTGATGGAAGAAGCTCTAAGAATAAATCGATGTTAGAGATTAGAGATGAATTTAGAATTGAAAAACAGCGCCAATCAGATTTAATTCAAAAGCAACGTTTTGAAAAGCTGCAACAAGAAGAACATATTTCGATGTTACAGCGTGTCATTTTATTAGGGACTATAGTTTTCATATTAATTTTGGCTTTCTTCTTTTTTAGACATCTTCGTAATAAGCATAAGTTGGAAAAACAATTAATACGAAGAAACAAAGAATTGGAAATACAAAAAACCAACGAACTTTTAGAATTGAAAAATAAAGAACTTGCTGCATCGGTTCTTCAGCTCGTAGAGAAAGATGAGTTTTTAAAAGAATTGAAAGAAAAATTAAAATCTAATAAAGACAACCTACAGCAGTCTGAAGTAAATAAACTATTACGCACTATTTCGGTAAGTAATAATAATAATTGGGAGGAGTTTCGACTACGATTTACGGCGGTCAATGAAAAGTTCTACAAAAAATTAACCGAAAAATATCCGAAGCTAACGCAAAGTGATCACAAAATTTGTGCGCTGATTAAATTGAATTTTTCTAGTAAAGATATGGCTAGGTTATTAGGTATATCTGTAGAATCTGTACATACAACCCGTTATAGGTTACGTAAAAAGTTACAGTTGGAAAGAAAGGAAAACCTAGAAGATTTTATTGCTCAGTTATAAGACCGGTAAATGTCATAAAATTGTAATTTTCTTCAAATAGAATAGATTATTGGTTAGTAATTGATTGATAATATTGCTACGGCATTTTTACTGCATTGGAAGGAACTATTGTCTAATGATTAAAGATTTTATCACTGGTAGTTTAAAACAAAAGTTTCTATAATTAAAAAAGGACGAACCGTTAGGCTCGTCCTTTTTATGCATATTTAAAAAGTAGTCTATGGTCTTAGTACCGCTTCAGATATAGATAAGTTATCCATATAAAAACGGGTTACCGTAGAATTATCTTGATTGTACCCTCTAATAGATAAAGTAAAATCACCTGCTACACCACCAAAATCTGTTAAGAAAGAAGAGTAGACCCATTGGTTTAGTGCAAAGTCACTTGTGAATGCTGGGTTAGGAGCAACTCCCCAATCGGTATTAGGTGCCCAATAGAATCTTAAATCCGGAGCGAATAAAGTACCTGTATCAGGTTCACTTAAAGTTTCAACATATACCCAAACCCCAACTTCATACGTTTTGCCTTCTTCAACCGTAAAAGGAATAGCTGCCCCAGAAGTGTCTGTATGAGCAATGATCATACCGCCATTTGGGTCAAATTCTATTAGGGCACTACTTTCTCCATCTTGAGCTTGCGCCGTAGAAATTTCGAGATTGTAAGCATCCCATGGAGCTCCCCACCATTGGTAAGGCCAATTAGCGGCAGTAGAGTTTTCAAAACTATAATCATAAGTGCCGTTATTTAAAATGTTATTGCCTTTAAAGACTACCGGTAAATCGGTAAAACTCTCTGCAGGGTATGCATCTGTCGTAGTTAGATCTCCAGCTGTATAACTAACTATTGCAGTATCATCATTGTATACGCGATCATTTTCAAGACTAATTACAACGATGTTTCCTTCGTTGGGATCAACTTCTACACTTGCTATTTTAGCGGGAATTTCAACACCAGCATTTGCTAAGCTAACCGAGAAATTTGTCATATCTATAGTTGTAGGTTCCATTTCTCTACTAAAATTAAGCCCTATGTTACCATCAGCTGTGGCTTCAATCGCATCAAGTGTAACAGGCTCGGTAGAAGGGATGATTTTTACCAAATTGGTATATGTCAACTCATAACCACCTTCTGGTCTTGCCCTATTGGCAGAAAACCCAAATCCATATTCTCCAAGCTTTTTGTATTTAACGTCCAATTCTTCAACAACCTCTGTAGAAGTAGTTGGATCGCCACCTTCAAAAGACCAGTTGTAATTTTCAGGCTCACCTGTAGTGGTAATGGAATATCTAACCGTACTACCTGCCATAATTTCATTTCTTGAATTATCGCCGATAGTCAATGCTTCACCTACGCTGCCATCACTGTTTAAAAGATTTGCAGTAAGGTTCGCTCCAATATTTCCTAAAACCCTAACTACAATTGTAGTATCCAATTCGGTACCTCTTTGCTCTGTACCCACATAGGCACTGCTTTGAAAAGTTTGGTGTAGTTTTACTTCATGGTCTCCCAATTGAGTAAAGAATGCTTGTACGATATCTTCTGAAGATGTAGTATTGTTTTCTGAACCAGAAATATTGGCAACTCCTTCAGGAAAAGTCCATGTTCTACTTACAACACCTACCGATACGTCGCCAAATGTAATTTCATCATTAAGATTGACCTTATTTTCAAAATCCATTTGAGAGGTCATTATTACTCTATGACTTATTTCTGGAAGTTGAACATCGTCAGCCGGATCATCATCGCATGACAATGTCAACAGCATAAAACCAAATGAAAAGAGTATGGGTAAGTTAAATTTATATTTTATGTTCATAATATTTTTTTTATCGTTTATAAACCATCGTTAGTTTGTACTTCAGCTGCAGGTATTGGAAAGTAATTATGCACTGCAGGAGTGTAGTTCTGAGAAGAAAAAAGAAAATCTGGTCGTATTCTTTCTCTAATAAATAAAGGAGCCTGATCTTCAATAGCTTCAAAATTCTCTTCTCTCCAAATTTCCTCGGCTCTTAAATCATTATACACCTCTTGAACAATTCCCCAACGAACCAAATCTTTATAGCGATGTCCCTCAAAACAAAGTTCTAAAGGTCTTTCCACGCGTTGCAAGTGCGTTAAAACAGTAGCAGCAGTTGCAGGAACCATTGGTTGTGTACCGTTTACTTGTTTGCTAACATGCAGTTGAGGGAAAGTATTGCCATTCTCATTAAGATACTGTCTAAGCGTAATTACACCGGCCCTTGCTCTAATCATATCAATGTATTCAATGGCCTCATCAACAGAACCGCCAGAGTTAAGTAGCGCTTCGGCATACATTAACAATACATCGGCATATCGTATATGTCTAAAATTAATACCAGAGCGGCTGTTGCCATCTTCAAATTCCAAATGGTACCAATTGGCATGTTTTTTAGCATAAGTACTTTGACCGTAAGCCCATCCCTTTGAGCCCGGTTCAACATTGTAATACAGTCCGTCTCCATTACTAGGTACTACTGAACCTCCCATTCTTTTGGATTGTAAGTTATCATCGTTTACAGGGTTAGACGGATCTACTTCATCGTTTACAAATAGTTCGTGTAAAAAATAAGTAGGTAGTACGGTATTATAGCCCCCATAGTTAAGTTGACCAACGGCTGTGGCCAATGTACTTGCTTCTGCACCGGTTTCAAAACTATTGTCGTCTACTGCGGCACCACCCGATGCCGGACTGATTTCTGCATTATAGGCAACTTCAAAAATGGATTCTGAATTAAATTCATTTTCATGTCTGAAATTGTCATTAATATCTGCCGTTAAGGAGTATATGCCCGAATCTATTACACTTTTGAACAAGCTAGCTGCGGTAGTCCAATCCTCATCATATAAATACACTTTTCCTAATAATGAAGTTGCAGAGCCCCAAGTTACCCTTGCAATATTGGAATCATCCCATGTTTGGGGTAGATTTTCTCTAGCATATTCAAGGTCTGGAATAATGATACTGTTCGTAATCTCATCAATGGTAGAAAAAGTTCCGGGTAAATCTTCTGCACTTTCTATGGCGTCTAACTTTATAACTCCGCCACCAAAGGTATGTGCAACCTGAAAGTAGAAGAATGCCCTTAAAAATTTAGCTTGGGCCTCAATCGTTTCCTTTTCACCCTCTGCCAATACAGAAGGGTCTGAGGTAGCTAAATTATTAATTACCTGGTTAGCCCTATAGATTCCGATATAAAGTTGCGACCATTTATTTGCGATTTGACTAGCACCATCCGTATACGTTAAATTTCTATAGGCAAAAGGCGCATACCACGATTCTGTGCCGGCCTCGTCACCCAACATCATCTCAAATTGAAGGTCACCACCACTAATAGACTGAAATTGAGTTGCGCCATAAACAGTTGTTAATGCAGCATCAAATTGAGTTGAAGACTCCCAAAATACGTCTGTAGTAATGGCATTAGGGTTAATTTCCTCTAAATATTCATTTTCACTACAGGACAAGGCAAACACTGCGGTCAGTGAAAGTGCCCATATTGTTTTTATTGATTTAATTTTCATGTTGTTACAATTTTTTTTAATTAAAATTTAACCTGTAAACCAAGTACGAATCTTCTTGTTACCGGGTAATTCCCTTGGTCTACACCTCTGGTATTAAGTCCGTTTCCACCAACTTCTGGATCGTAACCTGTATAATTGGTTATGGTTAGAGGGTTCATGGCAGAAACATAAAGTCTCAATTTGCTTAAACCGATCGTAGATGTAGTTTCGGTTGGTACGGTGTAACCAAGGGTTACGTTTCTCAATCTGAAATAGGTACCATCTTCTAACCAAAAATCTGAACGAGATCTAAAGCTGCTTCCAAAAGAATCTTGTCTAAACGTAGGAATGTCTGAATTTGGATTTTGAGGAGACCACATATTGTACTGCTCCAAATGTCTACCAGTAGCATGGGCTAAGTATCTAGCACCATTAAAGATTTCAGCTCCGTGAGAATAGTAATTCTGTATGAATAGATCAAAACCTTTATAATTGAAGTTAAAGTTAAGACCGACTTCAAATTCTGCTTGACCCGATCCTTTGTAGACTCTGTCATTATCATCAATAACACTATCACCGTTTTGGTCAATATATTTCATATCACCTAACTGGGCGCTTGGTTCAATTGCCCTATAGGCATCTAAATCGGTTTGGGTTTTTATGACTCCGTCATTTTCTACCAAGAAAAAAGCACCGGCTTCATAACCTACAGCATGAAAAGTGGTATAATCGATACCTGCTAAGGTTACTGCTGGCAAACCACCGCCGTAGCCTCTTTCTATACCATTAAGATTTTGAATTTCATTGTCGTTGGTAGTAAACGTTGCGGCAACATCCCATTTAAAAGCCTTAGCGGCATTACTTCTATAAGAGGCAGCCAGTTCAATACCTTGGTTGGTCATATCTCCGGCATTTATTAAAATGTTACTATATGTATTCGCATCCCTTGGTTGAGTGGTACCGGCAGATGGTGGTGTTTGTAAATTAAGTATCATCTCTTTTCGATCATTCTTATAAACATCTGCGGTGAACGTAAACCTGTTGTTGAACATAGAAAGATCTACACCAATATTTTTGGAAATTTTGGTTTCCCATTTAAGATCACTGTTGGCAATTCTTCTTTGAATATATCCGGCAGATGAAGTTTCGGCGGTATCGAATAAATAATTTACGCCACCTTCAATTCTTGATGTGGTTACATAGGGGTCGTTTAAACTTTGGTTACCAACTTCGGCCCAACTAGCTCTTAATTTTAGGTTGCTGATAGATGCGCTGTTTTTTAAGAAGTTTTCTTCGGATATATTCCATCCTGCAGAAAACCCAGGGAAAATTCCAATTCTGTTTTCTTCGGAAAAAACTGAAGTTCCATCTCGTCTAATACTTGCCGAGAAAAGATATTTTTCGTCGAAATTATATAGGAACCTACCCATTAAACCGCTTAAGGTGGTTGTTTGTTCGCTACCTGTTGGTGCAGAGCTATCTTCACCAGCTCCTAAAACTTGTGTTTCGTTACTGGCAAAACCAATTACACCGACCCCTACAGTTTTGGATTCAAATTTCTCGAAAGAAATCAATCCCGTTAAATCGATATTATGTTTTCCAAAGGATCTATTGTATTTCAAGATGTTTTCTATGGTACTTCTTTGTGTCCATGTAAAATCTTCCTGTAAAACAGCGTCTTCTCTAGAAGCCGTTGGGTTCAATAAACCATCATTTCCATAAACAATGTACTGTGGTTGAAAGAACTTTCTTTGGTAATCCCAGTTGTTACGGCCCAGATTTAGTTTATAGTGAAGTCCGTCAATAATTTCATAATCAAGGTTAATGGCAATGTTAGTGCTTTTCACCTTTCTTTCGTCAATATTTTGTAATTGACTAGATAAGTAACTATATAGAATTTCGTTCTGAACAGGAATCTGTACCTGATTTTCACCAACCTCGTTTAAAGAACTTAGGGGTGTTTGCCATGGCTTCTGCCTTAAAGCATACTCATACATTCCCCAAGGTTCTTGAGTAGTGTTTTCATAGGTCATGCCTACGCTTGCGAAAGCAGAGAACCTTCCTTTTTTGAACTGGGCATTAAGTCGAGAACTCAATCTGTCAAAACCAGAGTTAATAAGCACACCTTCTTGTTCAAAGTAATTGGTGTTGAAGTTCATGGAAAGTCCATCGGCACCGCCACTGATACCTACTGCATAATTTTTTATGAGTGCGTTGTTATTTTGTACATCCCCAACGAAATCACTGTCATACTTAAATGCATCTGGATTGAAAAAGAAAATTAAAGGATCAGTACCCAAGGCTTCTAACATGGTATCTTCATGATACATCTGTTGAGTAGTGTTCATTAATGGAACACCCGAGGTTATGTTTTGAATACCCGTGTATGTATTAAAATTTACCTCAATTTTACCTTCTTTACCTCTTTTGGTCGTTATTAAGATAACCCCGTTTGATGCCCTTGTACCATAGATCGAAGCCGAAGCCCCATCTTTTAAGACGTCTATGGATTCAATTTGTTCGGGTGCAATGTTGGGTGTACCTTCATAAGGAATACCGTCTACAATGTAAAGAGGCGTATTACTACCTAATAAAGATCCAAGTCCACGAATTTGAATATTGGCAGCTGCACCAGGTCTACCATCGGCAGCCTGAACATTAACTCCTGCAATCTGTCCTTGTATAGATTCTCCTAAATCCGATACAGGTGCTTTTTCGATAGATTCAGATTTTAGACCTACAACAGCACCGGTTACTTCTTTCTTTCTTTGAGAACCGTATCCAATAATAACAACTTCATCCAGTTGTTGTGTATCTTCTTCTAATACTACATTAATGGTTTGTCCATTAGATGCAATTTGTTGACTGGCATCTTTAAAACCTAAGTATGTAAATACCAGTGTTTCTCCTTTTGATGCCGCTATCGAGTAATTTCCATCCATATCAGTGGTAACACCTTTGTTGCTTCCTGAAAGCAGTATGGTTACCCCAGGTAAGGGAATTCCCGAAGCGTCGGTTACCGTACCGGATACATTTTGTTGGGCAAATGCAGTTCCATACCCGCAAATGATCAGCAGTAACATGGTCACTACGCCGTTAATTTTAAGCTTGTTTCCTTTCATAATAATGAGTTACGTTAGTTGAATTTTGTTAATAGATGATAATTTCACATCTAAACCAGTTAAAAATTTAATATTTCAAAATCATGACCGCTCAAATTTATCTAATTGTCAATTAGGTTAAATAATTGTTAACTGAACAAAAACTAGACACCTCTATTTTTTTGTCTAGCACCAGTAAAAGCGGAGTTGGTTGATTGTACAGATTATATTAAAGGAGAGAGTAGTTTTTTAATATTGACAAACCAACAAAAACCTTCTTATGTTTTTAGTTGATCATTTGTTGCAACTCTTAGCTAATATGGTGCATTGCGATGAAATACTATAAGGTAAATTGCCAATGAGTTAATATGCTAAAAGTGCGGTTGAGTAACGATTAAAAATGGTGTACAGTTTTTGTTCAGTATTCATATCATGACAGAATGTATGTTATAATTAACTTGGCTGTTATTGTCAAGTTGGCAATAGTCTGTCTAAAAAATTATGAAATTAAAATTGTTGGATAGCAAAACATATGTAATTGATAAATACTTCAATTTGTAAACATGGTTTTCAATTTCAATAAATTTCATGATATAAAATCATGACCGTGATGGGCAGCTTATAAAATTAAAAGTGGAAATACATCCATGGTAAGTAATACAGAAAATACATTTAGTGGAGTAAAGTTATCTAAAAGTAAGCTAGACAGTTTAGGAATTACTAATGCACAATTTCTAAGTGCAGCATCAAAACGTGCGTTGGATTGGCCAGAAGTTGGTAACCAATGGTTTGTTGAGTTTGAAGAGGTAAAACCTTTAATGGGAGATTTGGCTTATGAAGAAGGTGTCTGTAGAAGAGACCCTAGTGCGGTAATTAAACATAACAATACCTATTATGTATGGTATAGTAAAAGTTTAGGAGTAACCCAGGGTTTTGCTGGAGACATTGAAAATGATAAAGTTTTTCCTTGGGACCATTGTGATATCTGGTATGCTACATCGAAAGATGGTTGGACCTGGAAAGAACAAGGCGTAGCTGTCAGTAGGGGCGAAAAAGGTTCTTTTGACGATCGCTCTGTTTTTACGGCAGAGATCATGCAATATGAAGGTAAGTATTACTTAAGCTATCAAACCGTGAAAAGTCCTTACAAGGTTCGTGTAAAAAATCAAGTGGGATTAGCTTGGTCAGATTCTCCAGATGGTCCTTGGCATAAAGTGCCCGAACCTATTCTTTCACCAGCCGACAACGGTGTTTGGTTGGGCGAAGAGGATAATAGGTTTAAAGTGGAAAAAAAAGGAGACTTCGATAGTCATAAAGTGCATGACCCATGTATTCTACCTTATAGAGGTAAGTTTTACTTGTATTACAAAGGAGAGCAAATGGGCGAAGAAATAACGTTTGGAGGGCGGCAAATACGTCATGGAGTTGCTATTGCAGACCACCCTCTGGGTCCTTATGTTAAATCACCTTACAATCCGGTTAGTAATAGTGGCCATGAAATTTGTGTATGGCAGTATGATGGGGGAATAGCATCTTTGATCACTACGGACGGACCGGAGAAAAACACCATTCAATGGGCTCCGGATGGAATCAATTTTGAAATAGTGGCGAGTATTCAAAATCCGCCACATGCCATAGGTTTAAATAGGTCTGCGGATGCCGAGAATAATCCAACGGAAATATTAAGATGGGGGCTTACCCATATTTACAATAACGACGATTACCAGAGTATTCATCGGTTTTCGTCATATAACAAAACATCACACACAGCAATAGGAGAAAAAGGAGCATAATATGATAGCAACACAGTATAAAGGTGATAAAACATTTTCTGTAATAGAAAAGGAGATAGAAGCGCCAGGTGCGGGAGAAGTTAGAATAAAAGTGGCATACGTAGGTGTATGTGGTACAGACGTACATATTTATCACGGTATGATGGATAAGCGTGTTAATATACCGGAAACCATAGGTCATGAAATGTCAGGAACCATCGATGCCGTTGGTAAAGGGGTAGAAGGTTTTAAGGTTGGAGACAAAATAGTGGTAAGACCATTAGATGATAGAAAAGTAAAACCATCGGACAAAGGATTTAATCATATTTGCGAGGAGCTAAAGTTTATAGGTATCGATAGTCCGGGTGCCATGCAACAATATTGGAACGTACCCGCATTTACACTTCATAAATTAAAGGAGGAGACAGATTTAAAGTTGGCCGCTTTAATTGAACCCTTATCGGTTGCCGTACATGATGTAAGAATGGGAGGGCTGCAAGCAGGAGAAACAGCGGTTGTTTTAGGTGGCGGACCCATTGGGCTTTTGGTGGCATTGGTAGCCAAAGAAAAAGGAGCTCAGGTCATTGTTTCCGAAGTAAACGATACTCGTATAGCTAAGGCAAAAGAACTTGGTTTAGATGCTGTAAACCCTTTGCGGACAGATTTGGTCGACTATGTAAAAAGTAAGACCGATGATAAAAGGGCAGATGTTGTATTTGAGGTAGCAGGTGTGCAACCAGCCTTAGATATTATGACCGAGGTTGCCGGTATAAGAGGTAGAATTGTTATGGTTGCCATACATGGTCAAAAGAAAGAAGTAGACCTGTTTAAATTCTTTTGGAAAGAATTAAAACTTATAGGAGCTAGAGTATATGAGAAAGAAGACTATGAAAAGGCCATAAACTTAATTACGGCGAACGAATTACCGTTTAATGATATGATTACAGATGTACAACCTTTAAAAAATATACAAACTGTATTTGAAAATATAGACAAAAATCCCGATGGACTTAAAGTCTTAATGGATTGTCAATCTTAACTATAAAATAAGAAACGAAAATGGGAATACTGGATAAATTCAGTCTACAAGGAAAAACAGCATTGGTTACCGGTTGTAAGCGTGGTATTGGTAAAGCTATGGCAATTGGACTTGCCGAAGCAGGTGCAAATATCATCGGCGTAAGTGTTACGCTAGAAGCTAGTGATAGTGATGTGGAAAAAGAGGTAAAAGCTCTGGGAAGATCATTTAAGGCCTATGCATGCGATTTTAGTGATAGAAAAGCATTGTACGGTTTTATAGCTGATGTAAAAAAAGACTTTCCAGTGATAGATATTTTGGTGAATAATGCGGGTACTATATTAAGAGCGCCGGCTGTAGAACACTCAGACGAACTTTGGGATAAGGTGATAGAGGTCAACCAAAATGCACAATTTATCTTAACTAGGGAAATAGGTAAAGAAATGGTGAAACGTAAATCCGGTAAGGTGATTTTTACGGCTTCTTTATTAACCTACCAAGGTGGAATTACAGTGCCTGGATATGCGGCAAGTAAAGGTGCTATTGGTCAGTTGACCATGGCATTTGCCAATGAATGGGCAAGTAGTGGCGTAAATGTAAATGCTATTGCACCGGGCTACATAAGTACCGATAATACAGAGGCATTACGTAACAATCCGGAAAGGGCTAATTCCATTCTAGCAAGAATACCGGCAGGACGTTGGGGCCAACCAGAGGATTTTGCAGGTCCTGTAGTCTTTTTAGCTTCTGACGCAGCAGCTTACATGAACGGAAGCATCACTCTGGTAGACGGAGGTTGGATGGGTAGATAATCAAACTAAAAACAAACTAATGGCATCAATAAAAGAATATAAAATGTTTATAGATGGCGCATGGGTTACATCGACCTCTGGCGAAACCATCGATATTATAAATCCGTCAACGGAAGAGGTATATGCAACGGTTCAAAACGGAACGGTTGAAGAAGCGGAGCAAGCGTTACAAGCGGCGGAAAAAGCACAAAAAGCGTGGAAAAAAGTACCAGCCCGACAAAGGGCAGAATTACTCTATAAATTTGCCAATGAAATAAAGGCCAATGCAGATATGTTGGCTGAACTTTTGGTAAAAGAGCAAGGGAAACTACTTAAGGTAGCAAAAATGGAAGTTGCTGTTACCGCTTCTTTTATAGAATATGCCTGTGAAGGGGCAAGAAGAATAGAAGGAGATATCATTCCATCGGATAATCCTAATGAACAAATTTGGATTCAAAAAATACCTCGTGGTGTTGTAGTGGCAATTACGGCATGGAATTTCCCATTGGCATTGGCAGGAAGAAAAATAGGTCCGGCATTGGTAGCAGGTAATGCTATTGTGGTAAAACCGACATCGGAAACTCCGTTAGCAACTTTAGAATTAGGTCACTTGGCTAAAAAAGCAGGGTTGCCAGATGGTTTGTTGAATATTATTACGGGACCGGGTAGGGCAATGGGTACCGCTTTGGTAGAAAACCCTATAACAAAAATGGTGACCATGACCGGTTCAACACCGGTAGGTCAACAAATAGCTAAAATGGCTGCACAGAATTTAACGCATGTGCAATTAGAATTGGGTGGTAAAGCTCCGTTTATTGTATTTGAAGATGCAGATATAGATGCAGCCGTAGATTCAGCTTTGCATTCAAGATTCGATAATTGTGGTCAAGTGTGTACCTGTAATGAGCGTATGTATGTTCATGAAGATATTTACTATGCATTTATGAATAAATTTATAGAGAAGACCAAAGCCCTTAAAGTAGGTGATCCAATGCTAGAAGATTCTGATATGGGACCAAAAGTAAATAAAAGCGAGTTGGAACATATGGAGCATTTGGTCAAGGTAAGTCTAGATGAAGGAGCAACAATTGCCGCGGGTGGTAAACGTTTAACAGGTGGTGAATTTGAAAAAGGATATTGGTTTGAACCAACTGTATTGACCAATGTTACCCAAAATATGACCATTGTACATGAAGAGTCTTTTGGACCAATTTTACCGGTTTTAAAGTTTAAAGATTTTGATGAAGTTATGGGCTATGCAAATGACTGTGAATACGGTTTGGCTGCCATGGTATTTACCAATGATATGAATAAGATTATGCGTTGTAACGATGAACTAGAATACGGAGAAATTTATGTAAACCGTGGTCATGGAGAGCAGCATCAAGGATTCCATAACGGTTATAAGTTAAGTGGATCTGGTGGTGAAGACGGTAAATACGGATTTGAGCAGTATATGGAAAAGAAAACGTTTTACGTAAGACATAAAGCATAATGAGTACAAGAATCGCAAAAGTAGATTGTCAATTATTTAAAGTTCCCTTACCTGAAGTTATGAATGATGCCAAGCATGGCGATCATACACATTTTGAGTTGGTTACGACTACAATTACCTTAGAAGATGGTTCTGAAGGTACTGGATATACGTATACCGGCGGTAAAGGAGGGCATGCTACGAGAGCCATGGTAGAACATGATTTGGCACCGTTCTTAATTGGGAAAGATGGTACTCAGATAGAGGGGATTTATGAGGAAATGGAATGGCATATACATTATGTCGGTAGGGGGGGTATTGCTTCGTTCGCTATTTCTACAGTTGATATCGCACTTTGGGATATTCGTTGTAAAAAGGCAAATAAACCTTTGCATATAATGGCAGGTGGTGCCGATAATACCTGTAAGGCATATTGTGGCGGTATAGATTTGCAGTTTCCTATTCCTAAGCTTTTAAACAATATGAGAAGCTATTTGGATAACGGATTCAATGCTGTTAAAATCAAAATAGGGCGAGAAAATTTAGAGGATGATCTAGAGCGCATAAAAGCGGTACGTGAGTTTGTAGGTCCAGAAGTTACTTTTATGGTCGATGCCAATTATTCTATGACAGTAGACAAAGCAATAAAAGCTATAGAAGGCTTTAAAAAGTATAGCATCACTTGGTTCGAAGAACCTATTATACCAGATAATTATAAAGGTTATGCAGAAATCGTTGATAAGACGGATTTTCCTTTAGCAATGGGTGAAAACCTTCATACGATACACGAATTTGAATATGCCTTTGCGCAATCTAAATTATCATTTATTCAACCAGATGCCTCTAATTGTGGTGGTGTAACAGGTTGGTTGAAAGTGGCAAAAATGGCGCAGGAACATCATATCCCGGTATGTAGTCATGGTATGCAAGAACTTCATGTAAGTCTGGTGTCTTCACAACCGAATGCAGGTTGGTTAGAAGTGCATAGCTTTCCTATAGACCAATATACATTACGTCCTTTAGTTGTGGAAAATCATAGAGCTGTAGCACCAGATACTCCTGGTACGGGGGTAGTGTTCAATTGGGAGAAATTAGCACCATATAAAAGCTAATAAAAATATGTAATGACTTACCGAATAACTATCGTATCACACTTTATTGAATGAGACGGATTAATGAAAAAAATGAAAGAAAATAAACAATATATAATACGAATAGCGGCAATAGTTGCTCTAGGTGGTTTTATACTTGGCTTTGATGCCTCAGTGATATCTGGCACCCTTAAATTCGTAGAAACCGAATTTTCTTTGAATGATATTCAATTAGGATGGTTGGTAAGTTCCATAACATTAACAGCGGCCCTAGGTACTTTTATAGCAGGGCCATTAAGTGATAAAGTAGGAAGAAGAAGCGTACTTAAGTTTGCAGCTTTGTTATTTGCTGTTTCGGCACTTTTCTCTGCAATGTCAACCACATTTACCATGCTTATTATTGGCAGGCTTATAGGTGGTTTTGCGGTTGGTGCGGCGTTGATCATAGCCCCAATGTATATTGCAGAGGTGAGTCCCCCTGCGAAAAGAGGGCAAATGGTTTCCTTTAATCAATTAAATATTGTTATAGGTATATCAGCTGCATTTTTTACAAATTACCTTATTCTCAAATTAGGCGAAAGCCCATATGAATGGGTGAATGCCATTAACCTTAAAACATGGAATTGGAGATGGATGCTTGGTTTGGAGGTTTTTCCTGCCTTGTTGTATTATTTCGGTTTATATTTTGTTCCCAAAAGTCCTAGATGGCTGTCTATGCATGGTCATTTTGAAAAAGCCCAACTCACCTTGCAGAAATTTGTTGGTACGGAAGACGCAAGGCATCAAATGAAATCAATTGAGGAGAGTATTCTTCAAGAAGGTAAAAAAGAGAAAGTGCACTTTGGCGAGCTATTTAAAAAGAACATTCGCCAGGTAATTATAGTAGGTATTATCGTTGCGATTTTTCAGCAATTAGTGGGTATCAATTCCGTAATGTTTTATGCACCATTAATTTTTGAACAAACGGGTATTGGTACAGATGCATCTTTCTTACAGGCTATCTTAGTTGGTTTGGTAAATCTTGTATTTACTCTTGTTGCCATGAAAATAATAGACAGATTGGGGCGTAAGCCCATGCTGGTATATGGTATGGTAGGTATGGCGGTTTCTATGTTGATTCTTGCTTATGGGTTTAAAACCGCTACCTATACATTAGATAGTGACGCTTTGGCAAGTTTACCAAATGAAATGGCTATTGAAAAATTAAGGGCAATAGAAAGTCAGACCTTTGCCTCAGATTTAGATTTCAAAGCTGCTGTTGCTAGCGCTATAGGTGTTACAGAAGCTAGACAGTTTGAAGCTGTGCTGGTTACCGCCGCTGCAAAAATGAATGCTGTTTTAATTTTAATAGGAATATTACTTTTCGTTTCTTTTTATGCCGTATCAATTGGTCCTGTAATGTGGGTGCTGTTTTCAGAGCTGTTTCCAAACCGTATCCGCGGACTCGCAATTTCTTTTGTGGGCTTGGTAAACCTAACCTTTGCCTTTTTGGTACAATTGGTTTTTCCTTGGCAGTTAACTAATTTAGGTAACGCCCTTACCTTTTTTCTTTATGCAATATTTGCTGTAATTGGTTTATTGTTTATAGTAGCCAAAGTACCGGAAACCAAGGGGAAATCATTAGAGGAATTGGAAGTGTTACTGGTAAAATCCCCTTGATACTTTATAAACCGAATATGTACTAATACTTCGTTTTATCTTGTTTAGAAGCCCAATTATTAAAGACTTCAACAGCTTCATTTTGTAACATTTGTTTAAAGTGAATTTGCCTGTCTTGCATTTCAACTTCTAGTTCATCATAAATAAACTGATCATCAAAATCTATGGCTTTTGCATCAGCTTTATCACAGCCGTAATACACAGCTTTAGGTCTAGCCCAATAAATGGCACCAAAACACATAGGGCAGGGTTCGCAAGAAGTATAAATTATACAATCGGTTAACTGAAAAGTATTTAGTTTGTTACAGGCATCTCTAATAACGACCATTTCAGCATGTGCTGTTGGGTCATTGGTAGATGTAACTTTATTATGGCCTTCAGCTATGATTTCTCCATCTTTGACAACAACGGCACCAAATGGTCCGCCGGCATTCGAGTTCATTCCTTTTGCTGCCATTTCAATGGCTCTTCTCATAAAAAACTCATGGTCTTTCGTCATACTAACTTTTTTAAAATTGTGGATACAAAATTACAGGAATAAAATGGTATTAACTTTAGTTTTCTACCGTTTACGATTATTAGTTTAACGTAATAGATTTTGACTTTATCCTAAAACAACGCTCTTCTCCTAAATAAAGCGGATTTCCATGTTTCTCGGACCAAAATCCGTCTAAAATATCTTTGCTAATACACTGGTAAACAGCAACACCTTTGTAAATGTTTTGGTCTTCACCTACATATTTAAAATTGATGACGAGTATATTGTTTTTAAAGAAACCCGTACCAGTTTGTTGCTGTGATTGGTTAATGGTCCAATGGGCTACAATTCTTTTGTTTGCGTTTAAATTTAATGAAAGTGTGCCGTTATAGTTATGCGATTCATCATCTTGGTTACTGCCAATAATAGTATACTCACCAACTAAATCTTCAATTTTCATATAAGTATTTATTCAAAGCGAAAATATTCAAAATTTCATTTTCTGACTATTAATGAAGGTTTAAAGTCCAAAAGCTACTCTGGTTGTTTAAAACTACAAGACATATTATGCAAACTTCGTTGTAGATGTAGAGGAAAAGAACAATCTTTAGCTTTTAAAATATGAAAACGATTATGAAGAAAGTGATTTTATTAAGCCTATTGGTCTTAAGTTTTGTAGTAAAAAGTAATGCCCAAAAATCGGAATATGGAGATAACCAACCCTATTCTTCGTATTGGTTTGTGAATGAGCTTTTAACATGGTCACCCGAAAATGATAAAGAAGCCAAGTTTAATATAAGTCATGTTCCATTGGCAAGTCGGTTTTTAAACGATTCAATTAACTTGAATGATGACGCGCAGAAAATTCCTGGTATCATAGCATTGATGGCGCCACATACTACCAATTTTCATCCGTCTCAAGGGTTTTCTACCGTAAAACAATATGCTTTCCCATTTTGGCAATACATAGATTATTTTGTGCAATGGGGTGGATCTGCTAATGAAGGTATTATTGTACCGCCCACGGCATTTTGGACAGACGCTGCCCATAAAAATGGAGTTAAGAGCATAGGTACCGTATTTTTTCCGCCTAATGTATATGGAGGTAAAGAAGAATGGGTCTACGAATTTTTAGTTCAGAATGAAGATGGAAGCTTTCCCGTTGCCGATAAATTGATAGAAGTAGCTACAACCTATAATTTCGACGGATGGTTCATAAATCAAGAAACCTATGATTTGGTTGGTGAAATGGGGGCGTTAATGCAGCAATTTATATCCTATTATAGAGAAAAATCAGATTTAAAATTAGTGTGGTATGACGCTATGATCGATGATTCTAGGGTCATTTGGCAAGATGAATTGAATGAACATAATCAAATGTATTTTCAAGATGGAAATACCAATATGTCTGATGTCTTTTTTATCAACTTTAGATATCATGAAGTTAATCTGGAGGACAGTAAAACCCTTGCCAATGAATTGGGTAGAAGCGAGTGGGACTTATATGCAGGTATAGATGTACAGTCAAAAAGTTATATGACACCTGTAAAATGGGATATGCTATACAAAAACGGGAAGCCAAATAACACATCCATTGGTATTTATTGGTCTAACGCTACTTTTGATATTTCGGAAACCAAAACCCCTGAAGATGTTTATAACAACGAACAAAAGTTCTGGAACGGTGGTCCGACTATAGAAACACGTTTTGGTAAAAGTGAATGGAAAGGATTTTCCAATTATTTTGAACCGCGTAGCGTAATAAATGAATTACCATTTAAGACTAGTTTTAACTATGGATTGGGTAAATTTTATAATGAAAAAGGGAAAACGGTTTCTAAGACTGAATGGCATAATTTAAGTATACAAGATGTATTACCAACATGGCAATGGCAAGTAGATAGTACTAAGGTAAAGGCAACCATTAGTTTTGACGAAAGTTATGAAGGTGGTAGTAGTTTGTTTTTTGAAGGATTTGAAAATGCCGAAATACCTTTATATAAAACTAAAATAGACTTAGATAACAAGGTAACACTTAATGTAGTTTCCAAGACCGCTGAAGACTTGAGTTTAGAAGTCTATTGCCAGTTATCTAGTGGGGAATTGCTGATTTTTCCTTTAAAGAATTCCCTTTCTTGGAGCAACAATAGTATTACTATTCCATCTCGTAAAAATATAATTTTATCAGAAATAGGTTTGTATTCAAAAGGAAAAGGTAATGCCTATGTAGGGCAAATATCTTTACACTCTCAAAATGAATCAAAACCAACCACATCAGAATTTAGGGTAGAAGGTTTTGTAAATGAAAAAAACGCAGAATTGTATGTGAATTTTGATGCCGTTGAGGCTGATATTTATCATAATATTTACTACATAAATGAAAAAAAACAAAAGATTTGGTTGGCAAAAACCCCTTCTAAAAATTTTTATATTTCAAAAATTCCTACAAAAAATGGAAAAATAAAGATTGAGATTCAATCTGAAAATGTTGGCGGCAAAAAAGGCAAAATAAGACAAAAAATTTTCGATTTATCTAAATAATATATGTCGGTATTTTGGCAAGAAATGTGAATCTTTTCTACATAAAGGTTGGGCTATATAATTGAGCAAAAACTACTTAAGTTGACGCGAAAAAATAGTAGAAAATTACATCAATGTTAATAGTATGTTATTAAAGAAAATTGTCTATGGACAACTTTAATAAAAATAATTTTAAAAAATATTAGCTGAAGTAATTCTTTAAGCAAATCTGAATTTTGCATTCAGATATATGATTGTAATAAATTGATTTTTAAATAGTTGTGTCCCTTTTTAAAAATATGTCAATCATTGTGAATTTTGACTAAAATTGCAATTGTTGATAACCCTGTTAAAAGCTTACGGAGTAAAACGTAAAAATAAGGTGATTAATTTTGGACCTTTACACCTCGCTTAATTAGTTCATCATTAACATTCTTTTAACATGAAAATCACAGAAGTCATAAAACGGGATTTTTCAACAAAACCCTTCCATTTACACAAAATTACAAATGCCATTTTAAAGGCTATGACAGCTGTTGAACATGGGGGACCAGGAGAAGCTGAAATTATTTCCAATAATGTGCATTTGGCGTTGTTAGAAAGAAAGAAATTAGACGAAAGCTATATTCCTACAGTAGAGGAGGTTCAAGATTTTGTTGAGAACAAATTAATGGAAGGCGGTTACTTTGATGTTGCCAAAGGATACATCCTTTATAGAAATGAACAGGCACAGAAAAGAAAGTCCAACATTTTTGAAAAGCGAGTGAATCTTAAACCCTATGAATACCCTGCATTGTACGAATATGTTTCTGCAATTAGACATTCATATTGGATCCATACTGAATTTAATTTTACGAGCGACATTCAAGATTTTAGGACCGGACTAACCGATATTGAAAGAAATGCCATAAAGAATGCAATGTTGGCCATTTCGCAGATAGAAGTTGCGGTTAAAAGTTTTTGGGGCGATATCTATCACAAAATGCCTAAGCCAGAAATTGGTTCTGTAGGAGCAACATTTGCAGAGAGTGAAGTAAGACACCATGATGCATATTCACATTTGTTGGAAATTTTAGGTTTAAACGAAGAGTTTAAAAACTTAAAGAAGAAGCCCGTAATCATGAAAAGGGTGCATTATCTAGAAACAGCTCTTAAAAACTCTAAAAGTGAGGACAACCAAGAGTATGCAGAATCTATATTATTGTTCTCATTATTTATTGAGCACGTATCGTTATTCTCTCAGTTTTTGATAATTATGGCGTTCAATAAGCATAAAAATATGTTTAAGGGAATTTCTAATGTTGTTGAGGCGACTTCAAAAGAGGAGCAGATTCATGGTGATTTTGGTATTGATATTATTAATATCATAAAAGATGAAAACCCTAAATGGTTCAATGCAGAATTCCACAGTGCGGTACAAAATATGTGTCAAGATGCATTTGTAGCCGAAAGTGATATTATCGATTGGATTTTTGAAGCGGGCGAAATAGATTTCCTTCCTAAGAACTTGATTAAGGAATTCATTAAAAAGAGATTTAACGATTCTATCGAGAGTATCGGTATCGAAAAAATATTCGAGGTAGACGAAGAATTATTATCACAAACGGAATGGTTTGATGATGAGATTATCGGAACCAAGCATGGCGATTTCTTCGTAAAGCGCTCTATCAACTATAGCAAAAGAACACAAAGTATAACCAGTGACGACTTATTTTAAATGAACGATTCAAAAATTAAATTAGAGACTAGCATACAAGAAGAAGTAAAACTGAATGGTTCTAATGAACTGGTACAAGCTAGAAAAGAGGCGCTTAAAAGCATAAAGCAAGACAAAGAAGAAGGTTTTAAATGGTTAAATGAAGATAGCCGTAACTTCTTGGCTTCAGGGTATTTGTCACCTGGGGTTTCTGCAGAAACACGTATTCGCGAAATTGCCGATAGAGCAGAACAAATACTAGGTATGCCTGGTTTTTCAGACAAGTTCTATGGTTATATGAGCGAAGGTTTTTACTCATTGGCATCGCCGGTTTGGTCTAATTTCGGAAAGGAAAGAGGATTGCCTATTAGCTGTTTTGGCTCTAATATAGCCGATGATATGGGTAACATTCTATATACCCAATCTGAAGTTGGTATGATGTCTAAATTAGGAGGTGGTACCTCTGGTTACTTTGGTAATATTAGACATAGAGGCGCAGAGGTTAAGAATAATGGTAAAGCTTCTGGTGCTGTACATATTATGCAACTCTTTGAATCTATGGTAGATGTAGTTAGCCAAGGTTCAGTTCGTCGTGGTCGTTTTTCTCCATATTTACCGGTAGAACATGCAGATATTGAAGAGTTTTTGGAAATTGGTACTGAAGGTAACCCTATACAAGAGCTTACCCATGGTGTAACAGTTACCAATAAATGGATGCAAGAAATGGTAGACGGTGACAATAAAAAACGTTCTATCTGGGCAAAAGTTTTACAGCGTAGAGGTGAAATGGGCTACCCTTATATCTTCTTTAAGGATAATGCAAATAATGGCGCTGCAGATGTATACAGGGAAAAGGGACATAAAATTTACGCAAGCAACTTATGTACTGAGATTATGTTGCCTTCTAGTGATGAGTGGTCTTTTGTATGCGTATTATCTTCTGTAAACGTTCTTCATTATGACAAATGGAAAGATACCGATGCGGTAGAAACCATGGTATACTTTTTAGATGCTGTAATTACTGAATTCTGTGAAAAATTAGAAGTATATCGTGATTCAGAAAGTCGTGAAGATCGCCAAACGTTCATGTTTATGGAACGTGCATATAACTTTGCCAAAGATAACCGTTCGTTAGGTTTAGGTGTTTTAGGTTGGCATTCATTATTGCAGTCTAAAATGTTGCCTTTCAACAGTCAAGAGGCATATAATTTAAATAGTGAAATATTTAAAACGATAAAAGAGAAATCTTACAGTGCATCAGAAGAGTTAGCTGTTAAATTTGGCGAGCCAGAAGTATTAAAAGGCTTTGGTAGAAGAAACGCTACGTTGAATGCAATTGCACCAACGACTTCATCAGCCTTTATATTAGGTCAGGTTTCCCAAGGTATAGAACCAATTTGGTCCAATACTTATGTAAAGGATATTGCCAAGGTGAAGACCACTATAAGAAACCCATTCTTAGTTGATCTTTTAGAGGAGAAAGGAATGAATACTACCGAAGTATGGAGAAGTATACGTGATTTTGACGGATCTGTACAGCATTTGGATTTCCTTACCGATTTAGAAAAAGATGTGTTCAAAACATACTCTGAAATAGACCAGATGGATATTATCTATCAGGCAGCGAACAGACAAAATCATATTGATCAAGGGCAATCTGTTAATATTATTGTTCATCCAGATATGCCGGTTAAAGAAATCAATAAGATTCACGTTACCGCATGGAAATTAGGGTTGAAATCATTGTATTACCAACATAGTATGAACGCAGCACAAAAATTCAAGCAAAAGAAAGATTGTGCTAGTTGTGAAGCATAAATTGTAATTCTAGAACTAGAATTTACTTTTTAAAGATCTGGTGTTTTAGAGAACCAAAAACGTTCTGCTAAGGCACCAGATTTTTTATTTCTTAGCGTTAAGAGAGCAATTGTACCTGCATCAATAATTTTTTAAAGTATTTGTTATTTTGATTGATGAAGGAGTGATTATGTTAAAAATGAGGATAGATTAAACCATTTTATATTTTCAATGTCCTATAAAATTACCTTATTGACAGTCTTTAACACCTATTTTTATTTAGTTGAAAATATGGTGCTAAAACCTTGTTAAATATAGCTTAAGGTATCCCTAAAATTGGTGATTAGGTTTAGATTTGTTAGTAACCAAACTAACTAAATTCAATCTCACCACCTATGAAAACAAAATACATTGTTTACAGTATCTTGCTGATTGGGATTACCGCTTTGATCATTTATCGAATAAATGCCAATAATGAAATTGGGGCGACAAAGTCATCAGCAGAATCTTCTACCGCAACATCAGTAAAAGGACTTGTTTTACAACCACAGGAGTTTAATGACAATATTTCACTTTCCGGTACCATTGAGGCCAATGAACAAATAGAGATTAGAAGTGAAATTTCCGGTGTCGTTGAAAGCATCAATTTTGAGGAAGGTAGTAAAGTAGTGGAAGGTCAAGTACTTTTTACGGTAAATGATATTGAACTTCAGGCACAGCTTTCTAAAGTACAGACCGCACAAAAACTCGCTTCGGAAAATGAACGTAGGGCAAAATTACTATTAGAGAAGCAGGCAATAAGTCAAGAAGAATATGAAATAGCCAGTGCAGACTTTCAATCCGCCAGTGCAGAATCACAACTCATACAGGCACAACTATCAAAAACAATTGTTAGGGCACCTTTTTCAGGTACAATTGGGCTACGTTCCATATCAAAAGGTACATATGTTACACCACTGACCCCTATTGCAAAGTTGGTGAATACCAGTAAGCTCAAAATCACCTTTTCCATTCCAGAAAAATATGCGTCTCAGGTAGCGATAGGTACAGACCTCACTTTTACAACTTCAGATGCAAATACCGCGTATGAGGCTACCGTATATGCTATAGAACCAGAAGTTGAAATAGCAACTAGAACATTGAAAATGAGGGCTATTGCAGAAAATAGTGAAGGTAAAATTTACCCAGGTACCTATGCAAATGTTTTGTTGCCTTTAGAAAGTGTGGACAATGCTTTGTTGGTTCCATCGGAATCATTGATTCCGGTACAGAACGGTAAACGCATTTTTATATCCGAAAAAGGAAGGGCAAAAGAGATAGATGTAGAGATCGGAACAAGAACTGGAAACGAAGTGAGAGTACTTACAGGATTAAAAGCAGGTGATACCATTTTAACGTATGGTGTTATGGCGTTAAAAAATGGTACTCCGGTAGAAATAGATTTTAATCAATCAGAATCAAGAACAGGGGAATAATGAATCTATCTACTTTAAGTATTAAAAGACCGGTACTTGCCATAGTAATGAACATAACACTGGTCCTTTTTGGGATCATTGGCTTTACTTATTTAGGAATTAGGGAATTTCCGTCTATTGATCCGGCACAGGTATCGGTACGAACAACATACTCCGGTGCCAATGCAGATATTATAGAATCTCAAATTACAGAGCCCTTAGAGAAGGCGATTAACTCCATTGACGGTATTAGAAATATTACTTCATCAAGTGTACAAGGATCAAGTTCAATAAGTATTGAATTTAATTTGGATAAAGATCTTGAAGATGCTGCAAATGATGTAAGGGATAAGGTTTCGCAAGCGGTAAAAAGTTTGCCAGATGATCTTGATTCTGCCCCGGTTGTATCAAAATCCGATGCAGATGCACAAAGGATTCTGTCGATGACCGTGCAGAGCGATAATAAGAACATCTTAGAACTATCTGATTATGCGGAAAATGTTATCGCCCAAAGAATAGAGACCATTCCAGGGGTTAGTAGCGTGCAAATTTGGGGTCAGCGTAGATATGCCATGCGACTTTGGATAGATCCTCTGAAACTATCCTCATATGGACTAACGGTTTCTGATGTACAAGATGCACTTTTGGCACAGAACATTGAATTGCCATCTGGAAAATTAACTGGGGATAATACTGAACTAACGGTAAAGACCATAGGAAACTTAAGTACCGAAGAGCAATTTAATAATATCATTATCCTTGCAGATAAAGATAAACTAGTTCGTTTAAGCGACATAGGCAAAGCTTCTTTAGAAGGGGAGAACATGGAGACCAAAATGAGCGATTCTGGTCAGCCTATGGTAGCAACAGCAGTAATACCGCAACCGGGTACAAACTATTTGGAAATCGCAGATGCTTTTTACGAAGAATACGAAAACCTTAAAAAGGACCTGCCCGAGGGTTTTAAATTGAACATTGTAATCGATGATACCGTATTTGTTAGACGTGCAGTTACCGAAGTAGCCGAAACATTACTTATTTCGGTAATTCTGGTAATACTGGTCATCTTTGTTTTCTTTAGAAATTGGTCAATGGCCATGCGACCCTTAATAGATATTCCTGTGTCATTGATAGCCACTTTTTTTGTTATGTGGTTGTTTGGGTATTCAATAAATGTTTTGACTCTTTTGGCGATCGTATTGGCAACGGGTCTGGTGGTTGATGACGGTATTGTGGTAACAGAAAATATTTATAAAAAAGTAGAAGAGGGCATGAGCCCGATAGAGGCAGCCATAAAAGGATCTAATGAAATATTCTTTGCGGTGATATCCATCTCAATAACCTTAGCTGCCGTGTTTTTACCGGTAATCTTTCTAGAAGGTTTTGTAGGTAGACTTTTTAGGGAATTTGGTGTGGTATTGGGTGCTGCTGTATTGATTTCGGCATTTGTATCGCTATCGTTGACGCCTATGTTAAATGCATATCTTATTAAACCCGGTAAGCAAAAGCAGTCTAAGTTTTACCATGTTACCGAAAAGTACTTTTTGCAAATGAACAAATCCTATGCAGAATCGCTGCGGGTTTTCATGAAAAGAAAATGGCTGAGTTTTCCTATTCTCGCGGGATGTATTGCGTTAATTGCAGTGTTTTACATCATACTACCCAAAGAAACGGCGCCCTATGATGATCGTAGCTTTATCCGTTTGAGCGTAAATGCGCCAGAAGGTTCTTCATATGAATATATGGATCGCCTTATGACCGATATTACCGAGTTAATAAATGATTCCGTACCGGAGAAAAAGGTAAGTTTGGTATTAACGTCGCCCGGATTTGGATCTTCTTCAGTAAACAGTGGTAGGGCAAATATTGCTTTAGTAGAACCTAGTGAACGCGATCGATCTCAAAGAGAAATCGCCAACGATCTGGGCGAGTGGGCAAAAGCCTATGTGGGAGGAAAGTCAAATGTGTCTGAACGCCCTACAATTTCAGTCAACAGACGTGGTGGACCACCGATACAGTATATTATTCAGGCACAAAATTTTGATAAGTTGAAGGATTATATTCCAGCATTTATGGCAGAGGCAGAGAAGGATGAAACCTTTTCGTATGTAGATGTTAATTTAAAATTTGACAAGCCGGAGTTATATGTATCCATTGACCGGGAAAAAGCGGAGACCTTGGGCGTTTCTGTAATAGACGTAGCGGAAACTTTACAATTGTCATTAAGTGGACAACGATTTGGGTATTTTCTAAAGAATGGTAAACAGTATCAGGTAATTGGTCAGTTTGACAAGGAAGATAGAAATGCGCCAATGGACCTTACATCCATTTTTGTGAAGAATAAGGACGGATTGCTTATTCAGCTAGATAATTTGGTTCACACCTCAGAACATAGTAGTCCGCCGCAACTATATCACAATAACCGCTACATGGCCGCAACGGTTTCTGCGAATCTTGCCCCCGGAAAAACTATAAACGATGGTATAGCGGCAATGGAAAGAATCAAGGAAAATGTTCTAGATGAAACCTTTACCACAGATTTGGGTGGTGAGTCTCGTGATTTTGTTGAGAGCAGTTCAAATACATTGTTTGCATTTGGTCTAGCACTGCTATTGATATTTCTAATTTTGGCAGCCCAGTTTGAAAGTTTTATTGACCCCTTTATTATCATCTTAACGGTGCCAATGGCTGTGGCAGGTGCTCTTTTCTCGTTATGGTTGTTTGGGCAGTCTTGGAATATTTTCAGTCAGATCGGTACTATTATGTTAATTGGTCTTGTAACTAAAAATGGTATTCTAATTGTTGAATTTGCGAACCAACTAAGAGAACAGGGTATGGAAAAAAGTGAGGCGATATTACAAGCCTCAGAATCTAGATTAAGACCCATATTAATGACTAGTTTAACCATTGCGTTAGGTGCATTACCAATTGCTTTGTCTTTAGGTGCGGCATCTACAAGTAGAATAGGAATGGGTGTAGTAATTATTGGAGGCACTATGTTCTCGCTGCTTTTGACCCTATTTATTATACCTGCACTGTATTTGTTATGGTCTAGGGAAAAAGTAGAAAGACCAGAGTTTAAAGTACTTGAAACAAACTAGAATGAATTTATCGAAGCTTACATTTTTATCAGTAATATTTTTATGTTTTAACGGTACTGCGCAAGAAATTCTAACGATTGAAGATGCTGTTAAAATTACGGTGAAGAATAACTATCAAATTATTACCGCCGCCAATAATTTAAAAATAGATTCTGTATCGGTTAGTCCGGGTTTTGCTGGTATGCTGCCCACTATCGAAGCAACCATTGAAGATGATAATAGTATACAGAATTTATCACAAACCAGATCAGATGGTTCTCAAGTAGAGCAAGACAACGCAAAAAACAATAGTCTAGATTATGGTGTATCTCTTGATTGGACATTATTTGATGGTCTAAGCATGTTTGCGGCATACGATCAGTTAAAACAGAATAGGGATTTAGGTGCGGAAGAGTTAAAGCAAGTAGTTTTGACCAAGGTAGGAGAGGTAATGATTACTTATTATGATTTAGTTCAACAACAACAGCAGTTAGCTGCGTTGGATAGTACCATTTTCATTTCCGAACAACGGGTAGAATTAGCAAAAAATAGATTTTCCATAGGTAAAGCTTCTAAGTTGGAAGTGCTTAATGCGCAAGTAGATTTAAATACCGATCAAACCTTAATGCAACGCCAAAAAGAATTGTATGCAAATACCAAAATTCAACTGAATGAGCAATTGGCGAGGGACTTAACAACCGACTTTAAGGCAATACCTGAAATTTTTGTTGATGAAAGTCTAATGCTGCCCGATTTGGAATCTAAGTTAATGGAAAATAATCCCGAATTAAATGCTGAACGAATCAGTAGAAGGATAAGTGAGCTAGAATTAAAACAGGTTAAAGCAGCAAGGTATCCTACGATTTATGCAACTACGGGTTATAATTTTGGAAAATCGGAATCTAGTCTTGGATTTACAACAAGCTCAGAGTCCAACGGTTTTAGTTATGGTTTTGGGGCAACATTAAACCTATTTGATGGATTCAATCAAAACAGGAATGAGAAAATAGGAAAAATGGAATTGGAAAATGCAGCCATTGCCATTAAAGAAAAAGAACAGGAATTGCTATCTACATTGAGCACTACCTATCAAACCTATCTTACCAATATAAGTTTAATAGAATTGGAAGGAAACAATGAAGCAATAGCTAAGGAAAACTTAGATATTACGGTAGAAAAGTATAGAATAGGTATCATTCCTACCATTGAGTTTCGAACGGCACAACTTAACTATATAAACGCAAGGGTTAGGTTTAGTAATGCAAAATTTCAAGCAAAACTATCCGAAATTATTCTTAGACAATTGTCTGGTGAATTAAATATTTGAGCTATGACCCTTTATGCAAATTTTCGCGCTAAGTTAGTAAGGTATATACTTGTTTGGCTATTTCTAATTCTTCATTGGTCGGTATGACCAAAATTTTAATTTTTGAATCTTTTTTATTGATTTCACGAAGGCTAGATGCTCTAAGGTCATTTTTTGCATCATCTAAGTGAATATTGAAATACTCCATATCCTTACATACCAATTGCCTAATCAGGCTTGAGTTTTCTCCTATGCCTGCGGTGAAAATGATAGCATCTAAGCCGTTCATGGTGGCAGTATAGGCTCCGATGTATTTTTTAATACGATAGGCGTTCATTTCTAAAGCAAGAATACAATCGGTATTTCCTTTACTCGCCTCTACTTCAATATCACGTAGGTCATTGTAACCTGTAAGGCCTAGCATTCCACTCTTTTTGTTTAAAAGTTCATTTACTTCGTCTAGACTATACCCAAGCGTATTCACCATATAAAAAATAATGGAGTGGTCAATTTCGCCACTTCTAGTACCCATTATCAAACCGTTAGACGGGGCAAATCCCATACTGTGATCAATGCTCTTCCCATCTTTGATAGCGGTAATACTACAACCATTTCCCAAGTGAATGGAAATGAGCTTAGTATTTTTATTGCCTAGATATTCATTTGCTTTCTCAGAAACATATTTATGGCTAGTACCATGAAATCCATAAGCTTGCACTCTCTTTTCTTCGAACAAGATATTTGGAACGGCATATTTTTTGGCTTTTATTGGTAAGGTACCATGAAAGGCAGTATCGAAAACAACAATCTGCTTAGCTGATTCAAATATTTCTTCCGCCATTAGGATACCTTCTAAATTGGCAGGATTGTGTAAAGGGGCTAGGGGAGAAAGCGATTTTATTTTTTGTTTAACTTCTTCATTGATTAAAGTAGTGTCAACATAATCTTTACCACCATGTACCACACGATGACCAATGGCATCTATTTCTTCAGTACTATCGATCACGCCCATTTCAGTATCAAGCAAAAGAGAAGTAATTCTCTCTAAACCAACTTTGTGAGTTGCAATTTCATAGGTTTTTTCAACCTTATGTGTATCCGTTTTATATGTAGATATAGCTTGGGTACTGCCAATACGCTCAATAGTACCAAGGCAAATTATTTTAGCTGAAGGCATCTCTAAAAGTTGGTATTTTATTGAAGAGCTACCAGAATTTATGATTAAAATATTCATAGAAATAAATTAGAATCCTTGTGCTTGAATAGCGGTTATAATTACGGTGTTAAAAATATCGTCTACGGTACACCCACGGCTTAAATCGTTTACAGGTTTATTTAGGCCTTGTAACATTGGGCCTATTGCCAATGCACCTGTTTCTCTTTGCACTGCCTTATAGGTGTTGTTACCTGTATTTAAATCCGGAAATATAAACACACTGGCTTGCCCTGCTACTTCAGAATCGGGAAGTTTGCTGAGTCCAACCTTAGCGTCAACCGCCGCATCGTATTGAATAGGACCTTCCACTTTAAGATCAGGTCTTTTCTCTTTAATGATTTCAGTAGCCTTACGTACACGATCAACATCTTCACCAACACCTGAAGCACCTGAAGAATAAGAAAGCATGGCTACTTTTGGTTCAATACCAAAAGCGGCACTAGTGGCGGCAGAAGATATTGCAATTTCAGATAACTGTTCAGAATTCGGATTCGGATTAATAGCGCAATCCCCAAAAACTGTTACCCTGTTTGGAAGACACATGAAAAATATGGAGGATACAATAGATACACCGGGTTTGGTTTTTATGAACTGCAAAGCAGGTCGAATAGTGTGCTGGGTAGTATGTATTGCACCTGAGACCATACCGTCGGCATCGCCCTTGTGTACCATCATAGTACCGTAATAAGATACATCTTCCATTAAATCTTTGGCCATAGCCAAATTCACGTTTTTATGTTTACGCAATTCATATAAAGTAGTAGCGTAGTCTAAGAAATCAACTGAATTAGTTGGGTCTACTATATTAATGTCATTAATATCTAAATCGATATCTAGCTCGGTAATTTTTGAGATAATTTGTTCTTTGTTTCCTAAAAGTGTAATGCGTACGGCATCTACATCAATAAGTTTTTTGGTAGCCAAAAGAATTCGTTCGTCTAAACCTTCGGGGAGCACAATATGTTTTTTAGAAGATTTAGCTTTTTGAAGTAAGTTATACTGAAACATTCTTGGGGTAATGCCTTTTGCTTTAAAGGTGATCAAACGTTCCGCCAATTCTTTAGTGGGAATATGTTTCTCGAATTCTTGTATAGAAGTCTGTATTTTTTCTTTGTTTTCAGCGTAAATACGTGGTCTAATGGTGCCAATTTTGTTAGTAACGAAGAATGTACCTCTGGCAACGGATAAAATGGGAATAATATCTGACAACCCTTCTATTAGTTTAATAATCGAATCTTCGGGTAGTAGACCTCCGGTTAAAACAATACCTGATAAGCTAGGATAGTTAGTAGAAATATTTGCTTGCAAGGCTCCAAGAATAATATCTGCGCGATCCCCAGGCGTAATGACCAAACTGTCATCTTTTAAATGCGTTATATAATTTCGTAATTGCATGGCACCAACGCTAAAACTACCAACTTGGTTGTTTATGTAATCCTCGCCAAAAAGAACATTTGCATCTAATTCTTGCGCAATTTCCTTTAGGGTAGGGCTGCCAAGTATATTGTTTACGGGTATAGTACCAACCAAAACATCTTTTGGTAATTTCTCTTTTAACTCGTTAGATACAATCATTACGTTCTCGGGTTGTACCTTATTGGCAACAATTAGTAGAACATCTACACCTTTTTCAACAAAAGAATCGTAGGCCATATGCAAATTGCCCACCAATTCGTCTAAGGTTTTGTTTTTTCCGCTTGCTAAAATTACTGCGGGTATACCTAAGTTTTTGGCAATGAGAACATTTATGTCCCATTCAATGATAGTGCCTTCGCCAGAAAAATCTGTTCCTTCCACTAAAACAAAATCGAATCGGTTTTCTATGGTTTTATATTTATGTATAATATGACCAACAATTTCATCGTCCTTGTCTTCATTTTTTAATTGTACTACTTGGCTACGGGTGTAGGCATAGGCATCAATTGGTTTCATATCCAAATTGAAATAGCTGAGTACGGTATCAATGTGATTATCTATTTTACCATTTGGAACATCATCAATAATAGGTCTGAAATAACCTACCTTGGCTGTTTTTCCTAGTAAAAGTTGCATAAGACCAAGGGAAACAATCGATTTTCCACTATTGGGTTCTGTAGTTACAATATATATGGCTTTACTCACGTGTAAAAGGGATTAGTGTTTATCAAATTTATAGGATTCTTTAAGTGTGCGGAATTTTTAAGTTAAAAACTGACAAATTCATTTAAAGATTCTATTTTTCTTTACCGAATTTATAATTTAATTTTTTCAGATTTTCATCTGAATTTTTTCGAGTCAAAAATATATCCAACAACAACTATTACATATGACTAAAGTCATTAATCGAAGTATTTTTCTTTTGGTGGTTGGGTGATTAACATTTACAAACTATTGTAATGCACAATTTTTGTCGAAAGGTGCGTTTAGCTATTAAGGGAAAGTTCGTTGAAACCTTTGTTTTAAAGAATGCAAACCCGATTATTTAATGTGACTGTTCTAATAATAGATTTACTTATGAAGCCATTTGTATTCATCCTTTTTATGTTTGGTATTACCCTAGGTTCTGCCCAAGAATGGCATACGGATTTCAGTGAAGCAAAAAATATCGCTAAAGCAAAAGATTTGCCCATCATACTTGTTTTTCAAGGTTCAGATTGGTGTGCTCCCTGTATTAAATTAGATAGGGAAGTTTGGTCAACAGATGAATTTAAAGATTACGCCAAAGAACATTATGTAATGTTACAGGCAGATTTTCCCCGTAGAAAAAAGAATGCATTACCAAAAGAGCAATTGAATAAAAACAAGGCATTGGCAGAGGGCTATAACCAGCAGGGTATTTTTCCTTTCGTAGTTGTTTTGAATGCCGATGGCGAGGTGTATGGTGAAACCAGTTATAAAAAGCTTTCTCCCAAAGAATACATTAAAGAAATGAATTCATTTATAAAATAGATTGAAGAACGTAGTATTCATATTGACTATATTTTCTGTTAGTATTCTTTTTGCTCAAGAGCCATATAAGCGCACCTTGAAATTAATGGGTAGCCGTTTTGAAATAACGGTTGTTGGTAAAGATCAAGTTGAAGCAAATGAATATATAGATTTGGCTATCAGTGAGATAAGTAGAATAGAGAAGTTGATTTCTTCGTGGGACCCAAATTCCCAAACCTCTTTGATAAATAAGAATGCAGGTATTCAACCTGTACAAGTCGATGCGGAATTGTTCGGTTTAATTCAACGTGGAATAGGTATTTCAAAGCTGACCGATGGGGCTTTTGATATTAGTTATGCCTCTATGGACAACATTTGGAAGTTTGATGGTAGCATGACTGATATGCCATCAGATGATTTGATTAAGGCATCTGTTGCTAAAGTGGGTTATCATAATATTATTTTAGATAAAGAGAACCATACCGTGTTTTTGAAGTTAGAAGGAATGAAAATTGGTTTCGGAGCCATTGGTAAAGGGTATGCTGCAGATAAGGCGAAAGAGCTCTTGATGTCAAAAGGCGTTGTTGCGGGTATCATAAATGCATCTGGCGACATGAATACATGGGGAAAGCAAACCAATGGCAAAGATTGGCAAGTAGCCATTACCAATCCAATAGATAAAAACAAAGTATTTGCACTATTGCCAGTACATAATGGCGCAGTAGTTACCTCTGGTAATTACGAGAAATATGTAACCTTTAACAATACTAGATATACACATATAATTGATCCTCGAAGCGGATACCCTGCGACGGGTATTGTAAGTGTAACGGTATTTGCACCAAAGGCGGAGTTGGCAGATGCCTTGGCAACATCGGTATTTGTAATGGGTAAAGATGTAGGGTTAAATAGAATTGAACAGCTACCTAAGGTAGAATGTGTCATTATCGATGGTGAAGGAAATATAATTACATCCAAGAATATTCAAATAAATAAGGAAGAATGAAGAAGATTTCAATTATTCTAATGCTATTAGGTAGTCTTAGCAGTTGCACGGTGTTGAAAGAGTATGATAAAGTGAATATCAATGATCCCGATATGACCTTACAAGATAAAAAGTGCGATAGAAACGTTATTACCATGCATTCTTATAGAGAAGCTGCTGTTGGTGCTAATGGAGGTAAAACTGGTGGCGGATGCGGCTGTAATTAGTAAGTGATAATGCAACAACAAATACAAAGATTCAGATTTTTAGGTTTACTGGTCGCATTTTTAATGTGGGGTTTTGGTCATGCCCAACAAAATATGAATACTGCAAATTCCTATAAAAAACGTGTATTAGAAACTACAGAAGTAGATTTCTTAAGTAGCTACTATGGTCAAGATGGTGATAATGCTGCCGTGACCGGCGGAAGGGGAACAGAAGAGCTTACCGATGTAACGGGAACAATCATAATATCGGTACCTTTAAGTGATGATGATGTTTTAATTATTGATGCAGGGGTTTCTGCCTATACATCTGCATCTTCAAGTAATGTAGATCCATTTGATGGCAATGAGCGGGCAGATTCATTTGTGGCAAGCTCCGGAGCTTCCAGATCAGATGTATGGACCAACTTGTCGGGCACATATACGCATAGTTCAGATGATAGAAATACTATGTTCTCTGGAAATCTATCGGTATCATCGGAATATGATTATTTTTCATTCGGATTCGGAGGAGCATTTACAAAACTCTTCAATGAAAAAAATACCGAAGTAAGTATTAATGCCAATATTTTCTTGGATACCTGGACTCCAATTTACCCAACGGAACTAAGGCCTTTTGTAAGTGGGGCAAATGGTTTGGATAACGGATTCTTTTCAAACAAAACAATTACCGGCAACACAGATTACAGTCCTACTTTTGAGAATTTTGCAGATGAAACAAGAAATTCTTATTCCGTAGGTTTGGGCTTTTCTCAAATTCTAGGTAAAATTCTTCAAGGTTCATTGGCTCTAGATTTTGTAAAACAAGATGGTTTACTAAGTACACCTTTTCAACGTGTTTATTTTGCCGATGTAGCCGATTCATTTATTCAAGAATTTCAACTCGCGGATGCTATTGAGCAACTACCCGATAGCCGCTTTAAAGTTGCGGGTGGCGGTAGATTAAATTGGTATATAAATGAGAGTGTTGTTTTACGTTCCTATTATCGGTATTACTACGATGATTGGGGTATAAACTCCCATACTGCAAGTGTAGAGGTGCCTATTAAGCTTTCAGATAAGTTTACGGTATACCCATCCTATAGATATTACCAACAAACTGCCGCAGATTATTTCTTTGAATATGAAGAAGCACTTTCTACTGATACGTTTTATACCTCAGATTATGATTTGTCAAAATATTCGGCAAATCAATTTGGTATGGGCCTTTCCTACACGGATATTTTTACAAAAATGCATATCTGGAAACTCGGGCTTAAAAGTATTGATTTGAAGTTTTATAAATATGATAGGGACAATAGCTTTAGTTCTAGTATCGTCACCGCGGGATTTAAGTTTGTGATGGACTAGTTTAAGGTATAGGTATTTACGTTTTAGGTATTTGAACGCATATTTACTAAATAAAATTTTACTTGAATTCTAGACATTGGTTTTAAAACATCCTATTGTTAGGAATTGTTTTTGCCTTCTATAGTGGCAGGGCTGGTTTTAAAAATGTACAGGAAAAATAGCGCGAAGATTATATAAATTACAGTTAGAGGAATTATAATTTCTGAATAATTGGCACTGTTAGATGCAACTTTTACTAATGCAATTGCTCCAACTCCAAAATGCATTAAATTCCCCATAGTAATTGGTCTATTGTAAATTCCTCCAAATAATGTTCCTCTCGCCATCCAATTTAAAATTCCAAACGCCATATACAATGCACCTAAGATTTTTATGAAAAGTATTGTTATAATATTTGATTCAATGTCTAGATAGTTAATTAGTTCATTTGGCAAAAAAGAAATAGTTAGCCCCATAATCGCTAAAAACAAGGAGCTAAAAGTCATTAATATTTTTGTATTCAAGGATATTTATTTTAGGATTAATAACTAATTAGTAGCTTGAATAAAATTTTGTTACAAATTATTACCAACTTAGTAGTAAAAAAGTAGAGATAATGGAACTGAGAGAAGAATACGACCTTATTTGTGTAGGCGCAGGTATCATGAGCGCTACCTTGGCTTTATTGGTAAAACAGTTGAAGCCAGATCTTAACGTGCTGATCGTTGAACGGTTAGATAAGGTTGCACAAGAAAGTTCAGCTGCTTGGAACAATGCCGGTACAGGACATTCTGCCCTTTGTGAATTGAATTATACTCCGCAAACCGAAGATGGTACAATTGATATTAATAAGGCAATTAATATTTGTACGCAGTTTGAAACCTCAAAGCAATTCTGGTCCTTCCTTGTTGAACAAGGTCTGATCGATGATCCAAGATCATTTATTGCACCGGTGCCCCATCACAGTTGGGTAAGGGGTAAAGAGAATGCAGATTATCTAGAAGACCGTTACAAAGCCTTTAAAGAACATTTTATGTTCAACACTATTGAGTTTTCAAGGGATATAGCGAAAATGAAAGAGTGGTTCCCTTTAATGATGCATAAGCGTACAGAAGATGAGGTTATGGCAGCTTCAAGAATAGAAAGAGGAACAGAGATGAACTATGGTTCATTAACCGAAAAATTGTTTGCCATACTAAATGATGAATATGATACCAAAGTATTATTCAATACAGAGGTTGAAGATATCGATCCAGATCATGATGAAGATTGGTTGGTAAAGATGGAAAATTTAAAAACGGGTGATAAGAATACGGTAGATGCCAAGCATGTTTTTATCGGTGCCGGTGGTGGTAGCCTTTTGTTGCTACAGAAAGTTGAGATTGAGGAAAAAGACGGTTACGGTGGTTTTCCTGTAAGCGGCGAGTGGTTGGTCTGTAAGAACGAAGATATTATAAAGCAACACAATGCTAAAGTGTACAGTAAGGCGGGTATTGGAGATCCACCTATGTCAGTACCGCATTTAGATACCAGATATATTGACGGTAAAAGAGAGCTCTTGTTTGGTCCGTTTGCTGGGTTTAGTCCTAAGTTTTTAAAAGAAGGCTCGTATTTAGATCTATTCAAGTCTATCAATTTTGATAATATTCCTTCCATGTGGGGTGTGTTTTGGCATAATCTTCCGTTGACCAAATACTTGATAGAGCAGGTTGCCATGAGTTTTGACGACCGCATGGCATTGCTACGTGAGTTTGTTAAAGATGCAAAAAATGAAGATTGGGAAATTTTGGTTGCCGGTCAGCGTGTTCAAACCATTAAAAGAGATGAGTTTGAAGGAGGATCTTTAGAATTCGGAACTCAACTTGTAAGTAGTAAAGATGGCAGAATAACTTGTTTGTTAGGTGCATCACCAGGAGCTTCTACCTCAGTAAAAATTATGCTCGATGTCATTGAAAAAGCATTTCCGGAACTTATAAACTCGGTTCAAGGAAAAGAAAAGTTAAATGCAATGGTTCCTTTTTATACCCAAAAAGTTACCAAAGAACTATTCGATAAAGAATTGGCAAGGGTGACCAAGGTTTTAGAATTATAGACAGTTCACTATCTTTTAAGATACTTTTATATGTATTAGCACTATTCAACAACAATAAAAATGCGGTACTTGCATTATCCTTAATTAGATAGATGGTAAGTACAATTGCATGCAGCTGAGATTTCTAATCCTTTTTTTATTCTTGACAACCTTTACGCTACAAGCTCAATTGAGCGATTTGGCAAGAATAGACTTTACTTTTATCCCCAATAAAAATTCTGATGTTGAGTATACCCGTTCTAGGGTTATGATCAATGCACCCATTCCATTAAAAGGGGAGGGAAAGTATCTGTTTTTAGGTTTTGATTACAGTGATATTCATTTGCGGTTCAAAGATGAAGAATTGCCTTTTAATAGAAATCAATTAGACGATTTTAGATTACTTGATTTTACAATAGGCTACACACAACCATTAAAAAATGATTGGAGGTTAGGCTTTAGGTTTCAACCTGGTATAAGCACTAACCATACGGCAAGAAATCTTACGGTAGATGATATTGTCTTTTCGGGCGACTTGGTTTTTATTAAAAAATATGAAGATGAGTATAAACCTTCTCGTTTAATTATTGGACTATCGTATTCGCAAAATAGAGGCTATTTATTTCCCTTGCCATTTATAAGTTATTACAAGAAATTCAGTGCAGATTGGTCTTATAACCTAGGAATTCCTAAAACCAATTTACAATATCATATTTCAGATAGGCACAGGCTTAAGTTGTTTGCCCAGCTAGACGGTTTTACTTCAAATGTGCAAAACGGGGCTTTGGTTAATGAAACGGAAATAGCGGAACTTATAAATATGTCGTTGATCAATGGAGGTCTTCAATATGAATATCATTTTACCAATCACCTTCAGTTAGATCTAAGGGCAGCTTATAATTTTAATCTTAGCAATAAGTTGAAAGATGGCGACAATAATACGATACTTACTATAGATAATGACTCAAGAAGCTATGTAAGGGCAGTATTGAAATTTAAAATATAGCTTTTTGAACTAAAAAAACACCAGACAAAAAATCTGGCGTTTCAATATTACAATAGCATAAGGGCTTTAACCTATCACAGATTTCTCTGTAATAAAAGGTTGATTATAATGTCTTTGACCGGTAGCTTTATAAAGGGCATTTGCTAATGCGCCCACAATTGGCGGTAAAGAAGGCTCACCCAAGCCTGTCGGATCTATACCGTTATCAACAAAGAAGGTTTCAATTTCTTTAGGTGCTTCTTTATGTCTTATTAAGCGATAGGTATCAAAATTTTTATGTTGTGGCTGACCATTTTCAAAGGTCATTTCACTATAAGTAGCATGGCCAATACCATCGATAATACCACCTTCTATTTGATTTTTTGCTGCCATTGGGTTAATAACAATTCCGCAATCAACCGCACACCAAACCTTATCTACCTTTGGCGAATCTGTATCATTATTTAAGTCCAATACTTGTGCCACGTAAGAATTATGGCAGTAATATGCTGAAACTCCTCTAGATTTACCGTTGTTCTGTGAAGAGTTCCAATCAGATTTTTCTTTTACCAATTTTAATACTCCTGCATAGCGTTCTGGATCGTAATCATTTTTTTCAGGCTCACCAACAGGATCTTTAATAGCTCTATCGAATAGTTCTAATCTAAAATCTATAGGGTCTTTACCAGCCGCTTCTGCAACTTCGTCAATAAAAGCTTGTTCTGCCCCGGCAACAAAATTAGAACGTGGCGCACGCCATGCTCCGGTAGTAACATTTGTTTCTAAACTGAATTTCTCGGCTAAGTAGTTATCTACCGCACCAGCAGGAAATCTGTTTTCAAAGAGAAGGTCATCATTTGATCCCGCTCCTTTAACATGCCACGCTATTAGGTTACCTTCATTATCCAGACCAGCCTTGTATTTTACTTTATAGGTAGGTCTGTAAGTACCTTGGGTCATGTCATCTTCACGAGTGTACACCAGTTTAATTGGTGCTTGCATTTTTTGCGAAATTACCGCCGCCTCAACGCCAAATGTTCCATATAGACGTCTACCGAATCCGCCACCCATACGGGTCATTTTTATATCAATTTTTTCAACAGGCAAATTTAATCGAGATGCCAAGGTTTTCTCTAAAAACTCGGGAGTCTGTATAGGTCCGTTCAATAACGCTCTTTCCCCATTTACATCGGCAAAGAAATTCATGGGTTCCATCGTATTATGCGCTAAAAATGGAGCACTATATGTTCGTTCTATTATTTGAGCTGCGTTTTTGAAAGCGCCGGCCACATCACCATCTTTACGTGCAGGAGCTTTAGCTGAGGTGTTCAATAATTTTGTTAAAGCTTCATCATGCCCTTCAGTACTTTCTAGAACAGATGATTCTTCCCATTCTACTTTCAATGCTTTTTTTGCTTGCATACATTGCCATGTAGTTTCTCCAACAATGGCTACTAACTTATTTATGGCACCACCGTCAGACCATTGTTTTTCTACATCGTCTGGATAAACGTCAATAGGGAATACATCTTTAATACCGGGCATGGATTTTACGGTTTCGGCATCCATAGATTTGTATGTGAGTCCAAATGCCGGTGGATGCACGATCATAGCGATCATCATTCCCTCTTCTTGAATGTCTATACCGAACAACGGTTTACCGGTTACCAAATTTGGTCCGTCAACATTTCTTTTATCTGTACCTATAATATTAAAATCAGATGTTTCTTTCAGTTGAACCTCTTCGGGTACTGACATGGTTGCAGCTTTTGAAGCCATGTCACCGAAACCTGCAGAATTGTTCGTTGCAGTGTGACTGATTACACCGTTATCCACCGTAATTTCAGAGGCATCAACTTGCCAGGTATCTGCAGCTGCAGCGACTAACATATGTCTTGCAGTAGCGCCGGCCATTCTTAATCCCGACCAACCAGCACGTATAGATTGACTACCGCCCGCCAATTGTCTTTGGAAAATATCGGTATTTAAAGGAGCTTGTTCTACGATTACGTCTTTCCAATCTACGCCAAGTTCATCTGCAATGATCATTGGCATAGAAGTTTTTACGTTCTGACCGATTTCAGGGTTTGGCGACATGATCGTTACCATGCCATTATCGCCAATTTTAAGAAAGCCGTTAATATTGAACCATTCTTTTGGCATGTTATTTACTTGTTCGGGCGTAGGTTTACAAGAAGCCAGCCAACTGAAGCCTAATATCATTCCGCCACCTGCTAACGCACCACTTTTTAAGAAAGAACGTCTATTATATGAAGTTTTAATGAGTGTCATGTGTTTGTTTTTTTGAAGGTTAATATCCCAAAATTGGGGCAATTTAACTACGCGTTTGAAATAGAGGCAGCATTCTTAATTGCCTTCTTAATTCGCGTATAAGTGCCACAACGACAGATATTTCCGTTCATAGCATCCTCAATTTCAGTATCCGTAGGATTAGGGTTTCGTTTTAAAAATGCACTGGCATTCATAATTTGGCCAGCTTGGCAATATCCACATTGGTAAACATCTTCCTCTAGCCATGCTTTTTGAACAGGATGGTCACCGTTTTCAGAAAGCCCTTCAATTGTAGTTATCGATTGTTCGCCAACAGCAGAAACCGGTAATTGACAAGATCTGACCGCATTGTCACCTAAGTGAACTGTACAAGCCCCACATTGAGCAATGCCACAACCAAATTTTGTACCTACCAATTTTAAATGATCTCGTAATACCCAAAGCATTGGTGTAGACGGATCTACATCTATTTCTTGGGTTTTTCCATTAACTTTTAAACTGAAATTTGCCATTCGTTTTTCCTATTTGTTTGAGTCCCTTGAAATTAGGGATTTTTTTAGATTTATTTGGTTGATTTAACAACAAATAATCTTAAAGTTTTTGTTGTCAGATATTTGAGTCTAAATTAATACTATTTGATTATTTACTGAAGAATATTTGGTAAGTGCCTACAAAGGTTTTTAATTCTTAAAATGAGAAGGCTTTTAGTCCTAATCCATGTTGTTTTTTAGCTGATAAACTGAAAGAGTTATTTAATTAACTTTTCGTGATATTGTAAGAGTTTACGTCAAACTATTTTTATCCGTATGAAATTACCACTTGTAGTTCAGCGCAATTGGATGAAAAAAGCAACCCATGATTATTCAAAATATAACCACATCTATTTCCAGATCAATTATAGACACTGTTGGTAAAACACCAATGGTAAAGCTTAACAATATAGAAAAAACCGATCATTTCAACCTCTTTGGAAAACTAGAGGTTGCCAACCCTGCCGGAAGTATAAAAGACAGAACTGCTCTTTTTATTATTCAAAAGGCAATGGAAGAAGGCAAGGTCAAAAAAGGAGATACCGTAATTGAATCTAGCTCTGGTAATATGGCGGTAGGTTTGGCTCAGGCTTGTTTACATTACGGACTTCATCTAATTGTTGTAGTAGACCCAAAATTGAATTTGCATACCGAAAAGATTCTTAAAACCTATGGTGTACGTATTGAAAAAGTAACCAAGCCAAAAGATAACGGAGGTTACTTAGGGGCGCGTTTAGAAAAAGTTCAACAATTACTGAATACTATTCCCAATAGTTTTTGGTCCAACCAATATGGTAATCAAAACAACCCGTTAACGCATCATCAAACAATGACCGAAATTATGGATGCCCTGCACGGTAAATTAGATTATTTGTTCGTGGCAACGAGTACCTGTGGAACCCTAATGGGTTGCGCAGATTTTATAGTGGAGAATAATCTTGACACTAAAATTATTGCGGTTGACGCGGTAGGTAGTGTTCTCTTTGGCGGTCCGCCTTTAAAGCGATTAATTCCTGGTCACGGAGCGGGCGTTCCTTCCCAATTTTTAGATACCGATAAAATTTTTGACCAGATTTACGTTGATGATGTTGATTGTGCCCGCGGATGTTGGAATCTACTTGAAAAAGAAGCAATTCTCTGTGGAGGCTCATCTGGCGGAATGATCAGTGCCGTTCAAAAGTATAGTAAGAATATTGAAGCAGAAAGTAATTGTGCATTGTTCTTATGTGATAGGGGCGAGCGTTATTTGGATACCATTTATAATACTAAATGGCTAATGAAAGAACTACCGGAAAGTAAAAATGCCTTTACACCATTATGCGGTTGGTAAATATATAGACTTATGGAAAATACAGAAACATATGCTATTGGTATTGTAGGTTTTGGACCCAAAGGATTTTACGGATTTGAAAGGCTCATTGCCAATTTAAGCGAACATAACATTGATCGATCAATTCAGATACATATTTTCAATAATACATCATTTTTGGCATCTGGTGATGTATACAGAACGGATCAACCTGAATATTTGATAATGAATTATGCCAACCGAAATATTAATGGTTGGATATTGCAAGAGCCTTATGCTCCAGCTACGTCAACTCCTGATTTTGTCTCATGGGTAACTGAGAATAGGTTTGCCAATGCAGCACCAAATGAATATGCACCCAGAGCAATTGTCGGTAAGTATTTAGAAGAATGTTATCAGTTGGTTTTAGATCAATTACCAACAAACGTTAGGGTAGTACCGCATATTGGTACGGTTAGCAATGTGTTTAAAAGAGGCGAAGAGTATCAAGTAAAGTATACGGAAGCAGAATCAGGAAAAGAAAATAGTATTCAGTGTAATTCACTGTTGTTTACTACAGGTCACCACACCTTTACATCGCAAAAAAATACGACATCAAAAGAAAATAGTGTAGATTTTATTTATCCGGTTGAAGAAAAATTAAAACCCATCAATAAAGATTCATTGGTGGCTATAAAGGGCTTTGGATTAACGGCCATAGATGCTATTTTGGCATTGACCGAAGGCAGACAGGGCGTGTTTAAAAGGAAGGAAAATGGGGAATTTAAATATGACCCATCAGGGAGAGAACCGCTTAAAATTTATCCTTTCTCAAGAACCGGATTGCCAATGGTTCCTAGAAATGGGGAACCTAATTCTAATGCAGAATTACACTTTTTCACAGACGATTTGGTAAGACATTTAAAGAAAAACAAACCTGTTAGCTTTAAGTGTACCATATTGCCGCTGATAAAAAAGGAATTTTATTTTGCATATTATAGGGTTCTGTTCAAAAACCATGGACATCAATTTTATTTCGATGATGATTTTACGGTTATTGAGAATCAGGTACAATATTTCCACGAAGATTTTCCCGAATGCCCGGTTTTTAATTGGGAGGCTATTGTTGACCCATTTAGAGATGAACCAATTTTGTCATCGATCATGCTTCAATTTTATTTGGAGTTCTTGATAGAAGAAGCAAAACGTGGCGAAGATGAAAGTCCGTTTTTAGCAGCCGTTTCAGTTTGGAGAAAAATAAGTCCATTGTTCAATGAACTATACAGTTTTGGGGGCTTAGATGCTGCTTCACAGAAGGAGTTCGATACCTATTACTTCGGATTGTTCAATCGTTTATCGTACGGTCCACCGGTGAAGAACATGGAAAAAATGCTAGCATTGTATAAATCAGGTATTTTAGATTTTTCATTTGTAAAATCAGCAAATATTTCAGAAAATACTTTGAACAACAATTACACCTTGCAAATTAAAAATGCTCGGAAAACAGAAATAAACTATTATTTAAATGCAACAATTTCTAGAGCAAAAGAAGGTGAATTTAAAAACGAGCTCTATCAAAATTTATTAAAAAACGGACTTGTTCGCGAGTTTAAGAATAAACTCAATACGAGTTATAACCCCGGTTGCATAGAAATAAACAAAGATGGAAACGCGATAGACGCTAAGGGTAGGGTTGATAAAAACATTACATTTTATGGTACCCCAACAGAAGGTATAACATGTGATAACGATACGTTATCTAGAACAAAAAACAATTTTGCATCGGTCTGGGCGAAAGGAGTATGTACCTCTATTTTGAATAAAGCAGGCATTACAGAAAAATATGAAAGAGAAGAAAATGTATTGTAAAGGAAAACCAAAATTTCAACTGACACCTAAAACTTCCCAATGGATGCATGAATTGTTCAACAATCAGTCCGTCGTTAAAGGTTTGGTTGAACGATACGGTTCTCCCATAAACATTCATCACTTACCATCCTTTAACCATAATTGCGAGATATATAAAGAAGTTTTTGAAAGCTACGGCTTAAAGTATAGAATCTTTTATGCTAGAAAAGCAAACAAATCTAGAGGGTTGGTAAAGCAGGCATTTGCATCGGGCATAGGTGTAGATACCGCTAGCTTTAAAGAATTGGAACAGTCACTTTCATTGGGTGGTAATAGTGAAAATTTGGTGTTGACGGCGGCAATAAAAACAGAGCCACAAATAGAATTGGCCATAAGGAATGGAGTACCGATAATATTAGATAATGAAGATGAATGTGTTCTTACACAGGCGGTAGCTAAAAGAATTGGACACAAGGCGAATGTTGGTTTTCGAATAAGTGGCTTTGAGGTTGACGAAGAAAAATTATACAGTCGCTTTGGGTTCGATGTAGATGACGTGATCGATTTTATTTCATCATATGTAGGAGAAAACAAGACCTTTGACCAATTAGAGGTAACCGGGCTACATTTTCATTTGGATGGATATGCTACCCATCAAAGAAGTATTAGCTTAATTACAAGTGTAAACATAGTTTCAAAACTTAAAAATAGAGGTTATAATATTTCTTTCATAGATATTGGTGGGGGTATTTTAATGAACTATTTAGAAGACGAAAAAGAATGGTTTGCCTTTAATGAAAACCTGAAGAAAGCGGTTGTAGAAGAAAATAACGACATTACCTTTAACGACAACGGTTTAGGATTTAGGCTAGAAGATGGAAAGCTACGTGGTAAACTGAACACTTATCCGTACTTTAATAAAGTAAATAAAGAAGGATTTATAAGAGAAGTACTTGATTTTGTTGATGATGAATCTGGTCTATCGGTAGCATCGTTGCTTGTAAACAATGGAATTGAATTACGTATAGAACCAGGTAGATCATTATTAGATCAAGTTGGTATTACGGTAGCAAAGGTCGTCCATCGAAAAAAAGATGCAAAAGGTCAATGGTTGGTCGGTTTGGAAATGAATATGAGCCAAATGATGAGTTCTAGTGCAGACTTTCTACTGGACCCTTATATGTTATACGATTCTGAAATTAAGGAGAATGAACAGGTAGATGTATTTTTTACCGGTGCTTATTGCTTAGAAAGAGATGTGTTGCTGAAAAGAAAAATTACACTACCCAAATTACCGGCAATAGGGGAGTACGTGGCCTTTGTAAATACGGCCGGCTATATGATGCATTTTTTTGAAACAGAAGCCCATTTGTTTGATCTATCAACTAACTTAATGTTTACGGGCTCCAATGAAAAACTTTCATTTTTCCAATTTATAGATGACAGTAAAATTGTGCTAGAGTAGTTAAGAAATTTAGCTATAAGGTAATGCATTAATAACTGTAGTTTTTAAGGTAAGGCTACAGGTTGATATTGGGTAAATTGTATAAAAACAATATATCATGAAAATACAAGCATATTTAGCATTTAACGGTAATTGTCAAGAAGCTTTGAACTTCTACGCAAATCTGTTCAACGCAGAGATTAAAAACAAACAGACTTACGAGGATAAGAAAATAGATGTACCATCTTCTTATAGAGAGAAGCTGCAACACGCTGAATTGAAAGGAAAGGGTGTACATTTTATGGCATATGATGCGTCACCAGATACACCGCTTAACAATGGTAATCAAATTAACATGAGTGTTGATTTAGATGATTTAGATGATGGTAAGCAGTTATTTAATGATTTATCAAGTGGCGGTCAAGTACATCACGAATTTAGAGAGCGCGAATGGGGACATTTTGGTAGATGTACCGATCGTTTTGGTATAGGTTGGATGGTAAATGTAGATAAGTAAAACGTAGGTAAAAAAAGATAAGGGGGCATTTTCAAGTTGCAGTTGTTGTGGCTTGAAAAAGCCTCTTTTAAAATTCATATCGCATTGCGATTAAAAGAGAAAATTTATGGAAATAATATATGAGTATGACGGTGTAACAGCTAGTGAAAGATTAGAAAGTTATACCGAGGAGAAACTTAAAAAGTTACACGCAAAATTTGACGACATTATAAGAGCGGATGTTTTTCTAAAGCAAGAGAATACTTCTTCTGATGAAACTGGAATGATCTGTAACATTCGTTTAAGTCTGCCTGGTCCCAGAATTTTTGCGGAAGCCAGCAATCAAAACTTTGAAGAGTCGGTCAACGAATCAATAAGTGAACTTCAAAGACAATTGAAGAAACGAAAGGAAAAAATGAAAACGTATTAATATCGAGTTATGAAAAAAGCATTGATACTATATTTCGGTAAAAAGTTCTATAAGAACTGGTTAAAGAAAAAAAGAGCTGAAAAATCTAGAAGAAAAAATAAATTAGTTAATTCTTAAGAATAAAAAAGCCCTTGCAATTGCAAGGGCTTTACTTTCTGTAAATATCTAATCTTATCTGTGATCTTCTAAAACTTCACTAGTTTCCAAAGCGTTTTGTAATTCATTTCTCTGTGCTCTAATGATTTCTTTTAGGCGATGTGGCATCATGGTTTCTGCCAATGCATTATCATAATCATTAATAGCGGCTTTGTCACCTCTAACAGCTTCTTCTAACATTGCTTCGTCATTGTCATCTGCAAAAAATGCTTTAATATCCATCCATGTTCTGTGTAAGGTTCCGGCTGCGCTACCTTCAATTTCAACACGGCCTAAATCCAATTCTGGTACAGCTGCTCTTAATTCTCTTAAGAACTGCATACGGTCTACTACTTTCTTCTCAAAGTAACTTTTAATACCAACATCCTTCGAATTTTCAGATGCTTTTTCAAAACCTTTGATTGCATCTTCGTTTTTACTTACCAAGTCTTTAAGACTATCTTCAATTTTCTTTATATCGTTATTCATAATATTAAATTTAGTAGGCATTACTGCCTATTGTTATACAATTTTACAATACTAAGATATGTGCAATTAGTGGTAGTTCTTAGCTATATACAATAGTACTTTAGCTGTATGCCATAAAACCCCAATGCTCTTATAAATGGTATTTGTTGAAGGCATTTAGTACACATTTTCAATGGATAGAGCTAAGTTAAATTCGGGCTTGTGGCTACATTGCTTTTAAACAAAAAAAATAAAAGTTATGAGATTATCACCATTATTCGGAGTTGCAAAAATGTTAGTGAAAAGTAGAAAGTTGAAGATGGCGGCTGTTGGTCTACAATTGGCATATTTAGGTTATACTTATTATTCTGAAAAGAAAAAAAATAAACAGGTATCTAAATAGTATCGATTTTAAATGTAAATATCTGATTTTAAATTGATTATGTGGATTAATTAAATTTATTGATTTACAAATGATATCAAAACCTATGAATTTTTATTAATAATCAATTGAATGAGTTGCTAGACCTTTGGAGTATGAAATCCCAAAATCTAGTATTATGATCAATTCAATTAAAATTAGCCTTTTGTTTGCCTGCATGGCGACCATGGGTTATGGCCAAGATTTGGCCTACAACGATTCTTCAACCAGTTTTCTTGAAAGAAAGGTTACAGAAGTTTCTAACCGAGCAGAGAACTACAACAAATTAAAATCACTTGGTTATTCAGATGAAGAAATCTTTGAAGACCTGGGCAATGCCAATTTCCTGACCAAAAAGTATGAGAACGCATTATATTGGTATGGTAGGCTTATGGAAATTTCTGAGGATGGTACTTTAAAGAAAAGTTACCAGAAGAGATTTGATCATGCCGTTTCGCAATTAGGCAAAGAAGTGCAAAATGAAATTGCCGATGAAAACTGGACAGAATTGGTTAAGGATGATTACAAGATGACCCGTAACGTAATTCCTTCACGTCTTACCTCTAACAACAGAAGAAATTTTTTACCGTGGGATGACGACCAAGTAAGTAGCGAGTTTGCATCTAACACTAAGGTACCGGCAAAAACATCTGGTGAATATGCCCCACCGGTGGCATTGACCAATGGTGGTAGAACGGCATACTATAGTAAAACCGTATACCGCAAGCCCGTAACCGGTATGTTTTCCAAGAAAAAGGAGATACATAAAATTTATAAAGCTGATAAAGTAGGCGGCGAATGGAAAAAAATTACGGAAGTAGCGGTTTGCCCGGCAGATTATTCCGCAATGCACCCTGCAGTGTCACCGGACGGAAGTCGTTTATTCTTTGCATCTAACATGCCAGGTACATTCGGGGAGTATGACATTTATGTCGCTACCATTCAAAAAAATGGCACATTAGGTCAGGCAAAGAATTTAGGAGAAAAAGTGAATACTGCTAAAAATGATATGCACCCAAACCCAATTTCAAATGGAAGTCTAGTATTTGCATCTGATGGAAGAGACGGTTATGGCGGTCTCGATGTTTACATGGTAGAAGTTGGTCAACGCAGCGTCGGACTTGCGGTAAACATGGGAAATACAATCAACAGCTCTTATGATGAATACTCGGTAAACTTATTACAAGGTGATGGTTCCGGTTATGTGGTATCCAACAGAATAGGGAAAGGTAAGCATGCACAAAATGTAGCTTTTAATTTAAACGATAAGCCAATTAACGAGAAAGATAGAGATGATCGCTTCTTAGAAGCATTTAACTCAGAAAAGCAAATGCAGTATTCTAGTTCTGTATTTGAAGATGAATAACCACCCATTATTCATTTCCCCCAATTCATAGACAATTTCAATTCTAATCATTAAAATCAAACGTTATGGAAAGTCCGTATAAAATCAGTAGTTTTCTTATTGCTTTATTTTTATTGGCTCTTGTCCAAACAATAAAAGGTCAAGAAACCAATGCAAACTTAGGCTCCAGTAGTACCTACCACAACCAATTATTCTTCAATAGGTTTTTTATAAACCCAACATTCTCTTTGGTACGTGAGAACAAATCATATTTAAATATTCTACATAGAAATCAATATGCCACTTTTGATGATAATAGTCAAAACTATTTTCTAGGGTTCAGCAACAAATTAAATGACCATACGGCAGTTGGTATAGGTGTGTACAGTCAGTGGTCTGGTGTGGTACAAGAATTTGGTTTCAATGCCAATTACGCTTCATCAGTTCGTTTAGGTGAAAAATCGGTATTGACATTTGGTACTAACGTTACCTACTTTAATCAAGGTTTAGATAAGAATAGGGTCGTAGTTAGTGAAGACGATCCAGAGATAGCAGATGCTAGAAAAGAAAGTAAAATTGCGGTGCAACCGGGTATCAACTTAACACTGGGTAGTTTCGATTTTGGTTTGTACGCAGAAGATTTAATAAAATACAATCAAACAACGAACGAGTTTTTGACCGATTTATCTACAAAGAGTGTAAAGGCATCGGTACAGTATACCCATTCATTTGAGCATTCAAGAGGTCTTTTTGAAAATGCCCGTTTAATGCCAATGGCTCAAGTAGGGCAAAATTATGACGGAAGCCTTTATTATTTTGGTTCTTTATTATTGGATATGCCTAAATATGGTTGGTTACAGACCACGGTAGATGAAGAATACGGAGTAGCCGCAGGGGTTGGTTTCAACCTAAGTGAAAAAATGTCTTTGGGATATTTAATGGAGAAGGATTTATCAAGTGATGATGCCAACCTGGGGTGGAACCACGAGATCACATTAGCGTACAAGTTTAAAGACGATGATTTGGCTATTTCGGTTGCGGATAACTCATCGGATAATCAAATAGATAATATCGTTAGAAATTATGAAGAGCAAATAGCCAACCTTATAGAAGAGCGAGATAGTGCCAGAAAGTCGAGTAGAAGAAAGCAAGAAAGTACAGCTAATACTTCGGTATCCGAAAGTAGTTTAGCATATGAAAACAAAATTATTTTAGATGAATTGATTCTTCGTCAAGATTCAATTGAAAGCGAGAGAATAGCCGCCTTTGAAGAACGATTTGAGTTAATTGTAAGAATGTTGCGTAATGATATTGATACGACCATTAAAAACTCTTTACAAGACTTTAGCGTAGAGGAAAACACCTCTTATGCAAACAATGATTTGGTAGATGATGCCATCGATTTTGTAACGGAACCTGCAGATGCTTTTGCAACAGGTGCTACGGCAACTTCTACAGCGTCAACAACAACATCTTCAAGAAGGGCTAACTTTAAAGAACTGCCATCTACAAGAGATAATTTTAAAGAATTACCGGTAAAAATGTTAGTAGATTCAGATGTCATAGATATGAATTCTGGTTACTATGTTATTGCAAACGTATACAGCCAAACAAAGTATATGAATGCTTTTATGAAAGATTTACGTGAAAAAGGATTAGACCCTAAGCAATTTTATAACAAAGAAAATGGACTGTACTATGTATACTTGGCAGATTATGATTACAAGAATGAAGCACAAATGGCTGCAAGTACAGATTTAAACGGAAAATACAATCAAGAGAAATGGATCATGCAAGTGAACGAAGCAACGGCAACGGCATCCAATACTTTTGAAGATGATTATATAAGTATAGAATAATGAATTGAGTATCCATAATTTCCTAAGGTTTTATGGTTGATTTGAATTGTCAATAAAAGGAGGGGTGTTATCCGGGGGGATGACTGGGGCCCCTCCTTTATTATTTGGTTTACATTGGTGGTGATTCTCGGTTTTAACTATACGTTAACTATCGACGAATTACCTTGTTTTTTAAGAAATTTTGGTAGTTGAACGAAAAATTTGATGTTTTCAACGGGTATATAGCTTTAATTTATATATTTCAATCACCAAAAAGATTCAAACCCAATTGTATAACCCCAAATCCCCCCACAACCATGAATGAGAATTACCTACACAATCCCCATTTTAAAACACATCTTTTTTTAAACAAGTTTTCTATTTTTTTAGAACTCAAAAATCTCATAGATCTACAGTTTGGCAAACGCCTCGGTTTTATGAATTAACTCGCTGGCGGTAATCCGTTTTTCGATTAGATTTTTTAACTGAACACAAACAAAGTTCAATCAATTTTTGATTGCTCTTTAAGGCGACGTTTGTCTAATGGTGTGTAAAATTGAACCTATGGTTTAGGCTATCTGTTCATCTACATATCTGTTGTTTAGTGGTTTTAACCTTTTGAAGGTTTTCGAAATTATTAAAAACTAACGCAGGTCATTGTTCTTTAAAAGGAATATTGGTTGCAAAAAACTATGGAGATTATGAAAAATTCAAGCATAAGAATAATCGTTTTAGAAAAAGACACCTCACTACATAGCGTATATAGAAATCATTTTGAAGAAATTGATGGTTATGAAGTAGTGGGTAGTTATGCATCGGCTAAAGATGCCATCAAAGATTTTAAGTTTACAAGACCCCAAATTGTACTTTCTGAAATAGAATTGAACGATATGAACGGCGTAGATGCCATCAAACTATTTAAAAAGAAAGACTGGGAGATCAAAATTGTTATGTTCAGTGAAATCAATGATTTTGATGTCATTAAAAACGCTTTTAAAAAAGGAGCGAATGGGTACTTGACAAAGCCTTTGACTTTAGATAAGTTAGAACATGCACTTAGAAGTATGGAAAAAGAAGGCGCGGCAATGAGCAATGATATCGTAAAAAAGATCATTAGCAATTTTCACAGAAAAACCTTTGCTTTTTTCTCTGAACGCGAGAACCAGATCGTAGATTTTCTATGTCAAGGTGCTACCTATAAAATGATCGCGCAAAAGTTGTTTGTAACACCTAGTGCCGTAAATTTTCACATTCAGAATATTTATTTAAAGCTCGATGTTAATTCAAAATCAGAGGCGCTTTCAAAACTTGAGCAGCTTCAAAATCAATTAGAGGAATATTAAATTATTATTTCTTGTAGATTGATTTTAAGGCTAATACGAAAACCTTTTCGAAAATAAATTAATTTCAAAAACATTTTTAAGTATCTGAATATCAATTTATTGTATTCAAATAGTTAATGGTGGTTAATACTGTTAATTTGCATTGCGATAATTTTTCGTAGCCTAAATATCTATTGCTAAGGATAGTACTTATTTTTGGTTTAACTTATTACAGCAAACCAATTTATAGTATTTATGTACCACTTAGGATTAGATATCGGAAGCTCTTCTATTAAGATTGCCCTGGTAAATGCATCAACGGGAAAAAGCATTGGTGTAGTTACTGAACCAGAGACGGAAATGTCTATGGAAGCTATAAAAAATGGCTGGGCAGAACAAAGTCCGTTAGATTGGTGGCGCTATGTTTGTAGTGGTATCGATAAGCTTTGTGTACAAGAAAAAATTAAAAAATCTGATATATCTGGTATAGGTATATCATATCAAATGCACGGTCTAGTGCTTATTGATAAGGAGGGAAATCCGCTAAGAAAATCTATAATCTGGTGCGATAGTAGGGCAGTTGACATTGGTCAACAAGCCTATGAGGAAATTGGATCCGGTATGTGTGATACCCATTTGCTAAATAGCCCCTCTAATTTTACAGCTTCAAAATTAAAATGGGTCAAAGAAAATGAGCCCGAAATTTACGCGCAGATTTATAAAATGATGCTCCCGGGCGATTTCATCGCCTATAAATTATCGGGAGTGGTAAACACTACCGTTTCCGGTTTATCAGAAGGTATTTTCTGGGATTTTAAAAAAGATAGCATAGCCGATTTGATTTTGGAACATTACGGGTTGGAGAAAGACATGATTCCAGATATCGTAGATACTTTTTCAGTACAATCTAAAGTTAATGAAAAAGGTGCAAATGAAAGCGGTTTGTCTACAGATACACCAATACTATATCGTGCCGGTGATCAGCCTAATAATGCTTTGACTCTCAATGTGTTTAACCCTGGTGAAGTAGCCGCTACCGGCGGTACATCGGGTGTGGTATATGCGGTTACCGATAACCTCTCGGTAAAAGAAAGCTCTAGGGTAAACAATTTTGCCCACGTTAATTACTCCCCAGGAAAACCTGCTAGAATTGGTAAACTACTCTGTATCAACGGGGCAGGTGTACAATACCGATGGCTATTGAATAATCTTGATGTTGACTCTTATGACGAGATGAATACCTTGGCGAATGAGGTGCCTATTGGGTCAGATGGTGTAGCAATGATACCATTTGGTAATGGTGCGGAAAGAATGCTGAAAAGTAAAGAGGTAGGAACCAGAATTGTAAATCTTAACCTTAATAATCATGGAAAGGGGCACCTGTGTCGTGCAGCATTGGAAGGTATCGCTTTTTCATTCGTATACGGAATGGAAATCATGGAGTCTGACGGAATAAAAGTAAACGTTATGCGTGCCGGCAATGACAACCTATTTCGTTCAGAGATTTTCTCTACTACGGTAGCCACTTTAATTGGCTATGACATAGAAATTTACAATACTACAGGAGCAATAGGTGCGGCAAGGGCGGCAAAATTGCATAATGGTGATTTTGAGGCATATGGTAAGGCAATTTTAGATAATGATTACGTAAAGACATTTAGCCCTAAGAAAGATAATACGGCATATAAAGAAGCGTATGCCACATGGAAAACTGAACTTGAAATAATATTGAACAACTTATAAAATCAACATAATGGCAAATAAGGAATATTTTAAAGGAATAGAAAAAATTAAGTTTGAAGGCAAGGAATCTGATAATCCGTTAGCCTTTAAATATTATAACCCCGATCAAGTAGTTGCAGGTAAAACCATGCGTGAGCATTTTAAGTTTGCTACTGCATATTGGCATACGTTCTGTGGTCAAGGGTCAGATCCATTTGGTCCTGGTACGCAAAGTTTTGAATGGGACAAATCATCGGATCCTGTGCAGGCAGCAAAAGACAAGGCAGATGCCGCCTTTGAATTTTTTGAGAAAATAGGATTTGACTACTACTGTTTTCATGATTTTGATTTAATTCAAGAAGCACCAACATTTGCTGAATCTGAAAAGAGGTTGGCAACGATTACAGATTATTTAAAAGAGAAGCAAAAGGAAACGGGTAAGAAATTATTGTGGGGTACTGCCAATTGTTTCTCAAACCCAAGATATATGAACGGTGCTTCTACCAATCCAGATTTTAACGTAGTGGCAAGAGCAGGTGGTCAAATAAAACTGGCATTAGATGCAACCATAGCCCTAGGTGGCGAAAATTATGTTTTCTGGGGCGGTAGAGAAGGGTATATGTCTTTGTTGAATACAGATTTGGGTCGCGAAGTAGATCACATGGGGCAGTTTCTTGCCATGGCCAGAGATTATGCACGTAGCCAAGGCTTTACAGGAAATTTCTTCATTGAGCCAAAACCAATGGAACCAATGAAGCATCAGTATGATTTTGATTGTGCCACTGCCATTGGATTCTTAAAAGAATATGGTTTAGAGAACGATTTTAAAATGAATATAGAGGTGAACCATGCAACATTGGCACAACATACTTTTCAGCATGAAATAGCGGTTGCCGCAAAAGCGGGTATGTTGGGTAGTATGGATGCCAACCGTGGAGATTACCAAAATGGATGGGATACCGATCAGTTCCCAAATAACATTCAAGAAACAACAGAAGCGATGTTGGTATTCTTGGCGGCCGGCGGTTTACAAGGTGGCGGCATTAATTTTGATGCGAAGATTAGAAGAAACAGTACCGATTTGGAAGACGTGTTCCACGCACATATTGGTGGTGCCGATACTTTTGCGAGAGCACTGATCACTGCAGATAAAATTATAGCATCATCTTCATATAATAAACTACGCGAAGACAGATACAGCTCTTTTGATTCTGGTAAGGGAAAAGATTTTGAAAATGGCAAGCTAGAGTTGAAAGATCTTTACAATATCGCAAAAGAAAACGGAGAGTTGGAATTAAAGAGCGGTAAGCAAGAATTGTTTGAGAATATTATCAATCAATACATATAATTAATATTGCCATATGACTATGTTGATATAGTCTCCTTTATGGGAATTGGTATTTACTGAAATTGAAGCAGTTTGTCCCTAGGTGAATAACTTAGGGACATTTTGCTTTTTACGAATATTTTAAATGTCAATTTAAATATGTTCTTTTGCAGTAATAATTATGAAAAAAGTTACCCTTAAGGATATAGCAGCTCATTTTGGCGTATCTATCTCAACCGTTTCTAAAGCGATAAATGATAGTTACGAAATCAGTAACGACCTGAAGTTAAAAATACAGGCTTACGCAAAAGAAAAGCATTATAAGCCTAATAGGTTGGCACTTAATTTATTAAACAAAAGCACGAAGACCATTGGTGTGGTTGTGCCTAATATTTTAAACTACTTCTTTGTTCAGGTGCTATATGGTATAGAAAAAGTAGCCAATGAGAGTGGTTATAATATTATTAGTTGCATTAGCAATGAATCTAGTGCCAAAGAAACCAAAACATTGGAGTTTTTTGATGCGGGTACGGTAGATGGAGTAATTATGTCTTTGGCTGAAGAAAGTCAGAATGAAGATAAGCATGAAGCCTTGTTAGATGTAATCAATAATGATATCCCTGTAGTTCTTTTTGATAGGGTATCTGATAATGTGCAGTGCGATAAAGTAGTGGTAGATGACCTTGAAGCGGGTTATAAAATTACTAAGTATCTAATAAACATTGGTTGTAAGAATATAGCGGTAGTAAACCCTATTTCTAGTTCAAGTGTAGGTAAATTAAGGCTTTTGGGGTATAAAAAGGCTCTTGAAGAATTCGGTATTCCCTTCGATCCCAAGTTAATCATTAATTTAACTATTAAAGACGATTTGGATTTATTGATGTCTTTTTTATTGAACTACAAAACGATAGAAGGAATTATAGGAATTGATGAGCTTATAGCTGTACAGGTATTACAAGTGGTTAAGGCAAGAGGTTATAATGTTCCCAATGATATTTCGATCATTGGTTTTACTAACGGCCAGTTGTCTAAATATGTAACGCCTTCATTGACCATGGTAAGTCAACATGGTAAATATATAGGTGAGCAGACAGCCAGATTACTGATCAACAGAATTAAAAATCCGGGTTTGCCCTACGAGACTAAAACGGTAAAAACGAGTTTGTTGGTGCGAGATTCGACAAAAAAGGTTGAATAGTTTAAACCGTATCTGGGTGAGGGTGTTTCCAATCTCCACGATATTCTCGCTGTAATAGGGCAGTAGCTTCTGGATCGTTCAACACCGTTCTAGTTTTTGGATCATAGGCTAAAGGTCTTTTTAAATCCATTGAAAGATTAGCTAAAATGCAGCTGGCAGATGAAATATGACCTTGTTCAATGTCGGCAACAGGTTTGGTGTTGTTTTTTATCGCATTCAAGAAATCTATCATATGTCTACGTGTAGCCGGTGCAGCATGTAATTCTAAATCTTTTTCAGTGAGATCTTCAGGGTACTTTTCTTTTTCGTAAAGTACATCAAAGCGAATAGTCTCACTACCATCTACAGGTATAAACTCCGCTTTCATTACATCACCTTTAAGAACACCTTTTTCTCCATATATTTTAAATGCCCAAGGATATTCAGGGTCATCAGGGTTGCCCCAAGTTCTGTGTTCCCAGTTGCAATTGAGTCCGTCATACTCGAAAACAGCGGTCTGTGTATCCGAAATATTAGATTTTCCATCCTTCTGAACATAAATTCCTCCAACAGAACTAATGCTCTTTGGCCATCCTAAATCAAGCATCCAGCGTACGGTATCGAGCATATGAACGCACATATCTCCCATAATTCCGTTTCCGTATTCCCTAAACGTACGCCACCATCTTCTATGTGGTAGACCGTCAAAGGGTCTCATGGGTGCAGGACCTGTCCACATTTCGTAATCAAAATAATCTGGGACCTCCTGTATTGGCGGATTTCCATTTGCGCGCATGTGATAAAAACAACATAAATCAACATGACCAATAGTACCTAGTAATCCCGCATCAATAATCTGTTTTTTGGCATCGATCAAATGCGGAGTGCTTTTTCGTTGTGTACCAACTTGAACCACTTTGTTGTACTTTCTTGCTGCGGCTACCATTGCTTCACCTTCTATGACATCTACGCTTATTGGCTTTTGCACATACACATGGGCACCAGATTTTAAAGCATCGATACAGGTTAAGGCATGCCAATGATCAGGAGTGCCAATGAGCACAATATCCAATTGGTGCAGTTTCAGCATTTTTCTATAATTACTGAACAATTTTGGTTTCTTGCCATTTTTCTGCCGTTCGGCAACCAAATTGGCAGCAATATTTAAATTGTGTTCATCTACATCACATAACGATACAACTTCAACATTGGCAATTTGAATAAGCCGTAATAGATCGCCCGTGCCATACCATCCTGTACCGATGAGTGCCACTTTTTTAGGTTTTTCATTGGCGAAAAATTCAAAGCCATATGAGCTAAAAGATGATAATAATAATGAAGCCGATGTTGCTCTAATAAAACTACGTCTGTTCATTGGGTTAGGTGTAGAAGGCATGTAGAATTGATTATCAGGGTTTTATTGAATATGTTAAAAGAATACAATCAAGATAACAAATTCAACAAAATTATTGATGATAGTTTATGAATTTGTCAATGTGATACATATTTAGGTATATTTAAATCAAAATTACCATCAAACAAATGAATGTACGTAGAAGCTTAATAGTCATATGTTTTTTAGCAACAGCTTTAGTAAAAGCAGAAATAACATTACCCGGAATTTTCACCGATGCAATGGTCTTACAGCGACAGACCGATGTTTTATTGTATGGATGGGCAGAACCAAATGAAGAATTCACGGTTTTTACCAGTTGGAACGATGTAACGATAAATGTTAAGACAGGAAATGATGCAAAGTGGGAAGTCACGGTTCAAACTCCCAAAGCTGGCGGACCTTATGAAATTACGTTTAAAGGTGGGGCTAATGAAATAACTCTAAAAGATGTATTGATCGGTGAGGTATGGCTATGTTCCGGTCAAAGTAATATGGAATGGAGCGCCAACAGTAAAATAGTGAATAGAGATTTTGAAATAGAAAATGCCAACTACCCCAATATTCGATTGTTTTCCATAACCAAGAGAACTTCAAAATATCCACAAGAAGATGTAAGTGGCACTTGGAGGGCTTGTACGCCTGAAAGCATGCAAGATTTTAGTGCTGTCGCTTATTTTTTTGCAAGAAAACTGCAAAAGGAATTGAATATGCCTATCGGGTTGATCGATAATGCGTGGGGCGCTACAAGTGCAGAAGTCTGGACACCCGCTTCGGTTTTTGAAGCACACCCCCAATTGGCGGAAGCCCAAAAGAAAGTAAAACCGAACAAATGGGTTACCACCGAGAAATCTGTTCTATATAATGGTTTGGTTGCACCGTTGACCAAATTCAAAATAGGTGGTACTATTTGGTATCAAGGGGAATCCAATACTGCAAATGCAGAAAGCTACCAAAACCTTTTTACCAATATGATCACTTCTTGGCGCAATGAATGGAATAACGATTTCCCATTTTACTATGTACAGATAGCACCTTATAAATATGATGACGAATTTGCCGGTGGTATAGTACGTGATCAGCAACGAAGGGCATTGTCCTTAAAAAATACAGGAATGGCCATGACCAGTGATATCTGTACCATTGAAGATATTCACCCTTTAAATAAACAAGATGTTGGTTTGCGGTTAGCGAATATTGCACTTAAGGACCACTTTGGTGAATTACAAGGGCAAGAAGTATATGGTCCGCTTTACAAAAGCTCCGTAGTTAATGGCAATCAGGTAGAAGTCCATTTTAGTCATGCCGATGGCTTGTATAATAAAGGGAATAAAATTGCGCTTTTTGAACTTTCAAATAAAAAGGGAGAGTGGTTTCCGGCAAAGGCTAAATTGAAGAATGGTACAGTAATAGTCAGGGCAAAAGAGGTACAAAAACCAACTGCAGTACGGTACGCTTGGAGAAGTACTGATATAGCCACATTGTTCAATAGTGTGGGCTTACCGGCTTCTACATTTAAGAGTGAGCGGTTAAATTAACAAAAATGAAGTATAGTGCTTAAAAATTATCCGTCCGTCCAATTACCAATGTTATTCAGCTAAAAACGGGGGTCGTTATTTTATTAAATAGTTAAATTGTAATCAATAACTAATTTCAAATTATGCAGATAAAAGAATCCTCAGAACTCTTTGATGTGATCATTGTAGGTTCAGGAGCAGGTGGTGGTATGGCTACCAAGCAGTTGGCAGATGCAGGTTTAAATGTAGCTGTTGTAGAAGCGGGACCATTTTTTGATCCGGCGGATCCAAAAACCATGACGCAATTAAAACAACCATATGATTCACCTAGAAGAGGAGCAGGAACAACTAGAGCATTTGGCGAGTGGGATATGTCTTGGGGAGATTGGGAAGTAGAAGGAGAGCCATATACACATGCGGAAGGAACAGAATTTAAGTGGTGGCGTGCAAGAATGCTTGGTGGTAGAACCAATCACTGGGGACGTATTTCATTACGTTTCGGACCTAAAGATTTTAAAGGAAAAACACGTGACGGTCATGGAGATGACTGGCCAATAGGATATGAAGATGTTAAGCCATATTATGATAAGTTAGACAAGCTAATAGGTGTATTTGGCACCAATGAAGGTAGAGAAAATGATCCTGACGGATTCTTTCTTCCTCCCCCGAAACCGAGATTACATGAGTTATTTTATATCAATGGGGCAAAGAAAGCTAACATACCGGTAATACCAGGTAGGCTTTCAATGTTGACCAAAAGGATCAATAATGACCGTGGAGTTTGTTTCTATTGCGGGCAGTGTGGTAGATCTTGTCAAATATATGCCGATTTTTCTGCAGGTAGCTGTTTAATTTTCCCTGCACAGAAAAGTGGAGGTCAAGTGAAATTGTTCGTAAACTCCATGGTCCGTGAGGTTACAACAAATGAAGAAGGTAAGGCGACCGGTGTATCGTACATCAATAAAGAAGATAGAAAAGAATACAAGTTAAGGGGTAAGGTAGTAGTACTAGCTGCTTCGGCATGTAGTTCTGCACGTATATTGTTAAACTCAAAGAGCAAGCAACACCCTAATGGCTTGGGCAATAGCAGTAATTTGGTAGGTAGGTATCTACACGATTCGACCGGGGCAAGTGCTGCGGGTGTTATTCCTGGTTTAATGAATAGAAAAACCTCTTATAATGAAGACGGTGTAGGTGGTATGCATGTTTACTCACCATGGTGGGGAGATAATTCAAAATTAGATTTTCCAAGAGGATATCATATAGAAGTTTGGGGTGGTATGAGTCAGCCAAACTACGGTTTCGGTTTTGATCCAAATGCCATGAACAAGTACTTTGGGTTAAAATCTGGAGGTTATGGAGAAAGCCTACGTGACGATGTAAAGAAATATTACGGTTCGGTAATCGGTTTTGGAGGTCGAGGAGAAGGTTTGGCCAACATCGATAATTATTGTGAAATAGACCCGACTACGGTAGACGAATACGGTATTCCTGTTTTAAAGTTCAATTATAAATGGTCTCAGTACGAAAAGAATCAGGCAAAGCATATGCAAGATACTTTTGAAGAGATCATTCATAATATGGGCGGTCATTATTTAGGAGAAAAACCTGGTAAAGATCAAGATTACGGACTTCATAAGCCAGGAGAAATTATTCATGAGGTAGGTACAACTAGAATGGGCGATGATCCAAAAACATCGGTAACCAATAAGTTTCAGCAATTACATGATGCGGATAACGTATTTATCGTAGATGCAGGTGTATTTGTATCTCAGGCAGATAAAAACTGTACATGGACAATTATGGCGCTATCGTGGAGAGCATCAGATTATATCATAGAGCAACTAAAGGCACAAAATATTTAGTATGATGGATAGAAGAAAGAGTTTACAAACTATAATACTTGGAGGTGCCGCAGCCGGTACCGGTCTGGTTTTCAATTCATGCAAGACTGAAAGTGGAGAAACTATAGATGAAACTATTGCCACTACTAGTGAAAAGTACTTTGGTAGAACGCCGGCAGAATTAGAGCGTATAGAAAAGTTGAATGCCGAGCAATTATTTAACGAGCATGAAATGGAAACAATTGCTGCTTTAAGTGTGGTTATTTTGCCCCCGAAAGAGCCACATGGAGGACCAATAGAGGCAGAGGTGCCTGAGCTGGTTGAATTTATGGGAAAGGATATACCGGAAATGGGTCCTATTTTATTAGGTGGCCTAATGTGGTTAGACCATAAAAGTAATACCGAATTTGGAACGGAATTTAAGTCGGCCACTTTGGAACAAAAAAAACAGATTTGTGATGAAATCTGTTGGCATGATACAGAAAAGCCATTGAGCGAACAACCATTGGAAATTCAATTTTTCTATACCATGCGTGGTTTAACGGTCACCGGTTATTATACATCTAAAGTAGGAATTGCTGATTTAGGATATAAAGGTAATACACCAAATGTGTGGGACGGAGTACCGCAAGACGTTTTAGATCAACACGGTGTTGCCTATGATCCAGAATGGATTGCAAAATGTGTGGACCAAAGTAAAAGAAACGTCATTGCCGAATGGGATGATGAAGGAAATTTACTTACTTAGAATTTAAAACGATGATTAAAAAATTAATGATTGCCACTATCCTATTGGGTAGTGGTTTTTTAGCACAGGCCCAAGAAGTAGGTTTACAACTGTATAGTCTTAGAAATCAATTTAAGATGGATGTATCCAATACATTAGGCTTGATCAATGAATGGGGCATCACCAAAATTGAAGGAGGCGGAACCTATGATATGTCATTAGAAGATTTTAAAGCTTTATTGTCTGAAAATGATTTGGATATGGTAAGCGTTGGTGCCGAGTTTGGTGACTTGGAAAATGATGTTGAAAAAGTCATTAAAAATGCAAAAGACTTTGGTGCTAAATATGTAATGTGTGCCTGGGTACCTCATGAGGGCAATACTTGGGAGTTGCAAGAAACCAAGCATGCCACCGAGGTATTTAACAAAGCAGGGAAAATTTTAAAGAAACACGGCTTGGTATTGGCATATCATCCGCATGGTTACGAATTTAGACCTTACAAGAAAGGTACTTTATTCGATTACATGGTACGGCACGCAACAGATTTTACATTTGAACTAGATGTTTTTTGGGCTCAACATGGAGGTGCCGATCCATTGGAATTGATGAAAAAATACCCGAAGAAATTTACATTGCTACATTTAAAGGATATGGAAAAAAGTATTGAAGGTAATAATACCGGTCACGAAGAAGATGATACAAATGTAGTTTTAGGCACTGGGCAAATTGATATTGCAGGTGTAGTTGCCGAAGCTAAAAAATTAGGTATTGAATATATGTTTATAGAAGATGAATCTTCTAACGTTGTTACTCAAGTACCAAAAAGTTTAGAGTATTTAAAAAGTTTAAAGTAAACCAACTACCAACTTGAATGCAAAACCTTCTATTTTTAATTAAATGGAAGGTTTTTTATTTCAAGATTTTTAAATGTTGGGGTTTCTCACGTAAATGTTTATTATAAATATTTAGAATGTTATTTTTACTTTAAAGAGCACCAAAGGTTTATATGAATCTTAGGTTCGTACACATAAATTATAACTAATGAAAAAGCTGTTTTTTACCATGAAAACTATTATAGTTTTATTTTTAAATATGATGATTTTTCTTAGCTGTAAAACTGAAGCCTCAAAAAAAGAGACTGCTAAAGAAGAAGAGCCCATAGAAAAAATAGTAGCTGATTCGGTTAGAATTGCAAAAGTGGTGAAACCTCAATTTAAAAGTCTGGAAGGTATTGCAGATACTACATTTGTTCGTTTAGCAGACTATAGTGATGGCTTTGCGTATGATTTGAGATACGCTACCGATAATAATTTTTTGAAAGAGCAAGTGTATGAATGTGGTGAATGTTATACCAGGGCTAAAACTGTCAAGGCATTATTAAAGGCAAACGAAGAATTTAAAAAACATGGCGTTAAAATAAAATTCTATGATTGCTATAGACCCAATTCTGTTCAGTATAAAATGTGGAAAATAGTCCCTAATTCGCAATACGTGGCAAACCCTGTAAAAGGATCTATCCATAACAAAGGTGGTGCCGTAGATATAACTTTGGTAACATTAGAAGGAGAAGAGGTTAAAATGCCAACGGATTTTGATTTCTTTGGTAAGCGCGCATATCACGATAATTTTGACCTTCCTCAAGAAATTCTAGATAATAGAAAGCTATTAAAGGAAACTATGGAAAAGTTTGGTTTTTGGTCTACCCGAACGGAGTGGTGGCATTATAATTTACAAGGAGCTTCTAATGACCCTATAGCAAATTTTAAATGGAATTGTGAATAGGATAAAATAACTATTATGAAAACGAAACTATTGTTGTTATTGTTGCTAATGGTAAACGGTATTCTTGCTCAAGATACTATTTTACCGTTGTGGCCAACGGGTAATATTCCTAATCACGTTAAAAGTTCAGAAAAAGAAATACATGAACAAAAGGAAATTTTACGAATAAGTAAGGTACAAGTCCCCACTATAGAGGTATATCTTCCATCAAAACGAGACGCTACCGGTGAGGCTGTTTTAATTTTTCCAGGAGGAGGATACGGAATATTGGCATACGATTGGGAAGGTACGGATATTGCAAAATTCTTGAATGGTAAGGGCATTGCTGGTATAGTAGTTAAGTATCGCTTACCATCAAACGTTTCTCAAACAGATAAGAAATATGTGCCGCTTATTGATGCTCAAAGGGCTATTCGGTTAGTTCGTAGTAAAGTAGAAGAGTTTAATATACAGTCTAATAAAATAGGAATTATCGGGTTTTCTGCTGGTGGGCATTTAGCATCTACATTGGGAACACATTTTAATGATGAGGTTTATCAACCAATAGATGGTATAGACAAAGAAAGTGCACGCCCAGATTTTATGGCATTGGCGTATCCTGTCATCTCATTTGGTCCCAATACACATAGTGGCTCTAAAATTAATTTAATAGGAGAAGAAGAATCTAGTGAACTATCTGATTATTTTTCAAATGAAAAACACGTTTCAGATCAAACTCCGCCAACCTTTTTGCTTCATGCAACCGATGATGCCGCGGTTCCTGTAGAAAATAGTTTGTTATTTTACAAAGCGGTTAAAGATAAAGGTGTTTCTGCAACAATGCATATATACCCAAAGGGAGGTCACGGATTCGGATTGGGTTTACATGATGAACATTTAAAAGATTGGGGAAAGCAAATGATCGATTGGATAGAATCGTTGCGATAACTATTTTAAATTTTCAGAAAAGATAGATTCTAATCTATAGAACTTCTTTATTTTTGCAATCGAATTTTACGGGATGTAGCGCAGTCCGGTAGCGCACTCGGCTGGGGGTCGAGTGGTCGCAGGTTCAAATCCTGTCATCCCGACAAATTATAGTATCAATCTATAGCAAAAACCTGTTAATCGTATGATTATCAGGTTTTTTCGTTTATAGGGATATCAAAACATATCATTTAATCCTAATAGAAATGTCAACAAATCGGTCAACAAATTTAAAACTGTAAAAGTGTTGACCTATTTGTTAAAAAGCCAAATGCGTTGACTAAATAAATGTATCTTTATAAGTGATTTGACTTTCGTCTGATAACAAAATAAATGTTAATTAAAAGACGAAATCATGAAGACATCTTCAACATTCAGTATTCTCTTCTGGGTAGATTTTTCCAGAGTCAAAAACAATCAGGCCTCACTTTATGCTAGAATTACCGTAAATGGTAAACGGGCAGTCATTAGTTTAAAACGGAAAATTTTAATATCGGGCTGGGATGTGCATAAAAACCGAGCTAAAGGGACTAGCCAAAAATCGAGAATACTTAACAGCTATTTGGACGAGACCTATAATCACTTATTTCAGTGCTACCGAGATTTAAAGACTGAAAATAAGCTAATTACCGCACAGGCAGTTAAGGCAAGATTCCTTCGGGTAGATGATGCCCATCGTTCGGTTACGGATATTATTGCTTACCATAACGAGGACATGAGGGGCAAGTTAAAATGGGGAACCCAAAAAAATTATTTCACCACACAAAAATATGTTTCCAAATTCCTACTAAAAACTTATAAGTCCTCGGATATGTACTTGAGTGAACTCGACTATGACTTTATCATAAAATTTGAAAAATTTCTAAGGTCTTACGTACCTGAAGACCATCAACAGAGAATGGGTAACAATACTGTGATGAAACATATAGCACGTTTCAGAAAATTAATCAACCTTTCTCTAAAATTGGGATGGATACAACGTGATCCCTTTATCAACTTCGAATCAAAATATATTAAAACGGAAAGAGGCTTTTTAAGACTTGACGAACTTCAAGCAATAGAAGAAAAGTCCTTTGCCACAACTAGACTTCAGTTGGTAAAAGATTTGTTTGTTTTTAGTTGCTATACGAGTTTGAGTTATATCGATGTAATCAACCTGACCGGAGAAAACCTATGTATTGGAATAGATGGCGAACTTTGGATTTATTATCGTCGAGAAAAGACCACGAAGCCTATTCGAGTTCCATTATTACCAAAAGCACTTGAAATCGTTGAAAAATATAAAAGCAATAAGAAATCGATATCTCAAGGAACTATCTTCCCTAAAATGTCGAACCAAAAACTAAACTCATATTTAAAGGAAATTGCCGATGTATGTGGTATTCGGAAGAACCTGACATTTCATATCGCTCGACATACTTTTGCAACAACGGTAACGCTGAGTAATGGTATACCCATTGAGACAGTCTCGAAATTATTAGGTCATTCTAGAATAGCGACAACTCAGATTTATGCCAAGGTTATTGAACGCAAAGTAAGTGATGACATGCAGCGATTAAGGACACGATTTAATCATAATGAGAATAAACCACTTTCCAAAACAACCACCTCAAGTTGAAGAGCATTGGATTAACATATTGAAGGTTGTAGCTTAAACTTCATATTACAAGACCAGGCTGATTCAGCTTGGTCTTTTTTATTGAAAGAATCTTATTAAAGATTATCTTCAATACTAATGAAATAGTACTTTGTCATTTAAAACGAGAGTATCTATAAATTAAATTATCAACAAAATAAAATACTGTAAATTGGAAAGTATAGTCAATTGTTACTCGTAATACTTAAATGTAGAAATAAAAAAATGAAGAAAATTATCGATAATCAAGAGCTTGAATTAATTTATAAAAGTGGAAACGGTGCTTGGACATACCATCTTGTCATTCCCAATACAGCCGATATAGATGGAGCTTGGGGATCGCTAAAAGTATCTGGATTGATTGATGATTACGAGTTGAAGGAAATGAATTTGGCACCAAGGAAAGAAGAGGACAAAATGATTTCAATAAACCAAAAAATCAGAAACGAAATAGGTAAGACTGGTGGTGATAAAGTTACAGTTACGCTATATCTACATACACATGATAAAATTAATAAGAATTCGGAAATTCTTAAATGTTTTGAAGATGCAGGCCTAATGGACTCTTTCAAATCATTAAGTAAAGATGATCAAGATGAAATTATAAATGATATTACTTCAAATAAAACAGAGGCAAAACAAATTGAACAAATAAACCACCATATCAACCAATTACTCAATGGGAAAAACTAAATGAGTAATGGCAAAAGATATCTTGTAAAAATTTATGAACTATTTAGTGAAGACAATAATTTATTTGCTGAAACTAACAACGTAGGGGATGCCAATGGATTGAATAGTACAGTTTTCAAAAACTTTGTTTCCATTATGCCTTTGGTAATGACATATAAAAACCAGGTATTAATAGATTATATCCGTTTACCAAAAGGCTACTACACCAGAGGAAATTGTGGAGTTTGAAAGACAAATTTATTTTAGTGACAGTTTCGGTTCTAGTTCAAATTCCGAAATTCACTGGGCGAATGTCCTACCCTTTGTTTAAAGAGCCTTGTGAAATGTTGTGGATATTTAAACCCTAATTCATATGCTATCTCACTTAAAGATTTTGATGGGTCAAATACGCGTTCCTTAGCAACTTCTATCAGCTTGTTCTGGATGTACTCTTGGGCAGATTTTCCCGTTTCCTTTTTCACCAAATCTCCAAAATAGTTGGGCGAAAGGTGCAAGCGATCCGCAAAGTAACCCACAGTTGGAGTGCCATGCTTTTGTGGTTTATCTGATGAAAAGTACTGGCTCAGCAAAACATCGAATTTCTCCAAAGAACCTATATTTTCTACCTCTCGTGTAATGAATTGTCTATCATAAAAACGAGTGCAATAATCCAAAAAGAGTTCAATGTTGGCTACGATCAACTTTTTACTGTGCTTGTCCAAGTTTTGTTCCAACTCAAACTGTATTTTTTCGATCAAACTTAGAATCACTTTTCGTTCTTTATTGGAAAGATGGAGTGCTTCGTTACTTGAATAGGAGAAAAAACTATAGCTATGCAATTTTTTCCCCAATTCCATACCTATCAATAAATCAGGGTGGAATAGTATTGCATACCCCTTGGGCACATAATCAGGGTCAAAACCGCTTAATTCAATGGTTTGACCGGGAGCCATAAAGACAAGGGTTCCCTCATCATAATCGTATGGCTTCCCTCCGTAATGCATTTTGCATCCCTTGGCATCCTTCAAGAAAACAGCATAGCAATTATAATGGAAGGCATCATAGTCTTTGTTTTCGTAGCCTTCTTTGTTTACGTCCTCAAAATCAACAATACCCACTAGAGGGTGCAACACCTCTTGTTTTCTCAAATTAAGGTAATCTCCAACGGTGTCGATGTGCAGTACATTTTTCATTAACCTCTAATTTTTTGTTAAAGATAAGCCATTGATTACCAGTAATTCAAACGGTTATTGGAAAATCCGTAATAGTGGTAGGTATAACCGTAATTTGGGTAAGCCTATTTGGTTTTTGACCCACTACTTTTGTATCAAACCGATAAAAGGGAACAAGATTTCGGCCACTATTTTTATCTGTAAAGTTTAAAACATGATGAACTGATTGGGATAATCTTTAAAAAATAAAAAATGAAAACAAGAACATTAGGAAAGAATCTGAAAGTATCAGATATCGGTCTCGGTTGTATGGGGATGAGTTTTGGATATGGCCCTGCGAAGGACGAAAAGGAAATGATACAAGTCGTCCGAAAAGCGGTAGAAATGGGGGTCACCTTTTTTGATACCGCCGAAGTGTATGGGCCTTATATTAATGAGGAATTGGTAGGAAAGGCCTTAAAACCGTTTAAAGATCAGGTACACATAGCCACCAAATTTGGATTTGGTTATCAAGATGGAAAAGTGACGGGCTTGGATAGTAGTCCTGACACTATTCGGAAAATGGTGGATGCTTCCTTACAGCGTTTACAGGTAGATACTATAGATTTATTGTATCAGCATCGGGTTGACCCAAAGGTTCCCATTGAGGAAGTTGCGGGTACGGTTAAGGATTTGATAGCTGAGGGAAAAGTGCAACATTTTGGACTTTCCGAAGCAGGTGTCGAAGTAATCAAAAGAGCACATTCGGAGCAACCGGTTACTGCCTTGCAAAGCGAATATTCATTGTTTTGGCGGGAGCCGGAAGAAGAAATCATGCCCGTATTGGAAGCATTGGGTATCGGTTTTGTACCTTTTAGTCCCTTGGGGAAAGGTTTTTTGACAGGCAAAATAGATAGGAACGCCAGTTTTTCCGATAATGATTTTAGAAGTACCGTGCCTCGATTTTCCAAAGAGAACCTGAGGGATAATTTTGTTTTGGTAGATTTGGTTACGGCTTTTGCCAAGGAAAAAGAGGCCACTCCGGCACAAGTTGCTTTGGCTTGGATTCTTTACCAAAAACCATGGATTGTACCCATTCCCGGTACTACAAAGTCTTCAAGGCTGGAAGAAAATTTAGGGGCGACCGGTATTTCTTTTACAGATGGGGAACTGCAACAAATTACGGAGGCCACCTCAAAGATTGATTTGGTGGGTGAACGCTATTCCGAAGCGAACCAGAAAATGATAAACCGCTAGTAAGTAGCGAAAAATTAAAAATAATAGCAAAAGGATGAAACAGCTTATAACAATTGGTATTGCCATAGTGATTACTGCGTTTCTTGGCGTCACAAATCATGTGAATGCCCAATCCAAGGATAATACAATCGTGAATTTGGATGCGAAGCAACAATCCATAATTGCCATTGCCTCACTCACCGCAAAAGGCGACCTGCAAACTTTGGAATCCGCTTTAACGGAAGGTCTGGATGCAGGATTGACCGTAAGAGAAATCAAGGAAGTTATGGTGCATCTATATGCCTATTGTGGATTTCCAAGGAGCTTGCGTGGTTTACGGACGTTTATAAAAGTTTTGGACAAACGCAAGGCCGAAGGAGTTGAAGATCAGCTAGGAGCGGAAGCTACCCCAATAGAAGATAATCGTACAAAATACGAACGGGGCAAAGCGAATTTGGAAACCTTGGTACAGGCCAAATTGGACGGTCCTCCGGCCGATTATGCCCAATTCGCCCCGATTATCGAAGTCTTTTTGAAGGAGCATCTGTTTGCGGATATTTTCGACAGAGACATTTTGGATTATCGGCAAAGGGAACTGGTCACGGTTTCCGTTCTGGCAACCATCGGCGGTGTGGAGCCTATGCTGCATTCGCACATGAACATCTGTTTGATTCAAGGAATTACGCCAATTCAATTAAAGGAATTGATGGATGTGGTGGGGAAAAATGTAGATCAAGAAAAAATCGATTCGGCCAAAAAAGTATTGAACGAATTATTGGAATCTAAAAAGCAGTAAGGAAATGAAATATTTAGGATTATTTATTTTAATGAGTATGCTATCAATACATCAGACGATTAGGGCACAAAGCGAGAAAAATCCTTTTGGATTGGTATATGAGGGAGCAATTACGGAGAATGTGGATGGAAAAGTCAACATACTTCCCGTTAGGTATAAACTGAACGGAATCGATATTGCGGCAAATGTTTATACACCAGCCAATTATGACCGAACAAAGAAATATCCGGCAATAACAATTGCACATCCTAACGGAGGGATAAAAGAACAGACAGCAGGCCTATATGCACAGCATTTGGCAGAGGCCGGTTATATTACCATTACGGCAGATGCTGCCTATCAGGGTGCAAGTGGGGGCCAGCCACGCCATATGGACAAACCCCAATTTCGTACAGAAGATATCCGAGGAATGGCCGATTTTATTTCACAGTATCCTGGGGTCGATAGAGAACGTTTAGGTGCTTTGGGCATTTGTGGCGGCGGAGGCTATACGTTGAAAGCGGTTCAATCCGATAAACGGTTTAAAGCAGTGGCAACCCTGAGTATGTTCAATACAGGAATTGTACGAAAAAATGGCTTTTTGAATTCGCAGATTTCGACCATTCAAGAAAGGCTAAAGCAAGCTTCAAAGGCAAGAGAACAGGAGGCTGGAGGCGGCGAAATTGTTTATTCCGGAGTAGACGGTATTACCGACGAAGAACTAGCAAAAGTTTCAACGCTTTTTTATCGTCAAGGCTATGAATATTATTTTAGGACCCACGCCCACCCCAATTCGACGTTTCTTTACACCACAAGCAGTTTAATGGATTTAATGGCCTGGAATGCTACCGACGATATTGAGCTCATAGACCAACCTTTATTAATGATTGCTGGCAGCAATGCCCAAACATTATATTTGACCTTAGATGCTTTTCCAAAGGCGACCAATGCGAAAAGCAAGGAATTGTTCCTTATCGAAGGTGCAACGCATATAGAAACCTATTGGAAGCCAGAATATGTGAATCAAGCAGTAAATAAATTAGTGGACTTTTACCAAAACCATCTTTCAACTACAGACCTATGAACAGAAAAAATCTTTTAGCGATTATATTGATGGTAACATTTATATTTTCCTGCAAGCAAGCAGCCGAGAAAAATCAAACTGTCGATTTGAATTCCCAACAAGAATTGATTTTCCCTAAAGGGGAAAAGGTCACGAACAATAATTTCATTGGGGATGTATGGGTACATATGCAAGTGATGGCGGATAGTGTGAACCAAAATTCAGTTGGAACGGTAACCTTTGATCCTGGGGCTAGGTCCAACTGGCATTCACATCCCAACGGACAGATTATTATGTCTTTAGATGGCGAAGGCTATTATCAGGAAAAAGGTAGTGAGAAAAGAATACTACGAAAAGGCGATGTGGTCAAATGCCCTGCAAACACCCCGCATTGGCACGGTGCAAGCGCAGAAAAACCGTTCATACAAATAGCTATAACAAGCAGAGTTGACGGTCCAACGGAATGGCTAGATCCTGTGACCGAAGAACAATATTTAAATAGAAATTAAGAAGTACCTCTATACTTTTAAATTAATAAAATCTTAGTGATGAAAAATATCAAGACAACATTGTTATTGCTTTTAATTGTTCAATTATTGGTAAATGATGTTTATGCTCAAAAGCAGCCCATTACCCTTGTAGAACAAGGCAGTTTTACCGTGGGTGGTAGCGTTAAAACCAGCCCTGGTACTTTTGACCCAGTTGCCCATGGCTCATTTAATCCTTCCAATCAGGCTACCGAAGGACAAACCTTGCATGGAGACCATGCCACTGTTTTTTATCAAATTCCTGATAGTGCAAAAAAATTACCTTTGGTTTTTTGGCATGGGTATGGACAGAGCATGCGTACCTGGCAAACGACCCCAGATGGCAGAGAGGGGTTTCAAACGCTATTTTTAAGGCGTAATTTTCCCATATACCTTATTGACCAGCCCCGTAGAGGATTATCAGGGAGGAGCACGGAACCTACTACGATTTCGGCAGCCACGGATGATCAATTGTGGTTTGGGATATTCAGATTGGGGACGGGAAGCACATTTTATCCAGATGTTCAGTTTTCCGAAGACCCAGGGGCGTTGAACCAGTTCTTTAGGCAAATTACACCGGATACGGGACCATTAAACATCAACCTTAACATAGAGGCGGTTTCCACGCTGTTCGATAAGATTGGACCTGGTGTTTTGGTCACCCATTCCCATAGTGGCGGCCAAGGTTGGTTGACGGCCTTAAAAAATGGGAACATCAAAGGCATTGCATCCTATGAACCCGGTAGTAATTTTGTCTTTCCAGAAGGCGAAGTCCCTGAGACCATCCCCTATGTGGGAGGAGCTTTAAGTGCGAGAAGCGTACCCAAGACAGCGTTTAAACGATTGACGGAAATACCCATTGTTATCTATTATGGGGATTATATACCCAACGAACCTGTAGCGCATCCTGGGCAGGAACAATGGCGCGCCGCCTTGCAAATGGCAAAGCTTTGGACGGCCACGGTGAACAATCATGGAGGTGATGTCACCTTGGTACACCTTCCAGAAAAGGGTCTTAAGGGAAATACACACTTTCCGATGTCCGACCTGAACAATGAAAAGGTGGCCGTATTGTTAGCGGAATGGCTAAAAGAAAAAGGATTGGATAAAAAATGACACTATGTTGACTAAAAAATTGGGGCTTTTATTGGTATTACTGCATCTGTCTTTACTTGGTTTCGGGCAAAGCGATGATACCCTAAAAGCGGATACTGATCAAGGGAAAATGATGGTTCGCATTGCGGAACTTGAAATTGGGACGGACTATCTGGATGAATATTTGGAGATACTCAAAGAGGAATCGGAAGCATCACTTAGGCTGGAGCCCGGGGTAATCTGCATTTACCCCATGTTTCAAAAGCAAAATCCTACACAGATACGACTTTTGGAAATTTATGCCAATAAGGAGGCTTACGAATTGCATTTGAAAACACCTCATTTTCAAAAGTATAAAACAACCACAGCAGAAATGGTAAAAGATTTAAAACTGATTGATATGGAAGCTATTGATCCTGAATCGATGTCGATGGTTTTTAAAAAATACAAGTTCTAGTTCGAAATGGGCGAATAACTTTGGATGCTGGAAACTATTAATTCAACATCCGGTACTCCTGTGGAGTATAGCCACCTTTTTTTGAAAAGCCTTGTAAAATGTTGCGAGTATTTAAAACCAAGTTCATACATTATTTCACTAAGTGATTTATCCGGATCGAATATTTTTTGTTTCGCTACTTGAACAAGGGTGTTCTGTATGTTTTTCTTTCATCTAACTTCTTTCTGTTAAATCATGTTCACCATTAAGTGGGTACACTGTACCTAAATTTAAATTTCAAACAATAATCATCGACCCATATCTAATCTTTTGTGTTGGACAGAGAAGAAAACTATTGTTCGAATTTAGTTAATACTTTGTGAACAAAGGGTTTATACCCCTGTAATCCGTAATAATGGTAGGTGAATCCGTAATTGTGGTAAGCCTATCCTATGAATTATACCATAGCTTTGGAAAAGGTAATTTATAATCTAAATCAATTAAATAAAACAAAATGAGAGCATTATTGATAGGCTTGTTTATAGGTATGCTAAGCATATCTTCCTTTGCGCAAGAAGCTATTTTTCCGATGGGGGCAAAAGCGAAAAACGTACACCATACAGGTGATATTTGGCTTACGCATGTTGTAGATGCCGATGGAACTTTTAAACATAACGTAGCCCAAGCGGTTTCAGCACCTGGAGCATTTCTCAATTGGCATTTACATCCAGACGGCCAACAATTGTTGATTACTAGCGGCGTTGGTTTTTATCAGGAAAAAGGAAAGGAAGTACAAGTGATGCGAGCTGGTGACGTTATCAAATGCCTTCCCAACGTAGAACATTGGCATGGTGCTACTCCTAAAAGTGCAGTGACCTATTTGGCGATAGGTGGTAGCACACCTACCAAATGGACAGATGAACTTAGTGTTGAGGATTATAACAAAATACCGCTTCCTAAAATTAACAATTCAAGTCTTGAAAATGAGATCAAGGAACTTTCTAAAGCCAAATGGAAATGGATGGCCGAAAAGGATGTGGACAAGTTGGCCAATTTGTTTCATGACAAATCAAGGTTTGTACACATGAGCGGCTCCTGGAAAAAGGACAGGGAATTGGAAATCATCGAGACGGGAAGTATTTGGTATAAAAATGCCGATGTACACGATGTGGTCGTGGAAACTTTTGATGACAATACCGCGGTACTTTGGAACAGAATAACACTTACGGCCCATGTTCGTGGTAACGATGTATCCAATGAATTTACCGTGACCGAATTCTATAAAAAAGAAGGCGACGATTGGAAATTATTGGACCTTACCTTTAGCAGCGTTCGTGATACCCATGAAATTGCGCATTAATACTTCAGAACAAATAATTTATAAAAATGAACAGGAAAATAATACTAAGTCTATTAGTTATGCTCATCACAGGAAAAGTCGCCCTTGCCCAATCGACTGATTTAGAAAAGGAAATCAGAGAGCTGTCCATTCATAAATGGCAATGGATGGCCGATAAGGATGCCGATAAATTGGAAGGCCTTTTTCATGATAAAGCCAAGTTCGTCCACATGGGCGGCACATGGGGAAAGGACCGCGAAGTAGAAATCATTAGAGGTGGGTTCATCCACTATAAAAAAGCTGATGTCCATGAAGTCATGGTCGAAGTCTTGAATGATAATACCGTTATACTTTGGAACCAAATTACACTCTTGGCCGTAGTAGGCAGTAATGAAGTGACCAATCCCTTTATGGTAACGGAGGTTTATGTAAAGGAGGATAACACTTGGAAATTGGCCGATCTGACCTTTAGCAAAACAATGACAAGGGAATAACTTGAACAACGCAACTTAATAAACACTCAAATGAAAAAATACATATTAGGATTGTTGGTACTCCTTGGAGTTACTATTTCCGCGCAAGAAAGTACACCCAAAGTAAAGACCGAATTAGGGGTAATTCGAGGCGTCTATGAAGATGGTGTTGATAGCTTTAAAGGAATACCCTTTGCGGCTCCTCCAGTTGGTGAGTTTCGTTGGAGAGCCCCTCAACCATTATCCCCCTGGGAAGGTGAATTGGATGCCACGGAATATGGTGCCAACTGTGCTCAGTCCGGATGGGGCGGGGCACCGGGAACCATTAGTGAAGGTTCATCCGAGGATTGCCTGTACCTTAATATTTGGAAACCGGCGGATGCAAATACGGGTGCGAACCTGCCCGTCATGGTTTGGATTCATGGTGGAGGATTCGTTGGTGGAAGTGGTTCCGGAGCTGGAATCGCGGGTGATGAATTTGCGAAGAAGGGAGTGGTTTTAATCACCATCAATTACCGTTTGGGTCGTTTGGGGCATTTTGCATTTCCAGCGTTGAGCGCCGAACATCCTGAAGAATATAAAGGCAGTTACGCCTATATGGACCAAATTGCAGCGCTGCAATGGGTGCAAAAGAACATTGCCGCTTTTGGTGGTAATCCTGATAACGTAACCATATTCGGCTTTTCCGCAGGTGGAGTATCCGTACACTCTTTAATAACGATTCCAGATGCGAAGGGACTTTTCCATAAGGCCATAAGTGAATCTGGTGGTGCCCGTGACGGTGTCCTTACCGGAAGGCCTATACAGGAGGAAAATGCCTCCCCTTTTTATCCCGTTTCCGCGGAGACCATTGGAATTAACTTTGCCAAAAAACAGGGTATAGAAGGTACGGATGCCGATGCCTTGGCCAAGCTACGGGCATTGCCAGTGGAAGAAATTGTGGATAGCGGTCAGGAAACGGATGGTGAAGGTGGTCCAAGAACGTATTCAGGACCTATTTTGGACGGTTCGTTGGTGGTAGAAACAGCTGAAAGTGCCTACAACGCTGGTAGACAAATGCAAATACCGTTGATGATCGGTTCTAACAGCGCCGAAATCGGAGGTAGTTTTGTCAACAACAGTAAAACAAAAGAGGAACTATTTTCACTTTTTGGCGAGTTTAAGGAGGAAGCACAAGCTGCCTATGATCCTGATGGAAGCAAAGCATTCGAAGAGGTGATTACCAAGTTCAATACCGATTGGGTGTGGGGAGAACCAGGACGTTTTGCCGCAAGAGCTTTCGCGGAACAAGGTGAACCCACGTTTATTTACCATTTTGGGTTTGTACCCGAACCTATGAAGGAAAGAATGAAATATGGTGCCGGCCATGGTTCCGAAGTTGGCTATGTGTTTAATAATCTTGATGCACGTTGGGGCAATCCCGAGACCACTCCAGAGGACAAGAAGGTGGCGGAACTTATGAACGGATACTGGGTAAATTTCGCCAAGACCGGAAACCCGAATGGAGATGGATTATCCAACTGGCCAGTCTATACTAAAAATGAAGGTGAAATCATGGATATACAGTTAGATGGTGAAGCCGTTGGAAAACCAGACCCAAGAAAAGCCAGATTGGATGTCGTTGAAAAGGGTGTCAAACTTAGAAACAAACTACAATCACGAGGAATTTAGTCCATTTATTGGGTTTTAAAATATTACGATAACAGCATATTGGTATGGAAAAGAAAAGTAATTCAGTAAACAGAAGAAATTTTATTTCGAAATCCGCCCTTTTGGGAGCAGGTATAGTGGCAGGCCCAATGGCCTTTGCCAATGAGAAAAATTCACCTGGTACAATTGAGGGTTTAAAAGCAGCTTCCAACCCTGAAAAGCGAATGTTGGGCGCATTGGAAGTATCGCCAATTGGGTTGGGTTGTATGAGCATGAAAAGTGGCAGCTACAATCCACCAAGAGATACCAAGGATATGATTCCCGTAATTCGTGGGGCTTATGATTTGGGCGTTACCTTTTTTGATACTGCCGAAGTGTACGGCCCATTTACTGATGAGGAATTAGTAGGTGAGGCACTGCAACCTATTAGAGACAACGTGGTCATTGCCAGTAAATTTGGGTTTGACTTTTCAAATGGAAAAAGGGCAGGTAGAAATAGCAAGCCAGAGCATATTAAAAGTGCTGTAGAAGGCATGTTGAAACGCCTTCGTACCGATCGTATCGATTTATTGTATCTGCATCGCTTGGATCCAAACGTTCCGATTGAGGATGTTGCCGGAACGGTCAAGGATTTGATAAAGGAAGGGAAGGCGCTCCATTTTGGACTTTCCGAAGTTTCACCGACGACCATACGAAAGGCCCATGCAGAGCAGCCCGTTGCTGCCCTTCAGAGCGAATACTCTATTATTCAGCGTGCCCTTGAAAATGAAGTAATAGATACCTGTGGAGAATTGGGCATAGGGTTCGTGCCATGGGGACCGGTATGTCGTGGATTTTTAGGCGATAAGTTTAACGAGCATAGCCGTTTTTCTAGTGACTCCCGCTTATCTCAAGTGCCCTATTTTACACCGGAAGCTATTGAAGCTCACATGGAGGTGCTCAGGCTGGTACGCGAATGGGGTCGAAAAAAGGATGCCACTCCGGCCCAAATAGCATTGGCGTGGGTCATGGCACAAAAACCTTTTATTGTTCCTATTCCAGGAACTACGAAACTGCATCATGTGAAACAGAACCAAGGTGCACTGAACGTTACTTTTTCCGATACGGAATTAAAGGAATTCAGGAATGCTTTGGAGAGGATACAACTGGTAGGTGTCCGTGGGCCAGAAACTGCCTTGGTAGATCAATAGAAGAATACGTCAAAAAAATCTGTAGTTATCGATATTGAAAATATGGATTCGTCCCTCTCAACAAATCAAAAAACCTATATTCAAATAGCCCAAAATTTTTTGATGAAACTGAGCGGACAATTCCCCATTACAGAGGACACACAACCCATAAAGTTGCGCAAAGCTTCAGATTTTGCGGAAATATTAAATATTCATGTAAACTCTTTGAACAGAGTTGTAAAATTATATACGGGTAAAACGACTACCCAAAATATTAATGAACGTTTCATTAAGGAAGCAAGGGGATTGCTCAAAAGAACCGACTGGTCAATTACTAAGATAGCGGCGGTCTTAGGCTTTAGGGAAGTAAATCATTTTAGTGCCTTTTTCAAAAAACATGTAGGACATACGCCAACAGATTACAGGAAATTAAAGATCAAAAAATGATAGTGAGCCGTTGGATATTTATTATTTTCTTGGTATCAGGATGGTGCAGTGCCCAAGGGTCCCTGAATGAAGCTGACAACATTCTTATCGTATATCTATCAAGAACGAAAAACACTAAGGTTGTGGCCGAAATGATCCATGAAAATATGGGCGGCGATGTGGTGGCACTGGAATTAAAAAATCCTTATCCGCAAAACTACAAGTCGATTGTGGCACAAGTGGCAGAAGAAAATCGCACCGGGTTTCTTCCGCCCCTAAAAACACAGATAAATATGGACAAGTATGATACCGTTTTTTTAGGCTTCCCAACATGGGGAATGCAACTGCCCCCACCAATTAAAAGCTTTTTGACCCGGCACGACTTAAAGGATAAAACGGTTATTCCTTTCAACACCAATGCTGGGTACGGTATTGGCAGTACCTTTCGAACGGTGGAAAGCCTTTGCTCCGATTGCAACATTTTAGAGGGGTTTTCGGTAACCGGGGGTATTGAGAGGGATGGAATTTACTTGGCCATAAAAGGGAACCGTAAAGTAGAAGTGAAAGAATTACTTGTGGAATGGCTTGAAAAGATTAAACCCCTGACTATCAAAAACTAAAAACAATTAGGATTTTGACAAAGTAGGTTAAAACTGTTTGAATTTCGTAGGCAACATCCAATATATAATCTTTATTTTTAAGTAAATTTTTTAAAAATGGCAATATTCAACTTAAATATTAACGGATCGGAACACAGTGTAGATGTTAATTCAAATACTCCAATGCTATGGGTACTAAGAGACCATATTAAATTGGTAGGTACTAAATATGGTTGCGGTATCGCTCAATGTGGTGCCTGTACGGTGCATTTAGGTGACAATGCGGTGCGTTCTTGCCAATTACCTGTTTCGGCTGTTGGGGAGCAAAAAATCACGACCATTGAAGGACTGTCGGAACATGGTGATCATCCGGTTCAAAAAGCCTGGTTGGAAATCGATGTTCCCCAATGCGGTTATTGTCAGGCCGGACAGATTATGTCGGCGTCAGCTTTGCTTAAAAGAAAACCAAATCCGTCGGACGAAGAAATTGAAAGCGCGATGAACGGGAATATCTGTAGGTGTGGTACATACACTCGTATTAAAAAAGCAATAAAAACAGCCGCTAGTTCGGAAAACGTTTAATCAAAAAAATAGGAGATGACAAAGCTAAAGACGCATATGGGACGTAGGGCCTTTATCAAGAATACAAGTTTGGCAAGTGGAGGTTTGGTACTTGGCTTTAGTATTTTAAACTCCTGCAAACCTGAGCAGGCAAAAGAGATGGCTGTCAGGGAAATGCCCAAAGAATGGTTCGAAATGAATTCGTATCTGAAAATAGGTGATAACGGGGTTGTAACCATTTATACGCCCAATCCGGAATTCGGTCAGAATATCAGGACATCTATGCCCATGTTGGTAGCAGAAGAGTTAGATGTAGATTGGAAAAATGTACTGGTTGAACAGGCGCCCTATCATGCAGACAAATATGGATTTCAATTTACGGGGGGCAGTAGGGGAATAAGTGCCCGATGGGAGCCGCTTAGAATGGCCGGAGCAACCGCAAGGCAGATGTTGATAGCGGCGGCGGCAGAAACTTGGCAGGTACCCAAGGAAGAGATTACCGCAGAAGCAGGAGTATTACAACATGCAGCCACCAAAAAATCGGCCGGTTACGGAGAAATGGCTTCAGTTGCATCAACACTTACCGTACCCGAAGAAGTACAACTAAAAGAGGTAAAGGATTTTAAACTGGTCAGCCGTTCGCAAAAAAATGTAGATGCAAAAAGCATTGTAACCGGTAGGCCTCTATTTGGCATGGATATTCAAGAGGAAGGAATGTTGATCGCCATGATCGAACATCCACCAGCTTTTGGTTTGACCTTAAAATCAGTGGATGGTGAAGCGGCCAAAGCTATGCCTGGAATCAAGGATGTGGTTACGATCAAGAGTTTTAAGGACGGATATGAAAAAGGCGGTTTCGACACCAACGCTTTTCCTGAATTGGTTGCGATAGTGGGCAACTCTACTTGGGAGGTGATGCAAGCTAAAAAGAAATTAAAAGTTGAATGGCAACCCATTACCGCCTATTCGGAAACAATCGCTGGGTTTGGTGGAAAACAAACGATTAACATACCCGCAGGACTGGAATCTACCACGACCCATAAATCAAAAATGGAAGCACTTGCTGCAAAACCGGGAAAAGTTGTCCGAAAAGATGGAAATCCAGAAGTAGCCTTCGAAAATGCAACAACGATTTTGGAAAGAAGTTACTCGGCGCCTTTTCTTGCTCATAATAACATGGAGCCCTTGAATGCTTTTGCCCATGTAGCAGGCGATAAGGCGAAAATTGCAGCACCAATACAGATTCCGCCTTTGATCATCCCTACCATTGCTAGTAGTCTGGGAATACCGAAAGAGAATATTGAGATGGACCTTCCAAGAATGGGCGGTGGTTTTGGACGCAAGGCCTATGCCCACTTTGTAGTGGAAGCGGCCCTAATTTCACAAAAAGTCAATGCACCTATCAAGTTAGTATATAGCCGTGAAGACGATATGACTAATGGTATTTATCGCCCAACTTATCACGCAACCTATCGCGCGGCTTTTGATGAAAACAATAATTTAACGGCATTATATGTAAAGGCTGGAGGAGTGCCGGAGAGTCCATTGTTCGCCAATCGTTTTCCGGCAGGGTCTATTGATAATTATATGGCAGAAGAGTGGACCATTGATTCCAACATTTCCATAGGTGCCTTTAGAGCTCCACGATCTAATTTTATGGCAGGTGCTGAACAAGCGTTCTTGGATGAAGTTGCTGAAACCATGGGCAAGGACGCCATTCAATTTCGCTTGGACCTGCTAAAACGCGCCAAGGAAAATCCTGTAGGCGAACGTAATGATTATGATGCAGATAGGTACGCCGGAGTCCTGGAATTGGTTCGTGAAAAATCGGCTTGGAAAGAAAATGATGCAACGAAACATCGAGGAGTGTCGGCCTATTTTTGCCATAACTCCTATGCGGCGCATGTACTGGATTTAAAGATGGAGAACGGTAAACCCATAGTTGAAAAAGTAGTTTGTGCCATTGATTGTGGAGTGGTGGTAAATCCTGATGCAGCAACAAACATGGCCGAGGGAGCCATTACCGATGGTGTAGGCAATGCCTTTTATGGGGAATTGACCTTTGAGGATGGGGTGCCACAGAAAAACAATTTCCACCAATACCAAATGATCCGTATGAAAGAGGCACCGAAAGAAATCGACGTACATTTTGTGCAGAATGAAATCGACCCAACGGGTATGGGAGAACCTCCGTTTCCCCCTGTTTTTGGAGCGGTGGCCAATGCACTTTATAAGGCCACGGGTCAAAGGCATTATCAGCAACCTTTTAACAAGAGTCGGGAAATTGTTGGATAGATTTTATAAAAAAATATGCTCTTTTATTATTTTGAATTACCCAAATTATATCTTTACGCCATCAGAAAGTAAGTTAATTTACTTTAAGTTCATTTAAAACACCGTCAACAAATCGGTCAACAGTTTGTTTTTTAAAGATGTAACTAATTGATATAAGAACATTTATTGGGTAAGGTTCAAATCCTGTCATCCCGACTGAATAAGAAAATGAACTGTGAGAACAGTTCATTTTTTGTTTCCAAAAGCGTCATAAACATAGTTTATGAAAGCGATTGGAATCAAAAAAGTGAGAAGGCGATAGCCTTCAGTTTGTCATTTGCAACGAGGGTTCATTAGGATTCTGTAAATCCTTTTTTGTTCTGCTTATGTAAGCGATTGGAATCAAAAAAGTGAGAAGGCGATAGCCTTCAGTTTGTCATTTGCAATGAGGGTTCATTAGGATTCTGTAAATCCTTTTTTGTTCTGCTTATGTAAGCGATTGGAATCAAAAAAGTGAGAAGGCGATAGCCTTCATTTTGTCATTTGCAACGAGGGTTCATTAGGATTCTGTTAATCCTTTTTTGTCCTGCTTATGTTAGCAATTGGAATCAAAAAAGTGAGAAGGCGATAGCCTTCATTTTGTTATTTGCAACGAGGGTTCATTAGGATTCTGTAAATCCTTTTTTGTTCTGCTTATGTTAGCAATTGGAATCAAAAAAGTGAGAAGGCGATAGCCTTTTTTTATATGCTCAAAGGGTTGGATACTTTCCCCTGCTTATGAAATTAATCCTACCATAAATAAAATATATTGGCACTTAATATTGATATGGATAATAATGCTTTTGGATTTGGAATTAGCAACATAGGTAGGGGAGTACTTTCGTTTAGACGGAAAAAAATGGATGTTATTATTGAAGCAGTGATGGTCTCGGTTAGTCAGTGAATAAAGATTGCCAACGAAATCAGAATTCCAAGTATGGAGTAAGTATTAATGGCAGCGACAGTTATGAATGGGTAGCTGAGACACATGTTAAATATGTCCATAAAACTCCGAAATTTCGACATATTCAGCATATTAGCCGTCGGAATAAATATCTAGCCATTTTACATATATGACCAAAATTGCCCCATTAAAGGTCAATTAAAGAAACTATTGGAAAAAGACCACAACTGAGACATTCTAGAATAAATTTCTCGAATTTATAGTCGGTGCAACAAAACGGGTTATTTTAATGTTCTCGAGAACTTTTTTCTTTTCGCTACATTTTCTGGCATTATATAGAATTAACTTATGGCATTTAGCTTAATGAAGCTATTGATTGAAAATTAATTCAAGGACGATGAAAATGATTAATAATTCACAAGTTAAATTGACCGTTTAAGGGTAGAAATACAAATTTCTACCACTGACCTACATTATACGTTAGTTTACAACATTTATAATCTTTTTCCTACTTATCATGTGCATATTTACTGGAAAAATCGAGAAATATAGCATAGGATTAGATCCTTTGCGAAATTGTTTAAAATTGTTTCCTATTATGAGATTAATGAGTATTTTAAAGTCGGTTGGCTTTAATCGAAGAAAGATTACATTATTTACCGTACGCTTATGCATTACTATTCTACTTATTTGTAGTATACAAAGCCTATCTGCCCAGCAGAGTCCCGGAGGGATAACGACAGGTCTCGAGCTTTGGCTTAAGGCCGATGCGGGATTTACGTATAACAACGCTACTGATGCCGAATGGCTCGATCAGTCAGCTAATGCTGTACCCCTAAATGTCAATTTAATTAATAATCCGGACGCAGGTACCGTAGCACCACTTTTTGTCAATAACGTAGTTAACTTTAACCCGGGTCTAATTTTTGACGGGGCCAATACAGGCCTTGCTTCAGCAGTGAATGCTACTGATTTTGATTTTACGGAAGCTACTGTATTTTCTGTTCAACAACTGGAAACGGGTTTTAGTCATGCGATTTGGCACTATGGGGATGACGGAGATAATGATATGGCACTTTTTGTTGATAATTCAGTATTTAATGTCAATTTGAATAGTACTAGCATTAATAATTTGACCGATCCTGATTTGGATGATAACATTCCTCATATATTTGGTTTTGATTTTGATCCTATTATATCAAGATATCACATAGATGCTTCTGAAGCATATTCCAACATTAGTACCTATGCACAATTAGCTGGCAATGGTGCAATTATGATAGGTCTTGATGCCGATTCTTGCGAAGCCTGCGATGGAGACAATCATATGAAAGGAGGACTTGGCGATGTTATCATTTTTAATCGTAAGTTATCGGAAATCGAAAAAAGTAAAGTAGAAACCTACTTGGCATTAAAATATGGAATAAGCCTAGATCAGTCCACTGCAACAAACTACCTCTCTTCCGATGGTACAGTAGTATGGGATGGCATTGCCAATGTAGGTTATAAAACCGATATTTTTGGTTTGGGTCGTGATGATGATAGTGGACTAGATCAAAAAGTTTCACGTTCAGTAAACGATGTAAACGGTCCGGTTTTATCGACCACCCAACATTTCACGGAGGCAAATAATGATGTACTAAGAACCACAAGTTTAGGCGACAATAATTTTATAATGATGGCACATAATAATGCTGCCAATACATTTTCTGTCAGTTTTAATGGAGGAACAAATAACCAATCGGCACGTGTTTGGAAGGTAGATGAAACCGGAACAGTGGGTAGTATTTATTTTGCAATCCCTAAAGCTAGTTATACATTTCCGTCAGGAATTCCTACAGTTATCCTTTCTGATGATATGACATTTGCTAATACAGATACATTGGTAACTCTTACCGATGATGGCACACATTACTGGGCAGAAATAGACCCAACTGATGCGCAATACATAGCTCTAGCAAGTACCACTCCAGGTTTTACAGTAAGTGAAACTGCTTTAATTATTGATGAAAATGCTGATACAGAAACTTTTACAGTAGTGTTAGATGCAAAACCAACTAATAATGTATTATTTAACGTATCTAGTAGTGATATTGATGAGACTACTGTAGATTTAGCAACTCTTACCTTTACTCCAGCTAATTGGAATATAGCACAAACAGTAACAGTTACTGGTGTTAATGATGATGTTTTATCGATAGACCATACCGCAACTATTACCATTTCGGTAAACGATGCCTCTAGTGACGACTCTTTTGATGTTTTAGCTGATAAAACGGTAGCGATTACATTAACTAATGATGATGTTAATTTTACTATTGATGCTATTGATAATATCAGCGTCAACGAAAACCTAGTCTACATAAGTGTAACCCCATCTTTATCAGGGGCAACGCCAATAGGTTCGGTGACCTATACTTTATCGGGCAATGATGCGGCGGATTTTACAATCGTCCCAACAACAGGAGTGGTGAGCATGGTGGCAAGGGATTATGAAAACCCGGCGGACGCCAATACGGATAACGTTTACGAGATCAGCATAACGGTAACGGACAGTTACGGGAACAATGACACGGAAGACTGGACGGTTAGCGTAGCCGATGTGAGCGAAACAGTAACGTTCACCATTGATGCCATTGCCAATGCGAACGTCAACGAAAATGTGGCATACACCTCGGTGACCCCAAGTTTATCGGGAGCTGCGCCAATAGGTTCGGTAACCTATACTTTATCGGGCAATGATGCGGCGGACTTTACGATAGATCCGTCCACAGGAGTGGTGAGCATGGTGGCAAGGGATTATGAAAACCCGGCGGACGCCAATACGGATAACGTTTACGAGATCAGCATAACGGCAACGGACAGTGACGGTAACAGTGATAGTGAGGTTTGGATGGTAGAAATATCTGATGGTGATGAAATAGCCGGTGATACCGATGGCGATGGCACTATTGGCACAGGAGAAACAGCCGGTGATACCGATGGCGATGGCACTATTGGCACAGGAGAAACAGCCGGTGATACCGATGGCGATGGCACTATTGGTGCAGGAGAAATAGCCGGTGATACCGATGGCGATGGCACTATTGGCACAGGAGAAACAGCCGGTGATACCGATGGCGATGGCACTATTGGTGCAGGAGAAACAGCCGGTGATACCGATGGCGATGGCACTATTGGTGCAGGAGAAATAGCCGGTGATACCGATGGCGATGGCACTATTGGTGCAGGAGAAATAGCCGGTGATACCGATGGCGATGGTACTATTGGCACAGGAGAAACAGCCGGTGATACCAATGGCGATGGTACTATTGGCACAGGAGAAACAGCCGGTGATACCGATGGCGATGGCACTATTGGCACAGGAGAAATTGAAGGAGATACGAATGGTGACGGTACTATCGGTTCGGGCGAAACGACCGGAGATGTAGATACTGATAGTGATGGTGTGCCAGATGACGAAGATGCCTTCCCTAACGATCCCAACGAAAGTGTAGACAGTGACGAGGATGGAATAGGGGCCAATACAGACTTGGACGATAACGATGTTAATGTAGGAAAAGAACGAATCGTTGTGCCCGCCCAAGCCTTTACACCAAATGGTGATAATATTAATGACACTTGGATTATCAAAGACATTGAGAACTATCCCAATGCCATTGTTGCGGTATATAATAGGTACGGTCACGAGGTATTCAAGACCATAAACTATAAGAACGATTGGAACGGGCGGTTCAAATCGAATTCGGAAGCCCTACCGTCTGGATCATATTACTATGTTATCGATCTTCAAAATGGTACGGCAGCTATGAACGGATGGATATTCATCAACTATTAAAAAATAAATTAAAAATCAGCATGAGAACTAAGAATATATATTTTCTTATAACCCTATTAATAGTAATTTGCAGTGCTAAGGCACAGCAGGACCCCAGTTATATATTGTATAGATATAATATGAATTTTGTGAATCCGGCATATGCAGGAGCAGAGGAAAAAACAGAATTCGGAGTCAACCTTAGAAGTCAATGGTCGGAAGTGCAGGGAGCTCCGGAAACACAAAGTTTTATGGGCAGTACCTATATGGGCGGGAATGTCGGGCTAGGGGTCAGCGTCATAAACGATAAGACTTTCATAGAGACACAGACCTCGGTAGCTATCGATTTTTCCTATAAAATTCAATGGGACAATTATACAAATATATACTTTGGTTTAAAGGTTTCAGGTAATTCGTATAATGCTAACACGGATGGGCTATTGACCTATGGTATTCAATCCGACCCATCCTTGATGAACATAGACGGAGGTATAACTCCTAACGTTGGAACAGGGGTATACTTCCGTAATAGAAAACTTTCCGTTTCACTATCTGTGCCCAAAATCTTAAAACCGAAACGGTTGGAACAAGATGGTGGGTTAGCAAAATTAGGGCGTAATAAACTCCATAGCTATCTTATGGCCGCATATGATTATAACATTAACGAAAGGTTGATTTTAAAACCATCTTCCATGCTAAGATATGTGGAAGGTTCCCCTTTATCCGTTGACTTAACACTAGCAATGAACTATAACGAAAGTTTCGAGTTCGGTTCGGGATATCGGTTAGATGAAGGGTTCTCAGGTTTCATTGTCCTAGACCTTGCGAATAGCATGCATATAGGATACGCCTACGAGGCCTCTCTCAATTCTACATTGGCAAACAGTAATAATGGGACCCATGAAGTCTTTTTGAAATTTGAATTATAGTATATAAAGATTCTATTTATCTAAAATTATTAGAAAACGACTGACAAGTTAAGTTCAGGTTTGTACGTAAATAAACTATTGTACCGATTAGTACCACAAACCATCTGAATCTATTTATAAATCAAGTTTACAAAAAGAAATTTGATTTTGAGGAATGCATGCAAATTACTTGCCAAAAGTGGTTGTATTTTTGTCATCCCGACTGAATAAAAAAATGAACTGTTTTACAGTTCATTTTTTGTTTTGCTAAAGTGCATTAAATATAGTTCACGCAAACAATTGGAAAAAAAGAAAAGGCGATAGCCTTCACTTTGTTGAATATTTGATGAAAGCTGTAGGAAGCAGAAAATGGGAAGACTACGCCCTAATATTTATCATATTTTTTATAGAAATAGACTATTATTTTGCACTTTGCAGAAAACCACCATTTATAAAGTGGTTTTTTAAATCAATATAACCATGTGGACTTCAATATTTATTGGTATTTACGTAATTGTTGCTTTGTCGATTGTGCTGTCCATTTTACTTTACGGAGCTAAGCCATCTAAAAGTTTGGCATGGCTCTTAGCAATCTTTGCGTTACCCGTGGGAGGTATTTTTCTTTATCTACTATTGGGTAGAAATAGAAGAAAATACAAGCTTATTCAACAAGAGAAAGATTTGTTCAATAAGCAACCTAAACCTAGTTTAGAACACATCGATGTGTTTGACGGTAAATATAAAAAGCTAATTACATTAAACTATGAAAACGCTCAATTTCCACCAACTACCGGAAACGAACTGCACATATTAAAAGATGGTAAAACAACCTTTGAAACCATTTTTAAAGCATTGGAAAGTGCAAAGCAACGTATTCATATTCAGTATTATATTTTTGAAGAAGGCGATTTGGCGAACAGGTTGTTAGATTTATTTGAGAAGAAAATTGTCCAAGGGGTAGTGGTTAGGTTAATATATGATGGTATTGGCAGTTTCTCTTTGAGCAAAAAATACCTAAAGAAACTTATAGAAATCGGTGTAGAAGTATATTCTTTTTTACCATTTAAATTCGGCAGGTATTTTTACTCATTGAATTTTAGAAATCACAGAAAAATAATCGTCGTAGATGGTGAAATTGCATTTACCGGTGGTATCAACGTTTCCGATAAATATTTAAAAGGTCAAGTAGGTTTAGGTAAATGGCATGATATGCATTTAAGACTTGTTGGTCCAGCAGCAGCTCAATTAGATCAAGTATTTATGACAGATTGGTATTTGGTAAGTACAAAATTACTAGAAGCTATAGAACAACCCAAGAGTTACGCAAAACAACCTGTCTCCAATGAGCTGGTACAAATTGTAGCTGGTGGACCAGATGATGATTTCCCGGCATTGGAGCAAACCTATTTTACTATTATCAACACCGCAAAGAACTATATTTATATTACAAACCCTTATATTATTCCAGGGCAAGCGTTGATAAGGGCATTACAAACGGCTGCATTAAGTGGAGTAGATGTAAGGTTACTTGTTTCTGAAAAAGCTGATAACAAAGTGGTTAGTTGGTCGGTTCATTCTTATTTTGAAATGTTTTTGAAAGCGGGAATTAAAATATACTTATTTCCTGACGGATTTTTACATAGTAAAATTATGGTAAGTGACGATACCGTATCCTCAATTGGTACGGCAAATTTAGATGACCGAAGCTTTGAGCAAAATTATGAGGTAAATGCAATTATGTATCACAAACAAATTGCCAAACAATTGAAAGAAGATTTTCTAAACGACTGCCTTATCAGTAACGAATTAATCTATGATGAATTTATAAAAAGACCATGGAGCAAAAAGCTTAAAGAAGGCGTGGGCAGAGTGCTTAGTCCGTTGTTTTAATTGGATCCTTTTATTCAATTTGAGAAGTAAATACCAAATCTTGATCCTCCATTGCCACAATAATTAATTGTACATAATCTTTAATCGCTTTTTCAATGTTATTCGGTTCGGTAATTTCAATAATACCTCGCCAGATCATAGCCCTTTCTTTACCCTCGCAAATACAGTATAGTGTAGTCTCTGCATGGTAAACGGTAAATTTTTCATAGTAATCATCATCATAATAGATACCTTGATGTTCTAAGTAATCATCATTGAACCTTGATTGGTGGTCATCCCACCGTGATATTGATTTCATAAAACTTTCACGATTTTCAGAACCGGTAATTTTTGTTAATAGAATAGCATCAAAATCTTTGTCCAGTAAACTTTGTTCAACTGCATCTAGTTCTTTTTCGGTCTTGCGAGAATCGGTTAGCGATAAATCAAAAATATCAATGCTTCTCCATGCTTCTACATTTCTATCGGTAAATTCTTTTTGCAATTTTGTTTCAAAACGCTCTCTATTATTTTCATCTTGTGCCATACCTACAAGTAGTACTTTATTGGCATTGAACAAAACGATATCGGGGTTTTTCCAATTTTCTACTAAGCTAATGGATGAACAACCCATCAATATCAATGAGAATAGCACGATCAACTTTTTCATAGGGCAGGTATTTTTATTTTCTTATATATGTCGAAGATACTACATTGGCAATGTCGTAAATATGACGATAGTCAGTTTAAGAAAAGTACAATCTGACAAAAAAAGCCGATTATATATATAGATTTATAGTTTCTTCTAATTTGGGTATATGGCAGTTCCACCCTTTGGTATCTCTTATTTTTACTTTAAAAGCATCTAAGGCGCCTGGTTCACCATGAATTAGAAAAACATTTTCCGGGGTATTTTTAATACCATCTATAAAATGAAGAAGTTCTGCTTGGTCTGCATGAGCAGAAAGGCTTTCAATAAAATGAATACTAGCTTTTACAGGGTAGTATTTGCCGAAGAGCTTAAGTTCATGCGTACCCTCTAACAATTGCCGACCACGTGTACCTTCCGCTTGGTAACCGACTAATAGAACCTTTGTTTTGGGTTCATCTATCAACTGTTTTAAATAGGTGAGTACGCGGCCGCCAGTAACCATGCCGCTACCTGCAATTACAATTTTAGGTCTTGGGTCATCTATAGTTTTCCAAGTATCTGCGTATGATGATGTAATGGTAAAGTGATTGCACATAGCTTTAAAATCGCTCTGGCTAAGCTTATGCCAATCTGTAAATTGCCCAAATACATCTAGAACATTACTACCCATTGGGCTATCTATAAAAATGGGTATGTTGGGTATTTTGTTCTTTTTATATAAATCCCAAAACAAGAACATTAACAATTGTAATCTTTCAACAGCAAATGATGGTATGATCAACGTACCACGTTCGTTAATGGTTTTTTGAACCAGATCACTTAAAATTTCAGTAATGTTTTCTTTAGGATGTAGTTTGTTGCCATAGGTGCTTTCTAAAAATAAATAATCTGCCCATTCAGGTCTTTCTGGAGGCATTAATAACTCATCGTTCAACCTACCAACATCACCAGAGAAAACGAACATTTTTCCGAAAATCTCCAATTCAATAAAAGTGGAACCAATGATATGACCGTTATATCTATATTTAAAGCGAATGTTCTCTGAAAGCTGAATCCATTCATCTCTTTTTCTTCCAGAGAATAATCTAATGGTTTTTTCAGCTTCTATAATATTATAAAAGGGAAGCGCTTTAGGGTGTTTAGAAAAGCCTTCTTCATTTGCCTTTTTAGCTTGTTCTTCTTGTATTTTGGCACTATCAAGCAAAATAACGCGAGCAACGGCTAAAGTAGGGAGGGTGCTTATGATATCTCCTTTAAAACCTTCTTTTACCAATCGTGGTAAGTACCCGGTATGGTCTAGGTGACCATGTGTTAGCAATACCACATCTATTTTACTAGCGTCTATAGATAAAGGCTCCCAATTTTTTTTACGTAACTCTTTAAGACCTTGAAACATGCCACAATCTATCATGATATTCAGTTCAGGAGTTTCTAGATAAAATTTAGAACCTGTAACCGTACCAGAAGCGCCTAAAAATTTTATACGTACTTTTTTCATGTTATTGAGTTTTGCAAAGTTGTGAGATTTCGTCTAAAATTTTGGATTTTCGTTCGGTAGAAATACCAAGGTGATCCAGGTAAAATTTGTCTTTTACAAGTTGTCTACACAGTACCACATTTCTGCTTAATAGAAATTGTTTTTCTCGTTTAGATAACAAGCTAGAAACCGTAATAGGGTAGAGTCCAAGCCTATCAATTCTGTCTTTTAGTCCGTCATCTTTTGGAAAATCCCAACTTAAAAGATAGAGGTCTGCACATTTACCGTAGGTTAAGGCATCTTCAGTGAATCTGGTGTTTGTAACTACCCAACCTTTATTTAATGGTTTGCTATTTTTATTTGTTATCCAGTGTGCTTTTACATCATTATATCTGGAGTGTATGTAAAGCGGAATTTTAACGTTGCAATTACGTCCTTCTTCATTATGAAATTTACATTCTATAAGAGTTGCCGAACCATTTTTTTCTGCAATAACATCAATTTCATGGGTAACGCAGGCACCATTTAATATGATGTCTACGTCAACTTCATAACCTGAAAATTGCAATATAGCGGCTATAAAACGTTCAAAAGGAAAACCAGTTGGTCCCAATTCATAGATTGCCTTTTTTAGTTTGTATTTAGAGGCGAATACGGACTTGTTTTTTTTAAGCAACGAATATGCTCTATTATAGATTTCATTAGAGGTAATGCCTTCAAAAAGTTCATCATATACCTTACTAACAATTTCTTCTACCAGTTCATGGTTTGCACCACTGTGCTTAAGAGAGTTACGAAGTTTGTCTAATGAGAACTTCATTTTCTGTCCTGAAGATTTGATAATGTCAATAGATTCTTTAGTATCCATATTACTTTTTTAAATTAACATTAAGCGGTGGTACCTCTAGTAATTGTAATGTAGTAGAAGCTAGAGTTACTTTACCATTTGTATTAGAAATCGCTATTTCAATATATTGAAATAGCGTGTGTTTTGTATTTCTTCTTCTTTTATAATCTGTTATATACCTTAAATTTAATTGTACCCAATTATCGGTAAGGTTCATGGCTATTGTTGGTTCGATCGTTGCATCTTCTATATAATAATGAGCGACCATTTGTTGCCATTTAGCTTTCGATTTTTCTGTGTAATCAGATAAAAATTCATTGGCGGTATTCAGCATAATGGTTTTGGCAAGTTCGGTATCAGAACCATAAGTGATGAGAATGTTCAATTCGTCCCAAACGAAAGGAAAATCCATTGAATAATTCTTTATCGGACCTTTAAAAACAAAAGCATTACTGATTTTTACAATTCTACCGGAATAGTTGTCACTGCTAACCCATTCTCCCATTTCCATAATAGTGGTGTAAATACTGTCCATGTCAATAACATCACCTTTTATATTATTGATTTCAATACGGTCGCCAGGTTTATACACGCGAACAAAAAATATATAGAAAGAGCCTGCAATACTAAGTATCAATTCTTGCAGGGTAAAAGTGATACCAGCGGTAAATAAGCCGATAATTATGGTGTAATCTTTAATGCTATCAATAGTAAATGCCATTAGAACTAAGAAAATAATAAGTACGTAACCTATAATTTCAACACCTTTTTGCGCCTTGTACCTTATAGAAATATCTTCTATTCTTTTTTTAAGCGATTTTCTGATAAAACCGATAATAAAAACTATAAAGAGAATCCACGCAATTAACTTGATCATTTTAATTAGGGTAGGGTTCTCTAATAAGCTAGAAATTGTATCCATATGAATTGTTTAAAAAAACCGCCAATGAAGCGAATTCCTTGACGGTTTAACCTTAGACATCAACCAACCAAGGATGTCTAAAATATGTTATGATAATTTTATGTGTAGGTACGTATCAATTCTAAAGCATCTTAATGTAATGCTAGTATGGGAACATCACTATCATAACCAATCTCTTTAATTAATGGTTTAGAGAAAACATTTCCAAAAAAGAAGTGTTTACGGTTTATGAAAGACACCATGTCGCTTTCTCTACTTTCAACAAAGCTCTGTATACCTTTACCTAGATTTTTTTCTGTAAGTGTGTGAAATTGGTGTGCGGTCTCACTTAATATTAAAGATAATAATTGCTTGTTGCTCTCTTGAGTTTTAGTAAGTTCTTTATTCTTTTCTAAATGTAAAATGGCAATTTCAGCATGATGCATATTAGCCAATTCTATAAGGTATCTAAATTCGGATCTTTTATATACATCTTTATAATCTGTAGGAAAAACAATTTCTTTAGGAGACATAAATGATACGTGCTCAGGTATTGCAAGCACAGGGCATTCCCTGATTTTTTCCATTGCGATTACAGTATTACTACCAAATAACACACCTTTAGATCCGGTAGCCCCTTTTGTTCCCATAGCCACCAAATCAATGTTTTTTTCATTTATAATTTTCTTTATAGCTTCTGATAGAAAATTAGATGTAGATTCGGTATAATAATTATGCTTTAGGTTTTCTGGGTGTAAGGACAAGGTATCTAATAGCTTCACAAAGTTTTTTTCAGAATCCTCTTTTGCTTGCTCATATACGGCGCTCCCTTCTTCTGGTATATTTAAGCTATTGGTAGTGTACTTTTCAAAACTGAATACATTTAAAAAATAAAAGTCACAGTTTAATTTGGCGTACAAATCAACAGTATATCTAATTGCGTTTAAAGCATTTTTAGAAAAATCGGTAGGTATTAAAATACGCTTGTTCATTGTTAAATGATTTAGATTGTTCTATAAATATATTGTCCAGTTAACTCAATCACTATGATAAATATCAGTCTTGTACAGGTAGAATCAGAAACGGAATAGTGGCATAGATACTTAAATCCATAATTACGGGCTCATGTAAAAAACGTTCAAAGAATTTTCTTCTATGATACGCCATTGCCAACATGTTGATTTCTCTTTCAGCTATGAAATCTTGAATGACATTCGCTTTATCGGCATAGTTCCAAATTTCATCATAACTATGCGGCATTTGCCCTAAACATTTATCTAATAGTTTTTGATTGGATACCTGTTTAGAAGTCATTAATTCCTCTTCATTAATATGCAGAACTGCAACTGAAGCATCTGAAATTGACGCGATATCTAACAGCATAGAAATCGAATTTTTAGTACATCCTTTTTTATAATCGGTAACAAAAGCGATTTCTTCAATAGGTTTAAAGGCAATCTCTCTAGGTATGGCCAGAATGGGACATGTAGTAATAGTATTGGCAATTTGAATGGTATTGCTGCCCATAAATAATTCTTTGGCGCCCGTTTTACCTTTGTTACCCATAACTACCAAATCAATATCATGAGTATCTATCGTTTTGGATATTACACTGGCAAGACTACCATTACTAGAAATGGTATTGAATTTGTGTATTTCATTACCGGTGTCAAGTACAATTTTATGTGCTGTTTTCGTCAAGTTTTCTTGAGATTGGTTTTGTAAATGCTCCATCTCTTTCTTACCTGTAAATAGCGCGTTTTTTGCACTCAAAATTATATCATCATAGGCATGAACTATATGAAATGTGCATGCTGTTGACGCAAAAATCTGGGTAGCATAAAAAAGCGCGTTATAGGCTTCATTCGAAAAATCTGTTGCGACAAGTATATTTTTGATATTCATAATTTTATTGTGGAATTATAAGGAATGGAACAGTAACATGAAATCCAATTTTCTTGATTACAGGCTCAATAAACAAACGTTCCAAAAAGGTATGCTTGTTTTGTACCATGACTAATAAGTTTATTTTTTGCTTTACTTGAAATTCGTTGATTGCAGCGATAATTTCATTGCTGGATACTTCATGAAAAAATGCATTTTTTGATAATACTTGGGCTAATTTTTCTTTATTTTTTTGTTGAACCGTAGTTAGGTCATCGCCTGTATAAACATGCATTACGTTAACTTGAGATATATGAGAATTTACAATTTTTAAAAGCTGAGACAGGCTGTTTTTATCTAGTGATACTTCATAATCATTAGGAAAAAGTATTTGTTCTGGAGCTTCATATTCAAATTTTGAAGGAATGACCAAAACGGGGCATTTAGAATTTTTGATGACATGAACCGTATTGGTGCCCAATAATATTTCTTTAGCACCAGTAGCGCCCTGGGTACCCATAACAACGATATCAATATCTTCAGCCTCTACCGTTCTGCTTACCTCGCTAGAAAGAACATTTAGTGCAGAATGGGTAATAAATGTATGTAAAGGATTATCAAATTCTTTTAATAATTTCTCTTTAAGGTTTTTAAGATTGTCTTGTGAGTTCTGCTGTACAATATCTCCAAGACCAATTTGCGCCGGACTACCCATTAAATACTCCGTGTGGTATACCGGCGGCATGTAACTGTTCAATAGAAAAAATGTGCATTTAAGATCTTTGTATAGTGTAAGAGCATAGCGTATAGCGGTCAATGCGTTTTCAGAAAAATCTGTAGGTAGTAAAATACGTGTCATAATACTATAATTTAATATAATAAAGGTACCTTCATTAGGTAGATTATAGTATGATATTCGTCAGTATTGAAAAGTATTTAATTGGTTATTATATAGTATAAAACTAGTGTGTAATGAGAAAGCTTTTTAAAAAGACCATAGCCTCGGAAAATCCCACATTGGTGTATTTTTATACATCTTGGTGTGTGCCCTGTAAACTTATGAGACCAACAGTGGAGAAAATAGTAGAAGAAGGGGCAACAGCGATCAATAGTCTTGAATTAGATGTAGAGGAAGAAAAGGCAATCGTAAAAAAATATAAAATTAAGGGCGTACCTACCTTGGTATTATTTAAGAACGGTTTACCCTTGTGGAGGCATACAGGTGTTATGCCCATTGAAGATATTAGATTGGCAATAAATGAACATCGTTAAAGTTTTTCTGCTATAAAACCTTCTCTGTTACTCATGTATAACCAGAAATGGCACTTTGGTATGGTAACTAATTTTTTCAACTGTTGGTCTAAATAGAATTCGTTCTAGAAAATTAATGTTTTTGGCGACCATTATCAACATATCTAGATTTCTACTTTCTGTAAAACATTGAACGGACTCATCTATATGCTTGCCGGTAACTTCATGAAAAGTACATTCCGTTTCTTTATAATAATCAAGTAATAAGTTTTTTATTTTTATTTGATTGGCATTTAGTTCTTCCCCTCTACTAGAAACATATAACAATCTCAAAGCAGATTTTTTCAAGAGAATGATATTTTTAATGATATCTAGTATTCTTACATCATAGAATAAATTTAAATCAGACGGAAAGCCAATTTCTTCAATTTTCTCATAGGTAGCATCTTCTGGTACGGCCATTAGTGTACAGGGCACTTTGGTTATAACATTACCTGTATTACTACCTATAGAAACAGATTTTAGACCAGAAGCTCCTTTTGTACCCATTATGATAAGGTCAATATTCTTTTTTTTAACGAACTCTTTAAGCTGATCTGTGAAAAAGCCATAAATAGCTTTAAAGTGAAATTCGTGCTTAACGTTTAATGGTAGCTGTTCAATTTTTTTACTGAGAGCCTTAAGTTTTTCTTTACTTTCTGCCAGTATCGTTTTTTCTAAAATATCTGGAGATACGTACATAGCAGCTTCTCCGCTGGCATTGGTGTTAATAGAATTTATGTGTACTATATGAAATGTACAGTGTGTCTTTTTAAAGAAAGAAATTCCGTAAACTAATGCATTCCAGGCATTGTCAGAGAAATCTGTAGGTATTAAGATATTTTTCATTGTAATGGATTAGATATTAGAAAAGATGCGATACTATTGGGGTAGGAACAGGACGGGTATTTTTGAATGAAAAGCTATCTTTTTTACAACAGCCTCACCAATAACTTTCTCCCAAAAAGTATGCTGATGTCTTAGAATGCTTAAGAAGCTTGACTCTTTGTCTTTGGCATACAAGTCAATACTCTTAGAAGTATTGATTTCAAAAGGTATGTTCTTAAATTCAATATCAAACCCAGATAACCGTTCCTTTAAAACTTCTTTATGGGCATCTTGGTGGTCGTTCAAATAAAAATCTACAGCTACATGAACTACTTCAATACTGGCATTCCAAATTTTGCTAAGTTCAATAATGGGGTCAAATAGGTTTTTCTTGTAAGAATCACTAAAATCGGTGGCGAAAAGTATGGACTTCAAACTTTGAAAATTATACCCAGTAGGTACTGCAATAATGGGAATATTTTTTATTTGGTTCAATACTTTTACCGTATTACTGCCTAAGAATATTTCTTTGGCACCTGTAGCCCCTTGGGTACCCATAATCAATAAATCTATATCATTTTTGAAGATAACTGATGCTACGGAATCTTCAAGGTTTCCCGGTTTTGATATTGTGGTAAATTGATGCTTTGGATTATTATGATGTGCTTTAAGGTAAGTATTGGTTTCATTTAACTCTTGTGCCGAATATTTTGAAAGCGAATCATAGATTACACCAAGTCTTTGCTGACTTTTAGAACCCATTAAATTTAGTGGAGTAGGCTCATAAGCATGTAGTAGGTAAAAATGACAATTTATTTCTGCATATATTTTTAATGCCGTAAAAACAGCGTTCCATGCATTATCCGAGAAATCTGTTGTAATCAATATCTTTTTCATAGCAATAGAAGTTTAGTTATCGAGAAAGGTTTTGCATGACCAAAAATGGTATGGTAGACGAAAGACCGATTTCATCAATAGTGGATTTATAAAGCATATCTTCAAGAAAGGAGTGTCTTGAATTTACCATAACCAAAAGGTCCATATTATAATCGGCAATGTATGTTGAGATGGCTTTAGCCCTATTTTCTACACCTATGGTTACAAATGATAACCTGGCGTGTGGTAGAGATTCTTCCAAGAACTTCTTATTGTCCAACTGCCTATGGCTCAAATCAACAAAATCAGAAATATACAGGCTATGAACTTCAGCCTTAAACTCTCCCGCTAAAATATCCAGCAACTTCAATTCTCTTCGTTTGTACGGTATCATGTAGTTACTGGGAAAAAGTATTTTCTTAGGTTGGCTATAATCATATTCGTCAGGGACTGCCAATACGGGGCATTTTACATATTTGAAAACTTGTACGGTGTTGCTGCCAAAAGTTATTTTAGAGCTGGCGGTATTACCTTTGGTTCCCATTATTATAAGATCTATATTTTTTAGATCGGCAAAGTTGTTCAAGGCATCTACCAAAGATTCAAAAGCGGGTACTGCTTCATATTTATGTAAAGGGTTATGCGTTTTAGTTTGGGTTTCGGTCACAAGCTTGTTCAGTTTGTTCTCAGAATCATCAGCAATAATCTTCTTCTGCTCTTCAAAAGTTTCTGGATCTACTTTATGATATGGTCCGTAAACTTCATCGGCATATGCATGTAAAAAGTAAAAATTTGCGCGTTCGCATTTAAATATGTTCAACGCATACGAGATGGCGTGATCGGCATTGTTAGAGAAGTCAGTGGGTATGAGAATATTTTTCATGGCTTATCTTTTATTGATGATTTAAAAGTAAAGGAGTGCATAAAAAAATCCTATGATAAATATCATGAGCTAAACCTGAAATGCAAGTAATTTAATAGAAGAAAAACTAGATCCTGTCGATTGCTGATATTCGTCATAGAATATTATTGTTCAACAATTTACATTTATAAAAGAATGGTGATTCTACAATAAAAAAATATGTAAAGATGAACAGATTAAAAGGTAAAGTAGTAGTAATAACAGGAGGTACGGGTGGCATTGGTATGGCATCGGCAAATCTATTCTTGGCACAAGGTGCGAAAGTGGTTTTGGTAGATAATAATGAAGAGGCCATAATTGAAGCACGTACTAAACTCATTAATAATAATGTATCTTACTATAGAGCTGATGTTTCTAAGAAGGAAGATACTATACGGTTTTTAAACCATGCTTTAGAGACTTTTGGTAAAATCGATATTTTCTTTGCCAATGCAGGTATAGAAGGCACTTCAAGCCCAATTTCAGAATATCCGGAAGAAGTGTTTGACAAGGTAGTTGCGGTAAACTTAAAAGGTGTTTGGTTGGGCTGTCAATATATTGTCCCAAAAATGGAAGAGGGCGGTAGCGTTATAATTACATCATCTGTCGCAGGTTTAAAAGGATTTGCAGGTTTGGGCGCATATGTAGCTACGAAGCATGCCGTAGTAGGTATAATGCGAGTTGCGGCTGCAGAAAATGCATCTAGAAATATAAGGGTCAATACTATTCATCCAGGTCCTGTGGATAATGAAATGATGCGAAGAATTGAAAGTGATATGTCTCCTGATAGTCCCACTGCTGTTAAAGATGGTTTTACGGCTACAGTACCTTTTGGTCGATATGCCACCTCAATAGAAGTAGCTGAACTTGCTTTGTTTCTGGCATCAGATGAGAGTAAATATATTACGGGTTGCACACATCTTATTGATGGAGGTATGATATATGCCTAGGTTTTGGTAAATCTTAATTTTTTATAAACTTGATAGTATAAATGATCACATTTAAACTGTCAAGTTTTATTTTTGAAAGCAGTACCTTAGAATTAAAATATAGCACTTATGACCATTCATAATTTAGGAGACCAAAATTCAGTTCTCAATCAGTTTATTTCGGAAATACGCGATGTGCAGATTCAAAAAGACCCTATGCGATTTCGTAGAAATATAGAGCGTATAGGAGAGGTACTCGGTTATGAGTTCAGTAAAGAGTTGCTATATAGTTCTAAAAATATAGAAACTCCGCTTGGTAATAAATCTATGCGTTTAAGTCAAGATCAAGTAGTTATATGCTCTATTTTAAGAGCAGGTTTACCATTGCATCAAGGGCTTTTAAATTATTTTGATGCGGCTGAAAACGCGTTTATATCTGCCTACCGTAAACATGAAAACGACGAAGATGATTTTGAAGTCGTGGTCGACTATTTTGCGGCACCTTCTCTAGAAGGCAAAGTATTGGTGTTAACAGACCCCATGTTAGCTACAGGTAGAACTTTGGAAAATGTGTTAAAGGGTTTAAAAGACCATGGCACACCCAAACAAATTCATATTGTTTCTGTTATTGGCTCGCAACAGGGTATTGACTTTGTACAAAGCGTTTTCCCGGCTCAGACTCATTTATGGATTGCCGCAGTAGATCCAGAACTGAATGCTCGTGGTTACATAATACCTGGTATAGGCGATGCCGGCGATCTAGCATATGGTCAAAAGCTTTAATTATCCTTTTTTCTTAGCGCGTTTTGCTGCTTTTACAAATTCGTACCAAAGAACGGAGATGGCACCTATTAGAATGGTCAAACCTAACTGAGATAGCGTTAGACTTTCAAATTCAAAAAAGTTGGCTAACACAGGTATATAAATTATCGCTAAGGAAAGAATAATCGTTAAACCTATAATTAGCGGAACCAAATTATTCTTGTATTTCAAGGTGGTGAAAATAGAATAATAGAAAGAACGATTGACCAAAGTCAAAAAGATATTGGCTACTATTAACACCGTAAAAACCATAGTTCTAGTCGTATTCTCAGAGAACCCAACAGCCACTGTATATTGATAAATTACTAATGCACCTATAGTTATTGCTAAACCCTGTATAACGCTAGTAGTTAGCTCTTTATAGTTGAAAAAAGTAGTTGAAAAAGGTCTAGGTTTCTTGATCATTAAATTCTTCTCCATAGGTTCGTTTTCAAAAATGATAGAACAGGTAGGTCCCATAATTAATTCTAAGATAATAACATGGGAGGGTGAGAATATATTTGGATAGATCCACCGTAACGCCAAGGGTATAAATACGGTAAGAATGATGGGTATGTGTATAGAGATGATATACTGAATTGCCTTTTTCAAGTTGGTGTATATTTTTCTACCCATAGCAACGGCATCTACCATTCTAGATAGGTCATCATCAACCAAAATAAGGGATGCCGCTTGTTTGGCAATTTCGGTGCCTTTTTTACCCATTGCAATACCAATATGTGAAGCCTTTAAAGCCGGGCCATCATTTACGCCATCGCCCGTCATGGCAACCACCTCGTTGTTCTTTTTTAGTGCATTTACAATTCTCAATTTCGCATCGGGAAACATTCTAGAGAATACGTTGATATCTTTTACTTTTTCTTGAAGTTCAGCATCGGTAAGTAGCATTAACTCATCACCAGAAATACATTTTTCATATCCTTTAAAATTAATCTGTTTGGCGATTGCCATAGCGGTATTCGCATTATCACCTGTAACCAGTTTCACCTGTATGCCAGCACTATCAAAGTCCTTCAAAACTTGTGAAATATTTTCCTTTGGTGGATCATAGAAAGCGATAATTCCCTTAAAATCAAATTTAAAATCTTGTTGTTCTTTTGGGTAATTTTTTCCTTCAAATATCGCCATGCCCACGGCAAGCATTCTATACCCATATTTACCTAATTCGGTAAGTATGTTTTGTATCATTTCAATTTCAGAAGTACTAAGATCCGCTACTGCTATAATAGCTTCAGGGGCACCTTTAGCTGCAATAATTTGGTTGCCCTCATCATCCTGGAAAACATGGGTCATCATTGGCGGTTTACCACCTAAGGGGTATTCATGAACCATTTTATAATTGGGGCGCTCATCGTTATCTGTTAAGGAACTATATGCATTATGTATGGCAATTTCCATTGGATCAAATGGTATAGGTTCACTTGCCCACATAGAAGTTGTGATAATCTCTTTTTCATTGTCACCTAAAATATCTTTAGTGTTAACTATAGTACCGGTTTTTAATGTGAACAGTTTGGCTAACGCCATTTTGTTTTGGGTAATAGTGCCGGTTTTATCCGTACAAATAACAGTTGCACTTCCTAAGGTTTCAACGGTCTTCATCTGTTTAACGACGATTCCCATTTTCATTAATCGCCATGCGCCTAATGCCATAAAAGTGGTAAAAGCAACAGGAATTTCTTCAGGTAAAATACTCATGGCTAAGGTCAATGCCTTTAGTAAACTGTCGAGTACAATACCAGAACGCAGGTAATTTATTCCCCAAACGAGTAAAAATACAACGCCGCCCAAAATGGACATGAATTTCACGAAGTTGAAAATCTTCAGTTCCAAAGGTGTTTTTCCTTGGTTGATGTTTTCAAGGCTTTTGCCTATTTCCCCCAGTTTAGTTAAGTTGCCAATTGCGGTAATTTGAGCAATTGCCAATCCACTTGCAACGGTACTTCCTGTAAAAATTAAATTATCTGTACATGTGGCGTCCTTATATACAGAAAGTGATTCACCGGTTAATATGGATTCATTTACAGAAAAATCATTTGAGTGAACTATAACGCCATCCGCAGAAATGGTAGTACCTTCTTCAACCATAAGAAAATCACCAACCACAATATCTTGGCTATCAATTTCTACAACGGCACCATTACGTATGACCTTGCTTTTTGGGTGGGTAAGGTTTTCGAGATTTTCTAGAGCCTTTCTACTTCTAGAATCTTGATATAGCGATATTGAGCCAACAAGAACAATGGCAGAGGCCAAAAAAACGCCATCACCATAATTACCGGTTATGAAATATATAGATGAAGCTATGAGTAACAATATAACCATGGGCTCTTTAGCAATGCTTTTTAGGGCATTTAAAAAGCTATTTTCTTTCTTGTAATTAAAAGAATTTACGCCGTGTTTTTCTTTAGAAGCATCAACCTGTTGGTCTGTGAGTCCGGTAATTCCAAAGTCGGTAGGGTTGATCATATTATTGTTTTTCAGTATTAATTTGTAAAAGGCATATCAAGTACTAAATTATCTGAAATCTTTAGGCAGCTCACTGACATTTATCATATGATATACGCCTATAAGTTTGCAATTTTATAATGTAATAATCTTAAAAGTAAACTATTATGGAAGCTACCATGAATGATATAAGAATAATAATGAAAGAAACGTATTCTAAACTGGTCTCTTATAAACGAAAAGAGAATAGAGAATCTTTCAATACAGAACTATTAAAGGTACTCCCTCAAATTTACAGATATGTGTCTAAAAGGTTGAATAGTGCCGTTGCCAACGGTAAATTAAACAAAGGTATGTTCGATCCCAGTGATTTTACCGATCAGCTTTTTATAGAAGTGTATGATAATATTGATGATATTAAGAGTGAAAACGAGCTACATGTATTTTTGTTCAAAAAAGTAGATGAGCTTTTGGAAAATAGTTTGGTAGAAGAGGAGTTTGATCATGTGTTTTTTGATAATATAGATACTTATTCTAAACCAGAATGGGATGCTATGGAAGAAAATTATACTCAAGATGCAGATGGTGATTTCGTGTTATTGGAGGAGTTAGATGATATATCTTTAAACAAAAGCAACTATTCACTTGAACACGTTTTTATTACCCAAGAAGAAAAACAATTGGCAGACAAGCTCGATGCCTCTTTGAATAAAGAACGCATTTATCATCATATTCAATTAGTGCTTAACAAAATGAATATGCCCATGAGAACTGTTTATGAACTATTTACGGATGAAGGGCTAACCACTGAAGAAATAGCTAAAATACGTAGAACAACAATTGACCAAGTAGAAGAATTATTGGCTTTGGCAAGGCAACTTTTAAAAGATAGTTTTGAAAAAAGGTTCCTGTTAGAAAGTAATTAAAAAATGAAAAGCTCTCATCAATAATGAGAGCTTTTTTATGTACAATTATAAATAATGTTATTTTAAGGTCAGTGATTTCTGACTCTTAGTTTCCCTGTTATTTCCGTGATATGAATTTGAAATATCACAGGAATATCTTCATTATCAATTTTTGCGGAAAACTCGCTAATATATTTTGGATGTTCGCCGTGTGTATTGGCTATTACTTTTTTAACCCCTTCAGAAAATTCATGAAGCATATGTTTGGCGTCGATACGTGATAGTTCTGAGAAAGTCCCATGAAGCAATACCGATTTCCAGTTGGCTATAGAGGCAATCTCATCTACTGAGAAGCTAATTGCAGTATTCTTTCTCATTTCCCTAATTTTGTGTCCTTCAGAAGAATAACTTATTAGGGTGTAACTATCGGTGTCATAGAAATATGTTATGGGTACAATGTGAGGGCATCCTCCAGAGACGTAGGCTAGTCTACCAATGTAGTTCTGTTTTAGCAGTTCAATACATTCTTGTTGATTCAAGTTCCGTCTCATAATGGTTTTCTATTATTTTTTTAAAAGTAAACATCTTAAAAACTAATACATATGATATTGGTCAGTTGACTAGTGTTTTAATACTTAATGCAAAAAAAGTATTGAACAAGGCAAATTAAGCATCGGTTTTACTATGAATATTAAACTAGATTTGAAGTTTATCATGTAAGTTTTAAAGACCAAACAACAACCAAAATTTAATAAATGACTAAATCAACATTTAAAAAAGTACCATCAATTTTAAAACTTCTAACACTCCTGTTTTTAATAGGTTCGTGCAAAGAGGAATCTAAAAAAGCCTTGTTCTATACTACACAGAATACGATTAAAATAGATGAAGATGATTCTAGGGACTCTATAATTTTAAAGGCAGCCCATGTAGTTCCTTCAAAAAATCAAATGAATGCTTTAAAAGATGAATTTATAGCATTTGTACATTTTGGTCCAAATACATTTACAAAACTTGAGTGGGGTAATGGCATGGAAGACCCTTCGGTGTTTAATCTGAAAAATCTAGATACCGATCAGTGGTGTAGGGCAATGAAAGATGCGGGTATGAAAAAGGTAATCATTACTGCTAAACATCATGATGGCTTTGTATTATGGCAAAGTAGATATACAAAACATGGCGTTATGTCTTCGCCCTTTCAAAACGGCGAAGGAGATATTCTCAAAGAACTATCCAAATCATGTGAAAAATATGGCATTAAGCTAGGAGTTTATTTATCGCCTGCAGATTTATATCAGATAGAAAATAAAGATGGCTTGTACGGCAATTTAAGTGAGTATACTGTAAGAACTATTCCAAGACCGGTAGAAGGTAGACCATTTAAAAATAAAACAACTTTTGAATTTAAAGTTGATGACTATAATGAATACTTTTTAAATCAATTATTTGAATTGCTAACCGAATACGGGCCAATAGATGAGGTTTGGTTTGATGGTGCTCACCCTAAACGAAAAGGCGGACAACAATATAAATATAGAGATTGGAAAAAGCTTATCACAGCCTTGGCTCCCAACGCGGTGGTATTCGGTAAAGAAGGAACACGATGGTGCGGCAATGAAGCCGGAGCAACTAGAGAAACAGAGTGGAATATAATACCATACGCTAAAGACCCTAGAACAATGAATTTGTTTGCCGATATTACGGGTAAAGATGTTGCAAGTGTCGATAAGCTTATGGAAGGTAAATATTTGCACTATCAGCCAGCAGAAACGAATACCTCAATTAGAGAGGGTTGGTTCTATAGAAATGAAGACGAACAGAAAGTAAGAAATACAGATGATGTTTTTGATATCTATGAAAGGTCTGTTGGTGGCAATTCAATTTTCTTATTGAATATTCCTCCAAACAGAGAAGGGAAATTTTCAGATAAAGATGTAACAGTTTTAAAAGAAACGGGTATTCGTATTAATGAAACCTATGGTATAGATTTATTGGAAAACGCTAAAGGCCCGGCAGAATTATTGGATACCGATCAAGACTCTTTTTTAGTATTGGATAATGATGAATTAACACTCGAATTTACACTGCCAAAAGAGGTAAAGATCAATAGGTTTACAATTCAAGAAGACGTAAAGAGGCACGGTGAACGAATATCTCGTCATGCCTTGGATGCATGGGTAGATGGAGAATGGCAAGAGCTGGTTTTATGCACCAATGTAGGGTATAAAAGAATTCTTAGATTTCCTGAAGTAACAACGAATAAATTGCGATTACGCATACTTGATTTTAGAGCAATTCCCGTACTTCAGAATGTAGCTGCCCATTATTATAAGACAAGACCTCCGGTTTTAGAAATAGAAAGAAATAAAAATGGTATGGTAAGCATAGCTCCGGTTATGGCTGATTTTAAATGGAATCCAAATGGCGAAAATCCAGGTGAAAATCTAAATAAAGGTATGAAAATTGTTTATACCACGAACGGTGAAGAGCCTAACGGGTCATCTACAGTTTTTAATAAACCGTTTTCATTTGCCAATGGTACGGTTAAAGCACTTGCAATTGTAAACCAGAAATTGGGTAGTGTTGCTGAATTGAGTCTTGGGTTGCAGAAAAATAATTGGAAGGCTGTTAAAGCCAGTAGTACTCACGAGAATCACCATGTCAACTTGTTGTTTGATGAGAATATAGATTCGTATTGGCTATCTAAAGAAGGTGTTGAAAAAGACCATTATGTTACTTTAGATTTAGGGGATGAAACTGAAATCAACGCTTTTAAATATACACCGCCTTCTACAATTTCGACAGGTATGATTGAAAAAGGAATTATTTATAGCAGTATGGACGGTATTCATTGGCAAGTTGAAGAAACATTTGAATTTGGTAATCTGATCAATAATCCTACGGGTAGACTGTTTAAGTTTAAAAAATCATTTTCTACGAGATATGTAAAACTACAGGTAATAGAAATTGCAGGAGGTAATTCTTCTGCAGCAATAGCTGAATTGGATTTTTTTAAGTAGTGCAATTAAGGTATTCTAAAAAGGATTCTACTACCACTTAAAAAGTAGAATCCTTTTTTAGTTATAAACTATTGTGAATATAGGCCCACGGCTATTTATCACGTACCTGTTAAATCAAAACCCTAGAAGATAATCGCTAAATTTTAATATCCGGAATAACGGTTCTTTAACGAATTCTAGATAATATCCAACGAATTCTAAAAGCACCCAAAGTTACCGATCGTACCCCTTTAGATTTGACTTTTAATAGTAATAATCTAAAACTACGATCATGAAACCACTTTACACCTTTTTATTTTGCATTACCTGTTTTATAGGTTTTTCTCAAGTCGCCGATAGTCCGTATTTACTGGTCGCTACCGAGAATGCCATTGTACCATTGAAATCTTCAATTACAGAAGTCAACATAGCTGGCACCATTGCCCATGTGCGGGTTACACAAGTCTATCAAAATATGGGTTCAGAGGCAATTGAAGCCAAATATGTATTTCCGCTTTCTACCCAAGCGGCAGTTCATAAAATGCATATGATTATTGATGAGCGACTTGTTATTGCTAAAATATTTGAAAAGCAAGAGGCTCAAAAGGTGTATGATACCGCATTGGAAGAAGGCAAACGTGCTGCTAAATTAGACCAGCACAGACCTAATGTGTTTCAAATGAACGTTGGTAATATTATGCCCTGCGATGAAATTACGTTGGACATTTATTATACTGAAATTCTGGTACCTGTAAATGGCGAATATCAATTTGTAGCACCTGCCGTAGTGGGTCCACGATTTACTGGGGAAAATACGAATAACGAAGAAAGTTTCAATATGCCGTATACCGCTAAGGGAATAGCGGATACTTTCAATTTTGATATTTCCATAAGGTTGAATGCGGGAATGGTCATTCAGAATGTCAATAGTGCATCACACCACATAGCCGTTGATTATCCTGATGCAAAAACAGCCGAGATTATATTATCCGAAGGGAATAAAAATCCGTCGAACAGAGATTTTATCCTAAACTACAATTTAAGGGGTAATCAAATACAAACCGGACTATTACTATACGAGGGTGATGATGAAAATTTCTTTGCTTTTCAGATGGAACCCAATAGTGATGTGGTATTAGATGATATTCCTGCGCGGGAGTATTTGTTCATCGTAGATGTATCGGGCTCTATGAACGGTTATCCATTAGAGGTGTCAAGAACACTGATGCGTAATCTTCTATGCGGATTGCGAATGAGCGATACATTTAACGTTCAGTTATTTGCATCGAGTTCAACCATTTTTAGTCCCGCCCCTGTAGAAATTAACGAACAGAATATTGAAGCCGCTATACGGTTCTTATCCGAAGGTCAAGGCGGAGGAGGCACACAATTGTTAAGCGCTCTAAAAACAGCATATAAATTACCGAGAAAAGACATGAGCGTAGCAAGGTCTATGGTGGTCATTACCGATGGTTATGTAAGTGTTGAAAAAGAAGCCTTTGAACTTATACGTAACAATCTAGACCAAGCCAGTGTCTTCACCTTCGGCATTGGTTCTAGTGTAAATAGGTATTTAATAGAAGGTATGGCAAAGGTTTCCAACAGCGAATCGTTCATTGCCACCACGTCTGAAGAAGCTGCCGAAGTGGCTAAAGACTTTGCATATTATATAGCAACTCCATTATTGACACGAGTGAAGATTGAATCGAAAGGCTTTGATATGTACGACCTTGCCCAAAAGAGTATACCCGATGTTTTCGCGGCAAGACCGGTTGTTGTTCATGGAAAATATAGAGGTAAGGCAGAAGGGAAAATTATTGTCACCGGTTACCAAGGCAAGAAGCGATTTAGACAAGTGTATAATGTCTCTGACGGGCAATTAAGCAAGCAAAACAAAGCATTGGGTTATTTGTGGGCAAGAAAGAAAATAGCGGAGTTAGATGATTATAACAATTTGTTCAATGAAGACGTAAAAGCTGAGGTGGTTGCACTAGGACTCAAATACAACCTGCTTACCAAATACACCTCATTTGTTGCCGTTGATGAAGCCATAGTCAATAAAGACGGTACGCTTAAGAACGTGAAACAACCATTGCCAATGCCAAAGAATGTAAATAATTCAGCCGTAGGAGCAGAAGCAGAGGTGAAAGAAACTAGCAAATTCAAACGCACGTTTACCATAGATTTTGAAAACGAAATAGAGAAGAATGTAAAAAGACAATTGACGATGGAGTTCAAAGTGATGTATACCAAACTAATAACCGAGTACTTAAAAAAGTATGAAAGCTTGCGCATAAAATTCAATGTAGATGGAAAAGTGATTCGTGTAGAAAAACTAGAAAATGGTATCTGGACGATAGATGAAACTATACAATTGGAATTGGAGAAAATCAGTTTAAAATCCGTTAAAAAGGAAATTACATTAACGCTAAAAAAGTAGGCAGTATCAGTTTTCAGTAAGCAGTTTTTTAAATGTTGTTGCGAGGCACGAAGCAATCTGTATCAAGTTGGTAGCGATTGCTTCGTGCCTTTCTATATTATCTAATCTATAATTTTTCCTAGGTCTGTTTTTCTTTATAAAAGTCCTAGTGAAAACTAGATATAAACTGATTACATATGCACTGTTCAACGAATTCTAGATGAGGTGCTACGAATACTAGAAGACCACCAAAAACACCGGATGTCTACACTAATTTAGAGGTATAGAAACAAAACAACTAAAATTAATATCATGAAAAAACTAATTCTTTTAGCCTTTATATGTTGTGCTTTTATAACCAATGCACAAGAGTTTCAATTAACCGATAAATACAATGTAACCAATCAAAGAAGTATTGGTCAAGAAGAGGAAGATACTTGGGCTTTAGATGTTATTGCTTCAGAGAATCCCGGTAAAAGTTTAGCCACATTAGCTATTGCAGATTTTGGTTTATTAGATGAAATGCGCCTCTCGGTTTTAGAGAAGTCAGGTCTTGAAGAGGTAACCGAAGTATTAAAGATTACTATTGAATACAATACCTGTTGTGCAAGCACAGAAGAGTTCTATTATTTGGTAACCAATGATGATTTTATCGGCTTGCCAAGTGTAAAAAACGAGTATGCCTACGAGCCTATTTCAGACATACACTACATATTTCCAAACCAGTCATTTGGTCAGGAAGGAACCATTTTAAGAGCAGCATTACAATACACAGAAACATATACGATCAAAGACATAAAAGTACTTAGAAGTATTGCTTGGAACGATGATGACTTTGATACAGAAGACGCTATAACAGCAATTAATTATTAATAACCCTTAAAATTTAAAAACATGAAAAATGTAAAGAAAAGTGCCTTGTTCCTTTGCTTGTTTGCAATGGTGAACGTTTTCGCTCAAACAGAACAAGTTGAATTTGAAGTGATGGACAAAGAGATTCCCTCAGAAGAACTGACCTATGAGTATTTATTGGCTCACAAAGTATTTCTTCGCGAAAAGCCATCGGTACGCAGTAAAAAAGTAACGCTACTGGATATTGGAACCAAAATGGTACTGTGGGAAAAGAGCTTGTACGCCAAAGAAATAGATGGCATTAAAAGTCACTGGTACCGTGTAACAATGGGTGACCAAACTGGCTGGGTATGGGGCGGAATGATTGCTCAGAAATCCTTCGGGAGTATTGCAGACAACCAAGTGAAGTTTGTTTATGGTTATGAAAGTAGTGCCAAAAATGCATCTGGCGTTACGGAAACAACATACCAACTACGAGCCTTTAAAAACGGACAACAATTGGATAAAATGGTGTTAGATAGTTTGGCTGCGATTCCGGTTCATATTGAAAACCACGGTAGTTTAGGTCTTTTCAATGTAGAAGATGTGATTACAGTAGATTTAGCTGATAAGGACACAGGTTACCAAGTAGGTAAGAGCTACCTGTTTTGGAATAATGGTAGGTTCAAGAAAGTGGCGGACTTAATAGATTATGCCGATACCAATTATTTAAAAACAGAGCATTTTGTTTTTCCGTCGGATATGCAAGGGGTAAAGAGTACCATTTTGTTGAAGACGACCATTACAAAGAATATTAAATCCTTAGATGATGCATTGGCTCAAGATAATGTAGAATTCATTACAACACCTTATGTGTGGAACGGTTCTAAGCTGATTAAAAAGGAAGAAGCCCGTGAAATTAGAGATGATGCAGTAGTGAGTACGAATTTTTAAAGAACAGCTATGAATAAGTGTTTCATTTTGGTATTGGTTAGTGTGCTAATGCTTGGTAGTAAGAAGCCGTTTTCGTCACAGTCGGAAACGGCTCTTGCTTACCCGTTAGAAAAAGAACGAATAGTAGAATCCATCGTTTTTATTGCAGGTGTTGATGAAGGTGATAATACTTATTATAGCAATGCAAAACGGTATTTTGAAAAGCAAGGAATACCAATTGTAGATAGTTTATATTCCATTGACGACATCATAACCTATGTAAACAAAGCAGGGGAGCGGCACATAAAATTTAAGGAGATTAACATTGTAAGCCATAGTAATGCTTGGCTGGGTATGTCTTTGACAACTACGGTAAATGGCGAGCGTATTACGGTAAAAAGTTTACAACATGCGATGGCTACCAATAGCATCGCATCTAGTCGTGATGAGTTTATGAACGATACCAAGGTTATTTTTCACTCCTGCGGGTTAGGGGAAAACAAACATTTATTAAATCAATTAAAGCATGCTTTAGCGGCAGAACAAGTAATTGCTTCTCCTTATTTTAATGTATTTGGCGGTAAGTATGCCGAACATTATTTGGCAAAACCCTACTACGGTTACTACCCAACGGCAGAGTCTGAAGGTCCGGCATACCTTGCTAAAGAGTTTGAGCAAGAATATCCCAATGTAGCAATCGATTGGTTTAGCGCTTTAAAGACCAGGCAAGAGTCTTCTTTTGGAGAAGCGTACAGTTTTAAATTCAATATTCCGGTTGAATGGGAATTTACTTTTGATTCCGTTACCGATATACCTACTTTAGAAGACAAAGAAGCTATTATGGATTGGATTTCAGAGTCCCCTGAAATGGCTGAATTGATTTATAAATTAAAAATCCCGATAGAAAAATTCCGTTGGAGAAGTAGGGTACAAGGAAATAAATTAATAATAAAAGGAAAAACAACCGTACTCTGCGTATTGGCACCTATTTTGCAGGCTAATGATGCTAGTGAGTATCAAAACACAAACATACAAGACCCTTTATTATATCAAATATTATAGGCATAACAACGTTAGATAATTACTTAAAATAGAACACATATTTGAATCTGCTTAGAACATACGTCTTATTGGTATTTTGTTTCTTTGGAACAATGTATGTGGCTGCGCAAAATAGCCAGTTACGAGCATATACCATTGCAGATGGTTTACCACAGTCTCAAGTATATGATATTGTACAAGATGAAATGGGTTATCTGTGGTTGGCAACCCAAGGTGGCGGATTGGCAAATTTTGATGGCGAAACCTTTGAAGTATGGAATGAAAGTGACGGATTACTCTCTAATTATATTGATGTCTTATATACCGCAAATGACTCTCTTTTTGTGGGAACCAGAAAAGGACTTTCTATAAAAGTTAAGAACAACTTCCTAAATTTTAATTCCCCACAAATACTTGAATTCTACAATGCTGAAAATGTGCTGTATGTAGGTACTAAAAAGGGACTCTATAGCTATTCTAAAAATAAAGAATTAAGTAAGGTTACTATTAATCCTGAAATAGATTCTAGCGAAATTAATTCCATTCTTTTTGATGGAGATTACTATTGGTTAGCAACCAATAATGGCTTATGGAAACTTAATGAATTAAGAGATTCTGCAACAGAAAAAACAAAATTAGAAGTCAATAATTTCAAGTCCGTTATTGCACATCAAAACAAAATCCTTGCGGCTACTTTTGATGATGGTGTATTTATCATCAATCAAGATAATAACGATGATCGGTTTCTAATGCCAGAACCATCGCGTATAAACTCCATGTCAATTCAAAATACAGATGAGTTATGGGTAGCTACTGACAATGAGGGAATTGCTATTGTAGAAACGAATAAATTTGCAGAGGTAAAACAATTGAATACAGCTAGTGGTTTAGCAACTCCACATATTAGAAAAGTAGTAAAAGATGACAATGGCAATTTATGGATTGCTACATCTGGTGGAGGATTTTACAAGTACTTTCAGAATAACTTTAAGCACTATAATCAAAGATCAGGTCTTAAGGGAAATCGGGTTTATGCCGTGCATAATGCTGCAGACGGATTGTGGTTTTCCACATCAGAAGCTGGCTTAGCAAAAATAGATTCCTCGGGAATTCACGCACTACCAAGTAAGGGTACATTTTTCGATGTTAAGATCAAGACAATCGATAGCGATTCAAAAGGCAATATTTGGGCAGGATCAGACAATAGAGGGCTTTTATTTCGAGAAACTAAAATGGTTGATAGTTTAGTGTTCTCTTCAAGCGAGACCTATTTAATACAGATAGATACGGTTGCGGTTAAAAAGACCACCAATCATATTATTGATGAAAGTAAAGGTTTTCCATCCGATTGGGTACGAACCGTGATCGCAGCAGATGATTACGTATGGGCGGCAACCTATGCAGAGGGAATAGTGAAATTCAATTACTATTCAGATAATGATAGCCTTGTGGTTAGAAAAACCTTTTCTAAGCGAAATGGCATTACCGATATGCTGATAAAAGGCATGATAAAAGCACCAGATGGTAAGCTATGGTATTCCACGCAAAATGGTCATTTAGGGCATATAGAAAATAACAAGGTTACCAATATTGAAACCGGTTTAGAACAACAAACTGCAGTTAATACGATTTTGTTTCATGATGATACTATTTTCTTAGGTACATCAGGTAAGGGTATTTGGTATGCGAACAGCACTAATCCTGTAAATTTTCAACAATTAAAAGGAGCTAAAAACGTATCGTCTAATAACATTTATCAGCTCATATTTGATGATCAAGGCTTTCTGTGGGCAGGTTCTGAAAGGGGAGTGGACAAAATAGAATTGAACACCGATAATGAAATTGTAGATGTTTATCATTTTGGAAGAAATGACGGATTTTTAGGCATAGAAACGTGCTTAAATGCCGTAGATAAAGATGAAGACGGCAATTTATGGTTTGGGGCAATTTATGGGTTAACAAAACATATTCCCAGTGAAAGCAAGAAAACAGCAGCGCCACCAACAGTTTATTTTACGGGAGTAGAGGAGCGGTATAAGAATATTGATTCTTTAGTTTTAAAAGATTGGACAAACAGCAACAAAGTTTTACAGTTAACACCCGAACAAACACAATTAGGTTTTTCCTTTAGAACGGTAGATGTAGACCACCCAAAAGAGGTGGAATACAGAACAAAATTAGATGAAACGGAGTGGAGTCCGTGGGTAAAAGAGAACAAGCAGAATTTCGCGGGTCTGGCTTATGGACCTCATACTTTTCAAGTGCAATCTAGAAACTACAGGTGGCAAGAAAGCAAACCCATAACATTTAGTTTTTTTATTGATAGTCCGCTGTACCAAAAAGACTGGTTTCAGTGGTCGGTATTGGCGTTGGCGGTATTGCTGTTATTGGGAATAGGTTTGTTTTATATCCGTAAAATCAAGGCAAAGAATAGAGCGGAACAAGAACGGTTAAAAACACAGAATTACCTGCTGACATTGGAGCAGAAAGCACTGCAATTACAAATGAATCCCCATTTTATTTTTAATGTATTGAACGGGGTAAAAGCAATGGCGGGTACCAAACCGGAGAAGATGGATGCTACGATCAACAGTTTTGCCATTTTGTTGAGGGAAACACTTCAGAATTCAAGAAAAGAGCACATAAGTTTAGACCAAGAAATTAAGGCGTTGCGGCATTATGTAGAAGTGGAGCAATTAATGGCACAGAAACTCTTTGAGTATACTATCAAGGTAGAAACTAACCCTGATGCCGAAGAGATATTGATTCCGCCAATGTTAATTCAGCCCTTTGTAGAAAATGCCATTAGACATGGTATTTTAAAAGGCGATAGACCAGGTAAATTGGAGATTTCCTTTTCCACTACAAAAACTCATTTGCAATGTAGTATTGTTGATAACGGATTAGGTATTTTTAAATCGCAGAGCGAAAAACAGAAGACAGACCATCAATCAATGGCATTAACGGTAACCAAAGAACGATTGGAATCCATTGCAGGTAAAAACAGCTTGCATATCAGTGAAATCAAAAATGAAGATGGTAGCATTGGCGGTACCAAGATTACCTTTAAAATACCTTTACTAACAGATTATTAAAAAACTATGCACACAGCGATAATAGTAGAAGATATGATCGATGCCATGACCCTTTTAAAAAAGGATATTGAGACGCAACACCCAGAAATTGAAATTATCGCCACGGCGCAGAGTGTAGTGGAAGCCGCCAAGGTTTTACGCAAGAATCAGCCCGATATTCTGTTCTTGGATATTATGTTGGGTGATGGTACGGGTTTTGATATTTTAGAGATTTTTCCCGATTTAAAATCCAAAATCATATTTGTAACCGCCAGTGATGAATTTGCGATACGCGCTTTCAAGTTTGCTGCAATCGACTATGTATTAAAACCCTATTCAAATGCCGATTTAAGCTTAGCCATTTCACGAGCAAAAGAGCAGTTACAACCCAATAAAGAACGACTGCAGATTTTAAAGGAGACTATAGCAGCGCCAGAGAAAAAGCCGAACAAGATATCGTTACACACCTTAGACCAGATTATCATTGTTAGTTTAGATGATATTATCAGATGTGAATCCGATAGTAATAACACTATTTTCCACCTTCCAGATAAACGCAAAATTTTCGTAACAAAGACTTTAAAGTACTTTGCTGATTTATTGAGCAGTCACGATTTTGTACGCGTACACCAAAGTCACTTGGTGAATTTGCAATGCATCAGTGCCTATATAAAAACCGATGGCGGTTATTTAATGCTAAAGAATGGAGAGAATGTTCCGGTTTCAGTCCGTAAGAAAACCGAGATTATTGATATTTTGGATAAGATGCATAGGTAGGGGGTAGGTTAAGGGAAAATGATTTTATAATTATGATAAATGTTTTAAATGGGATACGACTTAACAATTAACCGTCTTAACGGTAATAAAATTACAAAAACTGAGTGGATAGAATTAATTGAATCAGATGTAGAATTTAAGCTAATTCAGGAAAATTCTGGAGAAATGCCTAATGGTAATAATATAAATGTACGAACTCCAGATGCTGGATTATGGGAATATGAAGATAGAGCTATACCATTTACCTTCAATGAGAATTGGGGTATTTCTGTAAAAAATCCTGATTTAAAAATAATAATAAAAATGATTTCCATTGCGGATAAGCTTAAAGCTCAAGTGCAGGGTGAGGAGGGTGAATTATATGATGAAAAATTTTTACAAGAACAGATAAAAGAAGGTTCCTTAAATGAAAAAAAATGGTGGCAGTTTTGGAAATAAAAAAATTCATTTACAATTTTTAAACTAAAACAGTTTAGAGTTTGTAGAAATAATTGAACTTTAGGGGAGGTGTCCAAATATTAGTAGTTCGTTATTAGAGAACTTTTTGTATATTTGTTTTATAGTTTTATCAATGAAAAGAATAATTGCAAAAAGTACGCTTCGTGAATTCTGGGAAAAGCATGCAGATTCGGAACAGTACTTAAAAACTTGGTATGACACCGCAAAAAGTGCAAAATGGTTTTCTCCAAATGATGTAAAACAGACTTACATTAATGCAAGCATTCTTAAAGATGGTCGAGTTGTTTTTAATATAAAAGGGAATTCTTACCGCCTTATTGTAAAGTTTAATTACGAAAAACAATGGGCATTTATTAGGTTTATTGGTACCCATGCTGAATATGACCAAATAAATGCAGATACAATCTAAATAAATAGTATGAAATTGAAACCTATAAAATCTGATATTGATTACCGAAACGCACTAAAGCGATTGGAAGTAATTTTTGATGCTCCCATTGATTCAAAAGAAGGAGATGAAGGAGAAATACTTTCTTTGCTTATTGAGAATTACGAAAATGAACATTATAAGATAGAGGCTCCTGATCCTATTGAAGCAATTAAAATTCGAATGGAAGAATTAAATATTCGTCAGAAGGACTTAGTCGGTATTATCGGAGGAAAAAGTAGAGTTTCTGAAATTTTAAATCGAAAGAAAAAATTAACGGTTGATATGATTAGAGAATTAGAACGAATACTTCATATTTCTGCTTCCGTATTGGTTAATAATTATGAACTTTCTAAGAAGTAGAATAGCTTAAAAAGCTAAGTTTATCAATATTTTGATTTCCATTGTGAATCAGTTTAGTTAAATATTAAAAAATACCCCAATCCTAAATTCCCATTTATTACTCTTCCGAAGATCAAAATATCATACCCATATTTTTACATAATTCTCAAAAGCACCGAATAAAGTTATATTTTATGTTAAGGTTAACATAATTGTTTCAAAAGCCTCTCTATTTTTAGAGGGCTAGAATTTGTAGAAAATAATCTCTCGGTATTCTAGTACTTTGATTTTAAAATTTTATACAGAATTAAAAGTCATACTTAAGAACTCACTATATATGTTATTCTTTAGAGTATCATATGCTATTATAAAGAACCAATTTAAAACTAACACATGAAAAGAAGAGATTTTGTACAGTACGCCGGGTTGGGTGCCGGAGCATTGATGATGCCGTCATTATTGCTAGGTAACGACATCCCTACAGAGGCACTACTGGAACCGGGTATGGATGCCTTGGTGAAAAAGAGAATGGCAGATGTTGCCTTGAATACCGCTAAATCATTGGGCGCTACGTATGCAGATGCCCGTATAGGCAGGTATTTAAATCAGTATGTATTCACCAGGGAAGACAAAGTGCAGAACGTGGTCAATACAGAGTCTTTTGGTATTGGTATTCGTGTAATCGCCAATGGTACATGGGGATTTGCCTCTACCAATAGCGTAACCGAAGACGGTATTAAAAAAGCGACCGAACAGGCAGTTGCCATTGCAAAAGCAAACTCTAAAATTCAAAAAGAACCGGTGAAGTTGGCTCCCGTAAACGCATACGGAGAGGTGTCTTGGAAAACCCCTATAAAGAAAGATTTTAAAGAAGTGCCTGTTTCGGAAAAGGTGGATCTTTTGTTAAGTGCAAATGCCGCTGCTTTGGATAACGGAGCAAACTTTGTGAACTCCGCCTTGTTCATGGTTAACGAGCAAAAATACTTTGCTTCTACAGATGGTTCTTATATTGATCAAGACATTCACCGCTTATGGCCTACTTTGAGAGTTACCGCAGTTGATAAATCTGCAGGTACTTTTAAAACTAGAGAAAATATGAGTGCGCCCGTAGGTATGGGCTATGAGTATTTAGACGGATTGGAATCTGAGAAAATAGATGGTCCGGCAGGATTACGATTATACAGAAACAGCTACGATATGGTAGAAGATGCCACTATCGCGGCTAAACAGGCAAAGGAAAAACTGACCGCAAAATCTGTTGATGCCGGTAAGTATGATTTGGTATTAGAACCGAATCACCTTGGATTGACTATTCACGAATCTGTGGGTCACCCATTGGAATTGGATCGTGTATTGGGTTATGAAGCCAACTATGCAGGTACAAGTTTTGCCTCATTGGATAAATTAAAATCGGGTAACTTTAAATATGGTAGTGATATTGTAAACCTTGTTGCGGACAAGACTCAAGTCGGTTCCTTAGGCGCTGTTGGTTATGATGATGAAGGTGTGAAAGCCAAGAAGTGGGATTTGGTACGAAACGGCGTATTGACAAATTTCCAAGCCATACGTGATCAAGCACATATGATCGGAGAAGAGGAATCTCATGGTTGTTGCTACGCACAAAGTTGGGACGATGTTCAATTTCAACGTATGCCAAACGTATCATTAGAGCCGGGGAAAGAAAAGTATTCTATTGCCGAAATGATAAAGGATGTAGAAAAAGGTATTTACATAGCAGGTCGTGGATCGTATTCCATAGATCAGCAACGTTACAATTTCCAGTTTGGTGGTACTGTTTTTTACGAGATTAAAAATGGTGAAATAGTAGGTATGTTAGAAGATGTAGCATACCAAAGTAATACCCAAGAATTTTGGAATTCATGTGTTAAGATTTGCGATAAAGATGATTACCGTTTGTTCGGTACATTCTTCGATGGCAAAGGGCAGCCTTCTCAGGTAAGCGCTGTATCCCATGGTAGTTCTACTGCCAGGTTCAATGATGTAAACGTAATTAACACTGGTAGAAACATTTAATTGGTTCACCTTAAAAAGGACAACAATGGCAATTTATACAAAAGAAGAAGCAAAAAAAATATTGGAGAAAGCATTGAGCTTTTCCAAAGCCGATACCTGCGAGATAAATCTAAGTGGTTATAACAGCGGAAATATCAGGTATGCACGTAATACAGTATCTACAGCAGGATTCAGTTCTAACCAAAGTCTGGCGGTACAGTCTAGTTTTGGTAAAAAATCTGGTACGGCAACTATAGATGAGTTTGATGACGCATCATTGGAAAAAGTGGTGAGAAGAGCAGAGGAATTGGCACAACTTTCACCTGAGAACCCTGAGTTTATGGAACCTCTAGGTCCGCAAGAGTATGATGAGGCAATAACGTTTAGTGAATCTACCGCCAATATAACTCCAGAATACAGAGCTGAGGTAGCGAGCAGCAGTATTGTGCCTGCAGATGCTAAAGATGTTACTGCAGCAGGTTTTTTAAATGACTCGGCAGGGTTTAGCGCCATGATCAATTCTAAGGGTTTGTTCGCTTACAATAAATCTACGGATGTTGATTTTACCGTTACCATGCGTACCAATGACGGTACCGGTTCTGGCTGGGTCAAAAGAGATTTTAACGATGTTGATAAGTTCGATGCCGATGAAGCAGCAAAAACGGCAATCGACAAGGCAGTACTTTCTAGAGAAGCGAAAGCTATTGAGCCTGGTAAGTATACGGTAATATTAGAACCAGCTGCATCGGCAGATTTGTTACGTAATATGTTCCGTTCTTTGAATGCCCGTTCGGCTGATGAAGGTAGAAGCTTTATGTCTGCTGCAGATGGTAAAAATAAAATAGGTCAAAAAATAGTTGATGAACGCGTTAATATTTATTCTGACCCGTTGAATCCAGAAGTACCTACAGCAACTTGGAACGGACAAGGGCAACCTTTAAAAAAGACAAGTTGGATTGAAAACGGAGTTGTTAAAAACTTGGCTTATGATCGTTTCTGGGCGAAAGAGAAAGGTGTTGAGCCAGTTCCTTTTCCATCGAATGCGATTATGACCGGTGGCGATGCAAGTTTAGAAGACTTGATCAAGAGTACTAAAAAAGGAATTCTAGTAACACGTTTGTGGTACATACGTAGTGTGGATCCACAGACCTTATTATATACGGGACTAACAAGGGACGGAACGTTTTACATCGAGAACGGAGAAATTAAATATCCTGTAAAAAACTTCAGGTTTAATGAGAGTCCGATCATTATGTTGAACAATCTAGAAACCCTTGGAAAACAAGTACGTATCAATGGTAATTTAATACCCTATATGAAAGTGCGCGACTTTACGTTTACCAGTCTTTCAGATGCGGTTTAATCAATAATAATACATTAGAAACTGGTTGTTTGTGACACTTCACAACAACCAGTTTTCTTTTTTAAGCGGAATAAAAACACTAATTACTTGCCCTTGAGCAACGAATTTTTCTTTACGAGATTACAGTATGAATCCGGCGATTGGGATGTGGATCAGCGTATGCCATCCAACTTGTTAAATTCATTGGTGGAGTATACGACCTTGAAAGTTGACACCCAAGAAAAGATAATCACCCTCGCCAGCGATGATATTTTTAAGAGTCCGTTTTGCTATATCTCAGGACATAAGTTGGTAGAGTTCACTAAAAAGGAACAAGAGAAATTTGAGAAATATGTCCGTAACGGAGGTTTTGTTTTCGCAGATGATTGCAATCATGATATAGACGGGTTGTTCGCCAAGTCTTTCGAGCGGCAAATGGAAGAAATATTTGGTCCGTCCGCATTAAAAAAAATACCCAACGACCACGAAATCTATACGATATTCTTTGACTTTGAAGATGGTCCGCCCACCACATCCCAAGAGCTGAACGGCTGGGGAGATGATTTGGTGCACGATTATTTAAAGGCAATTGTTATCAATGGAAGAATAGGGGTATTGTACAGCAATAAGGATTATGGCTGCGAGTGGGATTATGATTTTAGTAATAAACGTTGGTACAAAATAGACAATACACGGTTTGGGGTAAACATCGTCATGTATGCCCTAACCTCATAAACACATTTGAATGGATAAAGAATTACAACGCGTTGCAGATGAAGTAGAAATGCTTTCCGGTAAGTTGAGTGCCCTAAAGCAGGAGATTGGAAAGGTGATTATTGGACAAGAAGAAACCGTATCGCAATTATTGATTACGTTTTTAGCAGGTGGTCATGCTTTATTAGAAGGAGTACCCGGTTTGGCAAAAACCTTAATGATCAGAACATTGGCAAATGCAATCGACTTAAAGTTTAAAAGGATACAGTTTACACCCGATTTAATGCCCTCGGATATTATTGGGACGGAGATTTTAGAAGAAGATCATACCACAGGTAAAAAGTTCTTTAAGTTCAATAAAGGACCTATATTTTCAAATATTATACTAGCGGATGAAATTAACCGTACACCGCCAAAAACTCAGGCAGCCTTGCTGGAAGCGATGCAGGAGTTTGAGGTTACTTACGGAGATAAAACATATCCTTTAGATAAACCATTCTTCATTCTAGCAACACAAAACCCAATTGAACAGTCAGGTACATTTGTACTGCCGGAAGCTCAGCAAGACAGATTCTTATTGTACATCAAAATTGGATATCCTACGCAGAAGGACGAAGAAGCCATTCTAAAAGCTACTACGGGAACATTTAAAAAGAAGCTAAATAGAGTTATTTCAGGCGAAGATATCGTACGCTTGCAAGCATTGGTACGTGAAGTATCGATCAGTGATGCCCTTATTAGTTTTGTTAGTGATATTATACGGGCAACACGACCAGAAACCACTACGGTTTCTTATGTAAAAGACTGGGTAGATTGGGGCGCAGGACCGCGTGCAGGTCAAGCAATGATCTTAACCGCAAAGGCTAATGCATTGTTAGAAGGTCGGTTAGCGGTAACCTTAAATGATATTAAAGCAGTTGCATTGCCAGTACTTCGCCATAGGGTGTTGGTCAATTTTAGAGCAGAAGCAGAAGGCATAACATCAGATAAAGTGGCTACGCATTTATTGAATGCTATTGATATAAAAGGCAAGTAACGCTCCATTATCGAGTATATGGTAAAACAGGACTATCAAGATTTATTAAAACCAGAGGTCATCAATACGGTTGAGGGACTTTCCTTGATATCACGTATTGTGGTCGAGGGCATTACATCTGGTTTAAATAGAAGTGCCAGTGTGGGTCCTGGTATGGAATTCAGTCAATACAGAGGTTACGAACCCGGTGACGATTTACGATTGCTGGACTGGAAAATGCTGGCGCGTTCGGGCAGGTATTACATTAAACAATCGGAAATTGAAAGTCAGGTGACCATTAAGTTCATTGTAGATGCCAGTGCTTCAATGCTGCATAAAGAAAAGGACTTGTCGAAAGTTGATTTTGTACGTGTCTTGGTAGCTACATTGGCATACATGGGTCATAAGCAAGGTGACGCTGTTGGGCTTTTCGCACTCAATGAAAATGATGTGGTCAGTATTTACCCAAAGGCAGATAAAAAGCATTACAACAGATTGCTGCTAGAACTCATCAATCTCTCAAATACCGGCAAGTGGCCCGAAACAAATATTTCAAATAAGCGCATACCCAACAGAGGAGGGAAAGAGTTGATTTTTTTCCTGACGGATATGTATGAAACAGGAGAGGAGATTTCAAAGTTTATAAAAGGATTGAAATCTGCCAGAAATGAAGTTGTGGTACTACAGGTGATGGGATCAGCTGAAATGGATTTTAATTATGGCCCAAACATCACTTTCGAAGATTGGGAAACAGGAGCTCGAATAAAGGTGGATACCCAACAAGCGAAAACTGATTACCTGAACGCTCTTGAAAGCAGGTTAAAAAAAATCAAGGAAGAATTGCTTTCTAACGGAATAGACCATCATGTATTTAGAATGGATGCACCATTGGGCGAAGCGCTTCAATTATTTTTAAAACAACGAAAAAGAATCAATTAGTATGTCATTTGCACATCCTTCATATTTATGGGCTTTATTGGGACTTTTGGTTCCAATAGCAATTCATTTATGGAGTAAGAAAGAGTCAAAGACCATAAAAATTGGTAGCGTTCAATTGTTGTCAGAATCAAAATCGAAGCAATCTAGCAGCATTCAATTGAATGAGTGGTGGTTGTTATTGTTACGCATAGGTATTATTTCGCTGTTGGTTGTACTGATGGCAAAACCGCAATGGCATGCAAAAGTGAGTAACAAAAGCCTGACTTATATTGTAGAACCCGAACTCACGCAGTACTCCTATTTCATGTCCCGATTTAATGCGCTGGATGAAAGTCAGGAAATAAGACTTTTAAAAGAAAATTTACCATTAAAGGAAGATGATGAACAAGCTACAAAGAATAGTGTTGTTCAAGATTATTGGGCATTGGCATCTGAAATGGATGCCCTGCATACCGATAGTATTGTTGTCTTTACCAAGGGTTTTGTAAAAGGTTTAAAAGGAGCAAGACCAGAAACCAAACATCATATTAATTGGATAGTAATCGACTCCGCCTTATCAAAAGAACATCCATTATTAGCTTATAAAAAAGAAAACCAATTACAATTGTATACAGCAAGGAGCGCTTCTGATGAAACAAAAATCAGCAATGAGCTAATAACGCTAGGAAGTGAATATGCACTTAATGCACAGGGCGATAGTCTTTTGATTTCTAAGAATGGAACTAGTAAATCCGTCCCAGTGTTTACTCAAAACCCACTCGAAGTATCTATAATATATACCGATAGTTTAACAGCCGATAAAACATATTTAGAAGCAGCTTTAAAAGCGCTTTCTGTTTACTTGGATAGGGAAATTAAGGTAAAAACGAAATCAGATATTGACGATTTTACAAACAAAGAAGCCGATGTAGTTATTTGGTTGAGTAATAAGCAATATCCAAAAACTGTTCAGAAGCTTTTAGTTTGGAAAGAAGATACAATGGCGCAATCCATCATAACTGTTGGGGAAGATGATAACACATTTTATTTTACCAAGCATATCAACTCAGAAAATGCAGTATCAGAACGGTTAACAGAGAAGTTGCTGGGCGTTTTAGATGTAAACAGCGAGGTAGAACGGCTATTGGCAGAAGTAGATCATAGATCTGTAACGGCATCAGAATTGGAAACCACTTATACACCTGGTAAAAAGAAGCAAAAACAATTGGCAAGCTGGAATGTGAATCCGTATTTATGGTTGGTCTTATTTGCATTGTTATTGGTAGAACGCTTTGTGGCACATAAACGCAAACAGTAATGGAATCGGGCAAAATACACTTGATGAAATTTCAGAAGCGATGGCAGTTATTGTCATATGCTGAGGTTGTATTGTATGCCTTAGGCTTTGCGGTGCTTTGTTATTTTATTACTAAAAATGTAGTGATTAGCTTGGTGACGCTCCTCATTGGTTTGTTACTTTTTATACTGATAAAAAAGCCTTGGCAACATAACTTATTTTCCACAAGCACATATGTTGATGCACATGTTTCAGAAGCGTCTTTCAGTAGTGGACTCCTATTGCAACCAGAAGATTCCTTATCCAATCTAGCCAAATTACAACGTTATAAAGTTGCTCAAGAGCTTTCGGTTAAGTTAGGCTCGTTGACTCCGCCAATCGCCATAAAACAAGCGCTATTAGTTTTGTTAGGCTGCGTAATACTTGGGTTCGTAATTGATAAGTTACAAGTATTCAGTGGGGTTGATCAAGTGTTGAATAATCCCAATGATTCAGAACAAATTCAATTTATAGCAACGGATAGTTTAAAAGGTAAAAGCATAGTTCCAAAAATAGAAACACAAGAAATTAAAGTGCTGTATCCCTCTTATACCAGATTGGGCAGTACAACTACAAAAGAACCAAATATTAAGGCGGTAAAAGGATCAACAGTACAATGGAAACTTCAATTTGATCATACGGTCATTGATCCGGTATTGGAAATGATGGGAGAATTAAAGCCTTTACGGAAAGTCGGTTTAGGGTACCAAATTCAATTGCCATTAACAACTTCGGGTTTTTACAGTTTCAAATTTAAAAATGAAGAAGGAACAGAATTTACATCCGACTTGTTTTCATTGGAAGCGATACCAGATAATCCGCCAGAAATAGAGATTTTAGGATTGGAGCAATACACCTATTTTGATTTTTCTGATAAAAAATTTGTAGAACTGCAAAGTGCCATTACAGATGATTTCGGATTAGATGAAAGCTACATCATCGCTACGGTGAGTAAAGGAACGGGGGAATCGGTGAAGTTTAGGGAGGAGAAATTGAATTTTAAGGAAATTGTTTCAAAAGGTGTGAAATCGGTTAGGGCTACAAAAACATTGGATTTAAATGCCTTAAAAATGGAAATGGGCGATGAACTCTATTTTTATATTGAAGCCTTTGACGAAAAACGACCTAAACGAAATGTGTCGCGTAGCGAAACGTATTTTGCTGTAATTAAAGATACAGTTGGTGAGCAATTTGGTGTGGAAGGAACTTTAGGCGTAGACCAAATGCCAGATTATTTTAGAAGTCAGCGACAACTGATTATAGATACCGAGAAATTAATAAAGGATAAACCCACCATTTCAATTCAAGAATTTAAGTCGAGAAGTAATGAACTCGGGTTTGACCAAAAAGCACTTCGATTAAAATATGGTCAGTTTATGGGCGATGAATCTGAGATGGAAGAAGCTCCTGCTGAGATCGAAAGTCATGAAGAAGGTGAAGACCATGATCATACTGAAGATCAAGAAAGTATGTTAAAAGAATTTATGCACGACCATGATGGTGATAATGAGCATAATTTGGTAGAACAACATGAGCACGAAAATGAAAATGATTCCGAACCTGAAGATCCCTTGCACGATTACCTGCATAATCATGATGATCCAGAAGAATCTACCTTATTTGAAGAATCACTAAAAACCAAATTGCGAAAGGCGTTAAGCATTATGTGGGATGCCGAACTGTATTTAAGGCTATATGAGCCCGAAAAGTCCTTGCCATTTCAGTATGATGCTTTAAAATTAATACAAGAAATAAAAAACAGTGCCCGTATTTATGTACATCGCATAGGTTTTGATCCACCACCTATAAAAGAAGATAGTAGGTTAACTGGTGAAATAAAGGATATTGAAAATTACAGTAAGAACGAGTCTAAAGAGGTTGAACAACCTTTTGAAGCCATTGAGAAAGCTGTTAACCGTTTAGAACAATTGGTGCAAAAAGAAGATGATTACAATGCGAATGATTCCGCCCTTTTTTCTGCTGCAGGCAATGAGCTGGCACAATTGGCAATAGACAATCCTGGTAAGCATTTGCAGGTGTTACAAGGGTTAAAACGTATTGAAAATAGTACAGGGAGAACCCTCGAGAATTATCGGTTTGTACAAAAAGGCTTGTTATTGGCTTTACCGGATACACCACAAAAGCCCGGTGCGAAAAAAATGTATATAGATGAAATCAATTCACTATTTCTAAAACAATTGGAAGTATATGATTGATGGTTTCTCATTTTTACAGCAAGAATTGTTGATACCCATTATTTTGGGTAGTTTGTTGGTGTTTGTAGCTTTCGTTTTCAAGGAATGGATTACAAGAAGCAGTGGCAGATTTGTATTAAATAGTGTCGTTGCATTCGTAACTGTGCTTGCTTTGATGTGTATGGTTTTAGAGCCTACGAAAGAGGTGGAAATGCAGCAGCAACAAGGGCTTCTTTTGACTAGTGGATTTGTTAAAGATGAACAGGACAGCTTAGAGCGAGTTTATAAAGGCTTGGAAATACTGGAATATAATCCTAAGAAATCGATTCGTGCGAGTTTAGATTCCTTAACCAGTGTATTGGTTATTGGAAATGGTCTGGAAGAATTTGATTTTTATAAATTGGATAGTATCCCAACAACCTATTTGCCTAATGAAGTACCACCGGGTATTACAAGGTTAAAATTCACCCAGCAGTTGAATTTAGGTGAAGACCTGATTGTGAAAGGCGAATACGACCAACCCAAAAAAAGTTCTTTCTTGGTACTGCAAGACTCGAGAGGAAATGGGCTGGATTCTCTTCAGTTTAGAGATGCTTCTATACTTGATTTTTCCTTGACAGCCGTGCCCAAGGTCAGTGGTGATTTTGTATATCAATTAGCAGAAAAAGATAGTTTAGGAAATAGGATCGAGACCAACCCAATACCCATAACTATTCAAGAAAAGGAACCGGTGCGTATCTTGATTTTAAACACTTTCCCTACGTTTGAAACGAAATATCTAAAGAACTTTTTGGCTGATGAGAGCTACGAATTAACTGTTCGTAGTCAGCTCACCAAAGGCAAGTATAAATTTGAATATTTTAACACGAAGGCATCACAGATATATCAATTTTCATCGGAATCTTTAAAGCAATATGATGCGGTAATAGTAGATACGGAAACCTATTTTAATTTTGGAAAATCCATCAAGAGCAACTTTGAAAATAGCATTCGTGAAAACGGATTGGGATTGTTTATACAGCCAAGTGAGAAGCTTTTTAACTTAGGGGCTAAAACTTCTTATTTTAGTTTTAAAAGAGATGGTAGAAATGAATTTCAATTGCCGAATGCTAACATAACCGTGGAAAAATTTCCATTCCGGTTCAATGATGCCTTTGCTTTACAAGCTATCAATGCTCATGAATCTGGTAATTTATCCTATTATAAACAATTGGGCTTAGGTAGAGTTGCAACTACAACATTGTTAAATAGTTATCAGTTGATTTTAAAAGGAGAAGAGCAAGCTTATGCGAAAATATGGACCCAAATTTTAGATAAAATTGTAAAGCAAAAAGAACAAGCGGTCGATTGGGAATCGCAAACTGCATTTCCCAAAGAAGGAGAACCTTTTAATTTTAAATTGCGAACAAATTTAGAAGAAATTTCGGTGTTAAATAATGAAGGTAATCGTGTTCCCTTGCTTCAGAATTCAACGGTATCTTTTAAATATTCTGCAACGACATATCCGAAGAAAAAAGGGTGGAATACCTTAGCAGTGGAGGGTGATAGCACTACATCATTTTCTTATTATGTGTATGATACCAACGATTGGGAATCTTTAAGAGCTTCCAAAAAGATAGCTGCGAACAAAGCACAATTTAGTAATGATTCTAAAGAAAATAGGACGGTTATGGTAAACCATCCTATTTCTCCTATTTTGTTCTATATATTATTTTTACTAGGGGTAGGGTGGTTATGGCTGTCACCAAAATTATCTGCCGAAAACTAAAATGGTTTTTTAATGTGGTAGTTTATCTTTTAAAACGCCATATACGAAAGTGCCTAAAATAGCACTGGCAATAACGATTAAAATGGAAAGATAACCAGCTCCGGCAAGTACATACATAGGTCCTGGGCAAGCACCTGCCAAAGCCCATCCTAAACCAAAAATGATTCCGCCTACCAAATAATTGGTAACGCCTTTTCTTTTTGGGTGCAAGTTCATTTCTCTTCCACCAATGGCCTTGATATTATATTTTTTTATAACCTGAACACCAATTACCCCTAAAACAAGAGCAGAGCCAATGATTCCGTACATGTGAAAAGATCCAAATTGGAACATCTCATAAATTCGAAACCATGATGCAGCTTCAGATTTATACATGATGATACCGAAAAATATACCTATGGTCAAATAACTTAAATGTTTCATACTAACTAAAAATTAGGGGGAATAAAAGGTGAATCATAACCAAACCGCCAATAAAGAAACCGATAACGGCAATTAAAGAAGGCAACTGCAAATTACTTAGTCCAGATATCGCATGTCCGCTTGTACAGCCACCTGCATAACGGGCACCAAAGCCAACCATGAATCCACCTAAGATTAAGACTCCAAGAACAAATGGATCAGAAAGGTTTTCAGTTGCAAAGAGTTCTGGAGGTAAATAAGCCTTGCCGGCACTTTCAATTCCGTAGTCCGTTGAAAGCTGTTGGGCAACTTCGGGATTTATCTCAACGGTATTGTTAGACATAAATTCAGAAGCGATGAATCCGCCTATAACAGCACCGAGTACAACAATAAGGTTCCAACGTTGGGCTTTCCAATCGAATTTAAAGAAATCGGAATATTTACCTGCTCCACCAATGGAACACATCGTTCTCAGGTTAGAAGACATGCCAAACTGTTTACCAATGTAGAGCAGCACAAACATGGTACCTGCAATTAAAGGTCCGGCCACATACCATGGCCAGGGATCGTAAATCAAATTCATAGTATTATTTTGAAACGCAAAGAAATGGAATTTTAGACACTTGCTCGGTAACCAAAGTTACACAAGCTAACGCTCTAAAAGTTTAATGAGTTTAAATGATTTAAGTAAATGAAACAGACCTGGTATAATTAATACACCACCGATAATCAAAGAAACGCCGAGAACATCCATAACACTCTCAGGAACAGGTTGATCGTAAATGCTTATACTTCCGGTCGTTGTAAAAAGCACGTTTGGAAAATGTGTAATTGTGGCCGCAAAAAGAATAAAGAATATTTGCAGTCCCGCAAGTGCCCTTGAGATTATTCTTCTTCCAGATTTAATACTTTTCCAAAGGGGAAACAATAAAATACCCGAAATGATTATCGCGGAGATAGACCAAATGTTACCTATAAAATCTACCACAAAAGCAATATTTGAGAAATAGCCATAAAGTAGGGTAATAAAACCTAAAGAAACGACTACGATGGTTGCAATAGAGGCTTTTCTCATGTACATAGATTTACTAGTGTTGTCTACTTCGCCAATTAAAAATACAGAAGCCAAAAAGGCACAGAGTGCCGCATAAAAGCAACCAGTAAGTATAGAAAAAACATTGAACCATGAAAAAACATAAACCTCTAAAAAGTTGTGATTCTCCATTTCAGACGGATTTATAATGTCACCACCGACCACGCCACCCATGGTAAGACCTAAGAAAATAGGCGTAATGAGGCTTGAGATTTTAAACATCCAATCGTACAAAATCTGAGAATTATCCTTGTAAGCATCATAGTATCTAAATACAAAGGCAACACCCCTAAGTGTTATACCAAGTAATACCTGGGTCAACGGAATATGCAAGGCAAGTACTAGAATGTTATAGTAATTAGGAAAAGCAATCCATAAAATGACTATTAAAATGATGATCCAAATATGGTTTGCTTCCCAAACGGGACCCATTACCTGGTATACCGTTTTCTTGTTAATAGCTTGATTTTCTTTGGAAGAGAACAATTCAATGATTCCCGCTCCAAAATCGGCACCTGCCAACAAAACATAGAGCAATAATGACAAGGCAAGAAAGGCTAGTACAACGTAAATCATGCTTCATAGGTTTTAACATTGTTCAAAAACTTAATTTGCCTTGCCATTAACCAAGTAACCGCAATGGTCAAAATGGTGTAAATGGCAATATAGGTGTACAAGCTGAATACGATACCCGGCATTGGGGTAACCGCATCTTTGGTTTTCATAATGTTATGTATGATCCAAGGTTGCCTGCCAACTTCAGTAACGATCCACCCAGCTTCTAATGCTATAAAGCCCAGAGGAGCCAAAAATGAAAATAACAACCAAAACTTTGATGTGTTAAACCAAGATTTCTTTTTGAATTTGGCCACAAAAAATAGAATACCCGCAAACATTAAAAGGGTCCCTAAGCCAACCATGGTCTGAAAAGCGTAGTGGACCATGGCAACATTGGGCTGTTCATCTTTAGGAAAATCGTTCAGGCCTTTTACTTCTGCATTAAAATCGCCAAAAGCTAGGAAAGATAAAGCCTTCGGTATTTCTAGTTTGTACTTGACCTCTTGGGTATCGTTATCTACGATACCACCAATATAAAGAGGTGCGCCTTTTTGTGTTTCGTAGTGAGCTTCCATGGCGGCCAACTTAACAGGTTGCCGCTCCGCAATATCCTTTGCAGAAAGATCTCCACTTAGCGGTTGCAAAATGGCAGCAATTGCAGCGAAGGTTACCGCTATTTTAAAAGCTTTCTTATGAAGTTCAACATTGCGTTTTTTATAGACTTGGTAGGCATGAATACCTGCAACGGCAAATCCTGTGGCCGTAAAGGCGGCAAGTGTCATATGTAGTGCCTGTGTAAACCATGCAGGGTTCAGCAGCGCTTTAACGGGGTCTATATTTAAAAACTCCCCATTTATATAATCGAAACCCGATGGTGCGTTCATCCAACCGTTAGCGGAAACTACTAAAATACCAGACATTACTCCAGATATACCAACAATGATTCCGGTAAACCAATGAAATTTTTCGGGTATTTTTTTCCATCCATAGAGATAAAAGCCCAAAGCGACCGCTTCTACAAAAAAGGCAGCACCTTCGAGAGAAAATGGCATGCCAATTATAGGTCCCGCATGTTTCATGAACTCAGGCCATAAAAGTCCGAGTTCAAAAGAAAGAGCAGTGCCGGATACTGCACCGGTTACAAAGAAAATGGCTACACCTTTTTGCCAAGATTTAGTAAGGGTAAGGTAAATAGGGTTACGTGTATTCAACCATTTTTTATGGGAAACCACCATAAAAAACGGCATAACCATACCAATACAGGCGAAAACAATATGAAAAATAAGGGTAAACGCCATTTGTAATCTTGCAGCATCCAAATTTTCCATAATCACCTTTTTTAAGAATGATTACAAAGATACGAAACGGTGTATTTTTCTTGTGTTACAATGGTTACCTAAAACGGCATAATAATGTTAAAACTTTACTTTAAAATGAAGATATAAAGTAACAGCTAGGGCATTAAAATATATCCGTCCAATTGGTAATTGGCAAGTACCATCATGGCAGATAGCCCCAGTTCTGTATTTGCATTTAAATCTTCTGCAGTAATACCTCGTGCTGCGGTTGCCTGTGCACAAACATAAAATTGTACACCATATTCTTTTAAAAGCTTTATAACTTCTGCATTGGGGTTTTCCTTTTCGTATTTGGCAGTATACTTTTCTTCGTTTAACGCGGTAAAAGTAGCACCACCATGTATGGCGGCAACAATGTTTATGTTATCGGCAGAAACACCACCGGCACCTAACATATTTATTAAGCGGGCAATTTTAAAATAACCAATGTTAGTTCCGTGCATTTCACGGTCGTCTTTAAGGTCAAAAACGATATTGTATGTTTTAGAAGCATCGGGTTGCACTGCAACATCTTTGAATTCCTTTATTTTTCCATATCCATCTATAATTGGAGTGGTCCAATCTTGGGCAGTAGTAAGTTGCATAGTCATAAGAGTTATGAATAGTAGAAGTGTTTTTTTCATGTGTTCGTAGTATTTGAAATGAGTATAAAATTGGTTTGATCTTTACTAATGTCAGCATTTTAAAAAAGTAATGAAAGTAAGTTAAAGCATTTAACGCAAGTGTAACAAAGGTTACTGTCATAATGATGCAATAATTATAGATTCGTTATTTAAATTAGTGTTAGATTATTTTTCTATGGGTGATTTACAAAATCTGGCAAAACAACTTTTTAGGCTATTTAGTGTAGTGATAGTATTGATCGGGCTAATATTTATATGGCTACTAACGTACCGTTCATCTCAAAAAACTAAGGAAGTTTTGGTAATTGATGAACAAAAAGAAGAGAATGTTTGGAAAACTAAAGATGCTTTATCAGAAATTGATAATATGCCCGATGTAGTCAAGAAAGGTTATTATTTAATAGCTGAAACTTCAAAGTATATGGGTCCTAATGCTGAAAATTTTGAAGATAGATACAGTGGTAACAATCTGGCTTGTTCCAATTGTCATTTACAAAAAGGAGCACAGGCAGGTTCTGGGTCATGGGTAGGCATTTTAGAACGATTTCCGCAATTTGGAGGGCGAGGCAATAAAATAGGCACTATTGAAGATCGTATTAATGGTTGCATGGAACGAAGCATGAATGGTAGAATGCTTCCATCAGATTCAGATAAACTTGTAGCTATTGTTGCTTATATGGATTGGCTCAGTGAAGGGTTACCGAAGGAGAGGAAGGCTGAATTCAAGGGATATCCAAAAATTAAGATTCCTGCTGTTGTCGTGAACTTGGAAATAGGGAAGCAGGTATACCAAAAGGAATGTGTTGTTTGTCATGGTGAAAATGGAGCTGGCGCTCTTAATACTACAGATGGAAAGGGATACAACTACCCACCGTTATGGGGTCCGGATAGTTATAATGATGGTGCAGGAATGAACAGGGTGATAACATCGGCAGAGTTTATAAAAAGTAATATGCCTTACTTGCAGGCCACTTGGGATAACCCTAAACTTACGGATGAAGAAGCATATCATGTAGCAGGATACATCAACAGTTTTTCTAGACCGCATAAATTAAATACCGAAAACGATTATCCCGATAAAAAGTTAAAACCAGTGTCTACGCCGTACGGACCTTGGATAGATGATTTTTCTCCAGAGCAGCATAAATATGGACCTTTTCCTCCGATAATGGATTTCTATAAAGAGGAATACGGAATTACCAAAACGAAATAATCTACATGCGATTACTATATCTTTTCATTTGTTGTTTGCCTATTTTTTCGATCGCTCAAGACGCTGTATCTGTTGAGAAAAAGGGAGAGCTTTCTGGTCAATGGCGAACATATTATATGATGACCGCCAATAAAGGAGATCTTAAAGATTTCAATGCTTTAGCAACAGGAGGAAAACTTAAATATCAATATAAATTATTTAAGGCTTTGGAAATAGGGGCTGCCCTATATAATTCAACAAATTTGGGTCTGCAAGATTTAACTATAGCAGATGCTACTACAGGTAAATTAAGTAGATATGAAGAAGGATTGTTTGATAGGTTAGATTTAGAAAGCGATGCTGTCTTTTTATTAGGTGAAATGTATGCGAAATTTAATTTAAAACGGCATTCCTTTACACTGGGTAGAATGAAGGTCAATACACCACTGATCAATCCTGAAGATGGTAGAATGATACCTACTTTGGTTCAGGGGTTTTGGTATAAATACAATAAACAAAAGACATCGCTTCAGTTTGGAATATTAAATGAAATTGCGCCCAGATCAACAGGGGAGTTCTATGGTATTGGGGAGAGTATTGGAACGTATCCTGTTGGCAGAAATAAAAATGGTGATGCTTCTCAATATAACAACAGTACATCGTCTGATTATGTAATAATGGGAAATGCCAATCTTGAAATAACAGAAGATTTAAAATTGAATATATGGAATCAATTTGTAGACAATATTTACAATTCATTCTACATAAGACCCTCTTATAAGTTATCTGAATCTGTACAAATAGAAGGGGAGTGGCTACATCAAAATAAAGTGGGCAATGGCGGTAATAGTATTGATTCCCTTCGTTATTTTAATCAAAACACTGCCGATGTTTTAGGATTGAAAATGTCGTATAAAAGTGGAGCAGGGCTAATTTCTTTAAGTTATAATAGAATTTTACCGAACGGTCAATTTCTATCGCCAAGAGAATGGGGTAGAGAAGACCTGTTTAGTTTTCAAAAGCGTGAACGTAGCGAAGGTTCAGCAGATAATCATGCTTTAGTATTCAATTATAAAAATGACTTTATCCTTTCAGAAGATCTAAATCTTATGTCGATATTAAGTATCGGTAAGCATTGGAAACCAGATGTGACCAATGCTATTTTAAATAAATATGCAATGCCTGATTATACCCATATTAATTTAGATATTTTCTTTAAGCTGAAGAAACTTAAAAACCTACGACCAGAGTTATTGCTTACATCTAAAATTGGTAATGGTGATATACTGGACAATGCTAATCTCTATTTTAATAAGGTAGATATGTTTCACTTAGACCTGATTCTTAATTATAATTTCTAAAGGGCATAAAAAAATCTCTGTTTATACAGAGATTTTTTAAAATTAAACATTTTTACCTTTCATCATTTTATTCCAGTATAAGTAGGGTAGTCCGTATTTTTTAAGCATCCATAATCTCCAGTGCTCTTTAGAAGAATCATTTATGAGCATTCTTTTTAATTTAGGATCTGGCGTAAAGTTATTGTCATAATCAAATTCTGCCAATACCATTTTTCCATAGTCCGTTACTAATGGGCATGAAGAATATCCATTATAAGATTTAGTTCCCATTTTATGACTATTCATTAAAAGGATTAAGTTGTCAACTACAATAGGCACCTGCTTACGAATTGCGGCTCCGGTTTTAGCAGTAGGTAATGCAGCGACATCTCCTAAGCCAAAGATATTAGCATAGGTATTATGTTGCATAGTTTGATGGTTGACATCTAACCAACCCGCAGCGTTAACTAATGTTGAATCTTTTACAAATTTAGGAGCTACAGAAGGCGGAGCGGTATGCATCATATCATAATGAATTCCATAACGGTTGCCATCAACGCTAACTTTTACATCCTTATAATTATATTGAAATTTTTCGTCTAATTTTAAGTCATCGACCTTGTTGCTAGAGATAACTACGCAACCACCAGCGGTAATTTCTTGACCCATTTCATACCAGGCAATTTGTTTATCACCATCAACAGCCACAAGTTTGTGATGAAACCTAAGGTTAATATCCTTTCGGTCAACTACCTCCATTAAGGTTTTAGCTATTTTCTTTACACCAAAAATAACCGTACCACCAGTAGCGAAAATGACATCTGTTTTTTTTCGGATTCCACTATTTCTAAAATGACTTTCTGCCAAGTACATTATTTTTTGCGGTGCTCCACCACATTTAATTGGGGTTGTAGGTTGCGTAAAAAGTGCGGTACCACCCTTGAAGTTTTTAATAACATCCCAAGTATGTTTAGGGTTTGTATAATTACTGCATACAATACCTTTATCTATAGCTTTGCCTAAGCCAGGCACTAAGCTGAAATCATATGCAAGACCTGGTGCAACTACTAAGTAATCATATGTAATATCTCCTTTGGTGGCAGTGTGTACAATATTATTTTCGGGGTCAAAACCTGTTGCCTTATCTTTTATCCAAGTAGCATTTTTTGGGATAACCGATGACATTGGGCGGGCAGTTTTGTCAAAGTCATAGGTGCCGGCACCTACTAGAGTCCATGCAGGTTGATAATAATGCGTATCTGCGGGTTCGATAATTGCAACGTCTTTTGCTTTCCTTTGAGTTAGAAGCTGTGCTGCTACCATGATACCTGCAGTACCTCCTCCAATAATTAATACCTGATGATGTGAACTCATTTTACTGTTATTTTTATGAATTTGATAAATATAGCAGATACAAAATAAATATTATGTAACCAATGTTACATTGAATCATGAAGGTTATAATTCATATCGATGTATTCTTTAATAAAAAGTATGGTATGTTAGCCTTACTATTTTGTTTTGCACGTACTAGCGCCGAATAAAGAATAAATAGGGCAAAAGCTAATGAAAGTAGTAAAGATTAAAACACCTGCGACAGCCGCCAAAATATAACCTATCGTTCCTGTAACGGTTTCGGTATAAAATGTAGTTAAAAGAGCAACAGCGATAAAAAGTCTAATAAAACGGTCTGTACTTCCTAAATTCTTTCTCATAATACTAATTTTAATAGTTTAGGTATTGTAAAATGTAATGTTGGTCAAATTTGATAGACCTATGTTATGGGTAATTTATATTTAAAAATATTACTAAGGCAAAATAGTATTAATCGACCACCTAAAAAATGATATTGGTCATATTCAAAATTGCTGTTAATCAATCAAGTGTATTGTAACTTTGGTTACAATACCATCAATACTAATATGGTATTTTTGCATAAAGTGTTAATGTCATGGAAGCATATGTAGAGGCGTTTTTAAATGCGATAACGGGAACATTAAGTTGGACATGGAAATCTATCCTATTCGATGTTCCATGGTATCTAAACTATTTTTGGGGACTCATTTTAATTTCACTTGTTGTTTGGTTTTTGGAGATTACTTTTCCGTGGAGAAAAGAACAAGGTGTGTTTAGAAAAGACTTTTGGTTAGATGGTTTTTACATGTTTTTCAACTTCTTTTTATTTGCTATTGCGATTAGTGGAATTTACAAAATACTAGGGGTGTTCTTTGAAGATATTGGCATTAAGGCTAATAGTTTGGCTCTAATTGATACTTCCCACTGGCCTATGTGGGCTCAATTGTTATTATTTTTTATCGTCTTGGATTTTGTACAGTGGTTTACACATACATTATTACACAAGTATGCCTTTCTTTGGAAATTTCATCAAGTACACCATAGTGTAAAGGAAATGGGCTTTGCAGCTCATTTGCGTTACCATTGGATGGAGAATATTCTATACAAACCATTAAAGACTTTTGGTGTAATGATTCTTGGCGGTTTTGAGCCAGAACAAGCCTATATTGTGCATTTTGCTGCCATAGCCATTGGGCATTTTAACCATTCAAATATAAAGATAACTTGGGGACCTCTTAAGTATGTATTAAACAACCCTGTGATGCATTTGTACCATCATGCCTATGATTTACCACCTGGTACATATGGTGTTAATTTTGGCATTAGTTTAAGTTTATGGGATTATATTTTTAAGACCAATTACATACCGGAAGACAGCGGTAATGTAAAGTTGGGGTATCCTGGAGATGAGAATTTACCACAAGATTTTATAGGTCAGATAACTCACGGTTTTAAAAAAAGAAGAAGTAATCAGTAGTTACTTCTTCTTAATAACTTTTAAGTTTAATCTGTTAGTTTGCCAGTGGCACAGCTTACATAAGATTTCGCTTTAGAGAATACAGAATTTTCTTCATTTAAACTGGGGTAACCAATGGATTTTAATTCTGATTTTACCGTAGCAATGTCTTCTTGCTTTAAAGCATCAAAAGAAACCGATGAAGATTCAACCGATACCGATACATTAGTTATTTTAGGTATCTTTTTTAATTTAGAAATAATTGTATTAGCACAGCCACCACATTTTAAATTTTGAATAGGAATTACTGATGTCATATCTTATTTATTTTATTCGTCTTTAAAACTTATACTCCAAATGCCTCTAACCTCATTTTCTTTATAGCCTAAAGCTTCGTCATATGGGTATGTATCGTTCAAAAGTTGGGTAACCTTTGGGTCGATATTTGTTTCTGGTACACCATGGCAGTTTAGGCACATGGTATTAGTAACAATAGGGGAATAGAAATTAGTTGTTCCGTTCTCACTAGTTAGTATAGGTTCGTAAGACTCGTTGTTATTAATTTTTGATTTAAAAAACTCAATATACTCAAGCTCTTTTTTACTTGCTTTATTATTTTGATTTCTTGGTTTATCGCTTACCCTTTTAATTTTAGCATGATGAACAGTTGCCATACTATCTGTTAGAGGATATGCCTTTTCATTACAAAACGCTACAGCACCTAATGGACCATTTTTTTGAATGTTGAGCATAAGATTCTTACCTAAAACTTTTTGGGTAGTTTGGGCATACATTTTACCTTTTTCTAAAAGTAGGCTATCGTTTATTTTAGTATCTATTTCAGACAAAGAGATACTGTCGGTATTTTCTAGAACTTCTTGCTTAACCTTTGGAGAATCTTTACAGCCAATTGCAAAAATAATCGTTAACATTAAAAAGATATTTTTCATAAGTATGACATTTAAACTATGTTGATTGCCTTTGAAATATACGATCTTTAGTAGATAAACTGCCAAAAGCTACCTATTAAAGATAGCCTTTGATTTTAATTCCAGGCAGTAAAACCTCCTTTAAGATCATATACTTGTGTAAAGCCCATTTTTAATAGTTTACGAGCTGCTTTTTGGCTTCTTGCACCTGATCTACAATATACATATACCGGTTTTTCTTTATTTACTTTTTCAAAATAAGCATTAAAGTTACCACCGTTAAAAAAATCAACGTTTATAGCGTTTTTAATGTGACCGCCATTATATTCTGACGGTGTTCTTACATCAATTGGTTTGATATTGTTAGTTTCTATTTGCGTGGCATATTCATTCTTGTTCAGTATAGTAATATTACCTGTGGTATCTTCTTTTTTACCAAAGAGTGTACTTAAACATGACATAGTATTTTATTTAAAATTAATATTCAACAATAGAAAGAAACGGTCTTGGTATATGACCGTTTCTTTCTTTAATCAACCACTAAAATTAGTTTAGACTTTTCTTGGCCAAATACCAATCTACCTTTTCTAAGGTGTCATCTGAAATACGACTGTTTAGTTCATCTAATGTCTTAGGCGGAGAAACAATGACTTTTTCACCTTTTTTCCAATCTAATGGCATGGCAACTTTATATTTGTCCGATGTTTGCAATGCTTCTAGCGCCCTAAGAATTTCGTCCATGTTTCTTCCAACGTTTAAAGGGTAGTACATTATTAGGCGAATTTTTTTCTTAGGGTCAATAAAGAAAACGGCACGAACTGCTGCAGTTTCACTTTCATTAGGTTGAAGCATTCCATATTTTTTGGAAACTTTCATATCCAAATCCGCTATAATAGAAAAATCAAAGTAGACACCTGTATTTTCGCGTACGTTTTGTACCCAACCTAAATGTGCATGTACACTGTCAATACTTAAACCTAAAAGTTCTGTGTCAAGCGCATCAAACTCCGGTTTTCTAATGGCAAATCCGCTCATTTCCGTAGTACATACTGGCGTAAAATCTGCGGGATGAGAGAACATTACTATCCATTTATTCTTCGCGAATTCTGATAATTTTATTTTTCCCTTAGTGGTTACGGCTTCAAAATCAGGTGCTATATCTCCAATTCTGGGAATACTTATTACTTCGTTATTCTGTATTGTTTCCATGTTCTTTTAATTTTACTTAAAGGTACAGATTGGGTAGGTTTAGAACAGTAACACTAGTTACATAGCAGAAAACAAATCAAAAAAAAGAGGAAGCTTTTTTCAAAAAGTATCCTCTTTTGCATCAATCAAACTACCATAAGGCAGCATCAAAAAAACTAAATCAAGTTTTAGTAATTATTACACTTATAATGTTGTAGGACAAACAAATTCCGTTACTGGTATACCAGCTTCCTTAATAACTTTAAATCCGCCTTTTACATCTATTAGATTATGAATTCCTCTGCTTTTTAAGATAGATGATGCGATCATACTTCTGTAACCACCTGCGCAATGCACATAGAAGGCTTTTTTATTAGGGAACTCTGCTAAATGATCATTTAAAAAATCCAATGGTGTGTTTTTGGTATCTATAACGTGTTCAGAAAGGTATTCAGATTCTTTACGAACATCGAATACAGGTACGTGATTGGTTTCAATAACTTTCTTAAGTTCATCTGCATCGACCTGACTAACGGTATCATACTCCATTGCGCCTTTTTTCCAAGCATCGAAGCCACCTTCCAAAAACCCTAAAGTTCCATCAAAACCTACTCGTGATAATCTAGTAACCGCCTCTTCTTCCATTCCTATTGGGGTAACCAATAAAATGGGCTGTTGTACATCTGCAATTAATGCGCCTACCCATGGGGCAAAACTTCCATCCAATCCTATAAAAATAGAGCGTGGAATATGTCCTTTGGCAAAATCATCTTGGTGACGAACATCTAAGACTATGGCACCTGTTTCATTTGCTGCAGCTTCAAAGGCTTTTGGGGAAAGAGCTCTTGTACCACGTTCTAAGACTTCCTTTATATCTTCATACCCTTCTTTATTGAGTTTTACATTTAGGGGAAAATATTGAGGTGTAGGCAGTAAGCCATCAATAACTTCATCAATGAATTCTTCCTTGGTCATATCTGAACGTAGGGCATAATTCATTTTCTTTTGGTTGCCCAAAGTATCTACCGTTTCTTTCATCATATTCTTGCCACAGGCAGAACCGGCACCATGAGCAGGGTAAACAATAACGTCATCTGCTAAAGGCATAATTTTTTCGCGTAGACTGTCAAATAAAAATCCGGCAAGGTCACGCTCCGTCAGTTCACCCATTTTCTGGGCAAGGTCTGGTCTACCAACATCACCTAGAAATAATGTATCGCCACTAAAAATAGCATGGTCTTTACCTTTTTCATCACGTAATAAGTAGGTGGTACTTTCCATGGTATGACCAGGAGTATGTAAAGCAATGATAGTTATATTGCCTAATTTAAATTCTTGGTTATCAGCTGCTATTAGAGCATCAAAAGACGGATTTGCATTTGGTCCGTATATAATTTCTGCACCGGTTTCTTTTGCCAGGGTTACATGACCGCTAACAAAATCGGCGTGAAAATGTGTTTCAAATATATATTTGATCTTGGCATTATCTGCAGCAGCTTTTTTAATATAAGGTTGTACTTCTCGTAGTGGGTCTATAATGGCTACCTCTCCATTGCTTTCAATGTAATACGCACCTTGTGCTAGACAGCCGGTATATATTTGCTCTACTTTCATAGTTTCATATTTATTATTAATTCAAAATTACATCTGTAAAATACATTGCACAGTAACCTAGGTTACATTTGCTTGATAATCGAGATTTAAATGCGCTGACACTTGCTCTAAAAATTATTTGTCGTTAGAAATGAAAAAAGCCTTGTGGTCTACAAGGCTTTTATTTTTTAGAACTATTTAAATTTTATAATAAGGTAGAAGGGCAAACATATTCCGTTTTAGGAAGATTTGTTTTTGAAATAGCTTCAAATCCGCCTCTGACATCGGTAAATTCCTTCCATCCTCTTTGTTTTAAAATTGAAGCGGCGATCATACTTCTGTAACCACCTGCACAATGTAAAACAAACGGCTTGTCTTTTGGAAATTGAGCTAAATGCTGATTAATTTCATTTAAAGGAACGTTTATGGCGTCTATTACATGTTCAGAATCGAACTCGCTCTTTTTTCTAACATCGATGATCAAGGAGTTATCTTTAGAGTATGAAGCTTCTAAATTGGTAGCATCTATTCTTTTTATGGTTTCAAAATCCTTTCCCGAGTTTTTCCATGAATCAAAGCCACCATCTAAAAAACCTACGGTATGATCATACCCAACTCTTGCCAAGCGGGTAATGGCTTCCTCTTGTTTGTCTTTATATGTTACCAACAAAATTTCTTGTTTAATATACGGTATCATTTCACCTACCCATTGCGCAAAGCTGCCTTCAAGACCAATATTGATACTATTGGGTATAAATCCTCTTGCAAAATCTTCTGCATCTCTAGTATCTAAAACCAAAGCTCCCGTTTCATTCGCAATGGCTTCAAAAGCCTCAGGGGAAAATGGCGTAGTGGCTCTGTCCATAATGTTGTCTAAACTTTCATAACCCTTAATATTCATTAAAACATTTTTAGGGAAATATCCTGGGGGAGTGGTAAGACCGGTCAATAGTTCTTTGATAAACTCCTCTTTGGTCATATCTGGTCTTAAGGCATAGTTTACTTTCTTTTGATGCCCTAAGGTATCTGTAGTTTCTTTGCTCATCATTTTACCGCAAGCGGAACCTGCGCCATGATTTGGATAAACGATTAGTTCATCGCTTAAGGGCATAATTTTATTGCGAAGAGAATCGAACAGATGTCCGGCTAGTTTTTCTTCGGTCAAATCTGCAACTACATGTTGAGCAAGATCAGGTCTACCTACATCGCCAATAAATAGTGTGTCTCCTGTAATAATGCCATGTTCCTTACCTTTTTCGTCCATTAAAAGGTAGGTGGTACTCTCCATAGTATGTCCTGGGGTATGAATTACTTTTACTTTATAATTTCCTACCTCAAAAATCTGATTGTCTTCTGCAGTTGTAGCTTTATAGCCAGGTTTTGCACCGGGACCAAATACTATTTCTGCTCCTGTTTTTTTCTTTAAGTCTAAATGGCCGCTTACAAAATCGGCATGAAAATGGGTTTCAAAAACGTATTTGATTTTTGCGTTATCTTTTTCAGCTCTATCTAAATAAGGCCGTACTTCGCGTAACGGATCAAATACTGCCGCTACTCCGTTACTTTCTATATAATAGGCTGCGTGAGCCAAACATCCTGTATAAATTTGTTCTACTTTCATGTTGTTATATATTTTGATTACTATGATAAATTTACTGTATGAAAAATCACTGTACAGTGACATTAGTCACATAAGCGAAATTTTATGTAAAGAATTCCATGTAGAAAATAAAGCCTGCCATAAGAAGAATAAAATAGCCAAAACCTTTCTTGAGTTTTTTACCGTCTATAAAATTACCAAGGTAACCACCAATAAAAATACCAATAAATGAGAGTGATGTAAAAATGGCAAGAAACTTCCAATCTATGAGCATGGTCATGGCATCGCCAAGAAAGAAACCCATTAGAGATTTAATGGCAATTATGATTAATGAAGTGCCAACGGCTACTTTCATTTCAACATTTGCCAAAATGACCAAAGCGGGAATAATCAAAAATCCGCCACCGGCGCCAATTAGTCCGGTAATACCGCCTACTAATAATCCTTCCAGTAAAATCAGTGGATAATTATAAGAGACCTCTCCTGTCTTTACGATGTTCTTTTCTTTTTTGAGCATGGAGTAGGCAGCCGGTATCATTAGTATGGCAAAAAGCCCGAACATTGCCATTCTACGTGTAAACTCAAATTCTTCAATTTGAAAAAGCACATCTGGCATTGCAGGTACTACGTAATGTCTAACTATGGTAACCCCTACAATAGCGGGAATACCGAAAACAATAGCTGTACGCCAATCAACATAACCTTTAAGATGTTGTTGCCAACCACCTAACAATGCACTTGCCCCAACTATAAAAAGAGAATAGGCTGTTGCTGCTTTTTCATCAATTGAAAAAAGATAGGCTAAAACTGGTACTGCCAATATTGAACCACCGCCACCAATAAGACCTAATGATACCCCTATGATCAAGGCACTGAAGTAGCCAAAAAACTGTATTATTTCCATGTGATATGTTTAGTATCACAAAAGTAGAACGGCTAATATGCCTGTGCAGTAACAATGGTTACAAAGGAAATTATAAATCTAAAATTTCCAGGTAATTTCTGTGTAATTTTATTTTACCCATTTCTTCCAACTTTTTCAATAGTCTAGATATTACCACTCTAGAACTATGAAGGTCATAGGCAATATCTTGATGGGTACTATGAATTATGTGGTCATTTGTAACCCTGGCTTTTTCTTTCAAATAACCGATCAAACGCTCATCCATTTTTTGAAATGCAATGTTATCTAATGTATTTAAAAGTTCATTTAGGCGTTCGTGATAGCTGTTGAAAACAAAGTTGCGCCAAGATTTATATTTTATGGTCCACTCTTCCATTTTTTGAATGGGAACCATAATAAGTTTGGTATCGGTTTCGGCAATGGCCCTGATCTCACTTTGATTATCTCCCATACAGCAAGCCATGGTCATGGAACAGGTGTCGCCCTGTTCTAAATAGTATAGCAATAGTTCATCGCCATCTTCATCTTCTCTCAGTATTTTTATGGCACCTGTAATCAATAAGGGCATACCTCTAATGTAGTCGCCTATTTCCATCAGTTTATATCCTTCAGGTACCTCTTTAAAGGTGCCAACTTGAACTATTTCGTTGATTAGCTCTCTTTCAAAGGTTTTTCCATATGCTACGGTCAGGTCTTGAATCATTCTTATGAATTAATTTTCTGTGCTATTTCTTTATCGAATTTAAAAAAAATATTTGCCCAAATAGATTTTGATACGGCAGCAATCCATGGCATTGTCAGTATTAATACAACAACAATGGCTATGAACAGGCCGGCTATTGAAAGCTGTAAGTTGAAAATCAACGACAGTAAATATGTTGCTACCGCCACGGCAATACCAACAGCATATGAAACATACATAGAACCCGTGTAAAAACTAGGTTCAATACTATATTTTAAATTACATTTTGGGCACTGTTCTTTTACCTTATTGAAGTTACTTAATTTATAGGGATTAGCTTCAAAGAATTCACCTTTATGGCATCTTGGGCATTTTAAAAATAGAATACTATATAATTTAGAACCTTGTAGTAACATAAAAGAAAGCATTTTAAATCAAAATTATAGTATCACAATATTCTTTTCGGTAACATTGGTTACATAGCAAAAGGCACATTTAAAGTTTATGAAAAGTAAACGTATTCATTATACTTTGAACTGATATAAATCATATTTTTTGGTATTTAAGACATGTATTTTTGTTATTAAATAAGATAAATATGTGTTCGCTTGTTCAAAAATATAATGTACCTGGACCAAGATATACCAGCTATCCAACTGTTCCTTTTTGGGATATAAATACCTTTTCTGGGAAAAAATGGGAGGAGACGGTCAAAAAAAGTTTTCATGCCAGTAATTCTGTAACAGGTATTAGCCTTTACATACATTTACCTTTTTGCGAAAGCATGTGTACGTTCTGCGGATGTCATAAGCGTATTACCAAAAGACATGATGTAGAAATGCCCTATATAAAATCAGTATTAAAAGAATGGCGATTATATAGTGAAATGTTCGATGAAAGACCTATAATTAAAGAGTTACATTTAGGCGGAGGTACACCAACTTTTTTTAAACCAGAGCATTTAAAATTTCTTATAGACGGCATATTAAGATTTGCCAACAAGGCAGATGGAGCCGAATTCAGTTTTGAAGGCCATCCTAACAACACCACTAAAGTGCACTTACAAGCATTATATGATGTAGGGTTTCGAAGAGTAAGTTTTGGAGTACAAGATTACAATGAAACCGTTCAAAAAGCAATACACAGAATTCAACCATTTATTAATGTAAAAAATGTTACCGAGTGGTCTAGGGAAATAGGGTACACCTCTATAAGCCATGATATTATTTTTGGACTTCCACATCAAAATTTAGAGCACGTAATCAATACAATAGAAAAGACTAAAGAACTGAAACCAGACCGTATTGCTTTTTACAGCTATGCACATGTGCCATGGCTGGCAGGCAACGGTCAAAGAGGTTATAATGATGCCGATTTACCGGCAGGAGAAGAGAAAAGGAAGCAGTATGAAGTGGGTAAAGAACTTTTATTGAAATTTGGTTACCATGAAATTGGTATGGATCATTTTGCTTTAAAAACGGACAGTTTGTACCAAGCACTGGAAAAAGGAAACCTACACAGAAATTTTATGGGTTACACAAGTTCAAATACACATTTAATGATTGGTTTAGGGGCATCTAGTATAAGCGATAGCTGGTATGGCTTTGCACAGAATGTAAAGAATGTAGAAGAATATCAAAACCTTGTAGAAAATGATATTATACCGTTGTATAGAGGACATATTTTAACGGAAGAAGATCAAATAATTAGAAGGCATATCTTAAATTTAATGTGCCAGTTTAAAACAACTTGGAGTGCTTATAAACTACATCTACCACAAATGGATGCCATTCTTGAACGACTGAAAGAATTGGAAGATGACGGCATAGTTACCATTGCCGAAGGTAGTTTAACAATAACAGAAAAGGGTAGACCCTTTGTACGTAATGTATGTATGGCATTCGATTTGCCTTTACAAGAGAAAAAACCAAATACACGGTTGTTTTCTATGACCGTGTAAGAATATTGCCGTCTCTATTTAATATGAATTGCTAAATAAAAAAATCATGAAGAAAATAATAGTACTTACAGATTTTTCAGAACCCTCGGAAAATGCCTTAAAAGCTGCGGCAGACTTGGCTAAAAAACATGATGTTGAGCTTTTTGCGGTGCATATGCTAGAGCTCAATCAGGCTATGTTGTCTACGCCCGATGGTATGTATATGGAGCAGACCGTCTTTTTGGTGAAACTAGCGGAGAAAAATTTAGCCGAGTTTTTACAAAAACCTTATCTAGAAGGTGTAAAGGTAACACCTGTGATCAAGCATTATAAAGTGTATAGCGAGCTAGATGCTATAGCAGAAGAACATGATGCAGATCTGATTGTAATGGGTTCTAATGGCTCTAGCGGATTTGAGGAAATATTCATTGGTTCCAATGCCGAGAAGGTTGTTAGAAATGCAAGCGTACCGGTATTGGTCATTAAAGGTGAGATTAATAGTTTAAGCATTGATAGATTCGTATTTGCTTGCGATTTCGATGATGATAATTTACCTGCCTTTCAAAAAGCAAGGGAGTTTGCAGATATGATCGATGCCAAAATGGAAGTTGTGTTCATTAACACTCCTAATGATGCTTTTATGAGCAATAGAGATGCTTATCAGAAAATTAATAAATTTTTAACCAAGGCCAATGCGGCAGTACAGGTTGAAATCTATAATGATTACAGTGTAGAACAAGGTATATTGAATTATGGCAATACCATTTTAGCAGATGCAATTGCTATGCCTACACATGGTCGTAAAGGTATATCTCATTTATTCAATGGAAGTATAGGTGAAGATGTAGTCAACCACGCCAGAATACCTGTTATAACTTTTAAAATATAGTTACTAGCCAAAATCTATAAACAAATGTACCCCCAAGGTAATTATCTTGGGGGTTCTTATTGTTATAATAAGTAATCTGTTATTGGCCTAAATGTTTATTGTAAAATTTCCAAGCTTGGTGGGCTACATCTCTGCCTAATTTTAAACCGGCTACATTATCTGCCTGTATATGGTAACCGCCCATAACTCTAGATATGCCTGCCATGTTAGCGGCTTCAGTAAATGTAGGGAAGGTTATGGTAACCGGTTCGCCGTAATGTTCGGTATCTATTTCGGTTAAACTTCCTGGTATCAGTTCTACGGATTCACCAAAATAATCGTCTCCGGTAAATAGGCGTAAAACCTCTGCACAACCACCACTTATAGTGCTGTGGCCCGAAGTATAGCTAGGAAATGGCGGACATAGAAAAATATCTGGAGAATAAGGCCTCCATTCCTGTCCTTTCATTTCAATAACCCCTTTGCCCGGTCCGCCCCATGCCTTTATCGTTTTATCTTTATAATATTCGTGTACCAATGCATAAGGTCTCGCATAGTCAAAGAACATTTTAGAATCCCATGAGGCTATAAAAGCATCCATAGCGGTGATTTCCGTTAAGAAATACATTTTTACGTCTTGGTCTAGGGTGTGGTTATCACGGCGAGATACGTCTTGTGCAAATTTTAACCAGTGTCCCGCTTGCTGAACAGATTGCGGTCCGTCTCGCATAAATTCTACCAATGCCTTATCTTCATCAGAAAGGTTGGCTTGCAAATCGACCACTTCTTTTACTTCTTTTTTTAATTGCTCTGAGCCTACCATGGGTGGCGGCCCAGGTCTAAACTGATCGGCAGAAGTCATGGTCATTGGGGTTACCTTTTGCCAATAAGGAGTAAGACAACCTGGGGCATATTGACCTCCTTTGCCATCGGAGAAATATTTTGGTTGCCACCGGTTAATATCGGTGCTTTCATCTGGGGAGTTTACGGGACTGTAATTGGTATAATCAAAATAGGGAACTCCGTTAGAACCATCAACTTCACCATATTGGTTACTACCGTCATTCTTTCTAGCTTCAATGGTAGCTTTGGCGGCTAAGTTGCCAATACCTTCTGGGGTAGTGGGGTCTGTAGAATCATTGTCTGGGTCAAGTCCTAATTCGATCATAAAAGCCCTGAACATTTCTGTATCTGAAAAGTAATATTCTTTCATGGTGCCATAAGCCGCATAACTAATTGCAATTTCCTTGTTCTTAAGGGTTTGCTCGGCACTAGGTCTTCGTTCTATATTAGAAAGGTATACCGGTATGGCGTTTTCATCGTATCTAGACCATGCATCAAAAATGGAGGTGAAAATCAATCCTAAATAACGAGAGGTAATTGTAGGTCTTGGTTTAAACTTTTCGGTGTCAGAAGCTGTGGCGTCCAAAGCCATTTTTCCCCATTTATAGGCGACATTATCTACTACTTTTGGTTCTTGGCTTTGTTGTTGGGCAACTGTTGTTTTAATACCAAACGTGGCTAGTATCAAAGCTAAAAGTAAAATACGTTTCATGTGGTTGTCTGTTGGTTATTTTGTTATCTTAAATATAATAATGAGTTCTAAACAATTAAAATTTAAGCTGTAAGAACATTCTGCATATAGTCGAATAATTGCTGCATTTGCGGCTTTCCTTTCTTTTTACCACTGCGACCGGCAAAATATAGTATAAACCAGATGAGAACTAACAGCACTAAAAGACCAACTTGTATATAATATGTTTTACCTAATGATGCGCTGGAATATGCCCAAATGCTAATAATTATAAATAAAGTAGCGACTATAAAGTGTATGAACATAAAGAAGGGCCATAAGGTAGGGTTAGGGCCAAATACGCCATATAGTTTACAACTGATATCATCTATTTCTTCAAATTCCAAATGTAATTGTGGAGACCAAAAGTGATGGTGTTTTTGATTGAACTTTATAAAAATGTGCTCATCTAGGCGTTTTATTAAAAAAGGATCAACCTTTGACTGCTCAAATTTGTTGAGAATAATTTTCTTGTTCTTGGGAATATGTAACTGAAACCTTGGGCGAAGAGCAATTTCGTTCGGTATTGGTTTCATTTAATAGTAATTTTTGGCGGTTGCTGTTAGTTATGGCATTCTATAGTACTCGATGCCAGTTGCGTTACTGGAGCTGGTGATACGTAAGGTATTCCCAGACCTAGCCCTCTGAGTATAAAAAGAGCACCTATAATTATTACAAAAACGGGAATGGCTCTTTGTACCTTTTGACGAATGCCTCCTTTTAATAGATTGCTGAAATATATTGCAGCCGTCATAAGCGGTAAGGTGCCAACGCCAAAAAGCATCATGTATAAACTTCCTTGCAAAGCATCACCCATTGCAATAGATCCCAAAAGTGCCATATAAACCAATCCGCAGGGTAAGAATCCGTTTAAGAAACCTATGGTTAAGAATGTATCTGGAGATTTTTTCTTTAGTTCTTGACCCAGTTGGTTCTTAACTTTTGATATAATTTTATAGATAGGTTTTGAAAGGTTGTATTTGTTGAAAGTTTGATACGGAATCAAAACAACTAGAATCATTATTATACCAATAACGATAGAAAGTTTCTGTTGTATTCCGAAGATGGACAGTCCCTTCCCTAAAAGTCCGAATATCAGACCTATTATGCCATAAGCAAGTAAACGCCCAAAGTGATATATAAATATTTGACCGAATTTCTTGTAGTTATTTGTTCTATCCACCGGAAGCATAAAAGCAATGGGTCCGCACATACCTACGCAGTGCAAACTTCCCATAAGACCTAAAATGAGGGCAGATACCAACATAACTTAAAAAGTTATACTTTCTTTATATAAATATTCTTTTCCGGCGTATTCCCAGAAAATTTTTATATCCCAGCGACCATCCAACAATTGATTGTCTGGTATGAGCAATTCTGAATTGGATAAACTAATGGGCAAATTAAAATCCAAATTCTTATTGGATGGTCTATATAGGGATACGATACCTTTTACATTGGTATCTTCATAACCATCGGGAAAAATAACGAGTAAACCCTCTGGTAATTTTTTGAGTTCTATTTGTGAAGACGCGGTATTTGCGTTAGTCTCCGCATCTATTTCTTTTTGGTAGCCAAGTTCGGCCTTATAATATTCTTCGGTGACCAGATCATGGTTCGCATCATGACTGGTGGTCATTTTGACCACAAAAAACATGATAAAACTGATAAAACCTATAATGGCTATGACGATACCGGTACCCCAATTAATTTTCATGGTGCTTAAATTTTTATTTATAACTACGTGGTGCTAAAAAGCGAGCCGTAGTGGTCTCAATTAATTTATCATTACTGTACACCCCAATTTTGAGGTTGTTCTTATCGCCACTTAAGGCAGATGCATTAATTTCTATGAACAAAGTACCTTCTGCCAGCGCTTCTGGTTGAACATCAAAATTTTCATGTCTAACCAGTTTAATTTCCCCTTTAGGAGATAGTAATTCAAAATGGACATCTTCAACCGTTTTCGTAGTTTTATTTAAAAGTTTGTACGTGTAAACATTGCTAATGATGTTTCCGTCCTTGTGCTCGTAAAGTTGCCCTGGCAGTCTTAGAATATTGGCTTCAAGGTCGTTTCTCAAAAACATCATACCAACAAGCACACCCGTTAAAATGACAAGCACTGCGGTATACCCTTTTAAACGCGGTGTAAACTTGAATTTTTCCTTTTTGGTAATTTCATCTTCGCTAGCGTAACGGATCAAACCTTTTGGCAGGTTTACTTTTTCCATTATGGTATCGCATTCATCAATACAAGCGGTACAGTTAACACATTCTAACTGTGTTCCATTTCTAATATCTATACCTGTTGGGCAAACGTTCACACATTGAAAACAATCAATACAATCTCCATGACCCAATGCTTCACGGTCTTCATTTTTACGCCATTTTTTTCTGCCGTTTTCAGCTTCACCACGTTTATGGTCATAAGCAACAACTATTGATTTGTTATCCAGTAAAACCCCTTGCATACGACCATAAGGGCAGGCAATAATACATACCTGTTCTCTAAACCATGCAAAAACAAAATAGAATACCGCAGTAAATATAAGCAGCGATACCATGGTGCTAATATGCTGTAACGGACCATCGGTGATGTACTGTATCAAACGGTCACTACCAATTAAATAGGCTAAAAAAACGTTTGCGATTATGAATGAAATGATAAAAAAGATGAACCATTTTAAAGCCCGTTTTCTAATCTTTTCGGCATTCCATTCTTGTCTATCCAATCGCATTTGAGCTCCTCGATCTCCATCTATCCAATATTCTATCCTACGAAAAACCATTTCCATAAAAATGGTCTGCGGACACATCCATCCGCAGAAAATACGACCAAATGCAACGGTAAATAATGCTATGAAAACCACCCCAATAATCATAGAGATAACAAAGAGGTGAAAATCTTGTGGGTAGAATGGAAAACCAAAGATGTTAAAGCGCCTTTCGAGCACATTGAACATTAAGAATTGATTACCGTTAATTTTTATAAAAGGAGATGCGATCAAGAAAACAAGTAGGACGTAGCTCACATATTTACGATACTCGTAAAGTTTACCACTTGGTTTTTTAGGAAATACCCAAGCCCGTTTTCCATCTTCCTTTATGGTGCCGATAGAATCCCTGAAGTGATCTTGATCTTGTGACATTTTATCTCTCTTTAATCATTTAGTAGGCATGGCCAACAATAAATTTAGTTCATGGTAACCGAAGCCGAATCAATTTCAACTTCAGGAGCCGCTGTATCTACAGGATTTTCTACTGCAGGTGCGTTGGGATCTATCCAAATATCGCCCTCTGGAGCTTTAGGATTGGCAGGGGTTGTACCTTGAAAACTTAACACATAACTAGCTACCTGAGCGATTTCCGCTGGTTTTAAGTTTTGTTTCCAGGCGATCATACCTTTACCGTCACGACCACCTTCAGATATGGTGTTAAAGACATTTCTTATGCCCCCACCAAGAATCCAGTTTTCATCGGTAAGGTTTGGACCAATACCGCCACCACCATCGGCCATATGGCAAGCTACACAGTTGCCTTCGAAAATACCTTTACCGGCACTTAGGTCGGCCGCATCGGTTAATAGCTCCACTGTATTGGCATCTACCAAGCCTTTAGCTGTTTTTTTATATGCTTCAATTTCTAATTGTGCAGCAGCAACCTCTAGCTCGTATTCAAGATCTTGGTCATAATCGTTAAAGACATGAAAACGTGCCAAGTAAACTACACCGAAAACGATAGAGGCGTAGAACAGGTATACCCACCAAGGTGGTAGATTATTGTCTAGCTCACGAATACCGTCGTAGTTATGGTCAAGTATAATCTCTTCTTCCGATTCTATAGGCTTACTGCCCAACATTTTGGAGTACATTTTTTTACCCCAAGTCCATTCCCACTTTTTTTCCTTTTCTGCCAAGTATCTCACTTTGGCCTCATCATCCAAGGTGTTGTAGAGCACATTTTCAATAGCTTGAACAATAAATGCAATTGCGATCAATAGCAATAGTATAAGTGCCATAAAACCGAACATTAATGTAGGGTACGCTATGAAAGCCGGTTTATCACCACTATCAATATAAACTTCCATAAGTACGATGACCAAGAAAAAGGCCACGATTATTCTAAACCACCAGGCTGTATTGTTTTTCATAATTCGTTATTTAGTTGGTTATCTTCTTCTAAAGGCAATTCGCTAACTTCTTTTATGTACGATTTTGATGCGGTAATGACCCACCAGAATAGTAGTGTGAAAAACACAAAGAATATTAGTAATGATATCATGGGGTAGGTTGCTACACCATCTATTGTTTCCATGTAACCTTTTACAAATTTGAACATGTTTTTTAGTTTTAATTGTCAGATAATAATTCACCGGTTTCCTTCACCTTAATGTCCGTACCTAAACGTTGTAGGTATGCAATTAAGGAAACAATTTCACGATCTCTCATTTCTATAAATTCCTCTCCATTTTCAGCAGCATATTGTTTGTCGGCTTCATAGGTCTTTGCAAAATCGGGATCACTGTAAAGATTCTTTTCGATCTGTTCGGCTTGTGCATCCATTGAGGCTTCGGCATTTGCAATATCCTCATCGGTATACGGTACGCCTAGGGTAACCATTGCTTCCATTTTTGCCTGAATGTCGCTTCTGTCGTGCTCATCTCTTATTAACCAAGCATAGGCTGGCATTATGGACCCTGAAGAAGTACTCTGTGGATCGTACATATGGTTCAAATGCCAGTTATCGGAATATTTACCTCCAACCCTCAATAAATCTGGACCGGTACGTTTACTGCCCCAAAGGAACGGGTGGTCGTAAACAAATTCACCAGCTTTGGCATATTCTCCATAGCGCTCCACCTCACTTCTAAACGGACGAACCATTTGTGAGTGACAGCTTACACAACCTTCACGAATGTAAAGATCCCGACCTTCTAATTCTAAAGGAGTATATGGTTTAACACTTGTGATTGTAGGTATGTTGGATTTCACCAAAATGGTGGGCACAATCTGTATAATACCACCGATAAGGATAGCGATGGTAGCCAATATAGTCAATTGAATAGGCTTACGCTCTAACCAAGTATGAAAGGTTTCTCCAGCAGTTCTTTTCTTTGAAACACGAGTAAGTGCTGCAGCCTCTGCCAATTCATCTTCTATAACGCTACCAGCTTTTATAGTTCGTACAACGTTGTATATCATTACAATAGCACCAACAATGTAAAGACTACCACCAATGGCACGCATCCAGTACATTGGCATAATCTCGTTTACGGTTTCAAGGAAGTTACCGTATACCAAGGTTCCATCAGGATTAAAATCTTTCCACATTAAAGCCTGGGTAAAACCGGCAACGTACATGGGTAAGGCATAAAGAATGATACCTAAGGTTCCGATCCAGAAATGGAAGTTCGCCAATGGTGTTGAAAATAGTTTTTTCTTGGTCATTTTAGGTACCAACCAATAGATCATACCAAAGGTTAAGAATCCGTTCCATGCTAAAGCGCCTACATGAACGTGAGCAATGATCCAATCACTGAAGTGCGCAATGGCATTTACGTTTTTAAGCGAAAGCATTGGACCTTCAAAAGTTGCCATACCATAACCGGTGATAGCGACGACCATGAATTTTAAAACAGGATCGGTACGTACTTTATCCCAAGCACCTCGTAAAGTTAAGAGTCCGTTGATCATACCACCCCATGACGGAGCTAAAAGCATGATAGAGAACGCAACACCTAAGTTCTGTGCCCAATCAGGCAAAGCAGAGTACAAAAGGTGGTGTGGACCGGCCCAGATATAGATGAAGATCAGTGACCAGAAGTGGACAATAGACAGTCTATAGGAGTAAACTGGTCTGTTGGCCGCTTTGGGTACAAAATAATACATAAGCCCCAAGAATGGAGTGGTCAAGAAAAATGCTACCGCATTATGACCGTACCACCATTGCACCAATGCATCTTGTACACCTGCATACACAGAATAACTTTTTAAACCAGTTACAGGTAATTCCAGACTATTAAAAATATGAAGTACCGCTACCGTTACAAATGTTGCCAAATAGAACCAGATAGCCACGTAAAGATGGCGTTGTCTTCTTTTGATCATGGTACCGATTAGGTTTACACCAAAAGCGACCCATACTAAGGCAATGGCGATATCTATAGGCCATTCAAGCTCAGCGTACTCCTTAGAACTGGTATACCCTAACGGTAAGGTAATTGCAGCTGCAACGATGATCAATTGCCAGCCCCAAAAATTGAATTTGCTTAGAAAATCGCTATACATACGCGCTTTCAACAAACGTTGGGTAGAGTAGTAGACCCCGGCATAGATAGCATTACCTACAAATGCAAAGATTACCGCATTGGTGTGCAAAGGGCGTAAACGACCAAAGCTTAACCATGATATGCCGTCGGTCAAGTTTGGGAACATGAACATAAAGGCTAACAATAAGCCCACGGACATACCCACTATGCCCCAGAACATGGTTGCATAAAGGAAATTTTTCACGATTTTGTTATCGTAATAAAACTGCTGTACTTCCATAATTATACTTGTTTATTTAATTGGATTTTATTTTCTAAAATGAAGAACAGAGAGAAAAGAAAATAGAGATGAGACTCCTATTAATTTGCAAATGTCCTTTACTTTCAATTTTTTACTTTACTCTTTACTCTTTACTCTTTACTCTTTACTCTTTACTCTTTACTCTTTACTCTTTACTCTTTACTCTTTACTCTTTACTTTTTACTTTTTTCTTCTTTGGCTTTACCAATTCATCTTCAAAAAGCATTCTTACGGAAGGTGTATAAGCATCATCATATTGCCCTTGCCTTACCGAAAAAATAAAGGCGACAAAAAAGATGATTGCAACCACTAGGCTAATCGCTAGTAAAACATAAATAACACTCATACCAATCGTAATTATTCGGTAAATTTAGGTGGGTATGGAACCTTAGAAAATGACAATTGTCATACTTTGAACTTTTTCTTAAAATTGATGTTTAAACTATGATTAAGGGAGATGTGATAAAGTTTTTAGAAAATTGATTATCAGTTGTTTGGGATTGTATTTTACTACAAATGATAGATAGCTTTATCTTAATATGAATAGAAATTTTAAGGGAGATAAAGCCCATTAATTAGTATCTCTGTACTTAATATTTACTAGCGTAATATGTTCAGTATTTCTGATACGTAGATTAAGATAGCTTTCTGCCGATAAAATTGGTCATGACCGTAGTGAATACGACTATACTAATAGAACTTAATGGCATAAGAATAGCGGCAATAACAGGTTCTAATTGCCCTGTTACAGCAAAGTATAAACCCACGCAATTATATAGTAAAGAGAGTATAAAGCTCATTTTAATTACTCGCATGGCCTTTTTAGATGCAAGTATGTAACTATAAAGCTGTTGAAATTTTGATGCATCTAAAATAGCATCACAGGCAGGGGAGAAGACATTTATATTTTCAGATATGGCAATGCCCACATTACTTTGAGCCAAAGCACCGGCATCATTTAGTCCGTCACCCACCATAAGCACTTTTTTGCCCTGTTCCTGTAAGGTTTTAATAAAGGCTAATTTATGCTCTGGTTTTTGGTTAAAGAACAACGGGGTGAGTTTGGGTAAAATAGCTTCTAGCCGTGATTTTTCGCCCTCGTTGTCTCCCGATAAAATTGCCAAGCTCAAGGTCTGCGACATATTTTTAAAAGTAGTAGAGAGTCCTTCCCTATACTGATTTTGAAAAATATATCTGCCTTTATACGTATTGTTCGCACTTATGTGCATTGATGTGTCCAATACATTTTCAGATAAGGCTTTACCCACAAAATTTGCTGAGCCAATTTTCATTTTAATAGCTCCTTTACTGCTTTCCAAACCCTTGCCTACGTGTTCTTCGTATTCATCTAAAGTTATGATATTCTGTTCTTTAAGTAGATCATATAAAGATCTGCTTAAAGGGTGGTTAGATGCTCTAATGGTATTCTTTAAAATAGATTCTTCTTCGGGGGTCAATGGCATTCCCTCATAATAAGCGGTACTTTTTTGGCTAGTGGTTATGGTACCGGTCTTATCAAAAATGGCAGTATCTATTTTGGCTAGTTGCTCAATGGTCTGCGTATTTTTAATGTAGAATTTTTTCTTGCCAAAAATGCGTAACATATTTCCTAGGGTAAAAGGCGATGCCAAAGCAATGGCGCAAGGGCAGGCAATAATCAATACTGCCGTGAATACGTTCATTGCCTTTGACGGGTCAACATATAACCAAAAAGCGGTCGAAATAAAGGCAATGGAAAGTACTGCAATGGTAAAACGCTTACCTATACTATCTGTAAGATTTTGAAAAGTGGTGGTTTTATCGGTTTTGAATACGGCATTGCTCCATAATTGTGTAAGATAACTTTGTGAGACAGATTTTGAGGCTATCATTTCAATAACGCCGTTAAGTTGTTTGCCGCCTGCAAAGACCTGTTCACCAATTTCCTTATTTACAGGTTCTGATTCACCCGATACAAAACTGTAGTCAATTTGTGCGTTTCCATAAATCAATGTGCCGTCAACGGGAATCATTTCTTCATTTCTGATCAATATTCTATCTCCCTTTTCTATATTTTGAACAGGTACGGTCTCTTCTTTTCCATCAGTTTTTAATCGGGTAATCGCAATAGGAAAATAAGACTTGTAATCACGCTCAAAAGATAAAAAGCTATAGGTTCTTTGCTGAAAGAATTTACCGAGTAATAGAAAGAATACCAACCCTGTGAGGGAGTCAAAAAATCCGCTACCAAAATTAAACGCGATATCAAAAGTACTTCTTAGAAAAAGAACCAGAATACCAAGGGCAATGGGTACATCTATATTTAAGAGCTTGGCACGTAGCCCTTTAAATGCCGATACAAAATAGTCCCACCCAGCATAAAAAACAACAGGCAATGAGAAAACGAACATGAGCCAGCGAAAAAGGTTTTGGTATTTGTTCAACCAATATTCTCCACCCGAAGCAGCACTTGAACCCAAGTCAAAATATTCTGGAAAGGAAAGAAACATTACATTACCAAAGGCAAAGCCGGCAACGCCAAGTTTGTATATAAGGCTTCTATCGGTCGCTTTTTTCTTTCCTTCAAAATCCTCCAAAGATATATAGGGTTCATACCCAATTTTAGCTAAGAGCAGTACTAGGTTCTTTAAGCTGAACTCTTTGTGATAGGTAACGCGTATGGTTTTCTTTGGAAAATCTACCTGAGAACTTGTAACATGTTTGTTGAGTTTATTCAAATTTTCCAATATCCAGATGCATGAACTGCAATGAATAGTTGGTATGTAAAGATTAATGATCTGTACGTTACCATCATTAAATTCTAATAGTTTAGTAATGATGTCTTCATTATCAAGAAAATCATACTTTCCTTCAATGGCATTTGGGGTGGTGCCGGCAGCTTCCTGCAAATCATAATAATGAGAAAGGTCGTTGGTAGAAAATATTTCGTAAACGGTTTTGCAACCAGAGCAACAAAACGACTTTTCTTCAAAAGTGATTAGTTGCCTATCACAAGGGTCTCCGCAATGAAAACATGTATCATCCTGCATAATTATAAACCAATTAGAAGTACAAAGGTGAAAATGTATCACTTTTTAAAACATGATAATTGTCAGTTCTTAGCATAATTGCCTTGTTTAGTTTTGTGCTATATTTAATAGTATAGCCATGGAAAGTAGATGTGAGAATTGTATCATTAGACAATTTAATTCGCTCCGTGCCTTGAGCAAAGAAGAGCTAATAAAAGTCTCTAATGCCAAAACCTCTAAAAAGGTTAAAAAAGGAGATGCGCTGTTTTTGGAAGGGCAGAAGTTAGATGGTGTTTACTGTGTACGCAATGGAGTTTCTAAATTATCTAAACTAAGTAGCAACGGTAAAGAGCAAATTGTAAAATTGACCAATATAGGCGAAATTATGGGTCAACGTTCTGTAATTGCCGAAGACTATACCAATTTGAGTGCAACAGCGATCAACGATATGGAGGTTTGTTTTATTCCCAAAGAAATAATTACGAACACCTTAAATACCAATCCGTACTTTTCTTTAGAGGTTTTGCGCCATATGGCACACGATTTAAAAGAAGCTGATGATGTTATTGTGAACATGTCTCAGAAAACGGTAAAGCAACGCCTGGCGGAAGCTTTATTGTATCTAAAGGAAAACTATGGCGAAGATGATAACGGTTTTTTACAATTGTCTTTAAGTAGAGATGATTACGCCAATATTGTGGGTGCCGCTACCGAGTCTTTAATTAGAATGATTTCCGAATTTAAAAAGAAAGGACTTCTTAAAACCGAAGGCAAGAAAATAGGCATTGTAAACGAATGTGCATTGAAAGAGCTGGTAGACGGATTTTAATTTTTCTGTTCTGATAAATGTCATAGTTTCTACAGGCTACGGCAGCTACATTTATCGAAATATAGTTACGCCTTATTCATGAAAAATATTCTAATACCTACAGATTTTTCTTTGGCGGCATGGAATGCCACCGAGTTTGCGCTACGTCTTTTTGCCGATACAAAATGTACATTTTATTTTTTAAACGCTTATACCCCAGAAATTTATAGCAATCGCTTAATGGCGGGAAATACGTTGACCGCAACTAAATCTTGTTCAGCAAAAAAAGCCTCGGAAAAAGGACTTGCGATGTTGATAGACCGCATTCATAAGAACTACGATAATGATCTTCATAGCTTTATAAAAATACCTACATTTTCTTTGCTCATAGAAGAGGTAAAGGAAGCGGTGGGTAAATACTCGTTAGATTTAATTGTGATGGGCTCAAAAGGAACAGGGGAGGAAGAAACCAGGGTAATGGGCAGAAACACATTTCGGGTTTTAGAGCATGTACATAGCTGCCCTGTATTGGTCATACCAAAAGATTTTAAGTTTAAACGACTTACAAATGTGGCATTGATTTCGGGTGAAAACTATTTTTATAAGGAAGCTGAACTATATCCGCTAGTAGAAATCAGTAAAATTTTCAAGAGCAATGTTCATATTATAAATATTCAGAAATCAGCAGATCGTTTAAATTCCCTTCAAAAGCTGAATTTGAATACCATTGGTAAAACTTTAGATCAAATACCTCATTATTCTCATCATATTATACTACAAGATTCTTTGCCCTGTAGATTAAGTGAATTCGTTGATCAATATGATTGTCAAATAGTTGTGGTATTCAGTAGTAATATTGAATTCATGAAGAATCTTAGACTTAACACTGTTGTAGATCAGTCGGTTTTTTGTGTTGATGTGCCTATTTTATCGTTGACATCCAGCGAAAATTAGTGCGTACTTTCTTTCTATTATGAAGATGTGGATAGACTTTTAATGTGCAAAATTTTCACAACGAAAGGTGGTGCACCAAGGTTTTTTTTAGAACAAGTTAACAATGAAGGTAACATAGGTCAATTATAAATATCTTTAGCCCAAAATAACAGACCAAATAAACCTTAATTCAACTAAAGTGAGCGCCGTAAACGAGAAAAAAGTAGCAGCATTAGAAGCAGTAAAATATATTAAATCTGGAATGACAGTGGGCCTGGGGACAGGTTCTACGGCATTTTTTATGATCGAGGCCATTGGTGAAATGGTGCAAAATGGGTTACAGATCAAAGCTGTGGCAACCTCTGATGAAACCGAAAAACTGGCAAAAAAATTGGGTATAGAGGTGATTACCTTGGCAGAGGCACAAAGATTAGACGTTACGATCGATGGCGCAGATGAGGTAGATGAGAACTTTCAATTGATCAAAGGCGGTGGCGGGGCATTATTACGTGAGAAAATTGTAGCACATAATTCTGACCTAAACGTCATAATTGCCGACTCATCCAAAAGTGTTGCCAAACTTGGCAAATTTAAATTGCCAATAGAAACGATACCTTTTGCCACGCAATTGATTTTAAAAGAGTTAGATGGTATGGGGTTGTGTCCCGTACAGCGCATGAAGGGCGATAAAGCATATAAAACCGACGAGAATAACGATATTCTGGATATTGATATTTGGGACACCGAAATAGAACTGAACGATTTAGAACAACAACTAAAGAGCATACCAGGTGTAGTGGAAACAGGGTTATTTTTGACCAGTACCAATGTAGTAATTATAGGAAAAGGCGAAGAAGCGGTTATTAAAAAGAAGTGACCATGTGTTACTAAGAAAGAGCTAATTATAGACAATGAAATCCGTTACGGAACAAGAAGCAATTGGCTGGTCGTAAATTGGTTTGGGGTCAGTGCTGTCTAATATCCCGGTAATTTAGAGTACAGTAAATGGTAAAAGTGTTATAAAATGCTTTGTAGTTGAAAAGCACATTGCAATACTGAGGTCATGGTTAAGGTTTTGTTACTATTTATATCATTTTAAGAAAAAAATAACTTTTTTTATAACTTCCTTGTTTTTAGCGGATAAAGGAGTTTTTAGTGTGCCTTTCAATAGTTGATTTTCATCGAAAACCCTTTCGAAAGTGCTAATATGCTATTCCATAGGTCATCAAGGCTTTACTATAGAATTATGTTGGTCGAATAATTTTAATTAAAGCCCTATATAAAGTATCTTTGAAGATATTTAAGTAGTTTAAAAAATTAACACGAATCTGAATAATAATCTAATAATATAATGAACAAGGAACTAGATCAATTAGCGGCCGATAATATAAGGGCATTAGCTGTAGCGATGGTAGAAAAGGCAAACTCTGGACACCCAGGTGGGCCAATGGGAGGCGCAGACTATATGCACATTTTGTATACTGAATTTTTCAATTACGATCCTTCTGATATGAAATGGCCATTTAGAGATCGTTTCTTTATGGATGCTGGTCACCTTTCTACATTAATGTACGCCCAGTATTATCTATTGGGTAATTATTCTAAGGATGATGTTTCCAATTTTAGACAATGGGGATCTGTAACTCCGGGTCACCCAGAGGTAGATGTTGCAAGAGGTATAGAGAATACATCAGGTCCTTTAGGTCAAGGTCATACTATGGGAGTCGGTGCAGCGGTAGCGGCCAACTTTTTGAAAGCGCGTTTTGGAGATTGGATGAACCATAAGATCTATGGTTTTATTTCAGATGGTGGTGTACAAGAAGAAATCTCTCAAGGTGCAGGTAGAATTGCAGGTCACTTAGGCTTAAGTAATTTTATCATGTTCTACGATTCTAACGATGTTCAATTATCGTCTAAAACAGATGAGGTAACTTCAGAAGATACGGCCAAGAAATATGAAGCATGGGGATGGAACGTAGTTACTATCGACGGGCATGATCATGATCAAATAAGAAAAGCATTAACAGATGCCAATGCAGAGACAGAAAAGCCAACCTTGATTATCGGTGAAACCATAATGGGTAAAGGCTGTGTAACTGCAGATGGTTCTCCGTACGAGGGGTATACAGAACTGCACGGTAAACCTATTGGCAATACAGGTGCAGATTATGAAAAGACTTTGGTGAATTTGGGTGCAGATGTAGATAACCCTTTTGATATTTACGATAAAGTTGAAGAGTATTACGAAGGTATCATCAATAGAAAGAAAGATGAGGCACAGGCAAAGAAAAGGGAGATTGACGCATGGCGTTCAGAAAACCCTGAGCTTTCTGCTAAATTAGATGGTTTCCTTGAAGGAAAATTACCAAATCTAGATTTTGGAAGTATAGCACAAAAAGAAGGTCAGGCTACAAGAGCGGCTTCATCTAATGTATTGGCTTACTTGGCACAGAACGTAGAGAATATGATCGTATCGTCTGCAGATTTATCCAACAGTGATAAAACTGACGGTTTCTTGAAAGAAACAAGCATTTTAAAGAAAGGTGATTTCTCTGGAGCATTCTTACAGGCAGGTGTTGCAGAATTGACCATGGCGACTATGGCAAACGGTATTGCACTGCATGGTGGTGTAATGGCGGTTGTGGCCACATTCTTTGTATTCTCTGATTATATGAAGCCAGCTATTCGTTTAAGCTGTATTCAAGAATTACCGGTGAAGTTTGTTTGGACGCATGATGCCTTTAGAGTAGGCGAGGACGGACCAACACACCAACCGATCGAGCAAGAAGCTCAAATTCGTTTATTGGAGAAATTAAAGAACCACAGTCACGAGCAAAGTTTTGTAGCGTTGCGCCCTGCTGATTCTCAAGAAACGAACGTAGCTTGGAAAATGGCCATTGAAAACCAAAAGACACCAACAGGTCTTATCTTATCTAGGCAAGGTATTGGCGATGTACCTGCCAAGAGCGGTAACCGTTATGAAGAAGCTTTAAAAGCTGAAAAAGGAGGTTACTTGGTACAAGAAGTAGCTGATCCAGATGTAATTTTGATCGCTAATGGTTCTGAGGTTTCTACCTTGGTTGCGGCAACCAAACTATTGGAGGAGAAAGAAGGGTTAAAAATCAATATCGCTTCAATACCATCGGAAGGATTATTTAGACAACAGTCTGAAGCATACCAAGAAAAAGTGATTCCGCCGAACAAACCGGTATTCGGACTTACGGCAGGTTTACCTGTAAACTTGGAAGGATTAGCAGGACCAAACGGAAAAGTATTCGGTTTAGAGCATTTTGGTTATTCTGCACCGGCAACTGTACTTGATGAAAAATTCGGATTCACCGGAGAACAAGTATACCAACAAGTAGTAGATTTTTTAAAGTAAAAAAACTTTAGGCCTTGCCTAGAGAACATTATAATAATTTAAAAGTAGAAAAAGATGAAATTTTTTATAGATACAGCAAATTTAGACGAGATCAAAGAAGCTCAAGACATGGGTATTTTAGATGGTGTTACCACAAACCCATCTTTAATGGCTAAAGAAGGCATTACCGGTGCTGAAAACATTTTGGAGCATTACAAGAAAATATGCGACTTAGTTGACGGTGACGTAAGTGCCGAGGTAATTTCTACCGATTTTGACGGTATGGTCGAAGAAGGAGAGAAGTTGGTTAAAATTAGCCCACAGATCGTAATTAAGGTACCTATGATCAAAGAAGGAGTAAAAGCGATCAAGTATTTCTCTGATAAAGGTTATAGAACTAACTGTACCTTGGTATTCTCTTCAGGTCAGGCATTATTGGCTGCTAAGGCAGGTGCAACATACGTATCTCCTTTCATAGGTCGTTTAGATGATATCTCTACGGATGGTTTAGGTTTAATTGCTGACATTCGTTTAATTTATGATAACTACGGATTTGAAACTCAAATTCTTGCGGCATCTGTACGTCACGTAATGCATATTATTGACTGTGCTAAAATTGGTGCAGATGTTATGACAGGTGGTTTAGGTGCAATTACTGGACTTTTAAAGCACCCATTAACTGACAGTGGTTTAGAGAAATTCTTGGCCGATTACCAAAAAGGAAACTAAATCGTAAGATTTAATCAATTTAATATTAAAAACCATCACTGAAAAGTGATGGTTTTTTTGTTTTATCTTAGTTGGGATATAAAAGATATATGTGCAATTGTGTACATATACGATTGTTGTACACAAGTTCTGAAAAACCAACCGCACAGTCAAGCACATTTCATTTTGCTCGTACCTCACAAAATAAAAAGAGCTTGCCTTTTCCCAACGCTGATTGAAAATAAAACTAAAAGTTGACACAAAAATCGCAATTTATTTTTACTTTTGCTAAAAATGGGTCAAATGACAAGTTTCGGAAATTATATTAAGACTGAAAGAGAAAAACGAGAATGGACACAAACCGAACTCGGAACTAAAATCGGAATCAATACAAGTGCAATTTGCAGAATTGAAAACGGAAGTCAAAAATTCAGTAAATCTAAATTGAAAAAACTTGCTGAATTATTTCAGACTGATTTACAAATTGTTACCGATTTATTTTTTGCTGACAAATTTGTGAAAGAAGCCCTAAAATATAAATGCTCTGAATCCATTTTTTCTGTAGCAGAAGATACTGCGAACTATTACAGAAATGTCAATGTAAAACAAGGAAAATTAGAATTATGAAAAAACCATTAACATATATTAGCCTTTTCAGTAGTGCTGGTGTTGGATGCTATGGCTTCAAACTTAATGGTTTTGAATGTATTGCTACTAATGAACTACTTACTAAAAGACTTAAAATACAAGCTTTTAACAACAAATGTAAATACGAAAGTGGATATATTGATGGAGATATTACCAAGCAAGAAGTTAAAAGAAAACTTCTTAATGAATTAGAGTTTTGGCAAGATAAACATAAAATTAAAACGCCAGTAGTTTTAATAGCAACGCCACCTTGTCAAGGTATGTCAGTAGCTAATCACAAGAAAAATGACGAAATATCAAGAAATTCTTTAGTTGTTGAATCAATAAAATTAACAAACAAGATTCTACCGAAATATTTTGTCTTTGAGAATGTTCGAGCATTTTTAAATACTACGTGTACAGACATTGATGGAGTTGTAAAACCAATAAAAGAAGCGATTAAATATAATCTTGGTGGTAGTTACAATATTTTATACAAAATTGTAAACTTCAAAGAATATGGTTCTAATTCAAGTAGAACAAGAACATTAGTTATTGGAGTTAGAAAAAATATTCCAAACATCACACCTTATGATATATTCCCAAAAAAGCAAAAATCAAAAACTTTACGACAGCTTATAGGAGATTTACCATCATTAACACAAATGGGAGAAATTTCAAATGACATTTTTCATTCTTACCGAGAGTTTGACCAAAGAATGCTTCCTTGGATAGAAAATTTGGAAGAAGGTCAATCAGCATTTGAAAATTCAGAACCTGAAAGAATTCCTCACCGAATTATTAACGGAGAAGTTGTTTACAACAAAAGTAAAAATGGAGACAAATATGCTCGTTGGTATTGGGATAAAGAAGGACCTTGTGTTCATACAAGAAATGATATTTTAGCAAGTCAAAATACGGTTCACCCATCAGATAATAGAGTATTTTCAATAAGAGAATTAATGAGAATGCTATCTATTCCAGAATCTTTTGAATGGTCGCATATTAACACTGAAAAACTTAATAAGTTTACAGAATTAGAGAAAAAGGCTTTCTTAAAAAAGCAAGAGCTTAACATTAGACATTGTTTAGGTGAAGCAGTTCCAACAGGAGTTTTTAAAGACATTGCCTCTAATATTAAAAAAGCTAATAAAAATGAAAGTTTGTCTTTATCACAAATTAAATCTCTTGAAGAAGAATTCAAGCTAAATGAAACTGATAATATTGTAAGTTTCATAAAGACAAACTTTAAAAACTATTCTTTAGATAATATTTTTTTAATAGCAGAGCATTCAAATTCGGAAAGATTAAAAACAAGTGCCTATTTTACAAGAAAAGATATTGCTTATTCTGTAATAAAAGATTTACCAGAACTAAAAAAGAAAAAGAAAATAAGAATTCTTGAACCATCTGTTGGAGTTGGTAATTTCATTCCATTGTTGTTTGAAAAATATGAAAACAATGACGAAGTAATTCTTGATGTTTGCGATATTGACAACAATTCATTGCAAATTTTAAAGACAATTTTGTCAAAAATTAAAGTTCCAAAAAACTTTAAAATCAATTTCAAACACATTGATTTTCTACTTTGGAATTGTAAGACAAAATACGACATTGTTGTTGGTAATCCACCATATGGCAAAGTAACAAAGAACAAAGAATTATTAGACTTATATAAGTTTAAAGCTCAAAATTCTAACACTAATAATATATTTTCCTTTTTTATTGAAAAGTCATTGCGTTTAGGAAACTATGTTTCTTTAATAGTGCCTAAAAGTTTATTAAATGCACCTGAATTTAATAAGACAAGAGATGTTTTAAAAAGTTGTGATTTAAAGAAAATTTGCGACTATGGAGAAAAAGCTTTTAAAGGTGTAAAGATTGAAACAGTAAGTTTTTTATGTTCTTCTTCTGTTTCAACAAGTGATAAAGTTATAATAGAAAGTTACATCAAAAACTCGTACAAGGAAGAAAGCAAAGATTATATTTTTTCTGATGAATTTCCTTATTGGTTAATTTATAGAGATGCAAGTTTTGATAATGTTGTTTCAAAAATGAAACTTGATATTTTTAATAGTTTCAGAGATAGACAAATCACAAAATCAATCACTCAAAATAAAGGTAAAGTAAGAGTTCTAAAATCAAGAAACATTGGTAACAATGAAGTAAAGGAAATTGATGGCTATGATTGTTACATTGATGAAATTGAGGAACTTGCAGTTTCCAAATTCTACAACGAATCTGATGTAGTAATGGTTCCAAATCTAACTTATTACCCAAGAGCAAGTTTTTTACCAAAAAATACAATTACTGATGGTTCAGTTGCTTTATTGACTTTAAAAAATGGAAGTCGTTTACCAAACGAGCAAGATTTAGAGTTTTACAGCACAGAAGAATTTGAAAACTATTATAGAGTTGCAAGAAATTACGGAACAAGGTCTTTAAATATTGACAATAACTCTGTATTTTTCTTTGGCTTATTAAAAGAAATAACTGAATGATAGAACAACTTAACGAGCACTTTGCAAATTTTGATTTTGACGTTAGAAAATCTAAAGATGCTAGATTTATGGACCAAAAAGTTACGCCAGATGTCCTTTGTGTCGTAACTGAATGCATTATCGAATTTATAGATGGAAATCTAGAAAAAGAATTTACCAAAAATGATATATGGCATTCCAATTATGCTCAAACTATTATTACAGAATCATTTAATAAGCCCAACCTAAAAGATGCTGATAGTGAGTATGATAAATTCTTTGCAATGCCATTAAAAACTTTAGGGTACGCAAAAGTTTTGATTGAATCAAAAAATGGAAATACAAACGTATATAAAGTAAATCGTTTTGATATTCTTGAATATATCTCACTACGTGAAAGGAATGCTCTTAATTTTTTGGAAATTTACCTCTCCAAGGTTATCCAAGAAAGCGGTCTTCAAAGAGTATTTGATAATTTTTTTGAAAAACAAAACAAAGTAAGTCTTGAAGCTTTAAGAAATGCTTTATTTGATTTTTACTTTTCAAACACAAGTATAAAAAAGGAGAAAGAACCACCGAGGATTTTTAATAAAATAATTAATATCCTAGCATTCAAAAAGAAACTAAAAGGTACTATACGAGGTACAGTTTCTAAATTCACGTTACCAATAGAGGAAATACGATACAATAGAATCAATTGGCGAGATATTGGGAAAGATAAAGGAATAACTAGAGAAGAATTTAAAAAGGCTTTAGGCGAGAATGTAGATATTCAAGGGTATTTTAAATATAATATCCAAAAAGCTAAAAAATTTGTTAGAAAAATTCATCCTTTTAGTGAAATTCACAGATTCAAAGAGTACCCTGGTCTTCAAGCTCATCATATTTTTATGGAAAGTGAATTTCCTGAAATAGCAGATTCACCTGAAAATATAATTGTTCTAACACCAAATCAACATTTTTATAGGGCTCATCCAAATAATAAAACTTCTGTTATAGATGAACGCTACCAAGCAATTTGTCTTATTTCAAAATTAGATTCAATTGAAATTAATTATCGTTCAGGTGGAAACGACTATTCTTTAGAAGATTTCATTAACGTTTTAAATACAGGCTTTGAAACAGAACATTTTCAAATTGGAATGGATTTCGAAGAAATAAAACATCAAATCATTAACCATACGTATGCGAGAGCATAACTAATAATTAAATAATATGTATCAATCAAATTTTGGAACTCAAAATCAAATACAATTCAATAATCAAAGTGAGTATTATGAATTACTTGGTTATTTAGCTAAATCAGATGGAACTAGTTCGCTAGTTTGGGAACACAATGAAGACCAGGGAGCTTGGGGAAGCGAAGGTCGAATTAAATTCTATATAGCAAATCTACCATTAACTTGCACGTTAAATCATACTGCTGGAGTTGGAAATGTTGTTACAAGAGTGAATTGTAATGATTTTGTAGAAAACATTGCAACTAATCACAACTTTGTAATGGGTGGAACACAAAACATTGCAAATATCAGAGCTACGATTCCTGTACAGTATCAAGCGGATTTTGATAGAGGTTTGACTTTATAATTTGCCAATGCTAAAAGCCATACACATTTGCAATTCGCTACAGCCAAAGCACAAGCCAAAAATTGCAAAAGAGTATGACTTTGCCAACGCTGTATGAGAAGTTGAATGGAAAAAAGCCAGTGTACAACAATATATAAAAATAATAGCGGTTTATTCGCTAAAACGAAAGTATGTAAATATAAAAAAGGTCAGTATTTAACCGAAAAGTTAGTGCATTTTAATCCGCTACTATTCTTATACTTGACCGTTGTGCTTAATTATAAAACAAAATGAGATACGTATCAGAAAAATGTTGGACCATTGTCTTTATTATTCTTTCAGGTACGCATTTTTCATTTGGACAAGAGAAGCAAAATTTTACTAATATAAATGGACACTACGTTATTAAGGAACGATGGGTTGTTTCCCAAATTTATGCAGATAGTGTTGAGAAAGAAGAGTTAGATTCACGGATTAAAAAGGGCGGATCAACAAATGATTTCATACCACCTACACCTCCGGGAATAGCGGTTTTTGATAGAAAGTCAAACATTCATTTTCTTATTGAATCAGAACAATTCATATTTTATAAGATAAACGACGAGTTTAAAAGTGATTCACCACTATCAGTTGGTATTTCTAGTATCTCACAAATCGATAGAATCAATAAAAAAATGAAAAGTTTTTCGCCAAATCGGTTTGAGACGGGCGTCGAGCATGAGATTATCTATAAAAACGATGATAGATTTCAGTTAATGGAAGTAAATAAAAACATGCGACGACAAATTTGCAACCGTGATTGTTTTCAAGTCATATTAAATGATACTAATACCAATCGTCAAGTAGAAATGTACGTTACAGAAGAAATGATAATTGAATACAACCCTGTCTTAAACGTGAAAAAATATTTAACAGATTACTATCCATTGTATTTAAAATTCTATGACCCCAAATTTCCAGAAGATAATTTTAGAGAATATGAATTTTATAGATTAAAATAACTAAGCACAACACAAGTAACCGTTGCACAAGCCTATAATTAGAAATAATTACGATCGATATAAGCCTCTTTCAGGGGCTTTTTTTATAACCCCGTTAGTAGTTGAACGTCAATTTTCGGTACGCCTGAGTAGGGCTCTTCAGGTAATTACGACAAATGTGGCATTCCTTTTCCAGTTTCGACAAAACTTTTGAGACTTTGCGTAACAAACCTTTCCCAAGCAGGATAACATATTTCGTAACAATTTAATTCTGGAACAAGTCCATTATGGGTGAAATTTAGAATGGTTTCATTATGACTTTTCTCTTCCAAATTCCATTCAACGTTTGTTCCAATCCATTCCTTTTCAATTCCATCGAAACCTGTATGAATATGCTTTGCATCAATACATTGCCAAACAATCTTAGAATTCGGTTTAAATTCTAAAATTTTAAATTTCCAGAATGTTTTGTCAAAACTTGTCGTAAACTCATCATCTAATTTTGACACGGCAGTATTGGTGTTACCCCACCATTCTTGAACTGATTGGGTTATTGCGTTAAATATAATTTCTGAATTTGCTTCAATTGAAACACTTGTGGTATAAGACATAGTTTTAGTTTTAATTAGTGCTTGCATTTTAAAAGTACAAATATACGAGAGAACTTTTATTATGCAAGTACTTATCGTAACTTTGAAAAATGGAGGAACAAAAAAGAAGGTCAGATTGCCCAATAACATTATCTCTCGACATTTTTGGAGATAAGTGGACGCTCTTAATTCTTCGTGATTTCATTTTTTTTGACAATCGCCATTTCAACCAATTAGTGAATATTGAGCGTATATCAACAAATATTCTAACAGATAGGCTTAATAGACTTTTGGCAAACGGAATTATCACTAAGGAAGTAGATTCAAATAATAGGTCTGCCTATTTATATTCCTTGACAAAAAAAGGTCTTGACCTTGTTCCAATCGTTATGGACATATATCGATGGGGCGCTAATTATACCGAAAAGAATAATGCGGAAAAGGACTTCAAAGAGAAGATAGATTCTGAATATGATAAAACGGTTGAAGAAATAAAAAGTAGATTAATAATTACCCACAACATTGTATAAGTAATAGCGGTTTCGGTGCGTAATCGAAATCGCTTTTTTATATTTATGGTTTGGCTTAATCCGAAGAATTAGCGTTTTAAAATCCGCTACTATTCTGATACTAGACCGTTGTAAGCAATTTTGATTAAAATGAACAAGTACCTTTTATTTTTTATAGCATCCATAGCTATTTCCTGCGCAGATAGATCAACACCTAAACAAACTGTTGAACAGAAAGAAAGTAGTGCTGTGGAAAATACCTCCATTGTAATTTTAGGTAACGTTCAAGATGCTGGTTCGCCGCAAATTGGATGTAAAAAAGAGTGTTGTGCAGCACTTTTTGAAAATCCTGATACCGAGAGACGAGTAGTTTCATTAGGTGTAATAGATACCGACAATCAAAAAACCTATCTTTTTGATGCTACTCCAGATATTGCCCAGCAAATGAAAATGCTTACCCAATATGAACCCAAAAGCGATAATGAAGTAGTAGATGGTATTTTTCTAACTCATGCCCACATTGGGCATTATACCGGTTTAATGTATTTGGGAAAAGAGGCTATGGACGCTAACGCGACTCCGATTTATGTAATGCCAAAAATGGAGGAATTTCTTCTAAATAATGGACCATGGGATCAGCTTATACAAAGAGAAAATGTGGTTCTTAATGCGATGGTTGATCAAAATGCTGTTGAGCTGTCACAAGAAATTATGGTAACACCATTTTTGGTGCCACACAGAGATGAGTATTCAGAAACGGTAGGGTATCGCATTCAAGGTCCGAATAAAAGTGCCCTGTTTATTCCTGATATCGATAAATGGGAAAAGTGGGAAAAAGATATCGTAGAAGTAATACAAAAAGTAGATTATGCATTTTTGGATGCCACTTTTTATAGTGGAAAGGAAATTAATAATAGAGATATCAGTGAAATTCCGCATCCCTTTGTTGTTGAGAGTTTAGAGAAGTTTAAAGACTTGAACGTAAAAGAAAAAGCCAAGATTATTTACATCCATTTTAATCATACAAATCCGTTGTTGGATCCTAATAGTGAAGAAAGCCAAATTGTTCTTGATAAAGGTTTTAAAATAGGGCGAATTAATGATGTGTTTGCGTTGTAATTAATACCGGTTATTGGTAATGTAATGGATTTTCAGAACAAGTTTTGTATGTTGAAGATGATGAATAGGGTTGGTCACTGAAGTTTTAGATAATTCGGTATCTTTAGGTAAGCCAAAACCAACCTATCCATCGTGAAAAATTTATATCTAGGTCTTTTTATTGTCCTATCTTTTTTGTCCTGTACTGGCGAAAAGAAGTCAGAAGCACCCACAGAACAAAAACCGAATATCATTTACATTTTGGCAGATGATTTGGGGTATGCTGAAATAGGTGTCTTTGGTCAAGAAAAGATAGAAACTCCCCATATAGATGCATTGGCAAAACAGGGTATGGTTTTTACCCAGCATTATTCAAGTGCACCCGTATGCGCACCTGCCAGGTATATGTTTCTTACGGGTAAACATTCGGGCAAGGCGTTTATTCGTGGTAATGATGAATGGAACGATCGTGGCGATGTTTGGAATTATAAAGCCATGGCAAAAGATTCTACCTTAGAAGGGCAGCGACCTGTTCCGGCAGGTACAAAGACCATTGCTAATTACTTAAAAGCCGAAGGCTATAAAACGGCTTTGGTGGGTAAATGGGGTTTAGGTGCACCGCATACACATTCCATACCCAATGAAATGGGATTCGATTTTTTCTACGGCTTCAATTGTCAACGTCAGGCACATACCTATTATCCGTTACATTTGTACAAGAACAGAATCCGCGTGCATTTAAAGAATGATACCGTGGCACCAAGTTCACCGTTTCCAGAAGGTTTAGACCCTACTAATCCAGAGAGTTATAAAGACTACACCTTAACTGATTATGCACCAGATTTAATGTTTGAAGAGCTTACGGGCTTTGTAGCTCAGAATAAGGAGAATCCGTTTTTCTTGTATTGGGCAACTCCTATTCCGCATGTAGCATTACAGGCACCACAACGCTGGGTAGATTATTACAAAGAAAAATTTGGACCAGAAGAGCCCTATTTATCAGGAAATGGAAATGGCTATTTTTCGCATCAGAATCCGCATGCTGCCTATGCCGCCATGGTATCTTATTTTGATGAGAACGTTGGTAAGTTGGTAAAACAGCTAAAGGACGAAGGTATCTATGAGAACACCTTAATTGTTTTTACTTCAGATAACGGACCAAGTTATGCCGGTGGTGCAGATCCAGCATTTTTTGAAAGCGCCCAACCTTTTAAGGGTGGGTATGGAAAAGGCAAAGGATTTGTATATGAGGGCGGAATTAGAGTTCCTACTTTTTTTACATGGCCAGGTAAAATAAAACCAGGTAGTACAAGCGACCATGCCTCTGCACATTATGATATGCTGGCGACTTTTGCAGATTTGTTGGAAATTGCACCACCGAAAAATGACGGTGTTAGTATGTTGCCCACTTTGTTGGGAGAAGGGAAACAGGTTGCACATGAATTTATGTATTGGGAGTTTCCAGAATATGGTGGACAAATAGCTATTAGAATGGGCGATTGGAAAGTGGTTCGTCAACATTTAAAAGATGACGAGCAGCCTACATTAGAGTTGTATAATTTAAAGGATGATCCTACTGAAGAGAATAATATTGCAGCGGAACACCCAGATATTTTAGAAAAGGCAGCTGCAATATTCAAGAAAGAACACACAAAACCAGAGACCCAACGTTTTCAAATTCCACTGTTAGAAAACGGATTATTGAGTGATTAGGTGGCTTCAATAAAAATTAGAACCATTAAAACATTCATCAACTTATTTTCACTTCCAAAATCATAAGTTTAATTGTATTTTGCAAGGATGTAATTATAGGTAGTACTCATTATTTTGGGTGCTTTTCTGTGAATTTTTATAATTATATAGGTTAAAAATGAATAAATACGAATTAAGGGACGAATTTTTCATTTTTAGCAACTCAACATAAATAACAATTAGACCATGAAAACCAGTATTAAAATATGCCTGCTCAGCATCTTTTTATCTACAGCATTTGTGAATGCCCAAACCCAAAAATGGGAGAATCCGGAGTGGGAGAACCCAGAAATTTTTCAAATCAATAGAGAAGCGCCAACCGCATCTTTATATCGTTATGAGAATGCGAAATCAGCTTTAGCAAATGAAAGTTGGGAGAATTCATCATTCTATCAATCTTTGAACGGGGAGTGGTCTTTTCATTATGCGGCAAGTGTACCAGAAAGACCGACTACTTTTTACCAGTCCGATTTCGATTCCTCCGGTTGGGATAAAATTAAAGTGCCCTCCAATTGGGAGTTAGAGGGATATGGTACGCCAATTTATACCAACGTGGTGTATCCATTCCCTAAAAATCCGCCATTTATTCCTCATGACATCAACTCCGTGGGAAGCTATAAGCGTCATTTTGAAATTCCCGAAAATTGGGAAAATAAAGAGGTATACCTTCATTTCGGAGCCGTTAGTGGCGCTATGTATGTATATATAAACGGACATAAGGTAGGCTATAGTGAGGGCAGTAAAACTCCTGCAGAATTTAATATTGGCAAGTATATAAAAGAAGGCAAGAACGATTTGTCAGTACAGGTTTTACGTTGGTCTGACGCTAGCTATTTAGAAGATCAAGATTTTTGGCGTTTAAGCGGTATTGATAGGGATGTGTATTTATATGCGACCAATAAAGCCACAATCAAAGACTACACTGTTGTAGCAGATTTAGATGAAACCTATACGAACGGTAAATTTAGTTTAGATTTAGAATTGGCAAATACGGGCAAAAAGCAAAAAAGTGCTCAAGTAGAAGTTACGTTATTAGATGGCGACTATGAGGTTTTTAAATTAAATGAGAAGGTAGACGTGGTTGAGGGAGTTACTTCGGTCAAATTTGCTCAAGAAGTTACCGATGTAAAAACATGGAATGCAGAAAAACCGAATTTGTATACCTTACTATTTACGCTAAGGGATAAAAAAGGGAATACTACCGAAGCTATTAGTTCAAAAATCGGATTCAGAAAAATTGAAATAAAGAACAATCAGTTTTTGGTTAACGGTATGCCTGTGTTAATAAAGGGTGTAAACCTGCACGACCATGATGAGGTTACCGGTCATGTTATTAGCGAAGAAGTTACCTTGAAAGATATGCAGGTAATGAAGCAAAGTAATATTAATGCTATTCGCTGTAGCCATTATCCGAAGAACGAGTTTTTTTATAGAATGGCAGATAAATACGGGTTTTATGTCGTTGATGAAGCCAATATTGAAATTCATGGTATGGGTGCAACCAACCAAGGTTTAGATGGTGATGAAGCCGCAATTGCTATTCACCCGGCATACCGACCAGAGTGGAGAGAAATGCATTTAGACAGAACCATTAGAATGTTCGAGCGTGATAAAAATTACACGTCGATCGTTACGTGGTCTTTAGGAAATGAAGCAGGTAATGGTCAGAATCTTTTTGATACTTATGATTGGCTGAAAGCGAACGATAGCACTAGACCCGTGCAGTACGAAGGAGCAACAAATTTCTCCAATACAGATATACAAGCACCTATGTACGCAAAGGTAGACCAAACAATTGCCTATGCGGAAAATAACCCAAAGAGACCTCTAATTCAATGCGAATATGCCCATGCGATGGGAAATAGCGTTGGTAACTTACAAGAATATTGGGATGCAATTGAAAAATATGATGTATTGCAAGGCGGATTCATTTGGGACTGGGTGGATCAAGGTCTAAAAGCAACTAATGATGAAGGCGTAGAATTTTATGCTTTTGGAGGAGATTTAGGCGGAGCGGAACTGCAGAATGACAATAATTTTTGCTTGAACGGTTTGGTAGATCCTGATCGCTCTGCGCATCCGGCTCTGTATGAGGTAAAGAAAGTATATCAATATGTGAAGTTTACATCGGAGGATCCGAAATCTGGAAAAATCAGCCTGAAAAATATGTATGATTTTACGAATCTTTCGGAATATAATTTTTCGTGGAGATTATTGGAGAATGGGATAGAAGTGGGAAAAGGAAATTTAGACGATGTGGATATTGCTCCCTATGAAACTAAAGCAGTTCAAATAGACTTACCAGAATTAGCAAATGCCACGTCTGAGTATCATTTGAATGTATACATGACCACAAAGAAGGAAAGCGCGTTAATTCCTGAGCACTACTTATTGGCGTATGAGCAATTTCAATTGACCAATTTTAAAATATCTGTTTTTGAAGAAAATATTGACGGATTAAAAGTGACTAAAAAACAAGATATCATTACCATTATAGGAGACGGATTTGAAATAGGTTTTAATAGTAAAGACGGTACATTGTCTTCCATAGATTACGGACAAGGAAATCTTTTGCAAAAGGGACCTACTGTTAATTTCTGGCGTGCACCAAATGATAATGATTACGGTTACAACATGCCGAAATTGCTAAAACCTTGGAAAGATGCTACCCTAAATCAAGAATTGACCAAATTAGAAATCAATTCCAATGAGGGCAAGAAGATTTTAGATGCCATGAAGCTTACTGCTAATCCGTTCAAAATCAGAAAAGATTTACAGCTAAACGCCACATATAATTTGCCTGCGGTAAATGGAGAAGTAAATGTTACATATACGATCAATTCAAAAGGCGAAATTTTGGTAAGTACTAAGTTAGAAGGTATTAAAAGCGATTTGGCAATTTTGCCAAGATTCGGTAATAACTTAATAATTGATAGCAGTTATGATCAAGTAGAATGGTATGGCAGGGGAGAACACGAAAATTATCAAGATCGTAAAACGGCTGCATTGGTTGGTTTGTATAATGCCAAGGTATCCGATTTATATGTTGAATATATTCGTCCGCAAGAAAATGGAAACAGAACGGATATTAGAACTTTGTCATTTGAAAATAAAGATGGAAAAGGAATAAAAATCACCGCTCCGGAATTGTTTTCTTTCAGTGCCCACCATCAATTAAATTCAGATTTTGATGAAGGCATGCAAAAAAGGCAGCGGCATACATTTGATATACCGACTAGAGATTTGATCAATATAAATATAGATCATAGTCAAATGGGTGTTGGTGGAGATAACAGTTGGGGATATCTTCCGCTAGAAGAATATCAAATTAAACCGGACAATCTTTCTTTCGATTACATAATTAGCCCCATACGTTAAAATTATGGTCTTGAAGTAGAAATTAAATAAGAGAAAGTATATTTAGCGTATGAATAAAAACATACATTTTTTAGCCTTGGCTATACTATTGGTCACAATGATAAACTGCAAATCTGAAACAAAAAAGACCACGGTTCAAGATACAGTTACGGAGAAAGAAGAAGCAAAAACTCCAGCCATTGCGCATACCATTATGATAGAAAAGCCGGAAGGAGTAATTGCTCCAGAAGGCATGGTATGGGTATCTGGAACCACATTTAAGCAAGGTGCGGTCAGCAATGATAAAATAGCAATGAATCATGAAAAACCTGCAATCGATGTTATGGTAGACGGCTTTTTTATGGATGCCACCGAAGTTACCAATGCCCAATTTGCTGCATTTGTGAAAGCTACAGGCTATGTAACCGTTGCAGAAAGAGGAATTGATTGGGAAGAGTTGAAGAGACAAGTACCTGCAGGTACAGAAAAGCCACATGATTCCATTTTACAGCCTGGATCATTGACTTTTAAAAAATCAAAATCATCGGTACCTAATTTATACGATTTCTCACAATGGTGGAACTGGACCATTGGTGCAGATTGGAGACACCCTAACGGTCCGGAAAGTAGTATAAAAGGTAAAGATAATTACCCGGTGGTTCAAGTGTCATATGAAGATGCATTAGCCTACTGCGAATGGGCAAATAGACGCTTGCCGACAGAGGCGGAGTGGGAGCTTGCTTCTAGGGCAGGTTCTTATGGTACCATTTATAACTGGGGCGATGATGTTTCCGTTTTGGCGAAAAGAGCAAATACATGGGAAGGCGAATTCCCCGTAGAAAATACCAAGGCAGACAGATTTGAATTTAGGGCTCCCGTGAAATCTTATCCACCTAATGCATACGGACTTTATGATATGGCCGGTAATGTTTGGGAATGGACTAGTGATTGGTACAACACCAATTACTACAAAGAAACCAAAGCAAAAAATACGGTATTGGTGAACCCTACGGGAGCTGATAGTCCGTTCACACCTAACAATCCTCTGGCAAAAGAACGAGTCATAAAAGGCGGTTCGTTTTTGTGTAGTGAATCTTATTGCGCAAGTTACCGGGTATCTGCAAGAATGGGGTCAAGTATGGATTCCTCATTAGAGCATACCGGCTTTAGAACGGTAGCAACTGTAGCTATGCTGAAAGAATAAAGAACTTGTTAGTCCAGGCAATTTAGTAACTGATCCAGTTCGGCAATTTTTGCGCGGCTAATAGGTATCTTTTTATTCTGAATTTCAATGAATTCATGATTATAACGTTCTACCATTTTCAGGTTTACGATATATGATTTGTGGATTCTAATGAATTTATCAGCTTCGAGTCTATCTTTAAAAGCGCTCATAGTAGATAGAATTACATAATTGCGTTCATCGGTCACTACCTTTACATAGTCGCCCAATGCTTCCACATAAAGTATGCTGTGTACGTTGAGCTCTACTTGTTTAAGGTTATGTTTTACCACCAATTTACTTTCGGGTTGCTTCTTTTTGGCAGCTTTTACTTTATCGATTGCCTTTGCAATAGCGGCTTCAAACCGAGCAGTGCTGTAGGGTTTTAAAAGAAAATCGGTTACGTTGAAGTCAAATGCTTCAAGCGCATACTTTTGATGCGTACTGGTAATAATTACCTGAGGCTCAATGGTAAGACCCGATAAAAACTCGAATCCGCTCATATCGGGCATTTCTATATCTAGAAATAGCAAATCGATATTTGAAGTATTTAAGTCTTCTAAAACATCTGCATTGGCACTAGCGGAATGCATTAATTTTAAATTCTTATGTTTTGCAATATATTCTTCTAAAAGTCTCCTTTGGGTAATGGAGTCCTCTATAATAGCACAGTTAAAGGTTTTCATTCAAAAATCATAAAAGTTCTACGATACCTACGTTAAGAATGGGGGATGGTTCATATTTTTCTATAATTAATATTAATTTAATTTAAGAAAAGCAGCCGAAAAATAGTGAATACTTATCTTCATAACTAATAATCGTATAAAAAGTTTTGATAACTATATTGTAAGTTTCTAGCTCAAAAACCTACTTTTGTTATAGATAAATTAATAGAACCACTTGATATTATGTCTGATAAAATAGAACGTGTAAAAACATTGATTATAGGATCCGGACCTGCAGGTTATACGGCGGCAATATATGCGGCCCGTGCAGATTTAAAACCTGTTATGTATACAGGAATGGAGCCAGGAGGTCAATTGACCACCACGACTGAAGTTGATAATTTTCCAGGATATCCAGAGGGTATAGACGGTCCTACCATGATGGTGCAATTGCAACAACAAGCAGAACGTTTTGGTACCGAAGTTAGAATTGGTATGATTACTTCAGTTGAATTTTCAAAAGAAAAAGGAGGGATTCATAAAGTAGTTGCGGATAATGATAAAGAAATAGAAGCGGAAACTGTAATTATTTCTACAGGCGCTTCTGCTAAATATTTAAACTTGCCAAGTGAGCAACGCTTACGTGGTGGTGGTGTTTCGGCATGTGCCGTATGTGACGGATTCTTTTATAAAGGACAAGACGTTGCTATTGTTGGTGCAGGAGATACCGCGGCAGAAGAAGCTTCATATTTGGCAAACATCTGTAACAAGGTAACCATGTTGGTGCGTAGAGATGAAATGAGAGCATCAAAAGCTATGCAGCATAGGGTAAATAGCATTAAAAATATTGAAGTACGCTACAACACTGAAGTTGATGAGGTGCTTGGTGAGCAAGTTGTAGAAGGCTTACGTATGGTAAATAACCAAACAGGTGAAAAGGAAGATATCGCAATTACCGGTCTGTTTATTGCTATTGGCCATAAACCAAATACAGATATATTCAAAGGTCAATTAGATATGGATGAAACAGGTTACCTTATCACCAAAGGTAAATCTACCATGACCAATTTACCAGGAGTATTTGCTAGTGGAGATGCTCAAGATAAAGAATACAGACAAGCCGTTACCGCAGCAGGTACTGGTTGTATGGCAGCGCTTGATGCCGAAAGATATTTAGCATCAATAGGTTCTGTAGAAGAAGCAGTTGCCGATAAGTATTAGAACTTAAATTAAGGTATATAAAAAAGAGCCCATTCATAAGAATGGGCTCTTTTTTTGTTCATTACATTGAGTTAATCTATTCTTACATAATTTTCAGAGAAGGTTCTATTGCCTTCTTCATCTAAACTAATTTGACTGAACCTATCATCGCTGAGCCTTAGTTCAAAAGTAAAAATGCGCAACGTGTCCATGGCTTGTATCATTTCGTTGTCACCATACTCCAATGTTTCCATCAAACGGTCATCAGTAATTTTATAGGTGCCATAACCAAACCGTCCTATTTTATCTACGGGTACATATCTTGTCCACATAATTTTACCGTTATAATACATTTTAACTTGCCTGTAACCGTCGGCTGTCGGTACGGTATCGATAACATCTTGTCCGTCGTAATTATAAAAACTTTCCAGTTCCCATGTACCTTGAATGGTATGCATGTAGTTGTCGTTAATGGAATTTGTAGAGGCAGCTGAAACCAATAGCAGCATCAACAATACCAATCCTAATAATTTTTTCATAGTGGTAGCGTGTTAGTTAATAAAAGAGTTGAATGTGTATTAAAAAGATACGAATAATTATCAGAATTTGATAAAAATAAAGTCGAATAATTAAGAATAATATATTGAAAGTGAGATAATTGTAGTAAATACTACGATTAAGCAGCGAATGCGTTAAGAATAGCACAAAGATTTAAAATGTCGTTTTGGGTATGGGAAGCACTTAAAACGATACGGCTCATTAACGAATCATTTTCTGTAGGATATCTGAAATTGGTAACTATAATGGCATTTTCTTCCAAGTATTTGGAGAGCATTTCATTTTGAAAATTAAAGGTAGGATGCCCTTTGGCAAACACAAATAGAGAAGTATTCGATAATTTTGATAAGAAGAAGTCTGTATTTTTATGAAGTTGAATTCTTTTGGCAATGATAAGTTCTTGAGCATCTTTTAAAGTTGCCAATGCGGCTGGTGTAGCTGGGCTGGCACCACCAAAAAACGAAGTGTTTTTTAGAAGATTTATTAATTTTTTGCTACCAAATATTGCTCCGGCTTGAATTCCGAAGCCCTTTCCCAATGAGCAGGATACCAGAAGTTCTTTTGGTTGTAGTGATTGTAGAAAAGCATAACTGCCACCGCCATTTTCACCGGTAATACCAATGCCGTGAGAATCATCTACAACAAGAATGATATTGGATATGGGAAGTTTTTCAAGGAATGTATAATCTGGATAATTATCACCATGAAAATCTATACTGTCTAAAAAAAGCACAGGAGTCGTGTTGGTGTTTTCATTAATGGCTTTCTCAAGTTCTTGCCAGTTTGGGTATACTTTCTGTTGATTTTTAAATAGGGCGGAGTGGGTGTTTGGGGCATAGAACAAACTATAATCGCCATTACTGTAATAATCACATACCAGCTGCCCCGCCAAATAGCCTGATGACATTGAGATACAGGCTTTACTGCCAACCATTTCCGCTAGGTATTGATCTACCTCATCGAAAATGGAAATCTTAATATTTGATTTACGAGAAGCACTATAAGCCGTACCGTATTTCTTGATATTCTCAATGAAAATGGACTGAAAATCTGCATCGGTTTGGAGTCCTAAATAAGATGTGCCGCCAAAATATAACAGTTCTTTACCGTCTTTGGTAATTGTTCTTCCAGGAAACCCATCAATAGTATACATTAATCTAAAAGTTGAACACCGCTACCGGCTAGATTAGGAAAAATGACTTTACCGTCTGAAGCTATTTGTACGCCGGTGGCGATATCACTTTTTAACAGCAGGGCACCATCCATATCTACATAATCCAGTTGAGGAATTAATTGTGCAATGGCGGAAATACCCACAGTAGATTCTGTCATACAGCCTACCATAACCTTAATCCCCAATTCCTTACCTCGTTTTATCATGCGTAGGGCAGGGGTGAGTCCGCCACATTTGGTCAATTTAATGTTGATACCACTAAAATGCAGTGCGCATTTTTCAACGTCACGTTCAACAATACAACTTTCATCTGCAATTACGGGTAATACACTATGGTGCATAACTTCTTCCATACCAGACCAATCATCGGCCTTTAGGGGCTGCTCTAAAAACTCTACGCCCAACTCCTTTAACAATGGGGCGTTATGTATGGTTTCTTCCGCTGTCCATGCGCAATTAGCATCTATTCTAAAAATGGCATCGGTATGTTTGCGTAATTCGCGTACAATGGCAACGTCATCACTAGTACCTAATTTAATTTTATAAATCGGCCATGGCATTTCCTTCATTTTTGCCAGCATTATATCAATTGAGGCAATACCAATGGTATAGTTTGTAGTTGGGTAATTTTCAATATTAGTATCCCAAATTTTATATAATGGCTTGCCCAGTAATTTTCCGTATAGGTCATGGGCGGCTAGATCTAATGCACAAATGGCAAAATTGGATAAGCCTTTTTTTACCAAAAAAGAGTGAAATATTTCTGGGGAGGTAAAATCAAACCCTTTAATTTCAGTAGAAATGGCATGTATTTCATCCATCATACTCTCAACCGTTATTTTGTAATACGGATTAGAGGTGGCCTCGCCATAACCGGTTTTGCCATTTAAGGTTAAGGAAGCTATTATAGTATCTTGAAAATCATGAGATTCGCGTGAAATACTAAAGGTGTGCTTTAACGGTAAAGTATATTTTTTTAAGTGTACTTGCATAGTACTAATATACAGATAAGGATAGGACTAAAAAACGAAAACCCACTGATATTTCTGTGGGTTCGGTGGTTGATTTGATTGATGAATATTTTAGTATTTATGAACGCTACCGGAAACAGATTTGTTCTTTTGTACCGTTGGATCTCCCTTGTAAGAAATATTACCTCCACTAGAAGCCTCTGCTGTTAAATTATCTTTGACATCTATACTAATATTGGCACCACTACTGGCATCGGCATTAGCTTCTGAAGTCGCAAGATCATTTGCCCTAACATTAGAACCACTGCTGGCATCAACATAAACTTCATTTGCGGTTCCCTCTAGTGAAATGTTGGCGCCACTGCTGGCATCAATATCCATATTGGTAGCTTGTACAATAGCATTTAAAATGGCACCGCTACTAGCGTCTATTTCCAGTTTGTCCGATTGAATTTTGTTTTCAGTGGTTAGGTGAGCGCCACTAGAAGCATATAACCCGGTTACGTTTGGCATGGTTACAAATATCTTCTTTGTAGCACGACCGATATTCTCTACACAGTGAATTTTTAATTTACCGTTTTTGATATCGGTACCTATGAAATCTATAATATTTTCATCTGCTTCAACTGCAATATCAAAATCAGTACCTTGAGAGACAAATACTTCTAAACCTTCAGAAGCGGATACTTCTGTGAATTCTTCGGTTATTTCCCTGGTTTCTTCTACCACTACACCGTTACCGGCCTGTCCTGATCCAAAATTAATATCAAAGCCGCAAGAGGAAAGTAATAGGGCTAAAATAAGAGCTACTGTTATTCTTACTAATGTTGTCATGATTGTTTGTTTTTATGATTGTTATTTGATGATGTAAAAATGATTGTTTTTTAATTCTTTTACGATTAATAAATACCGAATTGTCGTTTTAGTCGAATGAACTGTAATTATTTGATGCTATCGTTAGCATCAATTTTTACACCGTTCTCATCTAATTTCATTTTAAACGATTCTCCGTGATCATTTACGTCAATGTCAATGCCATTTTCGTTGATGATGATCTTGCCTTTTTCGCCGTTATCGTTAATATTGATGTCGATACCGTTCTCATTGATTTTTATGCGATTAGAACCATTATCGTCCTCGTCATTCATTTCAATGTATTCAGGGCAATCTAAGCATTCTAATTCCCCATTGTTGGTCATTTTCCACAGGTAGCCTTCTAAACCATCTGTGTCTCGATCTGTATTTACCGTGGTGATCCAATTTCTAGAATTGGTTTGTTCATAAGTTAAGATGGTACTTACGGGCAAAAATATATTTACACGTACTTCTTGGTCTTTGAACTTTGGACCTTGTGTGGTCAAGTAATCATTAAAAGAGATGGTATTACCGCTTACTTCATAGTCATAAACGATCTGACTAGCGATATCCTTTGCCTCTCTATTAGATGGACCGTCCGCTTCTTTTCTCACTTGAACACGAACTAAGGTATCTTTAGATTTACGAATACGAAATCTTACATCATCTGAAACCAAAATTTTATTTCCCGCTTCATCGTAAGAAAGAAAAGTATCTCCCAAGTTCATATCATTTTCATGGTCATACTCGTCTGTAGAGACCAGTCTAATGTTCAAAGTATCAGTTGGCATTACTGTGGTGATCTCATCTTCCACAGACATACTACCTGTATACGCGTGTGCGGCAGCTTCTCTAATACCAAATATGATCAATAGAATAATCGATATTAACCACAGCCCAAGCAGTGAGAATTTTGCGACGGTACCAATAGACTTTAAGTTATTTACCAATATTTTTAATCCTAAGTACATTAAGAAGAAAAATGGAATACCGATGGCAAAAAATGCAAGTAATGAAACTACCCAAATAGGCATGTTGGTAGAGTTTACCACGTTATAAAAATCTATGCCCGGTACATGAATGATATCTAATATACCAACGGTGAACATGCCTACAAAAAGACCGATTAAAGTTGCGGCACCGATGATAACTAAAAGTATACCGATGAATTTGCCAAAAATCTTGAATAGAAACATGACAATATCACCAAAGGTGTCAAAGATTGTTTTACCTCCTTTTTTGACGGTGTCGCCTACTTTTTCGTAGTCCACACTTTTTACACGATCCGCAACGTCATCAAAACCCTCCTTAACTTTACGTTCAATATTACTGATATTCACGGTTTCTCCGCTCATATCCAATTTTTGGGCAGTAGTTCTGGCTTCTGGTATTAAAATCCATAATAATCCGTAAATAAAGATAAATCCGCCCCAAGTAAAAATGGTCAAGAAAATCCAAAGTAAACGAATCCATAAAGGGTCAATACCAAAGTAATGTGCCAACCCGGCAGAAACACCTGCTACATATTTTTTATCGGTATCTCTATAAAGTTTTTTAACCCTATTCTGTGTTGTAGCCGATTTTGCTCTAGGTTCATCTTCAAAGATTTCCTCATCTACCATGTAGTCTTCTGGTTGCCCCATTATGGCAATAACCTCGTCAACCTCTTTTTGGGTAATAACCTGTCTTTCGTTTTCAAGTTTGTCATGAAAAAGTTCTGCGATCCTTGCTTCGATATCTGCAATGATTTCATCGCTACCAGGTGTATTGGCAAAAGATCTTTTAACAGATTCTAAATACCTACGCATTATATTATATGCCTCTTCATCTATATGGAAGAGCATGTTCGCTAAATTTATATTTACTGTTTTGTTCATGATTAGCTGTTTTTTGAGTTGGTTACTATGTTGGTGGCTTTTCTTAGTTCGTCCCAGGTAGTATCCAGTTCCTTTAGGAAAAGTTTACCGGTTTCGGTAAGTGTATAATATTTTCTTGGTGGTCCAGATGTGGATTCTTCCCAACGGTAGTTTAGAAGTCCCGCATTCTTTAACCTGGTCAGTAGCGGATATATAGTTCCTTCCACTACTAGCATTTTAGCATCTTTTAGCGTTTTTAAGATTTCAGATGCATATTTGTCTTCTCCGTTCAAGATAGACAAGATGCAATACTCTAAAACCCCTTTACGCATTTGCGCTTTTGTATTTTCTACGTTCATAATATCTTTTTGCTTTTTATGCAGTCCCGCTTTCGGAGGGGATTGCTCCATCTTCTCTGTTGTCTGCATAGGTTAACTGTTCGTTTTTTGATTGATGAATAAACATTTTGATTGAATTGTCTGTCGTTAAACAGGTTTTTAATTGATTGATAAATAAACTCCAATGGGTGTGATGAATACCCAGATATGTATTGACTGATTCTCTTATTTTATAAATTTTATGGTTAACGGATATTCAAAAACTTCACCTTCGTTTGTTTTGATCGTAGCTAATATGGTATATACAATATTGATGACAAATATGGCAGATTGTGCTAAACCAAGTAAACCTGCAGGAATCATCCATGGACCAAAAAAATCATCAGAATCAAAATGAAAATTAATGGTGTTGAAACTGTGGATATTCGATAACCCAAAGTGATCAAAATCAAAAATATTAGGTAGAATGCCACCTAAGAAAAATGGGATACTAACCATGCCTACTAAAATGGAGTAGAGTAGTATACTAATTTGAAAATTTAGTGCTTGTTTTCCATTATGGTCTACAAATTCATATTCCTTTTTATTTGCCGTCCATAAAACAAGTGGAATGATGAAGTTCCCGAACGGAATAAAGAATTTAGAAAACGTACTCGCATGTATGAGTGCTGAGAGGTTTCTTTCGTGCTTTGTAACTGATTCTGTCATGATTGATGCGTTGATGATGATGATTGATTTTAATACTGTGTAAAAGCTAATTACTTTGATTACCTATTAACTTCCTATGCAAATATATGGCTAAAAAAAGGTACTATGTAACGCATAGTACTAATATTTAACAATAATTTAACATTTTAGAATCGTGTAAATAAACCCTATTTTTAGCGAAATAATTAAATGATATGGCGGTAACAGCTAGTAAATTCAACATGTTTTCCTTTTTTAAACTACCTGCAGCTTGGTGGTGCGGTGTACGTTTAAAAGAAATAGATAAAAATAGGTCTGTGGTAACCGTAACACATAGATGGATTAATCAGAATCCGTTCAATTCTATGTTTTGGGCGGTACAAGGTATGGCGGCAGAATTAACAACCGGGGCAATGATGATCGATCAAATTGAAGCTACCGGAAAGAAAATTTCTATGTTGGTCGCTAATAACAAAGCTAACTTTTCTAAAAAAGCTACGGGAAAAATAACCTTTACCTGTGAGGACGGTCATTTAATCAAAGAAGCTCTAGATAAAACCATTGCCACAGGTGAAGGGCAGACCATTTGGATGAAATCTGTTGGTGTCAATGAAGATGGGGTAGTGGTGAGTACTTTTGATTTTGAGTGGACTGTGAGGTTGAAACAAAAAAAGTAGTTTCAATGAAAAGGGAAATAAGGTTCAAAGAAAGCCAGAAATTTACACAATGGTGGTTGTGGCTCATTATACTTGCACCAATGCTATTGTTTGTAATAAGTACGATAATTACATATGTACGCTTATTTACGGCCCAAATTCCAAATGATTCTGGTAATGTGAGCATGATGTGGATTTCGAATAAAATTTCATTTGCTGAACTATTACCCTATTTTTTATATGTACTAACCGTATTGTTCTTTGCTTTCACAAAACTAAAGGTGGTGGTAACCAATAATGAAATATGCATTCGTCATCTAATATTTTTCAAAAAGAAGATTTCTTTAACAGAAATTGAAGAAAGCCGAATTACCGATTATGGTTTTGTGGGCTATGGCATCAGAATAGCTAGAAAATACGGTACGGTCTATAATGTAAAGGGCAATCAAGGAGTTGCCCTCACACTTAAAAATGGTAAGCGATACCTAATAGGTAGTCAAAAAGCTAAAGAATTATTGCAGGCTATCTCAAAAATGTAGCATTTTCCGGTAACCAATGTGTTGCTTCGTAACCATTTCATAAGATTTACTAAATGAAAAGCGTTTGGTAGATAAAATTCTCCTTTTCCTCTATATGCAACTTATCCAAATCTATTAAGGTTGTTCTTGCCTAGTATTTTGAACACTTTTATGCTTCAAAGAATGGATCGAACCATTCTGATAACCATATTAAAGTAGTGTTGTTTTATGAAGAAAGTGTCAATTTTATTGTTATTTATGGTAAGCTGGTCTTACGCCCAAGAAACAGATAATATTTATATACAATCAGAATTTTTTCCAAGTTATGATGTAGCTAATATTTATAGATTAAAAGCAGGATTGGATATACCCGTTATTAACAATTTAACCGAAAAATTTACGGTCGGCGGAAAATTGCAGAACACATCTTTCAGTTTTGTTGATGAGGATGTACCTTTTGAAACCGATGAAATTGAAACTTTTAATTCGTTTAGTTTACGTTTTACATATGAAAGAAATTTAAGAAACGACTGGCGCATATTTGCTATGCAAGAATCAGAAGTATCTTCTAATTTTAGGGATGATAACATAGCATCAAATGATTTGTTTTTTAATGCGATGTTAACGCTAAGTAAGTATAATGGTAGGGATAATAGCGTTCTAACCTTTGGTGCTGCATATGATATTAAATACGGACTGTATTACCCAATACCCATCATTTCTTATGCGAGAAGAATTAATGACAACTGGGCATATAAAATAGGTGTACCCGATAGTAGGGTAAAGTACTCTTTAGGTAAAAGCCATCATTTCGAAGGCTTTGCCACGCTAACTGGCTTTACCGGTAATATTAATGATGAGATAGAGGTCTACAAAGAAGACTATAGCGGTACGCTAAGACAAACTAGTGTTTTACTTGGTCTTGGGTATAACGTTGACTTTTGGGAAAAGCTCACCGCAACGGTACAGGGCGGGTACACTGCATATAATCGTATGCAGATACAAGATTATAGCGACGATGAAATATATGACTTTGATATGTCAAACAGTTTTTACTTTAACGTAGGTCTAAAATATAATTTTGCGAATATGACAAACGATAAAAAGGTATACTAGTATTTTCTTACTTTAAAAAGGGTGCGATAGTATTGTTTTATTTGATAAATTGTTGAGTAAGGTAATTTTTGAAAAAGTAAGTTGGTAACTTGTAACAAAGTGACCAACTTGCCTACATATTATATATAAACATCAATCAAAAACAATATAAAAATGAATGCACACGAAATAGATTACGAGATTTTTGGGGAAGAAATGCAATATGTTGAAATAGAGCTAGACCCGCAAGAGGCTGTAGTGGCAGAAGCTGGTAGCTTTATGATGATGGATACCGATATTAAAATGAACACCATTTTTGGTGATGGTAGTAATCAAGACAACAGTGTACTTGGTAAGATTTTTTCTGCTGGTAAACGTATGCTTACGGGGGAAAGCCTATTCATGACCGCTTTTTTGAATATAGGTCAGGGTAAAAAGCAGGTAAGTTTTGCTTCTCCATATCCGGGTAAAATATTGCCTATTGATCTTTCTGAAATGGGCGGACGCTTTATCTGTCAGAAAGATGCATTCTTATGTGCTGCCAAAGGAGTTTCCGTAGGTATTGAATTTTCAAAGAGATTAGGCCGCGGACTTTTCGGTGGGGAAGGTTTTATCATGCAAAAGCTAGAGGGCGATGGTATGTCGTTTATACATGCTGGTGGAACTTTAGCTAAAAAGACCTTAGGTCCCGGTGAAGTTTTAAAAGTGGATACGGGCTGTATTGTAGGTTTTACCAAAGAAGTAGATTACGATATTGAATTTGTTGGTGGAATTAGAAATACTGTTTTCGGCGGAGAAGGATTGTTCTTCGCAACCCTAAGAGGACCAGGCACCGTATATATTCAATCATTACCATTTAGCAGATTAGCAGGTAGAGTATTAGCTTCTATACCACGAGGAGGAAAAGACAAAGGAGAAGGAAGTATACTTGGTACGCTAGGAGATATTGTTGGTGGGGATAATCGGTTTTAAATAAATGTAGTGCCAAGTAAAAAGTGCAAAGTATTAAGTAGATAGTACTAAGTATTAAGAAGAAGAGTATAGACTAATTTTTGAGTTTTTGTAAAGTTCTATGCATTAAGTTTAAATAGGAAGTATGAAGTACTAATTAGGATGTAAATTTGAATTTGAATTTGAATTTGAATTTGATTTTTGAGCTTGAGTTTGTATTTTAATTTTCCAACAACCAACAACCAACAACCGCGAACCAACGAATGAGTTTTAAAAATCAAATTGAATTTCTTAAAGAATTGCAGAAGAATAATTCTAAGGAATGGATGGATGTCAATCGTAAATGGTACAAGCAAGTTCGTGATGAGTATATAGAATGGTTAAATAGTATGAATAGTAGATTAAATGCTATTGATGATGAATATTACGATACGCCCGGTAAAAAAGGGATTAATAGAATCAACAATAATTTAATGTTTCATCCGAATAAGCCAGTATACAAAGATCATTTTGGAGCGGGATTCGACAAGAAGCCAAAAACAGCGGATTTCTATTTCGAATTGGGCATAGACCGATGCATTTTTGCCGGCGGATTATGGAGGCCAGAGCCAAAAGTATTACGAAGTGTTCGCGATGCCATTGATTATGACGGAGAAGAATTAGTGAAAATCTTAAATAAAAAGTCCTTCAAAACTCGTTTTGGAGGACTATATGAAGATGTTAAGCTTACCAATGCACCAAAAGGATTTGCCAAAGATCATAAGCATATAGATTTACTTAAAAATAAGACCTTTGCTGTAGCCAGAGAGTTTTCAACCAATGATACTCATAAGAGTGATTTTGATGATCAATTGGTTGAGTACTATTTAGTAATGTTACCCTTTAGGCGCTATTTAAACAAAGCTATTTCAGTTTGATCATTCAGCGTTCGCAGCAGGGATCCATCTAGGTTTTAAATTTGGCTGACTCATGGTACTGTCTAATGGAAACATAGGTCGTTTAATCCTTTTATAGCCTAATCTGTTTAAATCTTGATCAACTCCGCCAGGGGTTAGTGCCATAGTCCAATCTCCACGCATATCATACAATTCTGGAACTAAATATCCAATTTTAACCACCACAATGTCTGTGTTTTTAGGGTCTAATCCTAAATTGGTAAAATCGCTGAGGTGGTGGTAGGGCTTTCGTTTTTTGGTAACTATAACATCAATATTGCCCACTTTCACCACTACTTCGATTTCGGCATTTACATCGCCCTCTTTTATGGCGGTAATAGTCCCTTCTAAGCTTAAAGGACCGGCAAATCTATCATCTACTGCAGCACCGGCTTCTGCTTTAATTTTTCCTCCAACACCGATTTTTTTGGCTTTTTCTACAAATTCAGGTCCGGGTATAGAGGCGTAAATAAGAGATTTACCATTTTTAGATGCAAATTCAGGTCTAGATAATAACTGTTTTAAAGTCCACGTAACATCACCGGCTCCACCAGCAGTTGGGTTATCGCCCATATCGCTTATCATATAGGGTTTTTTATCACTCGCTAAAGCTAATTTTAAGCTTTCCTCCAGAGTTGTAGTAGGCGCTACAAATTCGAACTCATTACGTACATCCCAAAAGCTTTGCGCTAATCTCTCGGCACCTTTCGCCACTTTTTCTTTATCATCACCGGTAACCATTACTACCGCATGGTTACGTGGTTCATCTGCCCAGGCATAACCGATCCATATGGCAGCATCGATTACTCCTTCTTGGTCTGCCACGGTAGGTACTTTTGCATAAAGACTTTTGCCGGGTTCAATACGGGTACTCGTTTTTTCACCGGGTAGTAAAATCGGTACAGGAACCCATGCTTTAAATGCAGGTTTTCCTTTACCGCTTTCAAGACGATCTATCAAATTGGTGACCGCTCTCTTTTTAGATTCAATGGCATCTTCATGGGGAGCCATACGGTAAGCCGTAATCAAATCGGTGTGTTTTGCTAATCGTTCAGATACATTGCCATGTAAATCCATCGATGTTGAAATTAGCACGTCATCTCCTATAACTTCACGAATACGCATTATTAGATCACCTTCTGGGTCATCTAAGCCAACAACGCTCATTGCGCCATGAATATCAAAAAAAAGTCCGTCATACGGTTTGTTCTCTTCCAAGAGCTTCAAACTTTTAGTCACCAATGACTCATAGGCTTCACGCGTTACCGTGCCACCAGGTAAAGATTTACCAACTAGTGTTGGCACCCATTCTGCTCTATTTCTGTTTAGCGAATCTGGCTGTAAAAATGGATATCTCGTAAACACCGAGTCGCCTACTTTGGCGTGAAACGCCTCTTCTGTAGAAAGGGCAGGGGAGAACGTACTACTTTCAATACCCAAACCGGCGATGGCTATTTTGGGCAAATCTTTGGTACTATTGGTGTTTTGGTCTTCTTTACAAGATGTAATTAGTGCTAGAAGTAAAATGAAGTAAATGTAAAATGGTTTCAAGGTAGTCGGTTGTTTAGAGTTCGTATCGAAAAGATAAATAAAAACAATTTTAGATAGCAAGAGTTTTTGCTAGATGACCATTTTGAAGCTATTAATGTTAGCATATTAAGGACGTAGTTTATTTCTATTTGTTTTAGGTTCTTCTGTTTTATCTTTATGATGAAATTATAAATCATTATCATTGAAAAACGGAAGCATAAAAGACGTTGAGAAGAAGTTGTTATCAGATAATTGGTATACACTCAATAAATACACCTATAAATATCAAAAACTAGATGGCAGCTGGGAAACACAAGAACGTGAAGCCTATGATAGAGGCAACGGAGCAGCTATTTTGTTATATAACTCTAAAAAGAAGACCGTTGTGCTTACAAAGCAGTTCAGAATGCCGACATACGTGAACGGTAATGAAGATGGCATGATGATCGAGGTCTGTGCGGGACTTTTAGATGGTGATAATCCTGCCGATTGCGTGCGTAAAGAAACGGAAGAGGAAACAGGTTATAAAATCAGTAACGTACAGAAGGTGTTTCAAACTTATATGTCTCCAGGTTCGGTGACCGAAATTCTATATCTATTTGTTGGTGAATATGATGAAAGTATGAAGATTGGAGAAGGTGGTGGAGCCGAAGATGAAACCGAAAATATTGAAGTGTTGGAGTTAGATTTCGATGACGCTATGAAGATGGTAGCGAGCGGAGAAATTAAAGATGCAAAAACCATTATGTTGCTGCAATACGCAAAAATGAATGCGTTAGTTTAAAGGCTTAAAACCGACTCTTAGAATATGAAAAATGTACATAAAGTCGGCTTTGGTGGTGGTTGTCATTGGTGTACGGAAGCTGTTTTTATGTCACTAAACGGAGTTGTAAAAGTTGAACAGGGTTTCATTGCGCCAAAAAAACATCTTACAGCTTTTTCCGAAGCTGTAATTGTACATTATGATGCTAATGTTATTGAATTGAAAGATTTAGTTGCGATTCACTTAGACACCCATAAAAGCACAGAAAATCATTCTATGCGGATTAAATACCGATCAGCAGTTTATTTCTTTAAACAGGATGATGAGCTTGCATTAAAGGGAATTATAACTGATGTACAGCAAGATTTTGAGACTCCGTTGATTACGGAAATCCTTCCTTTTGGGGCATTTACATCATCTGAAGAACGATATCATAATTACTATTTTAATGATACCGAGAAACCTTTTTGTAAAACACATATTACACCTAAAATTAAGATGTTGAAAGAGAAATATGACAAACATTTATCAGCAAAGCTTCGCTAATTAATAATGGTCTCTAAGGATTTGTAACATACGCTCTAGCTGTGTTCTTTCATCACGTGTAGCCTTCTTAAAATGATTGTTCATAAAGCTGAAAATCAAGGTTTTACCAGATTTTGTCAAAAGGTAGCCGCTTAAACAATAGTTGTTGCTTAAACTACCCGATTTAGCATAAACATAAGGCTTGTCATCACCTTTAAATTTATTTTTCAACGTACCTGAAACTCCACCGGCAGGAAAAATTGTAAAAAGTCGTTCTTGAGGTAGTAGGGTGTACAATTCACTTAAAACATGCACAAAATTATGCGGGGTAAATAGGTTGTACCTCGATAAACCGGAGCCATCTACCCATCTTGGCTCTTGTTTTAAATCGCTCAGTTCATTTTCTAAGATGTGGTTTCTAGCAAAAGAGCTGTTTAGCGTATCTTTTAATTCAGATGCAGCCAAAATCAATAATTGCTCGGCTATAAAATTGTCGCTTTCGTGCATCATTCTAATGTAGAGTGAATCTGCCTGTATGCCGTATAAAGTTTTTTTAACACCTGTTGGCATGCTGGCTCTTGTGCTAATATTTTTATTTAGTACTTGTTCTAATACTGCTTTAGTGGTTGCTATGCTGGTTATAAAAGGTGTTTCTAAAGTGTCTTGTTTCTGGGGAGGATAAAAAAATATGTTAGAAGTCTCTTTCCGGTTTTCAGTAGTGCTAATTAGCAGAACACTATCTTTAAAGTATGAAGGTGACACCATTAGTTCTGGATTTTTCTTGATCATTACCACATTTCCATATAACGGTAAGGCGTTACGTTCTGGCGAATAATACCATTGGTAATCGTCCCAGGCCCAACCGGGTCCGTATTTTGAATCCATAAAATTATCCGTCGCAAAGACTACATTGCTTTTGCTCTTTAGAAAATTAAATGCGGTAGAATCTTTTAAATACGGATGTAGAAACGAAGGATCGCCCGTACCTTGAAAATACAGGGTGTCGTTTTGTTCAATGTATTGCAAAGCAGGTATTTGGTTTGGGAGTGTTTTTAATGCGGCAAAAAGTGTGAAAATTTTGGTGTTACTAGCTGGTATAAAATACTTTTGAGCATTACGGTTATACAAGGTGTCTTTTGATGCTACATCGATAACCAAAACTCCAGTAAATTGGTTCTCATAAAAAGAGGTAGCTAAATGTTTGTCCAAGCTTTTTGATATGAAACTTTTATTTGAACCACACGAAATTAGCAGTAAAACCAAGGCAATAATGAGTATAAAATTTTTCATCTATTCGAAAGTACAAAATAGAATACTTATGAAACCCGTAAAAATTTAACATGAAGAATATTACTTTAACTTTTGATAAACAATATTAATTCTGAATTTCTGTTTATCTTTATGCAACAACGAACATATTAATCTAACAACAAAATGTCTAAGTCTATGCTAGAGTATAGTAAAACAGTACTTAAGAAGGTTAGTTTTGATACCTTACTATTTTGTAAAGAATTAAAGAAAGCCTTACAGACGTTACTACCTGAAGAGGTAGAAGAATTAAAAGTCTGGTTAGAAAGTTTTATAACGGACAAGCCAGAGTTAAAACAAAGTTTAGTTTATTTAAAAGCATAAGTAAGAGCCACGTAAAGTGGCTCTTTTTTTTGAGCAACCTTTTTTAATTTCCACATCTAGTTTAAAAAGAACTATGCGTTTTAAACTTACTCTTATCATTTTTATTTCTTTACTTTTTGCCTGCGAGAACGATGATTCTAATGGTATTCCCATAGATGAAACCGGTTTGGTAGGAGAGTGGTTGTTGACGGCATCTTATGTAAGTCCAGGTGGTACTACCGAATGGAAAGATGTAGACGAAGGTTACCGCTATATTTTCGATGAATTCGGTAATTATGAAAGAACAACCTTCAATAAAGAAACCATCAATACTGGTTCGTATGAAATTATTGAGCGAGAGCTTTATTTGTATAGTATTATAGAAGAAGAAAGAGATACCTTGGGCTTTACCGCAGACTTTAATGAAAGCAAAACCAGATTAACGCTATCACCATCTTACCCTGGTATTTGTATTGAGGGGTGTTTGTATAGATTTGATAAGGAGTAATTTTACTTGTTCAGCGGACTAATAATTTTTACATCTTGAAATGCGATGGCACCGCGAACAATACCGGTAATTACATCTCGTAAAGCTTCGGTAATCTGTACTTTCAATTCTTTTTTATGATAAATAAGACTTACCTCTCGTGCTGGTGAGGGGTCTTTAAAATATTTAAGATGCCTTTTCTTTTGTTCGTCAAGTTCTAGAGTGTTCAAGAAAGGTAAAAGTGTCATACCTAAACCTTCATTGGATAAATTGATAAGTGTTTCAAAACTACCACTTTGAAGGCTAAAATGTTCTCCCCCTATTTTAGGCGTTTTACAAAGATTTAAAACACCTTCTCTAAAACAATGACCGTCTTGCAACAGTAGAATATCTTCAATATCTAAATCTTCGGGTGTAATTTGGCTATTGTTGCCTAAACGATGCTCTTTTGGAACATAACCTACAAATGGTTCATAATACAAAGGTCTTTCAGTAATGAAATCTACTTCTAACGGTGTTGCTGCAATAGCGGCATCTATATGTCCATCTTCAATATTTTGAATTAGACTTTCCGTGTTTTGTTCTTTTATGATCAGATTTACTTTTGGGTATTTCTGTATAAAGTTTTTAAGAAACATGGGTAACAATGTGGGCATAATTGTTGGTATGATTCCCAATACATAATCCCCGCCAATATATCCTTTTTCTTGCTCAACAATATCTTTTATACGCGCAGCCTCATTTACAATATTCTTTGCTTGATCAACAATTTTTTTACCAACTTCAGTAATGGTGATAGGTTTTTTACTACGATCAAAAAGAAGTATATCAAGCTCATCTTCAAGCTTTTGTACCTGCATACTTAAAGTAGGTTGGGTAACAAAACTTTTTTCTGCCGCCAAAGTAAAATTCTTGTATTCGGCAACAGCTAGAACATATTGTAATTGCGTAATGGTCATGTAAATGATTTAGAGCTATAAAATTACTAAAAACCATTATCATGACCTATTTCAACTGTTATATGTGATTGATTTTATCTTAGAAACGTAGTCTTAATTCCATGTCTTCTGAGGTAACTGTGAACTTGGCGTCATTAAATGTCGGAGGTCCCATAGGCATTGAATTACCGCTCATGGCATAATCCTCTGTAGGCATGCCATTGGTGGCAAAATCCATGCGGTTGTTATCGTTAGCATCGTGCAATACAGAAAAAGCATAGTCGCCTGGTTGAATATTTTCAAAGGTTAACACCAACTCGCCAGCTTCGGCTTTGTTCTTGCTCGTTTTTATTCCTTCTGCTCTCATAAAAGTATCAGGAGTGTGAAGTCCACTTAAAATATGGCCGTCGTCGTTCAAAACATTTTCAATAATAACGGTTAATGTAATGCTTTCGTTTTCTTGTGCATTCATTGTTAATGTCATTGCTAATACGGTAATGGTAAATAATAACTTTTTCATTTTTAAAGGTTTTAAGATTAATTGATTATTTCAAAGATGCCTTATAACCATATCTTTTAAAAAAGCTAATCACTGAACTGTTGAATGCATATGCTGAATTGTGAAATTTTGAAAATAAACAGAAAGCAAATGATGATTTATCTCTTAGTTATCAAATAATCCAGTCCAAATTTTCCAGAACCAAATCCCATAAAAAATAGCCCTAAGCAGAAAAACATAAATGTGGGAATTATATTCCATGACGGGTCCCAAGGTCTAAATGCAATGGTAATGAACATTGTGGTAGTAATAAAGAATGCCGTAATTCTGGTATTGAGACCAATTAGTAACAATAGACCGCCTAATGCTTCAGTTAACCCTGCAGACCAAGCAAAAATTTCGGGCATCAAGGTAAAGGGTAGTCCAAATTCCTTGGTAAGGTCTACGAACCAATCCGCCACTTCAAACAAATGAAGATTTATTGATTTAGGCGTCCAAGGTGTCCCAAATTTGTTAATGGCAAAAACGAAGGCAAGAAGATATCCGGTAAACACCCTTGGTATTAATATCAAGATATTAGGTAAGAGAGCATCTACTTTAAAAGGGACTATCAATCTCTTTAAAGATGTAATTTGATAAATCATAGTTTTGGTGGTTGATTACCTAAACTTATATAATTTATTGGAGATTAAAAATGATTATGGTCAATGGCAAATTCTTTGAAATTTGTTATCTTCAAGTTTGGCTTACACGATTTTGATGCTATCGATTTTTAACTTAAAATCTTCCGCAACTCCATTTTTAATTATAAAGGCAATTTGAGTAAGAAAATCGCCATGATAATTTGGTAGTTCTAAGTCCTCGCCCCTAAAAACAGCTTCCATTTGATTAAAAGGGATCTCAATAGTTTGCCAGTCTTCGGTGGTTTTAAAACTATAACTATAGGTATGTCGTTGATGTTCACCTGATCTGCAACGAAAAGCATATTTTTTGCCATCACCTTTTATTTTAATAATGAATTTTGAATAGTTTTCTACAGAAATACGTTCAATATCGTGCCTGATCAGGCAGAAACCTCCGTTGTTTTCTAATGATACATGTCCGCTGAAAATACCCTTGCCATCACTATCTATTTGTAGTAGCCCCATTGAAAGACCACCCATGACTTCATCATTGACCAATTCCCATTCTTTTCGGTTACTGGTTTTATTGAACTCAAAAATCGTTACTTCTTCATGCATAATTACAGGATATTTAGGGGTAAAATGTTCAAGTTAAAATTACCTGAAAAGTATGGGGGACAGCAACTCAATAGGATTAAATATTAGCTTGATCACTAGTTTGTTCAGGTGATCTCTTTTTCATTTCCTCCGCAATTGCTTTTTCAGATGCACCTTGTTTTTCTAGTTCAGATATAATTTTTGGGTGGTCATGTTCTCTACCTTGTGATAATTTGTTTACCGCTTGTATATCAGTTATTTCAATTTCAAAACCAATAATTCCGCTCACTTGCCGCATGGTTTTCTTAGACATGTCATTTAAGGAAATAGGCTGCTCAGATTGTTGTTCATACTTATCTACCAGCTCATGTAAAGATTTGAGCAATTCTTCTGATGTCTGAATTTTAACCGTACCGTAGACATGAACAGCTATGTAGTTCCAAGTAGGTACTTCTTCCGCTTTATACCATGAAGAAGAAATATAACTGTGCGGACCATTAAAAATGCATAGTACTTCATCGCCGTTAGTAAGATTTTTACTCTGTAAGTTCGCCTTGGCAATATGACCAACAAGTACATCTTTGTTATGGCCATTTTTGCTCAATTCTAAAGGAATATGCGTACCCCAAGGCTTGCCATTAAACGTATTTATAAGGATACCGAAACTATTTTCTTTTAGAAAGCTATGTATCTCTTTAGTGTTCTGGTTTTGATAATGTTCAGGGATAAACATGGACTATGGTTTTAGGTAAGTATAAAGGTATTAAGTAATTGCTTTTAGAACCAATTATTTAATGTTTAGTGCTATATAAATTATAAGATCCTTATTATCTTGAAATGGAATTTTAAAATTAGAATATGCCATTTATAACAAATACAAAAGCAAAAGAACAAGTAGATATATTTTATGAAGATTACGGTAGCGGTCAACCCGTTATTTTAATACATGGCTGGCCTTTAAGTAGAAAATCTTGGGAGCAACAAGTTTGGAAAATTGTAGAGGAAGGTTACCGCTGTATATCATATGACCGTAGAGGTTTTGGCACATCATCTTCACCGTGGGATGATTATGATTATTCTGCATTGGCAAGCGATTTAAATGCAATTATAGAAGAATTGGAATTGAAAGATGCAATTGTCGTTGGTTTTTCAATGGGAGGCGGAGAAGTAGTTCGTTATTTAACCGAATACGGACCTAGTAGAATTGCCAAGGCTGCATTGATAAGTTCAATTATACCATTGGTCAAAAAGAAATCTGATAATCCGGATGGGGTGCCAGAAGATGCTTTGGAGGGAATTATAGATGCGCTGCAAAAAGATAGAGTAGGGTTCTTAAAAGAATTCAGTAAAGGTTTTTACAATTTTGATGAAAATGAAGGAGAGAGAATAAGTCGGGCTCAATTGGATTATGACTTTACCATTGCTTCATTCGCATCGCCAAGGGCAACCATACAAACAGCTTTAGCTTGGATGCATACCGATTTTAGATCAGAGTTGGAAAATGTTACGGTACCGACATTGATTGTACACGGTGATGCCGACGCAACCGTACCAATTGAAACGTCTGCAAAACAAGCGCATGATGGTATTAAGTACAGTACATTAGAAGTTATTAAGGGAGCTCCTCATGGTCTTAATGTAACCCACCCCGATGAATTAAATGAAATATTAATTTCCTTTTTAAAGAAATAATTTAATACGAATAAAATGTAAATCGGACCCGAACAAGGTCCGATTTTTCGTTTCTAAAAATGGTTTTTAAAAATAAATGAGTTCAAGTACAAAAATTAAAGCTTGTGTTTTTCTATTTCTTATGGTAATGGTGTTTAGCTGTAAGCAAATTAGAAAAGTTGCCGATGTAATTGTACAGCCTACGGCAAGAGAACTCTATGCGCGAGAATTTGAAAACTTAGACTCATTACGTTATAGCAGTTGGAAACTGGCGTTTAAAAATGCAAAGGGCGATAGCTTGCAAATACGCCTGCCTTATTCTGAACATGGGGAATATTATAAAGAACGCATTACGGTGTACAGCTATACCGTTTTTTTAAATGAGGGAGAAATATTCAATGTTGCCATAGAAAATAAGGTTTTAGGAATTCGAAATTTTATTAACCTGATTAAAGTAAACCCAGATAGTAGTTTTACAGGTATATTTCAAAATGAATTGGGTGAAAATGAAGTCAAAATACCTATTGCTGAAACCGGAATTTATAAAATTACCATACAACCGGAATTAGATTCGCAAGGGGCGTTCACCTTTCAAATGTATACGTCACCCAGTTTTGGTTTTCCTGTGCTTGGTAAAGATAATAATGCCATACAAAGCTATTGGGGAGCCGTTAGAGATGGCGGTGCACGTAGTCATGAGGGTATAGATATATTTGCACCAAGAGGCACCCCGGTAGTAGCCGCAGTTGATGGTATGGTAAGTTCTACAGGAGAAAGGGGCTTGGGCGGAAAACAAGTTTGGTTAAGAGCCGGACTCTTTGGTAAATCGCTTTATTATGCGCATTTAGATAGTATATTGGTGTCAACCGGCAATAAAGTAACTATCGGTGATACTTTGGGGCTGGTAGGAAATACGGGCAATGCCCGAACCACGGCACCACATTTACATTTCGGAATTTATAAGTCTGTTCAAGGCGCAATTAATCCACTTCCATTTGTGAAGCTAACAGAAAAACCAGATGTTCAAAGGTTAATCAGTATATCAAAATTTTTAAAAGTATCGTCAGTGGTTGCCAATATTAGAAATGCACCTGAGGTTGCAGGTATTAAATTGGGTGAAGTTAAACGTAACGATACATTATCGCTATTAGGATATACCGAAAATTGGGCACATATAAAATTACCAAGCGGTAACAAAGCTTTTATATACAAAAGTCTGGTATCTGAACTTTAGTTAATTTCAGTATTTATAAAGAAAAAGCCTCTTGATTTTTAAAATTAAGAGGCTTTTTACGTGATTCTATTTTTAGTTGATTATTTATCTATTAAAAGCTTTGCAAATACCGGCAAATGATCAGAAATATGTTTGTTGTTTTCCATTCTATCATCAATATGAATATATTCTAAAACTTCAAAATTCTTCACAAAAATGTAGTCTATTCGGTTAGACAATACCCGGTTTTGGTCAAATCCGCTAAATGTTCCTGACGGTCCGTAGAACGTTTTTTTTGTACTATGTTGACCATCCGTTAGGGCTTTCTGTAAGAATTGAATAGGTTTTGTCGAGGGATTTAAATTTAAATCTCCCATTAATACCAACGGAAGCTTATCGGTATTGATCTCCTTTATTTTGGAGATAATGAGTTCGGCAGATTTCTCACGAGCTACAGTACCTATATGATCAAAATGCGTATTGAAAACCAAGAATTGTTTTTTAGTGGCTACATCTTCAAACAAACCGTGCGTACAAATACGCTCCATTGAAGCGTCCCAACCGACCGATATTTCGTTAGGGGTTTCAGATAGCCAAAATGTTTCACTCTGTATGAGTTTAAATTTTTTAGCATTAAATAGAATAGGGGAGTACTCTCCTTTTTCTTTCCCATCATCACGCCCAACACCAATATAGCTATAATCAGAAAGTTGTTCGTCTAAATACGTCAATTGATGGTGTAGCACCTCTTGCATGCCAATAATACCTGGGTTGTAATGCCCTAAAAGTTTAACCATGTCAACTTTACGATCATTCCAATTATTCACCGTGTCATTAACATTGTCATATTTAATATTATAGGTCAAAACAGCTATTTCTTGACTATATAGTATAGCTGTTGAGATGAGAAATGTTAGAACAAAAATCACTTTTTTCATGCTATTCTGCATCTTTATATTTTTCAAACCAAGCTAGAACACTTGCAATTTTAGCCACCAAATTACTAGGTCGGTTCGCAATACCGTGTCCCGCACCAGGTATACGAACCATAGCGGTTTCAACACCTTCTAACTTTAATGCGGTATAGAATTGTTCAGATTCTGCTATAGGTGTTCTGTAATCTTCTTCTCCTGTTAATAACATTGTTGGTGTAGTAACATTGGCAACGTACATTAATGGGGAGCGTCTAAAATAGTTTTCTGGGTCTTCCCAAGGTTTTTTACCGAACCAGTATTTTGAGAAAAATGCGGCACCATCGGCATATAGTACAAAACTTGTCCAGTTGATAACAGGTTTTGCAACTACGGCAGCTTTAAATCGGTCTGTTTTACCAACGATCCAAGCAGTTAATACTCCGCCGCCACTACCACCGGTGACATATAAATTATCGGTATCTACATACCCTTTTTCAATAACGGCATCTACACCGCTCATAAGATCTTCATAATCATGATTAGGGTAGTCGTGGTGAATAAGATTACCAAATTCCGCTCCGTAGCTGGTACTACCACGTGGGTTACTATAAAGAACTACATAGCCTGCCGCAGCGTATGCCTGTATTTCTGCACTATACACAGAACCGTAGCTAGTAAATGGTCCGCCATGAATTTCAAGAATAAATGGGTATTTTTTATTTGGGTCAAAGTTTGGCGGAGTCACCACCCAACCTTGAATTTTCTTCTGGTCAAAAGAAGATTCCCACCAAATTTCTTCGGTTTTGCCTAAATCTCTAAATGAGAAAAGATCATCGTTTACGAAAGTCAGTCTTTTAGACCCTTTTTTATCGGCAGCTCCAAGGTCAGATGGGTGTTCGGTATTACCTAAAGTATAAGCAAATTTTGAATTGTTAGAAACCGTGAAATCTCCAGCATTGTATGGTCTGCCCAATGATAATCCTCCAAGTCCTTCAACAAGGGTAGTTACTTTACCGTCTAATGTAATATGCCCTATTTTCGTAGCCCCTTCCGTATCATACTGAAAATAAAGGCCTTTACCATCATTTGCCCATTGTACATTGGCAATATCTCGATCAAAATTCTCGGAAATTAATTTTGAGTTGCTACCATCGGTATTCATTACATAAAGGTTTGTAATCTGGTACCCTTGCAACTTATCATCGGTACCTGTGTATGCAATCATTTTTCCATCAGGAGATACTTTTGGGGAATTATCAGGTCCATATCTAGAAGTTAAAGCCGAAACTTTGGCAGATGCTATATCTAAGGTATAAACCTCACTATTTGCAGGCTCAAAAGCCTCATCGGGGTTAAAGTTTGCCGAGAAATAAAGCGATTTATCATCTTTGCTCCAAACAGGGGCACCATGGTCAAACGATGTTGTCGTTAATTGTTTTGGAGTACCACCATCTATAGATAAGGTAAAAATTTGATTGTGTCCGCCTTTAATGTAACCTTGTCCGTCTCCTCTATAATTTAGTTTGTCTATATAGGTTGGCGGTTTATTCCACTTAGCGCCTTCTGGCTTTGCAGGTAGTTTTACAATAGACTGTTCTGCCTCTGGAACAAACATGGTAAAAGCTAAGTAACGGTCATCATTAGACCAACTTACGGAACCAGGTGCTTTTGGAGTGTTGGTCAACGGGGCAATCTCTTTAGTGTCCATCCACATGAGATATAATTTCATTTTTTCATCTTCTTTGTTCGATTTAAAGATGATTTTTTTACCGTCATGCGACCAACGTGGGTAGTAGTCGTTCTGGTTACCGGTCGTTAAAGGTCTGTTTTGCGTACCGTCGAAATTTATGATCCAAAGATTCGATAAATTTCTGTCCGTCATAATATCCTTAAAATTTCTAACGTAGATAATTTTACTTCCATCAGGAGAAATCTGAGGGTCAGAAACATATTCCATATTAAAAATATCGGTAAGCTCAAGGTTAGAAGATACTTGAGCAGTGCCCACTGTTGTAAACAGCAGAAAAATAAGCGTTTTCAAGAGAATTTTCATGGTGTTGTTTTTGGTTTGAAATGTAGGGATGAAGATAATGATAATAGTAGTAATTTAATAGCTTGATCAGCTAATTCGAACCCGTAGGAAATAACATTTTCTTAGAAGTTTTGCCTTAGACTTTTTGTATTTTCACAATATGGAAGAAAAAGGCTTTTTACATCAAATTCACCCTGTACTGCCGGTATGGGATGTTGTTGAGGCACTAGACTTTTATGTGAATAGATTGGGCTTTAGAATTGCTTTTGCCGATGATGCTAAGAACCCTAAATACGCAGGTATTTTAAGGGATGATATAGAAATTCATTTGCAATGGCATGATAAAAAAATGTGGGATGTAGAAATGGACAGACCTTTGTTACGTATTGTTGCGCAAAATATCGAAGCCTTATACAATGAATTTTCTAGGGTAGACGTTTTTCATGCCCATACGTTATTACGGGAAACAGCTTGGGGTACTCGCGAGTTTGCTTTTTACGACCCATTCAAAAACGGATTAACATTTTACAGAGATGTGTAGCTTGTTATTTAATTGATTATCAGAACTAAAATATAAAAATGAAGGTATTATTTATAGGAGGAACAGGAAATATCAGTACACCAAGTAGTAGATTGGCTGTAGCCAAAGGAATGGATCTGTACCTATTGAATAGGGGAAAAGCCAAGGTTGAAATTGAAGGCGCGCATAGTATTATAGGAGATATCAATAAGCCTCATGAGCTAACGGAATTGAAAAAGCACGAGTGGGATGTGGTGGTGAACTGGATAGCTTTTACTCCCGATGATATAGAGCGAGATATTGAACTGTTTAAAGGTAAGACCAAGCAATACATCTTTATAAGTTCGGCATCGTGTTACCAAACGCCATTAAGTTATCCGGTGATTACGGAATCTACTCCGTTGCACAATGATCTTTGGGATTATTCACAAGGTAAAATTCAGTGTGAAGATCGTTTACAGAAGGCGTATAGAGAAGAAGGATTCCCGATTACCATTGTGCGACCTTCCTTGACCTATGACACCGTGATACCGATTGCCATTGGCGGATTCAATAAATTCAATACCGCACAGCGAATCTTGGATGGTAAGGAAATTATAATACATGGCGATGGAACTTCATTATGGACAGTGACACATTCAGATGATTTTGCAAAAGGATTTGTGGGATTGTTAGGATTACAAACTGCTATAGGACACGCTTTTCATATCACATCAGATGAGGTGTTGACCTGGAATATGATTTATAAGATTTTAGCTGATACTTTAGGGGAAGAAGCAAAAGTAGTTCATATAGCGTCTGATTTTATCTGTAAAATAGAACCCTCGTTTACAGGGACATTATTAGCGGATAAGGCAGAAAGTGTCTTATTTGATAATACGAAAATCAAAACTTTTGTACCCGGTTTCAAGGCCACTATTCCCTTTTCGGAAGGGATTAAAAGGACAATAAAGTGGTTATTGGAAAACCCCGAACATCAAAATATAGATGAAGAGACCGAAGCTAAAATAGAGAATGTGTTGAAGGCTTATAAGGGTTTGTAAGCTAACGAGAGTACTAGCAGGTTGAATCACCATTCGTATTACCCACCCCTTAATCCCCTCCCGGGAGGGGAGACTTAGATATTTTATTTGCGAGCTTTTGATTTACAAGTAATTTAAAATCGTCTTGTGAAATTTATCGCGAAGGATTAAAAATATGTTCAAACTATTCCCCTCCTGGGAGGGGCTAGGGGTGGGTGTTATTTGTGAGTTTCTAGTGTTTTTTAAATCTCAAGTAATAAGAACCATTCTATGAATTGGTTCTATTGAAGCAACTAACAATTAACCTCTTTGGAGGGGATGGATACGTTTTTTTGCGAGCTTTTGTCGAGTTTAGCTTCATAGGTTACCGAGTTGGTTTCCATTATATTAATTTGTCACACGGACAAGCTATTCCCCTCAAGGGAGGGGCTAGGGGTGGGTTGTAAGTGCTTAATTCATGGAAAAATAAGTACAATACTCAAACGGGCTTCTATTATTTACGATATAATGGTACTCGGTATCAATTCTTCAACAATTTCACCATCTTTCAAATACACGTAATAAGAATGATTTTCATCGTTTAAGGAAACTGAAGTATGAACTTCACCATCAATGAAATGAATTGCAGAACGGTCGTCGCAGGCATAACCATCTGAAAGTTTACCTGTTTTAATATTCTCGAAATATAAGGGTCTACGTGAAGTTTCTGAGTTGTAATGCGGGCAGTGGCTTTTGTCAATAAAGGCCATACCACCAACGATACTTAATTCTTTAGGTCTAGAATCCGTAGTGCCGCCATTGAACCAACATAAAGATCCTGCGCTACCACCACCCATAACTACACCGTTATCATAAGCTTTTTTAAGAGCAACATCTATACCTTGTGCTTTCCAAATAGCAAGCATATTTAAAGTGTTGCCACCACCAACTATAATAGCGTCCATACGAGAAATGATTTCCTCGAACGATTCTTTTTGGTCGTAAGAGTTGATCCAAACTGATAATACATGCGGATTAACATCTATCTCAGAGCAAACATCAAAGAAAGAAGCAATATACTTCTCGTCCTCACCACTAGCCGTAGGAATAAAACATATATTCGGTTTTTCCTTGCCAGTAGCTTTAGCAATATAATTTAAGAAAGGTACGGTATGGCGACCGCTACCATAAACAACCATTTGCTTTTTCATTGTGATAAAATGTTTTGCTAAAGATAAAAATTCTAACAGAAGCTACTCGCTTCTATTAGAATCAGTACGTTTTTTAGGTCTGCTCGAATTCCTATTATTCTTACCTCTAAAGTTGTTACCACCAGGCCTGTTTCGGTTTCTATTTTTGTTACGCGAATTTCCCTGTTTTCTTTGTGGTTGAGAAGGATGACTACCGGTGTCTTTCGGAGTATCTTCATCTACGAATTGATGCTCTGGCATACGTGGAACCGACTGCTTTATTAGTTTCTCGATATCGCGTAGGTAAGGTCGTTCATCTTTATCACAAAAAGAAAGTGCCGTACCACTAGCATTTGCACGCCCTGTTCTACCAATACGGTGAACGTAGGTTTCAGATACATTTGGTAAATCGTAATTTACAACTAATGACAAGTCTTCAACATCGATACCCCTTGCGGCAATATCGGTAGCTACCAACACTTTAAGATTACCATCTTTAAAAGCGCTTAATGCTTTCTGTCTTGCAGCTTGCGATTTATTACCATGTATGGCTGCAGAACGAATACCGGCTTGGTCAAGTTTCTTTACAATCTTATTGGCGCCATGCTTTGTTCTTGAGAATACAATTAAGGTATTTTCAGGATTCTCCTTAATAAGATGAATTAAAAGTTTAGGCTTGTTTGCTTTGCTAACAAAATAAACTCCCTGTTCCACTTTTTCTGCTGTAGCTTGTTCTGGCTTAATGGTAACACGTTCAAAATCGCCTAACATTTTTCTAGAAAGCTCCACGATATCTTTTGGCATAGTAGCCGAAAAGAACAATGATTGTCTCTTGGGAGGTAATTTTGCAATGATTTTTTTGATGTCATGTATAAAGCCCATGTCCAACATCTGGTCAGCTTCATCAAGTACTACATGCTCTAAATCTCTAAAAGAAATAAAACCTTGATTCATTAAATCTAATAAACGACCCGGAGTAGCCACTAAAATATCTACCCCACCTCTAAGTGCGTTTACTTGTTTCCCTTGCTTTACTCCGCCAAAAATCACGGTATTTCGTAGCCCTGTATACTTACCATATGCGGTAAGACTTTCGCTAATTTGAATAGCTAGTTCACGGGTAGGCGTAACAATAAGAGCTTTTACTTTTCTTTTCGTCTGTCTTAAGCTAATACCCTCATACAACTGATGTAAAATAGGAATACCAAAGGCGGCTGTTTTTCCAGTACCTGTTTGTGCCACTCCCAGAAGGTCTATGCCTTGAAGTAATATAGGAATGGATTGTTCTTGAATTGGAGTAGGGTGAGTATATCCTTCAGCTTCTAATGCTTTTAGGATTGGTTCGGCTAGGCCGAGTTCTTTAAATGTCATAAAATATTAATAAGATGCAAAGGTACGCTTTAATGTGGAAGGAAATGTAAAGTGAGGTTAAAGTACGAAGTACAAAGTACAAAGTATTAAGTAAGAAGTACTAGGTAGTTCAAAGTAAGAAGTATTAAGAAGTTAGAAAATAGAAAATAGAAAATAGAATATAGAGAATAGACTTTTTTGATTAGTTCCTAATCCAAGCTTATTTAGTAAAGGGAAATTTTCATTTTTTCAACAACCAACAACCAACAACCAACAACCAGCAACTCATTCTAAACTTGACTTTTGAGTTTACGCTTGTATTTGAACTTGTATTTAAAACATCATTTGTCGATTAACGACATCAAAAATCGGTAAGGTGTTTTTGGGGGTAATGTCGTTTATCGATGCGATTTTACACTTAGTCCGAATCTTTGTCAAGTAACGAGAATACAGTGTTTTTCAGCGATTCATCATCTAGCAAAACAAGGTCTCCAGCGTTTTAATATTGTAACAAAACGCAAGTCATGAAAACATTAGCAACTATCATCTTCATAATCTTTTTAAGCTTCACTGCTCAAGCTCAAAACACAACTTCAGAGGTTAAAGTTGAAACGATTGAAATGAGTATCATTACTGAAACTACAAATGAAGTAAAAGCAGAAGCTAATACAGAAGTAGCTAGACTATACAAATTCAAAAACTCAAGAATCAAAAGAGATTTGAACTTCATTACAAAAGCTAACAAGCCTAAGATGGCGTAAGGGGTAGAAGTTGGGAAGTACGAGGTACAAAGTACAAAGTATAAAGTACAAAGTAGTAAGAAGTTAGAAGTTATAAGTTAGAAAATAGAATATAGAGAATGGACTTTTTTTCATTAGTGCCTAATCAGGCATATTTAGCTTGCTAATTTTTTTAATTTCCAACAACCAACAACTCATTTTTGAACTTGAACTTGAACTTGAATCTTGCACTTGAACTTACAACCCTGCCATAGCGGCTTCGGCACAACGTTCTCCGTCCATAGCTGCAGAAACGATTCCGCCAGCATAACCACCACCTTCACCACAAGGAAAAAGACCTTTGATTACAGGGTGCTCCAATTTTTCGTTTCGTGGAATACTTACGGGAGATGAGGTTCTAGATTCTACACCCACGATATTTGCTTCGGCAGTATAATAGCCATGCATTTTATCGCCGAAAGCTTTAAAGCCTTGTCGTAATCTGCTTCCTATCAATTTTGGCAGCAATGAATGCAAAGGTGCGGAATTAAGTCCTGGTTGATAAGAGGTCGGATTTAAATCTACAGAAAGGTTTCCTTCTACAAAATCCGTCAATCGTTGGGCGGGTGCAGTTTGTGTTCTTCCGCCTGAGGTAAAAGCCAATCGTTCCAAATTCTTCTGATATTCCAGTCCTTTCAATGCTCCAAATTTCTCGTACTTCGGAATATCTTTATCGACATTAATTTCTACAACAATACCCGAATTGGCATACAGGTTGTTTCGTTTGGATGGAGACATTCCGTTTACAACAACCTCACCTGGTGAAGTTGCAGCGGGAACTATGAATCCGCCAGGGCACATACAGAATGAATACACGCCACGGTCTTTCACTTGTTCGACCAAACTATATGATGCCGCTGGTAGCAATTCGCTGCGGTCACCAGAGCAATGATATTGTATGCTATCAATAATATGCTGCGGATGTTCTATACGAACTCCCATAGCAAATGACTTTGCTTCTAGAGCGATATCTTTTTTATGCAGTAAATCGAATATATCGCGAGCCGAATGTCCCGTTGCCAAGATCACACGTTCAACAGCTATTTCATCGGTTTCGTTTAAAACAAGGGCTTTTAGCCTATTTTCCTTGATAACGAAATCGGTCACCTTGGTATTAAAATGAATTTCACCACCATGATGCTGAATGACCTCACGAATATTCTGAACAATTTTAGGAAGTTTATTGGTGCCAATATGCGGATGCGCATCTATCAAAATTTGGTCTGTAGCACCGTGAAATACCAAGCTTTCAAAAATGCGACGAACATCACCACGTTTAAGGCTACGGGTATATAACTTTCCGTCAGAATACGTACCGGCACCACCTTCACCAAAGCAATAGTTACTTTCTGGGTTTACTTGATGGTCTTGGTTTATGGCTTTTAAATCTCTTCTACGGTCTTTAACATTACTACCGCGTTCTAAAACAATGGGTTTATATCCCATTTCTAAACAGCGTAGCGCAGCCCACATACCTGCAGGTCCGAACCCTACAATATGAATTGGTTTAGCTTTTGATACATTTTTATATTTAAAATGCAGTGTATCGTTAGGGGCGGGTTCATTAATGTATACGGCTAATTTGTAATTGAATACAATTTTTGGCTTTCGTGCATCTATAGATTTGCGCAGTACCTTAATTTTAAAGGAGTTTTCTTCTAGTCCTAGATATTTTGCCGTACGAATTTGTAATCCGTTTAGGGTTGCTTCTTCCTTTAAAGTTAATCGTAACTGTACATTTCTGACCATGCGGCAAAATTAAATGAAATTATATTACTGATTTAATTATCCAGACATTCCTTTCAAGGTAATTTGAATCATAGATTTATTAAGATATTTCATTTAATGCATGTTTAAAGGAGTTTACAGAGCGTGTAATATCAGATGCAGTTGTTGCCCATGAACAAACACTGATTCTGATTACTTTCTTGCCATTCCAGACAGAACCGCCTGCCCAACATTCTCGTAACTCTTGAACCCTTTTCATGACTTTATCCGTTAAGTCATCATCAGCGCATGAAACTAGTACTTGATTAAAAACCACATCGTTCAAAACTGAAAATCCTTCTACTTCCATAATCTCCGTTGAAAATTGAACTGCCCTTTTGTGCATTTCCAAAACCATTTCATCAATACCTTTTTTGCCCAAATATTTCATTGTTGCCCAAAGCTCAATTACCCTAGCCCTGCGAGACATTTCGGGTGTGTAGAACATTCCATCTCTTTCATCACTTGTAACAATATAACTTCCCGCCATATGTAGCGCAGATTTAATGGCGTCTTCGTCTTTGCACAGCACAATACCACAGTCATAAGGTGTATTTAATGTTTTATGTCCGTCAACAGCCCAAGAGTTGGCTCCTTCAATACCCTTTGTTAAATGCTTTAATTTATCTACGGCACCGGCCCACAGACCAAAAGCACCATCAATATGTACCCATGACCCTGCCTTTTTTGCTATAGCACATAGCTCGGAGAAATTATCAAAAGAACCGCTATTAACATTCCCAGCTTGTAGAATTAAAATAGTTCTATCATCTAATTGGGGTAAACTTGATAGTTCTAGTCTACCTTGATCATCCACATCTACCCATTCAATATTTTCTTTACCAAATCCTAAAAGTCCGATTGCCTTAAGAATAGTAGAATGTGTATGTTTACCAGTAATAATTCGTAGTTGAGGTGCATTGAACAAACCTTTATTGTTAATATCCCAATTAAGGTTGGATAGTAATCTAAAGCGCGCAGCTGCCAGTCCGCAGAAATTAGCCGTAGATGTTCCGCTAACAAAACCAGCAACAGTACTTGCAGGAAGATTAAAAATCTCTTTTAACCATTTCTCAACAACAGTTTCTAGTACTGATCCAATAGGGGAGAGCACGTGCATGGCCGGAGCTTGATCCCAAAATGTAGATATTACTTTTGCAGCTAAACTTACAGGTATGGCGCCACCAGAAACAAAGCCGAAGTATCTAGCACCTGTTGTGGTAACTGTCGCAGGAGAACCGTATTCATTTAAAAATTGGATTACATCATTAGCATTGGTAGAATCTAACGGCATAGATTCATCAAATTTATCTAGGTCTGCTAAAGCCTCTTCTGTGGGATATACATTTCGTTCAAAAACACTTTCTAAGTATTCTTTTGCAAATTGTGACGCTTTTTCAAAAATGATTTTCTCATCCACTTCTTTATACATTTGGTTCTGTACTAAACTTGTGCTGCTCATTTTTATATGTTTTTAGAATTGTTATTAATTATCACATTCAAAATTGAACAATTTATAGATACCATAACAGATTCAGTTTTTGTAAATTTAACCAGTACAGATTTAATTTATTCAGTTGAAGAACCTTGATAATAAAGATTTTTTATACCTAAAAATAGGTCATAAAATTGAAAGGCAAATTCAGAGTGGTGTTTTAAAATTGGGAAACAAATTACCGTCTACCAGGATAATGGGACAGCAATATGGCGTAAGTATTAGTACTGTACTACAGGCTTATTATTATCTAGAATCCAAAAGCTTAATAGCATCTAAACCTAGATCGGGTTATTATGTGACTTTTAGTGCCCATACTTTACCTGATAGTCCGGCTATGAGTAATCCAGATCCCAGTTCTATATTAGGTAAGAATACGGAATTAATAATAGATTTTTTTCAAAATATAAATGCTGAAACTGTTGTTAATTTATCATTGGGCGTTCCGTCAGAAAAGCTATTGCCGATAGCTAAATTAAATAAGGTACTGCACGAGGCAATAGGTGTCTTAACACATGGAGGAACGATACAAGGTGATATTTTAGGTAGAAAAAAATTAAGACGACAAATAGCTCAAAGATCGGCACTTCGGGGTGGTGGCCTTACCGAAGACGATGTGATTATTACCTCTGGCTGTACCAGCGCATTATCACTGGCTTTAATGGCAGTTACCCGGCCTGGAGATACGATTGCTGTTGAAAGTCCTGTGTATTTCGGATTGATACAATTGGCAAATACGCTTGGTTTACGTGTAATTGAACTACCTACGCATCCGCTGTATGGAATGGATACGGAAGCATTACAAACGGCAATCGATACTAACGAAATTAAAGCTGTAGCGGTAATTTCCAATTTTAGTAATCCGATGGGAAATACAATGTCTGATAATTCAAAAAAAGCATTGGTAGAAATCATTGAAAAGCACAATATACCGTTAATTGAAGATGATATTTATGGTGAGATTTATTACGGAGATCATAGACCTACCACTTGTAAAACGTACGATACAAAAGGGTTGGTATTATTATGTAGTTCGTTTTCAAAAACACTATCTAGTGGATATAGAATAGGCTGGATTTCACCAGGAAAGTTCAAAGCTGAGGTAATCAGGTTGAAGCTATACGTTTCTTCTACCACAACTACTGTCACAGAAGAAGCGGTATCGTTATTTTTAGAAAAGGGTAGGTACGATCATCACCTTAGGAAACTAAGACAAAGATTACATGCAAATAGTTTACAATTTTTGGTAGCAATTGGTAAATATTTTCCAGAGGAAACCAAAGTAAGTAGGCCCCAAGGCAGTTTTTTATTGTGGGTCCAATTACCAGCTCATATAGATACTAGAGTTTTATATAAGTCTGCCGTAGCAAACGGGGTACGTTTTTCACCTGGTAGAATATTCACTTTACAAGAACAATATTATAATTGTATGCGACTAAGCTATGCTTTGGAATGGAACAATAAAGTGGATGATGCACTGAAATGTCTCGGTCAGCTCATTAAAGATTATAAGTAGTTTTCTAAAAAGGTCATACTAGAGAAAATCATTTTTCCACAATAGTTCTAAAAGTCAAATTCACTCTAGGGTGTTTGGTTTTAGTTGTTGGTGGCAACCTGTGCAGCCAATGGGTTTGTGTTTCATCTTTCATTACCAATAGGCTACCGTGTTCTAAATTGAGTTCAACCTTTTTTTTAGTTTCTTTATGTTTAAAAGCGAATTTACGTTTAGCACCAAAACTTAAAGAAGCAATTGCTCCGTTCTTTTTTAAGTCCTTTTCTCCGTCGCTATGCCACGCCATACCTTCGCTACCATCATGGTATAAATTTAATAGGCAAGAGTTAAATGTTTCTCCGGTTGCTTGCTCTGTTTTGGTCTTTAACTCAAGTAATTCCGGCGTCCAGGGTAGGGCTTGTTTGGTGGTTTTAGAATAGGTGTATTCAAAAGGCTTTTCACCGTACCAGGCTACCTTTCTTTTGGTAATGATTTTCTTCCCGAAAATGATGGCCTCATCGTTTTTCCATGCAATTTGGTTCAATAAAGTAGTAAGGTACGCTGTTGCTTTTGCATCATTAAAAAGTATGCCATGGTAATTCACCGTTCCTCCGTAGGGGAGTAGGTTTTTAGATGCATCAATGGCAATATCGAACAATTTCATAGTTTCTTTTTCACGCTAACCTTTGAACTAAAGTAATTGGTAATCCTATTAAAAACAAAAGCGAATGGTAATTCTTATCTCGGTCGACAAGAAAGCCATTCGCATAATGAATAAATTGATGCTCGTTATGAGCTTTTAAGCATATTTTTAATCAGTTTGTTCCATTTTTCTATGGACTGAAATTCTCCACTCAATTGAAAATTTACCGCTGCGTTATAAAACTCAAAGACAACATCTTCGTTATTGGTGTTTTTAGGGAAAAGCTTTAAAAGCAAACGCTCTGTAATTTTCTCTTTTCTTGCATAAGATTTACCAATATTGGCAATTTCAGAGCTTTTAATGGTAGATAAATCAGCATACTGTTGCTTCAATTCCTCTCCGTTTTTTGACACAAAGAATACATATTTCTTTTCAGTATCTACACCGATAGCGTAATGACCGAATATTTCATGTTGCGTTAATTGACAATTATATCTGCTTGCGATATCACTTAAAGATGACATCATTTTTTTTTCTTTTATTTTTCTACTTCTGCTCGTTAGAACAAAGGGCATTGCACATAGTGCAACAGATGCTAAACCAATAGCAGTTACTCCTAATTCCATTTTATAAATTTTTAAATATGATATATTGATTTTTATATGATGTTAATGGGCATCATATCAACGTATTAACTGAGGTTTTCAAAATGAAAACCTTTATTAAAATGGATTACCAGAAACTATGAAAAGGGAAGATAAGGTCAGACTTTCTATGCCTGATCAATAAAGTATTGGCATACAGTGTATACTGCTTATACTTAGAAGTAAATAAGTGCTCACCGCTAATTATTTGTGAGCTGAAACTTGTAAAAGGAAGTTTGTAATTGGGCGATGAAACCTCGGCAACGTCAGAAACAGAAATCTCCGTTTGTTGAGCATGAGGAGATAATATTTTAGAAGATGCTGAAAAATAGGTTTTCTGATTACTATTTTCATGTAGAACAACCTCGTTATAAAGGGGTAAAGTGTTGGCAGAACTATATATACCGAAACAATAAATTGTAACGAGTAAAAGCACTTTAAATATGTTGTTCTGTCTTGTCATTTTAACTTAAAACACTTTGGTCGAGAATTACCTTTACTTCTTTCAAACTTTCATCATTATCCAATAGTAGAACTAAAGTGTCATGAGCCTCAATAACGGTTGAACCTCCCGGACGTACAAATTTACCATTTCTCTTTATCATGACAATAAATGCCGACTTAGGAAAATGCAGGTCGATAATACGTTTTTCTACTGCAAAACTATCGGGAAGAACGGTTACTTCTTCCATGGAAGATTTGGGCAGATTAAGAATATATCTATCATTTTCGGCGATAGGTTTTACTTCATCTGGCAACGCAACGTTTAGCCATTTTGCAAATACGGACAATGTGGTGCCTTGTATCAATACCGAAGAAACCGATATAAAGAATACGATACTAAAAATAATGTTCGCCTTATCAATGCCTGCCAAAAGGGGATAGGTAGCAAATACAATAGGTACCGCACCTCGTAGACCAACCCATGAAATATAGAACCTTCGACCTAATTTCATTTTAAAAAACATAAGGCTAAGAAAAACACTTATCGGTCTTGCTACAAGAATAAGGAAAACAGAAATAAGTAATCCGATGCCCAAATAAGGTGTGATTTGAGAAGGAAATACTAATAATCCTAATGTTAAGAATAGCACGATTTGCATTAGCCAAGCCATACCATCGAACATTTTTAATATGGTAGACTTATGAATTAAATCTTGATTGCCCAAATACACTGCACAAATGTAAATGGCTAGGAAACCATTGCCACCAACGGCATCGGTTGCCGAAAAGGTAATGAACATTAATGCAATGACCAATACAGGATAAAGACCTTCAAAACCTAGTTTAATTTTATTGATTATGATTTCGCTGAGTTTTCCGAATAAGAATCCGCCAATTCCGCCTAAAATCATTTGTTGCAAAAACAAGGGGATAATGGACAGTATACTTAAATCTTGGTTGATGACCAAGGTTAAAAAAGCCAGGGTAAGCACATATGCCATAGGGTCGTTACTACCACTTTCCAATTCTAATGTAGGTCTCAAATTGCTTTTTAAAGCCAAATTTTTAGAACGAAGTATTGAGAATACGGCTGCGGCATCTGTTGAAGATACTATTGAACCAAGCAGCATACTTTCGTAAATGGTAAAGTCAGTAAAATAATAAACGAATGTACCCAAAGTAAGGGCAGTAAGTAAAACGCCTAGTGTAGATAGTACAAGACCTTCTTTAAGAATGGGTTTTACAGTTTTCCAATTGGTATCCAATCCACCGGAAAATAATATGAAATTTAGAGAGACAATACCAATAAACTGTGCAAGTTTAGGGTCATCGAACTGAATGCCTATAATACCATCGGATCCCGCAAGCATGCCAATCGCCAAGAAAAGAATTAAGGTAGGCACCCCAAACTTATACGAAGTCTTACCCACTATAATACTGATAAACAGTAGAATAGAACCTACGAGAAGTATGTTTTCTATGGTGAGATTCATTGGTGGTTATTGACATTTATTTTAAGCTGACAAAGGTATATCATTTATCAAAAAACCAATACAAATGTTAAGGTTTGGCAGAATGTTAACATGTTGCATTTCTTCCTATTATTTATCCAAAATTTAATTTGTTTTTCTAAATAGGGCAGTTATAATATTTATGGAGTATAATAACTGTACACAGACTGCCGCAAGTGCGGATAAAGTTATAGTTACTTGTGCGTCAAAATATAAAGAGGTAATACCTCGATTGGATTCCGGTAAGAAAAATGGGATGAGTAAAATCAAGCAGAAACCAATAACGGTAATGATTAAATGAATTACGGTAAGCCAATTTACTAACCTTCTGTTTAATTTAATTACTACCCAATAGCCTAATCCTAGAATTCCGAAGATAATAGAAATCAAAACAGCTAAATGCAATAATGCAATTACAATATATGTATCGTGAATATTTATGTCGAGTGTTTTATCAGGTTTTAGCAATCCAATAAGTAGTATTATTGGAATAAGAATCCAGAACAAAAAATGTGGTGCTTCAGTAATTTTCTTCATCTATAGCTGTAGTATTATTCTTAAGGTCAAGTTAATCATTATTAAGAGAATCACAATTCATGTTTAATACAATATTTTATAAATACATTTGTATGTATCAATATATTAAATCATCATGGAGCTAAAACAAGTAGAGAAAATTTCTAAGGCATTAAGTGATGTAAATCGTTTAAAGATATTGCAGTATATGCAAAAAAATCAAGGTAAGGTAGAATGTACCAAAGCGTGTAACTTGCTTGATTTAAGTCAGCCTTCCATTAGTCATCATATTAAAAGGTTGGTTGAGGCAGAATTAATCAACCAACATAAAATAGGACGTAATTACCACTATTCATTAAATCATGAAGTGTGGGACAATTATTTGTTGAGGTTACGGAACCTGTAGTTTTTTTATTATATATATAGATACTTTTAAATGTATTAATGAAATTATTGAAATGAAAAATATTAAATATTCTATATTAGATTTAGCCATTGTATCTGAGGGTACTACATTAAAAGACACCTTTGATCATTCATTGGCATTGGCACAAGCTGCCGAAGAAGTGGGTTATACCCGTTTTTGGTTGGCAGAGCATCATAATTCGGTAGCTATAGGAAGTAGTGCTACATCTGTTTTAATAGGGAACATTGCAGAAGGAACTGAAAAAATTAGAGTGGGGTCAGGTGGAATCATGTTGCCCAATCATTCTCCATTAATCATAGCGGAACAATTTGGGACACTTGGTATTTTATATCCTAATCGTATCGACTTAGGATTAGGTCGCGCACCAGGAACAGATCAATTGACTGCACAGGCTATACGTTCAGATTTTTTTCAGGCAGCACAGTCGTTTCCTTTAGAGGTTGAAAAAATACAACGTTACTTTTCTACTGAAAATGCAGATGCAAAAGTACGGGCTACCCTGGCAGAAGGGGTAGAGGTACCTTTATATATTTTAGGGTCAAGTACCGATAGTGCCCATTTAGCGGCTAAAATGGGATTGCCCTACGCCTTTGCCAGTCATTTTGCGACGACACATTTAATGAATGCATTGCAAATTTATCATCAGGAGTTTCAGCCTTCAAAAGAATTGGAAAAACCATATACCATGGCTGGCGTAAATATTATCATTGCCGATACCGATGAAGAAGCAAATCGTATTTCTACATCGCTTTATAAAATGATCGTTGGTTTGTTGACAGGAAATAGAGGGTTCATGCAGCCTCCGGTTGATATGACGGCCGAATTGAGAGAGTTAAGCAAGAACCCATCTGTTCAGCAAATGTTGAAGTATTCCTTTATTGGTAGCAAAGAGACGGTTAAGAAGCAAGTGCAACAATTTATAGCCGATACACAGGTAGATGAACTCATTGCAGTTACCAATATTTATGACGGTAAAGACCGTATAAAATCATACCAATTGTTTGCGGAGATTATGAAAGAACTGAATGGGGAGAAGAAATAATTTCTCTCCCTTTTATTCTTTTATATCCAGTATAGATTGCCTTTCCCTGTTAACGGTAAGCTTGGTGACATCTGGTCTTGAATAGTGCCCAACAGGGTCAAAATTTTGACGCTCTTCAAGCACTCTAGTAAAATCTATAGTCGCTGTAATGAGTCCCTCTTTATCGATTACTGGGGGCAATATCCATTCCCCGTCAGGTCCTGCAATACAAGAACCACCATTTGCTAAAGTATCTGGACAGTTTTCAAGAATAGCATTTAAGTGCGGAGTATCTTCAGGGAAATCGGTTTTGCTCATTAGGCTTGAAACTGAAACAACGAACGATCTAGATTCCCTCGCAATAAACCTTGTGATATCGGCAGTATTGTAATCGGAGCCCGGCCACACGGCAACATGCAGGTTTTCGCCTAAGCCATATAGGGTGGTTCTGGCCAAAGGCATCCAGTTCTCCCAACAGTTTAACCCGCCAACACTAAAGTTCTTAAGATCATGAACTTGTAGGCCATTACCATCACCTGGTGACCATGTTAATCGTTCTTCATAAGTTGGTTGTAGTTTTCTGTGTACCGATTTAATTTGCCCTTCACTATTTATGTACGCCAGAGAACAATATAGACTATGACCACCTCTGTTCTGGGCGCGTTCCATTAACCCTAAGTAAATGGCAATTTTATGTTGCTTCGCTAAAGCACATATATCATCTAATTCTCCCGCTTCAATTTGAATGGAATTCTTGATATAATGAGCGTGAATTTCTTTCTGTACCGAAGAATTGAATTGAGCACCATCGGTCATGGAAACCCAAAAAGGGTAACCTGGTAATAGTGCCTCACCAAAAACCACCAATTCACAATCCTCATCACTAGCTTTTACAATATATTCCTTGATTTTAGTAATTGTAGCTTCTTTGTTCAACCAAACCGGTGAGATTTGGGCCATACCAATTTTAAGGTTGTTTTGAAGCGGAGTGTCTATTATTTTGGGCATTGATCGGTGGTATTTACAATTCGTTTTAGCAAATTACTAGTCAGGTACTCGTAAATTCAAATTTATTGACCGTTATATTAAAAAATACTTTTTAAAGCTTCAATAATTTCATCGGGTTCTGAACGTGTTCTGTAATCTACATTCACATAGTTCCATTGAACTAAACCGTTAGTGCCAATGATAAATGTCGCAGGAATAGGTAATACACTACCGTTTCCATTATTTATTTCCTTAAGGTCAAGTTCGCGGTCTATTCGCATATGGTCTAATAAAAACTCCGGTACTTCCCATGCAACTCCGTATTGCGAAGCTACTTTTGCATCTTGGTCCGATAATACGGTAAAATCCATATTACTGATCTCGTTTTTTGTCATACTGGTATCTGGCACTTCAGGACTAATGGCTACCAATGTAGCACCTAAGGATTCAATTTCCTTTAATTTAGCCTGTAAAGCTCTTAGCTGTAAATTACAATACGGGCACCAACTACCACGATAAAAAGTAACCACAACGGGACCTTTGCTTAAAAGGTCGGATAGTTGAACATCTTTACCTAAAGGATTGGGTAATATAAAATCTGGAGCTTTTTCTCCTATTTTAATGGCGTTTTTCCCTTTTTCAAAAGCTTTTGCCTCATTGATGATATCATCAACCCCTTTCATAAATTCGGGGTTCTTTTTGCGTCCGAATGCAATTTTAGCATCGGTTTGTTCTCTTAGTTTCTGCATTTTTTCTTTTTCATTATCTACGTTATATTTTTTTGCGGATAGATATAACGTATGTATTTATTGTTCGTAATCTGTTAGCACAATTATCAAGACTCTCCACTTCCTTCTTAAAAAGAAACAAATAAGCTTCTAAAGTATGATTTTCTGGTAGTCGGTTAAATAAAAATTCCGGTTTTATTGTCAGGATTTTTGCGTACGCTGTTTGAGTCGAGTACATTACCAATAACTTTCAATGCCTGCTTTTTCTTGATGTCTTTATTTTTAAGCCGTTGAAAGGGTTGATGATATTGCGGATTATAATTGTGGAAAATGCTTTTGTAAATTCAGTTGATTCAAAAGAGCGTGGTAGTTTTAGCCAAAAAGAATAGACTATTTTACCATAGAGAGAACTGGAATAGGGCTTTTCATAGGAGGTTTTGTTGTAAGTAGTTTTATTATTTATTGGTGGCTTTTCCGATTTCCGATATAACCTTTTCCATTTTAGATTTTACATACTGAACCTGAAAAGCTGTAATACTATCGGTAAATCCATTTCTCCAATAAAAACTAATTTCCGGATTTTCATTATGTACTAGTACTTCTATTGGAATACCTTCCTCTAAATCCATAAATGAAAGGTCCTCTGAGTTTTTTAAGATTAAAGAATCGTTTATAAAGTATTCGAATTGAATTTCTTTCATATAAGGGTTATCCATAATTGTACTGGTCATTTTTGCAGAAATAATAATCCCTTGAGCTTTATAAAATTCATTTTCGTGATACTTTTCAAATGATTTTTCCCGACAAGAAATTGTGGTAAAAAATAATAAACCAACTAGATAAATGAATAATGGAGTCCTATCAAACATTAGGTTTTTCAAATTACTTACAACGTGTTTGTATAAGATTAGTTGCGTGTTTTAAGCACCTAATTTAGCCAATACAAACCGAATGGAAAATCCGCGAGGATTTTCGTAAGTAGGCTTGCACTAGCAATTAATTTTATACGGCGTTGGCATTAGTATTTTTCCTTTCATTATAGTTACTAATTACAAATCCTATTGCTGCTGCAAATAAAGACAGAACCATTCCGATAACGATTGCATTTAGCAATTCAATTCGGTTACTTAAGTTTTCGTTTCTTAATTCGATTAGTTTTTCTTGATTAATTAGTTCTTGTTTTAATAATTCAATTTGTTGATTAGTGTTTTTTAATGCTAGAGTTTTTTCAGCATTATCTAAAATTCCATTTTCAAGATTTTTAAGTCTTTGGTTTATTCCTACAAATGTTTTCGTAGAGTCAACAACAAATAATGTGTCTATTACTGTAGTATTATTAGCCTTTTTTAGTTTATTAATCTGCGTTTCTAAACTATCCATTTGCATTAATATCATTGCATTAACAAGAGTTGGTTTATCAATCTCTTTTCTGTTGCTTGTTGAAATATAGAATGCAAGTATAGAGGTCAATACACCAACGATTAGACTAGTCAAAGTCCAAAGTGATGTTCTTTTTTTGTAATCTCTTTTTCTCTCAATATTTTCTAAATTCTTTTCTTCAATTTGTTTAGATTCTATTTTTTCTTCAATTTTTTTCTTTGCAGACAAAGTCTCAAATTCTGGAAATTCATCTTTTGATATTGAAATCCAATCGTCTTCTCCATAAACTAAAATTTGAAACTTTTCTTCGTCAATTGGATAAACTAAATAAGTTGGAATTCCTTCTGATTTTAAAGCTTTTGCGTAAAGTTCTGTTTGAACTTTTACATTCTGCTTTATTTGTGGATTTATTTGACTTTTGAATTCAACTTGTCCAATGTAATTTCCAATCCGAATGTCTAGCAGTAGTAGGTCAATTTCTACTCTTCTGCCACTTATAGAATGAGCAGGTGTTCGCTTTAACAAACTTGTTTTAGGGAATCCTTTTTCCTCTTCTAAAAATTTGTAAAATGATTCAGCAAGTTTGTTTTCTTCCATATGAGTTTTATATTAATGCCAACAATAATATATGTACACAATTGCACATATATCATATATATAAGTTTTAAATCTAGGAGATTTTAACAATGTAAGAAAGAAAAATTGCACAAAAATTGTTATTCGTAAACCTGCAGTTTAGTTTTATGGTAAAGCTATCAACAGGTCAATATTACAGTTCGGTACCTAAAAACTACAATTGGGTTTTTTAATTCAGATAAAAAAGAGTTCATGTTTGTTCTAACAAGGTAATAATAGAAAGCTATAGAGAATAATTAAAATTCGATATAATAGATATTAATCAATACACCTCATATTCTTTTTTAAACGCCAAAGGTGTACGATTAGTAATCGTTTTAAACTGTTTATTAAAGTTAGATAGCGTTTGAAATCCGCTTTCGTAGCATGCTTGTGATACGTTGATTTTCTGTTCTATAAGTAGTTTACACGCATGTCCTATACGTATTTCACTCACAAAATCTGAAAATGATTTATTTGCATGTTGCTTAAAGTACCTGCTAAAAGAAGTGGGTGTCATATTAGTGAGTTTAGCCAAGTCTGCTAGAACCATTTTTCGTTTAAAATTTTTCATTACGTAGGCATATACTTTAAACATACGTTCGGTATCGGCTTCTCTTAATGTGTTGGTGTAACCTGGGCTGGCTAAAATTTGGTATTCTTTAGTGTTACTTATAAAGTTTAGTATTTTTAAAAGGTGAAGAATACCATCGAACCCGTCCATCGGTAACAGATCTAGCATCAACTTTTTTAAGGTTATGGCAGATTGTTCTGTAAATTCCATTCCTCTTAAACTTTTATGGAATACCTGTCGTAGACGAATGGCTTCATCACTTTGTAAAAGGTTCTCTCCTAAAAAGTCTTCATGAAAATAAATGACAACTCCTTCAGACCAAGCAATATTCTTTTCTTGTTCTTGCTCATTTTCACTACGCCACAAGTGTGGCAGATTTGGACCTGTAAATGTTATATCTCCGGCCTTAAAGGGTTTTACACTATCACCAATAAACCTAGTGCCGCTTCCTTTTAAAACTAAAAACAATTGATGTTCAGAATGAAAATGCCAATGTGGGTCAAAAATGGGCTCATTTAACATACGTGCCAAGTAGGCGCGAGTTTCTGGTATAGGTGATTTTTGAAGTGCAGATTTCATTGGTACTAGTTAAATGAAAGCATTCTGATATGAGCTTAAATATCAACTAATTTATCAAAATTTAATTGATTAAGTAAATAGAATGATAAAATACAGTCAGTATGTGATAAATGAGAGTATTTTCTATTTTATTATTTGAAGTAATATTGAGTAATGAAATCTAGGCTTGATATGAAAACCCATCACTCATTTTTTAAAACTTTTTTATTGATACTGCTTTTTACAGCTTGTACCCCTTCCAAAAAAGAGCGGTTAGATGAACAGCCAAGAAGAGTAGAATTACTTTTTCTAGGGCATGAATTGGAGCATCATAATTCAAGGGAGTATTTTCCGATTTTAGCTTCCTCTTTTACCAAAGACGGAATCAACATCACCTACACAGAAAAACTATCAGATTTAAATGAAAAGAATCTGGAGTTGTATGACGGACTTATAATATATGCCAATCACGAAGAAATTGGTAATAATGAAGAGGAAGCACTTTTGAATTTTGTAAAAGAGGGTAAAGCTTTTATTCCTATTCACTCCGCAAGTTTTTGTTTTAAGAATTCACCTGAATATATCAATTTAGTTGGTGCTCAATTTATGAGTCATGAAACAGGAACCTTCACTGCCGAAATAGTGGATAAAGAACACCCGGTTACTAAAGATTTGTTAGCATTCGAAACTTGGGATGAAACCTATGTTCATGATAAAATAGCAGACGATATATATGTTTTGATGGAACGTGTGGAAGGAGATAAAAGCGAACCTTGGACGTGGGTCAAAGAAGTTGGGGAAGGCAAAGTTTTCTATACAGCGTATGGTCACGATGAGCGCACTTGGAATAATAAAGGTTTTCAAGAGCTAATTAAATCTGGAATTTTATGGGCTGTAGATGATAAGGTGAAGAAAAACTGGGAAGCCTTTATCAAAGATATACCGACCCTTAAATATGAAGAGAGAGCGAATATACCCAATTATGAAAAACGTGATCCAGCACCAAAATTTCAACTACCACTGTCTCCCGAAGAATCACAGAAATTAATACAAGTACCGGCAGGGTTCGATGTTCAGTTATTTGCTTCAGAGCCAGATATCATTAATCCCATTGCAATGAATTGGGATGAAAAGGGAAGACTCTGGGTCATTGAAACAGTAGATTACCCCAACACGGTTCGTAATGATAATAGTATTGGTGACGATAAGGTGAAAATCTTAGAAGATACTGATGGTGACGGTAAAGCAGATAAGGTTACTGTCTTTGCCGAAGAATTGAACATACCCACAAGTTTCGTTTTTTATGATGGTGGTATAGTAGTTTCTCAGGCTCCGCATTTTATTTTCTTAAAAGATACCGATGGTGATGATAAGGCAGACATTAAAGAAATTTTAATTGACGGGTGGGGAACTTTTGATACGCACGCAGGTCCTTCAAATTTACAATATGGTATTGATAACGATTTATATGGTGTAGTAGGTTATTCAGGATTTGAGGGAAATGCTTTTGGTCAAGATTTAAAGTTCAATCAGAACGTATACCGATTCAATCCGAAGCAAGAAACATTTGAAGTTTTAACAAATACCAGCAATAATACTTGGGGCTTAGGTATTACAGAAGACAACGCCATTTTCGCATCTACCGCAAATAATACGCATAGTGTGTTTGTGGCTATACCCAATAAAAATTTAGAAGGAGTAAAAGGTATAGGTGCTGACGGCAGTGCTAAAATTGATGGGCATTATTTTATGCAGCCAATTACGCCTAATGTAAGACAGGTAGATGTTTTTGGAGGTTTCACAGCAGCTGCGGGGCATCATTTTTATACCGCAAGAGCCTACCCGGAAAGGTATTGGAATAAAGTAGCCTTTGTGTGTGAACCTACTGGCGGTTTGGTACACCAAGCGAGAATAGTGAAAGAGGGTTCAGGATATGCCGAGGAAGATGCAGGCAATCTATTTGCATCATCAGATGAATGGAGTTCACCCGTAGACGCAAAAACGGGACCTGATGGGGCTGTTTGGGTGGCTGATTGGTATAATTTTATAGTTCAGCACAACCCAACACCAAATGAAGATCGCGGTGGTTATGATGCTGAAAATGGAGAAGGTAATGCTTATGTAAATCCACTTAGGGATAAAGGTCATGGTAGAATTTGGCGTGTAGTACCAAAAGATGATTACGAGTATGAACCTGTACAATTATCAAAAGACGAACCAGAGGGGTTACTAGAAGCTTTAAGTAGTAATAATCAATTTTGGAGGTTAACCGCACAACGACTTTTAGTAGAAAGAGGAGAAGACGATGTTTTAGACGACCTCTATAAGTTGGTAAATGCAAAACAGACCGATGAGAGTGGTTTAAACAATGCTGCCTTGCATGCCATTTGGGCAATCCATGGTCTAGATAAGTTAGATTTTGATAGTAATACCCATAATGTAATTAAGGGAGCATTATATCATAAGGCAGCAGCAGTAAGAAAAGCGGCTATTCAAATGTTGCCCAGAAATGATGATACAGATGCAGCTTTGTTCAAGGCAAATATGCTAAACGATAGAGACCCAAGCGTGCAACTGACAGCGCTACTATATTTTACAGAAAGACCATCTTCTAAGAAGGTAGGAAATCTATTGTATGAACTTGCCCAAGATGATACCGTGTTAAATGATTCATGGTTATACAGAGCTTTATATGCTAACGCTACTAGACATATGAACGGATTTTTGGAAGCCTTTCATAAGGCGAATCCTGATTATGAATTACCGGTAGAAACAAACATGAATATGAGTACTGCGAATTACGATGATAGCGATTGGCAAACTATGGAGATTCCGCAATTCATTGAAGATGCCGGTTTAGACATGGACGGAATTATTTGGTTTAGAAGAGAGGTTACAATACCAGCAAATATGGTAAAAGGTAGCACGATATCGTTAGGTCCGATCGATGATTCTGATATTACCTATATAAACGGCATTGAGGTTGGTAGTATGACATCTAGCTTTAGTTCTAATAGAAATTACGAAATACCCGATGGTGTACTAAAACCAGGTAAGAACACAATTGCTATTAGGGTCGAAGATACTGGTGGCGAAGGTGGTATTTACGGTAATTTTTGGCAGATGTATGTACAAGCTGGCGAATCGATGGAAAGGATTCATGGTACTTGGAAATATAAGGTAGAAAAGAGCTTTACCCAACAAGAGGAAAAATCTGCGACCATGTTCGATATTGTAGCGCTTTTGACCAAATATTATGGCGATAAATCAGAAAATTTAGGTGCTGTAGTTACAGATAAAGTAAGCGATGTCAAAGTAATTAAGATCAATACGATAACAAATGAGATGAAGTTCGATGTTACCCGGTTTACGGTCAAAGCTGGTGAGCAAGTGGAGCTGGTATTGCAGAATCCTGATTTTATGCAGCATAATTTGGTGATTACAAAACCGGGCAAAAAAGAGGCGGTAGGTAAAGCGGCCGATAAAATGGCGGCAGACCCAAATGCGGCAGATCTTAATTATGTGCCACAAACGAGCGATGTGCTTTTTGCAACACCAATTTTAAATCCAGACCAAACATATTCGCTTAAGTTCAAGGCGCCGAGCACACCTGGCGAATACCCATTCATATGTACGTTCCCTGGACATTGGAGAATTATGCAAGGTGTAATGATTGTTAAATAATAAAGAGTATTTACATGAAGAATAAGATAGATTTTGGTGTAAGTACTTGGTTATGGCAGTCACCTTTTACCTCAAAAAGTATAGCATTGTTTCCAAAGATAAAGGCATTGGGTTATGACCTCGTTGAAATACCTGTAGAAAACCCCTTATTGATCGATGGAAATAAGATTAAAAAAGCGCTTGATGATAACGGTTTAAAGGTATCTGTTTGTGGTGCATTTGGTCCAACTAAAGACCTTACGCATGAAGATGAAAAAGTCCACTTACAGTGTTTTAAGTATCTAGAACAATGTTTTGACTTATGCAATGAATTAGATGTAAAGTTCTTTGCAGGTCCAATGTATTCTGCGGTCGGAAAAGCCCGTTTGGTTTCTTCAGAACAACGCAAGAAGGAATGGGATTTAGCAGTGTCCAATCTTAAAAAAGCTTGCAATATGGCTTATGCCCATGACTTGTGCATAGGGTTGGAGCCTCTGAATAGGTTCGAATCTGATATGATCAATACAGCTGAAGATGTTATGCGTTTGGTTACGGATATCAATCATGATGCGGCAAGAGTGGCTTTAGACGGATTTCATATGACTATTGAAGAGAGAAATATCCGTGATGCAATAAATAGGGTTGGTGATAAATTGATACATCTTCAAGTTTCTGAAAACCACAGGGGAGTACCAGGTACGGGACTCACCCCATGGAACGATTTTAAACTAGGACTTCAAGATATAAACTATAATGGCGCATTGGTCATAGAAAGCTTTACACCAGAGATTAAAGAGTTAGCGGCTGCAGTGTGTATTTGGAAAACTATGGCCAATAGCCAAGATGAATTTGCATCGCAAGGGCTACAATTTCTGAAACAAACGTTTAACGATTGAAAATATAAAGATGAGCGAGAAGAAAATAAAAATAGCTATTGTAGGTTTGGGTTTTGGGGCAGAATTCATCCCTATTTATAAAAAACATCCGAATGCTGAGTTGGTTGCAGTTTGTCAGCGTAATGAAGATAAATTAAATGAAATTGCAGATGCTTTTGATATTTCTAAGAGATATACATCCTATGAAGAATTATTAAAAGATGATGAGATAGATGCTGTTCATATAAATACTCCGATTCCGAATCATGGGGAACAATCTATTAAGGCATTAAAAGCAGGTAAACATGTAGCGTGTACCGTGCCTATGGCAACAACGGTAGAGGAGTGCAGAGAAATTGTTGAGCTAATCCAGAAAACGGGACTTACCTATATGATGATGGAAACCGTGGTGTATGCTAGGGAGTTTCTTTATATGAAAGAGCTTTATGAAAATGGAGAGTTAGGTAAAGTTCAATTTTTAAAGGCAAGCCATCAACAAGATATGGACGGTTGGCCTAATTATTGGCCAGGGTTGCCGCCAATGCACTACGCGACACATTGTGTTGGTCCGGTTTTAGGTTTGACCCAAAACGAGGCGGAATATGTTTCTTGCTTTGGATCGGGTACCATTCGCGAAGAGTTGATTAAAGAATACAATTCACCATACGCAGTAGAGACCACTCATATAAAATTTAGGAACTCAGATTTAAGCGCTCAAGTTTATCGTTCGTTGTTTGATGTGGCCCGCCAATACAGAGAAAGTTTTGAAGTTTACGGTTCAAAGAAATCTGTTGAATGGCCCCTAATAGAGGGGAGACCTTTGGTAGTACATATGGCTAAGAAACCAGAACCAGAAATACCTGAAGAGGTTGAATGTCCCGATTTTGCAAAATTGCTGCCTAAAGAAATTCAAGGGTTTACAACACATGGTGTATATGACGAAGGCGATAATCAACATTTGTCATTTACCCAAGGTGCAGGGCACGGCGGTTCGCACCCACATTTAGTACATGCCTTTGTTGACGGTTTAATAAATGGCTCTTCGCCTTACCCAAATGCAAAGCAATCGGCCAATATTACTTGTGTGGGTATACTATCTCACGAGTCTGCGATGAAAGGAGGGGAAATTATAAAGCTTCCTGATTTCACATTTACTAATTAGAACTATATCAACTTTACATGCACAATTACAGTTCGGAAGTCTTAATCGACAATTCGGACTGTTTTTTTTTAAATTCGGTATTTATAGCTTCATGTTTGTTCTTTAATAGGGTAGCTGTAGAAAGCTAATGACTTCTAAAAGGAAATCCCTAATTTTAAAAATTAGAAACCGATCAATTTAAGCTTACAAACATGAGTAGTTTTTTAAAGGTAGTAAGAATAGCAATAATCATAGCCTTGGTTATGGAACTGGTTCGGTTGCTTCTATCTGATTGGGAAAGCATAACATTATATGGCGAAATGCAATTTACAGGTATAGCCTTTCTCTACTCTTTTATGCTATCTATGGTTAATATGTATTTCAGCGACTATATCTCTAAAAAATATAGTTGGGAGAATGAAACCAAAAAACGGTTATGGTACGGTGCTTCTGGCTCAATTATACTAACGGTTTTGGCGTTTGGTGCGGTACGTGCGTTTACAGAAATTTATATTTTTGGGCACAGCTTTTATGAGTTTATAGCAGGAGAAAAAGTAGAATATTATTTTTACGCGTTACTGGTAACCTTGGTAGTATCGCTGTTTTTACATGCCTTTTATTTTTACAAAGCCTTACAAGATACCAAGGTAAAGGAGCAGAAAATTATTGCTGGTTCGGCATCTGCAAAGTTCGATGCTTTAAAAAATCAGCTAGATCCACATTTTCTCTTTAATAGTCTCAACGTGCTTACCAGTCTAATCGAAGAAGATCCTATGCAGGCGCAAAAATTTACTACATCTTTATCTAAAGTGTATAGGTATGTATTGGAGCAGAAGAGTAAAAATCTAATTTTGGTCGATGAGGAACTTAAGTTTGCACGAACCTATGTGCGACTTTTAAAAATGCGTTTTGAAGATAGTATCGTATTTGAAATTCCTGATGAGGCAACAGATCCCGAAGCTAAAATTGTACCGCTATCGTTACAATTATTATTAGAGAATGCGGTGAAGCACAATGTGGTAACCTCTTCAAAACCATTGCATATTAAAATCTATGAAGAAGACGGCTATTTGTATGTAGTCAACAATTTGCAAGAGAAACAGGTTGTTAAAAAGAGTAGTGGTGTAGGGCTACAAAATATTCGTCAGCGGTATGCCATTCTTACCAAAAAGGAAATGCAGATTTTTAAGACCGCAAAAGAATTCAAAGTACGTTTGCCCATGTTGACAAATGCCATATCGTTTCGAGAAACCCAGGCATCGCACATTAGTGCCAAGCGTTATGAGAAAGCAAAAGAACGTGTAGAACTCATAAAGGGTTTTTATGGCAACCTTACTTCGTATTGCATTGTTATACCCGTACTCGCCTATATCAATTTTACGACGACCAGTTTTGTTTGGGTCATTTTCCCTGCCATTGGTTGGGGTATTGGCTTAATTGCCCACGGTTTAAAGGCATATGGTTATAATCCATTATTTGGCAAAGGCTGGGAAGAGAGAAAAATAAAGGAATTCATGGATAGAGAAAACTTTTAAATGAATTTTAAATAGAAACACTATGAAGCTAACAGAAGACATAAAAGCAGCTATTAGTGATAGTGTTCTGTGCTGGTTGGCAACATCTTCTACAGATAACATGCCCAATGTATCACCCAAAGAGATATTCAGTTGTTTTGAAGATGATACGATTATAGTAGCAAACATAGCATCACCACAAACGGTTAAGAATATAAGAGCGAACAAAAATGTTTGTATCAGTTTTATAGACGTTTTAAAGCAAAAAGGATTTCAGTTGAAAGGTGAGGCTGAAATTGTAGTGAAATCGTCTTCAGACTTCTCTAAAATGGAAAAAGTACTTCTTCTACTTACAAAAGGAAATTTTCCGTTTGCTACCATTACCAAGATTACCCTTACTAATGCAAAACCTATTATAGCGCCTAAATATCTACTATATCCTAATACCACAGAGCAAGAGCAAATTGAAAGTGCGAAGAAATCATATGGTTTTTGAAGTGGTTTATTTCTAGTAAAGACAACTTTATACAATTCAGTCGTAAAAAATTACAACTGGGTATTTCAATTTTTTAAAACCTGTATGATCTGCCGAAATTTGAAGTAAGGAAATAAATTAACGATCACCTAAAACTTTAGAAAGATGGAATCAAACTTCACAACCGACAGAAATTATAAGTACGAAAAGGCAAAAGAAAAAGTACAAGCTATTAAAGGATTCTATGGCAATTTATTGGCATACTGTATCGTAATCCCATTTTTGGCATATATCAATTATATTACAACAAGTTTTCTTTGGTTTATTTTTCCGGCACTAGGCTGGGGATTCGGCCTATTGATGAACGGACTTTATGCTTACGGGTATAGCCCATTTTTCAGTAAGAAATGGGAAGAGCGTAAGATCAAAGAATTTATGCAAGAATCATAACCTAAAAAACTAAAGATCATGGAAAACACAAAATATAGAAGAGCAAAAGAAAGAGTTGAAGAAATTAGAAAATTTTATGGTAAAGTAGCCTCGGCTATGGTATCCATTTTAATAGTGGCATCGATCAATTATTATTTTAATGAATGGAGAAATGCCTGGTTTCTTTGGGTAGTATTCGGTTTAAGCATTAGCTTATTTTTTAAAGCGAATAAAATCTTTAACTTGAATCCGTTTATGGGCAGAGACTGGGAAGAGAGAAAAATACAAGAGTTTTTACAACAAGAAGAAAATACAAGAAGATGGAACTAAACGAATTTGAACAATCGGATAAATTAATAAGAGCCCAGAAGAAGGTCAAAGAATTAAAAGGGTTTTATATTCACTTACTTGTATATGTACTGGTAAATTTATTTCTTATGACGATTACCATTACGGCAATTATGTCTGCAGGAGAATCATTTACAGAGGCTTTGTTTAATATAGGTACTTTTTCTACTCCGTTTTTCTGGGGAATAGGTTTGGCTTTTCATGCAGCAAAAGTATTTGGCTTTAATCCTTTCTTTAGTAAAGATTGGGAACAGCGCCAGATCAGTAAATATGTAGAGCAGGAGGAAAGAGATGCCGAAAAATTTAGATAGTATGGACACTGAACAAACAAACGATTATCTTTTTAATGGCGAAGACAATAAGTTTTCTAAGTATGAAAGAGCAAAAGAGAAAGTGGCGAGTATAAAGCGTTTCTATAATCACGTGTTGGTTTTTCTGATTATAAGTATCATGTTGTACTTCTTAAGAAATAAGTTCGTTTTCATTTTGGTAAGTAAAGAAGCATTCGGTAATCCTGAGTTTTTAGACTGGATTGATTGGAATGTCTACGGCACTACCATTGTTTGGGGAATTATACTGGCCATACATGGAATTACTGTTTTTGGAAACATTTCATGGCACATAAAGAAATGGGAAGATCGAAAAATTCAGAAATATCTAAACTCCTACAACGACTAAAGCAAACCACTAAACCATAAATACAGACCATGAAGACCATTATCATTGAAGATGAAAAACCAGCAGCAAGACGTTTGGGCAGAATGTTAGAAAGTTTGGATTTAAACGTTTCTACCATGTTGCATTCTGTAGAAGAGGCTATTAATTGGTTTCAAGAGAATGAACACCCCGATTTAATTTTCTTGGATATTCAATTATCTGACGGACTCTCATTTGAGATTTTTGATGTCATAGAAGTACATAGTGCCATAATATTCACTACCGCCTTTGATGAGTATGCATTAAAAGCTTTTAAATTGAATAGTATAGATTACTTGTTAAAACCAATAGATGACGAAGATCTAGAACAGGCGGTCAAAAAATACAGAAAACGGTTTGCATCTGCAGGTGAGCCAAACAAGATCGCTTTAGATTTTGATGATATTAAAAAGTTATTGGTAAATCCGTTAGAGCGTGAATATAAGAAACGTTTTACGGCAAAGGTTGGGCAGCATTTAAAAATCATCAATTCAGAAGATGTGGAGTGTTTCTATAGCGAAAACAAAGGCACTTATGCCGCTACAAAAGATGGTCGTAATTATCTGTTGGATACTACCTTAGAACAGTTGGAAGATGAACTGAAACCACAGGTATTCTTTAGGGTCAGCAGAAAATTCTACGTGAATATTGATCATATAAAAGACATTGTTTCCTATACAAATTCTAGATTACAGATCAAGTTGAATAACAATCAAGATCACGAAATAATCGTAAGTAGAGAGAAAGTGAAAGATTTTAAGCTTTGGTTAGAGTAGAGAGGTTAATGTATTGATAATAGGTTATTTACGATAAAGGTCCTCCTCCTCGTCAATTCTATTTTCATCAAAGGCAGACGGTAATAATTTCGGTATCAACTTAATGAATATGGGTAGAAGAATGGCTCCGCCCGGTAGAATAAAAATGGCTAAAGACGGTATGCTTTTAAAAATATCTAAAAGCTGATTTTGAACCTTCTTTTTTTCTTCATCACTAAGATCTCGCACTGTTGATTTGGATAGCAGTGCTACCAATTCGGCACTTTGAGATAGTTCTTTATGTAACCTTTTGCTATTTCGTAGTATAAGTTTCTTCACCAACTTACCCATGCTATCATAAAATTGCATGGCTAAATTCTTTTCCTTTAAATAAGGTATGGTATCGAAATTAAGTTTAAAGAATTCGGTAACGTCGGTAATGGAAGTTGAGATAATTGTTCTGTCGAAACCCAAATCCTTTCCTATTCCGAAAATAAACTCAGATTCTGTGTAATCTAATGAATGATCTTCCCAAACGGTAAGGCAGGCCATATCAAGCAAATATCTGTTCTCCCAATTGTCCTTATTGTTAAGTAATCTTTCTCGGTAAGATCCATCAAAGCTATTCTCGGCACAATTGATATAGGTTAAGGAAGAAGCCAGCAATTGAGATAATTTATTGTCTTTTCTGTCCAGCTCTTTAGAACTTAATGCATGGTATGTAATATTGATCGCTAAGTATTCAATTTCTTCAGCTTTTTCCTTTAAGGCAGGGTAGTCCTTTAAAAAGTGTTTAAAAAGCAGCACATCAATGAACAATAGCGAATTGGTAATAAGGCTATTAAAAGTTTTACTGATGATGTTGTCCTCAATATAAATTCTAGAGGTCATTAACTTTTCTAGCTTGGCAGAAGTTTTCTTACCGGTAAACCACTTATCAAAAAAGCTTTCGTTGTTGATTTTTAAAAGTTCATAGAACTTGAATACCTGTTCTATAAAAATGGAATAATCTTCACCACCTTCAATACGGTAAGTAAAGTATAAAGCGTGCAATAAGTTGATTTTTGCCTTTTCGTCTTCAGAAAGGGTATGTTCTAGCTCAATAAAATCTGGTACGCCAGAATTTAACCCATATACGAATCCGCTTTTTTTAAGCGTACCATATAAAGCTTCAAAAGTTGGGAAAGCGTTTTGGTGTCTTTGAACCACCGAACCATATTTCTCGATCCAACCAGAGGAAGACGGGTTCATATCTTAATAATTTAACACTGCAAAGTTAGCTAATTATTACTTCACACATATTTATAAATAGTTACTTCTACGATACTGAAGGGTTTACGCTTGTACCGGAATATGGGATTAAAAATAAAATTTAATTTTTTTTAAGAAAAAATGAACCTTCTCTTTTTTGCTGCGTAAGTAAGGGTGATTCTAATCTAAAAAAAGAGATAATGAAAAAATCAAAATTATTTATGGGACTTGGGGCTTTGGCCCTTGTAGGAGGTCTTTTAGTGGCGGCAGATCACATTGATGCGCCAAGTGCTATGGGAACCACGGCAGATATTGCCGATTTTTATGCTTTTGAACCAACAGAAGGTTCAGACAATACCGTTTTTGCGGTAGACTTACAATCTAATGTACTGCCAGACTTGGCGTACGGTACATTTGATGAAAACGTATTATTGGAAATTAATATCGATACCGATAACGATTTGGTAGAAGATTTAGTAATTCAGGCAATACCAAGAGATGGTAAAATGTATTTCTTTGGTCCGGTTGCACCTAGTGAAACAGGTTTAAACGGAGCAGTTATGGTAGATGCACCATTAGGATCGGTAGACATTTCTGCAGAAACAGCCATTGTTGAAACTACCGATAGCGGAGTTTCTTTATTTGCAGGACCACGACAAGATGCTTTTTTCTTTGACTTCTTTCAGTTCAATGAGGTAATTGGTGGTACGGCTCCATTAGGTTTTAAACCAGCTGGTGACCCAGATTCTACTGATGACGACGATGAAACTGCTGTAGATACTTTCGACGGTGCCAATACAATGGCCGTAGTGGTTGAAATACCTAATAGTCTTTTAGGTGCTACAACAGGTCAAAATGCACTTGGTTTAGAAGTATACAAGACTTGGGTAACTACAAATGTTAAGCAATAATAACTTTATAAAATATAGTAAGATGAAATTAAAAAATATAAAATATACGTTTTTGTCTCTTTTGGCAGTTGCCGCATTAGCTTCTTGTAGCGATGATGATGACAATACACCAGTGGTAATTACACCAACATGTGATGACGGAATAATGAACGGTGATGAAACCGGAGTAGATTGTGGTGGTACATGTACGCCTTGTGAAGATGCAATGGAGCCAGAAGCACCAGATTTTACAGGAACTTATGCCCAAGTAGATTTTATGGGTAGACCAGGTATCAATACCGTATTGAGTGCAGATGGAGATATTAAAGATTCTCATAATATGTCTATTCCTTCAGAAATGGCAGCGACTTTTCAAGCTGATTTTGAGGCAAGATTAGAAGCATATCACGATGTGTATGCGAACATATTAGGTGCAGATCCAAATGACGTTAACTATGAGGTTAATATATTAGGATTGGATGCCCCAACATTAACAGGATATTTAGCTGCCGATGTTTTAGAAGTTGCACCGAATTTACCAACAACATACTTTAACCCAGGTACCGATGCAGATGATGATGGTAGAATTTTGGTTCCAGATGGTGATGAAGTAGCGTTAACTGGTAGATTGCCACAAGATGATGTTATCGATGTTTCATTGATTTTATTGTTCGGAGGTATGGAAGGAGACCGTTTTAGTGGTCAAGATACCGATGATGATGGTATGGCAGACTTGCCAAGATTAACCTCAGATGGCGTTGGGCTAACCGCTACTGTAGGTACTACGTTCCCATATTTAGGAGCGCCAGAATAAGAAGTTGCCTTCACCTTACTTATTGTTAGTGGTAGGTAAGACTGGCACATCCCTAAATTGTTTATGAAAGAGAAGGGAAGGGAGAGTTGAAAGGCTCTCCCTATTTTAAACAATCCACAAAAAACAACATTATGAAATTGATAAAGCTTTTAATTATAGTAGTACTGGTATCATCATGTAATACTAAAAATCATGAAACAGTTGCAAATAAAAAAGATTACGACAAGTATTTAGTCGCAAATGAGATTAAGACCACATCAAAATATTTTGATCTTTGGAATTCTAAAATAAGGCCAGATAGCATGCAGTTAACCAGCTTTGGTATCGTTGGTGGTGAATACAACAGGTATTTTCAACAAACAGCAGATATCGACTTTTTGATGAAGGCCGAAAAAAGTTTAAAAAGGGCAGTTGATATCGCAAATATTGGTAAGCCTGGTTTTTACAGGGCTTTAGCAAGAAATTATATTTCCCAGCACCGTTTTAAAGAAGCATTACATTTAACAGATTCTGCAGCGGCAATAGGTGGCGATAAAAGCGAAAACCAAAGTTTGTACTTTGATCTTCATATGGAACTTGGTAATTACGATTTGGCAGAAAGCTATTTAGATAGTTTAAAGAATATGTCAGATTTTGGATATATGATCCGAGTAGCAAAATGGAACGATTATAAAGGTGATTTGGATACGACCATAAACTTTATGGAAAAGGCTAGAGCAAAGGCAGAATTGTCTAAGAATAAAGATTTAATGCTATGGAGTTATACCAATCTTGGCGATTACTATGGGCATGCCGGTAGAATTAAAGATTCGTACGATCATTATTTAAAGGCTCTGGAAATAGATAATAACAATGCATATGCCAAAAAGGGTATTGCATGGATCGTTTTTTCGAACGATAAGAACTCAAAAGAAGCTATTCGCATTTTAGATTCGGTGACCAAAACTTATAATGCGCCCGATTACTTTTTGCTAAAGGCAGAAATAGCTGACTATGCATGTGATGATTTAATACGCACAAAAAACTTGGATGAATACTTTACAAGAGTAAAAGATAAAGCATATGGCGATATGTATAATGCATATAACCTAGGCTTGTACATAGGAGAAACCAAACAATATGATAGCGCTTTGGCTTTGGCACAAAGAGAGGTTGATAATAGACCGACCCCAGAATCTTATAGTTGGTTGGGCTACAGTCACCTAAAAAATGGGGACAAAGAACAGGCTATGGAAATTATGGATACCTACGTCTATGGTAAAACATTTGAACCTGCGTTGCTTTACCAAGCAGCCGAAGTTTACAAAGCAAACGGAAAAGACGCAAGGGTTAAGGAGATAAAAGGAGAATTAATAGGGGCTATATATGAACTAGGTCCCGGTATGGAAAAGCAAGTCCATGATTTGTAATTGATTGCCCAATTATATTCATTTCATGTTTGTTTTAGGTTGGATTGTTTTTTTTTTCAACGCCACGACGTAAAGTCGTGGCGTTGTTATTATTATGCATTTCGTCGAATATTTGGTTTTTTTTAACAGGCGCATAGATGAAATACATATATTTATCGACCAAATGCATTCTAAAGTTCGCCCCACTACTTTATAATGCAGACTAAAAGTAACCAAGTAAAACATATAGTGTTATGGAATACCTACTCTTTACATTATGGATAAGTTTAATGATTTTCATGGTCGGCAGAGCAATATTCGCTTATAAATCGTTGCAGAAGACCCTTCACAAAAAGAATAGTTCTATTTAAATCAATTTTCTTAGAAGAACCGGTAGCAGTAATAAGTCTAGTATCAACGCGGTTACTAGGGTTATGCTAATGATCAACCCTATGGTTACACTGGGTTGATGAATTGAAAATAGCATCACCATAAAGCCGAAGAACAAAATGATGGTGGTGATGACCAATGCCCTTCCTGTTTGGGCAAATGTTTTCTCAATTGCCGCTTCTTTATCCAAACCTTGGGTAATACCTAATTTATACTTCCCTAAAAAGTGGATAGTGTCATCTACGGCAATTCCGAATACGATCGCAAATACTACGGATAAGGATGCTTCTAACGGAATACCTAGAAAACCAAGCATGCCACCCGCAAACAAAATAGGTAGTACATTGGGCACCAATGATATCAAGAATATTTTAATGTCCTTAAAGACAAAGGCCATTATAACTCCGATCAATAATAGTCCGTAAAGCAAACCTTCAAGAAGGCTACTTCTTATGTATTCAGAATTTTTATCCAGCAAAATACTTTTACCCGTTACCTTAATTGTAATGAGCGAAGAATCTAGTTTGGTTTTAGCAAAATCATCAATATTGTCGTATACAACTTTAAGGTTATCGGTGCCAATATCTTGTAATCGACCATTGATACGGGCAATAGATTCATCTGCATTTACAAATTTGGCTAACTGTTTACGCGCCAGTTTACGAGTATCTTTCTGGTATTTTAAAAATGTTTTCTCGTCTTTTGGTAGCGTAAAATAAGCAGAGTTGTTAAGGTTATTGGCTTTGTTCAGAATTTTATATGGCAGGTTAGAAGACTGTAAACTGCCAATACTTTCAATAGATTTTAGGTATGAAAGCAGTTTCTCTATCTCTAAGGCAACATTATAATCGGTTACTTTATGTCCGTCAGTACTCATTACGGCAATTTCCAAAGGTCTAAAACCTGCGTAATTGTTCTGAAAATATTCAAAATCTTGAGCAATTTTACTTTCAGAGGGTAAGGTTTGCTTTAGTTCTTGATTGGTCTGTACCAAATAGATGCCCAAAACACAAAGCGTGGTAAATATTACGGTACCGACAATAATGGTTTTAGGAAAGTTTTTAGTGAACGTATTGATCTTTAAAAGGTAGTTGACCCAATTTTCAGAAATGCTTCTGCGCCCAATCAATGATTTTTCAGGAAGACTGATGAGCAGTGATCCGGTTAAGAAAATTACTGTTATATATGCTACCAATACGCCAATAGCGGCATTTATTCCAAATTCTTGAATACTCACCAATCGAGATGAAAGTAAGGTAACAAACCCCACTGCTGTGGTAACGGATGTTAGTAAGGTGGTCATTCCTACTTCTTTCAATGATGAGGTTATAGCGGCGTAACGTGGTATGTTGCTCTGTAGTTTTCGTATATAACTATCGGTTAAATGTATAACATCAGAAGTACCCACAATAAGCATTAACACCGGGTAAAATGCCGCCATGGCATTCAGTTCCTTTCCGAGCCAACCCAAAAGACCCATAAACAGTAAAAGGGACATAGCTATGGAAAAAACAGAGATTAGAACTACCGGCATACTTCTATAGACTAAAAGAAGAATAATGAAAACCAAAATAGAGGCTACTATGGTGGTGGTAAGTACTTCGCTCTTCTGCATTTCAACAATAGCTTCATAAAAAAATGCTCTTCCCAGAATATGGTAGTCTGGTAGTTCATGCACCTTAAACGAATCCCTTATTTGGTTTAAAAGAAGTTTAGATTGCTGATAGTTAAGGTTGTCTTCGGTTTGTAATGCCAACACCAGAGATTTTCGATTCTTATCTATAAGAGTATTTATGAATAAGGAGTCAGCTTTTAATTTGTCCCAATCTTTTTCATATAATGAAGGATCATTAATATGAACAATAGGTAGCGTGGTGTACCCGAAAGACGTTTTTAGAGGATAGGATAGCGTAGTAATAGAACTACTTTCCAATACGAATTCAAAATCTTTACTGTCTTCGGAAAATGCCTTAAATTTTTGGAGAAAATCTTGTTGAAATACATCAGGCTGGTTCTTTACGGCAATCAGTAAAAAGTTGTCATCTGTACCGAATTCTTCAACATAACTGTCATAAAAGGCGAGGTCAGGGTCTTCCTCGGGGAAAAACTGACTAAAATCGAATGAGAATTGAAGCTCATCCAACTTAGAAGCTGCCAAAACCCCCAGAAGGATAAACAGTACAACAAAAAACTTTTTAAGGAAACCAAAGCCAACCTTCATAAAAAAGTATAAAATCTATTCGGGTGCAAATTTAACACACTATAGGGTAATCGTCATGATTAGAAGCAAATAAGAATACTTTTAATTAATGAGAATTCATCTTTATACTAAAACTACCAGTATGTCTTATAGCTCAATAAAATTGTCTAGGTACAAGTTCCAGTCGTAGTTCGTGTATTCTATGTCTATATCTTTGGTAGTAGGTACAATCTCGTTTTCTTTCAAAATTTTCTTTATACCGCTTTTTCCGCCAAAATCTCCCCTGAACCAACTGAATAACGAAGTAACCTTAACAACATTGGTCTCTGAGTTGAACTCACTGGTTTTCTCTAAATGTCTTTTGGTGCCAATTTGTAATTGCTCTTGTACACGTTCCCACTCATAAACCGCTACTGGCGGACAGTCTTTGGCTCCGCAGTTCAAGGCAAAATGTATATTGTATATGGGTTTGTCAACTCTTAATTTACGCTCAAATTTATTGGGGAACCATTTACGAATATAGCCTAAACCGTATTCCCATTGAGATTTTCTAATGAGTCCGTGTTCAATTTTTGCGAAAGAGACCATTTCACCGGCGATCAAAATTTGCTCCATTTTGAAAAAACTGCCGCGGTCATCATATAATTCGGGATTTTCTTGTAGAATTACCTGTATATAGGCATTGTAAATATTTATCCAAAAAGCCAATCTTTTATCATTGGTGTCAAGTGCGGCCGCTAGTTCTTCTATGGTAGTATTCGCTAAAACGTTCTGTATTTCTTGTGTGTCTTTTTCAGTAATGATATTCTGTAGAAAAGATTCTGATAACTCATTAAAATCAACCGATTCTTCGGTCGTTTCGGTTTGGGCTTGTACATTGGTTTTTGCCGTACATGATAAAGCAAATAAAACTGCTAAAAAGTATAGTCTTAATTTCATAAAATAGTTTTAGATTACTTTATCTACGTAAATGTATCGTAAAGGTTCGTTTCATCTTGGTCGAATACATTATATATCGATTACATTAAGCTTTAAAAAAAATAAGGTTTTAAAACTATTTCTAACAACTTACGTAGATAAAGGTAATTGGCATTAATTAAGGCTATATTTAAGAACCAAAATTCTACGATTCAACAATTTATGATCAGTATAATTATACCTGCACATAATGAATATCAAAACTTGCAGCGCCTTTTTAGTATTGCAAGTTTTTTGGAGCATGACCAATTAATTGAGGTATTAGTGGCTTTGTCTCCTTGGAATACCGATGAAATTGAATTATTGGACTGTATTGATAAAGTTAAAATAGTACAGTGCAAGAATAAGGGTAGGGCAGCTCAAATGAACGAAGCAGCTGGTGTTGCAATGGGTAAAACCCTTGTTTTTTTACATGCCGATGTAGTACCGCCAGCTGAATTTATCGATAATATAATACAAAGCCTTGAAAATGGATACGATGCAGGCTTTTTTTCATACCGATTTGATAAGGACAAATGGTACCTGCGTATAAATGCAGCTTTTACGGCAAAGGACGGATTGTTTACGGGTGGCGGCGATCAATGCTTGTTCATTAGAAAAGAGGCCTTTGAACAGTTAGGACGCTTTAATGAGAAACAGGTGCTCATGGAAGATTTTGAGTTTTTTGATAGAATGAAGAAAAAGAATCTACCATATACTATTGTTAAAAATGATTTGGTGGTATCTGCACGTAAGTATGAATCCAACTCATATTTAAGGGTCAATTTATCAAATTTCATATTGGTTGTACTTTTTAAACTAGGATACCCTGGCAATAAGCTAAAATCTCTTCACAATAAATTGATACGTACCCCATATAATGGTTGATAGAATTAATGGTATTCAACAGATAGGCATTGGAGTCTTAGATGTCAAAAAAGTATTTAATTGGTATAGAAAGCATTTAGGTTTTGATATTTTATTGTTTGAAGATGAGGCGGTTGCATCATTAATGACTCGTTACACAAACAATAAGGCAGAAAGAAGAGAGGCTTATTTATCCTTAAATATGACAGGTGGCGGCGGATTGGAAATTTGGCAGTTTAAAGACCGAGTTCCCGTTGCGCCAGAAGTGCCTGTAAATTTTGGAGATTTAGGTATTTATGCCATGAAGATCAGGTGTAAAAACCTACCAGAAATGCATGGGTATCTTAAAGAATTGGGAGTGTGTAATCTATCCGAGATTTCCATAACCAATAAACCTAACTTTTACTTTGATGATCCTTTTAATAATCGTGTTCAGATGGTAGAAGATACATATTCGTTTTCTAGACAATCGTCATTAAATGGGGGAGTGCAGGGTGCTGTTATAGGGGTTAGTGATATGGAAAAGTCCAAACAATTCTATGCTACCATGCTGGGTTATACTATGGTGTGTTATGATAATATTGATCCTGTTCTAGATAAGATCAAAGGGAAATGTAGACGAGTTATTTTGCAACAAGAACGAATTGGTATTAGTGGTTTTGGAGACCTTTTAGGTCCTACACAATTAGAACTTGTTCAAATTTTGGATGCTGCTCCGAATAAAATTTATAAAAACAGGCTTTGGGGAGATTTGGGTTATATACACTTATGTTTTGATGTTTCTGGTATGTCGGCAATAAGAGAAAAAGCGCTGAACAATAATTATTCTTTTACGGTAGATAGCGCCAATAGTTTTGATATGGGCGATGCCGCTGGGCATTTCAGTTATATGGAAGATCCAGATGGCACATTGATCGAATTGGTAGAAACCCATAAAGTCCCTATTTTAAAATCCTTCGGATTATATCTAAATCTTAAGAAAAGAAACGCGAATAAAACGCTGCCAAAATGGTTGGTAAAGAGTTTAGTTCTACATAGGGTAAAAACGGATCGATAACTACTGTGTGCTGTTTTCTTCCCATATTTTGTATGAGCGTTAAATACTAAAACAGACTAAGTGTTTAAAAACTATAGCGGATACATGACAAAAAAAAGGACAGTTTCATTTAACTGCCCATTTATAAATTACTTTTTAAAGGTTAAGAAGCGTTGACTACCCCAAGAGTATACAATTGTTCCAATGTTGGTGATTCACTACCACCAGCAGGTTCTAAAGTAATACCGAATGCTTCAGATTCGTTCGGGTTGTTCAATGCAAATACCTTTTTTTCATCCGTTGCAAAATCTTCTAGCAGCCCCATACTGGTAGGGGTAAGCGGTGAAAGCTTAAGAGACCATACTTGATATACAAAACCATCTGGTGGTTCTGGTAGACCTTTTGCATCTATAAAGACCTTTTCTTCCTTTTTGTTCCAATAAGCTTTGGCATATGATGTAGGTGAAACCTCCTGTCCGCCTAACGAAATAACACTTATATCCTTATCACGTAAGGTGTTCAATAATTCTTGTGTTTGTTCTAAAGAAGAGTCGGTATCAGCAATTTGTTGTTCTAAATCTATGTTTTGCTTTTCTACAACTTCAATATCAGATTTAAGTTCTTGATTTTGCTGGTACATATAAAATAGACCCACGGCCAGTAAAACAGATGCGGCCCAACCAATGTAAGATAAGAATGGCGAACTACGTTTTTCGTTCATATCCACCACCTTAACATCACCATTTATTTTATTCATCAATGCTTTAAATGAATAATTATACCCTGGTGAAGCTTTTTTGGACAATTCTAGTATAGAAGCCTCTATCTCTTCGATTTCCTTCTTAATTTCTGGATATTCTTTGGCATATTCGGCAATCTCCAGATTTTCTTTTTCTGAAAGAGTACCTGCTATATAAAGCTCCAAAATTCCCGATGCTATGTATTTTTCTACATCCATACTATCTTACGGCCATATTCTCCCTTAATTGGGAAATGCAACTTCTATTTCTTGTTTTTACAGTGCCTAGGGGAATTTCTAATTCTTCTGCAGCATCTTTTTGTGTATATCCTCTAAAGTATAACAGTTCAATGATCTGAACACATTTTTCCTTTAAATTTTTAACGAGTTTTCTCAACCCCTTGGTATCTACAGTAGAATTTTCTTCTTCTTCCCTTTGTTGTAAAATATTTACGAAGTAATCAGCAGAAAGGTTCTTTTTATTATTTTTATACGACCTACTGCGTATTTCATCGATAGCTGCATTTCTTGCTATGTTCAAGATCCATGTAAAGAATCTGCCCTTTGAAGCGTTGTAACTTTCACAGTTATTCCAAATTTTTATAAAAACATCTTGACAAATTTCTTGGGCTAGTGCGTCATCTTTAACTATGGTGTTGATAACCCCGCAGATATTTTCGCTATACATATCGTATAGCTTTTCGAAAGCCATAGTGTCTTTCTTTTTGAACTGATCAACCAAAAGGTCTAATTGCATATTAAATATTTTGTAGCGGTTAAAAATAAAAAAAGCTGTTCGAAGAACAGCTTTTATAAATATTAATATTAACCCTATTGAATAATACCTGCACAACTAACGCGTGTACCGGCTGCACCACTAGGTTGAGAAGTATAATCATCAACACCTTGGTGTACAATCACCCCTTTGCCCAATATGTTTTTATTTTCATCATCACAGCCTATACACCATTCATCCGTTTCAAATTCCACTTTTGCATTACCGTCCGCATCAGCGTTGAAATTACCTATATCACCTTTGTGATACCCTTCACTTGCGCCCCATTTACCATGAGGTTCATTGGTTGGGTTCCAGTGTCCGCCGGCAGAAGAACCATCAGCAGCAGAACAATCTGCGGTTTGGTGAATATGTATGGCATGCTCGCCTTCGCTTAAACCAGATAGCATGGCTACCATTTCTACCTCGTCATCATCTTGGGTGAAGATTACTTCGCCTTTTACATTACTATCACTTTTAGGCTCTAGCATGAATCTAACAACGGTTTCATCATCATCCATTTCATTTTCTGCCTCGTCCATTAATTCTTCAACTTCTTCTTTCGCTTCAGAACCTCCTTTTTTTACCTCTTTGCAACTAAAGACAGCTAGTAGAGCCAATAGTGCTAATTCAAGTTTTAATATTTTCATTTTATTTCTTTTTTAGTGTGAAAGAACAAATTAACTAATAAAATAGCTAATATCAAGAAGTTAGGTGCATAGAGCACTGTTTTTAATCTATTGTGATAAAAAAAGAGGTGCGATAATGCACCTCCTATATTCTAACATCTAGAATGTAATTATTTTTTAGCCAATAGCACTTCTGCTTTTACGGCAACTTCACTCCAAGTTTTGCTAACACCATCTTTACCTGTGTGTAGAATTTCACAAGCTTTATTGATAGAGGCAACAGCATCTAAGGCATTCCAGTTCTCTAATTCCATTACACCATTAAAGGTGATTTTGTTGTCCCCATCCATTTCATAGGAAAGAGGAATATTCTGAGTTTCTCCGTTTAAGGTAACATCCATAGAGCTTTTGTCGCCTTCAACTTTAACTACACCCGAAATTAACTCGGTATCTTTTAATACACCAAAGAAAAACTCTAGGAGTTTAGGGTCTCTGGTTCCTGTAGGGTCGTTGGTAAATAAACTACTAACAGGTATACTGAATTCCGTACCGTTTAATGCTTCTAATGGAGTTGCACCGCTATTGGTATTAGAAAAGTTTATTTCTTGAAACTTGCCTCCAACAGGTAACTTTTCGGTAGTCTTGTAAGCGGTAAAACTTACCTTGGTAGAATCTTGAACAAGGCTATACATTTCAGTTGCTTCGGCTGTAGCTTCAACACTTTTAGAATCCTCACCCTTTTTAGCCTCTTTACAACTTGCGAAAACGATCATTAACGCACTAGCGAAAGTCAATGCTATTTTTTTCATAATAATGTAGTTTGTTTATGGTATAAATTTAGTTCTTCTTTTTAAAAATGCCTCGTAGATCGGTGTTATAAAATACCCCAATTTGCAGGCGGTCGAAGTTAGCCCCTGTAAAGTGATTTTTTAGGTACCCGAACTGCATGCTCAAATCTTCGGTAACATTAACTCCAAGTGCGGCGTAGGCACGGTTTTGACCAAAAGCACTGTCTTGTAGGTTTATGAATATTTCGTCATAAAAATTCAAGAAAAATATATCGGTTAGGGGCAAGGTCATTTGTATTCTATACCGTGCCCTGTGCAATGTGCTGCTTTCACCCGTGTAATTATTTTGAACAAAGCGCTGTTCTAAACGATAGCGATGCTCAAACTTAAATTCCCACACCTTGTTTTTAAGAATGAATTGCTCAAAAATTCGATGTTCGGATATGGAATTGTTTCGCACTAAGTTATTACTGCTAATTTCATCGAACTCCGTAAAAGTGGGGTCGGTATCAATGAAGCCGTAGCCCATAGTAGCGATCGCATCAGGATTTATATGATAGTTCAAACCCGTACGCAGCAAAGTTTGGTTAAAATTAGATGCCATTTCATAGTATCGAAACTGCGCCTCGGTATGTATACTCCATCTATCGGCTATTTTGTTGGTGCCAAAATACATGAACCAACTGCCAAAATCATTTTCTCCCGTTAATTCACTTTGAGCATTTGTACTTAAAATTGATGTTAGTAATACCAGTGCAGTAATAACTTTCTTCATTCCTTGTTTTCTTGATTTTTAATTTAAATTAAATATTTCTGTTTCTTTAAAGGGTGATAAATCTAAGCTTTTCATATTATTTTGATAATCTACCCATTCTTTTGCGAAGAAAGCGTTTGTTTTTTGTAGTGCAGCTTCTAGGTCGTCTTTAGCAAATTGCATCAGTTGTTTTTCTGTAGCTGTCATGCCCGTTTTTCTTGATCCTACGTAGCGTCTTGCAACTTGTATACGCTGCATTACCGTCATTTCTTTACTACGTGTAATACCTTGTCGCTTATCTACCTTTCCTAAATAAATAGCGGTTACTGAATCTATTTGTTTAATGATATCTTTAGAAGCTTTTATCTGCTCCTTGTACTTTTTATCATCTTCTTTTTTAAGGTCCTTTTGAAATTTTTCAGCAGTTTCTTTGCTTTTGGCCAATTGCTGGACGGCATCTGCTGCAGTTTGCATGTAAGATTCCAATACTTTACCATTGGCATAGGCTTCATTGATCGCTACCTGAGAAACTTCTAAGCGTGGGTCTGATTTCACCATAATTGTAGTTTCTTCTTCCAAATCACCATAAAGCATCTTTATCGTGTATGTACCAGGTTTTACATCTAACCCGCCAGACTCCCTCTTTTTAGTCTGTACTTTTCTAGAAGGTCTATCGGCACCTTTTTCGTCCATTCCCCAATAAATTCTATGGAATCCTGCTTTTTCTGGAGTCTTAAATTTTAAAGTGCGTATCAATCGTTCTCCATCGTAAAAATCGAACTGGACGGAGTCTTTCTTTTGAACTCCCGTTAGTTCTACACTATCCTTTTTTTCTTCTATTTTTTCTTCGGATGCGCCTTCCTTTTTACCTTTTGCAAGCTTACCCTTTTTTGCAGCGTTTTTACCTTCTTTTAAATAGTAGGTAATCATAGCTCCGGATTTTCTATTCTCACCTTGGTACAGGGCATCTGCCCCAAAACGACTACCTGTAGGTTGTTGGTATGAAGCCTGATATGCCGTTGGCGGAGTAAATAATTCTATTTCCTTATTTAGGATAGAAGCGTCTGAAGCTAAAGCACGTAACGGACGAATATCATCTAACACCCATGCAGCCCTACCAAATGTGCCGATTACCAAATCGTGCTCCCTTGGGTGAATGGCTAAATCTTTTGTGGATACCGTTGGGAAACCTTCGGTCCATTTTTGCCACTTCTCACCGGCATTGAAAGAAACATATAATCCATCATCGGTACCTAAGAACATTAAATTAGGATTTTCAGGGTCTTCAATAATAGATAAGGTGTAGCTCTCAACATCTGTGGCATCAACAATTCTTGTCCAGCTTTTACCGTAATCTTTAGTGCGGTATGCATACGGAGTGTAATTAAATCTTCTATAATCGTTAGCAATTAAAAGTGCTTCCCCTTTATTACGTGTAGATGCCTTTATTTGTGGAATCCAACTTCCTTTTGGTAAGCCTTTAATATTTGCGGTTACTTCTGTCCATGTTCCGCCACCGTTTTGAGTGTAATGAACTCTGCCATCATCGGTACCTACCCAAAGCATATCTTTTTCAACTTTAGAAGGTTCTATTACCAATATAGTTGTATGATTTTCTGCGCCTGTGGCATCCATAGATAATCCGCCACTTTCGCTTTGCTTTTGCTTTTCAGGATCATTGGTTGTTAAATCTGGAGAGATTACCTTCCAAGTTAACGCCTTATCTGTACTCTTGTGTACAAACTGGCTACCAAAGTATACGGTACTGGTATCAAAAGGATCTTGGCTAATTGCCGAGTTCCAATTAAAACGTAGTTCTGTCGTAGCATCCGGTGGGGTAGGGCGTACAATATAATTGTCACCTGTTACATGATCAAAGCGTTGCACATTACCTTGTTGGCTCATGGTATACCCATATCTGGAATCTACAGGATCGGGAACGACATCAAAACCATCACCAAAACTAATTTCTTGCCAGTAGCTATTGCGAATTCCCTGTGCTTTCCAAACATAGGCAGGACCTCTCCAGCTACCATTATCTTGCATACCACCGTATACATTATAAGGATATTCATTATCAGTTGCTATATGGTAAAATTGCGCAACGGGTAAATTACCCACAAAACGCCATGTTTTTCCACCATCTTTAGAAATATTTAATCCGCCATCATTACCGTCCATCATAAACTGTCCGTTTTCTGGGTGAATCCAAAATGCATGGTGATCAGGGTGTACGCCATTATCGGCACGGTAAGCAGGCATCAATTGCGTAAAGTTTTTACCACCATCTTGAGAAACGTTCACGTATGTAAATACAGAGAAAACCCTATTTTCATTTTCTGGATCTACGTAGATTTCAGAGTAGTAGAAAGGTCTATTTCCAATATCGCTTTTATCATTTACTTTTTTCCATTTGAATCCGCCATCTTCAGATTTGTACAGCGCGTTCTTTTTTGCTTCAACTAAAGCATAAATAACATCGGGCTTTCCAGGGGCAATGGCTACACCAATTCTTCCTAAATCACCTGCAGGCAGACCATCTTCTTCGGTCAGTTTTTTCCAATTCTTACCGCCATCATGGGTCATATATAAACCACTGCCAGAACCACCGGAATTAAAGAACCAAGGTTCACGCTTGTGTTCCCACATGGCAGCGATCAATTTATTTGGGTTGGTAGGATCCATAATAAGATCCGCCACTCCCGTTTTATTATTTACGAAAAGCACTTTTTCCCAAGTCTCGCCACCATCGGTAGTTTTAAACACTCCGCGTTCTGGGTGTTCTCCCCAAGGAGATCCAATAGCACCCACATACACAGTATTCGGATTCATTGGGTCGATTTTTATTCTATGGATATGTCTGGTTTTTTCAAGACCCATAGATTTCCAAGTCTTACCGCCATCAAGAGATTTGTAAACTCCGTAGCCACCATTAAGACTATTTCTAGGATTACCTTCGCCAGTACCGGCCCAAATTACGGACGGGTTACTTTGTTGAATAGCAACTGCACCGATGGAAGCGGTTACTTCTTTATCAAAAATAGGTTCCCATTTTACCCCGCCGGATGTAGATTTCCACAATCCGCCAGAAGCGGTACCCACATACATAATATCGGGATTGTCATTAACGACATCAATGGCAGTTACACGACCGCTCATACCACCAGGACCGATGTTACGGGGTTTAAGGTCTTGAGCTAAGTCCATATTAAATTCTTGTGCAGTAACGAAAACAGATGCGAAAAGCATCAACAGGGAGAGTAATCTTCTTGTCATTTGAGTGGTTTGTTAGTTATGTGCTTAAAAATAGCTGAAAAGAAAAGGAAGTATTCTTAAAAGGATGTTAACAGTGTTTGGTTTTGAAGAATCCGTAATCCTTTAACAGTTTTGTAGTTCAGTGTTCAGTTGGCAGTTTCAGTAGGCAGTTTCAGTAGGCAGTTTCAGTATTCAGTATACTGAAATAACTTTCAGTTCGTCATTGCGAGGAGCTTTGGGCGACGTGGCAATCTGTTGAATTCATGTACCAGTCCCTTCGACTGCGCTCAGGATGACAATTCGTTTACAAGAATGTCAGTTCGAGTGGCTTTTTAGTTGTAGCATAGCGGAAACTACAAAGTTGTATCGAGAACCATTGGAACACATAAAGGTTCTCGATACTAATTTCTCGTACCTCGAAATTCACTCGAACTGACAAAAGTTGTTTGGGTCACAGAGCTTATTTCAGCAGACAGTATCAGTTGGCAGTTTCAGTGTTCAGCTGGCAGTTTCAGTAGGAAGTAAACTGAAACAGTTTTCTGTTCTTCATTGCGAGGCGCTTTGCGCGACGTGGCAATCTGTTGAATTCATGTACCAGTCCTTTCGACTGCGCTCAGGATGACAATTCGTTTACAAGAATGTCAGTTCGAGTGGCTTTTTAGTTGTAGCATAGCGGAAACTGCAAAGTTGTATCGAGAACCATTGGAACACATAAAGGTTCTCGATACTAATTTCTCGTACCTCGAAATTCACTCGAACTGACAAAAGTTGTTTGGGTCACAGAGCTTATTTCAGCAGACAGTATCAGTTGGCAGTATCAGTAGGCAGTAACAGTATTCAGTAAACTGAAACAGTTTTCTGTTCTTCATTGCGAGGAGCTTTTTGCGACGTGGCAATCTGTTGAATTCGTGTACCAGTCCTTTCGACTGCACTCAGGATGACAATTCGTTTACAAGAATGTCAGTTCGAGTGGCTTTTTAGTTGTAGCATAGCGGAAACAACAAAGTTGTATCGAGAACCATAGGAACACATAAAGGTTCTCGATACTAATTTCTCGTACCTCGAAATTCACTCGCACGGACAAAAGTGGTATTGGTCACAGAGCGTATTTCAGTAGACAGTATCAGTTGGCAGTTTCAGTTCTCAGTGTTCAGTTTTCAATACGTCATTGCGAGGTACTAAGCAATCTGTCAATATGGAACACCAATAGTTCTTGACTGCGCTCGAACGAACAACGAACAACCAATCAACGAACCTCAAAAATTCCAAACAACTCCTTCCCCTGTCTTGGTGCTATCGAATTATAACAGGGATCAAAAGTGATCGTTTTAAAATATGGTGATAAGTATTTGAGATACAATTCTTTGTTTCCTCCAAAAGGGCGCTTTTCCATATCGTCGGTAAGTGGAAAATTGAACCAGAGTCCGGCTAATTTTCCTTTTGGTTTTAGTAGACTTGCCATTTGCTTGGCATAGGCATTTCTATTTTCATCAATCGGTACAAAAGAGCAGAAAAAGGTTTGTTCTATAATTAAATCGAACTGTCCGTTGAATTCAAAAAAATCAGATTGATGCATGTTCTCCTCCGGAAAATCGGGGTTTCTTTTTTTAAATTCTTGTAGCGGAATTATAGAGATATCAAGAATGTGGGTATTGACAAATCCTGCTTTCCAAAGGTATTCGGCTTCGTAAGCATTTCCGGCGCCCGGTATTAAAATCTGAATTGATTTATCCGTTATTTGATCGGCATATGCTTTAATTGGGGTAGAAGGGTAACCAATATCCCAACCTGTATTATTATTCTTATACCGTTCTGTCCAATAAAGCTCTTCTTCTTTCAAGGTAAAATAGTATTTGCTGGTACAGTAAATTTAATCCAATTTTAGCCAATTTCTACCATCTATGTAGAATTGAATACCATTGATCATAGATTCATTGCCGTAGATAAATCAAATACTTATCTTTCGTATCTACTAAATACCAACTACTTAAACACATGAAATACTCTTTTTTATCGGTAATGGCAGTATGCCTTACGTATGTATGTTCTGCACAGACACAACCAAAGTGGGCACGTTACCCGGCTATTTCTCCCAACGGCAAAACCATTGCATTCACTTATAAGGGAAACTTATTTACGGTACCTGCAAACGGTGGTGTTGCAAAGCAGTTAACCTATCACTCCGCACATGATTACTCTCCGGTTTGGAGCAAGAACGGTGAGAAAATAGCATTTTCTTCCAACAGGTATGGAAATTTTGATGTGTATGTTATGGATGCCAAGGGCGGACCATCAACAAGGTTGACCTATCATAGTAATGATGAAAAGCCATTTAGCTTTTCGGCAGATGATCAAGAAGTTTTGTTTGGTGCCATGAGGTTAGACGCTGCCGCGCATCGACAATACCCTACGGGATCCCAGCCAGAATTGTATGGTGTTCCTGTAACAGGAGGCAGGGTTGGTCAGGTGCTGACCGTTCCGGCAGAAGATGTACAAGTAAATGCAGACGGTACAAAAATGGTATATCATGATAGAAAAGGCTACGAAGACGCTTTTAGAAAGCATCATACATCTGCCATAACCAGAGATATTTGGCTGTATGATAAATCCACAGGAAAGCACAAGCAGCTAACTACGTTTGGAGGAGAAGACCGTAATCCGGTATTTTCAAAAGATGGCAGTGCCATTTACTATTTAAGCGAGCAAGAAGGCACTTTTAATGTCTTTTCCATGTCCTTGACGGGAGCGCCTGAAATTGCTGCACATACCAGTTTTAAGACACATCCGGTACGCTCATTAAGTATTGGCGACAATACTTTGGCATTTGGTTATGATGGAGAAATTTATACGCTAAAAGCCGGTGACAGTGCTAAGAAGGTAGAAGTAATAGTTAGAACGCAAGAAGACAGCAATCCTATTTCATATAAATCGGTTAATGGTGGTGTTCAAGAAATGGATGTAGCCCTTAACGGCAAAGAAATTGCATTTATAAGTCGTGGCGAAGTATTCGTGACCTCGGTAGATGGTTCTTTGACCAAACGTATTACCAACACCCCAGAACAAGAACGTTTTGTAAAATTTATGCCCGATGGTAAATCGGTAGCCTATTCAAGCGAACGCAATGGCAAGTGGAGTATTTTTAAATCATCAAAAGTACGTTCAGAAGAACCTTATTTCTTTGCATCTACCTTAATAAAAGAAGATACATTGGTGACCTCGAAAAATGATATCTATCTGCCAGAATTTTCTCCGGATAGCACTTATGTGGCATACATGGAAGATCGACGAACGTTGAAGGTCAAGAACCTAAAGACCAAAGAGGTGACTACCATATTGACACCAGATGAAGTTATACATATGCGAGACGGAGACCAGTATTATCAATGGAGTCCAGATAGTAAGTGGCTGTTGGTAGATTGGAGTGTTTCGTTGAATAATACCGAGTTGCTTTTGATTTCTAAAGATGGTAAGCAACGTAAAAATTTGACCCAAAGCGGTTATTATGAGTTTTATCCTAAATGGATAAATGACGGTAGCCAGATTATGTATTTAACCAATCGTGACGGACTTAAAAGTTATGCAACCAGTGGCTCTTTTGAAACCGATGTGTATACCATGTTCTTGACCCAAGAATCGTGGGACAAGTTTAATAAAACAAAAGAAGAATTTGACCTGTTGAAAATGATAGAAGAGTCTTCAAAAGAAGACAAGGAAGAAGATGATACCGACGATAAAAAGAAGAAGAACAAAAAGAAGAAAGGACCAGAAGTAACATCTGTCACCTTCGATTTAGAAGATGTAGATCGCAGAAAAGCCCGCTTAACCATACACTCTTCTAAGCTATCTGATGCCGTACTTTCAAAGGATGGAGAAAAATTATATTACTTGGCAAAGTTTGAAAAAAACTATAATCTTTGGGAAACGGAAATACGTACCAAGAGCACAAAAATGCTGATTCCTTTAGGTGCAAAATCTGCAAGTCTGCAGTGGGATGCCCAACAAGAAAACCTATTTCTATTGGCAGACGGTAAAATTTCTAAAATAGATATTGGCGGTAGTAAAACCAAACCTGTTAAGCTAAATGCCGAAATGGTATTAGATGCCGATGCTGAACGCAGGTATATGTTCGATCACATATGGCTAAAGACCAATGGTATTTTTTATACGGCTACCTTTCATGGTATAGATTGGGATGCTATGCGTACCGAATATGAAAAATACTTACCACATATTGGCAATGACTATGAATTCTCAGAAATGATTTCAGAAATGTTGGGCGAGCTGAATGTGAGTCACGCCGGAGGTCGATACTCCGATAATATCGAAAATGGCGACCAGACAGCGTCATTGGGCATTTTCATGGATTATAAGCATACAGGTGATGGAATAAAGATTACCGAAGTCATTAAAGGCGGACCGTTGGATAAGGCTGGCTTTGATGTTGAGCCGGGCATGATCATTAAAAAAATCAACGGTGTAACTATTGAAAATACAGTAGATGCAGCCTTTTATTTAAACCGCATTGCCGGAGATTTTACCTTGCTTGATATTATGGATGAAAAAGGCAAGAAAAAACAACTAACCGTAAAACCAATTTCACTTAGGGAAGAAGGTCGCCTATTGTATGACCGTTGGGTGAAGAACAACGAAAAAGAAGTGTTGGCAAAAAGTAACGGTACCTTGGGTTATGTGCACATACCAGGCATGAGCGACGGACCATACCGTACCATTTATGAAGAAATGCTGGGTAAGTTCAATGATAAAAAAGCGGTCATTATTGATACCCGCTTTAATGGTGGCGGAGATCTAGTGGCCGATTTGGCAATGTTCTTTACCGGAATTCCATTTCTATCTTATGAAACCGAAGATAGGGTAGTAGGTGGCGAACCAACCTCTCGTTGGACAAAGCCGACCTTGGCGATGTTCAACGAATCTATGTATAGCGATGGTTCTTGTTTTGCAAGTGGCTATGTAGATTTAAAGATAGGTAAGACCGTGGGAATGCCCGTACCGGGTACCTGTAGCTTTGCTGGTTGGGAGCGTTTGCCCAATGGTGGCGTATGGGGTGTTGTACCTGTAAGTGCTAAAAATAAGGCGGGCGAGTGGATGGAAAATAACGAAACCGACCCGGAAATCATTGTGAAAAACCAACCTGATGTCATCGCAAACGGTATTGATCAGCAGTTGGAGAAATCTATTGAGGTGTTGATGAAAGAGGTGGAGTAGCCTTAGAATTTAGTAAATAAGAGACGATTACTATTGTACATATACAATAGTTGTAAGTAATTTAAGAAAAACGTAATCAATGAAACTTTTTAGTTGGAAAAAGAAACCTGAACCACCAAAAACTGATATGAATATCAATGTGTTTTTTAAGGCGTTCATATTGGATACTTTAAAAGAACTACCGACTGAAAAAAGTGATTTGATTGGAAATATGAATCTTGACAATGTTTTTTCGACTGACTTTAATGACTGGAAAAAAACAATAAAAAAAGTGCTGAATTTATCAGACACAATTGAAATTGCTATTAAGGACTTATGGTTACGGAATTCTGAAATCGCAAAAAATGACGGAACTGAATTAAATGCTGACCAATTTGCTGATTTATTCATTGAGAACTATTACTTGGAAAATAGTAAAGTGGATATTTGGGAAAGTGAATCCAATTTGAATAACGCAAAAAAACGAATAGCTGAATCAAATCTTGCGGAATAAAAAAACTACTTACAACAATGTATAACCGCAATTACGGCGGATTCGACTACGTCCGAATCCACTCGGAATTGCTAAAGCCTGTGTCAAACCGAAAAATTAACGCATATTAACCCGTAACTGACGGTTATACGAGACCGTTGTGAACAATTTGAAAAAAGTGAATCATAAAACAGTATTTGATAAAGATTTTAAAATATTAGATAGCGACAATGAATTTGACTATCAAACGGAATTAACCAAAAAGCTTGATTCTGATAGCTCTGATTTCGACCAAAATAAACTGAACGAAATCGTTTTGTGGAAAGTTAATCGCTATGCGGAATTTAATGACAAACTGATTTATGAATTGAATTCTTTAAACCCGAATGATAGACAAATTGACTTGGAAAAAACCAAGAGAATTCTAAAAATGTTACTTAAAACCAAAGGTGTTCAATTGGCAATGGCTTCAACGATTTTAAGGTTCAGAAATCCGAAAATTTACCAAATAATTGACCAACGTGTTTACAGAATAATTTACGACGGACAGGAGTTAAATTTGAGTAGTTACCTGAGTGACAAAAATATTGACAACCAAATTGAATTGTATCTAAAGTATTTAACGGACTTAAAACAGGTTTGTTCAGATTTTAAAATTGATTTCACAAAAGCGGACAGAATATTGTTTATGGCTGACAGACGTGTGAATAAAAAACATAAGTTGCGGAATTATTAAAAAACTGCTCACAACAATGGCTATAATTCATTGTGGTTTTGTGCCACACCAAAATAAAAGTATTAATCAAACAGCTGGATTTCGGCGGAATAATCCTCCGGATGATTCCACAACGAAATCATAGCCGAGAACGTTACCATACATACGAATGAACATTTTCGGATTTAAGAAAAAACAGGAATATTCATCAAAGGATATTTTAAAGCAACTGGACAAGTGTGCGGAGGATTTTACGTTTCCAATGTTGGATAATGGATATGTTTATCCTGTTCATTCTAAATTGAGTGCTTATCGAGACGAAAAACGATGGGCTTTGATAATCGAAGTAATCGGATTTAATTATCGTGGTGGAGGACATAACGGAATTTCGAATTGTTTGCACATTTTTGGAAATTGTATTAAAACAAAACCTGGAACTGATAACGATAATTTCTTGTACCTGACTGACGATAGTTCTGAACACTCAACTTTTGATGAAGAATACTTGGAAAGTTTAAATCCAGAAACTAAAACAATGATTTTACGAGATAACGAAATTATTGTCAATCACAATCGTGAATTCTACTTAAAAAAAGGAATTGAACTTGAAGAGGACAACAAAATTTTCGTTTGGGAATTTTTAAGAGGATTAGAACCTGAATACAATGAGCAATTCGAGGCAACTGAAAAAGAAATTCGAGAACGGATTCCAGCGGACTTGCCAAAGATTATAGAATCAACGGAATGGAATCATCCTGACTGTGCTGATTCCGAAATTCCGAGTAAAAATCAAACTTTTAAGCAAATCGCCAAGGTTCTTGAAACTGGACAAGCGGAATTTTACAAGCCGTCTGAAAAGCCAAATAATCATTGGAAAAATTGGCCTGATGGGGGAACGTTGTAAAAAAGTACGTATGGTAACAACGTGTATAAAACATAGCTAATGTAGGCTTTCCGAAAGGTTTGTGTGTGTATTTGTGAAGACCGCCAAATTTTTAAATTTAGCTTTTAAACTAGAAAAGATAAAAACAAAACATATAAATTCGGCTTGTGTATAATCCGAAAAGTTAGTGTCTTTTTACACGCTACGTTCCATACACAAGACCGCTGGTAGCAATAAGAAAACCGTAAAACTAATTGAGAACATATGAAAATAATAAAGAAAATAGGAAAGTGGTTTTTGGTTTTATTGGGAGCACTAATTGCATTTATTTTAGTGGTATTGCTAATCATCCAAATCAATAGTTCTGGAGAAGAAGAACCTTTTTTAGACGAAAATGATAATGTACTACCAAATAGTATTGCCATGCACGAGGACATGACGATAAACGGAGTGCCACAACGAATTACGATTAGAGGAAAAGACAAGAATAATCCCGTACTACTAATAGTTCACGGAGGGCCGGGTGCACCAATTTTACCGGTGATTTACAAACTCACGGGGGTTGATTTGGAAGATATATTTACGGTCTGTTATTGGGATCAAAGAGGGTCTGGATTAGCTTATAATGATAGTATACCTGATTCTTCCATTACCTTAAACCAAATAGTGGATGATGGTTTGCAACTATCAGAACATTTAAAAAAGACTTTTAAAAAGGATAAGATTTACATTGAAGGTTTATCGTGGGGAACTGCTGTAGCTGCTTATATGGTTCAAAAAAAGCCTGAATTATATCACGCCTATATTGGTAGTGGTCTTATGGCGAATCTATCGCTTTCAGAAGAATTGTCTTATGAATTTGCACTATCGGAATCACAAAAGCACAATGATACCATTTCAGTTAATCTATTAAAACAAATTGGAAAACCACCTTATATTGAAAACTCAAAAAATTCAGTAACTGAAGCCTTTGAAATAGAACGACAAATTGTTATGAAGTATGCACCGATAAAATTAGAAACCGATTTTAAGTTTATTAAAAGTATGTTTTTAGATAATGGATTAACGTTTAGCGAAAAATTTACGGATATGATCAATAGTCCAGAATCTTACTATCCTGCAGCCAAGATTTTACAACCTACTGCATTCAATATGAATTTAATGCGTGATATCCCAGAATTTAAAGTACCTGTTTATATATTACAAGGAGACAATGACCATTTTACCGAAACGTCTGTAGCAAAGATGTATTTTGATTCCATTATTGCACCTTCTAAAAAATGGTTCTTATTTGAAAATGGAACACACGGAGTACAAGTTGAATATCCAGAAAAATATCGTTCAATTTATATTAATGAAATACTGAAAAAATAATTATTCGCTCGTGTATAATCCGAAACGAAAGCATCTTTTAACAAGCTCTAATTAAAATATGGAGACCGTTGTACTTCATACTGAAAAACGTAAGAGAAAATAAAAAGGGGAAAGCCGAAAACCGACCAATGTAGGCACTAAACTATCAGAATTATGAAAAAACCAAGTGATCGATTGACATTACTCGCAATACTTTTTGTATTCGCTTTTGTATTTCAAAGTTGTGAACAAAAACAAAAGGAAGAAATTAAAGAAGTGGAAAAAGAAGTAATTATTGCACCCGAAAAACCTGAATATTTTCTATTGCGACCAGAAGTAGAAAAAGCATATGGATATTCACACGCCGTAAAAATTGGGAATAGTATTAAAATTTCTGGAGCTGTAAGTATGGATGATGAAGGCAATTCAACGGCTATCGGTGATATGGAACAACAGATGAAAAACTGTTATGCTGATTTGGAAAAAATATTAAAACACTTTGACTGCACATTTGACGATGTAGTAAAAGAAGACATTTTCACAACTGATATGGCACTAATGTTGGAAAAATCAGCATATCGAGCTGAAATTTATAAAAACCGATTTCCAACTGGCTCTTGGCTTGAAGTAAAAGGATTAGCATTACCTGAATTTATGGTTGAAATCGAACTTGAAGTACATAAATCAGAATAAATAAAATGAACGCAGAACAATGAATCACCCTAATTACAGCAGATTCGACTACGTTCAAATCCACTCAGTATTGCTAACGTCTCCGCTAAACCAAAACAACCACAAAATGAAAAACTTATTCACCCTTCAAAATTTAAAATTCGTATTAGGTTTCGCTACCGGTTTTATTATTTATGATGCCTTTGCAAAAGATGAAATCGACTGGGTTAAAGCAATTGTTGTGGCAATTTTATCAGTGATACTAATGTTTGTAATTGATAGGCTTAAAAAATAGAATTAAATTTGCTTCGACCTTAGGCTTGAAAATTCTTCTAACTCCTATACCGGTCACTAGTTAACGCAAACATTCAATTCATTTTATACCAAGTCTAAAACAACCACATGATTACATTTATTACGGCAATGATTTTGCTGGTATTAGGATATTTAATTTACGGTAGGTTCGTTGATAAAACATTTCAACCTATTGCAACAAAGGAAACCCCGGCACATACAAAGGAAGACGGCGTTGACTTTGTACCCATGAACAGTAATAGAAATGCATTTATTCAAATTCTGAATATAGCTGGTGTAGGTCCTATTTTTGGTCCCATATTGGGCGCTTTATACGGTCCCATCGCATTTATTTGGATCGTGCTTGGATCTATTTTTGCCGGTGCCGTGCATGATTACCTAACCGGTATGATCTCGTTACGTTTTGGTGGTGCGCATTTACCGGCATTGGCATCGCGTTTTTTAGGAAAATCGTTTAGCCACGTTGTAAACTTCTTTGCGTTACTACTTTTAATTTTGGTAGGTACTGTTTTTGTCACCGCACCTGCGAATATGATTAACGACCTTATTGGTTCAGATACCAGTTATTTGACCATTGTACTTTTTTCAATTTTTGTTTATTACATTATTGCCACCTTATTACCAATAGATAAAATTATCGGTAAAATTTATCCCGTACTTGGTTTGTTGCTTATACTAAGTGCCATTGGTATTTGTATAGGTATGTTTGTTATAGGGAATCCGATTCCTGAGCTTACATTTCAAAATATGCATCCGCAGAACATACCCTATTTTCCAGTAATTTTCTTGACTATTTCATGTGGTGCCTTGTCAGGTTTTCACGCAACACAATCTCCCATAATTTCACGTACCATTAACAATGAAAAAGATGGTAGAAAAGTGTTTTATGGTATGATGATACTTGAAGCCGCTATTGCCATGGTATGGGCGGCTGCATCAATGAGTATTTTGGACGGAGATTCTTTAAATGAGCTTTTACAAAATGGCGGACCAACTGCTGTGGTGAATAAAATAGCCACAATTTCTTTGGGAGCCATTGGTGGTACCATTGCTGTTTTGGGAGTAATCGTATTGCCCATTACATCGGGAGATACTTCTTTTAGAGCTGCACGTATGATCATTGCAGATTATTTGAAAATTGATCAGAAAGTGTTGAAAAATAGGTTTATAGTGGCTATTCCGCTGTTTATTATTTCGTTCATTTTAACCAATATGGACTTTCAGTTATTGTGGAGGTACTTTTCATGGGCAAACCAAGTAACGGCAGCCATTGCATTATGGATTGGCGCCGTGTACCTGTATCAAAAGAAAACACATTACTTGATTGCCTTGGTTCCTGCATTTTTTATCACAACGGTTGTGGGTTCCTATATTTTTTATGATCCCAACGTAGGTTTAGGCTTGGATATAGAATTTTCCAATTGGATAGGTGTTGGAATTTCTGCTGTACTAACAGTGTTATTTTTTAGAAAGTTGAAAGATGGAACAAGTACGTTGTAATTACATGATATTTTAATACCAACTAAACTTATAATATGAATAAAACTATTATAGAATTTTTCAAAGAGATACTTACAATTATTGTCGGTATTTTGATAGCACTTTTTATCAATAATTGGAATGAAGATCGAAAAGATGCAAAATATATGAATAAAATCTTTGTATCAATGGATAAGGAGTTGAGAGAAACCAATAAAGATATCAAGAAAAAAATGCCTCAACAGCAAACACTTATCGACACCTTAGAATTTTACAAAAAAAATGATACAATTTCTATTTTCGATGTAATGATGAAAGTGAATGGAGTTCAAATACCTCAAATTAGAATTAGTTCTTGGAAAGCTATTTCTAGTTCAAAAATTGAATTGTTAGAATACGATAGAGTTTCCGCTTTGGCAAATATTGAAGAGAAAAAGGAGTTGTTGACATCAAAAACTGAATATTTAATGAATTTCCTATACCCAAATATAAAAGACACCAGTACTGACAAAAAAGAACTTGTTATATTAATGATGCAAGATATTATGGTTTCAGAAAAAGATTTACGAAAGGAAATTGAGATGGTCATTCAAGAGTAGTTATCGAATAAACATATTGTCCGTATCCTATGAACCTAAGATTTAAAGAATACATATTGATTAAAATACTTAAAAGGCTATCCTGGTTCATACTTTATCTCCTGTTCAATGCGGTACTGTTTTTTATTGAAATCAGTGTGTTGTTCACTACGAATGATGGTTTTACGGGCGGTAGCGGCTTTGAGTCCGTTGACGATATTTTAGAAGCGTTCAATGTAGTATTTAACATCCTTGAAGGCATGGTTATGGTGTTCTATTTATATACAGCGATAGGCTTGGCTATTGTTGCTTTGTTACTGTTTATTCCTGTTCAAGTGTACTATATAAACCGTAAATTTAAAAATCATAAGAAGAAGTTTTTATATAGTTTACTAGCTTCTTTCGCTGTAGTAATGACCTTGAAGTTGCTATTATATGCTTGGATGTTTATAGACCTGAATTATCTGTAATATTGTTCTAGAATTTTATAGTTTGCCATAGGTCAAATAAAATATAATCAAAACCCACCAAACAAATAACCATGGGAAAGAAATTAGAATCCATCACTCCCGATTTACAAAAATTCATAGAAAAGCAAAAGATATTTTTTGTGGGTACGGCTGCTGCTGAGGGGAATGTAAATGTATCCCCAAAGGGAACGGACTCATTTCGTGTAATCGATAAGAATAAAATTGTTTGGTTGAATCTCACCGGTAGCGGTAACGAAACTGCGGCACATTTGATCAAGAACAACCGAATGACCATTATGTTCTGCGCCTTTGAAGGAAAACCTATAATTTTGCGATTGTATGGTACTGCGGGTATATATCACAAAAGAGATCAAGAGTTCGCAAAGTATATAGACCTATTTCCTGCGAATACCGGCGCTAGACAGATTATAGAAATGCAGGTAGACTTGGTACAGACATCTTGCGGTTTTGCCGTTCCGTACATGGATTTTAAGGAAGAACGCACCACTTTAAACGATTGGTCTAGTAAGCAGGGAGAAGAAAAAATTAAAGCGTACTGGAAAAATAAGAATACCAAAAGCATAGACGGATTTGAAACGAATATTCTTGGTAATTAATCAGTAAAAAGAAATACAGAGTGAAGCAATTTATAGCACGTATAGCATTAGTCGTAAATGATTACGATGAAGCCATTGAATTTTATACCAAAAAACTGAACTTTTCACTTGTTGAAGATACCAGTTTAGGTGAGGATAAAAGGTGGGTGGTTATTGCTCCCAAAGGAGATGGTAATTGTTCTTTGGTATTGGCAAAAGCAGATAGTGCTGAGCAGAAATCTAGAGTAGGTAACCAAACAGGTGGTCGCGTTTTTCTTTTTTTATATACCGATGATATCGCAAGAGATTATCAAAATATGACTGCTAAAGGAATTAATTTTAAGAGACTTCCAGAAAAAATGCCTTATGGTACTGTTGCCGTCTTTGAAGACCTGTATGGTAATTTGTGGGATTTAATTCAGCCCATAGACGAACAACAGCAACAACAGCAGCAACAATAGTATTGGCGTTTCGTTACTATGTGGAAATTTCTAAAAGACATATTCAATTTTAAGAGAAAAGAATCTTCATTGAATTCTAATAGGTCTTTAGAGTTTTTCAATGCAAAAAAACTACTATGTGGTATTGGGAAATCTGAAATACGTGAAAGTGAAATTCATATCACCGAGTATCCATTTGAGCCATCCATAGCCTACCCAACAGCAATAATTTCTGCTAAGGATATAGATTGTATGTCCTTGGAAATAGGAGTGTGTAAAGTGCATACAAAAAATGATATCATTTTTGTTTCGGCAGAACTCAAAGAAAAACTGAAACAGTTCGCCAAAAGTAACAACATTAGACTTATGCCGCAAAGTTGGAATTGGGATTGGATTCTAGAGCCTTATCTAGATACCGAATTTACCAAAAAAAATGAGCAACTAGTTTTAGAACGATTACTAGAAAACGGATTCACGGCAAGTGAAGTAGGTGCTATAAGAGCCGAGGTGAAAAATCAAATGTATGCCTATAATTTTGACACCATGCTGTGGGATTGGTGCAGCCTTGGTCTATCTGATGTACTATCTGCTATGCGGGCAAAATATGGTAAAGAGCAATTCCGTGAGTTTTACAAAAGAGCTTTGGAAATAGAAAAGCGAACAGGTAACAGTACTACTTCTAATAGATTTTAATACCATAATAAAAAGGGCAAAAATCTTAATAGACTTTTACCCTTTTGTATAACTGTAAATGTATTTTATTTCAAGGTAGACTTAAGCATCCAGATTAATTTTTCTTGTCCGGATATTAAATCACTAACTAAAGTCGCAGTACCTTCATCATTGTTATCAGAAGAGAATTCTAAAATTTCTCTTTCCTGAATTAATAACTCGTTTAAGTTGTCTATAAGTAAAGAAATACCGGTAGCGCCATCAGACACTTCTTTGATAATTCTAATGGTCTTGTTGTCTAAATAATCTTCAAACGTATGTAAAGGCTGTTGGTCTAAAGTTAAAATACGCTCAGCAATTTCATCAACTGTTTCCGTAGCTTCAGTATATAACTCTTCGAATTTCTCATGTAATAGAAAGAAATTGCTTCCTTTAATGTTCCAATGCATACCTCTCAAGTTCATATAATGAATTTGATAATTAGCTAATAGAACGTTTAATTTATCACTGATTTCTATTTTATAATCTTGGTCTAGTCCCACGTTTTTATTTAAAGTTTCCATGATTTTGTTGTTTTAATTTCTTACTGTAAAATTACGCATAAAGCCCCTGTTTTAAGGTAACTAAAGTTACATAACCAATACGTTTTGTTTATACTGGTATTAAATTTTATGAATGAATATTCTTGTCATTTTAAGCAATTGTAGTTCAGAAAATAGATTCGTAAATTAGAAAGGTTAAAATGACACTGAACTACCATGCAAATTCCAGAAATTCCTAATTTAATTCACTACGCCATTCCTTTTTTTACAGTTACGGTAATTTTAGAAGTGATACTATCCGTAAAGATAAAACTACATGACTACGAGTTTAAAGACGCCGGTACCTCTATTGTTATGGGGCTGGGTAATGTTGCCATAGGTTTAATTACTAAAGGTATTGCATTGGGGTTTTTCTACCTATTGTATAATTTTTGGCATCTATTTGAAATCCCTTTTGCGTGGTGGTCATGGTTAATACTTCTTTTTGCAGAAGACCTTTGTTATTATTGGTTTCATAGAACTAGTCATGTAAGTCGGTTTTTTTGGGCGAGTCACGTTGTGCATCATTCCTCTAAAAATTACAATCTAAGCACGGCATTACGACAGTCGTGGTCTGGCGGATTTTACACCTTTATTTTTTGGATTCCATTAATTCTCATCGGTTTTCATCCGGTGATGGTTTTGGTGCAGATGTCCGTCAGTTTAATCTATCAATATTGGATCCATACCGAGTTCATCACTAAAATGCCCAAGTGGTTCGAAGCTGTTTTCAATACACCAAGTCACCATAGGGTACACCATGCTATAAATCCGCAGTATTTGGATAGAAACCATGCTGGAATTTTTATTATTTGGGATAGAATATTTGGCACTTTTGAGCCAGAGGTGGAAAAACCGGTTTACGGTTTGGTGAAGAATATTGACACCTATAACCCTATAAAAATTGCTTTTGGGGAATGGTACAAGATGCTGGGCGATTTTTTCACCTCTAAAACCACTTGGCGTAATAAATTCAAATATCTAATGAAGCCACCCGGTTGGAAACATGATGGCACCAGCATTCTGTCAGCTGATTTACGGAGGGAGTGGGAGGAGCGTAATAAGTTAGAATTATAGTTTTTATGTAACATATCGTTCTTTTAAGCGTCATATAAAAAACCAACCACCAGTAGAATGACCAATAAATTAGTAGCGTATATAGGAATTTTAGGAGTAAGTTTATTTGCGATAGCCGCCATCGTGGGACCGTTGTTAATTGATGATTACAGTGTAGTAAGTCAATATATTAGTGAATCTTTTGCGATAGATACCCAATACGGTAAATACTTGCAGTACTTCGGATATATACCTAGCGGAATTCTCATTACCATTTTTTGTTTTAGTGCTCCCAGAAAACTACCTAGTTCAAAACTGATTGTAGCCGGTTTTTTTGGTTTGGCGCTTTTTTACGGATTGGGAACTATTTTGGTAGGAATTTTTCCTTGCGATGCGGGGTGCCCAACAGATGTAATGGATTCCAGCCTTGCTCAACTTATACATAATGCAGTGGCATCTTTAACGTATATATTTTTTCCCATTTGTTTATTAGGTATCGGGTTAGGATTAAAAAAGTTTGAGCACTATGGTCGCTTATCTCAAATAGCTATCGCTATGGGAATCATTAGCGGAATTTTTATCTTCTCACTATTCTCTGATCCTAATTCTGGGTACAGGGGAATTTTACAGCGAATTATAGAAACGTCCTTTATTGTGTTTATGGTTTCTGGTGCGTTGCGAATTTCCAAGGATGCGGGAAAATAGTATTACGTATAGAGTATTAAGTATAAGTATAAAGTATTAAGTACTAAGTATGAGGTGTAAAGTGTTAAGTATCAAGTATAAGTACAAAGTACAAAGTACAAATTTAATGTAGTTAGGATTAAGTACAATAATTAATGGTCTCAGAATAGCTGCGCTTTGCTTGTTATGACGAGTAGCTTTAAAAACCGTCTTTGCGAGGAGTTTTTTACGACGAAGCAATCTGAATAAATTGTGTTTGTATGATTATCTCTGGCTATTAATTTAATTGTCACTAAGCGTAGTCGAAGTGAACGTGCTCTAAAAGAACAGGTAGCCGCGCTTTGCTGGCTATGACGAACAACCAACAACGAAAAACGAAAAACGATTTTTGGTCACTGAGCGTAGCCGAAGTGAACGTGTTCCAGAAGAACAGATCCGTGTTGCGTTCGCTATGACGAACAACCAACAACCAACAACGAACAACGAGCAACCAACCAACAACCAACAACTACTCCAAATAAACCACCCCATCTTTCATTACAAAAGAAACATTTTTCATTACAGCAATATCTTCAACCGGATTTCCCTTTACGGCAATAATATCTGCAAGAAATCTTTTTTTAAGGTTTCCTAACTGGTTTAAGTGAAACATTTTGGCATTGTTTGCAGTGGCAGATTTTAGTACATCAATAGGCTTCATCCCGTAATCGACCATCAATTCCATTTCACGATAGTTTTCGCCATGTGGAAAAACACCAACATCACCACCAAAAACAATTTGTACTCCAGAATCCAGCGCCATTTTAAAGGACTTTCTTTTTTGTTGAATGCGTTTGGGCTCTGGATCGGTTCCTTTGTTCCAACCTCTATACTGGGTAATGGCATCACCTGCGGCAAGGGTAGGGCAAAAGCCAACACCTTTTTCTTTCATCAGCTTAAAAATCTCAGGTGTACCACCGTCACCGTGTTCAATGGTTTCCACTCCGCCAAGTATGGCTCTTTTCATACCTTCGGGAGTGCTGGCGTGGGCAACTACATATTTACCTGCAGTGGTTGCAGTGGCTACCATAGCATTAATTTCCTCTTGTAAAAAAGTAGGTTTAGAAGCCGCACCTGGAGTCCAACGGTAATCGGCGTAAATTTTAATCAAATCGGCACCGTTGCCCATTTGTCTTCGAACGGTTTCAATGCACTGGTCAACACCACTTGCTGCTTCAGCACCTAATGGAACCGTTACACCGTCATGAAATCCTTTTGGTCCGTAGGCACCTGTTGCCACAATTGCAGGTCCGGCAACCAACAATCGTGGTCCGTCTATAATTCCGTCTTCAATCGTTTTCTTTACAAAAACATCGGTATAACCAGCACCTTCGGCACCCAAATCTCTCATAGTGGTAATTCCCGCTAAAAGCGAATTTTTTACGTGTACCGTACCTCTTATGGCACGTTCAACCGGCGATTCTTTAAGCACTTGGTCGTTCCAATCGGTTTCATTGTAAGGGTGTAATAATATATGCGAATGCCCCTCTATTATGCCGGGCATTAAGGTAGTACCACTTAAATCAATTTCTTTTGTAGTACTAGATAATGTTATATCATTTACTTTACCGGCATAGGTAATTAGGTTATCTTCTACTAGAACTACCCAATCATCATGCATTTCTACACCATCAAAAACGCGGTCTGGTTTTAAGAGTGTTTGTGAAAAACATAGGAAAGGAGAAAATAGGCAGATGAAAATTATTGATTTCATGGAATAAGTTGTTTAGTTGGCAATGGCAGCAGTTAATAGGCTATCTAAATCTTGTTTCGTATGCTGATTTCCATTAGAAAGTACCATGTAAATATCTTGGGTGTTTTTGATGTTTTCTAGCGGATTGCTGTTGAGTAAAACGATATCAGCAATTTTACCTTCGGATATAGTACCATAATCTGCATCTTGCTTTAAAAACTTAGCACCATTATAAGCGGAAGCTTTTAAGGCATCTAGTGGAGAAATACCAGTAGCGACCATTGCTTCAAGTTCTTTATGTAGCGAAATACCCGGGTAAGTGTAACTATTGTAGGCGCCACTATCAGAACCTGCTAAAAGAGATACTCCGTTTTCGTTTAATTTTAACGCTAGTTTACCAAAGAATTGGTCCAAAGCTTTTCGGTCTGCAACTTGCTTTTCAGTGGCATATTTTACACGGTCAATTCTTCCTTGGTAGGTTTTCTGAATTCCATCGCTCATATATTTTAAATACTTGTCTTGGCTGTGGTCAACTTCATCTAAATAACTTAGTACACCACCAATGTGCAATGTGGGTACTACAAAAACATTGTTTTCTTTAAGTTTTTGAAAAGTAACGAGTGACGTAGAATCTGTATAAGAAGCCTGTAGTAGGGGCATAGCATCCCAAAATCCTATTTCTTTGTCTATCAGTTTTTGGGTAATTTCTTTTTCATTACTTGAGCATCCTTTCATGATGTAATACAAATGTTCAACAGCATCAATACCTGCATCAATAGTCGCGTCAAGCTCCACTGTAAAAGGCATGTGTCCCGATGTAATCAAATTCCGTTTTTCTGCTTCTTCTATCACCTTTAAATAATTTTCGCCAGAAATACGACTATCATAGATTTTTACAAAGTCCGACGGTATCGTTTGCAATGAATCTAACGCATTATGAATATCCGAATCATTGTCCACTTCCAAAGAGCCTGCCCAAGTTCCACTTGGTCCATCAATTTTTGGTCCCGATGTAAAAATTGTAGGTCCGACCAACTCATTGTTCTCAATAGCTTTTCTCCATTCCAAAACCGAAGAAGTAAGGTCACCACCGGCATCACGAACCGTGGTTATTCCGTTAGCCATAAATAGGTTTAGAAATTTCTTGTTCGCTTCAATTAGCGAATCGCCACCTCTAAAATGTGTGTGATTGTCCCAAAACCCGGGTACAATGAATTTATCTTTAGCATCGATTACTGTATTCGCTTCAACGGTACCGAACTCTTCGCTTGAAATAATTTTGGTAATTCTATCATTGTTGATCAGTATGCTTACAGTGGAAATAGAACCATCTTCCAAATTAATTACATTTCCGTTTTTAATAAGAACGTCATATGTGGTTTGTTTTTCGTTTTTGCAGCCCGTAAACATTATAAGAGAACAACAGGTTAATGCACATATCAATTTCGATAAACTCATAGTATTTAGGCAATTTTTAAGGGTAAGATAAAAAGAAAATATGGTGAATGTTAGTTCGGCATCCTATATTAAGATATGATTTAGCACATGAACAATAAGGCTTATTTAAATTGGTAAAATGATGTTATACCGACTATGATTTTAACTTTTTCGCAGATTGCCATCCACCACCATCGCGATACTTGATGTTTTCGGCAGCATGATAAATTATACCCTCAATTCTTTTATTCCTAGTTTCTTCACGCTTTGCTTGATTTAACCAATAGAGGTAACTTTTACGTTGACTATGTGTAAAGTTTTTGAAGTTGGTAAAAGCTTTAGGGTTTTTATCAAATGCCATTTGTAGCTCATGGGGAATAACACCGTTCTCCACATCATCTAAAGAAGACCAAGAGCCATTGGCTTTGGCAATTTTTATGGATTCTAATCCTTTAGCATGCATCAAGCCGCTAGCTTTTAATTCTTTAATGTGTGCTTTATTTACCTTGCTCCAAACACTCTTAGGTTTTCTAGGACAAAAGTATTGTCGTCTTTTACCATCTCCAAGACTTTTTACGGTACTATCGATCCAGCCATAACATAAGGCTACCCGAACAGCTTCTTCCCAACGCATACTTTCCTTCTCATGTGCCACGGTGTAAAATATAAGATGAACGCCTTTATGGGTAGAATGATTATTATGTAACCATTTTCTGAATTCATTATCGTTTTTAAAGTATATCTCCGGAATATTTAACATAATTCGATTAAATGAGCATTAATTTATCATAAAAGTACAATGTTTAATACAGAAAGTATTGGTTAATACAGCTACTCGCCCTATTTTTATGCATTCTTAAATCAACTAAACAACAATTAATAACGTATGAAAAAAATCTTCAATGCGCTGCTTTTTGGCTTTGCGCTTATTATTGTCTCTTGTGGTGGCAATAAACGAGAAGGAGCACCAAAGGTATTGGTGTTCTCTAAAACAATGGCTTTTAAACATGCATCTATTCCTGCTGGTGTCGCTGCGATTCAAAAGCTAGGTAGTGAAAACGGATTTGTCGTAGATACTACTAAAAATGCAGAACTATTTACCGATGAGAATTTAAAAAACTATTCCGCCGTAATATTTCTAAGTACTACGGGTAATGTATTAAACCAATACCAAGAAGCGGCTTTTGAGCGCTACATTCAAGCGGGTGGTGGTTATGTAGGTATACACGCTGCGGCAGATACCGAGTACGATTGGGGCTGGTACAATGATTTGGCCGGAGCACAATTTTTAAGTCATCCAAGGGGTATGCCTACTGCAGATTTCATTATCAAGGATAAGAACTTTAAGGCAACCGAGTTTTTTACGGATTCAGTTTGGACCAGATCAGATGAATTGTACAACTACAAGAATATCAATCCAGATGTAAACGTAGTTATGACCTTAGATGAATCTAGTTATGAAGGTGGTAAAAACGGAGATTTTCATCCAATAGCCTGGTACCATGACTATGATGGCGGGCGCGCTTTTTATACGGGCGGCGGGCATGCCGATGCTAGCTACTCAGAAGATTTATTCTTAAAGCATGTTTTGGGCGGTATTCAATATGCAATTGGTGAGAATTTAAAGCTGGACTACGGTAAAGCAAAATCTCAAATACCACCTGATGCCGATCGTTTTACCAAAGTAACCCTAAGTGAAGGTCAGTTTTTTGAACCTACAGAAATGGCGGTATTGCCAAACGGAGATATCTTAGTGGCACAACGTAGGGGAGAAGTAATGTTATATAATAATGAAACACAAGAGCTAAGTGAGGTATTAAAGCTTGATGTTTATAGCAAAACCTTGAATACTCCTGGGGTAAATGCGGAAGAAGGATTAATGGGCTTGCAAAAAGATCCAGATTATGCAAATAACCATTGGATATATCTGTACTATGCGCCAACAGGTGATGAGTGGGTAAACCGTTTATCACGTTTTAAATTTGAAAATGGCAAGTTCGATACGGCATCTGAACAAGTAATTTTAGATGTTGATAGTCAGCGTGAAATATGCTGCCATACCGGTGGTTCCATCGCATTCGGACCAGATGGATTATTATACCTATCTACGGGTGATAATACTACGCCGTTTAATGAAAAAGGAGTAAAATATGTTCATAATGGTTTTGGACCAATGAACGATATACCGGGTCACGAACAGTACGATGCACGTCGTTCTTCAGGTAATACCAATGATTTAAGAGGTAAGATATTACGAATTAAAGTAAAGGAAGACGGTTCTTATGATATACCGGAAGGAAACTTATTTCCGGTAGGTACAGATAAGACCAGACCCGAAATTTATACAATGGGTCATAGAAATCCGTACAGAATATCCGTAGATATGAAAAAAGGATATGTGTATTGGGGAGATGTAGGTCCGGATGCAAGAGCCGATAGTCTAGGAGTTAGAGGACCAAGAGGTTATGATGAAATGAACCAAGCCAAAAAAGCAGGAAACTTTGGATGGCCAATGTTCATTGGTGATAATTATGCCTATAACGAGTACAATTACGAAACTGGTGAAAGCGGACCGGAATATGATCCCGAAAAACCAATGAATACCTCACGCAACAATACCGGATTAACGGAATTGCCACCTGCTATGCCAGCATATGTGTATTATCCATATGCAGAAACGCAAGCTTTTCCACAGACGGCTACAGGCGGTAGAAATGCTATGGCAGGACCTACATATTATTCAGATATGTTTGAGGGTGACGAGAAATTACCGAGTTACTACGATGGCAAAGTTATTATCTATGACTGGATGCGTGGATGGATGTTCGCTGTACATTTAGATGAAAACGGAGATTTTAGTAAAATGGAACCTTTCGCGCCAAATGTTAAGGTCAATAACTTAATTGATATGGAATTAGGACCTAATGGTAAAATCTACCTATTGGAATACGGTAGTGGTTGGTTCTCTCAGAATGCAAATTCCGCTCTAGGCTATATTGAATTCAATGGAGGAAACAGACCACCATTAATTAATGAAGTTACCGTAAGTGAAACATCTGGGAAAACTCCATTGACGGTAAACGCTTCGGTAGAAGCAAGTGATCGCGAAGATGATGCCATTAAATACATATGGAATTTTGGTAATGGTGATACCAAAGAAACAACCGAACCGAATGTAAGCTACAGCTATGCAGATGCGGGCGTATACAAATTAAATGTAACCGTAGCAGATGATAAGGGGGAAGAAGCTGTAAGCGAAAGCACAAGTATAATTGCAGGTAACTCCAGACCCGAAGTTTCGATTTCGTTAGGTGAAAGTACTCCGGCATTTTACTTAGCAGGACAAAAAATTGCATATGATGTATCGGTAACCGATCCAGATGGTACAGAAATAGACGAGAATAATATTTTTGTGAGTGTTGATTATTTGGAAGGTATGGATAAGGTGGCCATGAGTATGGGGCACCAACAAGTATCTGCAACCGTAACCGGTAAAGCGTTAACGCAGGCGATGGATTGTAAGACATGTCATAAAGAGGCGGAAGCATCCATAGGGCCTAATTACAAAGATGTAGCTGCGAAATATAAAGAGCGTCGTGATGCTTTAAAGTATCTACAAGGTAAAATCGTAACTGGAGGTAACGGTGTATGGGGAGAAGTGACCATGCCTGCGCACCCTAATGTTACATCAGATGAATCTAGACAGATTGCACTTTATATCCTTTCCTTAAATGGTGATGATAAAAAAGAAAAATCGTTGCCAGCGAAAGGCACTATAACGGCCGAATCATCTGCGCCAGGTAATATGTTGGTCATAACGGCTAGTTATACCGATGCGGGTGCAGAAGGGACTATTCCTCTTACAGGTTCTAAATCTATCGCGATACCGAGTAGTACGGTAAAGTTTAATGATCAGATGAAGTTGGACGGAATGCAAGCGGTACAGTTCGGCGGTATGGATCTATTGTTGATCAACAAATCGGCAGGATGGTTTATGTTGGAGAATATGTCATTAAAAGGAGTAAAATCGGTTGCCTTAACTGCAGGATGGCAAGAAGCACCGAACATGTACTTTGATTTTGAAATACATGAAAATACCCCAGACGGACCATTATTAGGAAAGGGTCAAATGCCAGCACAAGCAAAAGGGTCGGAAGGCACTATGATTACAATACCTATTACGGGTACGGTATCGGGTGAAGGTCCATATTATATAACCTTTAAAGGTGAAGAAGGTAAAGAGCTAGCACAAGTAGCACTTACCGGAGCTGTTTTTAAATAAGTAAATACTGATACAAATGAAAAGCCCGCTATTCAGCGGGCTTTTTTTAATGTCTTATACTGGGTTATGTTAACTTAATTTCTTGCTAATTAATGTTCCAATTTCCATGAGTAAATTGGTTTCAGATTCTGTAAAATCATAAGGTACTGGCTTAGCGATGCCAATAGTTCCGTACAGCTTGTCGTTATGCATTAACGGGGCGGCCAGCGATCCTTCTACTTTGGTATCTTTTGCTGACGGTCTGGCAACACCAGAATCATCTGTTTGAAGGTTACACATTTCAACAGGTTTTTTTCTCTCTGCAGCAATGCCGGCCATACCTTTACCTATGGGTATAGTAGCTAGTTTAGGAATAAGAAATTCAGGAATACCTACTTGGGTTTTTAATTGTAAAAGTGAATTGGTATCTAATAAGTGTAAGGTGCCCGTAGAGCAATCAAAATGCGCTAAGGTCATTTTTAAAAGATTGTCCCAGTTTGGGGTTTCCTTTTTTAGTTCCGTTTCTATATTTGATTTAAAATCTTCTGGGTTCATTTTTAATTATTCAAAATTTATCGTAATTCTAAATTAATCATTTCACTGATTTCATGTGCCCTGTCAACAATCATAAAATGTTCTCCACCTTGAATTAAGTGCATTTTAGTATTTCCTCGTGGGGGAATTAATTTGTCACTAGTTCCATTTATTTTAACTATAGTATTGTTACGATTGATGTTTTTCCATGTTATGAATTCATGTAATGCCCATTTCACAAAACTTAAGTCAGTATCATTTAAAATTTCCGTTAATAGTTTAGTATTTTTAGCTCCCATTAAATAATTAGCTAAAATGTGAGGGGGTTTAAATAAAAAGGTAGGAATAAATTTTATACAATTTAATCTACCAATCCACTTATAAATTGGTCTTATTTCCTGTTCAGTATGTACGGAAGATATGAGTATGATTTTTTTTGGTTTTAATAATTGGCTTATTTCCGTTGCTATTAACCCGCCAAAACTTACACCTATTAAACAAAATTCTTCGTTGTTATCTATAGCTGTGCTAAGCCTTTTGGAATAATCTTTAATTGATTCATTGGGATAAGGGGAAATCCAGTCTATAGAAATAAGTTCTAGGTCTAGATTTAAGTAATTGAAAACCCTTTTGTCTGCACCTAATCCGCTAATACCGTATACCTTCAAACTATCTTTTTAATAAGCTCTAACATTTAAATAGTAGCTACAATAAAGATACATTTTTAATTCAGGTACAAGGTATATAATACTATGCTACTTTCTTTAACCTTGGCGATCTTCGGTAGGCATAGTAGCCTAGAACCACTTCTAGTGCTTTTGCAATAGCTATTCTAATAGGAAACAGTTCGGCACCCAAAGACTCATCAATTGAACGTAACTGCATATAATAATTACTGATTAGCGGATAATTGTTCTTTGATGCAATATGAATTTCTGCTGCGGCTACAGCTTGTGGTTTTTGTTCCTTAATTGGTTTACAGGTTACTAGAGTCGGCGTATTGTTTTTATGCAACATAGCAGAGAAACCGAACAATCTACAAATGAGTCCGCGGTGTGCATACTCCGAGCAAAAACCTTTTGCTCCGGGTGCAATTACCGTATTAAGTACGGGGCAAAGTGTAGTTGAAGTATTGCTTTGTAAGAGTTGCAACCATTCTTCGGCTTTTCCATCTTTTAATAGATGGTAGGCGAGGGGTAAAAATTCTAACGCAGTAGCGTTAATGTCAGGTTTTAAACAGCAGTTTCCACAATTGGCAACACAACCAAGACCAGTGGAGTTTTGAAAGGAGCCCAACTCCTTTTCCAGTTGATAGAACACACGGTCTACCGCTCGGACTTTTTGGTATATCGACACTATTTTATATAAGGTTGCACGAAGATAGTCTTAGTATAGATACAAAAAGCAGAAAAATAATTTATTATAGAAAGGTTATGGTTTGAGTTTATCTTGTTGATAAACAAATAATTAAAATTTTGAAGTCTTAAGCTTTAATGGTTTTTGACCTGTATTTAAAACAATATCGAAACCAATTACGCCTAATACCTGTTCTTCTTCGGTCAGCACCTGTACCTCCCATTCACCTGGCATTACATTATCTTTATAGGTATAGCCTCTAAAACCACCATCTCTACCGCCGGTAATGTCATAGCCTATATCATCTACAGTTTCCCAAGCTTTGGTTTGTTCATTATATTTTCTCCATCTATGAAAAATGGATTTTTTTAAATCTGTAGGGGCAAAAATCGAAGAGAAAATATAGACTCTTTGTTCGGGAGTGTAACTAAAATCTAACTTGTGTTTTCTCCAAAAAATATGCGATTCTTCCGATTCATAGGTAACCTCATATTTGCCGTTTTTCTGAACAATATTATGGGCAACAATGCCTTTATCCAAAGCTAAGGGAACGGGAGGAATCAATCTTAAAAAATAGAAGAGGTTGATTATACCGTAAATAGATATGATAATGGTAATCATTTTCCAAAGCTTGATTTCTTTTCGCGTGCTGGGACTTTTACCATAAATAAAAGTAAGTAATACCAAAGTGCTCACTAAACTTGCGGCACCCGAAATCAAAAAAATAGTGGTGTTCAACTCTTTGATAAACACCGGTATCATGAACGTAAAAAAAGTAAAGCTTATAAAGTAATACACCCCAAACTGCAGGTATTTATTGGAAATTCGCTTTTTTAGAAATTCATTGGCTATAAGCAGTAGTACAAGTATTATGAAGAAAGATGCTGTTTTGGACAATGAAACACTTCTTGAAAAATATATGACATACGCACTGGATAATCCTCCGAAAAAAAACTGAATCGCTAATGGTAAATATTCTTCGTAGCGTTCTAAAAAAGTTCCTTTCCATTTGCCATCATCCACTAGGTTGTAAAGATATAATGTAATGGATAGTGACGTCATGTGTAAGCAGAGCACCGTGAGATCATAAAGACGGTCAATACGTCCTAGCGTAAAGGTGTCGAATATGAATCCGCCTATAAAGAATAAAATAGGGGCATATTTAGAATGCCTTCTAATAAAGCTTCTAAAAGCGCTGTTTTTGTATCTGGCTAAGGTGTTCTTCATGTAGGGTTATAGGTGCTGAGCAAAATTAGGTGTTGTTGGGTACCTATATTGACCCTAAATACATTTTGGTGAACCTTAAAATTTATTTCTTTAGTAATGTTGAATCAGTTTTTTGTGTCAACATAGAAATTTGGATCAACATGCAAAGATTCTAAGTTGCCTTTTATCTTTTTACTCTGCCATGATGTTGATGGATTTAACCAAACTGGTTCATCATCTATAAAAACCCGTATTGGAATTGTAAAATCTTTAACCGTATTGTTGAAACGATAGGATAATTTTTTACCATCAATTGAATACTCAAATACCGGAATTTTAATGGTGCGCAAATACTGGTCAAAAAATGGGCTGAGATCCAGTTTCATTTTTGATGAAATATAATTTTCAATCTGTGCCGTGGTCACTGTTTTATGGTAGAATTCTGAATTGAGTCCGCGTAAAATGGCTCTCCACTTTTCATCATCATTGACTATTTGACGTAGTGTATGTAGAATATTTGATCCCTTATAGTACATATCACCACTACCTTCATGATTTACATCGTAAATACCGATGATAGGTTTATCATTGCGTATATTTTTACGAATACCCTGTACATAAGCATTTGCTGCTTCTGTGCCATAATGGTAGTCTAAAAACAAACTTTCTGAGTAACAGGTAAACCCTTCATGCACCCACATATCTGCAGCATCTTTATAGGTAATATTGTTTGCAAACCATTCATGTCCCGCTTCATGGATGATGATGAAATCAAACTTCAATCCCCAACCAGATTGGGACAAGTCCCTGCCTAAATATCCTTTTAAATACTGATTTCCGTAAGTAACCGAGCTCTGATGTTCCATGCCCAAATAAGGAACTTCAACTAGCTTAAAGGAATCTTCATAAAAAGGGTATGGACCAAACCAATGTTCAAAGGCTTGCATCATTTTGGGTGCATCTTTAAAATGGACTTTGGCTTTCTCCAAATTGTCTTTTAAAACGTAATAATCCATGTCAAGTGCTCCTTTTTCACCTTGGTATACTTCATCAAAATGAACATAATCTCCAATATTGACATTGACTCCGTAATTGTTGATTGGGTTAGAAACGAACCAATTATATGTATTACTGACTTTATTTACACTCCTTAATCTACCGTTAGATATGTTCATAAGTCCCTTTGGGGCCTTTACACTGATCAGCATACTGTCAACTTCATCATACATATGATCTTTATTGGGCCACCAAACACTGGCACCTAAGCCTTGGCAAGAGGTAGCTACGAAATCCTTACCGTTGTTATCCTTCTTCCACGAGAATCCGCCATCCCATGGGGCATTTACCGCCTCTTTTGGGTGACCGGAATACGTAACGATGACTTCATTGAACTCACCTTTGATCTGGGGTTTGCTCAACTGAACAAAATGTGCGTTAACGGCGTGTTTTACTTCAAGTTCTTTTCCGTCTTGAGTGACCTTTTCAATGGTTAAAGGTGGCTGTAAATCGACCTGTAAAACTTGATGAGATTCCAAAACTTTATAGCGAATGGTATTACTGCCGCTTATAAATTTATTATCTGGGTCAACGGCAATATTTAAATGGTAATAATTTAAATCCCACCATTCACGTTCTGGGGTAATACTGCCCCTTAAGGTATCTTGTCTTGTAAATGTTTGGGCTTGCGAAAAAGAACATAGCCCTAGAGCCAGTGCAACTATAAATTTGTTCATGTACAACGTAATTTGGTCTTATCTAAATATTCCATTTGGAAAAACAACTGGGCTCTCAAATCCGTCTTCACCAACAGCCGAGACTCCAAAGAAGTAATTATCAATAACAATGCCGTCCAGAACAAACTCGTTCATATCGCCTACATATCTACTATGGTCCCAAGTAGGGGAGGTGGTATCTCTCCAATATATTTTATAACCTTTTGCGCCATCTACCTTGCTCCATTGAAATTTGGCGGCAGGTTCAACAATACCGCCAATTTTAACCGTTTCAGGAGCTGGTGGCGCCCAGGCTATTGAGGCAAGATTAATAGCGTTAACTGCCGTTAATTTAGCGGCATATTTGAAATTTACATGCTCTAACACATCGCCATAGGCAATACCATCTTCCACACGAATATCTTGATGTTGTTGCGTATAGTTTTCATGAGCTTCCATGATACGAATTCCCGGAAAACCTGCATCATTAAAAGGTCTATGATGACCACCACGACCAAAACGATCTAAACGATAGATCATCATGGGGTTCATTTCTGGCATATACTGCTTTACGTTTTTATGAACATAGCGTGCCAATTGTCTAGAAACACCATCCACCTCACCACCGTAAAATCTTCGGGCTCTACGTTGCTCTTCGGTTTCAGTTGGGGGTACAGGTTCAGAAAAAATCCTAAAATCTACGTTGCTTATGGTGCCATCTACACCTTTAATATTTCCGATCATATCATTATTGAAAATACCAATGATTTCCCAACCTTGATCTATGGCATATTGTGCAATACCACCACCGCCAAAAAGACCCTGTTCCTCACCAGAAAGTCCCATATAAATAATACTATTCTCAAATTGATACTTAGAAAGTACTCGAGCAGCTTCCAAGGTACCTGCCATGCCACTGGCATTATCATTTGCACCAGGGGAATCATCTGTAAAATTAGTTGGGTCACTAACACGAGAATCTATATCACCGCTCATAATAATATAGCGATTAGGATATTTTGTTCCTTTTTGAATAGCAAGTACATTTACTACTTCTACATCTTTTACGATACGTTTATTAGCACCTTTTTTTACTAAATCTTTTTGAAAGAACACATTTAAACAATCGTTGCATTCGGATGATGTTTTTTCGAACTCTCTTTTAATCCATCTACGTGCAGCTCCAATACCTCTTGTGGTAGAAACGGTATCGCTTAATGTATGTCTAGTGCCAAAATTGGCAAGCTTGGTAACATCCTTTTCAATACGTTCGGCTGAAACGGCATCTATAATATCATAAATACGTTGATCGGTCTGTGCAGATATCGTAATGAATGAAGTTAGAAAGGAGAAGAGTAAAAGTTTTTTCATTTTAATTTTTTGATGAGTAAAGTTTGTTTGGGTAATCGGATTCTAAAATTAAGTAAAATATAGGGCTGATAATAATTTCATTTTGAAAAGTATATATGTATGCTGTAGCAAAATATATTTTGAATAGGTATTTTCATAGGGCTGTTCGATTATTAGACTTTCTTCTGAATTAAATAATATACTCCAATTAACGGTCCAATACCTAAGGTAATGAACAGTTGATCAATAGGAATGATCGCTTGAAGTGATCCTAGAAGCTGTATACTTAAAATGGTTATTGCATACCCAATACAATTTACCAGGGTCAAAGCAGTTCCTTTTAACTCAGGTGATACTGCCGATGCTACCAAATTGGAGAACTGAGGCGAATCTGCAGTAACTGCTATTCCCCATAAGCACCATCCCGCCAAAAAAAAGTATACGGGTAAGGAAAACAGTAATGGAGAAATAAAACAAAAGAATCCCGATGCTATCAAAGCCACCAAAGCTACTTTTTTACTACCTGCACGTTGGGAAAGAATACCGCCGTAGGCACAAGATAATCCGCCTAAGGCAATAACGATTCCCGTCCATAAAAATACCGAAATATCGTTGCCGGATTTCAGGGCAAACCACTGTATGGCAATTGGGGTAAACGCCCAAAAGGCATATAGTTCCCACATGTGTCCAAAATACCCAAATGCAGCTTTTTTAAAATAATAATTTTTGAAGAGTCTCGGTCCGGCATTTAATTGTAATGATGTACTTGCCACTCTGTAAGGACCGTTTGGGATGAGAAAAAATAAAAGAAAACCTCCCAACACCGTAATACCGGAGGTAAGTTTTATAACACTATCTGGATGACTGGCCCAAGTAGTATCCTTAATAAGAAACGGAAAAGCGGTGCCCAAAACCAAGGCGCCAACTAAAAATCCCAATGCTTTGCCCAGTCCCTTTTCATAATAATCTGCAGCAATTTTCATACCTACCGGATATATTCCCGCAAGAAAAAAACCCGTGCCGAATCTAGCCATTAATAAACCCGTGACATTTAATTGCGGAATAATTAGCAATAAATTGAATATAGCCGCAAAGCAAGCGCACACCATAAATACTTTTGAAGGGGAAAACCTATCGGCAATCATAAGAATGCCAAAAATCAATGTGCCTATTATGAAACCGAACTGTACAGATGATAAGACATAACTAACGATTTCGCCACCAAAATCTAGCTTTTTGGTCAATGATTCTATAATGGCATTACCTGCAAACCAAGTAGAGGTACAGGCAAACTGGGAAAGAATAATGATAGGGAGAATGTGCAGTTTTTGCTTCAATAGATGATGAGATTTAACCAGATTCTAAACCAAATATTTAGAATCTGGCTGATTGATCTATCTTTTGTCGGCAAAACGTTTCAAAATATCACGAACATTCTTTGTATTGTCCACAAAATATCTTGCTTGTGTTTTTTGGCGACCCACTTTAACGGTAATGGATTCTTCCGGTAACTCTTGAAACATAAATTCATCTGTCCAATCATCACCGATAGCGAAAACAAAATCGTATTCATGCTCTGTATATACACGCATAGAGGCTCTACCCTTGTTTACATTGCTGCTCTTAATTTCCATCACCTTATTTCCGTTTAATACACTAAGGTCATCGTTAGCGATCAAACTGGTCAACACCGTATTTAATTCTACAGAACGTTTTTGGCCAAAATCTGGATCGGTATTTCTATAATGCCATGCTAAAGAGTAATTCTTTTCCTCAATAAAACTACCGGGCGTTCGATCTACAAATGACTCAAGAACCGGTAATATTTTCTCCATCCAATCTTTTTTAACCGTTTCTAGCATTCTAAACTCCTCACCGCCCTGTGAGATCCAAACCCCATGCTCAACGATCATATTGTATTTTTTGGGTAAGAACCATTTTGTAAATGTCTCCTTGTCCCTTCCACTTATTAAATACATATCGGTATTGGGCTGAGAAGATATCTCGTCCAATAAATTATATAGTTCTTCATCTGGTGATGCTTTTTGTGGGTCGTTATGAAAGCCTGCCAAAGTACCGTCGTAATCTAAAAATACCAATCGTCGTTTCGCGTTGGTATAACTATTCATCACCGTATTCATAATATCTACCGATAATCTTCTAGATCTATACGTTTGATCTTTCTCTTTTTGGTTGACAAGCGAGTTCATGAAGTCATTGGCCCATTTTTCTACATTGTAGCGTTCCAATCTCTTCTGTAACAAGGTATTTCTAGAGATTTGTTCCTCTTCTGGCATATTGATGGCTTCAAAAAGAGAATCGGCTATTTGCTCAAAATTATTGGGGTTGATCAGCAATGATTCATTCATTTCATTTGCAGAACCTGCCATTTCACTAAGTATTAGTACCCCGGTTTTATCTGTTCTTGTAGCTATATATTCCTTGGCTACCAAATTCATACCATCTCTAATAGGTGTCAACCAGGCAATGTCAGAAGAGGTATAAAGGTCGATAAGGTTCTCAAAAGGCATTGATCTGTAGAAATACCATATCGGGGTCCAGCTTACGGTAGACAGTTCTCCGTTAATACGTCCTACCAATTCGTCTACTTCACGTTTCAACAATTGATATTGTGGTACGTTAGATCTAGACGGAACTGCAAGAATTATAAGTCTAACCTTTTCTTTGTACTGCGGATATTTCTTCAAAAAATATTCAAACGCATTCAAACGTTTGGCAATACCCTTGGTATAATCTAAACGGTCTATCGAAAGGAAAAACTTGGCATCTGGTGCAGATTTTTTATGCGTGTCCAGTCTTTTTTGTAATTCGGATTTTTCATCCTCGGTACGTTGAGAGTGTTCTTTTGCCGCGTCGCTAAATTTCTTATAGTCAATTCCCATAGGAAAGGAATCCACTTTTATCACTCTATCGTCTAAATAGATATCGTTAAAGCTAACCTCTAAGCCCAATAGCCTTCTTACAGAGCTTAAAAAGTGACGTTCGTAGTCGTATGTATGAAAACCGATTAAATCTGAGCCCAGCAGTCCTTGTAATACTTCACGCCTCCAAGGTAAGGTTCTAAAAATCTCGTACGATGGGAAAGGAATATGCAAAAAGAACCCAATGGAAATATCAGGTCTTTCAGCTCTTACCATTTGGGGTACTAACATTAATTGATAGTCATGGATCCAAATAGTATCTTCATTATCTGCCTTAGCAAGAATGGCATCGGCAAATTTTTGATTTACTGCTTTATAAATTTCCCAGCTATCCAATTCAAATTCAGAATACTCTAAAAAGTAATGAAACAATGGCCATACGGTTCTATTACTAAATCCGTAATAAAAACCATCTACTTCTTTCTCTGTTAAATTAACCTTAGATGAACCGTGTTCCGCTAAGGCACTATCTATTTTTGGAATTAGTTCTTCGGGTATTTCCTCATCTGTCAATCCGCTCCAACCAATCCATAAGCTATCACCTCCAGAGTGAACAGATTTCATTCCGGTAGCCAGTCCACCTACACTTGGTATCGCAGAAATGTCGCCATTGCTAATTTGTAATTGTACAGGTAGTCTATTTGAGATAATGATAGTTTTCGCCATAAAAGAGGATTTTTTGCTTCTTCTTGATAATTATTTCTCTAAATTTCGGGAAAAAGGAGGGCAATACCAATTGAAACCTCAAATGAATCAAGAATTTTATTGAATGGATAATTTAGACTACGGAATAATAGGAAATTGCAGAAGTGCAGCATTAATTTCAAAGACAGGAAGTATAGATTGGTGCTGTTTGCCAGAATTTGATAGTCCGTCTGTATTTGCCAAGTTATTGGATGAAAATATAGGAGGAAGTTTTGAAATAAAGGTGAATGACAGCTATGAGATTACCCAAAGTTATGAGAGGTACACCAATATTTTAATTACCTCGTTTAAATCTGGTGACGACCATTTTGAAATTCATGATTTCATGCCTAGATATCGAAAATTGGATGGTAGTCATCATGCTCCGCCAGAATTGATCAGATTTTTTAAACATATATCCGGTAAACCAAGTTTTTCGGTTTTGTATGATCCAAGACTGGAGTATGCAATGGGTAAGACCGAAACCTACATCAAAAAAGATTTCATAGCCAGTTTAACCTACGATGTTAAGTTCGATACAGTATTCTTATATACTTCTTTTGATAAAGAAACTATTGTCAATAGTGTTGAATTGGAGCTGGTACAAGATGAATTCATGCTTATGGGCTACAATGAAAAGTTGTTGCTGCCAACCACTCAGAGAGCTTATGTAGATCTTCAGAATACTAAGGTATATTGGTTGAACTGGACCGACTTAACCCCAACCTATAAGAAGTTTAACGATGAAATATCTAGAAGTGCTTTGACCTTAAAGCTATTGAGCTATGATAAGACCGGTGCCGTTTTAGCTGCAGCTACAACTTCTTTACCAGAAACCATTGGAGAAGTTCGTAATTGGGATTATCGTTTCTGTTGGATCAGAGATGCTTCTATGGTTATAAAGGTGGTATCAGAATTGGGGCATAAGAATGTTGCAAGAAGATATTTACAGTTCATTATAGACCTGATACCCGATAAGGCAGAGAAACTACAGATCATGTACGGTATCAATAAAGAGAAAAAACTGACCGAAGAAACCCTAGAGCATTTGGCTGGTTATAAAGGTTCAAAGCCGGTTCGTATAGGTAATGCGGCTTATCACCAAAAGCAAAATGACATTTATGGTATTCTGATGGATGTGATTTATGAACAAATGGTAAAGTTCAGTGTTGATATTGAAAATGGAGAAGATTTATGGGCCATTACAAAAGGTATCGTTTGGATTGTAAGTAATAATTGGAAGGATGCCGATAAGGGTATTTGGGAATTCCGTACAGAAGACAGGCACTTTACATTTTCAAAAGTACTTTGTTGGACGGCATTGGACCGAGCGATCAAAGTAGCCGAAATGTTAGGAAAGCAACATAAAATAGATAAATGGGAACCAATAAGAGCAGAGATTTGGCAAGATATCTATGATAACGCTTGGAACGAAGAAGTTGGTGCATATACCCAATCGTACGGTTCTAAAGACTTGGATGCTTCCGTTTTATTGATGGAGTCTTATGGTTGTGTTGAAGCCAAAGATGAAAGATATATAAAGACCGTTAATGCCATTGGTAAGGAATTAAGTAATGACGGATTGCTTTATAGATATAAAAATGAGGATGACTTTGGTTTACCTTCTTCCTCGTTTACCGTATGTACATTCTGGTACATCAATAGCCTATTTAAAATAGGAGAAGAGAAAAAAGCACTGGAATATTTTGAGAGGTTATTAGGTTACAGTAATCATTTAGGTCTGTTCAGTGAAGATATTGATTTTAAGACAAAAAGGTTATTGGGTAACTTCCCTCAAGCTTATTCCCATTTAGCTTTAATAGAGTGTGCTATTAATTTCTCAAAGAAAGAAAGCGAAGACAAAATGTTAGAATCGTTGAGAGAATAATCAATGTAAAGCTAAAGCCTTTATTTTACTGATTAAGGCTTTAAAATGTTCTTCTGTTGTAAACGGATTCATGACGGTTATGCGCAAGAAATGAACATTTTTTAATTTCGTTTGTACAATATAAAATTCGCCATCTTCTAAAAGTTGCTGGCGAATTTTTATGTTTACTCCATTCTGCTCATCAATATTTAAGTTAGGTAGAACATACCTAAAGCATACAATATTGGACATAGGGCGTAACGCCAATTCAAAATTAGGTTCAACTTCAATAATATCTGCGAACAAAGACCCTAAATCGTAAAGTAGTGTAACATTGGCATCAAAAACTTCTTCACCATATAATTTTAGTAGTGTAAACCAATGTATTGCCATCATGTTTTTGGTGCATTCAAAAGTCCGTTTGCCAGAATTGTACCAATCTTCATGTTCCGAATCGCTCAACAAGTAATCTGCTTTTTGACTGAACGTAGCCTTGGCATTGTTTTCATCCTTAAAGAGTAGGGCAGTGGTCAATGCAGGCATCATCATCATTTTATGACCGTCAATAACTACTGAATCGGCATGTTGAATGCCGTTTAAGGTATGTCTGTATTTTTTAGAGAAAATACCGGCACCGCCATGGGCACCATCAACGTGGAACCAAATATTATGTTCTTTGGCGAATTTAGCAATGTATTCAAGATCATCAAAAATACCGGTGGCTGTTGACGGTGCGCTACCAATTATGGCAAAAACCTCAATTCCCTTTTGTTGAGCTTCTTTTAACTTCGAGTCCAATAAATCGGTATTTATATTGTATTCATTGGTGACAGGAACTTTTATAATGCCTTGATCGCCCAATCCCATTATTCTGGCAGCACGATCTACACAGTAATGGGCTTCTTCACTAACCATAATTCCTAACTGGTTTTGACTTCCATCTCTCCACACGTTCTTTTTTGAGACAGCTTTTCTTGCGCTTAATAATGCGGTAAGATTTGCCAGAGTACCACCTGAGGTTAAAAACCCACCGGCATTATCATTAAATCCAATTTTATCACATATTAATTCTACAATTATGCGTTCAATGGCATTGGATGACATACCCATTTCATAGACTGCGGTTCCATTGTTTAAAAGGGAGCTCAATAAACTTGTTAGTGCAGTAATAGGCGCTGGCGGACTCACTTGATGACCAAGGTAATTGGGGTGATGTATATGAGTGGTACGCTGGTTTATTTCTTGAAACAAATTTTTGCTATCACCATTTTCAAGAAAATCTTTCCAAAATTGTAATTCATTCGCAGGATTGTTCCATTGAATGGTATTACGTGAATTTCCATTCAACTTATCCTCTAAATGACTGGTCAACTGGTCAATAAGTTCGTGACCATTGGCATTAAAATTCGAGGTATTGTAAACTTGTTCAAGTAATTTTTTATGCATGGTCTAAAAGTAGTCGCAATAAGAATGTTTACCAAACAAAAAAACCGCCCCAATGGGGCGGTTTAACATTCAAGTTACCAAACAACAAAAGTAATCTGAATTAGTCAAAGGTGTACCCGTTATCTGCAGCTACTTTATCCGCAATTTGCGTACGTAGTGCAACTACATTTGGGTAATTTGTATATTTCGTAAAACGTTTAAGTCCCATTAACATCATTCTTTGCTCATCACCTTCGGCGAAAGAAACTATAGCTTCTTTACCTTTCTTAATGATAGTTTCGGTAGCATTGTACAAATATAACTTAGACATGGCAATTTGAGTAGCCTGAGCTTCTTCGCCATAACGTTTTGCATTTTTTTCTGTACGTAACAAAGCAGATTCTGCCATGTATACTTCAATAAGAATATCGGAAGCAGCAAGCATTAACTGCTGGTGCTTTTCCAATTCTGGACCAAATTTTTGTACTGCAGATCCAGCGACCATTAAGAATACCTTTTTAAGTCTCTTCAAGATATCTTTTTCCTCAGCAAATAGTTCAGAGAAATCAGGAGTGTCGAAAGAAGGAATACCCATTAGCTCTTCGCCAACTGCAGTTGCCGGTCCTAAAAGATCTACATGACCTTTCATTGCTTTCTTAACAAGCATACCCACCGCCAACATTCTGTTGATTTCGTTAGTACCTTCATAAATACGTGCAATTCGAGCATCTCTCCAAGCAGATTCCATAGGTGTATCTGCACTAAAGCCCATACCTCCAAAAATTTGGACACCTTCATCTGCCGTATGTTGTACATCTTCCGAAACCGCTACCTTTAAAATAGAACATTCTATTGCGTATTCTTCAACTCCTTTAAGTTCAGCTTCTTGGTGAGAATTACCTTCGCTTTCACGTATTGCAATTCTATCTTCAATATTTTTTGCGGCACGGTAGCAAGCAGATTCACCTACGTAAGCGTTGGTTGTCATATCTGCCAATTTAGCTTTTATAGCTCCAAAATTAACGATCGGAGTTTTGAACTGAATTCTTTCGTTGGCGTAATTTACCGCCTCATTGATTACTCTTCTTTGAGCTTCTAAACAAGCTGCAGCTAATTTTATACGACCAACGTTCAACGCATTCATCGCAATTTTAAAGCCATTTCCTCTTGTAGAAAGCATATTTTCAACAGAAACCTTGGTTTCATTAAAAAATACTTGGCGGGTAGAAGAGGAGTGAATACCTAATTTCTTTTCCTCATCACCTAAGGTAATACCATTGCTGGGGTCATTTTCTACGATAAACCCAGTAATGTTCTTGTCATCTTCAATACGTGCGAACACGATAAACAAGTTACAGAAACCAGCGTTTGATATCCACATTTTCTGACCGGTAATGCTGTAAGTTTTTCCATCTTCGGAAAGAACAGCTTTAGTTTTACCTGAATTTGCATCAGACCCTGCACCTGGTTCTGTAAGGCAATAAGCACCAAACCATTCGCCTGAGGCTAATTTTGGAACATATTTTTGCTTTTGTTCTTCTGTGCCATATAAAGTTATTGGCATAGTACCAATACCTGTATGAGCACCAAATGCCGTACTAAAAGAACCAGTTGCACCAGAAATGTAATCACATACCAACATGGTAGAAACAAATCCCATGCCCATACCACCGTAAGATTCTGGAACAGCTACGCTCAATAAACCTAATTCACCGGCTTTGCGCATGGTTTCTTCGGTATATGCGTAATCTTTTTTCTCAAAACGTTCCCAGTGTGCCCATAATTCTCGATCAACGAATTCTTTGGTGCTTTCACGCATCATTCGTTGTTCTTCGTTCAAATCTTCCAAAGTGAAAATATCATCACAGTTGGTCTCCTTAACAAGGAATTGTCCTCCTCTAAGAATGTCTTTATCCGATGTTTCTGTACTCATGTTGTTAATTGTATTTAGTATAAAGTATTTGGTAATAAGTATTAAGTAAATACCTGATGCCAAATAATAAGTTTGTTATTTTAAAAATTCGAATATGCCGGCAGCACCTTGTCCCGTTCCTACACACATGGTAACCATACCATATTGACCCTGCATATTTCTTTTACGCATTTCATCAAAAAGTTGAACCGATAACTTAGCTCCTGTACAACCTAATGGGTGACCTAATGCTATAGCTCCTCCGTTTACATTAACTATATCTTGATTCAAGCCCAATTCTCTGATGACCGCTAAGGATTGAGAAGCAAAAGCTTCGTTCAATTCGATCAACTTTATATCATCTTGTTTTAAACCAGCTTGTTTTAGTGCTTTTGGCACAGCAGCTACAGGTCCTATACCCATTATTCTTGGCGGTACACCTGCTGCGGCATAATTTACAAGACGCGCAATAGGCTCAAGATTCAATTCTTTTACCATTTCTTCGCTCATTACCATTACAAAAGCGGCACCATCACTCATTTGTGAAGAGTTACCTGCTGTAACACTACCACCTGCGGCAAAAACCGGTCTAAGTTTGTTCAATATAGCGGTTGAAGTACCGGCTCTAGGTCCTTCATCTTTGGTTACCGTATATTTTTTAGTAGCCTTTTTACCATCAGCTCCAACATAGGTTTCTTCAACCTCTATTGGTACTATTTGATCTTGAAATCTATCTTCTGCCTGGGCACGAAGAGCTTTCATATGAGAGTTATAGGCAAATTCATCTTGATCTTCTCGAGAAACTTTGTACTCATTTGCAACGGCCTCTGCGGTATTTCCCATACCCCAGTAATAGTCTTCATGGCCCGCCTTGACTACATCATAATTCAATTCTGTCTTATAACCTGTCATAGGTACTGAACTCATGCTCTCGGCACCACCGGCAATAATACAATCTGCCATACCTGACTGAATTTTGGCAGTAGCAATACCGATTGTTTCGATACCCGACGAACAAAATCTATTTACGGTAACTCCGGGAACATCAACGATATCCAATCCCATTAGCGAAATTAAACGTGCCATGTTCAAACCTTGAGAACCCTCGGGCATCGCATTACCAACAATTACATCGTCAATTCGTTTTTTATCTAAGTTTGGCAATTCTTTCATCATATACTCGATGGTTTCGGCTGCCAATTCATCGGTACGTTTAAAGCGAAAGACCCCTTTAGGTGCTTTACCTACCGCTGTTCTATAACCTTTAACTATATATGCTGTTTTCATTTTTTAATCTTGCTTTTAGCTGTCAGCTTTTTGCTGCTAGCATTATTTGTTGTTAAAATAAGATTGCCACTAATTATAAGCTTATGGCATATAGCTGCGTAAATTAATTACGTAACGGTTTTCCAGTTTTCAACATATGCTGAATTCGTTCTAAAGTTTTTCTTTCTGTACAAAGCGAAAGGAAAGCTTCTCTTTCTAGGTCTAACAAGTATTGCTCATTTACCAATGTCGGTTCGGATAAATCGCCCCCCGCCATTACATAGGCCAGTTTATTTGCAATTTTCTTATCGTGCTCACTAATGTAGTGGCTGGCCTCCATAGAATCTGTTCCTACTAAGAACATACCCAATGCCTGTTTCCCTAAAACTTTAATATCTGAACGTTTCGGTGGTTGCGTATAACCTTGTTCGGCCATCAATTTCGCATAGGCTTTGGCCGTTGCAATTTGTCTGTCTTTATTAACTACAACAATATCTTTACCATGTTGCAATATGCCTAAATCATAAGCTTCATAGGCAGAAGTAGAAACCTTGGCCATACCTATTGTCAAGAAATACTCTTGAAGAACATTCAGCTCAACATCGTTCTTTTTGAAGGTATCTTGTGCGCGAACGGCAAATTCTTTAGATCCGCCACCGCCAGGAATTACCCCAACACCAAATTCTACAAGTCCGATATATGTTTCAGCGGCTGCAACTACCATATCTGCATGTAAAGAAAGCTCACAACCACCACCCAATGTCATGCCATGAGGAGCAGAAATTGTTGGTATCGCAGAGTAGCGCATACGCATCATAGTATCTTGAAACATTTTAATGGCCATATTAAGCTCATCATATTCCTGCTCAACGGCCATCATGAAGATCATACCAATGTTTGCTCCTACAGAGAAGTTCGCAGCTTGGTTACCCACAACCAATCCTTGGAAATCTTTCTCTGCCATATCAATTGCTTTGTTCAAGCCAGATAAAACATCGCCACCAATGGTATTCATTTTGGATTGGAACTCAACATTTAATATTCCGTCACCTAAATCTTCAACAACAACACCGCTGTTTTTAAATACCTCATTAGATTTTCTGATATTGTCAAGTATGATAAAAGAATCTTGACCAGGTATTTTTTCTACTGATTTTTTAGGGATATCATAATAATATGTAGCCCCTTCTTTAACTGCGTAGAAAGAATTTATTCCCGCGGCTTTCATATCATGAACCCAAGCAGCGGCTTCAAGACCTTCTGCTTTAATAAACTCCAATCCTTTATCAATGCCTACGGCATCCCAAATTTGAAATGGTCCATGTTCCCAACCAAAACCGGCTTTCATAGCATCATCAATTTTATAAAGCTCATCGGTAATTTCAGGGATTCTGTGAGATACATAGGCAAATAACTGTCCGAAACTTTTTCTGTAAAATTCTCCAGCTTTATCCTTTCCGCCAACAAGTACGGCAAAGCGATCAACTACTTTATCTATTGTCTTGGTCAATTCTAAAGTTGCAAATTTTGCACTCTTTTTAGAACGATAATCCATCGTATCCAAATCAAGGGTCAAAATTTCGGTTTTACCTTTATCATCTTTAGATTTTTTATAAAAACCTTGTCCCGTTTTGCTTCCTAACCATTTATTGTCCATCATTGTACTGATGAATTCAGGCAGTTTAAACAGTTCATGGCGCTCATCATCGGCACAATTATCATAAATACCGTTAGCAACATGTACAAGAGTATCTAAACCTACAACATCAACAGTTCTAAAAGTGGCCGACTTTGGTCTACCTATTACAGGACCGGTCAATTTATCTACTTCCTCCACGGTCATACCCATTTCCTTTACCATATGGAAAAGACTTTGAATACTGAATATTCCAATTCTATTTCCTATAAATGCAGGGGTGTCTTTAGCAACAACAGATGTTTTGCCCAAGAATTTTTCACCATACCCATTCAAGAAATCCAATACTTCATGCGAAGTTTTAGGACCAGGAATAATTTCAAAAAGTTTTAAATAACGTGCAGGGTTGAAAAAGTGAGTGCCACAAAAGTGTTTTTGAAAGTCATCACTTCTACCTTCTGACATAAATTTAATAGGAATACCGGAAGTGTTGGAGGTAATTAAAGTACCGGGAGTACGGTATTTCTCTAAATTTTCAAAGACCTGTTTTTTTATGTCCAATCGCTCAACAACTACTTCGATAATCCAATCTACCTTAGATACTTTAGCGATATCGTCTTCTAAATTTCCAGTCGATATGCGACTAGCAAATTTTTGATGGTAAATAGGAGATGGTTTTGATTTTAGCGCTGCCGCTAATGAATCGTTCACCATTCTATTACGTACTACTTTGTCTTCTAATGTTAAGCCTTTCGCTTTTTCTTTATCATTTAGTTCACGAGGAACAATATCTAGCAATAAAACCTCTACGCCAATATTTGCAAAATGGCAGGCAATACCGCTACCCATTATTCCTGAGCCAATTACTGCTACTTTTTTAATGTGCTTGTTCATGTACTTTATGCTGTATTAATTGATAAGTTGAATTAAAATAATTTTTTGTCTGCAATAAGCTTGTTAATGGCTTCGGTAACTTCAAAAAAATTAGCAAGCTTTTCATCTGTCACTTCACTTTTAACCACTTCATTGAACCTAAGAACCGTGTTTTTTGAATCGTTTCTTTTTTCCAACCCAAATTCAGTCAAATAAATAAGAACGCCTCTACCATCGTTAGGGTTCGGCTTTCGTAAAATGAGACCTTTTTGCTCCATACTTTTTAAAATTCTGGAGAGGCTCGTCGCTTCCATTCCCATCTTCGGACCAAGGGAAGTAGAAGGAGTACCCGTTTTTGGGTCTATGCTCAATAAAGTAAAGCCAACTGCCATAGTAGAATCAAACTTCTTTGCTTCTTCATTATACATTCTTGCTACCGCTTGCCAAGTAGCTCTCAACGCATAATCTATCGTTGCTTCTTTCATACTCATTTAGTTGGTTCCCAAATATAATAAAATTTATTATGCATGCATAATAAATTTTATTATATTTTATTTAAATGAATCTTACTAAAGTAATTTAAGGTAGCATCTTTTATATGTTGCTGTTGAGTTGGTTATAGCTTAAACCGCTGGTCAATTCTTTATACTGCTAATTGGTAAAAAGCAAAACACCCAACTAAAATATTATCATTATTTAGTTGGGTGTCATAGCTATAAGTTGAACTGTTATCTTAATTTATTATCGCTCGTAGATATCATTGTAAAGGGAAATATATTTTTCCTTGATAACTTTTCTTTTCAGTTTCATGGTTGGGGTCAAATGACCACCATCAATACTCCAAACATCTGGGGTAAGTCTAAACTGTTTTACTTTTTCCCATTTAGCAAATTTCTCATTGGCTTCATCAATTTCTTGCTGATAACGAGCCAATACTTTTTCGTTTTTTATGATATCGGAATTTACGGGTATATCAATTTTATGTATCGCCGCCCATTCCTGCAAAAATTCAAAATCTGGTTGTATAAGGGCAGCAGGCATTTTTTCACCTTCACCAACTACCATTATCTGCTCTATAAATCTAGATTGTTTAAAACGATTCTCTAACAATTGAGGAGCAACATACTTACCACCCGAAGTTTTGAACATTTCTTTTTTACGATCAGTAATTTTAAGGAAGCCTTCACTATCAAGTTCGCCAATATCTCCTGTTAAAAAATAACCGTCAACAATTACTTCTTTGGTTTTTTTCTCATCTTTATAATAGCCCAGCATTACTTGTGGACCTTTAATACAGATTTCTCCGTCTTGCGCAATCTTAACCTCGGTACGGTCAATGGGTTTGCCGACTGTGCCAATTTTAAATCCGCCATCGCGCATATCATTTACCGAAACTACAGGTGATGTTTCAGATAAACCGTAACCTTCCATTAAACCAAATTCCGCCGCATTGAAAATTCTTGATAATCTTGGTTGTAAAGCGGCACTACCTGAAGCTATTAAACTAAGGTTGCCACCCAAGCCTTCTTTCCATTTACTAAAAATAAGTTTTCGGGCTATGGAAAGCTGAGTTTCATACCACCAACCATTTTTACCGTATGGTTCATATTTTAAACCAAGTTCCACTGCCCAGAAAAATAATTTCTTTTTTAAACCGGTAAGTTCTGTTCCTTTGGCATAAATTTTATCGTAAACTTTTTCTAAAAGTCTTGGTACCGCTGTCATCACATGCGGACTCGTTTCTTTTAAGTTGTCGCTAATTTTATCCAGTGATTCTGCATAGTATATGGTAACACCTCTAAATTGATACAGGTAAATTAGCATTCGCTCATAAACATGGCAAAGAGGTAAAAAGCTTAACGCCTTGGTTTCACCGTCAACTATTGGAAAACGTTTAGAACTTTCAATTGCATTACTAACCAGGTTGTTGTGAGATAGCATAACACCTTTAGGTCTTCCGGTAGTACCAGAAGTATAGATAAGTGTCGCCAAATCTTCTGGAGTAACTTCATTCTTTAATTTTTCAACCTCCTCTTGGTTAGCGGTATCGGCACCAAGCTCCAATACTTTTTCCCAATTGTCGCAATTGGAAAGATCGTCAAAAGAAAAAATGTTCTGTAGGCTCGGCACCTGGTCCTTTATTGAAACTACTTTATCATGTACTTCTCCACAAGAGACAAAACAGTATTTAGCTTCGGAGTGATTTAAAACATAGGCATAATCCTCTTCCGAAATGGTAGGGTAAACCGGTACATTCTGGGCACCTAATTGTAATATACCGATATCCATGATATTCCACTCAGTTCTGTTCGTGAGCGAAATAACCGCAATTTTATCATTGGGCTGCACGCCTAGTCGTAATAAGCCACGGCTAATAGCATTTGCTTTGTTGATATATTCTTGTGTAGATGTACTAATCCACGTTCCATTTTTTTTTGACACCAAAGCCTTTTTCAAGGCATGCTTTTCTAGCTGATAATATGGAAAGTCAAAAAGACGGGTAACTTTTTGCATACTTAATTTATAATAAGAATTGCAAAATAGTGAAAGAACTCGATATTTTAAAATTGTATTATTAAATAAATCAGCTTCTTATTACAATATTCTTAATTCGAGTAGTTTAGGTGGTATTGTATCGATTTTTGCCATTCGACCACAATAAATTGTTATTGAGCGTGTTATGTATACATCTCAACCTTTTGTAGGAATTTTCTTTATTAAATAAGGTTAGGTTTGTATGGAAGATTATTATCCCAAATCGTAGAAAACATGAAAAAAAACTACTTAACGAAAACATTTTTTAAGTCTATTGCAATATTTCTCGTCTCTTTTTCAGGATTGACGTTGATGGCGCAATCAGAACCTTTTAATTGCGATTACAACGCATATTTATTTCAGTATAATGATATCTATGCCTTAGATCTTGCCTCGGGCAGTTCTTATTTGGTAGCTGAAAATATAACATCGGGTAATGTAAACGGTGTGGGCTATAATCCAACAGACGGTTATTTGTGGGGTTATCTTTCTACACCATCTAGTACAATAGTAAGAATAGGTAAGGATTATTCAGTTGATCAATATACAATACCAGAATTGCCAACGGGTAATAAATATGTTGGCGATATATCTCCAGATGGAATTTATTATTTTAAAGCTGGCGGCTCATCATATTATAAGGTAGACATCAACCCTGAATCGGATACGTATTTAGAATACTTGGGTCAATTTCAATTAAGTCAGAGTATGGGAATAGCCGACTGGGCTTTTAATGCAGCCGATGGTATGCTATATACAGTAGAGGGTAGTACTAGATTATTATATAAAATAGACCCAGAAACGGGTACGGTTTATAATTTGGGTGCTGTTCCTATTCTTGATGGTTTAAAATATACGTTTGGTGCCGTTTACTTTGATGTTGATGGTAACTTTTATATTTCTGCCAACCAAACTGGTTCTGTTTATAAAATTGATAATGTTCAAGACATCACCTTAGGTGTCATACAATCTAACATATTTGCATTTGGTCCAGCAGCATCTAGTAATGATGGTGCGCGTTGCCCTACGGCACCTGTACCTCAAGAAGACTGTTTAAATGGAATAGATGATGATGGTGATGGGCTTGTGGATTGTGATGATCCTTCATGTTCTGGTGTAGCTGCTTGCCCCGTAATAGTTACCACTTCTAGTGCCAATAAGGGAGGACTGGAAAGTAACGACAGACTAGCGAATTTGATAAGCAAAAGAAATTTTAACCGTGCCAAGACCAACTATGTATTCGATAAAACAAAGGCTAAAAAGCTTGTTAAAAATGCATTTTACGGTCTAAGTTCAAAGAATGATGTAAATAATATTCCATTGAACTCTTTGGTACCATTAGGGGTAGTAGGTGAGACCAGTACTATTGAATCTTCACCTAGCGACCTGTTGGACTTGACCAATGCTTCAGATATTTACTCGGTTGATTATTTAAATGGCACTGAAAATCTGGGGTCGCTTATGGTCATCAAAACCGATAATAAGGTTTATGAACACAGTAAATTTATTTGTGACCGTTTTTTAGGCGCTCAATTGTTATCTGTAAGTAATATTCAATTAAGGGAAAAGGACTTTATTAAATCTATCATCAAGCAACCAGATGGTAGTCTGGAATTTGCCTTAACTTTTTCGGCTAGGGTAAATTCAGCAGGGAACTTTACTGTAGAATCTCACTGGAATATTGATGCCTACACAAATGATACCTCATTTTACAATTTTCAAATTTGGTCAAATTCAGTAGATGACTTATTATTATTGGCTGATGAAATACTAGATCTTTTAGAAGCCAATTCAGAAATATCTGAATATACGGGATCTACACCGCCACCTGTTTTTGTAAAATCTGCTAGTTATAAAAACGGCGAGGTTTTATTAAATATCGTGAACAACAATAATTCTGAAAGTATCAATTTAGAAGGAGGGCTAAAGCTTACCGAAACAAGTGATACCGAAGTATTAGGAGTTTCTGCTGATATAGATGGATATTTAGATTCTGTAGCGTTGAAAACAGGTACACTGTTTGATCTTGGCTTTAGAATTAGCACTGGGGCAGGTGCTACGCCAGATGATTTATTTGTTGCCGATGCTCCATGGGGCTTAGATGATTCTGCCGATGGAACTACGGTATCCACTTACGAAGTTTTACCTGCTGAAGGACCTTACGTAGGCGATGGTTATCCTATAGAAAGAAATATTAAACTTGGTGGTACAACCAGTAATTATTTAGGTGTGTACAGAGCCTTGAATCCTAGGTTTACTGCAGTTGATTTAAGTGATTATTCTAAGATTAGTTTTGAGGCAAAAGGTACATCGAACTTAGATGTGCAGCTGATCAAAGGTGATGGTTCAATTTATAAGACTACTATTACATTAGATAGTGAACTTAAAGTATACACGCTTTCTACAGATGATTTTACAAATGAATCTGGTGAAGCAACCGATTTTTCTGATATTAAAGTATTGTCTTTCAATTTGATTGCAGAGAATGGTTATGCTGAAGAAAAATCTATGGAGCTGCAAAATGTTGATTTTCATAACAGAGAGCCAGGTCAGGAATTTGTGGATACAGATTTAAACAAATCTGTTGTATATCCTAATCCTATGGTAGAAAGTACAAGCCTATACTTTTACGAGGAAGATGCAGATACTTATGAGTTGGATCTATATTCTCTTAGCGGAAGGTTGATCGGTAGTCACCATTTGGAAGGAGAAAGTATTGCCGGGCAAAATGAGATAATTGTTCAAAGAAAAGATTTGGCCCCAGGGCTGTACCTCTATAAACTTCAAAACTCCAAAGAAAAAACATGGAGTGGAAGGCTATTGGTGCGATAATATGTTTTGGTTGAAGTAAAAAGCTGTGTATCCAATTTATTGGAAGTACACAGCTTTTGTGGTTATAATAGGTTGTAATTATTTCTGATTAAGTAACCATTCTTTGGCATTAATAAAAGCAGTGATCCATGGTGAAACTTCATCATTTCTATCTGCTGGATAATGCGCCCAGTTCCACGGAAAAATAGAACGCTCTATATGTGGCATGGTCACAAGATGACGCCCTGTTTTGTCACAAAGCATAGCGGTATTAAAGTCACTGCCATTAGGGTTTGCCGGATAGCCTTCGTAACCATATTTAGCAACAATATCATAGTTGTCTTCAGATTGTGGTAGTGAAAATTTACCTTCACCATGAGAGATCCAAACGCCCAGTTTGCTTCCTTCTAATGAGGATAGCATAACCGAATTGTTCTTTTGTATTTCCACCGAAGTAAAATTGCTCTCATGTTTATGAGAATCGTTGTATGTCATTTTACCGTGCGTTTCATGCTCAGGATTAATTAAATCCAACTCCATGAACAATTGGCATCCGTTGCAAATGCCAACCGATAATGTATCTGGTCTAGCAAAGAAGTTTTTAATAACCGTATTGGCCTTTTCGTTGTACTTAATGGCTCCTGCCCATCCTTTTGCACTACCTAGCACATCGGAATTGGAGAACCCACCAACGGCACCTAGAAACTGAATATCCTCTAAATTCTCACGACCCGAGATAAGGTCCGTCATGTGAACATCCTTAACATCAAATCCTGCCAAGTACATCGCATTTGCCATTTCGCGCTCAGAATTACTCCCTTTCTCACGAAGAATAGCAGCTTTAGGTCTAGTTGCTGATTCATTAATAGCTCTGCCTGGTAGCTTCAATGTAGTGGCAGTTGGAAAATTATATACTAATGGTTGAACTTTATAATTGTCAAATCTATCTTTTGCCAAACCATTTGCGGTTTGTTGATTATCTAATAGGTAAGATGTCTTAAACCAGGTATCGCGAAGGGTCTCAATGTTCAAGCCCATTTCCATACCATTATTTTTTATGGTAAGAACAGCTTTGTTTATAGTGGTGCCTAATTTAATGGCATCTATCTTATTCGATTCAAAAACGGATTCAATACTATCATCTTTTGCCTGTAAAACAATACCTGCGTTTTCAGAGAACAGTACTTTAATGGTATCAGATTCACCTAGCGCTGTAAGGTCAAGATTTGCACCTAAATCTATATCGGCAAAACAAAGCTCAAGTAATGTAGTGATCAGTCCGCCAGATGCAACATCATGTCCTGCAACAATTTTATCATCTTTAATTAAAGATTGAATTGTGTTAAAAACAGTTTTAAAGTAAGCGGAATCGGTAATCGTTGGTGTTTCGCTACCAATGCTGTTTCTGGTTTGTGAGAACGAAGAACCACCTAATTTAAAAGCATCTTTAGAAAGGTTGATGTAGTAAATAGATCCGGCATCTTTTTGTAATACAGGTTCAATTACCTTATTGATATCGCTACAATTTCCGGCAGCGGAAATGACCACCGTACCTGGAGAGATAACATCGCCATCCTTATATTTTTGTTTCATGGAAAGTGAGTCCTTTCCTGTAGGTACATTGATACCTAATTCAATGGCAAAGTCAGAAACCGCTTGAACCGCTTTGTATAAACGGGCATCTTCACCTTCATTTTTACAAGGCCACATCCAGTTTGCAGATAATGAAACAGAAGCCAATCCGTCTTTTAACGGTGCCCAAATAAGATTGGTCAAAGATTCTGCAATACTATTTTTACTTCCGGCAGATGGGTCTATAAGGGCAGAAATAGGGGAGTGCCCAATACTTGTGGCAATACCTTCCTTACCTTTAAAATCCAACGCCATTACACCACAATTGTTAAGTGGTAATTGTAATGGGCCAGCACATTGTTGTTTAGCAACGCGACCACCAACACAACGGTCAACCTTGTTCGTTAACCAGTCTTTACTAGCGACAGCTTCAAGCTGGAGTACGGCGTCTAAATAATCATGAAAAAATTCAAGCGAATAGTTAGCGTTTGCATAGTTTCTTTCGACCGTGTTATCTGTCAATATGGTCTTGGGCGAGCTACCGAACATGTCCGATAATTCCAGATCCATAGGTTTTGCACCATTAGTCTTTGATTCGAAAGTAAAACGGTCATCACCGGTTACATCACCAACTTCGTACATTGGCGATCGCTCTCTATCTGCAATACGTTGAAGTAAATCAATATCCTTTTTTCCAATAACAAGTCCCATTCGTTCTTGAGACTCATTACCTATAATTTCTTTGGCGGATAAGGTAGGGTCACCCACAGGTAACTTATCCAAATCTATATTACCGCCAGTTTCCTCAACAAGTTCTGACAAGCAATTGAGGTGTCCGCCAGCTCCGTGATCATGAATGGAGACAATGGTGTTTTCCTCACTTTCTACCATACCGCGAATAGCGTTGGCAGCTCTTTTTTGCATTTCAGGATTTGAACGTTGTACTGCGTTCAATTCTATAGCAGAACTGAATTCTCCGGTATCGGCACTAGAAACTGCAGCACCACCCATACCAATTCTATAATTGTCACCACCTAGAATTACAATTTTATTACCCGTTTCTGGTTCAGCCTTTATAGCTTGTTCTATTTTGCCGTAACCTATACCGCCCGCTTGCATAATAACTTTATCATAGCCAAGCTTACGGTGATTTGAGGTAGTAGTATTTTTGTTTTCTTCGGATGAATCAAATGGAGATGAATTTTCATCGTACTCGAACGTCAATACAGATCCAGAAATTAATGGCTGACCAAATTTATTTCCAAAATCGGAAGCGCCATTAGAAGCTTTTATAAGGATATCCATAGGTGTTTGGTACAACCAATCTCTTTCGGTCATTCCTTTCTCCCAAGGTCTATCTTTTTCTAATCGGCTATATGCTGTCATATAAACCGCTGTACCTGCTAATGGTAAAGATCCTTTACCACCAGCCAATCTATCTCTGATTTCTCCACCAGCACCCGTTGCCGCACCATTAAAAGGCTCTACGGTAGTTGGGAAATTGTGGGTTTCCGCTTTTAACGAGATAACGGAATCAAATTCTTTTTCTTGATAAATATCTGGCTTATCAGCACTTTTAGGTGCAAACTGTACCACTTTTGGTCCTTTAACAAAAGCTACATTGTCCTTATAGGCAGATACAATATCATTTGGGAATTCTTGTGATGTCTTTTTAATTAGCTTGAAAAGGGAAGTGGGCATCTCTTTGCCGTCAATAACAAAAGTACCATTGAATATTTTGTGTCTACAATGCTCTGAGTTTACTTGGCTAAAACCAAAAACTTCAGAATCGGTTAACTTTCTACTCAGTTTTTTACTAAGGTTTTCTAGATATTCTACCTCTTCATCGTTAAGCGCTAAACCTTCTTGTTTGTTGAAAGCGCTAATGTCCTCAATATTCAGAATGGGTTTTGGCTCTACGTGAATAGTAAAGATATCTTGATCTAGGACCTTATACTTTTGGGAAATCATTGGGTCAAAGCCCATGAAATTCTCTTCCACTGTATTGAATTCCTCAATACGAATAATACCGGCAATACCCATGTTTTGAGTAATTTCGGTAGCATTGGTACTCCAAGGAGTAATCATTGCAGCCCTTGGACCAACAAAAAAGGCGTCAAGAGACGCCGCATTTATTTTTGGTTGGTTGCCAAACAACCATATCAATTTATTTGTATCTTCAGATGAAAGCTCCTTAGCGGTCTGTACCGCAAAAACCTTAATTGTAGGTTCCCCAAAAAAGTGAATCATTTTCGTGTGTCTGGTATTGATTTTTAAAGTACAAAATTAAGGTTTTACAAGCTAAGATTTACGGGAATTTAAAACACTTTTAAACACTGATTGTTAATGAAATTAATGAGATATTGTTTTATCTTTATCCGTCAAAATCTAAAATCCTGCTCAAGTTTTACTTTATAGGTCTAAAATGTAGACAATTACAGTTGGCTTTGTTTAAGTCTGATTTTTAGAGTTTATTAAATTTATAGTGAGATAGCTACAATTGTAAGTGGAAAATATAAAAAACAAAATGGCAAAAGAAAATTTAGAACCTAAGGCTCTCGAATATTGTATGGAAATGATAGGTGGTAAGTGGAAACCTGTTATTCTATATCATGTTGCTAAAGGAACCAACCGTTTTAATAAACTTTTCAATGAGATTGAGGGTATTAATAGGCAAATGCTAAGCAAGCAATTAAAGTCGTTGGAAAAGACCGGTATTCTTGATCGTACCCTTTATGGGGAAATGCCACCTCGTGTAGAATATACGTTAACGCCTTTGGGGAAATCTCTTTTGCCAGTTGTTCTGGCAATGACCAAGTGGGGGCAAAAACAAACCAAAGAGAAAGTTGAGGTTGTTGACCTACCACAGAATCAGCAATTACCTCTTTTTTAAAATTGTTTTGATGTGCTTTCTTAAAACGACATTTCAATAGCGCTAAAATTTCTATAATTACAAAAATAGCTTAGTAAGTTTTGAATTAGATAAAAATTCAGGGGTACCGCTCATGTACCAATGAATTTATGTACCTTTTAGTAACTAATTCAAACTAAAATGAAACAAAAAACTACCTTATTTACTGTGATGTGTTGTATGTTGACCTTATTAGGTACATATGCACAAAAGAAACGATCAAATAAACAGATCGAAAAATTAAAATCTGAAGTCTCGACCCTTGTTGATGAGAATAAAAAATTATCGCAAGTTATGGTCGATAAGATATTCAGTTTTTCTGAACTTGGATTTCAGGAAATTGAATCCTCTAAATATTTAACGGGTATTCTTTCTGAGAACGGGTTTGAAATAGAACATTCTATTTCAGGAATACCAACGGCGTGGTTCGCTACTTGGAGTAATGGTGACGGACCAATAATTGCTTTAGGTAGTGATGTTGATTGTATACCAAAGGCATCCCAATATCCAGGTGTAGCATATCATAAACCTATAGTGGAAGGCGCTCCCGGTCATGGAGAGGGTCATAATTCGGGTATTCCGATGAATATTTCATCTGCCTTGGCGGTCAAGAAAATTATGGAGCGTGAAAATATTGGCGGTACACTATTAGTGTGGCCGGGTATAGCTGAAGAATTGGTGGCAGCAAAAGCTTGGTATGTTAGAGATGGACTTTTTGATGATATTGACATGTGTATTTTTACTCATGTGGGTAATAACCTAGGGGTGTCTTACGGTCCAACAAGAGGTACGGGTCTCATATCTGTAGAATTTAGTTTTGATGGCGAAGCAGCCCATTCTGCAGGCTCACCTTGGAGAGGAAAAAGTGCTTTGGATGCAGCGGAACTTATGAATGTTGCATGGAATTATAAGAGAGAGCATTTACATCCCTTAAAACGGTCTCATTCCATATTCACCGATTCAGGTGATCAACCTAACGTGGTACCTTCAAAAGCTTCCATTTGGTTTTATTTTAGAGATATCAAATATGAGGGAATTATGGAAATGTATGCAATGGCTAACGATATGGCCAAAGGAGCTGCTCTAATGACTGGGACAACAATGACATCAAAGGTTTTGGGAACGGCATGGCCTAGACATTATAATAAGGTTATAGCGGAAACCATGTATGAAAATATTAAAGAAGTTGGTTTGCCAGAGTGGTCTGATGCGGACCAAAAACTGGCAAAAGCGGTACAGACTGAAGTCAATTCGGAAAAAATAGAAGGTTTGCCAACTAAGTTGTCCGATTTGGGACTACCTGTATTGGAGCCCATAAGTGGTGGTTCTGATGATATTGGAGATATATCATGGAAAGTACCAACGGTTACGTTGAGGTTTCCGTCAAATATACCAGGATTACAAGGTCATCATTGGAGTAATGCTATTGCTATGGCTACACCAATAGCGCATAAAGGTGTGGTGGCAGGAGCTAAGGTAGAGGCTATGACCATTATCGACTTTTTATTAAAGCCAGATTTGTTAGAAGGGGCTTGGGATTATTTCAATAACGAGCAGCAGAAAGAAACGAAATACCAACCTATGATATCGGAAAGTGATATGCCTCCTATCTACTTAAATAAAGACAAGCAAGACCAATTTAGACCGGACTTGGAAAAATACTATTATGATGAAACTAAATATGATACATATTTAGAGCAATTAGGAGTAGAATATCCAACGCTAAAGAAATAGGTGAGTAGATACTATCCATTAAAAAAGCCTTTCCGTTGCTTAGAACGGAAAGGCTTTTTTCATTGTCACTCTGACGATTAAATACTTTTTTCCAATAATGCCATGTAAAAGCCATCATATCCGCTTTTAGAAGCATATATTTTTTTGTCCTTTACCAAACTAAAATCCTTTCCTTCCTCTGATTTTAAGAACGACTGTACTTGATGACTGTTCTCTTGAGGTAAAATAGAACAGGTAGCGTATACCATTTTTCCGCCTGGTTTTACAATTTTACTGTAGTTTCTAATGATTTCGTGCTGTGTCTTTACAATTTTGTCTAGAAACTCCGGTTGCATTTTCCATTTAGAATCTGGGTTTCTTCTTAGCACACCCAATCCTGTACAAGGGGCATCGATAAGAACTCTATCTGCACTGCCGTAAAGTTTCTTATACACTTTTGTAGAATCTATTTCGCGAACTTCAATGTTATGGGCGCCATTACGTCTAGCCCTTCTTTTAAGTTCTTTCAATTTACTTCCATAGATATCCATAGAAATTAATTGTCCCTTGTTTTCCATTAAAGCCGCTAAATGCAAAGATTTTCCACCGGCACCGGCACATGTGTCTACAACGCGTTGTCCTGGTTCAATATCCAAAAAGTCTGACACTAACTGTGAAGAGGCATCTTGAACTTCAAACATACCGTTCTTAAAAGCTTGGGTTACAAAAACATTGGCTCTTTCAACTAGCTTTAAAGCAGAAGGATAGCCTTTAATGGGCTCGGCAACTATATTTTCGTCCAACAGTGCTTTGCGTAAAGTTTCCTTGTTTGTTTTTAAGGTATTGGTACGTAAAATTACTTCTGCTGGCTCATTTAATTTGGCAAGCTCCTCTGTCCATAATTTATCTCCTAAAGCTTTTTCTCCAAGCTCGTCTATCCAATCCGGAACCGCTTCCCTAAATTTTCTAATTTGCGAAAGTTCGTCGAATTTTCCTTTAATCCTTCTTTCGGGTGTTGGTTCTATTTGTTTCCAATCAGGTAGTTTAATTCCTTTTAAAACAGCCCAAACCGCCCACATGCGAAATAGATCCGGTCTGCTAAAAGGAGCTTTAACTTCTGCTATCTCAGCATAAAGGCGTTTATAGCGCACCATTTCATACGTAGTTTCCGCAATAAAACCACGATCTCGCGAACCCCAGCGTTTATCGAATTTTAATACTTTTTGAACTACCTTGTCGGCATACTGGTTTTCGTTAAATATAAGGTTAAGCGCATCTATTACGGCAAACACCAAATTTCTGTGTAATTTCATTAGAAGTGTTATTGTTACAATGTCAGAAGATTTGAAGCCGTTATTAATTTCAATTTAATTGATATAGGCTTTTATCCTCCAAAAAATTATGGCTGCAAAGGTATTGTTTTAGAAGCGATTCCATTTATTTTTGATAAACTTTATACCTTATTTACATGCGTTACATCATTCTTCTGGTAATTTTAATGGTTTCATGTTCAGAAAGTGTACAGCGCGTGCCCTTTAGTTCGGTCAAGATAGAGCCGGTTTATTCAGATTCTATAAGTATTAGGGCCATTGAAATAATGGGGAATAGTTTGGCATTTGCAGCTAACAAGGGTGCGTTTGGTACTGTTGATTTCTCAACGGGTAAAATAAGAACGAACATTCAAAAATATCATACCGGTATTCCCGCTTATAGAGCAATAGCCCATACTTCATCAGATTTTTTCATGCTGTCGATAGAATCGCCTGCTTTGTTGTATAAAACGGGAGAAAACGGACAAATGGAATTGGTATACAAAGAGGAGGGAGAGGGCGTTTTTTATGATTCCATGACTTTTTTGAACGATATGGACGGAATCGCATTGGGCGATACGGTTGATGGATGTTTGAGTGTTATAATAACATCGGATGGCGGAAAATCATGGTCAAAATTACCCTGTTCGCAATTACCGGTAGGTATTGAGGGTGAAGGAGCTTTTGCAGCAAGCAATACCAATATTAAGACTATTGGCAACAACATTTGGATGGCAACCACGGCTGGGCGAATATTATTTTCTTCGGATAAAGGAAAGACATGGAAAACTTACCGAACGCCCATTATAAATAATGAACCGACCGAAGGAATCTATTCAATTGATTTTTACGATGAAAATTTAGGGGTTGCTTTTGGTGGTGACTATACGAAACCAGAAAATGCAATGGCAAATAAGGCAATAACAACCGATGGAGGAAAAACCTGGAAATTATTGGCAAATGGTAAGCAGCCAGGGTATAAAAGTTGTGTGCAATTTGTACCAAATTCAAATGGTAAAGAATTGATTGCAGTAGGGTTTACGGGCATATCATATTCCTATGATATGGGCGAAAGTTGGAAAGAACTATCTGACGAATCTTTTTATACGATTCGATTTCAAAATGATTCCGTTGCATATGCGGCAGGAAAGAACCGAATTGCAAAACTCGTGTTCAAATAGTTATCTACCGCCTTTGTTTTGACGATATTGCTTCATTAATTGACGCTTAAACTCTTCTTCCGATCGCAGTAATAACAACGTCTTTTTTGCGGTTATAACTTTGCTTACGTCTTTTAGGAATTTAGTATCCAGAGCTTCCTCTTCCTCTTCAATTTTAATATGTAAGGCCAAGAGGTTTTCTGCCTCTTTTTCGGTAAGACCATCGGCATCTTTTATTTTACCTCTAATTTGGTCGTGATTCTTTTTTCGTAATTTATTTCTATCCTCTTGATATTTGTTGTAAACAGGCCAAAAATCTTGTGCTTCTTTACTGCTTAAAGAGAGTTTTTCGGTTATGAAAGCTACTTTAAGGGTATTTATCTTTTCCCAATCTTGATTTCTTTGTGAAAAAGAAATAGTGGAGACAAACAGAAATATAATAAGTACAAGTCTATTCATTATCGTAAAAATTTAATTCGTCAAAATCACTTACATTTTCATTTAAGTAATCGAGAAGGTTATCGCTCTCAATAGGAGCGTTTAAAAAATCTGAAAACTCGGTATTCGTTACCGGTAGAACTTCGGCTATCTCGTAAGGAGACAATTCAAAATCGTTATTTTCAAAATAGGCTTCAATATCGGTATTCGCCAAGTCGCTAAAACTTAGTTCTTGTTCACTGTTCCAATCGTACCCTAAGGCAATTAGGGCAATTGCAGCAATCGACGCGGCTACAGCAATAATTTTCTTAATTGGAAAAAGCGGAATTACTTTTGATTCATTCTCAAGCTTGTTATTTAACCTTTCATTGAACGACTCAAAATAATTGTCAGGAACCTTAAACGCACTTTCTTCTGGAAAAGAACTTTCAGGTTGAGACAATTTATCCATCAACCTTTCCTCGAAGCTATTGAAATAGCCTTCTGGAGTTTTAAACGGAATGTTATTTTTTTTGTTCATGATACAAGTTTGACACTCAATTATATAAAAGGTTTAATCTTCTTTTAAATACTGTTCAAGTTTTTTCACCGCTAGGTGGTAAGAAGCTTTTAAGCCGCCAACAGAAGTGTTCAATATTTCAGAAATTTCCTCATACTTCAGCTCCTGAAAATACTTCATGTTAAAAACCAATTTTTGCTTTTCAGGTAATGTAGCAATTGCCTTTTGAAGTTGAAGTTGAATTTCGTCTCCTTCAAAATAAACGTCTGCTTCTAAATTTTCAACTAATCTATCTTGGTAGTTGGTATCCGATACGCCTTGTATTTTTGCTCTTTGCTTTATAAAATTTAAAGCCTCGTTGGTGGCAATACGGTACATCCAAGAAAATAATTTACTATCACCTTTAAATCCGTCAATATTTTTATAAACTTTTATAAAGGTGTTTTGTAGTACATCATCGGCATCATCATGGTTTAAAACAATACTACGTATTTGCCAATACAGACGCTCTTTATAGGTATTTACCAATACCTCAAAAGCTTGCGCTTGCTTGCTTTTAGTTTTTAAATCCAATACTAATGTTTCCTCTTCGATCACTTAGAAATGAGGTTTGTTTATCTTTAGACCAAGAAGTTGGCTAAAGGTTTAATCTTGTGGTAATTTAATCTAATTTTAATCGTCGTTATCTGCTATTTAAGCCAAAGATTGCATTTGCACCAGCTTATGATATGTACCGTTAAGCTCTAAAAGTTCATTGTGTGTACCTTGCTCTACAATTTCTCCTTTTTGTAGCACTACAATAGTATCTGCGTTTTGAATAGTAGAAAGTCTATGTGCAATAACGATCGAAGTTCTATTCATCATCATCTTTTCTAGGGCATCTTGTACCAATCGTTCACTCTCGGTATCTAAAGCGGATGTTGCTTCGTCTAAAATCATTATTGGAGGATTCTTTAGAACAGCCCTCGAAATGGATAGACGCTGTTTTTGACCACCACTTAATTTATTACCGCTATCACCAATATTAGTGTTGTACCCATTTGGTAATTCCATGATGAAATCATGTGCATTGGCAATTTTTGCGGCCGCTATTATTTCTTCTTCCGTAGCATTTTCTTTACCTAACCCTATATTATTTTTAACCGTATCATTGAAGAGTATTGAATCTTGAGTAACCAACCCTAACAAACCACGAAGCGATTTTTTACTTAGGTTTTTGATGTTGTTTCCATCAATGCTAATATCTCCTTCGTTAACATCGTAAAAACGCGTTACAAGATTGGCAATGGTGCTTTTTCCACTACCAGATTGACCTACTAGGGCTACCGTCTTACCTTTTTCAACGATTAGGTTAAAGTTTTTTAAGACGTACTCATCTTCATATTTAAATGAAATATTATTGATATTTACAGCCGTATCAAAGGTATTTTGTTGAATGGGATTCTCAATCTCGGAAATAGGATTTTCAGTTTCTAAAATCTCTAAAACACGTTCTGCCGCTGCATTTCCTTTTTTAACTCCGTAAGATGCTTTACTAATTGCCTTTGCCGGAGTCAGTATTTGGTATGACAATGCCATGTAAGTAATGAATAGTTCCGCTTCAAGCGTTTTTTCTACAAGTACCATTTGTCCGCCATACCAAAGGATTACACCTATAGCGGCAATACCGAAAAATTCACTTGTTGGTGACGCTAAATTTTGTCTGTTCAACAAGCTATTTGAAAAATTAAAAAATCGTTTAGTGGAAGCTTGAAATTTCTTCGCAAATACAGATTCTGAATTAAAAGCTTTTATAACTCGTAAGCCACCTAATGTTTCCTCTAAAATAGATAAGAAATAACCTTGTTCATTTTGAACCTTGTCCGATTTTCGCTTTAATGATTTTCCGATTAGTGAAATTAAAAAGCCGGAGAGGGGAAGAAATAGAAAAACAAATAATGTCAATTTCGGACTTATTGCGAGCATGGCTATAATGGTGAAAATTATGGTAAGCGGCTCTCTAACAATTAATTCCAATATAGATAAGAAAGAATGTTGAATTTCTAAGACATCTGAAGTAATACGGGCAATAGTGTCACCTTTCCTTTTTTCCGAATAATAGGAGATGGGTAATTCTACTGTTTTATCGTAAAGCTCGTTACGTAAGTCCTTAAGTACACCATTACGTAAAAAAGTAATGAAATACATAGCTAGGTAATTGAAAAGATTTTTTAGCAAGAACATGGTAATGATCAACCCCACCATGAGCATAAGAACTTCACCAGGGTCACTATGCTGGCTTTGTTCCGTTATATAAAAATTTAGCGAATCGGTTACATAATCTTTTAATCCGGTAATACCATCCCACTGTGGTTTGGTATATATTTTTTCCGTTTGTTTAAAAAGCACGTTCAACATTGGAAATAATGATATCATTGCCAATGTTGAAAACAGTGCATAAAAGATGTTAGATATAATGTTTAAAATAGCATATACCTTGTAAGGCTTCGCAAAGCGAAGAATCTTTTTGAAATAGTTCATTAAGCTAAATTAAGCTCAGCAAGTATGTTCTTGATCTTTTGATCAAGTTCTGCTGCTACTTTTTTATAATCTTCAGTTTTTTGCAATTTCGTATTGGTGCTGATGTAGAATTTAACCTTAGGTTCTGTGCCGCTAGGTCTTGCTGCTATTCTAGTACCATCTTCCGTTTCGTAGATTAATACGTTAGATTTTGGAATATCAATAGCTTTTTCTTCACCGGTCAATACATTTTTAGCAATTGAAGTGTTGTAATCTTCAATCCACTTTACTTTAGAACCAGCAACAGATTCCACCGGGTTTTCTTTAAAGTCCTTCAACATCTGCTTAATTTCTTCGGCACCACTAATACCTTTTTTAGTGATGGAAACTAAATGCTCTTTATAAAATCCATAATCAACATAACATTGAATTAAGTCTTTGTAAAAAGAACTACCATTAGCTTTTGCTTGGCTAGCAATTTCACAAGCCAATAGGGTAGAGGTAACCGCATCTTTATCGCGAACAAAATCACCTACCATATAACCAAAACTCTCTTCGCCACCACCGATAAAATCGGACTCGGGGAAATCTTTAATCATTTTGCCGATCCATTTAAATCCGGTCAAAGAAGTTTTAAATTCTACTCCGTATGCTTTCGCCATGGCTTCCATCATTGGAGTAGAAACTATAGTTGTAGCAATAAACTCATTGCCTTTGAAGCCTTTTTCTTTTCTCTTTTCTAGAAGAAACTTTGTCATTAGAACCATAGCCTGGTTTCCGTTAACAATTTCCATTTCACCGTCAAGGTTTCGTACCGCAATGCCTAAACGGTCGCTATCAGGATCTGTACCTACAACCATGTCCGCACCAATTTCTTCAGCCTTTTTTACGGCCATTGAAAGTGCTTCTGATTCTTCTGGATTAGGAGATTTAACCGTTGGAAAGTTTCCGTCTGGTTTGGCTTGTTCTTCAATTATAGTTACGTTTTCATACCCGCCAAGTTTCAATACTTCGGGTATGGCAGTGATCGATGTGCCGTGTAGCGATGTGAAAACTATTTTAAAATCATCTTTTCCTGCAGCATTAAAATTACCGGCAGCAACTGATTGTGAAATAAAAGCTTCATCAACTTCCTTATCGATTACTTGAATTAAACTATCATTGGCAGTGAATTTGATATCTTCAAAACCGAGGGCGTTAATTTCGGCAATAATCTCTCCATCCTGTGGAGGTACTATTTGTCCGCCATCTGTCCAATATACCTTATAACCATTATATTCTGGTGGATTGTGAGATGCGGTCAAAACAATACCGGCATGGCAGTTTAGATGTCTAACGGCAAATGAAAGTTCTGGTGTGGTACGTAATTCTGAAAAAAGAAATACTTTGATTCCATTTGCAGAAAATACTTCGGCAACCGTTCTAGCCAGTGTGTCGCTATTATTACGACAATCGAATGCGATGACTACTTTAATATCTTCGCCTTGGTATACTTTATTTAAATAATTGCTAAGACCTTGTGTACTCTTACCAAGCGTGTATTTGTTGATACGGTTGGTGCCTACACCCATAACGCCTCTCATTCCGCCGGTTCCGAACTCCATATTTTTATAAAAACGGTCGTTCAGTTCTTCTTTATCGTTAGCGATAAGGTGTTCAATTTCTTTTTTTACGGCTGGATCAAAAAAATCGGTTAGCCAGGTTTTTGCGGTATCTAGGATGTTATCCATAGGTTTATAGTTTTATGTGCATTTAAGTTAATGAGAATTTTATTATTCTAAAAGAGTCGTGTTCAATTCTTTAGATATTATATATCTCTTTTCTTCTTTCTTTGAACGTATTAGTATTTCACCAATAAAACCGGCTAAGAACAATTGAGTTCCTATGACCATGGCAACCAGTGAAATATAGAACTGTGGTCGGTCTGTGAGTAATCTTCCAAATTTATTTATGAATAGTTTGTCTATCCCTAAATATAAAGCAAATCCGAATCCGATTAAAAACATTAAAACGCCCAAGGCACCGAATAAGTGCATAGGTCGTTTACCGAATCTAGAAACGAACCAAATGGTCAATAAATCTAGAAAACCATTTATGAAACGTTCCATTCCAAATTTTGTTTTACCATATTTACGCGCTTGGTGTTGAACGACTTTTTCCCCAATTTTGGAAAAGCCCGCATTTTTTGCCAATACCGGAATATACCTGTGCATTTCGCCAGAAACTTCAATATTCTTGACCACATTTTTTGCATAGGCTTTTAGACCACAATTAAAATCATGTAATCGAACACCGGAAGTTCTTCTAGCGGCCCAGTTGAACAGTTTAGAAGGTGTATTTTTAAAAATTATTGAATCGTAGCGTTTCTTTTTCCATCCAGAAACCAATTCATAACCTTCATGGGTTATCATGTTATATAACTCGGGGATTTCTTCTGGATTATCCTGTAAATCGGCATCCATGGTGATGATAACATCTCCTTCAACAGCTTTAAAACCGGCATGTAAAGCTTGCGATTTGCCAAAGTTTCGTAAAAAATGGATTCCCTTGACCGAGGGATTTTGGTTGGATAATTCTGTAATTATATTCCAAGAATTATCTGTACTGCCGTCATCGACAAAAAGTATTTCGTAAGAAAAATGATTGGATTGCATTACAGATACAATCCAATCATGAAGTTCTTTAAGTGATTCTTCTTCGTTAAGTAAAGGAATTACTATTGATAATTGCATGCGCGACTTCTGGTATTATCTCCAAAAATACTACAATTACTTAGTATTAATAAGCTGCTTCTTCTTTTTTCAAGATTAATCCGGTGATTAAAGAAAAGAATAATCCGATTAGCACATTAATAACTAAACCCACAGGGTACATAATCCAAGCAAATCCTTTTTGCATTTCTATGCCTTGGTCAACTTGCTCTTCGGTAAGACTAGGGTTGTCAGCCATGGTTTTAATTTTACCAATTTCATATACCTTATCTAAGTAACCAGGTTCAATTACATTAGATAAAATGAAGAAATATAATAATCCAACAATTGCAGCGATAAGAGCGACACCGGCTCCAACTTTTAAAGATTCTGAAATAGTTAAAAATCCGCCACTAGCTTTTTTAAATTGTACGATTGCAAAAATAATACCCGCAGCTAAAATTAAGGTCTGGGTAATTTGAGTAGCAGCACCTTGTTCATAGTGCATGTCCATTGCAAAAAGCATAATACCGAATATTACACCAATAACACCAGTGAGTAAGCCATACTTTAGTGCAAATTTTCCTGTTTTAGGTTGATTTTCTTCCATTTGATATTGTGATTATAGGTTGATTTATTTATTAGTATCATATTGGTTTATTTTGTTACAAATGTGATGAAATATTATTTTTGTTTTTTTTACGATTTGTAATTGTTCATTTATAGAATTTCACTATTTTTGCAGCCTTAAAATGAGTGCCCGTCGGAATGGGTGCGTTAAAGTTTTTAAAATGAAAAAAGATATACACCCAGAAAATTATAGAATCGTGGCCTTTAAGGACATGTCTAACGAAGAGGTATTTTTAACAAAATCTACAGCGGATACAAAGGAAACTTTAGAGGTTGATGGTGTTGAGTATCCATTGGTAAAATTGGAAATCTCAAGAACTTCTCACCCTTTTTACACTGGTAAAGCCAAATTATTGGATACAGCCGGTCGTATCGATAAGTTCAAGAACAAGTACAAGAAATTCTCGAAAGAAGAGAAATAATCATTTTATTTCTTTAGATAAATATAACGCCTTCGGATTTTTCGAAGGCGTTTCTTTTTATTTTAACTTTTAAATAATGGAAGTTGTCCATTATATATAAACGCTCAAAGGATAATTGTTAATTTTGAAAAAAAATCATCTTGTATGAACTTTATTCTTTTTGATGGTCCGAGTAGGAATCATTTATTGCCTTTTACTTTTACCCGTCCGGTTTCAGAAATTCGCGTTGGTATTTTAACGCTCCGTGAAAGGTGGGAAGCATATTTAAAAGATTCCGTTTCGTCTCTAACAGAAGACTATTTAAGTATTAAATATCCCGTCAATATTAAAGGTGAAAATATATTCATAAATGCATCGGTTTTGCCTAGTGATGATTTGCTTAAAGGGGTAAAATCTTTAAATAGCGGGGAGGTCCTAAAATCAGGGGATTTAACCATAGCTTATTCAAGTGATTCGGCTAAATCTGATGATGAATTGACTTCTTTTAAAATAGCTGAGTTTGCAGGAGAACTGGTTCAGATTAATAATACGTGGGATATTTTTGATAAGAATGCCGATATTTTACAATCTGACTTTGATTTTATTACCAAAGGAAGAAAAAGTCAACCTATTTCAGAAACAAATCAATTGATTCACCCAGAGCGTATATTTCTTGAAGAAGGTGCCAAGGTTGAATTTAGTATACTCAATGCAACTGACGGACCTATTTATTTAGGGAAGAATTCCGAAATATGGGAAGGAAGTCTTGTGCGAGGAGCCCTGGCACTTTGCAACAATGCAATTATAAAAATGGGCGGTAAGCTTTATGGTGCAACAACTATAGGTCCGTATAGTAAGGTGTGTGGTGAAGTAAGTAACTCCGTTATTTTTGGCTACTCTAGTAAAGGTCATGAAGGGTATTTAGGTAATGCCGTATTAGGGGAGTGGTGCAACATTGGTGCGGATTCCAATAACTCTAATCTTAAAAATAATTATGCAAAAGTTCGTTTATGGGACTATGCAACCGAACGTTTTGAACAAACGGGATTACAGTTTTGTGGGTTAATGATGGGTGATCATAGCAAAACGGCCATAAATACCATGTTCAATACGGGGACTGTAATTGGTGTAAACTCAAATATATATGTTCCGGGTTTTCCAAGAAATTTTGTTCCTAGTTTTAGTTGGGGCGGTGCTTCTGGTTTTACAGCCTATCAACCGGCAAAAGCATTTGATGCAGCTAAGGTAATGATGGCTAGAAGAGGAGTGGAGTTTAATGAGGTTGAAGCCGATATTTTGACACATGTATTTGAAATAACAAAGAAATGGAGAAAGTACTAATTGCTTAATTCTGACTACCAATTAGTTGTGATTTTTTAAGCTAGTATAAGATTAAGTATTTTTGCATTCTCAAAGAGATGATTAGATGAAGAAAAAAGTGGCATTTTACACTTTAGGATGTAAGTTGAATTTTTCAGAGACTTCTACCATTGCCAGAAACTTTACAGATGAAGGTTTCGAAAGGGTAGACTTTTCCGAAGAAGCGGATATGTACGTTATTAATACATGTTCTGTGACAGATAATGCCGATAAGAAATTTAAGACGATTGTAAAAAAGGCTCAAAAAATCAATCCTGATGCATTTGTAGCTGCTGTTGGTTGTTATGCACAGTTAAAACCTGAAGAACTGGCAGATGTTGATGGTGTCGATTTGGTTTTGGGGGCTACTGAAAAATTTAAGATAACCGACTATATAAACGATTTAACCAAAAATGATCATGGTCAAGTGCACTCTTGTGAAATTGCAGATGCAGATTTTTATGTTGGTAGTTATGCTATTGGTGATAGAACAAGGGCTTTTTTAAAGGTTCAAGATGGCTGTGACTATAAATGTACTTATTGCACTATACCACTGGCAAGAGGTATTTCTCGAAGCGATACGCTAGAAAATGTACTAAAGAACGCTGCAGATATTTCTGAGCAAGGTATAAAGGAGATCGTGCTTACAGGTGTTAATATAGGTGATTACGGTAAAGGTGAGTTCGGTAATAAAAAGCACGAGCATACTTTTTTAGATTTGGTAAAGGCGTTGGATGATGTAGATGGTATTCATCGTCTTCGAATTTCGTCAATTGAGCCAAACCTGTTAAAGAATGAGACTATCGAGTTTGTGTCTCAAAGTAAAACTTTTGTGCCTCATTTTCATATTCCGTTGCAAAGCGGTAGTGACGATCTTCTAAAATTAATGAAGCGTAGGTATATGACCAACCTTTATAGGGAACGTGTATCTAAGATTAGGGAGGTGATACCAAACTGTTGTATTGGTGTGGATGTTATCGTCGGTTTCCCCGGTGAAACGGAAGAACATTTTTTAGAGACCTATCATTTTTTAAATGATTTGGATATTTCTTACCTACATGTATTTACCTATTCTGAAAGAGATAATACTCCGGCTGCTACTATGAACGGTGTGGTGCCGAATAAGGTACGTAACAAGAGAAGTAAAATGTTACGAGGCTTGTCCGTAAAGAAAAGAAGGGCGTTTTACGAAAGCCAACTCGGTAATGATCTCACTGTATTGTTTGAAGGGGAAAATAAAGAAGGTTACATACATGGTTTTACCGAAAACTATGTAAAGGTAAAAGCACCATGGAATCCTGCATTGGTCAATACTTTGCGCAAAGTGCAGCTTACGGAAATTGATGCTGATGGTTTGGTTCGGTTTAATTTTGTAAAAGAAGAAGTAGAAGTATAAAAAAAGCCTTTCGTAAAAGAAAGGCTTTTAAATTTTGTTAGATTCGAATACCTATCGGTAACATCTCTTTGTACTGTCTTCGGTTTTTACGAAGAAATCCGGCAATATGCGGACTAGTTGGAACAACTCTAAGGTTTCTTTCTTGAATAATACTTAGAACGGCTTTGATGAAGTTTTCTCTAAAACTCTCGTCTGTAATTTCTTCTGGAACTACCAATTTGGTAAGAAAGACTTTTCGTTCTTGAGAAGAGTATTCAATTCTCGCAAGATGACCGTTAACTGTAGTTTCAAATTGGCGCAGAAAAGAATTGTCATTAATGATAACATCGTTCATATAGATAATTTTAGTGTTGTTATTAGACAAAAAAATTACGATGTTCTCATATCGTAATTTCGTCATTTAGAAATGCTATAAAAAATTAAACACAATGAAAAGAAAGTGTTTTTCACATTCTCTTACAAAACTAGTTAAAAATTACTTAATTTCCTAGTTTTTACTACGCTTCATGGCTATGAAAGATAATAGAATTCATTTGTATTGTATGCCGGGTATGGCTGCAAGTCCTACTATATTTGAGTATTTAAATCTACCACAAGATAAATTTATGCTGCATTTTTTAGAATGGATTATTCCTACAAAGGGTATTTCCTTTACTGACTATGCAAAGAAAATGAGCGGAGAAATCAATGAAGATAATGTGGTGTTGTTAGGTGTGTCTTTAGGTGGACTTCTGGTACAAGAAATGACCAAATATATACAGGTAAAAAAGGTGATTATCGTTTCAAGTGTAAAAACGCGACATGAGCTACCAAAAAGAATGTTGTTTGCAAGATATACCAGTATACATAAATTGCTTCCCACAAGGTTGATTAATAATGTAGAATTAGTTGCTAAATATGCCTTTGGTGAAAGCATAACCAAGAGGTTGTCGTTATATGAAAAGTATCTGTCAATTAGAGATAAAAATTATATAGATTGGTGTATTCATGAATTGGTAAATTGGAATCAAGAAGTACCGTGTGATAAATTGGTACATATTCATGGTGAGAAAGACACTGTTTTTCCAATAAATCATATATCCAATTGTATTCGGGTTAAGAATGGAACCCATACCATGATAATTCATAGGGCAAAATGGTTTAACGAGAACTTGCCAACAATTATTTTGGAATAAGATAGTTCTATATATACCTTTGGTTGACTATAAAAGTTGGTAGAAATAAATTAAAATATAAAATTCATGAAAACTATTAAGAATGTATTGATGTTGTTAGGAGTGGTATTTGTTGCGGGTACATTGATATTTGCCGTGGGTAATACCAATGCAACCGCTGTTAAAGACAATTTAGTAGTAAATGATAGTGTTCAGAAAAATGTGGCAAAATCATATAAAATTTCGTCTATTGAGATACCTGAGAATTTAAATTTCGCGGGGGAAGTGGTTCCACAAGATGATCCAGAGATTTTAGAAAGAATTGACCGTGAGTTTTTGGTGAATACATACTGGCAGTCAAATGCCGTTTTACTTATTAAAAGAGCTCATAAATATTTTCCGGTTATAGAGCCGATTTTAGCAAAAAATGGTATTCCAGATGATTTTAAATATTTGGCTGTTGCAGAAAGCGGTTTAACAAATGTGGTTTCTCCTGCTGGGGCTACAGGATTTTGGCAAATTATGAAAGGTACGGGTAGGGAGTATGGTCTTGAAGTGAATTCTAATGTAGATGAACGTTATCACCTAGAGAAATCTACAGAAGTAGCTTGTAAGTATTTAAATAGATGGAAGAATAAATATGGTAGCTGGGCTTTAACGGCAGCTGCTTATAATGCAGGTCCTGGTGCTATCAATAAATACATGGGTATACAGCAAGTTGATAATTATTGGGATTTATTGCTGGGTAGTGAAACCGGTAGATATGTGTTCAGGATTATGGCTATAAAGGAGATTCTTTCTAATCCTGAAAAGTATGGTTTTCATATAGAAAAAGAAGATATGTACGAGGCTGTACCTACTTTTACGGTAGAAATAGATGAGCCAGTTGCTGATTTTGCCGACTTTGCTCAAGAGTACGAAATCAATTATAAAATATTAAAGCGCCATAACCCATGGTTGAGAGAGGCGCATTTAAATAATAGTTCTCGAAAAAAGTATACTATAGAAATTCCGAATAAAGGATATTATAGGGGAACCAAATAAATTTAGATTTTTTTCATTTGTTGCTGCATCATTTTAATTTGATCCGTCAACATATTGTTTTTGTCTAGCTTTTTTGCTTCGTTCAATAATGTAGTAGCTTCTCTTTTACGTCGTTTCTGCATAGATATACCTGCCAAGCTAAGTTTTGCCATAGCAACATCATAGTCCATCGTTAGACCTAGCTTTAATGCTTTTTTAAAGTATTTTTCCGCCTGGGTCAAATTGGTCTGTGAAAAAATGATACCGTGTAGGTAGTTGTAATAACCTTGTTGTTTAACGGTTAATGCAGCTTCGGGGTTTTTAATTTTATCTAACCAGTTTTTTGTTCCGGTCAAATCTTGCTTACGCATTCTTAAAAACGCCAAGAGAATGATTTCATTTCTAAAATAAAGGAATATAAATATTAAAGAGAATAGGATAAGAAATATACCATTTCCAATATTACCTTCTATAAATTGGTATACGGCGTAGGCAATTATTAGTCCTGCAATAACTAATTTTAAATTTTTATTGAACATATTTTGAGTTTTTTAATCTAGTTGATCGTTAAATTGAGATTTTAATTTTAATCGAAACCCTATTAAAATAAAGCGGTTTCAAGGCAAAAATTGAATTCGGGCAAAATTAATCAAAAGCTTCGTTTTCAGACGTACGGATTTATAAAAATATTTTTTTTCATAACCCTTGCTAAAGCAAAAACTCTTTGTATATTTGCGCCCAGTTTTACCTGTCCTTTGAAAAGGACAAATTTCAAAATTAATACAAAGCATTTAATTATATAGGCGATGAGCAAGAGAACGTTTCAACCATCAAAGAGAAAAAGAAAGAACAAACACGGTTTTCGTGAGCGTATGGCTTCCGTTAATGGAAGAAAAGTTCTTGCAAGAAGAAGAGCAAAAGGAAGAAAGAAGTTAACTGTTTCCTCTGAACCAAGTCATAAAAAATAATGATTTCATTGTTTTAAAAATATTTAGGTGTTACTTTTCTGAAAGTAACACCTTTTTTTTGTCCAATTCCCAAAATACAAAGTTTTAAAAATGCCAAAAAGAAAAGATTTAAATTCCATTTTATTAATAGGATCAGGTCCTATAGTTATCGGTCAAGCATGTGAATTTGATTATGCAGGTAGTCAGTCTTTACGTTCGTTACGTGAAGATGGTATCGAAACTATTTTGATAAATAGTAACCCAGCGACCATTATGACCGATCCATCGATGGCCGATCATGTTTATCTAAAACCTTTGACAACTAAGTCGATTGTGGAAATTTTAAAAGCACACCCACAAATTGATGCCGTCTTACCAACTATGGGAGGTCAAACAGCATTAAACTTATGTATAGAGGCCGATAAAAAAGGAATTTGGGAAGATTTCGGTGTCGAATTGATCGGTGTAGATATTGATGCAATTAACATTACCGAAGATAGAGAGCAGTTTAGAGAGTTAATGTTGAAAATTGGTGTTGGCATGGCACCACAAGCAACGGCAACTTCTTTCTTAAAAGGAAAAGAAATAGCTCAGGATTTTGGTTTTCCTTTGGTAATACGAGCTTCATATACTCTTGGTGGTGCAGGCGCATCTATTGTGTACAAGCCAGAAGATTTTGACGAGCAATTAAGTTATGGTTTGGAGATTTCGCCTATACATGAGGTAATGATCGATAAAGCCCTAATGGGGTGGAAAGAATATGAGCTAGAGCTTCTTCGCGATAAAAACGATAACGTAGTTATTATCTGTACCATTGAGAATATGGATCCAATGGGTATACATACAGGCGATTCCATAACGGTAGCACCGGCAATGACATTATCCGATAGAACTTTTCAGAAGATGCGAGATATGGCTATCAAAATGATGCGTAGTATCGGTGATTTTGAAGGAGGATGTAATGTGCAGTTTGCCGTTAGTCCAGATGAAAATGAAGATATTATTGCAATTGAAATTAATCCGCGTGTATCAAGATCTTCAGCTTTGGCATCAAAAGCTACGGGTTACCCTATTGCAAAAGTTGCTACAAAATTAGCTATAGGTTATTCTTTAGATGAGTTGGATAATCAAATTACAAAATCTACATCGGCATTATTTGAGCCAACGTTGGATTATGTAATCGTAAAAATTCCTCGTTGGAACTTTGATAAGTTCGAAGGTTCTGACCGCACCTTAGGTCTGCAGATGAAATCTGTTGGTGAGGTAATGGGAATAGGTCGTTCTTTTCAAGAAGCCTTGCACAAAGCAACCCAATCGTTAGAAATTAAGAGAAATGGTTTAGGTGCAGATGGTAAAGGATATAAAAATTATGAACAGATCATAAGTAAGCTTACCATACCAAGTTGGGATCGTGTATTTGTAATTTATGATGCCATTCAAATGGGTATTCCATTAAGTCGCATTCATGAAATTACCAAAATCGATATGTGGTTCTTAAAGCAATATGAAGAACTGCACTTTTTGGAAAAAGAGATATCAAAATATACGATTGCTACGCTTTCAAAAGATTTGTTGTTAGAAGCAAAGCAAAAAGGATTTGCCGATAGACAAATTGCGCATATGGTAGATTGTTATGAGAGTGAAGTATACAATAAGCGAACTGAACTTAATATCAATAGAGTTTATAAGTTGGTAGATACCTGTGCAGCTGAGTTTAAAGCAATGACACCATATTACTATTCTACTTTTGAAGAAGAAATTGAAAAGCCAGATGGCACACGATATGTAGAGAACGATAGTATTGTTACCGATAAAAAGAAAATTGTAGTTCTTGGTTCCGGTCCAAATAGAATCGGTCAAGGTATCGAGTTTGATTACTGCTGTGTTCACGGTGTGTTAGCCGCTGCAGAATGTGGTTATGAAACCATTATGATCAACTGTAACCCAGAGACAGTTTCTACAGATTTTGATACGGCAGATAAACTTTATTTTGAACCTGTTTTCTGGGAACATATTTATGACATTATCCGTCATGAGAAACCAGAAGGGGTTATAGTTCAATTAGGCGGGCAGACTGCACTTAAGCTTGCTGAAAAGTTATCTAAATATGGGATTAAGATCATAGGGACTAGTTTTGAAGCTTTAGATTTAGCAGAGGATAGAGGTAACTTCTCCGATCTTTTAAAAGAAAATGATATTCCGTTCCCAAAATTTGGTGTTGCAGAAACAGCCGATGAAGCTTTAGCGCTATCGGATGAATTAGATTTTCCATTATTGGTAAGACCGTCTTATGTTTTAGGTGGTCAGGGAATGAAGATTGTTATTAATAGAGAAGAGTTAGAAGAACATGTAGTAGATCTTCTAAGAAAAATACCAAACAATAAACTGTTATTAGACCACTACCTAGATGGCGCTATTGAAGCGGAAGCAGATGCTATTTGTGACGGTGAAGATGTGTACATTATTGGGATCATGGAACATATTGAACCATGTGGTATTCATTCAGGAGATTCAAATGCCACTTTGCCACCATTTAATCTAGGTGAGTTGGTTATGCAGCAAATAAAAGATCATACCAAAAAGATTGCTTTGGCATTGAATACAGTTGGGTTGATTAATATACAGTTTGCGATAAAAGATGAAGTTGTTTATATAATCGAGGCAAACCCAAGAGCATCTCGAACGGTTCCTTTTATAGCTAAAGCATATAAAGAGCCTTATGTAAATTATGCAACCAAGGTAATGTTAGGCGAGAAAAAAGTGAAAGACTTCAATTTTAATCCGCAATTAGAAGGTTTTGCTATTAAGCAACCAGTATTCTCTTTCAATAAATTCCCAAATGTGAACAAGAATTTAGGACCTGAAATGAAGAGTACAGGAGAGAGTATTTTATTTATAGATAGTCTAAAGGACGATGAATTTTACAATCTTTATGCTAGACGTAAAATGTATTTAAGTAAATAATCTTATAATTAGACTAATATTGTAAAGCAAAGGAAAACTCTAGGAACTTAGAGTTTTCCTTCTGCATACAATCTTCTTATTTCCTTCTTGTCAAATTTACCCACACTAGTTTTGGGTACTTGATCTATAGTAACAAAATGATCAGGAATTTGATACTTAGCAAAATCTTTTGCTAAATATTCTTCTAGCACTTCACTTGAAACAGTATTATTTTTGTCTGCTAAAACTATTGTGGCCAACGGTCTTTCTGACCATTTTTCATCGGGTATGGCAATAACGGCTGCTTCACTAATTTTTGGATGTGACATTAATGCCGATTCAAGGGCGACACTAGAAATCCATTCTCCGCCACTTTTAATCAAGTCTTTAGTACGGTCAGTAATTTCCATGTATCCATCCGCATCGATTGTACTTACATCTCCAGTTCTAAACCATCCATCTTTCGTGAAGCTATCTCGGCTATTGGTCTTAAAATAGGACTTTATGACCCAAGCACCTTTCACTTGTAATTCTCCCATTGTTTTCCCATCACGAGGAGCAACTTCGCCATCATCGCCAACTATACGCATTTCTATACCGGGAAATTCAATTCCTTGTTTTGCCCTAATCTTAATTTGTTCCTTTTCGCTTAGATTCTCATGTTTCTGCTGTAATCTACTAGCGGTACCTAAGGGAGAAGTTTCTGTCATTCCCCAGGCTTGTACACCTTTTATACCAAAATCTTTTTCAAAATTTTCAATAAGACTTGCAGATAGGGCAGAACCACCAACAAGATATTCCTCTAAATCTAATTTAGTTTTTGGCGGATTCTTTTTCATTGCTTCATAAATACCTCTCCATATAGATGGTACCCCATTAGCTTTATTGATCTTTTCCCTTTCTAGAATTTTAATGATAGCATCGGGTTGTAAATGTAGAGATGGCATTACCATATTTGATCCCGTTAAAAGGCACATATAGGGAAAACCCCAAGCCATAACATGAAACTGTGGTACAATGAGTAAAATTGTGTCCTTATTACTGTAATTGCCGGCATTTGGGGTAAGAATGGTCATGGCGTGTAAGTATGTTGATCTATGTGAGTATAGCACACCCTTTGGCATACCGGTAGTGCCGCTTGTGTAACACATACCGCTAGCATCGTTTTCATTTAAGGAAGGCCAATCTATGATTTCTAGTTGCTCACCGATTAAATCTTCATAATGCATAATATTAGGAAGAGAAGTGGTGAAACCCGAAGCCGCATTTATAATGATGTACTTTTCTACGGTTTCCAATAGAGGGGCAATTTTTTCTAAAAGAGGCACTAATGTAGCATCAACAAATATGACCTTGTCTTCAGAATGATTGATAATGAATTCCGTCTGTTGCGATGAAAGTCTAATGTTTATTGTATGGCAAACAGCGCCAATGCCTGGTATGCCGTAATACAGTTCTACATGCTGATAGTGGTTCCAGGCAAAAGTGCCTACCATATCGCCCTTGGTGATTCCAAGTTTGTTCTTTAAGGCATTTGCAAGTTGACAGCACCGTTTATATAGTTGTCCATAAGTGTATTCATGCCTGGTTCCATCAGGTAAATAGGATATTAATTTTTTATCGGGAAAAGCGCTCTTTGCATAATTTAAAATAGTGGTTGTGGTAAGCGGGTAATCCATTATTAATCCATTCATGATAATACGGTGTATTTTAAAATTAGATATTAATATGAAATTAAATACTTGATTAAATTAAGATATAACTAAAATTTTAACTATTAATATTTAAAAATAATAATCTTCTGTTAAGAGGTATGGTGTAACCGCTTTTTAGGTTAAAAAATAATTTTATCCGGTAATTAACTGTTTGATTTTATCGGTAAACTTGATTGGAGATTAAATAAATGAACTTGAAAAAATTAGTATTGGGTATTGGGGTGTTACTATTGATTTTTGCCGCTTTGACTTATTGGTCACTGTCAAGTACCGCAGCGACCTTTAAAACCTGTGAAATTTTAGGTATGCCAGATGTTGATAAGATTAATTTTAGGCAATACGATTCAGTTTTGGTTGCGGCAAGTACTTTGTACGAAGCAAATGGGGTAAAAACCGTAATGCAAGGCGAACAATATAGAGAGGCGTGGTCTACACCAATTAAAGTTCCAATTTTATTCTTGAATGAAAAGGAAGATTCTCTTAAAATTTTAGAAGAAGGTGGCGGAAAACAGACACATTCTTTAAAACTACAGAAAGAGGATGGAACACTAATGACTTTAAGGAGTGTAACCAAAGACCCATCTCCCTTGGTGCCTAAAATAGCGAAGACTTTGGGTATAGAAAACATAATTGTGGACGGAATTTCGGCACAACATCCGTATGCTGCATTGGTAGTTGCACAGCTATCTAATAAGGTGGGTGTGCTCAATACTAGACCGCAGTTAGTATTTGTGCCAAAACAAAAGTTTCTTTCAGATTATAATCATAAATATGGCAATAGACTATTTCTATTGGAATATGAAACCGAAGGAAATGCTAAGTGGTTGCAGTTAAAGAATGTTGATTCACTCATAGATACTGACGATTTGCAAGAACTGAAAATAAAGCATCCGAGCAAGGTCGAGCTTAGTACTGAATCATTGGTAAGAGCTAGACTGTTCGATCTTTTAATAGGAGATTGGGATAGACATGCAAAGCAGTGGGGTTGGGCTATTGAAAATAATGGGGATGCCGTAAAAGCAATTCCTTTACCATGTGATAGAGATAATGCCTTTTTTAATTTAGAAGGTGTTTTGCCATCACTTATCTCTAACAATGCTTTTTTGCCAGAGGTGCAGAGTTTTGAAAAGGAAATCGATTTTTTACCTGGTCTAATTTCGCCTTTTGATATTTATTTTCTGCAAGATATTCCTTTATCGACCTTTAAGAAAGAGGCAGAAAAATTACAGTCATTATTGACAGACGATGCAATAGCATCATCATTTACAGTATGGTCGCAGTCAATTTATGAATTGGATGGAGAAGAGCTTATAGCAAAAGTAAAGAACAGGCGTAAGCACTTGGTAGCATATGCGACACAATTTTACCACGAGATTAAAAAGAGTGAAAGGCTGACCACGGCATTAAAAGGTTCAGAGGATATTGAAATGACCAAAGAAGAAATGGCTTGTTTTAACTGTACCGATAAATAAATTTCATCAAGAGCTAATGCCAAATTGTTGAAATTAGAAATATAAAATTATGACTGAGATTCTAGTAAAAAAAACCGAGAAATATATAAAGAACTTGTTAGCTGAACAGATGAACAAGAATTTTCTTTTTCATACCCAAGGTTATGCCAAGAAAACCATAGGTAAGGCAGAAAAAATATTGGAAGATAGTGAAGTGTCCAAGAACGATAGAAATGAGATCTTAATTGCTACTTGTTTTATTCATGCCGGTTATGCAGAAGATTATAACAATCATGTAGAGGAAAGTGTGCAGTTGGCGTCTAACTATTTGCAGAATAATAATGTTGATAAAGATAAAATCGACAAAGTACTCTATTTAATACGTAGCGCTTGGAACAATAAAGAACCGAAGAGTGTATCTGAGAAGATTGTAAAAGATGTGCGTACATGGTTTTACGCCTCAGAGGATTTTGAAGAGATGTTACAGTTGTTGAGGCTTGAACTTGAAAATTTTGACAAATCTGTACCCGATATGGATACATGGCGTTTAGATTATGTAGAAGAATTAAGGGTAAAACATCGGTTTTATACCGAATATGCAAAGGAAAATTGGCAAGAAGAGAAAGAAGATAATATTCTTTCGTTGATTTCACGGTTGCAGAAAGCGGAAAAAACAGAAAGGAAAGAAGTTTTAAAAGCTAAGCTAAAAGATGAAAGTCCGCAGAGAGCTATTCAATCCCTATATCGAATTGAATTAAGAAATCATATAAAATTAAGTGATATTGCAGATACCAAGGCAAATATTCTTTTATCTGTCAATGCTATTATAATCTCTCTTTTGTTAGCTAATTTATTGCCTAAACTAGATACGCCATCAAATTCATATCTTATTTATCCTACGGTTATTTTCGTTCTATTTAGTATTGCTTCAATGATCATGTCGGTATTGGCTACTAGACCAAAGGTTGATAATGAAGATGTGGTTGAAAACGAAATCAATAAAAAGGATACAAATTATCTCTTCTTCGGTAATTTTCATACCATGAATGTGAAAGACTTTAAATCAAAGATTAGAGATATCATAAAGAGCCAAGATACTATTTATGATTCATTGAGTATGGACTTGTATTATCTAGGTAAGGTTTTACAAGAAAAGTACCGATTATTGAGGTGGACGTATACCATTTTCATTATAGGAATAATACTGTCTGTTGTTGCCTTTGGATTCGCATTAAAGTACTATGGTATGGAAGATGAACTATTAGATGCTGTAACACCTATACCAGAGCAATAGGTAATTTTAATTAAACCAAACGGCATACTTTTTTCGCCTTAGCTCTAGAGCAAGCTCCTTTTCAATTTTTAATGCTTCTGCTCTTGTAGTTACTGGGTCTATGTGGTTAAAAAGACTACCGCGTAGGTAGAGTCCGTACTTGTTAACAATTTTAGAAGATATGTTGTGTCCTTTTTTGCTTAAAGTTCCCTTCTTGTGTTGATCAAATCGTTCCTTTGGGGTTTTACTGGTCATGCCCACATACAAGCATTCTAACACACCGTTAAATTGCGGGTTGGCTTCTCTGAATTTTCTATGTTCAGTGTATACTTTTTTAGATAGTTCTATAACATAAATGGTATACATGTTGTGTAGTGTGATAAGTAGACTTAAGTATATTTTAAAAGCTTAGAGCTATTCTTCGAAAACTTCAATGCCTTCAGTGGTGAAAGAGAATGCCTGAGCTCCCAGACCACCTACCATAACAGCTTGAAACAAAGGATTTAATTTTTTCTTTGAATACCAATCTATCATAAAATTAGCACCACTACCACCCGAGGTGTCTTGTTGTTCTATGACATAATCAATAGTTTCCATTGGGGTAAGATAAATAGGGGAGTCTATATAGCTTCGTACCAAATCTCCTTCGGTATTGTAATAGTCGATCTTACTTACGAAAAGGCTATCTTTTAAACTAGTATTTCTAATACTCAAAGTAGCCGTCAGTAGCGTTCGAGAATCTCTTGTTTGATTATAGATATCTGAATAAATAGGTACGTAAACTTGTCTTTTAAGAGCATTGTTTGAGGCGGTATTTGCCTTTCTATTCAATGTATGATTATCTAAAATCTCAACAGGCACCTCTTCCGCAGATTTTTGTCTGCAAGAGAATACTGTTATTGCAAGAATACAAAAAAGGCAAATACCACCAATAAACTTTCTATTTTTCAAATGTCATATTTTAATCTTCCCATTCCGTATGGAAAATACCTTCGCGATCTAAACGCTCATACGTATGAGAACCGAAATAATCACGTTGTGCTTGAATTAAATTTAATGGCAACTTGCTAGAAGTATATGCATCAAAATATGTAAGTGAATTTGATAGTCCAGGTAAAGGAATTCCGTTCTGTGCTCCAAATGCCACTAATTCTCTAGCTGCACCAACCGTATCTTTTACTTTGTCAACAAAATTAGGAGAAAGTAAAAGATTAGGTAATGTTGGTTCCGCTTTAAATGCTTCTGTAATATCTGCTAAAAGTCCGGCACGTATAATACAACCCGCTCTCCATATTTTTGCAATAACCGATATATCCAAATCGTAACCATATTCTTTAGAGGCATCTGCCAATTGATGAAGACCTTGAGAATATGTGATAATGAATGAAAAGTAAAGCGCTTTTTCGGTAAGCTCTTCTAACTTCTTTTTATCCATATGTGTAACAGATGGTCTGTCATACAAAGCATCAGCTTTGATTCTTTCATCCTTTAGGGCAGATAGTTCACGCATACTAACAGCAACGTCTATAGATGGTACAGGAATACCAAGATCCATGGCATTTTGGCTTGTCCATTTACCGGTACCTTTTTGTTTTGCCTTATCTAGAATTTGATCTACCAATCTGCCTTTGGTCAAATCATCTTCCTGCTCAAAAATTTCAGATGTAATCTCAACTAAAAAAGATTGCAGTCTACCTGAGTTCCATTTGGCAAAAGTGCTATGTAACTCATCATTATCATAATCACCTCCTTTTTTAAGAACATCATAAATTTCAGAAGTTAGTTGCATTAACCCGTATTCTATACCATTGTGAACCATTTTCACATAGTTTCCGGCAGATTTAGGTCCTAAATAGGCAACACATGGTTCACCATTATATTTTGCCGATACGGCTTCAAAAATTGGTTGAATATGCTCGTACGCAGATTTTGAACCACCAGGCATAATGCTTGGTCCTCTACGGGCACCTTTTGCGCCACCAGATACACCGGCACCAAAAAAGTTGATTCCTTTTTCTTGTAAACCGGCTTCTCTTCTATCGGTATCGGTAAAAAAGGAGTTTCCGCCATCAATGATGATATCACCCTTGTCTATATGCGGTAAAAGTGATTCTATTACCCCATCGACAATTTTTCCCGCCGGTACCAAAAGCATAATTTTACGAGGCTGCTTTAAATTTTTTACAAATGTTTTTATGTTGCTAGAAGCACTTACTTTATCTAAATCTCCACCTAAAGTCTTTAAGGCCTCAACTTTTTCATCATCTAAATCATATCCATAGGCAGAAAATCCGTTATCTGCCACGTTTAAGATAAAATTTTGTCCCATTACCCCAAGACCTACTAAACCAAAATCATACATAAATTGAATGTTTTATAATTAAAAGACATTGAAATGTTACAACTTAATAGCTGTTTGTTGTTTGTAACATAATGCGAATCAAAAATAATTTAAAATATTGACTTTAAATCCAAATTGTATCTTAATAAAGCCCGATAATGGCGTACTTTTTAAGATATTTGACGAATAAAAGAATATCTACCTAAAAATGAAAAAGACAGAAAATCATATGCTCGTAATTTTTGGAGCATCTGGAGATTTAACGGCAAGAAAACTAATACCTGCAATATTCAATTTATATAAAGGAAACGATCTTCCTGAAAATTTTGTGGTATTAGGTGTGAGTAGGAGTGATTTGGGCGATTTAATATTTAGAAACAAAGTAGTTTTAGAAAGTCCATATTTAGAAAAGGAGCGAGAGGAGTTCGATGCGGATTATATTCAGAAATTTGCCGATAAGCTTTTTTATGAAGATTTAGGTTCAGACTATGATACCTCTTATGAGCGTTTAGAAAAACGTATTTCAGATTTAGATCAAAAATATGGCACCAATGGTAACCATATGTTCTATTTGTCTACACCACCTAGTTTATATGAACCAATTGCGAAGAATTTATCTGATCAAGGGTTGAATGACGAATCTAGAGGTTGGAGAAGACTAATTGTAGAAAAGCCATTTGGCTATAGTTTAGAATCAGCTAAGGAACTTAATGATGGGCTACATACCTATTTTAAGGAAGGTCAGATATTTAGAATTGATCACTATTTAGGTAAAGAAACGGTACAGAATTTATTGGTAACGCGTTTTGCCAACAGTATTTTTGAGCCACTTTGGAACCGTAACTATATTCACCATGTGGAAATTACCAATGCAGAAAGTGTAGGTGTTGAAAAAAGAGGTGGCTATTATGATAAATCTGGTGCATTGAGAGATATGTTTCAGAGCCATTTATTGCAAATTGTTGCATTAATAGTAATGGAGCCTCCATTAAGTGCAGATGCGGAAGAAATTCGTAATGAGAAATTGAAGGCATTGAAGTCTCTTAAGATTATGAAGGATGAGCAAACGCTTTTTGAAAATACGATCAGGGCACAGTATGTAGCCTCTAAAATTGATGGTCAAGAAGTAAAGGGATACCGTGAAGAAGAAGGTGTAGATGAAAACTCAACAACAGAGACATTTGCTGCAATTAAGTTCTTTGTCGATAACTGGCGTTGGGCAGATGTACCTTTTTATGTAAGAACGGCCAAGCGAATGCCTACAAAGGTAACAGAGGTAGTTATACATTTTAAAACTCCACATCATCAGATATTTAAAGAGTCGGGCATAAGTAATAAAGACAATAAATTAGTCATTCGAATTCAGCCCGATGAGGGAATCTTGATTAAATTTGGAGTAAAGGTACCTGGTCAAGGTTTTGAAGTAGAACGTGCAAATATGGATTTCTACTATTCTAGTTTAACCGAAACTCACGTAATGGAAGCATACGAGCGTCTGTTGTTAGATGCCATGCAAGGTGATGCTACTTTATATGCAAGAGCAGATGAGGTTGAAGCTGCCTGGGCATTTGTGGATCCAATTCTAGAGTATTGGAAAAATAGTAAAGATGTAAAAATGTACGGTTATGCAGCCGGTGTTTGGGGACCAGAAAACGCCAATGATCTTATAGAAGGATTGGGTGAGTGGCGTAACCCTAGCGAGAACTTGGCAGACGAATCTGGCTATTGTGTTATTTGCTAATTAAACGGCATTATAATTAAAGTAAAAGTTTAGAATGGAATTAAAAGTATATCAAAATAAAATAAAGGTAGCAGAAGAGTTCTCTAAGTATCTAATTGAAAAATCGGGTACTCAAGAGGCTTTTCACATTGCCTTATCTGGTGGTAGTACACCTAAAATAGTGTTCGATGTTTTAGCGGATGAATTTTCAAATGATATAGATTGGAAAAATATTCATTTGTATTGGGGAGATGAAAGGTGTGTTGCACCAGATGATGATGAGAGCAATTATAAAATGACGGTTGAGCATCTTATTTCTAAAGTAGATATACCAGAAGGAAATATTCATAGAATAAAAGGTGAGGCAGATCCAAAGCAAGAAGCAAAACGATATGGAGAACTGCTGGAAAAAGAATTACCAAAAGAATTGGGCTTGCCTCAATTCGATTTAGTGATTTTGGGTATGGGTGATGACGGGCATACGGCATCTATTTTTCCGCACGAAATCAATTTATGGGTTTCTCCAGATAATTGCGAAGTGGCTACACACCCAGAATCTGGTCAAAAACGAGTTTCACTTACCGGTAGAATAATCAATAATGCCAAAACCGTTACTTTTTTGGTAACAGGGGAGAGCAAGGCTGAAAAAGTGAAAGTAATTGTGGATAGGGAAGAAGGGTATATAGATTACCCAGCAAGTCACGTGGCGCCTAAAACAAAAGACTTGGTCTGGTTCTTAGATGCTGCCGCGGCAAAATTGCTTACTTCATATCAATCTTAATATTCTCAGATTTCAATTCTTTAATATAATCTTCTGAGTTGAAGGATTTAGATTCAAACTTGGTGTCTCTTTCTTGAGCTTCAAGTTTACGGTATTTGCTGCGTGCAAATCTTCTTACTCCTTGATCATCTGTTATGATAAGACCTGGTACGGGAACATTTTTACCATCTGTTCCCTTAGCTACCATGGTGAAATATGATGAATTGCAATGCTTTTTAGTACCCGATGTTATATTTTCCGATTCTACACGAACACCAACTACCATAGATGTTCTACCTGTATAGTTGATGCTTGCTTTCAAAGTGACCAGTTCACCCACTTCAATAGGGTTTAGAAAGTTTACTCGATTAACAGAAGCGGTTACACAATACTGTTGAGAGTGTTTAGAGGCACAGGCAAAGGCAATTTGATCCATTAAGTTCAATATATGCCCGCCATGTACCTTTCCTCCAAAATTAGAGTGGGACGGAAGCATCAACTCTGTTATAGAAACTCTAGATTCTTTTACACTTTTAAACTTTTCCATAAACTTGTTGCTATAATATTCTGGGGTTAGTTAATTTCTAAAATGAGGTGATTTTTCAGGGTGAACTTCGGTAATGAAGTATTTGGTGTCGCCCAACCAAAAGAAGGTCGTATAGCGTTCTACATAATTCACCTTTACATACTGACCTTGGTATTCCTGTAATTTTTCTATGACCTCTTTATCCTTGTCCAATACGGAAAATGAGAAAATTTGTGCACCAGAAATTCCCTGGCTAATTTCACCTTCCCAAGTTTTAACCAGTACGCCTTTGTGGCTTATTTTAATGAGTTCTCCAGAGCGTACACCTTCGCTAAAGGTTACGAAGTATATAAAGGCATAATAAAGCGCACCGATTACGACAATGCCTAATAAAAATAATGAAACGATCTTTTTCATGTGTTTAGTTTTAATGTATAATAAGTGGTTGGTTTATAATTTTAATTTAGGTTCTTCTTCAAAATCCTCATCTTCCATTGCACGATTAATTAAGGATTCTGGGATAGATTTTTTTGCTTTTGCACCCATTTTTTTAAGCTTTTCTATACTGGTCACAATATTGCCTCTACCTTCTATCAATTTGTTCATTGCGCCACGATATTCACTTTTGGCATCGTCCATTTTTTTACCCACCTTCATAAGGTCACCAACAAAGCCTTCGAACTTGTCATAAAGAGCACCCGCTTGTCGGGCAATTTCAATGGCATTTCGTTGTTGTTTTTCGTTGTTCCACATACTGTCAATAGTACGTAGGGTAGCCAAAAGAGTAGAGGGCGTAACAATAATTATATTCTGTTCAAATGCTATATTGTACAATGAACTATCATGATTTATGGCAATAGCAAAAGCAGGTTCTATTGGTACGAACATCAGTACAAAATCGGGACTCTCCATTTCATAAAGGTCTTCGTACTTTTTAGCGGATAATTGGTCTACATGTCTTCGAAGAGAGTTAAAGTGGTCTTTTAAATACTTCTCTTTAAGCTCATCTTCGGCATTTACGTAACGCTCGTAATCTGTAAGGGAAACTTTAGAATCCACCACCATTTTCTTGCCATCGGGTAAGTTGATGATAACATCGGGTAGTACTCGGCTTCCGTCATCACGGGTAAAACTTTGCTGTACGGTGTATTCCCTGTCTTTTTCCAATCCCGATTTCTCCAAAACACGCTCTAATACCAACTCTCCCCAATTACCTTGCATTTTGCTGTCACCTTTTAAGGCTTTGGTCAAATTCTCAGCTTCTTGGGTAATTTTAATGTTTTGGGTCTGTAGGTTTAATAATTGTTCCTTTAAAGCTGAATGAATACTTATGTTTTCCTTTTGACTTTCTTCCACCTTCTTTTCAAAAAGCAGTATTTTTTCATTTAAAGGAGAGAGGATGTTTTTTATGTTCTTCTCGTTACGCTCTGTAAATTTTAAACTTTTTTCTTCTAAAATTTTATTTGCAAGATTTTCAAACTCTTTGGTGAATTTTTCTTGAAGGTTTTCAACTTCATCTTTCTGCTCACTGTTCTTATGCTGTAAATTTTCAATATCTGCTTGGTAGCGAACAATTTTATGGCTTAAAAGTTCTTTTTCAGATTGTAGTTGAAGTTTTTGTTTTTCACTTTCCTGTAGTCGGTCTTGAAAAACAGAAAGGTTATTATGCATTTGCTGCTCCCGCTCCTCTAACATACTTTGTCGGGATTTCGTTTTTAACAGCTGAATATAATTACCAAGAAAATAGCCAATGGCAAGGCAGAGGATTGTTATGGCTATGTAAATGTAAATTTCGTTCATGTGAATGCTACAGTGATCTTGTAAAGATACTTGATTGCAAAGTAAAGTTTAAAAGAGCTGGTCTGTTTTTAATTAACATACCCTGTCTAATTTCTGATAAATGTTAAAATAGCTATTTTTTAATCTTAAAAGAACCGGTAGTAGCATCAAAAGAAATGGTATCGGGAGGGAACAGAGAGTCAAAACTATTATTTTCAATAAGTTTACAAGGTTGGTTAAAAGCATTGGTGTCACCATCTAATATCAACATTTTGTCGCATAGTTGAATAGCAAGTTCAATTTCGTGACTGGTATATAAAATGACTTTATTAGTTTGGTGGGCAATAGATTTTAATAGTTTTAAAATTGAAACTTTATGATATAGATCTAAATGCGTTGTGGGCTCATCCAACAATATAATATCGGTATCTTGAATTAATGCACGTGCTATTAGTACCCGTTGTAGTTGCCCATCGCTTAGTTGAAAGCATTTTTTATTTAAGAAAGGTGCTAGCTCCAATAGGGCTATGCTTTTATCGATTACGGAAATGTCATTAGTACCTAATTTCCCCAACCAATTAGTGTAGGGTTGTCTACCTAATGCTAATAGCTCGTAAACCGATAAATTTTTAGAAGCGATAGGTTCTGTAAGTACCACACTTATTTTTGATGCTATTTGTTGTTCATTGTAAGTAGCTAATTCTTTGCCATCTATCCGTATGGAACCAGCAATTTTAGGTTGAAAATTTCCTAGCGTACGTAGCAATGTAGATTTACCAATTCCGTTGACCCCCACAATAGCGGCAAGCTCTCCTTTTTGTAAACTAAAAGAAATAGCTGAAGCAACCACCTTACCCTCATAGCCAATGTTGAGGTCGTTGATCAAAAGGGTGGTATGTTGAGTGTTATGGGAGATAATGTCTGTTTTAAATTAAAATATCATTTTACGTTTGCGAACCAATAGCCAAATAACTACAGGAGCTCCAAAAATACTTGTTATGGCGTTAATAGGTAAAACACTTACCGAACCGGGAATTTGAGCGATAGTATCACATAATAACATTAAAATGGCACCGCAGCAAAGCACCGCTGGAATTTGGATTTTATGATCGGTAGTATGGAATAATTGGCGTGTAACATGCGGTACCGCTAAACCTACAAAAGCAATTGGTCCTGCAAATGCGGTTATGGACCCTGCAAGTAGTCCCGTTGCTATAATAATAGTGTAGCGAGATTTTTGTAAACCAATACCTAAGCTTTTGGCATAATTCTCACCAAGTAAAAAAGCATTTAAAGGTTTAATTGATAGTATGCTAAGAAGAATCCCCAATGATGTACATAATGCAACAACCAACAACTGCCCCCAAGATAAATCGCCTAAACTGCCAAAAGACCAAAAAATATATTGCTGTAATTTTTCGGCTTTGGTAAAATAGGATAATACACTAACTATAGCCGCGGTTATACTACCGAACATAAGTCCGATAATCAATAAAGCCATAGTGTCTTTAACCTTTGCGGCAACTACTAAAACTAACGACAAAACCAAAAAACTGCCCAAACTAGATGCCAATGCTAAGGTTATATAATTAAAGGCGGATAAAGTAATTAATGAAGCACCCATAATTAATAATGCGGCACCTAAACTTGCTCCGGAACTTATACCAAGTACATAAGGTCCTGCTAATGGGTTTCTAAATAAGGTTTGCATTAGTAATCCGCTTAATGACAATCCGCCACCAACCATTATTGCCGTTAGTGCTTTTGGTAATCGGTATTCCCAAATGATATAATAGTTAGAGGAGTTTTCCGTAACAGTTCCAAATAATATTTTAAGGCTGTCAATGAATGCAATATTCACAGAGCCTAGGCAAATATTTATACAAGCACAAAGCAGCAATACCAGCAGGAGTATGGTAAAACGAATGCGATATGTAGGCAAATTTGACAATTAAAGCAGTGGTTTAAAGAAATAGGGTATATAGTTGGGTAACAGACCAGGATGTAAAATATGAATTAAATCTTTTAAAACAAGATCCGGTCTTTGTGGAGCTAATTCGTAATATAGTGTACCACCGGTTTCACCTTTAGTATTTGCGGTAGTGAACACTTTTTGTTGTTTAAAGGCATCAAACTGTGCATAATGATGACTGGCAGATTGCATTTCTTGGTAAGAACCAAATTGGGCTGGACCTATCCAGTATTCTGCATTTTGACCTTTCTCTAAAACACTTTCCCAACTTAGCGAAAGGCTTCCTTTTTCATTGGTATCTTTCCAAAGGTAATTCGCATTGGCATCACGCAGAAAATTTGCGGCCCAACTTTTGCCGCTGGGCAAATACCATACATCTTTATACATTGCGCCACTAATTACAGTTGGTTTTTTCTCCGCTTTAGAAGCTAATTTCTTGGCTTCAAGATATGCCTTCTCGATACGGTTAAAAATGATGTCCGCTTCTTCGGATTTATTGAAAAACGGAGCGAAAAACTTTATCCATTCCGCCTTTCCTAACGGAGTTTCTTCTACCCATTCACCATTGTATACCACAGGTATGTTGGCACGTTGAATGGTTTTGTATGTATTATTGCCATTATTGATTGAAAATCCAAAAATAAGGTCTGGTCGTAATGCTAGAACAGCTTCGGTATTTAAATCTTCATTGACTCCAAGCTCTTTAATTTGTCCTGATGCTATTCGTTTTCTTGCCGCTTTTGAAGATATATATTTCGTGTCAGGAAAACCGATAAGCCGATTTAAAACACCTAATTCCTCCAAAGCGGGAATGTGGGTCGTTGAGGTGACGACAACCTTTTCTACCGGTGTAGAGATAATGGCATCGTACTTATTTTTGTCTAAAGTTATGTTTGCTTGAATATCTTTTGGGATCAAAGCGTAGCTATAAGTAGTTTCAGCATTTGCCCAGGGTGTCAGTACATTAATAACCGTAATTCCATTAGCTTTTTTTACAATACTAAAACCATTTGCATATTGTATATGCACATTGCTGGTAGTAGTTTGTTTGTGAATTGCATTTTTTTCTTTTTGCTTGCATCCGCATAAAAAGAGAATGGAGGTACTAAAAAGTAATCGTTTAAGCATGGTGGGTTTACATCTAGTTTTCAAATGTAGTATTATAAAAGTTTACTTAGAAAGATTAAACTAAATGTTTACTTTCGCCGTGAATTTTGGTTTTCATTGCCTTGGTAATGAAATTAAAAGGGAATCCGGTGAAAATCCGGAACTGTTCCCGCAACTGTAAGTTTATTTCAAACGATTTTATTGGCGAATAGAATCTGTTGGTTACTTCTTTTAGAAGGTGCTATTTACTGCAAAGCCACTTTGTGATCCAAACCGGTTTGGATATCATGGGAAGGCAAAATAGTATTAAACAAGTCAGGAGACCTGCCTGGTTCAAACAAACAATGTTAAACTTTCGGGATAAAAGTTTGCGTATGGGTACAGACATACTACGCTCCCGTTTATGAATTTAAACGAATGAAAAATTATTTTTTGTGGCCAACGGTCACTGTATTATTATGTGCAAAAGTAGGAGCACAGCAAGAGCAAGATTCTACTAAAACGCTACAATTAGATGAAGTAGTCGTAAGTGATTCGCGTTTTGAATTAAAGCGTGAAAATTCTGGAAAAACAGTGATTTCAATTTCTCAAGAAGAATTGAAACAAAATCAAGGTCGTTCAGTAGCTGAAATCATCAATACCAAAAGCGGAATTGAAATTAACGGATCCAGAAGTTTTGCCGGTCAAAATCTTTCTACGTTTGTAAGAGGTGGTAACAACCGCCAAGTTTTGGTAATTATCGATGGTATTCAGGTATCTGACCCTTCAGGAACCAGTGCAGAATATGACCTTCGTTTATTGAATACAGATCAAATTGAACAAATAGAAATTTTAAAAGGTGCAGCAAGTACATTATACGGTAATGCAGCGGCAACCGCAGTAATAAATATTACAACAAAGAAAGCTAAAAAAGAAGGTCTAGCCTTGGATGTTATCTCTAGCTATGGTACAAACCAGACCGAAGCAGATCAGAATTATAATATTTCCGATATTTCGAATACGGTGAATTTGACCGCTAAATACGGAAAATTATCTATTTTGGCTTCCGGAGGACATCAAAACACAGATGGTTTATCAGCTGCTATAGGAACGGAATCAGATGAAGTTTCTAGAATAGATGGTAATTTTAAAGTGGGATATCAATTTTCTGAACGCTTAGATGTTAACGTATCTGCTTTTTATAATAAATTGAATAGCGATTACGATAATGGATTTCCGATAGAAGATGCAGATATCTACTTTACCAGTGAACAGTCAAGATTTGGTTTAAGTTCTGCATATAAGTATGAAAACGGAAGTATTAATGTAAATACGGCATTTAATCAAATTACGAGGGCTTTTGAATCTAGTTTTCCTGCTAGTTATGATTCACAATCATATGTGTTGGATGTTTTTAATAAATACACCTTTACAGAATACATTCATACGATAATAGGTGTAAATTATATAGATTATAAAACTTTGTTTTTTGAAGATTATAATTCAAATACGGTTGACCCTTATATAAATGCGGTCTATGTAGGTAAGCAGGGCATAAATGTAAATGCAGGTCTGCGATTAAACAACCATAGTGAATATGGCTCTAATTTTATCTATAATATAAATCCGTCTTACAGAATTAACATCAATAGTGGATACCTGAAGTTTATGGGTAGTTATGCTACATCCTACATTGCACCAAACTTATCGCAATTATACGGACCATTTGGTGCCAATCCAGAATTGGATCCAGAGGAAGATAGCACGATAGAGGGTGGTTTGGAGTTTAAATTATCTGATACTTTTATAATCAATGCTATTTACTTTAATAGAAAAGAAGACGACCGTATAGAATATGTAACTATTGATCCGGTTACTTTTGAAAGCCAGTACAGAAATGCAGCCGAAACGGCACATTTTGAAGGAGTAGAAGTAGGGGTGCGGTCAGAACTGGCAAAAGGACTATCTTTTGATGCCAACTATACGTATACAAATTCTAAAGAAGGTTTGGCTTTAAGGGTGCCTAAGAGTAAAATCAATGCAACTTTAGGTTATGTAATAAAGGATAAAACTTATGTAGGATTGGCATATCAATTTGTATCGGATAGAACGGATACTGATTTTGCTACCTTTTCAGAAGTGACCTTAGATAGTTTTAGCCTAGCAAATTTGCAATTGAAACATGAGTTTTGCAGTACCTTATCGGCATTTTTAGCAGTCGATAATTTATTGAACGAAGAATATACAGAATTGGTTTCTTATACCACCAGGGGCAGAAATGTACGCTTAGGGTTTACCTTGAGTTTATAATAAAAAAAGGGACAGCGAATTCGCTGTCCCTTTTTAAATTGTTTGATTCCTCAATTTTAGAATTCTAAATTGTAGACCGTATCGTCAACCATTTTATCGCTCATTAAACTATACTCTTTAGAACTGCTAATAATTTCTACGGGATAATTTACCGTAAAGTCGCGTTTACCGTTAGCACCAGTAATAACCTCTATGGCTTTTGCTAATAAAGGCTCGTTTTCTTCACCGATAATACCAAGGTTGCTATAATCTTCTTTCAACTCATAATCTGGCTGTAAACCGCTTGTAAAGTCATAAAAACCATCTGCGTTTTCATTTCTACCAATTAAAGGTTGTATTGCCCATTGGTTGTCTGGGTTAATATTATTAACTCTTGAAGGTGTATATAAATATGAATTTTCCCGGTCATCTACCAAAGTAGTGGAGAATTCATTTTTACCCCTGGTAACGTCACCAATCTGTATAACATCGATATAAGGTTCAAGACTATTGATCAATAACTCACTAGCTGATGCGGAACTGGCTGAGGTAATCACGTATAATTTATCGAAGCCAAGAGAATTAATTGTTTCCCCGTCAATCTCATCGGCAAAATACACTTCTAATTGACTATCTGTAAATTGCTCTTGTAACTTATCATTATATCTCTTTCTAAGAAATAGATCGGAAGTGTTTGTACCATAGATCATGCTGGCCAATAACCTAGTAGTATTTACAGAGCCACCAGGGTTGTAGCGTAAATCCATAATTAAATTGGTGATTCCTGCAGCTTTTAAATCTTGAACGGCAGCGTAAAGGTCGGCGTCATATTCATTGGTGAATTGGTTATACATAATATAGCCAATGTTCTCACCGCTAATGGTAAAAGATTTGGATAGAAACACAGGGTTTTCAGCAAGTCCTTCCTCTTTAGTTAACGTTACCTCTTCTTCGTTAGGCACAATGTTTCCGTTTTCAAAATCTGCCATGTTCAATGTATACGTATCGTTCTCACCAAAAAGTAAATCGATATAATTATCAATAGTCAACGTTTGTCCGTCAACACCGGTAAACAAATCTCCACGTTGAATATCAACTGTACTTGCATTTGAATTCGGAACAATATAACGTACAAACCCAAAAATTTCATCACTATCTTGAAATTGAACAAGACCAAATTCCAATCCGTTACTTTTAGAAATACCGGCCAATGAATTGGTAAGTTCACGGTAGTCTTCATTATAGAAGCTAAATCGATCTTCAATATACTGTAATTTATTATCAAAAAAAGACGCAGGGTCATCTTCAGAGTCAAGAAATGCGGTATAATCGGCACTGCCTTCTTCGGTATTAGCAAAGCGATCATCTGCCAGGTCATCAACATTAGCTTGCCAGAAATACCAAAAGTTCATTGCTTTCCACATGAAATCTTGTACTTCTACATCTGCCGATCCATCTGGATCAACCGTATTTGGCAACGATAGATCATCGTCTTTGGAGCAGGATGAGATAATAAACATTGATATTAAAACAAAAAGGTATTTATTAAAAGTGTGTTTCATGTTCAAAATTTAACAATTGTATAAAGCAATTTGTGTGTATCGACATTTAAATTATTATTTCTTAATATCATAATTGCTAACTTCTCTAAAAGGCTTAAGCCTATTTGAGCTTGAAATTGTATGAATTTTTAAATTTTCAGGTGTATCTATATGTAAGGACTTCCCCGTGACGCCAGTAATTTTTTCAATTGCGAGGTCCAATAATGGTTCTCCTTGCTCCCCAAGTTGTCCTAAATTACCTAATGATTCAGCTAATAGGAAGTCAGGTTGAAGTCCGTTAGTAAATTCTCCAAAACCATCGGCGTTAACATTGGTTCCTACCAAAGGTTGTAATGCATATTTATGATTTGGATTCGAATCCTCAACAGTGGTAAATTGACCTCCTAAAACGATGAATGGTATTGGCGATGGACTTTCACCTTCTGCAAAGATTGCTTGTTGGGTAGTATTGTCTACTAAAGTCACAGAGAATTCATTTTTACCTCTTGTAACATCACCTATATGAACAACGTCTATATATGGTGTCAAACTATTAATTACCAATTCGCTAGCAGATGCACTATCGTCTGTAGCAATTATATAAACTGAATTTAAGCCAAGGCTATTTATAGGGGCACCGTCTATATCAGATACGAAAGTATTTTCAAAACCGAAAACAGATTGCCATTTTGAATTCCATTGCTCTCTAGCAAAAAGTTCTCCATCAAACTGTCCGGTAATCATACTAGATAATCTAGTGGCTGATTGTACAGAACCACCTAAATTATATCTTAAATCAAGAACAAGTTCTGTAACACCTGCACTTTTTAAGTCAGAAAAGGCAGTATTTAATTGTTCATCAAAATTACTAGTAAAGCTATTGTACATTAAATAACCAATTTTAGTACCATTAACTTCTAAGACTTTAGAAATAAGAATAGGGTTTTCTGTTATTTCTTCTTTCACTAATTCGATATTAACATCGTTGGGAACAACACCTTCAGCAGTTAGGTCGGCAAAATTTAAGGTAAAAGTATCAGGATTTAATAAGTCAAGATTACTACTTGTTATATTGCCATCAACATCTGTTTGTGCAAAAAGTTCGGTTCCATTAACCGCATAAAATATATCACCTCGATTTATATCTTTTGTTGAAGCATCAGAATTATTAATAACATACCTAACAACACCTACCACTTTATCACCTCCCTCAGGAGGTCTAGTTAAAACAAATTCTAATCCGTTGGTTTTGAATACACCCGAAAAAGAATTAAAAAGTATATCATAATCATCCACTATTGCACTAAACCTATCTTTTGGAGACTCTAAAGTTCTAAATAATGAAACTGGTGTTGCAAAACCATTTAAAAATTCGTAATAATCGTTTTGAGAGGCAAATCGGTCATCGCTTAGTTCTACAACTTCATCTTGCCATAGATACCAACTATTCATAGCACTCCAGATAAAATCATTTATTTCATTTTCTAGTTCTATTACAACCGGGATATCTTCTTCTTCGGTAGATTTTACAACATCTTCAATTATGGGGTCGTCATCGTTTTTATTACATGAGATAACAATGAACCCAAGACAAAGGAGGGACAAGAAAAATTTTTTCATAGTAATTTTTAATTTTAATAAAGGTATACTGCTTTAACGAATTTATGAACTATCATAAACTATACCGAAAAAGACATTTTAGTAAGTACGTATATAATTAGTAATAGGATGTTAAATTTACTTACAAGTCAAAGAAATAAAAATTAATTGTAACAAAAATCGTTCAGTGTCGTCTTCTTTTTGTAAACCGATAAGAAAGGTTACAGACAGCCAAACCAAAATGAAACAAACAGAGTTTTTAAATACTGTATTACCGTTTAAGGATAAATTGTTCCGCATGGCCAAAAGGTTATTGGTATCTACGGAAGAAGCTGAAGATGCAACGCAGGAGATTTTAATTAAGTTGTGGTCCAAGAAGAATATGATGGACAGTTATAATAATGTAGAGGCATTTGCCATGACCATGACCAAGAATTTTTGTTTGGACCGTTTGAAGTCTAAACAAGCCGGAAATTTAAAATTGGTGCATAGTAATTACACAGATTCTAGTACCTCTTTACAAGGTCAATTAGAGGCAAAAGATAGTATTGATTGGGTAGAACGGATAATGGCAGAATTACCTGAACAGCAGAAAATGGTATTACAACTACGAGATGTAGAACAATATGAATATGATGAAATAGAAAAATTACTGGATATGAAACCTACGGCCATACGGGTAGCTTTGTCCAGGGCAAGAAAAACCGTAAGGGAAAAATTAATGGAAAAGCATAATTATGGAATTGCATAACATAGAAAAATTAATAGAAAAGTATTTTGAAGCTACCACCACGGTTGCCGAAGAAGAAACACTTAGAAAGTACTTTACAGAGGGTAACGTTGCTCCACATTTAGAACAGCATGCACCTTTGTTCAATTACTTTACAAAAGCAAAAGAAGAACGCTTTACAAAGCAGGTACCATTAAAACCTAGAAAAAATTATTTGAAATGGGCATCCGTTGCTGCGATAGCAATCTTTATGGTAGGTCTTTATTTTTATCAACCTACACCACCTCCTGTTACTTTGGCAGATGAGTATACACCAGAGGAAATTGAATCTGCAAAAGAGGCTTTGGCCTTATTGGCAATGAATTTTAATAAAGGTACAGAACAACTGAACCATTTAGAAGAATTTGAAAAAACAACGAATAAATTTTTAACGAAAAATAATTAAAATGAAAAAGATACTAGTATTAGCACTTTTAGTGTTAGCTCCGGTAATTAGCACTGCCCAAGATATTTTTGAAAAATATGAGGATAATGATAAGGTAACCTTTGTTGCCATGCAACCAAAAATGTTTCAGATGTTGGGTAAAATGAGTGTTAGTTCAGATGATCCAGAAGCAAAAGAATTTTTTGAGCTAGTGAATTCAATTACCAGCTTTAAGGTAATTACCACTGAAGATGCGGCCATCTCAAAAGATGTAGATAGTTGGGTTACCAATAGGCTAAAGAGTTCTGCTTTTGAAGAATTGATGAGAGTAAGAGACGGTAGCTCTAATGTAAAGTTCTATGTAAAAGAAGGTAAAGACAGTGATCATGTAAAAGAACTTTTAATGTTCGTTACCGGCTTAAAGGATATGGATATAGATGTCAATGGTAAAAAATTGGAAACTGTTCTATTGTCCTTAACAGGGGACATCAATTTAAGGTCGGTATCAAAGTTGACCGACAAAATGGATCTGCCAGGTGGTGACCAATTAGGAAAAGCGGCCCAAAAGGGAAATTAAAGTAAAATAAGCGTGTCGGTGATTAAAACGGCACGCTTACCATAAAAAAGAATAATTCATCAATCGCCAGAACCTCAATAGGGGAAGGTATTTAAAATCAACAATCATGAGAAAAGTAGCAGTAGTATTTTTAATGGCAATTTTACCCGCAATGGGTTTTTCACAATCTGTATTCGATAAATATGAAGATATGGATAATGTTGGGTCTGTAATAGTAAATAAGGGAATGATAGACCTTGTTTCTAAAATAGGTAGTATTAGCGACGATCCAGAGGCGCAAGAGTTTATGGAAATAGCTAGCGGATTAAAAAATGTAAAGGTATTTATGACGGAGGATAGTTCGGTATCTGCAGATATGTCTTCTACCGTTAAGAAATACTTGAAGTCTTCTAAGTTAGAAGAGTTGATGCGCGTAAAAGATAAAGATGTAAACGTGAAATTTTATGTTAGGGATGGTAAAAAGAAAGATCACGTATCAGAGTTATTAATGTTCGTTAGCGGTTTGGAAAATGTTGAAGTGGGGCATAAAGGCAGAAAACTTGAAACTGTTCTAGTTAGCCTTACGGGCGATATAGATTTGAATAAAATAGGGACATTGACCAGTAAAATGGATTTACCCAAAGATTTGAACAAAGCATCGGGAAAATAATATATTAAAAAATAAAGATCTTCCATGATAATGGAAGATCTTTTTGTAAAAAAGCAGAATATGAAAAACTTATATTGGATGACGGTCATGTTCATTACATTGGTCATATCATCATGTTCATCAGAACAAAGTTTACAAGAGTATTATATAGCAAACGCAGAGAATCCTAATTTTATGTCGTTTGATTTGCCTTCAAGCCTATTAAATTTAGATCAGGCAGAATTAAGTGCAGCTGAAAAAGAAGCTGCGTCGTCGGTAAAGAAACTGAATATATTGGCATTTCCTAAAAAACCTGAAAACGAAGCTGATTATTTAGTTCAAAAAAACACGATTAAATCCATTCTCAAAGGATCGGATTATAGTGAACTTATGAAAATGAATACTCCGTATGGCAAAGCGACCTTACAATTAAAGGAAGATGGTGACACCATTGATGAAGTTATTATCTATGGAGATAACGATGAAAAAGGACTCGTTTTGGTTCGTGTATTAGGGGATGATATGAACCCGGCAAGTTTTGTAAAACTCATACAGGCAATGGAAAAATCTAATTTTGATGGTAAAGGACTCGAAGAACTTGGCGATTTAATTAAAAGTTAAGTATATATTTTATTTGTCTTAAATACAGCCCGTTACAGTAATGTAACGGGTTTTTTATTTGCCCTTCGTGTGCTTTAACATTATTTTTAATGTGACCATTTAAGAATATTGGTGTCATAATAAATGAGAACAATTAAATAACAACCTAACAAACATTAAAAAAATGAAAGACGCAGAAATTTGGATGGATAAAGGAATTGATTTTATAGTACTCTATGGTCCAAAAATTATTGGAGCTATAATTATTTATATTATTGGTTCATGGATTATAAAAAAATTAATAAATGTTGCTAATAAGGGTATGACCAAGCAACAATACGATGAGTCGCTGAAAAGGTTTTTGTTGAATTTAGCAAAATGGGCACTTACAGTATTTCTTATTTTAACGGTCGTATCTACATTAGGTGTTGAGACTACAAGTTTTGCTGCGGTGATTGCAGCAGCCGGTTTGGCAATTGGTCTGGCATTACAGGGTTCACTGTCCAATTTCGCGGGTGGTGTATTATTGATCATTTTTAAGCCTTATAAAATTGGAGATTTAATTGAAGCGCAAGGTGTACTTGGCAGTGTAAAGGAAATTGAGATTTTTACGACTAAATTGGTTACACCAGAGAACAAGTTGGCAATAGTACCTAATGGTGCAATGGCAAATGGAAACATCGTTAATTATACTGCTGAAGGTAAAATTAGGGTAGATACTACAGTTGGTGTAGATTACGGATCTGATTTACAGAAAACAAAAGAAGTATTGTTGGCAATGTTAAAGTCAAATCCACAAGTATTACAAGATCCTGCTCCATCAGTTAACGTATCTGAATTGGCAGATAGTTCGGTGAATTTAGCTGTGCGTCCTTTCTGTAAGCCAGAAGATTATTGGGATGTTTACTTCGCAACTATTGAGGGAACTAAGAAAGCTCTAGATAGTGCAGGTATTGAAATTCCTTACCCACATGAAGTTCAAATAAATAAATAAAATAAATAATTTAGTCTAGTTAGTTAATAAAAAGCCCGTTGAACTTGCTCAACGGGTTTTTTTATAAATGAGTTTTTAAAGCTCTGAGGATTTTCTCGAAATTTAAGACAAAAATTTACGATGGTATCTTCGCCTAACCACAAAGAGCTCTATTCTTTAACAATCTGTAAATTATTTTTTGCGAAGTCCAAAGTTCTAATTGGGAACGGAATGTTTATATCGCGTTCATCAAAGTGTTTCTTGATAATTTTAATGGCTTTATGTCTTGCAGCATGTTCTTGTTTTACGTTAACACAATCTGCCCAAAAACGCACCATAAAGTTTATGGAACTGTCACCGAACTCGGTAAAAAAGAATTCTACATCTTCACCATCATTTTGCTTAAAATTATCGGCAATAACTTTTACCGTTAAATCTTCTACCATTTGAAGGTCACTTTCATAGCCTACACCACAGTTAACAAATATTCTATTTCTGTTGTTCATAGAGTAATTGGTAAAAGAACTATCTATAAACTTTGAATTAGGTATAACAACCACATTGTTGTCCGGCTTTTTAATTATGATGTTTCTTAAACTAATCTCCGTTACAAAGCCAGAAACACCATCAGCTGTTATAAAGTCGTTTATTTTTAGCTGTGGCATAAATGAAAGTATGAGTCCGCCAAAGGTATTGCTCAATGTGCCTTGCAAAGCTAAACCAATGGCAAGACCTACAACCCCGGCACCTGCTAAAATGCTGGTTAATACTTTATCTAGGTCCAAAACGCCAAGGGCTATAAAAAATCCTATTAAAATAATGGATACAAATACCACCTTTGCGATTATTTCTTGAATGGATACTTGAGATATTTTTCTTAAAATAGTTCTTTTAAGCAATTTGCGTATTCCTCTTGCCAGAAAATAAAATAGAAACATCACCAATATCGCCATAGCCAAATTTGGTAATTTTAAGATGATCGATTCAAGCCAACCATCTAATTTATCCCATAGATTACTTACGGATTCTTCAACTGAGAAATTTGTTTGCATACAATTTTAGATTTGTGTTCAAATGGAATATATATGATAAGAAGCACATTCTAAAATGCATATCGCCCTAAACGGGCGATATGAAGTATATGGACTAAAGAAAATTTTTAATGCATTAAAACAACCTTAAATTCCGGTATAATTACTAGGTGAAATTTGCTTTAATTCGTTTTTGATGTCATCTGAAACTTCTAAAGTATCTATAAAGTTGGCTATTGAATCCTTGTTAATCTTTTCATTGGTACGTGTAAGACCTTTTAGCGCTTCATAAGGGTTTGGGTAACTTTCACGTCTTAATATCGTTTGGATAGCCTCTGCTACAACTGCCCAATTATTCTCTAAATCTTGTTCAAATTTCTCTTTATTCAAAAGTAATTTGTTCAAGCCTTTTAAGGTAGATTGAAAAGCGATAAGTGTATGGGCAAAAGGTACGCCTACATTTCTAAGAACAGTACTATCGGTTAAATCTCTTTGTAATCTAGAAACCGGAAGCTTAGCTGCCAAGTGTTCAAAAAGGGCATTGGCAATACCAAGGTTTCCTTCAGAATTTTCAAAATCTATAGGGTTTACTTTATGTGGCATGGCAGATGAACCCACTTCGCCTGCTTTAATTTTTTGTTTGAAATAGTCCATGGAAACATAGGTCCAAAAATCGCGATCTAAATCTAAAATAATGGTGTTTATACGTTTTAAGGTATCGAACAAGGCAGCCATATGATCATAATGCTCTATTTGGGTGGTAGGAAACGAATGTTGAAGACCTAATTTCTCTTGTACGAATTTTTGACCAAATGCTTTCCAATCAATGGCAGGATATGCTACTAAATGTGCATTAAAATTACCAGTAGCACCTCCAAATTTGGCAGCACTTGGTATATCGTTCAGCAAATTAAACTGCTCTTTTAAACGGGTAACAAAAACCATAATTTCTTTTCCTAAGCGAGTAGGGGAGGCAGGTTGACCATGTGTTCTTGCAAGCATTGGTATATCTGACCATTCTTTGGTCAATTTTTCCAATTTTTCAAGTACTTCTAAATATTGAGGAACATATACATTGTTCATAGCTTCCTTAATGGAAAGAGGAATAGCTGTGTTGTTAATGTCTTGTGAAGTTAATCCAAAATGTATAAATTCCTTAAATTCTGAAATGTTCAAAGCATCGAATGCCTTTTTTATAAAGTATTCAACAGCTTTTACATCGTGATTAGTTGTTCTCTCAATTTCTTTAATTTCTTGGGCATCGGCAGTAGAAAAATCTGTGTATATTTTTCGTAGTGTTTCAAACTTCGATGAGTCAAAAGAAGAAAGTTGTGGTAATGGAATTTCGCATAAAGCAATAAAATACTCTATTTCAACTCTTACCCTATATTTTATCAACGCTTCTTCTGAAAAGTAAGCTGATAATGAATTGGTTTTTGAACTATAACGGCCGTCAATTGGAGATATGGCACTTAATGCATTGAGAGACATAAACAATGGTTAAATTAATAAGGGGCAAATATACCTATTCGAGTTAAAGTTTAAAACGATATACAGTAATAGTTATGGAGTTAATTACATCATTTTTTTAAGTTGATAAATTAATTTTTGCTTGGTTGTCTTTTTTCAAGAATTTTAAGTGTTCGTTTTGCTCTGGCCTTATATGCTGAGCTACCAGTTTCATAATTTTGTTTTAAAATCTGCATTAATTCTGGGTGGATCCAACTTATACTATTTCCTAACCACAGTAGAATGGTCATAGAATAAGCTTTTGGCGCAACTTTGTGTTCACCTATCAACCAATCAAAAGCAACTTCTGTAATTGTATTTAGTTGAGCGTTGGTCAATTTATGATTATGGGAAAGTTTGTTATTTGAAAACTCGTTTAAAACCAATAATTCACAAATTTTTGCTGCTGGTCTTATTGATGATTCTAAAGAGATAGATGAAAGTGCATCTACAAAAGTATTTATATGTGATAAAATAGGTTGTAAATCTTTATTGGCCACATATTCTAAAATCCAGCTTGCTTTGCAGGATACCGGATTTATGTCGTCTTTGATAATATCTATAAGAATAGGAATCAATTTTTGGTCGGCTTCTATAATAGAAGCCATTTTACTGCGTTTTTTCCTTAAAGCTGTGACGTAATTCAGTGCTTCACAAAGCTCTAGCTTATTCATAAAATTGTATCTTTATTCCTTATTTCCCCCACAAATGAAATTACTTAAAAAAATTAGCCTAGTTGTTTTGGTCGTTTTTATTGCCATGCAATTTTTTAGTCCTACAAAAAATGTTTCTCCAGGTAATCATGTCAAAGTTTTCATCACAGAAACGAATCCTACACCAGAACTTAAAAGTCTATTTGAAAATTCGTGTTACGATTGCCATAGTAATAATACAAAATATCCATGGTATAATAATATAGCACCAATATCGTATTGGATGGCAAACCATGTAAATGAGGGTAAAGAGCACTTAAATTTTTCTGAATGGGATACCTATTCCCTAGATAAGAAAGATCATCTGCTAGAAGAGATCGAAGAGGAGGTAGTTGAAGGTAAAATGCCATTGACTGAATATACCTATACCCATGGAGATGCAAAACTTTCAGAAAACCAGATGAACGATTTGGTAGAATGGGTAAAGCAAACAAGAATTATCTATCAATTAGGGAAGCAACCAAAGTAGGTACCCCAATTACTGCATTTTCTGAAATAACGGTTAAATTTCTTCGTTCATCGCTAGAAATTGCTGGTTTAGGGTCAACAAAGTAAATTGGCGTATCTGCACTAACGAAATCAATTAAACTAGCTGCTGGGTAAACCTGCATTGATGTACCGATTATTATTAAACAATCTGCATTTTCAGTAATTTTTATTGCGTTTTCTAACATAGGTACAGCCTCACCAAACCATACAATGTGTGGTCTAAGTTGATATCCGTTGACGCAAGTATCGCCCAGTAAAATATCTTTTCGGCATTCAAAAATTTCATTTTCAGTATTAACGCTTCTCGCTTTTAATAGTTCGCCATGTAAATGAAGCACATTTGAACTTCCACCTCGTTCATGAAGGTCATCTACATTTTGCGTAACGATATCTACGTTAAAATAAGTCTCTAATTCTGCGAGTGCTTTATGTGCGGCATTGGGTTCAACGGTAAGTAACTGCCTTCTTCGTTGATTATAGAACTTTAGAACTAATTCAGGATTTTTTTGAAAACCTTCTGGAGTGGCAACTTCCATAACATCATGTCCTTCCCATAAACCATTAGAATCTCTAAAGGTTTTCAATCCGCTTTCGGCTGAAATTCCTGCACCGGTTAAAACAACTATATTTTTCATGGCTACTAAAATAAAGCTTAAAAATATACTTTTCTTATCTTGGTTGCATGATAGATATGGAGCTTTTAAACTATTTAGAAGGGTTTATTTCAGAAAATAGAAAAGAAAGATTTACAGAAATTTTAAGTCAGCGAACCAATTATATTACAGTAGCTGTTGAAGATGTATATCAAATGCATAATACAAGTGCCGTGGTTAGAAGTTGTGAGTCTTTTGGGGTGCAAACGGCACATTTAATAGAGGGTAAGTACGGTAAGCGCTTAGATGAAGAGATTGCCATGGGTGCCCAAAAATGGGTAGATATAGAAAGATATCAAAATTCAGAAACGGCCATAGATACTTTAAGGAATAATGGGTATAAGATAGTGGCCACGAGTCCGCACGCAGATAGCTCGCTCTTACAAGATTTTAAATTAGACGGTAAAACCGCCTTGTTTTTTGGTACCGAGAAAAAAGGCTTGAGCGAATATGTGTTAGATAACTCCGATGCTTTTTTAAAAATACCAATGGTAGGTTTTACCGAGAGTTTAAACATATCTGTATCCGCTGCTATCATTCTTCAGCAGTTGACTACGCAATTGAAAACTTCAAATATAGATTGGAAGTTAACTGAAACAGAAATGCTGGAAAGGCGATTAGACTGGACGCAAAAGTCAATAAAGAGTATTGATGATATTTTGGAGCGTTATAAGTCTGATAATTAAAAAAATGTTAACTTGTTAATCAACAACTAATTAAAAAGATTATGTATACGGCATTAATTATTCTTGGGGTAGTATTGGTGTTGATAGTTTTACTGGCTTTAATTGCGCCAAAAACATATCACGTTTCTAGAAGTATCACATTAAATCATAGCCCGGCTAAGGTTTGGCCTCATTTAAAATTTCTCAAGAAACAGCAAGAATGGTCGCCATGGTCAAGAAAAGACCCTAATATGGAACTTACTTTTACCGGTGTTGATGGTGAGGTCGGCGCTGTTAGCCATTGGAACGGAAATAAAGATGTGGGTGAAGGTGAGCAAGAAATTACAATAATTGTGGAAGGTGAACGCATTGAACAGGATTTAAGGTTTTTTAAGCCATATAAATCCCAGTCGGACTGTTATATGAATCTAGATACAGTAGATGAAAATAAAAGTAAGGTAACTTGGGGTTTTTCAGGAAAGAATAAGTTTCCGATGAGTATAATGATGTTGTTCATGTCTATGGATAAAATGGTTGGTAAGGATTTTGAGCAGGGATTAGAGAATTTAAAACATAACTTAAACAATGAGATATGATAGCATGGTTTGAAATCCCCGTAACGAATATGGAAAGAGCTCAAAAATTTTACGAAGCTATTTTTGATGTTACCATTACGGTAAATCAATTTGGTGAATTTGTAATGGGCTTATTCCCAGATAAACAAAGTGTTGGGCAGTCTAGCGGAGCATTGGTAGTACATGAAGAATATAAACCTAGTATGACCCATGGAGCTATGGTTTATTTTGGATGTGAAGATGTTGCCAACGTGTTGAATAAAGTTGAAACAGCTGGAGGACAGATCTTACAGCCCAAAACCGAAATAGGCGAGGGGCACGGATTTATGGGTTTGCTAAAAGATACTGAAGGCAATAGAATTGCTTTGCATTCCAACACATAAAAAAGGTTAGTTCAACAGCTCTAAAAGTGCTACCTCATTTTCATTGTCAAGAATTACTTTATTGTTTTCTACTGTTACTTCGGTTTCCGAATAACGGTCATAAAGTTTTGTTCCATCACCAAAAATACCTTTAACCGATATGGTCTTTTTTCCTTTTGCAAGGTCTAAACCTATTACGACTTTATCTACATATTCATCTTTGGAGAAATATCTGCTAAACACGTACGGAGTTTTGGTGATCCTTTTATGTTTGCCTGCACCTATAGCAGGATGGTCGTTTCTAAATGTTCCAAGTTTTTGCCAATGAGATAAAATTTCTTTTGTTTTTGGTAAACTATCCAACTCTTCCCAATTCATGAATGAGCGTAAGGTGGCATCGCCTTCGGTACCTTCAATAATTAAGCTACGTGCAGTTTCATCACCATAATATATTTGAGATGCCCCTGGGGTAAGCAATAATATATTGGCAGCTTTTTTGGGGTTCTCCCTTGCTTGGTCAAAAGGTTGACCGTCATCATGAGACGTTAAATAGTTTAAGACACTCTTTTCTTTAAATGTAGTATGTAATAGTTTGCTGTATTTGCTAAAAATAGATTCATAGTCTTTTTCGGCATCGGTCTTTAGCTCGAAGTTGATAAGACTTTTGAATCCGTTGTCAAAATAGTTTACTTTTTTATCGCCCAGGTCAAATTCTTGTCCGCCCGAAATACCATAATTATACACTTCACCGACCATATAAAAAGGCTTGTTGTCCAATACTTTATTAGCATTTTTATTTTTCCAAAGTTCAAAAGCCGCTGAAGCTTCTTTATATAATTCAGCCCATGCATTTTCATTGGCATGTTTTACCGTATCGACCCTAAAACCATCTACGCCATATTTATGAACATAATCGGTTAGCCATTTAATAATATAAAAACGAGGAGCTCTAGGGTAACCGGTTCTATCAAAGAACAACTCTAGCTCATCTAGCTCTTCACTTAATCTACCTTCTTCTTTCCATTTTGCCATTAAAGCATCGGGTAGGTTTACCGCAGCATCAGATTCCGTTAGAATATCCGGTAAATTGTTCACCAAGGTACAAGCGGTCGTATTTTCGTAGGTAGTGAATTCGCAAGTAGGCGAGGTGCGTACCCATTCTTCAGGCCACACAGGATCTTCATCGGTAACCGGACCGGTGTGGTTTAAAACCACATCCAATAAAATACGTATTCCGTTTTTATGTGCTGTGTCAATTAATGTTTCCAAGTCCTTATCCGTTCCAAAATTTGGGTCAAGTGCAGTCCAGTCTTTAGCCCAGTATCCATGATAACCGTATGTGTTTCCGGTACCTTCATCGGTAGCACCATGAATTTGTTCAACCACAGGGGTAAACCATATGGCATTTACACCTAGGTCTGTAAAATAGCCTTCTTTTATTTTTTGGGTAATTCCTTGAATATCACCTCCTAAAAAACCTCGAAGCTTCCCTGTTTCCTCATCACGCTCAAAGTTGATATCGTTGTTAGGGTTGCCATTATTAAATCGGTCGGTTAAAAGAAAATAAACCGTAGCAGCTTCCCATTGAAAATTGGGGTTCTTCTTAGTATATTCTACTTGTTCTTGGGTATCGGCATTAGTTTTTACTTCTTGCTTAGAATTTGATCGGCAAGAAATTAAGATAATAGTGAATAGCCCTAGAAAGAATACGTTTTTCATTTTCCTGTTATTTGCTTTAAAGCTATAACAAGGATTTCGTATTAAAAAATATTATTTCTTTCTGTTGAGAACTTTATATTCCTCATAACAACTACTAATGGCATCAAGTATTTGAAGATCATTGGCCGTAGTGATAAACGATTTGGAATAATTGCAATTGTTAAGAATGTCTTGAATATCCACTTTTTCCAATTGTAGAAATTCGGTCAACGTTTCTCGGTCAAATTTAGAGGCAAGAAGGTTACGAATGTCGTCATCTTCTCGCATTTGCCTAAGCTTACGCATTTGTGCAGGTTTTTTTCCAAAGAGGTTTCGAAGTAAATCGGCAGGATTTAAAATCGCACCCAATACCTTTGTTACGGCACTTGGGTTTTTGTTACCACCTTCATAACTTACGCCTAAACCAGATATGCTGTACTGGTATGCATTGTTTATAGGAAGGTTCTTTACGTCGATTTCTAAATAGCCCGTTAGTTGATAAGGTCTAACTATAACTTCTTCTAAGGCATATGCAAGCTCGGTCAACGCAATTTCGGTACCTTCAAATTTGAACATATCGTTGGTAACCCTAATTTTTTGGGATTTAAAACCAAGAAAGGAAAAGTATAAAGTATCGTTAACCGCAGCAGTAATGGAAAATTCACCATTTTCATTGGTTATAGTACCAAAAACCTGATTTAGGTTTACTACGTGTACACTTTCAAGAGGTTCGTCAGTTTGAGCATTTTTTACAACAGCATTTAGGCGTTGACCTTCTTCCGTTTCTTGTGAGAAACCCAAAAATGATAGAAAAATAAGTGCAAGCGATAAATAATATTTCATTGTACTAATGCGTAATTTAGTTGCAAACAAAATAAAAAAAATACGCCGAAGCGTATTTTTAATATACAATTAACTAAAAGAAATCTCCTTTTCTTTTGTTGCTTCGTCGTTTTCCGGAGTTTGGAGCACTAGATTCGCTTCTGTCTCTTCTGCGTCCTTTAGACTGTGAACCACCATCTCTTCTTCCTTTTCCGCCGCCTTCATCCCTGCGACCGTTTCTTTTGCCTCTGAAGCCGCCACCACCGCTTCTGCGACGACTACCACCGCCACCGCCAGGGTTTTTAGAAACTTCTACATTTACGAAACGTCCGTCAACCTTAAAGTCGGTGAACTTATCTAGAATTTGTTGTGTAACCTCTGCCTCGGTATTAAAGAAAGAAAAACTCTCTTTAACATCTACTTTGAATACGTCTTCTTGACCTAGACCTACAGTATCTCTAATGAAGTCTTTTAAAGACATCCAATCATAACCGTCTCTTTCACCAACGTTTACAAAGTATCTTACCGAACCACTAGTTGGTATTTCAGCTTTTCCATTGTCACGGTCTCTACCGCTATCAGAAGAATTTAGATCTTTTGACTTGTTGTAATAGTTAAAGAATCTTGTAAACTCAACTGAGACAATTTTTTTAATCAACTCTTCTCTATCAATACCTTCAAGAACATCGTTAATAGCAGGTAAATAAGCATCTACCTCTTCGTTGACTTTCGTGTCCTTTATCTTATTGGCTAAGTGATATAGTTGGATCTCACAAATTTCCATTCCCGTAGGAATTTTTTTGGATAGGAATTTTTGATTGATCTTATTTTCAATTGCTCTGATCTTACGTTGCTCACTTCGAGTAACGATTACCATAGAAATACCGGATTTTCCGGCTCTACCCGTTCTACCGCTACGGTGGGTATACGTTTCTATTTCATCTGGTAACTGATAGTTGATTACGTGTGTAATATCATCTACATCAATACCACGCGCAGCAACATCTGTTGCTACAAGCATTTGAATTTGCTTCTTACGGAAAGAGTTCATGACCAAATCACGTTGGTTCTGACTTAAATCTCCGTGTAATGCACCGGCATTGTAACCGTCTTCAATTAATTTTTCGGCTACTTTTTGTGTATCACGTTTTGTTCTACAGAAAACAACTGAAAATATATCTGGATTGGTATCTGCTAATCTCTTAAGGGCAGGATAACGATCTCTACCACCAACAACATAATATTCATGTTGTACGGTAGATGCACCGGAATTTTTAGCACCCACTGTAATTTCTTGAGGTGAATGCATAAATTTCTTAGCGATCGTAGCGACCTCTCTTGGCATTGTAGCCGAGAACAACCAAGTTGATTTATCATTAGGCGTACCAGAAAGAATATCTTTGATATCTTCCATAAAGCCCATGTTCAACATTTCATCAGCTTCATCAAGTACACAGTAGTCAATTTTGGAAATGTCAACAAGACGTCTGCTGATCATATCTTTCATTCTACCAGGTGTAGCTACAATAATTTGAGCTCCTCGCTTTATCTGTCTTGCTTGCTCCGTTATGCTGGCACCACCGTAAATGGCAACAACATTAATATTGCGTTCGTATTTTGAATACGCTTGCATTTCTTTTGTGATCTGTAAGCAAAGCTCACGAGTAGGTGATAATATCAAACCTTGTGTGGTTCTACTATCACTATCGATTTTTTGAATTAATGGAAAACCGAATGCGGCTGTTTTACCAGTACCAGTTTGCGCTAAGGCAACTAGGTCGGTTTCACTCTCCAATAAAATAGGAATTGCTTTTTCTTGTACTTCTGATGGGGTTTCGAAACCCATATCAGTAATAGCATCTAATAAGGACTTCTGTAGTCCCAGTGCTTCAAACTTTGTCATAAATATGTTATACTAAATCGCAAATATGAATGTTGCATAGAGCGATTATCGTATATAACCTATTTAGACTCAGCGCAACACATGCTATACCAGCGGCGTTAATTAAGCGGCAAAGGTACTGCTAATATTTGAATCGGTATAATTTAATTAAAAAGTAATATTTATGGTGCCAGCGTATAGCCATATATAGATAAGAATGTACCGGTTGTACCAAAGATGATCATTAGTATAATTAGTCCTTTTTGTAGCGCCGGACTATCATAAATGATGATACATACTGCACCTAAAACAATACAGATTTGATAGAATAGCAGGGCATAATCGAATTTTTTGGTAGCGTAGTCATAGGTTTGCGTTAGTTTTTCCCATTCCTTTACTCCGGTAATGTTCCCTAACTCCCCTTCAATGTCCTGCACCCAATTTTCTTCGCCAACTTGCGAAGAGCCTAATAGAATTTCTGTTTTTTCAGAATCATATTTTGCTATCTTTTTTTCAACCTCGGTAATTTTCTGTTCAATTGCAGGGGTTTTGTCACCAGATACAATTCCGCTTTCAATTAAAGCGTGTAAATAGTCTAGTTCACTTTCTTTCAAACTCTCTTTAATACTTTTAGATTGGTACCAACTAGAATAACTCACTACATTGTTGTGAGCAATCATCATTTCTTCTTCTAGCTCTCCGTTTACCATTTGAGATATGGCCATTAGTGCGGCAAATAAGGCAATAAGAACACCGCCAATAGCTTCTGCCCGTTCAGATGCGACTGATACCTCTACCGTCTCCTTATTGTTTTTACCTTGTAACATGAATAGTATTTAAATATGCAATCAATTTTTTAAATGCCTGTGCTCTATGGCTTATTTCGTTTTTAATGGATAATGGTAATTCGGCAAATGTTTCTTTATAACCATTGGGTTGAAATATGGGGTCGTAACCAAAACCATTTTTACCTCGTTTACTTTCTGTGATTACCCCTTCAATTTTCCCTTCAAATATATGGGTTTCGCCATTTAAGTTCAATACAATTACGGTTTTAAAGTGAGCCGAACGGTCGCTTTTATTTTTTAAATTGACCAGTAATTTGTTCATGTTTGCATTAGAATCATTGTGTTCACCAGCATAACGTGCGGAGTATACACCGGGTTCGCCGTTGAGGGCGTTTACAAGAAGCCCCGTGTCATCTGCAAAACAAGATAGATTGTAATTGTTGGTTACAAAATCCGCTTTAATTTTTGCATTACCTTCTAATGTCTGTGCGGTTTCTGGTATATCAGTAGAACAACCAATAGTATCAAGGTTTATAAGTTCAATTTGGTCTGTGACCATTTGTTGAACTTCTTTTAATTTATTGGGATTGTGGGTGGCAAAAACAAGCTTCATGGGAACAATTTGGAATCTGGTTTGTCAATTTACACTTTCAAAAGTACTAATTTTATAAAATGGAATTAAAGGTACCACCGGTTTTAGTGTTTTTGTGTTTTGGATTAATGATGTATCTATTGGCAGAATTCTTGCCGATCGGATATTTCGATTTTTATGGTAGAATGTTACTGGCAAAAATTTTGGTTGGTGCGGGTATTATAATAGTGATGTTGGCTTTGATCCAATTTAAAATGGTGAAAACCACTGTAGACCCTACAAAACCAGATAAAGCTTCAAATTTAGTAGTTGGCGGCATTTATAAATTTTCAAGAAATCCGATGTATTTGGCTATGCTGTTATTGCTATTGGCTTTGGGTATTTTTTTAGGAAATGCATTCAATACATTGGTTGCTGCTGGCTTTGTGGCATATATGAATCGGTTTCAGATTATACCTGAGGAGCAAATTCTCTTGAATAAATTTGGGCGTACCTTCAAAGATTATTGTATATTAACAAGGCGTTGGTTTTAAGGGAGTTGTTAATTATTTGCATTAATGAATTACCTAATAATCACAATTATTAACTAATTAGCTTATAATTTAATATATTAGCATTTTAACTAATAACAATGATAGCTATTATCACGGGCGATATTATTAATTCTGAAAATCATCCAAGTTCTCAGTGGATTGATTTGTTGAAGAATTACTTTAGCCAATTTGGCGAATCGCCAATGAATTGGGAGATTTATCGTGGAGACGAGTTTCAGTTAAAGGTTACTGAAAAAAATGCGCTATTTACCGCAATACGTATAAAGGCAATGCTTAAAACTATCAAAGGGTTAGATGTAAGAATGGGTATAGGTATTGGGTTGGAAACATATATAGGCACAGGGGTTACAGAATCTAACGGACCTGCATACCAAAGATCAGGACGCAATTTTGAAACCCTTAAGGAAAGTAAAGTAAACCTAAGTATAGCTACAGGTGAAGCAAAAAATGATAGAACATTGAATTTAATGCTACGTTTAGCTTTAGACTTTATGGATGACTGGAGTGTGGTTTCGGCAGAAATTGTCACTCTGGTACTAGATAATCCGCATTCATCCCAAAAGGAGATAGCCCAAAAATTAGGAATTAAACAATCGGCTGTAAGCCAAAGGTTAAAAAGAGCAAGATTAGATTTGGTTTTAGAAGTCTTGGCATATTACAAAGAATTAATTACCGCAAAATAAATATGTTGATTTTCATAAAACTACTACTGGCTCATTTGGTCGGAGACTTTATTTTACAACCCACACGATGGGTGCTTCACAAACAATCTAATAAAATAACATCTAAGTTTTTATACTTGCATGTGCTTTTGCATTTTGTACTCTATATGCTGTTGTTGTGGAATTTGTCACTTTGGAAAATAGCAGTAACGGTAGCGGTACTACATTATGTTATCGATTTACTGAAATTATATACTAACGACATGTTCAAGAATAAAAGCATTCCCTTTTTTATTGACCAAGCATTACATATTCTAGTAATTTATTGCTGTGCTTTTTACACAGATTTATATTCACATACCTTAGCTCTTTTTGAAAATTTAGATTGGTATTTGATTACGGCGATTGTATTTGTAACATATCCTGCCTCAATAATAATGGGTAAGATTTTAGAGGGGATGTCAAATCAAATAGAAACCGATCATAAATCATTGCCAAATGCCGGTAAATATATTGGAATTATAGAAAGATTGTTTGTATTGATATTTATAGTTATTGGCAGGTGGGAAGTTATAGGTCTGCTCATAGCGGCAAAGTCCGTATTTAGGTTCAATGATTTAAAGGAGCGTAATAATAGAAAACTAACCGAATACATTTTAATAGGAACATTGGTGAGTTTTGGAATGGCAATTTTAGCGGGACTCTTGTATATTTCTTAAACAAAGTAGATGTTCAAAAAGCAATTTTTATGCTGTTTTCTAATGATGATTTTTTTACAGAAAGCAGCAGCACAAATAAACATTTTCAAATCTTTTGATGGGGTACAAATAGCTTACACAGATGAAGGTATTGGTGCACCGGTTTTATTATTGCATGGCTTTTTAAACTCCAGGAAATCTTGGGATAAAACAGCCTTAAAGAAAGATTTGATTGATGCCGGCTACCGAGTGGTAATTCCCGATTTGCGGGGCAATGGAGATTCAGATCATCCTAAAAATGAAGAAGCATATAAAAATGGGGCAGAGGTTAAGGATATTATGAGTTTAATTACTCACCTAAACATTGAAAACTATAAGGCGGTAGGTTATTCTCGTGGAAGTATTGTTCTTGCTAAATTATTGACACAAGACAATAGAATAGAGAAAGCGGTTTTAGGCGGAATGGGAATAGATTTTACGAATCCGAATTGGGATAGAAAAATAATGTTCGCTAAAGCTTTTAACGGTGAGGTAAATGAAATGACCAAAGAAGCGGTAAATTATGCAAAATCTATAAATGCAGATCTACGCTCTCTTTATTTACAACAAAAATATCAGCCAGTTACCACTGTTAAAGAACTGAATAGTGTAGAGATAGAGGTGTTGGTAATTTGCGGTACTGAAGATGTTGACAACGGAAACGCAAAAGAGTTAAAAGATAGCTTTATTCATGGTAAATTGGTTAAAGTTCCTGGTGGACATAATGGAACCTACAAGACAACGGCTTTTTCAAATTCTGTAGTTCAATTTTTAGAATAAAAGAAGCCATTTTGTTAATTTGCATCATAACCTAACCTTTTTGTTTTATTTACAAGATATCGCATATCAGGATAAATTAAATTTTTACTTTTGCTTCTTATTTTTATAACCAAAAATTCCTATCTAACCAAAAGAAAATGATGGTAGAAGTAAGTAGAAAATATGTTTTTGATTTTGATAGTACATTAACTAGGGTAGAAGCTTTAGATGTACTAGCAGAAATGACTCTAGAAGGAAGATCGAACAAAGAGGAGGTTATTCAAGAAATTCAAAAAATCACCAATTTAGGTATTGACGGTGATATTTCTTTTACCGAATCTTTAGAACGTCGCATTAAATTGTTACATGCCAAAAAAGAGGACTTAGATGGGTTGGTAGAGAATCTTAGAAATAAAATTTCAAAATCTATTGCCGCCAATAAGGAATTTTTTGAGAAGTATGCAGATGATATCTATGTGATATCTTGTGGTTTTAAAGAGTTTATAGACCCTATTGTAAAAGAATACAATATACCTTCGGAGCGTGTGTATGCCAACACGTTTAAATTTGATGAAGAAGGTAATATCATCGGTTTCGATGAAGAAAATGTGCTGTCTCAGCATAATGGTAAAATTGATTGCCTAAAACAGATGAATTTGGACGGTGAAGTTCAAGTTATTGGAGACGGTTACAGTGATTATGTAATGCGCGAAGCAGGTATAGCAGATAAGTTTTTTGCTTACACCGAAAACGTGCATAGAGAAAAAGCCGCTAACAATGCGGATTATGTTACACCCAGTTTAGATGAATTTTTATTTGTGAACAAGTTGCCAAGAAATATTTCGTATCCAAAGAATAGGATCAAGGTCCTTTTATTAGAAAATGTGCACACCGCTGCATTCGATAATTTATCAGAAGACGGTTTCTCCGTTGAGCTGATCAAACATAGCTTACCAGAAGAAGAGCTCATAGAAAAGATCAAGGGCGTTCACGTACTTGGTATTCGGTCTAAAACTCAGGTAACAAAAGCTGTTTTAGATGCTGCGGACAAATTATTGGTTGTAGGTGCCTTTTGTATAGGTACAACGCAAATAGATTTAGAAACGGCCAAGAAAAAGGGAATTGTAGCCTTTAACGCTCCGTATAGTAATACAAGATCTGTGGTAGAATTGGCCATAGGTGAGATTATTATGTTAATGAGAAGTGTTTTTGACCGTAGTAGGGAAATTCATGAGGGACAATGGCAAAAAACAGCTGCCGGTTCTCGCGAGGTTCGTGGTAAAAACTTAGGTATTGTTGGTTACGGTAATATTGGTAAGCAATTATCGGTTTTGGCCGAGGCTATGGGTATGCGAGTATATTACTATGATGTAGATGATAAATTAGCGTTAGGTAATGCTGTAAAATGCAATACTTTAGAAGATTTGTTAAGTGTGTCGGATGTAGTTACGTTGCATATAGATGATAATAAAGCCAATAAAAATTTCATAGGTGAGCGTGAGCTTAACCAAATGAAAAAAGGCGCAATGTTGATTAACCTTTCTCGTGGATTTGTTGTTGATATTGATGCCTTGGCAGAAAGCTTAAAATCTGGACAAGTAGGTGGTGCGGCAATTGACGTATACCCAGATGAGCCAAGAAGTAATGGTGAGTTTAAAACAAAATTGCAAGGTTTTCCAAATGTAATTCTAACTCCTCATGTTGGTGGTAGTACAGAGGAAGCTCAAAGGGATATTGCAGACTTTGTTCCAAATAAAATTATGGATTATATCAACTCTGGTAATACTGTAGATGCTGTAAACTTCCCGAACATTCGATTGCCGAAACAGAATAAATCGCATAGGTTCTTGCACATACATAAAAATGTGCCTGGTATTATGGCGAAGATCAATAAGGTGTTGGCTCAGTATGAATTGAATATTAACAGTCAGTACCTATCTACCGATAACGAGGTAGGTTATGTGATAACCGATTTGGATAGGGAATATAATAAAGAGGTGATAAAAGAATTAAAGAAAGTAGAGAATACAATTAAATTTAGAGTTCTTTACTAGTAAAGTATTTTGACTTTCGCTAATTGCGAATCAGTTGATAATTTATTATAAAGGTGTTAGCTATTTAGTTTACACCTTTTTTGTGCGCATTTTTTTAAATATCGATTACAACATTTTTAATATTATTCGGTTATGGTTATGATGCATTTTCAACTTGTAGGAAATATCTTTAATCATGATAAAAAAGATTTTATCGAAAATTAAATTACCTAAGGGGTTTAACAACTATTACCTTTTGGTAATAACCGTAATTGTATTGACAATATTGATACAGTCAATTATACAGTACTCTCTTTCCAGACAAAGACAAGACTCTCTCAGAATCAATGAAGCAGGGCGACAACGAATGCTATCACAAGCGATTATGAAACACGTCTACGAGTGTAAGTATGGAACTTGTGATTATGGTAAGCTTCGATTGGCAATGAATAAGCTATCTAATGCAAATATTGCATTGCAGAAAGGTAATGAAGCTACAGGTATTCCTGTTTTGGATAATGAGGAAATACAGGAGAACTTTAATAAAATGCAGCCGCACCTAGAGTATATGTTGGCCACATTAGATGATTTTAATAATATTGGGTCTGTAGATATGGAAAAGCTATCTGCAGAAACGGATAAGTTTCTGGTTTTGATGGATACCATTGTGGGGCAATTTCAAAAAGCATCAGAAGAAGATATAAAAACTTTAATGATCATTGAATTGGAGTTGGCGGTATTTTCTCTATTAATTTTAATTTTTGAAATTTTTTACTTCATTAACCCATCAATTAAAAAGATGTCAATTCAGAATCAAAAGTTGAAAGAAATTAATTGGCATCAAACCCATGCATTTCAATCACACATGAAGAATATTAAAAATTATAATCATGTGCTGAAAATTGAAAAGAACACAGCTCATAAAGAAGAGCTTATCTCATTTTTAATGGAAGAACTTACAGATTTGGAAGGTGTTTCCGATAACATGGTAAAATCCCTAGAAAAACAGGCGTAAATCAAAATATACGGGTAGTTACCGGTGATGGTATGGTTCATTTTTCAGAATGGTAAAGGCTCTGTAGATCTGCTCGGTAATAAATAGACGTACCATTTGATGTGAGAATGTCATTTTTGATAAGCTTATTTTTCCTGAGGATTTTAGGTAAATCTCATTACTAAAGCCATAAGGACCACCAATTAAAAATACCAATCTCTTAATACCAGAATTCATTTTTTTCTGCAAATATTGAGAAAACTCTACAGAACTAAATTGCTTGCCTTTTTCATCAAATAGAACCAATACATCTGTAGGTGTTAGTTTTTTTAGAATAAGCTCACCTTCTTTTTCCTTTTGTTGCTCTTCAGACAAGTTTTTGGTTTTCTTGAGGTCGGGTATGATTTCTATTTCAAAATTGACATAATGCTGTAATCGCTTTTCATAAACATCAATAAGCTGTTGTAATTGGCCGCTATCGGTTTTGCCTATGGCTAAAAGTTTTATAGTCATACGCCAAAAGTAAATCAATTTCGCAAATGGATTTGTAAATTAGCATAACAATAGCGTATAAATATATGATTTCAGAAGACCAGTTTAAAGAAGAAATAAAATTAATCATTGCAAATGCCATTAGGGAAGATGTAGGTGATGGTGATCATAGTTCCTTAGCTTGTATTCCAGATAGTGCAACTGGCAAGGCAAAGTTGTTGGTAAAAGATGAGGGTATTATTGCCGGAGTGGATTTTGCCGAGCTTGTTTTTTATTTTGTTGATCCCGACTTAAAAATAGACGTATTGATTAAAGATGGGTCTCCAGTAAATCATGGCGATATCGTTTTTTATATAGAGGGTAGTTCACAAAGCATATTAAAAGCAGAACGTTTGGTGCTCAATGCCATGCAAAGAATGAGCGCTATTGCCACAAAGACCAATATGTTCGTTAACCTTTTGAAAGGAACAGGAACTAAGATTTTAGATACTAGAAAAACTACCCCGGGTATACGTGCTCTTGAAAAATGGGCTGTGAAAATTGGTGGTGGCGAAAATCATAGGTTTGCACTTTATGATATGATCATGCTAAAAGATAATCATATTGATTTTGCTGGCGGTATTACAAAAGCAATAGATAAGACCAAAAATTACTTGAAAGAAACTGGTCGTGATTTAAAGATCATTGTGGAAGCAAGAGATTTAGATGAGATTAAAGAGATATTAAAATCAGATGGCGTATATCGCATATTAATAGATAATTTCAATTATGAAGATACGCGAAAAGCGGTCGAGTTAATTGGAGATACTTGTTTAACGGAGTCATCTGGAGGTATAAATGAAAAGACCATAAGGGAATATGCAGAATGTGGGGTGGATTATATTTCTTCGGGGGCGTTAACACATTCGGTTTATAACTTAGATTTGAGCTTAAAAGCAGTGTAGATGTCTTTAGAGGTCGAAGAAAAGCTAGAGAAAATACCAATTGTAAATTGGGTGGTCAGGTTTTTAAAACAAATCAGGTTGCCTGGTTTTGAAGGACTTTCTATTTACGATCTTTTAGAAATGTACGTACTTGGGGTATTGAGGGGAACACTTTCTACAAGAGCTAGCGCTATCGCCTTCAGTCTATTTATGGCCTTGTTTCCTTTGATTATTTTCATGGTAACCTTGGTGCCGTTTTTAGTGTCGTATATTAGTATTGAACATGGAGATTTTGACGTTCAATTCCAGCTTTTTTTAGAATCTTTTCTGCCAAGTGCAACAGGCGATTATTTTGGAGAAGTTTTTACACAAATTAAAGACCAAAAGCGTGGCGGACTCTTATCTTCTGCATTCTTACTGTCTATTTTTTTGATAGCAAATGGCGTAAATTCAATTTTTGGTGGGTTTGAAACATCGTATCATATAGAACTTACCCGACATTTCTTTCGTCAATACCTATATGCTTTAATGGTCGGGTTGATATTGGCAATTCTAATAATCGTTGGTTTTGTAGCATATATTTATTTTGAATTCTATGTGCTTGGTTATTTATCTGAGTTTGCAGCGAAACAAGGCAACTATATTTTAGGTGAAGATGAAGTAGTGGGTATACAGATTGCGAAAGTGTTATTCTTTATTATTCTATCATATTTTACAACGGCTATTCTATATTATTTTGGCACACGCGAAGGTAAGCAAGCAAAATTTTTCTCTGTAGGCGCGTTTATGACGACTATTTTATTTTTAATTACGTCATATCTTTTTGGTATTTATGTTGAAAAATTTGCCCGATACAATGAATTATATGGAGCCTTAGGAGGATTATTGATATTAATGGTTTACATCTGGTTAAATTCTAATATATTGCTACTTGGGTTCGAGCTGAATGCGTCCCTTAACACTTTACGTAAAATCACAAAAAAAGAATGATAGAAAAAACTGTACAATTAAGTATTCTCTTTACATTATTTATTTCAATGAGCATTTCGGCTCAATCTGTTTTTGGAAAATGGAAAACAATAGATGATCGTACCGGTAAACCAAAAGGACTTATAGAAATTTATGAAAAGGATGGATTAATGTATGGTAAGGTATTGGAGATTTTAGAAGAGGGAAAGGAAGGGAAGTTGTGCGAGAAATGTGATGGAGAATTAAAGGATAAACCTGTAAAGGGTATGGAAATCATTACTGCAGGAGAAAAAAATAACGATGGTGAATGGAAAGGAAAAAGATTGTTTGATCCAGAACAGGCAATGACGTTTCGTTTTAAAATATGGCTAAACCCTGAAAACTCTAATGAGTTAAAAGTACGTGGGTATTTAGCGTTTATTTATAGAACCCAAACATGGTTACGGGTGGAAGGATAGCTATGGCAAACTTTGTTAATGTAATATTGCCAATACCTTTAGAGCGCAGTTTTACTTATAGTATTACTGCTGAAGAGGCAAAGGTACTTCAGCCTGGCATGCGTGTGGCTGTACCATTTGGAAAATCTAAAATATATACCGCAATTGTTTATAATGTTCATCAAAACCCTCCTGAAGCCTACGAGGCAAAGGAGATTCATGAACTGCTAGATGATTACCCCATTGTAAACCCAACTCAGCTTAAGCATTGGCAATGGATAGCTTCTTACTATATGTGTACCTTGGGCGAAGTTGTGCGCAGTGCTTTGCCAGGTGCATTTCTTTTGGAAAGTGAAACCCTAGTATTAAGAAATACGGCATATGAAATTGATGAAAACGAACTGTTAGATGACGAGTTTTTGGTTTATGAAGCACTTCAGCATCAGTCTATATTAAAAGTTCAAGAAGTCTCCGCAATCGTAGAGCGTAAAAATGTATTGCCCATTTTACAACGTTTGCTCGATAAAAACATTATAGTACTTAAAGAAGAGGTTTATGAACAGTATAAGCCAAAATTGGTCAGGTATGTTAAATTAGGAAACGAACATGCATCCGACGAAAAACTAGAAGAACTTTTAAAATCATTGACAAGGGCTCCAAAACAAAGTCAGGTAGTGTTATCGCTATTTCAATTGCAGGGTAAAACTCAAAAACCTATTAAGGTTTCTGAACTTGAACAAGCTAGTAATGCTTCTAAGGCAGTAATAAAGTCATTAGTAGATAAGGGAATTTTAGAAGAGTACTTCATAAAGACCGATCGTGTTAACTATGACGGAGAAAATGATAGTTCAGATTCCAAAGATTTAAATGAATATCAAGAAGTTGCTTTAGCTGATATAAAATCTTCTTTTGAAGCTGACAAGGTTACCTTGTTAAAAGGTGTAACATCATCTGGTAAAACTGAAGTTTATGTAAAATTGATCGAAGAGTGTTTGCAAAAGGGTCAGCAAGCTTTGTATTTATTGCCGGAAATTGCGTTAACTACCCAACTTATTAGTAGACTTCAAGAATATTTTGGTGAGAAAATAGCCATATACCATTCTAAATACAATGTACAGGAAAGAGTGGAGGTTTGGCAAAATGTGTTACAAGCCAAACCTAAAGCACAGCTTGTAATTGGAGCTAGATCTGCAATGTATCTTCCTTTTAACAAACTGGGTCTTATTATTGTTGATGAAGAGCACGAAAGTTCGTTTAAGCAATTTGATCCTGCTCCGCGATATCATGCAAGGGATGCAGCCATAGTTTTGGGTCATCTTCATAATGCAAAAATATTATTGGGCTCCGCTACTCCCAGTGTTGAAAGTTATTACAACACACAAACCGGTAAATATGGTTATGCAGAGATAACTAGGCGATATGGTAATGTACTAATGCCAGATATGGAATTGGTAGATATTAAAGAGGCGCAAAGAAAAAGAAAGATGAAGGGGCATTTTTCTGAACGACTTTTTCTTGAAATGGAAGAAACTCTCAAAGAAGGTTCGCAAATCATACTTTTTCAGAATCGAAGAGGGTTTGCTCCATTGATGGAGTGTTTAACCTGTGGTCATTCCCCTCAATGCCCAAATTGCGATGTAAGCCTAACTTATCACCAATACAGAAATCAGTTGCGTTGCCATTATTGCGGGCATCATACCGCATTGCCAGAAAGTTGTTTTGCTTGTGGAAGTCCAGAGTTGGATACCAAAGGCTTTGGTACCGAACAAATAGAAAAAGAGGTTAAAGAACTTTTTTCGCAGGCTAAGGTTGGTAGAATGGATTTAGATACCACACGTGGTAAGCATGGTTATGAAAAAATTATAACTGCTTTTGAACAGCAAGAATTAGATATATTGGTGGGCACTCAAATGCTTACAAAAGGCTTGGATTTTAGAAATGTGAATTTAGTTGGGGTAATGAATGCTGACAGCCTTTTAAACTTCCCCGATTATAGGGCGCATGAAAGAACCTACCAATTGCTGACCCAGGTATCGGGTAGGGCAGGGCGTACTAAGAAAAGAGGGAAGGTTTTAATACAGACCTATAACCCATATCATCAGATTCTAAAGCAAGTGACTACTGGTGATTATGAAGGTATGTATAAAGAACAGTTGTATGAGCGTGAGCAATTTAAGTACCCACCAATAAATAGAATAATAAAGGTAACTTTTAAACATAAAAATTATAATGTGCTTAATGAAGCGGCAGATTGGTTTACGGGAGCACTGCGAACCAATTTTGGAGGTACGGTATTAGGACCAGAATACCCACCCGTGGCAAGAATTCGAAATCAATACTTAAAGCATATAGTGGTTAAGGTGCAAAAAGCACAATCTTTGGCACAGACAAAGGCAAATATTAGAAGAATAGAGAAATCGTTTAAGTCCGTAGCGATGTATAGAAGTGTTAGGGTAATATATAATGTAGATCATATGTAAAAAAAGACCGCTGATCAGCGGTCTTTTTTTGAGAGTAAAATTATGTCATATATTATACGTTACTAAGCGCTTCGGCAAGTTCTGTTTTCTTATTTCTACTTAACGGAATGGATCTACCGCTAACTTCAACATTTTTACTGTTGAATTTTTCAACCTTTTCAAGGTTAATGATGTATGATTTGTGAATTCTTAAAAATTTGTCTTCCGGTAATTGCTTTTCAAAAGACTTCATTGTTGATAAGATTACAATATTAGCTTCGTCCGTTACTAATTTAATATAGTCACCAAGAGCTTCGATCCACTTAATGTCATTTAAAATAACCTTTCTTTTCTTAAGGTTGCTCTTTACAAAAATATGCTCTTCGTCTTCATTGACTCTATGCATTTGTTCGTAATTGGCAACGGCTCTTTTTACAGAGGCATCAAAACGTGCCATTGTAATCGGTTTATGTAAATAATCCGTTACGTCGTAATCAAAAGCTTTAAGTGCATAATCAGGTTTACCGGTAATCAAAATTACCTGAGGACTGTTTTCTAGTGACTCGAGTAGGTCGAATCCTGTGATAATTGGCATTTCAACATCAAGAAATATAAGATCTATCTCATGGTTCTTGATTCCATTTTTAGCTTCGATAGCATTACTATATTCTGCTACCATAGTTAAATTTGGATGATTGTTTACCAACTTGGCAACGGCCATCCTTTGCATAGATGAGTCGTCAACGATGATACTTCTTAACTTCATAAGGGTTGATTTGTGGGGTTAAATCATCGACAAAGAACCGAAAAAACATGCTGAACTGCAACAAAAGATGTGAACAATGCGCTGTTGATCGTGTAATTGGTAATGATGATATATTTAAGATTTGGTTTAATTTTTAAATGTTTATACCATTCAATAACGAAGAATATTCGCATTTCTTATATTTATTTTAAAAAAATATCTATTTTTGCACTCCTTAAAAACAAATATAATATGAACCATTACGAAACTGTTTTCATTTTGAATCCCGTTCTATCTGATGTTCAGATAGAGGAAACAGTTAAGAAATTCGAAGATTTCTTAATTAACAATGGCGCCAAAATGGTAGCTAAAGAGAATTGGGGGCTAAAGAAATTAGCGTATCCTATCCAAAACAAAAAAAGTGGCTTTTACCACTTGTTTGAATTCACTAGCGATGGTGAGGTGGTAGCACCTTACGAGCAGGAATTTAGAAGAGATGAACGTGTTATGCGTTTCTTGACCGTTAAATTGGACAAGCACGCAATTGCATGGGCAGAAAAAAGAAGAACAAGAAACAAAACCGCTAAAGCTTAAGTATTATGGCAACATTACAACAACAGGCAAAAGGAAAAAAAGATGGAGAGATCAGGTATCTAACTCCATTGAACATTGAGACCAACACTAAGAAAAAGTATTGTCGTTTTAAAAAATCTGGTATTAAATACGTAGATTATAAAGATGCTGATTTTTTATTGAAGTTGGTAAACGAGCAAGGTAAATTGTTACCTAGAAGACTTACAGGAACTTCATTGAAGTATCAAAGAAAAGTGGCACAAGCCGTAAAGAGAGCTCGTCATTTGGCATTAATGCCATATGTTGCTGATTTATTAAAATAATAAGACAAAGAATCATGGAGCTTATATTAAAAGAAGACGTACAAAATTTAGGTTTTAAAGACGACGTAGTAAATGTTAAGAACGGTTATGGAAGAAACTTCCTTATACCTCAAGGCTTAGCTACTATGGCTACGGTTTCAGCTAAAAAAGTTTTAGCTGAGAATTTAAAGCAAAGAGCACATAAAGAAAAGAAAGTTGTTGATGCCGCTAAGAAAACAGAAGAGGCATTAAAAGCTTTAGAATTGAAAATTACCGCTAAGACAGGTGCTGCCGATAAGTTATTCGGTTCTGTTACAAATGGTGATTTGGCTAGTGCTCTTGAAAAAGAAGGTCACGCAATTGACAAGAAATATATTAGCATACAAGGTGGTGCTGTTAAAAGAACCGGTCCTTACAATGCTCAAATCAGATTACATCGTGAGGTAATCGTTGATTTCGGTTTCGAAGTTGTTGCCGAGCAGAAATAATTAACTCTCAAAGTTAATAACTTTAAAGAGCTATGCGTGCATAGCTCTTTTTTTTTGGTATTTTTGTTAAAGAACTCATAAATAACTCTAAACCAAAAATTCCATGAAAAACAACTTGTTTTTTCAATTGATGTTGTTGCTTTTTGTTAGCGCAACTTATGGTCAGGTTACCACCTCTAATATTAGAGGTTTGGTAATGGATGATCAAGATCAACCGTTATTTGGCGCTAATATTGTCGCTATTCACACCCCAACGGGCACAAAATACGGGTCAATTACCAATGAAGATGGTAGATTCAACCTATTAAACCTTCGCGTTGGCGGTCCTTACACGGTTGAAATTTCTTATGTAGGTTTTAAACCTTATTTACTTACAGACGTAGATTTATCATTAGGTCAAACATTTAATGTAGATGTTAAATTGGCTAGTGAAAGTCAAGCGTTGGATGAGGTTACCGTTGTTTCTGATCGATCAGGTACTTTTAGTAGTGATCGTACAGGTGCGGAAACAAGTGTAGGTAGAAGAGAATTAACTCGTTTACCAACAATTTCTCGTTCAGCACAAGATTTTACACGTTTAGAGCCAACTGCGAGCGGAAACTCGTTTGGTGGTAGAAACGATCAATTTAATAATTTCTCTTTGGATGGTGCTATTTTTAACAACCCGTTCGGATTGGATGCTGCTACACCAGGTGGTCAAACAGACTCACAACCAATTTCTTTAGATGCAATTGAGCAAATTCAAGTATCTACGGCACCATATGATGTTACTCAGTCTGGTTTTACAGGAGCTTCTGTAAATGCTGTAACTAAAAGTGGTACTAATGAATTTCATGGTACTGTTTACGGATTTTTCAGAAATGAGGATATGACAGGTGGTAAAATTAAAGGAGACGATATCGTTAAGCCTAAATTAGACCAAAGTCAATACGGAGTAAGTATTGGAGGTCCAATTGTAAAGAACAAATTATTCTTTTTTGCCAACTTTGAAAGAGATGAGCGTACAGATTTAGGTACTAACGGATGGGTGCCAAATACAGGTTCTGGTGCAATTAACGAATCTAGAGTACTGGAAAGTGACTTAATTAATGTACAAAATCAATTATTAGCGGTGGGGTATGATCCCGGTGCTTACGAAGGTTTTACACATGATGCTGAATCTACTAAAGGTCTTTTTAAATTAGATTGGAATATTAATGATAACAACCGTTTGGCTGTTATTTATAACTTTTTGAAATCTTCAAAAGAGAAACCTGCACACCCAACGGCAATACAATTTAGAGGTCCTAATGCAAACACATTACAGTTTCAGAATTCAGGATATGAAATAAATAATGACCTAAAGTCTATTCAAGTTGAATTGAACTCGACCTTATCGGAAACGGCTTCGAACAAGTTACAAGTAGGATATACACATTTTGACGATTATAGAAATCCGTTTTCTACTCCGGCACCTTCTATAAGCATTACAAAAGATGGTTCTAATTATATAATCGCTGGGCACGAGCCTTTTTCGGCACATAATAGATTAGATCAAAAAGTACTGCAGATTACCAATAACTTAAATTTTTATAAGGGAGATCATACGTATACAGTTGGTTTTTCTTTGGAGAAATTTATGTTCGATAATTCATTTAACCTAACCGCTTATGGTTTTGATTTATTTGGTGGTGTAGATATTGCAGATTTTGATGCAACTACCTATGATTTTGCTGGTCCACAAGCAACATTTAATGCAAATAATGCTGTGCCAGATGGTGAAGGTTGGGCATTGGCAGAAACTAATGTGGGTCAATTGGCATTTTATGTTCAAGATGAATGGAATGTAAATGAGAAATTCAAATTAACATATGGTGTTCGTTTTGATAAGCCTTTGTTCTTTGATTCTGCAGAGAAAGCACAAGATGTTATTGATAGAGGTTTTGTTATAGCTGATCAGCCATACCAAGATCCTAATACAGGGGAAACCGTATTTATAGATAACACACAAATGCCCTCTAACGATTGGTTGATATCTCCAAGAGTAGGTTTTAACTATGATGTTTATGATGATAAATCATTACAACTACGTGGTGGTTCTGGTCTGTTTACCGGTCGTTTCCCATTTGTATGGTTAGGAAACCAAATTTCTTCTCCGGATGTATTTTTCTTGCAAGCAGTTGATCCAGATTATAAATTTCCACAAGTATGGAGAACTAATTTAGGCGCAGATAAAAGATTGGATAATGGTTTAGTTCTTACAGCAGACGTTTCGTATACAAAGGATATAAACGGTCCTCATGTACAACACTGGGGCCTAACATCTCCGTCTGACAATTTAGTGGGTGTTGATAGTAGACCTAGATATACTTTAGATAATCAATTGAATAGTTTTGGGGTAACTGCAGGTCCTTTTGTATTTACAAACTCTAATAAAGGAAGAATTTGGAATGCATCTTTAAAAGCTCAGAAAAACTTTAGTAATGGTTTATATACTATGTTGGCGTATAGTTATTTAGATGCTAAAGATGTGAATTCAATTGAAGCAGAGATTACATCAGATGCTTTTGCAGGTAATCCAATTATCAATGATGCAAATGCAGATGTACTAGCGCCATCAAAATATGGAGATAAACATAGATTCATTGGTGTAGCTAGTAAAAACTGGCAATACGGTAAATGGGCTACTACACTTTCTACGTTCTTTGAATATGCTCAAGGTGGTAGATTCAACTATACCTATGGTGGTGATATTAATGGTGATGGATCAGTACTTAATGACCTTATTTATGTACCAACATCTGCTGAAATTGGTCAAATGCAATTTTCAGGTGCTGGTCAAGGAACAGCTTTTGATGCGTATATTGCTCAAGACGATTATTTAAGTGGTCGTAGAGGTCAATATGCGGAGCGTTACGGAGCTTTAGCGCCATGGAGAGGTCGTTGGGACGTTAAGTTCTTACAAGATTATAAAATCACTGTATCTGAAGGTAAAACCAATACCATTCAATTTAGTGTAGATGTACTGAATATTGGTAATTTGATTAGTTCTGATTGGGGTCTAGTACAACAGCCTAACGCAGTACAACCTATTGGTGTGTCTGTAGATACGGAAACAAACGTACCTACATATACGTTTAGTCCAGATTTAACAGAAACTTTTGGGTATGATGCTAGTTTATTATCTAGATGGCAAGCACAAGTAGGATTGAGATATATCTTCTAAGTTTTTAAAATTAAGTTGTAAAAGCCCTAACAAATATGTTAGGGCTTTTTATTTTTGCAAAATGAAATATACGAGGCTAACAAAAGAGCAATTAGAGGAATTACATCCAGAATTTATCAATTTTCTAGCGACGCAATCAATAACGGGCGATGAATGGGAAGATATTAAAAAGAACAAGCCCAAAGTAGCAGAAGAAGAATTAGATGTTTTTAGCGATTTAGTATGGGAAGGTGTTTTGGCCAAGGTTTCCTATTTGGAGAATATTTCCAATAATCAAATGCATCTATTTCATTTGACCGAAAAAGAAATGAAATTGATTTCTGTAAAGGTAATGAACCCCGAAATTGATTTGACTACCACTGTTGGTTTTGACTGGTTCAAAAGAAACTGGCAGTCAGATTTTGTAGAGTATTTAACCGCTGCTAAAGCATATACAGACGACAAAAATGTAGATAAGTTTTTGTTGATTCAACAAGGGGCGGTAATCACCAAAGGAGAATTATACCAATGGTTCGAGAAAGTAATCGTTACCTCTTAAAATTATATAAATCTAATATTCATACTGCGTAATTGTAACCTTATTTTTAGTAAGGTTATATTTGTGATACAATTATAAAATTAATGGCACAGAAACCATCTATACCTAAAGGCACCAGAGATTTCAATCCATCTGAAATAGCTAAGCGTAATTACATTTTTGATATTATCAAAAAGAACTTTCAAACTTATGGTTTTCAACCCATTGAAACACCTTCTTTTGAGAATTCAGATACGTTATTGGGTAAATATGGAGAAGAAGGTGATCGATTGATTTTTAAGATATTAAATTCCGGGGATTTTATACGTAAGGTTGATGATGCGACCTATGCAGATAAAAACTCCGCTACCATAGCACCTAGAATTACTGAAAAGGCATTACGTTACGATTTAACTGTACCGTTTGCCCGTTATGTGGTTATGCATCAAAATGATATAGATTTTCCATTTAAACGTTATCAAATTCAACCGGTATGGAGAGCTGATAGACCTCAAAAAGGAAGGTTTAGAGAATTTTTTCAATGTGATGCCGATGTAGTGGGGTCAGATTCCTTATTACAAGAGGTAGAATTGATTCAGTTGTATGATGCCGTATTTTCCGAATTAAAATTGGAAGGGGCTACCATTAAAATGAACAATAGAAAAATACTGGCAGGTATAGCTGAAGTTATTGGAGCTAAGGATTTACTGATAGATTTTACCGTTGCTTTAGACAAGCTTGATAAAATAGGGGAGGACGGCGTTAAAAAAGAAATGCTTGCAAAAGGGATTTCTGAGGAAGCAATAGAAAAAGCATCTCCTTTGTTTTTACCTCAAGGTAGCAATGAAGAGCAATTACAGCGTTTAGATGCCTTATTGAAAAATTCTGAAGAAGGTAGAAAAGGTTTGGAAGAACTTCGTTTTATTTTAGAAACGATAGCTGTTTTAGGCTTGCAATCCGCTAATTTATCTATAGATGTTACTCTTGCACGCGGGCTTAATTATTACACAGGAGCTATTTTTGAGGTTGCAGCGCCAGAAGGTGTGAAAATGGGATCTATAGGTGGTGGCGGTCGCTATGATGACCTAACCGGTATTTTTGGATTAAAGAACGTAAGCGGAGTAGGTATATCATTTGGTCTAGATCGTATTTATTTGGTTTTAGAAGATTTAGGGCTCTTCCCAGAGGCAATTGACCAATCTTTACAAGTATTATGCGTTAATTTTGGTGATAAGGAGGCTATGGCTGCTTTGAAACTGGTAAGTCAATTGCGAAAATCGGGTGTTAAAGCCGATATCTACCCTTCTAGTGCCAAGATGCAAAAGCAAATGAAATATGCTAATAATCGTAATGTACCGTATGTGGTTTTAATTGGGGAACAAGAGTTGGATGAGAATTCATTCGTTGTAAAAAACATGAAAGAAGGGACACAAGAAAAGTATAGTTTAAACAAAGTTCTAGACTTTGTAAATTACTTGAGCTAACTACTTTAAAATCAGATAAAATTTTACTGAGTCATTTTTGATTATATTTGGTTAACCAATCTGGTTGTGCAATTTTATATTGTACAATTGATATAGGCTTAAATCAAAATTAAATCAAGTTTTATAATTACAATATCATGATGAACAGTAACAAATTATCTGGAAAAAATATACTCATAACAGCCGGTGCTCAAGGAATTGGAGAAGCAATTACCAAACATTTTATTGATAGCGGTGCCAATGTTGCTATTCATTATTTTTCTAGTGCAGATACTGCAAATGAATTGGTAAAGTACGCGACCGATAAGGGTTTAAAAGCAATTGCAATATCTGGGGATTTGACCATGGAAGAAGATGCAAATACCTTAGTTGAAAAAACGGTTGAAGCTTTAGGCGGTCTAAATATTCTTATAAATAATGCCGGGTCTTTAGTGGCTAGAAAGTTACTAAGCGAAATGGAAACAGAATTTTGGCACAAGGTGATGGATATTAACATGACTTCAATGATGTTCGTTACACGAGCAGCAGCACCATATTTGGCAAAGAATGAAAATAGTAGCATTGTCAACTTGGCATCTTTAGCTGGGCGTAAAGGAGGTCACCCTGGATCATTGGTGTATTCTACCAGTAAAGGAGCTATTTTAACCTATACAAGGGCACTTGCATCAGAATTAGGACCACAGGGAACAAGAGTTAATGCAGTTGCACCAGGACTTATCTTAGGTACCTCATTTCACAATACACATACCACTAAAGAATCTGCAGCAGAAACTACAAAAGGTATTCCTATTCAAAGAGCCGGTAATGCAGATGATGTTGCCAGAGCTGTATTATATTTAGCCTCTGAATATGATGGCTTTATTACTGGAGCTACTCTTGATATTAATGGAGGGGTTTATAATATGTAAACATTATGTACTATTAATGTAGTCTTTTCATGATTTCTGTGCATATGGTATTGTAATAAGCTGTTTCATGAGGTACGTAATTGTATTTCAAAACCTCTGTAACCTCATTTTTGAACTGATCAATGGAAATTAATTTTAAGGATTCTACTTCACTTTCTTGTTTTTGAAGAGCGTGAAGAGGAATTATTAATTCAGCAATAAAAGTATGATGGTATTCGCAATCTATAAGAGTATCTGAATGTTTGTGTTCAGATTTATAAATTCCTATTTTCTGTAATGCTTCCGGTTGAATAAAAAGTCCTATTTCCTCTTCGATTTCCCGTACTGCAGAAATCTTTATATTTTCACCTGCCCCAATATGCCCTGCAACGGAGACATCCCATTGTAAGGGGAATACATCTTTATTTTTGGAACGCTGCTGAAGTAGTATTTTACCATCCAAGGTGTAGAACCATACATGTACTGTCTGGTGATACCATCCATTTTTATGTGCTTCACTTTTCATGGCAGTTCTGTTGGTAAGATTGCCATCAGCATCTAAAATATCAATTAGTTCATCCATAGAATAAAAAAAATCCCTCCATGTATTTGGAGGGATAATATCAGCTTATTCGAAATAATTAAACGTTTCGCCTTCTTTTATTGTAAGCAAGGTTTCGTAGATCAAACGAATTACATTTTCAACATCGTCTTTATGAACCGTTTCTACCGTAGTATGCATGTAACGTAACGGTAAAGAAATCAAAGCAGAGGCAACACCGCCATTACTGTAAGCAAAAGCATCTGTATCTGTACCCGTAGATCTAGATGCAGCCATTCGTTGAAATGGAATATTTTTCTTTTCTGCAGTTTCAATAATACGTTCACGTAATTTATTCTGTACCGCTGGGGCATAGGAGATTACAGGTCCTGCGCCAATTTCAGTGTGCCCTTGTACCTCTTTCTTAATCATTGGGGTTGTCGTATCATGACAAACATCTGTAACTATAGCAACGTTTGGCTTTATAGTTTGTGTAATCATTTCCGCACCGCGTAATCCAATCTCTTCTTGTACAGAGTTGGTTATATAAAGTCCAAAAGGTAATTCTACTTTATTCTCATGTAGTAGACGTGCAACTTCGGCAATCATAAAACCACCAGCTCTGTTGTCAATAGCTCTACAAACGTATTTGTCTTTGTTGAGAATTTGAAATTCGTCTGGGTAGGTTATTACACAACCTACATGTACTCCAAGTTTTTCAACTTCCTCTTTGGTTGTGGCACCAACATCAACGGTAATATTCTCAATTTTTGGAGTTTCTTCTTTATCTCCTTTTCGTGTATGAATAGCTGGCCAGCCAAAAATACCTTTAACTATGCCATTTTTTGTATGGATATTTACCCATTTAGAAGGAGCAATTAAGTGGTCGCTTCCTCCATTTCTTATAACATGGATAAGTCCGTTGTCCGTAATATAATTAACGTACCAAGAGATTTCATCAGAATGTCCTTCAATTACAACTTTATATTTTGCATCAGGATTTATAACTCCGACAGCAGTACCGTAAGTATCTGTGATGAAGGTATCTACGTAAGGTTTTAGGTAGTCCATCCATATCTTTTGCCCTTCCCACTCATATCCTGTAGGAGCGGCATTGTTCAAGTATTTTTCAAAAAAGTCTTCAGACTTTTTGGTAATTATTTTTTTCTCAGCCATCAATGTTAATTTAAGATACAAACTTAAGAATATTAGCGTTGTATTAATAATAACCTTCTTTAATATTCGTTAATTTTGGCAGGACTTTTGTTAAGCCTATGGTAATGAAATATAACTTTTTACTACTTTATTTACTGGTCTTCGGTGTTTTCATTTGTTCAGCTCAGGTTGAAGAACAAAAACTTGATTCTGTTGCGGAAAAAATGATTATTGTTTCGGGTGATTCATTGCTGCAAAGCTCTATAGCGTTAGAGGAAGCCTATGTATTCGGTAAATTAAAGTTTTCGTCTTATGATGAAAAATTGAGGTATTATATTTTACGTAGAAAAACCCAAAAGGTATATCCGTATGCAAAAATGGCAGCGGAACGGTTAGTAGAGCTAAACGATAGTTTGGCAAATATGAAGAACAAGCGCAAACGTAAAAAGTATACCAAAAAAGTACAGAAATTTATTGAAGAGGAGTTTTCTGAGGAGTTGAAAAAATTGACCAGAACAGAGGGGCAAATTTTGGTTAAACTTATATACAGGCAAACCGGTACAACTGCCTTTGATTTGGTCAAGGACTTAAGAAACGGATGGCGAGCATTTTGGTATAATACAACAGCTAAATTATTTAATATAAGTATCAAGGAAGAGTTTCATCCAGATTTGGTAGAAGAAGATTACTTGATAGAAGATATTCTGCAACGTGCATTCTCTAAAGGAAAGTTAGAACGCCAAGAAACCGTTTTAGACTATGATTATGATAAGTTGTATAATAAATGGAAGAAAACTACCAAAGTGCCAAAAGACTAAGTCTACTTAGATTTTACACCAAATAATGCATTCATAATTGTCATAATACCTCTAAATCCCATATATACGGCATAGGCTGCTAGAATCAGACCTAAAATACAAACCGGCCAATACATGGGGTGATCTTCGTTTTTAAACGCTTGCCAAAGTATAATTGGAGCGGTAAACATCAGTACAACGGTTAATGCCAGTCTTTTTAATCCTTTTACAAGTAAATCTTTATCAGTTCTCCTCATTGTTCGTAATTGTAATGCTATCAGTATATTCTTCTACAATGGCAAAATAACCTAGGGCGAAATTATCTGAACGCTCAACATTGTCGACAATTTCGTCGTTATCTATACCGGTTATATTTATGATGTTTCCGCGAACAGTTGCAGCAGGTGTTTGAAATGGACCTTGGTCGCCACCCGACTGTACAATAATCTGATTCATGTAATTGTAGAACTGTTCGTCGGCACCTAGTAAACTTATGTTAACTACAGAACTTGTATTTATGGCTAAATCATTGTCGTAAAAGTACGAGAATATAAAGGTTTGTCCTTGATAAAACTCATCTTCTGTTACCAAAAACTCTCCGAAATCTAAGTCCAACACATAAAAATCATCGCTATCGGCCCGGTCGGTAAATGATACTATAACTTCTGTTTCATCGCCTGAAAAAAGCGTTTCATCGCCTTGCTCTAAAGAATCTATAGGTACAGATTTCACATAAGTGGTTGTGGCAAAATACTGTTCTTCCCTAGTCTGTATAATCAATTGAAATACGTCACCTTCATCAATACTGCTTACTCTAATTCTTTGATCTGCATCAAAGTTAGGGTCTGGAACCCATTTACCGCTGCCAGGTTCCAATTCTGCTAAATTCGATACTCCGCCACCTTCTAGTATTTCTGGGGCATCAGGGCTTGGTGTTCCATAATAAATAATGGCACTTTCTATCGTGGCAGTGGTATTCTCATCGAAAAAAGAGCTGCTTTCCGAAACTACAATTTCAATAGGTAGAAATTCTTGAGATTCGTCAACGCGTATTACACCATTGACAATCAGTCTTGTGTCGTTTTCGGGTAGTTCTACGTCGATAACATCTTCACATGAAATGAAAAGAACTATGCTTAATGTAATTAATATATAGCGTTTCATTGCTTATAGTTTAAAATTATAAGTAACGGCGGGTACTATGCCAAAAATGGAAGTCCTTACCGCTTCATTTACTCCTGTATCATCATTTTGTCTAAAACTAATAGAAGCCGCATTTCGTCTGTTATAGACATTATAAAGGCTAAAGACCCATTCTCCCTTTAGCTTTCTGTTTCTGTTCTTCTGAGGGTTTAATGTTGCTGAGAGGTCCAAGCGGTTATATGCAGGTAACCGCTGTGTGTTTCTTAACCCATAGTAGGGCACCGTTAAGTCTTGAAATTCAAATTGACCAATTGGGTAATTGGTAGGTTGCCCTGTTTGATAGGTGAAATTTCCACTAAAACTCCATTTATCATTTAAATCATAGCTTAAAAACATTGAAATGTCGTGGGTTTTATCATAAGGAGTGTTGTACCAATTTCCAAAATTAATTCCGGTTTCAATATTACTACGGCCATTATCGATAATTGAAGTTCTACCTGGGGTACGTTGTTCAGATTTAGATAAGGTGTATGCTAGCCAACCTTGAAGCTTACCTTCGTTTTTTCGTAATAGAATTTCCAGACCGTAGGCACGCGCTTCGCCATTTAAAATTACTTGCTCAATGGCATCATTGGCAATTAGATTGGCACCGTCTATATAATCTATTCTATTTTGAACATCTTTATAGAAAATTTCAGTTTCAAAAGAAAAATCACCGTCATTAATATTTTTAAAGTAACCAAAGGCATATTGATCCAGAAGCTGTGGTTTTGTAAATGGGCCACTTGGCGTCCATACATCTAAAGGAGTAGGGGAGCTGGTGTTTGAAAGGAGGTGTAAATACTGGGCTAACCTCGTATAGCTGGCTTTTATGGAACTTGTTTCATTTAATGTGTATGAAAACGATGCTCTAGGTTCAAAATTACTAAAATGAGCGAGTGTAGTGCCTCTGCCAGGAGTAATGACATCGATAGGTTCTGCTTCTTGGTAAATTAGTAATAATGGATCAAAATAAACCGGGTTATTATTGGTGTATACGTTCAATTCATCTTGACCTAATCGCATAAAATGACTAAAACGTAAACCGTAACCTACACTTAAGTTATCACTTAATTTATGTTCAAAATCAACATAAGCGGCAAACTCATTCGCATATTTTTCGGTTAATTGGTCTTCAATTATTCCCGATTCGCTATTACTTGGTTCTATTTTACCGGGATTAAATTGGTAATATACGTTGTTAATGCCGTAGTTGACCTGTAGTTTGTCTGTGGCGTAATGTTTAAGATCGTATTTAATATTAAAATTCTGAATTCCCGAATTCCAATTAAATCCAACGAAATCAAGCTTTAATCCGTAGTAATAGTCCGAATATATTAAAGATAAGTTTGAGAATAACTTATCGGAGAAAAGATGGTTCCATCTAAAATTACCGACGGCATTACCATAGGTGTTTACAAAACTATCATTAATACCAAACACATCACGGCCAAAATACCCAGAAAGGAATATGTTGTTTTTTTCGTTTAATCTATAGTTCAACTTGGTGTTCAGGTCGTAGAAATAGGCGGTGTTGTCTACATCAAATAGAGGTAAAAAAAGATGGGCATATGAAGCTCTGCCACCAATTAAAAAGGCAGCCTTGTCTTTTTTAATCGGTCCCTCTATTAATAACCTACTGGCAACGGCGCCAATACCACCGTTCATTTTAAACTCTTTGCTATTACCTTCTTTTTGAAATATATCTAATACCGATGACACTCTACCACCATAACGTGCAGGTATACCACCTTTATAGAGTTTTACATCTTTTATGGCATCGGGATTAAAAACAGAAAAGAATCCGAATAAGTGTGATGAATTAAAGATGATAGCTTCATCTAAAAGAATAAGATTTTGATCGGCAGCACCACCCCGAACATTAAAACCCGATGCGCCTTCACCCGCATTTGTAACACCAGGAAGTAGTAGTATTGATTTAATTACGTCAGCTTCACCTAAAATTACGGGTATTTTTTTTATGGTACCCACAGATAGTGTATTTACACTCATTTGTGGTTTTCTGATATCCATCTTTTCCACATTTTCCGTAACCACTACTTCTTCTAATTGTTCCGCTTCTTCATTAAGTGAAAAATCTATTCGTTTATTTTCGGTTAGCGTAATTTTCTGTATGATATTTTCAAAACCCAAGTAACTGATGAGTACGGTATAGGTACCCTCAGGAAGTGTAATCGAATAAAAGCCGTACTCATTAGTGGTGACCCCGGTATTTAATTCTGGTATGGCAACAGTAACACCTATTAGGGTTTCATTACTGCTTGATTCCGATATAGAACCACTTAAGGTATGTTTTTGTTGTCCCCATGATGAGATTGAGAAGCAAAACAATGAGATAAGAATAAACGGTAAATATCCCTTCATCAATTTTTTTAGTAAAAATACTTAGAAATAGGAGATACTCCTACAATTAAATAAAGGGCAAAAAAAATACCCTTAACGTTAATTAAGGGTATTTATAAAATTAATTTCTATTAAATGGATTCTAATATACCATTTAATGTAGCGCTTGGTCTCATAGCTTTTTCAACCAATACAGGATCTGGTTTGTAATAACCGCCAATATCTTGTTTTGAGCCTTGTGCATCTATCAATTCTGATAGTATCTGTTCTTCTTTGTCATTGATATCGGAACTAACTTTAGAGAATATAGCTTTTAGTTTGGCATTGTCATCTTGTAATGCTAATGCTTCAGCCCAATATTTAGCTAAGAAAAAGTGGCTACCTCTGGTATCGATTTCCTTTACTTTTCTAGAAGGAGATTTATCATTCAATAAGAACTTTTCGGTTGCACTATCTAAAGTATCGCCTAGAACCTTAGCAGCAGGATTTGAATTTTTCTCACCAAAAAACTCCAATGAAACGCCTAATGCTAAAAATTCACCTAAAGAATCCCATCTTAGGTGTCCTTCTTCCAAAAATTGCTCAACGTGCTTTGGAGCAGATCCACCGGCACCGGTTTCAAATAGTCCGCCTCCGTTCATCAAAGGAACTATGGATAGCATTTTCGCACTGGTACCAACTTCTAAAATAGGGAAGAGGTCAGTAAGGTAATCTCTTAAAACATTACCGGAAACAGAAATGGTATCCTTACCATCCTTCATTCTTTTTAACGTGAAAGCTGTAGCTTTAATAGGAGACATAATCTGAATGTCCAAACCTTTTGTGTCCTCTTGTGCTAAATAAGTATTTACTTTTTTAATAAGTTCGGCGTCGTGAGATCTATTTTCATCTAACCAAAAAATAGCAGGTACATCTGTTGCTCTTGCTCTTGAGACAGCTAATTTTACCCAGTCTTGAATAGGAGCGTCTTTCACTTGGCACATACGCCAAATATCACCACTATTTACAGAATGCTCAAGTAAAACTGTACCACTAGTAGTGTCAACTACCTGTACTGTTCCGCTCTGGTTAATTTCGAAAGTCTTGTCATGAGAACCGTACTCTTCCGCTTTTTGAGCCATTAGACCTACGTTAGGTACTGTACCCATAGTAGTAGGGTCAAAAGCTCCATGTTCTTTACAGAAGTCGATTGTTGCCGTATAAATGCCAGCATAACTACTATCTGGAATTACTGCTTTGGTATCTTGTGGCTTGCCTTCGGCATTCCACATTTGTCCTGAGTTTCTGATCATAGCCGGCATTGAAGCATCTATAATAATATCACTAGGTACATGTAAGTTAGTAATTCCTTTATCGGAATTTACCATTGCTAAATCTGGTCCGTTTGCCAAGGCTTCATCCAAATCGTTCTTGATGGCATCTTGTTCTTCTTTTGGCAAAGCTTCTATTTTTTGATATAAGCTTGCTAAACCATCACTAGGTCTAATTCCTAATTTTTCAAAGGTATCCTCATATTTTTCGAAGACAGACTTAAAGAAGGTGTCCACAACATGACCAAATATAATTGGATCGGATACTTTCATCATTGTAGCCTTTAAGTGTACTGAAAAAAGTACGCCTTTATCCTTGGCATCTTTTACCTCTTTGCTCAAGAAGTCAAGTAGCGCTTTTTTGTTCATTACCGTTGCATCAATAATTTCAGCAGCTTGTAAGCTGATATTATCTTTTAGAATAGTTTCAGAACCGTTAGAAACTAATTTGATTTGTACGGAGGTTTCGTTCTTTAGAGTAACAGATTTTTCGTTGGCTTGAAAATCTCCTTCGCCCATCGTAGCAACATGTGTTTTGGAGTCAGAGCTCCATGCACCCATACTATGAGGATTCTGTTTAGCGTAATTCTTTACGGCCTTCGGTGCTCTTCGGTCAGAGTTACCTTCCCTTAGTACAGGGTTTACGGCACTACCTTTTACAGTATGATATCTAGCCTTAATTTCTTTTTCCTCGTCATTTTTAGGCTCATCTGGATAATCGGGTAGTTTGTAACCTTTTGCTTGTAATTCTTTTATAGCCTCGTGTAATTGAGGTACCGATGCACTAATATTAGGTAATTTTATAATGTTTGCTTCTGGCTGTTTAGCCATTTTGCCCAATTCTTCCAAATCATTGGACACTCGTTGCTCTTCCGTTAAAAATTCGGGAAAGGTAGCAGCGATTCTTCCAGCTAAAGAGATGTCTTTAGTTTCAATTTCAATTCCTGATGATTTAGTGAAAGCTTTTACAATAGGTAAAAAAGACTCTGTTGCCAATGCAGGCGCTTCGTCTGTTTTTGTATAAAAAATTTTGGACATGTGCGGTTTGTTTTAATTTAAGCGGAACAAATATACAATTTTATACAGGTTTGATGGTGGAGATAATGCCTTAATATTTAAGGCAGGCGGGAAGTTTTGTTAAATAACAAAAGCCATATCAATGTACGCATACAATGATATGGCTTTTTAGAAAAAGTTTACGGACTGTTTGTTTTAATTTTTCATTAAAACGGCAACCCTTGATTGCATCCGCTTCACTGATTCAACGTTTAAAATATTTTTCGATTCCCAGATACGCAATCCGGCATCTACACAATATTTCTTTTTTATTGTCATCATTGAAAACTAAAAACCTAGTGTATAGTATTTTTAAAATTCAACTAATTTTAAACTTAATTGGCGACAGCCAACAAACTTAAAATTTACCCCATTTAATAATCATTAAATGATATGGTCAAACAATAATACGATAGAACGTAAACTTCGTAATGGTGTCGAAATGGATGCTTTTCTCAATCACCATTTTTTAACCACAGTTCAATTTACAAAAAATAGTAATATAAAACGTAAAATTGTAAACTTTTATTAATCAACACTTTATGAACATCGGTTATTCACTTTTGTTCATAAAAAAAGCACTGTCCAAAATAGAACAGTGCTTATTATTATTGTGAAGAAGAATTTATCCTCTTACTTCCTTAATTCTAGCTTTCTTACCAGTTAATTCACGGAAGTAGTATATTCTAGATCTACGTACTTTACCACGCTTGTTCACTTCAATTTTTTGAAGAGCAGGTAGGTTAATAGGGAAGATACGTTCAACACCTACAGTTCCAGACATTTTACGGATTGTAAACGTCTCTGTAGAACCAGTACCTCTACGTTGTATAACAACACCTTTAAAGAACTGTGTTCTTGTTTTCTCACCTTCCTTAATTTCGTAGTAAACAGTGATTGTATCACCAGCAGAAAATTTTGGAAATTCTTTTTTAGTTACGAATTCGTCTTGTACAAATTTTATTAATGATTCCATTGTATAGTTAAAATTGGAATTAAATTAGAGCAACATTCACGATTATCGTCAGAGGTTATTCTAACAGGCTGCAAAATTAGTGTTTATATTAAAATACACAAGTATTTATTTGCTTTTTCTTTATTTTTTGGATTTTGCTTATTCCAACAAATCCGGACGTAACTTTTCTGTACGTTCATATGCTTTGCTTTCTCTCCATTCTTCAATTTTACCAAAATTTCCACTTAGTAGAACGTCTGGGACCTTTGAACCTTTGTATTCAGCTGGTCTTGTATATACAGGCGGAGCTAATAGACCATCTTGAAAAGTATCGGTAAGTGCAGATGTTTCGTCATTGAGTACGCCAGGTAATAGTCTAATTATTGCATCGCATAAAACCGCTGCACCTAATTCGCCACCAGAAAGTACGTAGTCTCCAATTGATATTTCTTTCGTTATAAAAAGATCTCTTACGCGCTGATCCACTCCTTTATAATGTCCGCAAAGAATAATAATGTTTTTGGTCATAGATAGGGTGTTGGCTGTTTTCTGGTTTAAAGTTTCGCCATCTGGAGTCATATATATGACTTCGTCATATTCTCTTTCAGATTTTAAACCTGTAATACATTTATCTATGGGCTCAATCATAAGAACCATACCGGCTCCTCCGCCAAATTGGTAATCATCTACATTTCTATACTTTGTATCGGTATAATCCCTAAGATTATGAAAATGGACCTCGACCAAATCTTTTTCAATGGCTCTCTTTAATATGGAGGCTTCAAAAGGACTGGTGAGTAGCTCAGGTAACACTGTAATTATGTCAATTCTCATTTTTTAATTTTGCATCGTCATTTAACCTGCCAAAAGTAATGAAAACAGTGGTAATCTTTTTCCCAACCAAGCTTTTCGTATAATTTTTGAGCTGGGTTATCGATAGCAGTTTCCAAGGCAAGACCTTTATAGCCATTTATTCTGCAAAATTCTTGAGCTTTTAATAGCAGTTGCTCACCAACAGATTTACCTCTGTGCTCAGCAGCAACGAATAAGTCGTTTAGGATAATTGATTTCTCTAGGCTAACGGAAGAAAAGGTAAAATATAGCTGTACAAAACCAATTGCAATATTTGCTTCGTAAGCAGCAAAAATTACAGATTCGTTATTTATAAGTCTATCGTTTAGAAAATCTCTTGCGGCTTCTAAGTCAGATTCCATTTTATAAAATACTCTATATCCGTCAAAAAGAAGAACTATGTCCTCTATTTGAGTTGCCGTAAGTCTTTGTATCATAATTCGGATAAAAAAAAGCTCCAAATTGGAGCTTTTTAAATTATTTAGTTTTCTTCTGTTTGTTAATCTCGTCTTGCAGCTGTCTACTGATCTTTTGTTCACGCTCTAAAGCTCTTCGCCTATGATCTTCGTATTCCACTTCCAATTCAGATAAATTCTGTTTTGCTTCCTGTGTAAGAATATTGCTGTTTCTAAATTTATAGATAAATAAACCAAGTGTTAGAAATAAGATTCCGATAATGGTCCATAGTACAAAGTTATATGTTCCTTTGGAAACTGGTAAGCCAAGAAAGGACATGCTGTCTTTTTCCTCTGTTACCAAACCCAAGTTGGTAGTGGTCTCTTCTAGTTTTTTATTTAAAGAGGTAATTGTAGTTTCATGCTCCGCAATAGTAGCTTTAAGCTCGCCCGTTTTCTTGTTCATGGCGGCTATGGAGTCCAAAACATTTTTTCTGATTTTAAATAAATTAGATTCTTTTACCACTTCATATCTAACACCATCTGCTCTATAGTTTCCTGATCGCTTGGCAATATAATCGAATTGATTACTGATCGGTCCTTCGTCTAAAGACAACTTATCTTCCTCTTCTTCGGCATTTTGAGCAAATTGCACATTACTAGCTAATAAAAAGGCTAATAACAATAGTATTCTATAGAAATTCATGTAATAGATTCTTAGGTTAATTTGAATAATTTAGAGTTGACTAAAGTACTTTATAAAAATTGAATTATGAAAAAAATATAAAGCTTAAACTTTCTTTATTTACCTACGTTCTTAATTAACAAATGGATCTTTTGTTCGGCAAAAATTAATAATACGTATAACGTCTTACTTTGGCAATGTATTTTGCCAGGCGAATTACTTGATGGGAATATCCGTATTCATTATCATACCATATATATAGGATAACATTTTTTCCGGTACTTGAAACTATGGTAGCCATACTATCATAAATAGATGGTGCAGAAGTACCGATAATGTCAGAGGATACCAACTCCTTGTCCAATGAGTATTTTATCTGTTCCACCAAATCACCTTCCAAGGCATATTTTTTAATCATGGAATTGACTCCGTCCAAAGAAGTTTTTTGGTTGATTTCAAGGTTTAAAATAGCCAAAGAGCCATTTGGTACGGGTACTCTAATGGCATTAGAGGTTAATTTACCTTCTAAAGATGGTAGTGCCTTGGTAACAGCTTTACCTGCTCCTGTTTCGGTAATGACCATGTTTAGGGCGGCTGCACGACCTCTTCTGTATTTACCGTGCATATTGTCCACTAAATTTTGGTCATTGGTGTAGGCGTGTATGGTTTCTAAATGCCCTTTTTTAATGCCGAAAGTTTCTTCTATCGCTTTTAAAATGGGAGTGATGGCATTGGTTGTACATGAAGCGGCTGAAAAAACATCAGTATCATCCGGTGAATATTCCAAGTGGTTTACACCATGCACGATATTGGCAACTTCTTTGCCGGGAGCGGTTAACAACACCTTTGCAGCCCCATTGGCTTGTAAGTGTCTTTCTAACTGCTCTTTTGTTCTAAAAGCACCTGTATTGTCTATGACCAAAGCTTCTTTGATGCCATATTCGGTATAATCTATTTCTTCTGGCATGTTGGCATATATAACATGTACCGTAGTGCCGTTGATGATAAGTTTTAAATTGGAATAATCTACTTTGACCGTTCCGTTAAAAATACCGTGTACCGAATCTGTTCTAAGCAAGCTTGCTCGTTTTTCAAGATTTTCAATACTTGGTTTGCCTCTAACAACAATAGCTCTTAATCTTAATTGGTTGCCTTTGCCAGTTTTTGACATAAGTTCTCTCGCAACCAATCTTCCTATTCTACCAAAACCATAGAGTACCACATCTTTGGGCTCTATACTTTTAAAATCTTGTGCAGATTGTAGTTTATCTATGACAAAAGATTTTACATTGTTAAGAATATTGGTGTCAGAATGGTATTCGTACGTTAGTTTACCGATGTCTAATTTGGAAGGCGGTAAGGCAATGTCAGATATTGATCTCAATATTTCTACGGAATCAAAAATAGAAATTGGTTTTTGTACAAATTCACCAGCGTACTCGTGCAAGTGCATAATGTCACTTACATTTTTGTCAATAACCTGATTTTTGAAAAGAACAATTTCAATGGATTTATCATACCATAAATCACTTACGATTTTGATAAATTCTGTAGTAGCTTTTCTGCGGTCTGCTTGAAATGCCAGCTCTTTTTCAAATGTGGTTTGTGGAGCCATAATTAGTTGATTATTTTAGAATTCGCACAAAACTAGAAAAATTAAGCACTTTAAATAAATATTTTTCAAAAAAAAGCCTTCGTTTTTACGAAGGCTGTATTTATTAAGGATTTTATTATTGAAAGATGAGTCGGTCTCTTTCACCATTGGATCCTAACATGGTAATGACCGTTTTTCCATATTTAGAGATACCGCCAAAAGCTGTATAAGCATCATCAATATTTCCTATTTCTTGATCATCTATTTTTACAATTACCTTTTCAGACAAGCCATAACCTCTATAACGTTCTGGTACACCTATAATCTTAACACCTGTTTTGGTCTTGTATACCTTTTTATCATGTTCGGTAAGGTTCTTAACTTCTAGACCCATTTCTGGAACTACTAGCGTTTGTCTTTCTTTTAGGGTTAGGGGCAATACTAGTTGCTCATCTTTTCTGTTGATGACAAATTCCAAAGTATCCCCAGGTCTTTTGGTGGATAGATATCCGGTTAAATCAGGATACTTGTGGACATCGATTTCATCAACCTTTTTGATAATATCGCCTATTTCAATACCCGCTTCTTCAGCAGCAGATTCTTCTTCAATGTATTCTATATACACACCATCAATATTATTTATGCCTTTTTCAATGGCGTCTCTAGTGTTAACAGGTGCAGGTCTTATGCCCATAAAACCTTTTTGTACATTACCGTATTCCAAGATGTCCTGAATTACTTTTTTCGCAATATTGCTAGGTACCGCAAAAGAATAACCAACATATGAACCGGTTTGTGATGTTATGGCTGTATTAATACCGATTAAGTCACCATTGGTGTTTACCAATGCTCCACCAGAATTTCCCGGGTTAACCGCTGCATCGGTTTGTATGAAGGATTGGTTCTTGCCAAGATTTCTTGCTTTTGCACTAACAATACCAGCGGTAACGGTCGAAGTAAGGTTGAAAGGATTACCAACCGCAAGCACCCATTCGCCGATTTTGGTGTGGTCGGAATCACCAAACGCCAAATACGGTAATTTCTCGTCCGGGTCGATTTTTATCAAGGCGATATCAGAATTTGGATCGGTACCGATCAATTCGGCATTGTAAGTTCTGTTATTGTTCAAGGTAACCTGTAATTGATTCGCTCTACTGATTACGTGATTGTTGGTAACAATATATCCGTCCGAAGAAATTATAACACCCGATCCCGTACCAACCTGTGGTACGACTTTGCCGCTGGTTCCATAGAATATATCAAATATATTGGTTGGTGCCTTGCTTATTGTAATATTCTTCACATGGACTACCGCGTTAACGGTGTTTTCTGCCGCATTGGTGAAATCAACCTCATTAATGCCTGCTCCCTTAGCTGATGTAGGTGTGTAACTGGCATTTACCACTCCGTTAGAATTTTCTTGAGCTATTATGGTAAAATTTTCCTTCTCGAAAAATAGTTTATAAGCACCCAATGTAATCGCACCTGCAAAAATGGAAACAAATAGGAGACTTGCTATTCTTTTCATATTCATCAAAGTTTTAACTTATTCTACACAAAATTAATCGTTTTTATGCTATAATATAAGCGTTTAACTACTTTTTAACTAGCGAAGAAAATCTAATTATGTGCTATCTTTGAGCCTTTAATAAAGCATGGAAAATACATTTTATAAATATCAGGGTACAGGTAATGATTTTGTGATGATCGATAATCGCAAAGGTCAATTTCCAAAAGAAGATACGGAGCTAGTGGCAAAGATTTGTCATAGAAGATTTGGGGTTGGTGCTGACGGACTCATTTTATTGGAAAATGACGCGGAAACCGATTTTAGAATGGTTTATTTCAACGCCGATGGAAAAGAGGGTAGTATGTGCGGCAATGGTGGACGATGTATTGTTGCCTTTGCCAATTTTCTTGATGTAATTGAAGAAGAAACCGTTTTCATTGCTGTAGACGGTTTGCACAAAGCTACAATAGTAGGTGATGTGGTTAGCCTTAAAATGCTAGATGTATCTGAAATTAAAGAGAAATCGAACGCTCTTTTTATGGATACCGGGTCGCCACATCATATTCAATTGGTGAATGGTTTAAAGTCTTTTAATGTAGCTAAAGAGGGTGCACGCATACGCTATGGTATTTACGGTGAAAAAGGTAGTAATGTAAACTTTGTGGAGACAAATGTTGATGGTGGGTTCAGTATTAGAACTTATGAAAGGGGAGTAGAAGACGAGACATTATCATGTGGTACGGGAGTTACGGCAGTAGCATTAGGGATGTATCATTTAGGAAATACGAAAGAAAAAACGGTTGCGGTAAAAGCGTTGGGGGGTAATTTAGAGGTATCTTTCAAAGAAGACCATGGTGCGTATTCCAATATATATTTAAAAGGAGAGGCTAAACAGGTTTTTAAAGGTGAATTAACGTGGTAACATTAAAAGGAAAACAGATTTATCTAAGGGCTTTAGAACAGAAAGACCTTAATTTTCTGTACCTAATAGAGAATGATACCAAAGTGTGGGAGGTAAGTGGCACCGTAACGCCTTATTCAAAAGATGTGTTGCAGTTGTATTTGGACAATGCCCACAGAGATATTTTTGATGTGAAGCAATTGCGATTGGTTATTTGTACCCATGAGCATAAAACTCTCGGTTTAATTGATGTTTTTGATTTTGAACCAAATCATAAGCGAGCTGGTATTGGAATAGTTATCTTAGATGAAGACCAAAGAAACAAAGGAATTGGTGCGGAAGCCATAACCTTGCTAACCAATTATTTGTACGAAACATTGGGGTTACAACAAGTTTATGCCAATATTTTAGAGGATAATTTATCAAGCTTACATCTTTTCAAGAAATTGGGCTTTCAGGTAGTTGGTGTCAAAAAAGATTGGGTACGCTTTAAAAATACCTTTAAGAATGAAGTATTATTGCAAAAAATAAATAGTTAATGTACATCAAGCGTATTTTATTGGGTGTAGTGCTCGTAGGTTTAATCGGAGGTGGAATTTTTGCCTATATGGTTTATGGTACTTTTTTTACTTCAAATACAAGTTTTAACAATGATGAAGCTGCTGTATTTATACCAACCAATGCAACTGTTGTTGATTTAGAGGAGCGTCTTTCTCCTATCTTAGAGGATTTTGATTCATTTGAGTCTGCTGCTGATAGAAAAGGGTATTTGTCCAATATTAAGGCCGGGCGTTATAAAATTAAAAAGGGTATGAATAACAATGAGATAGTTAACTCATTGCGAAGTGGAAATTTACCCGTTAAAGTTTCGTTTAACAATCAAGAGAACATCAATGATTTAGCGGGAAGAATTGCTGCACAGATCGAAGCTGACAGTATCTCATTGGTGTCAGCATTTAATGATAAAGATTTTTTAAAAGCCAATGGTTTTGATGATGCTAATAAGCTGTCATTGTACATACCTAATAGTTACGAGTTTTTCTGGAATACCTCAGCCGAAGGCTTTAGAAGTAGAATGCTAAAGGAATATAATCGTTTTTGGACAGAAACCCGTAAGAACAAAGCTAGTGCACTTGGCTTGGAGCCAAACGAAGTAATTGCATTGGCATCCATAGTTCATAAAGAAACGGCTAAGGTTGATGAACGTCCAACGGTTGCAGGTGTGTATTTAAATAGGTTGAGAAAAAGAATGTTATTGCAAGCCGATCCAACGGTAATTTTTGCTATAAAGAAAGAAACGGGTAATTACGATACCATAATAAAAAGAGTGTTGTATAGGGATTTGGAGATGGATTCTCCCTATAATACCTATAAGTATGCCGGATTGCCTCCGGGACCAATTTCTATGCCCGATATTTCTGCTATAGATGCAGTTTTAAATCCTAAAAAACACAACTATTACTATTTTGTGGCTAATGTTGAAAAGTTCGGTTATCATATGTTTGCAGAGAGTTTAACGCAACACAACCGAAATAAAGAGCAGTACATCCGATGGATTAACGCTCAGAAAATCAAGAGATAAGCATTCAACCGAATTTTAGAACTTGTTAACTAATTCTGTATTCTTTTAACAGAACCTTCTTAAACTCTTAAAATTTCAGACCTACCTTTGCTCCAGAAATTTAAGCAGGCAAATAGTAGTCGCTGTAAGTCTTAAGAAACTATATGTATGAGAAGATGGATATTAGCAAGTTGTCCTCTAATTGTTACGTTTATAATTTCTGGTTACGGTTTTAGACCTTTTAAGGTTGAAGTGCCAAATCAGTTAAAAGTAAACAAGCCAGAGTTGGTTTCTTTTCCTGAAGATGAATCTCTTTTGGCGAATTATCAGATAAATCCCCCTTTTCTTGGTCGCCAGTTTGTAGGTTTCAAAGAAGCGTTAGCTTTTAAGGAGTCTCAAGGAAATTATTTTGTAACCAATACTTTTGGTTATTTAGGTAAGTATCAATTTGGACTGGGCACTTTAGAATTGGTAGGTGTGTACAATGGAAATCAGTTTCTTAACGATCCTGAATTGCAAGAAAAGGTTTTTCATGTAAATACATCTCGTAACAAGTGGATTCTTAGAAGGGATATTAAACGTTATGTAGGTATTCGTATGAACGGCATTGAGGTTACCGAATCGGGTATTCTTGCAGCTGCTCATTTAGCGGGACCGGGTAACGTGAAACTTTATTTAAGATCACATGGGCGCATGGAGATTACCGATGGTTATGGAACTAGTATTTCTAATTATATGAAAAAGTTTTCTGGGTACGATGTTTCTATGATAGAAGCAAAACGAAATCCTAGAATTTAAAAGTTTAAGTAGATATGAAAATGGGAAACCTTGGCATTAGTTTGTCAAGGTTTTTTTTATGCTTGAATAATAAAGATTGCAGGTCTTTTATGAAGATCTACATTTTCCTTTTTCCAATTAATGGCTGTTTTGGTCTTAATATACTCTGTAGGTAAGGTAATATCTGCTGCTACACAAATTCTTGTGCTTGGAGCAAGGGTTTTGATCAACTCCTCTAGCATCTTATTGTTGCGGTACGGTGTTTCAATGAACACTTGAGACTGATTTTCGTCTTTTGATCTCCGTTCTAAATTTTTAATATACTTTTTTCGATCAGAGCTGTCAATGGGTAAGTACCCGTTAAATGCGAAATTTTGACCGTTCATGCCACTTGCCATTAATGCTAACAAAATGGAAGAAGGGCCAACTAACGGAATAACCTGTATGTTTTTGGTATGGGCTATTTTTACCACAGCGGCACCAGGGTCGGCAATACCAGGGCAACCCGCTTCTGATAATATGCCTACGTCATAACCTTCTAAACAAGGGTTTAAAAATGTAGGAATTTCTTCTGGTTCGGTAAATTTGTTCAGTACAAATAACTTTAAACTTGGCTGAGATTTTCTAGGACTGATTTTCTTGATAAAGTGCCTAGCGGTTTTTTCATTTTCAACCACATAATGGTCAAGTCTTTCAATAGTTTGCTTTATTGAAATGGGTAAAACTTCTAAAGGAGGCATATCGCCTAATGTAGAAGGAATTAAATAGACTTTTCCAATTTTACCGTTTTGTGTACTCATTTATTTACTTTCTAATTTGTCGGCAATATTAGTACAAGCCTTGTCTATCAGTTGAAATACAGTTTCAAATCCGTCATCGGCATCATAATATGGATCTGGAACTTCTTGGTCTGTTGCGTCTATTTCATTTAATAACAGCTTTACCTTTTCTGCATCGGCTTTATTACGAGCCATACCGATAATATTACCATAGTTGCTCTTGTCCATGGCGTATATCAAATCAAACGTATCAAAGTCCGATACTATAAATCTTCTACACACCTGTGAGCTAATATCAATATTGTGATTTTTTGCTACTTTAATAGACCTTGGGTCAGGTGCATTGCCAATGTGATAACCAGCTGTTCCTGCCGAGTCTACAAAAACCTTGGCGGTATCAACTTTGCTTTTAAGAATACCCTCTGCCAATGGAGACCTGCAAATATTACCTAGGCAAACCATTAACACTTTCATTTAAAGATAAGATTTAAGAGAATTTCTTAGTTAAATCGTCAATATACTTACGAAACTGCTTATCGGTTTCTGCTAAATTATCAACGGTCTTGCACGCATGAAGTACTGTTGCGTGATCACGCTTTCCTATTTGTGAACCAATACTTGCCAAAGAAGCTTTTGTAAATTTCTTCGCAAAGAACATAGCTAATTGTCTAGCTTGTACAATATGCCTCTTTCTTGTTTTAGATTGTAACGTAGCAACATCCATTTCAAAGTAATCAGAAACAACCTTTTGAATATAATCGATAGAAACTTCGCGTTTGGTATTCTTCACGAACTTTTCTACTACTTGTTGCGCAAGCTCAATGGTAACTTCTCTTTTGTTTAAAGTAGACTGTGCAATCAAAGAAATAATAGCGCCTTCTAACTCTCTAATATTGGTTTTAATATGTTTTGCAACATATTCTATAATGTCTTCAGGTATTTCTACGCCATCTCTATACAGTTTATTCTTAAGAATAGAGATTCTTGTTTCGTAATCCGGACTCTGCAACTCAGCCGATAATCCCCATTTGAAACGAGAAAGTAATCGTTGTTCAATATCCTGCATATCAACAGGAGCCTTGTCAGATGTTAAGATTACTTGTTTTCCGTTTTGATGCAAATGGTTGAAAATATGGAAAAATACATCTTGTGTACCAGATTTACCCGATAAGAACTGAACATCATCAATGATCAAAACATCTATCAGCTGGTAGAAATGAATAAAATCGTTACGTGTATTTTTCTTTACAGATTCAATATACTGTTGCGTAAACTTTTCTGCAGAGATATAAAGTACCGTTCTTTCGGGGTATTTATCTTTTATTTCTACCCCAATGGCATGAGCCAAGTGTGTTTTACCAAGACCAACTCCACCAAAAACTAATAAAGGATTGAAAGAAGTGCCACCTGGTTTATTGGCTACCGCCATACCTGCAGAACGAGCCAATCTATTGGAATCACCTTCCAAGAAATTGTCAAAGTTGTAATTCGGGTTTAATTGTGATTCTATCTTAATATTTCTAATTCCTGGAATTACAAAAGGGTTACGTAATTCTGGATTTTTAGATTTGATAGGAACATCCATTTCTTGGGCTGCCATTGCACCTCTATTGGAACTAGGGATTTTTTCGGTAAATGGTTCTTTGTTGCCATATGTATTTTCCATACGTATGATGTAAACCAATTTAGCAGTCTCTCCTAATTCTTTTGTTAAAGCTACCTTTAGAAGTTTAACGTAATGTTCTTCTAGCCACTCATAGAAAAATTTACTAGGTACTTGAATGCTTAAAGCGTTCTCGGTAAGCTTTATAGGTTTAATAGGTTCAAACCATGTTTTGAATGCCTGCGGTTGGATATTGTCTTTAATAAACACCAAACAGTTTTTCCATACGGAATTTGCAGTAACATTCATAATAATCTATACTCTTTTAATGGTTAGCTTTTAGCTAAAAGAGATTGAAATTTTTCAATCTTAGTTCTCGTTCAACTTGGGCAAATATGTGAACAAATTATTTAAAAAAAAAATCGATTGTCATTGAATTTGACCTTTTTTTTTCTCATGTTCGTTTACCGCTTAGGGGAGCTTTTAAATATATACTTTTTACTTGAAATAAATGCGAACAAACGAAATTTCTTTTCGAATTAGATACAGTGAGACAGATCAAATGGGTGTGGTCTATCATGGAAATTATGCTCAATATTTAGAATTGGCAAGAGTTGAATGGTTAAGGCTGTTGGGTATTTCTTACAAAAGTATGGAGGAAGGCGGCATTATGCTTCCTGTGATCAGTCTTTCTATAAATTATTTAAAACCTGCGTTGTACGATGATTTAATAACGGTGAAGGTAGTTTTGAATAAAAAACCAGCAGTAAGAATAGAATTTGATTATGAAATTGTGAATGAAGCAGGTGAATTATTGGCTACGGCAAATACGGTTTTGGTTTTTATGGATATGAAACGAAAAAGACCAACTAAATGTCCGCAAATACTTTTAGATAAATTAGAGTATTAAATTTTAGCCGTGTTCTTTTACCTCTAATTTGTGATGTGCCTTTAATAATTTCAAGGTTTTTGTGTAGTCACTTTTGTTAACACTTAAAATTACTTTGCACTTTAGATGTAAATCTTGTGATACAATATTCATTTGGTGCTTTTTGACCAAACGCATTACGATATCCATTTCAGAGTACTCAAAAATAACAGTAAGTTCTTTTTGCAAAACTTTGGTTATAATAGATGCGTTTTCTAAAGCTAACTTCGCAGCTTCTTTATAGGCGCTGATCAAACCACCGACTCCTAATTTTGTGCCACCGAATATGCGTACCACGGCTACCAAAATATTGGTGACATCAAAAGATTGAATTTGTCCATAAATAGGCATACCGGCAGAATTGTTTGGTTCGCCATCATCATTGACCCGGTATGATTTTGTTTCTATGCCTAATTGCCAAGCATAGCAAACATGATTCGCGTTAGGGTATTCTTTTTTTAAGGTTTCTATATGCTCTTTTATGGTTTCTTCATTGGAAACAGGGAGGCAATACCCATAAAACTTGCTTTTTCGTTCTTTGAACAAAATAGGTTCAGAAGGTGATGAAAGTGTTTTATAGGTGTCCATGTAATTTGATAGGTAAAAGTTATATATAAGACATTAGTTTTGGTCCAAATGCAACCAGAATAATACTGAAAACAGCTAAACCTATACCGAGCCAGTTTTTAAACGTTAGTCGCTCTTTGAATAATACTATGCCTAAGAGCGTTGAAAACATAACAATGGCTACATTGTTGATTGTAAATACCGATGCACTGTTCCATGTGGGGTGTTGTAATGCCTTCAACAAAAAGTATATGGAAAAATAGTTGGGAATACCCAAGCAAACACCACCAATAACATTTTTTAAATTAATTTTTATCTGTTGTTGTACAGATTTATATCCTATAAATAATAATCCGAACATTCCTGCAGATGCAAAAACTGTAGCGGAGAACAGTGCATATTCTTCTTCGGGCATATGTGCGTCTTGAAAATATTTAATACTGGTATCAATAGTACCTGAGCCAATAAAGACTAAAATTGGCAGGGCAAATGCCCATTTTTCGGCTTTAATTTTATTTTCTTTTAGTGAACTAAAGTAAACTGCCAACAATGCCAATAGTATGCCTATAATTTCTAAAACAGTCAAAACTTCCCTATAGAAAAATACACCGAAAAGAACAGGAATGGTGAGAGACATCTTTGTAGCTACCGATGCTACCGATACGCCCAGCTTTTGAGAGGTAGCTGCCATTAAATTAAATATTAGTATGAATAACAGACCAAGTAGAATACTGCCCCAAAACCAACTTTTTTGTGGTATTTCAAAAGCATTAATGGGTTTTTGGTAATAAAGTAAACCCACCACACAAGCAATAAAGTAATTTACTATTATCGCATATATCGTTTGAACTTTATATTTGGTATATAGCTTAAAAACAACAAAAATTAGACTAGAAAATAGAATACTTAGTGCTAAATACATTGATTAGATACGGCTTAAGGTTTCCAGTACATCTTCTTTTCCAACTTGAAGATTCCAACAATGTATGCCAAGTTTAGATGCGCTATCGGTATTTTCTTTTGTGTCGTCTAAAAAGAAAGTCTCTTCTGCAATTAGATTATTCTCTTTCAATACAAATTCATAAATGTCTGTATTGGGTTTGCGCATTTTCATTTCTTGCGATAAATAGAATACTTCAAAGCAGTTTTTGAATCTATTAAACCGCTCCATTCCCATAGATTCTTTTACTTTCTCAATATGTAAATCATTGGTGTTACTCAATAGGAATAAACGATATTGATTATCGCTCTTTAATTTTTCAATGAATTTTAATCGTTCTTCAGGGAAATCTAAAATGATGGAATTCCATGCATCCTTAATTTGTTGTTTGGTTGTATTTGTGAAAATAGCCTGTAGTTTATCAATGAAAGCATCGGTCTCTAGTAAGCCCATTTCATATTCTTTAAAAATAGTGTCTAGTTCTGGGGTCAATTCGGTAAACCCAAATTTTGCCATTTCTAGTAAAGGGGCTTGTTTATCTAGATTGATGAAGATATCACCAAAATCAAATATGATGTTTTTAATCATTTCGTACTATGGTTAGTTGGTCGGTTAAAATTGAAGTATGTACTAGAATAGGTCCAGCCACTTTTGGTGCGTTAATCCCTTTTGTGAAATTGTTTGCCCCTTTAAAAAGTCGAGCTTCATCCCATAGGTTGGCGACAATAAAACTTTGTAGTGTTTGTGAACCTCCTTCAATGATGACGCTTTGTATCTGTTCTTCGTACATCACCTTACATAATTGCTTTGGTAGTTCATGTTTAAAATCCAATACTTTATAAATTACCTTTTCTATGTACCGTTCACTGTCGTTTATTTCGGTGCAGACAATAGTTTTTTGTGTTCCATCAAATACATGATAGTCAGAAGAAATTTTTAAGTTTCTATCCAAAATTATTCGTGTAGGTGCCTTGCCGGTCCATTCTCTTACATTCAATTGAGGGTTGTCTGCTAAAACGGTATTAGTGCCCACTAATATTCCCGGTTCCTCGCTACGCCATTTATGTACCAATTGCCTAGATTTGGTATTGGTAATCCAAAAAGGTTTCTTTTCTTCACCACGTTTGGTAGGTTCAGGTGCTATGAATCCGTCCGCGGTTTCTGCCCATTTTAAAATAATATAAGGTCGCTTTTTGGTGAAAAAAGTTAAAAATCTTTTGTGATGCTCCTCGCATTCTTTTTGTAAAATCCCTACTTGAACTTCACAACCAGCTTCTTTCAATTTTTTGATTCCGTTGCCTGCTACTTTTTCATGTGGGTCCTTTAAACCGATAACAACTCTTGGGATGCCCATTTTTATTATAAGATCGGCACAGGGCGGAGTTTTACCGTAATGAGAGCAGGGCTCTAATGTTACGTATATGGTTGATGATTTTAAAAGATCAGCATCAGATACTGAGTTAATGGCATTAACCTCAGCATGAGAACCACCGTAGGCGCTCGTAAAGCCCTCTCCAATAATTTTATCTTCACGAACAATTACAGCACCTACCATTGGGTTAGGAGCCGTAGTTCCCAATCCGTTTTTTGCAATTTCAATACAGCGAAACATATATTTCTCATCTGTAGAAAGATTATCTAAATGTGCCGACATTGAATTTTAAGAATCAAGATTATTAATGGACATCAAACTTTACCTTTATACGCATAACACGTATCTTCACACCTCAAAAATAGTACTTTAAAACCTATTGGCTTATTCATATGGAAAATGTCATTATACGTGAAATCAGAAAGGAAGATAACCCACAAGTTGCTAGGGTTATACGACAGGTATTGGAGGATTTAGGAGTGCCAAAAGTAGGTACGGCTTATGAAGACCCTTCCTTAGATAATATGTATGAGCATTATGATAAGCCAAAGGCTACTTACTTTGTAATTGAAGAAAATGGCTCAATTTTGGGCTGCGCCGGTGTTGCACAATTAGATAATTATAAAGGCAATGTTTGTGAGCTTCAGAAAATGTACTTTTTGCAAGAAGCTAGGGGCAAAGGAGCAGGTCATAAAATGATTAATGTTTGTTTAGATAAAGCTAAGGAATATGGTTTTGATGCCTGCTATTTAGAGACAATGCCCTATATGGATGCCGCCCAGAAACTATATAAGAAAATGGGCTTTGAATATATTGATGCCCGTATGGGAGATACCGGTCATTATTCTTGCCCGGTATTTATGCTTAAAACTTTATAATTGTGCTTTTACGGGAAATCAGGAATATTTTTCACACAGAATTAGATGCTGTTTATGGTACAGAAGAAGTGAGGAGCTTTTTCTATTTACTCATAGAGCATTATTTTGATTTAGAACGCTTTGTGCTTGCCGTGCAACCAGAGTTGAATATTGATAAAGACCAAGAAACCATAATCTTTAAGGCACTATCCGAATTAAAATTAGAAAAGCCAATTCAGCATATTATAGGAACAGCTTATTTTATGAATATGGATTTTAAGGTCAACGAACACGTGTTGATCCCGAGACCTGAAACCGAAGAATTGGTGCGGTGGATTTTAGATGACCATGATAACGATCATGCGCTTCGTGTTTTAGACATGGGTACAGGCAGTGGTTGTATTCCCATTTCTTTGGATAAAAATCTAAATAATGCAAAAGTGTTTGGTCTGGATATCTCTATAGAAGCGTTGCAAGTTGCTAGGGAAAATAATGAACGCTTACATACTTCGGTTACCTTTTTTCAAGCAGATATATTATCCATAAACAACTCCACAAAAAATGAAGTTTCGGAATTGAATCAAAAATTTGATATTATTGTTTCCAATCCGCCCTATGTTAGGGAACTTGAAAAAGCTGAGATGCGTAAAAATGTTTTAGATCATGAACCCAACTTGGCACTGTTTGTTGCAGATGATAATCCATTGCAGTTTTACGATAAAATAGTTGAGTATGCCTCAAATCGCTTGGAACATAATGGGTGTCTGTATTTAGAAATAAATCAATATTTAGGGGCAGAAATGCAAAAATTGCTACATAAGTTTGGTTTTGAGACTATAGTTTTGGAAAAAGATATGTTTGGTAATGACCGCATGCTTAAAGGAGTTAAAAAATGAAAAGTATCGTTGTTTTTTGCGGTAGTAGCGAAGGTGGAAATACCGAATATGGTGAAGCTGCATTGGCGCTAGGTAGTACAATGGCTGAAAAAGATATTCAGCTGGTATACGGAGGAGCCAAAATTGGCATCATGGGCAAAGTAGCAGAAGGCGTATTGCAGAATGGCGGAAAAGTTATAGGGGTAATTCCTGTCTTTTTAAAGAAGAAAGAAGTGGTGCATGAGGGATTGACCCAATTGATCGTCACCCAAAATATGCACGAACGAAAATTAAAAATGCATGAACTATCCGAAGGTATTATAATGCTACCTGGCGGATTTGGGACCTTAGAAGAGTTTTTTGAAATGTTGACTTGGTCTCAGTTGGGGCTACATCAATATCCGATAGGAATACTAAATACCAACGGATTCTATGACTCCCTTTTAAAGATGATGCATGACATGGTACAAGAAGGGTTTGTAAAACAAGAACATATAAATACTATTTTGGTAGAAAACGATATAAATGCATTGCTCAATAAAATGAAAAGCTATGTGCCGCTGCCAACACCAAAATGGATTAAAAAAGACCAGCTTTAAACTATATGAAAGCAAAAATTGAAGCACTAAGAAAAGAATTACGCGAGCATAACCATAATTACTATGTGTTGGATAACCCGACCATTTCAGATTATGAATTTGATATGAAATTGAAAGAATTACAGGATTTGGAGGCAAAACATCCGGAATTCTATGATGCCAGTTCACCATCTCTGCGTGTAGGAGGTATGATTACCAAGAACTTTGCAACCGTAGTTCATGAACACAGAATGTATTCTTTAGATAATTCATATTCAAAGGAGGATATAGAAGATTGGGAAAAACGAATTCAGCGTAATTTGGGTGATGTGCCCGTTGCGTTTACATGTGAGTTAAAATATGATGGAGCATCTATCAGTATAACTTATGAAAATGGGAAACTGGTAAAGGCGGTAACGCGTGGTGACGGAATACAAGGCGATGATGTTACGAATAATATCAAAACCATTAAATCTGTTCCACTACAGTTAAAAGGTGATTATCCGGATAAATTTGATATTCGTGGAGAAATTGTTCTTCCGTTTGATGGGTTCTTAAAAATGAATGAAGATCGTATAGCAAATGGCGAAGACCCATATATGAATCCTAGAAATACGGCATCTGGTAGTTTAAAGCTTCAAGATAGTAGTGCCGTGGCTCAAAGACCTTTAGATTGTTTGTTGTATAGTATTGTGGGTAGAAATCTTAATATAGATTCCCAATATCATATGTTGGAGAAAGCCCGTGAATGGGGCTTTAAGGTACCTACTGTCGCAAAGCTCTGCAAAACTACAGATGAAGTTATGGCATTTGTTGAAGAATGGGATGTAAAGCGCCATGAGTTGCCGTATGAAACAGACGGAGTTGTAATTAAGGTAAACAGTCTTCAATATCAAGAAGAATTAGGTTTTACCTCAAAAGCTCCTAGATGGGCAATGGCATATAAGTTTAAGGCAGAACAGGTATTTACGACCTTAAATGAGATTACATATCAAGTTGGTAGAACAGGTGCAATTACCCCCGTAGCCAATTTAGAACCTGTATTATTGGCTGGTACAACGGTAAAAAGAGCTTCGCTACACAATGCAGACCAAATTGAAAAATTGGATATTAGGGTAGGCGATACCGTATTTGTAGAAAAAGGGGGAGAGATTATACCAAAAATTATAGCGGTAGATTTAACCAAAAGACCTGTAGATTCAAAACCAACGGAGTATATACATCAATGTCCCGAATGTGGAACGGAACTTACCCGCACAGAAGGAGATGCCAAACATTACTGTCCTAATGAATATGGTTGTCCGCCACAGATAACCGGTCGTATTCAGCATTTTATCTCTAGAAAGGCAATGGATATTGAAGGTTTAGGTGGTGAGACGGTAGAATTGCTATTTAAAGAAGGGTTAATAGATGATTATGCCGATTTGTATAAACTCACCAAAGAAGATGTTTTACCATTAGATCGAATGGCAGAGAAGTCCGCCGAGAATTTGGTGAAAGGGGTATCAGAATCGGTTAACGTACCTTTTGAACGTGTTCTGTTCGCTTTAGGTATTCGCTTTGTTGGTGAAACCGTAGCAAAGAAGCTGGCAAAGGCGTATAAGAATATAGATGCTTTAAAAGCAGCTGACTTGGAGCATTTGACTTCGGTAGATGAAATAGGGGAACGCATAGCACAAAGTGTGATCGATTTTTTTGCGAACCAAAAAAATATAGATGCTATTGAAAGATTACGTAGTTATGGCGTACAATTGTCTATATCAGAAGAAAAGTTACAAAATCAGACCGATACTTTGGCTGGGAAAACCTTCGTGGTTTCGGGGGTATTTGAGATTTTAAGTAGAGATGAGCTTAAAAAGAAAATTGAAGATAATGGCGGTAAGGTAGGATCATCTATATCTTCCAAGACTTCTTTTTTAATTGCAGGAGATAAAATGGGACCTAGCAAGCGTACAAAAGCAGAGAAGCTTGAAATTCCGATTATAAGTGAACAAGATTTTATTAATATGTTAGCATAAACAACTATGGATATTTTTACAATAATTTCGGTACTAGTATTTCTTTCGGCCATTTTTGGCTATATAAATGCAAGATTTCTAAAACTACCCAACAGTATAGGTTTAATGCTTATTACCATAGTGTTTACCTTGGCGGTGTTTGCCATTGGTTACGTTGATGATACATTGATCAATGCAGAACGTTATATCATAACCCAGATAGATTTTAAATCGGTTCTACTGGATATCATGTTGAGTTTTCTGTTATTCGCAGGAGCGCTACATACTAATTTTGAACAACTAAAAGTACAACGATGGCCAATATTGGTGTTTTCAACTCTTGGTGTATTGGTTTCTACTTTTTTAGTAGGTACAAGCATGTATTACCTCCTGCAATTGTTGGATATGAATATCAATTTTATTTATTGCTTGCTCTTTGGTTCTTTGATTTCACCAACAGATCCAATTGCTGTATTGGGCATATTGAAAAAGGCGGGTGCGCCAAAACAATTGGAAACAAAAATAGTTGGGGAATCATTGTTTAATGACGGAGTAGGGGTTGTGGTGTTTTTAACCATATTTCAATTGGCATCGGCTACCGAAGTTGCGGTTTCTCCATTAGATATCATTGAACTATTTGGTGTAGAGGTTATAGGTGGTTTAGCATTGGGTCTCGCATTAGGTTGGGGAACGTACAAGTTAATGCGGTCTATAGATGATTATGATATAGAGGTAATCATCACTTTGGCAACCGTAATGGTTGGTACTTTAATAGCTCAGAAATTTCATTTATCTGCCCCCTTGGCAATGGTGGCAGCAGGGTTGGTAGTAGGTAATGATACGGTGCGCAATTCGGCAATGTCAAAGACTACCGAGACCTATGTAGATAAATTTTGGGAACTTCTAGATATTCTTTTAAATACGTTGTTATTTGTGCTGATCGGGATGGAAATGTTGGTGCTGAGCTTTGAAACGGAATATGTTATTGCAGGACTGTTGGCAATTCCTCTAGTATTACTATGTCGCTATTTATCCTTATTGACTCCTATTAAATTTTTTGAGAAAAAGCTAGACTTTGTAAAAGGAACTACTTTGGTAATGACTTGGGGCGGATTACGTGGCGGTATCTCTATTGCCCTGGCTTTAGGGCTATCTGAGGACATGCATAGAGATGCATTTTTGGTCATCACCTACATTGTTGTGGTATTCTCTATTATCGGACAAGGCTTAACTGTTGAAAAACTTATTAAACGTGTGGTAAAATGATACCAAAGACCTATTTTGAATTTGAAAAGAGTTTAGAACTATCCACTGTTCCAAAAGAATGGTCGGACGGACTAAAAGCAGCTTGGTATGATGCCAAGGGAAATTGGGAAGCTTCTCATAACATAGCACAGGATATGCATAATACTTTAGGTAGTTGGTTGCATGCTTATTTGCACAGAAAAGAAGGCGACCGTTTTAATGCAGGATATTGGTATCGTTTGGCGAATAAAGAATATCCCACAATTACCTTAGACGAAGAGCTTAAGGTAATTGTGGAGTATATTATTCAAAATTAAATTGAGTTACTAATTTGTTTCTTCCAATGATACTACGTGAGTAAACTCCGCGCTTCCTTTAGAGTCTTTAGCTTTCACTTTAATAACAGCATCTCCATTAAAATCTGAATTAAATTTAATGGTAGCAATAGATTTTAAAGTAGAATCAGTTGCGCTTTCTTCAATATTAATAATTTCCATACTTCCAGATTCAATAGTCCATGTGATAGTTGCTACACGAGCATTAAACTCCGTAGCGAATGTAATTGTTTCATTAGGTAATGCAAAGTCTGTACCATTGAAACAAACTTTAGTGCTTGTAGTAGAAAAATCACCTAAATCACAAGAGGTAAAACTTTTTGGGTTTAAGCTTGCCTCGTTATCATCATCATCACTAGAACATGAAAATTGAAAAATTACTAACGCGGCTAACAGTAAAAAATTTAATGGTTTATTCATTGTTGGTTGTTATTAAAGATAAATCAGTATTACTTAATTAGTAAGGATATAACAACTCTAAAATAGGAAAATTAGTACTTTATATAGCTTTTTAACTGTTAAAATTTCTGGATGTTAGTGGGTTCTGAATTTAAAGGTGGTAATTTCCATTTTGGACTACCATTTTAGAAAATTCGCAAAGTACTTCAAGTGAATTAACTTGAACTTTGCAGTATGAAAAAAATATCAAACTTCGGAATATTTACACTGCTGTTAATAAGCAGTTTAACGATAATGGTGGGTACGGTAATTGCACCATCGTAATCAGGAATTATACAACATAAAGATTTAGGTTTTTCACCCAGTTGGTTAATAACATTGCCTTCATTGGGTGTAGTCGTTTTTGCTCCTTTAATAGGTTGGTTGTTGAATAAGATGAGCCCTCTTAAGTTGCTCGCATATGGACTAATTCCTTATGCTGTTTTGGGGTTAATAGGTGCTTTTATAGACAATCAATACCTTTTAATTTTAGATCGCTTTCTTCTAGGTGCCGCGACCGTGGCAATACAAGTTTCGGTCACCGCATACATAGCTGCACAATATGAAGGTGAAGCACGTATGAAAATGATTGCTTGGCAAGGGATGGCAATAGAGTTAGGCGGAGTTGTTTTTTTGGCAATAGGTGGTGTTTTAGGTGAAATGTTCTGGCAATATCCCTTTTATATTTATCTAATTGCATTAGTATGTCTTTTGTTGGTTTTTAAAACCTTACCAAAAATTGAAGAATCCGTTAGAGAAAAGGAAATTTCTGCTGAGGTTACTACAAAGGAAAAACTTAAAACACGAATAATAATAGCTTCCTCTTTACTGGCAATGATGTTATTTTTTATAGGCTTTGTAACCCTACCATTGTATCTGCCAACAAATTTTGGTTTTAGTGAATCTGAAACAGGATATCTTATGGCGTTCATTTCTGTTATTGCTATTATTACTGCAAGTCAAATGCCTAGAATGGTTAAATTGTTAGGAGATGGAAAGACGGTGACTTTAGGTTTTGTTTTTTTTATGTTTGGCTATATAGTTCTTGCTTTGGCTACAAGTGTACCCTTCTTAATTCTGACAGCTATATGTATTGGCATAGGATTTGGGTTTACCATTCCACTTTTAAACCATATGACCATTGAGGTTAGTAATAGTCAAAACCAGGGAAAAAATTTAGGGTTGTTTTCTATGGCAGTCTTTGGAGGGCAATTCTTGTCAACCTTTATAGAATATATTTCTAAAAATTATATGGCGGTCTATGGGGTGGCTGCTGCTTTGGCATTGGTAATTGCATTGGTAATGTATTATCAATTTCAAAAAGCAAGCAAAGACTAGTATTGTTTGAATTCTTTTTACTTTTATGGCTTACCATGAAAGTAAAAGAATTTGCATACCTGGAAAACCAAAATTAAGATTGATTTAAAATACGATTCGAAAACTGAATTGTCGCATAACTCAATGGGTATTTATTTTGAATATATTCAAGAAAGTACCGTTGTAGTGTACTTTAAGCCCTTAAACGAGCAATTTAACATGAACTTAAATGTAGGTTCTAAGGGTGTTTTATTGAATTTTGAACGCGATTTAATAGATGAAGATGATATTGAGTATTCGTTAGATGTGATGTCGCTCTTCAATAAATACCCTAAATTTCAAATTAAGGATGTTAAAAAGGTAGAACAGATCAAAAAGTTGATTGAGTTGCTGAAGGAGGAATATTATAGTGATACGGTATCTTATATTATGCTTAAGACATTGTTGAAAGTTCTTTTATTGCATTTAATAAGATTTCAGAACAATGAACTATTACCACAAGACATTCAACAGAAAAGAGTTTTTCAGTTTTTAGAGTTGATGGAAATTAATTTTTTGAATGAAACCAGCGCAGAGTTTTATGCAAATAAGTTAGGCATAAGTACTAAACGATTGAATCAAGTTTTACAAGATAAGTTGAGCCTTACCGCTAAACAGATTATTCAGCAGCGTCAGATTACCGAAGCTAAGCGAAAACTTATTAAAAGTGAAATTACTACCAAAGAATTAGCTTTTGAATTGGGATTTGAATCTATCAGTAGCTTTTCCCGTTTTTTTAAGAAAAATGTAGGTGTAAGTCCAACGGTATTCAAATCTCAGCAACACTCATAATTACTACGGATTAACTAAAAAAAATCGGAACCAATTTATGGCTCCGATTGTAAAACTTCCTAAAAAGGGAGATTAAACCATTTTAAAATCAAGTAGAATTTTACCTTCAATAGATGCTTGTAAATGGTCACCTTTAAAGATTTCACCTGCACCAATTGCGGGTGTTCCCGTAAATATCAGGTCACCGGGGTTTAAGGTCATAAAAGTGGATACAAAACTTATGATTTCTGCAAAATTATAAATGATGTAGCCAGTATTGCCAACTTGCTTTTTTTCGCCATTAATAACCAAGTCAAAATTAATATTGTCCAGTTCTGGAAATTCCGAAATTGGTTTAAAACCTGAAATTGGCGAAGCACCATCAAAACCTTTTGCCAAAGCCCATGGTCCTTTCTTGTCTCTACTGGCGGTAAGCACATCTTTTGCGGTATAATCTATACCGATACCTATTTCAGAGATGTATGAATTTGCTTCCTCTTCAGATACATTTTTAGCCATTTTTCCAATTTTAACCACCAATTCTACTTCGTAGATGAGCTGATTGGTAAGAGCAGGGAATTCAACATCTTTACTATCTGTAACCAATGAAGAATCTGGTTTCGTGAAAATGAGTTGTACATCATTTTTTAAATCATCTATTTCAGATTTATCTAAAACATAGTTTTTGCCAATGCCTATAATTTTCATTACTGTGGTGTTAGTGTATTATTTATAATGGAGTGAAATTAATGATTTAATCAAGTGTAGTAAGTTCTTTTTATTGAAATCACAAGAATCTATATTTTTGTTTTAAGACTCTTAGTTATAATCAGATTATTTAATGATCTGTAACTCTTTTAGTGCAGCAAGAGTAACCTCTTTTCTTGTTTGTATAAAATCACTTAGGTCTAAATTGTTATTAGTACGTTCTAAATTGGTGGCAAAGAAATAAACATCGTTGCCCACTTCTATATACCCAACGAACCACCCGTTATATTGTTCGTTACTTATAGATAATCCTGTTTTTCCACTGAGTGTATAATTTTCGGTATCGATCACCATTATTTGCTTTACAATTTTTTGGGTTCTAACAGATATAGGCAGTTGACCACTATAAAATCGTTTTAAAAAATCTATCTGTTGCATTTGATTTATTCTAGATTCGCCTTCTAACCAAAAATTGGAAATATTGTTACTATCAATTTTTAAATCTCCATATTCAATCTTTTTTACATACTCGTTCATTCGCTGAGGTCCAATTTTGGTTGCAACCTGTTGATAGCACGGAACACAAGAATACTGAAAGGCATCACGTAGAATTAAATCTTGTTCCCAAAGGTCTAGCCATCTTTCTTGACCATCCCATTTAAAAATGGTGCTATCATTTTTTATTACTCCCGTTTCTAAACCAATTATGGTATTGGCGATTTTAAAGGTTGATGCTGGTAATTTTCCTTGTTTGGTCCAATTAAAATCATTTGAATAGAAATTATTTCTGTGCAGGTCGTATATTATAATTGCACCATTAACATTAGCAGAATCAATTATAGTTTGAAATTCAGACTTTATTATTTTGTTTTCTTCTGATTTTGATAAATTAGTTTTATGTTGTTGCCTACAAGAAGATATAGATAAGATTAAAAATAGTAGTAAATATAATTTCATAAAGCTAATGCCTGTATTGAATGGTGATGATTTAAATATAAGTATATAGGTATTTAATTATTTACTGTAAATGTTTAAAAATTAAATGTAAGGCAATAAAAAAGCGACAGTGAATAACCATTGCCGCCAAATAAAATAAAACGTACTAATACCTTTTGTATGGTGATTAGTATAAACTTCCCATTGCTTCTATTTTCTTTTCTAGATATTCTTCTTTACTATTTTTCAATTGGTTTTGCTTTGCTAAAGCCGTCAACTTAAGATTGTTTTTAATAGAGAATTTGAGCTTCATATATTTCTCTTGTAAAACACCAAGATGATCATCGAGTCCTTGAGAGTGAATGTTTAAGTGCATAATAATTGAGTTTAGATGAATTTCTAAGTTAAAAATTAATTGACTGATAATCATTTATTTATAAATAAATAGGCTCTAGGTAGTTGATTAATGCGAATATGATTTTTTCGTATAACTTAAATTGTGTTTCTCGTAAATTTAGTCCGCTATTTTTACGCTGTTGATTATTGTAGGACTGGAATTTATAGTTAGGTAGAGTTTGAAAATAATATAGATTTATAACACCTTCCTAAAACAAACACTATTAGCCATGTGCTCGTACGGAGGGTAATTTTTGATAATTGTGTAATTATTCTTTTTATAAAGTGCAATGGCTTCTGGCTGGCGCAATCCTGTTTCAAGAACGGTATTAGAATAATTCAATTCTTTTGCCCAGCTTTCTAGGGCCAATAACAGTCGAGAAGCTAAACCTTTACCACGGTGCTCTGGTAAAACATACATACGTTTAATTTCAACAGCCACTTTGTTATACTGCTTAAAGGCACCACAAGCAACGGGATTGTCATCAGCGTACAGTACAACACAGTTGTTTAGTTGTTCAATACCATTGAACTGTGCGTAGAAAGCATTGTCTTCACCATCTCGCTCAGCTAAATCGGCATCTAAAAGTGCCACCAGATTTTTGAAATGTGTATTGTCGCTAGATGTACGAATGATCGTTGTCATATTCAGTCTTAAAATTAGACCTTAATTGTATATCCATTAGCTGTGGTCGTTGTATTGTCAAAATAAAAATCAATTCTACCTAGATTTACTCCAAAACATCCTACCTGATTTACAAGAACATCTCGTTCGGCAGCGTTACTGATGACGGTTGGTTTATCTAAAAAGGTATGTGTGTGCCCACCAATAATCAAATCTGTATATTTCGTTTTTTTAGCGAGCTTTAGATCATCTGGTTTTTGGCTACGGTATTCATATCCTAAGTGGGAGAGGCATATAACCAAATCACATTTTTCTTCTTCTTTCAATTTTGTTTCCATATCGGTCGCTAACTCATATGGATCAAGAAATACGGTTTCTTTATAAAGTTGTTTGGTAACTAAACCTGCTAATTGAATACCTAATCCGTATACGCCAACTTTTATTCCGTCTTTTTCATAAACCTTATAAGTTTGAGTTAATCCATCTAAAACGGTATTGGAAAAATCGTAATTCGCACTGATAAAATTAAACTTAGCGTAGGGCATTTGGGCTAAAAGTCCGTCTATACCATTATCAAAATCATGATTTCCAATAGTGGTGGCATCATAATTAAGCATGCTCATTAATTTAAATTCTAGTTCTCCACCATAAAAATTGAAATAGGGTGTTCCTTGAAAGATATCTCCGGCATCAAAAAGAAAAGTGTTAGGGTTCTCTTTTCTAATACTATCGACCAAACCTGCTCTACGAGCTAACCCGCCCAACCCAGGAAAATTTGCATGGTCATTGGGGAAGGCATCTACATGGCTGTGTACATCGTTGGTATGTAAAATGGTAATGTGTTTTTTTGTGGCAACGTTGCAAGAATTTAAGCTAAGTCCACCCAAAGTCAACAAACCAGATGTTGCAGCTGTATTTTTTATAAATTTTCTTCTTTCCATTTTACTGTAATTGATAATATCTTAGATCTACTTTTGGGGCTAGTGTATCCACTTTAGAAAAGAAATCTATCATGGCATTTCTTATTTTGTAATCGGATTCCGTTTTTGAAATGGCATCTTTAAAAAAGCCCATATTATCGCCACCGGTAACTAAATAATCTGAAGTTGCTATATAATAGGATTTGTTTTTATCTAATGGTTTTCCACCTACGGTAAATGTATTAACGGTGTTATCGTTATTTAAAATGATTTGTGCACCGGCTATTGGGTGGGCTCTTTTAGATTTAATTAAATAGTCTACCATTTTCATTAGTGAAGCACCTTTGAGCTCCACGACAACCACCGAGTTTTCAAAAGGCATTACCTCATAAGCGGTTCTGGAAGTAACGTTGCCTTTGGAGATAATTGAACGTATGCCGCCATGGTTCAATAAGACCATATCTATATTGTGACCAGTTAGTTTTTTGAATATAGAATTGGTTTCACTTAGAACTATATCCGCCATTAAATTACCAGCGGTAGTATTAAATTTTCCGTCACTTTTAGAGATTACGTATGGTGCATATGCCAGTGTGCTGTCTAAAATACTTTCTACCCTATCGTGATACGGTTGAATAAAATTTCGAATACTATCTACAGATGTAAAACTACTATCGATTGCTATTTGCTTGCCAGTCAGTTCAGTGAGGTGTTCGGGAGTGTTCTTACAAGATATTAAACTGATAATTGTTATAAATATAACATAATGTTTTATATTTAAAATACCAAAGTGTTTTAACTTCGCCATATGTTGCAGGGATATTATTTACATTTGTCTAAATGTAAAAATACATGTTTTTAAAAGGAATTAAGGACAAGTTTAAACGGAAATCTGGTCGTAAGATCTTAAAACAGTTGGTGACCTCGCCAATAACTGTAACACGAGAGAGTAAAGGAATACGTTCTGTAGGTTGTATTGTGGATCTAGATAAGTTCGAGAAATCTGAGGTGTTTTTTCAGTTTCAGGAAGAGTTGTCATTGCATCCAAATGCGGTTAAAATAATTGGATATAAGCGTTTTTACGATAAAAACTCGCCATATGCCACTCCGGTTTTTTCGGATAAGGATTTAGGATGGAACGGCGATATCGAAAACAGTTATGCCCTTGAATTTTTAGGGCGTGAATACGATCTTTTAGTGAACTATTATAACGAGGACAGCTTACTGTTAAATTTAATGTCGGTAAAGACAAGGGCTCGTTTAAAGGTAGGATTTAAAGAAGTTGGTCCTACTTATAATGATTTAATGTTAGATACGCCGTTAAAGGACTTTCAGATTTTTAAAAAAGAATTGAAAAAGTACTTGGGCATTTTTAAGGAGATTTAGTTATGAAGGAATTAAGAGGAGCAGGAGTAGCGTTGATAACGCCTTTTAAGGAAGATGGTACAGTAGATGTTGAAGCTCTTAGAAAAGTTGTTGCCTTTAATATAGAGGGTAATATAGACTATTTGGTGGTGTTGGGTACAACAGCTGAATCTGTTACGCTTTCAAAGACCGAAAAACAATTGGTAATGCGTACCGTAGAAGAAGCGAATGCAGGAGCACTCCCATTGGTAATAGGTGTAGGAGGAAATAATACGGCTGCATTGGTAGAAGAACTTCAAACCACCGATTTATCGGCATATGATGCCATCCTATCTGTATCACCATATTATAATAGACCCACCCAAGAAGGAATTTACCAACACTTTGCGGCACTTTCCAAAGCTTCTCCATTACCAATAATTCTTTATAATGTACCTGGCAGAACCGGTAGTAATATGCTGCCTGAAACTGTTGTTCGCTTGGCAAAGAAATTTGATAATATTGTTGCCGTTAAAGAAGCTTGTGGTGATATGACCCAGGTTCAAGAGTTGATTTCAAAAAGACCGGAAGGATTTTTAGTATTGTCTGGTGATGATATTACGGCATTACCAACAATTGTAGCGGGTGGCGATGGTGTAATTTCGGTAATAGGTCAAGGTTTGCCCGAAGAATTTTCTAAAATGGTAGATGAAGGTTTAAATGGAAATACCGAGGTTGCCTATAGTTACCATTATAAAATGCAAGAAGGTATGAAATTGATTTTTGAAGAAGGTAACCCTGCAGGTATTAAGGTAATCTTTGAATATTTGGGTATTGCAAAGCCTTTTGTGAGACTTCCTTTGATAGACGCATCAGATGCATTAAAGCATAGAATTGTATCATTTATGGAATCTATGATACGCATACCTGCATAAATATTCGTTAAATCTTCATTAGGTAGGGCATTCTTGTGGTTTAAAGCCTGTATTTTTATTGGATTAATTTGTTTTTTAAATCCATTGATAATCACTAATTTTGCAAAATGTTTTTTAAAATGAGGAGAGTTTTCCCAGTACTATTGATTGCCATTGCTTTACAATCTTGTAGCGAATACCAAAAGGTACTTAAGCACGATGATGTAAAAGCCAAATACGACATGGCAGAAACATTCTACGAAGAGGGCGATTTTAGAAGAGCGAATAGATTGCTTGAGCAAATTGCACCAAAATATGTAGGTAAGCCACAAGGGGAACGTGTTATGTTCTTTTTGTCCAACAGTTATTTTCAACGTGGCGATTACAATATGGCTGGTTACCAGTTTGAACGTTTCGTGAAATCCTATCCTAAAAGTGATAAGGCGGTAGAAGCTAATTTTTTAGGAGCTAAAAGTTACTATAAATTATCTCCCGAATATTCTTTGGATCAAACCGATACCGATAAGGCGTTGTTGAAATTACAGAATTTCATCAATACTTATTCTGAGTCCGAATATTTTGCCGAAGCAAATGCAATGGCACAAGAGTTGACCACTAAAAAAGAAAGAAAGGCCTTCGAAATATTAAAGCAATATAATAAGCTTGGCGAATTTAACTACGATATGCTTAAATCTGCTGTTGCTGCAAGCGATAACTTTGTAGCGGACAATCCTGGTTCTCCTTACAGGGAAGAGGCTATGTTCGTAAAAGTACAAGCGTTGACACATATGGCGGTCAATAGTTTTGAGCAATTAAAGGAAGAGCGTTTAAAAAAGGCGAGAGCGGCGCATTCCGCTTTAATGAAGCAGTTTCCGGAGTCTAAATTTGATAAGGAGGCAACAGATTTAATTGAAAAAATTGATAAAGAATTACAACGCATGCAAGCGCAGGTGGTTGAGTCAAAATAAATAATGTAATTATGAATATGAACGATTTAAAAAACTCTAAAGCATCAGTATCTACGGTAACCATTAATCGTAATGAGTTTGATCAGCCTACAGAAAATATATACGAGGCTATTTCAATTACTGCAAAACGTGCTATTCAGATCAATTCTGAAATCAAAAAAGAGCTTTTAGAAAAGTTAGAAGAATTTGCTACTTATAGCGATAGCTTAGAAGAGGTATTTGAGAATAAAGAGCAAATAGAGGTTTCTAAATTCTACGAAAAATTACCTAAGCCACACGCAATGGCGGTAGAAGAGTGGTTAATGGATAAAATTTACCACAGAAATACAGAAAAAGACGCTTAAGAAATATGTTGAACGGCAAAAATGTTCTTTTAGGAATAACTGGAGGCATTGCCGCTTATAAGACAACATTCTTAGTTCGTTTATTTATAAAAGCTGGCGCTAACGTTAAGGTTATACTTACCGATAGTGCCAGTTCTTTTGTTTCCCCACTTACCTTGGCCACATTGGCTAAAAATCCTGTTGTTCAAGATTTTGTTAAGTCCGAAGAAAATATGGTTGATTGGAACAACCATGTGGAAATGGGCTTATGGGCAGACTTAATGGTTATTGCACCTGCAACTGCCAATACCATGTCTAAAATGGTAAGCGGTAATTGCGACAACATTCTAATGGCTACATATTTATCGGCCAAATGTCCTGTGTACGTAGCACCGGCAATGGATCTGGATATGTATAAACATCCAAGTACAAAAAAATCTTTACACGAACTTGCTTCTTTTGGTAATTTGATTATTCCTGCCGCTAATGGAGAATTGGCAAGTGGTTTACATGGAGAAGGCAGAATGGCCGAGCCGGAAGAAATCATTGCATTTATCAAAAACAACATAACGCAAGGTTTGCCGTTATCTGGCAAGAAAGTTTTAATTACCGCAGGTCCAACGTATGAGGCAATTGATCCGGTTCGTTTTATAGGAAATCACTCTTCTGGTCTAATGGGCTTTGAGCTTGCCAAAACAGCGGCTAACCTAGGGGCAGAGGTGTTCTTGGTTACAGGACCAACCAAATTAACGGTTGCTCACGATAGCATTCATGTTATGAATGTTGTGTCTGCAGATGACATGTTTCAAAATGCGCAAAAGTACTTTGAAACATCGGATGTTGTAATATGTGCAGCAGCTGTGGCAGATTATAGACCTAAAACCGTTGCGGAACAAAAAATTAAAAAATCCGAAGAAAACCTTACTATTGAACTAGTAAAGAATGTCGATATTTTAAAGACATTCGGTGATCATAAAACCCATCAATTTTTAGTAGGCTTTGCCTTGGAGACCGAAAACGAGGTTGAAAATGCAAAAGGAAAACTAGCACGTAAAAATTTAGATGCTATTGTACTTAACTCTATGCGAGACAAAGGTGCGGGCTTTGGTGGCGATACCAATAAAATTTCATTTATAGATACCAATTCTAACATTACTGCGTTTGAACTAAAGACCAAGGCAGAAGTTGCCGTGGATATCTTCAATGAAATTATTAAAAGACGGTATGCGTAAAGCAATATTTTTATTTTTATTCAACCTTATTTGTTTTGTTTCGCTTGCACAAGAATTGAACTGTGCCGTAACAGTCAATTCAGATCAGCTTTCGCAAGGCGATCTTCAGGTTTTTAAAACTTTAGAGCGTTCATTGAATGATTTTGTAAACAAAACAAAATGGACCAACCGTGTTTATAAGGAAAATGAACGTGTAAATGCACAAATGTTCATTACCATAACCTCTTATGAGTCTAATGTTTTTAGTGGCAATATTCAAATTCAATCATCTAGACCGGTTTATAACACATCTTATTCCACGCCTGTTTTTAATTATAAGGACAACGCGTTTAATTTTCAATACATAGAGTTTCAGCCGTTGATATTTAATGAAAACCAGTTTGAGTCAAATTTGGTCAGCGTTATGGCGTATTACGTGTACGTAATTTTAGGTCTTGATGCCGATACTTTTTCTTTAGAGGGTGGAACGGAGTTTTACAGAAAAGCACAGAGTATTGTTACGCAAGCGCAAGGAAGTAATTCTGCCGGATGGAGCCAGTCTTCAGATTCTAACCGAAGTAGGTTTGAATTAATAGACAATCTACTTTCTAATACCTATAGGGAGTATCGTATTGCTATGTATAACTATCATAGAAAAGGTTTGGATATTTTACCTGATAACAATAGCACTGGAAAGCAGGTCATTGCAGGTACCATGAATTTGTTTCAGACCATGATCAATAGAAGACCTAACGCTTTTTTAATATCTACATTCTTTGATGCTAAATCTGAGGAGATAAAGAATATTTTCTCGGACGGACCAAAAGTAGATATCGTTAAGCTTAAGGAAACCTTAAATAAAATAGCACCATTATACGCCACTACTTGGAACGATATTAAGTATTGAACCATTTTACAAAACCGAATTATAGATTACCTTTGTGTATCTAAAATTCTAACGCGTGCTTTCAACCCTTACCATTTCTAATTACGCATTAATCGATAGTCTAGAAGTAGACTTTAATAAAGGTTTTACTGTTATTACAGGAGAAACAGGTGCCGGTAAGTCAATCTTATTGGGCGGTTTGTCCTTGGTTCTAGGTAAGCGGGCAGATTTAAGCTCATTAAGGCTTAAAGACCAGAAATGTATAATAGAAGGAACTTTTAAAATTGACACTTACGGACTCCAAAATTTCTTTGAGGAAAATGATTTGGATTACGAAGATAGTACCGTAATAAGGCGTGAAATTTTACCAAGTGGAAAATCTAGGGCATTTGTAAATGACACTCCGGTAACCTTAGGCGTTTTATCTGTTTTAGGTGAAAATTTAATAGATATTCATTCACAACATCAAACCATGCAGCTTACTGAAAATGATTTTCAGTTGAAATTGGTAGATGCGTTGGCAAACAATCAAAAGAGATTAGCTGAATATAGAAAAGGGTTAAAGATATTTCGCAAGGCTCAAAAAGAGCTTCAAGAGCTTGTTGAAGTACAGAGTACTGCGATTAAAGAGCAAGATTATAACACTTTTATGTTAGAGGAGCTTGAAAAAGCGCCGTTAAAAGAAGGTATTGTTGAATTGCTGGAAGAGGAGTATGAACAGTTGAACAATGTAGAATTGATCATGGAGCAATTATCCAAAGGAGATCAATTGTTCAATGATGAACAGATAGGTGTTTTGCCCTTAGTAGCAGAAATGCGCCAATCGTTTTCTAAGCTGATTGATTTCGGTGTTCATTATAAGGATTTGTACGAGCGTGTTCAGTCCGTATTAATAGAGCTAGATGATGTAAACGCTGAGCTACAGCGCTTACAAGATGGCGTAGAGGCAAACCCTGATCAATTGGAACAGGTTAATGGAAAGCTTCAACTATTATACGATCTTCTTAAAAAACATAACGCCAGTGATGTTTCGGAGCTGATTGAAATTAAGAACAAACTTGCTGATAAAGTTTTTGAAACAGCCGGTTTAGATGAAAAGATTGCATCTAAAACCAAGGAGATTCAAGAAATGGAAGCAGTTTTGAAGAAACAGGCAATAGCAATTCGTGAAAAACGAAATGCTGTAATTCCGCAATTGAAGAAAAAATTGGAATCGGACTTAAATTCGTTGGGTATGCCAAGTGCATCGTTTCAAATTAGTCTAAACGATACCGAAAACTTCAATACTACGGGTATGGATGAACTTTCATTTCTGTTTACCGCCAACAAAGGCGGTAATTATGGGGAGTTAAAGAAAGTGGCTTCAGGAGGTGAACTATCTAGAATTATGTTGGTAATAAAAGCATTGCTTGCCAAGTATGAAAAGCTGCCGACAATTATGTTCGATGAAATAGATACCGGGGTTTCTGGAGAAATATCAAACCGAATGGCAGATATTATGAAAGAAATGAGTGCAGACCTTCAGGTATTCTCCATTACGCATTTACCACAAGTGGCATCAAAAGGAAACCATCACTTTAAAGTCTATAAAACAGAAGGAGCTGAACGTACCATGACCAACCTGAAAGAACTGACCACAGAGGAAAGGGTAGTGGAATTAGCTCATATGTTAGGAGGAAAGGATTTATCCGATTCGGCATTGGCGCATGCAAAACAACTTTTAAATTAAGGGTTTTTACATCGTACTTCAATTTTGTTTTAACATATTTTAGATATCTTTGAATATTAAATCAAACAATAGAATTAACCATCATGGGATATAACTTATTAAAAGGAAAAAGGGGAATTATTTTTGGAGCATTAGACGAAAATTCTATTGCGTGGAAAACAGCACAAACTGTGCATGATGAAGGAGGTACTTTTGTATTGACGAATGCCCCAATTGCCATGAGAATGGGTCAAATAGATGAGTTGGCAAAGAAAACCGGTTCAGAAATTATTCCTGCAGATGCAACTAGTGTAGAAGATTTGGATAATTTGGTTGCAAAATCTGTCGAAATCTTAGGGGGAAAAATCGACTTTGTATTACACTCTATTGGTATGTCGGTCAACGTTCGTAAAGGTAGAGCGTATACAGATGAAAAATACGACTTTACTCAAAAAGGATGGGATGTTTCGGCATTGTCGTTTCATAAGGTTATGCAATCACTTTATAAGGCAGATGCTATGAATGAGTGGGGTAGTATAGTGGCATTAACATACATGGCTGCACAAAGAACTTTCCCAGATTATAATGATATGGCAGATAATAAAGCATACTTAGAGTCTGTAGCGCGTAGCTTTGGTTACTTCTTTGGTAAAGAAAAGAAAGTACGTGTAAATACCATTTCTCAATCGCCTACGGCAACTACAGCTGGTCAAGGTGTAAAGGGGTTTGATGGATTTATCAGTTATGCGGAAAAAATGTCTCCGTTGGGTAATGCCTCAGCTCAAGACTGTGCTGATTATACAGTAACATTATTTTCTGATCTAACAAGAAAAGTAACCATGCAGAACTTGTTTCACGATGGTGGTTTCTCAAATACAGGGGTTAGCCAAGAGGTGATAGAGAAATTTTAATCAATATTTTAATATTCCAATTTTATTGGAGCCTATTATAAAAGGAGAGTAATAATGAACTTATCGTTTTCTTTTATCATTCCCGTATACAATAGACCCAATGAAATTAAAGAATTATTGGATAGTCTACGGATACAAACCTATGACCAACCTTTTGAAGTGGTAATCGTTGAAGACGGTTCTACTATATCTTCAGAGGAAGTCATAGGTGAGTACGTAGATGTGTTATCCATATCATATTACAAAAAGCCGAATTCCGGTCCTGGTGATTCCCGTAACTATGGAATGCAAAAGGCAAAAGGCAATTACTTTATTATTCTGGATTCCGATTGTATTGTGCCACCGCAGTATTTAATAGAAGCGGATAAAAGTTTGCAAGAAGATTTCGTACACTGCTATGGAGGACCAGATGCTGCACATGAATCGTTCTCTAATGTGCAAAAGGCAATTAATTATGCCATGACTTCATTTTTGACTACGGGAGGTATTCGTGGTGGTAAAAAATCAGTAGATAAATTTCAGCCCAGGAGTTTTAATATGGGTATTTCTAAAGAAGCTTTTGAAAATGTTGGTGGATACGGAAATATACACCCAGGCGAAGATCCTGATCTAACTATTCGTATTTGGAACAAAGGTTACCGAACAAAATTGATTTTAGAAGCCTTCGTTTATCATAAAAGAAGAATAGACTGGAACAAGTTTTATATTCAGGTCAATAAATTCGGAATGGTAAGGCCTATTTTAAATAAGTGGCATCCAGAAACCCAAAAAATAACCTTTTGGTTTCCAACGGTATTTTGTGTTGGTTTCTTTATTTCGTTGTTATTGGCGTTAATTGGCTTTAAGATTCCTTGGTTTATGTATTCGACATACTTTTTGGTATTGTTTATTGATGCACTTACTAAAACCCGTAGTTTAAAAGTATCGGTATTGGCATTATTGGCAACTGTGATACAATTTTTTGGATATGGATACGGATTTTTAAAATCAACCCTGTATATTAACTTTTCTAATAAAAAACCCGAGGAGATATTTCCTAAATTATTTTTTAGAGTGAAGTAATGGAGCGTTTGCTAGAATGGATCAAAACAGGATTAAAAAAAAGGAAGGTAAAAATCTTCCTTGTTTTCTTGTTATGCGCTTCACTTGCCTGGTTAATCAATAAACTGTCATTGACCTATACTAGTAATACAAGTTTTAAGGTTGAATATGTAAATATACCAGATGATTTTTTATTGGCTACTAGCCCAAAAGATGAAATAGCGGTGAGATTAAAAGCTGTGGGGTTTCAATTTCTTGGTTATGAATTAAAACCTAAGCACATTCAGTTAGATGTGAGTAAGGTGATGTTTGAGAATGACAGGTACTACCTAACATCTGATCAGATTAGAATACAATTGGAAGCGCAATTAAGTAATTCGAGCGCTTTGGTCGATTTTGAAAGTGAAGCTATTTATTTTGATTTCACCTCATTGGAAACGAAAAAAATTCCTGTTGAAGCAGCGTTGCAGTTGGGTTTTGCAACCAACCATAAACTAGATGGCAAAATAACCGTTGATCCAGATTCTATTCAGGTTTCTGGTCCAAAGAGCCAAATAGATTCCATAAAAGTGGTACGAACTTCAAATATCACAAAGAATAACCTATCCAATTCCTTTACTGAAGAAGTAGCTCTTAATTTGCCAAAAGGTTTAGAAGGCACTTCGTTTTCTGATCAAAAGGTTATGGTTTCGGGCAAGGTGATTAAATTTTCTGAAAAAGTGGTTGAAGTTCCTGTAAACGTAGTTAATTTACCTAGTAACGTTCAGGTACGTACTTTTCCTGAAATAGTGGAAGTGCGTTGTCAAGGTACTATAGAACATCTAAAAGAATTGGAAAAAGAGGATTTTGTTGTTGAGGCAGATTATGAAAAAGCCACTAAAGAAACCGGTAATAGGTTATCTGTAAAATTGGTGCAATACCCTAAAACATTACACAATGTGGTCATAAATGTTAATGAGGTTGAATTTATTTTGCGTAGAGAATGAAGTATGTAGGGTTAACAGGCGGTATTGGTAGTGGTAAATCTACAGTTGCCAAAATGTTTATGCAATTAGGTGTTCCTGTCTATAATTCAGATGAACGCGCAAAACACTTAATGAACAATTCTACAGATATTAAAAAACGATTGGTAGAACTTTTAGGTAAGGAATCTTATAAAGAAGGTCAGTTAAACAGAGCTTTTATAGCTAAAAAAGTCTTTAATGATACTGAACTTTTGGCACAACTTAATGCCATTGTGCACCCGGTAGTAAGAGAAGATTTTCTCAATTGGGCAAATCAACAAGATTTTTGTTATGTCATACAAGAAACTGCCTTGTTGTTTGAGAATGAAGTACAAAATTTATATGATTATGTGATTTTGGTAACTGCACCAAAAGAAGAACGTATTTCTCGGGTAGTAAATAGGGACAGTGTTACAAGAGAGCAGGTAATTGCCCGTATGGATAATCAATTAGAAGATGACGAGAAATTGAATCTAAGTGATTATGTTGTTGAAAATATTGATATAGAAAGAACTAAGTCTTCAGTGCTTCAAGTACATGCTTCAATTGTATCTGAATGCTAGTTATTTAGCAATTTTAACATTTTTGTTAAGGTTAGGTTAAACGTACTATCGTCTAACTGTTAAATCTTTAATTTTATCCCCCAATGAACAAAAAGTTATTTGTGCTCTTAGTAGTTTTAATGAGCCTTTCACTTATTGGTCTGATTTTCGTTCAAAGTTTTTGGATCAGCAAATCCATTGATAGTAGTGAAGAACAGTTTTCTAGCAGTGTTTCAGAAGCGCTGAACAGTGTTACCAATAAGATTACAGAAAGGGAGTCAAAAAACTATTTCGATAGGTATTTACATGCGAAGGATAGTGTTGGAGGTGAGCTAAAAGGGGCACAGCTTACGAATTTTTTCTTTATTGATCGAGATATTAATTCCAATGAAATTTTACTGTATGAACACGGTATATTAGAAGAGGATTACGGAATCTCGTCTACGTTCTTTGATAATAGTGATGGTGCCGATACCACCATCATTAAAAATTATACCAGCAAACGAACTACATCAATTTTCAAAGAAGATTTTGATTTAGAAGGTAACACTCCACGTTTAAACCCAATTCAACGAATTGAGAAAATTGGAGGTCTTAACAAAATGGAAAAGGCCGCCATGGAAGAAATGTTTATGGTTCATGCCAAACGCGTACCAATTCATAAACGGGTTTCCAAACAAGAAATTGAGCTGTTGTTACAGCGAGAATTAGAAAATAGAGGAGTGGACATTGCTTTTGAATATGGCGTATACAGTAATGGGTTGCCAACTAAGGTAAAGTCCTCAAAATTTAAGTATGCGGAAGCGAACATCTATAAATCTCCCATGTTCGTAGATTTTGAAGGGGTATCAAATTTTGATTTGTTAATTTCCTTTCCAAAGAAAAAACGTTTCTTGGTGCAATCCATACTTGGTTTGGCAATGCTTTCATTGCTGTTCACAATTATTATTGTGGTTGCCTATGCGGGTGCTATTTATCAGTTAATACGTCAGAAACAGATATCTGAAATAAAAACTGATTTCATTAATAATATGACCCATGAGTTTAAAACTCCAATTGCAACTATAAATCTTGCGGTTGAGGCAATTAGAAATCCAAAGATCATAGTTGATCAAGAAAAGGTTTTAAGGTATTTGCATATGATCCGCGATGAGAACAAACGTATGCATGCACAGGTAGAAAATGTTTTAAGAATATCTAAGTTGGAAAAAAATCAGCTAGATATTAGTAAGGATAGGGTAAATGTTCACGACATTATAGAAGATGCCATTACCCATGTTGAGTTGATTGTAGATGATAGAGGAGGCTATATCAATACGCATTTAGATGCGGAACGTTCAGAAGTTTTAGCCAATGAAATGCATTTTACCAATGTTATTGTGAACATGTTGGATAATGCCATAAAGTATTCTGAAGATGCACCAAAAATTGATGTGTATACAGAGCGTGCTAAAAATTATATCATTATCAAAGTTCAAGATCAAGGAGCTGGTATGAGTAAAAATGTGGTCAAGAAAGTATTTGAAAAATTCTATCGAGAACACACAGGAGACATACATAATGTTAAAGGTCACGGATTAGGACTGGCCTACGTAAAGAAAATAGTAGAAGATCACCAAGGTGAAGTTTATGCCGAAAGTGAAAAAGGAAAAGGAAGTATATTTTACATCAAATTGCCGTTAATATAAAAAAAATATGGAAACAATAAACAAGAAGATACTTTTAGTTGAGGACGATCCAAATTTTGGAATTGTGTTGAAAGATTATTTGTCAATGAATGACTTTGATGTCACCTTGGCCAAGAATGGAATGGAAGGTTTTGAGAAGTTTAAAAAAGACAATTATGACATTTGTATTTTGGATGTTATGATGCCTTACAAGGATGGTTTCACCTTAGCTAAAGAAATACGTGAAAAAAATGAGAACGTGCCAATTGTTTTCTTGACGGCGAAGACAATGAAAGAAGATGTTCTTAAAGGTTATAAGGCTGGTGCTGATGATTATTTGAACAAACCTTTTGATTCTGAAGTGTTATTGATGAAGTTAAAGGCAATTCTTCAAAGAAAGGCTTCTAACGGATTGGCAGATAGTAAGAAATTTGAATTCACTATTGGAGGATTTCATTTGAATTCTAAACTGAGGTTCTTGAAATATAAAGATGAAGAATCTATAAAATTATCGCCAAAAGAGAATGAGTTGTTACGTTTATTGGCTTTACATGAGAATGATTTAATGCCAAGAGAACTAGCATTGACTAAAATTTGGAGAGATGACAACTACTTTACTTCTCGTAGTATGGATGTTTACATTGCTAAATTACGTAAGTACTTAAAAGTAGATGATACAGTAGAAATATTGAATATTCACGGTGAAGGATTCCGTTTGGTCGTAAAGACTGAGGGGGAATAAGCTCACAATTTTCATAAATAAAAAAGCATCCTATATATGGATGCTTTTTTGTTTTACAGCTTTTTGATAATATCGTCGACTATTTCATTAGGAGATTGGTCTATTGAAACAATTAATGCTTCGGTAGGGGTTTCTAATATATCAAATTGAGATTGTAAAAGACCCGCCGGCATGTAGTGATTTTTTCGTGCGCTTAGCCTTTTATTAATAAGGTCAAAACTACCTTCTAAATAAATAAAAAGATGTTTGTTTTCTAAATCTTGACTTAGAATAGTCCTGTACTTTTTTTTAAGTGATGAGCAAACGATCACGGCACCTGTTGCCAAATTATCTTTTCCAACTTGATTGAGGCGTTCTAACCATCCTTGGCGATCATCATCGTTTAGTGGGTGACCGGCTTTCATTTTTTTGACATTTGCATCAAGATGAAAATCATCACCATCAAAAAATGGAAATTGTAATCTATCTGCCAAAAGTTTTCCAATAGTCGATTTTCCACTACCCGAAACTCCCATTATATATAGAATCTGTTTTTTAGCCATGTTTTAATTTTTGAATTTCATTGTCAATTTTATCATATAGCTTGCTAGGCTCATAATCATAATTGACCCACATTGTATGTTCATTTCGAGAAAACCAAGTAAGTTGTCTTTTTGCGAATCTTCGGGTATTTTTCTTGATTTCAGAAATGGCAAACTCTAAAGTCCATTCATCATCAAAATACTGGAATAATTCTTTATAACCAACCGTTTGTAAGGCGTTTAAGTGTTTAAATGGGTAAACTTTTTTTGCCTCGTCCAATAATCCGGCATCGATCATTAGATCAACTCGCTTATTGATACGGTCATAAATCATAGTTCTTTCTGCCTTTAATCCAATAGTTAAAACCTTAAAGTCTCTTTCCTTCTTTGGTTGGTTAATAAAAGAGGAATAAGGCGTTCCGCTACCTATAGTAACCTCTAGCGCCCTTATAATCCGCTGTGGATTGTTTATATCAACTTTACTGTAATATGCAGGGTCCAACTGCTTAAGTTTTTGTTGTAGAGCTGCTATGCCAAATTCCGATAGTTCAGTATTTAATTGCTCTCGCACAGAAGGTGAAACGGTAGGGAACGAGTTTAATCCGTCGGTTACAGCATTTACATAAAGACCGCTGCCACCTACCATAATAACTATATTATGTGTTTTAAACAGATCGGTTAACTTCTGGGTTGCCTCTCGTTCAAAATCACCAACAGTATATGTTTCGTTAATACTTTTATGTTGAATGAAATGATGTTTAGCTTGTGTTAGCTCTTCTTTATCGGGCACGGCTGTACCAATACTCATTTCTTTAAAAAACTGTCTAGAATCGGCAGAAATAATTTCTGTTTTGAAATGATTGGCTAATAGAATACCCAATTTGGTTTTGCCAATGGCAGTTGGTCCTACGACGGAAATTAGAATATTATTCATTCAACAAAGATCCACAATTATAGCAATGAGTAGCATCATCTCTATGCCCTTCCTTGGTACATGTTGGACAGCACTGGGTGTTTACGTGCACATATCTACCTGAGTTTTTTAGGTTAGAGGTGTTGTCCTTACCTTGCTTTGCAAACTCTGCGGTTACCATACCGGTAGGAACGGCAATGATGCCATAACCTAATAACATAATGATAGTGGCTATAGCCTGTCCTTGGGGTGTAATAGGGGCAATATCTCCGTAACCTACGGTTGTCAATGTTACAATTGTCCAATATATACTTGTAGGTATACTGGTGAATCCCGCTTCATCTCCTTCAACTAAATACATTAATGTGCCCATCATCACAGAAGCAATAAGTACGGCAAATAAAAATACCGTGATTTTTGCCCTACTTGCCTTTAGTGCCCTTTTAAGTTGAGAGGCTTCTCCTAGAAAACGTGCAAGTTTTAGAATTCTGAATACACGTAACAGTCTAAATGCACGAACAGCTAAAAGCACTTGCGAACCAGCAAAAATATAAGAAATATAAAGAGGAATCGTAGACAGAAAATCTATTATCCCGTAAAAACTAAAGATGTAATTACTGGGTTTTTTAATACATATAATTCTTGCTATATATTCAATGGTGAAGAAGATGGTCACCAGCCACTCAAGAATAAATAATACCTCGTGATACTCTGCATCTATAGCCTTTACACTTTCAAGCATTATAAGTATAACACTAAAAATGATAATTATAAACAAGATAATATCGAACAACTTACCCATAGGGGTGTCTGCTTCATAAATAATTTCATGAAGTTTTTGCTGCCATGGAGATAATTTTTGGTCTTCCTTCAAACTAATCGTTTAATTCCAATATTTTCACTACCCGTTTCTTTCTCAAGTAAGATTCAATTAAATAATTGGCATCTCTGGTACCGTTCATAGGGGTAATTATACTTTCTAAGATATGAATATTATTTATTTGATGGTTTAAATCATAGAAACCGACACCGACTAAAGATCCATTTTTGAGTAAAATAGCACTTTGCTCACCAATTTCACGACCCTTGTCTATTACCAACACTTTATTGCCTTTAATGTTGTTTTTAGATACTGCTGCAATAACTCTCTTATTGTATTCGGCTACATTTTCTTTATTGATACATGCGCCCAAACAAGTACCTTCGTCATAACCGGAACAGTTGCTTCTAGCTTCGCTAATACCATTTAATTTTTCACAAAGTTCAAATTCTTTAGTAATCTTGTATCGGTAATTTTTAGCGCTGAATACTCCATTGAAAAGAGCTAAAGGTTCTTTGCATTCTCTGTAGGGTTCTATTTTTAATTTCATGTACCCATTTTCATCAATAGCGGTACAAATTGCATGGCTATACATTCTTTTCTTAGGAATGGTACTGTATTTAGGTCTGATCTTTAATAGCTCTTGATGCTCTTTTAATATGGCGACCAGCTCATTACCGGTAAGCTCATAAGTTACCTTTTTGGTCTCTTTAGCAAGTTTTTTGAATTTATCGTTAGTCTTGGTAAAGATTTGATTTACCCTTTTCTTTATATCGCTGGTTTTGCTTAAATGTATGATGTCCCCATCTTTATTATGCATATAGAACACCCCTGTTTCATTAGGTAAATCCCGTATGATATCCAATTGTTTTTCAGAAAGTTCACCTTGGGTTTCTTTTCTAATCGTGTCTTTGATAATAACTTTTTCAGAATCTTTCGCCAATAAGAGCTTAAATAGTTTTACGGTTGCCAAGGCATCTCCGTTTGCTCTATGTCTATCACTTACAGGTATGCCCAATGACCTTACTAGTTTTCCTAAACTATAAGATTCTGCATCTGGTAACAGTAGTTTAGAAAGATCTACTGTACAAAGGGTTTTACGTTCAAAATTGTAACCTAAGCGTCTAAATTCCGTTCGTAAAATTCTATAGTCGAACTGTGCGTTGTGCGCTACGATAACTGTGTCTTCGGTAATTTCAATAATACGTTTGGCAACCTCGTAAAACTTAGGAGCCGTTCTTAGCATTTTACTGTTGATACCGGTAAGTTTAACTACAAAAGGTTGTATTTCCTTCTCAGGATTAACCAAACTGATAAATTTATCAACTACTTTTTGACCGTCAAACTTGTGAATAGCAATTTCAGTAATTCCTTCCTCATTAAATTTTCCTCCAGTTGTTTCAATATCTAAAATTGCGTACATGTATTATTTTCTGTTTTGGGTCGTGGTGGTTTTAGGAGTTAATTTCTTGATCCAAAGATACTACTTCCTATACGTACCACGGTACTGCCTTCTTCAATTGCAATTTGATAATCGCCGCTCATGCCCATAGATAGGACATCGAAATCAGTATATTGGCCTTTAAGTTTTGTGTAAAGCGATTTTAAACCTTTAAACTCACGCCTTACCTGATCCATGTCATCGGTAAATGTAGCCATGCCCATTAGTCCTTTGATTTTTACGTTTTTATGGGCCTTAAAACTATCGGTATGCACAAGTTCAAGTAATTCCTCTTCATTAAAACCAAATTTCGTGTCTTCTTCGGCAATATGTACTTGTAACAGACAAGAAATTGTTCTATTGTGTTTTTCGGCCTGCTTATTGATTTCAGCTAGTAATCTAGGGCTGTCTACACCATGAACAAGCGATACAAATTCAGCCATATACTTTACTTTATTTCGCTGTAGGTGACCGATCATATGCCATTCTATGTCCTTAGGCATTTTCTCCCATTTTTCGGTCATTTCCTGAACCCTGTTTTCGCCGAAAATTCGTTGTCCCTGATCATATGCTTCTTGTATGGCAGAAATAGGTTTTGTTTTTGATACGGCAACCAAGGTCACATTATCAGGTATTTTTTCATTAATAGCTAAAAGATTTTCTTTTACCGACATATATGTATTTCAATTACTATTTAGTTTGCAAATTGACTTGATACCACCTCGGCTTTTTTGCTTTCGGTGTAATCATAAAAGCCCTCTCCAGATTTTACTCCTTTCTTACCGGCCATCACCATATTGACCAATAAAGGTGATGGTGCGTATTTAGGATTCTTAAATCCATCATACATAACGTTTAAAATAGAAAGGCAAACATCTAACCCTATAAAATCGGCTAGTTGAAGAGGTCCCATTGGGTGTGCCATTCCAAGTTTCATCACCGTATCTATTTCCTGTACACCTGCAACGCCATGGTGCAAAGTTTCTATGGCTTCATTGATCATTGGCATTAATATTCTGTTGGCAACAAAACCAGGGTAATCATTGACCTCGGTAGGTGTTTTGCCTAATTTTTTAGACAATTCCATTATGCTTTCAGTGGTCTCGTTAGATGTGCTGTAACCCCTTATAATTTCAACCAATTTCATAATAGGCACTGGGTTCATAAAGTGCATACCAATAACTTTATCTGCCCTGTTGGTAACAGCGGCGATTTGAGTTATAGAAATGGAGGAAGTATTGGATGCTAAAATGGTACTGCTATCACAAACTGCATCTAATTCCTTAAAAAGGTTTAGCTTTATGGTTACATTTTCAGTAGCGGCTTCAATGGCAAGTTGTACATCTTTTACACCATCCTTTAAATAGGTAAACGAAGTAATATTTTCCAATGTATTTGATTTCTCCTCATTGGTAATCTTTTCCTTGGCAACCATGCGATCTAAATTGTTGGCTATGGTAGCCAACCCTTTGTCTAAAGCCTCTTGTGAAACATCAATAAGGTGTACTTGAAATCCGCTTTGTGCAAAAACATGGGCAATTCCGTTTCCCATTGTACCTGCACCTATAACTGCTACTTTATTCATATTTTATTTGGATTAAATGCCGCTATAATTTGTAAGGCAACCTTTAGTGCCTGTGTTCCTTGCTTTAAACTAACTATCGGTGTCGTATTGTGCTCAATTGCAGCTGCAAAAGATTCAAGTTCATCTAAAATGGCATTATTGGTTTCAATAGATGGATTTTCAAAATAGATTTGCTTTTTTATACCTTCAGCGTTTTGTAGAATCATATCAAAATCTCCAGGTTCCTTTGGTGCATCCTTCATTTTTACGACTTCTACTTTCTTTTCTAAGAAATCTACCGATATATATGCATCCTTTTGAAAGAAACGAGACTTTCTCATGTTCTTTAATGAAATTCGACTAGCCGTTAAATTGGCTACACAACCATTTTCGAACTCCAGTCTGGCATTGGCAATATCGGGCGACTGACTAATTACAGATACACCACTTGCATTAATTTGCTTTACCTCAGAATTTACAACACTTAAAATAGCATCGATATCATGAATCATTAAATCTAAAACAACAGGTACATCCGTACCTCTCGGATTAAACTCGGCCAACCTGTGCGTTTCAATGAACATAGGTTCTTTTATAGCTTGTTTTACCGCAGTAAAGGCAGGGTTAAAACGTTCTACATGACCAACTTGACCTTTAACTCCGAATTCTTTTTCCAAGTCTAGCAAAGCGTTAGCTTCTTCTAAGGTGTGGGTTATAGGTTTCTCTATAAAAATATGTTTGCCTTTTTCAATAGATTTTCTTGCACACTCGTAATGTGAAAGGGTAGGAGTAACAATATCGACCACATCTACGTCATCGATCAAATCATCAAGATTTTTGAAATAGGTATACCCAAATTCAGAATTGACTTTTTCTCCATTTGAACTATCGGCATCGTGGAAACCTATTAGTTCATATTTTTCAGATTCGTTTAGAAGTCTAAGGTGGATTTTACCCAAATGCCCAGCTCCTAAAACACCAACTTTTAACATTTGTTTCGTTTTCCTCAAAAATACACATAGTTCGCTACTTTTATCCTATGCAGTATTTCAATTTTAGAAAAACTGTGATAACTTTCAATAGGTTCTTCCCTCGTTAAAAGATCTTTGTTAACTTTGAAGAACAAACCGACTACCATTGAAAGATACCTTAAAACACAGGGGAATGCGCAACCATTTAGCGCAAGTATTGATAGACAAGGGAATAACTGATAATAAAGTATTAGATGCCGTAAGGGAAATACCAAGGCATTTATTTATGGACAGTAGTTTTGAAGGGCATGCCTATCAAAACAAAGCATTTCCAATTGCAGCGAATCAAACTATTTCCCATCCTTACACCGTTGCTTTTCAGACAGAATTATTACAATTAGAGCAGGGGCAAAAGGTATTGGAGATAGGTACAGGTAGTGGTTACCAAACCGCAATACTTCTAAAGCTAAAGGTAAAGGTCTATACTATTGAAAGACAGCTAGAGCTGTTTAAGAAAACCAACATTTTTTTTAAGAAAATGGGCTATAGACCAAAACAGGTAATTTTTGGAGATGGTTATAAAGGTTTACCGAAAGAGGCACCTTTTGATCGAATTATTGTTACCGCTGGAGCACCCGAAGTTCCAAAGGCACTTCTGTCTCAATTGAAAGTAGGTGGCAGGCTAGTAATACCAATAGGGTTTGATGAGCAAATTATGACCTTGTTCGTAAGAACAACCGAAAAAGAATTCTCAAAAACGGAATATGGGTCTTTTAGATTTGTGCCCTTACTAGAGAATAAAAACTAATTATTAAAGCTCTTTTTAATACGATCTAGATTTCTTTTATTGTCGCGATCTTTAATAGTTTCCCTCTTATCGTAAAGTTTTTTACCCTTTGCAAGTGCTATCTGCATTTTTGCTAGTCCGCGGTCATTAATAAAAACTCTAAGGGGTACAATGGTAAGACCAGAAGTTTTTACTTCTTTACCAAGTTTTTTAAGTTCCCTTTTTTGAAGTAATAACTTACGTTCGGCTTTAGGCTTGTGATTAAAATGAGATGCATGCGAATACTCATCTATTTGCATATTGATCACAAATAGTTCGCCATTGTCGTTAAATTCACAAAAGCTTTCAGAGATAGATGCACGACCTTCTCTAATGGCTTTAATTTCGGTACCCGCCAAAACAATACCTGCCGTAAACTTATCTTGTAACTCGTATTCAAAACGAGCTCTTTTGTTCTTTATGTTGATTGTATTCTGCATTACTTACAAAAGTAAGAACAAATCATTTAATGTTTTTGTCTTTTAAAAGTAATTACTGGTACAATTAAGTAATAGCGTGTTATTCCGGACAGTTGCAGTTGAAAATAAGCTTATCTACGGTTGGTATGCCATTTATAATTTTTACAATGAACAATGTACCGTTTTCGCTATCATCAATACTGTAGAATTTTTGTTCGTCGATCAGCATGTTTACAAACTCTGGCGTCGTATTACTGTGGCCCACTACCAATACATTCTTATTTAGGTTGTCTGCTTTAAATTGAGCAATATCAATAGTGCTTGGGTCATAGTATTGAACATCTATATTTTGCTTTACAGAAGTTGGTGCTGCGGTCATTGAAGTTCTGTTATAGTCAGTAGAATAAATAGCATCCAATTCTGTATCAGCCAATATTTCTGCCCAGTGCATGGCTCTGCCTAAGCCTTTTTGATTTAATTCTGGGTCTGCATCATCAAGATTGGTTCTATCTTTTTCGGCATGCCTAATTAAATAAAATGTAGATATAGAAGTTTCTTCTTGAGAATTGTCTACAACTGGTTCATCTTTACAAGAAAGATTAACAGACAGTAAAATAAAAAGAATATACTTGATTGCTTTCATGAAATTATGTTTGGTGTATTAATTTAATAACTAAAATTACTTCAAAATAGTACTATAAATAGTCTATTTTTTGTTTTTTTGCATATGAAAAAATTTTGTGGGGCACTTCTTATTGGTTTTGTAGTTCTAGGTCTTAAGGCTCAGGAAGTAGTACTTCCTACCGATTTTAGGCAGCAAAACTTAACAGAATATAACGGGAGCTTACTAAATCCTGCGTATAGCTTAGATAAAAATAATCCTTCTTCGGTTGCATTCTGGGCAAGATGGCAGTGGCAAACTTATGACGGTGACCCAACTTCACTCTTTTTAAATTATACGGCTAAATTAAATGATGTTTCGGCTGCAGGAGTTGGTTTTTTTCAGCATAATACAGGTATTTTTTTAAACACCGGAGCTGCCTTAAATTACGCTTACAACATAGAACTTAGTGAGAATGTTTTTTTAGGTGTTGGTATGAATGTTTTCGCCTTTCAACAAAAATTGGCTGATGATCGCTTTTTTGTTCCTAACCCAATACAGACTTCCGCCGAGAATGACTTTATACTTCAAATGGCGCCTGGTATAAATTTAAATATTGATAGATTTAATATTGGATTGGTATCGGAGAATCTATTCGATTACAATTTTACGACCAATGAGCGAAACACAAGTCCAGATGATAGAATGTTTCAGGCATTGGTAAGTTATGATTTTCCCGTGAGTATTTTAAGCACCGACAATAGTTCCGTTATAAGACCTATAGTATATTATAAGACCATACCAGGATTGGATGATCAGGTTGGTTTAACCACATTGTTGACTACGAACAAATATTGGGTACAGGCTGGTTATAATAGTTTTTACGGATTGTCTGGTGGTATTGGCGGTCGTTTTTTTAAGCGCTTGTCCTTTGGAGCGTTGGTAGAAGTAGGAACAAGTTCAGACCTAAATGGACAAGATCCTACTTTTGAATTGGTGACTTCTTATAAGTTAGGAAAACAACAAACACCTGAAGATAAACTTGAAGAAGAACTAATAGCAGGTGAAGAGGAAAAGGAAAATATGCTTGATACACAGGATGAAGAGTTGGCTTCAGCGGAATTGACCAAAGCCGAAAAGTTGGCTTTAAAGCGTGAAGCGAAAAAACAAGAACGTTTAGCACTAATTGAAAGTAAGAGAATAAAAGATTCCATTCAAAATGCATCCCGAAAATCAGATTTAGCTGTAAAGCAATCTAAAAGGGATATTAAGAGAAAAAGAGATTCTATTGAGAATGCCAAAGCAGAGCAGGCATTGGCAGCAGCAAGAGCCTTAGGTCAACAAAGACAAAAAGATTCGATTGCTACTGTTATGAAGCGTGAGGCAGAAGCTGTTGCATTGGCTCAACAAAGAAGACAAGATTCAATTGCAGAAAGTAAGGCTTTAGCAATGAAGAATGAGGTTGTTGAAGTCAAGGCAGGGGAGAAGTATGAAGAAGTTACCAAAGAAGGGAATCTAGAACCAGGATATTATTTAATTGCCAATGTTTTTGGAACTAAAAAATACTTGGACGCCTTTTTAGCCGACATGAAAAAAAGAGGCATTGATGCCAAATCTTTCTTTAGGGATAAGAATAAATACAACTATGTGTATTTGGCTAAATATGATTTTATAAAAGATGCTAGACAGGCAAGAGACTCCAAATTAAACGGTAAGTACACAGATAAAATCTGGATATTTAGGGTAACAGGAGAGTAAAACACTCCTGACTTCTATTGCTAAATAAAGAATACTAATATGTTATTTTAGTTCCCTTTTAATAAGTACTTCTAGGTAATTTACCGTATTCAATAAATATTTACGGTCTTTGGTTAGGCTTGCCATGGCAATTGAGCCTTGGATTATGGTAAACAATTGTTTTGAAAATTGTAAAGGAGTAACAGGTAATTTAAATTCACCGTTATTAATTCCGTTTTCAAAAACAAGTGCAATTTTTCCTTCGATTTCTTTGATGGTTTCTTTGGCTGCAGCGGCAAGTAATCTATTATTGTGCTGGGCATCTATACCAACATTCAAAATAGGGCAGCCACCCATGCTTAAGGTAAAAACATCATATTTTTTGTAGAACTCTATAAGGTTCTTAATCTTCGCCATAGCATTTTCGTCAATTGACAAATGCTCATCTATGGCATTAAGAAGTAAGTTTCTATTAAATTCGAAGGCTGCTAAGGCTAAAGCTTCTTTATTTTCAAAATTTCCATACAAAGCACCTTTGGTAAGGTTGGTGGCTTCTGTTAAGTCGCTCATACTGGTGCCTACGTAACCATGCTTGTTAAAAACAGGTGCGACAGTCTCAATTATATAAGCGGTAGTTCTTTCGGCTTTTGTGGACATATAAGACTGTTTTATGCGAATATAAAAAATCTATACTGTATGGTATATAATGTTCGCAAAAAAAAGCGCCCATATAATTAAATATGAACGCCTTTTTATCAATTTGTTAAAATTAAACCGTAATATCTTCTTGATTTCTAAACACTAAACTATTGTCAAAAGCATCAAGTAGCACAACACTATCAGATTTTATCTCACCACTTAATAGTGATTTGGACATATTATTAAGAACCTCTTTTTGTATGGTTCTTTTAACCGGTCTTGCTCCAAATTGAGGATCATAACCTTTATCTGCCAAATAATCTATTGCTTCTTCGGTGGCATCTAGAGTAATCTGTTGTTTATCTAGCATTTTCTTTAAGTGCTCTAACTGAAGTCTAACAATCTCCTTAATGTTGTCCTTGGTTAAAGGAGTAAACATCACTATATCGTCTATTCTATTAATAAACTCTGGTCTTACCGTTTTTTTCAAAAGACCAAGCACTTCAATTCTAGCAGTTTCAGATGCACTATAGACATCCGCGGTATTTTCAAAAGTTTCCTGAATAATATCACTACCCATATTACTTGTCATAATAATTATAGTGTTCTTGAAATCTGCCACACGACCTTTATTGTCGGTTAATCTTCCCTCATCAAGAACTTGTAATAAAATATTGAAAGTATCTGGATGCGCTTTTTCGATTTCATCTAATAAAACAACGGAATATGGTCTTCTACGAACAGCTTCGGTTAATTGTCCGCCTTCATCGTAACCAACATATCCTGGAGGTGCACCAACCAATCTACTGACCGAATGTCTTTCTTGATATTCGCTCATATCGATTCTAGTCATTGCATTCTCATCATCGAACAAATAAGAAGCAAGTGTTTTGGCAAGTTCTGTTTTACCTACACCTGTGGTACCTAAGAATAGGAAAGATCCAATTGGTTTTTTTGCATCTTGTAACCCAGCTCTACTTCTTCTAATTGCATCGGATACTGCTTCAATAGCTTCTTCTTGGCCTACAACTCTTTTGTGAAGTACACTTTCTAATTTTAAAAGTTTTTCACGTTCGCTTTGCAGCATTTTAGATACAGGTATACCTGTCCATTTTGCTACTACTTCGGCAATGTCATCACTGGTAACTTCCTCTTTGATCAGTGTACCCGCGTGCTGCTGGTTGCTAAGGTCGTCTTGCAATTGTGAAAGCTTTTCTTGCGCTTCCTTTATTTTACCATATCTAATTTCTGCAACTTGACCATAGTCACCGTTACGTTCTGCACGTTCGGCTTCAGATTTGAAATTTTCAATATCCTGTTTTGTTTGTTGTATATTGTCAACAACCGATTTTTCACTCTCCCATTGCGCAAAAATTTCATTACGCTCTTCCTTTATATTTGCTAACTCTAAATTCAAAACCTGAAGTTTTTCCTTGTCGTTTTCACGCTTTATAGCTTCGATTTCAATTTCGATTTGCATGATTCTGCGATCCAATACATCAAGTTCTTCTGGTTTAGAATTGATTTCCATTCGCAATTTAGAGGCTGCCTCGTCCATAAGGTCAATAGCCTTATCCGGCAAAAATCTATTGGTTATATAACGCTGGGAAAGTTCCACGGCAGAAATAACCGCCTCATCTTTAATGCGAACCTTATGGTGTGCTTCATATTTTTCTTTAATACCTCTAAGGATAGATATGGCACTTTCAGTATCAGGTTGATCAACGATGACCTTTTGAAATCTTCTTTCCAGAGCTTTGTCCTTTTCAAAGTACTTTTGATACTCATCTAATGTCGTTGCTCCAATAGAACGAAGTTCACCTCTTGCAAGAGCAGGTTTAAGTATATTGGCTGCATCCATAGCACCTTGTCCGCCACCTGCACCGATAAGTGTATGGATTTCATCTATGAATAAAATTATATTGCCGTCTGCACTTACTACTTCTTTTATAACGGCCTTTAAACGCTCCTCAAATTCCCCTTTATATTTGGCACCAGCAATTAGTGCGCCCATATCTAGGGAATAAATTACTTTATCTTTTAAGTTCTCTGGAATATCCCCTTGAATAATTCTATGTGCCAGTCCTTCAACAATTGCCGTTTTACCTACTCCTGGCTCACCTACTAAAATAGGGTTGTTTTTTGTTCGTCTTGATAGTATTTGAAGAATTCTACGAATCTCTTCGTCGCGTCCTATAACAGGGTCTAGCTTGCCACTATCCGCTAATTCATTTAGGTTTTTGGCGTACTTTTGTAAAGAGTTATAGTTGTCTTCAGCACTTTGGGATGTAACTTTTTCCCCATTACGCAATTCGTTAATAGCCGAAGTTAAGTGCTTTTCTGTGGCACCTTGATCTTTTAAAATCTGGGCAATTTTACTTTTTGATTTTAGTATGGCTAAAAATAGATGCTCGATAGAAACATATTCATCGTCCATTTTTTTAGCGATGATGCTAGCTTCATTTAAAGTTTTACCAGCTTCTCTAGAAAATTGTAGCTCACCACCTTGTACTTTTGGGAAACTTGAAAGCTCTTTGTCAAGAATTTGCTGAACCAAGGAAAAATTAATGCCCAATTTTTTAATTAAAAAAGGCATCACATTTTCTTCAACCTCTAATAGGGCTTTAAAAACGTGCTCATTCTCTATTTGCTGATGCCCGCTGTTTTGGGCGATCAGCTGGGCTTGTTGAATAGCCTCTTGTGATTTTATTGTGAAATTATTTATATTCATTATATCTAATTTTAGTTAATTGTAATACTTTTGAACATGGTATTTCAACAATCTTACCAATTAAGATTGGAAGACAAAATGGCGTAAGTTTCGTAAAAAAGAACGACAATTAGTCAGGTGTACTATATAGTAAGTATAATATTAAATTAAGAATTTTATGGGAATATTTGGTGGATTATTTGGTGGTTCAAAGAACGGTGAAGAAGGCAATTCGTCTAATATACCTTGGGTTCCGCTAACTTCTATTGAACAATTAAAAGAAATTAAATTAGCATCAAAGGGTAGGCCTCAATTAGTATTTAAACATTCTACCTCATGCGGTATTAGTAGAATGGTGTTGAACATGTTTAAGAGTGGTTATGATTTGGAAGATGGTCAAATGGACATGTACTTTTTAGACCTATTAGCACATAGGGAAGTTTCAAATGCAGTTGCATCAGAATTTGGAATTACCCACCAATCTCCTCAACTTTTAATTATAAAGAATGGTGAAGTAGTGGTTCATGATTCACATGGATCGATATCGAATATAAATCTAGAACAATATGTATAAAAAACGCCCCGTTTTTACGGGGCATTTTTTTAGTTAAATCGTTGGTTGTTCAGTATATTTTTAAGGTTGTTCTTTAAGTCTTCACCCGCATCATAGACCATTTGTTCATTGCTTGGAAATGGTACTCTTGCTAACTGTAATAAAGAAACCAGGTCATTATCTAAAGCTCTTTTATCACCATCATAATTTGCATAAATATGCTCAAAAACAAACTGGCTAGATAGTGGGTACTGATTAATTTTTTGTTGTTTCTTTAAATCGATAAAACTTACGACACCAGTAACTTTTGCACTTTTAAATTGGGTAAACTGATAAAAATCGCATCGTACAGTTTTAAACTTGTCTACTTTAATACTATTGCCAAGACTGTCTGAAACTACATTACCGTTACTATCTTCCACAAAGGTATAACCATCTTTGATCTGTTTTTCCTTACTTATTTGTTTTTCTCTAATTTGTTCAGGAGAAATACTGATGTCTTGAAAAGACACTTCCATTTGATAATCGTACAGTTGATTTTGAATTCTGTTTGTATGATACTCCGTCCAATTGGTATTTAAACCATAAGTATTCAAGTTAAGAAGTTCATCTTCTAATCTTTTAGGAATTATCTGATCAGTATTATTGGTCATGTTGACAATTACATAATCCAAACCTTTTAAATAAGCTTCGTCAATTTTGGCTACGACATCTTTGTAATTAGGATTAATTTCATTTAAATAGTTAAGGTCGCTATAGGCATTTCTATAATCGGATTTATAATTTGCGTTCGATAATAGGGTAGTGCCCTTATTATATAGAAATTCAGATAAATTATTTTTTGATGCAATTATTTCATCATCATAATTTTTGAAATTGAATTGAGCTCTTCTCCCTTCATCTAGAATCTGTAACGGTAATAAAGGACGAATTCTCTCTTGAATGGATTTCAACCTATTATAAGTATTGAAAATTTCTTCATAGTTAGCAGCATTACCGTCTTTTTCTAGGAATTTAATATGTTGTAATTCCCTTTCGGTATTCTTTTTAAATCCTTCCTCTAAAAGAACAATATATTGCTGATTGCTTTTTTTGGTCTTATTTTCTGCAATATTCATCACTGCCTTGTTAATTGCAGCTTCATAATTTCCAGAATTAAGAGCCTCCTGTGTTTTTTTAACTCCACTACAAGAAAGTAGTAGACCGATAAAACTAAAAAGTAGAAATTTTTTCATGTCTATTGTTGTTTAGAATTTATAGTAGCTATTCAACAGCCGTGCCATAAAAGGGTTTTAATTAAACGATATAGGATGTAGAATAGTATATTTTCGATGATATGCTTGTTTAAGTAAATTCTAAATCCCTAATAAGGTTGTAGTTATTAACTTATTTTGATAAATAAGTTATGCGTTTGTTTCGTTTTTTATATTTCTTTAAGTGCGCTATTTGTATTTTTGCCACTTATTTAAAAGATATATCACATGCAACGCGATACCACTATTTTTAATCTAATAGAAGAAGAGAAGCAACGTCAAATAAATGGCATTGAATTAATTGCTTCTGAAAATTTTACGAGTCCACAAGTTATGGAAGCCCAAGGTTCTGTACTTACTAATAAATATGCTGAGGGATACCCAGGCAAAAGGTATTACGGAGGTTGTGAGGTTGTAGATAAAGTAGAGCAATTAGCTATAGATAGAGCTAAGGAGCTTTTTGGGGCGGCATATGCCAATGTACAACCACATTCAGGTTCGCAGGCCAATGCAGCCGTATATCATGCATGTTTAAAACCAGGAGATAAAATTCTTGGGTTTGATTTGTCTCATGGAGGTCACTTAACTCACGGGTCACCTGTAAATTTTTCTGGAAGATTGTATACCCCGGTATTTTATGGTGTAGATAAGGAGACTGGAAGGTTGGACTATGATAAAATTCAGGAAATAGCAACAAAAGAACAACCAAAATTGATTATTGCCGGTGCATCTGCATATTCAAGGGATATGGATTTTGAGCGTTTTCGTAAAATAGCAGATAGTGTAAACGCTATATTACTTGCTGATATTTCTCACCCAGCGGGTCTAATTGCTAAAGGACTTTTAAGCGACCCAATTCCTCATTGCCATATTGTTACTACTACAACGCACAAAACGTTAAGAGGACCAAGAGGTGGTTTAATATTAATGGGTAAGGATTTTGAAAATCCATTTGGTATAAAACTGAAGAACGGAAACTTAAGAAAAATGTCTGCATTGTTAGATTTGGCTGTTTTTCCTGGAAACCAAGGTGGACCGTTAGAGCATGTAATTGCAGGTAAAGCTATTGCTTTCGGAGAGGCATTGACCGAATCTTATGCGACATATATAGCTCAAGTAAAGAAAAATGCCGATGCCATGGCCAAAGCATTTGTAAAACTTGATTACAATATTATTTCTGATGGTACAGATAATCATATGATGCTTATTGATTTAAGAAATAAAGATATTTCTGGTAAAGATGCTGAGAAAGCTTTAGTATTGGCTGATATTACAGCTAACAAGAATATGGTGCCTTTTGATGATAAATCACCTTTTGTTACTTCTGGTATTCGTTTTGGAACAGCAGCAATTACGACTAGAGGTTTAGTCGAATCTGACATGGAAAAAGTAGTAGATTTTATTGATCAGGTGATAATGAATCCTGAAAATGAAGCAATAATAAAAGAGGTTAGAGGTAAGGTTAATGAAATGATGAAAACTAGACCTATTTTTAATGCTTAAGTAAGAATTGGATGATTTAGAGTTTTTATTCTGATAAAAACTCTAAATCTCCACTTACATATGTATTCTTATTTACATCATAAATAGATGCTTCATCATCTTTGTCTAGATATATGCCCCAAAATTCGGAATATGATTTAGGTGCAATATTTAACTCCTCTTCATTGCCGTCCATATGTTGAATGGTATCTTCAAAAATTGGGACAAAAATTTCATAAGGTTTCTGTGTTAGACCTCTTGTCAAAAACACATAGTTAAACGCTATTTGTTTTAAGATATCGTTTAATTGGGTTGCAATACTTCGGTCGTAAATACGCTTTATGACTACACTAGTATCATTTAAGAAAAACGTAAGTTCTTCAATATCAATATGATACTTGTTTTGTAAATCAAGTATTTCTAGAGCTTGTTCTAGCGGAGATTTTTCTTTACCGTTATATCCCCATCTATCTGTATTAAAATGAGCAAGTAATTCCAATAAGTCTAAATTACAGGAAATCTCCAATACCAAACTTATTGAATTGAAGGTGATGTGCTTGTTATTAAGCTTAACATCTGAGAAGTAATGGAAATCTAAAGACTTCAAAAAATCATCTATACCGATGATTTCCTTGGTGTACTCGGATTTTGAATTATTGATAAAATTTTCGTAATTAAATGGCATACGAGTAGAAATTTATAGCATTCTTTTACATAAAGATACTTTTCTAGCTCCATAATCTGATATAGAAAAACCTTAGAATTTCAGAGGATATTATTATAAAATGAAAATTAAAATTTTAACTTCCTGTAATTCAGGTAGTTGAAAATTGGGTGTTTTATAAGAATCCTCTTGTTTTAGCCTCGTTAATCAAAGCTAGGTCGTTTCCGTTCTTAACATCAAAAAGTGCTTTTAGCTGCCTTTTTCTCGCTTCTACGGTAGTATTTGCAGAGCCAATTAATGGAGCTATGTCTCTTGTGTGTATTCCTTGAGATAAATGATACAATATTTTTTGGTCTTGTTCATCTATAACAATGTCAGTAGACATTCTTCGTCTAATAGCAGATAATGCACTGGCTGTGTAATATGGAGAATCATTAACAATGGTTTCTACCATAGTTTTTAGAGACATTTCATCAATCTCCGATTTCACCATATATCCATCAGGATTTACAGTTTTAAATATATTGTTAATTCTATAATTATCACTGTAAGATGACATAAATACAACTTTCGACTTTGGCACTTCTTTTCTAGCGACCATACCTAAATCAATACCCGTTCTTGGGTCTTTAGATTCTGGGGAAAACAATTGAATATCGAGTAATATAACATCATAAGGCACGGCTCTCTTAGACATTTCTATTTTGCTTTTGCCTTGATCAAAGTTTGTCGCAATTTCAACTTTTACGTTAAAGTCAGCAAATTCAGAATCTTCAAGGATATACTTATAACCAAGAGCCGTCATTTCATGATCATCTACCGCTAATATTCTTACAGTATTCATAAGTTGTGATTCTAATGTAATTTACTAAACGTTTTTAACTTAACTATTATTATTGACAAATTTATTACTTTCTATTTAGATTGGAATATTTAAAGAAATAGTAGTGCCTTTACCTTCGGTAGAGTCAATATGAAAGGTGCCTTTAAGTTTGTCAATTCTAGAAGTAATGTTTCTGATTCCTATTCCCTTTCTGCCTTTATTAACGTTATAACCTATACCATTATCGCTCATAATTACATTGAACTGTTCATCATTTCTGTAAAAGGTAATTTCAAAAAATGAACATTTGGCATGTTTAATAGCATTTTGAAATGTCTCTTGTATTATTCGATATACATTAATTTTAATTTCACCGGCCAAGCTATCCCAATTTTCGTCTTCATTAAAATGAAAAATAGTTTTAATCTCGGTATTTCGGTTATTTGCAAGCAATGTTTCTACAGAATCTGTAAAGTTGCTTATTTTTTGGTATGCACTATGGCTTAATTCGTGAGATATGGACCTAATTTCATTTTCAATTTCTTGTAATGAACCTAAGGCTTTTGATTTTTCTTGAATAGCTTCGTCGGTAGCACGTTTATTTAAACCTGTAAGTATCATACGAGCGCCAAGCATTTTTCCTAAAACGCCATCGTGCAATTCTTCAGATATTCTTTTTTGTTCAAGTCTCTTTACCTCATCAACTTTTTGTTTCTGCATTAACATTAAGTTAAAAATCTCCTGGTTGTTGATTTGCTGCTGCTGGTCAAATCTTAGTTTTTGATTTTTAGCACGTTGATTAATAATAATGTAAATTGATAACCCTAGTAAAAAGAAACCGGCTGCAATACCGATCCAAATTTGCTTTTGTTTTGAAAGCACTTCTTTTTCACTTTCCAATACAATATTCTCTGCAATGAATTCATCGGTTTCAAAGCGTATTCGGGCAAATTTATTCTGTTGTTTACGTTCTTCTGTTAGTAGGCTATCGTTAAGTTTGGTAAATTTTTCGAAATAATCTGATGCATTGTTCTTGTCTAAAATGGCCAGGTATTGCCAAGTTTTTAATAGACGCTCATTTGACTCTCCTTCTATTGCAAATTTTTCTGCCACTTTTGCTTTATGGATAGCTGCGGTAGTGTCATGGGCAAAAGCTTCTAATTCTGCATAATTGTAATAACTCGCAGCAATACTACCTAAATCATTCTCCTTTTTTTTAATTTTTATGGCTTGATCAAATAAAGTACGAACATTAGAAGTATCTCTTTTGTAGAGTTTTGAAGTTGCTAAATTACTTAGGGCTAGCGCATATAAACTAGGTCTTTTAGTTAAAACATTATTGGTGCTTAATACTTCTTCAAAATTCTCTATAGCCTTGTCATATTGTTTGTAATTTCTATAAGTTACGCCAATATTGTTTATTACGCTGGCCTCATCAATATAACTGTTAGGAATTTTTTCAAGGTAAAATAAGGCTTCGTTATAATAGGCTAAAGATTTTTCATAATCTTTTAAGTCGGTTAAAATTATACCCAAAAGATTATAACTTCTATATAACTGCTGGTTATTATTTTCTAATGTTTTATAATATTCAATCGCTTTTACGGTATTGGCTTCACTACCAATATAGTCTTTAATCTTCATTTGAATACCGGCCATATTTAAATACATGTAGCCAACATCATCTATATAATTAATTTGTTTGAAAAGGTTAAGAGCTTCTGAGTAATAATAAAACGCACTATCGTAGGCTATTCTATTTTCCAAAAAATAAGCTAAATCCCAATAAATCGCACCTATAGCAGCGGTATCTTTAATTTTTTGGTTCGCTAAAATTGCTTCTTTATTTATTTGTCGGTATAATGAACTGTCAGAAATAAATTGTTGATTGTAAGAGAGATTAGAAAGGTGTAGACTTTTTAAAGAATCTGTTGGTGAATTTATTGCGAATTGGTAAGCTTTATATTGTAGTTCCAATTTTCTCTTAGAGTCCGCCTCATAACTTTCGGCAGACCATATGGAAATACTATCATTTGTTACAGGTGTTGATTGTATCTCTTTTTTGGATTCAGTTTTTGCACAGCTTAAACAAAGTAGAAAAAGTGCGGATATATATATATAAAGCTTGTTCAAAAATAGATGTTATCGGTATAATAAACCAAGGTAAAAAAAAAGCCTTTAACAATCATGTTAAAGGCTTTTTTTTGTATTAATAATTTTATACTTATCCTATCTTCTTTGGTGGTTTTCTATCTCCTAAAGGAGCGTCACAGTCATCACATGTTATTGTTTGAGAATTCTCAATTGCGTTGTCAAATTCGTTAGACGTGTTTTCTATTGAAATAGTAGCCATACCAACTGCCATTACTACTACTGCTAAAATACCTGTTACTTTTTTCATACTGTGTGTTTTTAGGGGTTTTGGTTTTATTATACAGCCAAAGTAGTATGATAAAAAGAGTTTTAAATGCTAAAATTAGAGTTGTAAGTGTAATACACAGTTCTGTGAGTAAATACGCTAGTTTTGAGAGGATTCTTAATTTAATGCTGAAAGTGTGTTTTTAGAAAGAATGGTTTTCAGGTTTTCCATATTTTCTCTGTATGTTTTTGAGAAAGGAATACTTTCGTTTACCTTCTTTATAGCACATATGGATTTACCAAAGTTGATACGTGAAACGTAACTTGTATTTACGATATAGCTTTGATGAATACGCATAAAGTTATCTGGTAAGGTATTCTCAAAGGTCTTTAACGTTTTATATGCATTAATAATTGTACCGTCATTCATGAAAAATTCGGTGGTATTATTATCTGCTTTAAGGTAAAGTATGTCATTGGTATTTAAATATTGAAAATCGTTATACGATTTTAAGCATAAGGTAGCCGGTGCTTTTTCTTTTGGCATTCTTTTTTGAAGCTTCAATAAAGATTTGCGAATATCAAATTCATTGAAGGGTTGTAGCCAATAATCAAAAAAGCCATTTTTGATGGCGTCATAAGCATATTTCTTGGTCGAAGCGATACCGATTAAAATTGGTAATTGATTCATATATTGATGAATCTCGGTAATCATCAAAAAAACAGCATTGTAGTCATTATTCAGGTTTATAAAAACAATATCTGGCGAATATTTAAGAATATCGTTTAAACCATCGGAAGGATTGTTGGTCGTATTTATGCATTCAAAATCATCATACTCATCTAAGAAAGCATGTAGCTGTAAGTTTGAAACAGCATCAGAGTCTATTATGGTATATGAATAATTCAAATGTAATAGCGTATATCACGAAATTAAACATAGGTATTAAAAAGTAGACCTAGAATGTCCTTATAAAAACAGAGGATATGTTTATAAAATCAGTATTTACGGGGTTTGTGAGCGAAAAATCTTGCATTTAAACGAGCATTCTCGTTAATTTTCCTTATTTATTGCTTGATAAGCACCTAAATCTGGTTCGGGTAATCTAGAGGTTCCTATTATATCAATAGGTGATGAATTAGCAGTGTTTATATCACCTTTGTTTAATACATCACTGTCAAGCCCAATTCTAAAATCATCATCAGTAGGTGAGAAATAGTCCAATTCACCTGCTGTTATAATATTGGTATAGTATTCCGTATTATTAAGGTCGTACAAAGGATTGTTTATGTTCGAGCTGTTGTCTTCGTTTAATTTTATGTAGCAATTTTGAAAATGGAAGTTAAAATCATTCTGTTCGTTGGTGATCAATGATATTTCATTTTGACCGTTACCGTCAATAATAGAGTTTTTAAATTCAGCTTTCTGTAAGTTGAACCCAACGTCAAAATTATTTCTGGAATGGTTTCTAATATCTAAAGCCGAATTAAATCGAAAGCCTTTGTTCCAATAATTGGCTACAGTGGTATGTATAAAGCTATAATTGCCACCGTTTTCAATCAAAAAGGAAGAGTTGCCTGCATTACCTAAAACCACATTTTCTCCATATATTTTCGCATTTTTAGCCCATAGGTTTATTGTGGAACTATTGAAGATTTTACTGTTGGTTAGTGTTAATGTAGTTTCTATATTATCTTCTTGCCCTTGTACAAAAATACCAAGTTGAGCATTTTTTAAAGTTAAATGGTTAATCATATTATTTTGACTTCCTTGGCTTATCCAGATTGCGCCCCATTGTCCGGGGATATCATCAAAACCGGGTTCAAGTCGGTCGCCTTCAAAAATTACTTCGCCCTCTAATTCCTCATCGTTTTCGCTAAGTTGTCCGTTTATGGTAAGGGTGGCTCCCTCTTTTATCAAAATGCCCGAATTTTCATGAAAATGCAGTCGTGATCCAGCTTCAATAATTAGCTCTTTATCCTCCTCAACTATGGCATAGCCATAAACCACATAAGGTTTTTGATTATTAAGGGTTAAATATTCATCATTTAAAACAAATCCTTCTATTTCTACAGGTTCTGTTGATTCATCAATAAAAAGGTCTAAAATTTCTGTACTACTTTCAAGTTCTTCATTCGGATATAAAAAAATAGCATCTTTGGCTAAAGTCACTAGTTGAACTGATTGCCGGTAAGGTTCGCTATCAAAATCAATAGCATCAATATAAAGCAATTCATTTACCGCTGAGTCGGTGATGTCTATAGTTGTTTCTATTAGTATAAACAGGCTGTCTTTGGCATATATGGGCACATTGTTGAATTCTTTGCCTGCAACACCGTCAACATTGAGTCTATAGAAGCTTTCTAGACCATTTCTTAAGTTTAAAGTGGGAATAACAACATCATCTTTAGTGTCATTAAAAACTTTTAATAAGTAGGTGCTGCTACCAATATTTGAAAACACGGTATCTAAATAAACGGTATCTCTTGAAAAAGATAAATGACCGTTACTTGGTGCATAATCAAAATCTTTTCTACAAGATGTAATCCAAAGTATGGAACATAAAATGGAGAATGTTATTAGAATTTTAGTGCGCACGCGGGTATAGTTTTACAACACCTAAGTTATAGGAAAATTTCCTTTATATCATCTGGAATTCTAATGGGTCTATAAGATTTACTTTCTAACAGGCACCATTCTGTACTTGATTTTACAAGTAACTTGTTCGTTGTTGCGTGTTTCATTTCAACAATTCGTATTGACTTTGCACCAGAGCTAGAATCTATATACGTAGAGATTTTAATAGGGTCATTAAGTACCGCAGCGCGTTTGTATTCAATATGATGACTTAAAACCACCCATATAACCTGATCTTGCATTAAGCTAGATGCACTTGCTTGCCAATGTTCTTTTGAAATATCTTGAATCCACTGCACGTAGCGTACATTATTTACGTGGTTTAAGTCGTCTAAATCGTCAACAGAAACGGTAATTTCCTTATGAAATGAATTCATTCTTATTTTTTCTCTATTTGAACTTCGAACATTTTGTCCCAAAATTTTCCGGTAACAAAGAATGTTTTTCGTTCTGGATGGTAGGCTATACCGTTAAGAACATAGTTGGTTTTGTCCCAATTTGCTGTTTTAGTAATTTTATCGCTTAAGCCACTAAAATTGATAACCCCTTCAATAGCACCGGTTTTACTGTCTATGATCATAACGCTCGGTTTTTGGTAGACATTAGCATATATTTTGCCATCAACATATTCCAATTCATTAGCAGAATTAAAAATGGAGGAATTGGTTACCGTTTCTATATGACTTTCCTCTGTCATGGTTTCAGGATTAATTAGCCAAATTTTTTCAGTTCCATCACTTTTATAAATTTTAGACCCATCATTGGTCAACCCCCAGCCTTCGCGACTTTTTCCATATTGAAAATTGTCTAATTTTTCAAATGTGTTTAGATTATAAATAAAGCCTAAACCACTTTGCCAGGTAAGCTGATAGATTTTATCATTAAGAATAGTAATGCCTTCTCCAAAATATGATTCGTCCAAATCTATTTGCTTATAAACTTCACCTGTCTTAAAGTTTAGTTTTCTTAAAAAAGACTGACCTTTTTTACCTGTTGATTCGTAAAGGGTATCATTATAGAACTCTAAGCCTTGGGTATAGGCTTTAGTGTCATGTGGGTACTCGTTAATGATTTTGTAGGTGTAAATTTCAGGAGCTTTCTCTGATAATACTTTAAGGTTTTTGTTTATCTCTACGGTTTCACCATCAAAAGTAATTTTAGCGGTCAAAACTTTATGCCCTAAAGTGGGTAGACTGACTTTAATTTTTCCATTATTTACAGGTATTGTTGTGTTATCAATGCTGTATTCAACACTTTCTATTTGTTTTTCTTTCTTGTTTTTTATTGATATACCAATTTCTTGATTTTGATTAATTTGTTTTAAATTATTTTCTAAATCAATTTCAAATAAGGATGAGGCTTTCTGATTGCCACTGCCACAAGAAGTGAAAAAGCTGGTAATAAGAAGAATACAAATTATTTTGGCGATATTCATGAAGTAAACAAGTATTTTAGATTAAGTAGAAACTCATGAAATGTATGAGTGATTGTTAATAAAAGGCAATTTAATTCATAAAAATTAGAAACTAAAAGGATTGTCAAAGTTTTAAAAGATTGTATATTTGCACCCGGCAAGTCCTACACGACCAGCTCCTGTAGAATCCCCCAGGGTGGGAACGCAGCAAGGGTATACGGTCGTAGCGGTGCGATGTAGGTAGCTTGCCTTTTTTTGTGCCCTAAAGTGAAATAATTTTGTTTTAGGTAACACATTCAAAACCAATTCTATATAATCTTTAGCATCGCTTATTTTCTTTAAAATGAAAACAAAAGTAGTACTAATTACAGGTGGATCTTCAGGTATTGGCAAAGCAATAGGCTTACATTTAAAATATTTAGGTTGTAAAGTTTACGGTACAACCCGTGACAAAAGTAAATACCCATCTTTTAAAGATTTTCCTCTTCTGGAGATGAATGTTCGAAATGTAGATACAATTAAAGAATGTATTACTTCATTATTAGAAATGGAGAATAGAATTGATGTTTTGATCAATAACGCCGGCGTGGGAATTACCGGTCCTATGGAAGAAACACCTCATGAAGAAGTAATTAATGCATTTGCAACCAATTTTAATGGGCCGTTAAACGTAATGAATACTGTTTTACCGGTGATGCGCGAGCAGAAAGAAGGCTTAATTATTAATATCACTTCAATTGCAGGATATATGGGGTTGCCTTATAGAGGGATTTATTCTGCTTCAAAAGGTGCGCTTGAAATAGTAACTGAAAGCTATAGAATGGAGACCAAGCAATTTGGTATTAAGCTCACCACATTAGCGCCGGGTGATTTTGCAACTAATATAGCATCGGGTAGGTATCATACTCCGGTATTTGAAAATTCACCTTATAAAAGTGCTTATAAAAGTACTTTAGAAGCAATTGATGCTGATGTCGATAGTGGAGGAGACCCAGCTGTAGTTGGTAGAAAGATTGCGAAAATCATTGAAACCAAAAACCCAAAACCACATTATAAAGTGGGATCTTTTATACAGAAGTTTTCATTGACGCTTAAAAATATATTACCAGGGCGTTGGTTCGAAAAACTTCTAGAGAGCCATAGTGCTCATTAATTCTTATAAATATTAGAAAAGCCATCAACTATTACTGCATTGTCGGTAATAATAGCTTTATTGATTGGATATAAAACTAATTTTTCAGTAAGTTCTTTAAAGTCGTTGCTATGGTATTGTAAAGAAGGGTCTACGCCAAGAGTCGTTAGTATGTTTTTCCATTGGTCGTAATCAGTTTTTATATTGATACCGATGAGTTCATGATCTGGCTTCTTCTCCTTAAGAATGTCAATTCTTTTGAAAATATTCAAATATTGTTTTCTATTGGTTCCAGACCAAAAATAGAATAATACCTTCTTGTCACTAGCTATTTCGGTTAAAGTCTTGGGCTCCTTTTCAAAATTGAGTACAGAAAGATTAGGTATCATTTTGGTAGGTTGAAGATTTACAATACCCTGATATAGGTTTTCAATTTCTTCTAGATGCATGTTGTTTTTCGAAACCTTCTTAAATTCTTTAATGAAAATCTCCGTGTTTTCAGGGGCGTCATTCTTCTTTAACAAATAGTCGAAGGCAACGTTTCTGAATAGGTTGTCCCTTAATTCCTTTTCCACAACAAGACTGTCAATTAAATGTAGCTTATGCTTCTTGTAATGTAATTGTTTGCTGTTATTCTCATGAAGGTCGCCACAATTATCCATACAGGTCATGTAAGATAGGTTCCCCAAATGAGCTTTCATGAAATCGTAATACGGTCTAAGGTATGTTAACGTATGGTCATCATAATTTATACTGCTTCTGTATTTATAGAAGTCTTTGGGTAAATCATGAAAGTTTTCTTCTGCAGTTCTTCTCTTATGTCTAAAAGGATAAATTTCTTTGTATCTGTTATATGTATAATCAATACTGCCCGTTAAAAGTTTAATGGCTTGGTTGGATATTAAATTTTCAGTATTTAGTTCATTTAACTTATTGACTTTTTCTTGTTTAAGAGCGTTTATTTTTGCCAAAAATTCCTTTGGTTCCAATTTGTAATATTCAGAGTACATATCAGAATCTTCTATTTCCGTTGCTAAGAATAAATCTAAAAGAAAGTTATTTGTTTCTTCATTACTTCCAGAGAAAACCAAAGATTCATCAAAATAAATAGTGTTAAGTCTAACCATTAGACTATCACCTTTTTCTAAATATACATATTGATGTTCTGGAGCGATATTGAAATGATAAAGACCATTTTCAATAGAAGAAAGTTTAAACTTGAATCTGTTTTTGTCATCAAGTTTCGCGGAATCTATTTTTGAACCGCCTTTTAATAAGATTACTTGGTCACTTGTCGGGTTAACAATTTCACCAGCAAAAAGTACCGAATCTGAATCTTTTTTTGTGGATGAACAACCCACCAATAAAGCTACGCAAGTAGAGAGTAAAATTCTTATCATATAATATATGGGACTGGTATTATCCAAAAATAATAAACCTGATCACCGGATGTTGTTAATAGCTAGTTAAATGTTATGAACCGCTAACTTAAGAATCTTTTATAGAATTTGATGTAAAACTACACACTGTAAGCCTATAAATTCTGTATTTTTGCACGGATTTTTAAAATTTAGTTTCTATGTTATCTGTTTCTAACCTTTCTGTTCAATTTGGAAAAAGAGTATTATTCGATGAAGTAAACGTTGCTTTTACCCAAGGTAACTGTTATGGTATTATTGGTGCAAATGGTGCTGGAAAATCTACTTTTTTGAAAATTTTGGCAGGTCAGATCGACCCTACATCTGGGCATGTACATTTAGAGCCTGGTAAAAGAATGTCCATCTTAGAGCAAAATCATAATTCTGCTGATGAATATACGGTTTTGGAAGCAGTAGTAATGGGCAATAAGCCTCTCTATGAGATTAAGAAGGAAATAGATGCCCTTTATGCGGATTATGATGATAAAAATGCAGATAGAATAGGGGAGTTACAAGTGCAGTTTGAGGAAATGAACGGTTGGAATGCCGATAGCGATGCGGCTGCCCTACTTTCTAACTTAGGTATTAGTGCAGATATGCATTATAGTTTAATGTCTGAGTTAGATTCTAAATTGAAAGTACGAGTACTTTTAGCTCAGGCTTTATTTGGAAATCCTGATGTGTTGATCATGGATGAGCCTACCAATGATTTGGATTATGAAACAATTAGTTGGTTAGAGAATTTCTTGGCAGATTATGAGAATACGGTTATTGTTGTTAGTCACGATCGTCACTTTTTAGATACCGTTTGTACGGATATAGGTGATATTGATTTCGGAAAATTAAATTTATACTCCGGTAACTATACATTTTGGTATGAAAGTAGCCAGTTGGCAGCTCGTCAACGTGCACAACAAAACAAGAAGGCAGAAGAAAAAGCAAAAGAATTACAAGAGTTTATTTCTCGCTTTAGTGCAAACGTTGCAAAAAGTAAGCAGGCAACGTCACGTAAAAAAATGCTTTCCAAGTTAAAAGTTGATGATATTAAACCATCTAGTCGTAGATATCCGGCAATAATTTTTGATAGGGAACGAGAAGCGGGTGACCAAATTTTGAATGTTGAAGGTTTGTCTGCTAGCACAGAAGAAGGTGAGGTATTGTTCAATAATGTCAATATCAATCTGGCTAAAGGAGATAAGGTTGCTATAATTTCAAGAGATTCTAGAGCTTCATCTGCATTCTATGAAATTATTAACGGTAACAAAATGGCTGATTCGGGAACGTACCAATGGGGCGTAACGACTACCCAGTCTTATTTGCCTGCTGATAATTCAGATTTCTTTACCGATAATATTAACCTTGTTGATTGGCTACGCCATTACGCTAAAACAGAAGAGGAGAGAGAGGAAGTTTACATTAGAGGTTTTCTAGGTAAAATGCTTTTTAGTGGCGAAGAAGCGCTTAAAAAGTGTACCGTTTTATCTGGTGGAGAAAAAGTACGTTGTATGTTGAGTAGAATGATGCTAATGCGTGCCAATGTTTTAATGTTAGATGAACCAACAAATCACTTGGATTTGGAAAGTATTACGGCATTTAACAACTCTCTAAAGAATTTTAAGGGAACAGTGCTTTTTACGACTCATGATCACGAATTTGCTCAAACTGTGGCGAATAGGATTATAGAATTGACTCCTAAAGGCAACATTGATCGATATTCTACGTTTGATGAATATATGTCTGACAAGGCATTGAAAGACCAGCGTAACAAGATGTACGCTGAGTAAGCATAGAATAAAAGATTAACCCAAATCAATGTTTTATGAAAACCTACAATTTTGTGGCCTGCTTCTTGCTGGCTTTTAGTTTCGTTGCCTGCGAAAAATCTACCGATGAGCAATTAGAAGAAACAGTAATCGAAACCGATATAGCTGTTGATTATACGGTCTTTTTAAAAGCTAATGATAATATCAATGCAGCTGTTGTTAATACGGGTCAAGACAATTTAGTTGTTGGTGAAGAGGTCGCATCTTTTGGTCTTATACCGGCAAATGCCATAAAATTCAAGTCATCAAGTAGTTTAGGTTACTACTATACTGCCAATTGCGAGGCTAGTTTACAATGGTATAATGCAGAAGAACAATCATCAAAAACAATTCAGGTTTTTACTGACGACAATCCTTGTGATGTTAATGTGGCTGCTGTAGCATATGATGAAATTGATATGTTTATTGCATATGAGAGAGATTTATTAGGCAAGGATAAACACTTTGTGGTTAGAAGAGGGTCATTGAATAATCCAGAAAACTACGCTGAAATAACCTTGAATAATAAACCTGTAGATGTTGTTGTGTCTTCTAATAAACTTTTTGTTTTAACCTTAAATGAATTTGTATCCAATGAATATCATTTAACTATTATTGATCTAAATAGCAATGAAGTTTTGGTTACGTTAGATTTAGGCTATGATGCATTAAGGTTGTTTAAAAATAATACTGATCAAATAATTGTTAGTTATCCTGAGCTGCACACAACCATAGACCCGATAACTTTAGATAAGACCTATACAACTTATGGTGAAGATACTGCTCCTGGATTTATTACAACGAACGACTTTTTTATGGATGGTAATGGAAAATTCTATTTTCAAAAAAACATGCAGGGGGCAAATATAACAGAAGTACCTGCCACTTATGATTTTGAAGAGAACAGTACTGTTGTTTATCTGTATGAAAATTTTCTTTCAGATGCTGAGCTTAACGTAAAATTTAATATTGCCAATACAACTGCAATAGCCTACGACGATAAAAACAATTATATACTTGTAGGATATGAAAAAAACGGAAGTGGCGACAATGGTGGAATTTTAAGAATTACGCCGTCACCAGATTTTGAATTTGTAGATAATATAGATTTGTCCGGGATACCACAAACCATTTTCATAGACTAAATTGAAATGCCTAGCTATTATAATATTTACTGTTCCAAATAGCCGGATTAAAGTTTTTGCCTAAAGCAAAGCCATAAAAAATAACTATTGAGGCTATGCATTTGAACATAAAGAAATATAAAATCCAGAATTGAGCATTTGTACTTGATTTTGAAAATAGACCATTTGGAATCAATAATGTTACCAGATAACTTATCAATAATACCAGAATAGTTAGGTTGATGATATTTTTAAAAGGCCACATCAATAATCTTCTTAATGGGTGCAGATCATTGCCCCATTGATGTATTAAGTAGTGATACCCATTGCCTATAGGGGCAAATAATAAAGGGTCGTCTTTATCTTCTAATTTAAATAGTTTTGAAGGTGCTATTATTTTAAAACCTTGTATTTCAATATGATGTTCTTTTTCGAGCGTTTTTATTTTTGATAGTGCTTCAGTTGGTAGTGGACCTTTAAAGTATTTAGCATCAAGAAAGCGTAAACGGTAGTCTATGCAAATCTGTTTTATTTCATCAATGTGGTAAATTTTATCACTGTCCAGTAAATCAATATTGAATTTATTATTTTGAACACCATTGTTAATAGTTACATTATTTTCTATTCGCTCTAATTCATTATCAAGATTAGCTAATATGCTGTAAACTTCTTTCAGGTGTTTTTCTTCGGCTGAAATTCGTTTTTTTCTTACTGTCGACAGCTTCTGTTCAATATTTGTTTTTGGCAGTAACATGTTCTCTTTTTTAGCAATACACTCAAAGTTAAGCAATTAGTGTTTTCATGTAAATTTTGTCTAACTTAATTAAAAGTTAATAAAATGTTAAAATAGATGCAATCGTTAATTTTGACTAGGTGTCGATTGCTTCAAATTGTATATTGACGAAGAAATCGTACCATTTGTCGATTTTAAGAACATTTGCCCCTTAAGAACCAACTATTATGAAAAAATGGACATCCCTCGTGTCCTTGTGCGCCTTATTTATAGGGCTTCATACCTATGCACAAGACAATAGTATTGATCTAAAGTTTGATCAATTAATCTCAACTATAAAGACGGAAAAATCTATTTTAGAACGTACGGAGTCCTTTGAAAACCATTCTTCTTTATTAAATGCGCTTAGGGCGGTCGATTTAGATAAAGTATTGGATTATAAAGGAGAATTCACAGTTTTTGCACCCTCTAACCTTGCATTTCAGAAGTTATCAGAATCAACTTTAGATAAGTTGTTCGATCCAGAAAACAAAAGAGTTTTAAGGGCAATGCTTTCTTATCATATCATTGCTGACAAATTATCTGCCTCAAGTATTCTAAAAGCGATGTGCAGAGGAAATGGGATAGCCACATTTACTACCATTCAAGGCGAAGCGATAACGGCTACAATGGAAGGTATTGATATAGTATTGACCGACAAGTTTGGCAACCATGCTACAATCACTACGGCCGATTCAAATCAGTCAAACGGCATCATTCATGAGATTGACACCGTTTTTGTTCCTGAAAAGATGCTTTAATTAACGAAGGCTTGCTCCTAAATTACGTTCGTAGCTACTTTGTAGTTTAGACATAATTTTTTCGATCTGCTTTTCGGTCAACGTACTTTTGTCATCTTGCAATGTAAAGCTTACCGCATATGATTTTTTTCCGTCCGGTAAATTTTTCCCTTCGTAAACATCAAATAAAGTCATGTCCTTTAAGAACTTTCTTTCAGTTTTGAATGCAATTTCATGAAGTTCACGATAGGTAGCGTTTTGATCAAGTAAAAGGGCGAAATCTCTCTTAACTTCTGGATGCTTTGGTATTTCTTTAAAAGAAATAGGGGTATTGTCAATTTGTTTCAGCACTGTTCCCCAATCAAAATCGGCAAATAATATATCTTGTTTGATATCAAAATGCTTTAAAATTGATTTTTTGACCAACCCAAATGACACTAACTTATTTTTCTTGTATGTAAAGGTTAAACCTTCAGAAAATATAGTAGAAGAAGTAGGTTCACTTTTCAAATTATTTAAACCAAGTCTTAAAAACACCGTTTGAACAATTGATTTAAGTTCAAAAAAGTTAGTGGCAACAGGCTTATTTGTCCAACTATCTTGTGTGGTATTTCCAGTTAGTAAAATACTTAAGTATTTTGGTTCGATTCTTTTACCTTCCTTTTCGTAGTACGTTTTCCCAAATTCGAATAATTTAAGATTAGGTCGTCTACGATTTATATTATAGCTAGCGGTTTCCAATGCCGAAAATAGAGAAGTTCTTCGTAAAATAGATAGATCCCCACTTAACGGGTTAATGATTTCGACCGATTTTCTCCCGTCTCCCTCAACTTCAATTAATTGAGTGTAATCTGGGTTGGTTAAACTGTTGGTTAATATTTCATTATACCCCTTAGCAGCTAATGCATTGCCTATAGTTGTTTGTATATTGTGATCTGCCGCCGTTGTTGTACTGGCTATAGAAGCATTTAGCTTTTGACTGAATGCAACATTGTTGTAACCGTACACCCTCAAAATTTCTTCTATAACGTCTACTTGTCTTTGTACATCTACGCGGTAAGAAGGTACTTCCAATCCCATACCGGCTTCTGTAACATTCTTTACTTTGATATCTAATGAGGCCAATATAGATTTAATGGTATCCTGCGGGATTTCTTGACCAATTAATTTATTGATTTTTTCGAAAGCAAGAAATACTTCAAAGTTGGGGTGCTTTTTAGGATAAAGGTCATAAATGTCAGAAGTTATTTCCCCGCCTGCTATCTCTTTAATTAATAATGCGGCACGTTTTAGGCTGTACTCTACATTTTCAATATCAATTCCGCGTTCAAATCTAAATGATGCGTCAGTATTCAGCCCATGTCTTTTAGCCGATTTTCTTATTGAAACAGGGTTGAAATAAGCACTTTCTAAGAAAATAGAAGTTGTTTCTTCCGTTACTCCAGAACCTAAGCCACCGAAAACGCCAGCCAAACATAGTGGTTTTTCGGTATCGCAAATCATTAAATCATCTTCGTGCAAAGTTCTTTCCACTCCATCAAGAGTTGTGAACTTTGTGCCTTTAGGTAAAGTTTGAACAACAATCTTATGTCCTTTTATCTTGGCGGCATCAAATGCATGTAGTGGTTGCCCGAGTTCGTGCAATACATAGTTTGTGGCGTCTACTACATTGTTTTTTGGTGTTAAACCAATAGCTTTTAATCTATTCTGAAGCCAAGTAGGAGAAGGTTGTATAATAAGATTGCTAATTGATACCCCGCAATAACGAGGAGCTAATTCGGTCTTAATTACATCAACATCGATTTTTAAAGATCGGTCATTAATATTGAAATGACTGGTTGATGGCGTTATAAGTTCTTTTGTAATTTCCTTTTGCTTTAAGCCTGCTTTAAGGTCTCTTGCAACGCCATAATGACTCATGGCGTCTGCACGATTTGGTGTTAGGCCAATTTCGAAAACTTCGTCTTCCTCAATATCGAAGATATCTGCACAAGGGGTACCAGGTTTAAGGTCTATATCTAAAACCATAATGCCATCATGACTATCACCAAGACCCAGTTCATCTTCGGCGCATATCATTCCAAAGCTTTCTTCACCTCTGATCTTTCCTTTCTTAATTGTCCAAGCTTCACCTTCTGGGGTATATAATGTAGTACCTATGGTGGCAACCGGTACTTTTTGCCCAGCAGCTACATTTTTTGCGCCACACACAATTTGTACGGGTGCTTCAAGGCCTATATCGACCATAGTAACATTAAGCTTGTCGGCATTTGTATGCTTCTCACAGCTTAAAACGTGACCTACAACAATACCTTTTAATCCGCCTTTTACAGATTCAAATTTGTCAATTCCTTCTACTTCTAAACCTAAATCGGTTAAAAGTTCTCCGGTTTTTTGCGATTCCCAATCAATTTGTATGAACTGTTTAAGCCAGTTGTATGATATTTTCATTCAAAACATTTATAGGCCGCAAAGATAAAACAATGCCCTAATACATTCAATAAGCTATGAAGTCTTTATTTTAATTTTTAATTCTGCCTATTTAATTGTTTATTACAAGCTATTTAAAAAATAAAATATGAGATTAAGTATTGCAGTACTTTCTATTTTGATGTTGTTGGTAGGGTGTAAGGAAAATAAAACCACCAAGAATTTAGCTGAAGGCAATTGGTTGGTAGCGTTGCATGTTATGGATAAGCAAGTGTTACCATTTAACTTAAAGGTCGGTAAGTCTGTCGAAGGAAAATATATAATGGAAATTCGCAATGCAGAGGAGGTTATACAAGTAGATGAAGTTGAAATAAAGGGCGATTCTATATTTATGTATACCCCAGTTTTTGAAGGATATTTAGCGGGTAGATTTACTGAAACTACGATTGAGGGTGAATTTATAAAGGAAAGTCTAGATAGAATTGTTCCTTTTACCGCAGTTCATGGGGTTGAAGATAGGTTTGAAGTCAATAACCGAGAAAACAATGAAAATGTTACGGGAATTTGGGAAACCTATTTTAGTCCGGACTTAGAAGCTGAATATGTTGGTAAGGGTATATTTTTACAAGAAGGGAATAAAGTAACGGGTACATTTAGAACTACCACAGGTGATTATAGGTTTTTAGACGGAGTAATGGATGGCGATTCACTTAAATTATCTGCTTTTGATGGTGCGCACGCCTTTTTGTTTACTGCAAAAGTTACTGATTCGAGTATGAACGGTATGTTCTATTCGGGTAACCATTTTAAAGAACCATTTACGGCTACCAGAAATGATGACTTTGAGCTTCCAAACCCAGATTCGCTTACCTTTTTAAATGAAGGTTATGGTAAACTGGCATTTACATTCCCCGATAGTAATGGTGACCAAATTTCGTTGTCTGATGAAAGGTTTCATAACAAAGTTGTAATAGTTCAGTTAATGGGCACGTGGTGTCCTAATTGCCTGGATGAAACAAAATTCTTAGTTGATTATGTTAAAGAGAATGATAATGTAGAAGTTATAGGTCTTGCTTTCGAATCTGCTAAGACCCAAGAAAAAGCTTTTAAAGGCATACAGCGTTTAAAAGATAGAATAGGGGTAGAATATCCAATATTATTAGCTCAATTTGGCACCTACGATAAATTGAAAGCTCAAGAGAAACTGCCTATGCTAAATCATGTACTTTCATATCCTACTACCATCTTCATTGATAAGAAGGGTGATGTTAGAAAAATTCATACCGGTTTCAATGGTCCGGCAACGGGAGAGAAATTTGAAGAGTTTAAAAAGGAATTTAATGCGTTGATCACGCAATTGAACAATGAGTAATAACAGTTTGTTTAAATAATGGTAGACTTACCAAGACCAATGTTTTCATCGTTGATATTGAAGCTTCCGTCCAATTCCATAATGTTATCGGCAATAAAGTCACCAACATAATTAGTTCCATATTTTGAACTTCCTAAAATATCTGGGGTAACAATTTTTTTAGAGAATGATTTTAACACGGCAGCAACAACGGCATCAGATTCTTCGTTCATTTTAAAATGTTGGAGAAGCATGGCTACACTTAAGATAGATGCAACCGGGTTAGCGATATTTTTACCTGCAGCATCGGGGTAAGAGCCATGTATAGGTTCGAACATTGCATGTTCAAGCCCAACCGAAGCAGAAGGTAATAGTCCAATAGAACCTGCAATAACACTACCTTGATCAGAAAGAATATCGCCAAACATATTATCAGTCAAAATAACATCGAACTGAGAAGGGTTCAATATCATTTGCACGGCGGCGTTATCAATGAAAAGGCTATTAAGCACTACATCAGGATAACTTTCCGAGATATTACGAACTACACGCCTCCATAAACGCGACGTTTCAAGAACATTGGCTTTATCTACTAGGGTAACTTTCTTTTTTCTAGACCTGGCAGATTTAAAGGCTAAGTGAGCAATTCTACTAATTTCAGATTCGGTATAGGTACAGGTGTCCGTTGCCGAATTTTTGTCTTCATCATTGCTTTTGTCGCCATAATAAATACCACCCGATAATTCCCTAAATATGATTAAATCTGTATTCTGTACCTGGGTTTTAGAAAGAGGCGATTGTTTGACCAAGGACGGAAAAACCTTTACAGGTCTAATGTTGGCAAACAATTCCAATTTCTTGCGAAGCTTTAAAAGACCTTGTTCTGGCCAAACTTTTGCTTTAGGGTTATCATCGAATTCTGGAAGACCCAAGGCTCCAAAAAGTGTAGCATCGGTACTTTTGCAAAGTTTTAAAGTTTCTTTTGGTAAAGGGTTTCCAGTTTTTTTAATTGCTGTAGCACCTATAAGACCATTTTTAAAAGTAAAACTATGACCAAAAGTTTCCTCAACAGAACGTAGGCACTTAATAGATTGTGCTACTACTTCTGGACCAATACCATCTCCCTCTAAAACAGCAATGTCTAAATGCATAATTAGCTAATACTTTGTAAATCTATTTTAGAAGTCTCAATAATCTGATGGATATCATCGTCTTTAACTTCTTTTTTAACGTCGGCATACTTTAAAAACTCTTGGTATACTTGATCTAACTGGGTCTTGGTCAACTCATAACCTACAATTTTAGCTCTGTAGGCCAATGCAGCTCTTCCACTTCTTGCAGTCAATACGATCGAGGATTCAGTGACTCCTACATCGGCAGGGTCTATGATCTCGTAAGTTTCTCTATTCTTTATAACACCATCTTGGTGAATACCTGAACTATGCGCAAATGCGTTGGCACCTACGATTGCTTTGTTGGGTTGCACCATCATGCCCATTTTTCTGGAGACCATCAAACTGGTATCGTAAAGTAATTTGCTGTTAATGGTCGTATCTAAATTTAACCCTGGGTGTTGGCGCATAATCATGACGACTTCTTCTAAAGAAGTGTTTCCTGCTCTTTCACCAATACCGTTGATCGTACATTCTATTTGTCTGGCACCATTGATCACACCGGCAATAGAATTGGCAGTGGCCAAACCTAGATCGTTATGACAATGGCAAGATAGGGTTGCTTTATCTATGCCCTTTACGTTTTCACGCAAGTACTTTATTTTAGCTCCATATTCATCAGGTAAGCAATAGCCAGTTGTATCGGGAATATTTAAAACGGTTGCACCGGCTTTTACTACAGCTTCGCAAACACGTGCTAAAAATTCATTGTCCGTTCGTCCTGCATCTTCCGCATAAAACTCTACATCTTCGACAAAGGTCTTGGCATAGCTTACTGCTGCCACAGCTCTTTCTATAATAGCATCTCTGTTAGAATTGAATTTGTGTTTAATATGAGAATCAGATGTACCAATACCCGTATGAATTCTAGGAATTTTTGCATGTTTAAGTGCTTCTGCAGCTACCTCAATGTCATTTTTAACAGCACGGGTCAAACCGCAAACTGTGGCGTTTTTAACGAGCTTTGCAATTGCTTCTACAGATTGAAAATCCCCTGGGCTAGAAACAGGAAAACCGGCTTCAATGATATTTACGCCCAATGAATCTAATCGTTCTGCAATGACTAATTTTTGCTCACGGTCTAATTTACAGCCTGGTACTTGCTCTCCATCCCTTAATGTAGTGTCAAATATTTGTACGATATCTTTACTCATATAATTTACGTAGTTTTACTCGTCAAACGAATATATAACCTAAAACACAGAACACACAAATTTTGTGAATATGTTTACAACGTTAAGTCAGTTTTTTAGGTATATAAAACATTGAATTTCAATTATTTAAACTCTTATTTTTACGATGACAAATGCGCATAAAGATGCTTTGTTCGTTTTGGTTAAATCACTTTCAAAATCTGAGAAGCGTCAATTTAAGCTTTACGTGGGCAGATTAGGGGTGAATACCGATGCCAAATTTTTGGCACTATTCAATTTATTGGATAAAATTAAACAATATGATGAGAAAACAATACTTGAAAGCGGTATTGTTAAAAAAGCGCAACTTTCGAATCTAAAAGCACACCTGTATAAGCAGATTTTAGTAAGTCTTAGGTTAAATCCTGTGAATCAGAATATAAGGGTTCAGATAAGGGAGCAATTGGATTTTGCTACTATTTTATATCAAAAAGGACTTTACAAACAAAGTCTGAAAATTTTGGATAAGGTAAAGGCTATTGCAATAGAAAATGAAGAAAAGAATATTGCATATGAAATTGTGGAATTGGAAAAAATAATTGAAACCCAATATATTACCCGAAGCATACCCGACCGTGCCGATGAACTTGCTATACAGGCAAAGGAATTATCTGGTCATAATGTAATGACAAGTAAGCTTTCAAATCTTTCCTTGCAGTTATATGGCATGATGTTAAAGGTAGGTTATGTTCGAAGTGATGAAGATTATCAAAAAGTAAAAACCTACTTCAACGATCATTTGCCATTATATAATATTGAGGATTTAGGTTTTCGGGAAAAATTATGGTTGTACAAGGCGCATCTTTGGTACAGTTTTCTTACTCAAGATTTTTTATCCTGTTTTAAATATGCCAGTAAATGGGTAGATCTGTTTTATGCGTATAAAGACATGATCTATTTAAACCCTGTATTCTTTTTAAAAGGGAATCATTACTTGTTAGAATCTCTTTTTTATGTTCAATATAGTTCTCAGTTTAAGGAGGTTTTAGAACGATTAGAGCTTACAATAAAAGAAAAGGAATTTCCTAATAATGACAATATTAATTCATTGGTATTCATGTACTTAAACGCAAATAAATTGAATTTGCATTTTTTAGAAGGAACCTTTGAAAAAGGGCTTTATTTGGTAAAAATTATTGAATACGGTATTAATAAACATCGAGATAGAATAGACGAGCACCACGTAATGGTGCTATATTATAAAATAGCGTGTCTGTATTTTGGAATAGGGGATAACAAGACCTGTATTCAATACCTGAAAAAGATTATTGATAACAAAAATTTAAAAATGCGTGAAGACCTTATGTGTTTTGCTCGTGTATTAAGTTTGGTTGCTCACTATGAAGCGGGTATGGATTATCATTTAGAAGTTCAATTAAAAAGCACTTATAAGTTCCTTTTAAAAATGAACGATATGCACGCTGTACAAAAAGAGATGATAAAGTTCTTAAGAAGTTTGGGCGGCATTTATCCGAGTCAATTGAAGGCGGAGTTCCAAAAATTGTATAATGAATTGAAAAAGTATGAAAATCATCCTTATGAAAAGAGGGCATTTTTATATTTAGATATTCTTTCGTGGTTAGAAAGTCATTTACAAAACAAACCTGTATCTGAAATTATTAGAGAAAAAGCATTGGCAAAATCACGTTAGGTGATACACGGGTAAATGAAAAGCAATCACATTCAACATTTATTGGAAATTAATTTGGCTATGCTCTTTATAGCCACTTCTGGAGCGTTGGGCCGTTATGTACAATTGCCGGTGCCGGTTGCTATTGGTGCTAGGGCAGTTCTTGCTTTTATAGCATTGTTTCTGTATTGTAAATGGAAAGGTTTTAGCCTCAAAATCGAGAGAAAAGATACGTTGGTTATCTTCTTGAGCGGTGTATTAATGGGTGTACATTGGGTAGCCTATTTCTATGCGTTAAAATTATCGAACGTTGCAATTGGTATGCTCTCAATTTTTACCTATCCAGTAATTACAGCTCTTTTAGAGCCCATTCTGTTAAAGACTAAGTTTCAACTAGTTCATTTGCTTCTTGCTTTTTTGGTTCTTGCAGGTATGTATTTTTTAAGTCCCTCTCTAGATTTTGAAAATTCATATACCATTGCTATTGGCTTCGGTGTTTTTTCGGCTTTAGCATATGCTTTAAGAAATATTCTAATGAAAAGAAAGGTTTCTAAGTATAATGGATCTATGTTAATGACATACCAAACTGCAATAGTGGGAGTCTTGCTTTTTCCGTTTTTATTTTCGGTAACGTCTAATACGCTAGTAGGTCAGTGGGAAGTACTTGTTGCATTGGCGGTATTAACTACTGCTATTGGCCATACTTTATTTTTAATGACTTTTAAGCATTTTAATATTACTACGGTGAGCATATTGAGCAGTGTACAGCCTGTTTACGGTATTCTGTTAGGAGCTATTTTTCTTTCTGAAATTCCAAAAGGAACTACAATTTTAGGGGGTATTCTTATTTTAAGCTCCGTAGTTATAGAAAGTGTCCGTTCTAAAAAATCAACATAAACCAGTGTATTAATTTTCAGAGTTGATACCCGGGGTGGTAGCTCCAAACTGGTTAATAATGTTATCGCCAAATTTAGTGAACTGCTCATTTTTTGCCATTTCCCTGACCTTCACAGGGTCAAAATCACCATTAAAATATAGAAAAGAGCCAGTTCGGTTATCGTTATTGTAAACCAAAATTTCCTTAACGGAATTTTTCTTTTCGCGAATTGAAACCACATTGCGCTTTAGTTCATTGTTCTTACGGAACACTTCAATAAATGAATTACCGGTAATACCATTCATTTCTTTATTAAGAAATTGGGTTTTACTAGTGGTAGTGCTTGGAAATTGCATATACCTTAGGTCTTTGGTATTGCCGACCATAGCTTTCATTTCTGGTGAAATCTCACTGATCATCGATAACATAAATTGCGGAACGCGAACTGCCGTTACATGATTGTCATTTTTATGAGCATTGTAAAAGGCGTCGATGGAGTTGTAGCTACTGCATGAAATTATAACTAAGAATATACTTAGGGCACAAATTTTCTTTAACATGGTAATAGTGTTTGTGCTAAAAATAGTGAAATTAAAGACACGCGTTCCAAATTGGATCATTCGGAGGTGGGGCTATAATTTCGATAGGCTCTTTTTTTACAGGATGTATGAACCTTAATTTTCTTGCATGTAAGTGAATGCTTCCGTCTTCGTTACTTCTATTGAAACCGTATTTTAAGTCTCCTTTTATTGGGCTTCCTATTGAAGAGAGTTGAGATCTAATTTGATGATGACGACCGGTTTCAAGATCGACTTCTAAAAGAAAATAGCGGTCTAGTTTTTTTATGATATTATAACTCAGTATAGCTTTTTTGCTATCGGGAACTTTTTTTATGTTTGCGTACGATTTATTTTGTTTGGTGTTTCGCTTCATATAATGAACCAGTCTTTTTTCTGGTTCTGTCGGAGCATTTTTCACTATTGCCCAATATGTTTTATTAGCACTTTTTTCTGCGAACAATTTATTCAACCTGGGTAAGGCCTTAGAGGTTTTCGCAAACAAAACTATGCCGGAAGTCGGTCTATCCAAGCGATGTACAACCCCTAAATAAACATTGCCCGGTTTGTTGTATTTCTTTTTTAGAAAAGCTTTTACGGTATCGCTCAATGGTTTATCGCCAGTCTTGTCGCCTTGCACAATATCACCAGGGCGTTTATTGACGACTATAATGTGATTGTCCTCAAATAGCACTTGAAGATTATCGACTGTAGAATGTATTTTTTTTGACAAAAAATATCAGATATTAATTAATATTGCTCGTCATCATTAGGAAAATCTTGACTTTTTACATCACTAACATAATTGGAAATAGCATTTCCCATTTCTTCGTACAAATTCATGTATCTACGTAAAAAACGAGGGTTGAACTCGTGTGTCATTCCTAATAAATCATGAACAACTAAAACTTGACCATCAGCGTATTTGCCTCCGCCAATGCCTATTGTAGGTATTGTTAGGTTTTCAGATACTTTTTTTGTGAGCATTGCAGGTATCTTTTCTAGTACAATACCGAAACAACCTAATTTTTGAAGTAATTTGGCATCTTCCATTAATTTTTCTGCTTCTTCCTCTTCTTTTGCACGAACGGTATATGTTCCAAACTTATAGATAGACTGTGGTGTTAGCCCCAAGTGTCCCATAACCGGAATACCGGCTGCAAGTATTCTTTTTACGGACTCCTTAATTTCTGCACCACCCTCAAGTTTAACAGCATGTGCGCCACTTTCTTTCATGATTCTAATTGCCGATCGCAAAGCTTCTTTAGGGTCGCTTTGGTAGCTTCCAAATGGTAAATCTACAACCACCAATGCACGGTCAATAGCTCTTATGACAGAAGAAGCGTGGTAAATCATCTGATCCAATGTAATTGGCAAAGTAGTTTCATGACCCGCCATTACGTTACTGGCCGAATCACCAACCAAAATAACATCAACCTTGGCGGCGTCAACAATTTTGGCCATAGAATAGTCATATGCCGTAAGCATGGAGATTTTCTCTCCGTTCTTCTTCATATCCACTAAAGATTTAACCGTAACTCTTTTGTATTCTTTTTTAGCTGTTGACATAATTTGTTTTTGGTTTTGCGCCATAAAAGTAAGGAGTTTTAATGAGATTAAGCACTCTCTAAAAAGAATCCATTAGTAGGGTTCTTTTATAATTTCCCTAATTTTGACGCAAACAACTTTTTAAAAGGTACGCTATGAAATATTTCTCTTTACTGTTATCACTTTTCATGGTTAACGTAATACAATCACAAATAGATGAAGAGGTAAAGGTAAAATATGCGGTAGAGACTTTTTTTTATGCATTAAATAGTAAAAATGAATTTGCAATGAAAAGTGTTGTAGATGCAGATGTTAAAATGCAGACGGTAAATTTAAATGTACTAGGTAATATGATTGTTCGAAATACGAATTTTAATGATTTAGTAAATTTCATGATTACCACACCAGATTCTATACCTTTTCATGAAAAGATATTGGATTATAAAATACAAATAGATGGTGGTATGGCCCACGTATGGGCGCCGTATGAATTTTGGTACAATGGTGAATTCAGTCACTGTGGGGTTAATTCTTTTCAGTTATATAAAGAGGAAGATGCATGGAAAATCATTTATTTAGTTGATTCAAGAAGAAAAGAAGATTGCGACCCGGTTTTGGAGTAAATTATAACTGTTATTTCCAAGGTCTTGAATTTGATGCATCTGCTGATGGAAAATCTACAGGTACCTTTTGAGTAACTTTTCCGGTTGCTGCCCATTCCGTTCCACGTTGAAGTGTTGTGATAAAGCCTACGCATTGCATAGAATAATCAAAGTGACCTAAGGTAGAATGAAAAACACGCCCTTCACCATAATTGATTGCCATTAACTGTGGTACATGCTGACCTAAACCTGTAACATTTGGGTCCCATGGTGGTGCATTCTTCTCAACATCGGCATAAGCTGTTGCCAATATAGTAGCATTTTCAAAAGGACCTCTCATACGTTCATACATTTCATCTGGCGTGTGTAACCATTTTTCAGGTATTCCTTTCATAATTGGGTGTTCAGGCGCTCTTGTGGTAAGTTGAAATTCATATTCTGGTCCGTGAGAACCGCATACACCGGCTAAGGTATCTTTAATTAGTTCTCCTTCGTTATTGTAATACACGTAGGGTCCTGATTTTTCATTGCGACCTCCCCAAGCACCAAGGCCGATCATCTTATTATATTCTTCCCAATCTCCCCAAGCGTTATCAGCGGCATGAATAACCACAAGCCCTCCGCCATTTTTCATATAACTTTCAAAAGCTTCTCTTGTTTTTACGGGCCATAAAGGAGAGTCGGAACCAAGGTTAGATATAATTACATCATAATCACTGAAATTAAGTGTAAAGTCTGAAGTTTTTATTGGACTATTCGATACTTGATATGTCTTGTCTTTCAAAGGGTAGGTCTCAATAAAAGATTCATAAGCTTCTGGCCGTGTTTTATTATATTTTATTCCTAACCATACAGAATCCATTCTTTCAATATCTACAGTGAACAAGTCGGTTTGTTCTAGATAATCTTTCATCATCATTGTCGTTTTTGGCCACACGTAATGATTGTTCTGTCCGTCGATTATAAGGGCTTTTAATTTTACAGGGGATGACATATGTTGAGCAACTTCTTTCTTTTTTTCTCCGCAAGAGATAAGTATTAGACATAACATGGTAATTGCCATTAATTTTTTCATGATGATGTATTTAGGTTACGCTCAAATGTTGCCATTAAATGTACATGAAGTAGTTAAGATTGCAAAAATCTATATAGATTTCATAGGTAATAAACTAGATTTCTTTTTGCTGATCATAAAAACTGATCTTAAATTAGCGGTATATAAAAGTTGAAAACGCATGAAAATATTAGGAATAGGTTCTAGAATCTCACACTCGGAATTTGGTAAAGGTGTAATTACCAATGTTTCAAGTAATATGTACTGGGTAACATTTATGGACAGCGGCTTAGAAACTATTGACATTGATTCGGATTATGAAGTGATCGAGGCAATTGAAAACGAGGTAGATACGGTTAGTTTTTTTGATGTGGAAAGTTCATTGGTTTCCATTTTACAAAAATGGAGCGATGCTACCCAGCGTGTTGCAATAGCCGATAAATGGAAAGGTGGGAATTTGGTGTTAGAACCAGGTGAAGCTGGTTTAAGCAATAAAGAAATACCAATAAATACATTCTTTCATAAGATTGTAATGGTACGTGACCGTATTCGTGTTATGGAGCAAAAAATTAATGCAAGCAAGAATTTAGACGACCAAGAAAAAGTAGACCTTCAGCAGTATATAACACGTATTTATGGTAGCTTAACGACGTTCAATGTACTTTTTAAAGCCAAAAGTGATCACTTTATTGGTGAAAAGGGAGGAAAGTAAATCTTGCTTCAACTTTAAGCTTAATTTTGAACGCGAAGCGATTTTACAATTTCAAATTGTTTCTTTACAATGGCCTCGTTAAAGCCGTGGGCTGCATTTGAAACGGCCACATACTCTTTTCTAGGAGCTCTAATTTTTTCAAAGTAGGGCTTGTTTAGCTTTTGGGAGCAAAGAATATCATTTTCGCCCTGGATCATAAAAACGGGTAAGCGAAAAGTAAGTGAGGTTTTGTTGAAATCGATATGACTAACCATCGATTTCACCCCAATTTGTTCATCGCCAACAAGATTTAAAAAGGAATAGTCATCACCGTTATATCTATCTGTAGCATCATCATTATTCTCATATGCAGATGCTATTTTCCACCATGATGATGGGGCGGGGGTGGCGTTAAGTTTTTCGTATTGTTTAACAACACGTAATAACTGTCCGTAGTTTTTTGCTTGTGGATACGGTGGTGGTCCCAATTCCTTTAGTTTAATAAGAATTTGGTCGTCTTCTTTTTCTTCTGCTATTTCAATAACTTCATTATAGGCATTTTTAATATTCGCCAAGAAATTAACAAATTGAGCGTGACCAATGTAGGCATGGAAAATTTCTGGCTGTTTTTGCGCCATTTCGGTCGCTAAAATAGAACCCCATGATGTACCTATTAAAATAACTTTTTTCTTGTCGAGTCGCTTCAATAGGTAGTTTGTAACGGCAATGCCGTCATTGGTCATTTCTTTTATCGATAAGGGGTTACGGGCATAAAAATCTTCGTTGACAGTTTTAGGGCAATTTTTGCCAAATGTTCTTCCGGCACCTCTTTGATCCCAATGAACAATGGTAAAATCTTTCATCCAATCAGCGAATATATCATCTTTATAATGGCTTAATGTACTGCCGGGTCCGCCATGAACAACCAACACCACTGGGTTAGCGCTGTCATTGCCATTAATAGTTATCCATTGTTCGATACCACCAATGTTTATAAATTTCTCTTCCGATATTTTATTTTGTCCTAGTGCTACATTAAAGGCTAAAAGTAGGATGGTTAAAGTGAGTTTATTTTGCATTTTGATTGATGATTTGATGAAGTAAGATTAAGATACGAAGAAATGGCTGATTATTCAATTTGTATAATACCCTATTCTTCTATGTGTGCGTTTCATAAGTTAAAGTGCTTAGTGTTCTACTTGAAATCGTAAAACCGTTTTGAGTTTATCCTTGGCAACCTTTCTAAAGTCCGACAAATAAATCTCTCTATGAATTTTTGATTTTCGCTTTAAGTTGTTTTCTTCGGCATATGTTTCCATCACCTTAAAGGTTTCATTTTCGGTATCGTAACTTCCAATATGTAGCATTTGTACGCATGGTCCTTCTTCAATTTCTTGTAATTTGAGCTTCTCTAAGAGTTTCTGGGGTTTCTTATTTTTTGCGAGCTCAAGCATTTCAGCAAAGAACTCAAATGTTATAAATTCTGGCTGTCGGATCATTAAATTAAACACCAATTCGTCTTTGTTGATTTGTCCTGTAAAATGTTGTTTTGCCTTTTCCGAGATATCCCAAACACCTTCTAGTGGGTAAACTGTCCAGTCTATATAATTTTTAGGTAAATCATCCCTTTTTTTTAAAGACATTTTTATGGCATATGCTACACTGTATAGTGCCTGAATATGTTCTGTGAAATAACTACTGTTTGGATTACCTTCTCCATAAATGGATACATATTTAAATCTTGGAATTGTAACAAGCTCCGGTATATTTTTGGGCAAATAAATGCTTTTTTCCTTTTTTCTCCATTCATGTTTTAGTGGCTGATTCATAATAACAAAGTAAATAAATATGTGAGAGGTAAGATGTTATAATTAGGTTAATGCATATTTTAAAATTTTATAATCATAGGTGCAGGGGTAATGTATCATTCTATACTTGTTTTGAGATATTATGAAATAAGCATAGTATTTTAAATGCACATTGGTTATTTTAGTTTTAAAATTATACTATGGGTCAAATAATAACATTTGGGGAAGTTTTAATGCGAATATCACCGCGCGGCAATAAGAAATTTGTACAATCTAATATTGTTGAATTTTATTTTGGGGGAACAGAACTGAATGTTGGGATATCCATCTCCAATTTTGGGGGTAAAGTAAAGCATATTAGTGCAGTTTCAGATGATTTTATTGGTGATACGGCAATGACTTATATACAAAAATTTGGAGTGGATACTTCTGCCATTGAAAAGTCAAAAAGACCTCTTGGGGTCTATTTTTTAGAAGTAGGTGCGGTAATAAGACCTAGTATGATTTCGTATAATCGTTCTCATTCTGCATTTTCAGAGATTGAACCTTCAAAGGTCAATTGGGAAACCGCTTTAAAAAATGGGGAATGGATGCATTGGACAGGCATAACACCCGCATTGTCACAAGGAGCTTATGATTTGCTGAAGGAAGGGTTAAAATTGGCAAGAGAAAAGGGAATGGCGGTTTCTGCTGATCCTACATACCGAAGTGGACTTTGGCAATACGGGCAAGACCCTAAGGAAGCTTTAATTGAACTACTTCATTATTCTACAATCTTTATTGGAGGTGTAAATGAAATTAATGAAGTTTTAGGAACGGACTACGGCTATGAAAATGATGATTTTATTAAGGCAAGTAAACAGTTGATTCAAGAATTTCCGAGTATTGAAAAGGTTTTTGATAAAATTAGAACGTCTTTAAATTCTTCTTGGCATAAAATAAGAGCTCGAATGTGGAACGGTAAAGAGTTTAGGGAGACCGAAGATATCGACATTACCCATATTGTAGATCGTATAGGTACTGGAGATGCATTTGCAGCGGGGTTGATTTACGGACTTCAGCAGTATGATGATTATAAGGCGATGGAATTTGCAAGCGCGGCTTGTGCATTAAAACATACCTATGAGGGAGATGTTAATTTTGCTACGGTAAGTGAAGTCAACAATATCATTGCCGGAAATTTAACAGGTAGATTAGTACGATAAATTCTGTTATATCAAGCGATATTGTCATAAAATTTGAGATTTTAAGATGAATGTTTATTTGCAGATTAACTAGTGGTAATTATTTTTATATTACCTGATATGGAACATGTTTGTTTCACGGTATTATAAATGGTACCATACTTTTCGATATTCTTTTTCAAAAGAGATACATTTAATTTATCCTCATTACTGTAAATGGTTAAGGTGTACATAATGTCATCCATTCTCGGTGGGTTTTCGAAACGTGCTGCAGTAACTTCCATTGCTGTTTTTTCGTAATTAAATTTCATCATGACAGAAAAACGTTCAACATTTTTTAGCATACAGGCGGCAAAAGAGCTCAAAAATAACTCTGCAGGATTGGGTAGGGTATTTACTGTTTTCGTTGTTGTGCCAAATGCTATGATTGATTCTTTTACTTGAATGGTAGCATCGTTCTGTGATAGGGAAGTGGCAAGTATTTTATAGTTCATAGTGAAATAATTTAAAGGAATGTTCTGGGTCATCATTCATTTAGATATTTCAAAACTAAACTTGACAAAAAAAATAACAGCTGATTTTTATCATGTTCAACATATTTACTCTACGTAAATACCTATTATGATGTGGGTGGGGCGTATTTGTTTTTAAAATCAAACACCTTTTGAGATGCTCCATTCTTCTGAAGGTAATCTAAAAGTTCCACGGCATTCTGTACGGTTGGGTAATCTCCTTCGGAAATCCACCACATTGCTGTAGATACCTTTCCAAATTTGTGAAACCATTCTTTTCTTCTTCTTAGAAAATCGGTATGAAAAGTTTTGTAAACGAATGTTTCTAACAACTCTACAGTTTTCCAAACAGATATGTTTATAATTACTTGTTCGTCATTATAAGGGTTGAAGTTAGTAGCATCATTGGTTTCATCTTTTAAACGCCAAATGAACCCTTCACTGTGCTCGGCTAATTCATTTACCTTATCTAAATTGTCTACAAATTCTTTCATGATAGGATCATTGATATTAACACCCTTCATTCGAGCAATGTTGATTTGGGCTAACTGATACTTGTTTGGCATGATATCTACTTTGATATAAATGTAATAATAACAAGCGTAGATATTTGTAGTGGTCAGAAAGATAATTTTTTAAACAGCCTCTTTTTTTTCAGATAAATATTTCCAGTAACGTTTGGGCACATGTTGCACATGAAGCTTAGTGTTAATTCTAGACTTAATTGTAGTACTCTTAAAATAATTGTTCCATAAGTCTTGGTACTCATATTCGCTATCCGTGAAAACGGAACTCTTTTCTAGACTATTTGCATGAATATCGGTTAAATCTAGAGAGATTATTTCTACAGTATTCAAATTGTAAAAGATACCATACTTCTGTTTTACGTCATAAATAATCCACTGTTGGTCCGTATATCTATTTCTAAAATGTTTTGAGATTAAAGGCAACACGTCAAAATCTGGTTCTATGTTCGCAAAATATACGTCATCTTTAGTAAGTTGAAAACGAATAAAAGCCTCCATTCGGTGTTTTTCTCTTCCCACTTTATGTGCTATCTGATTAATTTTTAAAATGCCGTCATCACTAAAATCAGTAGCTCCTTTATACTTGCTGCCCATTAACTTTTGAATGTAATGGTAAAGAAGAGCTTCTATATTACTTTGTTCGCTTAAAAACGCAAAGTATATATTTTTTATCGCGGTATTACTTTTTTTTCGAACACCGTTCCACACACGTTGTGCTTTTTCAACGTTGGTGAAAATGGTTTCGGTCTCAGCGAAAAGTCCACTTTGTAATTGATTGTTTTTTTGAATATCGGCATGGGTTAACTTTTGTTCAAACCCAATAAAAACAGCAGTTAAAAATCCGTTGAAACTACCATCGTAAACCAAAATTTTTGAAGCGTTCATAGGTGAAGTTTTAAAAGTTAAAAAAGAATATTCTAGAGATAATTTTTAGTCTTTTTTTACACTTACTTTTAAGTAATACCAATTGGTACCCAAATGATAATATTTTACATTGAATACGGTTTATAACAGTATCGATTAATGAAATATTAGCAGGGTTTAAAGTGTTAGGTATATTTTCCATAGTTAAAATTAGGGTTAAGTGAAACTTTAATTAAATAATGATAATTGACTGTTAAACTGTTTTTTAAATTTACCATTTTGAGATTGTAATATCATGCCTTTAATTTTTGCGGCATCTAAATCTCTTCGTTCCCAATCGCTAGAATTACAAATAATAAAATACTTGGCACGGTTTAACGCAATACCCATTTTTTTGAGATGTTCCCAATTAAGATTTCTATATTTTCTTCCATTTATTATTTTGTGAACAGACCCCATACCTATACCGGGAATTCTGGCAAGCATACGAGCATCGGCTTTATTGATGTCGACAGGAAAATGATTGAGGTTTCGTAATGCCCACATTAATTTTGGGTCAATATCCATATCTAAATTTGGGTTATCGGCGTCTAAAATTTCGTTCACGCTAAAACCATAAAACCGAAGTAGCCAATCTGTTTGGTATAATCTATTTTCTCTTAACATGGGTACCTCTGATCCTAAAGAAGGTAATCTAATATCTGTTGATATTGGAACGTAACCAGAATAGTAGACCCGTTTCATTTTATAGTTTTTATAGAAATGAGTGGCGGAATACATGATATCCTTATCACTTTCACCCGTAGCACCTACTATCATTTGGGTGCTTTGACCTGCAGGTGCGTACTTTGCTGTGCTCTTAATTATTTTTCTCTCTTCTTTAAAACGAATTATTTCATCTTTTACCTTTTTCATAGGTTTAATGAAATCCTCGTGTTTTTTATCTGGAGCTAAAAGTTTAAGGCCGGAAATAGTGGGGATTTCTATATTGACCGATAAACGATCAGCATATAAACCGGCCTCGTACATTAATTCATCACTGGCACCAGGTATTGATTTTAAATGGATGTAACCATTAAAGTTTTCTTCTTCTCGTAATTTTTTCGCCACCGCAATCAAACGCTCCATGGTATGGTCGGCACTTTTAAAAATACCTGAACTCAAAAACAGACCTTCTATATAATTTCTTCTATAAAAGTTTATGGTAAGGTCAACTACCTCTTGTATTTTGAAAGCTGCTCTTTGTATATCATTGCTTTTTCGTGTAACACAATATGCACAATCAAAAATGCAATGGTTGGTCAGTAAAATTTTTAAAAGAGATACACAACGACCGTCTTCCGTATACGTATGGCAAATGCCATTGCCAGTATCGCCTAAACCATTATTCTTGTTTTTGCGATTACTACCGCTGCTTGAACAGGAGACATCATATTTGGCGGCATCTGCCAAAATGTTCAGTTTTTCCTTAATTCGGTTAAAATTCATATTACAAGTAGTATATATTCCAAAATTATGGAAATATTCCTAATTATGGAAATATTCCAAAAAATTAATTGGATATAATCCATATTTACTATATTTGAAGTATCGAGAGGGCTAATGTCTTGATAGAAAAGGCTTACTATGGAAAATGAGTTGACATTAAAAAGATTTACAGATTTAAGAAGGGAATTGGGTTATACGCAAGCGGAGTTTGCGTCACTTATCGGCGTATCAAATACTACCGCAGATATTGAGCGTGGACGAACCAAATTGTCTGGGAAAGTAGTGTTGGAGTTATTGAAGCAATTCAAGATAAATCCGCTTTGGTTATTTGGTGAAAGTGAGGAGCAATATCTAGAAACTTCTAAAACCAGTGTAATTCCAAAAGTGGTTACGGTAGATTCTGCCAGTCGAGACAATATGGTATTGGTGAATGCCAAAGCGGCTGCAGGATACCCTCAAAACATTTCAGATACTAGTTGGTATAAACAATTACCTGCGTTTGATCTACCCATTCCAGAATTCAGAAATGCGACGTACAGAGGTTTTCAGGTCGAAGGTGATAGTATGTTGCCAAATCTGCATCCGGGTGAGTGGGTATTAGCTAGAGCTATTGAGCATATAGATTATGTAAGTGCCAATAAAATGTACGTTGTGGTATTGCAAGACTCTATTATGGTAAAGAAGATAGAAAAGCGGCCGAACTCAAACAATATTACTCTCGTATCCTTGAACGAGACTTATCCTCCTTACGATATAAAGCCTTTTCAAATTCAGGAAATTTGGGAAGTGAGTAGTAAAATCACTTTTAATGTAGACGCTACAACAGATAGTGGTTTGTTGAGGCAATTGCAAGAATCTATGAAAGAGTTAAAAGATCAATTACAGCATGTTAAGAAGGTTAATTAAAGTAAATGTTTAATATATAGTCCGCTATCTTTTAACTTAAAACCTAAACTTTTATATAGTGCTATTGCCGCGGTTCTATGATGACCGCTAAAGAGTAAAACGTTATCTAGTTTTTCATTTTTTGCTTGCTCCAATAATTTCTCCATTAGTTTTCTACCTATGCCTTTTCCTCTGTATTTTGAAGAAACAACAACATCTTCGATCATCCCTTTGTGTCCAGATACTACCTTGTATTTTGCCATCATGGCTATTCCTATCAGTTTTTCTTGATCTAGGCATACGGCAACATCGGTAGTGTTGTAATCCGATAGGGCAGTAGCGAGGTCCAATTGAGTCAGCTCGACATTTAGCTCCTTATAAAGTTCGGTCAATTGAGATTGTAGATCTGACGTTACTTCGTTGAAAGTGATAAGTTTTATATCCATCGATATTCTTTGACTTTTTAAATTATTAGTACAATTATTTTCCTTTTACTTCACCCATCGATATAGATAATGGACCAAGTTTATGCAGTGTAGGTAAATGTACTCCGCTATCGGTTTTGATCCATTCTTCCCATGTTGCTTCAACTCCGCCAATAGGAATAATTTTAGTCCACAGCTTAAAGCTTTTAGGCTTCCCGCTAGGTTCAATGATCCACATATAAGAATCTCCGGGGGTGTCACCACCTTGGGTGTAGGTGACTAACAGAGCTTCAGATCCATCTTCTAAATCCACTAGGTACCTTTCTGTTCCTCGGTCAAAAACTTTGAATGGCGCTACCAACCAAAAAGAATCATTGTTGAAATAACTTTGAGCTTTCTCTATTAAATTCTTAGTTTCTTCATAAGAAGCAGGTTGATTATTAATTGTTGCCTTGCTAGAAGAAGGGGTGATTAAATCTAAATGCACAACTACGTCATTCCAAGAAACGGAAACTATTTCTTTTTCCTTGTCCCATTTGTAATGATGATCACCCCGAAAAGACCATTCAAGTTCTTTGGTGTTATTGTAATTTTTATAATTAAGAGCATCCAACATTCTGTATGCAAGAGCGTCCGCTTCTGGTCCGGATTCCCCCTTAGGAATGGGTTCATTATACAGATAATACAAGACACCGTACCCAATGGCAAGTATCAAAATTATAGCGGCAATAAACTTAAATAGTTTCTTTATCATATTTTAATTAAATAGTTGATTTTAAATATATTACATGTTTATGTAAATATGTTGATTTTATAATTTAGACAAATCTAAAATCCTACAGCGGCATCATCTCCACGCTTATCTGCACCACCTTCCAGTTTACCATTTTCCAATACACGAATTGCATCGACCTTGCCTATAATCGGGGTTCTTTCTTCGTTGATAATATACCCTTTAGTTTTCAACTCATCGGTAAGTGTAGGTGAGAATCCGTTAGGTTCAAAAATAACCATATCGGGTAACCATTGATGATGAAATCTTGGAGCGTTGACAGCGTCTTGCATACTCATTTTAAATTCATAACTGTTTAAAATAGTTTGGGCAACCGCGGTAATAATGGTAGATCCTCCTGGGGTGCCGACAACCATCCATAATTTGCCGTTTTTTTCTACTATAGTTGGGGTCATACTACTTAACATTCTCTTTTCTGCGGCAATGCTATTTGCTTCAGCTCCAACTAACCCGAACATATTTGGAACACCTGCTTTAGCACTGAAATCGTCCATTTCATTGTTTAAAAAGAAACCTAGCTCATCTGAGTATAGTTTAGAGCCGTATGCTCCATTAAGGGTAGTGGTAACAGATACTGCGTTGCCTTCTTGGTCAACAATGGAATAATGTGTGGTTTCCATACTTTCTACAATTTCAATACTGCCATGTTCCACTTCTGAGGATTTGGTTGCTTTGTCAAAAGAAAAATTCGCCATTCTTTCTGCAAGGTAGTCATCACTCAATAATCGGTCATAGGGTATATCTACAAAGTCCGGGTCTCCTAAAAAGTAGTTTCTGTCTGCATAGGCCCTTCTTGATGCTTCTGTGAATAATTGTATCATTTTTGGACTATTATGTCCTAATTCGGCCACATCATATTTTTCCATCATCTTTAAAATTTGGTTGATGGTTACCCCTCCGCTACTTGGCGGACTCATTGAAATTATTTGTAAATCTTTATAGTTGAATGAAATAGGGTCCCTCCATACTGCTTGGTATTTTTCAAGGTCTTCTTCGGTAATATACCCTCCTTTTTCTTGAATAAATGCGGCTAATTTTTGTGCTACTTCACCTTTGTAGAAGCCGTCTCTTCCGTTTTTGGCGATACTCCTGAAAGTGTTTGCCAAAGCTGGGTATTTAATTGTGTCATTCTCTTTGTAAGCAGTGGCAAACTTAGTGCTGTCACTATTGACTTCAATGAATTTGTCTCGTTGACTAGCTAATCTTTTTTCTTGATTAGCGGTAACTACAACACCACGTTCTGCTAAAGCAATGACCGGAGCCATAATTTCTTCAAGGGGTAAGGAGCCAAATTTTTTGTGTACTTCAATAATACCCGCGACCGTACCGGGTACTCCGACAGCGGTAGCTCCCAGGGTGCTTTTATTTGGTATAACATTTCCCAAGGAATCTAAATACATGTCTCTGTGTGCTGTTAGCGGAGCCTTTTCTCGGTAATCTAAAGCGCCCGATTCACCATCCGCTTTTCTGTATACCATAAAACCACCTCCGCCAAGGTTACCTGCAAAAGGGTAGGCGACGACCAAAGCCATTTCTGTAGCTACCATAGCGTCAAAAGCGTTACCTCCTTTTTGCATAATGTCACTACCTATTTTTGAAGCTTCTTTACGAGCAGAAACTACCATTGCTTTTTCTGTAACTGTACCGGTTGGTTTTGTCGGGTTTTCTTTGCAACTGCCAAAAATAACAAATGCAACAAGTAATAGTGCTAATTTGAGTTGGTTCATAATTGGTTAAATTATTAGTTTAAATAATTGTTTTTAGAATATTGACTGTTAGTGTTTAAATTTAATCTTTGATTACTAATGAATTAAATTTATTTTTTGAGAATGTTATTAGTTCATCAAAGAACTCGGTAAATTCATCTTCAAAAGAATCATAGTGTTCTTCAAGATCTAAAATGGCAAAATTCATTTTAGACCTATTTTTTGTTCTTCGGTTCATGCCGTTTAGCACATTGCCAATACCTTCCATTTTTGAGTAATTGTAAAGCCAATTATCAGAAATCATATATGGCATCATTTTTTGTACGCCTATGGGTAAAATTTCATAATTGTCTTCGAGTAGGTCGTAAAAATCATCCACAAAAACATCTAATGGAACATCTGAATATTTTGTCCAGTTTTTTGCTAAAAAGTGATCATAGTAAATATCTACGATGACCCTACTATAATGACTGTAATTTGCATGTAATCTTTTGCTGCTAATTTTTGGAATCAGATGGGTGTCGGTATAGGTATCAATCAGTCGATGTAGTTTTATGCCTTTTTGCACCTTAGTGGGTAGATGTTGAAATTTATTAGCACGTATGCTATCTGCAATAAAATTTCCGATAGTAATCTCTTTATCGCCAAAGGATAAGTATATATGGGCTAAAAAATTCATTCCTCTAAATTATGCTTCGTATGTCGAATTTACAAAGAAGGGCAATAGCGATGTAGTACGATACCTTTATATTTGCAAAAACTTATGAAGAATATATGACACTAATAAAATCTATTTCAGGAATTCGAGGAACAATTGGAGGTAAGCCAGGCGATAATCTAACACCTATTGATGCGGTTAAGTTCGCAGCTTCTTACGGAATTTGGTTAAAGGAATATTCTAAAAAAGAGAAGTTAAAAGTGGTTATTGGTCGCGATGCCCGTTTGTCTGGCGAGATGATTCAGAACCTTGTAGTATCTACCTTAGTAGGATTAGGAATAGATGTAGTGGATTTAGATTTATCTACAACGCCAACTGTTGAAATTGCCGTACCAATGGAAAAAGCCGATGGCGGAATTATTTTAACGGCAAGCCATAATCCAAAACAATGGAATGCGCTTAAACTATTAAATGAAAGAGGTGAATTTTTAGATGCTGCCCAAGGTGCTAAAATTTTAGAAATAGCAGAAAAAGAAGATTTTGATTTTTCTGATGTAGATGATTTAGGGCAAATCAATAAAAACGATAGTTATATTGATATACATATAGACGAAGTTTTAAACCTTTCTTTGGTAGATGCCGAAGTGGTTAAAAAAGCGAAATTCAAGGTTGTTGTCGATGGTGTAAATTCAACCGGTGGTATAGCCATCCCTAAACTCTTGAAAGAATTTGGAGTAGAGGTAATTGAATTGTATTGCAAACCAACCGGCCACTTTCCGCATAATCCAGAACCATTAAAAGAGCACTTAAAAGATATTTGTGATTTGGTGGTGAAAGAAAATGCTGATTTTGGTATTGTAGTAGATCCAGATGTTGATCGTTTAGCATTTATTAGTAATGATGGAGAAATGTTTGGAGAAGAATACACTCTAGTAGCCTGTGCCGATTATGTGCTCGGTAAAACTAAAGGTAATACGGTTTCCAACCTTTCATCATCTCGTGCTTTGCGTGATATTACCCAAAAACATGGAGGTACTTATGAAGCTGCTGCCGTTGGGGAAGTAAATGTGGTTACCAAAATGAAAGCTAACAACGCTGTTATAGGAGGCGAAGGTAATGGAGGTATCATTTATCCAGAAAGTCATTATGGTAGAGATTCATTGGTGGGTACGGCTCTTTTCCTAATGTTAATGGCAGAAAAAGGCGGTACGGTTGCAGAACTAAGAGCAAGTTACCCTAGCTATTATATGAGTAAAAAGAAAATTCAGTTAACCCCAGGTTTAGACGTTGATGGTATTTTAAAGGCAATGGCTGAAAAGTATGCCAATGAGGAGTTGTCAACAATAGATGGTGTTAAGGTCGATTTTGCAGAAAACTGGGTACACTTAAGAAAATCTAACACAGAACCAATTATTAGAATTTATACAGAAGCTAAAAGTCAAAATGAAGCAGATGAATTGGCGGATAGAATTATTGTAGAAATTAAGGATGTAGCAGGTTTGGAATAGCAAAATCTGTTTGAATAAAAAACCGGAAATAGTTTGAACTATTTCCGGTTTTTTATTTTATAAGTCTTTAGGTTACTTCTGCAAAAGCAGCAGGTTTTTTGCCTCGGTGCTTCCAGCGCTTATGTGTCCATAAATAAAATTGTGGCTGCTCTAATATTTGTTCTTCTGTTAACCTTAGAAATTTATTGGTAATCTCATGTTCTTCGGTTTCTTTACTGTTTATGGCTATAGGAATAAATTCTGCTTTGTAGTGCCCACGTTTTACCTTACTCACTTTTAAAAATACCGTAGCTAAACCTGTTTTTCGAGCCAATGTTTCGCCACCAATAAATATGGGTACCGTAATGCCCAAAAAATCAGTCCAATAATGGGCTCTGTGTGCTTGCGGAGATTGGTCGCTTACCATTCCGTAAGTAGCTCTTACATTATCTCTATAATTTTTAATTACTGTTTTGGCAGTTTGGGCTTGTGTAATTAAAGTGGTATTCCAACGAGCTCTAACTTTTCTAATAAATTGATCAAAATATGCATTGTTTACTTTTTGGTATACGGCATAGCCCTTTGAGTTAACATAGTTGTTGATGCTAACATTCCATTCCCAATTGGCATAATGTGCGCAAAGTATAATGATACTTCGTTCTTTTTCAATATCAAGTAAAACTTCAGGGTTTACCACTTGGTATTTTTTGGCAACGGATGCTTTACTAAGGTTCATGGTCTTGACCATCTCAAGAAACATATCGCAAAGATGTTTGTAAAATTCTTTCTCAATACGATGAATTTCTTCTTTAGGTTTCTCCGGAAAAACCAAGTTCAAATTTTCTTGAACTACTTTTCTTCGGTAGCCAAAAACCCGATAAATAAAGAAACAGGCAATATCAGATAAACCATAAAATAAACGATGCGGCAAGATGGAAACTATCCATAAAAAAGGATAGATCAAAACAAAGGCCAATAGTTGCATACTAGAAAAAATTATGGGCAAATATAACTATATTTGATGCCAAATAAACAGAGTACAATGTACAACCTTGATCTAGCAACAATAGCATTAATTGCAGCGAATGTATTGGTTTCAATGAAAGGATTTAACGACCCAACCTTCTTCGAGCGGTACAAATTTAGCATTGGTGCCATTAAAGCAGGGCAAAAAGACCGCATGGCTACCTCTGGCTTTTTACATGTAGATGTTTCTCATCTATTGTTTAACATGCTAACGTTGTATTTTTTTGCAGGAGTTGTAATCAATTGGTTCGGTCAAACTCAATTTCTTATAATTTATGCCGCTAGTCTTTTGGCGGGTAGTTTATTGGCACTTAGTTTTCATAAAGATGAGCCATATTATTCAGCGGTAGGGGCGAGTGGTGCGGTAACCGGTATTTTATATGCCGCAATACTATTGCAACCAAATATGCAGTTGGGTATTATGTTTATTCCCATTCCGGTGCCTGCCTATGTTGTTGGTATCGGTTATTTATTATATTCTATTTATGGAATGAAAAAGAGATTAGGTAATATTGGCCATACCGCGCATTTTGGTGGGGCAATAGGTGGTTATGCCTGTACCTTGCTTTTTATGCCCAGTTTGCTACAGACCGATACTTTAATGGTGGGATTGCTGGCATTGCCTATTATTTTACTTTTTGTTTTAGGTAAAATGGGTAAAATTTAATTATTTCTCAAGTATTGTGATTTTTTCTGGTTCATGGGCTAAAATATAGTGCATTTCATCGGATTTCTCTGTGTATAGACAACAATACGGCAATTCGGGTCGTTATTCCCAAAACCCGAATTTATCATGAAATCAAACCTATCTATCAGAAAATCATGGCTAGTAACTATTTCGGCAGTATTTTTTATTGCAAGTTGTAGTGATGAAACCACAGTTTTTGAAAACCCCGAAGATAATTTAGTAACAGAAACAGATCAATCGAAGCTCACAAATAGTGTAAGTTTTGATGAAGCAGGTGTTTTGGATATATATGAAGACCCAACCACCAGTGCAAAAAGATATAATGTCACAGGAAAAACAGAGGCTGCAGGTGGCTATCCTTTGACTTTAGTGGCGCAAATTGCACCGCCAACATTTACGAATGGCGAAAATTTAGCTGCTACGCATGTAGCTTTAGATGGTGATTATGGCTATGTTTCATATAACACCGTTGGGCAAGATTATGTGGGCGCAATTGATGTTATTGATGTCAGCGATCCAAATAACCCAAGAGTTACATCTCGAGTATATTATACGAATGCAGATTTAAATTCTATTGCTTATGATAATGGATATTTATATGTTGCAGGTGGTGTAGATGCAGAGCAATCGGTAACCGCGACAGCAAACTCTTTAGTTGCTAAAATAGCAGTAAGCGAAGGCAGAATAAATACGTCAAATATTAGTTATGGCTTTCAAGAAGGTTTTAATGCAACAGATGTTCGTATTGTAGATAACGACGTTGTAGTAACTAGTGGTCAAGACGGCTATGTGGTTGTCTATGATAAAAATGATCTTAGTGTCAAGAATGAGGCAGCTTTCGCAGATTTAAGGTCTGTTGCATATAATGGCAATGAAATAGCAGTTTTGGATGCCGCACAAGGCGTAAGCTTTTTAGATGCTAATCTAAATACGGCTAGAAGTATATCGATACAGTCAGATTTTGGAGTGGATGCCAAGCGTACACTAGATTTTTTAGGCGATAACATAATTGTTTCTGAAGGTACAAAAGGAGCTGGAGTGTATAACAGTGCATCCGGCAGTTTTGTTGAGTATTTGCCAATTTTGACCAATCCTGAAAATGCGGAACCGGGAGAAGTTGTAACTAACGGAGTTGCTGTAAACGACGATGTGCTTTTAATGGCCAATGGTGCTGGCGGACTTAGTCTTTCTGAAACAAAAGCTGATAATACTGTTGGTGTAGGCGTTATTGAACTTACGGGCTCCATTAATTACGTAGCATCAAAGGATGATTATATATTTGCCGCTTCAGGAAAATCTGGATTTCAAATCATTAAACTGAATAGACCAAGTGAAAGTTTAGAAGAGAGATGTTCAGAACTGTCAAGATATTCTGGTAGCGCTAATCTGAACGTGAATAGCGGAGAAGAGCTGGCTTACAGTGGGTCAAAGAGGTTTAATAATGTGAATATCAATGGCGAATTATTGTTGTGCGGTTCTTGGACGGTTAAAGATGGCGTAGCTATTAATGCCAATGGCTTGTTTGAAATGAACGGTACCTTGGTTGTTGGTAGAAATAATCGTCAAAGAAATATAACCATCAATTCTGGTGCAACCTTAATTGTAGAAGGTGATTTGGTCATCTATGGTAATTTGGTACTAAATGATGGTGCTTCTATAGCATTTTTAGGTGATGATTCTGTAGTTGCCGTTACTGGTGAGGTAATTAAAAATGGTGATGTTACCGTTACCGGTAATTTTAATGACTACTACAACAAGTTTTAAGACTAAAATCAAGTTATAAAAAAAATCCCCTAGGTTTCGCCTAGGGGATTTTTTATGAAATGAACTTAAAAATTAGTTCAGTAATTCTGCAACCTTGGCTTCCAATGCTGGTCCTCTTAGGTTTTTAGCTACTATTACACCGTTCTCATCAAGAAGAAAAGCGGCAGGTATAGCGTCTACATTATATAACTTAGCGATCTGATCATCAAAATATGCAATGTTTGAAATATGGTTCCACTCCAAACCATCTTCAGCAATGGCTTTCTTCCAAGCTTCTTCTGTCCTGTCTAAAGAAACCCCTAAGATATTTAAACCTTTATCGTGGTATTTATTATATACTGCTACAATGTTTGGGTTTTCAGCTCTGCATGGTCTGCACCATCCTGCCCAAAAATCTATAAGTGTAACTTTTCCCATTACATCTTTTAAAGCAAGTTCGCTACCATCTAAACTAGGTCCTGAAAATTCAGGAGCTTTTGCACCGATACTTGAGTTTTTTCCCGCTTCTTCCGAGGCTTTTAGTTTTTCTATACCTTCTTGAACCTGTTTACCGGGTTTTGTATTTTTGATGTCTTCAGACAATGTGTTGTAAATTTCTTCTACTTCTTCAAGACTAACAGCTTTTGTTGCGATAGCCCTGTCAAGAACCAATGCTGATATTAGTGCGTTAGGATTGTTTTTAACGTAATCCAGTTCAAAGGTTTTGTATTCCTCTTGCAATTCTTTCATTTCATCTTGAAGCGCGACTGCAGCTTCACCTGATGCAGATTTCATGTCTTGCTGAATAGATTGTGCTTGCATTGAGATTTCTCTAGACTGCTCCATATAATCGGCAAAAGCATCATTTTGAAAAGTACCGCTAATTTCTGCGAAGCCCATACTATCTCGCTGAGCATTGAATTGGATCTCACCATTTTCTAGAATGACCGCCGTATAACCTGGTAGTTGTTCTACGAAAATATAGTGCAGTTCTGGTATGTCTGATTTTCCTGTAAATGTAAATTCGCCATTAGTTGTAGTGGCGGTGTCTATATCCATTGGTTGGTTGTTCTCGCCAATCGTTTTTAGAAAAACTCGGGTGCCATCTGTTAATTCTCCTCTTAATTTTCCATTGAGGGTAAAGCTTTCCGGTTCAGAGTTACAGCTGAACAATAAAATTCCGGCAAGCAGTATTACAATACTATTTTTCATAAATTTCACTTAGGTTAAGTTACAAATGTACTTATATATAGGATATAAAAAAAGACCCTTAACGCAAGGTTAAAGGTCTTTATAGTAATGTAATTTTTGTATTTAGAACTGATATCTAATACCTAGTCCGATATCAAAATCGAAATTATCTGAGAAACCGTCATACCCTAAAACACCTAATTCAGGTCTAAAGTCCAACGACAATATTAAAGGTATATCAAAGTTGTATTCGATACCGATATCACCGGCAGCAAAAACGAAAAGACCTCCATCGTCGTCATTGTTGGGGTTTGTAGGGAAATCAACGCTTCCTAATCCACCACCTACACCGTAGTACCAATTAAAATCTCCTTCTATTGGTCTAACCCATTGGTAGAGTCCGGCTAATTTGAAAGCATCAAAATTTCTACTGTCTCTCCATCCTAGATCGAACTCGGCTCTAGTGTATCTGGTCAATGATTTTTGGTAACTGATTTCAGCACCAAAGCCATCGCTGTCCCCTAATCTAAGTCCAAGTGCATGATCGGCAATATCTTGAGCCGATATTGAACATGTTGCCAGTAGTGATAATGCAATAATACTTTTTAAAATCTTCATATAGTTATTGGTTTTTGTGATGAAAAATGAGCCTATTTATAATGTGGCTCACACAATAAAACTTAATTTAGCAATCAAAATTGTGTTACGTTGGATAATAATTTACTTGCAAAGTTAAGAGAAGATTTAGAGGGAGATGTGCAATTTGATAATCTTACCAAAACACTGTACGCTACCGATGCGTCAGTATATCGAAAAATACCATTAGGTGCGGCTTTTCCAAAATCCGTCGAAGATATTAAGAAGATTGTGCAATTTGCGAATAATGAAGATATTAGCGTTATACCAAGAACAGCAGGTACATCTTTGGCAGGGCAATGTGTGGGTGATGGACTAGTGGTCGACGTGTCAAAGCATTTTACTGAAATAATAAGTCTGGATCTAGAAAAAAAACAGGTTACCGTTCAACCAGGGGTTATTAGAGACGAACTGAATCAGTATTTAAAACCGTTCGGTTTATTTTTCGGTCCGAATACATCGACATCCAATAGGTGTATGATGGGCGGTATGGTCGGCAATAATTCATCAGGGACCACCTCTATCCAATATGGGGTAACCAGAGATAAGGTCGTCTCTATGAAAACGGTATTGTCAGACGGTTCTATAGCGGAGTTTGGTAGCATAGCTACAGATGAGTTCAAGAAGAAATTACAAGAAGATACTTTTGAAGCTTTACTTTATAAAGAGGTGTATAAAGAGCTATCTAATAAAGATGTAGTTAAAGAAATAAAGGAGAATTTTCCTAAACCTGAAATTCATAGAAGAAGTACAGGTTATGCTGTAGATGAATTATTGAAAACCGATATTTTCGGAGGAGAATTACCCTATTTCAATATGGCAAAATTGTTATGTGGTAGTGAGGGTACACTTGCATTTACTACAGAGTTAACAGTGCAATTAGATACTTTGCCACCGCCGCTTTCGGCCATGGTCGTTACGCATTACAACACTTTAGAAGATTGCTTAATGGATGTGGTTCCGGTAATGGAACACCCATTGCAATTATGTGAAATGATGGATAAGGTAATTTTAGATTGTACCAAGAACAATCGTGCACAGTTAGCCAACAGGTTCTTTGTTGAAGGGGATCCTGCGGCTTTGTTGATGTTACAGGTATCCGCACATACAAAATTGGAATTGGAACAAGCAATAGCCGCATTGCATAAGACCATTGAGAAATCTGGGTTAAGCTATGCGAATCCTGTTTTATACGGCGATCAAATTGCCAAGGCCATAGAGCTTCGTAAAGCAGGATTGGGTCTATTGGGAAATATTGTAGGTGATATGAAAGCGGTAGCCTGTATTGAAGATACTGCTGTGGCTTTACCGGATTTGAAAGATTTTATAGCGGAGTTTTCCCTAATTATGAAAGGTTATGGGCAAAGTGCCGTGTATTATGCACATGCTGGTGCAGGTGAGCTGCATTTAAGACCAATTCTTAATTTAAAGAAATCTGCTGATGTGGGCTTGTTTAGGGCAATTACTACAGATGTAGCTAAACTGACTAAAAAATATAGAGGTTCATTTAGTGGAGAGCATGGAGATGGTATTGTACGTGCTGAGTTTATCCCTTTAATGATCGGTGAGAAAAACTATGAGTTGTTAAGGCGAATAAAATCATACTTCGATCCCAAGGGAATTTTTAATCCGGGTAAAATAGTTGACGCTTATCCAATGGACAAGTCCTTTCGTTACGAGGTTGACCGAAAGGAGCCTGATGTGAAGACCTTAATGGATTTCTCTGATAGTGAGGGTATATTAAAGGCTGCTGAAAAATGTAACGGAAGTGGCGATTGTAGAAAAACCGAAAAAGCAAAAGGAGGTATGTGTCCAAGTTACCATGCCACCAAAAATGAAAAAGATACAACAAGGGGTAGGGCAAATACGTTAAGAGAATTTTTGACCAACCCAAATAGTACTGCTAAGAATAGGTTTGATAGTCCCGAAATTAAGGAAGCCTTTGACCTTTGTTTAAGTTGTAAGGCATGTGCAAGTGAGTGTCCCAGTAATGTGGATGTGTCAACCTTAAAAGCTGAATTTTTATATCAATATCAAGAGGCAAACGGCTATTCTTTACGTGGTAAATTGTTCGCTTATAATACAAAGCTGAACGGATTGGGTAGTAAGGTTTCTGGTCTGACCAATGCTGTGTATGATTCAAAATTACTTGGGGGACTTTTGAAAAAAACAAGTGGAGTTGCACAAGAAAGGAGCTTGCCAAAGGTTTATAGTTTTAATTTTGATAAACATCTTCAAAAAATTAGTAATCAGAAAGTTGATGCAAATAAAAAGGTAGTTTTGTTTATCGATGAGTTTACGCGTTACCTAGATATTGAAGTAGGGAAAGATGCTATAGAATTATTGGCGAAACTTGGTTATGATGTAGAGCTTTATTATGCAGAAAGCGGTAGAACATTCCTTTCAAAAGGCTTCTTGAAACAAGCTAAAAAACTAGCGGTTAAAAACTCCAAGGATTTGCAAAAATTTGCAGATGCAGGTTTGCCGGTATTAGGTTTAGAGCCTTCAGCAATTTTGTCGTTTAGAGATGAATACAAACGTATGACCGGTAATAGAGATGTTGCACAGAAAATTGCGGATAATTCCTTTTTAATCGAAGAATTTCTGGCAAAGGAAATTGCAGAAGGTAAGTTGAGTGCGTCGAGTTTTACCACAAAAGCTAAGGATATAAAGATCCATAATCATTGTCATCAAAAAGCATTGAGCAATCAGAAAGTGACTTTTGATGTTTTAAACTTACCAACCAACTACAAGGTTACTATTATACCATCTGGTTGTTGTGGTATGGCGGGTTCATTTGGTTATGAGGAAGAGCATTACGAGACGAGTATGAAAATTGGTGGTCTAAAGCTATTTCCTGCAGTACAAAAATCATCGGAGGAAACTATTATTGCTGCGAACGGTACCAGTTGTAGGCATCAAATTTTTGATGGTACCAAAAGAATTGCTAAGCACCCGGTAAGTGTATTGAAAGAAGCTTTACTAGACTAAATATCGGTAAGACCGTCTTTTTCTTTTTTAGAATCCCTCTCTTTGCGTTGGGTTATGGTAGCAATAAGCTCATTCATGTTCATGGACTTTAGTTCTTCGTCCATATAAAACGAAGCCAGTTTATCATTTTCGTATCGGTATAGTTTCCAACGTTTAAATGAATATTCAAGGGCAGTCATATGTTTTACCCAGTCACCCGAATTTAAGTAGAGGCATTGACCTTTTTTGGTTTCGAACTGTTGTTTGTTCGGAGCATGGCTATGACCGCATACGACATGATCGTAATGTTGGTTGATGGCCATTTTGGCTACATTGTTTTCGAATAAGGCTATTTGCTCGGGATCTCTTTCACCATAGTCTAATTCTGGGTTAGAAAATGGTTTGTTCTTCTTTCCGAACATGCCTAAAAACTTGGTTTTTAATTTTGCCAGTTTTAATAAGGTGTCAAACCCTGTTTCCCCAAAATTTAATAACCAATGTGAGTGTCTAAAGGAAAAGTCGAAAATATCACCGTGAAAAAAGAGCGTGTTTTTTCCATTTAGTTTTAAAGAAAGTCTGTTAGAAACCTGAATGGTACCCATATAAATATCATCAATCTTTCTTAAGGGTTCATCTTTATTGCCAGTAATGTAATGTACTACCGTTCCTTTGGCTGCTAAAGAAAATATTTTCTTGACCACTTTTAGATGAGAAGGAGGAAAGTAGTTATTGCGCATTCTTTTTGCGTCTAGTATATCACCGTTTAGAATTAGAATTTTCGGGTCGATACTACATAGGTATGTAAGCAATTCCTCAGCATGACAACCATATGAGCCTAAGTGAACATCAGATAGCACCGCTATTTCAAGACGACGTTTTTTCAAAGGGGATAATTTTTGGGTCAAAATTAAACCTAATGGTATACATGCCAATCATTTGGAGAGTCAATAATCTTTAATGATTAGGTTAATTAATCATTATCACAAAAGAGTAAGGTTAAGGTAATATTAAGCACTTTTTAAATTTTTCTTTCATGCATTTAACATTTACCTTTGAAGTCTGTGGATTTGTAGGTGTTAAAACCATACGTATTTAATAAAGAACATACTTATTATGGCCGGAAATAGCTTTGGGAATATTTTTAAGGTAACCACTTTTGGAGAGTCGCATGGTAGAGCCATTGGCGGAGTAATTGACGGCTGTCCATCAGAAATTGAATTGGATTTTGAGGCCATACAAAAAGACCTTGATCGTCGTAAGCCTGGTCAGTCTGCAATAGTAACCCAGCGTAAAGAGCCAGATGAAGTAGAATTCTACTCAGGTGTTTTTGAAGGTAAGACTACGGGTACACCCATTGGTTTTGCTATTCATAATACCAACCAGAAGTCAAAGGATTACGGACATATAAAAGATTCTTATAGACCATCGCATGCTGATTATGTTTATGATCAAAAATATGGCTTTAGAGATTACCGTGGCGGTGGCAGAAGTTCGGCAAGGGAAACTGCAAGTAGGGTGGTCGCAGGTGCCATAGCAAAGCAATTTTTAAAAGGTATAGAAATACAGGCCTATGTTTCTCAAGTAGGTAGTATGAATTTGGGTAAGCACTATACTGAACTAGATCTTTCTTTAACAGAATCTAATGCAGTTCGCTGTCCAGATGTGGCAATGGCCGCTAAGATGGAAGATTATATAAAATCGATTAAAAAAGAAGGTGATACCATAGGTGGAGTGATTACATGCGTTGCCAAAAATGTACCGATTGGTTTAGGAGAGCCTGTATTCGATAAATTACATGCGGAATTAGGTAAGGCAATGTTGTCTATTAATGCCGTAAAGGGCTTTGAATACGGTAGTGGTTTTGAAGGTGTAAAGATGAAGGGCAGTGAACATAATGACCAATTTAATTCTGATGGTTCTACAAAGACCAATTTTAGTGGAGGAATTCAAGGTGGTATAAGTAACGGAATGGATATTTACTTTAACGTTGCATTTAAACCTGTAGCCACGGTCATACAAGGTTATGAAACTATTGATAAAGAGGGTAATATGGTCAAAACTCAAGGTAAGGGAAGGCACGATCCATGCGTGGTACCAAGAGCTGTGCCTATCGTTGAAGCAATGACAGCATTAGTCTTGGCAGATTATACACTTCTTAATAGAACCATTAAATTATAGGTTCGTTTTTAGCACTTTTCCTAGCAAAATACTATCTTACTTCCCTAAACTAAATTTTTTATGAGGAAGCTTGAGTTGCATTGGCAAATTCTATTGGGGATGTTGGCCGGGGTTTTATTTGCTTTAGCAATGGTTCAATTCGAATGGGGACCAAAATTTATATCAGATTGGATCAAACCATTTGGAAACATTTTTATCAACTCATTAAAGTTAATAGCGGTACCCCTTATCTTGGGGTCTCTTATTAAAGGAGTATCCGATTTAAAGGATATTTCAAAGCTCTCTCAAATGGGTGGCCGTACCATTGCCATCTACATCGGAACCACTGTTATCGCCGTTTCTATTGGTTTAGGGGTGGTGAACATTGTGAAACCCGGGGGCTCCATTACTGAACAGACAAGAACGGAACTTGTAGAAAACTACAAAGGCGATGCTGATGCCATAAAAACAAAAGCGGAAAAGCAAAAAGAAGCTGGTCCGTTACAGGCTTTGGAAGATTTGGTTCCCAGTAACATATTTAAAGCAGCTTCTGATAATGGTAATATGCTGCAGGTTATATTTTTCGCCATTTTCTTTGGTATTGGATTAATACTTATTCCGGAAGAACAAGCAACACCGGTTAAAAAATTCTTTGATGGATTCAATGAAGTAATATTGAAGCTTATAGATTTGATTATGTTGGCAGCGCCATACGGTGTCTTTGCATTATTGGCTGCTTTAATAGTAGAATCGCCAAGTATGGATCTTTTTAAGGCTTTGGCTTGGTATGCATTCTGCGTAGTACTAGGTCTTACTTTAATGTTGGGTGTTTACCTAGTTTTGGTCTGGGTGTTCACCAAAACATCTCCAAGTAAGTTTATGAAGGGGATGTCACCGGCTCAACTTCTTGCATTTTCAACAAGTTCCAGTGCTGCTACATTGCCAGTTACTATGGAAAGGGTAGAAGAGCACTTGGGTGTTGATGAAGAAGTAACAAGTTTTGTATTGCCCATAGGTGCTACTATAAATATGGATGGTACAAGTTTATATCAAGCCATTGCCGCCGTTTTTATTGCACAGGCATTTGGTATGGATCTAAGTCTTTCAGCACAATTGGGAATTATTGTTACAGCTACATTGGCTTCGATTGGTAGTGCTGCAGTTCCTGGTGCAGGTATGGTAATGCTAGTTATTGTACTCGCCCAAGCGGGAATACCAGAAGCTGGTTTAGCACTTATATTCGCTGTAGACCGACCTTTAGATATGTGCAGAACGGTAATTAATGTTTCTGGTGATGCCTCTGTATCTATGATGGTGGCGAAATCGGTTGATAAGTTGCACGAACCGAAGGTTAAGAATTGGGACGATAACTATAAAAAATAATTGTTTTAATCATTGTACTTACGGTAGGCCGCAGTACTGAACATGAACAATCCGTAGCAAACCAATCCAGCGGCGACAAGTCCTAATAAATATTTGCCATAAGCTTGATCTTGTATAAATGAAAAAGCTTCGGCAGTACCTTTTACTTGTTTGGAAGAGGCATTTAAACCAATTCCTGCTGCCAGAAAAAAATAGGAAATAATACTGGTAACTATGCCTCTTGATAGTAAACCGGCATAACCCATTCTTTTAATATATTTACGTGTGTTCAGAGATGTGACGGATTGTATGTCAAAGTTGTTAATGAAATTACCTTTATGGATCTTTATAAATTGATATACCGCTTTTATACCAAGCGCACATCCGATGATGATAAATATAAGGGAGCGGGTCGAAGTATTTAATTGAGTGTCTTGGCTATTGTTGCCAGTGCTATAAATAGAAAATAAACCGAACGCATCGGCAATGGCAATTAAGCCTAGTGAGAGGTAAATAATTCCGCTTATAGAAAAACCAGTTCGTTTTACCACACCTTTAAAATCAGTTCCAATGCCTTCAGGGTCGTTTACACCTTGTATCAATCTCCAAATGCCATAGCATATAAGTCCTAGTCCTAATAAAATTACAATTACAGAGCCTAAGCTTTGTTGTTCCAAATAATTAATAATTGAAATTTTACCTGCTTTTCTGCCTCCCATATTAAATGCGGATAAGAAAGCTAGAATTCCTGTAATAGAAAATACGATTCCTTTAGAAATGTAACCGCTAAGGGCAATTTTTTTTATCGTATCGTTCATTGTTGTTTATTTGAATAGATGGTATTAAGTATTTGTTGAAATTGGTGAATTGATTTAGTTCTTTTTTGATTTATCATTCAACTTGTCGGCTCCATCGGCGGCGTCCTTAAAGTTTAAATCATCATCTGTAATATCTTTATAAGCCTGTATCCATGCATTTCTGAAAATTCGCGTAACTGTGGGCCAAATTTTTGTTTTGACACTATTAAGGTCTCCCTCAACAGGAATTTTAGTGGCGAGTGTATCTTGTTTATGATTCTTTAGGATGAACTTAAAAAAGCCAACAAAGCCTTCCCATAATGTTTTTAAGAATCCGTCGTCTTTACCTACCAATTTGGCATTTTTTAGAATAGGTTTAAAAGATCCTTTTAGGTATCCATCGGCAATGGCAAGTTCTCCGAACACATCGAACGAACCTTCGTCAAAATCAATTCCGGCGTAGTGGTTAGTAAAGTCGTTAAGGGCTGTTGCATTGGCATTTTCTAAACTAAAAGTAATATCCATGTCAGGTATTTCCTTTACTAGATTCATGTCGCCATCCAATACGACATCGCCATTACCTATTGAAGTTGCGGTCGCATGTATGTTAGAGGGTAAGGTTCTGCTTTTTTCTACTACGTTTCTCAGGTTGGTTGCAGATAATTCCACGTTAGAAGGGTGTAAATCAATGTTAGGGTCTGCTTGTAACTGTAAAAAAGCAAGTTTCCCATTTCGTACGGTTAAGCGGTTAATGTCAATAGGTACTAAGTCGGTTAATGCTTTGGTCCAATCTTCGGTATCCGCTTGACCTACGGTATCTTGTTGGTCTTCAAATACGTAAAGAACCTTAGGCTCTTGCATTTCTATTTCGCTTACAATTCTTCCATGCAAAAGGGCATTCCATTCAATAGAAATATCCGTTTTTTTAAAATCTAGAAAAGGAATTTCTGTATTACCATCTACTGTATTCAGGTACATACCGTGTATGGTGTATGCGCCACGTATGATCGATAGGTCTATGTCTTCTACCTGACCGTAGTACCCTGGTAAGTCGGCAAGAACATTATTAACGTAATTTTTTACGAAAAATGGGAGGGCAAGTCGCAAGGAGATAAGAAGTATAACTATTATTATAGGTATTAAATATCTCTTTTTTTTATAAAGTTTCTTTTTTTCGGTATTCATCTTTATCAACACTAATTTCTAAGGTCGATAATATAAGTCATTGAATTTTAATGTATAACATTTAGTGCGAAATGGGGTAAAAGTAATTCTAATCAAATTAAAACCTAAAAACAAGCTCAAATTTTAAGAAGCCTAAATAAATTTGCTTTTCAGCTCTTCTGTAGGGATCATACAATCAGCCTTTTTACCGTACCATTTGTATCTGTTCTTAGCGATAAAATCGTATACGATATTGCGAAAGGATTCTGGTAACCATAGTAAAATGGAGGAAATTGTTCTAAGACCTTTCAAATTCTTACCAATTTCTAGAGCGGCGGTAGATTTTGTGTAATAGGCGACGTTTGGTTCTATTAAAATAATGGAATCAATTTCATTGGAGTCAATATTTCTTTCAGCCAATAGCTTTTCTCCGGTTTCACTTTGTAGTGCAGCGTATCTGAATACGTCATTTTTATCTCGCTTAATAATAAACTGAACGCTACTATCGCAAAGATTGCAAACACCATCAAAAAGAATAATTTTCTTATTTATATCCACAGGATAAAATTAAAGGTTTATTCAAAAACTATTTCCTAACACCATTATAAATTTTGTAACAATGTACTGTCCAATTTATATGTTGAATGTCCATGGAACAAAAAAGTAAGTCAACAAAAAATCGTATATGATTTATTGTAAGTTGTTGATTTTCAATGTTATTTTTTCTTTTCAACCATTTCTAGTTGGTCCACACTTACGTTGGTGGTAAAAATGCCATAATTTACGATTGCTTTTCCTTTTTCAAGGGAATCAATACTACCTACAGCTTTTCCATCTTGCATTCTTACTCGGTCACCAACCTTAAAAACCGGTCTTGGTTTATTCTTCTCTTTTATGATTGCTTTCTTTTTCTCAACCTTCTTTTTTTCGCGGATAACTTTAACCTCTTTTTGCACTTCTTGTGCTACTTTGGCTTTTTTTGTTCTCTCTAGTTTTGCTTGGTGGGCCGATTTCTTTTTTCTTTTACTGTTCTCGGTTTCCACAATACGTAAAAGCTCAGAAACCAAAGGTCTTTTTTTATTGTCTTGAAAATATTTATCAGCGGCTACATTCACTTTATTCCCTAACTGAATCATGCGTTGATCGTGATCATAGAGTTCTTGGTAATTTTCAAGCTTAGATTTGATTTTTGCGTTTAATTTCTCCAATCTCTGATTTTCTTCTCTGGCTTTATCCTCTTCTTCTTTTAATCTAGAGCCAGTTTGCGCCATCTTGTTACGTTCCTTCTGCAATTTTGCAATAGTAGCATCAAATCGCACCTTGCCACGTTCTATTTTCTTTTTCGCCTTATTGATGAGGGAGTAGGGTATACCGTTCTTTTGGGCAACTTCAAAAGTGAATGAGCTACCAGCCTGACCTAAGATCAATTGAAAGGTAGGTTCCAATGTCCTTCCATCAAATAGCATGTTGGCATTGGTTGCATGCGGTAATTCGTTAGCAAGGGCTTTTAGGTTTGCATAGTGCGTTGTTATTACCCCATACGAACCTCGCTCATAAAATACCTCTAAAAACGCTTCTGCCAATGCACCGCCCAATTCTGGGTCGCTACCAGTGCCAAATTCATCGATTAGAAATAAGGTATTGTTGTCGCATCGCTTTAAGAACTGGTTCATGTTCTTAAGTCGATAACTGTATGTACTTAAGTGATTTTCAATACTTTGGTTGTCTCCAATATCCGTTAAAATCTTTTTGAAGAAGCACACTTCACTTCGTTCATGTACAGGAATTAACATGCCGCTCTGAAGCATCACCTGAAGTAGGCCTATGGTTTTTAACGTTATACTTTTTCCTCCAGCATTTGGACCGGATATGACAATTATTCTGTTTTCCTGATGTAATTCAATGGTCTGTGGATATGTATTTTCACCTTTTCGTTTATTATTTAAAAATAATAATGGATGATAGGCTTCTCTTAGAAAAAGTCTATTGGTAGAATTTATTTTGGGTAGTAAAGCGTTAATATCTTCTGCGTATCTGGCTTTTGCGGCTATTACGTCTATTTGTGTTAGAAAATCTTGATAATCGCTTAAAAGGGCTCTAAATGGTCTTATTTGAGTCGTTAGTTGCTTTAAAATGCGCTGTACTTCTTCCTTCTCTTCAAATTCTAGGTTATTCAGCTCCCTGCTATATTTTAATACTGCCTCAGGTTCAATATAAACAATGCTCCCTGTTTTAGAAGTGCCCATTACGGCACCTTTAATTTTCTTGCGGTACATGGCCTTTACGGCTAATACACGTCTATTTTCCACGACAGACTCCCTGATCTCGTCCAAATAGTCCGACGCTTGATAAGTGTTAAGTGCCGAGCCAAAGCTTTGACTGATTTTTCCTCTTACCGCATTAATCTGTCTTCTAATGGAGAACAATTGATCGGATGCATTGTCTTTTACCTCGCCAAATCTGTCTATTACGTTGTTTATCAGTCCTGGTATTTCTGTATTGGACTCTAGTTTTAGGGCATAATCATTCAGTAACGGGTAGTAATCCTTAAACTTTTTAAAGAATTTTTGATGTTGTACAACGGTTAAGCAAATACTGGCAATACGCTTAAAACCTTGGAGTTCTAATGTGGTATTTTCGATCTTCAATAACTTTAGGTCAGCATTGATACTATCAAAACCATGGTTTGGTATGCGGTTTTCGCTGACCATTGACGATAAATATTCCGCCGTTTTACCCAGTTCAATTTTTATGACTTCTTCTGTAATGAAAGGGGCGATATGCAATGCCGCTTCTTTACCCAACTCGGTATGGCACCTAGCCGATACTTGTTGTAATACTGAAGGAAACTCTAGGTCTTGTAATGTTTTGGAATGTATGTTGGCCACGTGATGTCTAAATAAGTTACAAAGGTACGCATTGCCGATGAAATCTAATAAGGCAAGGCACTTATAGCTTTATATGCGCTATTGCATTTTAATGGTAAAAAGAAAAATTATTGAATAGCGTTTAATTGGTTTTTATTTTTTGATTGGTGAATGTCATAATATTACATTTGAATTTTAAAGAGGAAAATATTTGTTAGCATGAAAATGAACCTATCTCAAAGTTGGCAACATCAGCTTAATGATGAATTTGAAAAGCCTTATTTTAAAAATTTGATGCAATTTGTAACTAAAGAGTATAGCGAACACACCTGTTATCCTAATGAATCGGATGTATGTGCGGCTTTTAATCATTGTGAATTCGATAAGGTAAAAGTGGTTATCATTGGTCAGGATCCGTATCACGGTCCTAATCAGGCAAACGGATTATGTTTTTCGGTGAAAGATGGTATAAAACATCCGCCTTCCTTGGTCAATATTTTTAAGGAGTTGGAGAGTGATATAGGCAAAACCTATCCTGAAAGTGGAAATCTGGAAAAATGGGCAAAACAAGGTGTGTTGCTTTTAAATGCTACGCTTACCGTTAGGGAACATGAACCCGGAAGTCACCAAAAGATGGGATGGGAAATGTTTACGGATGCCGTGATTTCGAAACTTTCTGAAAATAGCGAACGCTTGGTTTTTCTGCTGTGGGGCGGTTTTGCCAAGAAAAAGGCAAAGTTGATCAATAAAAAGAATCATACCATTCTAACATCGGGGCATCCTTCTCCATTAAGTGCCAATCGTGGCTATTGGTTTGGCAATCGGCATTTTTCTGTTTGCAATAAAATTTTAGATGATTTAGGCAATAAAAAGATCACGTGGTAAGTTAGATAATAAATAAATTCTTTAAATTTAGTTGGTATCGAAGGGTACACCACTCAATCTAACAACTTAAAAACTACTAATTAAATGAATAACTTAGAAAGGCTGAATACGATTTTACTGGTCGATGATGATGATGCAAGCAACTTTTTGCATTCCATTTTCATCAATAAGCTTGATATGGACGTTAACATTAATTCGGCTTTAAACGGTCAAGAAGCTTTGGATTTTATTTTAGGTAAAGGTCAAGAGAAGTTGGAGTTGCCCTGTATGGTCATGTTAGATCTTAGGATGCCCGTAATGGACGGATGGCAGTTTATGAAGGCTTATGAAGATATGGTACCTAAAAAGCTTAAAGATCAAATTACCATAGTACTTGTTACTATTAGTGATAATCAGGATGATAAAGAAAGAGCGAACACTAATAAGTATGTTGCAGATTATGCACAGAAACCTCTTTCAGACGAAACCTTTAAAGCGCTGATACAAAAGCATTTTAGTTTAGCGGCAATATAAAATTTCTATTTCAAAATATCCGTTACGGGAATTGAATCTTCTATAAGGTTTAATTCCCGTAATGTTTTTTGAACATTGCGTAACACCTCTTCTGGTAGTTGTTTTTGGCTCCATTCCGTTATTTGCAACCATTCTTGAATATCTTCCAATTTTTGATGATACCTGTTGGCAAGGGTGGTATCTATTTTAGGAATTTGCTTAAATTCTGCTGTATAGGTATTGATGACGTCAAGAATATGATTTAAGATTCCGTTGTTTTCCTTAATAAAAGAATCGGTTCCTACAAGTACAAAACAAGGCCAGGGTGTAGGGCAATTTCCTAAATGCTTAAAAGTGCCATTGTCCACTAAAGGTTTAGTGGTAAAACGTTCCCACATAAAATAATCTGCTTCGCCGGATGCCAAGCCTTCGATTGCTCCATTAATATTGTTGATGATGTTGAATTTTAAGGTGTTGGTATCCCAACCCATCTGTTTGGCTTGTACGTAAGCCATTAAGTGGCTTCCGCTGCCAAAGCGACTTATTGCAGCTGTGGTATCTTTTAATTCATTTAATGAGCTAAATGAACTTTTGGCGTCTACGTGAATACCCCAAAGTAGAGGAGAGGCAATATATTCCTGAATAATTTTTACCGGATTGCCCTCTGTAATACTCTTTATAATACCTTCTGTTAAAATAATAGCTAGATCGGTTTCACCATCCTTGAGCATTTGGCTCATTTTACCAGTACCCTCGGGTATATCTGTCCATTCTAGCTGAATACCACGTTCTTCAAATGCACCTTCTTCTATGGCTAAATGCCAAGGAAGATTAAAATGCTCTGGTACTCCAATAATTCTAACGGTTTTCATTCAATTTATTTTTTAAATAGTCATAGATGGCATATTGTGATCTAATTGGGGTATCACCATCATTAAGGCTAACCTTTTTATTCGTGTTGTTTATGTCCAATACACGCGCTTTCTGATTATCGTTGAGTTGTAAGGTTAAAATATGCTTTAATTCATTAAAAATATCCTCATCCAATATTGGGGTTAGCACTTCTATGCGCCTATCAAGATTTCGCGTCATCCAGTCGGCAGATCCAATATACATGAGTTCGTTTCCGCCATTTTCAAACAGGTATATACGCCCATGTTCCAGATAGCGATCTACAATACTGGTAATGAATACATTCTCTTTCATACCATCACCAGGGTTTTCGTTGGCAGTTAGATAACAGCAAAAGCCTCTTACGATCAACCTAACGTTAACACCGGCATTGGCAGCTCTATAGAGAGCCTTGATCATATTGGAATCCTCTAAGCTGTTCATTTTTGCCGTAATACTAGCTTTCTTACCGTTTAAAGCAGAATTAATTTCGTTTTGAATAAGATTCATGAACGTAATTCTGGTAGTAAACGGTGAAACTAGTAAGCGTTTTAACTTAGGTACAATTAATTTACGCTCTAAAACTTGAAATACCTGTCCTAAATCTTTGGTGATTTTTTTATGCGCTGTAAATAAGCCGTGATCACAATATATTTTTGATGTCTTAGCATTAAAATTGCCAGTGCCGATATAAGCGTACCGTTTTTCAATCTCAGCTTCCGTTCTATACACCATGGCAATTTTTGAATGCACCTTTACTTGTGGGATACTGAAAATAACTTTAGCTCCTTTCTCTTCAAAAATTCGTCCCCATTTAATATTATTGGCTTCGTCGAACCTTGCTTGTGCCTCTACGAACAAAGTAACTTCTTTGTTATTGTCCAAAGCAGTTAATATAGCATCTGCTAGTGAGGAGGACTTGGCAATACGGTAGATTGTCATTTTTATGGCAGTTACCGTAGGGTCGGTTGCAGCTGCGGACAAAAAATCTTCTACTACCTTAAAATCTTGATACGGAAAATGTACCAATTGGTCTTTTGTGGCAATACTTTTGAAAATATCGTCGGTAAAAGATAGTTCTGGGTGAGGTAAAGCCGGTTTTTCTACATATTGCAAATGTTCTGTGCCTTCTGGAGCAGGAAAAGAGAAAAAATCGGATAAATTATGATAAGTTCCTCCTGGAGATAGATCAACATCGCCTAGTTTAAAATCGCGCTTCATGGCATCTAATAGCCAGCTGGGCATTGTTTCATCATATAGTAGCCTAGTTGCTTGCCCGAACAAACGCTTGTCTAACGAATTGTATATTTTTTCAACGAGCTCAACATCAGAATAATCATCATCTAAATATAATTCGGCATCTCTAGAAAGTTTAATGGAATAGCAGTCTGTAATCTCTTTTGTAGGAAGCAATTTTTCTATATTCAATCGTATTATATCATCTACATAACAAAATTGATGTCCGTTACCCGGTAATGCGATAAAGCGATCTTGTTCTTCGGTAGGTATTTTTACAATGCTATACTCACTGTTCGGGTGCGTAACTGCAAGATACAGTGCACCGTCGGTCAAAATGGCGTTCCCGTCATGTATTTCACAAGCTTCCTTAATGTCTTTATCGAACAATTCTTCTAAAAAATTCTTTTGCTCTGGTGTGAAGTTAGAAGTATTCCTAATGAAAATATTATGTTCTTCAAGCTCCGATAGGGTTGAAGCTATTACCTTGCCAAATTCCACCTGCTGTTGGTTGATAATTTGTAGAATATGCTGAAGCGTAGAATTTGCCTTGAACATTAATTTCTTACGGAACTTCTTGTCAAGGTTTTTTATTTGACGTAGCTGAGATACACGAACTTTAAAATACTCATCGAGGTTTGAAGAAAATATTGCCAAGAATTTTAACCGCTCCAATAATGGGGTGTCGGCACTTTTAGCTTCAAGCAGTACACGCTCATTGAAATAGAGCCAATTAATATCTCTATGCTTTAGGTTGTCTTTTTTCATGATTGGATTTGCGTAAAAATAAGAAGTACAATATTAAGAATATTGTAAATGTATGTTAAGCCAATCGTTTCAAACAAAATTCAATTAACCTATCGACAGATTCTGTTGGGGTTACCGAAAATTCTCCTGTAGACCTATTGGCTAAAATACAATTTAGAGACACAGCTTCGTGACCTAAGAGTTGTGAAAGTGCGTAAATGCCAGATGTTTCCATTTCTAAGTTGGTCAACTGAATGTTATTATAGCTGAACGTAGATAATTTTTCCATCAATTCCATCTGACTAGGTTTAATTCTCAACTGGCGTTGTTGTGGTCCGTAAAACCCCGTGTTTGTTGCGGTAAAACCTAATCGTATACGATTATCAGTAAATAATTTCCCTAGCTTTTCGGAGTAGAAGAGTACATATGGCCTAGCTTTATTAGCGTTCCACGAAGTATGGGCAATAAATGCGTCTTCTATTTTTGGGTAGTTGATGCTACCATGTTCGTAGAAGTGTAGAAGCCCATCAAATCCTATAGCATATTTACTTATTAAAAATGAATCGATTGGAATATCGGGTTGTATGGCGCCACTAGTTCCAATTCTAACGATATTTAAAGAGGTATGTTCTTTTTTAAGTGTTCTTGTTTCAAAATCAATATTAACAAGCGCATCTAACTCATTTAAAACAATATCGATATTATCCGTACCGATACCGGTAGAAATGACGGAAATACGCTTACCGTTTAAATGACCGGTATGGGTATGAAACTCACGTTTTCCCTTTCTTACCTCAATGGTATCGAAGAAGCGGGATACCTGGCTGACCCTATCAGGGTCACCTACGGTAATAACGGTAGTTGCAATATCTTCCGGTAATAAATTTAGATGATAAATACTGCCATCTTCATTGATGACAAGTTCAGCAGGCCTTAATTGCATGCTATAATTTTAAGATTCGGTTCGTGGTAGTGTTATATAAGAAATTGTACTTTAAAGCACCTCCTAGATACACATCGTTGTCTTGAATGCAAGAATAATAACTTGTTTTGCCTGCTAATATCTCTTTTCCTTTCTTGGAAACACGAACAGGGTTTAAGCTGGTGATCAAAGGTTTAAGGCGAGACAAGGCACGGTCGTACTGTGTATTGGAAAAGCCAAGGTTTCCTTGGTTTTTGAGAAGAACGTCCATGTATTCCGTTTTGGATTTAGGTTTCTTGTCGATTCCCAATTGCAAAATAGTATTTTCCATTTCATTTAATCCGTTGTTAATGCTAGGAAAACGTTTTAAATGAGATTTTACAGCATCACCTAAATAATCGAACTGATAATCTTTAAAATCGGTAAGATTTTCTAATCGTATAGGATTATTGCTACAATACAATTGCCAAACATAATCGGCGTATTCTGTATCGTCTTGTGTTAATACCTTTTTATTTTTGTAAAGACTCAATAGTTGGTCGTCGGTCAGCTCATTAAGACTGTACATTTTATCTGTTTCGTCTTCTTTACCACTGCAAACCAACGATATTTGAGCATATTTTCTATGGGTAAGCAGCCAGCTGATCACCGCTAGCATATTCACCTGACAAAAAAGATCATATTCGAACCAAAGCACGATATGATCTTGTTGTTTATGGCTACATAGCGACCTGTATTCCTTTAGGGTCTTTTCTATAAACCAAGATTTTGAAACTTTATAATTTTTATGAAGAAACTCAAAACGGGCTTTCCAGAAGGTTTCTGTACCTACGTTAGGTAATGTTTGACCTTCACATAGCATTTCTCGCCATGTAATGACGTCACCGTCCAAGTTTAATTTTTGAAGGCGTTCGGTGAAAACATCTCCATTGGTAATGTGTAAGAGAGAACTCATACCGGGGTTTGATTTAGTTAGAATGATTAAAAATAATACTTATAACAACGTTATAAAATTATTTAACAGAAAACAAATGATAGGATTAAAGACTGAAAAAATGTTAAATTACCCGCCTACACGCTTCACTGCGAAGCCTTTATCTTTAAGTATTGCCATGATTTTATCTCTGTAATCTCCTTGAATGATAATTTTATCATCCTTAAAACTACCGCCAACACTCAATTTTGTCTTAAGTTCTTTAGCTAATTTCTTAAAATCTTCGTCGGCACCGGTATAACCTTCCAATATAGTTATTGGTTTACCCTTACGCTTTTCATACTTACAAATTATAGGATCATCTTGAAGCCAAAGAGAATTTTCTTCTTTGTTGTCTATGGGAGTTTCCTCGGGTTCGTGATCGGGAAATAGATTTTTTAACTGGTCTTTAAGATCCATGTCCGTTATTTTTTGATTAGCCCTAATTCAATTAGTCTTTCATGTAAAAACTCACCTGCAGTTATATCTTCATATAATTTAGGATGGTCTTCATCAATACAGTTTTCTAAACAGTTTAAAGGCATTTCACTAACCGGATGCATAAAAAATGGTACAGAATATCTAGAAGTACCCCATAACTCCTTTGGTGGATTAACGACTTGGTGTATGGTTGAAAGCAATTTGTTGTTGGTTAAGCGAGAAAGCATATCGCCAACATTAATCATTAATTCATCGGGTTTTGCGATGGCATCTACCCATTCGCCTTCATGGTTTTTAACCTGTAAACCCTTACCATGTGCGCCCATTAATAGAGTGATCAAATTTATATCGCCATGTGCGGCAGCTCTAACGGCATTTTTTGGTTCAGAGGTAATTGGTGGGTAATGTATGGGACGTAGAATAGAATTTCCGTTTTTAATGAAGTCATCAAAGTAGTATTCATCTAAATTTAGGTGAAGAGCCAATGCACGTAAAACGTATTTTGCAGTTTTTTCAAGCATTTTATACGTTTCCTTACCTACCTTATTAAACTCCGGAAGTTCCTTAACTATAACATTTGCAGGATATTCTTTTTCAAGTTTATCATTGTCCTCTACATATTGTCCGAAGTGCCAAAACTCCTTTAAGTCGCCTTCTTTTCTTCCTTTGGCATGTTCCTTTCCAAAAGAAGTGTATCCGCGTTGTCCACCTATACCTTCTATTTGGTAACCATCTTTTACATCATCGGGTAGATCAAAGAAGGCTTTTATTTCAGCATATAAAGAATCTACTAATTCATCGGATAAGAAATGTCCGCCCAAAGCAACAAAACCTATTTCTTCAAAGGCTTTTCCAATTTCATTTATAAATTTCTGTTTCCTTTTTGGGTCGTCCGAAAGGAAATCCGACAGGTCAACACTAGGTACCAAGCTCATATTTTAAAGATTTTACGTAAAATTAATAATTATTGGCGATTTACGCGCGTTGTTATAATCGATACTTGCTATATGCATTTTTGTTACATTTATAGTTTAATAGTCAAAACTGACCTTATCAATGAATTATACCGATTTTAAAGTAACTAAAGACGTTAAGTTAACACTTTATAAATCAATGCTTAAACCTCGAATGGTAGAGGAGAAAATGTTGATTCTTTTACGACAGGGCAAAATTTCAAAATGGTTTAGCGGTATTGGTCAAGAGGCTATTTCAATTGGGGTTACATCGGCTTTGAAGAACGATGAGTACATATTACCCATGCATAGAAACTTAGGTGTGTTTACTACAAGAGAAATTCCACTGTATAGATTATTCGCGCAATGGCAAGGTAAGGCAAGCGGATTTACCCAAGGAAGGGACAGAAGTTTTCATTTTGGATCGCAAGACTTTAAAATTGTAGGTATGATTTCGCATTTAGGTCCGCAATTAGGTGTTGCCGATGGTATTGCATTAGCACATAAATTAAAAAATGAAAAGAAGGTTACGGCAGTTTTTACAGGAGAAGGGGCAACTAGCGAAGGTGATTTTCATGAAGCCTTAAATGTCGCGGCTGTCTGGGATTTACCTGTACTTTTCTGCGTAGAGAACAATGGCTACGGTTTATCAACCCCAACAAATGAACAGTTTAAATGCAATGATATTGCAGATAAGGGTATTGGTTATGGAATGGAATCTCACATCATTGATGGAAATAATATTTTAGAAGTCTATTTTAAAGTGTCGCATTTGGTGAGAGACATGCGTATAAATCCAAGACCGGTATTATTGGAATTCAAAACGTTTCGTATGCGTGGGCATGAAGAAGCTAGCGGAACAAAATATGTTCCCCAAGCGCTTTTAGATACGTGGGCCGAAAAAGATCCATTGGAGAATTTTACAAAATACCTATTGGATGAAAACCTATTAACGCAAAAAAGTATTGCCAAATATAAAGCAGATATTCAAGGAGAAATTGATGAGCATTTACGAATTGCTTTTTCTGAAGACCATATTGTACCTAATGAAACTAAAGAATTAAATGATGTATATCAAAAATTTGATTTAAAAGAAGTTAGACCAAGTAAATTTGTTACAAATATAAGGTTGGTAGACGCTATTTCAGAAGGATTAAGGCAGTCTATGTTGAAATTTAAGAACCTAGTTATCATGGGGCAAGATGTTGCCGAGTATGGTGGGGTTTTTAAAATTACAGAGGGTTTTATAAGTGACTTTGGGAAAGAAAGAGTGCGTAATACCCCAATATGCGAATCGGCAATAGTTTCTACTTCTATGGGCTTATCCATTAACGGTATGAAAGCAGTTATGGAAATGCAATTTGCAGATTTTGCAAGTAGCGGTTTTAATCCGATTGTCAATTATTTGGCGAAGAACTACTATAGATGGGGAGAAAAAGCAGATGTAGTTATTAGAATGCCTTGTGGTGGCGGTGTAGCGGCTGGGCCTTTTCATTCTCAGACCAATGAAGCTTGGTTTACCAAGACTCCTGGTTTAAAAGTGGTGTATCCGGCTTTTCCATATGATGCAAAGGGGTTGTTGGCTACCTCTATAGAAGATCCCAACCCCGTAATGTTCTTTGAACATAAAGGATTGTACAGAAGTATTTATCAAGAGGTACCGGTAGACTACTATACATTACCACTGGGTGAAGCCAGTCTTCTAAGACAGGGTGATCAAATTACTATAATTACATACGGTGCCGGCGTTCATTGGGCATTGGAAGTTTTAGATAAGCATGCCGATATTAGGGCGGATCTATTGGATTTACGAACCCTTCAGCCTTTGGATACCAGAGCAATCTTTGATTCTGTTATAAGAACCGGTAAAGTCATCATTTTGCAAGAGGATAGCCTTTTTGGGGGTATTGCGAGTGATATTTCTGCGATGGTCACGGAAAATTGTTTCGAGTATTTGGACGGACCAATCAAAAGAGTGGCAAGTTTAGAGACGCCTATTCCGTTCAATGCCAAACTAGAAGAACAGTATCTTGCCAAATCTAGATTTGAAAATGAACTTCTTGAACTAATAGCATATTAAGGATACCGGTCAACAAAATTGTTAAAAGAGGTAATAGGTATTGGTATTTAAAAGCATCTTTGCTGAGTCATTTGGTCGAAAAGTTAAAAAATAATCCGTCCAAAAAATGACAATCAACGTATATAGATCAAACCTAAATAATTTACTTATGAAAAAAATAATTTTGCTTTTTAGTGCCGTACTCTTAATCTCCTCATGTTCAGTTTCAAAGGATGCAAGGGCTAAACGAAACTTGTTAAGCGGTACTTGGACTTTAAACAATGTTTCTTTTGAAGGCAATACGGGCAATGTAAAGGCTGTTCTGTTCAACGATGTTGAAGATATTTGTTTAGAGGGGAGTGAATGGTTCTTTCGCGACAATAACAGTACTGGTCGGTATACCATTGACCAATCTACCTTTTGTACTGGAGGTGATCGTTATATAAGATGGTCTGTTGTAGAACGTGAAGAAAATTATACCAGTCAATTACAGTTTAAGTTCATAAACGAAAAAAATCAAGACATTTCGGGTGGTGCGGGTTACCGTTTAAATATTGAAAACCTAACGGAATATGCAATGACCTTAAAATCTAATGTGATGGTAGAAGGTGCGCCAGTGAACGTTGTTTATGAATTCAGTAAAAAATAAAAACCTACTCAAAAATTTAAATAAAGTATATGAAAACAATGATATTACGTAGAACTAGTTACATTCTTGCTCTTGCCTTGGTAATGAGCTGTAGTACGGTCAAAAACGCAAATAAAACACAAAAAGGAGCTGTAATTGGTGCATCGGGTGGTGCGGTAATCGGTGGAATTTTAGGAAACAATATTGGTAGTGGAAACAACACTGCTTTAGGTGCAATATTAGGTGCTGCTATTGGTGGTGCAGCCGGTGGGTATATCGGTAATAGAATGGACCGCCAGGCAGAACGTATTGAAGAAGAAATACCAGGAGCAGAAGTAAAAAGAGTCGGTGAAGGTATAAATGTTACTTTCAATCAAGATGCCGGAGTATATTTTGACACGAATAAATCTAATGTACAAGGTACTTCTGCGACCACTTTGAATAAATTAGTGAGTATTTTTAAAGAATATCCTCAATCTAATATATTGGTAGAAGGTCATACAGATAGCGCAGGTGCTGAAGAGTATAACCTAAATCTTTCAAAGCAAAGAGCAGAGTCGGTAACTAATTATTTGATAAGTCAAGGTATAGATGCCGGTCGTTTTGATACCAAGTGGTATGGAGAGGCACAACCTGTAGGTGATAACTCAACTGCTGAAGGTAAAGCAAAGAATAGACGTGTAGAATTAGCAATTGTAGCTAGTGAGTCGTTAAAACAAGAGGCAAAAATGCAAACAAACTAATAATTTTCAGTTTTGTATTGAGTTAAAAATAAAAGCCCTGCATTGCAGGGCTTTTTTGTTTTTGGTGTAACTTCCATGCAGTGAAGGAACACGACATACTTATTATCGGTGGTGGTTTGGCGGGGTTGACCGCTGCTATTCATTTAGCTTTAAATGGATTAAATGTTGCCGTTATAGAAATGCAGTCATATCCACATCACAAGGTTTGTGGTGAATACGTATCTAAGGAGATTGTACCCTATTTACAACGTTTAGGTGTCAATTTACAAGCAAGTGGTGCTATTGATATTTCCCGGTTCAACATTAGCACTTCAGATGGACTTTTACTTGAGACCGATTTACCATTGGGCGGATTGGGAATAAGCAGGTATGCTTTTGACAATCTATTGTTTCAACGGGCAAAAGAACTTGGGGTCTTTTTTTACTTTGAAAAAGTGATAGCTACTACCTATAAAGAAGATTATTTCATAGTTGATACAAAAAACCAAACTTTTACTACTAAAATTGTCATTGGAGCCTACGGAAAACGCTCTGTATTAGACAAAAACCTAAATAGACCTTTTAGTAAGCAAAAGCAGTCGTGGTTAGCTGTAAAAGCTCATTATCGCATTTCTGATTTTCCTTCGGAATTAGTGGCATTACATAATTTTAAAGGTGGTTATGGCGGCTTGTCCCAAACGGAAACCGGAGCTATAAATTTTTGCTATCTAGCCCATTACAAAAGTTTTAAGAAATATAAAGATGTACATAGCTTTACTAAGAAAGTAGTTGCGGAAAATCCGTTGCTCAAAGATTTTTTGCATAAAGCACAACCCGTATTTGAAACTCCGTTAACTATAGCCCAAATTTCATTTGATAATAAAGATAGTGTCGTAGACCATATTCTTATGTGTGGAGATACGGCCGGTCTTATACACCCGCTTTGCGGAAATGGTATGGCGATGGCAATTCATAGTGCCAAAATTGCTTCAGAACTTATAGTTCGATTTTTTGACGAAAAGGGGTATGGTCGTTCAGCGTTAGAGCAAGATTATAAAAAAGCTTGGTCAATTGTATTTAGTAGAAGGTTGTGGTTTGGTAGACAATTACAAAAGATTTTAATGAATGACAGACTCGTCTCTTTCGGATTAAAATCTTTTGGCAGATCGAATTCGATATTGAAGTTCATAATTTCTAAAACACATGGGGAATTGATATCATGATGGTAGATTTTAAACATAGAAGTGATGAAATAGAGGTTATGGATACCTTTTCGGGTACAGTTGCTGAGCTTGAGGTTATTCTGAACGATATTAATAGGGTAAACAAGCTGCTGGGCGGTTATAAGATTACTTTAAATGCTGTTTTTGAGTTACTTAAGAGTGAAAATAAAAAATCGTATACGATATTGGATATGGGTTGTGCTGATGGAACTATGCTAAGAAAGCTGGCAGCGGAAGCAAAAAATAAACAAATTGATCTAAAGCTCGTTGGGGTGGATTTAAATGGAAAAGCATTGCAACTGGCACGGGAGTGTTCAATTGATTTTCCAGAAATAAGTTATATCCATGCCGATATTTTAGCAACAGATTTTTCAGATTTACATTTTGATGTGGTCATGACCACCTTAACCCTTCACCATTTTACAGATGAAGGCGTACAGCAGTTTGTAAACCGATTTGTAGAGTTGGCATCACTTGGGGTTGTGATCAATGATTTGCAGCGCAGTCCCGTTGCTTATTATTTATTTAAAGCATTCAGTTTGTTTTTTATAAAAACGGAAGTTGGAAGAAAAGATGGTTTGTTATCCATCCGTAGGGCATTTAAAAAAGAGGAATTGTTATGTTTTGCTCAACGAGTTTGCAATGCATCACACCGAATACAATGGAAATGGGCATTTAGATATGTATGGATTTTAAAAAAGAAGTAGTAGATTGAAGATTAAGAAAAGCTATGAATTACACAAGAATTGTTAGTGTTGCCAAGGAGTTACCACCGTATTCTAGAAATACCAAGGATATTATTCCGCTTGTGGAATTGTGGCTAAGCGGTCAAGAAGAACGGTTCTCTAGAAAAGTGGTTAAAATTTTTGAAGGTGCGGCAGTGGACAAACGTTACTCTATAATGCCGCCAGAAGACGTTTTTGTCTCAACATCCTTTGAAGATAAAAACAAGATTTATAGTAGAGAGGCAAAGCGAATGGGAGCTAATGTATTAAGAAATGCATTGCAACAAACAGATTGGCAGGCTTCTTCCATTGATTATATTATTACGGTAAGTTGTACAGGTATTATGATTCCGTCCTTAGATGCGTATTTGATCAACGAATTGGAAATGCGACAAGATGTGGTTCGACTTCCTGTAACGGAAATGGGATGTGCCGCTGGGGTTTCCGGTCTTATTTATGCGCACAATTTTTTAAAGTCGAATCCGGGTAAACGCATTGCTTTGGTATCCGTAGAAAGTCCCACCGCTACCTTTCAGTTGCAAGATTATTCCATGGCAAATATGGTCAGCGCAGCAATTTTTGGTGATGGTGCTGCCTGTGTATTGTTGTCTTCTGAAGAAGATGCAGTAGGACCAAGGATTATAGGGGAAGAGATGTATCACTTTAAAGATGCCACACAGATGATGGGCTTCGACCTGACCAATCACGGATTAAAAATGATACTTGATCCGGCAGTTCCGGAAACGATATCCAACCATTTTGAAAAAATCGTTCATCCTTTTTTAGAAAAGTATGGTAGTAACATTCAAAAAGTAGATCATTTGGTATTTCATCCCGGAGGAAAGAAAATAGTACAGACCGTTGAATCGTTATTCGGTGCTTTAGGAAAGAATATAGATGATACCAGAGAGGTTTTAAGACTGTATGGTAATATGAGCAGTGCTACTGTTCTGTACGTTTTAGAGCGCTTTATGGAAAAAAATATACCGAAAGGAGAACAAGGTTTAATTCTCAGTTTTGGTCCGGGGTTTTCGGCACAGCGAGTTTTAATAGAATGGTAGCATAATTATAGACATGAAAAACAATTACTGGGCATTAATAGTAGGAGGTAGTAGCGGTTTGGGACTGGCAACCGCAAAGAAATTGGCAAAACATGGCTACCACATCATCATCTTGCACAGAGATCGACGCGCAGATATGGGTGTCATTGAAAAAAACTTTGCGGAAATTAAGGCTATGGGGAATGAATGTATAGCTATGAATGTAGATGCTTTAAACGCAGAAAAACGAACAGCCATCATTTCTGATATAAAAGAGCAATTACCGTCTGGGGAGCATATTAAGGTTTTGGTACACAGCGTGGCAAAAGGCACGTTAAAACCTATGTATTCCACAAATACATCAACATTAACCGCTACGGATTTCAGAATAACTTTTGATGCCATGGCATTAAGTTTGTACGATTGGACAAAAGCATTGGTATCGGCAAATTTGTTTGCCAGTGACACAAGAATAATTTCCTTTACCAGTGAAGGAAATACCAAAGCTTTGCCCAATTACGGTGCAGTTTCGGTCGCAAAGGTAGCATTGGAGGCACTAACACGAAGTATTGCTTTGGAATTTGCCCCACTGGGGATAAAGGCGAACTGTATACAGGCTGGTATTACCATGACAAAGTCGCTATCTATGATTCCTGGTTTTGAGCAGATAAAAGAAAATGCTTTAAAGAGAAACCCCAATAATCGCTTAACGACTCCCAAAGATGTAGCCAATGCGGTATATATGTTGACTACCGATGAAGCAAAATGGATTACCGGTACCGTTATCAAAGTGGATGGGGGAGAAAGTTTGATGTAAATGTAAAATGATGAACGAATCGTATAGTTGGATTTTGGACAGATTGCCCTATTCAGAGCCATTTTTGTTCGTGGATAAGCTCATACAGGTGGATGATGATGGAGTAGAGGGTTTATATAGATTCAAGGAGAATGCAGGTTTTTATACCGGTCATTTTAAAAACAATCCTGTGACTCCAGGGGTGTTGTTGACAGAATGTTGTGCGCAGATTGGATTGGTGTGCTTGGGTATTCATTTATTGGAGAAAGACACAATGTTTGATGATTTGCGGATAGGAATGAGTAGTTCGCAAATGGAATTTTTATTGCCTGTATTTCCCGATGAGTGTGTTAGGGTGGTTTCCGAGCTTGTTTATTTTAGGTTTCAGAAATTGAAATGTAATGTGAAAATGTATAATGATGAAGATAAATTAGTCTGTAAAGGCACTTTAGCAGGCATGATAAGTATTACAAATGAGTAGACGTGTGGTCATAACAGGTTTAGGAGTGTGTGCACCAAATGGTGTGGGACTTTCTGATTTTACTCAGGCTTTACTAAATGGTAAAAGCGGAATTCGACATCAACCAAACTTGGAAAAATTAGGTTTTGGTTGTCAGGTAGCGGGAGAACCTTTGGTTAAGGACAAACTAATTGATAGTTACTTTACACCTCTAGAACGTAGAGGATTAAACGCAACTGGAGTGGTTTATGGAGTAATTGCCGGTGTTGATGCTTGGAAAGATGCAGGTCTGGATAAGAACTTGAGCAATGAGCCAAGCTGGGACCGCGGAGTTATATTTGGAACAGGAATTCTGGGGGTGGATAAATTTAGGGAAGCCATTCATTTAATTGATGATGGTAATGTACGGAGACTGGGCAGTACTTCGGTTATACAAACAATGGCGAGTGGTATCAGTGCTTATTTAGGCGGTATGTTAGGATGCGGTAATCAGGTAACCACCAATTCCGCCGCATGTACTACGGGAACTGAAGGTATCATTATGGCTTATGACCGCATAAGTCAAGGGAAGGCAGAAATTATGTTGACCGGTAGTTGTAGTGATAGCGGACCTTATGTATGGGGAGGTTTTGATGCCATGCGTATTTTGCCAAGGGGATATAATAATGACCCCACCAAGGCAAGCCGACCTATGAGTGCTACTGCTAGCGGTTTTATACCTGGTAGTGGCGCAGGGGCTTTGGTTTTGGAATCTTTAGAAAGTGCCCAAAAACGGGGTGCACACATCTATGCCGAAGTCTTAGGGGGTGAAATTAATAGTGGAGGACAAATAGATGAAGGATCTATGACCGCACCAAATAGTATGGCTGTACAACGCTGTATTAGTAATGCTATTTCCAATTCGGGTATTAAGGCTTCTGAAGTTGATGTGATTAACGGACATATGACTGCTACAGCCAAAGATGGGCTGGAGATAGCGAATTGGAGCAAGGCACTTAACCGAAAAGGTAAAGACTTTCCGTTTATAAATTCGTTTAAAGGGGTAATCGGTCATTGTCTAGCTGCAGCAGGTAGTATTGAAAGTGTAGCTGCAATTCTTCAGTTTAAGGAGAAAGTGGTTTTTAAAAATATAAATTGTGAAGATATACACCCAGAGATTACCGACGTAATTGCTGCTTCTAGTATTCCGAGAGAAACAGCACTTTATGAACCAAGAGTGATAGCTAAAGCAAGCTTCGGATTCGGAGATGTAAATGCCTGTGTTATTTTTAAGGCATTTTCAATGTAACATATAGAAAATTAAATTAGTATACCAATTGGTATTTTAAATGAAATATACTTATGCTTAAAGAGGAAAAATATCAAAAGTTAAAAGACATTATACAAGTATATCTTCCGGAAGACGTAGCGGTTACTGATATTTCGAAAGATAGTCACCTAATGAACAACCTCAATATCAACTCCGCCAACTTAGTGGATATTGTATTGGATGTTGAAGATGCCTTCGAAATCCGCCTTGAAAATGAAGATATGGAGAACATGCAGACCGTTGGTGATGCTATGGCAATTATCGATGCCAAATTATCGGCAAAATAATCTAATTGTCGATGTTATGTTATGAATCCTTTTCCTTGATTAAAGTAGAAGCAAGAATACCGGATATCAGTGCAACGGAAATTACGGTCAACGAAACCCATTCTGGTAAATGAACGTAATGGGAAAATAACATCTTTAATCCTACAAACGCCAAAATAACGACCAGGCTATAATTAATGTATCTGAACTTTTCAAGCATTCTTGAAATAAGGAAGTACATGGAACGTAAGCCTAAAATTGCAAGTATATTAGAGCTGAACACAATAAACGGATCGGCTGTAATGGCTAAAATTGCGGGTATACTATCTAACGCGAAGAGAATATCGGTCAATTCAATAACGATTAAAGCAACAAAAAGAGGCGTAGCAGCATTGAGTCCCATGCGCTTTACAAAGAAATCGTGACCATGTAATGTGGTGGTCACCGGGTATATTCTTTTAATCTGTTTGAATACAAAAGAGTTTTTGGGGTCAAAGTTTTCATCATCACCTTTCAACATTTTAAAGGCGGTATATAAAAGGAATACGCCAAAAACATATATGATCCACTCGAATTTGGTAATTAAGGCAACACCGAAGAGAATCATTAAGGCTCTAAATACGATAGCACCTAAAATACCCCAGAACAACACACGGTGCTGGTACAAAGGCGGAATTTTAAATGAGGAGAAGATAACGGCAATAACAAAAACGTTATCCACACTTAATGAAAGCTCGATCAAGTAACCGGTTATATATTTTAGAACGGCGTCGTTGGGAGTCAATGCCGTTGGGTTGTCTACAATGCCCGCATTGAAAAGCCAATAAATAACACCACTAAATGCCAAGGCAACAGTCACCCAAATAGCAGTCCAGATACCTGCCTCCTTCGATTTGATAACATGTTCGTTTTTGTGAAAAACCCCTAAATCCAAGGCAAGGAATACAAGTACAAATGCAATAAAGACAATCCAGACTATCATATAAAATTTTTGAAGTTGCAAAGGTATTAAAAAATGGAAAGTAGCACTGTCATTTGTTTAAAACGTTAATGCTTGATTATCATTTATTTAAATACCGTATCGTTTTTGCAAAGGTGATGTTTGCATTTAAAAAGCATTACATCTTTTGACTATATTTTTAGCCTATTTGCCATAAGTGACTAAAAAGCTTGGTAGATTGCCTATTACAGATAAAACGAGCAAAAGGTTCGATGAAGTGCAAGTAGGCTTCTAGTTTTTTGACCATTGGCTGTAAAAATGCTACTTTACGGGTAGAACAATTATATGAAATGAAAAAACTAACTCTTTTGGGTGGTGTTTTCATGTGCCTTTTTTTGGGAATGAACACTGCTATTGCACAAAACTCAGAGACTGTTAGTGCACAAGTAACCAAACGCCCTTTGTTAAATCAATTTGAGTCAGATTATGTATTAACAGCCTCTGAGCGTATTGCATTGAAACAAAGTCGTATTGCGTATCAGTATCGCGTGAAGGAAATATTGGATTCTGTAGAAATATCCGATAGAAAAAGAAAACGTTTACTATTGGAACTAAAACGAAACCCTTTCTCTGAGAAAATTAAGGAAGTGGTGGCAGAATATACCCAGGTAGAAAAAGAAATTGAACAATAAAAAAATGCAGTCTAATGAGACTGCATTTTTGCTTTTCGTTTTTCCAATTGCCGATGTAAATCCTCTATAGATGAAGCAATGGATGCTTCAAAACTAGCTGAGGAGGATTGTGCGAATAAACGCGGACCGGGTGCACTTAAGCGTATGTTACAAACCATACCTGTGTCTGGGGAAGAGGTATTCTCCTTTTTGAAAAAAACATCGGATCTTACAATAAAATCATACTTATCCAATAATTTCTCTAATTTTTGTGCTGCCATAATCTCTAATCGATTGCTGGCTTTTACATCGTCGTATTCAAAATTGATATTCATAGGCTATAAGTTTAGTTTAAGATACTCATTTTGAAAATGCTTCACAATTAAAAATATCTTAATAATAAGGAAGATTCATATTAAGCTATGCTAACTGTTTTGTTTTAATAATGTTAGCACTATAGGTTCCATTTTAAAATAAAGTTAAACTTACACAAACATAGTATAAATATGAAGTGTTTATCTTAAATTGAAGTAAAATTCCCACATTTTTACTTCTAAATCAAAAGCCATGGAAAATGTACAGGATAAATCAAAGTGCTTAGGTAAATTAGAACGGTGTAAGAACACTATTCAACACTTTAAAATAAGGGTAGACTCTTATCTTTATGAACCTACAACTATGGCGTTGTTCGAAACTAAATTCCGGTTAAAAAATACCATTAAGAAGCTTTCCGAGGCAAATAAGAATCTATTGGATTATTTAAAGTCTACTAATGATGTATTACCAGAGCAGCACAAAATGGTAAATTTACATATTAGGGAAACTTCTGAGCTTGAATTCGACTTTATGGAGTATACCTTAAAGTTTAGAAAACGTGCAGATGCCAGGCACATCGTTTAAATACTTATTTCTTAGGTGATTGGTAAATTAGATGTCAATTTTTATGCTGGTGACAGGTTTCTATACAATTTTAAATAAATGTTCTTAATTTAGAGGTAGAACACTTATGAAATTGATATGAAACTATTTATGCGGCTGGCAATTTGCTGCACATTTTTTTGTACGGGTATGTTGTATTCACAGCAGAACAATACCCCAGCTTCAAAAACAACAGAAGAGGATGAAGGACCAATTATGTTTCAGTTTGAGCCCAATTATGAGACCGCTGTAATGTTACAGAGAGCGGCTTTAAAACAAAAAATAAAAGCTCTTGATACATTGGATATTTCAGACCGAAAGAGACAGCGTTTGATCAAAGCGTTGTATAAAGAATCACGCAATATCAATTTTGAGAAATCGGTTTTAGTGAATACCGAATTCGAAGAGGAAGAATTTGAAGATTAAACAGCACCCTTTGGCATAGAATTGGCAGTAGATAGGGTGATTAAAAAGTGTACCTTATGAAACCATTTTTATATTTCATTTTATGTTGTGTGTTGCTTAGTTGCAAATCATCTAAAACAATAATTGATGATTCGCATCCTATACATGGTATCATGTCTTCAAAGAATTTCGAATTTAAGGCAAAATCTGCAAACCCTTTGGCGACCCAAAGTTTAACAGCAGTTGCCAATAGTGGTCTTTTGCCGCCAGGTAGTAATATTTCAAGGATAGATTTAAACGGTAACGGTAATTACATAAAAGTAACGAATGATAGTGTATCCGCTAATTTACCCTACTACGGAGAAAGGCAATTTGGAGGAACTTATGGTACAGCCGATGGTGTTGAGTTTAATGGTGTTCCTGATGATTACAATCAAACTTTTAATGCAGACAAACAAAGGTATATGGTTACTTTTCAGATAAGTAATAGTACAGACCGGTATACAGTGAACATGCAGGTTTACCCTAACAAATCTTGTGTGGTATCGGTGAATACCAGCAATAGAAATACCATACAATATAATGGTACTATTGAATCTTTAGATTCTAAAGATTAGTATTTTAAATGATATGGTTTAAAGTATACATTTAAATAGTATCAATACTTGCCGCACTATTCATTATAAACAAGATATCATAGATTTTTTTATTACAAATTACGTGCAATTAGTTGATTTTTAGTGCGTTTACCCTTTGTTTATGTTAAGAATAGGCTAAAAAGGGAAGGTTTTTCCATATTCTTCGTTATTCCCTATTGAGAACAATACCTTTGTGCCTTAATTAAGTGAAATAGTAGAAATTAACAGTATGAGCAAAGTAAAAGCAGATAGTCAAGTACGTGTACATTACACAGGAAAATTAAGTGATGGTCAAGTATTTGATAGTTCGGTAGACAGAGAGCCTTTAGAAGTAAAATTAGGACAAGGTAGTTTAATACCTGGTTTTGAAAAAGGTTTATTGGATATGGAAGCGAATGAGAAAAAAACTATCGTTATAGCTAAGGAAGATGCATACGGTGAAAAGCAAAAAGAGCTTTTTCAGACAGTACCAAAATCTGAATTGCCAGCAGAAATAGAGCCAAAAGTAAATATGGCGTTAATGGCAACCAATGCAGACGGTAGCGAAAGACAATTACGTGTAGCAGAGGTAAATGAAAATGACATCGTAGTAGATGCAAATCACCCATTAGCTGGTGAAGATTTGACCTTTGATCTAGAGCTTGTAGAGATCAAGTAATAGACTTAAATTATATAATTATAAACCGCCTAATAGGCGGTTTTTTTTTGGTTCAATACCAACTGTTTTAATAGTTTGAAATATTATATTTGAATATGTATTTAAGAACATTGTATTTCTTGGTTTTAACTGTTGCCCTGATAGGTTGTAAAGAGGTGAAGACCAAGGCGCCAGAATCGGTAACAGCCGAAAATAATAAAGAGCAAATACCCACAGCAACTTATGAAGATTTAGAGGGTAATCCCATTGAATTGAGCGATTACAAGGGTAAACGTGTATTGTTGAATTATTGGGCAACCTGGTGCAGGCCTTGCATTGAGGAAATGCCGGATATGGAAAAGGCACAAGCTATTCTAGAAAAGGATAATTACGTATTTCTGTTTGCATCAGATCAATCTGTCGAAAAAATCAACAAGTTTAAGGAAGCCCGTGGTTTTCTATTGGATTATATAAAATTCAACGGGGCATATGCCGAAGAAAATGTAAGTGCCTTACCGGCAACATTTATTTATAATGAAGTAGGGGAGCAGGTATTACGTTTTGATGGCGGATTAAAGTGGGATAGTCCTGAAATGATCGAAAAACTCAGAGCGGTTCAATAATGCAAAAACCAACCTTATTCTATATTTTTTTAGTTGCTTGTAGTTTAATAAGTGGATGCAAAGAAACCTCCGAAAAAAAAGATATAAATCCTCTAACGGTTAATTCAGCTCAATTGGTAACGGAAATGAATTCTCCTGCAGGTACTACATCGGCATTGCCACATCTTGTGATCAATAAAGATGTAGCTTTATTATCATGGGTAGAATCGCCTAACGATTCGTTGTCAACAATGAATTACTCAGAATTGATTGATGGCGAGTGGCAAGAAGCACAAAATATACTAAGTGGTACAAATTGGTTTGTAAATTGGGCAGATTACCCGATGATTTCTGAAAATAACGGCAATTTATGGTCGCACATACTTAAAAAATCGAGTGCGGGTACCTATTCATATGATATAAAAATGAATATAAAGCCAAAGGGAGAAATGCATTGGAAAACCGATTTGGCTTTACATACTGATGATACCCCAACCGAACATGGTTTTGTAAGTATAGTTCCATATCAGAACCATTTCTTTGTCAATTGGCTAGATGGTAGACATACGGAAGAAAATGAAGAAGGCGAGAGGGGAGCAATGACGTTGCGTGGGGGAATCGTGACTACAACCGGTAAACTAATAGAAGAATACGAGCTAGATGATAAAACCTGCGATTGCTGCCAAACTACTTCTGCAATTACCGATAATGGACCCGTGGTCATTTATAGAGACCGATCAGATGATGAAATTAGGGATATCAGTATTGTTCGTCAGGTAGTAGGGGAGTGGACGACACCTAAAGTAATACATGAAGATGATTGGCAAATAAAAGGTTGCCCGGTAAACGGACCAAAAGTGGATGTACTGGGTAATAATTTGGTCGTAGCATGGTTTACGGCAGCTGAGAACAAACAAAAAGTACAACTGGTATTTTCTACAGATGGCGGCGCTTCATTTACAGCACCTGTTATAATTGTTGAAGGTAAGGTTATGGGTAGGGTAGATGTGCTCTGGGCAGATGAGGAGACGGCTGTTGTAAGTTGGATGGAAGTGAATGATAAGGTAGCCCTGTTCAAGGCAATGGCGGTAAGTGCCGACGGTAAAACTTCTCAGAAGCAAGTAATTACCGAAATGGCAGATTCCCGAAAATCAGGATTTCCGCAAATGGAAATAATGGAAGAAACCTTATACTTTGCTTGGACGGAACAAGTAGGAGCGGCCACTCAAGTAAAAACGGCTAAAATGCCTATAAAAGCGTTTTCGTTTAATTAACGGAAAGTAGTTCAATATCGAAAACCAATACCGATCCACCGGGTATTCCATTATAATCAAAACTACCATAGCCCAGGTGAGCAGGAATCAGTAGCATACCATTGCCACCTTCGTTGAATAACTGAATACCTTCCGTCCATCCCGAAATAACTTGATCAAGACCAATGGTGATTCCTTCTTCGCTTTGATCAAAAACCGTCCCGTTAAGAAAATAGCCTTTGTAAGCCACTGTAACATTTGATGTTGCCGTTGGTACTGCACCATCACCTTGATTTTCTTTAATATAATGTAAACCCGATGCGGTTTTTTGCGATTCTAACGAATTGTCTTCCAGATAAGCATTTATTTCTGCTTCGTTGGTTTCGGTGTAATCAATGGGTTCAACAACAGTGGTGGTATTGGTGTCATCCGATAGTTTACAAGAAACCAAGGAAGTCAATAAAAAAAGGAATGCGATATATTTCATTTTAATTTTTTTTGATGATAAGTTTTTGAAGTTTGTGTAGACTTACATCTTACCGATGTATGTCTTTTTTTGAATCAAGCTAGATATTGGTGTGTTAGGCGATAAAAGTATTTACCGAGAAACGGACACTACAATGCTTGTACAAGTATTTTTGAAATTTAAGGGCTTGCGATTGCGACTCAAAAATAACAGCTTCGGTAATACTGTTGGCTAAAACAAGATGCCCAATAAGGTATTCTACGTAGTAGGTATTGTTTTCAGAAAGGAGAACAAAATTTGGTTTCTTTGTCACGCTAAATTAATTATTGTACTAAAATAAAGTTTTTATTTTATTGATCCTAATTTTTTCACCTTTCCTTGTTAAAACGTAGGGTTAAAGTACATTTTAGTTGCTTTTAAGTATAGCTTTAATAGCATAGATTCATAATTGAAATGTAATGTTTTCTGAATCTACGCTATGCTTTACGATAAACAACTAGTAACTTGCTAGGTTAAATAACTTAGGATTATATATAACAGGTTTATTTTTAGTAAATTATAGAAAAGGGACAATGATTAATTGTCTAATCAGCTAATTGATGGAAAAGAAATTATTTATAAAGAATATGGTGTGTAACCGCTGTATTACTGTAATTAAAAATGAGGTAGCCGGTTTAGGTATTCCGTTAAAGCATATAGAGTTGGGATCCATTGTTTATGAAGAGCGATCGAAGAGTGATTTTGATCAACTGAAAACTGTTCTGGAAAATAATGGTTTTGAACTTTTACTGGCCCAAGAGCAGCGTTTAGTAGAGCAACTAAAAATAGAGCTTATAAAATTGCTTCAGACATTGCCCTTACGTTTAGAAAAAACACTCTCGCACCATTTGGAAAGTGTTATGGGTATGGACTATTCGAAAATCAGTAAGATATTTTCATCCAACGAACATATTACCATTGAAAAATACTTTATAAAACTTAAATTAGAGAAGGTAAAAGAGCTGATACAGCTACAAGAATACAATTTTACTGAAATCTCTCAATTACTTGATTATAGTAATGTTAACCATTTAAGCAGTCTTTTTAAAAAGGAAACGGGAATGAGTTTAACGGCCTATAAGAAAGGTCAAGAGAATAAAAGAAGCACATTAGACCAAATTACGTAGATAAGAACCATAATTATGATACTGTAAGTTTCAAGTTGGTCATAACTTTATCCCGGCAAAACAACTGGCTGCCGATGGTTTAAAAGTTAAAAGATAGTACAGTACAATGTCCTGAAACGAGGAAGTGTATTTCTTATGTTAATGGTTAGTGTTTTATGCACTTCCTTATCAGGCATTAAAAAGCTTTACTACCAATAATTTTTCTCTTCAAGCTAAATTGTTTTGCAATACCTATAGAAATTGTAATTGCCTAATTTTCAGGTAGAAAGAAGTTCTATAGTTTATTCAAGGATCGATTTTAAAAGATTTAAGCAAACAGAATAGTATGAAAAACATATATCATATTCACGGTATGTCATGTAACGGTTGCCGCAGTCATGTAGAAAAAACGCTTTCTAATGTTGATGGTGTTACAAATGCTACGCTTGACTTGGAAAAAGCGGAAGCTACCATAGAAATGGCATCTCACATTCCATTAGGGACATTTGAGAACGCACTAGAGAAAGAAGGTGGTAGTTATACGATTCATAGCCCTGGTGAAGCCCCTAAATCTGAGGATGTTGCAAAACATAAAAAAGCAAAGAAATCGGGTAAGGGCAACGGTACCTTTTATTGCCCAATGCATTGTGAAGGCGATAAAACATATGATGCACCTGGTGATTGCCCTGTTTGTGGTATGGATCTGGTAGAGGAGCAAAACCTTTCTACAACGGCTTCGGAACAATTTACATGCCCCATGCACCCAGAAGTGGTTAAAGATGAATCAGGTTCGTGCCCTATATGTGGAATGGATTTGGTTCCTATGGAGGCAGATAGTTCTGCCGAAGAGAAAAGCTATAAAAAGTTATTGAAAAAATTTAGGATTGCGATAGCCTTCACGCTGCCCATATTTATTATTGCAATGAGTGAAATGATAGCCAACAATCCTTTATATGAGATAATGCCCCAGAGGAATTGGAACTGGGTTCAATTCGCTTTATCAATTCCCGTGGTGTTTTATGCCACGCGTATGTTCTTTGAAAGAGCCTATAGAAGTATAAAAACCTGGAATCTTAATATGTTTACCTTAATCGGAATCGGTGCAGGTGTGGCATGGGTATTCAGTGTTTTTGGCATGTTGTCTCCAGACTTTTTTCCTGCACAGTTCAAAACCGAATCTGGTGCCGTACATGTATATTTTGAGGCTGCCACCGTCATATTGACCTTGGTGTTAATGGGGCAAGTGTTAGAAGCTAGGGCGCATAGCAAAACCAATTCTGCCTTGAAAGAATTGTTGAAACTAGCTCCCAATAAAGCCATTAAAGTTGTTGATGGAAATGAGGAGGAAGTGTCTATAGATGCTATTGAAAAAGGTGATATACTACGAGTTAAACCGGGAGATAAAATACCTGTAGATGGTAAAATTACCGAGGGAGACACCACGGTTGATGAATCTATGATTTCAGGCGAACCCATTCCGGTGCAAAAAGAGATTGGTGATAGCGTAAGTAGTGGTACCATAAACGGCAATACATCTTTTTTGATGCAAGCTGAAAAGGTGGGCAGCGATACCTTGCTTTCGCAAATTATTCATATGGTGAACGATGCAAGCCGCAGTAGAGCACCAATTCAGAAATTGGCGGACACCGTTTCTAGTTATTTTGTGCCCGTGGTGGTCATAATTTCCCTGATTACATTCGCGGCATGGGCAATTTGGGGACCAGAACCAGCCTATGTGTATGCCTTGGTGAATGCCATAGCGGTTTTGATAATCGCCTGCCCGTGTGCACTTGGCTTGGCGACACCTATGTCCGTTATGGTAGGAGTGGGGAAAGGAGCTCAAAACGGAATATTGATAAAAAATGCCGAAGCCTTGGAAAAAATGGATAAGGTAGATACCCTAATAGTGGATAAAACAGGTACGATTACCGAAGGGAAACCAACGGTTGAGAAAATTGGGGTGTTCGGTACGGAATATAGTGATAATCAGGTTTTACAACTGATAGCTTCATTGAACAATTCAAGTGAACATCCGCTTGCCGAAGCTACGGTTAAATATGGTAAGGAGCAGCAAATTGAAATCTCTAAAACGGAAAACTTCAATGCCGTAACCGGTAAAGGGGTAGAAGGTACTGTACATGGTAAAAAGCTTTATTTTGGTAATGCCAAAATGATGGAATATGCAAAGGCCGCCTTATCATCCGATATGAAAGCAGAGGGGCAGGATTATCAAAAACAAGGTAAAACGGTGTCTTATTTATCGGTGGATGAAAAAGTGGTAGGTTATGTGGTTATTGGTGATCGAATAAAATCAACAAGTGCAAAGGCTATAAAAGCCTTACAGGATAAGGGATTAGAAGTGATGATGTTTACCGGTGATAACGAAAATACGGCACAGGCTGTAGCCAGCGAGCTGCATCTTACGGATTTTAAAGCGGAAATGTTGCCGGAGAATAAGCTGGAGGAAGTCAAAAAACTACAGGAGCAAGGTAAGGTAGTGGCAATGGCGGGCGATGGTATAAACGATGCACCGGCATTGGCCAAGAGTGATGTTGGTATCGCCATGGGAACAGGTACCGATGTAGCAATTGAAAGTGCAATGATTACTTTGGTCAAGGGTGATTTGCACGGTATTGTAAAAGCAAGAAACCTGAGTCATAAAGTGATGCAGAACATTAAGCAAAACCTCTTTTTTGCCTTAATCTATAACACACTTGGCGTACCCATAGCAGCGGGAATACTATTTCCATTTTTTGGAATTCTATTATCACCAATGATCGCAGCTTTAGCCATGAGTTTTAGTTCGGTATCGGTAATTGGAAATTCATTACGATTAAGAGGAGCCGATATTGATTAGTTTAATTTTATATTTTCTGTGGATGATTTAAAAGTCGGTGAGATGCAGCCGTTGGACCTGTGAAGTTAGAGTTTTAATGATTGTATAAATTTTAGGATAGAAGATATTAAAAAGTCTATTTTACATACGCGAGCTTTTGAATTATCCTGTGGATGATTTAGAAGTCGGCGAGATGTAGCCGTTGGACTTATAAGTTAGATTTTGAATTTTTCTAAAAGGAATGAAATAAATACCTAATAGTGGGTTGCAAAATATTCTATTTTACATACGCGAGCTTTTGAATTATCCTGTGGATGATTTAAAAGTCGGCGAGATGCAGCCGTTGGACTTATAAGTTAGATTTTGAATTTTTCTAAAAGGAATGAAATAAATACCTAATAGTGGGTTATTAAATATTCTATTTTACATACGCGAGCTTTTGAATTATCCTGTGGATGATTTAAAAGTCGGCGAGATGCAGTTGTTGGACTTATAAGTTAGTTGTTGTAATTTTTCTGCGCGGATAAAATTAATATAAAAAGTGGTATGCAAAATATTCTATTTTACATAATATAAATTATAGTACATTTTATAAATAGGTTTATCCAGTGGATGAAGCTATTTATAACACAGATGGCGCGCTGGAGAAATTATGATGTTTAGTACTACATATTCTATTTATAAAAAAAATGATAGCTATAATGTAGTATTATGTAAAATATCCCAGAAGCATTCGTTTTCATAAGAACAATTGGAACTTGGGTCATTAAACTAATAAGCGGTTTGCTTCGCAGCGTTTATTTAAAACATTATGTATCTATAATTTGCCGTTATGTAAAATAGCCGCTACCAAGCGCTCGATTGTTTTATAAAATCAAATTGCTCTGGCAATTTATTTTACACACAATTATCCAACGCTTGCCAACGCCAAAATAAAAGCTAACCTTTTTGCTATTATTAAAAATCGCGTATTCGATAAAATGTACGTAATAAAAAATTTTAGACCATTCTCGTAAGCTTGCCACAAGAGCATAAATTTTAAGAAAAATAAAATTCTATGCACTTGTTATATTTAGAACTTCAATTAATCCTTTTTTTCATTCTTTCATTATCTTTTGTCTTGAAACAAAAGAAACAAAAATTCAAGGCTGCATAAACTTTTGGAAACAATTAACGGCTCATTCGCTATATTTTAGGAAACATTGTAACTCGTTAAGATTGCGTTGAAATCCTTTGTATAATTGAAACTCTTAAGAAACTGTATTACTAAACCCCTAAAATACGGACGCTTACTTCACCTTATTGTTTTACCAAAATTTTATGAGGCCAAGTTTTAATATAAGACAAATCGTTATCAATTTATCCTAGTTATTAAAAATACTTATGGACTTCCAGTTATCTATTTGTAAATTATTAATCCTTTCAAGATGCGTATCTGGCAACTTAGGAAATTGAATAACTGGTTTTACCATTACAGGCTTTAAGAGATCATTAAGATTTTCTTCTAATAGAGAGAGCTTCTCTCCTATTCCTACTAAAAATTTCTCTCGAATACCTTCGTAATAGTACTTAGTTCTTGTTAGTAAGCTTAAAGCCTTTCTGGCTACTGGCTCATCTATAGCATAGGAATTTAATAAAAGTCTATACTTATCTCGAAGTTCGATAAATTTTTCATAGCTAATTAACGATTTTTCTAGAAGTGCTGTGTTTTCTTCATTTTTCGTGTATATAATCTTGATATTGCTATTTTTTTTAGCGTCTAGGTCTTCCAATTCCGCTATTTTCTTGTTTACTGTTTCGTGAATTTCTTTTAATCGTGATGGGTCGGAAACACAGGTTTCAGTAGCTTTTTCAGATTCACAATTTTTTAATAGTTCTCGTTTTTCCACATTTAAAATTTGAATGTCATCTAGTAAAGCTAGAATATCAGACGCCAAGTCATCGTTCTCTTCCGTTTTAGTGTTAATAATCTTTTCGTTGATTTTAATCTGAGCATCAGATTCCTGGTAGTCTTCTGCAGCGACAGAAATTTGAGTATTTAAACCTTTTACTTTCGTTGCCAGATTCCATAAAGCCTTGTTTATACTGTCGATCTTTACATTAGTCTCCCCAATGTTTTCGGAAATATGTACCTTAAATGTATCTCTTAGCTCAAAGAAAGCTGCTTTGTCTTTTTCATAAATAGTCTTAAGACGCTTATTTTCAGAATGAATTAAACCATTATATCGAGATAGCTCTCCGCTAATAGTATCCAAAATTTTCAATACATTGTTACGATCTGAAATAACTAAATCTATAACCTCGTTATAATAAGTCGTTCTTATATCTTTCGGAATGCTCTTAATATCTCTAAGCTTAGAACCTACTGGTTTTGTTTTAATTGTCATTCCAATAGATTCATCAGCGGCATTATTTATTGAATACAAATAGTCGTTATACCACTCAAAATAATCACAGCATTGTGGCGTTAATGCCTTAATTTTATCGGTAACGATAATAGCGCTCCAACTATCAACCTTAGGATATGGGGATTTAATGGTAATATGGTTTTTTATTTTGTTAGTTTTATTAGTGAGGTTAGTTACACCTAGCTCAAGTCTATTATTACGATTGAGTCGCTCTTCAATTTTTAATAAATCTATCCGAAACTGCGTCATATACTTTACAAATTGCTCATTCGTATTGGATACTCCTTTTTCATCATTATCGAGTAACATATCTGAAATAAGAGCACTTAACACCTCTGATTCTTCTGGAACTTTATTAAACAAATCGCGAAACGAATCTTCAATTGCATAATATGACAATAGATTGACCTCGAAATTTTCAAAGTTATCAGGAAAAATAGATTTATCGAATTCGACAAACTTTGGATTTAGTTCCATAAAAATGTCAACTCTCTGCTCTATCTGTGACAAAACATCCAAAGGTAGTGATGGTGCAAATACATGATCAATGCTTTGGCAAAAGCCATTAAACGCATAGAGTGTAGCCATAAAAACGCAAACAACTAATTTTTTCATAACGCTAGTATCTTGTTTATATTTCTTTGATTTTCATTTAATAACCTAAGTGTAAAGAATACGTCAACACGCTTAAAAAAGTCCTCAATTTCTCTTTCCAATACTTCTAATTCACTTTCTTTAATTGGTAGTTTTAACAATTCCTCTTTTAGAAAAGCCACACGTGCTTTTTTTGCTTCAATATTATTATGAATTTTGACTATCTGACTATCCGTTTTTCCTTTTTGTGATTGGTTATAACTAATATCACCTTCAAGTTTTTTAATGGTCTTTTTGCGCTTATTCCGAAACTTAGTTTTATCCGGATTATGTGTACATTCATCATACGCATAGCCATTTTTGCAACCATTATACTTAAGTTTGTAGCTAGTCCAGTTCTTAATTCGAGTTAATCGTCTTGACAGCTTGCCAATTGTACTTGAATAGTTTTTAGATGTACGTTCTAAATTTTCTAATCGCAAACTTTCTGAGTTGATGCTTTGCTCTAATTCTTGGAGTTCCTGGCCATAACTCTTTATTCGTTTTATCTCAAGCTTTAATTCCTTTAGGTTTTGTTGATATTCTTTTACTTGCTCCTTTATATTATCGTATTCTTCCTGTAACGACTGACGCTCGAGATTTAAAAGTGTTGCAATGTTAGCTTTATAATTATTAAATCGAATCCGTTGGTTTTTTACTTTCTCTTCCCAGTTTTTTCGTTTGCTTTTAATTTTATTTCTAATTCTGGTCAGTTGCTTCGCGTAGATTTGATGAAATTTCCATGCGGTTTGCCAAGGAATTGGCACTCCTTTTTTCATGTACTTAATAATGGCCTTTGCAATATGATGATTTTCCATCTTCACCTTTATAGCAGCATTCTCAATACCTTTTAAATAAAGTGTAGTCGCATCATAGTCCGAGATCTTGCCATTATAATATACGGCATCATTCGTTAGCTCTGTCAGAAATGAATTAATGATCTCTCTTTGACCGTTTGCTGATAGGCCGTCCAGATTGATAATGTTATTGGCCTCTGGGATGTCCTCAAAATCAGGAAGTTCATAGTCATCTACAAACTTTTCAAATTGATTGTATAAATCATCAATTATACCAGATGCTACTCCAGCTTCTTTAGATGCTTTCTCATTAAGGGCATCATAGACACCATCATTTACAATATTACGTATGAGTTTGGCATTACTAGTAACTTCGTTTGTGATGGTTGTTAGTCGATCAATTTTTTTATATTCGTCAAAAAGTCTAGAATAGAATAGTACCTCTTGACTTATATCCATTGGTTTTCTTTGGCTGTAACCAACCTCTATTATTAAAATAAAAATAACAATAGTATAAGTTGAAATCCTTTGGTTAATAATTTTACGATTCATCATTAATGTGTTGATTTTAAGATTATTTCTTTTAATGATTTTAAAATTCAACAATGTTTTGAATTAAAAGAATTTAGCGCTAAATATCCTCTTTTTTTATGCTTTCTATAATACCATCTATCGACAAAGTTCCACCAAGAAAAAAAATTGGAGTAGACCAATCTCCATCATTCCTAATCCAATCAATCCCAATGCTAAAACCAGAATCAAATAAAGGTTCAAAACTTGAATTATTTAAGGCATGATTTACTAATGATACAGAAATACCTGGATTAAGAGTGTTAGAATCTAAAAATAAGTAGTGTAAATAAGGTGTTAATGCTATTCTTTCTAAAATATTCCTTGATAATTCTTTACTTTTACTATTAGGTTTTTCAAAAGGAAAAACTGGAAAAGCAAAACTTATATATAGGTTATTTGTCCTTTTTAATGAACCGATTTTTCCAACTTCATCTCCAATTGAGGCTATATTATTATCGATAAATTCAATAGGTATATTTTGAAAAGATTTCAAACTGCTATAATTAGTAGAGTTAACATAACCAAATGTTAATCCAATACCTATAGCATCGATATTTGCCAAATAAAATTCAAAGTGGCTGTTTACTGAGAAAGTATATGGATATTCATATGAAATACTTTGATTTGATATATCATATAGCACTTTTTTATTGTCATATTGCAATTTAGTAGACAAACCCCAAGAATAACCCCAAGTTCTCAGCTCATTCCTATTTATACTATCAAGCCCTTTTAATATTCCTAGCTCAATATTAAAACCTGGGTTTTTAATTTTCTGTGTAAAATTATCACTACTGGTCATACCTAACTTTAATAGCCATCCGAATGAAGTTTTAACAGTATATATTGTATCCTTGCCTTTTCTTTTGTAGTATTTAATAGGGTCTTTAAAATTTAACAATGAATTTAATTGAAAATTAACCTCAGTTGTTTTTTTGGAAACCTTAGTTTCCGCTTTAAATTGTTTCGCTTTTTCAGTATAAAAAATTCCATTGCCAGAACTGTTTGTAAATACCTGTGAAAAACTAAACTGTGAAAAAAAAATAAGTGTTAAAAAAGTTACTTTTTTCATAATTGGCTGGTTGGGTTATACAAATAACAATGTTATGGCTTTTGTTAAAACCAAAACATACCCAATAGAGGGTATTAATAAAAACTTGTGCTATTATCTTTCTTAATGGGAGAGTTAATCACTAAATTTTAAGCGATTGGTTTAAAGATAAGAAAAATATTTCAATTGTTATTCCACGTATATTATGCTTCCCTCCTACGTAGTCGCATAAAAAGTATTCCTTTATACTAAAATGAACCAACCTATTTTATGTGAAAATTATAAACCTAATTCTAGTTCATCATCAGCACCTGGCAATTCTAAAGCTTTAACGGTTTGTATCGCATTTCCAGCAATTCCTTTAATGGAACCATACATATCAATTGTGTTGGTTACAACCTTTTCAATTTGCTTTTCTCTTTGTTTCCAAATTCTTTGCATTGAACGTTTTTCACTATCTAAATCTGATTTCATTTGTGTAAATTCTTCAACAATAGCTTCTATTTGCATTCTGAAGGTACTACTTGTTAAATAATCATAAAGCAAATCCATTTTATCTCCTTTATTTTCTTGAGTAATCATGGCATTATTGACTTGCAAAATTCCATGTCGTAATACTGAACAAAGCCCTTTAAATTCTTCATAATTACAAATCCAAATACCATCTTTTAGTCCCATTCTATCCATATCAGATGGCATTACTTCTGTTACCAAAACTCCTATGTTTGCTCCTCTATCTCTTATATCTGCTTTAAATTTTTCAATCCAACTTGGTTGAAAATCTTTTGTTCTTTTACTTTCGTAGTAAATTGACCCACAGTTTTGTTCAGTTCTTGTGTGCACAATTTGGATACAATCTCCTCCTCTAGCTCCTTTTTTTATTTCTTCAATTGTATCTAGTGGAAACTTTGATGCTAACCACTCCTCTATTGCTAGTTCTTGAACTTCTCCTTGTAGTTGCATTGAACCTTGCTCCTGCTTACGCTTCATTTCTTCAGTAAGCTTTTTTTGGTCTTCTAATTGCTTTTGCATTTCTTTAAAACGCAATTCATTTTTGTCTTCTTCTGATTTCTTAATTTTCTCCTTTTCTGCAATTAGGATTTCATTTAATTTTTTTTGAGATTCAGCTTCTGCGATTTCTTTTAGCTCTGATTTCTCACGCTTCAATTTTTCAATTTCTGCTTTAGTTCTATTAAGCTCTTTAATTTGTTCTGATTTTTCGTTTAATCCTTTTATAGAGCTTCAAATTGTTCTGACTGTTCTTCTTTTAATTTAAGCTTAAGTCTATACTCTATTTCTTTTTTACCTTCCTTTAATTGATTTTCTAAACGTTCTTGAAATAATTCATTCTCCAGTTTTTTCTTCTTTTCAAACTCTCTTTTTTCTTCATTAAGCTTTACTTGTCCAGCTTCATATTTCTTCTTTTCTTCTGCAATTTGAGCTTGATATTTTTGCTTAATTTCTTCTTCTAATTGATGTGCTAAAATATCTTGTACATCTATTGTTGTGCCACAGTTTGGGCATTTTATTTGAGTTTCGTTTTTCATGCTACTTCAGTTTTTAATCTCATCATCATATTATAATGACTTTCATGTCCCATTTTATTAAAAATGTCTTTAAAGACCTTTAAATATTTCTCAATACTTTCTGGTTCCACAAACACAACCAAATCATCATTAATGAAATGCGAGCCATCATTTATCCAGGATACTAAAGATTTAAAAATTATTTGTTCTTCTCCTTCAAATTTACTAATCGCATCCTCATAATCTAATCCTCCCAGTATATTGAAATAATATTCCAAAATTCTTCGTAGAGTATTGAAAATTGTTGCTGTATTGATGTTTTCTAAATCGTCTAATTCCCTCCATAGCAATTCATATGTTGTTTGAATGGGATTTTCTGGATGCTTAATTATTTTAGTTTGATTATCTAATTTTCTAACAATCCAAAAAGAGACCTTGTTTGAGTGACTATACCGACTTCCCAAAAATGTTACTTCTTTGTAGAAGTATACATTATGTGTGAGAATAAAAATCTGTTTTACTCCATGATTACCTTTCTTAACATCTTCAACAACCTCTTTTATTAAATTGCTAACAACAAACAAGATATTACTATCTAAACTAGAGATTGGGTCATCAATTACAACTACTTTATTTGCAGCTATTCCTGTTTCAGTTTTACTTCCTTTTAAAAGATGGTAGAAATATAAAAAAGTAATGAATGTATATTCCCCTTCGCTCAATGTTTCATTCACCTCTGAACCATCTTCTCTTACAATTTTATAAAATCCCTTTTTATCAGATTCATCTAGTTTAAAATTTGTAAAACCAAAAAGCGTAAGTATATTATTTATTTCTTTTACAGTAGGAAGAACACTTGTAATTTCTGATTCTTTTTTATTTACTTCTTTTTGAAGCTCAAACCTTTTTTCTGATTTTTCCTTTATAGACTTATTCATTCCTAATTTTGCCTTATCTACATTATCTTTAGTTTTGGAATAAGTTTTCATATCTAACAACAATTCATTTAATACAAATTGCCATATTTCAGATTTTAAATCATCTTTTTCTTTAGTAATATTTTTTACGGTCTTGTTATTGGTTTCAATTTCTTCTATAAACTTTGTAATAATGCTAGAAATATTTTTTAAAACGGGTTCTAAAGATTTTAATTCTATTTCAATGCTTGGTGTTTTTTGTTTTGATTGAAGTATAATAACATTTGACTTAAACTGTTCTTCTAAAAGCTCTAATTTATTTTTTAAATCATCAAATTCAAGAATAGTTATGTCTTCTGTTAATATGGATTTGGCGTTTTTAATAAGTTCATTAACATACCTTTTATATTCTTGGATAAAATCATCTAATTCTATCTTATTATTCTCGTAAGTTTCATCAAAAAATGATTCTATTTCATTTTTCAAATTTTCACTAACTTCTTGTTGACAAAAAGGACATTGATTTTTCGTGACTTTTAAGTAATCCACTCCGTCTTTAATCCAGTCACTATTATCAAGTTTTTTAATTAACTTCCCAATTTCGACATCTTCTTTTCCAATAATTTTTGTTGAAAGAATTCTGGAATTTTCTTTAATAGGTAGTTCGGAATATTCAAACTGATTAATTTGATTAAATGACTTCAAATCATCATTAAAAACTTTTTTGCATTTATCTTTAATATCATCTCCACTCAATAAAACAGAAGTATTGCCAATTTCACTAACACACTTATTGAAAAAGGCTTCTCCACTTCCCATAAATCCTTGATATGCAGGTTTAAAAAATTCTTCATATTTAAGCTTAATTTGCCATGCTTTGTTAATGGTTTCTTTTTTCTTTTTATCAAAAATTTCCTCTTGCTTTTCAATAGCTTCTTTTAATCCATCAATACTTTTAGTTAAATTATCTATTTCAATATTAGATTCTTTAATAAAAGTTTGTGTATCTGTCTCATCCTTTCCTAAAGTAAAAATCCCTTCAATTGCATTACTTTGGTTAAAGCTTGAGTTAACAAAATTCTTATTGTAAACTAAAGTTTCAATTGAGCTTGATTCCCAATCTAATGAACAATCTGCATAAGAACTACAATCATCTATTACATTGCCTAATGAAGTTTTACCTGTCCCATTACTTCCATAAAAATAGTTTACTTCAGATGGTTCAATTTCAACCACATCCTTGTATGAAGCAGTTTTATGTATTTTAAGTTTATTAATCATATTTGGTTATTATGAATTACTATAACAATAGACTTTGCCGAATTAATCGACAAGGCCATTATTCAATTAAAAAATGTTAACTAAGGGAGAGTTTAAATCTACATAATATTGTAGGAATTATTGTGAGGGAAAACCGTAAAATGAATAAAGTTTTTAACACAAATTATCATTCCACACACATTACGCTTCCCTCCTACGTCGTCGCATAAAAAGTGTTCCATTAACATTGCAGAAGAAACTTTTTAGAATAAATTTTTTAAAGAAACTGTAGTTACAACTTTCGCTTTTAACCAAAGCTCAAGTTACATAACGCAGAACATTATAGTACAATTGTAGTAGTTTCGTGTATAGCGCATTTCCACGCTATTTTTTTACATAGTTACGTAATAAATCCCGCAGGAGAATTATAACAAAGTAATTATGTAAAAACGAAACTACGGTAAGTACAACTATATTCTAATTAAAGTCAGCCGCCTCATCTCGCCACTAAATAATATCAGCCACTGGCTAATCTTAGTTGTCACGAATTTAAAAGCTATCCTTTTAGATTTGTTTAAAATTCTAGTATTCGAGGAAATGTGTGCAAGATTTTTTTCTACAGCATTCTCGTCAGCTTGCCGCAACAGCCAACGGCGGTATTTTGGAAGGTCTGGTAGACCTTTTAAAATATGAGCGAGACGGTGCGCTGGCATAGCGAGATAATTTCTTAGCCCTTGCAACTTCTCGTTTTGTTTAAAGCTTTTTTTTAGGTGTTCCAATATAATGTAAAATAGGACATAAATTTTAGAGATTTAGTATATCTGAAATTTTGGGTCAGTTGTAACCACGCCCTTATGTTCTAACAAACTTCATCGAGACAATTTGTGTTACGTTGTTAGTAAATTTATAATTTATAAGCTCTGTCTTCTGACACTTTGCTCCCTTCTGGGGTAAAAGCAGTATAGTATTTTACAAGTACGTTTGTAACAGGGTCTCTTTCATGTTCAACCCTTATAAGGTATTCTCCATCATATAGTATATCATGAGCTTTTTCTAGTACCAGGGTACCTGTTTGCACATTTAACACAGAACGCCTTGATTCGGACCACCGTTTTCCACCAGTATTAAAACTTTGTGAAGAGTCAAGAATAATACAATCTTCAAGAAGTTTGGTCTTATCTTCACTTATAATACCTCTTCTAATTGTTGGAGAATTATCGTAGATAATTTTTGTAAGTTCAAAACCAAATTCATCTACTACACCATATTTTTTACCTCTTTTAACACTAAAATAAAAATCAGGACCTTTAATAACGTTATAGCGGCTTCCTATTTTTGCAGACGGAACCAATACTATATCGTCATAATGTTCATCATTCAGATAGTCGTTCTTTGTAAGCGAGTACATTTTAATACCATCATTATCTTTTATTCCAGCTACATCTTTAGATATTAGGAATATGCCTTCCTGAAATTCATTTTTTAAAAAAGTCTTTGTTTTAATGTTATAAAGATTTTTTTTATATCCTTTACTTACTGAAGCCCATTCTACAGAATCTTTTGGGCTAAAAAACCAAACATCATCAAAACCTGTACCATCAAAAAAAATGGTATTTGTTCTAGAATCATATAAAGAACATCTATCCGTATTTTTTGCTTTTATTAGAACAGCTTTTGCTATAGTATTATTTTCGTCTACATAGTTCACCTGTTTTTGCTCAAATTTGTAGCCGTATTCTTCGGGATATACCATGTCTCCAGTATTATAATTAAGCAAGCCGAAATTAGTGCCGTCTTTGCTGGTAATCGCATAACCGTTTTGAATTACCCACCCTAAAGCAGGTTGATTAGCTCCTTTAAAACTGAGGCCATTTTTTATATCATGACTACTATTTGGTAGTGTATAGCTAAGAGGTCCGAAAGTATTATTTTTCAAATTATAAATACCATAGGCGTTATTATCAAACAAGTATCCGAGCCCCATGCTATTAGGGGAACCAATAAAATCATATTTAGGTTCAATTACAATTTTTCCGGAACCGTTAAGAAGACCCATCTTTCCTGAAGAATTTTTAAACGTACGCAAGTAATCATCTTCATATTCTCCTCCTCCTCTATTTAGCAATTCTATACCATCCAAATTATCAACATTAACTTCCTTACCTAGTTTATTATAGATAGCAAGGTCTCTTAAACCAAGAAGAAATGAACCACCACCATCATTACCGCTGGTTCTTCTTTGCATAGCGGTAATGTAATGTCCCGCTTTGTTTTGATTAGATATCCATTTAAATTTGGGTTCAATAAGAATTTCACCATCAATAGTGGCTAAACCATATAATTTATCTTTTTTGGTTTGAATTGAAAAAACGCCATCTTGTACTTTTCCAACCTTATACGTCTTTGAAAATTTTTTAAGCGTTTTATTTTGAGCTTTGGTTTGAGCATTTCCATAAAAACCAATTAAAAAGACGGTTAGGAAAATAAAAAAATATCGATTCATAATTCATTAATTTATTTAAAGATTAAGGCAATTGATTTATAGAACGATAATTTTCAAATAATATTCCATTCCACAAACATTACATTCCCCTCCTAGCGTCGGCTCGTATAAACGGAATATTTTAAAAGATTGAGAATCTTTTAAAATTTAACGATACGAATAAGCAAAATTCACAGAAACCGGCAAGAATAAACTTTATTGAGTTGGAAGAATTAAGTTGAGGTCTTTGTCAAGCGTTCCTATAAAGAAAGTCCCTAAAAATGGGTCGGCAGTCAAGTGATATGACAGATTAGACATAAAAATAATATTTCCTTTGTAAGGAAATATGCCATGTACAGAACCATGATTGTAATCAAATTCGGCAATTAAGTCACCATTATAGTCTAATTTTTTAATAAATTTATAAGTAGATAATACAATGGCGTCATCAAAAAGAAGTACGGCTTGTAAGGAGTTACCTTCTAATAATTCTTCTCTTACTATATTTAGGTCATTATCAAGAATACGCAATGAGCTCATTCCATAAACTAAAATTTTATCGTCGGGTAATCTTAACAGATGAAATGGAGCATTATAAGATGCCATATTGCCGTATAAATTTTCTCCTAATTGAGATAATTCAATCGATTTAATAAGATTAAAATTGGTATCTAATTCGAGCAATATGGTTTTTTGGTTAAGAACATCAAATACGTCGGTATCCCACAATAAATCAAAAGAGCTGGAATATGCTAAATATCCACCTTTATGAGGTATAATATTTCCTATTACGCCGCTTTTCTCCCCAAAATCAAATTCTTTGATTGTGGTAGCTCTACCGTTTTCAAATTTATTAATGGCGGGGATATATTTTCTATTACCATCGCTATTTTCAAAATTTGCCCCAACCGAATACTCAATACCATCAAGTGTTGTATATCCTATGTCAAAATCATAATTAACCAACTCGATAGATGGGGGTTCAGAAAAACCAGTAGCAACATTTAAGCTATGATTGTTTCTCTCTATTGTTACAGCCGTTACATCTATTAAATCAATATAAACTACACCGTCATCTTCAAAACTACATATTGCTCTATATGCATTTTTTTGATTACTGTTAATCTCTAGTTTTGAAATTTCTAAGTTCTCCGATATTTCAGCGTAATAGTATTTTTCAGCATCAAAGTCTCTATATATGGCATACAATTTTTCACGGACCGGATTATTTCCAAAGCTCAATAGCCTCGTATTTGAATTAAATTCCTCTGGATAATAATATGACTCATACCACGGACGAACAATAAATTCTGTGTTATAAAGACTAGGTTTCCCATTATTTCCAACAGCCTCTAAAACCAGAGTATAATTTCCTGGGTTATGTTTTCTAGATTGGAGTTCTTCTAGCTCTATATTAGTGCCATTGAGTGTATATGTAAATTCATTAGCATTTTCAGAACAATTTTGAATTTCAATCGTTTCTCCTGCATAGATAGTGCTTTCAAGTATGTTCAAACAAGCCACGGCACTAGGCTCTTCATCTTCTTTGGTGCACGAAGAAATAAATATCATAAACGTTAATAGCAAAAATAAATCTGCTTTGAAATTTGAAATAACAGGTAGATATAATCTCATATTAATTTTATTACTTGTAAAGAAAACTCTCGAATAAAAATAGCGTTTAAATAATTAAATCCAAACAAGGGTATGAACCTAGCTATTCTAAGATAAATTATCATTTCTCAGTAAGCTTGGTCGGATTATAACAATAAATCACGATGAAAATTGTGAACTATGTTCAATAAAATAGAAATAATATGGTTTTGGTAAAATTTTCACATCTATAAAGGATATCTAAATAGTACTATTCATCCCATTTCATATAATTGCCTGCTCGTAGGCAGGCATGACTACTTCACTCCTATCGTCGCTTCGGGAAAAGGGTATTCCATTATATTTTTAAAAAAACATGCGTGAAGAAAAAAATTAAATAAAATTTGAGTTGTAAAAAGCTTTTCCCCAAAGCAAAGTTACATAACGTGGAATATTATAGTAACTATGTAAATGTAGACGGTCATTTAAAATAACTTAAATATTATTTAGTAATATATTTTATACAGATTAAAACTCCGGTAACACAACCTCCTCAATTTTAGCAATAGCCTCACTTACGGGAGTTTCAGACTTTCTTAGGTTGATAGCCATATGGTTGACTCCTACATTTTCATAGGACTTTAAATATTCGGTAAGATGATTAATGCCTACCGTACCTCCAAAACGCTGTGGTTTAAAAGTTGCATTGTCGTCTTTTGATAGGTTTAAATGTATAGCCGAAATATAAGGTTTTGCTGCTTGATCTTCATCATACAACGCATTACACCAGTATTTTCTGTTTTCCAAAGTTTCGGCAACAGGTCTTGGGTAGTTAAACCAAGCTTGTGCGTTTTTTGCGATCCAATTGATACTTTGTCCGGAATGACCTGCTACTACAAGCGGAATATTTTTTTTCGGTTTAGGATAGACTTCAATACCACTAGTTAAAAAATCATATTTAGATTTTAAATTGCTATTTGTTTTCCAAGCTTCTTTGATGATATCAAGATTTTGTCTAAAGATTTCAGGCCTTTTTTTATAGTCGATATTATACATTGGGAACTCCACAGGTCTGTCTCCCAAACCCAAGCCTAACAATAGTCTGCCATCACTTAAATTTTCTATGGTAGCAGCAGCTTTCGCTAATTTTATAGGTTGTTGTAATGGTAATACTATGGCAGCTGTACCCAACAAAATGTTTTTGGTAGCTGCAGATAAATAGCCCAAATATGGAAGCGTATCGAATAATTGTGCACCATCACCAAAGTTAGGGTCGTACACCGGAACATCTCGCATCCATAAGGCTGCGAATCCTGCTTCGTCAATTTGTTGTGCTAAGGCTAAATGATTGGAGATATCTGGAACTCCGAAAGGTCTGTTATCTTCCAAGCGTTTGCAATTTCCTTCGGTTGACCAATCGTTATCTAAAGGAAACTCTATACCAAGTGTCATTTTACCTGGTTTGTATAGTTTATCAAATGGATTCATAGTGTGTTTTTTAAATTCATCAGGTATCTGTTAAAACACCTGATGAATTATTTAGCATTAAGAAATGCCTTTAATTATGTATGTACCTATTCGTATTATATTTTTTCCTTTCTGAATAAAACTAAGGTTAACAAGAATCCCACAATTACTAGAATACCACCTACCCAAGGAGTCGCTTCAATACCTAAGCTTGATTCTACAACCATTCCGCCTACATAAGCGCCAATGGCAATACCAACGTTAAAAGCTGCAATGTTTAAGGCAGATGCTACATCTTCGGTTCCTGGTAAGTATTTTTCAGCCATTTTCACCACGTATAATTGCAATGCAGGTACGTTTGAAAAGGCTAATATTCCCATAAAAAACAAGGTTACTATAGCAAAAATCTGACTAGAAGCGGTGAAGTATAACACAAACAATACTATGGCTTGTAAAGCAAACATAACCAATAAGGCTTTGCCTGGTTTGTTGTTAGAGACTTTACCACCAATGATATTCCCAATCGCGATGGCAATACCATAAATTAAAAGAAATACACTAGTCATATCTGAAGAGAAACCAGTCACTTCTTCTAACAGCGGAGTTAAGTAGGTAAAAGTGACAAACGTACCACCATAACCAAATGCGGTAATGGCTAATACCAATAAAATAGACGGATTCTTAATCACTTTTAATTGATCTATAAGTCGTAATGGAGCCGATTGTTTGATGTTTTTAGGAACCAAAGCCAAACTAGCTATTGCACCTACTAATCCTAATAAAGCAACACCAATAAAAGTAGCTCTCCATCCAAAATTCTGACCGATATATGTTCCTAAAGGCACACCGGTTACAATGGCTACCGTTAGACCTGCAAACATTATAGAAATGGCAGTTGCCCTTTTGTCTTTTGGTACTAAACTTGCAGCAATAGTAGAACCGATAGAGAAAAATACACCGTGTGCAAAACCTGTTACAACTCTTGATAAAAGCAACAACTCAAAACTTGGTGAGATAGCTGCTAATCCGTTACCAATTATAAATAGTAACATAATACCCATTAATAATTGTTTTCTTGGAATTTTACCTGTTAAGGCAGTTAAAATAGGTGCTCCAATGGCAACACCAATGGCGTACAGACTTACTAATAATCCTGCTGATGTTAATGATGTGCCTAGGTCACTTGCAACGGTAGATAATAAACCTACAATTACAAATTCCGTTGTTCCTATGGCAAATGCACTTATGGTCAATGCCCATAATGCTGCTGGTAGACTCTTCTTTTTGGCTACCGTTTGGGAGCCCTGTATTGTTGTAGTTTTCATAGTACATTGTATTTAATTGTTCGATACAAAATTCTATGAAAACAAAGGGGTGTGCGAGGACATACATCACGGATTTTTTGTGATGTATATCAATATTGAAAAGTGATTTAGGTCACTTTTAACTGTTAAAACGACTTAAAGTCTCTCTGGATACGCCTAAATAGGAAGCGATTAATTTTTTAGGAACGCGTTGTATTAATTTCGGAAGTTTGTTTAATAGGTACTCATACCTACTTTCTGCGGTCATTGTAAGCAAAGACAAGATTCTTTGCTGTAGATTGATGTAACCGTGATTCGATTTAATTCTGAAAAAGTTGGCAACGGCAGGGACTTCAAAACAAATTTTTTCCCTGTTCTCTAAAGACAAACAGAAAAACTCGGAATCTTCAAGACAATCCACAAAAATAGTACCTGGTTCTTGATGTTGAAAAGCATAATGGTCGCTCACCCAATAGTTTTCCATAGCAAATTGAAGAATATGTTCTTTGCCTTTTTCGTCTATGGAATACGCTTTTACCAAGCCTTTAATAATCCAATATTCAAAGTCTACAGGTTGCCCTAATTGTATTAAGAATTGGTGTTTTTTAAGACTTTTAAATTCGAAGTGCGATTGTACAAAATTCCACTCCTCATCAGTTAAAGAAACGATTTCTTCAAAATGTTGTCTTAGTAACTGTAACTGGTCTTCCATAAAGCAAAAATACTTTTCTTTAACAAATACCCAAGTAAAATAATCACCCTAGTTAATGATAACAAAAGCAAACTGAGAATAAAGAAAAATTAGTGTGTATACACTTGTTGCTATCGTCAACTCTAATAATACAATCTAAAATCCAACATTTTACAGACATTGTAATGCCTTTGGTGCAGCTCTTCTACGACCTCAAACATATCATCATCTTCTCTAAACAAGTTAAAGAATGCTTTATCAAGATTTGCACTGCTTACGCCATTAAAAGCATTTCCGTAGCCAGAAACGGCTTTGGCGTTTGTAATATCTAAAAAGTACTGGGCTTCTTCTTCGTCTGGGTCAAGAATTTTTGCATTTGAAAAATGCAGGATTTTGCCTTTTAAGCGACCTTCAAAGATTTCTGCAATTTCCTGTAGTGTATAGTAGTAGTCGTTTAAGCAGATACTATTTGCTTCGCCATGCATTACTAAATAAATAATCTCATAATCCTTAAAATTATGATCATCTAACACCAATGCGTTTAGGCTATCTTCAAGTCCTTCTATAGTATCGCACGTTTTGTAGATACTTGCAATGCCAAATTTTATGGCGAGTTGTTCCAAGCTTTGTTGTGCTTCGGTAAGTTGTTCAGTTTCTATATCATCGACACCTTCTAAACAGTAAATGAAATGGTCTTCATCTGTTAATTGTTTTAGGGGTAATTGTCTTTTTTTTTCTAGCAAGCTTTTGAATATTTGTAACGTAACTGAATTACAAAATTACAGTAATGTACTTACTCTTTTTAGCCTTTTTAGGATAAATATATGTTCTTATGGCTAGTGCTTCCCTCCTACTGATAGTTGTTGGGTTTTGCTAATGCTGCTAATTTTTGCTTCTAGATTTCAACCTACGTAAACCAAGTATAATCAAGACGACTATTAAAATTAAAAAATAAATAGTGGTAGTACTACTTTTAATAACTGAAAATAAGCTTGTGATATGTACAGAAGTTTCTGTAACGGTTGGGAAAGCATTCAGCATGGAAATAATACCGATGTTTTCAATATAATCTGCTATACCGGCAATTATAGGCAATAGACACAGGTATAAGTAATTATGGTTCAATTTAGGTAGTTTCGTGAGGAAATATGCCAGTACTGCTGCATAGGAAATAGCAAAGAGTAATGGATAGATCATATCTACAGGAAGTTGTTTGGTAAGATACGTTTGGCGACCAATATCTCCTAGAGTATGAAAAAGAGTGTTTACAACCTCAATATCATATCCTGCGGGCATCATATCCAATAATGGCAATCCGTTCGAGAAGGCCATCGTTGCGGGAATGGTCACTAACAGCATATACGCATAAACGATATTGGTGAGTAAAAAAAGCACCAGCACCTTCTTGCCAGAATGTTGTTTTTCTAACTGTTTTATAAATCTTTTCATCTTACTTTTATGTTGTTTAATTAATTGCCTTGCGATGAACTATAGATAACCGGCATTTGCCCCTTCCACTTATTCCATAAACTATGGTTATTGATTAAATCAGCCATAAAATGGGCAACATTAATACGGCTCACTTTACCGGCATTAAATATGGCGCTGCGTGTAGGTGAAGGAAAAATTTCATAATCACTAACCTGGTCTTCATTTATTAATCCGTCTGGTCTAACAGCTACCCATTCAACGACTCTGTTATTCTGACCAATATGGGTGCGTAGATAATCTGCTGCCTTTTCATTATCTACATGAGGCGGAAGTAATAGGCGAAGCAGACCAATAACAAATTTTTGTGCAAAAGAAATACGTTCGTTCAAATCACGATTTCGATTCCCGGTCGTATTCATCAGAACAAACTTTGTAGTGCGTTCTAATTTATTTGATTTTATGGCATCACATAGGCGTTTTGTAGCATCGGTAACCAATTTTCTGGGTTGCCCGTAAATACCTTTCCAGGTTAAATTATGCCCTAGGCACGATGCCACTGCATCGCAATCATTTACTATTACCCGCATTTCATTTTCGCTTAGGTCAAGAATGCTAGCTGTTATAATTTGTAGATGCTCATTGTTCTTCCATGATTCAGGGAGCTTATGGGAAGAACGTACAATAACTTTTACAAAGTGTTGTTGCAAAAGAAGTTGCGCTACCAATTGGCTACCTGTGGCACCACTGGCGCCGACCACTAAAACTTTCATACTGATTTGATTGATTGATTGATGATTTGCCTGTAAGACGATGTAAAACTATACTTGTTACAAGTTTACGTATGTATTTAATTATAAGTTAGTTAAAAGTTTTTTAGCTATTTTCCTTTACGTAGTATTTTAACCACTCTGTTATGGGTTATTTCTAATAAATTCCATTGATAGCCTTCAAAATCTGTCGTATTCATAAATTGCACGACCACGGCATCAATATCTTTATGGTATTCTGCCAGACATTGGTAACCAGCAGCCAAGCCTCCATGATTAAATTCATAAAGTGAGCTGTACATTTCCATTTCCTGTTCATTAAGTAAAGAGCCGTCGTTCAATGCTCTTAAGAATTTACCAACATCTTCTGCGGTAGCCAACATCATACCGTTATCCTCGTTTTTAAAGTCTTTATCTATTCCTACATAATAACCACTCATAACATCTTCGATATTTACTTCGTTGATAGACCCGTACGTATTGTTGAGTCCAAGTGGTATTAAGATTTCCTTTTTGAAATAATCTTGTCGGCTTCCACCAGTAACTTTTTCTATAATTCTGGAGAGTAGTAAATAATTGGTATTGGAATAGCCATAATCTTTGTTGGGTTCAAAGTTGGCTGGTAAATCCAATGCATATTTAAGCACATCTACATTGGTGTTCGGTTGGTTTTTCCAATACTCAGGATTGTCGGTGAAATTGGGAATACCGCTTCGGTGCTGTACCATCATTCTCAACGTAATTTTATCGGCATTTTCAATTCTACTCGAAAGCTCAGGAAAATAATCGGTGAGCCGTTTATCTAAAGAGATACGATTTTCATTAGCTAATCTTGTAATGGCAACAGCGACATACAACTTACTAATACTAGCAATTTTGAATAAGGCATTTGGTTTGGCAGGTATTTGTTTTGCGCTATCGTGATAACCTGCGGTATAGAATGCCGGTGGCTTACCAGCTTCATCAACGTAGACAATGACACCGTCAAATCCGTAACCTAAGGTTTGATCTACTTGCTCTTGTACCGTATTCGGTAATGGTAAAATCCATGCTTTCACTAAAATCCACGGTACAAACCATAACGATATGAATGTACTTGTAAATAATATGATTCTGAAAATCTGTTTTTTCTTACTGGTTTTTGGTTTAGTATTTTCCATGTTTCGATGCTGTCCGTTTGATTGATGATGCAAACCTATATGGAATCAAGATAACATTAAATTGAGAATTACCGAATTGTAATTTATTGAGGATGAATTGTTTTATGTCATAAAATACTCATATATAAAAGTATTTTATAATGTATCGTATTTAGATTTCGTGTTAAACCCTAATTAAATAATCAATCAATACTACTTTCAGAATCATATCTCACATCAAATTCTTAATTTAGCGATGTAAACTTTAGGAGTAGCTATTTCATAGTTTGAGAAATATCCTTAGAACCTGATTTGATTAAGATCAACGTAGGGAAAAGTTAACAGGATCACCCCCCTGAACTTTCCGTTTTTCAATCCATTAGATCAATTCTTTCTGTTTACACCGAAATCCATATCAATGTTGCGTTTTGCATTTTTGATTAATTAATGAAGCAGATGATACACATAAAAGTAAACGACGCCCCTAAGAAAATAGCAGAAACTACTACGCTAGAGGAAATCATTAAAGAACTGGACATTTCTGTGAACGGTATAGCAGTTGCCGTAAATGAAAACATCGTCTCTAAAGCAACATGGGGAAATAAAACGTTAACCGAAAATGATGAGGTACTGATTATTAGGGCTACACAAGGAGGTTAAAGAAAATAGAACTGCTAACCGCATAAACCAAAACAAATGATTGTAGTAATAGCACCGGAAAAAGATATACCCAATGAGATAGCCATTTTACATGAGCTGTTTCAAGAGGGCTTGGAGTATTATCATTTGAGGAAACCATTTAAAGACTATCAAGAACATTGTGATTACTTAGATGGTATCGATAAAAAATACCATGATAGAATTGTGGTGCACTTACATCATACACTGATAAATAGTTACAATCTAAAAGGATTGCATTTTCAAGAGCAAAAGCGAATAGATCATATTGATAACCCTGGGCAGTATTTTAAAAAGTTCGATATGTATGGTAAAACCATAAGCTCCTCTTTTCACAATCCAAAAGTATTGGAAGCATGCGAGTTCGAATTTGATTACCATTTGCTGAGTCCTGTATTTTCATCCATCTCTAAACAAGGATATGAAGGCAAAGGTTTCGACGTCAACGCTATTGACAAATTCATAGTGGGTATGGGCGGTATTACCGATAAGACCATACCGGAAACCGTGCGATTAGGTTATAAGGGTATTGGCATTTTAGGCGGAATTTGGAATATGGAAAATCCGATAAAAAGCTTTTTGAAAATACAGAAACAATATGAACGATCATGGAACGAACAGCGAAAAATATCGCTAAGAAATACAGCAAAAGACATTTAAGTTAAAGAAATTATATGATTCCACCATTACATTATATATCACAAGGCAAAACGCCACAAGAGCATTTAGACCATATACAAAAAGCCTGTACGGCAGGAGCGGAATTGGTACAGTTACGCCTTAAAAAATTACCTGGTAAGGTGGTATGGGAAACGGCAAAAAAAGCAAGGGAAATCACTGAGAAATATCAAACTAGATTGATAATCAACGATTTTTATAAGATTGCTGCAGCGGTAAAGGCAGATGGTGTTCATTTGGGTAAAACAGATACGTGCCCAACTGTAGCTAGAAAAGAACTTTCTTCTTGGCAGATTATAGGCGGCACTGCCAATACCCTCGAAGATTGTGAAACTTTAATCGATAAGAAAGTGGATTATATAGGTCTGGGCCCTTTTCGATTTACAGAGACTAAGGAAAATTTGAGTCCTGTTTTGGGCTTAAACGGTTACTTGAGCATATTGGAAGAACTGAAAGCAGAAATACCGGTTATTGCTATAGGTGGTATTGTTATAGACGATGTTACAGAAATAATGAAAACCGGTGTTCATGGTATTGCCGTATCGGGTGAAATAACACGGAATTTCAATACAATATCAGAATTTAAAAAATTGATTAATGGAGGTCCACTTGACGAGCAGCGATGGATATCCGAAGAAAAAAGAAAATAAGATGTTACAGATAGCGGATAAAAATTTTAACTCCAGATTGTTTACGGGAACAGGAAAATTCAGTTCATCTATCGTAATGAAAGAAGCTATATTGGCTTCTGAGAGCGAGTTGGTAACAGTGGCGTTAAAACGTGTAGATGTTGAAGATAGTCAAGATGATATTTTACGGCATTTAGACCATGCACATATCAATTTGTTGCCCAATACATCGGGAGTGCGTACGGCAAAGGAAGCGGTATTTGCAGCGCAGTTATCTCGTGAGGCTTTAGAGACCAATTGGGTGAAATTAGAAATTCATCCGGATCCAAAATACCTACTCCCCGACCCTATTGAAACCCTTAAAGCAGCCGAAGAATTGGTGAAGTTAGGATTTGTTGTGATGCCATACATACATGCGGATCCCGTGTTGTGCAAACGTCTGGAAGAAGTAGGAACACAATGTGTAATGCCATTGGGTGCCCCTATAGGAAGTAACAAGGGCTTAAAAACCCAAGAGTTTTTAGAAATTATCATTGACCAAAGCAATGTGCCCGTAATTGTAGATGCCGGTATTGGTGCGCCATCACATGCTGCTTATGCGATGGAGTTAGGTGCAGATGCAGTGTTGGTCAACACGGCGATAGCTGTTTCCCAGAATCCCGTTGAAATGGGTAAAGCGTTTAAAATGGCGGTAGCCGCGGGCAGAATGGCGTATGAAGCAAAATTAGCTCCGGTAGTCCACAAAAAAGCGGAAGCCAGTAGTCCGTTAACCAGTTTTTTGAATTAGCGTATATGGGCAGTTTTAAAGACATTTTCGATACCTATAATTGGGACCAAACCTTACAGAGTATTTTCTCTAAAACGGAGCACGATGTATTACGGGCATTGGGCAATACGAAAAGAGACCTAGAGGATTTTAAAGCATTGATTTCACCAGCTGCCAAACCGTATTTGGAGCAAATGGCACAGCTAAGCCGTCAATTGACAAAAAAGAGATTTGGGAATACCATACAAATGTATTCGCCCATGTACTTGAGCAACGAATGCCAGAATATTTGTACCTATTGCGGCTTTAGCATGACGAACAAAATTCCAAGAAGAACGCTAACGAATGCCGAAATCTTAAAGGAAGTAGATTATATAAAATCTAAAGGCTATGACCATATTCTATTGGTAACTGGGGAGGCAAATAGAACAGTTGGCGTTGATTATATCGATAATGCCTTACAATTGATTCGTTCGCAGTTTGCTAATATTACCATAGAGGTACAACCATTGTTACAAGATGAATATGAGCAATTGATAGAGAGCGGACTATATGCAGTATTGGTATATCAAGAAACCTATCATAGAGATGAGTATAAAAAACACCATCCGAAGGGTAAAAAATCCAATTTCGATTTTAGACTGGATACTCCCGATCGCTTAGGCAAAGCAGGTATTCATAAAATTGGATTAGGAGCTTTATTTGGGTTGGAAGATTGGCGAGCCGATAGCTTTTTTACAGCATTGCACTTAAAGTATTTGCAGAAGACGTATTGGAAAACAAAGTACTCCATTTCTTTCCCAAGATTACGACCACATTCAGGCGGATTGGAACCGAAGGTTGAAATGACCGATCCTGATCTGGTGCAACTCATCTGTGCCTTCAGATTATTGGATGAAGATGTTGAATTATCCATTTCTACCCGTGAAAGCGAAATCTTTAGAAATAACATTGTCAATTTAGGTATCACCTCAATTAGTGCGGAGTCCAAAACCAATCCCGGTGGGTATGCAGTTGCGCCCGAATCTTTAGAACAGTTTGAAATATCCGATGAAAGACCCACGGAAGAAATCACCGCTATGCTAAAATCGCAAGGACTTGATGTGGTTTGGAAAGATTGGGCTAATAATTGGGAATAGACAACTTACGTTATTTATGATATTCATCATCTGTAACGGGTTGAAACCATTCCGCAGCACCTTTTTGGCGGTCAGATATGGCAATATGTGCAAACTCTGAATTTGGAGCGGCACCATGCCAGTGTTTTATATTCGGTAAGCACTTTATCGTCTCTCCTATACTTAATATACGTTTGGGCTTTCCTTCTTCTTGATAATAACCTTTACCATGGGTTACGATTAATATTTGCCCTGCCGGATGTGAATGCCAATTAGTACGTACGGCGGGTTCAAAAGTAACCAAACCGGCATACATAGTATTTAAACTGTCCGGCGCTGCCAACATATTTAGCCAAGCGGTACCCGTAAAATTCATGTTTTCTATTTTAGTACCTTTCTCGAACAGTTCAGCTTCTTTTTTACTTTCTTTTGGCGTCATGCATGCGGACAAAAGTAACAGTAACATAGCGATAGTAAAGTATCCGGTATTTTTCATGGCTGTTTTATTCGGTTCTACTTTTCAATACTTCTGTAAGTACTGTTTTTGTTGCAAGAACATTATCTTCAGTTGTAGTTTTTACTAAGATTTCGGTAAACTCTATCAATTGTTCGGATAGCCAACCCACGTTCAATGAAAGGTTTAAGTGGCTTCTTAGCATAGGCTCTAAACTTCCCAAACTTGCAATGACCGAAATGGTCACTAGTTCACGTTGTTTATAGGTAAGTACATCTCGCTCAAAAATATCCGCAAATAAATGCTCTTTAAGAAACCTGTCCATTTCGGGTGAAAATTTTTGATACGCTGGTTTTCCATCCAACGGTCTACCAATAAGTTCTTCCAAAATAGTCTTTCCTCGTTCATATTTGCTTAGGGAATCATCAATGGTTGTGGCTTCTGGTCCCCACTCATCTTCTATACCTTTAGCTGTTCTTTCTTCCAGCACTTCTAAAAGTGTTTGCAAACCGCGTATACTTCTTGGAAATCCTGCATAGGCATACAAATGAACCAATACCTCTTTAGCTTCATTTACGGTGAGCTTATGATCTAATCCTTCATGGAGAACATCCTTGAGCTGAGATAAATTGCCTTGGGCAGTGTGACTTGCAATTTTGATTATACTTTTCTCTTGCTTGGATAAAGCATTGTCTGATGTTGCTTGTTGAGCTGTAGATTGACAGCTGATAAATAATACTAACCCGACCAAAACTGTCGCCGTGCTACGAATATGTCTTAATAGCATGATAGGTTTAAGTCTAAATAATTCTAATTTCATAAGTGATGAATTAGTCCTTCAGTTGATCGGCAACGCTATCATAGTATTCTTGCGTTACCACTTCGGTCCATGTGGTGGGTTGTCCTCCTCCATAAATCGCTAAATAGGTAACATCACTATCTTTAGTTGAAGCGTGCCAGTGCTCTGTTTCTTTATCACATTTGATTACGTCACCTGCTTTAAGTATTACAGGATCTTTTCCTCTTTCTTGATAATAACCTTCACCGTCTACGTAAATAAGAACTTGAGATGTTGAATGTTTGTGCCAGTCTAACGTAGAATTTGCCTTAAAAGTGGCTTTAGTAATATTAAAGTCGGTTTCATCATCAGCCTGTAATAAACCGTTTAACCAAGCTTCGCCAATATAATGCGTATTTGGTGCCTTGAAACCCTCGTCTTTATATGAGGACACTTTGTAGTCCGTATTTTGGGCAAAAATGTAAATAGGAAGCATAAACAGTACTGTTGTAAATAGATTTTTCATTTCTTTTATTTTTTAATTTAATTTCTTTTCTTCTAGCCAATTGTACATCACATCGGCAATTTCTTGATTATTTAAATCGGACATAGGGAAGTGTGTATTTCCTTTGATTCCTATTTCCGGAAACACAACTAAAGTTACATCACCACCAGCGTCGTTTACTTTTTTTGTCCATTTACGTGCCATAGAAAGAGCGGCACGCCATTGATCTTGACCAGGATTTTCAACCTCAGTTTCAGGAATATAATCCCCATAATAAATAACAATAGGTATTTTGGTCAGTTTTTGAAACTTTTCCATAGAAACACCTTTAGCACGTAATGTTCCCCCCACATAAGAAATAGGTTCAGGAATGTTATCTTCTGGAAATACAAAATTACTACCAGGTTCGTACGCTATAATAGCTTTTATGCAATCGGTTTTTAGAGCGGCACTCCAACCTTGTCCGCCACTATGGGAATGAGTAACAAGGATTCCGTCACCAATTTTTCCGAATAATTGAGAAACCGCTTCAATATTAAGATTGATGTTTAAAGGTCCCGTATCTGGAGTACTACGACGAAAAAATTGATCTAAAGCTTCAGGGTCCTTAGAAAATTGAACGTTCGGATAAAAACGTTTACCCTCGCCCATTCTGAATATGCCGAACCACAGTTGGTCTTCAGTTTTAGCTTCCAATGTTTTTGGTTCTAAGCTTTGTCCTGCCAATCCCCTTCTGGGTTGATCTAATAAATAGACAGGATACCGTTTTTTAAGGAATATACTTTGAAATCCTTCCCTGCCATCTGGAGTGCTTTGCCAAGTTCGCATGGACTGACCGTAGCCGTGCCAAAACACTAGAGGAAGCTTACGCGGTTCCGTAGGAATTTGATAGAATACCGATGCGTGGTCACCATGCAAGGTCTGCCCTTCGGTACTTTGATTTGTGGGATTAAAAGCACCATGGGCAATGGGGTCAAAAGAGCCTGGACTTTGCTTAACCGAACCACCAATGGCAAAAGTCCCCTGTTTTTGAATAGAAATAATATCATTTGATTCAACAGGAGTATCTGCTATTTGCTTGTTTTGTTCATTACAGCCAATACATAAAAGTATGCTTGTAAGTACTAATGTATATTTTAGCTTTATCATGTATTACTTTGTTTTTGTAGTCATTTTAATAAGGGTATGCCTTTTCTTAAATCTTTCTCTTTGTTGGAAAGCTATAGTTCAATAGCACGCTCCAAGTGAAATCATCATCGGGCAATATTTGGGTGCTTATGCCTTTATTTACAACACCTGTCAACGAAAATGGACATTGTTCTTTACCAATGGTCAAGAACGCTGAGGTATAATATCCGGTTAAATCGTCAGAGGTAAGATAGTAAACTTGAGGTGTAAAATTGATAAAAAACGATTCTGAAATGGGAATTTGACTAAAGGTAGCATTGAGCACCAAAAAATTAGTTTCTTTTACCCCAGCATCAAAGCCGCGACCATATAAATAATACATACCAATACTCGTATGCTTTGATAATTTATAACTGGGTACCACTTCGGCACCCAAATACCTTCTAGATTCTAAAAGTTCTTCGGTATAGCCGTTTCTAATAACATTTACAGTTCTAAAATTTAATCCAGGATGCGCCCCTACTCTTAGTGAAAACTTTTCTTTTTCAATCGCCTTATAGCGAAACCAAAAGAGCATCGTCCACGGTTTTGCATCTAGAGAAAATCGGATGTCAGGCTCAAAACTTAACTTCTTTTTGATGAATTTTAAATCGAATAGCAAAGCGGGATCACCTAAAGAAAAAGAAGGAACCAATGAAACGCCATTGTGGGTGATGCTAGCACTTCCTCTAAAGTCATCTAAAAACCTATAGTTTTCATCTTTTGCATTTTCCTGTGCATTAGCGGTACTGAGTAACAGCAATAACATTAAAGTTCCTATCTTCTTCATTGTACGTGATTACAATGTCAAAATTAGGGGAAGAACTTAGGTGCGGTACTACCCAAATAACGGATGTTTATACCATAATTACAGATAATACATATGTAGCTTGATGATGTGATCGGCAATAGGTTATCTTTATTTTAAATACAATGAGTTGTGAAGAATATTTTAGAAATTAAAACCATTGCAGACTACTTTAAATTAAGAAATTACGAAGTTCTGCATCCTTTGGTAGGTATTGTCGATTTTAAAAAGGTAAACCAATCCGGATATACCAATAAATCGTACGACGGATTTCATTACAGCTGTTATGCTATTTTTTTGAAAGATGCAGTGGGTTGTAAACTTAAGTATGGCGGTAACTCATATGACTATGACGAAGGTACCTTGGTTTTTATGGCGCCCAACCAGACTATTGAACTTGGCGGCTATGAACCGGGTTTTGTACCCAAAGGCTATGCTTTGCTTTTTCACCCAGACCTATTGCTGGGTACAAGTTTGGCAAAAAAGATTCACGAATTTAATTTCTTTGCCTATTCAAGTAATGAAGCTTTGCATTTATCCGCAAAAGAGCGAAAGCTAATTTTGAGTTTATTGGAAAAAATTCAGTTTGAATTGGAGCAGCCCATTGATAAACATAGCAAGAAACTGATTGTGACGAATATTGAACTATTTTTAGATTATTGCCTTCGTTTTTATGACAGGCAATTCATTACACGTGAAGTAGTGAATAAGGGTACTTTAGAGAAGTTTGATCATCTACTTTCTCAATACTTTTCATCGGAAAAGCCAAAGATCAATGGTTTGCCTTCAGTAGCTTATTTTGCGGATCAGCTTCATTTATCCTCCAATTATTTTGGGGACTTGGTTAAAAAGGAAACCGGCAAATCTGCCCAAGAATATATTCAAGGGAAATTGATAGATGTAGCTAAGGAAAAAGTATTCGACCCTAACAAATCGGTCAGTGAAATTGCCTATGAACTCGGTTTTAAATATCCACAGCATTTTAGCCGTTTGTTCAAACAAAAAGTAGGGCGTTCCCCTAAGGAGTTTAGGGCGACGTTGAATTAATAAAAGTTAAAACTAGAAGTTTGAAAATCACTATTTAAACAAACCTTCTAAGTTTTCCAGTACACCATGAGCCGCACTTTCTCCCGCTAACATTGCGGCATTTAAGGAACCGTTCAATTGTACATCTCCCGCTAAATAAATGGTTTCGGTCAAGCGTGTTTCAGAAGGCGGTATTTCGTATTGCAGTTGGCTCAAGTTTGGTAAAGACATGGGAATATGGTAATGTTTTAAGAAGGTACAGGACGTAATACCACAGTATTCTCTCAATTCTTCTTGAACCCTATTCACAAGCTCTTTCCCAGTTATTCCATTATTGTTAACTACAGTTACCGAAAGCAATTCCTTACCGCCGCTAACCATGGTTTCAAGACTTGTGGGGTAAAAAATGTTATTGATTAACGAGTCGGTTTCAGGTAGAAGTCCGATTAATTTTTTATTGATTTTTCTGTTTTCGGTTTCAAAATATAAGGTGTCACAACTATGCCATTCCGTAGCTTGATTCTTTAGATTTCTGATTAGTTGACTAGGTTCTGTTGCAACAATCGTAAAATCGCTTTCTATTTTAGTACCGTTGGCAAGTAGGATTTCTTTTTCGCTTATGGAAGCTACTGCGGTATTGTAGTTTATAGAAGTGTTTTGTAGCTGACGGACTAATTGCTTTGGAATTTCTTCCATCCCTCCTTTTGGTACTGCCGCATCACCTTCGCCGAACATTTTATAAACAAACTCGAACATTCTACTAGATGTTTCTAGCTTGTTTTCTAGAAAAATTCCGCTAAAAAATGGTGTAAAGAAATCGTCAATTATTTCAGAGGAGAACCCTAAATCGGTCAAATAAGAAAATGTTGTTTGCGCTTCATCAGAAAAAATTTCGTCAATAGATTTTTTCTTTAGGCTAGTATTTAATTTAAGAATTTTCAACTTATCGGCAACAGAACCAATATTGGCAAACAAAGTAGAAAACAATAAGGATGCATCTCTTAGCGGATCACCAATTACTTCTTGTTTTCCATTTTTAAAAATGGAAGCTCCTGGTAAGAAATGTTGTAGTTCTAAAGAATCATAATCAAGATATTTTTGAGCGGCAGGATAAGCCGTAAGTAGCACTTGAAACCCTTGGTCTAATTGATAACCATTTATATTATCCGTTTTTACCCTACCTCCTGCTCTTTCTGTTGCTTCAAGAATTATGGGAGAAAAACCATTTTGTTCTAAAACAGTCGCAGCTATTAATCCGCTAACACCGGCACCAACAATATGTATTTTATAATCCTGCTTTTCCATAATTACCTTCTACGCTTTAATACTATTCCTAATTAGAAAAGGTGAAATTAAGGAAGCATTTCAATTTTTTTCATTATTTCATCAGCTTCAAAAGCTTTTTGATCACTCATTTTTCTATTGGTTGTTGAAAGTGTATGCGCTTCTTTCAGCAGCTTTTCATATTGAGATTGTAATTTTTCTTTTTCTGACTTCTTTTTAAATATTCTGAACATATTTTTAGTATTTCTATGAATTAATCTCTATAAATGATAATTCAAAAATACATAATGTTTAATTATTTATATAAAAAATTAAACAAACAGTTAGAAGTAACTTTGTAATAAAAGCTTTGCAAAAGTTAAGAGTGGCATACAAAGGATGAAAATTAACTTTAATCTTCCCGCAACCTAGAAATTACCTTGCCCACATTCTTTTCTTCGAACTTTCCAATAAACTTAAGGGTATAAGTGATAAATGATGATTTTGGAGATTTGATGAATTCTCCCAATCGTAAAACAGCTAAATCCATATTGCGTATCGCATCGTCTTGATGCCCAACTCCCAAACCCCATAATAAATTGGCATTATACCATGATAGTGCCCTTGCTTTACCTAAACTAAAATTGATGATTTCTTCATCGGTATTCTTACCTGCAATGTCCAATATAAATAGCAAGGGAGAAACCCTACTTAATCTGTCTTGCATTTCATTGACGATATTACCAAGAATATTATTTACGATATTAAAATCATTTTCTATATCGCTAATTTGTTTGCCTTGCATTACAGCGCTTGCGGCTAATCCTAAATCAAGATTAATATGGGTATTGATACCTAACATGATATGTTGTAAAATGGTTAAAGGTTCGTTTTTGGCATTAAAAGCGAACTGCCAAGATTTACTTATGGGTGTTTGTCTGGTATAGCCATTATATGCATCAATATAATAGTTGGCAAAGGCAACATCAAAAATTTCCATTCGGGCATTGTCTTCAAAATTGCCCAACACTATTTCATTTTGAATTTCAGCGGTAACCCTTCTATAGAGATAGGCAAAATAACCAATGCGGCTATTCGTAGTAATGGCATCATCAATAATGATATCCAATTGATCTAGTACTTGCTGTATGGTGGTTGGTCGGCTGATTTTCTAAGAATAAAATTTACGAATGCTAATTTTTAATTACTTTAAAAATATTCAATTCAAATAGTTTAGGTGCTATATAAAATAGGTTTTTACAATTCCCTTATTTTTACATTTCTAAACCAAGATTCAAAATACCAATTTTGAAATGCAATTTTACCTTTGGTAGACTTTCCAAAACCAGGTGCATCTTTAAATTTTGAGTTGGCAACTTTATTTTTCCAAGCGGCGGAGTTTATTTCTTCTTCGGCCGTAAGTACGCCGTTAAGATAGAACTGAATTTTTCCGTTTTGTTGAATAATTCGTGTGGTATTCCATTGCCCAACCGGATTTGCTTCAACGGTATTTAGTTGTGGAGCTAAGCCCCATATAGTACCTGGTCTTTTTAAAGGAGTTTTGGTATCCATATGTTCTGGTTCCAATAATTGGTACTCAACACCGGTATTATAAGTTGCTTTGTGTTCCGGAGTTTCTTGCACATTGATAAATGCGCCACCGTTTCCTCTAAGTGCCATTTGCCAGTCAAATTGCAGCTCATAGTTTTCATAATCCTTATCGGTCACTAAATCCCCAAATACTTTACTTTCATCTGTAGCATTACAAAAAATCATACCATCTCTTACTTCCCAAGCCGAAAATTTGGTGGAATCTGGTTTGTTGAAAAGATGCCAGCCTTCTAATGATGTACCATTAAAAAGTAAGCGCCAACCTTGTTCCTTTTCAATATCCAATAATTGATTATTTACCTTGTTTTTAGCTGCTATTTCTTTAGAACGAGTAATTTGGAACTCCTTTTTCTTTTCAGTTTTGCAAGAGATGATGATAAAAATGATTGATACTAGAATATAAAGGGAGGATTTGGTCATTAGTGTAATTTATAATATTGATTTGATGAATTCGGTCAGGTAATATCAGAAATAATGTGCTGATTACAAATAGAAATCACCACTTGAACTAGAAAGAAACAATTTCAATTGCTTTATTGCAAGTGGTTTTTCATTAAACTATAACTAGTTACGCTATTATTATTTTGTCTAAAAGGTTCGTGATAGATTTAGTATTCAAAAAGATGATGTGTTATAATGTATATAGTTTTGGATAACTGTTATTTCATTTTTTTAAGGAGAATTTTACATCAAATGGTACTTATGTAGACCATTTATGCTTTTTATCTGAATTAATTTCTCACTTTGTGACAATGGTATACTTTTCTTTTTCTAAACTCAAATAGTATGAAATTGGAACTGGTAATTGTAGATGACTCTACGTTGTGGTTGTCGTTAGCAGAGAAACTTGCAAAAACCCATCCATTAGTAGGTAGTGTAACAACTTTTGATGATTCTTATGACGCTTGGGTACACATACAGATCAACAAACCACAATTTGTGATTTCGGACATTGAAATGCCGGGAATGAACGGACTCTCTTTTTTAGAAATGTTCGCTGACCGATTACCTTTTATATCAAGTTCAACAAAACAAGAATTCGAAGATGTAGCCAGAGAGCTCGGTTGTGTAGATTTTATAACCAAACCATTTACGAAATCAGGACTTCATAATTCTATAGATCTAGTATATGAAAAACTATATGGTAAAAGTGATAAGACCATATCTCGTAGTAACTATCAAAATTATAACGCATATAACCATTAATAGGCTTATAAATTAATCAGCCTCATTTTAATATTCAATTTTCTTCACACACTTAAAAGTAAGAATTCACCTACATAAAATATTTTTTCACAACAAAAATGATTTAATCTAAATTTCTGTTTGTAATTTTTCGGAAATAACCGGTTAAATGCTACATATTTTATTTGCAAAGAAAAGCTTCCCCATTGTTGTTTTACTGGTTCTTGTTTGTACCACAAAACTTCTAGGACAATCAGAAAAAAGTACACTTAATAAAATTAACGAGTTGCGTTTGGCATCCAATTTTAAGCCAAAAAGTCCACAGCATATAGATTTGATTCTTGAATTGGCAAAAGAAAAAATTCGCGAAAATCCTGATACTACGGCAATTTTATTAATAGAAGGACTTGATTTAAGTCTAAAATCCAATTACAGAGCAGGAGAAAGTAGAGCCTTATCTACTTACGGTTATTATTATTTTGAAAAAGGGGAAAAAGACAAAGCTTTAGATCACAATTTAAAAGCTTTGAATATTGCCGAAAAATATAATCTTGGCGCTGAAAAACTAAAAGCGTTAAACAATATGGGCTTAGATTATACCATTCAAGGGGAAGATGCTCTTGCGCTTACCCAATTTTTAGAGGCTTTAGAAGTAGCCGATAAAATTGGTGATATTGGTATGAGCATTAACATCAACGTTAGTATTGGTACCCTTTACGGTAAGAATGGAGACTATCAAACGGCTGCTACTTTTTTAGATATAGCCCGTGATTTAAGTTTAGAATCTGAGGATAACAAGGCTTTACCTTATACATTTTTAAACATGGCTTCTCAATATGCTGATATGGGCAATTATGAGCGTGCCAATGAATTAATTGATAAAAGTATAGTCTTTTTTGAAAAGAAAAATATAAAGGATTGGTTGTCTCATTCTTATGAGCAAAAAGGTAGTATTGCGCTACGACAAAAACAATATAAAAGAGCACTAGAATATTTGCTAAAAGCAGAAGAATTATGTGATGAACTGAACTTTACTTATGGTTATGCTTTGGTGTACTTAGCATTGTCAAAATGTTATCTTGGATTAGATAATATAGACAAGGCAGAATATTATGGTTTAAAATCATTAGAATTTGGCGAAGATTTAAATGTTGAAAATGTAATTAAAGAATCAAATTCAATTTTAGCACAAACATATCATAGAAAAGGTGATAATACGTTGGCCTATAATTACCAAACGGCATATTTGGAACTATATAAGATCGGTGCAGATGAAAAGTTTAAAAAAGGTCTTGGCATTCTTCGAAGCAAAATGGAATTTGAGAACCAGAAAAAACAGTTGATAGTAGAAAAGAACAAAGAAATTACCAAACAAAAAAAATACATATACTTTACTATCGGTGCCCTGGTATTACTTCTAATATTTTTAGTATCTGTTTATAGAACCAATAAATTACAAAAGAAATACACACAAGAACTACAAGAAAAGCAAGAGATTCTATTGCAACACGAAGCTGAGTTAAGTGAAGCCAATAAAACAAAAGACAAGCTTTTTTCTATTATTGCCCATGATCTAAGAGGACCTATAAATTCTTTTTACGGATTGCTAGAATTGTCTTTGACAGAACAGATGACTAAAGAACAATACAATGTGTTAATCCCCAAAGCTTTAAATAATATACAGGGAATTTCGGTAATGCTAAACAATCTATTAGAATGGGCCAAAGCTCAAATGAACGGTATTGTGGTAGAACCCCGAGAATTGGAAATAAACTCAGTTCTTGAAAATACCATAAAAGTATTGACTCCCCTAGCCTCAAAAAAAGATATAAAGATTGTTAACGAAGTACCAGACACAAAATGTTTCAGTGATCAAAATCATTTGACTATTATTCTTAGAAATCTAATAAGTAATGCTATAAAGTTCACTCATGTCAATGGAACTATAAATATTAGCGCTGCTAGAAAAGATGATTTCTTAGAAATTGCTGTTTCAGATAATGGTATTGGTATGAGTACGAGAAAGGTAGAACAACTTTTTAAAAATGCTCATGTAGATTCTACTTTTGGTACCAACAATGAAAAAGGTACAGGTTTAGGTCTTTTTTTATGTAAAGAAATGGCAGAAAGTAATGGTGGTAAATTATGGGTTACCAGTATTGAAAATGTTGGAACCACAGTGTTCTTCACAGTACCATTGCATAAGTAAACACTATTTAATTAGATGTATTTTATTTATTGAAATTATTCTCAAGGTATGGTTTAATTACTTGAATTTCATTTTAATAAGATAATTTTTTTGTTAAAACAGCGTTTTAGCAACTCACAAATTATAAAACCATTAACCAATGAATTTCAAGATGTTACCGATTACCGTATTGTTTCTGTTTATTACAAATGTTTTCGCACAAAATAAAGGTGTGGTAACGTTTAAGAATGGAGATGTCAAAGAAGGATTAATTGAAAATAAAGGCAATAAGATTCTGTTTTATGCAAGTGAAAGTGCAACACCAGATAAAATTGCCCATGAAGATATAGAACATATTAAAACGGGAGATATCGAATATTTTAGAACTTCACCAAAGTCTAAAAAGTTAGAAGAATATCAAGTAATGGTTTCTGGAGAAACTATGCTTGTAGCACGTAATATTCAAACGAATTATGGTAGCATGAAAGTTGAGCATAACAATACATACGTACAAAATGGGAATTTAACGGCAAGTCAAAGTATACAGGTTTCAAGAAGAGTTGTAAGGGGACCAAGCAATAGAGGTACTATTATAAAGTATTACATTAAAAAACCAGGAGCCAATATTGAACAAGTATACAGATTAATTGTTGGTGATGTAGATTGGATCGGGTACAAGAAAAAAGTGAAGAAACAATTGGGCGATTGCAAAGAACTCATCAATAAAATGAACAACGGAGACTTTAAAGATGAAGAATATGGTAAAGGAGCAGAATTGGCTGCTATTGTATTGTTCTATAATCAGAACTGCGGTAAGTAAACTTAGCTTGTTGTAAAGATTATTACATCCTACAATATCAAAGCCTATAGTAATCTATAGGCTTTTATTTTTATAGTATATTGCACTATACGCTATTAAAGGTTTCTCTAAATAGCCTTATAGACCATTTAGGTCTTAAAGAATTTAATACTTAAGAATGGGGCAAGAGCCATCTGTTTGCGAAGAACGTGTTTACAATCAAATTTATAGAACCCATGCAGAAGTTTTGCGAAATTACCTGTACTATAAGTTTGGTGACATGCAACGTGCAGAAGATATAGTACATGATTCTTTTGTGAAATTATGGAACAAATGTAGTTCTGTAGTGTATGATAGGGTAACTGGTTTTTTATATAAAATAGCCCGCAACCTTATGATAGATAACCTTAGAAACAAAAAAGTGGCCTTAAAATTTGAAAAAGGCCTAGTACACGTACAAGAGAACGAAGACCCTTATTTTAAGTTGAGAACTAAAGAATTTAGGTCTAAACTAGAATCTGTTATTTCTAACTTGCCCGAAAAGCAACGTGAGGCTTTTTTAATGAACAGGATAGATAAATTAACGTATAAAGAAATAGCCTTACGATTAGAAGTTAGCGAAACGGCCATAGAAAAACGAATTTCAAAAGCATTGATAAAACTGAACAGTATTACAGAAATTAAAGATTTTTCTATTTAGCAGGTTGGTTAAATAGTTTTTAAAACGTATTACTAGTATGAGCAAGCATTTAGAAGATAAAAATTTAATTGCACGTTGGATGGATGATCGTTTAAGTAACGAGGAGAAAGAACAACTGAAGAAAACGGGAGAACTAGATGCGCTCAAAGCTGTAGTCGATGATATCGACACATGGAAGGTTAAACCATTTGATGTAGACGCAGGGTTGGCCAAATTAAAAAATCAAAATGCTAGTGTTGTATCCATTAATAGAAGCAAAAACAAAACGTGGTGGAGTATTGCAGCAGGGATTGCAGTACTATTTACATGTAGTTTTTTATGGTATTATCTTTCTAATGGGGATACTACGGTAGTTACCGAAATTGCCGAAAATAGAAGCATTACATTACCAACGGGTACTCTGGTGGAGTTAGACGCAGCTTCAAGTATTTCATATAATAAAAATGAATGGGACAATACAAGGCTCGTAGAACTTAAGGGGCAGGCATATTTTAATGTTACTAGTGGTAGTTCTTTTATAGTTGAAACACCTACAGCCCAAGTTTCCGTTTTGGGCACCCAGTTTAATGTTCGTTCACAGAACAAACAATTTTCGGTCTATTGCTATGAAGGTATGATCAAAGTATCGTATCGAGATGAATCTGAAATTATTACAGTGGGGCAAAGTGTTATATTGAATGACGGAAAACTTCAAAAATCAACCCACCAAACCTCTGGGCCAGAATGGATGAAAGGTATTAGTACATATGATAGAACTCCGCTGAAAACAGTAATTTCAGATGTTAAAAGATATTACAACGTGAATATTGATTTGCCGTCAAAATATGAAAATCAACAATTTACGGGTACTATTGCACATAAAGATTTACAACATACATTGTCAACTATTTTTACCACAATGGAAATAGAATATAGCTTAAAAGAAGATAATACCGTTATTTTTGAATAAGAATACTATTGTAAAAGCATATCATGATCAATACTAAAAGAACAAGGATTACAATAGTTCAGTATCTCATTCTTCTTTTCATGTGTTTTTTCTATTCTCATGCATCCTACTCACAAAATCAATCCGCACAAAAATTAGTCGATCGCCTAGAAACTTTGCAAAACACCTACGGTGTGGCATTTACCTATAATAATTCGCTTTTGGATCAGGTACTATTGCCAGCAAATTTTAACTGCGATAATTTAAGTAATTGCATAGCGGCTATAAAGGAAAATGCTCCAATAAATTTTTTGGAGAACGGACCTGGTTCTTTTATGGTAGTACCTATAAGAAAAGATGTCACATTTACCGTTGTGGATAAAGATACTGGCGAATCAATAGGAGATATTACTGTTCAGGTAAATAAGGGTGAAGAGCGCTTTTTGTATCCTATAAAATCTACATATACCGTCAAGAATCTATTCCCGCTAGATTCCGTTCATATTCGTTCGGCATTTTACAATACCTTGCATGTAAAAGCTTCTGAACTATTGAATATGAATACACCCTTACGCCTAGAACAAGCAATGATTCATTTAAACGAAGTTCAGATTACAGATTATCTAACACGGGGTGTAAATACTAAAATAAGTGACAATACCTTTCAGATAAACATGGAGTCTTTGGGTTTACTGGCAGGTGAAACAGATGGAGATGTTTTTAATGTCGTAAAAAATATACCGGGCGTGCATACACCAAGCGGAAAACCTGGTAATCTTAATTTTAGAGGTAGTACATTTGACCAATCCCTTATTGAAATTGATGATATTCCTATTTATCACAATGGTCATTTTTATGGTGCAATTGCACCTTATAACCCTACTACGGTTAGTAATATAGAAATTCAAAGAAATACCCTTGCCGCTAAATGGGGAGGTCGTGTGGGCGGACTTATACATATGACCACCAAGAATAAAGTGCCAGATTCCACGTCTTATACCGTTCAGGCTAATATGGTTTATGCCGGTGCAACAGTTGAAATACCAGTAGTAAAAGATAAATTGGCTTTTTATGTAGCAGGTAGGTCTAATTATCCGGGGATCAATTCTCCTAAGTTAACGGCATTTTCTAACCTGAATTTTCAAGGTAGCCGTTTAGAGGACGTTGCCGATGAAGTAAATAGCGATAATTTTGAAGTTGGTTTTTACGATATAAATTCCAAATTAGTATACGATATCAACGAAAACCATAAAGCTACCGTTAGTTACATCAATATTCAAAATCGCTTATCTGCAACCTTAGAGGACTTTGAAGATAAGGACAACAAAGACTTTCGCGATTTGTATTTAGATAATTGGGGAATGACCATTAAATGGGAAGGAACCTTTTCTGATAGACTTAGTGCACAAGCAAGATTAAGCAAATCGTCATTATATATCGATAATAAAAGTGAAGGCTTTTCAGCCGAAGAAAGGTCAAGTTTCGAAAAATATTCCAATACAATTAACGACACGCGGTTTATAAGTGAAGTTCAGCTACAAATAAACGAATTCACCGCTCTTGAAACCGGCTATACGCTAACCGACTATAGTCTAAGATTCGATGAACGAAATGATGAGGAAAGTATTGACAATGGTAGAAATCAAGATGCTTTGAACCACAGTATGTTTGCATCTATCAATAAGAATTGGAACGATAAAGTAACGGCAAATTTTGGTCTGCATTCAGACTACTATGGTCCTAATAAAAAATTATATGCAGACCCTAGGGTTTCTATAAACGTAAGAACAAGTGATGCTTTGTTTCTTAAAACTTCTGCAGGGCGTTCACATCAATTTATACAAAAGAAATTACGAGACGATTTTGATGATTTTAATGATGATAGTCAATTTTGGTTTCTCCCTGATCAGACCACATCGGTATTAGAGGGTTATCAAACCATGTTAGGGGCCTTATATACTAAATCGGGCTGGTTGGTAGATGTAGAGTTATATGTAAGAAACACCAATAATGTAACACTGCAAACCAATACCGAAACACTAAAAGAAGGGAAGTTAAAAAGTATAGGAGCCGATTTCTTTGTAAAAAAAAGATGGAACAATTTTGAAGCCTTATTTAGCTATTCACTAAGTGAAGTCGATACCGATTTTGGTGAGACCCTGCCCATTTACTTTGATCAACGTCACATTTTACATGTTACTGGGTTATGGCATTTAGATCCGTTTAATTTAGCTGTTACTTGGGGATACTTTTCTGGCATGCCAGTAGTTGTTCCAGATTTTGAAACAGATGAAGGTACTTCTCAGAGCGATTTGGATATTGTCTATACCAATAGATTTCCAAGTATGCATCAATTAGATGTTTCTGCCACTTATGCTTTCACCAATACCAGAAAAACTTGGAAGGGTATTGTGGGCTTATCTATTCTAAATTTATATGATCAAGATAATATTGTGAATATATTCCAGAATGAACCTCCAGTTGATGACCCCTATCGTAAAACTATTGACTTTGCTCCTAATCTTCAATTGAGTATACAGTTTTAAACAGCTTTTTTAAATATTTCAATAGTTTGTTTTTCAAGCATTTAGATTAAAATCTATTTTTAATTCATTTTTTTTTAGAATATAAGGGTTGGGTAAATCCGTAACCGAAACGTATTAAGGAAAAGGCACTAAAAAATGCCTTTAGTTAAACATTAACCTTAATACAAAAGTTATGAGAAATTATAGTGTTAGATGGGTGCTGATCATCCTATCGGTAATTTTAGTAAACGCCTGTGCAAAAGATGAATTGGATGATCTTGAAATTAGTGAGACCGATACAGATGATTTTGAAACAGTAGCACAAGATTCTTTAACCGCCAGAAGACAGAATGACCGAAATAACAATTTAAACCCTTCAGAGGAAACCGTTCAACTTATTGTGGATTGGAATGACCTTTGGTTGGTGCTAGATAGATATACTAACGGGTTAAGACCCAATACAACGGCAAGAGCTTTAGGTTATATCCACTTGGCAGGTTATGAAACCGCTGTAGCGGATATGGACGGATATGGGTCTACAGAAAATCAGCTTCAGGGCTTTAATATTGATCAAGACGAAAGAGCTGATAATGTAGATAGAAGTTTGGCTCTAAATACCTGCTATGCTTTGGTTTTAGACCATTTTATGTTCAGTGTTTCCAATAATGCCAAAGCAGGTATTGCCACTTTAGAAGATGAATTGGAAGAAGAACTATCTGAAGATCTTACGCAAGAAGAAATAGAAAATTCCATAGCATGGGGAACTTTGGTAGCAGAAACGGTAATTGCCTATAGCCAGACCGATACCGAAGCCGAGTCTCAACAATTGGACCCTAACCCTGCATCTTACGTGGCACCTGTAGGTGAAGGCTTATGGGCGGCATCTGAAGGGGAAAGTGCTTGGTTTCCCTATTGGAACAGGGTAAGAACATTTGTTATTGGTCCTGATCAGACATCTAGTTCGCCACCACCATTCGCTCATAACACCAACAGAAATAGTGGTTATTACGAACAAATGGAAGAAGTGGAGATTTCTGCTACAACTGCCAGGTTATCGGATAATGAAGATCTGTGGATTTCAGAATTCTGGTCAGATGATGTAGAAGGCTTAATGATGAGTCCGCCAGGGAGACAGTTTTCCATTGCCAATCAGCTTATAGAACAAGAGGACTTGGATTACGAACAAGCATTAGAGTTGTTATTAAAACTTGGTTTTGCAATGAATGATGCCGCGGTTTCCGCATGGGATGATAAATACACCTATAATACCGAAAGACCCAGTAGATTTATTCTGGAATACATCAATGACGATTTTCAAACGAATTTAGCTCGTTTTATATCTAGTCCTAATCCTGCTTTTCCGGCATATCCATCGGGTCATGCAACATTTGCAGCAGTAGCATCGGGAGTATTTATAGACATATTTGGGGGAGACGCCATAAACTTTACGGATAGAACCCATGCCGGCAGATCAGAGTTTGATGGAACACCCAGAAGTTTTAATTCCTTTTCTGAAATGGCAGAAGAAAATGGATATTCTAGAATACCACTGGGCGTTCATATTCAAGCGGATAGTGATGAAGGAGCACGTTTAGGTTATGAGATATCTGCCGCAGTGAACAACTTTAGTCTGTCCCCTAATTTTTAATACTTAATCTATTGATTGTAGAAGTTCCGTCGGTAATGGCGGGGCTTTTGCAATTTAAACTTTCCTACCTCTACCCTACTTTAATTTTAATGACCTGAATGACAAAAAACTACTTTTTAATTTTTATCAATCCTTTTTAAAAACAATGTAATATGAAAAAGTATTTTGTCCCGATTTGCCTAATGGTAACTATTTTAAGCTCCTGTAGTAAAGATGAATATGTAGAAATTACCGAAGATGAAGAACAAGCTCTGGTAGATGATGATACCAATGAAACAGATGTTGATACTGAAACTGATACCAACAATGATCTTGCTGTCGATTCATCTATTTTAGTCTTGCCCGACTCCCCTTTTAATTATGCCAATATTCTGTTGCCCAATTTCTTTTTGGATAATGATGTTAGAAATGAGGATAATACCCCTAACAATAATCAAATTACAGATAATGGTGCCACATTAGGTAGGGTATTGTTCTATGATAATAATTTATCTAGAAACAATACCATTTCTTGCGCATCTTGCCATATTCAAGAACATGGGTTTGCTGATCCTACAGCCTTAAGTACAGGTTTTGATGGGGAGTTAACATCAAGAAATTCTATGGGACTGGCAAATGCAAGATTTTATGAAAACGGAAGGTTTTTTTGGGATGAAAGAGCAGAAAGCCTTGAAGAGCAAACATTGGTTCCCATTCAAGACCTGGTAGAAATGGGGATGACGCTACCCGAATTGGAAGATAAGTTATCTGAGTTAGACTATTACAGCACCTTGTTTACAAATGCCTTTGGAGATGAGGCCGTTTCGAGTGACCGTATTGCGTTGGCATTATCTCAATTTATTCGCTCTATGGTTTCGTATGAATCTAAATTTGATGAAGGTTTGGCACAGGTAAATGATATAGACGACAACTTCCCCAATTTTACAACTTCGGAAAATAGAGGAAAACAACTTTTTATGAGCAACCAGACCAGGTGTTTCGATTGCCATGCTACCAATGTTTTTGTGGGTGATGATGCTAGAAACAATGGCTTGGATGCTACAATTACAGATCCTGGCGTTGGTGGTATAACGGGTAATAATAATGAGCTGGGCGAGTTTAAGGTACCCTCATTAAGAAATATAGCATTAACCGGTCCGTATATGCATGACGGTAGGTTTGAAACATTAGAAGAAGTCATTGAGCACTATAACAGTGGTGTACAGAATAACCCTAATCTAGATAACAGACTTACACAAGGTAATAATGTTCGCCGTTTAAATTTATCGGATGATGATAAACAAGCATTGGTAGACTTTTTGAACACCTTGACCGATGATGAGTTTGTCAATGATGAAAAGTATGCGAATCCGTTTGTAGAATAGTAAAAGCCTATAAAAGAATGTAATGCAAAAAATTAGATGAAATTAATTAGTTAAAAATTCATTTGAGCAAATACGTAGTATTAGAATGGTGTAAATTTGGCGTTCATTTTAAAATAAAGTCGTTTTTATAGAGCCAATAGTTACAAATTTGTTCACTCTAAAATAAGTGCTAAACGTAATAAATATTAGGTTTTTGTAAATATTTGAGACTTACATGTTTAAAATGATAAAGACTTAATAACGGTATAAAAAAATTAGTATGAAGCGTATATTATTAGCATCAATTTTGGGAATGATCGGCACTATTTCTTACGGACAATGGCAGGTTTCTGCAAGTTCTGGCTATGCAATAGGTAGTGCAACTATGAAATTAGGAGAACGCATTACGGCATCTGAAACAGAAAATTCGTATGGTAGTTATGGTGAAGGCACAAACTTTCAATTAAGGGGAACCTATTTTTTCGATGATTCTTTTGGTTTTGACCTTGGGGTTGGTTACTTACATGGTACTGATCAAGATATATCTGTAATAAGCCTACCAAGTACAGAAGTAGATGCTGTGGCAAGAGCGCGTGCCTTTGGAGCTTCGGCATCTGTAGTATATAAGTTTACCAATAATATTTATGGTCGTTTTGGTGCCTTATTAAAATTAGGAGGTAAAACAGAGGGTGTAATATATCAAAAATCTGTTTTTTCCGAAGAAGAGGCAGAAGCTTTGGGCGTACCAGATGGTTCGTATTCAGAAACCAATTATAAGGAAGATTTTCACGGTCATTTTCCATTGGGTTTTGTAGGGGCACTTGGATATAAATATGATCTGGATGATAATTTTAGCCTTTTCGTAGAAGCTGAATATTATGGTATTAGTTTAAAACGTAAAGATTCTGAGATTACGGAGTTCAATACCGATGTAAAGCTACCTGACGGCTCTGTTGCCGTTAGTGGATTATATACCATTGATAATTTACCAGAGGGAGTAAACAAGAATACTACTTATGTAGATGAACTATCAAATACGAATACCGATACCACACAAGAATTATCTCAAAAAGTACCATATTCTTCATTTGGATTAAATATTGGTATTACATACAAATTCGCGAAAGCTTCGAAATAAACCTTTCAACAATTATTACGCAGCAATATAAAAACCCCTGTTTGTAACAAACAGGGGTTTTTTGTAATGAACTAAAAATGAAATAAACGTATTCGGGGGAGAATACGTTTATATGGAAGGTTTTATTTTAACAAACCAAGTATACCTTCCAATTCTGTAAGATTTAAACTAGAGTTATTATTTGTATCCAGCACTTCAAAATTTTCAGATACTTCTCCAATAGCTTCGGTTGAACTAATAGCTTCATCGTTATTAGTATCCAATAAGCTAAATAAGCTCGCCACTTGCTGTACCGTAGAATTAGAACTTAGTGAGCTTAATAATGTAGCAGCATCGGACATTGATGACGTGTTCATGTTCTTTACACTGTTACAACTGGTTATTGAAGCAATAATGATAAACGTTGCAATTACTTTTTTCATGGTTATGTGTTTTTAATATTAATGTATTACAAAAGTATCTTTACCTCTTAGTAAGTGAAAACATTATATACCAATAGTGTAATTATTACTACGTATCTATAGAATCAATAGATGAAAAGTGATGTATTGCTCAATTGAAGGCATCAGCCTTAAACCAAATATTGATTGAGACTTCTTCAGGTCGTTCATCTTGTGGTGGTGCGCCATGAGAACCTCCTCGACCGCCACCACCAGGACCACCACCTTGACCACCTCTGCCGCCTCCCGGTCCGCCACCTTGTCCTCCACCACCAAAGCTTACATTTGAGCTTTCAGTTTTTGTTTCGGATGTTATTTTTGGAGTCACAATACCAATGGATAATTTGGTTAATTTGGTGTCATTATCAGCAATACTATTTTTTGGTATTTTTAATTGATAACGAAGTTCTTTTGAAGCTTCGTCATAGTTATAGTTTATCGTAGCGCCCAAATTGTTTAGGTCTAAATGAAATTCTTCTTCATAATCAAAATTAATAAAGCGTGCCGTTCTGGGCATTTCTTCCAATAGCTCGTTCATGTCTGGTCTTTTCCGCTCTTGTTCATCCGTTTTTTCACGAGTATTATTATCTCTTTCATTTCTTTCTGGACGCTGTGGCGGAGTCCTATTGATTGGATATTGAATAGAAACATTTTTCTTCTTTTTTCCTTTAGCATCAAAATACACATAAAAGCCTCGGTGCAACATAGACATCATAGTAGCTTGGTCAACTGTACTTAACTCGACGATAATATGCTCTTCGTCTACAATGCTGTGATATGTAATGTTATCCTCTGTATTTTGAGCTTGGCCAATAGCCAAAACAAGTATCAATATTAGCATAGTATATGTTTTCATTTTTTTTGATCTTAGTAATTTTTTGGAATCGTAAACCTATTGATTAAACAAGGACTAAAGAAGAATTTTAAGTGGATGCCATAAGATTTAAAGTGAATACCTGAATCTTTAATGGTAACATGTTTGAACAATGCTAATTGTTTTGATTTCATAATATAGATGGATTAAAAGTAGAAAAGCTCCAACATTGCTATTGGAGCTCTTCATCATCAATCAATCAATCAAAAAAACTATCGTATTATAGACCCAATGCAGTTATGGCATCATCATCTTTGGTGAACGCATAAGCTCGCCAAGGTCTAGTGTAATTTGTATATCTCCATAGAACGTCCCCGTCACTGTTCACTTCCCAGATCGCTCCTGTTCCTTCACTGATTAGAGTGTTGCCATTGCTCATTCTAACACCGCTACCTAAGCCATTGCTATATAGGTCGCTATCTGTAAATTCCCATATTAATTCCGGTTCATTGTCTTGACCGGCCACTAATTCGTATGGCGGACTCAGTTGATATTCCGCTACTGCCGACTGGTTATCGTATTTGTTATTTACAAAAACCAGCATTTTATTGTCATCAAAAAGGTTAGGGTAATGAACTCTGTTCATGGTCACTTCACCAACATTATCATAAGCAAGAGGATTACCAAAACGGTATACCAAATCGCCACCCAAATTGTAGTTTCCTCCAGTACTTGTCGCAGCTTCTTCTGTAGTGGTGCTGTGATCAATGACCCAAACCTCACTATAAAAGTTTACTGTCATATATAACAGGTCATTAGTTTCATCTAGCGTAATACCATTAACGTGCATGATATCGCCATCTGTTTGATCATTATTATAATTAACATCTATTAAGTTGGGTACATCGCCAACAACACCAAAATTTGACTTACTTTCATCGTAATCTTGTACCAAATGATCTGTAGCATGCCACTCCCATACTATTTCTTGGGTTAAAGGGTTCATTTCTATAATGGCTTCGGGGTATATATCAAAATTGCCAGAAAAGCCCATTTCAGCAGCATCTGCAGCACTTACTTCTTCCCATACCGGAAATATGATGTTACCGTTGGACAAATAATTTATATCATGGTGAGCTATATAGGTATTAGAAGAATATTCAACTTCCCATTCAATAGTTTGATCAGCATTGATCTTTCTAAATGCCCCACCATAACCGCCAAATGATATTCGGGGATTATCCACTTTTATCGTAGATACCAAACTACCATCAGATTGAAGCATGGCATCATTACCCAATTGATCACCGTTAAAGTCCCAATCGAACAAGGTATTACCGTCATGATCAATTAAATATACTCCGGTGTCTGGCGCAATGGCAAGAATATAAGAATCACTATCAACGGTACTGCTTGCTTCTGTAGTATCGCTACTATCATCGGTTATATCTTCTTCAGTAATAGAGACATCATCAGAATCATCACTACAAGAGGCTAAGGATAATAAGATCAAGAATAAAGAGACAGTCCCTAATTTAAATTTCATTTTACTCATCATTCAAATTTTTAAAGGTTGTTAAATTGTTTAAGCATCTAAGTTTATAGTTGCGAGTCTCTGTTTAGATGATAAAGGTAGATAGAAGTTTAAATGAGAATGCGGCTTCTCAGTGAATGAGATTCGTTATTCAGTGAATGGGTAATTTGGCTAGGTTAAAATATTTGAATGTAACCTATGTGATAGAATCAAGACACAAGCAGAACAATTAATGTTATAATTAATATAAAATCTGATTTTATGAGTTAACAGTTGATTATTTTTGCGCCCTTAATTTATCAAGAATCTCAAATAGAGATAGCAACCTGCAATAACGAGCAAGGTGCTAAAAGTGATAAGCCAATACCTTTGGAAAAAACGTTAACACCTTCCTTTTGTATTTGCTATTGCGTTAGTTGAGGTTCTGTAAAAAGAATTTTATGAGCCAAGTTAAAGCTGTAGTTGCCAATTATAAGGCATTATTTCCATTTTTAGTATTCATTATCGTGTTTTTAGGTGTGGGTATTTTTCAGCAAGATTTTTATGCACTCCCCGCTCCTATTGCCGTTATCGCAGGAATTTTAGTGGCATTTCTCATGTTTAAACAAGCAATGGACGAGAAAATAGCTGTTCTGTTAAAAGGTTGTGGTAATGATAAAATACTTACAATGTGCCTAATATATTTACTTGCAGGGGCTTTTGCAGCTACAACCAAGGCAATGGGTAGTGTAGACGCTATAGTGCATTTAGGTCTAGATGTAATTAGTGGGCAGTTTATTTATGTAGGTGTATTTGTCATCGCCGCATTTTTGTCGATCTCAACAGGAACTTCCGTAGGTGCAATTGTAGCATTGGCTCCAATCGTTATGGGTTTTGCAGATACCGGTAATTTTTCATTGGCAATTTTGTGTGGCGCATTATTAGGAGGGGCTATGTTCGGTGATAACCTTTCTGTAATTTCTGATACTACAATTGCGGCAACACAATCGTTAAACGTTAAAATGAGCGATAAATTTAAGGCCAATATCAAAATAGCTGTCCCGGCGGCCTTTATAAGCATGATAATTTTAATCTATCAAGGGTTGGTCATGGATACACAAGGGTTGGAAATGGAAGCATACAGTTATTCCATACTTAAGATCGTACCTTATTTAATTGTGATTACACTTTCTGTAATAGGTGTAAACGTATTTGTAACTCTTGTATTAGGGGCAATTTCTGCGGGAATTTTGGGAGTTTTCTATGGAGACTTTACCATTTTAGAATTTACACGAATATCGTATACCGGATTTACCAATATGACGGAGATATTCTTGTTGTCTTTATTAACTGGAGGATTGGCTGCTTTGGTAACATACAATGGCGGTATAGAATTTATTCTACTTAAAATCAAAACCTTGGTAAAAAGTAAGAAGTCTGCCCAATTTGGTATTGCCGCCTTAGTATCTACCATAAATATGGCAATTGCGAACAATACGGTCTCAATAATTATATCTGGACCAATTGCAAAATCCATAAACGATGAATATGCATTGGAAAACAAACAAACTGCATCAATTTTAGATGTTTTTGCGTGTATAACGCAAGGATTACTCCCTTATGGAGCTCAGGTGCTTATGATTTTGAGCTTTGCAAACGGCAGTATTAGCTATATTGATTTGGTAAGTAATACCTGGTATCTGTTATTGTTACTGATTTCTACGATATTATTTATTGGTTTACGACCAAAACAGAACTAGCTAGAAACAACAAATCCCCATTAAAAATGGGGATTTAAGTTGCTGTAAAAGTACCACTTTCGTCTTCTACCTGCTTATGCCATTGCCAATTCTTGTAATTCTTTGGCTGCATTGGCAGGATCTTCTGCACCATATATAGCGGCACCGGCTACTGCAACTGTAACACCAGAGTTTTTAACCGCGGTAATACTGCTTAAATTAACACCACCGGCAATAGAAACTGCCACTCCTGCTCTAGTTGCTTCATCAATAAGTACCTGTATAGAGTAACCATCTTCTGCTTGCTCATCTAAACCGGCATGTAGCTCAACAAACTCTGCACCTAATGCAATAGCTTCTTGCGCACGTTTAACTCTATCTTTTACACCGATAGTATCGACAACAACACCTTTACCATGCTCTTTTGCCGCTTTAACAGCACCTGCAATGGTAGAATCGCCTGTTGCACCTAATACCGTAATGTAATCTGCACCAGCTCCAAAAGCCATATTTGCTTCTAGTTCACCTGCATCGGCAGTTTTAAAATCAGCCAATACCAATTTATCTGGGAAAGCATCTTTCATTTTTCTGATACCAGCTAAACCTTCACTTTTTATAAGCGGAGTTCCTAGTTCGATAATGTCGATGTAAGGAGCAACTTTTGTTGCTAGTGCTATTGCGTCATCTATATTCAATAAATCGATCGCTACTTGTAATTTTGCCATAATATGCTATTTTAATGTTCTAATTATTATTTATTTAAACTTGTTCTTATTCCATGTTTGCGTGACGTTTCCATAATTCAGATGCTGTGCTGCCGTCTAGATCCCAAAGGGTTTGTATCAATGCATCGAATGTCAAAAGCAATGATTGTTCAAAAAGGCTACCGGCATACTGTTTAGAAACATTTTCATCTCTTGCCTGTTTTTGTGCTGCGGGTATAACAACTGTTTGGTCAGACATAGTTGCCAAAGGAGATGTGTTGTTAGTGGAAAAACAAATTAACCCTGCCCCTACTTTTTTAGCAGTTTCAGCAGCCCTAACGATACCACTCGTTGTGCCCGATCCTGATCCAGCAATCAATACATCTCCTTCTTTAATCGCCGGTGCGGTAGTTTCACCTACAACATGTACTTGATACCCTAGGTGCATTAGTCGCATTGCCGATGCTTTCATCATCAATCCTGTTCTGCCTGCTCCCATTACAAAAATGTTTTTGGCATTGTTTATTGTCGGAATCAAACTTGCTATTTCATAATAATTAATGGAGTGTGTCAATTTTATATGCTCATTTATAATAATGTTCATTGCACTTTCCACTAATTGTGTTTCCTTATTTTTAAGTGTATCCTCCATAGCTAAATTGACTTTGTTTGTTCTTCTTTTACTAACTGGGTACAAAGTTATTGTGAGTTTTATAAGGAAAGTGACACTATTTGGTAGATGTCTGGTACAATTTGCCAATACCTAATTTATTGATGGTAGAATTCGCTATTTTTGTGGTACATTTTGGAAACAAGGTCATTTTGATGGATTAAAATGATAACTGATAATTAATTAGATCATTTATAAATAAAAGCTATGCTGAGTGATAAAGTATTATACATTAAAGATTTAGGTAACTGTCCACCAGCTTATTTAAACGACCCAGCTAGAAGAGATTTTTTTGAGATCGTATGGTTGGTCAATGAAGATGCACTTCATGAACCACAGCACGATTTTCAAACATTAAGAGGAGATTGGATTTATCTAATACCGCCATACCGGGTTCATCAATTGAACAAGGCAGGTAAGAATGGAGTGTTGATTTCTTTTAAACAAGAATTGTTGGAAGGCGATCTAAAGGAATTTTTGTTAGACGTTTTTAGAATGTTCAATATACAAGGTGAGTTTTCGTGTCTTCAGGTAAATGAAGAAACCAGTAAAGGCTTAACGACCGTATTGCAGTTATTGAAAGATGATTACAATAAGGAAACCGTAAACCTGGTTATGATCAAAGCCCTTTTAAAGGTCTTTCTATTAAAGCTGATACATTTAAAAGAGCAGCATTTTACCCTGCAGGATATTAATGAAAAAAGGGTTTACGAGTTTATGTTATTATTGGAAAATAACTATAAAGAAGAACGAAATGCAAAATTCTACGCAGAGCAATTAGGTATAAGTGCCAAGCGCTTAAATCAAATATTAAAAGAAAAGCTGGATAAAACCGGAGTACAATTAATTCATGACCGTTTAATTCTTGAGGCAAAACGCCAAATTATTCATAGTGAGAATACCATTAAAGAAATTGCCTATAACCTAGATTTTAAAGATCACTCCTATTTTAGTAGGTTCTTTAAACAGCATGCGGAACAGACGCCACAGGAGTTTCAGAACAAGGTGAAAGAGCATGTGATTTCTCATGATAATACCTTGTATAGTTAATATTTTAATTTTCTATAGACTAGGAGCCAATTCTCTAAACTCGGTACGATAACCAAATTCGGCTAAAGTAATAACAGATATAGCCATGTAAAAAAAAGCCTGCATCATAATTATATGATGCAGGCTTAAAATCTAAATGATTATATTGATTATTTGCTCGTATTGACAAATCCTCTAATACCTAATAAAACCTCCATTTTAGCAATATTAAGTCCAGGATTTTCAGCCGTACCTTCATCACCTAATTCATTGATGTCTACTCCTTCTGTTCCACGTGGTAGGTCATAAGACTCTCCAACGGAAGCAGAACCATAACCAAGATCTCTCATAGATCCAGCTGTAATTCTACTTAATGGATTTTCTCCTAGATTCAAGAAACCTGTCATTAGTTCATTATTTAAAGTAGATTCTCTCCAATGACCTAAAGCAGTACCTGGTCCTCCCATATTTTCAATCGGTAACTCATTTGTACCACCTTCAGCATTCCAAAAAACGTTTGCTTTTTTTCCTGTAAAATATGGATTGCTATCTGGACCTGCCCTTAGGGTTCTATCAAAACCAAAAGGAACTGTATTCCAAAGTGTACCTATTCCTAAAACATGCCCCATTTCATGAACAATAACCTCTTCAAATAAGTCTATTTCTTCAAGAAAATCTAAATCATCCACGTCAAAGAACATAACTCCTGTCAATGATAAGAAATCTTCTGTTCTTACAAATTGAGGTCCAGCTTGACCAAGAATTCCACCAGGGCCATCTATTGGTGCTAATGCTACTTCAATAACGAGGTCATCTATGGTATCAATATCAGGAAAACCTTGAAAAGCAGACGGTACTGGACCAGAAACATCTGGTACATCTTTAATAATAATTCTTTCCCATCTGGCGGCTGCAGCTTCGAAAACTTCAACTTGTCTATCTGTTGGAGGCAATAAATACTTTAAAGTGATATTATAACGACCTTTTTCTGCATTACTGGATTTCGCAGTTTGAACATCTGTAATTCCTAAATCATCAATAATTATAGGATTATCAGTGGGGGTTTTTAAGGCAATTTCAAGCGGTTTAACTTCTTGTACTAATTCGACTTCAGAATCTAATTTATCTTCTGTACAAGATGTGAAAACGAATGCACCTAATGCACATCCGATAGCTAAAAATTTACCTGTTCTTTGTAAAGTGTTTTTCATAAAAATATAGTGTTTAGTGTAATTATTTGATAGTTTATCTCATGTAAGTGAGCTAAAAAATCAATTATGTTAAATTTAACAAAATCTTTTCGTTTGTTCTATCTTGTAACTAAAATTATTTGCTTTAAGATTTACTGTCCCACGTAAACCACCTTTCTATAGCGTCTTTATACCATTTATCGCCCTGTAAGAAAAGAAGGTCATTACTACGTTCTACTCTAAATTCAATAGGCTGATTATAGATCAGTCCGTTTTTCCAACCAATAAAACACTTTATTAATTTATCGATTTCTTCATCTGTAGTTAAGTCCATATCCATTTTATAGAGCTGTTGGATCAATGGAATAATTTCTTCAGCACTATGGGTATCATAATGTATTAAAGGTGATAATCTAATAATCTGCTCATTGGGTTTATTGCCCGTTGCAGCTTTTAAGAACATCATAGCAATGTAATTGGCGGTGTCTGGCGGTTGATATAATATGGTTTTAGCTTGGTGCAGTACCGTTTCTTTAAAAAAATTAAATTGAGGTTTCCATTTTGAAAAATGGAATTTCTTTCTTCTGAATTGAAGCGCAATTTGTTTCCAGTTCCAAAAGTCCCTTTTAGAATCTGCTGACATTAAGGAATTACTGGTGCCTAAAGAAACAACGCGAATGGTATTTAGGTCTACTCCCAATTTATATGCCTCAATGATTCCTGCTAAAATAGGATTGTTGAATCCGCCGAGAGCACCGTCCCAAAGCTCATAGAATATTTCGCTACCCTTGGCCTTAAAGCGTGCAGGAAAATCAAAATATTGTACGGGAGCGTTAGATGAAGCGTTTATGGCCTGTGTAAGTCTAACGGAATCATCTCCTTCGGAATTCGATGAGAACGATTTAAAAAATTTTGCACGATTGTTCAGTGCATCGTATGTTGCAACAACAATTTTAAGGGAATTCTTTCCAATGAGTTTTGGAAGTTCATCCATTTGTATTTTATCGATTTCGGGAAACAAGCTCTCAAACGCTTCCTTTTTTCTTTTGGCACTATATTTAGGTCCGAAACCTGCATTGAAGAGTCCGAGATAATCCACCGGAAAATAGCGGTCTTTAAAAGTATTTTTATGAAATATAAGCTCCCTGTTACTTTTCTCCTTAAAAAGGGCAATTGCCTTGTCTAATGTATAATTTTCTGCCAATGCCGCCAAAACGATACTGCCCCCTGAGTTTGCAATAATTAAATCAAATTTTTGAAGTATTTGGTGACCGTTTAAATTTCCGTAACGATCTTTTAAGGTAAGCAATTGAATTATTGCCCAACTTCCGCCGCCATCTAAAGATAGAATTTTATACATGTGTTATGGAATACCTAGTAAGGTTAGTAGATGTAGTAAATGAAAAGGACGTGGGAACTACCTTTATTAGACATCTTAAAGTTAGTGAATTGTGGTATAAAGTTATTATAGGAAGTTCTTAGAATTTATGAGGATATTGTATTTTAATGGTATGATTAAAGTTGTGTTAATAAAAAAGAATGAACATTCATTTTTTGTAACTTTGTGTAAAGAATTAGACTTATGGCAGCACTTCAAAAAAGTATAGACAAACGTAATGCACTTATTAATGCAACCATAGAACTTGTGAACAACAATGGTTTTCACGCTACGCCAATGAGTAAAATAGCAAAAATGGCCTGTGTATCACCAGCTACTATATATCTGTATTTTGAAAATAAGCAAGACTTGGTCAATAAAACTTATATAGAAGTGAAGTCTAAGTATACTGAATATGCTTTTGCCACTTATGACGAAAGCATGACAGTAGAAAAGGGTTTTGAGGTCATATGGAAACGTATTGCCGAATTTAAAATGAAAGAGTGTGCCAATTCTATGTTTTTAGCACAATGTGATAATACTCCTATGATCGATGAAGCTAGTAGACAAGAAGGTATTAAGCACTTACAACCTCTATTGGACCTTTGGAGGCGTGGAATAAAGGAGGGTGTTATAAAACCCATGTCTGAGTACATGCTGTATGCCTACGCTATAAATCCGCTTTCATTTTTGGTCATAGCCCAAAACCGTGGCTCTGTTCAATTAGACGAGCCTCAATTAAACCAAGCCTATGAAGCAGCTTGGAATAGTATAAAAGTGTGTGAATAGTATGAAAAAGACAGCTATAATATTAGGAGCATCCGGTTTAACCGGCGGATTACTTTTAGATCGCCTAATAGGTGACGAAAGGTACCAAACCATAAAACTATTTTCAAGGTCTAGAATTGATGGTTTGCCCAATAAAGTACATCAGCATATTGGTAATTTGTTGGTCTTGGATCAGTTCAAGAATGAGTTTACAGGAGATGAAGTGTATTGTTGTATAGGGACTACCGCGAAAAAGACTCCCGATAAAGAAAGGTATAAAGCCATAGATTATGGTATACCGGTAGCAGCGGCCAAGCTTTCTAAAGAAAACGGAATCAAAACCTTTATAGTGGTTTCTGCCATGGGTGCCAATAAAAAAAGTAGTGTTTTTTATAATCGTACCAAAGGTGAAATGGAGCAAGGTGTTTTGGATCAGGGCATACAAAAGACCGCTATTTTGAGACCTTCTTTAATTGGTGGAAATAGAGATGAACGTAGGGTTTTGGAAAAGATAGGTCTTGTTGTATTTAAAATTATACAACCCTTATTTATCGGTCCGCTGAAAAAATATAAAATAGTCAATGCCGATTGCATAGCGCAGGCGATGTTGAATATAGCGAATACTACAAGTAATACCAATGTAATTATTACATCAGACGATATAGAACAATTAGCAAAAACAACTTAAATAAATTTTAGAATGGAATTATTAGATAAATTAAACTGGAGATACGCTGCTAAAGCAATGAACGGCGAAAAAGTGGCGGAAGATAAGGTAGACCGTATATTAGAAGCTGCTCGCCTTGCTCCTACTTCAAGCGGTTTGCAGCCATTTGAAATCATTGTCGTTAAAAATCAAGATATAAAGGAACAAATAAGACCAGTAGCTTGGAATCAATCTATGATAACCGATTGTTCTCACCTTTTAGTTTTTGCTGCTTGGGACACCTATACCGTTGAACGTATTAATTACATGTTCGATCTAACAAACGAGATACGTGGGTTTAAAAACGAAGGATGGGAAAACTACCGTAACATGTTATTGGACTCATACCCACAGAAAGATGCTGAAGAAAACTTCAATCATGCCGCAAAACAGGCTTACATTGCTTTTTCTCAAGCCATAGCAGCAGCAGCTTTTGAAGAGGTAGATGCTACCCCAATTGAAGGGTTTGATCCAGATGCCGTAGACAAAATTTTAGGCTTACGCGAAAAAGGATTACGTAGTGCTGTTTTGTTACCACTAGGTTATAGAAATGAAAGTGAAGATTGGTTGGTTAATCTAGTAAAGGTTAGAAAACCAATGAAAGATTTGGTAACGGTTATAGAGTAACCTTTTATCAAATTATAAATATAGATTACAAATTAAAAAGAAGAGAGAAAATGAACAATTTTGAATTTAAGAACCCTACCAAGATTATTTTTGGAAAGGATACCATAGCGAAATTAGAAAGTGAAATACCTGCTGATGCTAAAGTTTTAATGCTTTATGGTGGAGGTAGTATCAAAAAAAATGGAATATACGATCAAGTAACCAAGGCATTATCAGATGTAGATATGATCGAGTTTGGTGGTATACCAGCCAATCCTGAATATGCAACCTTAATGGAAGCATTAAAGGTCATAAAAAAAGAAAATATAAATTATCTACTTGCTGTTGGTGGTGGTTCTGTTATTGATGGAACAAAATTTTTATCGGCAGCTGCGGTGTATGATGGTGATACGCCTTGGGATATACTTACCAAAAATGTGAGAACCAAAAAAGGGATGCCTTTTGGCACCGTATTGACATTGCCGGCTACAGGTTCTGAAATGAATTCTGGCGCGGTAATCACTAGAGCCGAAACCAAAGAAAAATTGGCTATGGGCGGACCAGGATTGTTCCCAGAGTTTTCTATCCTAGATCCACAGGTAATTACATCTATACCAGAGCGCCAATTGGCAAATGGTATTACAGATGCTTTTACCCATGTTCTAGAGCAATATATGACCTACCCGATAGATGCATTATTGCAAGATAGGTTTGCCGAAAGTATTCTACAGACATTGATCGATGTGGCACCAAAAGTTTTGAAAGACCCAACAGATTATAAACCAGCTGCAGATTTTATGTGGAGCTGTACAATGGCACTGAACGGTTTAATTCAAAAAGGAGTTCCTGGCGACTGGGCCGTACATATGATGGGTCATGAGTTAACTGCTTTGTTCGGTATTGATCATGCACGTACCTTGGCTATAGTGGCACCAAGTCACTACAAATATTATTTTGAAGCTAAAAAGGAAAAATTGGCACAGTACGGTGAACGTGTTTGGAATATAACCGAAGGTAGTGTTGATGATAAGGCTTATGCGGCCATTGAAAAGACCGAAGCATTCTTTCATGAATTAGGAATCGATACCAAATTATCGGATTACACGAAAGAATATGAAGGTACTGCCGAAGAAATTTCTAAACGCTTTACAGATCGTGGTTGGAAATTAGGTGAACGACAAGCTTTACTGCCAGAAGACGCTGAGAAAATCGTTAAGATGGCCTATTAAAATTTAGTTTGAGTGTTGAAAAAGGGGATGTCTTGTAGAGAGGCATCCCCTTTTTTTATTTCAATAGGTTGCATAAAGTTTTCTTAATATGAACTAATAGTAGAAAACCAATATCTTCGCGCGCATTATGTGGATGTACCTTGGACTTTTAGCAGCTTTATTTTTAGGATTACATAACTTATGCAAAAAGCATGCGGTGCAGGGCAATGAAGTTTTTCCTGTACTACTGGGCACTATCTCATCGGGGTTTTTATTGCTCCTGCCCTTTTATCTTGGGTCTTTGTTTTTTAAGGATTATATGGTATCCATAGATTTTTATATTACCAATATTCCTCTTAAAACACACGGGTTTATCGCAATAAAATCGGCTATAATGGCGGCATCATGGGTGTTGGCTTATCAGGCATTAAAACATTTACCTATAACCATTGTTACGCCCATACGTTCCGCTGGTCCGTTTTTTACTTTTATAGGTGCTATTACCATTTACCAAGAAAAGCCGAATTCGTGGCAGTGGATAGGTTTTTTTCTCATTATATTTTCGGTGATTTTGTATTCCAGAATAGGAAAAAAAGAAGGAATTCATTTTAAGCGAAATAAGTGGATTTTTGCCATTGTAGGAGCAACTTTTTTAGGAGCTTCTAGCGGATTGTACGATAAGTTCTTAATACAAAGTTTAGCATTAAATCCGCAAACATTACAATTCTGGTTTTGCTTTTATACCGTTTTGTTCTTATTGATCATACTTACCATTACCTGGTTTCCTTTTAAAGAAAAGAGAAAAGCCTTTACTTGGCGTTGGACCATACCGTTGGTTGGTATTTTACTGCAAATAGCTGATTATTTCTATTTTAAGGCATTACAAGATCCAGACGCGTTGATCATGCTGTTGTCCGCCATAAAACGAAGTCAAATATTGATTGCTGTAGTTATTGGAGGTTTTATATTTAAGGAACAGAATAAACGTAAGAAACTGGTACCGCTGGCAGGGATCATGCTTGGTGTATTTCTAATACTGTACAGTTAGCACTTAAAAGCACTATCTAATTGGTATAGCCCTTTGTAGATAGTATCTTTGTAAACTAGCAACTTGTTTAAAAAGAGGAGCAATTTATGGCATTTAAAAAACTGAATCCGCATTTACTTGAAAGGTTGTCAAATTTTTCTATTGAAGAACCTACCAAACTTCAGAAAAAGAGTATTCCAATAATAAAAAGTGGTGCAAATGTGTATTGTACTGGACCAAAAGAAAGTGGAAAGACGACAACTTTAATTTTGACCACCCTACAAAAACTACAATGTAAAGCCGAGGGAAATGCGCCTAGAGCCGTTGTGGTTGTTGAGAATAAGGAAAAGGTATTGGAACTTTATGATAAGTTTTTCGAGTATACCAAGTATACGGATATGAGACTATATGCCAGTTATAAGGAATTGCATATTGATATTCAAAAATCGGAAATATTTGAAGGGATCGATATTTTAATCACGACTCCCACCACCTTGCACAAATTGTTTTTATTAAATGGAGTAAGTACATCACAATTAAAAATATGCAGCATCGATGATGGCGATTTTCTAAGTCAAAAATCGAATTATACTGCAATGATTACCGTTTCGCAAAGTATAATGAAATGCCAGTATGTTCTATATGCTGAAAAGCTATCTCCAAAATTGGAACGATTCGAAGATTTCTTTATGGAACGTTCGCAGTATGTAAAGGTGTAAATTAAAGCTTACTTTCCGTAATCTAATTCATTTAAAACATTAATGGTGCTATCATAGCCAATTTTGAAAATGGAATCAATATTTCTCATATCAAAAGTGGCAAACTCACATAATTCGTTAGGAGAGATTACAAACTTGCAGGCAGAAAATTTTGCAAGTGACTCAGCGGCTGATTTTATTTTATATGCCCTATCAAGCACATTATATGAATGCTTTAAATCGGTAATTTGAACAGGTTTTAAAGCATTTACATAACTTCCAATAAGGGTATCACATCTAGTTATAAGTGGTTCTACCGGAAAATTGTTCAACACTCCCCCATCAATGTAAAAATTTCCGTCAATATCGATTGGTGAAAAAACACCCGGAAAAGTTGCAGAAGCTAAAACCGGTTTGATCAACTGGCCTTCTTTAAAAATCACCAATTCACCTTTAATAATATCTGTAGCCGTTATAAACAAGGATTTTGGTAACGATTTAAAATCATCATTTGGAAAGAATTTTTTAAACTCGTCATAAAATTTCTCTGTATCCAGCAAACCTGGTTTTCTACGTGCGAATCTATTGGTATGGAAAATGGGTATTTCTTTGAAAAATTTTAAAATCTCTTGCCATGTTATGCCTCCGGCATATAGTGCACCCACAATTGCACCAGCACTAGTTCCAGAAATATGATTGGGGAAAATACCATGTTCTTCCAAGGCTTTTATAGCTCCAATATGTGCAACACCCCTTATACCTCCTCCAGATAAAACTAATCCTGTATTCATGTTCGAATTATTGAAATTTTCAAATTATGTTTTACATCAATTCTGGGCTATTAATTCAAACTTTATTAATCCTCCATTAATTTCCGCTTTTTGCAAAAATCCGTCTGTATAATAATATACATTTTCATGATTTTTGGCATTTATCTTTTTATAGACGTGGTTACCTAAAGAAACAATACTATTAAAACTACCGTCTTGCTCAGAAAAACAGCGATCGACACCAATAGGTTCTTTGAAATATAGTAATATGGTCGCATAATCAATATCACCTTCTACGGTCATTTCTTTCTTACTATTTTTAATAATCTGATAGGTATTCTGCTCTTTGTGGGTAATGATATCGGCATAAGGTTTATCATTGACATCAATAACAACACTTGATTTTTTTAAAAGTTCATTTTCGTATAACACATCGTATTTATAGTCTACCTCAATTTCTTTGATTATTCTAGTTTTTATAGCCGTAATACTTTTGTAACGAATAGTAGCATCGCTTATCGTCTTTGTTGCTGTTAAATTACCAATGACTTTATCTTTATGTACAATATTAAATGTTAGCACATGCTCTTTAACATCTATATTGCTCGGCATGGCACTAACTAAAATAAGGGCAATCATGAAAATTAAAAACTGGTGACTTCTAGATGGCATGTATTGTTGTTCTATGGATTATGATATAATCTTTTAAGCAATAGTAAAACTAAACAAATGAATTACTATAAAAACTAACGATTGTCATTTTTCAAAAATATACAAATAATAAAGGGCTTATCAATTAAGATAAGCCCTTTAAAACTCCATTTATAATCTTTATTATTCCATATCAATAATACCTACTACTTCGTAAGCTCTAGAACCATCTATTTGTATTTTTTCATACAGAATGTTTGCATACTCGTAATATGTAAAACCGTCAATAGTTACTTTTTCATACCCATCTGGCAATTCATAGACCACAGTGCCAATTTCTGGCTCCACCACTTCGTATCCAGAATTTGATTCTATATAAAACGTTCCTCCAACATTAAAATATAGGTGATTGTTAAATCTGACCCTAACGGAATTTGGAGGTAGGGTATTTATTCTAAATCCAATTTTAGGAGCAATAGCGATATATCTACCTCTTGATTGCGTGTAATATTTGTTATTGGAATAGTAATAGCTTTGACCGTTATGTCTAACCACTGTTTTGTTTGGCACCGATCTTACCGAAACCACTTTCTTGGTAGGTGTTTTGTACACTACTTTTTTACTTGAAACCCTACCAGGCGTTTTTGTAACTGTTTTGGTAGTAGTGGTTTTTGTTGTTGTTCTTTTACGTGTTTGCGCATTACTTGGTAAGGCAAATGCAATTAATAACACACTAAGTACTGCATATGTTCTAGTAATTGTTTTCATCGTTTAAAATTTAAAAGGTTAAACTTTTATTTTTACGTTCAATACTTTGACAGTTTATTGCTGCAGTGGTTTAATCGGATACCTTTTAAAGTGAGAGAAAATAGATGATACGGACTTTTTTATCTACTAATAAGCATATTTTATAGAAGTTAAAACCCCATTTTTTTGTCTTTGATGCAATGTAAAGTTTATGGGTTAGTGTTATTTTGTTGATTCTTTAATACTTTTCTAATGGACTCACTGTCCCAATGATTATCATATTCTACAATTCCTCTTTTAAAGTCTTCTTCCAACAATCGTTCTTGCTCTTCCAGTTCTTTACGAGCTTTAAAAATGTAATTTTCATCTTCTTTAGATTCAGATGCCAATCTTCTTAAACTAGATTCATCATATTTAATAAAATTTTGAACTTGCCTGTTCAGCGTGTATTTTCTAAAGCCTAATTTGCTAAGGACATCTTTGGCCAGTGAAAGTGATGTATCAAGAGATTCTCTATAGATATTCTCAAAGCCCATATTCAGTAACTCATAGGCATCATATCGGTTTTGTGCTCTTATCATTAGCTCCACATAAGGATAATGTTCTTTTACAAGAGAAGTAATTCTTTTTGTAATGCTTGGGTTATCAATGGCGCATATTAAAATTTTGGCTTCTGCTATTCCTGCAGATTCCAAAAGATCTATTCTGGTAGCATCACCATAATAAACTTCAAATCCCATTTTACGAAGAAAATCTACGCGATTGGAATCTTGATCCAAAATAGTAGCTTCAATACCATGAGAACGAAGAAATCGCCCCACAGTACTACCAAAATGACCAAAACCAACCAAGATTACGTTTTGTGTCTTTGCAATATGGTCCATTGGTCTTTTAATTGATTCTTTAGTACCGATTTTGGGTAAAATAAAACGTTCGTTAATAATACTTATGATGGGAGTTAAAGACATGGTCAATGCGGTAATGACCAAAAGAATATCCATTTGCTCTTGTTCAAGAATATTTAGTTGAAAAGCAAAGGATAAAAGAACGAATGCAAATTCCCCTACTTGCGCCAATCCAAAAGTCAATAATAGTTTTTGGTCCAATTTCAATTTAAATACTTGTCCGGTAATGAACAGTACCAATGCTTTAATGAGGATAACGGTAATTAGAATACCTCCTATCGTCCAAGGCATTTTTGCGATTATAACAAAGTTGATCGATGCTCCAACTGCAATAAAGAACAGACCTAACATTAGATTTTTAAAAGGCTCTAAAGTACTTTCGAGTTCATGTTTATATTCGCTGCTGGATAAAACCACTCCGCCTAAGAAAGCGCCCAAAGCCGGAGAAAGACCAACGTACTCCATTAAAAACGAAATACTGAATACGATTAGAAAAGCAGATGCGATCAACAACTCACGAACACCTGTTTTTGCGACTCTTCTCAACATGGGTACGATCAAATATCTACCAGCTCCAATAATCAGAAATACCGATAGAATAATTGCCAAGGTCTGGTAGCCCATAGGTAAGCTATCTAAAAGATTTCCGGTGGCTTCATGTTCATTGCCGTTGGTTTCGCTATTTGTATTGGAAAGCAACGGAATAGCACCCAACATGAATATGACAATAATATCTTGAAAAAGTAAAATTGAAAATGCCGAATTACCAAACGTGGTATCCATTAAACCTTTTTCCTTAATCGTCTGCATTGCTATTGCGGTAGATGACAATGCAATGGCCATAGAGATGACCAATGCAACTTTCCAATCATAATCTAAAAAGATGAAGAACAGGTAAGATAGTATCATAGTGCCGGCAACTTGTAAGCCCCCCATGCCAGTAATGCTCTTTCTCATATTCCAGAAGTTCTTAGGCTCAATTTCCAAGCCTATAAGAAATAACATGATGACTACTCCAAATTCAGCAAAATGAAGAATATCATCCCCTTCTTCACCAATGAAACCTAACACATAAGGACCTATTAACACACCTGCAATTAAATATCCAATAACAGAACTTAGTCCTAATCTTTTGGCTAACGAAACACAGATAATAGCGCCTAATAAGAAAACAATGGCAACAAAAAGTAGACTTCCGGTCATAGTTGGTTTGGTTTTTTATGGTAAACGACAAGCTTGTGTGCTATGAAGAACTAAGCACGGTTATTTCTTTCTGTAGGCGATCTATCAATGAGCTGTATTGAACACCGTATTCATTTAGGTGATCATCAGTCAATTTATAAGTGCCCATAACGGTAAATGGTTTATGGTAGTTCATAAGACACAAATTTGCGGTTTGCTCAAAAGGTCTTAAAAATTCTGTTATGGTATAGCTATTACTACCTTGTGTACAATACAATTCTTTACTGCCCCCAGTAGTTATTGCGTTTAAGCATATTTTTGATTCCAAGGCCTTACCATTTGGTCCGTACGCCCAATTGAACTCTAAGACCATATCTATCCATTGTTTTAATAAGGGAGGACAACTATACCAGTACATAGGATGATGCCATATGATAACATCATGTTCTTCCAACAATTTTTTTTCAAAGTGGACATCAATATGAAAATCTGGATACTGTTCGTACAGGTCATGAAAAGTTACACCCTCTTTATCTTTAATATAATTCACCAAAATGCTATTTGCACGTGATTTCTCAAACTTCGGATGCGCAAACAGAACAAGTACTTTTTTCATGTCGTATAAATTAAGAACCTATAGCTATGGTCATTTAAGCCAATTAATTTGTCATTAGATCAAAGGAAAGTTTAATGCCTTCTATAATCATACCTGTACCGATTATGGCAATGATTAAACCCATAATTTTACCGATTACCGATATCACATTAAAGCCAACCAATTTTACGATCAAGTTACTAAGTCTAAAAGTGAAGTAGGTTAATAGACTCATGAATCCAAATATTGCGATAACGATGGCAATATGAACAGGTTGGGCACTAGATACAAAGTTCATTGCGGTTACAATAGTACCAGGACCTGCTAAAATAGGAATGGCAAGTGGTGAAACAGCGATATTTTCATCGATGTTCACATGTTTAATATTTTTTACGTTCGATTGTTTAGATTGTAGCATTTCAAAACCGATATAGAAAATAAGGATTCCACCGGTTATCTTAAATGCAGGAATACTGATATTGAACAACTCAAAAATATACTTTCCTAAAAGAACAAAAACCAATACAATTATAAACGCAATTAAATTTGCCCTTTTATTGATATCCTCCTTGGTTTTAGTATCGGCACCTTGGGTCAACGATAAAAAAACGGTCATATTGGAAATTGGGTTTGTAATGGCAAAAAAGCCAGTAAAAACGGCAATTGAAAATGTAATTAAGTCATCCATTATTTTGAATAGAATTTAATCGTGCAATAACTTCAATTCCATTTGAAATTCCTAAATTATTTTGAAACTTTTGGCATTATTTAATCGTTTTATAATATAGCAAATGCCGAGACCAATTAAAATTAATCTCAGCATTATAATTTAAATTTCCTGAAGTATAATTTAAGCTTAATACATATAAATTATTCTAACATTTAGATTCATTAATGCTAAAATGCCATAACAAACCATTTGGAAAAGACTAATTACATGTAACCACACTACTTTCGATGGAGTCTGCTGTTGCCTCATTCATGGTCCAAGAAGAAGAAAATAAAGCAAATTTATCTATGGCATGGCCCGAAGAACGTGCCGAGACTTCCATTGTATAAATTTTAGCGGTATTAAAAGTCACGTATATTTTATGGGCATCATTATCGCTTGTTGATGTATTCCATTTAAAATCCAAGTCGTTACCACTTCTATAAATTTTAAACCAGCCATCTTTAGACGACCCGTTAGGGTTAGGGGTTTTGCCGGTATCTTTTGGGTATACTCTACTGTCATTTTTTTCTCCAAAGAAATCATCTGCATCGGCAAATCTTAACCAAGAGTCGTTATGTTCTGTACCCTGATCTCCCGTTGTTACAGAAGAACGCCATTCAAATCGATATGTACCAGGTGTGGTAATATTCAGTTTGAAGGTTACCGTTCCATTTCCGGGACTACCAAGAAACTGGTCTCCTGTCCAAACCATGTAACCATCTCCTGTGTAGTTATCACCTTGTGTTTTCAATTCCCAATCGTCACTAAATTGACCACTTTCAAATTCAACCATTACAAGTCCCTCAGCCTCATTGTATACACTATTTTCAGCATTACATGGTGATGAGTTATCGGTTTCTGTAGCATCATCATTTTCTCCAGTGTCACTAGTGGATTCCTCCTCCTCATTCGGTTCAGCATCTTCAATTAGGTTTTCTTCCGTTGTGTTTGTCGCGTCTAAATCATCACTTGTATCATCACTGGAACATGAAGAGATAAAGGCAAAAATCAAACAAAACAAGACAGTATTGTATTGGTTTCTATTCTTCATCGAAGTTTCTTTTAATTGATTGAACATTAATCCTATTAAATTGATAACCAGAAATAATACCTTATATTTTGATATTAGCCCTCTTTTCGATGAATTGCTAGCATTGCAATGGAAAAATTAACCAAACAAGATTGCTTAAATCAATTGATCTGTAGTCTTCAAAAGTTCCTTTATTTTTTCACTGTTATATGCATCCGGATGTGCAGTTGCATACGAACCTTTATCATTATCGAAATACTGACCGGTTTTTGCTAAATCTGTCATGCTTAAATCATAAAGAATATCTACCCCTTTTTCAGCGGGCGACCAATGTTGTCCGTATGCTTCTTTCGCCATTTTAGTATTTAATAATGAACCAGGGTTTACGGCTACCACAAGAATACTAGGTTCTTTCGCAGCCAAATCAAAACTCCACATGGTTAAGGCTAATTTGCTTTGCGCGTAGGCTTCATTAGCACCTAATTTCGCTATTCCTTCTAATGCGATCAATGAAACCGGAGACTGTGCCGCTGAACTCAAATTTACCACGCGTGGGGCTTCTGATTTTTTAAGTAAACTTAAAACTGAATTGGTAAGTTGATACGGTGCTAAATAATTTACCGCCAAACGAATATCAATTCCCGAAGGAATACTATTGTTCTTACTGGTTAAAATACCTGCATTATTTACCAGTACATCAATTTTCGGCATTTTTTCAATGAGATCTGCAGCCATTTTTTTAACATCTGCTAGACTTGAAAAATCCGCTAAAAAGCCAATTATATTTTCGTTATTGGATTGCTCTTTTATTTCTTTTAATGTAGTTTCTAATTTTGTTTGGTTTCTACCATGGATAGCCACAAAGTTTCCCTCTTTCGCTAAACGTAACGCTAAAAGTTTGCCTATACCATCTGTACTTCCTGTAATGAGTATATATTTTTTCATGCTATTTCTTTTTATTCTTATAATGAAATTGTAGCAGTAAAATAACCGCTACAATTTTATATGTGTTTCTAAGCAATAACGCTTTTCAAGTCATATTAAAATGGTGCAATGGTATCTTTAGGACCATCTGGTAAACTCCAACGCTGGCGTCCTGTAATGTCTTCCGCCGAAACAACGTTTGTTGCGGTATTATTGCCACCACCATAGCTACTGGTACTACCTCGTGGTATTTGCATACGATCTCCGTATAACCATACTACTAAATTACTACGTTGTCCGCTGGTAATTGGGTGTGTAGCATGCGGCACATTACCACGGTGTAGTATTGCCTTACCTGGTTCAAAAGTTGTTTGTACCGTTTTTCCGGAAGATTTATCATAGAAATCAACTTCTGATCCAGTAAATTCTTCATCAGGTAAGTTAATATTAATATTTAAGGTAGCTGCCGAGGCATCGGTATGTGCATGCAAATCTTTATCCTTATCTGGATTGTACTGAATAGAGAAACCAAAGGTTTGGTTATCGTAGCCATAAGTGCCAAGTAGTAAACGCGCAATTGGACGCATGTAACGATCCATCATTTCATTATAAAATACCTGAAAATTAGGAGCTGCAAGATGACCTTCAGATCGTGGATCTAACATCATACCATAACGATTCAACTGAATACCGTAAGGTGCGCGTTTCGGAATCTTTGAGTTGACCACATCTTCTAAATAACTGCGGAATTCTGCTAAACGTTCAAGATCAAAAAATTGTGCAACATAAACACCAGGAATAATTTCTTCCCACAAATCGGCAACAGCAGATTCTTTTTCAGGATTTTCCCAAGCGTCTTTAATTGCTTTACGTAAACGTGGGTCAAGTAATGATTCATCAGGAACCAACAAATCGTCTTTATTTTCAGTTTCCCATTCTGCCCAAGCGTCTTCTAACAATGTACGGTTGTCATTCCAAAATTGAGCAACAGATGGATCGCGTCTTAATGAAGTTTCTCGTGTAGGAACTTCTAGTGCAAGAGCTTGTTCAAGTGCATTTGTATTTGTTATTGTTTTCATGATTTTTATTTTAAGTATAGCTACTGCTATTGTTTTTATCTACAACAAAATTAAGCATGAATCCCTTTTTGACTTTGGTAGTAAAAATGGTAGTTTTAGTAAAAAACAAGGTATATATATATCCAGACCAATACATACACTTATTAGAACAAAAGGATGGAGGTATAATCCTGAAAAAAATTAAAAGAAAATAAGGGAAGCGGTTAGATATCTTTTTTATCCCAAAGATTATCTCCAATTATTTTAGGCACGACCTCTTTACGATAATTTCTGCTTAGTGGAATTTTATGTGCTCCTATTTGTAGTTCGTGTTGGGCGACACCTTCAATTTTATCAATAGCGACTATATATGATTTGTGAACTCGTATAAAAGCATCTTGACTTAACTTCTCTTGTACATTTTTTAAGAACAATAATGTAACGTATTTACGTTTATCAGTTTGTATGATCACATAGTTCTGCATGGCTTGTACAAAAAGAATATCATGGTGATTAATTTTTTCGTATTTACCATCGCATTTTATAAAAAAGCAACCACTCTCCTCTTCTTTCACTAATGCTATACCATTATTTATGAGTTGATATTGGTGGCGGGCTTTTGTAATTGCGGTAAAGAAACGATTAAAGGAAATAGGCTTTAACAAATAGTCTAGTACATTAAGGTTAAACCCATCAATGGCGTAATTTGGAAATGCTGTAGTTAAAATGGTCATAGGTGCATTAGGATTAGATTTTAAATATTCTAGACCGTTCATAAGAGGCATTTGTACATCCAGAAAAAGCAAGTCTACATCAGTTTTTTCTAAAATACGCGGTATATCTAAAGCAGACGTACCTGTGCCTACACAGGTTAGCATATCTATCTGGTCTATATAGTTGGTTATACATTCCCTAGCCAGCGGCTCATCATCTATAACAATACATCGCATCATACCGAAACCTTTTTTAAGTGTGCCCTAACAATATGGGCAAGTGTTAGAACTAGCTTTACGGTGTGTACATCTTTACCTTTTTTAATAAGAAGCACATGCGCATTTGGATAAATTAAATCTAACCTACGCTTTACATTTTTGAGTCCTAATCCACCATAATTTATCCCTTCCGGCAATTGATGGCGAACCTCATAATTAGCACTATTACTCAGTTCAAAATTAAGCTGATTATTTTCTATGCCGATAGAAAGGTTAAGCCATTTTCGCAATTCTTTATCTTCTGAAATATGTTTAAAGGCATTTTCTATAAACGGAATTAATATAAATGGTGCAACGGTAAGAGTTTCAGCTGTTATTTTAGGAATCTTAATTTCAAGATCAAAATTATCATTCTGTCTTAAACTTTCCAGTTCAATAAAACTTTCAATGTATGCAAGTTCGTTTCGTAGTGGTATTTGATTGCTATTGCATTCATACAATTGATAACGCATTAGACTGGAAAATTTCACCAACGATTCTGATGCCATTTCAGGATTCTTGTTGATTAATACAAAAATGCTATTTATGGTATTGAAAAGGAAGTGCGGATTGAATTGTGATTTTAGAAATTTCAGTTCGGTTTCTAGCTTCTCTTTTTCCAATAGTTGCTGTCGTTTTTGAGCATCTAGCCAATTCTTAGCCAACTTAATGCTCATGCCTAAGGTTGTAGCCGAAATACAGGAAGATAGGGCATTATGTAAAAAAATAGTAGCGGGTGTTGCAGGGCTAATTTTGAATAGTACATAAACCGATTGTTCAGAGAAGCTCGCCGCAAAAAAATAATTTGCTGTTATTAGGGCAGCCATACCTAAAATCACAATAGCAACTGAAATAAAAAAATGAAGGTACTTGCCTTTGATCAAGTATTTTGGAATGAGAACATACAGACAAAAATATACTCCAACCGCTTGTACTACCACATAACCCAAATACTTAATAATGGTATGGGTATATTCAAACGAGTCTATAACTGCACTAATACTATTGGTATATACCGTCCACCAAACAAAATGATAACATGCCCAAAAAAGTATATGATGCACCTTATAGCGTATCAAAAATGATACTACTGTATTTTCATAACTACCAGGCATAGCTTTTTTAAAGTCTTTTGCAACAAGATACAATGGTACTTGCTTTATATCAAAAGATTACGCTAGAACTTGCTGTCAGGTAACTAATAATTGACGAAAGGTAATTGATGACACATATGTATCTATCGAAGCAAAAAATCGGATATATGCTCCTCTTATAATGAATATCCCTCTGTTCATCAATCGCTTTTTTATGCTGTGCTTTGTTAGCGGTACTTGTCTTAAAATTAAACGTAATGAATTTAAGATTTGTAACTACACTAATTGTCCTTAGTATTTCATTTAGTATTTCGGCACAGATAACAGGAAGGATATTGGATGAATTAAACAACCCTGTTGCATTTGCCAATGTAACGCTGCACGATGCAAAAACGAACACCTTAATTTCTGGAGGAATTAGTGCTGACGATGGATATTTTGATATAGCTGTTACTCGTATGGGCAGTTTTAAATTAAAGATAAGTCTACTATCTTTCCAAACATGGCAATCTGGTTTGCTTGAGGTTACTTTACTTCCTTATGCACATGATTTCTCAAACATCAACCTGCATGAAGAGGTAACGGAGTTAGAGGGTGTATCGGTTCAAGGGCAACGTAGATTAATACAGCGCACACAAGAAGGTAGTGTAATAAATGTACAAGCCAGTGTTATGAGCACGGGTACTACCGTATTAAGACTATTAGAGCGTTCACCGGGAGTGATCTTAGATCAATATAACAATACGTTTTCTTTGAACGGAAAAAGCGGAACCTTGGTGCTTATTAATGGTAAACCACAAAGAATGCCTACTTCAGATTTGATAGCTATGCTAAATGGTATGAGTGCAGATACCATAGAAAAGATAGAACTGCTCACCAATCCCTCCGCTCGGTATGATGTGGACGGTAATGCTGGTATCATCAATATAGTAACCTTCAAGAATGAAACTTTAGGCTTGCAGGGAAATTTAAATGTAAGCGCCGGACATGGTGAAGGACCAAAACAGACCACTAGCCTTTCTATAAACCACGGTGGTGAACTAGCAAATTTCTATGGTAGCTATACCTTTTCGTATGATGATACGTATGGTGGATTCAATGCAAAAGGCACCACTGAAATACCCGTTTTAGGTGGATTTACCTCGGTTGATTTTGCAAGTCATACCAAACAAATTAATAGAAATCATAATTTTAACTTAGGATACGAAAGGCAAATTACCAAAACTTCAACTTGGGGTGCCAATGTATTGTACAACATATCTAAACCATTGGTGCTAACAAAAAATAGAGGTATGTACGAGTTTACGAACAATCCTTTTTTAGATGCACAGATTATCTTAAACGGAAATGGCAGGCTAACTAATTTAAACATGTCCACTTTTTATGAAACACAAAAAGATGATAATACTTTTATGGTCTCGGCAGATTTCATAAAATACAATACCAGAACACCCAACCAAGTCAAAAGTTCTTATTTTGATGAAAATGGCAATTCTTTTCAGCCTGAAAATGAAATTTACAATAGAGGAAACAGAGGGTTTAATGAAACTGACATTAAGGTTGGCGTACTTAAACTAGATTATAAACACCAGTTTAAAGAAGATTTGGTTTTTGAAGGTGGAGTAAAAGGTTCCCTGTCCAAAACCGAAAACGATGCCCGTATAGAAATTTTACAGAATGATGAATATGAGCCCGATGACCGCTTTATCAGTAACATTGAAAATATAGAACATATAGGTGCTATTTATTCCATACTTGATGTTGGTCTCGGGAAAGGAACAAAAGCACAAATGGGTTTACGATATGAATATTGGAATCAAAACTTTGATAACTCCGACTTGAATCGAAGTTTTGGGAAAATTTTCCCAACAGTGTTTCTAACCCATTCATTTTCTGATACTACGGCATTGAATATTGCATATAATAAACGTATAACTAGACCAAATTATTCAGACTTGGCTTCTTTTTTAGTGTACAATAGCCCCACTTCCGTATTTAGTGGAAATCCACAATTATTACCCGCCATAACCAACAACATAAGTATAACTTATAATATTCACTCTTTTAGCGTATCCATTATGGCATCGAATGAAAAAAACCCAATTGCCCGTTATCAAGTTACAAGAAACGCCCAAAGTAATGTAGCGGTAATTGCTCCTGTAAATTTGGACTATCAAAGAAATTTAGACGTACAGAGCAACATACCTATAAGGCTCGCAAATTGGTGGAATGTAAACCTTAATGCTACAGTAGGTTATAGAACATTTAAGCTATTACATACCGATGAACCTAAAACTCATAATTATTTACATTATAATTTTAATGGAAGCCAAACCTTACGTTTGCCTGCAAATGTATCTTTAGAATTATCGGGTTGGTACACTTCACAACATTTCAACGGAAGTACTAAAGTCAGGGGATTTGGAACTATAAACGGGGGACTAAAAAAAGAGTTCAAAAATGGAAGTAGTTTGCAATTTACGATAACCGATATTTTTGAAAGTATGGATATTCGTTCTCAGGTAGGTAGTTTAACCAGAGAGGCTTTTGGAGACAGATTCAATGTATCCTATAGTCCAGAATCTGGTTTTTCACGAATCTTTACTATTGGATATACCTATCCTTTTGGCAATAGCAAAGTAAAACGGTCCAATTCTAGAACTGGCGCAGCAATGGAAAAATCTAGATTAGGACAATAGTTTACATAAAAATGCCCCATTTCTGGGGCATTCAACAAACATATTAATCGATATAGATAAGAAATCTATTCCATCGCATACATTTAATTCTAGTTCTCAACTACTATTTTACCAATAGCTTTACCACTTTGTAAATGTGCATACGCATCACCAACTTGATTTAAAGAAAAGCTGTTTTCATCTACTATTGGAGTTAAATGTCCTGCATTAGAAATTTCAGCTAAACGCTCTAAGATATTTCCATGTTCCTCTCTTTTAAAATTGTGCAACATTGGTATTAGCATAAATACTACGTGTAATGATGCACCTTTAAAGTGCAACGGAGTTAAATCTAACTCACATAAAGAAACTGTCGTAGAAATATGTCCGTTTAAAGCAACAGCCTCAATAGAATTGTTCAAGTTTGCACCACCAACGGTATCAAAAACAACATCAAAACCACCATCGGTATATTTTGCTGTGTAATCTGCTACCTTTTCAGTTTTAAAGTCAATAAAGGTTGCACCAAATTTTTCTACAATTGCTTTTTGGTTTTCTCCTGTTCCTGTAGCAAAAACTTCTGCTCCAAAATATTTAGCCAGTTGTACTGCTAAGTGACCAACACCACCAGAACCACCGTGTACCAATACTTTTTGACTTGCTTTTACGCCAGCTCTAGTTAAACCTTCGTAAGCTGTAATAGCTACTAATGGTAAGGCTGCACTTTCGCGCATTGTTAATCCTTTTGGTTTGTGAGCCACAAGGTTGCCATCTGCCACAATATATTCTGCTAATGTACCTGGTAAATCTGCAAGTCCACCTGCACAACCATATACTTCATCACCTACATTAAAACCTTCTACACCATCACCAACTGCTTCTACAATTCCTGAAAAATCCATTCCCAATAATGCTGGAGTTGCAGGTGACAAAGGCAAATCATTACCCATATTTTTAATCATAGTGTCTATAGTATTTACACTAGATGCAGCTATTTTTACTAAAACGTGATTTGCGGTAACTTCTGGTTTCGCTATTTCGGAAACTTCAAAATTTGCATTTTCTCCGTAACTGTTTAATAACATTGCTTTCATAATATTTCTTCTTTTTATTGTTTTAATCTATTTATCTGTGAATATATCTCTAGCCTTAGTAGGACAGAGACTTTATTTTTTATTCGCTATTCGCTATTCGCTATTCGCTATTCGCTATTCGCTATTCGCAACCCGCTCTACGCAAAACTGCAATATGCGATAGGCGTAAAGCGTGTAGCGCAAGGCGCTCAGCGCCCTTAATTTACTTCTTGAATATCCATCACCATTTGCTCCCAATTCTTTTGGTTGTTATGGTCAAACTGGGCACCGTTATCATCTGCATATTGGAAACGCTTAACGGCTGGTGTTTTACTGGTTGCTTGAAACAATTGGTATGCTTCTTCTTTTAAAGCTTCTTTAATTGGTAAGTCTATAGACGCATAAACTGCGCGTTTGCTAGCTGCAATAGAATCTGCCGGAAATTTTGAAATACGTTCTGCCAAAGCATCCACATAAGGTCCTATTTCATCAGCGTCTAAAGCTTTGTTTATGGTTCCAAATTTTTCAGCTTCATCAGCATCCCAATCTCTTGCTCCTAATATTATTTCTAATGCTTTTCCTAATCCTGCTTGTCTTGCCATACGTGAAGCTCCACCACCACAGGGTAAAATGCCCATGCCAACTTCCATCTGCATGAACTTAGCCTTTCCTCTAGCTGCAAAACGCATATCTAATGCCAAAGCCATTTCGTGTCCGCCACCACGCGCAAAACCTTCAATTTTTGCTATAGTTGCTTGTGGTACTTTGCTTAAGCGTTCTAAAACAGCTTGTAAGTCCAGTAACTGTACTTCGTTTCTTGGTACTGCTTCTATAGACATATCTCTAAGCAAGTTGGTATCATAATGACATACCCAATAATCTGGATTAGAAGATTCAAAAACGACTACTTTTACACCTCTATCTCTTTCTAACCGTAAACAAAGGCTGCTTAAATCTGCTAGCATTTCTTGTCCTTGTACGTTTACTGGTCCAAAGTTGATATCAATTGTTAAAATTCCTCCTGTTTGCTTTGCCGTAAATGTTTGAAAGTTCTTGTAGTCCATAGTATTAAGTTTTTGGTTGATATTTATTCTGTATTAATTACAGTACAAAGGTATCTTGGACATACACTCTTAGATGGGTAAAAAACAAAGGGCTTCTGGTAAAAAAAAAGGTTAATGGTATTTTTTTAGGTAAACAAACTATAGAATACCCTAAAACCATCGATTATGAAAATCGATAACAGCAGTTATAAAAAACTATTTCATTGAAAAATTATGCAGAAATACTAGCCTTATACGCACCAATAGTCATCCCTTTGTAGCTTTGGAAAGTTTTGTTTAGGTGACTAGAGTCTGTAAAGCCTAATTCCATTGCAATTTCTGAAAACTGCAAATCGGTATATTTTAAACGGGTTTCTACCAATTTTAATTTGTAGTTAAGAATGTACTTTTTTAAAGAAACATCGGTATGCTTTTTAAAGTACTCACTAATATAATTGTCCGCCATATGAAACTCTTCTGCCAAGTTTTTGGTGGTAAGCAATTCTGAATTGTAAATATTAGCGTGAATGAAGTTGATGATTTGCTGAATTTTAGATGATTCAACAATTTTAGTGCTCATATCGGCATTTAAAAACTGAATGTTACGCGCAATTAAATGAAGAATTACAGAAAGTGAATTTTGAATGATAAAGAGATCATAGGATTTCTTTTTATCGTTTTCAGCAGCCACCATTTTTATCAGTGATATTAGGTGTATTTTGTCCGATTCCGTTTCAAAACGCATTTCACGTAATTGATGACTTTCACTGTTTAAAATACCTTCAATTTTACGAAACCAATCGTTTATCGGAAGATTTGCATTTTGCGGAGCATCACCCCTAAAAAAGCTCTTTAAAAACTTAATGGCTACAGTTGTAGTTGCCGATTCCGGATTTACAATATAAATATCGTCTGGCACAAAAACGAAAATACTGTTAGCCGAATAGTTTACCGTTTTTCCATTAATTTTAATGGTTCCCGTACCTTTTTCAAAATAAACAATTTCAAAAAACCGAATGGTTGTGTACTTACAAAATTCAAAAAACGTTTGCTCTTTGTATTCTTGAATTACAATATTTTCAATTATGGTACGTGGCATGGTCTATGAAATTAAGATACAGTATTCACTTCGTTTTCCAGAGCTAAAAATTTATGGATATCACTCACCACAATAGACCCCTCGCCTACTGCCGAAGCTACACGTTTTACCGAACCTGAACGCACATCACCCACAGCAAAAAGTCCGGGTAAACTGGTCTCGAATGTATAAGGCTTTCTGTTGTTGAATACAGATTCGCTTTTAAGGGCATTATCGCAAATGGTGAGACCCGTGTGCACAAAACCTTTTTCGTCGGTATCGATAATATTGTCTAGCCATTCGGTACAAGGTTTGGCACCAACAAAAGTGAACAGGTAATTGATGTTATTCTCAATCAACGTATCATTCTTTTTTATTTCAACCTTTTCTAAATATGTATCCCCGCTAACTTTAACCACGTTACTACTGGTCAATACTTCTATATTTTCGCAAGCGATGATACGTTGCACCAAATAATCGCTCATTTTGGCACCAATATCCTCATTTCTGATAATTACATAAACTTTGTATGCATAATTAGCTAAAAATAATGCTGCTTGACCCGCAGAATTACCACCGCCAACAATACCGATTTCACTATTCTTGCACATATTGGCATGCATAGATGTGGCGCTATAGTAAATACCAGAGCCTTCAAATTTTTCAATTCCCTCTAAAGGCAGTCTTCTATATGCAGCGCCGGTTGCAGCAATTACCGTTTTGGCTTTTAAAGTAGAAGTGTTGTTAGAGTTGATTTCATAGTAACCTTCTTTACGTTCAATGCCTTCCACTCTATGCGGAACGGAAATAGTACAGCCAAATTTTTGAGCTTGAATGTAGCCGTTGTTCGCTAAATCCCTACCTGAAATACCTGTGGGAAATCCGAGGTAATTTTCAATCTTAGAGCTCTTACCAGCTTGTCCGCCAGGAGAATTACTATCAATGGTCAATACATTTAACCCTTCTGAAGCCGCGTATACGCTAGCAGCCAAACCGGCAGGACCAGCGCCTACGATCAAAACATCATAGATTTCATCATCTAGTTCTAACCGAACTCCCGTACACATACCAATTTCATCAATCGATGGGCGAATAGAAATTTTATTCTGACTATTGATCAATACCGGTAAATCCGATTCCTTTAAGTTGAAAGTATCTAACATCTGTACTAATCCGTCTTCCTTATCAGAATCTATAAAATTGTACCAGATATCATTCTTATCCATAAAATCACGGATAGCATACGTTTCATTAGAATGTTCAGAACCTATTAGTTTTATGCCTTGAACGTTGTTTTTTAATGCATCTTCCCGTAATAAAAAGGCATTTAAGAGTACATCGCTAATATCGCTGAATTTAGCAATGGCACTTTTTAGCTTTTCAGGACTAATTCGTATTAGTTGTGTGTTTTCTAAAGTTTCACCACATACACCAACCGTTCTATGAGAGAGGATACTACTTGAACCGGAAAATTGATGCCTTCTATGTATGGTAAGACTGTCATCTTTTTTATCCGGATCAATAATTCTTATTCCACCAGTGAGCACTACGAAAAAATCATAGTGTTGATCACCAAAGTCCAACACCACGGTGGGCTCTTTATAAAATTCAATTTCACCGTAGGTTTTAAGCTTCTCTACTTGCAGATCGGTAAGTTCTGGATATTTAGGATCAATCATAGTTTTTGGTTTAGTAAGTTATAAAAGCTTCATCGGCATAGCACCATAGCCATTGTTCATTTTGTTCCGCGGAACTGATGACAGGATGTTTTGTAGCATGATAATGAGCTGTTGCATGCTTGTTCTTTGAATCATCACAGCAACGGGTTACACCGCATTCTTGACAAGTTCGCAAATGCACCCAACCATCACCTAACTTTACACATTCGTCACAAACATGCTCAATAGCTGTTTTAATTTCTGAAATAGCAGTTATATGGTTGCATGGCTCTCGTTGCATAATACCTTTTTTGGGTGTTTTATAAATTTAGGGAAAGTACCTGGTACTACCACCACTTATACTTAAACCTTTTCTTAATTCATCATTATTAAATGAATTTTCCTGCACTAGATTTTATCTAAAAGCAACACCTTCAGCAATAGGCTTGAACCTAAAAATATAAAAAGGCTTGGTCGCTACACTTTTACCATCATTAAAAGGAGCTCCCCTATTTACTTGTGCGGCTGAAACATACATGTACCCATCTGCGTGATTGTAACTAACGCCATCTGGCCATACCATATTTTCATCTTGCACCATAGTTTTTACACTACGGTCTTTTGCTAAAACTACAGCTACGCTTTTGGTCTCCAAAGCTGTTAAGTAAATATTTCCTTCTTTATCAATGGACATTCCTCCATTGTTAGGCTTATTAGAATAAGTTTCAATTTTAGCATCTAAATCAGCATCTGTAAACGTTTCATTTACTAAATCAACTGTCTTAATACGGTAAATTTTTGGTCCGTTTAACGGTCCGTAGTAGATGTACTCAAAATTAGCATCGGCAGTAATTCCATCATTACCAATCAACAAATCTTTTCCGTTTACTGCCAAATGCTTATTATTTATAACCGTTGGGGTATTTTCTGGTTTTGTAGTACGTGTACCCTCCAAAACCCGACGTGTTTTTCCCGTTTTCATATCTACGATGATAAAAGCTGCCTTGCTTCCATCTCCTCCATTACCAATACCTTCATCGGCAATAATAAAATAACCGTGTTTGGTATCAACCACCATATCATTAGGCTGGCTAATTGAAGGTACACTTGACTCTGGCAAGTAATATATACGTTCTAATTTATCGGTTTTTGTATTCCAGCCTACAATTTTTGGCGTTACGTTATTACGTTGTGCCATATCTATCATCCAAACAACACCATTTTCATCATTACGGATTCCTAAAACATTACTCAGGTAATTATCATCGGTTTCTCGTGGTGTGTTCCATTCTAAATTAGGAAAAGGCGAAGTTGTATTCTCCTTTTTATCAAACTTTACCACTCTTATTTCCGGAGAAAAAAATGGATGATGACTGTATACTAATTCACCATCATTGGTAAAAGCAATATTTCCCACCGCTTGATCTACCGTAGCATATGTTTCTACTTCGGAAATGGTGTTTTGTCCTTGCAAAGCCATAACTGAAGTAACTAAACTTAATATGATACTAATCTTTTTCATCATTACTTCACTTCAAAATCACCGTTACTTCTTATGTATATCACCGTTTCTTTAGCTGTTGAAATGATTGAGGTTGCGTTTTCTTCTGCACCAAAATATGAAGGAGCGTCTAACTGATTTGTAGATCCCTTTTTAGAAAATTGATGTGATATTCCTCCAGAAATAACAACTGCCCTAAAATTAGGACTCAAATTTTTGATTTTTCCACTGAAGCCTGCTGGTAACCTTAAAAATGGTGCACGCAATTGATTTTCCTCGTGGCTTCCCCATAAAAATGCAGTTTCAACATTACTCTTTGCAGATACCCATTCAATATCATTAGCATTTAGCCAAACCATATTGGTTTTGTCTACATTAATTGGTCTTTCCCCATTATCAAAAGCTTCCGATGTTGGTTGTACTAAATATGGACCTTCTTGAATATCTAAAAAAGCCATGTTTTCATTATCGTCAGCTGCAGTAATATGTGCTTCTCCTGCTGGTTGTTGCCAATAAGAACCTGCTGGTAACCACTGTTTTTCTGCTTTTTCATCGTCATTATGTAATAATCCTTGAATCACCACTCCCCGATAGGTAATGTTATGAATATGTGGAGGAGATGAAAATCCTTTTTTAAATTTCACTAAAAATCCTGCAGGTTCATTTTTTGTACGATCTCCCCAAAGTCTTCCGGCAGCCGGACTTTTGTCCCCACGTAACGGGTTTAACCAACCCCATTCTACATTGTCTGCCGTTACCACCTCATTTACAGATTTGGCAGGGTCCGTTGTTGGTGTTTGTGCACTTGTATATGCCGTTGTAGCTATTGCTAATGCAAGTAGTATTGTTTTTTTCATTTTGATATATTTTATAATGTTTTATTAATAAGTATTGCTGATGCAAATTTTATTCACTTTTCTTTAAATAATCTGGTAATTCTTTACTTAACCAATCTTGGCGTACAGGAACGTGAACATCTAAATCCACTGTTTTTTCCAATGCCCAAAATTCGTGTGGGACATTTTCTGGGAAAACAATTACTTCTCCGCCAGAAACAATTACAAATTCCTCTTTGCCATCAATTATAGTCTTGATTTTTACCTTACCAGACATAATGTATGTTATCTGCTCATTAGGGTGTTTATGCCAAGGAATGTGTGCTCCTTTTTCCAAGTCAAAAATGGTCATTTGCCCTTTTTCACCGTAAAACCATTTTCTTTTAATGCCTTCACCTATGGACTCAGATTCCATTTCATCAAAATTGAAATGTTGCACTTTTGAAGTGGCTACAGAATCTATGGTATTTACTTGAGCATTTGCTGTACTACTTATAAATATTGCTGTTATAGCTAATGCAGCAAGTGTAATTTTAATTTTCATTATAATATGTTTTTTGGCTCATTACACTTAAAATCCTTCTAAAACAATTTTACCTTTTGCTTTACCCGTTTCTAAAAAAGCGTGAGCTTTTCTAAGGTTTTCAGCATTTATAGTTCCAAAATTTTCGCCTAACGTAGTTCTAATAGTTCCGTTGTCGATTAATTCAGAAGCTTTGTTCAATATATTATGCTGCTCAATCATATCTTCGGTCTGAAACATAGAGCGTGTAAACATTAACTCTATATGCGTAGAAACCGCTTTACCTTTAAAAGGCATTACATTTAGCGATTTTGGATCGTCTATAAATCCGAATTTCCCTTGAGGTTTTATCAGTTTAGCAATTTCATCTACGTGGTGTTCCGTAGCATTTAAGCTTACTACATACTCCGGAGCCGGTAAATTGTATTTCTCGAACTCTTCGCTCAATTTATTTCTGTGGTTAATAACCGTGTCTGCACCTAATTCTTTTAACCAAGAGGTAGTTTCTTCACGAGAAGCCGTACCTATAATATTCAACTTGGTCAGTTTTTTAGCCAATTGCACCAAAATAGAACCTACACCACCAGCGGCACCAATTACCAAAATAGATTTGCTGGCATCGTCTTTAGATACCTCTAATCGATCAAACAACATTTCATAGGCTGTAAGTGTGGTTAATGGTAATGCAGCAGCTTCAGCATAAGATAAGCTTTGAGGTTTTTTACCAACAATACGTTCATCTACAATTTGGTATTCTGCATAACTACCTTGGCGGGTAAAATCGCCTGCGTACCAAACTTCATCTCCTACATTAAAAAGAGTCACATCTTCACCAATTGCTGTAACTATACCGGTAGCATCCCAGCCAATAACTTTCCAGTTGTCACCTTCTGCAGGCATTCCTGCACGTACCTTATAATCTGCCGGATTTACGGAAATAGCTTTTATTTCTACTAAAACATCTCTTCCCGTAGCTTTTGGAGTTTCCAATTCTACATCTTGTAAAGACTTTATATTGTCAATTGGAAGATTCTCTTTGTACCCTATTGCTTTCATAATATTTCTTATTTCCAAGTTACAATGTCCTCTAGTGGTCTTCTAGACTTAGGGAATTCAGGATCTGCTTTTCTGTATCCGAATGCAGCCATAAAAGAAATTCCATATTTATTTGTATCCACTCCAAATTTATCTCTTAATAAAGCTTCCGTATCCTCTATATGGAAACCTTCAATAGGACAAGAATCTATTCCTGTAAGTGCGGCAGCAGTCATCATATTACCTAGAGCAATGTAAGTCTGTTTTGATGACCAATCGAATAACTTTTTATCTGAATCTAAGGTAAAATCACGCTCCTGAAACTCTCTGTAAAATTTAGAGTACATTTCTACAACATCTTCCGGCATTTGTTTTACCTCTTTCATCATATGTTCAATATATGGCGCATCATGCTTTACCATAGGAGCTTTCATTGCCAATCCTAGAATAAAGTGACTAGCAGTATCTAATTTTACCGGAGCACCCCAAGCTACTGGCTTTAATAGCTCACGTAATTCTTTATCCTGTACAACTATAAAGTGCCAAGGTTCAAAACCAAATGAACTTGGAGATAAATTTGCTGTTTTTAAGATGAAACTGATTTGCTCATCGGTTAATGTTTTTGACGCATCAAATTCTTTGGTAGCATGTCTGTAGTTAAATGCATTTAAAATATCTTCTTGTGCAATGTTTGGAGTATTCATTATTATGTCTTTTTATAATTGATAGATTTATTGACGACAAAGATAATTGGAGAACACACCCTAAATAGTGTACAAAAAAAGGAGAATAAGGTATAAATGGAGGTTTTTAAGTGGCGAAATCTTAAAATATTGCCAAAACGAGCTTATTACAGGTAAAATTACCGGTTTTTAATACATTAATTTAATGTTAAGCCTTTATAATTACAATTCTAATTGGTAAGCTCTGTCATTTTATAAGCAGAAACATTCTCAAGCTTATCTTTAGAAGCAAGTCTATAGGCGGCAATGTGATCACTTTGTGAATGCTTGGTCAAATAATCTTGATTCACCCATTTCTCGTGGAATAAAAACAGATTCGGGTTATCGTTATCTTGATGTAAGTCGTAAGCAATACAACCTTCTTCTCCTCTAGTGGGACTAATAAGTTTTAGCAATTCGGCTTTTATTTCTTCTCTAAATTCTTCTTTTACTAAAATGTGTACCACCAAGGTTAAATAAGATTTTTTCATAAGATGTTGTAAATGGGTTCTAAAGTTAGAACTATAAAAGTAAAGATTGATGCCGGATAAATTAACCGATCCACCTAAAGGTTAGGTTAATTCTTGGGGAAATCTGTTTTGCGGTCTTCGGTATTTTATGTTTCCAGTTTTCTTGGGTGGCGCCTTGCATCAATAAAAGACTGCCATTTGCTAATGGAATGTCTACACGTTTTAAATCTGTTCTTGATACATGTTTTAATTGAAAGGGTCTGGTTGTACCAAAGGTAACTGAAGCAATAACTGTATTTTTTCGTTGTTCTCCTTTATAATCTTGATGCCAGTCTACGCTATCTTTTCCGTCGCGATAATAATTGAGCAAACAGCGTGTAAATTTGATAGCTACCTCCTTTTCTATACGTTCTTTAATGAAAAGTAAATCATCATTCCATAAATGCATTTTACTTTTTGTATTCGTGTATTTAATGTCTTTGTCAACATCTCCGTACCAAGCGGTCAACCTAGGGTAGTCTACCAGTTTACCGTGAATGGTAATTTGTTCTTGCTGCCACGGCGTATTATGAAGCAGACTTTTATACAGCTTGTTACTTTCTTCAATGCTGAAGAAATTTTCGAACAACGTAATATCCGCTCCTGGTAAATCAAAAGAAGTTTTAAGAACTTCTTCCGTTGAAAATAAATTGGTTTGATTAAATAAATCCATTTGTATTTCTTTCCACTTTAATGTGTTATAATTTGTCGGGGATTCAATTTAAAACTTACCTAAAGCCGTTGTTTGTTATTAGCGATTTTGCAACCATTTTTTAGTCACTTCGTCAATATCTTTTCCTTCACGAGAAACCTTATAATCTAACTCTGCAATGATATCATTTGTAAAGCGAAGACCATCCAATATCTCTAGTTGTGCTTTAGTAAATATTTCCTTTTTATCCTCCCGAAGAAGTAAAACCGCTTTGTCTACAATACCCAATAATCCTTTTGGTTCTTTAATTTCTCTGATGTTGTATTTGTAATGTAAAAACTGAGGTTTCCAAAGTGGTACAACCATCCATTGTTTCTCATCAACTGCATTTTCAAATGCATTAAAACAATCGTCTTCTGTTCCTGTATGAAAATTATAACCCGCAGCACTTAATCCGTAGGCTTCCATCATTTGAATAGAAAAACGTGTAATTCCAGCACCAGGATTTATACCCTGAATATCCTTCTTCATTTTAGATAACACCTCTGGTTTTAGTAAATCTGAAATAGCTGTAACATCTTCAGAAACGTAATCTGGAACACCCCAAAGTGCGTATGGTTTATAATGTAAGCCCAATTCTAGCAAGGGAACCTCTTTCTCTACATCGTTTTTGTAAATTCCGTGACTAGATGGCAACCAAGCCGAAGCCAGCATATCTACTTGTCCGGATTTTAAACGCTCAAAATTTTCTTGGTGTGGAGCAAATTCACGTTTCACATCAAAACCCATTTCTAATAAGGTATTAGTCACCAAAGAAGCTGCAATACGGTGAAAAGATAAATTGGTTACGCCTATTTTTAGTGTTGTTTTCATAATTATATACATTAAAAAAACGCACCTTTAAAAGATGCGTTTGTACATTGAGGGAATTTACTTTACCAATTCAGTTTTGATTACTAAATAAGGTCCTACACTTTCTTCTTTACCATTGTTTAATGCTGCCGTTTTATTTAATTGGTCTACTGTACCATAAATAAACCCATCGTTAGCAACATACAAACCATCAGGCCAGGTTTGTCCTTCAGGAATTTTAGCCAATGTTTTATATTCGTTTTTAGTGGATAATCCTATTTCGCCATCAACCACATTGGTTACATAAACATTACCATTTGCATCTACTTCCATACCGTCTGAAAACGATTTTACACCGAATTTCTCAATAGTACTAACTAACTTTTCATCAGAATCAAAACTACTTGCTGGTACTCTATACATCGTTTTTCCATGTAATGCTCCGTAGTATACCCAATTATTCTGTGGGTCAATAGCTATTGGATTTAATGCAAAACCGCCTTCCATCTCTGGCATCATTGAAGGGTGGCTCTGTGCCATTCGTTTAGCGCTGCCACTTTCTGTATCTATGACTATAAATGCTGGCTCAGGAGCACTTTTTAAATCGCCTTGTGTCATATCTGCAATAATTACTCGGTTATGTTTTTCATCAATAATAAAGTCTTGTAAAAAACTAGCCGGTTTTACAACAGCTTCAGGAATTGCAATGGTTTTTACAAGCTCTTCATTTTTAGTATTCCAAACCACAAATTGTTTGGCACCCATATCTAAAAGCCATAAGTTGTCTTGGCTGTCCGCTCTAATACCAATTACAGCTTTTAAAATTGAATTTTCACCTGTTGTATATTTTGCATTTGGGTAAGCTACATTTTCACCATCCTTATTCAATTCAAAAACTTTAGTTGTTGGTGACACTAAAGGATTCATACTAACAAACAATCTTCCATTACTGGTCAGTGCTAAGTTACCAGGTCTGATGTCTTGACTAGAAAAAACGGTTTCAACAGTTTTTATATTATTTGAAACAACATTTGTTGCCACAATATCTTCATTCTGACTTTTCTTCTTTTCGTTTGGTGATTTACACATCATAAATACAGATGCTAAAACGGATACTAATAGTACTTTTTTCATATAATTATTTTTTTAAAGTTTTAATCATTTTTTAAATACATGGCAAAAATATTGGTATTAGCATCTTTTTTAAAGTATTAAAAAAGGTTAATAATGTATATTTAAAGGATTGTTTAAGCAATAAGTAGAGTTTTATCGGTAAATAGTATATTTTAGCACAAATAATAGATAAAAATGCAAGTATTAGAAGCGTATAAACCTTTTGAAATACAAGAAATTGAGCTGACGGATTGGAAACAACGACCCGTTAAAAATAATTTTTTTGAGCTGGTTTTAATAAAGGAAGGAGAAGGTACCCAGTGCATCAACTACAATGATTATGCCTATGGCAAGAATAGTATGTTTTTGTTACCTCCGTTAAAATGCCATTCTTTTACCATTGAAAAACCGACACGTTTTGTCTTTTTAAAGTTTACCGATTCTTTCTTTAAAAATGCGAACAGAATCACTATTGATAGAAATGAGTGGTTTAAAGAGGCATCGTACATTTTGTCCAATTACAATCAGTTGCCGGGTGATATCATTAAGAACGAATTAGACCGTAATTATCTTGAAAACCTTATTGAGATGATACTTCAAGAGTCTAGAAATTATGGGGAAGAGTCTATAAATTTAGTGACTAGTTTAATGACTAGCATATTGGAAATTCTGATCCGTAATATTAAAAAGAGCAGTTATTTTGAATTGGCAAAAAGTAATTCAGATGATAGAATTACTAAAATGTTAACCTATATCAATACCAATATAGACAAAACGGAATTGCTAAAAGTTGAAAATTTAGCCGATGTTTTTCAGATGTCGCCTACCTATGTAAGCGAGTATTTTAAAAAGCAGGTGAACATGTCTTTACGCGAATACATTATAAAGGGAAAGCTTAAATTGGTAGAAATTCGTTTATTGAATTCCGACTTCCGTTTAAATGAAATAGCCGATGAATTGGGCTTTACAGATGTAAGTCACTTATCCAAAACCTTTAAACGCTATACCGGTACATCAATACGGGAATTTAAGAATAATGGTGAATATATGTTATTGAAAAGAGCATCGTGTACACCAACGCCAAGTGCTTAGGCGATCATTTCCATTTTTTTGGATTCTCTAATTAACGCGCTAGCTAAAACGGTTGTGGCATCAATAATCAAGCTATCCTCTATTTTTTCGTATTGTATAGCAAGCGGAATCTCGGTACAGCCTAAAATTACGGCTTGGGCGCCTTTTCTTGATAAGTACGTCGCTGCCATACCCAAATTTTCTTTTGCTTTTTGATTTACAGGATTTGAAAAAGCCTTTATACCATATGATGTATCGTAAATAGAAGGGTGTACAAATAAATCTTGAATATCTTCAGATGGTTGTATAACTTCAATATTGTACCTGGACAATACTTCTGGGTACACCTTGGCAAGAATAGTACCTGTAGTACCTAAAACCCCTACCCTAGTAATTTCCGGATGCTTTTCAGAAATATATTTCCCCACTTCTTCAATAAGGTTGACCAAAACACACGATTCTGGTATGCTTTTCTCAATTAAGCTTAATATTGGTTTAGCGTGTGCCGTGTTACATGGAATACCAATAATACTTGCCCCGCTAGCGATTAAAGAAGCAATTATTTCAGATATGGCTATACCTGGGTTAATTTCTGTTTCACCCAACAGGTATTTAGTACGGTCAATGATCTTATGAGGAACTGATAGCATAGATACCGGTAAGTGATCTTGATCAGAACTCGCTTCGGTAAGGTCGTAGACCTTTTTAATTAAATCAATACCAGCGTAACTACCCACACCACCAACTATACCTATCATTTTATTTGTCATCATAATCTAATCTTTAGCTAGAAAAAGAAATAAGGCACCAAATTAAGAGCATTTAAATCAGTAATGGTCTTAATAAATCTATAATTTCTAATATATCCTTTGATCAGTTATAATTACAACCGTTTTTTTGACTTGAATAGGTGAAAATGTAGCGCAATACTATATCCGTCAATAGTTAAATTCTTATGGTCAATACTAGCCGATTATAGCTTCTATATTGTGATAAATCAAATAAAAACACAATGAAAATAGAAGATAGCGTAATAATTATAACTGGTGCATCTAGCGGAATTGGTAGAGCAACAGCAATCAAGTTAGCCGATAACGGAGCCAAGGTAGTATTAATGGCCAGAAGCGAAGATGAACTGAACGATCTAAAGTCCGAAATCACTAAAAAAGGTGGAGAAGCCATTGTAGTAACAGGTGACGTGACAAAGAAAGATGATTTTCAAAATGTAGTTTCTAAAACCAAAAGAGAATTTGGAAAAATAACCGGTCTTATCAACAATGCCGGTTTAATGCCACTATCATTTGTAGAAAAGCTGAAAACAGATGAATGGGAAAAAATGGTAGATGTTAATATTAAAGGTGTACTTAATGGTGTTGCCGCTGTTTTACCAGAATTAAAGGAGAATAAAGGTGGTAATATCATCAATATTTCTTCTATGGCTGCCAATAGATATTTTCCAGGTGGAGCGGTGTACTGCGCTACAAAATCTGCCGTAAAAATGTTTTCGGAAGGATTACGTCAAGAATTGGCACCTAAATACGGAATCAACATTACCTCTATTGAACCAGGTGCGGTAGCTACAAATTTAACCAGCACAATTACCGATGAGGATATCAAAGAAAAAATGGAAGAAATGCAAAAAATGGAAACATTGGAAGCAGAAGATATTGCAAATTCCATCTATTACGTGTTAACACAGCCAGAAAGAGTAAACATCAACGATGTTTATTTGGTGCCAAGTGAACAACAATAATTTTAATCTAATAAAATAATATATGTCAACGACAACAAAACAGAATACATTCAAAACAATAAACCCTACATCGGGAAAAGAAATTTCTTCACATACCTACATGACAGATGAGCAGGTTGAAGAAAGCATTCAACAGTCGCATGAAGCATTTTTAAAGTGGAAAACTAAGAGTGTTGAAGAACGTGGAGAAATTATTAAATCTATTGGTAAAGAACTTCAGAATTATAAGAAAGAACTTGCTGAGTTAATGACCGATGAAATGGGAAAATTGCTAAAACAAAGTAATCAAGAAGTTGATTTATGTACGGCAATTTGTAATTATTCGGCAGAAAATGCGCCAGAGTTTTTAAAGAGCGAAAAGCGTGAACTTTCCAATGGAGGAAAAGGTATTGTAGCCTATTCGCCTATGGGAATCATCTATGGTATACAACCATGGAACTACCCTAGTTACCAAGTATTGCGCTATACGATAGTGAACTTGATGGCTGGTAATAGTATTTTGCTAAAGCATGCATCGAACGTAACAGGAACAGCAAAGTTACTGAAGAACATTTTTGAGACAGCAGGTTTACCCGCAAATCTTTTTAATGTAATGGTGATAGAACATGAACAATCTAATGCCATTATAGCGCATAAACTAGTACGTGGTGTTACCTTAACAGGTAGCCCGGTGGCAGGTGAAAAAATTGGAGAAAAAGCCGGTGCACAATTAAAGAAAACAGTGTTGGAATTAGGTAGTAATGATGCCTATTTGGTACTGGATGATGCAGATATAGATTTAGCCGTAGAAAAAAGTGTTATGGGGCGTATCTATAACAATGGAGAAACTTGTATTGCCGCAAAGAGATTTATCGCTACGGAAAAAGTATACGATGAATTTAAGGAAAAGTTTGTGAAGGCGATGGATGCTCTAAAAGTTGGTGATCCTAAAAATGAAGATACCGAATTAGGACCTATGGCGCGTGAAGATCTTAGAGATAAAATTCATGAGCAAGTACAGGAAAGTGTGGAAAAAGGAGCCGATGTATTGTGCGGAGGAAAAATTCCTGAAGGGGAAGGTTACTTCTACCCTGCTACTGTACTAAGTAATGTAAAACCAGGTCAACCCGCTTATGATGATGAATTATTCGGTCCTGTTGCTTCTCTAATAAAAGCGAAAGACAACGAAGATGCTATGCGTATTGCTAATGATAGTAGATTTGGTCTAGGTGGCGGAATATTTTCCAAAGATGTTGAAAAGGCTACAGAACTAGCAGAAAAACATTTTGACACAGGAATGGTATTTATAAACTCCTTCGGATTGGCAGAGCCAAGTATGCCTTTTGGCGGAGTAAAAGATTCCGGTTATGGACGTGAACATGGAGGATTCGGTATGAAAGAATTTGTCAATGTGAAGTCCATCATGATTATGGATTAACTATTTGAACATTAAAAAGCACCTCTATAGGTGCTTTTTTTTAGACCGTAATTATGGTCCATTCTATAAACCTATGTTAAAAAATGAATGTTCATTCTTTTTTTTAAATATCTTTGAACTGTAGTTATAGTCAAACATAAATACAAAGGAATTTTCAATAGACAAATACCTTATTTAATAGGTGTTGACAAAAATTCCAGCTAGAAATTATTATAAAAATTAAAACATAACTTATGAGTAAGTCAATTAATTTAAAACAACGTCCGGTAGGTACTCCTACCCTGTCCGATTTTGAATTTAATGAGTTGGACAATGATTTAACCGTCTCTGAAGGTGAAGTCTTGTTAGAGGCAAAATATATATCGGTAGACCCTTATTTACGTGGTAGAATGAGCGATGCTAAATCTTACGTACCACCATTTAAAGTTGGTGAGCCAATCAGTTCGGGTATCGTAGCAGAGGTGTTGGAGTCTAAACATGAAGATTATAAGAAAGGGGAATTCGTATCCGGATTATTGGAATGGAAAGAACAACAAATTTCCAACGGAGAAGGCTTACAGAAAGTGGATAAAAGTAAGGCTCCTTTAAGTGCTTTTTTAGGTATTGTGGGTATGACCGGCTTAACAGCTTATTTAGGCCTTCATGAAATTGGAAATCCTAAAAAAGGTGAAACTCTAGTAGTATCTGGTGCAGCAGGTGCCGTAGGTAGTGTTGTAGGCCAGATAGGGAAAATTCTTGGGTTGAATGTTATCGGTATAGCCGGAACAGATGAAAAAATTGATATGCTAAAATCTGAATTCGGTTTTGATCATGGTATCAATTACAAAACTACTGACGACATGAAAGCGGCAATCGAAGAAGCAGCACCTAACGGAGTAGATATTTATTTTGACAATGTAGGCGGACCAATATCTGATGCCGTATTGTTCAACATAAATCAGTTCGCACGAATAATTATATGTGGAGCAATTTCAGTGTATAATAAAACTGAAACACCTATGGCGGTTGCCGTACAACCCTTCTTGGTAAAGAACAGTGCATTAATGCAAGGGTTTATTGTACGTAATTATGCCGACAAGTTTCCACAGGCAATGAAACAATTATCTACATGGTTAGGAGAAGAAAAACTGACCTATAAAGAAACGATTGTTGAAGGTTTTGAAAACACTCCCCAAGCATTTTTGGATATGATGGATGGTAAGAAAAAAGGCAAAATGATAGTTAAAGTCTAATTTGTAGACTAATTATAAATCAAAATTTAATATAATAAAGATGAAAATATTGTTTGTATTAACCTCTCATGATCAGTTGGGAGACACAGGAAAAAAAACAGGATTTTGGGTTGAGGAGTTTGCTGCTCCCTATTATGCCCTGTTTGACAAAGGTGCTGAAATTACGGTTGCTACCCCAAAAGGTGGTCAAGCACCGATTGACCCAAGTAGTGATACGGAAGATGCACAAACAAAAGATACCAAACGCTTTAAAGAAGATAAAGCGGCACAAGATGTAATTGCGAACACAAAAGTACTTTCAGATTTAGATGCGAGTGATTTTGATGCGGTTTTCTACCCTGGTGGTCACGGTCCTTTATGGGATTTGGCTAATGATGTTACTTCTGTAAAGCTAATAGAAGCATTTAACGAGCAAGAGAAGCCTATCGCATTTGTTTGTCATGCACCAGCAGCGCTTAAAAGAGTTTCTGGTACAGATGGTAATCCTTTGGTAAAAGGCAAAAAAGTTACCGGTTTTACCAATTCAGAGGAAGAAGCCGTTCAGTTAACGAATGTAGTTCCTTTCTTGGTAGAAGACATGTTACAGGAAAATGGAGGTATCTATTCTAAAAAAGAAGATTGGGCAGCATATGCGGTTCAAGATGGTAATTTAATTACAGGTCAAAACCCTGCATCATCTGAATTGGTTGCAGAGAAGTTATTGGCAGCACTGAAATAAGAAGTTTAGTTTGGTTGTTAGGTAATAGTCCAGAAAATCACTTGGTTTTCTGGACTATTTTGTTTTAAAATATTACGAATTATAATTTATAGAATACGTATTAAATACCAGTCCACCATCATAAGATTCGGTGTCCGTGAGTACTAATTGATAACCAGATGTAGATTCCCCAAATAATCGTACACCAGCTCCTAAGATCAAGGGGTTGATTTTAACCTTAATGACGTCTATAAATTGATTATCGAAAAGCCATCCGGCAAAAACGCCACCTCCACATAAGTAAATATCTGTGGTTGAGTTTTGTTTCAGTTCTTTAATCTTATCTAAGTCGTAATCAGAAATAATATGTACTTGATCACTTTTACTATCGAACTGTAAAGATTTAGAGAAAATATAATGCTGCATGTGCGCATACGCTGGCTGCCCAGGTTTTAATCCGTAGGCATATCCAAATTCATAGGTGTCTTTACCCATGATCGTAGTTTCAAATCCCTTTAAATCAGACATATATTTTGTGACCCCACTACCCTCACCTACAAATCCGCTGATATCACCATCGAGTCCACAGATAAATCCGTCAATAGAAATAGCTACGTAATAAACTATCTTGTTCATTATTATTGTTTATTTCTTCATAATTTACAATTTAGGTTTTATATTTTGATAATTTAGTTAGGTTAACTTATTGCATATTAATACATTAACTGTAACAAAATTTAAAATAAAACATCTTTACTAGCGAATACTAATCGAAGAATCATGCGGTTTACTATATTATTCCTTTATCTTTTTTTTATCATTTTATCTTATGGACAAACTTCTTTGAAAGATATTAATCTTGACAATGGAATGTTTACTGTGGGATTTAAACATTATAATGCTATTGATAGTACAAGAACCTATAGAATACATAATGGCTTTAACAATCAATATATCAACAGACCTATTCCAATCAGTATTTGGTATCCTGCAACAATTGAAAAAAAAACAGACTCGTTAATTGTTTTAGATTATCTAAAAGTCTTAAAAGAAGAAGAAGAATGGAAAAACTTACCAGATGAATTTTTATTGGATTGGTTTCCGTATTTATGGAATACACCAGAAAATAAATTGCATTTAATGGAAAATGTTAGCGCTTTTTTTAACGCTAAGTTTTTAAAGGGAAAATTTCCCGTCATTGTATATGCACCTAGCTATCAAGCTTCATCAATAGAAAATTTTGCCATGTTCGAATATTTGGCTAGTAATGGTTTTGTCGTGATCTCTAGTCCTTCAAGAGGAACGGAGACCAGATACCTAGAAGGTGGAACTACAAAGGATATGGAAACTCAATCTCGGGATGTGGAGTTTCTTTTAAAGGAAATAAATAAATATGAAAATATTGATGTGGAAAGAATAGCACTTATGGGTTTTAGCTTTGGCGGATTATCAAATGCTATAACGGTTATGAAAAATCAGCGTATAAAGGCTTTGGTTAGTTTAGATGGTACTGAAAGATATAATTATTCTGTTCTTGAAAAATCAGCTTATTTTAACTTAGATAATTTCAATGTTCCTTATATTCATTTTGCCCAAAAAGAAATTCCAAAAGAAGTATTGATTAGCGATAAAATTTCTGCAAATGTAAATTATGAGTATATATTATTTGACTCTTTGCGGTACAGTACTATTTACAGCTATAGATTTCACGATTTAACCCATTCCTATTTCAGTACTTTTGGTGTTTTGTTTACGAATAGAGATAAAAGACAGGATAAAAGTGATGATAAAATTATGGCTTCCTATAAATTATTATCCGAACATACTTTGAATTTTCTAGCTATGACTTTAAAAAATCAAAAAACAGGCACAGAGTTTATTGAAAACAGTATAAAAGAAAATGGCTTTTCTGAAACGTTGGTTTCAAAAAAAAGTAAACCTGCTGAAATAAGAGAGTTCAATTATCAGGATTTTATTGATTTGGCACTTAACCAAGGTTATCAAGATTTAATTTCGTTATTTCAAAAAACTACTGTAATACATCCAAAGTTAGAACTTAAAGAAGGAATGCTCAACACTCTAGGTTTGCGATTATCCTTTAATCCTAAAACAGCACAACAGGGCGTTAATGTTTTTTTATTGGCATTACATTTATATCCTAAATCAGCTAACTTATATGATAGTTTAGGCGAAGCTTATTTTTATAATAATGATTATAAAAGTGCTATTAATAGTTATAAGAAATCGTTGGAATTAAATCCTTCAAATCAAAACGCAATAGATAGATTAAAACAACTCCGTAAATAATTCCACCATCGGGGAACAATTAGGTTCATGCCTTCAAAATAAGCTAAACTTAGTCCGCCATGTATTTTTAAATCTCTTCTAGCAAAGCATCCACATCAGTTATCAATTGAGCTATCGAAGCTCGGTTTAGTCCGTTGTAGATACCTCGTATATGCTTGTTTTTATCAATCAACAGAAAGTTTTCTGTGTGTAGAAAATCATTGATATCCTTAGGGATGCCTAAATCATTTTCCACAAAATATTCATTTCTGCCCAAGTTGTAAATTTCAGTTTTATCACCGGTCACCAAGTGCCATTTAGAATCAATAACTCCGTTCTTTTCAGCATATGTCTTCAATACAGAAACGGAATCGATTGACGGGGTTACGGAGTGCGATAAAATAGCAACCTCAGGGTTGTCTAAGAATGCCTCTTGTACCTTGGTCATATTATTGGTCATTTTTAAACAAATTCCTGGGCACGTAGTAAAAAAGAAGTCCGTTATATATACTTTATCTTCAAATGATTTTTGGGTTAGGGTATCCCCTAACTGATCAACTAGCTTAAAATCTGGAATTTTGTGAAACTGTTTTTCCTCCTCAGAATTTGGGGTTAACCAATGTGGAGTAAAAGATTCATCGTTATAATAGGGCAAGTACTCTACCCTACTAGTCTCTTTAACCTGTATGTTCTCTTTTTTTACTGTCTGTTTGCAAGCAGAAAAAAGAATTAAGGTAGCTATATAAAATATGGGCTTTTTCATAATGTTTCATTTTCTGATCTAACCACAACTTCATCTTCTAATTGGTAACAAGAATTTGCTCTTCGTAACCCAAATATACGTCCGTTTTTAGCTTCATAATTGACATATAAAGTACCGTTTTGTAGCCAAGCTTTTTGTAGCCCCTCTTCCTTACCGTTGACCAATTGTCTTTCTTTTGCCAATTGACCGTTTGCATACCATTTTTTCTCTACACCATGCATCTTGCCATTAATATAATTGGCTTCTTGTGCTAATTGTCCGTTTTCCCACCAAGTTTTATAAGAACCTTCAAGGCGATTGTTTTTATAATGGTATTCAACGCGAAGTACTTCATTAGCTGACCATCTTTTGGCAACTCCTTCTCTCTTTCCATTTACAAAACCCACCTTTTCCGCCAAAGAACCATTTTCATGTAAGTTTAAAGCATAACCATCATAAGGTGAGTTTTTGTAATACCAAGTACCTTCTAATTGATTGAGTGTCAATTCTTCCTTAAATTTTGTTTCCTGTTTTATGGTCACAGGTTCTGTTGTTTTGGCTTCAGTTTTGGGTGTAGTATTACAGCCCAGTTGTAAAACCAGAACAATCAAAATAATATGGAAGTTGAGGGTTCTCATTTTTAATATCCTTGAAAAGGACCTGCAAATGCTAAATAAGATCCAGTGGTTGAATACACTTCGTTAATAATGTGATAGTGATATTCTTCTTCACCATCTGAATATTGAGTTGTAGAAGTATGACCGCCGGAAGCGTCTAAATCCGTAGGATAATCTCCGGTAGCACTACATTTTCTTCCGTAGAGAAATACTCCGTCCAATAATATACCTACAAGGTTATCGTCATCATTGGTAAAAGCCTTTGGCTCTAGGTGATAATGATACACACCCGGACCAATATGTGCTCCTGTCCAATCTAAACTTGCCGCAGCTTGATCCAATGCGCCACCACCTTCTTGGTCGTTAAATAAAGAAGATCCGCTAACCGCGATACCAATGGTACCTAATTCTGTTTGTACCGTACTACCTGTCAAATTTGGGGTAGCATCAACACGAATGGTTGTAGCATTGTTATTACTGGACATAATACTTGGTGTAAGGGCTACATCTGGCTCTTCTTTATAAAGAGAGTTTCCTTCTCCCCAATAAACCGTCTCATGATTAGGAAGACCAGTGGTTTCAATAACTACTTCAGAACCATCTAAGTACACGGTAACCGCGTCTGTATTAAAAGCACTGTATGCTGCATGAAGTTCTGTTGCAATTTCTTCATCATCCTCTTCATCAGTACTTACAATATCTTCAAAAACATCATCATCTACACTATCACTACTACAAGCTAAAAGTGTTATAAATGATAAGGCTAAAACTAGCGAAGATTTTGGGATACTATTAAATCTGTTTTTTTTCATAATTGTTAATTTAATGGGGATTTTATAAGTGTCTTTAAATGAATTTTTAGTTGGATAAATCTGTATTTTTTTATGATCGTTTAAGTTTACGGCACAAGTATAATCATATGTTTATATGGAATTTTTATTAATCAGTGAACTACCGATTGTATTAAGCGAATGACCGATGTTTTAAAGTTGATGAATTTTTGATAGGTTGTAAAAATCAAAAAATCTAACCGCTAATTGTAATAATTAGGTTATTCAATAGGAACTTTTGAAAGAATGGTCTTTTGAACGATAAAGCTAAATACCAAAAGACTAATTACAATTATTATGGCAAAAGTAGAATTGAAGCTTGCATTCTGTTCGTTGGCCTCAATAAACTTATTTCCGCTTGCTATAAGTTCTAGTGTATGACCATTGTCGTAATTTAAAACAAACTGGTCTTTTTGAAAACCGTCTTTAAATAAAAACAGTGCACTTTGGCTCTTTGAAATATCATTGAACGCTGTGTTTTTTATATGAATGGACTGTAAATCTGAATCGATACCAAATACCTCAAAAACGACTTTGGTTTCATGCCCTAGTTTTACAACCCCATTACCCAAAGTAATTTCAGAACCATCATTAAAGTTTATCTCAAGATTATTTTTTATGTGAGATAAAACCATTTGTTGAAACTCCTCGGGGGAATTATAAGGAGTTTCGGTAAAATGGGTTCTAACCTCTTGTTGAAAAGCAGTTAATGAAGAACTGATCTGTAGTATCCATGTGCCATCTCCTTTTTCTACCAGCATTGTGGTAGATGCATCAGGATTGTGGGCATGCCCAAATAATATGAACAGTACGGTACAGATAGTTAGGATATACTTTTTCATAGCATCTATTAATTAACGTAGGCACCTTTAAGCCCATCTATAAAATTATTATTGCCAGCTGCATCTACGTGGTAGTGATAACCTCTGGTGTCATCTTCATGGCCTCTTAATTCATCTAGATCCGTAGCTTCAACACCTTCACTGTCCTTCAATTCATAAATTCCAAATCCGTCTAAGGCATAACCAATTAAAGCTGCATGACCATCTTCTTGAACAATCTTGGTACTAAAACCTGTAGCAGCATGATAATGATATCCTTGGTGTACGTTGATATGACCACCGGCATCGTCAAAAGGTGCCAAGGTATAGGCGCCAAGAATATTATCTACAGGTGCCGGAGCAGAAAATTCGATACCGTTTAAGGCAACACCACGTGTAGATGGTACAGTGGTTGTTTGCGGACCTTGTGCAGCGGTATTAAAAAGTACTGGAGTATTTTGAGCCACTGGAGTGACGGGTATGGTCCAAGTCTGATTTAAATTTGTAATATAAGATGGTATGCACTCTACACAAAAATTTTCGTATTCTGCACCCACGTTTGGGTTGGCCGCATTAATACAATCATCTTCGGTATCGGTAATATAAATGTTTCCGTTTTCATCATACATCATCCAATTATCATCGTTATAGAATTCAGCTAAATTCTCTACAAAGGCACCATCAACATCATAAACTTCTCCACTTTCTAACCAAATTCCGCCTGCTTCGGCACTATCACCAATGTTTTCTGGGCACCATGGTCCCATTTCATGATCACCGGGCAAGCTCGTTGTTACTATTTCATAGCAATCGGTTTCTGTACCATCTGATAGTGTACATGGTACCGTGGTTATGGTAACCGACCCATCTTCGGTATAGAAATATGAAGCATCTACGCTTACCACACTTGTGTCTTCATCTGTAGAGTCATTATCGGTAACCGTATCTTCACCATCTTCTGTCACCAAATCATCTGAAGAGGCATCATCGCTACTACAGCCAACAAAACTCATAATGGCAAAGGTGAAAATAAAGAAAGCCAAAACGTGATATATACTTTTCTGTATCATAGTTGAATGCTTTAAATTGATGTTGTTTTAAAGTGTTTAAGATCTGTTCAGTTCTTGATTCAATTTTGTGGCAATTATTTTTGTTTTATTCCTTAAGTTCTTAGCAATCGAAAGCTGATCTTTAGTCTGCAGCAACCTGTCTATTACACTATTTTGATATTCCCTACTAACCAGTAGTTCAGAATAGTTCGATGAATTACCATAATTTTTTATGCGCTGATAATTATAACTGTCTTCCGGTAAAATTTCTATTAAAGAAATATGCTTTTCTATAACCGGTTTTAATCGCTCGGTAATAATATTTTCAATCTTACCCTGCTGTATGTTAAAATTATCAAGTTCGTTCGGGTAAGCAGCAATCAGCTTTTTAAGGGAATCACTTTCAATAAATTCAAACTTATTGGTGGCGTTTATCGAGTTTATCGCTTCATCTCTAACGATGGTTTTATGATAGTTTAAATTAACGATCATTGATTTGGCATCGGATGTTAGGTCCGTGGGTTCCACACCTAGGTAGTTGATAGTATTTTGTAAGGTTTGAATATTTTTAGTGTAATCTGCAATAGCACTATCTAATACTCCCAAATTGGTGTTTAGCTCTTGACTTAAGCTTTTATAGATTTTTACTTCTACGATCCTATTTTTTCTAGATTCATTGAGATCATTGATTTTCCATGCAATTAAAAGACCAATTACAATCAGTAGAATTTCACCTAAAGCATATATTAAATAGGTTTTGAACTTTTCTAGTTGTAATAGTTGACTTCTAACCTTTCTGAATAAGACCATTTATAATATGCTTACCTTATTAATAAGAACGAACTAGAGAAAAGCCCGTTTGTGAATGAATTGAAAACATAATCGATAATTTGACGCAAGCCCGCAGAATATTTAATTCTCAATTATTTAGTAATTAAAGCATCATGGTTCGCCATGATGCTTTGGGCTAATTTTCAACAAAAATTATTGAAAGGGTAAATGTTTTTGAGACACCTAGTTTCTAGGTCTTCCTTTTGGTTTTGGAGCCTCGTCGAATTCTTCTTCAGAAATAAATCCATCTTCATTGGTATCTATTTCAGAAAAGTTATCCTTTAAAGGACCTTTTACTTCTTCTTCAGATAGCTGGCCATCTTCATCTGCATCCATTTCTTCTAAAAGTTTAGCATATGTAGGTGGTTCTTTTCTTTCTCCTTTAGATTGTGCGTTAACGGCTACAGTTCCAAATGCAACCAACATAGCAAATAACAATCCGGTTTTTAATGTAATACGTTTCATACTTTTCTATTTTAACAACTAATATTTGATAGCAAAGATGTAAGAATCTTTAATGCTGAATGACCATTTTAAGTGTTTACCGTTTACTTTTAAGTGAAATTAGTCTTACGTTCTGTAAACACTTTGATTATCTCTATTTAGACCCTTGCTTTTGAGGTTCATTTGAAAAATTATTCCTTTTATTTGCAGCATGAACAGACATAAGAATTTTATTTTTCACGCAGCGTTATGGCTACTTATATGGGTTACCGCGTGGATATTTACAGGTAGCGAAATTCAATTTTTAGATGAAAACTCGTTGGTAATTGTATTTCAAATAGCGGTCATTGCCTGTTTAATTTATTTTACGATACCACAACTTTTACTGAAAAAAAAATATGTACTGTTTACCGTGGTTTCTGTAGCCATTGTTATAGTTGCTACATTAATTCTTACAAATATTATTGGTGATCCCTTATTGGGCGCTAATTCTGATTTTGGTGCAGGTCCGGATTTGGGACGCAGACCAGGACCACGATTTGAAAATGGTCCGCGAATGGAGGCTAATCGTAGACCACCATCTCGATTTTTTATTAACCTTCTTTTAATTGTAATTGCCTATGTAATAGCAACATTGGTAGAAATTTTTCTATTTGCGCAACGTAAAGAGGAAGAAATGATCATCAATAAAAATGAAGCATTACAAACAGAATTGAAGTTGTTGAAATCGCAGATCAATCCTCATTTTTTATTTAATGCATTGAATAATATTTATGCGTTATCGGCAATAGATGCTGTTAGAACTCAAAAAAGTATCAGTTACTTGTCCGACATGCTGCGATATGTTCTCTACGAATGCGAACAAGAAATTGTACCCTTATATAAAGAGATAGATTATATTGAAAACTACATTAAGTTGTTTTCGCTTAAAAGCAGTAAAAAGTATCCTATAACAACTACTTTTTCCATAGAAGACCAGAACGTTCCTATCGTACCCATGTTATTAATTCCTTTTTTGGAAAACGCCCTAAAACATAGTAATATTGAAAAAATTGAAGGCACATTCATTAATTTGAAGATTAGTTCATTTGCCGATGGTATTAATTTTGAATTGGAAAATTCTAAACCCGAACATAGTATAGTTAAGGATGATGTAGGCGGTATTGGTATAGAGAATGTAAAGAAACGTTTAGCTATCTTGTATCCTGATCGTCATGAATTGGTTATTAACGAAACTTCATTGGCATTTAAGGTAAATTTAAAACTCCAGTTGCATGAATAGTATAGACTGTATAGTAGTAGATGATGAAGAGTTGGCAAGGTCATTATTGATTACATACATTGATAAATTAGAGTTTTTGAATTTGGTAGGAGAAGCCGAAAACCCATTAGAGGCTTTGAATATTATGAAGGAAAAACCAGTAGATCTTTTGTTTTTAGACATTCAAATGCCAGAGATAAAAGGAACTGATTTTGCAAAGATGTTGGGTGAAAAAACCAAAATCATCTTTACTACGGCCTATTCTCATTATGCTTTGGAAGGATATGAATTAAATGCGGTGGATTATCTATTAAAACCTATAACGTTTGAACGTTTTGTTACTGCCGTTAATAAAGTGCAAACCAAAAGTTCCATTGAAAAATTGGATACGATCACAATTAAATCTGGCTATGATCTGCATAAAGTAAAGTACGATGATATTCTTTATGTAGTTAGTGACAGTGAGTATGTTACCTTTCATTTAAAATCAAAGAAAATTATTAGTAATCAACGCTTAAAAACGTTAGAGCAAGAGCTACCAAGTTCTCTTTTTATGAGAGTACACAGGTCATTTATCATTAATAGAAACTACGTTACCGGATTAAAGGGACGAGACCTACAGCTATCGGACGTAAATATACCGGTTAGTGACTCATATTACGATCATGTAAAACAAGAACTGTTTTAAACCTGAAAACAATTTTCTATTTATTTCTACACTACTTTTAGTAAGTATCTAGCTGTTAGATGCCTATGCCGTAATTTTCAAAATTGTGAATATCTATTGCTTTTTTTAGGGTAGCAAACTATAGCTAAGAAGTATATTTAGCACCCCAAAAAAAATATTAAGTTATGAGTGCAACATGGTACGAGTGTAAAATAAAATATAGAAAATTAGATGATGCTTCTGGTATGTTAAAGGTAAAGACAGAACCATTTTTGGTAGATGCAATATCTTATACCGAAGCAGAGAGTAGAATAACCGAAGAGATGTCGGTTTATTTGAGCGATACCGAAGAAATTAAAATTACGAATATTAAGGTGGCCAACTACGCCGAAATACACCCTTTTGAAAATTCTGATAGATGGTTTAAATCAAAAGTGTCATTGATAGCCTTTGACGAAGAAAGTGGTAAGGAGCGTAAAACGAACATGTATCTTTTGGTACAGGCGAACGATGTAAAAGAAGCTTATGACAATACCATGAGTGTTATGAAAGATACTATGGGCGAGTATTCTGTGCCTTCTATTTCTGAATCACCTATTATGGATGTGTTTCCATATTTTTCTGGAGAGGAAGACGATATGGAACGCTTAGAAAAATTCAATACTTTAAAAGATTCCGTACCTGTTGATAACACAATGGATGAAGAGTTGGAGCTTAGTGATGTAATGAGCAGCGAAGAATAAAAAGCCTTAAATATTAAAATAAAAAAGAGGACCAATTAGGTCCTCTTTTTTATTTCATGGCAACTTAAACAATTACTTCATTATAAGCACATCATTAATAACGTGTACTACTCCGTTAGAAGCTTTTACATTGCCTAAAACAACTTCTGTTTTGTTTCCTTTTTCGTCCTTTAGCTCAATTTTATCATTTTTAAGACTAGCGGTTATCTCATGACCACCCACAGTTGTAAAAGTGTATTTTCCATTAGAACCTTTAATTGCGGCTACCAGTTTATCACTAGTTATTACCCCAGATACTACATGGTATTGTAACACCTTGGTCAGCATTTCCTTATTTTCAGGTTTCCCTAGCTCAGCAATAGACATTTTTTTAGGTAATTTTTCAAATGCATTATTTGATGGCGCAAATACCGTATAGCTACCAGGTTCTGATAACATTTTATCTAAATCTGCTGCCTTTACTGCAGATACCAGTGTACTTAACTCTTCATTTTCACTCGCAACAGCGGCAATACTGGTAGCCATCATTTCCTTTTGCTTGGCTTCCTCTTGTGCTTTAGCTTCTTGGGCTTTCATTTCTGCTTCTTCCATTGCCACTTTTTCTTCCATGGCTTTTTTATCCGCATCTACTTTGGCTTGATCTTTACAAGCACTTAATGCAAATATTGCAATGGCAACACATACTAGATTTTTAATATTTCTTGTTTTCATAATTTATAGTTTTAATTTGATTATTAATAGTACTCACCTATATTTAGCTAAGTGATGCTGAACTTTACCTAGATTATTTTTGTTGTTGCTCTACCTTTCTAAAGATTTATGTTAGATTAAATTACTTACGCAATTTTCAGCATAGGGTTCAGAACTCTTTAAAAGAAAAGAATCCATTGAAGTATTAAATCTTCAATGGATTCATACACATGAGCAACATATTAATTATACTGGTACTTTATCAGAAAGTTCTCTTCTTTCCCAGTTACGATGTTTTGCAATGCTTTTGATAAAATTAGATGCGGAATCGTTGATATGAACGGCAGTGTCATCTTTAAAATTAGATACGAAAGAATGGTCTAAAACCTGTTCGCCTTCTTCGTCGACCGCTATAGCTTTACAATACTTAAAAGTCTCATTGACGAATTTTATATATTTTCCATTATTGGTCAATGTCTTTACAGATTCTTCACCACCCGGAATGTAAATAGCATCGAAAAGAACACTTTCTGTAGTGGTAATGGAAGCATCGACCTTATGGTCTACACCTTGATCGCATTTGACAGTGCCACCATGTGGTGCAACTATGTTCATTACTGCACCTTCTTTTTCCAGTTTTTCTTTTATCGGTTTATAGTTTTCCATACTAAACCCATCTGCAACTAGCACAGCTACTTTTCTTGTAGCAATACTATCGAATTTTGTATTTGCCATGCTTAATGCTTCTGACTTTTCTAAATAGATTTTCTTTTTTCCGGGTTGATGCTTTTCAATTTCGGCATCAGCACCAATAGCTTGGTTTATGGGTCTTTCTATATCCTTCGGTATTTCCATACCTAACCCCTTGGCAACGGTATCGGCAAGCTCATCATCAATTTGAGAAATTAGATATAGCATACGTTGCTTAATATGATCATGGTTGCATTTACCTAATTCAAAGGTATAAGCAGCAGCAACATGTTCTTTTTCCCAATCTGCCAAACTTCTATAAAACAATGCTGGTTGAGAAAAATGATCACTAAAACTTGCGCTACGGGTTCTTATTTTTTTGGCATCTATTCGCTCTTCGTAAGAATGAAATGCGCCTTCTGCCATTTTAGATAAATGAGGACAACCACCACTTAAACTATTAGGGAAATATGCTGTTTGCCCTTTTGGAATTTCCATTTGCATGTGAGCATCCCGTTGATTGTTATGTGTATCTACAACCGGACGATTGATTGGAATCTGATGAAAATTAGGACTGCCTAAACGCGATAATTGAGTATCTCTGTATGAGAATAAACGTCCTTGTAATAATGGATCGTTAGTAAAATCGATACCAGGCACTATATGACCCGGTAAAAACGCTACTTGTTCCGTTTCGGCAAAGAAGTTCTCAGGGTTCTTGTTGAGCGTCATTTTACCAATAATTTTAACCGGTACCATTTCTTCGGGAATCAATTTGGTAGGGTCTAATAAATCGAAATCATATTTATGTTCATCGGCTTCTGGTACAATTTGTACACCTAGCTCCCACTCTGGGTATTGTCCCGCTTCAATGGCATCCCATAAATCTCTTCGATGAAAATCAATATCAGCTCCGTTTATTTTTACTGCTTCTTCCCATGTAACGGAATGTACACCTAAGGTTGGTTTCCAATGGAATTTCACAAAATGGGCTTCACCTTTATCGTTAATTAATCTAAAAGTATGTATACCAAAACCTTCCATCATGCGAAAGCTTCTAGGAATTGCCCTATCGCTCATAACCCAAATATGATTGTGCAATGTTTCTGTAGCTAATGAGACAAAATCATAAAATGTATCATGTGCAGACGCCGCTTGTGGAATTTCCTTATTTGGTTCCGGCTTTACGGAGTGTATTAAATCTGGAAATTTCATAGCGTCTTGTATAAAGAAAATCGGCATGTTATTACCAACAAGGTCCCAAGTACCTTCTTGAGTATAAAACTTTACGGCAAATCCTCTTACATCTCTTGCTAAATCTGGAGATCCCTTGGATCCGGCTACGGTTGAAAAGCGAACGAATACAGGAGTTTTGCGTGTAGTATCGGTAAAAATTCCTGCTTTACTATATTCTTCTAAGCTTTCGTACAATTCAAAATACCCGTGGGCAGCACTACCTCTTGCATGTACAATACGCTCTGGTATACGTTCATGATCAAAACTTGTAATCTTCTCACGAAGTAGAAAATCTTCTAATAAGGTTGACCCACGTTCACCAGATTTTAAGCTGTTATTTGTATCGTTAACCTTTAAGCCTTGGTTTGTGGTTAGGGCTTTATCGGTCAAATCTTTTTTATAGTTCTCTAAGTCTTTTTGTTTTGCGGTATCGGTTGTTTTCTTTTCCATTCTATAGACGTTTTAATATTGATTGCCATAAAATTACTGGGAATAAAAAGGTATAATTAGCTGTGAAAAATCAAAAAAAGACTCTAAAGAAAATAAAAGGTCAATTATTGTGATATTTAAAATGATCATAGTTGACTGATTTTCAGTGTGTAGGGTGTAACAAAAGAACGGAGAAGTCTTTCTTTAAGCTAAGAATATCGAATACCTACAATTTTAAATGTACGGTCTGTTTTTCCAATTTTGAGTACGGCAACTTCATTTACTTTTTTGCCAATTAGCACTCTTGCTATTGGTGAGAGAAAAGAAATTTTATTATCTGCAATATTAGCCTCATCTACACCTACAATTTGAAACTCTTTAGGTGTTTTGGCATCCCCAATTAATAAAGAGACTAAAGCGCCAAAACGAACTTCGTTTAACGGTTGGTCATTTAAGTTCACAACTTTTGCCGAAGAAATACGCTCATTCAATAGCTGTAATTTGGCATTGATTAAATTGATGGCAATGCGTTGTTCTTTTTCATTATCTTGATGGGACAATTCTTTATCCTTTATCAGTCTGTCCTTCTCACTTACTAATTTATGTAAACCTGTTTCGGTTACATAGTTGGTGGCGCCTAATGGCAAGTCTGCCCTTGGTGGTACCATTGGTATTTCTTCCTGATCCTCTTCTTTTACAAATCCTCTGCTCATCGAAATAATTTTAACATGCAATTTATGGGATGTCTTCCTACTTAATTGATGACATACAACACATCTTTGTCTCAAAAAAGAGATATTCTTTATATATCAAGAATCCGTTGTCAATTGTAATTTTAAAAGATGTAGTTTCATTATATTTAAGTACTTATAAATCATCAAACAACAATTTACTCATGAGTTCAAGAAGAAATTTTATAGAAAAGCTATCCATAACCGCGGTAGGTCTACCGTTATTGCATAGTCCCGCTCAATTGTTCGCAAGTTCCACAGAACCATACGACGGACCCATTTTAAAAGTTGCCATAATGGGATTGGGTAGCTATGGTACCCGTGTTGCCAAGGCAATGGAAGATTGTAAAAGGGCAAAACTGGTTGGTGTCATCAGCGGTACACCTTCTAAAATTAAAAAATGGCAATCAAAATATAATTTACCAGATAAAAACTGCTACAACTACGAGAATTTTGATGCTATTAAGGACAATCCGGATATTGATGCCGTTTATGTAATTACACCCAACGGATTGCATAAAGATCAGTCTATACGAGTCGCCGAAGCGGGTAAGCATGTTATCTGTGAAAAACCAATGGGCGTCAATGCAGAAGAAGGTCAAGCCATGGTTGATGCCTGTAATGCTGCAAATGTAAAATTACTGATTGGGTATCGAATGCATTTTGAACCCAAAACGGTTGCAGTAATACAGATGCGAAAAGACGGTGCTTTTGGTGAAACAAAATTTTTCCAAGGTCAATCTGGTTTCACCATTGGCGACCCAACACAATGGCGCTTAAACAAAGAACTTTCAGGAGGCGGTGCAATGATGGATATTGGTATCTATTCAATTAATGGTGCACGTTATATGTTGGGTGAAGAACCTGCTTGGGTTACCGCTCAAGAAACGAAAACCAATCCTGAAAAGTTTAAAGAAGGTATTGATGAAACCATACAATTTCAAATGGGTTTTCCTAGTGGTGCCGTTGCAAATTGTTTATCGACCTATAATATGAATAATTTAGACCGGTTTTTTATGACCGGTTCTAAAGGATTTGTTGAAATGCAACCTTCTACAGGATATGGACCCATTGAAGGCAAAACACATAAAGGAAAACTGACCCAGCCCCATGTTACCCACCAAACTTTACAAATGGATGGTATGGCAGCTTTAATATTTGAAGGAGTTCAACCCATTGTTCCCGTTGATGGCGAAGAAGGCGTTAAGGACATGAAAATTATTGATGCCATATTCCTAGCGGCAAAAACAAGAGATAAAGTGATGTTATAAATTGAACCGATAATTGTTGGAACTAAAATTCAATTAGTTCAATACTTTTAAAATCTATTGGGTGGCTATTGGACTGTAAGGAAACATAGCCACCTTTTACCTTGGTATCATCACCATCCATTAGCTTTTTTGCCATTTCGTTCGCTGGGTTGTATGTGGGATTTGAATAGGTTAGAATTTTTTTCCCGTTTACAAAATGTGCAATAACCCCGTTTTTAATTTCAATTTCGGCAGTAACCCATTGGTCGCCATGAAATGTTCTTGCAATATCAGCGGCAATACACGTGGTTGTATTCTTTTCACCATTATATTCAATGAACATACCGTTCGTACAGGCAGCTCCTAAAGGGCGCTCGTCCGTTCCATTACCACCATGAAAATTGTATTCTAAACATACCGGAAAAGCTTGATCTATTTTTTGCGTAACCGGTGGTTGTCCGTGGAATTGGATGCCACTATCACGATAACCCCAAGTAGGTGCTCCAGGTGCCGTTTCGCCAACAAATCTGTAAACAACTTTTAGCCTGTAATTAGTTAAATATTTATCAAAATAAACGGTGCCGAATCGGTCTTTAAATTCCGATCCGTATGCATCATATCGTATTTTTAAAATACTATCTTCCACCCGTAAGGTATTTCCAAAATTTTCACCTAACTCATGTCCCGGAATTTTTATGGTCCATCCGGTTAAATCTTTCCCGTTAAAGATGGAAGTCCATTTAGGCTCGGTACTAACTGCTGCCTGCTCCGTAGTTTGCGCAGTATTTTTTCTTGCTTTTTTATTTCCACAGGAATAAGAAGTTAAGAACAGTATAGCAACTATTGCCGGAATGCAAATAAGTCTTTTCATAAATAGGACAAGTTTGTGATGACAGTCCTAAATGTACAGAAAATTAAAAGTTGATGGTATAAAATTACCTTCGGGCCTTTAAGAATTTAAAGAGTTGTCATTAATGTATTCTAGAAATCGGGGCTTGTACTGTTCAGAGACCGTAATACGTTGTTTGTTGATGATAATCTGGCTACGTTCAATCACTTCAACATATTTTAGGGCAACTATAAATGATCTATGTACGCGCATAAACTGCGAAGAAGGTAAATCTTCCTCTAGGCTTTTAAGACTCATTAATGTTAGAATTGGCTTAGGGTTGTCTTTCAACCAAATTTTAATATAATCTTTTAAACCCTCAAAATAGAGTACATCTGCCAATTTAATGCGTAATTGTTTGTATTCGGATTTTACGAAAAGAAACTCCTTTTCTTGAGGTATTTCTTGACTTTGAGCGGTTTTATTTCCTCTCACTAATGAAAACCACTCTAAAGCTTTGTTAGAAGCCGTTAAGAATTCAGCATAATCAAAAGGTTTAAGTAGATAATCTAATGCCTCTACTTTAAAGCCTTCTAGGGCATATTGGTCAAAGGCGGTGGTGAAGATGACCTTAGAATTTTTCGGTAGCATTTTAGAAAATTCAATTCCTGTTAAATCTGGCATTTGAATGTCAAGAAAAAGAAGGTCAACCTGTTCTGTATTTAAAAACTGCATAGCTTCAATGGCGCTATTACATTTCTTTTTAAGTTTTAAATACGGAGTTTTCTCCACATAACTTTCTACCAGATTCACCGCCATAGGTTCATCGTCTACAATCATACAAGTAATCTGAACTGCTTCCATACTTAGGTTATAATTTTCAGGTAAACCGAATAAATACCATCTTTGGTTTCTTGTGTGAACTGGTGTTTATTGGGGTATAGTAATTGTAATCTCTTTTCTAAGTTAGGCAGACCAATACCAGAACCGCTTTTATCTGTATCCTCTTTAGGAAAGTTATAATTTTCAATTTGAAATACTACACTATTATCTTGGGTAATCATATCAATGGAAATTACACTTTCTTTATTGGCAGAAACACCATGTTTAAAAGCATTTTCTATTAATGAAATAAACAGCAAAGGGGCAATTTTAATTTGCGGCTCACTTAGCGGAAAACTAGATTCTACCGTGGTTTTATCCGTTAGGCGCAACTTCATCAATTCGATATACTTTCTCATGAATTCTATTTCTTTTGAAAGCGGTATAAACTCTGTACTTGTTTCATATAACAAATAGCGCATTAATTTACTCAGACTATGAATTGTAGACTTTGCTTTATCTGGAGAGATATCAACCAATGAATAGATGTTGTTCAAGGAGTTGAAAAAGAAATGTGGTTGAAGTTGATATCTAAGATGTTGCAGTTCTGTCTGTAGCTTAAAGTTATCGGCTTCTTTCTTTTCAGCTTCTGTTTTTACCCATCTTTTAGTTGTTTTAATGGCTATAGAAAACAGTAATGGAGCTGCATAAGACAGCATTTGCACATATATAAACAGTTGAAATGGCGGTCCTTCCCTACCATCATCTTGTGGTCTGTTTTTAATGAGGTCAGCAAAGTAACTAGCTTCAATAAATTCTTTAAGCAGAATAGAAAAACCTATTAAACCAAGATTGATAATAATAAAGGCGAATGTCTTTTTTGGGAATAGAAACCTATCGATTAAAACGAAAAAATTCAAATAAAATATCACTGCATAGAATAGCATAGGAATCAAGAAATGGGCTACCAATCTATTGGTATCCAATTCTTGTCCGTATGATAGAACGAAAGGCATGCTGAACAGCACCAACCAAATGAGAAGGTGCTGTGCTAGTAGTATTTTTTTGTTTTTATACATAGTTACTTATTCATAGCGCAATGCTGTAATAGGATCTAACGCCGCAGCTTTTTTTGCAGGGTACCATCCAAAGAAAATACCGGTAATCGCACATACGGCAAATGATACAAATATGGAATACATGGCTACACTTGTAGGCCAATGTAAGAACTTTTCTATGAAAACGGTAGCGCTTAAACCTAAGATTACACCTAAGAGTCCGCCCGTAATACTGATCAATATAGCTTCAATCAAGAATTGTAATAGAATATCAGAGCCTTTTCCTCCAACTGCCATACGTAGTCCAATTTCCTTGGTACGTTCTTTTACAGACACATACATAATGTTCATAATACCGATACCACCAATCAATAACGATATACTTGCTACTGCAACCAATAGTATGGTGAGCATTTCACTGGTTGAACTAAAAGTTGAAATTAATTCTTCCATAGAACGCACAGAAAAATCATCCTCTTCATTATCCAGCAGCTTGTGTTCTGAGCGTAATATATCGGTAACCTCAATAACGGCATCAGGTGCATCATCTTCACTAACGGCAGAAGCCATAATCTGATTCAAATAATCAATGGCCAAAATTCTTTTTTGTACTGTCGTATAAGGCGCTATTACAATATCATCTTGATCTTGTCCAAAAGTGTTTTCGCCTTTCTCTTCTAAAACGCCAATTACCTTGAACGGAATATTATCAAAACGTATCATTTGACCTACGGGATCTTGACCATCTGGAAAAACATTTTCGACCACAGTTTGACCAAGCACTACGACTTTAGAAGCTGACTTTACCTCTGCATCGGTAAACATGCTACCACTTTGTAGGCCAACTACTTTAATCTCTAAATACTCAGGATTGACCCCGTAAATGGTACTGGGCCAGTTGTTGGCTCCGCTAATTACTTGTCCGCCACCATTCACCACTGGTGTAATGTAACTCAATAGCGTAGATTTTTCTTTGATGACCTCATAGTTGTTTAGCGTTAAGGTCTGAACATCACCACCGCTACCTCTCGCCGGACCCCTATCATCGGTACCTGGTCTTATGGTAATCATATTAGACCCCATGCTAGAAATGGTACTTCTTATACTCTCTTTTGAACCTTCCCCTATTGCTAACATGGCAATTACCGATGCTACACCTATTATGATACCCAACATGGTCAACAGGGTTCTCATTTTATTGAGAACTATGGCTTTATATGCTATTTTAAGTAGATTTAAAATTCTCATAATCAATGGTCTTCTTGAGGCAGTTTTGCCAATTCTTTTGCTGCAGACTGTATATTTTCATTCTTATAGTCTTGAATAATATTTCCATCTTTTAAAACAATGGTTCTGTTACTAAAGGTGGCAATATCAGGCTCATGCGTAACAAATGTGATGGTAATACCTTGACTATTTAGATCCTGGAACAAAGACATTATTTCATACGATGTTCTTGTATCTAAATTACCAGTGGCCTCATCTGCTAAAATCATAACAGGATTATTTACCAATGATCGGGCAATGGCAACACGCTGTTGTTGCCCCCCAGATAGCTGAGATGGCGTGTGATGTAACCTATCGCCTAAACCGACCATCTCCAATGCTTTTACGGCACGCTCTCTACGTTCATCATTACCTACGGTACTATTATAAAGTAATGGTAGTTCAACATTTTCTATAGCTGATGTTCTTGCCAATAAATTGTATGATTGAAAGATGAATCCTATTTTCTCATTCCGGATGGTCGCCAATTGATTACGGCTCAAATCTTTCATGCTAACACCTTCTATCTCGTACGAACCCGATGTTGGTTGGTCTAAACATCCTAAAATATTCAACATTGTACTTTTACCAGAGCCACTAGATCCCATAATGGTTACAAACTCACCCTCGTGTATGGTAAATGAAATTCCACGTAGGGCATGAACTGTTTCATTGCCCATGGTAAATTCACGTGTAAGGTCTTGTATCTTTATTATTTCTTTACTCATGATTTTTATTTTTTACCTCCAGGTGGTTTTGGCATGAACGGACTCTCTTCAGAACCTCCCGCTGGTGGTCCAGATATTCCGGTTTCAGACTTTAAACTGTAGACCAACTTGTCTCCTTCGTTTATACCACTGAGAATTTGAACATTTACTCCGTCGCTCGCTCCTAAAGTCACTTCTTTTGGGGAAATAGCTCCATTAGATTCCATCACCCAAACTTTAGTAGATTCTTCATCATTGTTCATAGGTCCACCTTCTGGACGTTCAACGGTTAAGTTTTCTTGCTCATTATAAGCCATCATTTCTGGAGGTGTAGGTTTAAAATTGATAGCTTTTGCCTCTACCGATAACACATCCTTTAACTCTAATGTGTAAATAGATATCGTTGCTGTTAGTCCGGGTTTCAATCTCAAATCAGGATTGTCGGCTTTTATAACCACAGTATACGTAACTACGTTTGAGGTCACAGTAGGATCTAACCTAACCTGAGTGACTTCTCCTTCAAATTCTTGACCTTGGTATGCATCAACCGTAAAACTTACTCGCTGACCTTCTTCTACAACACCTATATCTGCCTCATCAACATCGGCTTCAACCTGCATCTCCTTTAAATCTTGAGCTATGGTAAATAGCGTTGGTGTGCTATAGCTTGCGGCTACTGTTTGTCCCTCTTCAATATCTCTAGATAGCACTACACCATCAATTGGAGAATAGATATTGGCGTAACCTAAGTTGGTTCTCGCTTGCTGTAGATCAGATAAACGCTGCGTTACAGTACCTTTTGCGGTTTCGTAATTGTAAAGAGCATCATCATAATCAGATTTACTTATAACCTGGTTGTCATATAATGTTTTTTGCCTTCCATAAATCGTCTGTAGATAATTTCGGTTGCTTACCGCATTATCATACGAGGCTTGTGCTTGTACTGTCGCAGCTTTTAGGTTGGTCTTATCCAACTCTGCAATAAGCTGCCCTTCTTTAACAACGCTATTATAATCCACATAAATTTTTTCAACTACACCAGATACCTGTGTACCAACATCTACTTGGTTTATTGGCTCTATGGTTCCTGTAGCAGTGACCATGGTAGTTACGTCTCCTTTTTTGGCAACTATAGTTTTAGCTTCAATGGTGGTATTTTCATCCCCTGTCATAAAGCTATAGGCTACAAAGGCTACGATTACTAATGCAATACCGCCTAATATGATTTTGTTTTTATTTTTCATTTTAGTTAAAGTTTAATTTCGTTTCCTTGATAGAATTGTAATAATTGGTGGTACAGAATATTTAGATATTTAGACTGTAGGTAATTTTGTTGGGCATTGGTATATGTGTTCTGACTTATAACTAAATCAGTTGTACTTAAATCGCCCAACTCGTATTTTTTCTGTGCTAGATTATATGATTGCTCGGCAGCTTCTTTAGAAACTTCAGCGGCAATCAATTGTTCTTGTGATGAAAGCGCATTTTGATAAGCGGTTTCAACCTTTTTAATGACTTCTTTTTCTACTGTTTGTTTTTGTATTTCAGCTTTTTCTATATTAAAAGATGCTATTTGTACTGCAGACTTTGTTTGGTTTCGATTAAAAATTGGAATGCTTAAACTTAAACCCAATCTTTGGTTGAAATTGACATCTAATTGATCGGTAAAAGTATTGTCACTTATACTAGTGTACCCAGTACCAAGGCTACCGGTCAATGATAATGTTGGCAGATAACCACCTTTGGCAATGTCCAGTTCTTTTTCATTGATCAGAATATTAGTGTTACTGGCTTCTACTTCTGGTAAATAAGCCAAGGCATTGGTATAAATAGCTTCTCTATTTAATTCTAGGTGAAATAAATCTTGATTTTCATCTACCGTTTCAATTTGCAAATCTTCCAATGGAGAAAGTTCAAGCAATTGCTTAAGATTGATAATATTTAGTTCGTAGTCATTTTTGGCTGCAATAACATTGAATTTGTTGGTAGCTGCCTGACTTTGCGCTTCGGTATAATCACTTAAAGCTATGGTACCGGCGTCTAATCTTGATTTTGCCCTAAGCACTTCTTTTTCAGAAGCGTCTAAATTATTCTCTGCAATGCTAATACCTTCCTTACTGTATAAGGTCTGTAAATAGGATTCTAGAATACTGATTACAATATTGTTCTTTGCTTCTTGAGCCAATAAGCTATTTTGCTCAATAAGTAATTTGTTCTGTTTTACTTGGTTGTTTAATTGATTTCCTTGAAAAAGTGTTACAGAACTATTAATACCTAAATTGGTACTGTGGATTTGATCCGAAACATAGTCGCTAGTAATAGGGTCAATTGTGGTACCACTAGAAAAATTTTGGGAAGCACTACCAAATAGATTCGGCAGCTTGGCAGATTTTGAAGCATTATAATCAACCTCCGATATGTTCGTATTGATATCCGCATCCTTTAAGGTAATATTATTTTCTATGGCATACGAAATACAATCTTCTAAAGACCATATTTTGGACGAAGAATTTGTTTCAACATCTTGGGCAAAACCAAAGTGAGAAATTAGAATGCTTGCTATGATTATAAATTGTTTCATTTAAAGCGTGTTTTTAATTAACACACCAAAAGTGAAACTTTATACTACTTTATTAAAAAGGAATAGAAGTTTGCCCTTTTTATTTATACAGAAAGTGGAATTTTATCGACGAGATTTTTGGCAATTACTGAACTAATCAGCAATTGCCATTTTCTCTTTTAATTTAGTTGAGCCTCTTGCTTAACCATATTTAATTGTTGCTGTAAATCTTTTAAACGTTCAACTTCTTCATTACCTGGTACTTTATCCGAACCACCTACTATATAGGATAAATACGCAATTTGCGGAACCAGCATTTGCTGAGGATAGGCACCTTCATCATTTTTAATAGTCTTTAAAATAGTTTCTAAAGACTGTTTTCTTTCGCCCTTGCTTTTTTTGATTTCCGTTTCTAGGTCCGACTGAAATTTGCGGGCTTCGGTCAATAAATTCAACACTTTATTTTCAAAGGCGATATGATTCGCTATAGTCGTTTCATCTATACCTTCTTTAGCTAAGCGTGGATCTACTTTAATTATAAAAGGTTGTTCAAAAGTTTCTTTTCCTACCGTTAGTTTTGCGGTATATGATCCAGGAGGCACCATAGGTCCGTTTTTGTAACTTCTAGAGGGTTTATCGCTCCAAGCACCTTTTTGTTTCATGTCCCATTGAAATCTATTGATGCCTTTTTTAGTTTCAAGTTTTGTGTCATAATAAGTGAAAGACATACTGAGCCCCATATTTTTTACTTCCTCTTTGGTGGATTTTGCCTTTGTTGAGTCACTAGTAATAGTTGCTATAGATTTTTTGTTCGCATCTAATATTTCTAACTGTACATCATTCTTGCCTTCTTTTGGGAGGTAATAATCAATTAGTACTCCGGTTGAAGGATAATCGGGAAAACCTTTTGATCTTCTAGGTGTTCTATATCTAATTGTAGTATCTGGTTGAAACAATACAGGAGTATCATTTAGCGATGTTATAGCATTATCTCTTAACGTTGTAATGTTGTCAAGCACCCAAAAACCGCGTCCCATCGTACTTAAAATCAAATCGCCTCTATATAGTATTACATCTGTTATTGGTGTTACGGGTAAATTCTGTTGAAAAGGTTTCCAATTTTCACCATCGTTTAATGATACAAACATACCGTATTCCGTACCTGCATGTAATAAACCTTCTCTTACCGGGTCTTCGCGTAATACTTTGCTGGTGTAGTCAGACGGAATACCACTAGTCAATAATTCCCATGATTTACCATAATTCTCTGTTTTGTAAAAATATGGAGTGGTGTCTCCTAACAAATGTCTGTCTACAGATATATAAGCCTTTGCAGGGTTAAATTGTGAAGGTTCAATAGATTCTACCCTACCACCTTTTGGTAAATTTTTAGGTGTAACGGTCGTCCAAGTTTGCCCACCATCTTGAGTTATAGAAACCACACCGTCATTGGAACCTGTCCAGATCAAATCTTTTTGAATTTTGGATTCTCGTATGGAATATAAGGTGCTGTAGTACTCTTCACCAGTAATATCCCTGGTAATCGGACTACCGGAATTTACTTGTTTATCCGCTTCAAATGCAGTTAAGTCGGGAGAAATAGTTTCCCAAATAACTCCGTCGTTTCTAGTTTTATGTACGAACTGTGAGCCCATATATACAACATCTGGATCATGTGGAGAAACATGAATAGGTGCTACACGTTGAAATCTATATTTTAGGTCTTTTGGGTTGTGCCCGTAGATATTGGATGCTCCAATTGAGTATTCTCTACCTGTACCGGTAATTTTACTATAAACACTAAAACGTCCCTTACAATTATTATAGACGATATTGTGGTTGCCGGGTTTTGGAATGGTAGGTCCGGTCTCACAACCTCCTACATCGATCATGATCTGTGAACTACCTTGTACCGATGTTGCACTTGGAGCAGAACTGGGTATAGCAATTGTAGTATTATCTTGTTGGGCTCCATAGATCCAATATGGATATTGATCGTCAACAGCAACTTGGTAAATTTCTGCGGTTGGCTGATTGAATTGCGATGACCATGTTTTACCACCATTATGAGAAACATTGGCACCACCATCATTACATTGTATTAGCAAATCTGGATTATTAGGGTTTAACCATATATCATGATTATCACCATGGGGTACCGACATCATTGTCCATGTTTTACCACCATCTTTAGATTTCAATAGCGGGTTGGCATTTGAATACACAATATCTGGGTTTGTTGGGTCGAGTTCAATATTGGTATAGTAAAAAGGTCTGTTTACTAGCCCTTTGTTGCTTGAAGTCTGTACAAAGGATTTACCTTGGTCAACAGACTTATAAACACCGCCTTCATCACCAGGAGCTTCAATTACCGCATAAAGAATACTAGAATCTACCGGAGAAACCGCTAAATCTATTTTACCGATCAAGCCTTTAGGTAAACCTTCTTCTAGTTTTATCCAATCTTTACCTCCATTGACTGATTTATAAATGCCACCTTCCTTATTTTCTCCGCCAGAGATTATGGTCCACGGTGTACGCTGGGCTTTCCATGCGGCTGCATAAACTACATTAGGGTTTCCGGGTAGCAATTCTAAATCTGCAAAGCCCGTAGTATTTGATATATGTAGCATTTTTGTCCACGTAATACCACCATCAACAGTTTTATAAATGCCACGTTCTTCATTAGCCTTAAATGCATTACCAATAGCGGCAACCCAAACAATATTGCTATTTGTAGGGTCAATTTCTACCGCCCCGATCTGACCGGCATTTTTTAAGCCGATATGGCTCCATGTTTTACCGCCATCAATGGACTTGTACATTCCTTTTCCACTAATGATATTACTTCGTAATCCATCAGAACCTGTGCCAACATAAACTATGTTGGGGTCATTTACGGCAACTTCAATAGCTCCAATTGAGGGACTATCGAAAAAACCATCGGATACATTGTTCCAAGTAGTACCATAATCATCTGTTTTCCATACTCCCGCACCAGAGGCGCCAAGATAAAAAGTTCCTGGTAAAACGGGAGTTCCGGTAACCGTAGTTACACGACCACCTCTCTGCGGACCAACGGTTCTATATTGTAGCGCAGAAAAGTCTTGAGATAAAAGTGTTGCTGAAATTAGAATAAACGATACTGAGGTAAGGTAACGAAATAGCGTTTTCATTTTAGTTTTGAGATAGGTTGGTTAAAACCTAAAGTTACTTAAACCTATTTCTAAATCATATGTTCATCGTATTTTTTACGATTATTTTAATGTAGCCGATTAAAATTTACATTAGAAGCAATTTCATTGCTAAAAAGCATGGAGATTAAAATTAGGGTTCCATTTCATGTTCAATGTTATGTTTACAAATTGCTATTTGTTTTTTAACTGCTCTTAATTCTTTCATTTTTTCCTCTATTTGTAGCAGCTTTTTATTTAAAACATCAATCTTGGCTTTTTTAGTTAATTGCTTTTTGTACCATGCATCTATAACTTCTTTAATTTCGGCCAACGTAAAACCAACAGCTTTTGACATTTGTATAAATCTTAGTTTTTCAACAGTCTCTTCATCGTAATATACATAGTTGTTGGTAGTAACTTCTTTTTTGGTCTGCCCGGAAATTAAGCCGCTTTTTTCATAAAAACGAATGGTACCAATAGGAATGCCTGTTTCTTTAGAAAGTTGACTTATCAATTTCATTATAAATATTTTAAAAAAGTTAAACTATGTAGTATACTGCATACTTGTCAGGTACAAAATTAGTATATATTTTTACATCGGAATATAAAAAAATCAGTAATCTACACGACCACCTCTAATGAAATATACAGACGAAGAATTAATAAAGACCATACCCAACTTTGTTAATAATTATGCAGAGGTAAATGGAACAAGATTACATTATGTTATAGGCGGTAGTGGCGAACCTTTAGTTTTAATTCCGGGCTATCCAGAAACTTGGTGGGCATACCATAAAGTAATGCCAATTCTTGCTCAAAAATATTGCGTTATTGTCGTTGATATACGAGGAATGGGAAGTTCTGACAAACCGAAAGAAGGTTATGACAAAAAGAATTTAGCTAAGGATATTTCTGAACTAGTAAAATCATTGAAGTATAATAAGGTAAGTATTTGCGGGCACGACATTGGGGCACATGTAGCGTTTAGTTTTGCATCAAATTATCCAGGTTCAACTGAAAAATTAATCATGTTAGACACACCTCATCCTGACATAGGAATGTACCAATTGCCCATGCTTCCTATTTTAGGAGCAGATTACGTTTATCCATGGTGGTTGTCTTTTAATCAAGTTAAAGAACTTCCAGAACAGCTACTTGAAGGAAAAATGAACATTATGATTGAATGGTTATTTAGTAAATTACTTTTTGACCCTAATAGCATTAGTGATTTTGATAAGAAAGTTTATGCACATGTCTATAATGATAAAAGCGCAATTCGTGCTTCAAATGCATGGTATCAAGCATTTCCACAAGATATTGAAGATAGTAAAAGCTATAAAAAGCTAGCTATGCCGGTACTGGGTATTGGCGGAAGTGGATACGAAATTTTAAAAATGTCATTATCTAATTGTACAACTGACTTGCAACTTATGAAAATAGAACAATGCGGACATTTTATGCTTGCCGAAAAACCCAATGAAACGGCACAATATATCATTGATTTTTTGAATTAAATCAATTATAATCCAGAGACAAAAAATTCATGTTTTAATAGCAGAAAGAATTATAAGTTATAACGTAGAACTCAGTGGATACATTAAAATTTTCAATGTTTAACGAGCAATTACTTCTTATTCAATTTATCTGTCTCTATTAGCTTATCATTTTCCCAAATACCACTTATTACAGAACCTTCTTTCTTATGGAAAATACCTTTGCCATTGCGTTTATCGTTTTTCCACTGTCCTTTGTATTTTTCTCCATTGGGCCAAAAATAAGTTCCTTCGCCACTGCGCATATCGTTTTTATAGCTGCCAATATAATACTCGCCATCTGGCCAATAAAAAGTACCATGACCTTCGCGGGCATTATCTTTCCATTCTCCTTCATACCTACTGCCGGTTTCTAAAAGTGCAATACCAGAACCATTGGCCATGTTATTTTTTACCTGACCGACGTAATGTAAGGCAGTTCCCTTTTTAGTGGTAAAACTTAAGTATTCTCCAAAAGTTTTATTGTTCAACTGCCTACGCATATTATTCAATTGAACACGGGCTTTTTCCAATGCAAAATTTAAGGAGTCAATACTTCTTATTTCGTTTTGAGGTATTGGGCTTGTAGCAACGGAATCTTTTAAAAGATCTAAATTGTTTTCTTCTAAATTCGCTTTAATGTCATTTTGCATTAGTTTTTGCGCAAGAGCAATTCTTAAGGGTATTACGGAATTTAGTTCTTCATGATTTTCAAGCGTAGAATTGTATGATGCTATTGCTTTGTTATAGTCGCCTTCAATTAATACAGAATCGATTGCCATTAATTCTTTATTGCCGGTTACCAATACATCTAACTCCTCTTTTACTTTACTGCTCTCCCCTATTTCATTTTGTAATGAATTTGATTTTACCCCAAAATAAATGACCAATACAGAAAGTACGGCAAGCAAACCGTAAAGTGTAATATCTTTTTTCTTCATATTCTTTTATTTTCGGTACTTGGCTAGTCCGTTAAATGAATTTCTGGAAGTTTGTTTTTAACCTTTCTAAAATCTGGAGAGAAATATACATGAAAGCGCATTGCCCAACTTTGCTTGAAATTACCTCCATTTGCTAAGTCTTGACCTTGAGAGTACATAGCACCTGCCGCAACTGTTAGCCTTGGTGTTAAAATATACCCTAAAGTGGTTGTAAGTCGTAAGTCTTCCATAGGGCTGGCAACCACTGCTTTACCACTTTGCATGATCAGCTCTGCCTCTGGGGCAACGTACAGTGTTTTAGGCTTTAATTTATGATTGTTCAATGGTATTTTCATACGGAACATGTAACGCCATCTATTTCTAAAAATATACTCGCTATCCTCGGCAAAACCTTGTGTCCATCTATGCTCTATTCGAATACGATGATAGATCATCATACTCTCCAAAGCTTGTGCAAATTGATATTGGTGCCAAATTCGCCATTCCGGCACTAGATTACGATCTGTAGAAGACTCATCGGTATTGAAATTTAAACGGAGCACTCCACCCAATCGTACATTAAAATATTTTGAGTGTATATAGCCAATGGCATGCCTGTTGTACACTTGCGCAACCTGCCCCACAAAAGGTGTAGCATCGGTTTCTTCTAGCCTAAGATGAGTTTGTGCATCCCAAAACAAGCGTTTGCCTATTCGTATATTACCATAAGTGTTGATCCAAGTTTTTGTGGTAAGATCTTTATATTTAGAATATTCTGGTAAAACCTCAGGCTCCTCTTCTTGTGAAACACCTTTAAATGTAGTTAAAAAGCATAGCAAGAATAAAAATCGTAACATATATGTACCAAACGTTTTCATAGGCTATTGCTTTGTGTTTTGTACATTCAACAATTCTAAAATGGTCAAGGGGTCTTTTTCCTTTTTTAGTTTTCGTTCCAGTTTTTTGGTATCCTTGTCTTTAAGCATTAGCACAGAGTGGTACGTTTCTGTTATGTTTTCATTTAGAGCACTGATGTTTTCACAGGTGAGTGACTCTTCTGTTTGTATTAAGAAATAGGGCTCAAGTATTTTAGTGTAAGCAGTTGTTATTCGCTTTTTTATATCCTCATCCATTAAAGTTACCATAAACGGATTCCATATACGATCGGTATAGGTTTCTTGAATAGTGCTTTTAAACTGGGGCATTTTAGATACCGTAACAGACAGTTCATTTAAGTTTTTAAGGCATGCTACGGTGTTTCGAGCCGATATTAACTTGTCTTGAGCAGATTTTACTTTAGAATAACTATTCAAAGTGGCGTTCGCAAATGTTTTAATTTGCTTTAACGAGTTGGAATAGTTCAAAGGAATACTAGTTCTAACGGAGTCAATGAACATGACCAAAGAATCGTTTTGAACAATAATTTCTTCTTCAAGATTCGCTAGTTCGTTCTGTCTTTTTTCTTGTGCTAAGGTTTCTTTGACTTCGTTTGCAATGGCTAGTACACCATCATAACCCATTTTGGCAACTGTTTCAATTTGTTGAATTACTGGTGCATTTTTAGAAGATGTTACTGTGGTTGAAATAGTATATGGTTTGGAGCTTGCTACACTATCGATAACGATTTCAATATCCATTTTAGGGTTTGGTAAGCCGCTGGCAAATACATGATCTAGTAACTGTTTACGAGAAGTGTATTCTAATATTGACAATGAATCATACCTTGCAATTTCTTCAATAGGGGTTAGAAAATCATTCTTTATTTGAAGTACTGTATTATATTGATATGCAGTGTTTTTATCTGATAATTTTAGAATATTTAATTGAGAGTTATGAAGGATGGATTCACTTAACTCCTTTGCTTTTTTATAATAGGATACAACACTATCTACTTGCACTGCTTCCACTGAATCTAAAGGAAAGTAGGGTACTTTAACCTTAAACTCAGGAAGAAAGTCAGATTTACCCAATTCAGATAGAATAGCATCAATTTCTTGGTACCGTTGTGCGTTTTGTTTTAATAGTTTTGGCAGGTTGTTTTGGTGAAGGGTTTCAACATCTTCTTTAGAAAATTGAATATCTAAAGCGGCAATATAGGCAGCATCTAGATTTATGGTTTTAGTTTCACCAGTAAAACCTTTGAAAGCGGTAATGGTTTTGTGATCATTATCATCATCTACCCGAATATTCTGCAGAAGTCCGTCATTAAAATACCAACTTTCAGATTGGTCGATTCCGTTAGAAGGAAAAAGTGACCACTCATCATGTGCTACACCATCCCTTAAAAATCTACCTACCAAGGTATAATTATCATTATTGATGCTGAAGTTTTGTTGTGGTACTCCTTTATCAAATGAAATAACACTTTTGAACAATGTTTTAGAAATTTCTGAATCTTCAATCTGCTCTTCTAAAATAGTCCACTCACCATGAGGGTTTCCCATTTTAATTTTTCCGACAGATGATTTTTGAATACCACTTACCAACACGCGATATTGATAATCTATTACTTCAGACTGACTTTTAGAATTGAATTCCCCAAACTGGAATTTCCAAGGTCCGTCAGGTATTCCATCAACAAAACTACCTTTAAATTGAAAAGAATAATCTTGTTTTTGTAGCAGCTCTTGAAGGTTGGAGCGAAGCACTAAAAAGTCTCCGTCCAAAACAGTATCGTTTTCTACAACTTTATAAGTATACGTCGCCTTACCGTTATACTTGCCAATTTGTAAAGATCCGTTATAGGTTTCCACCTCTTGGGCGTACAACGAATTTGAAATACTGAAACAACAGCATACAATAAAAAATAGTAATGGGTTGATAGTTAGCCTAATCATGCCGCAAAAAAACGAAAATAGATTTAGACTAGTAAATTAGAACGCTACGATTTTTAACTTTTTATTAAAAGTTTTTAATCTATTCAGAATCAAGCAATAAAAGCTGCAAATCTTTGTGGTATTACCAATCAATTGGGAAGTAATCCTTTAAGAATTTACCACACCAATGCTTACCTGTATTTATACCGTCAAATAACGGATCCATAACTCTTGCTGCACCATCAACAATATCTAAAGGGGGCTGAAAATCGTGTACTTCTTGTTTCTTTTTTGCTAATTCCGCTGGATCCTCATCGGTAACCCAGCCGGTATCCACAGCGTTCATAAAAATACCATCTTTTGCAAGTTCACCTGCTGCGGTATGTGTAAGCATATTTAATGCAGCTTTTGCCATATTGGTATGCGGATGACGAGATTCTTTAAAGAATCGATGGAATTTACCTTCCATCGCCGTTACGTTAATAATATGCTTTTGACCCGTGTTTTCTTTTTTCATCATTTCGGCCAAACGATTACAAAGTACAAATGGTGCTACGGAATTTACCAATTGAACTTCGATCATTTCAGTGGTCTCAATTTCGCCTAATTTTAAACGCCAACTATTGGTTTTACGTAAATCAACCTGTTGTAAATCGGCATCGAGTTCACCAGTAGGAAATACCTCTTGTGCTACTAGAGCATTGTCAAAACTATAGGGTATCTGAGATAATTTTGCAGAAGCGCGTAAACCAATACCAGGTTCGGGTCCGTGCCATGTTACAGGCATATTTTGACTGGGTGATGCTTTAGAGCTAAATGTTTTTAACTCTTCTAAACAACTTTCATGATCACTCAGCACCATTTGTGCAAACTTGGGTAGTGAAGAAAATTCGCGTTCCTCATTCTCCATTAAGTGATGGTAGAATCCCGCTGGTCTACGCACTGTTTGCGCAGCGTTATTGATCAGAATATCCAACTTGTCATATTGCTGTTCTATAAAATTGCAGAAGATTTCTACACTGGGTATATGGCGGAGGTCTAACCCGTGAATTTTTAGTCGGTGTCCCCACTCCATAAAATCTTCCTCCTTAGAAAAACGTAATGCAGAATCAACAGGGAAACGGGTAGTTGCAATAACTGTTGCACCACCACGAAGCAACATTAAAGTGATATGATAGCCAATTTTTAAACGTGAACCGGTTATAACGGCTACTTGACCTTTTACATTGGCATTTTGAAATCTTTTGGCATAATTGAAATCACCACAATCGGTACACATGGTATCATAAAAGTGGTGCAGTTTGGTAAACTCTGCCTTACAAACATAACAATTACGAGGTGTTGTAAGTTCTGGCAAATCTTTGCTTGCCAATTCTGCGGCGGGTAATAGTTTAGGGGCAACAAATACATGAGCTTCACGTGCACTACGAATACCGGTCTCTTTACGGGCATGTTTATCGCGAACAGCTTGCTTTCGCTTTTCGTTACGTTTTGCATCTTTTACCCGTTTGGCAAACTCTTGCTTGCTTGGGCGTGAAAGTTGACCTGCAGCTTTAATTAAAGCAATTCGTCTATCTTCTGGAATTTCAAAAATCTCGTTGGTATTATTTACCAAACGATTTAATGTTTCAATACAACTTTCAATCTCGTTTAAGTCGATTTCCGATTCTTTATACTGTTGTTCTTCCTTCATGATACTTCCTTGATAAGGGCAAAAATATTAACAATGCCTAAAGTACGGTTATACGTACTTTTTTCTTTTTTAATCTGGTATTGTTCAATTTGTTGATAAGTTCGTTCGACTTCTTTTTAGGAACAGCAACAAAAGCGCAATCTTGTTTTAATTCAATATCTCCCAATTGATCTCTTCCCAATTCTCCTTGTTTAAAGAAAAGTCCGGCAATATCGCCTTTAGATATCTTATCTTTTCTTCCACCAGAAATAAATAATGTTTCCCAAAATGGATCATCCAATTCCTTACTTTTTGCAATGTTAATAGGCGTTGACGATTCAATGAATTCTGGTAAGTTTTCTTTCTCCCATTTTAATACATAAGCCGTACCTAATTCATTAACACGGGCAGTTCTGCCGTTTCTATGGGTAAATTCTTCTATTCGATGTGGTAGCTCGTAATGTATAATGAACTTTAATTCTGTAATATCAATACCTCTTGCCGCCAAATCGGTAGCAACTAAAATTCTACTGCTGCCATTTCTAAATTTAATAAGAGCCCGTTCACGGTCTCGCTGCTCCATGCCCCCAGAAAAACACTCGTGTAAAATACCATGTTGATCTAAATAAGAACTAACGTTTTCAATACTATCCTTATAGTTACAAAAAACTATACCAGGTTCTTCCCCTATATATTTAAGTAATTGTACCAAAGTAGCAAGCTTATCTTTTTCTTTAGCTAAAACAGTATTGATAGTTAGTTGTGAGGGAATTTCCTTTTTAAGAAAATTAATTTTCTTGGGGTTTTCCATACCCACAAACTTTGGAATCTTCACTCCCTCCGTTGCAGAAGTCAGTATGCGTTTTTTAAGATTTGGCAACTCATGCAGAATTTCTATCATTTGCTCTTCAAAACCAACTTCCAAAGATTTATCGAACTCATCTAGTACCAAAGTTTTAATATGGTCTTTGGTAAAGCGGTCTGCCATAAAGTGATCTAAAATTCTACCAGGTGTACCAATTAAAATGGCTGGTGTATGCTTTAGTTCAATTTTATCTTTCGACATTGCCCTACCACCATAAATAGCATTTACTTTAAAGCCCGTACCCATATCACGTAATACTTGTTCAATTTGTATTGCCAACTCACGAGAAGGAACCAAAATTAATACTTGAACTTCAGGATTGTTATGGTCTAACAAATCTATAACCGGCAATAAAAACGCCAATGTTTTACCAGTACCCGTAGGTGATAACAATATGGTATTGTCAGATGACGAAATAGTCTCTAATGCTAATTCTTGCATTGGGTTCAACGCATCAATATTCAATTTTGAAAGAATATCATTTTGATTTTTCATACGTTGATTCTAAGCGTTAAAATTAGTTGTATGCTATGCTTCTTGAAGTTCTCGTTTAGATTTTCTATACAAGTAATTAGGAAAAATGCTCCTCTTGGCAAATCTGTTCAACTTATTGGCATTGATCATTTTTTGAAAGATAGGTTTTGTTACTCCGAAATACTCATAAGTAGCGCCATCAACAAAAGTAATTTCTAAAACCAGACCGTTATGTTGAAAGTCCAAGATACCCGATAAAATAGATTGATCATACTCTTCTTTATTGGCTTCTTTGGTTTCGGGTGCAATACTAACTAGAAAATGGTAACCGTCAATTATTCTACGACTTTGCACTTCTGCCTCTTCCTTTTTTTCATCGCCTTCTTGGAATTTGTCTGGATGCCATTCTTTAACCAAGTTTCTATACTTGGTTTTTAAGGCTTTAAGATCAATTTCTTTCTCTACCTCAAAAAGTTTTTTGTATTCGTTGATACGTTTCATAACACAGCTTTTTTGCGGCTGCGAAACTACGCCTTATTTTAATGTGATTACCAATAACTTTTTGAAATAACGAAAAATAGCATGCTTTTTAGAGCTAATTTTTGTTGAGTCCGTTTTGTAATACCGACTTAATGCCCGCTAAGTTTTCTGAAAACTCCATCATTTGAGATAGTACCTGCGCCATTTCGTTGGCATTGCCAAAACCTTTTAATTTATTATTTTTTACAAACTGTTCTTTTATAGCGGACCACCTAGTTGCTTCACCTGTAGTAAGTTGTCCAATTAATTCATTGTATTTCAATAAATTGGCTTCTGCCGAACCTGTAAGTGTCTGCGCTTCGTTTTCATAATGAGATCGTAATAAGGTGTTTAGCTCTTTGTCATTCATAATAGGTACAATTTGAGCAACCAATTTATTCATGTCCCTGTAAGAACCTTGAAGTTTAAAAGCAGGTTCTGTTCTATATTCGTCTTGCATTGCTGCACTTTTAATATAAGTGGCATTAACCTTTAATAGTACATCTCTAACTTTTAGCACTTTTTCCAAAACCTTTTTGTATTCCTCTATTTCTTGACTAGAGTGATTACCTTTTAATTGACCTTCATCGGTTTTAGATTCTATTTGGTTGACAATGGTATATACATCTTCGAATTCTTTACTTGCCAATTGCTGTAAGATAGGATTTGCGGTCAGTGAATTTTCTATTAAGCTTAACCTAAAAAGATGTTCCGTTTCCCCAATAATATCACCCAAGTTGTAAATATCGGCACGGTTGGACAACATATCTGGAATCTTAAATTTCTCTCCACTTTCCGTATACGGGTTCCCCGCCATAATTACACAGAATTTTTTACCTCTTAAATCATAGGTTTTAGGTTCATTCTCATAAACACCTTCTATTTTACGAGTACCATCAGATAAGGAAATAAATTTTTGAAGAAACTCGGGGTTACAATGTTGAATATCATCTAGATAAAGCATAACATTGTTACCCATCTCAAAAGCTAGGTTCAGCTTTTTTAATTCTTCTCTAGCCGCACTGTTATTGGCAGAAGCTGGATCTACATTGGTTACTTCATGACCAATTGCCGGACCATTAATCTTTACAAAAATTAAACCTAGCCTATTGGCAATATACTCCATCAACGTAGTTTTACCGTAACCTGGTGGAGAGATTAAAAGTAACATACCCATTCTGTCCGTACGTTTATTTGCACCAACAGTTCCTAATTGTTTTGCCAAATTATTTCCAAAAATGGGAAAGTACACTTGGTCTATTAATTTATTACGTACAAATGAGGTTAGTACTCTAGGCTTAAATTCCTCTAACTTTAAATCGTTTTTAAGTTTTTCTGTAATTTCAAGTTTTGTCTTTTTAAATTTTTGAAATGCAGGTACCTCATTGGTAGCAAACAATCTCATTCTTGATACAAAATCATGATAATTGAAAAAGTATGTTCCATTATCAATTGTAGTATGAGAACCTCTTAACTCTTTAATCGTTTCATTTGGAGAAACAGCTTTAATTTTAGAGGCAGATTCGTCTCTGAACAATAAAGCGCCAACAATTTCATGTTCATACCTTTTAAGGTCTACACCAGAGTCCTCTTGTTTTGTGGTTTTTAAGTAGGCGGCTACCCATTGTTTTGCTAAACGCACCTTGTCCTTTAAACTAGAGACTTCCTCAATACTCTTTCTAAATTTTAAATCTGCCTGACGAGATTTAAGATTCTTTAAAAAATCTTCTTTAAGTTGTATCGCCAAACTACTATATACAAACTCAGAATCTGACTTAAGTTCTTCAAAAAGATAAGCAGCAATGTCAGCGCTTAATAACGGGTCGTAAATACTGGTTTTTTCTGCGAATTCAGCTACTAACTCCTGTAATTTATGAACTACCGAAGCATATTCGTTTGATGACGGAAAGTAATGCAAAACTTCGCCTGCCGTCTTAAGGCTCTTATCCAATTCATTTTTTACATCAGCACTTAGGTTATTCCAGAAAAATTGGGCATAACCCCTAATTTCTGGTCTATAGGTCAACAAACCTAACTCATGGTGCTTATGTACTAATAGTTTAAGTATTCTTGAAGCATCAACATCATGAACACCCTTTATGTAACCTTCTGAAAAATCATTTCTACTCTGTTCTTGAACAATTTTCAAAAGTTCCTCATCATTAAGAGATAGAAGTTCTTCTTCACTAAAATTGGAAAACAATTTGTAGGCTAAATATGCTCCTCGGTAGATTTCATCTGTTTCAGATACATACTCTTGATTCCATAAATGCCTGTTATTTACAAACTCCTCATTGTTTAGTTTTTTGTAAAAATCTGTTCCCGTTAAGTGGTAGTTTAGCTCATTGTCATGAAAAACAATGGTAAGGTCTAGTTGTTGTTTGTTTACACCAAATTTGTGTTTGCCCAACCTTATAACACTGTCACCATCTTCATAAAGGTCTAGTTTGTCCTTAAGTTTTCTAAGGGCATCTTCTCTTGCTGTCTTAAGTTGGGTTTCTATCTCTTCAGCTTTACCGCTATCATCTAAGTCTTGAAGTTGCGTAATGATGTCACGGAGCTTATTGATCATTAAATCCGATGCAAAGTAGCCATTGATTTCGACGGCAGACTTAAAACTCTGCGCTTTCTTTTGTACCCCTTTTAAAATTCTTTTAGAGGCATTGGTCAATGCGCTTGATTTTTTATTTCGCTTTTCAATCAACGAATTTTTTCGGGCATCAAAAGCAGAATAAACTTCCTCTCTCTTTTCAATAATGATTTCAATAAACTCATCAAAATCAGTAAATTTCCCCTCAAGTTCTTCTAATTGAATAGATGTTTTGGTTTGATATTCATCGCACTTTTCTGGAGTGGATGCCATATCAATGTAATTGATGATACTCTGATCGATCAATTTTAACTGAGCGGCAAATTCTGCTTTTGCTTCAGCGATTCCCAAAGAATTTCTTTTGTTCTTTAAAGCAGCTTTTAGCTCGTTAATGGTAGAAAAAATTAAAGATATATCATCAATAATTTTGGTAGAATGCGCAGTATCTTCAATTTCTAGATTCGATACAATATCGATCAACATTTCAAGATCGGTACTGATCTCGTTAATTTCTTCCTCCTTTTTCTTAGCTTCAATTACCTTTTCAACTCCATCTATAAATTTCTTTTTTTCATCTAACGCCTTATGATAGGGTTGTAAAGCATTTGGATTCAATAAAAACTGCACACAGCGCTCAGAAATCTTTTTTGTCTGTACCTCAATTTCCTCTTCTAAAGATTTTAGATAGTCAAGGTCAATATACCTAACCTCCTTTAAGGAAATGACCTCGCCCCTGGTTGAACGCAACCTTGTTAAAAGAGCAACGAATTCATCGATACTCTTAAAGGATGTGCTCTTTATTTTATTAAATAGCTCGCTAGAATTCTTTTGAATTTCTTTTGACTGGTTTTGGGCATTTTTACGAAGTTGAACAACCTTCTCAAATTCATCTATTGCGGCATTAGAAGCCTTGTTTATTTCTTGTAACGGAATGTTGAGCTGATGCGTTTCGGGTTCTGGCAACCAATAGTAAGCATCTAAAATATCTTTAGAAAACTTCGCTAGATCATTATAGAGATCGGCATAATTATCATTCTTGTTCAGTAAGGTAATTAGGCTGTTTACTTCTGCCATAGCCCTTACAATATCTTTGTTGCCAATTTTGTACAGCAAAGTTTCTTCATGCTGAGATGGCATATAATCACCCTTTAAATAAGGAGTTTGCCAAATTTGAACCACGTGGTGCTTTGTTTGCTCCTGCTCTGTTTTAAAATAGCAGAGTTCCCCATTTTCTAAGATGGTAAATCCGTTACAAATTATTGGTGTTTTTATAACCTGACTAATGATATTGAAAGACATGAGATTATAGAGTCCTTCATTAGCGGCATAAAAAACATACAGAAAATCCTCACCATTAGGCGATACAATACGTTGCTGAAATTTTACATTCGGTATAGCATTGTCAAAAATGTGATACTCCCCTGTTTGTAAATAATAACCAGTAGGGAAAATGATACCCTGATCATCAGGAAGAAGTATACAGGCATCTTTTATCGATTCTATTTTTTGGACCTCCTTCATTTTATCGTTAAAGACAAAATAACGCGGTGATTCTTGAAAAGGTTTTATTTCTAGAACCAATAAGTTTCCTAAATCTCCAAAACGGTATTGCCCATCATCTAATGTTTGGTCTACATATTCAACAGGTTCGTCTAATATACCTTTGCCCTCTTTAGTATTATCTTCAATTTTTATGGTAAGATCACCTCCAATAGTTTCTACGAAAACTCGGTCTTTAATGGAAACGTGAGAATGTACACCGTAACGATGCATATCTCTACTTGCCTCTTGCCATTTAAATTCTTGCTGAACAGGAAACTTATATTCGTGTTCACTTCTATTATCAACATACTTTAAAGTATTGTTGACCAACAACCATTTAAAGGTTTTTATATCCGTTGGGCTATCACTTAGGCGAAAGACCATATGAAGATAATTGCCAATTATGGCGAAGTTGGAAAAAATAGTATTACGGTAATATTTATACAGATTGGTAAAATCTGTTGTAAAGGTTTCATCTTCTAAAAGACTAAGGTCTGTTGCTTTAAAACTATTGTTTTCAAAATGGTAGCAACTAAAAACATCTTTTATGTTAATTTCGGTTCTAAGACCAAAATGAACGTTATACCCAAACAGACAGGTATTACCAAAAGAAACAATATCGCGTGCTATGCAATTGTTTTCTGTATTGATTCTATCATTGGCAATCAGCTTTGTTTCTAACGAGCCAAAAACGGTTTTTCTATCGTTATTAAGTAGTACCAACTTACTTTGCAACTGCTCCTTTTGCTTTTGCAATCGGTTTTTAATTACATCATAGGTGCCACCACCTAAGATATGCTCTTCTGTGTTTGCTGTTTGGGCTTCTTCTGCCATAAAAATAATTAGGCTTTTGAGTTACATTAATAATTTACTAGTGAACAATAGATAAAAGACTAAGGTGATTACCTCAGTTTTTTATCGCTCATACCTAAACCTTTTGCAAGGTTGAACAAGTTGCTGAATAGCGTTTGTTCATCATTGTCATTAGATTTGGATTTTAGATCCATCAATAAATTAGCAATGGTTAAATTCTTAAGGTCGTCAGATGATATTCCGTATTTATCAGCAAACTCTTTCACTTTCTCAAGTAAGTTGCCCTTAACATCATCACTACCTAAAATAGCATCTTTTACATCTTGTATATTGGTACTATTGGCAACTAACCTGTCATAACCCTTACCTTTTGTAATTTGCCCAATAATTTGATCGAAGAACATAGTTTCACCACCAACAATATCAATTTTGGCAGCTTTCAGTGCATCTCCAATAACTTGAGCTTGTGCATCGGCAATATCTTTCTGAATATTAATTTGAGCCAAGTCAATTTGTAATTCTTTGTCTAAACGCAATTTAAACTCTTCATGTTCTTTGCCAACACCATCTAATTTCTTCATTGCATTCGCTTTTTCTTCGATACCGGCAGCATCGGCTAAAGCCTTCTCTTTAATTACGTCTGCTTCGGCTAAACCATCTTTACGTTTTGCCTCTGCTTTCGCCTCTATACCAGACGCTTCAGCTTTTGCTTTTTTCTCAATAATAAGTGCCTGTACTACACCTTCACGCTCATAAGCGTCTGCTTTGGCATGCATTACTTGAGCTTCAGACATACCCACGGTAGCTTCTTCTTTTGCTTGAGCTTCTGCCAAAATTTTTCGTGCTTCAGCTTCTTTTTCACTAGCTTCTTTATGTGCCAATGCCTCAATGTTAATCTCTTCAGCTTTTTGTTTCGCCGCTTCTTTTTGAGCTTCGGCAGCTTTAATCGTTTTGATTAAATCTTCTTGAGCGTTTGCTTCCGCTATTGTAATTTTAACTTGTTTCTCACGATCAGCAGTTTTAAAAGCTTCAATATCTTTCATGTTTTCTTGCTCTTCCACTACTCCTTTTTCCAGGGTAACGCGATCACGAATAACATCTTGAATATTCTTCTTTTCCACTTCAACTACTTTTTCCTTTTCTATTTGAGCCAGGGTAACAACTCGCTCTCTTTCCGTAGCTTCAAGCAATCTATCTTTTTCAACTCTTTCCGTTTCAACAGCATCTGTACGTTGTTTGTTTTTTAAGGCAACAATTATTTGACGCTCCATATTCTCTTCAGCGACCTTTACCTTTTCTTGGGTAGCTATACGTGCGGTTTCAGATTTTAAACGCTCTTCTTCAGCTACTTTTAAAGTTTCTGCCTCTTCCCTAGACTTTATGTTGGAAATCTCTCTTTTTTGTTGCTCTTCTTTTTCTGCAAGTTGCTTATCAAGTTCTAAGATAGCTTCGCGAGCTTCAACATCTTGCTTACGGATAACCTTCTCCTCATCACGCTTAATAAGGTTGGCTTTAATGTTCTGTGCGGCAGTTAAATCGGTTATCTTCTTAATACCTTCCGCATCAAGAATATTATCCGCCTTTAAATGGGCAACGGCAGTTTGTTCCAAGTAATCGATAGCGCAATCTTCTAAGGTGTAGCCATTTAGGTCAATCCCGATAATATCAACAATTTCATCTCTAAACTCTCTACGCGCTTCATATAATTGAATAAAATCGAATTTTTTACCAACTGTCTTTAATGCTTCAGAAAATTTGGCTTCAAAAAGTTCTTCTAAAGTTTCTTGTCTAGAAGCTCTTTGCACACCAATGGTCTGCGCAACTTTTTTAATTAGGTCTACTTCATTATTTACCCTAACAAAGAATGCAACTTTAATATCTGCACGCATATTATCTTTACAGATAAGACCTTCGGTAGCAAGTCTTTCAATTTGAATTTTCTTTACCGAAATATCCATTACTTCAACGCGATGAAAGACAGGAACCACATAAAGACCTTTATCGGTGGCTACTTTAGTACCTCCAAATCCGGTTCTTACCAAGGCTTGACCTTGATGAACCTTTTTGTAGAACATGGCAATAATTGCAAAATAAACGATGATAAGGAAAAGAAGAACTCCTAGACCTATACCAATAATTGAAAAGATGGATTCCATAAATGATTTAAGATTTATTGATTATAAGATTGAACTAAAAAGTGTGTGTGATCCGCAGATCGTTTAATGATCAAGACCGAACTTCCATATGTAAGTGGTTTACGGTCAAGTGATTTTACGTAGATAGAATGGCTGTTGCCATCTGCTTTTACCTCTGCATTACCCAGTTTATCTTCACTTATACTGGATAACATAATTGCTTGCCTCCCTAAAAAATCTACAGGGGCGTCTCCATCCTTATTTAGTTGTTTAAAAAATCCTTTAAATGGTGTGGTAAGAATTTTATTGATAAACAAAGCCGGAAATAGTAGTGCAATCATAATTACAAAACCAATATAATTTTCATAGGTACCGGTAAGTGTAGTAAGTATGGTGGTGGAAAACCACCATACAAAAATCCAAAAGGTAAACGTGAACATAAACGGTAAGCCTACAAAATTGAAATAAATGAGAAATATTTGCCATCTTTTTAACGGCTTACGTTTCTTGCCTATAACATCGTCTTTATTGACTTCTGCATTTGAGATATCTTCAAAATCTAGATTGCCGCCTTCAATACCGGCATCAAAATCGATGTCAGCATCTACTTCTATATCAACATCTAGGTCATAATCAAGACCACCGATCATGGTAATGATCCAGTAGACAATTAGAAGTATCAGCAAAACGGTCAGTGTAATGTTTACCTCAGAAAATAATATGTCGGTCAGTTGATTCAAATTTTTATTTTTTGGTTTTTGTGAACCCTAGTTGTTCTTTTAATTTTTGAAGTTCGTCATCTGCGGCAGCTTCAGTGGTATCTGCAGCTTTATCTAGTTCTTCATCAATAGATTTACTTGCATTGGCAATATCACCATACGCTTCGGCTAAGGCCTCTTCTTGAGCTATTTTTTCTTTCATACGCTCAAGCATAGAAACCGTACCACTACTGTCTAGCTCAGCCATTTGCTTATTTAAGTTTTTGGTGGCATTACTTACTTTAACTCGGGCTTTTAACGTTTTAAGTTCGTTTTCCCAATTATTTATATTCGCCTTTAAAGCTTCAACATTACCTTGCATTTGGCTTACGTTTGACTCAAACTTTTCGGTTTCTGCTTTAGTAGCTTCCAATTGTTTCTCGTTTGTTTCTTTTTGCATTAGAGCTTCTTTTGCAAGTCTGTCCGCTTCGGCTGCGTCCAATTCTTTACTATTGGCCTTCTTTAGAATGATAATAGCTTTATCTTGATATTCCTTGGCTTTGTTCTTATAAACGTCTTGATCGTTCTTAGAACGTATAGCAAGTGCTTTTACTTGTGCAAGGGCCTCTAAACTTTTTTCCAAGTCCAGTTTCATGTCCCTAATGCCCTGTTCGGTCATCTTAATGGGATCTTCCATTTTGTCTATAGCCGAATTGGTTTCAGCTTCTCCTATTTTAAATAGTCTTTTAAATATATTCATGATTTTATTGTTTTTAATATTTAGAAAATTCAATGATTTTGTCTGAGTATTCACTCATTAATAAGCTTAAAGAGTTTAGACTAGCTTCAAACTCGTTCAAGTCCATATTCTCGATTTGTAATGTATCTCTGAATATGACTCGGTTTGCTGTTTCATCTAAAACAAAGGCTCCATGAATGATGTCTCTATTTTTTTGGAGTAAGTTTTTAAAGATTTTTTCGGATTGATTATGAACAGAAAATATAAATTGTTCCATAATCAAAATTGGTGGCGATACCCCTAATATCAGATTTTTTATTCCAGAGTCTTCTTTCTCAACAACCATAATTCCGTCTGCCCTGTTCTCTTTTACAATATTAAAATTCAGTTCAAGCAGGTAATCTCTGGTTATATTAAAGTGGTTTTTCATTTGTGTTGGTTTTTGTAAGTGGATTCTTAAATTCAATAATACAAAATAATATTGGTGCGTTTTCCTAAATTGACAATAGGAGCGCTAAAATGTAAATAACTACGACGAACATAATATTGAGTTTTTAAAATTGGTTAAACAAAAATTAATAGCTCAAAATAATAGCAATTCAAATATTTATTGCTAATTTTGTTAGACAAATATAAATAAATATTTATCATTTGCAAATATAATTAGCAGAAAAATGTCATATTTCGGTAAAAATATTAGGAAAATAAGAAGTTTAAAAAGTCTTAGTCAGCAAGCATTTGCAGAGCTATTCGACTTAAAACGAGGTACTTTGGGAGCTTATGAAGAAGGAAGAAGTGAGCCAAAACTAGAAACATTGATAAAAATTGCTAATTATTTTAGCATTCCTATAGATGACTTGCTAACAACCGAATTAACGGTAAATAATTTATTAAAGTTCAAAGGTAATTTAACTGTTGAGCAAGACCTTGGTGAGCAAGAATTCTTCATAAAAGTTCCTTGTATAACAACTTTGAATCAGGGAGATTATATGAAGTATTATAATAAAGATTCTTACATACAAGATTTGCCGTTTTTGTCTTTACCCATTAATCCTGATAAAAAATTTAGGGCGTATACTGTTCAGAATTTAGAAATGAGTAGAAATGAATTGGGAATGTTTCCAAAAGATATTGCTGTTGGAGAATGGGTGCCATCTACCGTGTATTCAAAACTTAATAATGGCACTTTGGTTTTTATTGTTACAGAAAGCAACATCATATTAAGAAGATTGTTTATTACGAATGACAACTTTGTGTTACGGGCAGATCATAAAAATGTGGAAGATGTAGAACTGAAATTGAAAGATATTAAAGAAATGTGGCGCGTGAGGTATGTTTTCTATCACAGGTTGCCCGAGACCAATTTTAATATAGAAGAAAAACTATTTCAATTGGAGAAAGATTTCGATAGACTTAAAAATGAGCGATAATAAAAAAAGCCCTTCATCACTGAAGGGCTTTTTCTTAAACTTGAATGTATATATGTCTTAGATAACTTTAACGTTCACTGCGTTTAAACCTTTGTTACCTTCTTTAAGTTCGAATTCAACTTCATCGCCTTCGCGAATTTCATCGATTAAACCAGAAATGTGTACAAAGTGATCTTTCTCAACTCCTTCTTCAGTAATAAAACCGAAACCTTTTGTGTCGTTGAAAAATTTTACTGTTCCTTTACTCATTGTAATGTAATTTAATTTATAATACTTATTAGTAAGCAAAGATGACGCCAATAGTTGACAATGAGCGGTTATTAATCGGTTATATTCTTTTTTTGGGAATACTTTAAGAGTTTTCTGCTCAAAATGAAGCATTTACCTGCTGTAAAACTGAATAGTTAGTCTAGATTTCTTGAAAGTAGCTATGTATCATTTGTAATTATGCTATGATTTATGAAAGAATCATTTATCATACCATTATAAATATTTTGATACATTAGTAAAAACAACAAATAATCAACTCAATTCATTCAACAACATGAAAATTATATTTCACTTAAAAAAAGCTTGCTTTGGCATTACCTGTATGATGTTTTTTGGTTTTAGTATAACAGCGCAAAAACCAAAATTTGACATCTCTAAAGACTTATTGTTGGTTCAGTTAGATTGTAAAACCGATATCGATGACCTTCATACAGCGGCTGGTTTGGCAACGCTTTTAAGACACCCAGATTATAAGCACCTTAATTATTATGCTGTTGCAGGTACCTATGGTATTCAAAAAGGATTATATGTTCCGCCAAACGAATTAATGAAATTGGCGTTCAACGAAAATTGGGCAGATGCCGATGCAAACTGGGAAGCATCTGTAGAAAAAATCGCAAAATTGGTATCAAAGACCATTAAAAACGGTGGCGATGTATGGGTTGCCGAAGCGGGTCAGTCCGATTTTACTGCAGATTGGGTAAAGCAATTATCGCATCAAAATCCATCAATCAAAATAAAGGAGAACATACATGTAGTTCAGCATAGTGATTGGAACGAATCTGTTACCGAACCAACGAAACTAAAGTACACACAAACAGTAACTGATTATCATAAAATACCCGATGGCAATGCAGTGGGCAATGGTACACCAGGTTTCAAATCTAAGGGTAAAGTGAACTGGGAAACTAAAATTCATAACGACCACTTAACAGAAGTATGGAATACGGCTATACGATTGGGAAATAAATACAATGGTAAAGACGGAAGGTATTTAAATAAAAGTGTGGCAAACGACGGATTGGATTTTTCTGATTTTAGTGAAGTTTGCTATATACTTAACTTAATGGGTATTAAAAACACAGATGAATTCTTCACTTATTTTAAAGTGGAGTAACAGTATACTTTAATTTTAAAAAGGCTTCTTGCAATTTTTTTGTAACGGAGTCTTTTTTGTTTTCCGTATATAATATATGGTCATCAATTTGTTGTATTGAAGCTATTTGCACAGTGGTACCTGTTAAAAATACTTCGTCAACATGCATTAAATCGGTAATTTTTATGGGTGTTTCTTTTACTTCGATATTTAAAGATTTGCAAAGTTCTAAGACCACTATTCTAGTGATACCATTTAGAATGAACTCATCGGCTGGGTGTGTAAATACTGTTCCGTTTTTTACGAAAAATAGATTACAGTGAGAACCTTCGGTGAAAACCCCATTTCTGTGCATAATGGTTTCATAACAATCATGTTGTTTTGCTTCATCGTTCAGCATTACATTACCTAATAACGATGTCATTTTGATATCGCAACGAGACCATCTGAAGTCATCTCTTGTGATTACCTGGGCATTAACTTCATTAATATCGGGCAATGTTTTAGGGGATGCGAACATCATAACGGTTGGTATTGCCGTTTCTGGGTACGCATGTTTTCTAGGAGCCACTCCCCTAGTAATTTGTATGTAGAGCATATAATCTTGATCCTTAAGATTAGATGCGGATATAAGGGCATCAATTGCTTTTGGTAAAGAGCTTGTATCAAACGCAATATTTATTTTTTTTAATCCATCTTTTAATCTGTCAAGGTGAGCATCATAATAAAATAATCGTCCGTTTATGTTTGCGATAACCTCGTAGATTCCGTCACCAAAAATAAAACCCCTATCAAATACTGAAATTTTAGCATCATGGGCATCTTTGATTTCTCCGTTTAAATAAACTTTTTCTGGATATGCCATTTCTTAAAGGTAGGTTTTAGGTGATATGTTTTTATTGGATAAATATAATACTTGACGAATAAAATAAAGTGGATACGAAATTAAAAAGCAGCTAAAAGTAGCTGCTTTTTATATAATAAGATATAGTATTTAGTTCTTGGCAAGTGCAGTTTCAGCATACGTAACGCGATAAATGGCATCACCATAGTCATCTGAAATCAACATAGAACCATCTTCTAGCATCAGCATGTCAACCGGTCTGCCCGAAGCTTTTTGAGCTACTTCATCTAACCAGCCATCAATGAAAGGCTCACTATTTACGACGGCACCATCTTCAATATCTACCATCATTATTCGGTAACCTACTTTTTTACTTCTGTTCCAAGATCCATGTTCGGCAATAAATGCTTTTCCTTTATATTCTGCTGGAAACATATTTCCGGTATAGAATTTAATACCTAATGGAGCCACATGGGCATCTAATTGTAATGCCGGTTCCACAAAATCAGAACAAGGATGTAAATCTCCGAATTCTGGGTCTTTAACTATACCACCATGACAAAAAGGATAGCCAAAATGCTGTCCTGCTTCGGTTACGGTATTCAATTCGCAAGGAGGTATATCATCGCCCAACATATCACGACCGTTATCTGTAAACCACATTTGCTTAGTGTCAGGATGCCACGTGAAACCAACGGAGTTACGTACGCCTCTAGCATAAATCTCACGGTTGGTTCCATCAGGATCCATTCTTGAAATAGTAGCGAACCGCTCATCTTCATCTGTTCTATTACAAATATTACAAGGTGCACCTACCGGTACATATAATTTATCATCAGGTCCAAAGGCAATATATTTCCATCCGTGGTGAAATTCCGTCGGAAAATCATCATATATTAATTCTTTTTCTAATTCTCCGTCCAATTGATCCTCAATATTTGGATATTTCCACAGACTACCTACCTGTGCCACATATAGATCTCCGTTTCTCATGGCAATACCATTAGGTACTTCCATAGTATCTAAAACCATTACATTATCAGCTTTAAAATCTCCATTGGTATCTTGTATAGCATAAATATTATTTTCTGTTCTGGTACCAACAAAAAGGGTGCCTTCATCACCCATAGCCATAGAGCGTGCGCCATCTACTCCCCTTGCATAGACTTCTATTTGAAATCCTTCCGGTAGGTTTAATTCTAATAATGCCAAATCCGTACTGTCCAATGCTACATTTTCAGCATTGTTCTGTGTATTTTCTTTCTTAGCTTCTTTACAAGAATGCAATGAAATTACCACCGTAATCGCCATTGCAAATTTTAAAAACGAAATTTTCATATTCTGGTTGTTTAGTATGGTGCAAAGATACGCATCGTTAATTGTATAAAGATGTTGAAAATTATAACACAAAAAAAAGCCAACCCTAATTAAATTAGAATTGGCTTAACATTCAACCAAACAACTTCTTTTTATTATGAATTTGCATCCATAGCCTTTGCGATTAAAGTATCTCCTTCGATAATTTCAAATGTGCGATTTATAGCAGCATCGTCATGTAAAGATCTTACTAAAGTTTGTGCCACATCATCTCTGGTAATAGATCCTCTTTTATTCAATTTATGCTCTAATTCAATTTTACCAGTACCCGAATCATTAGTCAATGAACCAGGTCTAACTATGGTGTACATAATGTTGGCAGATTTTAAATATTCATCTGCATTATGTTTAGCTTCCAAATATTGCTTTAATTCATCGCTCTCTTCGGGGTTATCTGCTCCCATAGAGCTTAGCATAACAAATTTCTTTACGTTAGCTTGTTTTGAGGCGTCAATAAGGCTCTTAGCTCCTTCCTGATCTACTTCCACTACTTTTTTACCGCCCGATCCAGCTGCAAATACTACTTTATCTATATTTTCTACCGTATGTGAAAGGTCTTTTTCCAAATCGCCCAAAACGGTCTTTATATTATCTTTTTTAAACTGCTCTTGTTGTTCTTCTTTTCTTACCATTGCAATAGGCTCAAAATATTGAGAACTTTTTAAAAGGTTAACTATTTTTTTTCCTGTGGTACCGTTAGCACCAGCAACTAATACATTTTCCATTTTCATTTCTTTCTATGCAAGTTAGCTAAATTCAATATGGGCTATTAACGTGTTAACCCAATTTGTTAATCCAAAAAAAGTGTTGAATTGTTCAGTAATTCTATTACCGAAATGAGCACATATAACACTGCTTTGTGTTAAATGGTTAAGGATAGAAATACTAGCTTACAAACAACTTATTAAAATGTTATTTATGAAAAGTGAAGATAAAAATACAAGCTATAATTCTGATGTAACTACAGATGACTTACAGGCTTTAGGAGAAAAGGTTAAGAACACAAGAACCGACAGAGGTGATGATAGCCAACTTAACGATAGAGAAAAGGATGTAGATTTTGCCGGAAAAGATTTGGACATACCCGGAAGAGAATTGCCGCAAAGCAAAACTCAAGAAACGTTAAAAGATGAGGAAAACCAATTGTATAGTCAAGGTGGACCTGGTAATGAAGATTTAGAGCGGAATAGGGATCACATAAAATAGTATTCAACACGTATAAAAATAAAAAAGCAGCCAATGGCTGCTTTTTTTATACCGTAAACAGCGTTTTAACTTAAATGAGATTTCAGCTCGATTTCAGCTTTCAACAATTTTGAAATAGGACAAACCTCTTTCGCTTTTTCTGCAATTTCATTGAATTTATCAGCTTCTATGTTAGGCACATCACCTTTTAATTCAAGTATAACCTTATTAATTTCGCCGTCTTTAAATTGAACATTTGCCTCAACATTTAGCGAATTCGGTGTAAAACCTTCTTCGCCTAGTAAAAAACTTAATTGCATAGAGAAACAGCCAGCATGTGCTGCAGCTATCAATTCTTCTGGATTTGTGCCTTTACCGTTCTCAAATCTTGTATTGTAGGAGTATTGTGTGTCTTGTAGAACAGTACTTTCTGTAGTTAAGGTTCCTTTTCCTTCTTTTCCGCTACCTTTCCAAGTTGCGAATGCTTTTCTTATAAAATTCATATTAGGATAATTTACTAGTTACAATTTGTTTTTATGCGTGTTCTTGTTGTTGGTTGTAGGTAGGATAATCTAAATACCCTTCTTTTCCTCCGGAATAAAAGGTGTCATCGTCCCAATCGGCTAATTCATATCCATTGGCAAAACGCTCTACCAAATCCGGATTGGAAATATATAATTTGCCATATGCAACGAGATCTGCGTTACCTTCTTCAATCACCTTATTACCTGACTCCTGATCAAACCCTGCATTGATCATTAAAGTACCATTGTAAAGTGGTCTAAAATGTTCAGCAATATTTTGTACTGCATACGGTATATCGGATACATCGGTGAAAGGTTCCGATAAGTGAATATATGCCAAGTTATAATCATTTAATTTTTTAATGATATATTCAAATGTTGGTATGGTTTCTTCATCCATGGTAATACCGAACATTCCGTCTAAAGAAGGGTTGAACCTTGCTCCTATTTTTTCTTGTGGTATTACTTCTTTTATGGCATCTAAGACTTCAAAAAAGAAACGGGTTCTATTTTCTATGGTTCCACCGTATTCATCAGTTCTGTGATTAGAAGTTCCATTAAAAAATTGATGGAATAAATAACCATTGGAAGAATGTATTTCTACACCGTCAAAACCAGCTTCTACAGCATTCTTTGCGGCACTCTTAAAATCATCAACTGTTTGTTTAATTTCATCAATACTCATGGCTTTAGGGGTTACCGTGTCTTTAAAACCTTCTGGGGTATAGCTTTGAGCGTTTGGGTTTATAGCCGACGGAGCTACAGGTAAGTCACCATTATGAAAATCTGGGTGAGACATACGCCCAACGTGCCATAGTTGAATAAAAATCTTACCCCCTTTATCGTGAACTTCTTTGGTAACTTTTTTCCATCCATCTACCTGTTCTTTGGTGTGAATTCCTGCGGTATTAACATAGCCAACAGCCTGCTTAGAGACTTGTGAGCCTTCCGTAATAATTAATCCAGCAGAGGCTCTTTGTTTGTAATATGGTACATGCAAATCTTCTGTAGGTATATTTCCGTCATTGGTAGCTCTACTTCGTGTCATAGGTGCCATCACCACCCTATTTTTTAAGTCCAGATTTTTATGGTAAGGGGTTAATAATACTTGTGTGCTCATATATTTTTTATTTTGAAAATGCATAGTTTATACCTCAAAGTTCCTACTATTAATGGTAGTATTTTGACTCTTATCGTTAAAACATTGTTATAAAGCGTAAAAAGAGGGAGTTCTTTTTTACTAAGGCATATTTTTGATTTTATAATTTTTAAAACCTTCTAAGTTTTTTGTCGTAAGTATTTTCAAAGACAACCTTTCTAAAACTAATTTTATGAATTCAAGTAGCAGGGTATTTAAACTGTTCAATCTCATTTTATTTTTCAGTATTATAACAAGCGCCAGTGCACAGAGCTTAAAAGGTAAAGTGACAGATAATAATGGTGTAGCCTTAGAAAATGTTGGCATTTTTAATCAGACTAGCGGCCAACATAGTCATACCAATTTATCAGGGTCATTTTCACTTCCTTCAACACAGGTAAACGATTCAGTATATTTTTCAAACTTAGGATTCAAAACCTTTGTGTTGGTGGTTGAACCAAAACATTTCAATGGAAATGTACAAATTGCTTTAGAGGAATCAAGTATCAATTTAGATCAAGTAGAAGTAATTTCTAAAGTTGATGCCATGAGTAGAATTGTAAATATTGATATACAGAACGATCCGGTAAAGTCATCACAGGAAATTTTGAGAAAAGTACCAGGATTATTAATTGGTCAGCACGCAGGTGGAGGAAAAGCAGAACAGATTTTCTTAAGAGGTTTCGATATTGACCACGGTACAGATGTAGCTATTAGTGTAGATGGTATGCCAGTGAATATGGTATCACATGCGCATGGTCAAGGTTATGCCGATTTACACTTTGTAATACCGGAAACTATAAATAACATAAATTTTGGTAAGGGATTGTATTACGCCGATCAGGGTAATTTTAATACTGCTGGCTATGTAGATTTAAGCTTGAAGAAAAGCATAGATAAAAGTATGGTGTCTTATGAAGCCGGACAGTTTAATACCAATAGATTCGTGGGTCTATTTAAGGTATTGGAAGATGGTAAAAGCGATGCCTACCTAGCCTCTGAAGTATATCTTACCGACGGACCATTTGATTCGCCTCAAAATTTCAATAGAATAAATGTATTAGGTCGATATAATTATAGGGATATAGGTAAGGAAGAACTTACATTAACGGTATCTCATTTTCAAAGTAAATGGGATGCTTCGGGTCAAATTCCACAAAGAGCCGTAGATCAAAACGTAATAGGTAGGTTTGGTGCCATTGACGATACTGAAGGAGGACAAACCAGTAGAACAAATGTAATGTTGAACCACACAAAATTTTTGGGTGAAGACCAATTCTTAAAAACTAGGGCTTTTATAAGCAAGTATGATTTTGAATTGTTCTCCAATTTCACTTTCTTTTTAGAAGACCCAGTAAATGGCGATCAAATACGACAGTATGAAGATCGAACGATTATGGGAGCTGAAACTGTTTTTGAACAAATCAATATAACTGTAAGAGAAGATGATATCTTTACCTATTCTGCTGGTGTAGGTTTTAGAAATGATAATGTAGATGATGTAACACTAGAACATACGTTAAATAGAAAAACAGTGTTGGAGCAATATGCATTTGGCGACGTAGATGAAACAAATATGTACGGTTTTGTTGATGCGGAATATAAAACAGGAAACTGGACCTTTAATCCATCTGTACGATTAGATTATTTCAATTTCGACTATGAGAACAAACTAAGCGAACTTTACGACAATAAAAGTGAAAGTAAAGCTAAAGTGAGTCCTAAGTTGAATACACTATACTCGGTAAATAGAAATTGGCAGCTATTCTTAAAAACAGGTCTGGGATTTCATTCTAACGATACACGTGTAGTTACGGCAAACGAAGGTAGGGATGTCTTACCGACCGCTTATGGTGTAGATTTAGGAACCATTATTAAACCTACAGATAAATTGGTTTTAAATGCCACTTTATGGGGACTGTTATTAGATCAAGAATTTGTTTACGTAGGTGATGCAGGTATTGTTGAGCCGAGTGGTAAAACACGTAGATTAGGACTTGAGCTTGGTGGTCGTTATCAAGTATTGAATTGGTTGTATCTATATAGTGACGTCAACTACACTTATGCAAGAAGTACAGAAGAAACGAGCGGTGAAGACTATATTCCCCTAGCACCGGATTTCACGGCAGTAGGCGGACTATCAATTACCGATTTAGGCAATTTTTCTGGGAATTTGAATTATAGATATTTGGGCGATAGGGCTGCGAACGAAGACAATAGTATTGTTGCAGAAGGATATTTTGTAACGGACTTAAACTTGAACTACAATATTAAAAACTGGACGGTTGGTGTAATCGTTGAAAACTTATTTGATACAGAGTGGAACGAAACACAGTTCGCTACAGAAAGTAGATTGTTCAATGAAACAGCATCGGTTGAAGAAATTCATTTCACTCCCGGAACTCCGTTTTACTTAAGAGGAAAGGTTTCTGTGAGGTTTTAAAGAAGTTGTTGTTTAAAGGTTTTAAAAGGATGATTTGTTACTTCTGTAATGAATCATCCTTTTTTTAGACCAAAACTTCATGCAAGAAATTTTTAAAGATTTTAGTACCGGCGGATTACTTAAAGTCGGTAATGAAGTTTTATTGGAAAGTTATAGAAAGCCCAAACAAGCTGAGCTCTATATTTTTGTTAGAACTACTAGTACCAAAGCCGAGATTACAGTTGATGGTATACCTTATATAATTTCAGAACATAGTTTACTTGCATTGACCCCAATTCAATTTATTCATTTTGTGGATGGTAAAGATTTGGTTGTTTATCAATTTAACCGTGAGTTTTACTGTATAAAAGATCATGATCAAGAGGTAAGCTGCGCAGGACTATTATTTTTTGGCAATGCACATTTTCCATTAATAGATTTAGGAGAAAATGAACAACGAAAATTCAATACGTTACATGATGTTTTTGTAGATGAATTAAGTACGGAAGATACTATACAAGCAGAAATGCTGCGTTTGCTAATGGCGCGTTTTATGATTATGAGTACAAGGCTGCTAAAGGCAAAAGAAGGATTTGGTAATCCTAACAGTGATGTAAAAATAGATTTGCTAAGAGCATTTAATGTTTTGGTAGAAGTACATTTTAAAGAAGATCATTCGGTTTCCTTTTATGCAAGTAAACTATTTAAGTCTCCAAAAACCCTTTCCAATACTTTTGCAAAATTTAAAACGACTCCGCTACAAATAATACATGAGCGCATAGTACTTGAAGCCAAACGGTTACTGATCTATACCGATAAAACCGCTAAAGAGATTGCTTATGAAATTGGCTTTGAAGATGCATCGCATTTAAGTCGTTTGTTTAAAAAAATTACAAACCTCTCTCCTTCTCAATTCAAGAAACGCCTAGAAAAAACCAGTTAGGGAAGAATTGACAACTACAAGGGTAAAATTGCCCGTTTTAAGATTCATGATTGCTAGATCTTTGTGCTGTAGAATTATAACAGTAAAGACATGAATTTAAAACACAAATCAATTTTCAATTTAATAGAAATATTTACTTCTAGAAGAATAGAGGTGTCAAACACCGTCAATGTAAAAGAACATTGTGAACACAATCATATATCAGATTTCTATTGTGATTCTGATTCATCATCTGGATTAACACGAGTATTCAATTCATTGTTCTAAAGGAAAAATTGACAAGCCAATGGGAATTTCAAGCATGATAAATACCTGTTAGTCAGTCTACCTTTGTGACAAATTTAATTTCAAAATAAAATAATAAAAAAACATAATCATGAGCACATTTAATGTACCTACCAGAGAAGAAGTAAGCGAAAACAATCAAGCGATTTTCGACAATCTTAAAAAAGCTTTAGGCTTTGTACCAAATTTATATGCAACGTATGCTAATAGTGATACCGCATTAGAAAACTACTTGAATTTTGCAAATGCCAAAACTTCATTATCAGCTAAAGAGAAAGAAGTCGTCAATTTAGCAGTAAGCCAAGTTAACAATTGTATTTACTGTTTATCGGCACATACAGCTATTGGTAAAATGAACGGTTTTACAGATGAACAAATTTTAGAGCTTAGAGCAGGAAAAGCATCTTTTGACTCTAAGTTGGATGCCTTGGCTCAATTAGCAAAAAACATTACAGAGAATAGAGGGGGTACTGATGAAAAAATTTTAGAAAACTATTTTGCTGCTGGTTATACAAAAGCAAACTTAGTTGACACCATTTCATTAGTAGGAGACAAAACAATATCAAACTACATCCACAGTACAACACAAGTACCCGTTGATTTTCCGTTAGCTCCTTCATTATAAACAATTTCACAACTAATTATTAATAAACATTAAAACGGGGTAACACCTATTAAATTTAAACACATGAAAAAAGTATTATCAATTTTAGTAATCGTATTAGCATTTTCTTTCAACGCAAACGCACAAGATAAAATGATGAAACAGCCAGTTAAGAAAATTGCTTTAGAGCAAACAACTGGCGAATTCACGCAAAAATCAATTACAGTTAGTGAAGGCACTTATATTTTTGACGTTGCAAATAATAACGTAGGTAAAGATGTGGGTCTGGTTTTAGTAAAGAAAGGTATGGATGCCTCTAAACCAGAAAACCATATTCAAACTGCATATGTAACTGCGGCGGTGAAAAATAATACAGTAGGTCATTCTAAGGCTACAAAACTAGAAAAAGGGGAATATGTTTATTTCTGTCCTTTGAACCCTACACCACAATATAATTTAATTGTAGAGTAAACTAAAAGATCTTTTAAATAAAAAGGGCTGTTCATTTAAGAACAGCCCTTTTGAATTTTGTACTATTTAATCCTCTGGTGGATGTCCATGAATTTCTTCAAAGACCTTATCAAAATTTTCACGTAAATAAGCGTTCAATTTCTTTTGGTAATCGTCTTTTAACCAGCTTAAGAAATTATACGTGCTTTTACTGATACACTTACCATAAACGTGTATTCTATTATCAATATCTTCTTTTAATAGCTTAGCCAATGCAATGGCATCATACACATCTTCACTATTTTCAATACATATGTAAGCGTGTTGGGCAATAGATCGTTCAAGAACTACTTTAGATGATTCACCCGCAAAAGTAGCTGTCTCGTAAGTCTCTTTTATATCAAAATACGTTTCTTTGGAGTTTTTGAACTCCGCCTTAACTTCTTCAGATAGGTCAAGTTTAAAATCGCTTTCAATGTCTTCATCGTCACGAATACGATCCATGTAGTAATTGGGAGATTTAAAAATGGCTCCCCAATCCAAATCTGCTCCCCAAGGACCAAATCTGTATAGATTGTTACCTAAATCTATAACCGTAAACTTAGATTTATTGTTCAATACCCTAGATCCCCTACCGATCATTTGGTAGTACAGCGTCAATGATTTTGTTGCCCTATTAAGAATAATAGTATCAATAGTAGGTTCATCAAAACCAGTGGTTAAAATACTTACTGACGTTAAAATAGCATCAGGCGTTTCTTTAAACCATTTTAATATTTGCTTTCGCTGCTTCTTTGTAGCAGTATTATCAAGGTGCATAATGTTTAAACCTGCAGCTTGAAAAGTATGGTAAACCTGAATAGAGGTTTCAATACCATTATTAAAAATCAATGTTTTTTTACCTTTTGAATGTTTGGTATAAGCTTCTAAAAGCTTACTTAACATTGCCGGACTCGTATATAAATCAGCAGATGATTTAACGGTATAATCACCATTAGAACCAATTTCCAAAGAAGTTAGTCCCATATCATAATGAAATACTTCTGCCCTTGCCAAGAAATCATTGGCAATTAAGTTTTCTATAGTTTCACCAGGTATAAGTTCATCATAGTTTTTGTTCATTGGTAAGTCCTTATTAGAACTTAACGGCGTAGCTGTTACGCCAAGAACAAATGAATTTTCAAAGAACTTAAATAACTTGGTAAAAGAATTGTAGTGAGCCTCATCTATAATAACCAAACCGACATCAGAAATATCTAATTGGTCATCGTTTAATCTATTGTTCAACGTTTCAACCATAGCAACATAACAGCTATAGCGCTCTTGATCATCAAGATTGGCTTTACTGTTTACCACTTTATTGACAACGCCAAAACTGGTCAGCATGGCAGATGTTTGGTTGCACAGTTCAATACGGTGGGTCATTACCAAAACCTTTTTATTATGGTTTTTAAGGTACTGACGTACTATTTCCGAAAAAATTACGGTTTTACCACCACCTGTAGGTAATTGGTATAGAAGGTGATAATCATCTCGTTCTGAATCGAACTTGTCAAATATTTGTTGAATTGCTCCTTGTTGGTAGCTGTAAAGTTCTTTATCTGTTTTTCTGTCCTGTAGTTCAAAAACTGTCTCTTGCATAAAATCTTCTCTGGAGTGTGCAAAGGTAACAATCTCGCTAGTTTATTACTAATTCATGGGTTAAAAAGGGTATCTTTTGCGACCATATGTAATAGAAATTAATTGTAATAGGTAAAATTGAAGGAACATTTTCATTTTAAAATATACAAACCAGTGGGTATGCTAAGCCAAATATCTTCCGGTGAAGACCGTCAACTTCGTAAAAAGCGATTTTTAAGTGAGCTTTTTAATTTTCCTGAAGGAATAATGCCCATAGGTAGGTTGGATGAGAAGTCTGAAGGATTGTTATTAATGACTACCGATGGGAAATTGAGCGATACCATTAATAGGTTGGGTATTGAAAAAGAGTACCTAGCCCAATTAGATGGCATCATTAATTCTGATGCGATTGAAAAAATTGCAAAAGGCATTAACATTGGAATCTTTGGCAAGAAATATACCACCAAACCTTGTTCCGTAGTATTGTTAAAAGAACCACCTACCCTACCCGATGCACATTCTTCATTGAGAATAGGCAGGCACAGACCCACAAGTTGGATCAGCATAACTATTAAAGAAGGTAAATTTCGTCAAGTACGTAAAATGACTGCTGCAGTGGGCTTTCCAACCCTTCGTTTAGTACGAGTACGAATAGGTACTATAAGGTTAGAACATATGAACCCCACAGAAGTTAATGAGGTAACTCTTGATCCGATATCTTTTTAGGAATACGTTTCCCTGAGAATCTAGAAAGAATAGTAAGGCTTTTTTTAGTGTTTATAAAATACACGCCAGTTAGTAAAACAACCGAAGCCATAACAGATTGTACGGTGATGGTTTCATTTAAAAAATACCATCCTAAAATCATAGCTACTATGGGATTTATATAAGTAGATGTTGCTACTTTCTCTGGAGAAACAATACGAAGTAAATAATTGAACGCCGTAAAAGTAATGATACTGCCAAATGCAACTAAGAGTAGCATTGACCATAACACTTTTGGACTCCAAGTAACTGGTGATGTCCAGTTTTCTCCAAATAGGGTACTGATAACGAGTAGAGATAATCCGCTTGTTAGCATTTGATAACCGGTATTGACAAAGAAATTTTTGGGCAAGACAGCTTTACCAACAAATAGGCTACCATAAGACCAGCTAAGCATACAAATAAATATTAGTACCATACCCAGTATGGCACCTTCTTGAGCAATAACCTCTTTTTGACTTACTAATAGAAAAATACCGGTAATGCCTAGAATAACCCCAATGATTGACATGGGTTGTATTTTTTTGCCCTGCAAGATACGCATCATGAGCAATACCACTAAAGGTTGTGCCGATACTTCAAGTGCCGCAAACCCACTGTCCACATATTTTAAAGCCCAAACCACTACTCCATTCCCAAATGTGAGAAACAGAAAACCGGCAATAAAAGTGTTTTTAAATTGTTGTTTGGTGATTTTTAATGAGAAGCCTAAAATTTTTGAAATAATAAAAATTAAGCTTCCGGCAGTCACAAAACGAATACCTGCCAACATAAAGGCAGGTAATTCGGTTACTGCAATTTTATTCCACAAATAGGTAGACCCCCAAATGAAGTATATGGCAAAAAATGACAATACGACCAGAACGGTGTTACGTTGCATTTTTGCCATTGAAAATTTTGTGTACTAGATTTTCTTTACACGAACAGCGTTCATGCCTTTCATGCCTTTTTCCAGCTCGTAAGAAACCTTGTCGTTTTCCATGATTTCATCAATAAGTCCGCTAACGTGAACAAAATATTTCTCGTTATTTTCAGCGTCGATAATGAAACCAAACCCTTTGGTAGTATCAAAGAAAGAAACTTTACCGTTTCTTACCGGATCAAATTCTTCTACATCTCCTTCTTCTTTCTTTGGAATACCTAGAACGATATCTTCTGCTTCAATTTCTACTTTCATAGCAGGATCTGGCGGTGTATCTACCAGGTTTCCATTGAAGTCTACATAAGCAAGAGGAATACCAGAAGTACCATTTTCTTTTGCAGCCGCTTTACGGGCTAGCATTTTTTTCTTCTTTTCTTCGCGCTTCTTTAAGCGTTTTTTTTCTTTTTCAGTTTTATTAAATGTTTGTTGCGATTTTGCCATTCGTAATTTTAATGATAATAATAGATTTTACTGTAAAGGGATTGAAATACGTAGTGACGTTGATAACCAATGGAAAGCATATGGGTTAACTACGATGTCATTTGTTGTAAGGTCATTGCAGATATTATATGCATCCCTCTAAAGTTCTACAAAGATATGATTTGTATTTCAATTATTTAGCATTACTGGCACTCAAACTGCCAAAGTTTTAAAAGACTTAAAGTTAAATTCAATTTTAAGATACATTATAGTGAATGATTTTACTTGTTAAGACTTAAAAAGTTCCATTTCACCTTTCCGCCAGTTCCTAATTACAATTATAACTGTTAAAATTTAAAATTTAATAAATATTTTAAATAACTGAATATCAAGTCTTTGAGATAATTTTAATTTATTAAATTGTTAAAAATAGTACCTTTTTATGCATAGTACTGTAACAAAAAATATTAATGGTCGTCTAGTAAGTATAACAGAATTATTAATCATCAATTAAAAACAATATATCATGAGAACTTTTATTAGAAACACACCAACGGAATCAAGAAGAAATGCCTTTTTAACTGCATTTAAAAACAGTAAACGTGTTCAATGGGTAGCTAGCAGACAGTTTACACATTAATATTCAGCACACATCATATCAAAAATCAATTAATCATCAATCCATCTGACTAATCACCAGATTTAAAAAACGAACATCATGAGAACTTTTATTAGAAACACACCAACGGAAACAAGAAGAAACACTTTCTTTTCAAGCTTTAAAACAAGTAAGAGAGTTCAATGGGTAGCTAGCAGACAGTTTACATATTAATATTCAGCACACATCACACCAAAAACAATCAATCATCAATCCATCTGACTAATCACCAGATTTAAAACGAACATCATGAGAACTTTTATTAGAAACACACCAACGGAAACAAGAAGAAACACTTTCTTTTCAAGCTTTAAAACAAGTAAGAGAGTTCAATGGGTAGCTAGCAGACAGTTTACACATTAATATTCAGCACACATCACATCAAAAAACAATCAATCATCAATCCATCTGACTAATCACCAGATTTAAAATACGAACATCATGAGAACTTTTATTAGAAACACACCAACGGAAACAAGAAGAAACACTTTCTTTTCAAGCTTTAAAACAAGCAAGAGAGTACAATGGGTTGCAAGTAGACAATACACCCATTAAGAATTTAAAATAATTCTTTGAGTTAGCTAAAAAAAAGGGATAAGACCTACAAGTCTTATCCCTTTTTCAATGTTCATTATTTTGATTTAATCCTCTAATGTAATTTCTTCTTCTACTCCATTTGGGTAGGTAAGCAAGGCAATATTATCACAAGTGTTATCTCCAAAATCAACATTTACCGATAGTCCATTTTTAGAAACATCCATATCACCACTAGAAACATAAGAACAAGATATTTCACTTGTTAATGCGTTATTAACGTTTACATTATAAGTGTTACCTTCAAAAACAACGGTCCAACTGCCTTCGATACTATATGTAGTGGTATCATTAAATGCAATTGTTGTAGACTTGGTTCCGCTGTCAGATATAATTGAGCCATCTTCCATTTCTACGGTCATTTCACTGGTAACCTGAAAAGTTATGGCACTATCATTTGAATTTGTACTAAACGAAAATGATCTGGTTCCATTAATTTTTATTTCACCGACGTAGAAGTCATCATAGCTTGCTGTAAAAGAACCAGTTTCACCCTGTTGGTCATAAGTAACGCTTAAAGTACCATTTACATTTTCTGTTCCATTTAATACACAGTTATTAAAGGTTGCCACATAACCGGTATCTGAATACACGGCACTATAACATTCATTACTTGTAGATTTACCCGTACTTCCGTTATTTGAAGATAACTCATATAACGCCAGATCAATACCACCGGTAATTTCATCGGTTTCTAGAACCGCTTTTAGTTCAGTTTGGGTTAATGTTACCTCTTCTGCAGTAGTATCATCATCACTACAGCTATAGGCCATTAATAATACTCCGGATAAGAGAATACCTTTTTTTAAATAGGATGTTAGATTTTTCATGTTTAATTGTTTGTAGGGTTGTATAGTCAAAACGATAAAAACGCTTACATAGTATGGTCTAAGGGTACTTTTACAGACTATAATTCCATCATTTATAATAATGTTATCCATATACCAGTTATAATCGTATACGATATACTATATTTAATGTATGCTAGTTAAAATAAATTTGAGGGATCAAGTGCGCGATTATCTTTTATCTGAAATGATTACCGGTAATTTGAAAATAGGCAAGACCATTAATTTGGCGGCACTTGCCAGGCATTTAAAGGTTAGTGTTACCCCTATTCGCGAGGCATTGACCCAACTTCAACAAGCACATATAATTAAAGCGATACCCAACAGAGGTTTCATAATTGCAGAACTAGACGTAGAAGAAGCTGAAGATTTATATGAATTGGTAGCTAATTTGGAGGTAATGGCGATTGAAAATTCTGAATTTAACGAAGAGCACATCATAAACTTAAAAAAGCAACAAGAGGTTTTTGAAAATGCGCCAAATGCCATAAGTAGAATTCAAGCTGATCTTGAGTTTCACAGGTTGCTCACCAAAGGTTATAAAAACGAGTTGGCATTAAAAATTCTGAATGACCTAAAAACACGTTTGTTCTTCTATGAACATGCTTTTACTAATGATGATTCTTTCTACAACAAATCTGATAATCAGCACGAGGCGATAATTTCTGCCATCGAAGATGACAATGTACCAACCGCCTCTCTCCTATTAAAAATGAATTGGATGCTGATTTTAAATTATATTCAAAAGAAGCTTACCGAATAATTCGCTTACTCCAAATCTTGCAAAAGCTCTTGTGCAGATTGGGTAATCTTTTTATACCCTTTGTATGCCCAATTACAGAAAAAAGCCATGGCAACCAATGTTATGGTCAAAGTAATAATTTGTTCCGTTTTTAAACTATTTAGAAAAACGTTCTTGTTAGAAATTATTTTTGAGGTTACCGGTATAATGAAAAACAAGCCGATAAAACCAACCACAATTCCGATCTGTTGCAACCTGAGCAATCTATTTTTTGTATGCACGTATACTTTAAGATTCTCTTTGTAAGATCCTTTTAAAATATCGATATTCTTGATTTTTTTAAGGGTTGATAACACCGAAACCGGCAATACAATTAAAAACAAGAGCGTAAATGCCCCACATGCCTGCAAATACCAAGTATCTAATTTGTTAAAGTTAAAGATTACAAATAATGCGATTGCGAAACATACCAATGCGCCTAAAGATTCGTATTTGGTAATAGTAGTGAATTTGTTCTGATATTTCTGTTTTGTCATGTCTAATATGATTTTGTTCGTTAATTTTTTTTGTTGGTCTAATTCATTGCTCATTTTTGTCCAAGCAGATTGTAGTTCTTCTAATTCCATGATTTATTTATTTGTCATGTTCGTTTTTAATTTTTTCTTTACTCGAGATATTTTTGTACCCACATTACTGGCACTCAAGCCCGTAATTTGTGCTATTTCATTATAACTTTTACCTTCTAGCAATAGAAAAATGAGTCCTTTTTCTAACGTATTCAGGTGTTTTAGATGCTGATAAAGTAACCGTAACCGTTCTTCGTAAACTTCATCATGGGTATCAGATTCGTTAATAAAGACTTCAGCAACTGGAACGGAATCTGGTCGTCTTTTTTTCTTTTTTATAAATGTGATAGATGTATTCATTGCCACGCGATACATCCACGTTGTTATTTTGGCATCATTACGAAACGAATCAAAATATTTCCAAAGTTGAAAGATTACTTCTTGAAAAAGGTCTTCTTGATCTTCCTTATTATCAGTGTAAATTGAAGTCACCTTATACAAAAGTCCTTGATGTTCTCGTATTAAATTTGTGAAGACCACTTCTTTCTGCATCTCTTAAAACTTATTTCCCCATTAGTATGTTGATTTTCTCATTTGTCACACTTTCAGGTAAATTCTTTTTTAAATTAGGGTAAATTAATTCTAACTCGTACAACATGAGACACATATGTACGTTTTATTAAAAAAATATACACGATATGCAGTTTTTAAATCCTGAGATAGAAGCATTGACAAAAAGAAAAAGCACACAAAGCTTGGTCAAGAAACAAGTTTCATGTGGCATTTTTCAAGATGTAAAGGATATTCCTGTAGTTGAAGAAACCGTTGTACTTAAAAAGGTATAGGTTTTACTCTTCGAACAAAGAAGTATCTAAACCGGGAATAAGGTTTAGCGCGTTTTGGTAGTACAATTTCCTCAACACTTCGTCGGGTAAATTTAAACCGTACATTGCCCAAAAAGCAAGGTATTTTTTATAGTATGGAAAATACTCGTCATTACTTTCAAGTACCCTAAAATAGGTTGGAAATTCTTCTGGTTTCCAACTATCCTTACCAAATAACACCCTGTCTTGATATTTAACAAAGAAAGCTCTGGCATTCTGTGGTTGCCTACCTAATTCTGCAATTACAGCAGAAATACCTACGTTCATATTAGGCATTTCGTCTAATAGTTGACCTAGTTTTTCGAGGTTGTTGGCGTGCCACCCCATATGGGCATTAACAAATTTTGTCTTTGGATGCTTTTTGAACACATTATGCTGCTCTTGAATAATTTGTTCGAACGGAGCAGGGTCTGTTGCGCTACGTTTTCTTCTTGGATGAGTTTTTAATTCTAACCAGCGTTCATTTTTTGCATCCATATCATCCCAAAAGGACTTTGGGTCTGCTGCATGAATTAAAACCGGAACGCCCATTTCTGCACATTTTGCCCAAATAGGGTCTAAACGGGGATCATCTATTGCCAAACGTTCACCATTGGCATCTGCATTTCTTAATCCCAAACTTTTAAAAACCTTTAAGCCTTTTGCTCCATTCTTTATATCCTGTTCCAATTGTTTCGCTGCTTGTTCTCCCCATGCCATATCTTTGGCACCTTCAAAATCTACATTGGCAAATACCACAAATCTATTTGGATAACTTTTGTTGATGTTATCAACTTTCTCTTTTAAACTTTCACCTGATCTACCACTTAAGTTCACCATTATGGCTTCGTTCATAGCATTCATATACTCAATTAATCCGTCGAGAGCTGCTACAGACATATCTCTTTGGTGACTGTGTATATCAATGAACGGAAATTTTGCTTTGGTGATTTCAGCTCCTGGAACTACTAATGTTGATGTTGGGTTGTATTCTTCAAAACCCATTTCTTGAGCGAAGGATGGTGATGTTGCTAGAACTATAATACTATATAGAAGGGTAGTCTTAAGTTTGTTCATGTTATATCTGTGTTTTATTGGTATGTGCCATTAATTGTTCATATTCTGCATCAGTATCAATATCAATAATTTGCTTATTTGCTTGCAAGGAAATTATGGATTCGGACTGCTCATTTAAAAATAGCTTAGCTCCGGAATCACCTTTTAGTTTTGACAATTCCGTAAAAAATATCTTTGGGAACAAAGCAGGCACCCCTACTCTTTTACCGTAATTTGTACCTATAATTTTTTCCGGATGCTTCTCAAATTCATTAATAACTTTGTTTAGGTATTCATGGGTAAGTAAAGGTTGATCGGCGAGACAAATTAAAATACCGTCATAGGTTTCCTGCTGTTCTAGCTTCACCTTAACTGCATGTGCAATACTATTTCCCAATCCTTCAGCCCAATTGGTATTTGTTATTACATGAACATCCAAATCATTTAGTTGACACTGATTTGATATCAATTCGGCATTAGAACCCAAAACAATAGTAATGTTCAAAACATGACATTTTTGAACAGTTTTTATGGTTTCTAAAAGAAAGTTAGAATCTTTCCAGGGCATCAGTTGCTTAATGCCTTTCATTCGTGTAGAAGCACCGGCAGCCATAATAAGAACAGCAATTTGTAATGGCATTTTAATGATGTATTTCTTTCAATTTATCTTTTAGCATCATAGGTTCGGTCTTTCTAATCACCGTTAATATTTCAGCTAGTATAGATATTGCAATTTCCTGCGGTGTTTCTGCCCCAATGTTCAACCCTGCAGGACCGTGTATACCTTCCACAAAATCAAGGTCAATATCCATATCCAATTCCATTAATTCCGACAATAATTTTTCTCTTCTTCTCGCCGGGCCTAAAACGCCTAAATAAGTTGATTTACAATCTTTAAAAGTCAATAGATACTTTAAATCTTTTACATAACTATGCGTCATTAATAGCACAGCGGTATTAGCATCGATAGTTTCTACCGGAAAGTCTTCGGGTTCTAAGGTCAACAACGAATCAATTCCGGGGAAATCCTCTATGGTTTTATCCTCTTTTGGCGTAACGGCAACACTTACCTCCCAGCCCATGCTTAACCCAAAATGCGCTAACTGCACGGCATCATGTTCCCCACCAATTAATAAAAGTCGTTGACAAGGAGTCATCGTCTGCGAAAAGTGTAAAGCTGATTTTTGTGCGGTTGTATTTTGATTTAAAGAAAAGTTTTTATCGTTAAGCCTAATAAAAGTCCCGTAACCACTGAGCTCACCATATGTTTTTTCATACGCCGTCCGTAATTCGAACGATTGTCTATTAACAATAACTTGGTCAAAAGCATATAAACAATCATTGTTTGGGTCAAAAGGCTCTAACAATAGGTATAGAATACCTTCGCAACCCAACCTGTACCTGCCATCGTAGGTCATTAATTTTGAGGTGCCATTTTGAAAAACCGATTGAGCCTGAAATAAAACCTCTTTTTCTACACAGCCGCCACTTACCGCACCGATCATTACATCATCTTCACGTATTAGCATTCTAACACCAGGTCTACGATAAGAAGAACCGTCTAAATCGACTACGGTTGCCAAAACGCATTTGATATTAGCCGACTTGGCAATTCTATATTCTTTAAAAATGTTTTTAAACTCGTGGGTCATTCATTACCGCTTTACACCTTCTAATGTAGTAAAATTAAGGCTAATATTCTTATTATGTATTTTGTATAAACCTAATGAAATATAGGTGTTTTGATTATTTGGAACTTACATGAATACGCTTTAACAATCTTTAACATTAATTTTAAGCTTCACTATAATTTAAATTAACATTGTGCGTTCTGCTAGTTGAACCCGTAATAATTGAATATGAAAAATTTTTTAAAAACATTCAGTGTGTTTTTTATGGTTACCCTACTAGTTTCTTGTGGTAACGCAGATGATGATGTTAGTTTGGATTTGAATACAGGTGACGGACTTGGAGAAGGTACCGTAGTTGATGAATGTTTAGGATTGGAAGAAGGCGAATTAGTACTTTCTATACAAGATCAGTATACAACATTACCAGGTAAGGTATCTGTGTTTTTCAAAGTGTCCGATACCAGTGGAAATCCTGTTCCGGGGTTAACAGCAGATCAATTTACTATTTATGAGCAAGGTCGAAATGATGATTGCTTCAATACTATTTCAACCTCAGAATCATCGGCACGTATTTCACCAAATTCACAGATTTTCTCTAATAACACCTTACTTGTTTTAGATTTAAGTAATAGTGTTTTAAGTAGCAGTTTAGAAGAATTAAAATTGGCTTCCACTAGTTTTATAGATGCCGTAATGCCAGCAACGGCTCAAGAATCCGTACAAATGGCTATCTACTGGTTTGATGGAGAAGATGAACTGCATTTGTTAAATGAGTTGACCCCATCAAAAGATGAATTAAAAATAGCTATTGACGGAATCACCGATGACATTAGTAATGACCCATCAACCGATTTATACGGAGCGGTAATTAAATCGACCGATATAGCGTCTGATCTAATTAACGTATCAACACAAGATGATAAAATTGGCGCTGCATCGGTAGTGATATTTACAGATGGTACCGATCAAGCTTCTCGTTATACCGAAGATGCCGCATTGGATAAAGTGGAAGATGCAAATGCCAATATTTCTTTCTTCAGTATTGGATTAGGAGCAGAAATAGATACAGAAGTACTGACGGCTGTTGGTAAGACTGCCAGCGTATTCGCTACGAACAAAGATGAATTAGAAGCAACCTTTAGAGATATCTCCGACAAAGTATCTGAAAGAGCAAATAGTTTCTACTTATTTGAATATTGCAGCCCTAAAAGAGATGGTAGTGGTGAGAATAATTTAGCCATAGAAATCAATACCGGTTCTAGACAAGGAGCAGTACAAACCAAGTTTAGTGCAAACGGATTTACAGGAGGTTGCGAATAACAAACTCACTTTCAAATTATACAAAGAAGCATGAAAATGCTTCTTTTTTTTGCTCTTTAGCGAAATAACAACCCATTGACAATCATTTTGTTGTGCCAGTATTTTATAGGGCTAAACGGATTGAGTTAAAAATTTAAACATCCGTATTTCTGTTTAGGCCGTATATAAAAGCGATTAAACTAATATTAATTAAAAAGAACAAGATGAAAAGATTATCCTTAGTTACTATAGTATCTATAACGCTTTTAACTTCATGTGTTTCTAAAAAGAAATATGTTGCCTTAGAAGATAACTTATCTCAAACCCAAAGTACTTTACAAAAGACTCAAGTTGAAAAAGAAGAGTTAGAATCTCAAATGGCACGTATAGAAGCACGTGTTGAGGAGTACAATTCTAAAATCAATTCATTAAAGGAAATGAACGATAGCCAGTTTACAAGTGTTGATGATGTTGCCGTAATGAGCAATAACACAAAGGCTAAAATGAGAAATACGTTGAAAAATGTTGATCCTGCAAAATTAGCAGGTGCTAAAACATTACAAGATTCAATGAACTTGGCAGTTTCTTATAAATTGAAGCAATCAATTTCTGATGAAGGTGAAGATATCGACGTTAGTATTGATAAAACTGTAGTAATGATCAATATTTCTGATGAGTTATTGTTTAACACAGCTAGTTATAGAGTTAGTAACAAGGCAGACAATATTCTTAAAAAATTGGCAGATGTAATTAAGTCTGAGCCAAGTATGGAAGTTATGGTAGAAGGTCATACAGATTCTAGAACGATTAACACTCCTATGGTTACAGATAACTGGGATCTAAGTGTAAAACGTGCTACATCAATTGTACGTAAATTACAGAAAGAGTATGATGTTGACCCTTCTCAATTAATAGCTTCTGGTAGAAGTAGCTACTTGCCGTTAGTGGAGAACGATACTAAAGAAAACATGGCAAAAAACAGAAGAACCAAGATCGTTATCTTACCTAACTTAGATAAGTTCTTTGCTCTTTTAGATGCTGAAGATACCATGTAAGAACTTCGGTTCTATATAGATAAAAAGGGAAGCAACTGCTTCCCTTTTTTTATGCTTAAATATTGAATTTATTATCTAAAGATCATGCCATTTGGCACATTGATAGTATTCTCTTTTAAATTGACCAGAAAGCCGTTGATGACGGCATATTCAATGACTCCCGCTTTCTCCAAAAAGAATGTTGGGTTAATACCCGGCATTAAATTAAGTTCTGGAACTTTATATTTTTCACCTATTAAATGAACGGGAAAAGGAGATATAATTTGTTTTGATGGAAATGATGATAAACGTATATAACCGTAGCCCTGCTTTAATACATCTTTAAAATTTAACGCTTTAACCTCTTCAAATGAATTTAAGGTTTTAGGATAAGCTTTCGCTTGTTTAATGTTGTAGCCAGAAGCATTTAAAGTTTGATATCCGTAATATGTAGAAAGATCACCTTGGTCTAAAATTCGGCTACTATACCAAAAAGATTTGTGATCTGGGTAGTCTACTTCAATTTGGTTCATACCCAAATCAATGATATAGTTATTACCCTTAAGCTTATATGTAGCTCCTACAATTTTTAAATCGAACAATTTTCTATCGTTCTCGGGAATCTTCTCATATTCCTCAATAGCTATATTTTCATATGATTTCTTCGCTATGGTATAGATCGCAGATAATATGGAAACGTAGTTCAATTTTCTAATTTCCTGCTTTTCGGTATCTTCAGGATATCCACCAGATTCAATAAGAATTGTACTTGTTCCCCATTTTTGAATGTTATCACCAAAAGCCCTAGGTTCAAAATCATCATTATACCTACCTACTTGACCAGGGGCGTATTTTTGAAGTATTTCGTTCATGAACACAATAATCTTCATGGCATTGCCACGGGTTTCGTTAATGTCTTTTTCATAATTGTATGCAGGTGCTAAATAAGATATTGTAGCAGGCTTTTCTGTACGTTCTGCGTTGTAATATGTGCTTTGGTCATGAAGATTGAATCCGAAATCGGCATCAAGACTATCTCGTACTCTTTTTAATGTTTGAGATTCTGGAGATTGTAAGCGTAATGCATCCCTGTTAATATCTACTCCTAAAAGGTTTCGACGTTGGTACAGTTCTGCCCCATCAGGATTCAACATAGGTAAGAAGTGAACGGTCAAACTAGCAAGAATTTCTTCTTTTTCCTTAGAGAAATCCGGACTTTCAAAGAAGTTTAAAATATCAAATATTGCCTGTGTTGCCGTGGGTTCATCACCATGCATTTGAGACCAAAGAAAAACATTGGTATCTCCACTGCCAATACTGATTAAGCTTAACTCTTTTCCGCCTATAGATTTACCAACGGTAGTGACTTTAAATGCTTTGTTCGCAGAAATTTCAGCTATCAATGGCTGAATATCCGCATGCTTTATGCGTCTTTTGTCTATAGTACTTTCCTTATAATTCTCATAAGTATCATACAATTGTGTCGTAATATTATCGGTTTGGCAAAGAGCCGATAATGAGCAAAGAAAAATAGTTGCTAGTAAAATATGTTTCATTTGGGTCATATAGTTAATTAATTTCGTTCGATGTGTTTTTTGGTAGTTGTTTGAAGTTTAAATGCTTTACGGCTTTTCTAACCTTATTCATAAATTCAGGACCTGGGTCGGTTTTTTGGGTACGGTAGCCTTCATCTTGTTCTAACCACAGTGGATGATTTTCAAATAACGTATATTCATAATGACCGATTAAATAGTCAATTTCATATTTATCCTTTAAATATTCCACTAACCAAATATTAGATTTTAACTGTGCTTTTGTTAGCGGCAATTCTTCTGTACCACCAACATTCTCTATACCAATAGCGCAATGGTTAAGACCAATAACGTGGCGTGCCATAGTAGTTTCTGGTAATAATTGATAAATGGTGCCATCTCTATCGACCATAAATTGCGATGAAACATTTAAACCGCTTACATTTTTAATATCGGGTCTCCAATTGGGCAAGGTTGCTGGATCAAAAGCTTCGAAAGACTTTTCAAATGTGGGTATTACCGTCCAATGTAATACGATCATTTTTGGGTCGATCTCTGGTGAATCTTGCTGCAATCCGTATCTGTTCTGTAAATATTCTAAAGTTAAAACTTTTCGTTCTTCATTAAAGGTAATGGGGCGTTCAACAATTGGTTTTGTAGTGTAACATGAGCAGAAGCCTAATAACAGGAAGTAATAAAGGTATTTTTTCATTCTAATAGTTGTTCAGTACTGTCTTTTTCAACAGCATATAATATGGTAATTTTTCTTCTACCCCACTCTTTTGCTTTCTTTATGTTCTCGCCCATATAGATATCTATGCGGTTTCGCCAACGTGAATGCATTTTGTCTTTCACAAGATAGACACCTTCAAAAGTATCGATCTTTACCATTGTATTGTACGAAAGTCCTTTTTTTAGCAAATCGCGCGATACAGCGATCCATTTTTGACCGGGCTTTATAGAATCTCCCCAAGCCGTTATTGCCGGATGCTCATATGATGTTTGATACGGAAGCGAATTATACGCGGTAGCAGTTACCTCAATGGGCACCCAGTTAAATTTATCATCCACGGGTTTATCTACACAACTCAAGGCTATTACGAGGATAAATACAATGGATAACTTTTTTATCATACCTACTAATGTAGGGTATTTTCTAAAATTAATAAATCGGTATAGCTTTCATTCCATGTTTCTTCTAGATGCTTAGGAACCGGTGTAAAAGAAAAACTAAGTGCACTCAAAACAATATCATCATCACCATCACCGTCGATATCGTCAGCATCCATTAAAAACCATCTGCCTAATTGGCTATTGTTAAAATGCTCTTGTGAAAAGCTATAGGAAGCACTGTTTTTATTTTCTAAATACACAAAATTATAGTCCGGATGATTCTCAAAATCAGGAAAAGTAGCTAATAAAGCAAAATCCATATCACCATCTTGATCAAAATCGTTGGCTATAACTCTAGTAGCTCCGTTTAAAGGATGAAAGTAGGTTTCCTTAAAATTATTGTTGCCATCATTTAAATGTATGCGCATGCCGTGGTAAGGCTTGTTTACAAAAGATTTATCGGCATTATCACCGTTAACGGTAATGATATCGTCATATCCGTCATTATTGTAATCAACAAGCTCAAACCAACTAGAGCCATAAACCGGACTAAAACGTAGAACTTTGTCAATTGTAAATTCTAAATTTTCCTTTTGATATAAAATATAAACAGCTTCATCTCCTTGGGCGGTCAAAACAACCAGATCATCTTTACCATCGCCATTCATGTCTTTTGGTATTACCCTTAGAGTACCGGGTAAATTTAAAAGCACTTTATTTTCATAAAATCCGTAATCATTTTTCTTCAACAAAGTAAGTCTTCCTTTAAGGTCCCCAAACTCACTAATTATAATTTCTTCACTACCATTATTATCCAAATCTATATAAACCGTATGTACAGGTCTATGTAGAGAATCCTGTAAAATAGCCGTTTCACTTCCCTTTCTTAAAACAGTTTCTCCTCTTGGTATTTCATTGGGGTCCATTTTACCCATATTGGTAACATAAATACTATCATGTAAAAGTCGTGCATTGATAATGGCAGAATTAAAGTTTCCTAAAGATTTATAAGATTTTTTATCGAGATTATAACTGTTCAATTCGCCATTTCGAGTACCGGTTACTATGTTCCCTTCTTTTGTATCGATATTTAAAAAAGTAATTAAGCTACCTTTTATACTGTCTAAACGAATTGGTGTAGTATTAAAAGTGGTTAACGGTTTGCTTTCAATGATTTCATTGTTATTTATTAGACTATCTGGAGCCAGGTTGATTATATATTCCTGCAATAATTTCCAATCTTCTAATGGTATTATAGGTTTTGAAGGATAGGTGCCGGTCTTAATAACTGCAGTTTGCTCATTAAAAGGTAATTTGTAATACGGATGTTTTCCTGCGGTTTTGATTCCCATTCTAGCCCCCATTTCCGGAAGCACCTCATTTTTCCAAATATCTTTCGGTAAAGATGCTATATCCGGAGCTATATGACAACTGGCGCAGTAACTGGTAAATAGGGCTTGTTCCCTAGATGGTTTTTTTGTATTACATGAAAAAAATACACCCAATAAAACCGCGTAAAAGCATAATTTTAAATTCATTAATTAAAAATGATTGATTATAGTGAATAATATGAAAATGGAAGATACCTATACCCTTAAAACCCTGCAAGCTATAAATGAAGGCTTTTCTTTAAATTTGTAGTACTATGAAAAAAGAAAAAAAACCCGATAATGTAGTCTTTAACGAAGATTCACAGGAATATCATGGAAAGCTTCTTCCATTTGCAAGTGGTGTAGCTGCCCCAAAAATTACACCTCCCGATGTTACCTCATGGAAAAACACCAATATTATAGGTGCCAATAACCAGTTTAAGGCAAAGTACGAAGCACTACAAGAGGCATACAATAAATTGATGGACGACTTTGAATACAATAATTTGGTCTACAATGCTAAGTTCAGTTTTGAACCTATTGTTGGTAAGGAATATCATTTATATAGAGCCAAAGATGAAAGTACTTTTCTTTCGATGATTTTACCACAAGAATGCAATTTTGATTACTTAGGAAGCTTTAAATTATCAGCAGATAAAACTTGGCAGAAATTATAGGTCTAGTTTATATAATACAAGTACTCTTTCCCCTCAGTTAGAACATTAAAATAATAAGAATGAAAAAAATTAAATTGCTTTTAGGTATTGCTTTGGTCGGTATTATTGTTGCGGCATATTTTAATTATCCCAAGCTCAACCTTATTTCCGGTTATGCATCCAAAAGCATGGCGTCTAGTGTTTTTATAGCGGAAAGAAAACCGGTAGATATTATGTTGAACGATCATGAAATGCCTTTAATTAAATTGTCTGACTGTGAGGTTTCTACTGAAGATAACTCAGCTACGGCCAGTGTTTATGGTCTTATGCCAAGAAAAGCGGTATATAAAGAAGGTTTAGGTGCCGTATTGACGAACGAGGAGTTTTCTGAACATAATTTCGATATCGTACCAAATAGAATTAAAGTACAAGATACCCTGCCTTTCCCATTTGGTAATAACGGCATAAAGGATACAGTATTGGCAAATGTTGATTATGATAAGTTAGACGTTGCTTTTGAAAATGCTTTTAAAGATCCAGAGCAGAGAACACGATCGTTATTGGTAGTTCATAAAAACCAAATTATAGGTGAAAAATATATAAGAGGATTTTCAAAGGATACAAAAATATTAGGATGGTCCATGACCAAGAGTATTTTGGCAACTCTTTACGGAATCTTAGAATACAAGGGTGATATGAAGATGGATTATAAGCCGTTTGCCGATGAGATACAAATGAAAAATTTAAAGAACAACATTACCATTGACCACCTATTACGCATGCAAAGTGGTTTGGAGTGGGAAGAAAACTATTTTAAAATATCTGATGTTACCCGCATGCTTTTTCTAGCTTCTGACATGACGGTAGCCCAACGCAATAAAAACGTTATTGCTGCCCCAACCGAAGTTTGGAACTATTCTTCGGGTACTACTAACTTATTGTCGGGTATTTTACATGAGCAGTTTGCTACGCATCAAGAATATTTAGATTTTCCGTACAAAGAATTAATCGACAAAATAGGAATGAATTCGATGGTATTGGAAACCGATTTATCGGGTAACTATGTACTTTCTTCTTATGCATGGGCAACCACGCGAGATTGGGCAAAATTTGGTCTTTTGTATTTAAATAAAGGCATGTGGAACGGTAAACGTATTTTTTCGGAATCGTGGGTAGACTATGTTTCTAAACCAACCGAAAACTCTGACGGAGTATATGGAGCACATTTTTGGCTAAATGCAAATGGTAAATACCCAGACATACCACGAGACCTGTATTCTGTAAACGGATTTCAAGGTCAGCGAATTTTTATTATACCATCTAAAGACCTAGTTGTCGTACGCACAGGCTTGGAAGAACAAAAAGATGAGCAATTTAATACGCTGTTAAAGGAAATCATTAGGTCTATTCGTTAAAGGATGTAAAGTTAAGAGCACTCGTGGGGTAAAACCACAAATCTTAAGAAACTCACAACAGAAAGCGCTAACGTGACAACAATAGTTTCTAAAAACTAGAGATCCTCTATACATTTACACTGTTGTTAAAAACGAAATAAAATTTTTTCATTTTCATATAGTGTTCTCGTAAAAGAGTCTGATCTTCATTGATCGGACTCTTTTTAGTTTAGGGTGGTTTTTGTTTTTAGTGTTCAGTTGTTAGTATCAGTTGGCAGTATCAGTTTTCAGTAAGAAGTTAGAAAATAGAGAATAGACTTTTTTCGTTGCATCAACCATCAACCATCAACGAACAACGAACAACCAACTTACGGTAGCCAATTATCCTTTCCAAAATTAGGTTTTCGCTTTTCCAAAAATGCGTTTCTTCCTTCTTTTGCTTCTTCTGTCATATAGGCTAGTCTTGTGGCTTCACCGGCAAAAACTTGCTGACCCACCATTCCATCATCGGTTAAGTTCATTGAGAACTTCAGCATTTTTATAGAAGTTGGTGATTTTTCCAATACTTCTTGTGCCCATTGAAAAGCAGTATCTTCTAACTCCTCATGCGGAATTACGGCATTTACCATACCCATTTCAAAAGCATCTTGCGCAGAATAGTTTCTTCCTAAGAAGAATATTTCACGAGCCTTTTTCTGTCCCACCATTTTTGCTAAATATGCAGAACCGTACCCACCATCAAAACTAGTTACATCGGCATCGGTTTGTTTAAAGATAGCGTGTTCCTTACTGGCTAAAGTCATATCACAGACCACGTGCAAACTGTGTCCGCCACCAACGGCCCAACCCGGTACCACGCAAATAACCACTTTCGGCATAAAACGTATCATTCGTTGTACCTCCAGAATATTCAGTCTATGCTGCCCATCTTGCCCTACATAACCTTTCTCTCCCCTAGCCTTTTGATCACCACCGGAACAGAATGACCATATACCGTCTTTTGTAGATGGTCCTTCCGCAGAAAGCAAAACAACACCTATAGAAGTATCTTCTTGCGCATCATAAAAAGCTTTGATCAACTCGCTAGTGGTATGTGGTCTAAAGGCATTACGAACATTAGGTCTATTAAATGCGATACGTGCCACTCCTTCACACTTTTTATAAGTTATATCATCAAATTCTATGGCAGTTTTCCAATTGGGTGATTTCATATTTTCTAACAATTCTATTATCGCATAAAGATAAGGGTTCAAAGTATACTCGTCCAAATTTGAATGCAACCAAGCTCTACATAAATTCAAGAGGTTAACTCAATCGAGTTAGATATCAATTTGTTTGAAACACTAGTTTTGTCCAATAACTATTATGTTTACCCTTAAATTAAGATTCTAGTTCATGAAACAATCACTATTTGCATTTATAAAATCTCTCAGGCAATTCCTTGAGAACAAGCTTAACCAATACAATACTACCTTACCCTATGTTATTACGGTAATTATTGCGCTTGTTATAGTGGTTGGCGGTATAAACTTATTTGTTGAACTAACGGATACGCTAAAAACCGAAATGCTCGCCAATTATGATACCGCTATTACAGATTATGTTATTTCTCATCGAACACCAACATTAACGGCATATTTTAAGTTTATGACCAATGTAGGTGACACTTATGGTTATTTGATAGTGTTGACCATTTTCCTGTTGATTTCCTTATTGGTTTTTAAACGTTGGAAATATGTTGTTCAAGCAACTTTGGTGCTAGCTTTGGCAACCATTTCGAACATGATGTTAAAAAGATTCATTGATCGCGCAAGACCGGGAATTGAACATTTAGTATCAGTAGAGACCTTAAGTTATCCCAGCGGACATGCCATGAGTGCCATGGCATTTTACGGTTTTCTTATTTTTTTAGTGCTAAAATTTAAAATTCAGAAGGTCTTTAAATACTTGTTGGTGCTGTTATTGGCGGTTCTCATATTAAGTATAGGTATTAGCCGTATTTACTTAGGTGTACATTTTCCATCGGACATTGCCGGTGGATTTATTGCCGGATTTATTTGGGTAGTTTTCTGTGTTCTTGTCTTTGATTTGATCCAATTGTTTAGACGCGATCCAAAAACATAATGAATATAACCTTAATGTTAATATAACGTAGCTAAGCTTTTAATCGGTGTTGATTTCAATACCTTAGAGTAAGGCAAAAGCTCAAAAGAATTACAAACAACAAAAATTATGTCGACAACTAAAATAGTATTGGTAACAGGCGGTAGCCGTGGAATAGGAAAGAATATAGCTTTAAAAATCGCCGAAAAAGGATTGGATGTAATCATCACATATCATTCTAAAAAAGAAGCTGCTAATGATGTTGTAAAGGAGATTGAAAAATTAGGACAAAAAGCAATGGCGTTCCAATTAGATACAAGTGATACCTCTAATTTCTCTAGTTTCTTTAAGAGAATTAGCATGTATTTGAATGAAAATTATCGCTCGGCAAAATTTGACTATTTGATAAATAATGCGGGAACAGGAATTTACAAGCCTTTTTTAGAAACTACAGAAGCTGACTTTGATGCTATGATGAACATTCATTTAAAAGGTGTTTATTTTTTTACGCAGCATGCAGTTGAACAATTGAACGATGGTGGCGGAATCATTAATATATCTTCTGGTCTGGTACGGGTAACCATACCTGGTTCATCTGCATATGCAAGTATGAAAGGTGGTATTGATGTATTAACAAAGTTTATAGCAAAAGAATTAAGTTCCAAAAAAATAAGAGCAAATGTGGTAGCACCTGGTGCTGTAGGTACCGATTTTGGTGGTGGTGCCAATAAAGACAATGAAGAAAGACGTCAAAAGATAAGCAGTAATACAGCTTTAGGTCGCGTTGGCGAACCAGAGGATATAGGCGGAATTGTAGCTTTTTTATGTACAGAAGATGCAGGTTGGATCAATGGTCAGCGAATTGAAGCAACCGGAGGGTTAATGTTATAGGTAAATACATTGTAGAAATCGCACATAAAGTGTTTGCATTTATATAATCGTTAAATTTAAGAACAAACTAAGACACCTATTTTAATGCCTCTAATATGAAAAAAATGATACTGTTTTCTTTTTGCATTGGTCTGTTCACCACTGTAAGCTTGGCGCAAGATTTTAGAGGTTTGGATAAGAGTCCGCTAGACAGAGCCTATTTACCAGACCATTTTGCTCACGACATAAAGTTCGCCCCAGAAAGAAACTTACCCGATTCTCCCATACTTAAAGTCGATTATAGCAGACCTCAGAAAAAAGGTCGACAAGTTTTTGGCGGCATGGTCAAATACAATGAATTATGGCGATTAGGAGCCAATGAAGCTACAGAAATAAAAGTCTACAAAGATGTGCGAATAGATGGTAAATTACTTCGAGAAGGCACGTATACCATGTACGCCATACCCACAGAAGAGGTATGGACCATAATTTTCAACAAGGCAGTTGATCAATGGGGACATTATAGCTATGATGAAAAAAATGATGTTTTACGCATTAACGCACATGTGCTACATAATAGTAATCCGGTAGAAGAGTTTTCTATACAATTTGAAGACTCAGAAAACGGAATAGCCTTAATGTATATTGCTTGGGATATGAACCGGGTTGAGATACCCATCAGCTATTAAAATCAAGCATATTATTTTTGAAAAACATACCCGACATATCATTTCAAGATGCCCAAAACAAGTATAGTTTCGAATGTTTGAACTTAAAACAGTTTTTTGCAAGAATACCTGAAATAGCAGACCACAACCCTACCCAACCGCATAGAATTCATTTTTTTGCCTTACTGATCGTTACAGAGGGTAAGGGTACGCATCAAGTAGATTTAAAGGATTATTCCATAAAAAAAGGTTCGGTACTAAAATTGGCAAAAGGTCAGGTTCATGCCTTTCAAAAAAATGCTGCTTACAAAGGATTTTTGGTGTTGTTTACAGAAGATTTTGTCATGAACCACTTCTCAAAATCCTCGATCAATATGATTTCGCATCTATATAATTATCACGTTACGTCCCCTATTTCGCAAAACGAGGAGCTCAACCATTCTTTTTTGCAAGAATTGAATGCAGAACTTACAAATTCAAACACCTTTGCAAGAAACAATATAGTAGCCTCTTTGATCAATCTCTATTTACTGAGACTTGAACGGGAATATAATCAGCAATCACCTCAAAATAATGTTAAGAACTATACGGTTTTTATAGCATTTAAAAATTTAGTAGAGCAAAATTATGCTACTACAAGAAATGTGAAAGACTATGCCGAAATGCTTACCATAAGTACCAAACACTTAAATGAAGTGGTTAAGGAGTTTACATTGGGTACGGCTAAAACCTTTATAGACGGCTATGTAATTCTTGAGGCTAAAAGATCTATTGTCAGTACAGATAATGGTTTTAAAGAGATAGCGTATGAAATTGGCTTTGACGAGCTGACAAATTTCACCAAATTTTTCAAAAAAAATGTTGGTGTTTCCCCTAAGGTATTCAGAACCAGTTCGGTATAATTACTCACATTTACCATTCTTAGTCTCACATTGATAACGGAATACAGTCATTCCCATTTTAGTTTTGCAGTGTAGAATTACACTTAAAATCAACTAAAATGAAAATTATGAAATCAAAATTATTTGCAATTAGTCTGTTTGCAATGGCAATCGCCAGCTGTAACAGCCCAGAAAAAAAAGTTGAGACTGTTTTAGAGGTCACCAGTTTCAATATCAAAACAACCGTAAGTGAATTGGAGTTTAATGAACTTGATGCTGAAATAGAAGAAACTTTTACAAGTAAGCAGCCTGGTTTTATTAGACGTCAAAGTGGTGTTGACGAGCAAGGAAGATATGTGGTATTGGTATATTGGAAATCACTTGCCGATGCCGAAGCCTCTATGAATAAATTTATGTCAGATGAATCTGTTGCCAACTATGCGGGCATGATCGATGGGTCCACAATGAAAATGTCTCGTTTTACAACAACCGATGAATTAACGGCAACCAATAGCACATTTACAGAAGTAATGACCTTTGAATTAAAGGAAGGTACCCATGTTGAAGCTTTTAATGCAGTAAATGATAGAGTTGGACCGGAATTCAGCGAAAAACAAATCGGATTTTTACAACGAATTACTGGAATCAATGAAGCCGGAGAACAAGTTGCTGTTGCGTATTGGGACACAAAAGCGCATTCAGATGCAGTAATCAATGATTTTATGAATGCTGCGGTAGCTAAAGAATTTATGGGGATGATGGATCAGTCGACCATAGATTTGATCCGATTTCAATCGCTTTCTTCTTTGAAGAATGTTGCATTATCGAATAAAGATAAAGTAGTAGCTTTATTGAACAGCTTCAATTCAGGTGACCAAACACCTATTTCTTACATTAATCCCAATAAGTATATTCAGCACAACTTAGGTGTGGCAGATGGCTTACAAGGTTTTGGAGAAGTAATGCAACATGCCCCGGAAGGCGGATTTAAAGCAAACGTTTTACGTGCCTTTCAAGATGGGGATTATGTGTTTACGCACACTGAATATGATTTCTTCGGACCAAAAGCAGGATTTGATATTTTCCGATTCGAAGACGGATTAATTGTTGAGCACTGGGACAACCTATTGCCTATTCAAAAGCCAAACCCAAGTGGAAGAACTCAATTTGACGGTGCAACAACTTTGGCTGATCTAGATAAAACAGAAGCGAATAAAGCCGTAGTTAGAGGTTTTATAGAAAATGTGCTTTTAAATCATGAAATGGATAAAGTAGCCAATTACATTAACCCAACAACATACATTCAACATAATCCCGCAGTAGCAGATGGCTTAGATGGTTTTGGGGCGGCTATGAAATATTTTGCAGAAAACGGATTGGTAATGCAGTATGATGAACTACATATGGTTTTGGGTCAAGGTAACTTTGTACTAAGTGTTAGTGAAGGCAAATTTGGTAAGGGTGACCATACCGCTTACTATGATTTGTTTAGATTAGAAGATGGTTTAATAGTAGAACATTGGGATGTTATCGCTACGATACCTGCAAAATCCGAATGGAAAAACGAGAACGGAAAATTCTGATCCGCTTTAGAGCGTAAAACCCCTAAGGGCAAGCCCATGAGGCATTCAAAGGAAACAAACTTTTAAATTCGAGGCAAGCAACGGGGTATTATACCCTTTGGCGGTGCCAATAAAATTAATTGAAAAGGAATAGCCGTTAACACGGTTGTTCCTTTTAAAAGGTTCAAATATTATGATTGCAGCACACCAACAAATAGAATCTACATTGGCAGATTTGTTCGAAGATGCCAAATTTGATGAGATAAGAATAATGAAGGCTTTGGGGAAAAGCATTCTAGGTCCTATTCAACCAATACATTTTAAGGATACCTATCTGGCAATCTCAAAAAAGCAAGGGGAAGATGTAGTACAGCTCATTAAAGAAAATGGAGTGAAAAATGTGGTTGAATTTGGTTCTTCATTCGGTATATCTACCTTGTATTTAGCCGAGGGAATTCTAGAAACAAATGGCAGTATTGTTACAACCGAACTCATAGATTCCAAAGCAAAAAAAGCCATTGAGAATTTTAAAAATGCAGGTGTTGATCACCTAATAGAAATGAGAATTGGCGATGCTATAAATACATTAAAAGGGTATTCAGAACCTATAGATTTATTATTTCTTGATGGATGGAAAGATCTATACTTGTCCCTTTTTCAGATGCTAGAACCTAATTTTCATAGTAAAACAATAGTATACGTGGATAATGCAGAAATGCACGATACAAAACGATTTTTAAAAGCGATACAACAAAAAAACAAATACCATTTAACACCAAAGTATGACGGTAAAGTGGTAATAATTAAATCTAAATTGTATGAGTGATATAAAAATTTGCCCAACATGTGGCAGCAAGTCGAAATTCAAGGAAAAAGATGGTGTAACAACGTACACCGCAGTACAAGATGATGAGGCATTCAAAAAAATTGGTCAAATGAAAAAGGCAATGCAAAAATTTAAGGATAAAGCAGAAGCTTTGGAAAAAGAATTGAACGAATTAAAAGCCAAATTATAATATGACATTTTTAAAAAAGAATTATGGCTGGATCATTGTAACCATTCTTGCAATATTGCCAATGTTTATTTTAAGCAATATGTTTAAAATAGATACTTCTAATGGTTTTGTTTTGACTTTAGCTGAAAATGGTGGTAAAGAAGGCATGTCAACTTTAGAAATGTTATATCATATCACAGGTGAATTTTCAATAAGATGGATGACAGCTGTGTTGACCTGTACCCCTTTCTTTATCCTATTTGGTGTTAATAATCTATTTGTAAGACAAGCTATGGGTATTGCTACGGCAGTATGGAGTTTGTTACATTTTGTCATATTTATCTGGGCAGAAGGTTTTTCAGAAACCTTTACCCAATTCAATTATGTAGCCGGTTTCATAGCCGTATTAATATTGATTCCGTTATTGTTCACTTCCAATAGAAAGTGGATGAAAAAATTAAAACGGACATGGAAAAAGCTTCAAAGTTGGGCATATGCAGCGATCATACTTAGCCTTTTACACGTAGCCATTTTAGAAAAAACATGGATTATTTATGCGGTAATAGTGGGTATTGGTTTCATAATCAGATTTCCGTCAGTAAAAGAAAAAATTATGAGCCGAAGAAAGAATAAAACTCAAGCAGCTTAAGAAAATTAAGTAGTTATTTATAAAACAAACAGTTGGTTCTGAGATAAGGAATAAAATATAATCTCAATTAACGAGTAAAAATAGAATGAAATGAAAATAGCAGTAACATCGGCAAGTGGAAAATTAGGTGCATCAATTGTAAAACATCTTATCAATTTAATAGGAAAAGAAAATGTCATTGGCATTGCCAGAACACCTGAAAAAGCTACATATTTAGATGTAGAAATCAGAAAAGGAGACTACAATAGTCGCGAAGATTTCAATGAAGCATTACAGGGTGTAGATGCCGTTCTTTTGGTATCTGGCATGGATGAACCTCAAAAACGAATTCAGCAACACAGAAATGTAATTGAAGCTGCAAAACAAAATGGAGTACAAAAAATAGTGTACACCAGTATTGTCGGTGATGATGATAAAAATGCCTTTAGTCCTATCGTACAAAGTAATAGACAAACAGAAAAAGATATACAGGATTCTGGACTCAATTGGGTAATAGGTAGAAACGGAATTTACATAGAACCAGATTTGGAATATATAGATACCTATGTAAAAGAAGGAAGAATAGAAAACTGTGCGGGTCAAGGAAAATGTACCTATACCAGCAGAGAAGAATTGGGCTATGCGTATGCCAAAATACTCATTGAAGATAAACACAATGGCTATATTTATAACCTAGTTGGCGAACCCGTTACTCAAAGTGAGCTGACCGAGAACATCAATAAGGTGTATGGCACAGATTTAATTTACAACTCTGTTACCGTTGAAGTCTATGCCGCAGAAAGAAAAGCTGCTCTAGGCGAATTTTTAGGTACCGTTATTGCCGGTATTTATGAAGGTATTAAAAGCGGCGCCAACGATGTAGCATCAGATTATGAAAAGGCTGCAGGTAGAGAACATAAATCACTATTTGACATGATTTCTAATTTTAAAGCACAATAACCAAAGAGAATAAAAGAGCAAAGTACATGTTGTTTAAAACATCTGTACTTTGCTTTTAATTTGAATACAAAATATGGGCATAGTCGAATCCATCATAAAAAAAGTTCTTGAGAAAGGAACCATCATAGAAAATACAAAACTGTCGGAATCTGTATATAAAATCCGGATACAGAGTGAAGACATTGCTTCGTATGATTTTGTGCCAGGGCACTTTATAAGATTAGGCGTAGGCATTGGACAGGATGAAATTTCTATGAAAGATAAAGTTAGGAGTTATAGTGTTTGGGATATCGATAATGAGAAAAATACCATCGATTTAGCCATAGCAACGCATAGCCGAGATATTGGTGCAAAATGGGTAGAAAGCTGTACCCCTAATGATACTGTATATTTTAAATGGAAAAAAGGTAAGTTTTTGATTGACACCAACGCTGATAGCTATCTATTGATCGGTGATATATCCGCACTCTCCCATCTTTATATCATCAATAGAAACTTGCCGAATACCAAACAAGTAAAAAGCTTTGTATATAGCCAAAGTAATGAAGATTTTTTCAAAGATATTTCGGAGAACAAACCTTTCGATTTCCATGTGCTAAATGAAAATCCTTCCGTAGAAATAATCCAAAAATTAAATTCCATCGTTCCTGAGATGAAAGGTAATAAAATGGTATATATAGCGGGTGATTGTAGAGTTTGTATAGCATTGACCAATTACTTTAGAAAAGAACTGAACTGTAGTGCCAAACAAATAAAAACCAAACCGTTCTGGTATCCTGAGAAAAAGGGATTGGAATAGTAAATTGGTATAGCTAACTTTAAGATATTATTCATCATCAATACTATCTTAATGAACATAGCTGTTTTCAGTACCAAATCTTACGATCAAGAGTATTTTGAAAGGTATAATACCGAATACGATTATAACTTTTCATTTTATGAGACGGCATTAAATGCTGATACCGCAAAACTTTCGGCAGACTGCAATGTGGTATGTGTTTTCGTAAATGATGTGGTCAATGAAGAAACAATTAAAATACTGTCTTCAAATGGTATTCAACTTATAGCACTTCGATGTGCTGGCTATAACAATGTTGATTTAGAAGCTGCAGAGAAAGCAGCTATAAAAGTTGTTCGAGTACCTGCTTATTCACCAGAAGCTGTTGCCGAACATGCCTTAGCATTAATTTTAACCCTTAACCGTAAAACGCACAAAGCCTACAACAGAGTTAGGGAAGGTAACTTTTCATTAAAGAACCTTATTGGTTTCAATTTAAACAATAAAACCATAGGCGTTATTGGAACGGGAAAAATAGGAGCTACGTTCTGTAAATTATTAAAGGGATTCGGTTGTAAGATTATTGCGTACGATATTGCTGAGAATGAAGAACTAGTAGCCGAGGGAGTCGAATTTTTTCCTTTAGAAGAGGTGTTCGATCAATCGGATATTATATCGCTGCACTGCCCTTTAAACAAGCATACCAAACAAATTGTCAATGAAGATTCCATTGCTAAAATGAAGGATGGTGTTATGATTGTCAATACCAGTAGAGGCGCCTTAATCAAAACGGAAGATGCTATTGAAGGACTCAAAAACAGAAAAATCGGGTATTTAGGTATCGATGTTTATGAGCAAGAAGAAAATCTGTTTTTTGAGGACCTTTCTGAACATATTATTCAAGATGATATGATTTTGAGATTATTGAGTTTCCCCAACGTGTTGATCACATCTCATCAAGCATACTTTACTAAGGAAGCCATGGATCAAATAACCACGATTACTTTAGAAAATATAAAATCATTTGAGACTGATAGTGAGCTAGAGAACGAGGTGAAGTAAATAAAATCAATTGCAAATGACATGAAAGCATTTACCAAAAAAGTTTATGGCGGTCCAGAAGTGCTTCAACTAGAAGAAGTTGCCAAACCTGTTGTAAAGGATCAACATATTTTAGTTAAGGTGATGGCAAATTCGGCGAATCCGGCAGATTGGCATATTCTTCGTGGAAAACCCCTTTTTGCGCGGTTATCATTCGGACTCTTTAAACCCAAAAAGCCCATTTTGGGTGCTGATTTTGCAGGTATTGTTGAAGATGTTGGCAATGGTGTTGAAGATTACAAAGTTGGTGACCACGTGTTTGGCGAAATGTTGGGTGGTGGTGCCTTTGCCGAGTTTGCCAGTGTACCAGTTAAAGTATGTGCGAAAATGCCAGTGAATGTAAAATTTGCAAACATGGCTGGTGTACCAATTGCGGGTTTAACGGCATACCAAGCTTTAATAATACATGGAAAACTTACAAAAGGGGAATCTGTTTTAATCAATGGTGCATCAGGTGGTGTTGGTCATTTTGCAGTTCAAATAGCAAAAATTTATGGTGCTAAAGTAACTGCGATTTGCTCCAACAAAAATGTTGATTTTGTAAAGTCGATTGGTGCCGATAATGTCATTGCCTATGATAATGTAAACATTCATGAACACGATGGTAATTATGATGTAATTATTGATACACACGGAAACCTAAAGCATGCCGACTATAAAAGAATGGGTAAAAGAGGCGTAATTGTTGGTTTTACCACTATGAGTCATATGGTTGCTGTTCTTTTTAAAAATACATTAAGTAAGTTCCCTTTAACCCAATTTACGGCTGAAGCCAATACCCAAGATTTAGAAATTTTGGCATCTCTAGTAAAAGACAATAAGATTAAGGTTCATATTGAAAAGATATATCCATATACTCAAATACCAGATGCAATTACACATATAGAGAAAATGCGCACCCGAGGTAAAGTGGTAGTGGATTGGAATTGGAAGGAGGGCTAAACTAATACTAGGTTCCGCTTTTTTAAATATAATCAGCTATAAAAGTAAATGAGTTAGTTACTTGGTTCAAGCCAATTTTATTTTACAATAATAAATTCTATTTATCGTTTAATGTGAGTTTACATTAAACTAAATACTTTAATAATGAGTAGAATACTATTTTCCAGTATATTATTAATAGCTTTTAATATTCAAGCACAAAAGTTACCAAAAGACGCTTTAGATAGCAATACTGTTTTTATCTTTCATCCTCAAGCTTCTATTGAAAACAGTGAAGAAACATTAGAACGTTTCAAAGATAATATTATCAAAAATGGATTTAATTTGGTTGGAAAATACATTCATACCAATAGTCAGGTTTCATTGAAGGAAATTGAATTTGATATTCAAAATAAGGACGTTAAATATATTTTTCTATTAACATATCATCATTTCAAAGGTCCAAATTACGACTTATTTTATTTTGAAAATGATTCTAATAAAAATCCTGAAATTTTAAATCCTAAAAAAGAGATTTTAAACTTAAAACCTGGTTTCATAAATTCTTCATCAGATTATAGAGGCACAATACTAAAGAAATTAGAGAAAGAAGTAGCAAAACTAAAGTCTAATCATGAAGGTATAGATTCAAAAACTTATGATACAGAGCTTTTGAATAACCTAAGCTTTACTCAAGAAGAGTCAAGCTACCTTCTAGAATTAAATAATATAAATACAATTATTGATGGAATCTCATTTAAAAAAGAAGATCAGAGAATTCCAGATGATTTAGAGACTAGTAGACTTGCCGTTGTGGGTACAACCAAAGAAGAATATCACGCTACTAAAATTTTGAATTTGTATATAAAATCTGCTATTAAAAAATATCCTTTTGAATATGTATATTTTAAGAATTACGAAAATTATAAAGCTGCTGGTGGCGATGAAAATTTTGAATATAAACTTCAAATGACAAAAGGCAGTGCTTCATTCATTAGTTCATCTAAACCTAAATTAACTGGAACAGAAACGTATAGTAGGAATATGGGTAATGACAATGTAAATCCATCATTTAGTTCTGGAGGATCAAATTATGAAAAAGATTTATTTACCATTGTTCTTAGAAAAAATGATACCAATAAAAGATTTATAGTTTCTGAAAGAGATTTTGTAGGTAGAGCTATTAAAAATTTTATTAGTCAATTGAAATAATCTACTACATCGAAATTGACTACAGTACTAAAATAAATGAGTTTTAAGAATGTATCAACTTAAACTATTCATACCTTATTGGTTCATTCCATAAGAAAAATGAAAAAGCATACAATTGCCTTAGCATCATTACTATTAGTCTTCTGTTTTACTAGTTGCAAGAATACTACTAAAAAAACATCGGATTCCACCGAAGATACATCCGCAGAAAACCAGTCCGATAAAATCGTTTACGCAAGTGAAGTAATTCCGTTTTTCGATGATTGGAAATTAATTTTAGGCGATGGTTCTAATGTCGGTATCGCAAATGATTTTGAAAATAAGGACTTCTTCTATACTGAAAATGAAAATGGAGAAGAATGGGTAGTATTTAAAGCTCCCAATGGCGGTGAAACCCATGGTACATCAAATAATACGAGAACGGAGTTGGCCCAGATTAAAAAGTGGTATCCAGAAACGGCAGATGATAAGCTAACCGCAACCTTAAAAGTAATGAACGTTTCTTCTACGGGAGATGCCCGTGTTGCTTCAACGCACGCTGTGGTAGTGGGTCAAATTCACAGTGCCGATGCATTTGAGAACGAACCATTAAAAATATTCTATAAAAAATATCCTGGTCATACCAAAGGTTCTGTGTTCTGGCATTATGAGATCAATACTGCCGGGGATGATAATGCAGGTAGATGGGATTATTCATCGGCAGTTTGGGGCAATGATTTTTCTGTTGTCGGTGAAACGGCAGATACCTATCCTGCAGAGCCAGAAGATGGTATTGCATTGGGCGAAGAATTCAGCTATGAGGTTGTTGTAAAGGACGGAATAATGAGCTTAAAGTTTATGAGTGACGGACACGAAACCAAAACGTTCACCAAAAATTTATTGGAATCGGAATACACTACAAAAGCAGATATACCAGAGCAAACCAAAAAATTATTCTTTCCCATAGGTCAAGACGGTGTAGAACGCAAAGAAGCATACACTGGCGAAGGCTGCTTTTTTAAATTAGGAGCTTATAATCAAACTAACGGAAAATCACCAGATGAAAATATAAATTGGTGTTCGGGAGCAGAAACCCATGGCGGCGATATTCAAAAGCAATATGCAGATGGAAATTATGCAGAAGTTTGGTTCAAAACAGCCAGTATAAGCATTAGTGACGCTGCCGTTTCAAATGAAGGTTATTTTTCCAAAAACGATTAAATTGACCCCCAAAAGCGTATTTACGACTATAGAATACTTCGTTAATAACTTATCAAAAAGGTAATACAGTATTATTTTCTATTTTTTTGAAAATGACGATCTTAGTTGCTCACCAAAATAACCGATTACAATTATTCAATGAGCAGTATTTCATCCGTTTTAAAAGATATTAGAAGTAAGAGTCCGTTAGTTCATAACATTACCAATTATGTAGTCATGAACAATACCGCCAATGCATTATTGGCTGTTGGTGCATCTCCTGTAATGGCTCATGCTATAGAAGAGGTCAAAGATATTGTTACTATTTCCTCTTCCTTGGTTATCAATATGGGTACGTTGAGCGAAAAATGGGTAGAAAGTATGCTTATGGCTGCTGAACAAGCTAAAGCAACCAATACTCCGTTTGTATTTGATCCCGTCGGTGTTGGTGCGTCTGCATATAGAACAGAAGTTGCCCAAAAAATTATAGAGACAGCTACACCTAATGTAATTCGTGGTAATGCATCCGAGATTATGGCATTGGCAAAACTGACCAATTCCACAAAAGGAGTAGATAGCACTATGGATACGCAAGATGCTATTGAAGGCGCTACCCTACTTGCTAAAAAACTTAACAACACAGTGGTTATCAGTGGTGCTATAGATTATATCATTACTGCCGATACGGTTAGCAAAATTAAAAACGGGAGTCCGCTTATGGCTAAAATTACCGGTATGGGCTGTACGGCAACTGCAATGGTAGGTGGGTGCTTAGGTGTAGAAGAAAATGCACATTTGGCGGCAACTGCGGCAATGGCAATTATGGGCGTTGCCGGAGATATGGCGAATGAAAAGAGTGCAGGTCCAGGTAGCTTTCAAATGCATTTCTATGACAGCTTGTATGATATTACTCCTAATATTTTAGACGCAAAAGTCAAGACCAATGCCTAAAGTAGACTACGCTTTAATGTATGTAACCGATGATAGCATTAGGGACGATAATTCCTTCTTTGCCATTCTAGAAGCTACTTTAAAGGGCGGGGCAACCATCATTCAATTACGGGAAAAAAGTTGTGATACCGCTACCTTTTACAAAAAAGCTGTTCGGTGCAAAGAATTATGCAACACCTATAAAATTCCATTGATCATCAATGATCGCTTGGATATTGCTTTAGCTATAGATGCAGACGGAGTACATATCGGTCAGACCGATATGCCTTATGATGTTGCACGTAGATTATTGGGTAATGGTAAGATTATTGGACTATCGGTAAGTAATACGGAACAAGCAGCAAAAAAAGATGCTCAGGCAGCAGATTATATTGGCATCTCCCCTATTTTTTCAACAAATACGAAGACAAATGATTTAGCACAGCCATTGGGTATAGCGGGACTTAAAGCCATTAGAGAGTTGTATGCAAAACCCATTGTTTGCATTGGCGGAATAAATAAGAACAATACACAAGAAATTATAGAAAATGGTGCCGACGGTATTGCGGTTGTTTCGGCTATATCAAAGGCAGAACAGCCAGAAGCGGCAACAAAAGAACTTAAAGAAATAGTATGCAAGACTGGTATAAAATAGCACGACAAGAAACAGATAATATTCTAGAAGCCATAAAACAGCAACCCTTTATCAAAGAATTGATGAACGGTACTTTGCCTTCAGATATTTTTCATTTTTACATTAATCAAGATGCCATGTATTTGGCGGAGTATAAAAAGGTACTTGCCACTTTGGGCGTAAAATGCCCACATGAAGACGACACACAGTTTTTTCTAGATTCGGCAACAGGTATTATACATGTAGAGAATGCGCTTCACCAAATTTTCTTGAAAGATAATGAGTTGGCACATGAGCCCTCACCTACTTGTGAACTGTACACAAGTTATTTAACACGAATGGTAGCAAATCATTCATTGGAGGAAGCATTGGCGGCAGTATTGCCCTGTTTTACGATTTACAAAGAAATTGGAGATTACATACTAGAGCACCAGACCAATAAAGCGGACAATCAGTACCAAGATTGGATCGACACCTATGGCGGAGAAGAGTTCGCCACCTCGGTAAACAATGCTGTGGTAATTACGAATAAATACGCAGCAAACGCTTCGGAAGAAGTATTGCAAAAAATGAAAGCTGCCTTTGTAAAAGCATCAAAATTAGAATGGATGTTTTGGGATAGCGCCTATACCAAAGAAGCATGGAAAATATAAAAACATCATACAAAAGTGTATTGAGCATTGCCGGAAGCGATTCTGGCGGATGTGCCGGTATACAGGCAGATATTAAAAGTATTAGTGCCTGCGGAGCTTATGCCGCTACGGTAATAACGGCCACCACGGCTCAGAATACGCTAGGTGTAACAGATATACACGCTATACCCATTGCTCATTTGGAAAAACAACTGGATGCTGTTTTAAGTGATATTGATTTTGGAGCGATAAAAATAGGTATGCTTCATTCATGCGAGGTAATTAAGGTAGTACAGGAAAAATTAAGTGAATACAAGGCAAAGAATATTGTCCTAGACCCTGTGATGGTCAGTACATCCGGTCACAAGTTAATTGCTGACGATGCCATTGCCTGTTTAAAGGACTTTTTACCAAACGTCAATTTAATTACTCCTAATATTCCTGAAGCAGAATTATTAATTGACGAGAAAATAGTTAGTGATAACATGGAAGCGATGGCAAAGAAAATTGGCGAACAATTTCAGGTGTCGGTATTGTTAAAGGGTGGGCATATAGATGATACTTCTTTTATAATGACCGATGTTTTTTATATTTATGAGACTAAAAAAGTTAAGGTAATTACCAACCCAAGGGTCAATACGAATAACATTCACGGTACAGGTTGTAGCCTGTCGTCAAGTATTGCGGCGTATTTGAGTTTGGGACTATCCATGGAAGAAGCTATTACCAAAGGATGTAACTATGTAAACCAGGCCATTGCTGCCGGTAAAGATAAAATATTAGGTGAAGGTAACGGTCCGATCAATCATTTTGGGATATAAGCGGTATCTTAATTGTTGAAGACAAATTGGAATTGCTTGAAGAAACATGCTATAAATGATTTACGATTTACTACTAGCGCATATTAATAACATTGTACGGTTAACCAAAACTGAACAAGAGCAATTCTGTAGTTACTTTCAACCCAAGTCCATAGCTAAAAAAGCGTATTTATTGCAACAAGGTGAAACTTGCAAGTTTGAAGGTTTTGTTTTAGATGGTTGTTTTAGAACTTTTACTTTGGATAAAAAAGGAAATGAGAATACCCTGTTTTTTGCTACAAAAGATTGGTGGTTAATGGATATTGATAGTTTCATGAACAACAAACCATCTGAACTTAATATTCAAGCACTTGAGGACAGTGAATTGTTGATCATTTCTCAAACTGATAAAGAAAAATTATACGAAGCAATTCCATCAGCGGAGAAACTATTTCGCATTATGTTCCAAAAATCTGTAGTTGCTTGGCAAAGACGATTGGTACGTAACCAAAGTTTGACAGCTAAAGAAAGATATCTTCACTTTACCTCAAAATACCCAGAGATCGCTTCAAAACTCACAGACAGGCAAACCTCTAGCTACTTGGGTATTACACATGAATTTTTGAGTAAGATTAAAAAGGAGTCCTAATTCCCACAATCTATTTAAACTGCGGTGTTCTTATCTGTTTCGTTAATAACTTGACTATAACTCACTTTAAAGCTATTTGCTTTTAATTTTTGAAAAAACGAACTTCGTTATCACCCGCTAAAAAGAATTAAAACTCTTCTTAGCTCTACGTTGGCATTCATATTAAAGCAACATCCGAAAATTGATTGAAAAACACTAAAACATATCGTCCAAATTATCCGCTTAATCAATTCATAGATGTAATTTGGGCAGGCGAATCAGATAATTATGAAATTCAGGCAATTCATCACGCACCTTTGTTCACGGAATTGATTTTCAATTATGGCGACTCGTTTTCTATAAATGGGCAGAATGTTGAGGAATTCAATTTTCAGAACAATCAACAAATATTATCGGGACTAAAAACAAAACCATTCCATACGGAAATTTCGGGCAAATATCTGAACGTTGGACTCATCTTAAAACCGTTTTGTTATGGATTAATAGCAAGGCAAATTAACAGCTCAAGAATTGGAGATTTATCTGAAATCTTGTTTAAACAGTTTCTTATAAAAGCAAAACCAGATTTAAAGAAAATTGAGAAAGAACTGTTTAAATTATTTCAAAATTCACGCTTGGAAAATGATTTGATAAAATTTGAGACTTATCTAAATAAAAATATATCTGAACCAAAGAGAATCAAGGATTTTAATAATTTAATTTCTATTTCTCAAAAGAGTTTCATTCAAAAATTCAAGAATACTTTTCACATAACACCAAACGAATATTTAAGGTTAAAACAAGTCAATCACGCAATAATTAAAATTAATGCCAATAAATATAAAAATCTCACAAGTTTAGGTCTTGACTGTGGCTTTTATGACCAATCGCATTTTATAAGAACATTTAAAAAATATAGTGGATTAACACCAAAACAATTTGTGAAAGGGTAAATTCTGTACAATTTCGAGGAGTTGAAATTATTTAATTTTGCACTCAAGTTTAAACAAAGTACAGATATGGATAGAAAAAATAAAGTGTTTATAGCAACAAGTTTGGATGGCTATATCGCAGACAAAAATGGTGGGATTGATTGGTTACATTCTATTCCAAATCCTGACAATAATGATATGGGATATTTGAAATTCTCTAACGGAATTGATGCACTCGTTATGGGACGAACGACTTTTGAAACCGTAATCAGTTTTGATGTTCCTTGGCCTTACACCAAACCTGTTTTTGTATTGAGCAATAAACTGAAAGAAATCCCTAAATCGCATAAAGACAAGGCGTTTTTAGTCAAAGGAACTCTAATAGAAATTTTAGAACAAATTCACGGAAGAGGATATGATAGATTATATATTGATGGAGGAACAACAATTAGGAATTTCTTAAAGGAAGATTTGATTGATGAAATGGTTCTTACGACTATTCCGATTTTATTAGGTGGTGGTTCTTCCTTGTTTACTGAATTGCCAAACGAGCAGAAATACGAACTGATTGAAACAAAAACCTATCTAAACCAAATAATACAGAATCATTATAAGCGGAAAAGATAAAATACGAAATGCCAACAACGTTTATAAGCAATAGCGGTTTGAGTGCAAACTCGAACCGTTTTGTCGTTTAAATAAAGTATATTGCTATCTGAAAAGTAGTGCTTTAAAAACCGCTACTACTCATACACAAGACCGATAACGAAACAATTCCTTCAAACCAACTATTTTTTAGTTTTAGATTGAAAAGGTAAACGCAATCAAAAATCTATGCAAGTCTAAGAGAAGTCGAGGACCTAAGTACATTGGTAAATCTCACTGTAGTAACTCCAATTACAGTATTCACTTATTTAAAAGATGCATTCGCTGAATTTATTTGATAAACAACAAGTACTTAAATAGATTTAAGTAAAAAACACATTGGTCACCAAACACCATCTATTACTGTTCTGTTGTCTTATTATTACCACCCAAGCCTACACCCAATTATGTGAAGGGAGTTTGGGTGATCCCGTTGCCGAGATCAATTTTGGATCCGGCACTAGCTTGGGTGCAGCTCTAGGTACCGCAATTACGGCTTTTACCTATAGCAGTTCTGGAGAATTGGACGAAGGCGAATACACCATTGCAAATAGTACCAGTGGTTTAAAAGGCAATGCATGGCACGTAACAAGTGATCATACGGGCGACACCAATGGGTATATGATGGTCATTAATAGCGCGGTACTTTCAGAAGAGGGTGTTTTCTACAGAAAATCCGTCACCGGGCTTTGTGGTAATACTACCTATGAATTTTCGGCATGGCTCATGAATGTAATGAACCCAAGTGCGGGTACCGATGAATACCACCCAGATGTTACCTTTAGGGTCAGTGATACCTCGGGTAATATTCTAGGATCTTATAATACAGGAGACATACAACAAACAGCAACGGGTAGCTGGGTGCAGTATGGCTTCTTTTTTACCTTGGACAGCGACACCGAAGTGGTCATTACCATTCTCAATACCGCACCTAGTGCGCACCCGGGAAATGATATTGTTTTAGATGATATTACATTTAAACCCTGCGGACCAACAATTACGAATTCCATTGATAATGAGTCAGGCACCAATCTAGTGGTCTGCCAAGATGAAATAGTAGATTACACCTTTCAAACGGAAATATCTGCAGGATACTCAGACCCACGGTTTCAATGGCAATTTTCCGATGATTATGGTGATAGCTGGAATGATATTGCAGGAGAAACCACCACCGATTTTCATTTTACGGATACCAGCACAGCAGGCGATTATTTATATCGGGTAAGTGTAGCAAACGGAGATAATATAAACAGCACTACTTGTAGAATAGCATCAGATGAATATTATGTAGAAGTTTTAGAAAAACCAGAAGCATTGGTAGGTGAAAGCGAGCAATTTTTTTGCACCACGCAATACCCAACACTTCAAAATATAGAAGTCAGTAGCTCAGCCATTTGGTACGATACTTTAACTGATGGGAATATTATACCTGAAACCACCAGTTTGGTTGATGGCAATACCTATTATGGCGCACAAGAGACCGTTAATGGTTGCGAAAGTGAAGAGCGAATTGCCATAACCGTACATATTGTAACACCATCTTTAGCATTGAACGATATCACCATTGATGTTTGCGACACCGATAATGACGATGAAGAATTGGTAGATGTTACGGCATACGAATCACAATTATCAAATTGTACGGACTGCCAATATAACTACTACAGTACGCGTGCAGGAGCAGAAAATGCCCTTGTGGAAGATGAAATAGCACAAGCTACGTCGTATATGTGGAATGTTGAGAATCCCACAGTGTATGTCCGTATTGTTTCGAGTGATAAATGTTCTCAAGTTGCGGAAATCAGCCTGAGTCTAACCAAAACGCCCATAATCGCATTAGGTGATTATATAGGATTATGCGAAGCCGATGAGCGTGTCACCATCGATGCCGGCTTGGGTTTTGATAATTATGAATGGTCCACCGGGGAAACTACGCAGACCATTACAGTAACTACGGATAACATTGGAGCCTATTGGGTTAGCGTAACGGAAGACCACGGCACGTACTCTTGCAGTACCACCAAAAATTTTGAAGTGGTATTATCTAATGTTGCAACCATTTCCAATTTTGATATTCAAGACTGGACAGCAAATAACAACAGTATTGAAGTAATTTTATCTGATGCCAGTCTGGGCGATTACGAGTATTCCCTAGATAATTATAACTACCAAGACAGTGCCTTGTTTACCGACTTGCTACCGGGAGAATATACGGTGTACGTAAGAGATAAAAATGGTTGTGGTATTACCCAAGACCTTGCATATATTTTGTATTTTCCGAAATTCTTTACCCCAAATAATGATGGTATCAATGATGAATGGGTTATAGACTATGCAGATACCGAACCTGCTTTAAACGTTAAAATATTTGATAGGTATGGCAAGTTCCTAAAACAGCTGAACGGCACTTCTTCTTGGGACGGCACCTATAACGGACACACCATGCCTGCATCTGACTATTGGTTTGTAGTTACTCGTGATGATGGTACTAGTTTAAATGGGCATTTTACATTAAAACGGTAGGGGTTTATTAGTGCTTAATTTTCAGTTGGCACTATTAGTATTCGGTATTCAGTATTCGGTATTCAGTATTCGGTATTCAGTATTCAGTTTTTCATATTCTGTGCCGGCATCATAGTTATATTTCAATTAAACGGACAGCTCGTTACGGTCACTTTGACAAATAAAAACGTCTTTGCGAGGAGCTTTTCGCGACGTGGCAAACTGTTGAAGATATGCAACTAAATATCATTAATTAAAGTCACTTAGACTAGATTCGCGTGTTCCAAATAAAAAGATAGCTTCACTCCGTTCGCTATGACGAAAAGCTGAAATCAAATATTGATGTATCTGCAACAGTTTTGCTTTGGTCAATCTAGTTTTATACATTTGAATGACTTTAAAAACAGCTATGGAATACGCAGAAAATATACTTGAAACAATTGGTAATACTCCCCTTGTGAAAATCAATACGCTTACGGCGGAATTACCATGTTTGGTATTAGCTAAGTACGAGACATTTAACCCTGGTAATTCGGTCAAAGATCGTATGGCGTTAAAGATGATCGAAGATGCCGAAGCTGATGGTAGACTAAAGCCTGGTGGAACCATTATAGAAGGAACCTCTGGAAATACGGGCATGGGACTGGCATTGGCTGCCATTGTAAAAGGTTACAAATGTATTTTTGTACTGGCGGATAAACAGTCTAAAGAAAAGTGCGATATTTTAAGGGCGGTAGGTGCACAAGTTGTGGTTTGCCCAACCGCAGTAGAACCAGATGACCCTAGATCTTATTATTCGGTTTCCAAAAGATTGGCAGAAGAAACTCCAAATAGTTGGTACGTAAATCAGTATGATAACCCTAGTAACGCAAAAGCGCATTACGAAAGTACCGGACCAGAAATTTGGAAGCAGACCGAAGGTAAGATTACCCATTTTGTAGTGGGTGTGGGTACCGGAGGAACCATATCTGGAGTAGGAAAGTATTTAAAAGAACAGAATCCTAATGTGAAAGTTTGGGGTGTAGATACCTATGGTAGTGTTTTCAAGATATACCATGAAACCGGAATTTTTGACGAAAAGGAAATCTACCCTTACGTAACCGAAGGCATTGGTGAAGATATTCTGCCAAAAAATGTGGACTTCAGCATTATAGACGGGTTCACCAAAGTAACCGATAAAGATGGTGCGGTATACACGCAAAGGTTGGCAAAAGAAGAAGGCATGTTTTTAGGAAATTCCGCCGGATCTGCCGTTAAAGGTGTGTTGCAATTAAAAGAACACTTTACCAAAGATGATGTTGTTGTGGTTTTGTTTCACGACCACGGTAGCAGGTACGTAGGTAAAATGTTCAACGATGAATGGATGCGCGAACAAGGCTATATAGAATAGCCCCTGCCCTACCCAATTTTACATACTTTCAACAAACTTTAAAAAGACCTCTTTATGGCGTTCTAAATCCATATTTGGAGAAAGTGACACACGTGCTATATAATCTTTATCATCCTCTTTGGTAGTACCTTGTGTAGATGTTGCCGGTATTGTCCAGTAGCACCCTTTCAACTGTCCGTAACTAACACAGTACTTACTTTCATTAGGTATTTCAGTTATCATTAAATGAATCAACCTATCGTTCATTTTTCTTTTATACGCCTCCCTTTCTTCTGGGGTATTTCCTTTGGTAGGCAGATCCAATGAAAAGACAGATGGTGTAAACCCTTCGGCTGCCAACTCATCGGAAACAAAATTGATTTTAGCCGCTGGCAACGTCTTTGCAATGAACTGAACAAACTCACGCGTATTGGTATACGCATCTTTAATTCGTTGGTTCATAGATGGCATTTGCTCCGCAAGAATTTCCAGCTGTAGGTCTGTTGCTACATTATCACAAAGATCAAGGTGCAATGCTATTTTATTCATTAAGTCCTCTCCCTTTTTATTCGCGATGCAGTAACCAGCTGTACATTTACCACCACTAGGAAATTTAGATCCGCTCGCAAATGAAATGGTTCTAACGGAGGAAAGAATATCGTCATCCCCTAAAAAATGGACATTAGGGCAAAAAGTTTGATCCAAAATAAATACGGGATCTATAGCCTCTCCTCCACTTGCGGTTTTTCGTTTTGCACTTAAAACCGCCCTTAGTTTTTGAAGGTCGGGAACTTCAACTCTCGGGTTTGTGGGTATTTCTGCAATAATATAAGGTATGGCATCTTCTTTAGCGATTTGCTCTAAAACGGTATCGATACTTTGCACCATATCATTATCTCCGTCTACCAGTAAATCCACAATTTCTATGGCATCACTACAAGCGGCAACTCGCCTAGCCTGGTCATTGGTACCACCATAGCAATTTGGCGGAACAACGATTTTAATCGCCTTATCCTTATAGTTTTCTAAAGCATAATCTACCAATCCCATCATAATGGCATATTGAATGGATAGTCCGCTAGACGCCACCAATGGGTTGGTTGTAGTACCGCTAACCTCTCTAATTAATTGGTGCACCTTCTCCTTATGTTCTGCGAAATGCTGATTTTTATTTTCTACGGATGTACCTTTCACTAAAGACTGTAAGGCACTAAGGCAGTTTGCGGGAGTCATGGCAACGGTTTCCCTACGTCTAAAATGTTGAATATCTGAGATGAACTTTTTGTTTTCATCTCCATTAAGCATTAATACGCTACCCAAGTGGTCGTACATATGCACATAAAAATCTATGTTCGACGCTAAGTTCGATTTGGAAATCTCATCTTGTTGAGCAATGAAAATGGTGCTGCCATCAAAGGAATCAACATTTTCGGCATCATCTACTTTTTTCAATTCAAATGAAAAGCCGTAAACCGTTTTAAGCACGTTCATATCAAAAGAATCGGGAAGCTCGTTCACGTAAGTAATGAGTGTATTTCTATGCTCTAAATGATTTTTTCTTAGGATAGCTAAAACAGGAGCAGTTTTTGACTGAAAACTGATGACCTGCTCAGCCGGCAACCCGTTTAAATTACCAATTGCCCATTCTAAAACACAAGACAACGGGTGACCCAATCGAATATAGTCATAAGCAGTTGGTAAATTACTCAAAGCAGCTACATCAGAATTCCCTTCCTTCGCTAAATCATTAAATTGATCTAAAAATTGAACTTTCGCTAATTCTTCATTATAAATATCCAACCGATGGGTAGTTAGGTTCAACCAATCTTGTGGCATATGTTCAATAACCTTTGTAATGTAATTTAGCATTTTATCCACTTCCATTCTTAGCTTTTTTTGATAGCTCAAAATTACGCAATAATTGGTGTTATTTTAAGTATTCAACTAGCAGTTTCAGTTTACAGTTATAAGTTTTTAGTAGGCAGTATCAGTATTCAGTAACAGTTGGCAGTTTTAACACAAACTTTAGTTAATAACTCTGCATAACTCATTTTGTAAGTACTTGCGTACAACTGATGAAATATAGAACTTAGCTTACACTCCCCGAAAACTTAATAATTAAAACCACTAAAAAGAATTGAAACTCCCTTTAGATCTAAGTTATCTGCAAACCGTAAAAACCACCGCTCGCACGAGTACTTTTGATTTTGTCCAAAGTTCAAATCCAATGCTAAAAAATTCAATAGAGCAATCACTTCACCTACTATCAACTGAATAAAATTGTGAATAAAAAAAATTATAATCAAGTAATTGGAACACTAAACTTTATTACTTTGTATGGTTAAATAAAAGATAATGATTAAAGAAAGAATTGACATAGAAAATATTGACGGACAACTGTTTGAAATAAAATTAGTTGACCCAGATAATTCTAAACCAGCATCTTTTACGCATTATTTACATAACTATAAGAATGGAGTTTCACGATTTTACAAAAAGGATGCTCTTTCTTATGTAAAAGAAATTCTTGAAAAAGAATATCCCACACAAAAAGTTACAATTCAAGTAGCGGAAGAAGCTCTTCAGTATTTGATATTTGACCTTAATAGATCTGTTCCTTTTCCAGCACCAGAAAAACCTAAATTCAAATTTATTGATCTCTTTGCAGGAATTGGTGGATTTCGTTTAGCTCTTCAAAATCTTGAAGGAAAATGTGTTTTCACAAGTGAATGGGACAAATACTCAAAACAAACTTATAAAGCTAATTTTGGAGAAATCCCTTTTGGAGATATTACAAAACCCAAAACAAAAAATTATATTCCCGACAATTTTGATGTACTTTGTGCAGGCTTCCCTTGTCAAGCTTTTTCGATTGCAGGGAGACGTGGTGGATTTGAAGATACAAGAGGAACGCTATTTTTTGACGTAGCGGAAATCATTAAGAAAAAACAACCAAAAGCAATTTTTCTCGAAAATGTAAAAGGTCTAAGAAATCACGACAAAGGAAAAACATTATCAACTATTTTAAATGTACTTCGAGAAGATTTAGGGTATTACGTTCCAGAACCTCAAATTATTAATGCCAAAGAGTTTGGTGTTCCTCAAAATCGAGAGCGAATTTTTATCGTTGGATTCCATAAGGACACTGGTATTAAGGATTTTGAATATCCAAGACCAACCAATAAAGAAACTATTTTAGAAGATGTTTTAGAACAAGATGAAGTTTCAGTTAAGTATTATCTTTCAACAACTTACATAGATACATTAAGAAAACATAAAGCAAGGCACGAAAGTAAAGGAAACGGTTTTGGTTATGAAATAATTCCAATTGATGGAACTGCAAATGCGGTTGTTTGTGGAGGAATGGGTAGAGAACGAAATTTAGTTTTTGATGATAGGTTAACAAATTTCAAACCTATAACTAATATTTCTGGAGAAGTAAACCAAGAAGGAATTAGAAAAATGACACCTCGAGAGTGGGCAAGATTACAAGGCTTTCCTGACAATTTTAAAATAGTAGTTTCAGATGCACAAGCTTACAAACAATTCGGAAATTCAGTTGCAGTTCCTGCAATTCAAGCTACTGCCAAAAAAATAATTGAAAAACTAAACGATGCTTAAAGAATTAGGAATTGTCATAGGTAATGACACAAAAGCAGGAAGCATATTTGAAGAACTTTTTCATAATTTTATGGAAATAAAATATGAAAAACCTTCTGAATATATAAAATTATTTTGGGATAAATATGAAGCTTATACAGAACGTAATTCAAATTTAAATGGTAAAATGTTTGAATACATTTTAGCTTCTCTTTGTATTAGAGAAAATATTCTACCTATTTATATGAGTGCAAAAGTTGCTTTTGTTCCAAATGTTGTTTATGATTTAATGTTTTATTCCGCTGAACGTGGTCCTATATGTTGGAGTGTTAAAACAAGTTTAAGAGAAAGATACAAACAAGCAGATTTAGAATCCATAGCTTTAAAATATGTTCATAGAAAAGCTTTAAGTTATTTAATCACTTTAAACGAAACAGAGGCAAAAAGTGTAAAAAGAAAAATCAAGACAGGAGATGTAATTGGGCTTGACGATGTTGTCGTTGCAACAAATTCTGAGTTCGATAATTTAGTAGCTGACTTAAAAGAATTTAAGTTTGAAGAACCACCAACTGTAAAAGTAATCGAATCAAATCAAGTTGTAACCATTGAAAAAGTAAGCTCTTTATTCCCGCCAACTTAAGCCATTCACATTTGCAATTTTCTACAGCTTGCACGCAAGCCAAAAAAATACAAAAGAGTACGTCTTTGCCAACTCTGAAAGACAATCTTAACAAAATAAGCCAGCAGGTAACAACGTATTTAAAATAGCGGATTAAGATTTTAAACAAAAGAATAGTAATAAATTAGGGCGCAAAAATTCGCCATTTTTTAAATATAATATCATTACCCCAACTACCCCCTATTCTTCTCCTCAATCCATTTGCTCATAAACTTGATAGCGGTCATGGTTTGGTGTTGTAGCAGAGCTCCTGTAAAATTTTGCTTTCTATGTGTAGCTAAATCTTTTTGAAGCTGTTCTACTTGCATTACTAACATATTTTCTAAGCTTGCATTAGCATATAACGTATTGATTAAAGTCCTAGCTTGATCTTGAGCATTTTGCCAGGTAAGTTCAGTGGTATATAACCTAACGGCAGCTTCCACAAAAGCGGTATGGTCATTTTCGATGTAGCCATTCCAGTCCAGAATGCCGTGCATGCCCTCTGCTCCAATAGTAGTAGTAACACTTGGCGTTCCATTTTGCATAGCTGAAAGTAGTTTCCCTTTTATTCCCGCACCAAAACGTAGCGGAGCAAGGCATACTTTTGCCGATTGCATGACTTCATTAACATCTTCTTCCCTACCGTGTACATGAAATCCGGTTGCAGGGTTATGCATTTCTACAATTTGCTGTGGTAAATAAGCACCATAAATATGCAATTTAGGTTCTGGTAATTTTTTACGAATTAATGGCCAGATAGTAGTTTTTAAGCATTTTACAGCATCAATATTGGGCGCATGTTTTCCGCCACCAATGAATACAAAATCTTCTCTTTCCTCAAATGTTTTCCAATTCGTTTCAGTAGTGATTTCATCAACCATGAAAGGAAGTAATAACAATAGGCTTTTATCTATGTTGAGTACATCTGTCAATAGTTCCTGCTCATAGCTAGAAATGATCAAAGAGAGATCGCAACGATAAATACTGGCAATTTCCCGTTTGGTCTTATCATCAGCTAACCAAGCATCCGTATTAAACGGAATATTTTTTTTAAAGCATTGCTCACGCACATGACGTAGGGAATGTAAATCTTCCGTATCTAACACACGAAGCGCATCAGGGCAGTTTTCGGCAACACGCCACCCAAACTGTTCTTCGGTCAAGAAACGATCGAACAACACCACATTAGGATTCAAATCCGTAACAAAAACATCAAAAGAACTATCATTCATTTTGATATCTGCCGTTTGGTAACCCAAAGCATTCAAATCTTCTGAATACTCAGATGTTGTAGCAGCGGAAGCCACAGTTATTCCGTACCCTTGTTTTTTAAATACTTGCAACAATTGCATCATACGAACCCCAGCAGCTGTAGAAGCAGGTTCTGGCCATACGAGTGCTATTACGAGAAGGGTTTTAGGATGTTTTTTTAAGTTCAAAGTCCGAAGTATTAAGTACAAAGTACGGGAAATGGTTGTTGGTTGGCAAGTTTTTAGTGCTCAGTGCTCAATTGGATTACGTCTTTGCGAGGAGTTTTTCGCGACGTGGCAATCTGTTGAATGAGTGTAACGGATTATCCAAAAAGTACCATTGTCACTTCGAGTGGCTTTTTAGTTGAAGCATCGCGGAAACTAAAAAGTTGTATCGAGAACTCGGGTACACGATAGGGTTCTCGATACAAATTTCTCGTACCTCGAAATTCACTCGAACTGACAAGCAAGGTACAAAGTACGAAGTATAAGGTTTGATTTTCAAAGTACTACGTAAGAATTGAGAAAATAGAGTATAGAGTATAGATTTTTATGTGTTATAAAATTTAGCAAAGCTAAATTTCACCTAACCAACAACCAACAACCAACAACTAATCCACAGAAATACCTATTTCATCAAGCACTACTACCCCGTACTCTGTTTGGTCAAAAATGAATGTGATTTTACTTACCTCTTCCAGAGTTAACTCAGGGTTAATAGAAGAGAATTTCTCTAATGGCAAGTGATATGTCTGCAATTGTACTTCCCAATCATCACCAATCATGTCTTTATCCAAAAATTCAAATTTTGTAAATCTCGTTTTTAACGGTTTTGAAATACCTTTCACCTCACTTACTTTGAAAGCACTTGTTTGTCCCGCTTTATCCGTAAGCTGAACGGTAAAATCCAGTTGCGGAGCTTCTCTTTTATTTTCATCCGAATCAGTCTCTTTTTCTTCTTCCGGCACATTGATATCTAACCATTCGTGATTGCCTGCACCAAGTGTAAACTGCAGGTTATAATTGGAAGCGAATGCGGTTGAATCATTATCCGATAGTACAATTTGGTATTCAGCCTTATCCGACGTTATCGAATTTTCATAATCCCATCCCAAAACAACAGCATTGTTTTCTTGGCTGCCTTCATCACGGGTCGGTAAATTTTGTTCTTTCCATAAAGCAACATGGGTAGCTTGTAATACCGTGCTGTCAATGGCAGTGGTAATATCCAAATCCTCTTCAAAATCGGCAATAGTATGAAAATTGGATGTTTCAAAAGACGTGAGGTAATGCTCTACGGGCAGCCATTGCTTTGCTACCGAAACGTTTTTAAAAATAGAACGGTATTCTTGATTACCTTTTAAAGTAGCCTCGGCAAAAGAGCCGATAAATACCTTGGCAGCTTCTTGTTGTTGCTCTTCTTTAAGTAGCGGATTTAAGTTCAACAACCATTTTGATGGCGCACCAAAATCTGAATTTCCCCAAGTGGAATTAAACTGACCGTGATTGGCATGATGAATATAGACACCCGCCTTGAACCTGTTTACAGAATCGGTATATTTTAGACGGCGATAAGGCCTCATTCCCCAAAAGCTAACTTCATCGGCATCATAAGAACCTTGTATGCTTAGAAAATTAATGTTGTTGAGTATAATTTTACGATTATACCTATAATCTGTGGGAGCAAGCGCCACTACCCCTTTAATGCCAAAATTGAAATTAAATTTTTCTTTTGCCAAATCCGGAAAATAAGGCAGCGGATTATAAGCTGCCGCAATGGACACCGCTTCGCCACCACGCGAATGTCCCATCAACATGATTTTCTCCATATCCACTTTTTGCGCTAATTCGTGACCATCATCATTGTTCCAGCTTCTCCATTGTTCCAAATGCTTTAATAGCAACCATGCTCGAGCAGGCATTTCTTTTCCTCTAAAATCACCCGACCAATGTCCGTTTAAAAAATTCTCATCGACCGATACCGCTATAATTCCCCTACTCGCCAGTAAACTGCCCAAATAGCCATAGCCATCATCAGAATAATCGATCATATTATGATTTCCATGAACAATTAGGGTCAATGGAAATGGTCCGTCACCTTCGGGCATATACACTCTACCGTTGAGGGGAAAGTTTTCTGAGCCAAATCCCCAATAACTTTCGCGCCATTTTTTCTTCTTGCCTTTCCACTCAGGAATCAACCAAGAACCATCTACAGTATTCGTTTTAAACTTAATACCGGTTGAAAATTCTTCCCGTTGTTCATCGCTACCACTACCATAGGTAAACGTATTGACCGAGTACGAACCCAGTATTGCAGGATTCTCCATATTGACCGTTTCAGGAGGAAAAGACTCATCTTGGGTAAAAGCCAACGGTACATCATTTATATATGGATCTTTACCTGTACCTGCCAATTTAAAGAATACATAACCTGCGCCAACCAATAAAACCAGCAATGACAAACCTGTAAAGAAGGTTCTTTTTCGTTGAAATCTATAAAGAGCCATGCATAATAAAACACTGAGGCTAATGACCCCGGTATAAAATAAAGTAGGCCAACCGAAACCGATATATTTTAGAATAATGAAAACAATGATTGCACTAAGAACGGCAGTTATTGATTTCAGCGGAATTTGCTTTAATCCTTTACCCAAAAAATTTAAAATACCGTATACAACTAGGTTAATTAAAAGACCAAAAATAATGGCAATAAGCATCATAATAATAGGATGCCACCCGGTTAGAAAGTGATAACCGGTAATGCCATAAAATAAAATGGTTAAGAGTAAGGTGAGGGAAAATAAGCGGTTTTTCATTCGTTGAGAGCGTTGTTGTTATTCAAGCTCTTGAAATTAACCAACTTATTTCAATATAGATAATCAGCGGACCATTTTTCCAAATCTTATAAAATACGGTATGATAGAATATAGAATTGCTAATTACATCAATTCAAAATCATAATACCCAATCATAAACAAAACCTACATCTTGGCAGCAAAAAGCTTGGAAATCTTAGAGCGTAATTTACGTTCATAATCTTCCTCTAACCACTCTTTGTAATTTTTGGTATTATTCATAATGCAATATGAATATTGACGAACCCGATATTGAATTTCTTCTTTAAGTTTTTTGGCGAGAATACGGGCATCAAAAACATCTTCTGAATTTTCAACACATATTTTGGCATGCTGCTCAATACTCTTTTCGAGTACAAGTTTAGATTTTTCACCGTTGGCAAAACTCTTTTTGTATTCCGCTTTAATATCAAAATCTATGTCGGTTGATTTAGAAAATTCAGCACGTAATTCCGGTGGCATTTCATAAACGAATTCGCGCTCAATCTCCTCGTCATTTTTAATGTTCTCCAAGTAAAAGTCTGGAAAATGAAATATTTCTTGCCAGTCTATTCCCGCATTCCAAAGTCCGAAACGGGCAATATTGTTACCCATATCAATAACGTTGAACTCCTGCTTATTAGGAAGATATCGAGAGCCACGACCAATCATTTGAAAATAAAGGGTAAGCGAACGTGTAGCACGGTTTAAAATAATGGTCTCTACACTAGGCTCATCAAACCCGGTAGTTAAAATACTTACCGAAGTTAATATGGCATCGGGAGTTTCTTTAAACCACTTAAGAATCTCTTTTCGTTCTGAAGCGTTGTTTTTATTATCTAGGTGACGAATGTTGTAACCGGCTTTTCTAAAAGTTTCACAAACATACCTTGACGTATTTATACCATTGTTGAAAATTAAGGTTTTGGTACCTTTCGCAATTTCATTGTAAGCGGTTACCAACTTGTTCAACATGCTGTGGTTACCATACAGTTCATCTGATGATTTTACGGTATAATCACCACTAATACCCAGTTTTAAGGTTTGTAGGCTAACATCATAATTATACATATTAGCCTTTGCCAAAAACTTTTTCTGAATAAGGGATTCAATAGACTCGCCCACAATCAACTTTTTATAGTTGTCTTTCATGGGGAGTTTTATATTGGAACTTAAAGGAGTTGCCGTAACCCCAAGAATTACCGAGTTCTCAAAATACTTAAAAAGCTTGCGAAAAGAATTGTAATGGGCCTCATCTATAATGACTAAGCCAATATTATTGATTTCTATCTTTTCTTCTTGCAACCTGTTATTCAGCGTTTCAACCATGGCTACAAAGCACATGAACTCATCTTGGTCTTGCCATTCTTTTACTTCGCTGTTGATTATTTTGTTCTTTACCCCAAAACCATTCAACATTCTAGACGTTTGTTGACTAAGTTCTATACGATGGGTAAGAACAATGACTTTTTTATTTGTCTTGGCTATGTAGCGTTTGGCTATTTCTGAAAATACCACTGTTTTACCTCCGCCTGTAGGCAATTGGTACAGCAGGTTAGAATTATCACCGTTTTCATCTAGATACTTAAAAATAGTATGTAGATCTTCCTCTTGATAATCGTACAGGGTCTTCTCAGTGGTCTCTTTATGTAACTTCAAAAGGTTTGTAGGCGTTTATTTAGATTAATAATGCAAAAACCTTATAAAATTATGAGAATTTTATGGGTATAGGAAATAAAAAACTTTAAAACACAATTTTAGTATCCCTTGTCAGTATCCACAAGATGCTGCAATTTTTCACCGGTATCTAACCTTTTATAGTTTTCTACAATTTGCGGAATTACCGAACTAGTGTCAGATACGCTAGCGTAATGAGGTGTCATGTGTATTTTATGATGGTTCCAAAACGGATGGTCTTTTGGTAAAGGTTCTGTATGATATACATCTAAACACGCACCCGATAAATAACCCGAGTCTAAAAGAGCCAATAAATCTTCGTCAATTAAATGCCCACCACGAGCCACATTGATTAGATATGAATTTTCAGGTAGTTGAGACAATAGTTCTTTGTTCAAAATACCTTTAGTAGCATCGGTTAACGGTAATAGACATACCAGAACATCGGTAGTTTTTAAAAAATCTTGTTGTTGCTCTTCGCCATTGTATGTATTGACCCCATCTATATGTTTCTTGCTTCTGCTCCACCCTTGTACCGAGAACCCAACGTTGGCAAGATCGGCCGCACAAAGAGCGCCCAATTCACCTAATCCTAAAATACCAACGGTTACATCTTTAATACGCATATATTCCTTTGGTTCCCAAACATTGGCAACCTGATCCAATTTATATTGGTTTAAATTTTTAAGATGCGCCAGAATTACGCTCAATACATGTTCAGACATATCGCTTGCCAAGTAGGGATCTACAATTCGTGTAATTGGAATATTTTTGGGTCGGGTTTCGTCTTCAAAAATATAATCTACCCCTGCACCTGCAGATGCAATACATTTTAAATTCGGGTAGTTTGCCAGAGTACCTTTAGGATGCTTCCAAATGCATGCCATGGTAATTTCCTCTTTTGGGTGTTCTTCTAAATAGCTGTATACCTTTAGCGAACTATTTTCCTTTAGCAATGCATTCTTCCATACATCTATCTTATCGTCTTGTCTTATTATTACAATTGCCATATGCTAATCTATAATATCCAAAGCCTTTGAAAACTCTTCTTCCAGCGGCCATTTTTGGTTTTGTGTTTCAGTGTATATTTTTAGGATGCGCTCTTTAAAATCGGTAAAGACGCCTTGCACGGTTGTAAAATGAATAACCTCGGTAAAGGAGTTCAACATGCTTTTATAAAAAGAATCGGGCACATTTTTCTCCATTGAAAAAGTTTGGGCTATCTCTAGATTATAACACATAACATCTGCAATGAGATGTGGGTCTACACCTAGTTTTACAAAATGTTTTATGAATTTTTGGGCAACAGACCTCCTTGCTTTAGGTCTTCTTCTTTTTAGAGGAAAATACTCATTAGAAATCTTGGCCTTGGCGTCTTGCACAAGTTTGTCCTCCTTAGGGTTGAAGGCAAAATCGTAATATGTTTTTACGGTAGGAAATTTCTCGTACAACTCCAGTATTTGCTCTTCCAAAGCCTTTTTTGGAAGTTTCGATAAATATGTTTTTAATGCCCTTTTACTCATAAATATACGCTGTAAGACACCAAAAATACGCTTTACCGATGAAAGGTCATAAATCCTTAAATCTGTGTTAAAGCTTATAAGTCATGTAGAACTATAATGTTATTCATTAGGTTATTACGATAAAAAATGCTATTATGTAAACTTGTACAACTTCTAAATTCCATACACACATATGAGGCAACTAAAGATTATCAAGCAGGTAACGAATCGTGAATCGAAATCACTGGATAAATACTTGCAAGATATCAGTAAAATTGATTTGATTACAGCGAATGAAGAGGTAGAACTAGCGCAGAAGATTCGAGAAGGTAGTCAAGCAGCTTTGGAAAAATTGACCACGGCCAATTTAAGATTTGTGGTTTCCGTAGCAAAACAATACCAAAATCAAGGTTTAAAATTACCAGATTTAATTAACGAGGGTAACCTAGGTTTAGTGAAAGCCGCAAAAAGATTTGATGAAACAAGAGGATTTAAGTTTATATCCTATGCCGTTTGGTGGATCAGACAATCAATATTGCAAGCTTTGGCAGAACAATCTAGGGTTGTTCGTTTACCATTGAACAAAATTGGTTCGATAAACAAAATAAAAAAGACATTTTCTTACTTAGAGCAGGCACATGAACGCCCACCATCTCCAGAGGAAATTGCAAAAGAGTTGGAAATGACCGTTTCTGAAGTAAAACAGTCATTAAAGAATTCTGGAAGACACGTATCTATGGATGCTCCATTACGTGAAGGTGAAGATTCTAACCTGTACGATGTATTACGTTCAGGAGAGTCTCCAAAACCAGATAACATTTTATTGCAGCAGTCATTGAATACAGAAATCAATAGAGCATTAGATACTTTATCTCCAAGAGAGGCAGATGTAGTGAAGCTGTATTATGGTATTGGTGACCAACAATCTATGACTTTGGCAGAGATCGGGCAAACGTTCGATTTAACAAGAGAACGTGTTAGACAAATTAGGGAAAAGGCAATCCGTAAATTGAGACATGCGTCTAGAAGTAAGTTACTTAAGACCTATTTAGGCTAAATATAATTTTTGTTTTAAAAAAGAAAGCGCCCGTTTTATACGGGCGCTTTCTTTTTGCTTTTTATCTGATCCTAAGAATAGGATAGTTTATTGATATTGAAATTAACCAGAATACTATTTAAATCCTGGATAAAATTTTGGTAGGATGAAAAATCTTGATTTTGATGTGCCATTGGTTTAAATTTTTGGTGTTTTGGTTTGGTTTATCTTACATGTAATCCAACTCAGCTAATTCGTTGATACTTAAAATCTCATTTAAATCTTGAAGAAACATAAGGTATTCTTCACCGTAGGTGTCGTAAAGCATATAGTAGGTTTAAAAGTTAATCTTAATTTGGGTCTTCATATCTTGATAGTAAATATATAATGATGTTAAGCTTGTAACAACAAAATGTGGTGAACCAATTTAAATCTGTTGTAAAACCTATAGAAATATGTTGTTAAGCATTAAAAACTCTTCGAAGTCTGGGTTTTATTAGGGTTTCATCAGTGCAGTTCATCCCATTTTCTAGGTGTTTTATCGGTATTTCTTTTAAAACCTTGTTATTGGGGCGTCAAATTTCAGTTATTAGTGTCAAAGCGATTTTAAGCTATGGTTAAGAAATATTTTCGTTTTAATTAATATAATTTACTGAAATTCAAATTATTATCCTTTTACAATACCTTGCATGTTTTTTCGTTTTTAATGTAATCTATTAGGTAAGTACTATTCTTATACCTTTAACACTATAAAACGATACTTAAAATGATGTGTTTCCCCAATATTATGACCAAGAGTACATTTAAATACCTACTGGTTTTGTTCTTTATAGGATATCAAGTAAACGCACATACCATAGAAGCTTTTCATTTATATACCGATCAAGTGTTAAATGAAGAACTGGTACTTAATAGCCATAGCTTTAATACACATCTACGTAGTACCTTTTCTTATAGTTCACAGACCGAAGCATTGGAACGTGGTCTTACCATTGTGCACCTTCAAGCAAATAATAAAATAGAGTATAAGACTTTTGATACATATGGCAGCGAACAAGATGTAGTAGATTTCATCACCATACTTACCCAAATGCTAAATACCGAAGCTAGCATAGCCATTTTAGCACATGACTCCGCAGTAGCAAAATTGGCACGTTTTCAAAAGGAACTGAAAACTTTAGGTTTACCACAGTTGAGTTCTTTAAAGGGAAGACAAGCATATGTTATGCATAATCTGAATGGTCAAATTTTTGAGCAAATAGATGATAATTCAATTCGTATACAAATAAGCGCCCCTTCTGCCATAACAGATAACACAATTTATTTTCCTAGGGAAGTTTACGAATTTGAAGGAAATATTGATAGGTATATTGCCCATGCAGGTGGTGAAATCAATGGTGTAAAGTCCACCAATTCCAAACATGCATTAGATGAAAACTATAAAAAAGGATTTAGGTTCTTTGAATTGGATATTATCGAAACATCGGACGGTAAACTTGTTGCTGCCCATGATTGGAACATGTGGGCACGTTTTACTGATTATACAGGAGCCTTACCTCCTACTCACGCCCAATTCATGAAACAGAAAATATATGGTGATTATACCACTCTAGATATGAATGGCATAAATACCTGGTTCAAGAATCACCCAGATGCTACCTTGATTACGGATAAAGTGAACGATCCAAATGCTTTTGCAAATGCCTTTGTTGATAAAGACCGTTTAATAATGGAGCTATTTAGTATTATGGCTGTAGAAAAAGCATCGGAGAATGGTATACACACTATGATCTCTCAAGAACCTTTAATGGCAATTAAGGGAGATAAGGTGAATTTTCTAAAAGTGAACAATGTAAAATATGCAGCAGTTTCCCGTAGAATAATCTCCAGTCAAAAGAAACTAATGCTACAGCTAAGAGATGCAGGCGTTAAAGTGTTTGTTTTCAATGTTAACTTTGATGTCGGTAAAGACGAGCAATATGTTTACGATAACGAATTAGGGCTTGTGTACGGCATGTATGCCGATAAATGGATCGCAGATATGGGTTCTAAAAATTAAACTCGTAGGTAAGTCCCGCTGAAATGGAATAAAAATAACTTCCGGGATCAAAAGACTGTTCTTGGCGTAGCACACCTACATTGGTTCGGTAAGCGTTTACATTATTCTTGCTGGTAAATTGATATTCAAAACTTAAACGTTGAGATTCGATATATAATAAAGTTTCTGCAAGTAATTGGTCGCCCGATGTAAATTGACGCAACTCCGGAGAAAACCCGACTCCCACATTTATTCCCATGAAATTTTCCGCATCCTTCAAATACTTACGTATAAGTAAATTACCGGATACGTTGGTCAGATTATCCGACTCTGGGGTTATGTAAGATCGTAAAGAAAAATAATAATTGCCCGTATAATACCCCAAAGAATTGGTAATGGATTTTACATCTTTCGTTGCAAAATTTATAAACCTACCTCCCGCAGAAAATTCAATTCCGCTTTTATGATTATAATAAACATCACCACCCATTTTATGATTTGGGTATAGTTCAGATTCGGAATAACCATAATTTAAATAGGCATAAACACCTTTAGCTATTTTTGGATAAAGATCTAGATCTAACTGAATTCCGTTTTTACCTAGTCTATTGCTATTATTTATTCTTGGTATTACTACACCATAAGGAGTTTGCCTATTATAGGAAATACTCGATGTTGTTATGGGATCAAAACGTTTGTCATAGAAAGTAACCGAACTGTTTACCGAAACGGTATTCTTTAATTGCTCTTCGGTAACAGGTGTTTTATGTACATTTTCAGGGTTTTGTACCGTATCTTTAGCGGCTATCGTATTAGAATTTTTTACTTGGTCTAACGGGTTGCTTTTAATAATGCTCTCAACATTGTACCAAGCTTTTTCTTCGTAATCAATACCATTGACACCATCAATGGCTATAGTTTGCAATCGTTGTAGCTCTGCATCATCTGTTATATGTAATAATCCCTTATTGGAGAGCCCCAAAGCGGTGTGGTAATTTTTGGCATAGAGTTCATTTTTAACGGCAGCTAACCATGCTTCCCTATTATTTTTGTTCTTGATCAATATTTTATTGAATGCAAGTCTAGCTCCATCGTAATCACCTCGCCAACTTAAAGTTCTTGCCCATAGCAACGCTGTCTCTACTTCTGTAGCGGGCTCTTTGATCAAGGAGTAAAGCATATTATGCGCAGTATTGGTCTTACCCTCATACGCCAGTGCATAAGCACTTTCAAAAGAAGGATTACTGTACGGTGATTCTTGCCCATTTACCGAGGTAATGAGTAGTAATAAACATAGCGATACAATATGTAACCAAGTTTTATTCATTATTCTACAGATGCCAAAATGTCTTTATCTTTTGCATTGGCACTTTTATATGTTTTAATTCCCGCTTTTCTTGCTACATTTTTAGCTCTTGAGATTTTACTGGCAATTTCGTTAGCACTTGCACTATTCTCTTGAACAATATCGACCAATGCCAAACCTTCGGCATATTTATCGTACCAGAAATACACATCAAAAAGAGCTGCGTAAGAATCTATGTAATTGGGGTTCATAGCAATACACTCTTTCAAAATCTTTACGGACTCTTCATAGTTGCCTTTCCAAATATGTAATCTACCGGTAAGAATTTTGGTATCTATATGGCTTGGAGATTCTGAAAGTATGTAACGGCACAGTAAAAGCGCATCGTCCCATTTCTTATCAAATGCTAAATCACGCGCCTTAAAAAATGATCTATCAAAATTACTTCCATCATAAATGCTGTTGATCCAGGTAATTTCTGCAGGCGTAAACTTTTCCTTTTGAACAGAGAATATGGTTAAACTATCTGGTATAATCTTGTTTTCTGTAGTTACATAATGGTTCACTGACTTAAAACGTTCCAACGATTTTTCAACCGCGCTGCCGCCAAAAGTAGAACTAATGTCCATGTTCTCATCCAGCTCCATGATATCGCCGTTCGTATATAGCTTCTCGTTACTGATATATTCCTTCAATTCGTTCTTGTTACGCATTAACGGAATATTTTTGGTAGACCTAAATGTTGTTTCCATATCAAGAGCACCACCCATCCAGGCTACTTTTTTAGGCATTTTCATTTCGTATGCATTATCCAACAACGCTAGAATAGACGGAGTGACATCAAAATGTGACGATATTGAACTCATTTTACGGGTCTTTTTCAGCATAGGACTATACATGATCAATGGCACATGAAAACGACTGATACTATTACGTTGCGGTATTGGTATAAGTCTGTGGTCACCGGTAATTACAAAAATGGTATTCTCATAGTTTGGTTGTGTCTTATATGATTCCATAAACCATTGTATAGCATCGTCCGTATATAACAGTGTGGCAAATACATTATTGTTTTTTTCTATGATTTTCGTTTCCCTAGAACCAAAAGCTCCATTATTTAAAATCTGATCTACTTCTGCTTCAAATACATCTTGATTTGGCGGTATAAACGGTTCGTGGGTACTTATGGTCATGTAGACTTCAAGTCTAGGTTGATCTTTGCTTCTGTCTAGGCTTATACTCTTCTTAAACAGTTCCTTATCTGGATATCCCCATGACGAGCCAGCGGCATCTTCCGCTTGCTGTTGGTATTTGATGCCAAACCCTGATTTATCCAATATAAAATCAACATTCTCACTATTAAGAAATCTATCTACCTTATCAAAAGAGCTATTTGTGCCTTGATAAAAAGAAGTATGATATCCATTGTTTTTGAGTACGCTGAACATGGTTAATTTATTTGGATACTCTTCTAGTTCCATAAAGCCACTTTTACCAAAAGGTAGCGACCCCAATAATGATGGTAACACTCCGAAAGTTCTACCTGTATTGCTCAAAAAGTTTTCCCAGTAAAGAGATTTGGTCGTCAATGAGTCTAAAAATGGCGTAAAGCCTCCAAATTCAGCACCTTCACCTACAAAATCACGTCCGAGACCTTCAACCATTATAAAAACGATATTCGGTTTTTCTTCCTTTAGCTCAAAGTATTCCCCAAGTACGTTCTCAATAACCGGACCTTGAACTAATGGATATTCTTCTTGTGATGTATATGAATTATCTTCTGTACTAGTATTGTAAATGTTTACTGCTAAATACTGAACCTTATTCTGGTTGATTGGCTTGCCATCGGTAAACAAAGAAGCCATAAACAAGCTGAACAGTACAATTGTAAAAGGGTACATTCTACTGATTCTATGATAAAATTTAGAAGTGACCTTATATAAAACCCAAAAAAGACCAATTAAAAAAGCAATGGCAAAAAAGAGATATATTGAAATCATATATCCGCCAGAATTGGCAAGGGTTATTTGCATATCGGCATAACTATACCCTAATAAGTCTGACCCTAAAGGCACCAAGGTTGAACAATAATAAGCGATGAGTATCGCCTCGAAAATTAAGACAAGACCTAGCAATACAAAGACCAAATTAAAGCCATACCTAGAGCGTAAATTCTCCCAGAAATTAAAGGGAAACACCATAACGATACCCATTAAAGCGGTAAAACCAATTTGATGAACAACGGCTTTAATGAAACTGATCGAGAAAATAGTATCTATAACACCTTTATAGTACAGCATACCATATTGAAAAAGCGTCAATACAAGCAGACATCCAAAAAAGGATATCATAAGCCGCGTATATTGCTTTAAGGTATATCTATCTATTTTACTTGTGTTCATTGCTATTAAGATGCTTTTGCAAAACCTTTTCTAACTTGGGACCCCCAACCAGATTTTATTTTAAATAATTTTTTATAGTTGCCCCTAACCGCAGCGTACACTACAATTGGGTGAAAAATGAAAGGCTCTAAAATGGCTAGCCCCATGAGAATTAAAATGTCTTTTGTTTTTCTGTACTGATTATAGGAATACACATCCCAAAGGATGGCATAAAAGGATATCATAATAGAGAATAGAAAAATTGCCAATGTAATCATGAAGAAGAATTCCCAATTTAATATCCCTAAATAGGCAAAAAGTATGATGGTGAAAAAACCGAAAAATTCAAGCAGCGGAGATAACCATTCATAAAAAAACCAGTACGGATAACTTAATAATCCGAGTCTGCCGTATTTTGAATTGAACAACATATCCTTGTGTTTGAACAAGGTTTCTAGGTTACCTCTTGCCCAACGATCTCTTTGGTTTACAAGAATTTTCAAATCCTCAGGCACTTCTGTCCAACATAAAGGATCAGGAATGTATTCTATAGTATAGGGCTCTCTTCTATCGTGCATATATCTACGCATTTTAAAGACGATTTCCATATCCTCACCTACAGTATCTGTATCATAACCGCCTACTGCCAGGGCAATTTCGCGTTCAAAAAAGCCAAATGCACCAGAGATGATGAGTAAACTATCTATTCTACCCCAAGCCATTCTACCGAGGATAAAAGACCGTGTATACTCTAACAGTTGAAATCTTGCCAACCAGTTGCTAGGCAGCCTAATTTCCTCTAATTGTCCGCCTTGAATAATACATGAATTTGCAACACGAATAACACCGCCAACAGCTATCACCCTTTTCTTGGAACGTTGAAAGAATGACTTTACCACATGAAGCAAAGCATCTGGCTGTAAAAGGCAATCTACATCAATACACCCTACATATTTGCTGGTTGAAAGCGCCACACCGGTATTTAAGGCGTCGGATTTACCGCCGTTCATTTTGTCTACTACGGTAAGCTTTTCGAAAGCTCTGTTTTTAGACTTGTAAATTCCACGTACCGGCTTTGATTTCCAATCCGGATCCATTTCCATGTCTATTTTTACAAGGTCATATGAGTCGATCAGTTTTTGTAATGTATCATCTTTGCTGCCGTCGTTTACCACCATTACATCATAGTTGACATATTGTAAAGACAATAGCGAACGTATGTTTTCAACAATGGTCAACCCTTCATTATAGGCAGGTGCAATAATGGTTATCGTCGGTGCCAGTGGCGATGCCATTATTTTTGAAATATCTGTAAAGCTGTTTTTATTTCTATAATGCAGCGAATTTCTGGTAGAGAAATATGCCATTAACGAAAATAGTACGAACAATATTAACGTGAATACGAAGAATACAAAATTGATGTATTCCAATACAACACCAAATAGTTCACTATCCATTTTTCTTGTTGTATAAAGAGTTGGACATGGAACATAATTGGTCGAACAAAGTAGAACCGGTTTCTTTGTTATCTATATTTTTCTTGGCTTTTTTTGCTATTTCCAATTCAAAATTTACATTGAAAATGGAATCTTGGGTCGGTTTTATTTCTTCGTTAACAATCGGTAATGACAAACGAGATTTAATTGCAGACAAAGCTTCTATAGCTTCTTTTGCCAAAGAACCAGACTCAGAATCAATAATGCTTTCTAATAATCTAAATTCTTTTTCATCGCCTACAATTTTAATCTCTTTAAGCAACATAAGCTTTGTTTCTTTGTCCGCTAAGTGGTATATATCTGTAAATACACTTAAAGCCAAGCTATTTTCTTCACCTAATAAATCATTAGGTCTAGGAGATTGATATGAGAATTTTTCAATGAGTTCATTTGCTCTTTCAATGATTAATTCTGAATTGTTCTCCTCAATAATATCGTAAAGTAGCCCTAGTTCACGACAATCTCCCAATTCTGAAATATTCTCCAATATGACCATCGTTTCCAACTCTTCTTCGGGCATGAAGTTGGCTGAAAAGGAAACACTACCATTTTTAATTTTAACGATTGGTTCAACAGAAGCATTATCAGAATGATTCTTATCGCTTTCTGAAATAATGGATGTCCAATCAATACTTAAATCTTCATTCGATAGATCATTATCCAATGTATCTGTAGTGGTGAACTCGGTTTGGTCAATTATCGATTCATTGTCCAATATAAATGTGGGCTCCAAACTATCTTGAGCATATATTTCGTCCTTTTCCTGAGCAATTATTTCTTCAACAACTAGAGGTAAAAAGTCCACCACAAACTCATCCACTTCATTTTCCACTACATCTTCAGGAATATTTTCCTCTGCTACTTCATTTGTTTCATCAATATCTTTTACATGGGGTAAAAAGGATAAATCAATCTCATAAGGTTGTTCGTCAACTAGGGCTTGAGGCGTTGTGAATTCTTCAGCATTTTTAATAGCTTCAGTTGATAATTCAGTGGAATTTATTTCATCCTCTGCAACAATATTCTCATTTACAGCTTCATTTTCTGTATCAGGAAGACTTAAAGGCGCTTCGACAGTTATTTCCTCCTTATCAGAATTGACAACAACTTCTTCTACTTCAGTAGTAACAATAGGTTCTTGCGGAGTTTCCAATAACTCATTTTCAGGTTTCTCCTCTATTGCTTCCTGTTCGGTTTCATAAAAATCAATCTTAGAAATGTTTTTGGTAGGTAATACGCTTTCAGGATTTATTTTATTTAGAGTACTAATAACCTTCCCTTTAATATTGAAATGACGTTCTGTAGCCTTTAAATTTTCAAGAAACGGTATTTCTGATGCCGATCCAAGTTCACCTATAGCATCTAAAATGGCAATTTTTATATCATGACTGGCTTTAGGATAAACCATCATTAAAGTGGGCAAGGCGTTTACAAAATAAAAATCCTTAATGCATTCTATAGCCTCTGCCTGAATTTCTTTCTTTTTATGTTTTAATAAGGTGATAATTGACTGTTCAGCATTATTCTGACTATAATATTTTATAAGACGTAGCGAGAACAGTACCACATGTGAATTGGTAGAGGTCAACCAAAGTCCGAATTGTGGCGGAGTATAATTAGGCTTATGTCTAAGTACATCCAATAGCTTTAGCTGCTGCCACTCGGCAATTTTATATTTTGTGTTGTCAAGAAAGTATTTAATACCTTCTTCCTTTAAGTTTACAACAGCAATTTCAGCTTGTTTACGAACAGTACTTTGTCTATGGTTAATAAATTTTATGATCAAACCATATGGCTCATCAACCTCCATGGTCGTTAGTTCTAAAATTCCGCTAGAAACTACTTGCCACTTGCTACTGCCTAATTTTTCATAAGCATCATGATGCAAACCTAAATCTTTATATAAATTAATGAGAACCTGCTGTGATTGTCCAGATAAATCTTTGCGAAGATCAAGTAGCACTTCGGTCAACACATGACGGTCGAACTTGTTTTTGATCAATTCCCTGATCTGTACTTTTAAATTTAGATAGTTCATTTTTTCCTCTTTGGTAATGGAATCATCATAGAATAAAAATTCATTGATCATAGGGGAAAATTCGACCTTCTTTGCTTTGGTACGGCTATTATTGGCAGTAATCTTATTTCTGATCAGAAAAACCCCAACAAAGTAAATTACCGATAACACCAAAAACAATATGGTGAGCCACCAGAGATATTCTAAATTGAATTCTGGAGCCGTTATCAGCGATATTTTTATTTGTTTAGGGGGAATGAACAAATGTTATTTATTAAAATTATTTATCTATCTCTCGTGCTATACGTACTAATAATTCGGTTGGACTAACTGGTTTAGTAATAAAATCGTTGGCTCCCAATTCAAAAGCGGTAAGTACGTTCTGTTCGTTACCTGCAGAAGAAATAATAATAATGGGCGTGTTGGAATTTAGGTCGTTGCGTACATAATCAATAAGCTCGATACCTGAAAAATACGGCATCATAATGTCGCTTACGATAATATCTGGCATATCGTTCTTTAGATATTCCTTTACCTCTTTTCCATTTATGGAATGGTGTACGGTATAACCTCCTTTTTTAAGCCTAAAGTCTAAAAGCGAGGCTAAAAGTTGATCATCATCCGCTAATAATACACGTTTACCCATGCTATTATTTCTTGTTAAGGTTTTCTAAGTCCATATTCAAATTCTCCTCTAGCAAAGGATAATCGTTAAGAAATATGTCATACAACTCTTTTACCCTTTCTGGTTGATGCGACTTACAGCAAGCTTCTAACTCAACAATAAGTTTTCTCATGCCATCTGCGTTTACCATTGCAAAACCGGCTTTTAGCTTATGTGCAGAAAGAGCGATCTCTTTTAAGTTTTCTGTCTTTAAATGAATTTTTACGTTACCTATGAATTCAATGGCGTTTAATTTGAACAAATTCACCAGTTCTTTTAGCATATCTATTTCTCCGAAACAGTCTTTAAGAAGATTGCTAAGGTCTACAACGGTGGTTTCTTTAGGTTCGATCATAGGCTTTTGAAGTATTGCAGTAAAATCTGCCTGTTCAACTTTATTTTTTTTATTCTCTAATATGGTTTTCATTAAATGTTCTAGTGTATAGGGTTTTAGTAAAAAATCGTTAATCCCAATAGCCTTACAAGCTTTACTGTCTTGTTCGGTAAAATCTGCGCTAAACGCTACTATTGGAATGGTGTTTACTTTTGGGTCTTTATGAGTTCTAATTATCTGTGAAACTTCAAATCCGTTTTGTCCCGGCATTTTCAAGTCCATTAAAATAAGGTCTACATCTTTAGATGCTAAAATTTTCAATGCTTTGTTAAGGCTTAAATTAGAGTACACCTTACAGCCCCATTTGGTCAACTGTTCTACAATTAGGCGCTGGTTCATTTGATTATCTTCAAAAACCATAATTTTGGTTCCTGCCAATGCCTTTTTGCCTATTACAGCACCTTTTATGTTGCTATTATTTGATGAATCGTTGTTACCTAATGGGTAAGGAAGTCTAAAGGTTACCGTTGTACCGCTATTAACGACACTGTCTATTTCAATATCACCTTGTAATTTTTCAACGATTTCTTTTGTTATGGTTAAGCCAAGTCCTGTACCACCGTATTTGCTTGAGGTGTCATTTTCAGCTTGGGTATAACTATTAAAAATGGTCTGTATTTTTTCTGTCGAAATACCAATACCGGTATCAGCTACAGAAAATTCAAGCACACAACTATTTTCAAATGTTTGCTTGGCAAAAACTTCAAGCTTTATAAAACCTTTATCGACAAATTTTACCGAATTGCCCAAAAGATTAAGTAGTACTTGAGATAATTTAGAAGGATCTCCTTTTATAATTTTTGGTACACTTTCGTCTATTTCTACCAATAATTCAATATCACGATCAACAATTAATGTTTCACATAAAAACATAACGTCGTTCAGTAAGCTGTGGATATTGAAATCAACCGATTCGAAATTGGTGTTACCCGATGAAATTTTCGAATACTCCAAAACCTCATTTATAAGCTTTAACAGCGTATTCGAAGCAAACTGTATGGCATCGACTTTTTTATGCTGGCTCTTTGTCAGCTTTTCTTCGTTCAATAAATTCGTAAAACCGATTATACTATTTAAAGGCGTTCTTATTTCATGGCTAATATGTGCAATGAATTGCTTTTGCGATGCGTCGTGATCTTCAGTAGCATTAGGTTTAGTTTCTTTTGCTACCGCACTAGTTTCATTGGGGGAATAAATATGATTTTCTAAACTAGATCTAAACGTATCAAAAGAGTTTTTAAGCTCCTTTGCTTCATTGGCATTTAGCTCCTCAAAAGAAAATTCACTTACCGTTTTTTCTAGTTGAGCTAATTGACCAAGTAAATCCTTAGTTTTTGAAATTGCCATAAATAGGGTTTCTTTAATTTAATTGGGTTATATCTTATGATTCCTTAAAAATGCGCCATAACCCTTGTGCAGGCAATAAAATGTTCTCTAAGGTTGGTTATTTGTTGTGAATACACTTAAATTGTAGGTCACAATCCAACCTTATGAAACATCTTATCTATTTATTGTGCGTTTTAACCATAGTTTCCTGCGCAGAAAAAAAGGAAAAACCAGAAGAATCAACGCTTGAAAAAGCACAGCGAATTCATGATGAAGTCATTACGATCGATACCCATAATGACATCAACGTCAAAAACTTTACAGACAGCGTAAATTACAGTCAGAGGCTAGATACACAGATCAATTTACCCAAGATGGAAGAAGGTGGTTTAAATGTTAGCTGGCTTATCGTTTATACCGGTCAAGATACACTTACCGACGAAGGTTATGCCAAGGCAAAAGAAAATGCCATGCAGAAGTTTGAAGCTATTCATAAATTATGCGAGGAATTCGCTCCCGATAAAATAGAATTAGCCTTGAATTCCGCTGATGTAAAACGAATTGTAGGTTCAGGAAAAAAAGCGGCAATGATCGGTGTTGAAAATGCCTACCCCATAGGTTTGGATATGGAACAGTTTAAAGTTTACCATGACCTCGGCGCACGTTATATATCATTGGCACATAACGGTCATAGTCAATTTTCGGATTCCAATACTGGTGAGGCAGATGATGAATGGTTGCATAACGGACTGAGTGATTTGGGAAAAGAAGCAGTGGCCGAAATGAACAGATTAGGTATTATGATCGATGTTTCGCATCCATCAAAAGAAGCCATAAAACAAATGATTTCTTTATCAAAAGCGCCAATTATAGCCTCGCACTCTTCTGCTAGGGCTCTATGCGGACACAGCAGAAATTTAGATGACGAACAATTGCTTATGATGAAAGAAAATGGCGGCGTGGTACAGACCGTAGCGTTTAGTTCATATTTAAACACCGAAAAGCATGAAGCACGTGCGGCATACATGAAATCCATTTATCAAGAAGTTGCAGATTCTCTGGATATCGCGTGGTATGAAAGATCTCAATTCTCTAGTTTATCGGATACCGAAAAAGCGGCATTTATGGACAATTACCCAAAAGTGCTAAAAATAGGTAAAGAAATAGCTGCTGAGAAAACCGATGCTCCAGAACCTGTAAATGTGGGCGATTTTGTAGACCACATAGATTATATGGTAAAGCTAATTGGTATAGATTATGTAGGTATTAGCTCAGATTTTGATGGTGGCGGTGGCATAGATGGCTGGAACGATGCTTCTGAAACTTTTAACGTTACCCATGAACTTGTAAAAAGAGGATATACCCAAGAAGATATAGAAAAATTATGGGGAGGAAACCTTATGCGAGTACTTGATGATGTACAGCGCATAGCAAAAGAATTGGGTGAAAGTTAATCAACTTCACCCAATGCCGCTAAACGGTCTTTTACAAATTCAATTTTGGTTTTACCATGGGGTGTAGGTTTCCCATTTTCACCCAGGTTTACCATAATGATATTATCTACGGTAACTATGGTTTCATGATTCATCTTATTACGAACCTCACAATTTAAGGTCAATGATGTTTTACCAAATTTAACAACCTCAATACCTATTTCGATAACGTCACCTTTTACCGCTGCGCTCATGAAATTGATCTCAGACATATATTTGGTAACCACTTTACCATTTTCTAGTTGAATAATGGCATAAAGAGCTGCTTCTTCATCTATCCAAGCCAATAATCTACCACCAAATAAGGTGCCGTTTGAATTTAAATCGCCTGGTTTAACTAATTTTCTAGTATGAAATCTCATAGTCTTATTTTTTGCAATTTCTACACTGCAAAGTTAGGTCGAAATTTAATAACAGTACAATTTTGAGCACTTTTAGGGTACGATTTACCAATTGTAACAATAGCAGAATAAATAAGTTACATTTTAACAATTGTTGTAAGGTGTAATTGCTAGAACCCTAATTTGGGCATACAATTATTGACTCGTGTATTATTGTTCATAACAGGTTAAAAACTTATTATTGGCTATGTATATGAATTTTATCTAATACGTACCTTTAAGTAAAATCTATACATAATGGACAGGACACAGAAATTGCAGTCAATTCGCCCTCTAATTGCATCTGCCAGAATAGTGCCAAATATGAGTGATGATGAACGATTTCAAAATCTTACATTACGGCCCATACTCAAGTTACAAAACGATTTATTCCTAGTCTCTTTTCAGAATTATATCAAAAAAATGAAAAATACGTTTTACGAGTTAAAACTTGAAAAACGCTTAGAATATGTCACCAAAGCCATACAAAAGGATATTAAGTTCAGAAATTCTTTAAAAGGCATGATCATTGGTCAATTTACGGTTGAAGAATATGAAATTTATATTCAAAACTCATCGGCCTTAAACAAACGTATGATGAACATGGTTATAAAGAGAATTCAAGATCAAATTCAATACTTTGATAAATTGGAGCTAGTCTAATAACGATTCTCCATTTAAATTGGTGGTAAGTATACTGCTCATAAGGTCAAAATATGGTCTTATAGCCTTAAATGCTTGGTCTATCTGTTCATCGAAATCATCTGACAAGACTTCTTCATCGGTAAAGCTTTTTGTAAAAATGAATTGCTTTTTTCGTATAAATTCAATGTTAGGGTCTTCTTTGTCAAATCCTTTAGGTGCTGTCTTTAGCTCCTCTCCTACCAATGGTCCCCAAATATTTTTAAAATTTGTATCATTGAGAATCGCAACCAATTCAGAAGTATCCAATTCCCATTCTTTTCTAATACGTAAAAGATCATTTTTTTCCGGAGCCCAAAAACCAGTAGCTATAAAGCTGTTGCCAGGTGCTATTTGTAAATAGTAGCCACCACGTCTATGTTTGCCCGCTCTTGAAAAAGATGCAGAAAAATGGGTTTTATATGGGGTCTTGTTCTTAGAGAAACGAACATCTCTGTAAATTCTAAAAACCTTTAATTTTTCTATTTCATCGTGGGTATTCAGTAATTGCAATAGGTGATTAAAAAAGCTTTTTACCTTTTCCTGTTCTTTTTGAAAAGTAGGCTTATGTTCTGTAAACCAGTCTCTATTGTTGTTGTTTTTAAGTGAATTTAAAAATTGAAAAGTACTTTTTGTAATATTCGTTTCTAACATACGACCTAACTCTTGTGATTTTAAGCTAAAGTTAACCATTAGATGAGAAGTACTTTTAGTTATTTGGTTAATTTTACTGAACTAATGCAAACTCATGGACCATCGATCTATTATCGAAAAGATTAATACCCACAAAAAGCAACCTAACTTAAGATTTCGATTAAAAAGAAATACTGAAAAGTTTACGGATCTACTTTTTTACACCCTGTTCGATATTGAAACACCAGTAGCGAATAGTTTAGATGAATTGGAAAAACAATTTGATGAACTGGTAGACCTTGCTTGTTGGGAAAGTGATAAACCCTGTAAAAAGGTCTGGGAAAATTATGTTGAGCAATTGCCAAGTGTTTTAGAGAGCTTAAATTTGGATGCAGAAGCTACTGTTAATTGTGATCCAGCCTCTTTATCAATCGAGGAAGTATATATGGCATACCCAGGTTTTTATGCAATATCCGTATATAGATTGGCACATGAACTTTACAAAACAGGATTTCCGTTGGTACCAAGATTAATGACGGAATATGCACACAGGCAAACGGGTGTAGATATCAACCCCGGTGCACAAATAGGAAAATCTTTTCATATTGATCATGGTACAGGTGTGGTAATTGGTGAAACTGCCATTATTAAAAACGATGTAAAAATATATCAAGGTGTAACCTTGGGCGGACTCTTCGTTGCTAAAAACTTGCAAAAGACCAAACGTCACCCAACCATAGAAAATAATGTGACCATTTATGCCAATGCTACGATTTTAGGCGGAGACACCGTTATTGGAGCAAATAGCATTATTGGAGGAAACGCATGGATCACAGCCTCTGTACCTGCACATTCTACCGTTTTTCATACACCAGAAATAAAAATAAAAACAATACCCCATGTCTAATTCTTTATTGTCGCTCATTGGTAACACCCCTTTGGTAAAATCAAGAGTGTTGAATACAAACCCCAATGTGTCCGTCTATTTTAAAATGGAAGGGCATAACCCCGGTGGTAGTGTGAAAGACCGTGCTGCCTATAATATGATAAAAACAGGCTACGACAATGGTGATTTTACCGCTAATGATAAGCTTATAGAAGCAACTAGTGGAAACACAGGTATTGCCTTGGCAATGATAGCAGGGGTTTACGGTTTAGATATTGAGTTGGTAATGCCAGAGAATTCCACCAAAGAACGTGTACAGACCATGAGAGCCTACGGTGCAAAGGTAACATTAACATCTTCTGATGTGGGTATAGAAGGAGCTCGGGATTATGCGGAAAGCAAGGTTGCGAATGAAGGTTATATCATGATGAACCAATTTGGTAATCCAAATAACTGGAAAGCACATTACAATACTACCGGACCGGAAATTTGGAACGATACACAAGGTAAAATTACACACTTTGTTTCTGCCATGGGAACAACAGGCACAATAATGGGAACGTCAACCTATTTAAAGGAAAAGAACAGCAATATTCAAATAGTAGGGGTGCAACCTAGTGACAATGCCAGTATACCAGGTATTCGTAAATGGCCAGAAGAATATTTACCCAAAATTTTCGATGCAAAGAAAGTAGATCGAATTATGGAAGTAAATGAAGTAGAAGCAAAAGAAATGGCTAGAAAACTAGCAAAGGAAGAGGGCATCTTTTCTGGTATGAGCAGTGGCGGTGCTGCAACAGTAGCCTTACGATTAGCTAAAGAAATTGAAAAAGGAACTATTGTGTCAATTGTCTGTGACCGTGGTGATCGTTACTTATCATCAAGTCTTTTCGACTAGTTCATAAAATTCAGAATAAAAAAAGAGCCGTACTAACGGCTCTTTTCATTTTTTATATTCGCTATTCAATTATCTATTCAACATAGCTGTATCGTCTGGTTTACTATATTCTTCAACCAAAAACTCTAAATTCTCCCCATGTTCATTGGTGAACACATAGGTAGTTTTATCGTTCATCAATTTTTTACTTTTCAAATTGATGTTTTCTACAATCTTTAAATTATCCCCTTCGTTCATGGCAACGACCAATTCGTCGTTTTTAGATACCAGAACAAAATCTTCGGGAGTTTTTGATTCGTAGCTAAATACTATTTTTTCATCAAAGGCATCATCTTCATCATTATCTATTTGTACGGTTTTAATAATAGTAGAAACACTGTCCACTACCCTAGCCTGATCGATTTTTCCTTCATCTTCTTTAGCATTTTCAATGGTATTTAATCGTTTTGTAGTGATTTCTACCGTGTTTTTAACCAATTTGTTTCCATCATTTACTGTGTAAGATTTAGATATCTTTGTATCTAAAACCTCTTGATTTTCTTCTTGTGCAGCTAAGCTTCCTGTAAAAAGGAACAACCCAGCGATCGACATATAAATTGCTTTCATTTTCATATACATTTTTATTTGTTCATAATAGATTTCAAAACATGCTGTATGAGAATTGTTAGAAATCTTTTGCATCTAATAATTTAGATGCCAGCAAGATATATGAAAGGCGGCAGTAGCAATGACCCATAAAATTTTATCTTTAATGGGATAAATCGGTTTTCGTTTTTTAAAAAGAAAAAGCTCACAGCCACTTTTTCTTTTTAAAATAAATCATCATTCCTATAAAAAGAAGAATCATAACAATCCAAACAACATAGTAACCATATTTATAGTGAAGTTCTGGCATATGATCAAAGTTCATTCCGTAAATACCCGCGATGAAGGTCAAAGGAATAAAAATAGAAGCCATAATGGTCAACACTTTCATGACCTCGTTCATTTTGTTGCTCATATTACTCATGTACATTTCCATTAAACTCATAGACATTTCCCTATAAATCTGTAAACTTTCGTTTATTTCAATGGCATGATCCAACACATCACGAAGAAATAGTTTGGTATCTTTTTTAATCAGCGTATTTTCGGTATCAATAAGTCTACTGATCAATTCCTTGACAGGGAATATCCACCTCCTAATTTTTAAAATTTCTTTCTTTAGCTGCTGAATATTTTGAGCTACAACCGGTTCAGGGTTTTGGTACACCTCTTCTTCAAGAATTTCAATTCTATTATTTAAATTTTCAATGGCTAAAAAGTAGTTATCTACAATGGCATCCAATAATGCAAAAAATAAATAGTCTGCACCTCTTGTCCTAATTCGTCCTAATTTGCTTGTTATACGTTCTCGAACACCGTTAAACACGTCTGCTTTTACCTCTTGAAAGACCAATACGGTATTCTCATGTAAAACCAATGCCACATGTTCCCCAACAATTTCCTCTTCCTCAGAGATATACAACATTCTAAAAATACCAAAGATATAATCGTCATACTCATCTACCTTGGGCCTTTGTTCTGTATTCACGATATCCTCTAGCACCAATGGGTTCAAATTAAAATGCTTACCCAATTTTTCGATAAAAGGTTCATCGGATATACCGACCACGTTGATCCATGACGTTTGATCGTTACGTTCTTCTTTAAAGAATTGTTCTAAGCTAGAGAACTCCTTGGTTTCAAAACTATCGGCATTGTAGGTTGTACTGTAAATAATACTATCGCTACGCTCCTTATCCCCCATATAACTGATAGTTCCCGGTGCCTTTCCTAGCTTGTTCTGCTGGCGAGATTTTTTCTTTTTGCGTTTCGGAAAGTTGAGCTTTTTATTTACGGCCATGTACTATTTTTTATAAATATATTAAAACAACAACCTATTTATTGAACTGTAACTCGTTTAAAATTAATCCAGAACCCGGTGCAATAGTCTTCAATTTCAAATCGGAATCGGCAATTAACGATGCTTTTATCTGTTTTAAGTTAAGTTCATTCTTACCTAATTGCACCAATGCCCCCATGATCATACGAACTTGATACCTCATAAAACCCGCTCCTTTAATTTTTAGAACATAACTCTTTTCAGGAAAAAAATTAGCGGTTAACATATCGTTGGTCTCTATACTACAAGCATCAATTTGTCTTACGGATTTGGTATTTTCCTTTAAACCGGCCGTATACACTGAAAAGTCATGGGTACCCTTGAATAAAAGCGCTCCTTCCTTCATTAAACCTATATTAAGGTCATCCATATAATTGGTAATAAAAGGAGCACTGAATGGGTGGTTTTTTGACCCGAACGAAAAGAAATAGCAATATTCCTTTGATTTACTACTTTGTATAATATTAAATTTTTGATCCACGGGCGCTATGGAAAGTATTTTAATATCGGTGGGTAAATTTCTATTGAACTGCAAAACAAAGTCTTTCAAACTTTCAAGCTCTTCCTCTATAAAAAGTTCAAAAGCACCATTTAAAGAAGATACTTTTGCATCTGTTCTACCAGCTCCCAAAATTTTAAAAGGCTTATCTGGATAAATAAATTTAAAGGTTTTGTTCAACATACCTGTAATGGTTCGCATCTTAGGTTGTTCTTGCCAACCGTTATACCGAAACCCTAAATATTGCAGACGTACCAAATAGCAAAAGCGCTGTTTTTTCATACGTACAAAAGTAATTACATTTTATGCATGATCAATGCATGTACATACTTGTAATGAGCATGTTTTTTGTAAATTGGTTCGTATACAAATACTTATGTGCTATTCATGACAAATAATCTAGATAATCCTCCAAAGTGGTTTTGGGCAGTATCTGTATTTGCACTCTTTTATAGCATTACAGGTATTTTATCGTTCTTGAGCGAATACTTTGTAACAGATGAAATTTTTAACATTCTTACCGACGATGAAAGGTACATCTATAAAAATCGTCCTTTTTGGTTATTAATCGTATTCGGTATCGATGTTTTTACGGGCACCGCAGCATCCATATTTCTTATCATTAGAAGAGCAATTGCTTTTAAGTTAGGATTAATTTCAATTATTTGCACCCTTATTCAAATGATCTATTTTTACTTTTTTAGCGATATTATAGCTGTTATTGGTCCATCTAGCCTACAAATGCCTACCGTCATATTTTTGACCAGTTTTTTGTTGCTTATCTTTATAAGGTATAGTATGATTAAGAGGTGGTTAGCCTAAAAAATTAGAACTTGAACAACAAAGTTAACCGTTCATCGAATTGTTTAAAATAAACCAAAAACATACCCGTTCTTGAAATGAAATTATGGTTCCCTCAAGACCATGCAAACTTAGTTTTATGAATTCTATTAAAGGAATATTGACCTGGAAACGTACTTTGATCGTATCTGTCGTTGTATTGTTTCTATTGAACATATTTAGTTTCTATGGCTTGTACACCAACAAGTTTTATTTCTTTAAAATTGACAATTACATTTTTCCGTTGTTATCCATTATACATTTGGTATTTCTATATGTTTTATGGTTTAAAATTAATGAAGATGAGCTTAGCGACCCGCCCATGCGCACTTTAGAATACATACTTTATATTATATCATTAGTGTATCTCTATAGACTGGTAGAAACGATTATCATTTTATTTAGTTATTCAGATTTTGAAAACCATTTGATACCAAGTACATTCTTGCCCCTAGGCTTCACAATACTTATTTTATATGCCGTATTATTACTGGTTACTTTTTTAGCCGTAGTTTATAGAAAAGAAATTGTTGGTACGTATTTGTTCGATGACATGAACCAACATGTAGATCACTGGAAATAAAAATTCACTCCTAAAATATATTGACCTCGGTAAGTAATTATCGAGGTTTTTTTTTGAAATAAACCTGATTACCAGCCACTATCAACATCTTCATTTTGTTTTTCAATAGTACAATTATTTCCACTAGCTGTAATTATCTCATTAAAACTCGACCTATTATTAAGTAAAATAACCATATACCAAACGATTTTATCACCAATGTGATTTTTCTGTGATACTTTTTATCTTAATTCGTAAACCACTATGAAACGTATATTAATTATTGAAGACGATCCTGAAATCATTAAGCTATTAGAGCTTCATTTATCTGATGTTAGTTATGTGACCACAATGGCTATGGATGGTGATGAAGGACTTCAGCTCGCTTTAAAGAATGATTACGAGCTCATATTATTAGATTTAACCCTACCAAGTTTAGACGGTGTAGAAGTATGTAGAAAATTACGTGCAACCAAAAACACACCGGTGATTATGCTCACGGCAAAATCTGAAGAAATAGATCGGGTTTTAGGTTTAGAAATCGGTGCAGATGATTATATGACCAAGCCATTTAGCATTAGAGAACTATTGGCACGAATTAAAGCAGTTTTAAGAAGAACCAACGAATCTGGCAAAAAACAGGAAGATACATCTATCATAATGGCAGAAGGTTTAAAAATAGATATCGACAAACGAAAGGTTGTTGTAGATGATTATAAAATTGAGCTCTCGCCCAAAGAATTTGAATTGTTGGTCTTAATGGCGTCTAACCCTGGTAGAAACTATACTAGAACGGAGTTACTAAATATGATATGGGGCTACAATTTTGAAGGGTATGAACATACAGTGAATTCCCATATCAATAGATTACGCGCCAAAATAGAGTCAGACATGGCTAACCCAACCTATATTTTAACTACATGGGGTGTTGGTTACAAGTTTAATGAAGAGATAATGGCATGATGAACAACGAAAAAACCTTGACACCAAAGTTGATCAAAAAACTATGGTTCGCTTTCATACTTTTAATTGTATTAATGGGTGCCTCTTATATTTTTATTACGGGATACCTCACTTTAAATTATAACCAAGCAATAACGCAACGTATAAATTCAAATGTTGCCGAACATGTTATACAAGAGAAGTTTCAAAATGACGCTCCTTTTTTAGAGGACGGAAGTGTGAACAAAAAGCTTTTTGGAGACTTAATGCACGATATGATGGCCGTAAATCGTGGTATTGAGGTGTATCTATTAAATAAATCGGGAGATATTCTTTATTCCGTTGTTCTAGAGCATAACGACAACGAGCCAATGAAATCGGTCTCGCTAGAGCCTATAAAAGATTATATAGCCACAAATGGACAGGAATTTATATTAGGAGACGATCCCTTAAATCCTGATGAGCAAAATATATTCTCAGCTGCCCCATTTTCCATTGATGGACATGAAGGTTATATCTACATTATAGTTGCCGGTAAGCAACTTGCCTTGATTAGCGATAATTTATTTAGCTCCTACTTTACTAAATTGAGTATTGGAGCAATATTATTGACCATGCTTTTTGCTGCATTGATAGGCATATTGAGTATTTGGTTCTTAACTAAAAATTTGAGGTTGATTACACAGACCGTACGCAAGTTTCAAGAGGGTGATCTGGATATTAGAATTGAAAATCCTGAGCAATCGGATATTGAAGTAGTTGCCTTGTCCTTTAATAAAATGGCAGATACAATTGTAGATAACATGGATAAGATGAAGTCCGTAGACAACTTGCGTAGGGAATTGATCGCCAATGTATCTCATGACCTTCGTACGCCATTAGCAGTGCTTAAAGGATATATTGAAACGCTACAAATAAAAAAAGATAGCCTTACCGAAAATCAAAAAGAGGAATATTTACAGATTACACATGATAATATCGATAAACTATCGGGATTGATCAATCAGTTATTTGAATATTCTAAATTAGAAGCTGAACAGGTAACCCCAATAAAAGAGCCCTTTTCCATTACAGAACTTTCTCATGACCTTATTGCCAAATTCAAATTGCTGGCGGAACAAAAACAGATCCATTTACAGTTAGACAATCCTGAAGAAAACTACATGGTATATGCCGATATTGGATTGGTTGAAAGAGCATTGCAGAATTTAATAGAAAATGCAATCAAGTATACCGAACCTAAAGGAAAAGTAACACTGAGCCTAATAAAAATGGGCAAACAAATAGAAATCAATATTACCGACACTGGTAGCGGAATACCAATTAATGATCAACCTTTCATTTTTGACCGTTATAAGCAAGTAGATAAAACCACCCAAAAACGAGGTTTAGGCTTAGGTTTGGCCATTGTCAAAAAAATAATGGATTTGCATGATACCACCATTGTAGTATTAAGCAAACCCTATGAAGGTAGTTCCTTTATTTTTAAGTTGCCCGCCTATCAATTGCAATGATTTAAATTGCTATGAAAGAGAAAAAGCCCTATTCGTAACGAATAGGGCTTTTATGATTTTAGATATCTTTTAAGAAACTACTATAGAGATCTTTAAACTCGAACCCATCGGTGAATCTTTGTTTGTTCAGTTTTTTGAAAGAGACCAATCCCCATAATAACAACTCTTTTAAGAAATAGGCATCTTTTGCATCAAAATCTGGCTGATGATTTTTCATCAATTGGTTTAATGCGGGAATACTGTCTAAAGCACGTTTGTATTCTTCATCAGTAAAATCGTCCATCAACTCAAAGCCTTCTCCTTGAAAGAACCAATGTAACAGTTCATCATAAACCGTTTCTTCATCTTTACGCTCTAGCTTGTTGATTTTCGGGAAATACTTTGGAAACAATGATTTTACTGCGTCATCTATTAGAATACCGGCAACTCCATCGGCTCCCTCCTGCTCTCCTTCATACACCAATTCTATCTTTCCTGTAATTGCAGGTATAATTCCCAAGAAATCACTTAAACGTACCATGGTATGGTCACCACCGTTCAATAATGACCTACGCTCTGCAGTACTTAATAAGTTTTCAAAAGCGGTAATACTGGTTCGTGCACTAACACCACTTTTAGCATCTACATACTCACTTTCACGAGCTTCAAATATTATTTGCTCCAACAGGTCCTTTGCTAAATCCGGAACATAAACTACATCTGTTTGTCTAGAATCTAACTTAGCTTCTTGCTCTGTAATCTTACGGGCAATTTCTATATCATCTGGATAATGCGTTAAAATCTGTGACCCGATTCTATCTTTTAGCGGAGTAACGATACTCCCTCTATTGGTGTAATCTTCAGGGTTTGCCGTAAATACAAACTGAATATCCAATGGCAATCTCAATTTAAATCCGCGGATTTGAATATCGCCTTCTTCCAGAATATTGAATAAAGAAACCTGAATACGTGCCTGTAAATCGGGCAGCTCGTTGATTACAAAAATACAACGATTGGCACGAGGTATCATCCCGAAGTGAATTACCCTATCATCGGCATAAGACAATTTTAGGTTTGCCGCTTTTATAGGGTCTACATCTCCAATTAAATCTGCCACCGTAACATCTGGAGTAGCCAATTTCTCTGCAAAACGTTCACTTTTATGCATCCAGGTAATTGGGGTATCATCGCCTTTTTCCTTGATCAATTCCATGGCAAATCTGGACATTGGCTTCATGGGATCATCATTGATTTCCGAACCCTCTACAACGGGAATATACTCATCTAATAGATTCACCATTAAATGCGCCAAACGTGTTTTCGCCTGACCACGAAGTCCCAATAAATTAATATTATGACGAGAAAGAATAGCACGCTCCAACTCTGGGATTACCGAATCTTCATAACCCCAAACACCTGTAAAGGCATCTTCGCCCTTTTTAATTTTTTCTACAAGATTGTCTCGCAACTCATCTTTTACACTTTTGGTTTGGTATCCGGCAGCTTTTAACTCCCCAAGTGTATGTATGTTTTTATAATCTAATTTCATATGATGTATTCTCTTTTCTTATTTCAATCTTTTTTTTCTATTTGCTTCGTAATCCTCAAATATCATTTCGCCTAAATCTTTTAATCCTGTAAAGAATGCCTTGCCTTTATTAGCCTCTGTAAAATGGCGAATAAACTGCATTAAATACGGGTCTTGGGCAATCATAAATGTCGTAATGGGAATATGCAACTTACGAGCCTGTCGCGCCATATTATAGCATTTCTCCACTATAAAATCGTCTAACCCCACACTGTTTTTATAGTAAGTACCATCTGGCATGCGCAGACAACTAGGCTTACCATCGGTAATCATAAAAATCTGTTTGTTGGTATTACGTTTTCTTCGTAGCATATCCATCGCCAACTGCAAACCTGCAACGGTATTGGTGTGATACGGCCCTACTTGTAAATACGGCAAATCTTTTATGGGTATGGGCCATGCGTCGTTACCGAAAACCAAAATATCCAAAGTATCTTTTGGGTACCTAGTGGTTATCAATTCTGCCAAAGCCATCGCCACTTTTTTAGCGGGCGTTATACGATCTTCACCGTACAAGATCATACTATGACTAATATCGATCATAAGTATGGTACTCATTTGTGCTTTGTGCTGGGTATCTTCTACCACCAAATCATTTTCACTTAAATGAAAACTGCCTACACCGTGATTGATTTGAGCGTTTTTAAGACTCTCGGTCATAGATATGTTTTCCAGACCATCGCCGTAACGGTATTCTCTAAGGTCGCCCGTATGCTCATCTCCTTGTCCCGATTTACCAGTTTTGTGGTTACCGGCGCCACTACGTTTTAGCTTTCCGAAAATTTGATCTAATGCACGCTGACGGATGATACGCTCCATTTTCGCGGTAATGGAAATATCTCCACCGCCAGAACCTTCTTCCCCATCTTCACCATTACCACCACCATCTTTAAACTCTTCGCGTATATAACCTTTCGCTTTTAAATCTTCTATAAAATCGTCAATAGTATAGTCTTCGGTCGTCAATTCATATTCCTTGTCCAGTTCGCGCAACCAATCGATCGCTTCGTCGAAATCGCCAGAAGTATGTGTAATAAGCTCTTGAAAAATATCAAACAGCTTATCAAAAATAGATTGTTCGGGTGCTTCGTAAGTTTCAAAGCGGAACCCTTTTCTTATATTCATAGCCATACTATAAAATTAACACTTTTACGTTGGATGCCCACGGCTTTTGGGAAATGTTAACGTATTTGGTTGATGGTTGATGGTTGTTGGAATACGCTGGACGCTTTGCGCATTTCGCATAGCGCTTTGTCTGTGACGGAGAAGAATTCGGCTTTACGAGAAGTTTTTGAAATACAAACCAATCTGTTTAATTCGTGTACCTAAGATACAAATTGCAATGCATGTAAGCGATCATCGAAAGGCGCGCGGCGTTTTGCGCATAGCGTTTTAAAAGGTAACTTCGACTTCAGGGGACAATTAAAAATAAACAATTAGCAATAATCAGTTGGCAGTTTTAGTAGGCAGTATCAGTTTTCAGTATGCAGTTTAAGTAGCCACGATATAACAATAGCGAATAACGAACAACGATTAACGATTAACGAAACCAATCAGTTGGCAGTATCAGTTTTCAGTAAGCAGTTTCAGTAGGCAGTTTCTGTATTCAGTATTCAGAATCAGTATGCAGTATTTATATTTCAACAAACACTATTAACGAACAACGATTAACGAATAACGATTAGCGATTAGCGAAAAGCGAACAGCGAACAGCGAAAAACAAAACACCAACAACCAACAACCAACAACTAAAAAAATACATTATCAACAAACAACAAACATTAATCAAACAGATACAAGGCTTTTTAAGCACTCCGCCGTTATGGGAAGGTGTGCAGTTTGGTGTGCCTCAGTTTCAGTTTCCGGAGGTGATGACAGAAGGTTTTGTGCCCAGTCCCATCCCTGAGAAATTGCGGTTGGGGCACCGGATGGAATATGTTTGTAAGCAGTTGTTAGATACAAGTGCAGAGTATAAAGTGCTATTGCATAATTTACCGATACGGGAGGAGAAACAGACCATTGGTGAAATAGATTTTATTGTTCAAGAAACTGCTACACAGCAACTGATACACCTAGAACTCACTTATAAATTCTACATTATTGACAACAAAATAAAAGAACCCATACACCAACTGATCGGACCCAACCGACGTGATGCTTTTTACACCAAGTTGGAAAAGATTAAAAACAACCAGTTTTCATTACTGCATACGCCCGTTGGGCGTTCGGTATTGTTGGAAAAAGGAATTGACACCGCTACCATTACGCAACAGGTATGCTATAAAGCCCAACTCTTTAAACCTTATAAAAGCGCTCCATTGCCCATTTCTCAAGTAAACCCAAATTGCATTGTGGGCTTTTGGTTACAGATGGCGGAGTTTCTTACGACTGACTTTATACCACATCATTTTTATATTCCCACGAAGAGTGAATGGGTAGTAGACCCTGAAGACGATGTTGAGTGGCTCACACACGAAGAAGTTACCATTGCTATTACGGAACGCTTAGAAAACAACAGTGCTCCCATGGTTTGGATGAAGAAAAACAACACCACATTTGAGAAGTTTTTTGTGGTGTGGTGGTGAGTTTAATTGCTACCTAACATTCTCATTTGTTGCTGTTAATAACTGTTGAAAGGTCTTTTTTTATGTGGGTGGGAATTAGATTACTTTTATAGATGGAATATGTGCAATTGTGTACATATACAGTTGTTAGCTGCAATCTAAAAAATGGAATCAACCATAGATTTCTACAGAAATTTTAACGAAGAAACTTTCGATGATGTAAGTTGCTTTTTGTGTGGAAAAAATTGTGATTCAAAAACAGCTGAGCACATCTTTCCAAAGTGGCTTCAGCACAAATATAATTTATGGGACAAAAAACTAACCATAACTAACGGAACAGCAATACCATATCGAAACTTAACCGTTCCCTGTTGCTCAGAATGTAATAACGTCCATCTTTCTCAGATGGAAGACAGGTTTAAGGTGCTACTTGACAAATCTTTTAAAGAACTAACTTTTGAGGATGAAAAAACAATCTTTCAATGGACAGCCAAAATCTTATATGCCACTAGATATAAAGAACTGTCATTACTCATAGACAGAGCAAATCCAAATCTTGGAAAAGTAATTAGTCCACAGGAATTAGAAAGTTATTCTAGCTTGCACTTATTTCTTCAATCAATTCGATTCCAAACTCAATTTAACGAACCGAAGCCCTGGAGCATTTTTATTTTTCCCTGTAAAGATGAAGAGTTTTGGTATCACAATAATATTCCTGCTCTTTGTCTCTCAATGAAATTCGGTAAAATTGCCATTACAATTGTTTACGAAGAAAATAATTTGATTTCAGATTTTATGGCTCCTCTTAAAGATTTGCAAAAAACTGAGCTAAATTTTCCTCAATATTTAGAGGCAAATGCACATATCTTTTATAGTGGAATGTTAAAAGAAAAAGTTCCACATTATATATCCTCTTTTAACCAAAACACCAAAATCTTAATCGTAGATACCGTAGGTACGTTAAATTCAAGAAAATGGGTGGATGAAGAATTTGCATCAGTATTAGATTTTATGCTTTTTAGTTGTGGAATTAATATTGGAAGTAGTGTATTACAATCTGATGGACTAGTTACTTCTTTTTTAGTAGATGAAAATAATGAACATCTGTTAAAAAAGCATTTCAGAAAAAAAGACAGCAGCTAACACAACCTAAACGTAATGCGGACTTTAAGGCAAAACCGAAAGGTCTGTGTATATTTATAAAGCCGCTAAATCTTATGGATTTAGCTTTGGACAAGAAAAAATAAAACTAAACAATAAGCTTTAGCTTCGTGCGCAGACGGAAACGAAAAGTTTCCTTACCTCCGCACTACGCTTAGCCCAACCGTTAGGTGTAATGCCAAATAACCAATAAAACTGAATGTTTACAAAAAAGGAATTAATAACTAAAGAAATTGACTTCTCATACTTCAAAGAAAGTCTAAATTCTGAAAAAAAATATTTAGAACAATACTTTGAAATCAATTCTGAAAAAATATCAGAGACAAATAACCAGTTTTCTGATAAACTTTTAGAACAAATTGAAGAAAACCCAAGTCTTGAAAGTAAAATAATAGCTGAATATGAAAGTAGTTTTAGAGCTATTAACTCTTACTATTTTCATTCATCTATCGCATTAATCCACACTTATTTCGAAAGTTACATTTCGCAATTGTGTAATAAAATAACAGACCACACACTCTCAAGTTTCAGCCTTCAACTACTAAAAGGTAATAACTTAATAAAAACAGCATTAGATTACCTAAAACTTACCACTGGATTAAACGATGAAATAATTAACATACACAAACCTCGATTAGGAAAGTTCCAAAATTTGAGGAATAAAATTATTCACGAAAACTCAACTTATAAAGACGATACCGATAAAGCTAAATTAGAAAATGGTTTCAGTGGGAAAATTGAATTTGATGAAACCAATAATAAGTTCTTTTTAAAAGATGACGAATTAGCGATTGAATATCTTGAAAAATCAAACATTTTTTTAAATGAAATTATAATAATATTATCTGAAAAAGAATTTGTAATAGAAAACACTACACCAAACACCGTATAAAATTAATTGCTAGTGCAAGCCTACTTTCGAAAATCCTCGCGGATTTTCTATTCGGTTTGTATTTGCTAAATTTAGTGCTTAAAACACGCAACAAACCATATACAAACACGTTTTAAAACATTTAAAGATTGAATAAAACTCACCTAATTTCCATTTTAATAACTCTTATCCTAATTCAAATTTTAGGCTATGTTTCAATCAATTACCTTGGAGATTATGGGTGGAGTGTTTTTCTCTTTATTCCTTTTTTAATTGGTTTTTTACCTCCTTATATTTCTGGAAAGAAAATTACTATAACTAAAAGTATGGCTTACAGATTAAGCTTTGCCACCTTAGGGATTGCATGTCTTGTTCTCTTAGTTTTTGCAATTGAAGGTGTTATATGTTTACTAATGGCAAGTCCTCTTCTTGCCCTTGCTGTTTGGCTAGGATCATATATCGGATATAAAAGCACTGGCTCAAATTTTATGAACTCAAAAAACACAACTATTATATTAGTTTTTCTATCGCTTGGGTTCACCGGTTTCGATTATTATAACAAGCCGAAAGACTTAATACCCGTACGGACTAAAATAACTGTAAACGCTCCAATTGAGGCAGTATGGAAAAACGTAGTCACATTTGATAAAATTAACGAGCCTACGGATTGGATTTTCACCACTGGAATAGCTTACCCAACTGACGCCACTATCGTAGGAAAGGGTGTCGGAGCAGTTAGATATTGCAATTTCACTACCGGCAGTTTCATAGAGCCAATTACAACATGGGATGAACCAAATTTATTACAATTTGATGTTCAGGAGCAGCCAATTCCTATGAACGAATTAAATCCATTTTGGAATGTTCATCCTCCACATTTAGATGGATATTTTAAATCCTATAAGGGACAATTCAAATTGACCAAAATATCTGAAAATAAAACGGAACTAGAAGGTACGACCTGGTACAAAGTGGATATTTATCCTGAAATATATTGGAAAGGCTGGTCTAATTTCATAGTTCATAGAATACACGAAAGAGTTTTAAATCATATAAAGTACGAATCGGAATAAAAACGCTTTACAACTAAACCTAACCGTAATGTAGACTTTAGGGTGTAACCGAAAGATCTGTGTATACCTGCCTCTCGGCTGGCAGGAAATAAACTTTAGCCTCGTGCATAAACGGAAACGAAAAATTGCCTGCCATGCCCAACTTTTTATATCCAAACGTTGCCCAACCATTAAAAATCATAAAAGTATTTCTTTAAATTCAATATGAAAAAGCTAATAGTTACCTTATGATATGTGGTCTTACAATTTGCTGTAATAAATCTAATACTAGAATTGAAACTGATTTATACAATTGTATGATTGATAGTTTAACTGAAGAAGAAAAAGAAAAGACACTTATAATATTTAAGGAATATGAAGAGCATTTAGTTGAAAAAGGAATATTGGAATCGAGAGAATCTATTAGCTATTGGAAATTTTATAAAAATATAGCAGATACCGGCACTTATGATTTTACAAACAACTTTGATTTTTTTGAGAAAACCGAATTTCTTGAAAGAGCTGACCCAGCAGATAATGATTATTTGTATGACTGTTATAACAATCTCTTACAAACAGAAAAGTATAAACAATCAAGATTTTTTCAATTCAGTAAGGAAATGGAATCTTTGAAAAAACATAAAATCACACCAGTAATTATGGCAAAAATCACTATCAAACACTTGAGAAAAGAGGATTTTGAACTTGACTATTATAGATTTTTGACCTTAGGGTTCATAGAAAAAAATAAAATATAACATCGAGAGTAAAAATTCATAAAACAAAGGTTAAACTTCATATTCAAAACTAAAAAACCAAGCCCTAAATAATTCCTTAGCGCTTGATTTTCTTTTGATTTCAAAATTCCCAACTACTGTACCGTATACGTCACTTTATTGGTTTGGGTAACCCTAAAGTAGCCGTGGGCATAATTATCTGGATTAGTGGTGTTAATGCAGTTCCCTTTTACATCAACCGGTGTAGCTTCAAAAATACCTACGCCACCCATTTGGTCTATAACAATATCTATAAAATTATAATAAGCTCTTAAAATATACCCAAAAAACAAGTTTTGCTTGGCATAATAATTGTGCATCAAATAGTTATAAAAATTCAACCTAAAACCAACACTATGAACTATTGCTATTTAACGCTATTATATTTATCATTTTTATCATTACCTATTCATTCACAGACACAAGATACTCTTGTAGATGTTGGGGGGTATAAAATGCATTTTAAGATAATAAAAGGAAAAGGAACCCCTATTCTTTTTGAATCAGGTGCAGGAAATGATGGAGCTATTTGGGACAATATCTTAGAAAAGATTCATAAAGTAACCGGCACGACCTTAATTACCTATGACCGTTCTGGTTTTGGACAAAGTGAAGTAAACCCAAACCTTATTAATGAGTCTGATTTTGGAATTGAAAATGGTATGAAGGAATTAGAAACCGGACTCACAAAATTGGGCTATGATGATGAACTTATACTAGTACCACACTCCTACGGCGGCTTTTACACTACACTTTACGCATCTAGACATCCTGAAAAAGTAAAATATGTAGTACGTATTGACGCTAATTTAGTTGACGTTTATACAGACGATGTACTAGAGATAATGGCTCAACAACCAGCACCACCCAAAACTCCTGAAACCCTTGGTAATTATTACTTGGTTAAAACATATCCTGAAACGGTAAAACTTTTACGAGAGGTTAAATTTCCCGCTAGCGTACCCGTCATAGATATTATTTCTCCAATAAATAGAGGCTACCCAGATAAATATTGGACACTAATAAAAAAAGTTCATAAAGATTTCGTTAATGCCGAAACTAACAGAGTTGAAATAATTGCTGAAGGAAGTGGTCATTATATTTTTCAAGATAATCCTGCTTTAATTATTAATACTATAATTAAAGTGTATGCAGAAACTATAGAGGAAAACTCTCGCTTAGAACTATATGAAAAAGCTTTGGATAATGCTATAGAGTTATCAATTGAAACAAAAGTTAATAATCGCTCAGAACAAGATTTAAACGCACTAGGCTATACATTTTTAGCGAACGACGAATTAGATAAGGCTTTAGAAATTTTTAAGTTAACAACATGGTTATTTCCAGATAGTTTCAACGTATATGATAGTTATGGTGAAGCTTTATTAAAAGCAAATAGGAAAGAAGAAGCAATAGAAATGTATAAGAAATCGATAGCATTGAACCCAGAAAATGAACACGGAAAAAAGGTTCTACTTCAATTAAAACAATAACCAAAGTGTTTTAGCAATAAAAACTTAAAAAACCAAGCCCTAAATAATTCCTTAGTGCTTGGTTTTTCTTTTAATATCAAAACTCCCTACTACTGTACCATATAGGTCACTTTATTGGTTTGGGTAACCCTAAAGTAGCCATGAGCATAATTATCTGGATTTGTGGTGTTAATGCAATTCCCTTTTACATCAACCGGTGTAGCTTCAAAAATACCGACGCCACCCATTTGGTCAATTACAATATCGATATAGTTAAAATATGATCTAGAAATACCGTGCATGCTGATATTTACTACATCGCCAGGTAATAACGGTTTTATTTCTTCATCCTCATCATCATCAATTTCATACCACCAATCAACCTCGTTACCGTTAATAAATTCATCATCGCCTGTTTCCAATGTCGGTAACAGGTCTTGTGGTCTATCAAACTTAAAAAGGTAATTATCGCCTTCTTCCTCAAAATCGGTGAATACGATATGTAACTCAATGGTTTCATCATCAAATCCGTCTTCCGTATCCTGGTAAATATCGGTAATATCAGGTACGGGGTTCATGGTGTCTTCGGCAACATATCGTTCGCCATCATACAAAATCTCTAAGGTATAGGTCGCTTCCAATTGTGGTTCAAAAGTACTTGTGGTGTACGTGCCGTTATTCTGATCGGTAAAAAGAAAGACTTCTCCCGTGGTGTTATTGGTCACGGTAACTTCCGCCCCTGTAACATTGGTGCTTTCGGTTTCAAAAAAAGGTGTTGACGTACGTAGGGTAATCAACTGCTCATTACCGGTAGTACCCTTTTCCCAATCTAAGGATGCCTCTACCACCAAGCGTAAAGTATCGGTCTGTACATCTACATCAATAACATCTTCACAGCCGGTTAAAGCAACCGTGAACAGGGCTAGCAATAGTTTTATATAGTTTTTCATGGAATTAAAATTTAAAATTATAGGTAATGGATGGTACAATACCGAAAATGGCGGTTCTAGTAGCTTCATTGGCTCCTGTTTCTATATTCTGACCAAAGGAAACCGATGCCGCATTTTTACGGTTATAGGCATTGTAAATACCCAATACCCACTCGCCTTTTAATTTTGCATTTGGTTTTCTGTTCGGTTTATAATTCACTGATAGGTCTAAACGATGGTACGCCGGCAATCTATCGGAATTTCTGTCGGAATAACTGGCGATGGAAACACCCTCATATTCATATTGCCCATTAGGATACGTAACAGGTCTACCCGTTTGAAAAACCAAATTGGTACCAAAGCTCCATTTATCGTTTAATTTATACGACCCCGAAATAGAAACATCATGAGTTCTATCATATGGCGTGTTGTACCAATTACCATCGTTAATACCGAGTCCACCAGCATTTCCACCAGGGGTACGCTGTTCAGATTTGGAAAGGGTGTAAGAAATCCACCCCGTGAATTTACCTTCGTTCTTACGGAACAATAGCTCCAGTCCGTATGCTCTAGATTCCCCTTTTAGTATTTCGGTTTCAATGGTATTTTGACCAATAAGGTCAGAACCATCTATATAATCGATTCTATTATCGGTATTCTTGTAATAGATTTCCGCCTCCATAGAATAGGCTTTGTTCTTAAAATTACGGAAGTAGCCCAAAGCATATTGGTTAGACAATTGTGGATCAATATACTGCCCGCTAGGTGCCCAAACATCTAACGGCGTAGCAGAAGAGGTGTTGGACAATAAATGAATATACTGCGCCACCCTAGAAAAGCCCGCTTTTAAAGAAGAATTGTCATTTATGGTATAAGCCAAAGAAGCTCTAGGCTCCAAATTGCCAAAGGTTTTAATGGCATCGCCTTTTTCATAAACCGTCTCCCCTATTGCCGTACCCCGCTCATAAATACCTAAATCTTCATTATAGACCACGGGTTGATCATTCTCATATTCGGTCATAGGTTGACCACCGAGCCTAGAAAATGCACTGTAGCGCAAGCCGTATTGTGCGGTCAATTTTTCCGTTAATTTATGCTCTGCATTTACATACACTCCCGTTTCCAAAGCTTTCTTTTTATCCAATAACAAAGGATTGACAGATGATGTTTCGGTCGTTGGTATAATTTCACCGGGATCAAACTCATAATGGATTCCGCTTGCACCAAAATCTAGCTTGAACTTATCACTGAAGTAGTATTTTAGGTCATATTTAATATTGTAATTGGTAATGGACGACACCCAATCAAACTCCGCCGAAGTAATGCCCAACTCATAATCATACTTGCTATAGATAAGGGAAAGATTAGAAAACAGTTTTTCGTTAAAAATATGGTTCCAACGTAGGTTTGCGGTGGAGTTTCCATACGAACTACTAAAATTTTCTCCCAGCTCAAAAGCATCCCGACCAAAATACCCGGAAAGAAAAAGTCGGTTGTTCGTATTGATCTTATAATTCGTTTTAAGATTTAAATCGTAAAAGCTAACACTATTATCCTGTCCGGCAGCTTTCAATAATAGATCGGCATACGAACGTCTACCAGCAATTAAAAAAGAACCTTTTTCTTTGAATAACGGAGCTTCAAGCGCCAAACGGCTAGATATAATGCCAATACCACCCGTGGCGGCAAACCTTTTGCTGTTTCCATCCTTTTGTCTCACATCTAAAACCGAAGAAACACGACCACCATAACGTGCGGGAATACCGCCTTTATACAGTTTTACATCTTTAATGGCATCTGCATTGAATACCGAGAAGAAACCGAACATGTGCGATGTGTTATAAATTATAGCCTCATCTAACAGCACCAAGTTTTGATCACCAGCACCGCCACGCACATGAAATCCGCCAGTCCCTTCACCATTATTGGTAACACCCGGAAGCATTTGTAAGGACTTTAGAATATCTACTTCGCCCAAAACCACCGGCATTTGCTTTACGGTTTCAATGTTCATTTTAAGAACACTCATTTCGGGTTTACGTAACACGGCAATTTCAGACTCCTCTGCCGTTACCTCTACTTCATCTAATTGGGTAGAAACTTCAGAAATTTCAAAATTGATGTTTTGGTTGCTGTTCAGGTTTACCTCCTGTTTAATATCGGCATATCCCATATAGGTAATGAGTAAGCGATATGCTCCCTTTGGTGCGGTGATGGAGTAGAATCCGTATTCATTGGTCACTACACCAATACTGGTACCTTCTAAAAAAACGGAAGCCCCAAAAAGTGTTTCACCGTTGTCAATGTCGGTAATTTTACCACTAATGGTATAATTTTCTTGAGCATGTAATTGCATGCCCGTAATTAGTAACAGAAGCATCGTCAATGGCTTTAACCACCTTAATTGCATCTGTTGTTTTTGTTTTTTAATCATGCTATTTGTTTAATGGATTGATGAACACCACTAATTGACAACAAAAAAATTAAAAGGTTGCATGCCCCAGAAAGTTTTAGCAAAATGGTAACATTCTGCCAAGTGAATCGTACTAACATAAAAACCTATTAGTCTAAATAAATTGTACCTAATGCAACTATCATAAATTTTAGTTGTCTTTATCATAGAAACCAAATTTAGAGTACACATAACCACCTAAATTCATTGGAAACCGAAATTCGTTTTACACATAGATCACTTGTTGAAAACAGCAAGTCTGGCGATAGAACCTCGCAGTATCAACTGTACGAGCTCTATGTGGATGCCATGTACAACGTGAGTATGCGATTTTTGGGCATAAAGGAAGATGCAGAAGATATTGTGCAAGATAGTTTTGTGGATGCTTTTAAGAATTTAGAGAAGTTTAAGTATGAATCCTCTTTTGGAGCATGGTTGAAGCGAATAGTCATCAATAAAAGTATTAACCACTTAAAAGTAAAGCGCCTACCCCTTGCGGCAATAGATGAGCATGAATATCACTTGACCAATGAAGTGGAATATGAACAGGTAGATGCCATGGATATTTTAAAAGTTAAATCGGGTATTGAAAAACTGCCTTTGGGCTATAAGCAGATTATAAACCTTTACCTATTGGAGGGTTATGATCACAATGAAATAAGTGATGTATTGGGCATTACCACATCTACCTCAAAATCTCAATACCACAGGGCAAAAAAGAAACTAGTAGAAATTATAAACGGATTGTAATGGATCAATTTGAAAAACATATACGGGACAATAAGGCGGTATTTGATGACCACCGAGCAGACCGTGAAAAAATCTGGGCGAATATAGCATCGCAATTGAACGAAGAGCGAACAAAAGAGATTCCCCTCTGGAAATCACCAATGCTACGTATAGCGGCAAGTATTCTTATTCTATTGGGTATTTCTGGAGCAATAGGGTTCAATTTCTTTGCCAGCCCCACAACGGAAAGCCAATTTGTATCTCAAGAATTGCAAGATATAGATATGCATTACCAAGGTTTGGTTTCTTACCAAGTACAATTGGTACAAAACAATAGTCAGCTATCTGATGCCGACAAAGAAGAATTCTTGTCATTTATGGTAGAATTAGATGCCGAATATGAGCAACTAAAACTTGAAATGCAGAATAACCTTGATAATGAACAAGTGTTAGAAGCTATTGTAGCTAATTATAGAAAGCGCATAGAACTCATTGAGAATCTATTGCAGCAGCTAAACGAATCTAAAATTAAAGAAGACGATTATGGATATACTTTGTAAAAAACTCATGCTGTTCGCCTTGGCGTTGGCACTAGGTTTTACTGCCATAGCGCAAGAAAAGGTTTCAAAGGAAATAAAGGAAATCTACCCGTTCAATAATTCGGGAGAGCTACACGTAGAGAATAAATATGGCAATATAAATATCTACGGATGGATCAAAGACGAAGTTTCCATTACCGTAAGTATTACCATAACCGATAAGAAGCGAGAAAATGCCAAAGAATTTTTAAATAGAATAACCCCAGTTATTAGGCACAGCGATAAGTTTATATCGGTCAATTATGAAATAGCCGATAAGAACTCCGGATTCTTCGCTAACCTTTTTGAAAAAGCGAATCCGTTCGATTTTGACCGCGGCAACGTACAAATAGACTATAAAGTGTATGTACCGCAAAAGGTAGAGTTAGAAATTATCAACACTTTTGGCGATGTATTCATAGAAGATTGGGTGGGTGTATTAATGGCAGATGTGCAGCATGGAGATATGTGGATGAGCGATAATTTGAACAAAGCCGATGTTACTATGAAATACGGAAAATTAAGAGCTAAAAACATCAACTATGCCAATATAGATATTAAAAACGGTGGATTGGATATGGACCATGCCAACACCATGCGACTAAATACTAGCGGAAGCACTATTGATGTACAATTGGTAGAATCTTTAGAGCTTTATTCCAACAAAGACGAGGTGGATATTAAAGAAATGGGCACGCTGTATGGAAATCTTAAATTCAGTAAGCTACGCATACATCGTCTTAAAAAGGATATTGATTTGAACTTAAAAATTTCCGATCTCTGGGTGGAACGTATTTTGACACCAAGCTCTAGAATAAGCCTTGATCAAGAATCATCTGAAGTAAATATCAATATTTTCAACTTTCCCCACGAATTTTCCGCTACCTTGGAAGAAGGCTTGGTTCGCTTACCGAAAACTTTTCACAACGTAGATTCAAAAATGCTCGACAAAGGCAAAAAGTTACGCGAAATAAAGGCAGCCTATGGTAAAAATGGCAAGGGCAAAATTACCATTTCAGGCAAAAAGGGTGTGGTTCTGTTGAAGGAAATTTAATCAATCCATACTTTAAAAAAGCATCATTTTGAATACTTACCCGCTGCAAAAGCCGCCAAAATACTACTATTAGGCGTTTTGCAGTTCTGCGGGTAATCATAAAAATAGATACACTTGGGCAATCCGTTTTCAAATGTTATACGCACGGAACCCCTACTGTTTCCACTAAATCCGGAAAAGCTATAATTGGCACTGAGTTCCCTTGGTCTACCTTCACTATCCCTTACAGAAGATTGAACATTAGAAATACTACCGGCAGTATATCTATTAAAAGCCCAAGTTTTAGATTGGTCATATACCAGATCATCTATCAACTTATTGAAATTTTGATCCCCTGTTGGTCCGCCAGATTTCTTCATGGCGGTATACTTACTAGCCTGCTGCATTCTAATTGATGCTTTGTTCAGTGCAAATAATTCTAAATTTTCATCGAAACTTTTTAAACCTGCACTATTACAAGCGTTCATTTGAAACAGTTTTATCATGTCATTTTTCAATCCGTTTGTTTTATGAATCAAATCGACCGAATTGCCCATACTGTTGGGGTCGGTGATCATTTGCACCATAGTATTTAAACCTTTGGATCTTTGAATTTGATCAATTTCCGCATAAGCATCATATAATTCCGGCTTGGCATACAAGCCACTACCTACCCAAGTATATTCAATACAAACCCTATTAATAACATCTCCCCATCCATTTTTTGTAACTTCTTCGGTCTTACAGACTTCATTCATAATCTCTACCTTGTTCTGCGGTAAATAACTATCGCACTTACCGCCGTAGGCACGTAAATATTTATCGAAAATTAGCATAAAAATCATGTCGTCTCTTTTTATCTCCAAATTTTCAAAATGACCGCGATATATGTAATCATAAAATTCGGCAAAATAGAGTCCGTCTGTTTTAAACTCCAACTCAACTGGTGAAGTTGTATAAGAATCGTTGGTATTGGAAAAAGACAACGAAACGAATAAAAGCCAGATAATGCTTGAGATAAGTAAACGAAAAAATTGGACAGATAATTTCATGGTAGCATGGTGGTTTTAAAATGAAACAGTCTGAGGGATAGATAAATATATATAAAATTTGAACTATAGAAAAACTGTCCAAGATGATAAAATTGTAAAATTTAATAAAGTAGTGAACGATATGTGCTTCATTACATAAAAGTAAAATGCGATTAGTGGTACTGTTTACCGCTAATCGCATTTCATCCTATTAACTTAAAAAATATTATTCAGAATATGCTCCAGAAGAATATGTTAACTCATAACTGTGGGTATATACCTCAAATACAATTCCGAAAGGGTCTTCTACATAACACATTTTATAAGGTTTGTCTTTTGGGTAATACTCACGAATAGGCATTCTTTGCTTACCGCCATGTGCTACAATTTTAGCGACCAAATCTTCAATATTAGGGTCTTGAATACAAAAGTGGAACAATCCGGTATTGAACGGATTAAATTCTGGCGCTTCCTTTACCCCATGCGGAAAGGAGAACAATTCCACACCAATACCATCTGATGTAGACATATGTGCTATTTCAAACTCTTCCCAATCATCGCCAAAAACATCAATGCACATGATTCCTATGGCAGTTTCTTTCTCTTTTTTGATTTTTGAAGGTTTCATGATGACGTACCATCCCATTACCTCTGAGTAAAATGCTACCGCTTTCTCTAAATCTGGCACGGTAATACCAATATGTGAAAATGATTTTGGGTATGCTGTATTTGTTTTCATAACAATTATTTTATGGCACAAAATAAATCTATATTTGCCTTATTAACAATAACTTACCTAAAAGTATTATAGTTACCAAAAGGAGTATTATACTAATTTTCAATTATTTACATTTAAAATGAATTCTAAAAAATATTGCCCTTTAGATCATACCATGAACTTAATTGGTACCAAATGGAAACCCATTGTACTTTTTCATCTTTTAGACGGTGCATTACGCTCTGGAGTGCTACAAAAAAAGGTACCGGGAATCTCCAATAAAATGTTTACCCAAACCGTACGTGAATTGGAAAAAGACGGATTGGTAAAAAGAGAGGTTTTTCCCGTTGTGCCACCAAAAGTAGAATACGGATTAACGGAACGTGGAAAATCACTAAAGCCTATTTTACTCAGTTTAGATTCTTGGGGAGCCAACGACACGGTTAACCAGCACGTTTAAAAGCAATTAGCCCTACTTTTACACAACATAATATAGAATTTTAGGTTTTATTATAAAAATAATGGTTTTTGATGCAACTATTTGTTGCTTAGGTTGTCTATTAGATAATCAATCAAAAAATCAAACAGTAATGAAACCACTTCAAGTAACCCTTTTATTTGCATTGTTCCTTTCCGCTTTTGTGAGCTATGGGCAAGATGAAACCGATGAATACCTTGAATTTAATGACCGTAATAATGTTGTACATGGTGTGTATGTGGGCATAAATATGGGATTAGGTGAAATTGACGAAGAGAACGCTTATATAGGAGGTTTAAAAATAGCTTATGTCGCGAATCAACAATTTGAGGTTGGTTTTGTAGGTAACTTTCTTTATTCCGAACAAGACATATACAACAATAGCCTTTCTAGATATGAAGACCTTATTGCTGTTTATGGAGGTCTACATTTAGAACCCATTTTTTTTAGCAAAAGTCGTGTTAATCTATCCTTCCCACTATTATTGGGAGCTGGTGCTGTGGGGTATATAGACGACAAGGTGAAACATGATGATAATTTTGAAGAAGAACTTGATGAGGATGACTTTGATGAAGTGTTTGTAGCCGAACCAGGAATAAATGCTCTTTTCAATATTTCAAGATACTTACAATTAGAAGCAGGAATAAAATATCGCTTTTCAAGCAGAATAGAACTTCCACCCACCAGAATTTCTAGAATAAACGGATTTTCTGCCGGTATAGGCATAAAAGTGGGCATATTTAATATGGGACGTAACCGATATAAGAAAAACGTGCAATGATCAGAAAAAAGAAATCTAAAAAAGTTATAGAGACACAACACGTATTTACCGAAAACAATCAAGTTTTTATAAAGAACGAGTCGACATTCAAAAAGAGCACTAAAACAAAATGGTCCCCTATTCCATTTAAATGGGTATCGATTGCAAAAGTACAAGAGACTTTGGTGCTTAAATAATGAAGAAGCTCGCTATATTTGAAGTCAGGTACAAGCGCAACCAATGACCACAAAAATAATTGAGATAACCGCAGAGCAAGCTATCCCCATAAGACATAAGGTCATGTGGCCTAACCAGCCATTGGAGTTTGTAAAACTACCGGAAGACGATAAAGGTCTGCATTACGGACTTTATGTAGACGACCAACTTACCTCTATAATTTCGTTATTCATAAATGGTAAAGAAGCCCAATTCAGAAAATTTGCAACTTTAGAAGCTTATCAAGGTCAAGGTTTTGGTAGTATGCTATTAAATGAGATCATGCACATTGCACATACCAAAAAACTTAAAAGAATTTGGTGTAATGCCAGACAAAACAAAAGCGATTATTATACTAAATTTAATATGACCAAAACGAATACAACCTATGTTAAAGGCGGAATCGATTTTGTAATCATGGAGCGGATTTTTCAATATGAGTAAAATGATTAAAGATTACGACCAAATTACTGCCTTTCACTACGCATCGTACAGACCTCTATTACACACAAAGATTTTAGAAAGCTATTTGCCAAATCATGAAAAAGTTGATTTAGGTTTAGATATTGGTTGTGGAACAGGGCAATCTGCCATTAGTTTATCTGCATTTTGTAAAAAGGTAATAGGTGTTGACCCAAGCCAAGAAATGATACAGAAGTCTATTGAGCACCCTTCTGTAACTTACCAAACGATGAAAAACAACGTGCTAGATTTTAATGATGATAGTTTTGATATCATAACGTTTGCAGGTTCTTTATTCTATGCCAAATCACAAGAAATATTAGATGAGAGCATTAGAGTGAGTAAAACAAATGCCAAAGTCATAGCCTATGATTTTGAAATACTTTTATCACCGATATTCAAGCTTCTTGGAGTCATTGAAGAAACGCACATAGCAAGCAATTATAATCATGAGGAAAACTTTACTGGCTTACAAACAGCAGCAATAACCCTTGATGAGCAATATAAACAAGCTATAGACCTTGAAATAACAATACCTGATCTGGCACATCTATTACTATCCTCAAAAGAAGATTATGCTAAGTTGTCTAACACATTCGGACCAGAAAATTTATTTGAACTACTTATACAGCAATTACAAAACAAATTGGAATCTGAAAATATCACGCTAAAAGCAAATACATATTTAACTGCGTATACTGTTTTGAAGTAAAAAGTGTCAAATTACTTTTTTCTCTTCATTAACTCCGCCTCAATATCTTTAAGCGTAAAGCCTTTTGCCTGCAATAACATTAAGTAGTGAAACAATAAATCTGCACTTTCGTATAAGAACAGTTCATCATTATTATCCATAGCCTCAATAACGGTTTCAACCGCTTCCTCCCCTACTTTTTGGGCAATTTTATTGATACCTTTTCCAAATAAAGAAGCTACATATGATTTTTCACCATCGGCGGCAGTACGTCTTTGCTCAATAGTAGCCTCAAGCTCAGATAAAAATCCGAAGTTAGAATCGTTAACCTCGTTCCAACACGTATCAGTTCCTGTATGGCAGGTTGGTCCCACAGGGTTTACCGTGATAAGTAATGAATCTTGATCACAGTCATTTTTTATAGAAACCAAATTTAGAAAATTACCGCTTTCTTCTCCTTTGGTCCATAAGCGCTGTTTTGAGCGACTAAAGAAAGTTACCTTACCCGTTTCGGTAGTTTTAGTTAATGCTTCGGCATTCATATAGCCTAACATTAATACGTTTTTTGTACGTGCATCTTGAATGATTGCAGGTATTAATCCGTCGTTCGTTTTATCCCAATCCGGTGTTTTAAACTCCATATGTATTGTATTCTAATTTTATTTTATTCTTTTCTAAGTCTTTAGTACTGTCCTGATCACTGAGCGTAACCAAAGTGAAAATTCGTGTTCCGAAGCCTTCGACTGCGCTCAAGATGACATTCTGCCTAATGACTGTCACTGTCAGCTGTTACTGAAAACTGATACTGCCTACTGGTACTGCCTACTGGTACTGCCTGCTGGTGCTGCTCACTGGTACTGCAAACTAAACCCTAACCGGAATCCCGTTCCCCTGTAACTCAAGTTTCAATTCCTGAATTCCTATTTCCTTAAAATGGAAAACACTTGCTGCTAAGGCGGCATCTGCCTTACCTTCTATAAAAGTATCTGTAAAATGCTGCTTATTACCCGCTCCACCCGATGCAATGATAGGAATATTCAGTTCTGTCGATAAACGTGCCAAGGCTTCATTCGCAAATCCGTCTTTTGTGCCATCATTATCCATAGAGGTGAATAAGATTTCTCCCGCTCCACGCTCTTCTACCTCCTTAGCCCATTCAAACAACTTTCGTTCCGTTGGCACCTTACCTCCTACTAAATGAACAATCCATTCTCCATTGATCTGTTTGGCATCTATGGCAACTACAATACATTGCGAGCCAAATTTTGCAACCAAATCGTTAATCAATTGCGGATTCTTTACTGCAGATGAGTTGATGGAAACTTTATCCGCCCCGTTTTGAAGGAGAATATCAACGTCTTCAACAGAAGAAATTCCGCCACCAACGGTAAACGGTATATTTACTTTTTCAGCAACACGATATACTAAGTCCGCCAAAGTTTTACGTTTTTGCTCGGTAGCAGAAATGTCTAAAAAGACCAATTCATCTGCCCCTTCTTTACTATATATTTCAGCAAGTTCAACAGGGTCACCAGCATCACGCAAATCAACGAAATTGATACCTTTTACGGTTCTACCGTCTTTGATGTCCAAACAAGGAATTATTCTTTTTGCAAGCATTTTTTTTAAAAAGTATTAAGTACTTCGTAATAAGTACTAAGTTTCTTATAATAAATATTCTATTTCAATATCAAGTAGTTGTTTACAGCTATTCTAGTCTTCTAACTTTGTACCTTGTACCCGACATTTGATACTTCGTACTTTGTACTCTGTACTTGATACTATTTTCTCGTTACTTATTTTTTATAGTCAAATCTACTCCGTCATAAAAGCCAAGGTCTTTATTCTTCAACTGTTTTACCCAAAAGGCTATTTGCCCGGTATGATACGAATAATGCTCGACCACATGTAGAATAATACCTATTCCCGAAAAGGAAAAGCCTTGTACAGAACGTTTACGTACTAATTGCTCTGGTGTAGCATCAAAAATGATTCTTTTTGCCGAGTCAACAACATCATCTAACTTCTTCATCAGTTCCTCTTTTGTGAAACCGCCGGTAGTAGCAAATTCTACATCGCGATTTCTTGTATCTTCAGTTTCTCCTAACGATGAAATGGCATATTGTGATATATTACCACATAGATGAAGCATTAAATTTGCAATACTATTTAAAGCATCGTTCGGTTTTTGCCATACTTCTTCTTCAGATATATCAGCAAGACTTTTCTTAATCATACGCGTGCTTTCATCTATACGATACAGAGCATTCTGCTTTAACTCTTCTATGATTTGAAATTCCTTATCCATTATTTAAAATATACGATTCCAATTGCTTAAGACTGATTCTATTTTCATAAATCGCCTTACCGATGATAGTACCCTCACAACCCATTTCGGCTAGTTTTGGTAACTCGTCAAAAGTAGATATTCCGCCACTAGCTATTAGCTTTAAACCTGCGTCTGTTGAACTTATAATTTTGGAATACAAGTCGAAAGACGGACCTTCTAGCATACCATCTTTACTAATATCTGTACAAATAACATATTGTATACCTTTTGATTGATAACTCTGAATAAAGGGAATCAATTCTTCTTTTGACTCTTCTAACCAACCTGATACAGCAACTTTTTCATCCATGGCATCTGCACCTAATATTATTTTATCAGCACCATGCTTTTCTATCCAACCAAGAAATGTTTCAGCATCCTTAACCGCAATACTACCACCTGTAATTTGCTTGGCTCCACTTTCAAAAGCGATACGCAAATCTTCATCAGTTTTTAATCCGCCTCCAAAATCTATCTGCAGACCAGTCTTGGTAGCAATTTGTTCCAAAACCTTATGATTTACAATATGCTTTGATTTTGCACCATCTAAATCTACCAAATGCAAATGTTTAATTCCGTGCGCTTCAAACTCTTTTGCAACCTCTAACGGATTTTCATTGTATATTTTTTTAGTATCATAGTCGCCTTTTGAAAGACGTACACACTTACCGTCAATGATATCTATGGCTGGTATTATTCTCATATTTTTACGCTAATATTTGTTTATCTACAGACATCCATAATGCTGAATCTCCTATTTTATCGAATTCTTATCGCTCATACAATTGATGAGCATCTTTGGTTTTTAAAGCTAATGTTTTAAGACTTTTTATAGTGGGATCTTCTAGCATGGCTTCTATCAATATTTTACCATAACCTTTACCTTGAAACTTATCAAAAATGATTACATCCATGAAGTAACCAAAATAGATGTAATCGGTAACAACCCTTGCAAAACCTATTTGTTCATTATCCTTAGTATAGATACCAAAACAATACGAATTTTCAATAGAGAGTTTTACTTCATTTAAAGTTCTATCCTTACCCCAATATGATGAGGCGATAAATTGTTGAATTCCTTCTACATTCAACAATCTCTTATTTTTAGAAATAAAGTAATCTTGCTTCATTACATTTTCAAAAAGTTTTCTAATATCTTTTCCCCAACATCACTGGATTTCTCTGGATGAAACTGGGTTCCGTAAAAATTATCCTTTTTTAAAGCCGCGCTATAGTTTATGCCGTAGGAACATTGTGCAATGGTTTCTTTACATAAAGGTGCAAAAAAGCTATGAACCAAGTAAATATAATCTTCCGGAACATCAGTGAACAATGAAGATTTAAGGTTTTCTATTTTGTTCCATCCTATCTGTGGAACTTTTACCGCATTATCAAACTTAACAACATCTACATCAAAAATCCCGAGTCCTGTTGTATTGCCCTCCTCCGATGAATTGCACATTAATTGCATACCTAAGCAAATCCCTAATACAGGCTGTTTTAAAGTCGGAATAACTTTGTCCAAACCACTGTTCAACAACATTTTCATGGCACTACTTGCCTCACCTACCCCTGGGAATATCACTTTATCGGCACGCTGTATTTCAGAAACATCATTGCTTAAAACAGCTTCATAACCTAAGCGTTTAATCGCAAATTTGATACTCTGAATATTTCCTGCTCCGTAATTTATAATTACAATTTTCATAAGCTCAGATACAAGGTTAAAAGTACAAAGTACAAGGTGTTTATCGTATTTTTCATTTCTTTACATTCTATTTGCTAGTGACGTTTTTATTGAGGCTACAATGATTGCCAAAAGTTCTTTAGCCTCTTTATGTAATATTGTTATCTCTTCTTTTCTTTCAGAATTAACTTCTAAAAACAGTTCTAACCAATATGCAGATTCATCAATTTCCTCTTCAACAATCTTTAGTTTATTTATAAAATCAGCGGTAGATTTTGCTCTTTGCGAAGCTCTATAATTTGCACCAACTGAGCTAGAACTTCTTATTAATTGTCGTACCCAAGCATCTAATTCTCTGGACCGCGGAACTTGTTTGCAGAATAACCAACAATCTACAGCAAATTGTTTAGTTCGTTTTTTTAAATCTTGCATTACTTTGTAATTATTACTTCACACCTTGTACTTTATAATACTCCCTTTGTACTTGGTAACACCATTTTTTCCACATCTCTTTTCACTGCCATTTTTATACTTTTCGCAAAGGCCTTGAACATAGCTTCAATTTTGTGATGTTCGTTGGTTCCCTCTGCTTTTATATTTAAATTAGCTTTAGCTCCATCAGTGAACGATTTAAAGAAATGGTGAAACATTTCCGTAGGCATGTCGCCTACCATTTCACGCTTAAAGTCTGCATCCCATACCAACCAATTTCTACCACCAAAATCTATAGCGGATTGTGCTAAACAATCATCCATTGGCAAACAGAATCCGTAGCGTTCTATACCTAATTTATTTCCTAAAGCCGAATGAAATACCTCGCCTAATGCAATACCGGTATCTTCAATTGTATGGTGCTCATCTACTTCTAAATCACCATCCACTTTGATCATTAAATCCATTTGCCCATGGCGAGCTAATTGATCTAGCATATGGTCAAAGAATGCCAGTCCGGTTTTAATTTCACTTTTACCGGTACCATCTAGGTTCAGTTTTATAGCAATATCAGTTTCATTGGTTTTTCTATGAATTTCAGCCGTTCTATCATTTAATTTCAAGAACTCATAAATCTTCTCCCAATCATTGCTTTCAATCGCAATATGGCTATCCAATTCATCACGTTTAACTGTGATTTCACCAGTACCTAAGTTGGTCTCATCGTTGATAAAAATACCCTTAGAACCAAGGTTTTTCGCAAGTTCCATATCTGTTAATCGATCACCGATAACAAAGGAATTTTTCAAATCATAATCATCGGAAAAATACTCGGTCAATAATCCGGTGCCAGGTTTTCTAGTGTTGGCATTTTCATGCGGAAAAGTTCGATCAAGAAACACCTTATCGAAAACCACACCTTCATTTTCAAAGGATTGAAGAATAAAATTATGAACCGGCCAAAAGGTGTCCTCAGGAAAAACATCTGTTCCTAATCCGTCTTGGTTGGTAATCATTACCAATTCATAATCCAATTCTTTTGCAATTTTACCTAGAAAAGTAAATGCTTTCGGATAAAAAATCATCTTTTCAAATGCATCTATCTGCTCATCTACCGTTTCTTTAATTATGGTACCATCTCTATCAATAAACAATACACGTTTTTTAATTTCCATATTAGTTCGATAATGTTTTTAAAGCATTAATTAATGATTTATTCTCTTTTTGGGTACCTACAGTAAAACGCAATGTGTTCTCACATAATGGTTGTGTAGTACGATTTCTAACCACCACCCCTTTTTCCAATAATTGATTATATCTTAAGGTTGCATCATCAACTTTTGCCAGTATAAAATTGGCATCTGTCGGATAGATTGTTTTAACAAATGAAACTGCTTTCAAAGCCTCAATAAGGTTGCTTCTTTCCGTTAAAATTTTAGCAACTTCTTCTTCAACTCCATTTATATCCAACACCCGTTCAATGGCTTTATCCTGAGTTAATTGATTTACATTGTACGGAGGTTTAATCTTATTTAAAACAGCAATAATTTCAGTTGATGCCATACATAATCCAAGTCGAATACCTGCCATACCATATGCTTTGGATAAGGTTTGGGTTACAATTAAATTAGGATAATCTGCCAATTTAGATGTCCAGCTTTCTTCGGATGAAAAGTCAATATACGCCTCATCAATTACCACTAATCCGTTAAACGAGGTCAATAGCTCTTCTATAATTGAAGTCGAAAAGCTATTGCCTGTAGGATTGTTGGGCGAGCAGATAAATATCAATTTTGTATTGCTATCAATTGTATTTAAAATTCCCTCAACGTTAGGTTGAAAATCATCGGTTAATAATACTTCTCGGTTTTCAACCAAATTAATTCCGGAAAGCACTTTGTACATTCCGTATGTAGGTGGCAATGTAATGATGTTATCTTGTTTTGGCTCACAGAACGCCCTGAACAACAAATCTAACACTTCATCACTACCATTACCTAAAAGAATATTTTCTTCTTTAATCTCTTTCTGTTCTGCTAAAATAGCCTTTAGACCTCGCTGTTGAGGATCGGGATAACGATTTACTCCATTCTCGAACGGATTCTCATTGGCATCTAAAAAAACCATGGTAGAACCATCGGAAACATACTCATCTCGTGCAGAGGAATACGGACTCAAGCCCTTTACATTTTCTCGTGTTATTTTATCTAAATTGAAACTCATTAGTTCAATATGGTGTTGGTCATTGAGCGTAGCCGAAATGACATTATTTTAAACTATTTAATCTTAAGGTCACTGCACTTTTATGAGCTTCTAGTCCTTCTGCTTCTGCCATTAACTCTATAGCCTTGCCAATATTTTGTATTCCTTCTTCATTGATTTTCTGAAAAGTCATGCTTTTCAGAAAACTATCTAAGTTAACACCGCTATACTGTTTGGCATAACCATTAGTTGGTAAAGTATGATTCGTACCAGAAGCATAATCTCCAGCACTTTCAGGCGTATAATTTCCAATAAAAACCGAGCCTGCATTATATGTATTATCTATATAATAATCTTCATTTTCTACACAAACAATGTAATGTTCCGGTCCGTATTCATTGATGAGATCTATAGCTTCTTGGTCATTTACAACATAAATCAATTTACTATTCGCAATCGCCTGTTTCGCTATTTCTTTACGTGGTAAATCTTCTAATTGTTGGGCAACTTCTTTTTCAACGGCATCAATTATAGCTTTAGAAGTAGAAACTAATATCACCTGACTATCTACCCCGTGCTCAGCCTGACTCAATAAATCTGAAGCAACAAAAGCAGCATTCGCCGAATCATCGGCCACGACCAGTAATTCTGACGGACCTGCTGGCATATCAATAGCTACTCCATACTTTGTAGCAATTTGTTTGGCTACGGTTACATACTGATTACCTGGTCCGAATATTTTATACACTTGCGGTATGGTTTCCGTCCCAAATGTCATTCCCGCGATAGCCTGAATACCACCAACTTTTACAATTTTGGTTACTCCGCATAAATTAGCAGCGTATAAAATCGCAGGGTTCAATTTCCCTTCCTTGTCTGGAGGAGAACACAATACTATTTCTTTACAGCCGGCAATGGTAGCTGGTACTGCCAACATTAAAATGGTAGAAAATAAAGGAGCCGTTCCACCAGGAATATAAAGTCCCACTTTTTGAATAGGTCTTTTTTCTTGCCAACAAGTCACACCCGGTGCAGTTTCAACTTCTACACGGTCGGTTTTTTGAGCTTCGTGAAATACTTCTATATTAGATTTAGCAAGTTTTATAGCCTCTTTTAAATCATTGGAAACTAAAGACTTTGCAGCTTCAATTTCAGCCTCTGAAACAAGCATATTTTCCAAAACCACCTTATCAAATTGCTCGGTATACTTTTTTAATATTCCATCACCGTTTGATCTTACCTCTTCAAAAATACCGTTGACCAATCCTTCAATATCGGCAACAGTTTGTGTTGGGCGTTTTAAAACGTCAGTCCAATCTGCTCTCTCTGGATTATATATTTTATTCATTTCTTTAACTAGCTATTAGCCTTAAGCTACTGGCTTTTGGCAAAACACATATATTTATTCTAGCTAATAGCAAATGGCTAAAAGCTAAAGGCATATTTACAACACCATCTTTTCAATTGGGCAAACAAGAATACCTTCTGCACCGGCTTTCTTTAATTCATCGATAACTTCCCAAAATTTATCTTTATTGATTACCGTGTGTACTGAGCTCCATCCTTCATCGGCAAGTGGTAAAACTGTGGGACTTCTCATACCTGGCAGTAATTTTATAATAGCATCTAACTTCTCATTAGGTGCATTCAACAAAACATATTTAGAACCTCTAGCCCTTAAAACCGATTGAATTCTAAATTGTAATTTTTCAAGCAATTCTTTTCGCTCTGAAGTGATTTTTGGAGAGACAGCAAGTACAGCTTCACTGGTGAGCATTACTTCTACCTCTTTTAAGTTGTTTTTAAATAAAGTACTACCGCTGGAAACAATGTCACAGATAGCATCTGCAAGTCCGATATTCGGTGCAATTTCCACAGAACCGTTAATAATGTGTAAATCTGCATTAACACCTTTCTCTTTCAGGTAATTTATAACTGTATTTGGGTAAGAAGTTGCAATACGTTTCCCTTGGAAATCCTGCACCGAATTATACTTCACAGATTTCGGTACGGCCAAAGAAACTTTACATTTAGAAAAACCTAATTTTTCTGCAATGGAAATATCCTCTCCTTTTTCAATTAAAACGTTTTCTCCAATGATTGCAATATCAACCACACCATCTCTTAAGTACTGAGGTATATCGCCATTTCTAAGGTAAAACACCTCAATCGGAAAATTTCTTGAAGAAGCTTTCAATTGATCTTTACCGTTGTCAATAGAAATTCCGCAGTCTTTTAAAATTTGAAGGGATTCCTCATTAAGTCTTCCCGATTTCTGAATAGCAATTCTAATTTTAGTCATTTTCTTAATTTAATGCTTGGCAACCAAAAGAGATTTAAATACAAAACCCGTTTGATTGCTCAAACGGGTTTTTAAAATATGTTGTTCTACTACAATACATTCCTACCTCGCCTGAGCGTGTGTATGAATATGATGATGTGTAGTTCTGTTTTTCATTCTGATGTAAAAGTAAAAGGTATTTTTCATTTCACAAAACAAAAGTTTAAAATGAAACAAAAATAATGCACTACGTGTTTTAGTTATTACCTAAAATTAAAGGTAACCCAGAATCTCCACCACCAACTACGATGACCTTAGTATTTGGTGATTCAGAAAGTTTAAGTGTAGCATCAATACCTTTATCCTGTAAAATTTTATCCGTCAAAGACGCACTTAAAATTTTATTGGCATCTGCTTTACCTTGTGCCTCTATAGTAACTTTTTCAGCCTCCTTTCTCGCAGTAACCAATCTAAATTCATATTCTAAGGACTCCTGCTCCTGTCGCAACTTTCTTTCTATCGCCTCTTTAATCGTTGGAGGCAACGTAACATCTCTAACTAAAATTTCATTCAACTGAATATATTCTCCCTCAACAATCTTTTTGGTTTCATCGAATATCTCTTGTTGAATAGCGTCTCTCTTACTAGAATACAATTGTTCTGGTGTATAACGCCCAACCACAGAACGTGCAGCTGATCTAATGGTAGGTAACAAAACACGTTGAATATAGTCTTCTCCTTTTTCTTGATGTAGTTTACCTAAATCGTTTCTAATAGGCTCAAACCATGCAGAGGCCTCTAATTTTATATCAAGACCATTACTAGAGAGCACGTTCATTTTTTCCAATACCTCTTGCTGTCTAACTTCATAAACGAACACTTTGTTCCAAGGGGCAACAATATGAAAACCTTCTCCCAAAGGTGGTTCATCGGTTACAACACCATCGCCAAAAGTTTTGTACAAAACACCAGCTTCACCTGATCCTATGGTGACCGTAGATTTTGAAAACATTATTACTAGTACTATAAAAACAAATATTGCGGGTAGCGCAATCTTGGGTAACTTATCCATTCTTGTTAATTTAAATTAATCCGTTATATTTTCTGATGAACCATTCTACGGCAAAGGCTAAAACTATAATTGCCAATAGTATTCTGAAATCAATCAAAGATACGATATTTTCAGTGCTTTTCTCGGTAGGCACGTATGCTTCATTCTCCTTTAAATCTTGCAGCAATTCATCAATTTGAGAAGGATAAAATAATTTTCCCCCGGCATTTGCAGCTAATTTTTCCAATTTCTCATCATTGCTAGATACAAATTGATTTTCCATATCAAATTCGGAAATAACAAAGCTTCCTGTTTCTTTTTTAGATTCATTTTCAACCGAAACAACAAATTGATATGAACCCGCTATTAGATTGGACAAGTCAGCTTCAAAATATCCATTTTTTAAAACCATAGGATTTGTTTGAATCTTATTGCTTTCCATATTGGTTACTTTGATATTCACCTTAGCATTTAGATCGAATAAAAATGCTTCATCAAAATAAGTGGCAGTAATAACGGTATTGCTACTCCCCTCATACACCTTTTCATAATCCACATTCAATCTCGATTTGTTTTTAGAGCTGGTTAAATAACGAATGAGATTTCCCATATACTCATCAAAATTGTCGAATTTGCTACTATTTCTATAAGTCTGTATTCTCCATTTCCAAAGGTTCTCCCCTAGTATGAGTGCATGTTTACTGGCATTACGTTCTATAACCGCCATTAACGGTTGCTGCACATCTAAACCCTTTATCTGAGTACCTAGCAAGGTTTCATATTGAGATGTTATTAAAACAGGACCCGCATCACTTACTAATGGAGGAAAATCGGTAAGGTCAAAATCTGAAATATCATATTTTGTAAATCCGTTGTTCAGTAACCCAAATACCTCCTGTTCAGGATATCCATTCTCTATTTCAAAACCCACATCGGAATTATTCAAAAATCTATAATCTGTTTGTGTGCCTGTAATGATAAAAGTATTTGCATTCTTGCTTTTAGCATAATCAAAAGCATTGTTGAATCTAGATGTAGGCTGATAGAAAATAAACAAATCCATTTCTTCCAAGCTACTATTCGACGTATTTGATTTTAAAATGGATACTACCCTTTGCTCGTTACTTTCTATAGATTTTTTAAGTGCACCTAAATCCGGATGCAAAATGTCTGAAATTAAGGCAATTTTCGTTTTTTCATCGATTACTTCAATACTTGTAGTTCTACTATTATTTTCTATATTTCGTTCTTCGGGCAATCGAGATACCGCAACTTCAAGATTTTTGATTCCCACGCTATTGGCATCAACCTGAATAGCGATAGTCTTTAAATTAGATTGGGCATCTAACTTGAAACTTTCTCTATGAACTACGTTATCGTTCATTTTAATGGCAACGCTAACAGATTCTGTTGATTCCCCTTGATATGCGATATAAGTTTCTAAGGGAAATTTATTTTTAAGAAAAGCATACTTATTCGTTAAAATAGGGCCGACAGAAATATCCTTATACTTTGTAGTATCACCCAATACTAATGGATAAACACTGTTATTTTGGTCTGATGAAAAGAAACTATAATCTTCACCAATAGTTTGGTTTCCATCAGAAAGCACAACAGTAACTGTCTGTTCGCGTGCATAAATATCTTTTAAGGCAGTAAGCGACTGGTGGAGATTAGTATTTTTATCGGTAAACGTTAGGGTATCCAATACCTTTAAATCAGTGCCGAATTTATATGCCGCCAATTGAAATCGCTCAGAAATTTCATCTGTATAAAAATCGGATACCAGCTTTTTTACTTCCTTTCCATGTTCAGCAATCGAAGTAGAATTATCTGCCAGTATCACTAAGTTGGGTTTTTCTAAGGTGTATGATTTCTGTGAAAACTGCGGATTAATCAATAAAAGCAATAATCCAAAAACACCAACAAAACGCAAAAAAGCTAAAAGCAGATAAATCTTGCTTTTAGCCTTCTGTTTATATAAGTATTGAAAGACAACGATACCAAGCGCGACAATTGTCGCAAGAATAATATACAATACCGTTATGCTCTCCATTTATGTTATAAAGTTGAACTTAAAAGAGGAACTTTTAATACTCGTTCCAAAGAAAATACATTTTGATTTAGGTAAGCATACCACCATCAACATTCAATACTTGACCAGTAACATAACTAGACAAATCTGATGCAAAATACAGACAAGCATTAGCAATATCTTCGGTAGAACCACCTCTTTTTAATGGAATACCATCTCGCCAGCCCTGTACTGTTTTCTCATCTAGTTTCTCGGTCATTTCAGTTTCAATAAAACCTGGTGCAATTGCATTGCATCTAATATTTCTTGATCCTAACTCTAACGCAACAGATTTTGTAAAACCAATCATACCTGCTTTAGAAGCAGCATAATTTGTTTGTCCTGCATTACCCTTAACCCCAACAACACTACTCATATTTATAATAGAGCCCTTACGTTGTTTTAGCAAAGTTCTTTGTACAGCCTTGGTCATATTAAAAACAGACTTTAAGTTGATATCGATTACCGCATCAAAGTCAGCTTCTGACATTCGCATTAAAAGATTGTCTTTAGTAATACCTGCATTATTGATCAATACATCGATTCTACCGTCAAAATCCTCTAAAACTTTAGCAACCAACTCTTCTGCCTCTTGAAAGCTAGCAGCATTACTTTTGTATGCTTTTGCTTTAACTCCTTTTGCCGTTAGTTCCTTTTCCAATGCTAAAGCTGGTGCTTCACTAGAGCTATATGTAAATGCAACATTTGCACCGTGATCAGCGAAAACTTGGGCAATACCCATACCGATTCCCCTACTTGCCCCTGTAATAATTACGTTTTTATCTTCTAATAATTTCATAAGTCCGTTTTTTAAAACCGATGTTTATCAAATATACCTTTTGTTTCATTTATAGGCTAAAAAAAATCCCGCTATAAACGGGATTTTATATGAAAAACATGAGTTCTTAACCCATTACTTCTTTTACTTTTTTACCTATTTCAGCTGGAGAATCAACAACGTGAATACCACATTCTCTCATAATTCTCTTCTTTGCTTGTGCAGTATCATCGCTACCACCAACAATAGCACCAGCGTGACCCATTGTTCTACCGGCAGGAGCAGTTTCACCAGCGATAAAACCTACAACAGGTTTATCACTACCACTAGCTTTATACCATTGTGCAGCATCAGCTTCTAGTTGACCACCGATCTCACCGATCATAACCACACATTTCGTTTCTGGGTCGTTAATCAACAATTCAACGGCTTCTTTGGTCGTTGTTCCAATAATTGGATCACCACCAATACCAATGGCAGTTGTAATACCTAAACCTTGACGCACAACTTGATCAGCAGCTTCGTAAGTTAAAGTTCCTGATTTAGAAACGATACCGACGTTACCTTCTTTAAAAACAAAACCTGGCATAATACCAACTTTAGCTTCACCTGGTGTAATAACACCTGGACAGTTAGGTCCGATCAAGCGACACTCTCTATTTTTAATATAGTTGGCAACCTTCACCATATCAGCAACAGGTATACCTTCTGTAATTGTAATAATAACTTTAATTCCTGCTTCTGCAGCCTCCATAATTGCATCTGCAGCAAATGCTGGCGGTACAAATATGATAGTAGTATCTGCGCCTACTTTTTCAACAGCTTCGGTAACCGTATTAAAAACGGGTTTTCCCAAATGCTCTTGTCCGCCCTTACCTGGTGTAACACCACCAACGATATTAGTACCGTACTCAATCATCTGTCCGGCATGGAAAGTACCTTCACTACCAGTGAAACCTTGTACGATTATTTTGGAATCCTTATTTACTAATACGCTCATACTACTGTAGTTTTTATTTTTTTTAATTATGAACAAAAATATAAGTTGTTAATGAATTTTATAGCATTACACACTTATTTCTTATCTATTTTTTTAATTATTTCTGGAATCTGTTTTAAATATGCCAATTGCTTCAACTTTTCGCGAGATTCTTCTATTGGGGTACCAAAATAACTCTTACCGCCTTTTACCGACTTTGTTACTCCCGTTTGCCCCATAACTACCGCTTTTGCACCAATGGTAATTCCACTATTGGTACCAACTTGTCCCCATAGTGTTACTTCATCTTCAATTATAACACAACCAGCAATTCCCGTTTGTGATGCAATTAAACATTTTTCTCCAATAACCGTATCATGACCTACGTGAACTTGGTTGTCCAATTTAGTCCCGCGCCCTATCGTAGTATCACCAGATACACCTTTATCAATGGTACATAGAGCACCAATGTCAACATAATCTTTTATTACCACTCTACCACCGGAAATCAATTTATCAAAACCTTCTGGTCGCTTTTTATAATAAAAGGCATCAGCACCGAGAACACTACCTGCATGTATGGTAACATTATTACCAATTACGCAATTATCATAAATAGTTACATTTGAGTGAATTAGGCAATTATCACCAATTTCAACATTATTGCCCACGAAGGAGTTTGGTTGAATAATAGTGTCTTTACCAATTTTAGCAGTAACTGCAATTGCTTGTTCACTCGGCACAAAGGGCTGAAAAAAGGCAGTTAATTTGTTGAAATCCCTAAAAGGATCCTCTGAAATCAACAAGGCTTTTCCGTCAGGACAATCTACATGTTTATTAATTAGAATTATTGTTGCCTTAGACTCCAAAGCTTTATCATAGTACTTTGGATGATCTACAAACACAATATCACCTTGTTCAACCACATGAATCTCATTCATGCCTAGCACGGGAAAATCATCGTGCCCAACATATTCGCTAGAAATTATCTCAGCGATCTGTTTAAGTGAAAAAGTAGTAGGGAATTTCAAATGACCTGTTTATGTCCTTTTAATAAATTGCTCTTATTCCTTTACACGTTCCATATAAGAACCTGTAGCAGTGTCAATTTTTACTTTATCACCTTCATTGATAAAAAGTGGCACATTTACCTCTGCTCCTGTTTCAACCGTAGCCGGTTTAGTTGCGTTGGTAGCTGTATTTCCTTTTACACCAGGTTCTGTATAAGTCACTTCTAAAATAACACTTGCTGGCATATCTACAGAAAGTGGCATACTATCTTCAGTATTGAACATAATCTTCACCACTTCACCTTCTTTTAAAAGGCCCGGTGCATCAAGAGAACTTTCTTCCAAAGTTATTTGGTTGTAATCATCTGTATTCATGAAGTGATAAGTTTCGCCTTCTGGATATAAATATTGGTATGAACGTGTTTCTACACGCACATCTTCAATTTTATGCCCTGCAGAAAAAGTATTGTCCAAAACCTTACCTGTAGATACGCTTTTTAATTTAGTACGTACAAAAGCAGGTCCTTTACCCGGTTTTACATGTAAAAATTCTATTATTTTATAGATATCGTTGTTATATCTTATGCATAGTCCTTTTCGTATATCTGATGTAGATGCCATTACTATTTAATATTAATGTAGTTAACTTAAGTTTAAAATCTTCTTTAATTGTTGCTGAAATATCCTTTCATGATTCCTCGTTGCGAATCACGAATAAACTGCAATATCTCGTCTCTTTCTGGAGTAGCCTCCATTTCAGCTTCTATTATTTGTACCGCTTGGCTATTGTTATAATTTTTTTGGTAAAGAATACGATAGATGTTCTGTATTTCCCTGATTTTATCAGATACAAATCCTCTTCGTCTTAAACCAACAGAGTTAATACCCACATATGAAAGTGGTTCTCTTGCCGCTTTTACGTATGGCGGCACATCTTTTCTTACCAAAGAACCTCCAGTTACAAAAGCATGTTGACCTACCGATACAAATTGATGCACAGCAACAAGTCCGGCTAAAATTACGTTATCACCAATTGTTACGTGCCCTGCTAAGGTAGAATTGTTCGAAAAAATACAATTATCACCGACCAAACAATCATGCGCAACATGGCAATACGCCATTATCAAACAGTTTTTACCAATTACGGTTTTCATTCTATCAGAAGTACCTTTATGAATAGTGGCACATTCTCTAATAGTAGTATTATCACCAATTACTACCGTTGTGTCTTCCCCTTCATATTTTAAATCTTGAGGAGAAGCAGAAATTACAGCACCTGGAAAAATATTACAATTTTTACCGATACGCGCACCTTCCATGATAGTTACATTAGACCCGATCCAGGTTCCATCTCCAATAGTAACGTTGTTATGAATAGTTGTAAAAGGCTCTACAACTACATTCTTTGCTATTTTAGCTCCTGGATGTATATAGGCTAAAGGTTGATTCATTCTATGTTCTTTTTACAATTTGGGCCATCATTTCCGCTTCACTTACCAACTTATCATTAGCATAAGCATAAGCCTGCATATGGCAGATTCCCCTTCTAATCGGAGAAATTAAACTACAATGGAATATTAAGGTATCACCAGGTAAAACCTGTCTTTTAAATTTAACCTTGTCGATTTTCATGAAAAGCGTCAAGTAATTCTCAGGATCCGGCACTGTACTTAGTACTAAAATACCTCCTGTCTGTGCCATTGCCTCTACTTGCAATACGCCGGGCATAACAGGTGCTCCAGGAAAGTGACCAACAAAAAATGGTTCGTTCATGGTAACGTTTTTCATACCAACAACATGTTGATCAGAAAGCTCTAAGATACGATCGATCAACAAAAATGGCGGTCTGTGTGGCAGCATATCCATTATTTGATGAATATCCATCAACGGAGGCAAACTAAGATCGTACTTAGGTACATTGTTACGCTTCTCCAATTTTATAATTTGGGCGATTTTTTTGGCAAACTGAGTATTTACAAAGTGTCCTGGTTTATTTGCAATGACCTTACCTCTAATTCTAGTACCTGCCAATGCCAAATCGCCAATAACATCAAGTAATTTATGACGAGCAGCTTCATTTGGCTGATGCAAAGTAAGGTTGTCAAGTATACCATTAGCTTTTACAGAAAGTTTCTTTTTATTGAAAGCTTTTTCAAGCTTCTTCATGGTATCCTCAGAAATCTCCTTATCTACATAAACAATGGCGTTATTTAAATCGCCACCTTTAATGAGTCCGTTTTCCAATAAAGCTTCCAGCTCATGTAAAAAACTAAAGGTACGGGCATCAGCAATTTCTTTCTTGAAGTCGGCAATATTCTCTAAGGTAGCATTTTGGGTACCCAAAACCTTAGTACCAAAATCTACCATAGTAGTGACTTGGTAAGTATCTGAAGGTATAATGGTAATTTCGCTTCCAGTTTTTTCATCCCTATAAGAAATAACCTCTTTAACGACATACTCTTCTCTATAGGCATCTTGCTCAACAATACCCGCTTTTTCCAAAGCTTCTACAAAAAACTTAGAAGAACCGTCCATAATCGGTGGTTCGGCAGCATCGAGCTCTATAAGAACATTGTCAATTTCCAAACCTACCAAAGCAGCCAAAACATGCTCTGATGTCTGAATTTTAACTCCGTTTTTCTCTAAATTGGTACCTCTTTGCGTATTATTTACAAGGTTGGCATCTGCCGGTATTATAGGAGTACCTTCTAAATCGACTCTTTTAAAAGCGTACCCGTGATTTTTATCTGCAGGTACAAATTTAATAGTTACATCACTACCGGTATGTAAACCTACCCCCGTAAGACTTACCTCTTTACCAATCGTTGTTTGTTTAATAGTTGTTGTGCTCATCGTCAATCTTTCTTTTCTAAGGTGTCGATTCTACTTATTATTTTTGATAAATTCTTGAAATGGACATATGACTTGTTGAAATCACCATAATTTAATGCTGGAGAACCCTGTAAAACTTCATTGTCCTTCACATTTCTACCAATACCAGATTGTGCCTGTATTTTAACATTGTCTCCAATGACAATATGCCCAACAATACCAACCTGACCGCCGATCATACAATGCTTACCAATTTTGGTAGAGCCGGCAATACCTGTCTGTGCAGCAATTACCGTATGTTCGCCAATTTCAACATTATGTGCTATTTGTATTTGATTATCTAATTTTACTCCCTTTCTTAAAATGGTAGAGCCAAGTGTTGCCCTATCAATGGTAGTACCGGCACCTATATCTACGTTATCCTCTAAAATAACATTACCGGTCTGTGGAACCTTTACAAATTCGCCGTTTTCATTTGGCGCAAAACCAAATCCGTCAGCACCTAAAACCACTCCACTATTCACCACACAATTATCACCTATAATTGTTTCCGAATAGATTTTGACTCCCGCAAAAATGATTACATTATTACCAATTTTAACGTTGTCACCTATATAGACATTAGGATAAATCTTTACATTATCGCCCAGAACCACATTATTTCCCAAATACGCAAATGCACCTATATAAACATCTGCACCATAGGTAACATTATCAGATTTAAAAATAGGCTCCTCTATACCTACCTTGTTATTTTTTACCTGATTGTAGTATTCCAATAATTTGGAAAACGATTTGTAAGCATCTTCTACTTTAATTAAAGTGGTATTTAAATCTTGTTCAGGAACAAAACTTTTATTCACTATAGTTACCGATGCTCTTGTTTTATAAATAAATGAAGTATACTTAGGATTGGCTAAAAAAGTAAGGGAACCTTCTTCACCTTCCTCTATTTTAGCAAGTTTATGTACGGCTATTTCTGGATTTCCATGTACTTCTCCTTCTAAGATACCTGCAATCTGACCTGCTGTAAATTTCATGAGCGTAAAAGTAAGAAAAATTGTTAAACCCCTTCTTTAGGATAACACATATAATATTTAGTCACCGTTTTTGAAAGTGCATTTAAATTTAGGTGATCGGACAATTTGGCAACATCGGTTATTTTGCCATTTTTCCTTAAAATGTTGATAGTCTGATGCTGCCTATCGTAGGCTTTATTTCTTAGTTCGCCTTTAAACACAAAATATGAAGCTTCTTCATCAGTAAGATTATATTGTGTTTTTACCTTATTTAATTGCGACAAATACTTACTTTCTGTAATAGGTTCTTTTTTTACCTTAATATGAAGTAGTTTTCTATTGATAATCATACCGCATAAGGAGGCTAGTACAAAATCATTTGAAAACTGCCATTCTTTTAACGCTGCAAGAATATCTATATCATCAAGTTTTGCAAATTTTATCAATGTTTCGCTATCAAAATTATTGATATCGATATGATGGGTAAGAAAATAATGCAAAGGAGCACTTGAGTTTAGCGTTTCGCCTCTTTCTATTAAAAACCGCGCCCTCTTTAGTATACTTATCAGTAAGCGTTCGGCAACTACGGCTGTTTTATGCAAATACACTTGCCAATACATAAAACGGCGGGCCATTAGAAATTTCTCAACTGAATAAATACCTTTTTCCTCGATTACCAAATTACCATCAACTACATTCAACATTGTAATTAATCGTTCTGCATTGGTATTCCCTTCTGCTACGCCAGTATAGAAACTATCTCTCTTTAAATAATCTAGGCGATCCATGTCTAACTGACTAGATACTAACTGATTTAAGAACTTTTTCTCGTGATTTCCAGTGAAGATAGAAATAGCCTCCGTTAAACTTCCGTTAAAACGTTCATTGAGTTCATGCATGAATTGAAGCGAAATAAACTCATGACTAACGCCTTCAACAATACTATGTTCCATGGCATGTGAAAAAGGTCCGTGACCTATATCATGTAAAAGAATAGCACATAAAAGTCCATCCTCTTCACCTTGCAAAATCTCAACACCTTTAAAACGAAGCACTTGTATAGCCTTCTGCATTAAATACATACAACCTAATGCATGATGAAAACGAGTATGATGCGCCCCGGGATACACCAAATAAGACAATCCCATTTGTGAAATTCTTCGCAACCTTTGAAAATAAGGATCTGCAATAAGGTCAAATATTAAGGCATTGGGAATTCTAATAAATCCGTAAATTGGATCATTAAAGATTTTCAATTTGTTTGATGTCTTCAAGATAACGTTGTCTTTTCTGAAATTAACATTTCAAAGTTATACAAAAGCATTAGCATAAAATTTGATTATCGTCAAATATTAATTCAATGAACAAAATAAAAATATTGTGGGTAGATGATGAAATAGATTTACTCAAGCCCCATATCATCTTTTTAGAATCTAAAAATTATACTGTAATCACTTGTCAAAGCGGACAAGAAGCATTAGAAGAACTTGCCCAAACAAGGGTTGATATTGTATTTCTAGATGAGAATATGCCTGGTATTTCTGGTCTAGAAACCCTTTCTGAAATTAAAACAATAGACAACTCATTACCCGTGGTTATGATAACTAAAAGTGAAGAGGAGTTTATTATGGAAGAAGCTATTGGTTCTAAAATTGCCGATTACCTTATTAAACCCGTTAACCCCAATCAGATTTTACTATCGCTCAAAAAGAATTTAGACCATTCTAGATTGGTTTCTGAAAAAACCACCAGTAATTACCAGCAGGAGTTTAGGAAGATTGCGATGGACCTATCTATGGTAAGCACCTATCAAGAATGGGCCGACCTTTACAAGAAACTAATTTATTGGGAGTTGCAATTGGAGGAAATCGAAGATAGCGGAATGTTTGAAATTTTAGAATCGCAAAAAACCGAAGCCAATCAACAATTTGGGAAATTCGTAGACAGAAATTACGAAGATTGGTTTACAGATTCAGATGCACCCGTAATGTCACATACCTTATTCAATAAATGGATCGCACCCGAAATAAAAGATCAAAAAACCTTGTTAATCGTCGTTGACAATTTACGTTATGATCAATGGTATGCTTTTGAAGATACCGTAAACTCATTTTACAAAAAGAAAAAAGAAGAATCCTATTACAGCATTCTACCTACTGCAACCCAGTATGCGCGAAATGCGATATTTTCTGGATTAACACCGCTAGATATGGAAAAAAAATATCCGGAATGGTGGAAAAACGATACAGATGAAGGCGGAAAAAACCTGTTTGAAGACAAGTTTTTAGATGCACAGCTAAAAAGGCTTGGATTAGATTTAAAATGGGAATACCACAAAATAAGTAGTCTTAAGCAAGGAAAGCATTTAAGTCAGAATTTTAAGGGTCAAAAAGATAACGATTTGACCGTTATAGTATACAATTTTGTAGACATGCTTTCCCACTCAAAAACAGAAATGGAAGTCATAAAAGAACTGGCATCGAATGACAAATCTTATAGATCTCTAACCACAAGTTGGTTCAAGAACTCCCCTATGCTCGAAATCATACAGCAGGCACAGACATTGGGCATGAAATTGATTATTACTACCGACCATGGTACCATAAATGTAAAATCACCTTCTAAGGTTGTAGGTGATAGGGATACAAGCCTAAATCTACGCTATAAAACAGGTAGAAGCCTAACATATGAAAAGAACGAGGTACTAGCAGCGAAAGACCCAAAGAAAATTAATTTACCCAGTATTAACATGAGTAGTTCTTTCATATTTGCCAAAAATGATTATTTCTTTGCCTATCCAAACAACTACAATCACTACGTAAGTTATTATAGAAATACGTATCAACATGGCGGTGTTTCGTTAGAAGAAATGATTATACCTTTTGTAGTTTTAGAACCTAAATAGTTGTAAAAATGGAATTCATTTATCGCGAAGGTGAGTTAGGTAATATTGCAAAACAGATAGTTGCCCATTCTAAAAGCAAAACATTAGCGTTTTACGCCCCAATGGGTGCTGGAAAAACAACGTTAATAAAATCATTGGTAAAAGAATTGGGCAGTAATGATAATGTAAGTAGCCCAACATTTGGGTTGGTCAATGAATACGCATATGAAACGGGTGAACCTCTAGGGTATCATTTTGACTTCTATCGATTAAAAGATGAGACAGAAGCAATGGATATGGGACTTGACGATTATCTTTCTTCAGGTGTTTGGATATTTATGGAATGGCCAGAAAAAATACCCTCACTACTACCATTGGACATTCAAAACATAACTATTGAAATAATTGACGAAACAACACGCAAATTGACGCTCGCTAGTTAAAGGGTTTAAGCTTTTCAAAATAATTGAATTGTGAATGACAAAATTTAGCATCGTTCAAATTGAAGATTTATTGTATTTATTCGGTGAAAAACAAGGATTTCGATAAAGTGTATAATTAATCCGTTAAAAACCATAATTTTAACGTTTAACAACAACTTAGTTGTATATTTTTTCTTACGTTTGTAAGAGAACTAAATATTTGTATAACCGAAAACCCCTTGAAAATGAAAAACAAAAGAACATTCTTAGCTTCAATCGCTTTAGGCGTATTCCTTTTAGCAATGGCAGCACCAGTAATCAACATTGACAATCAAGATCTTAATGTTGACAAAAGAAAGTTAACGAAAAGAATATAACTATAATCATTTTGTAGTTAGAATAGAGAGCATTTTAATGCTCTCTTTTTTGTTTATAATAATTAGCAATTTACTTCGTTAGCATATAGTAATACTATTTTGCAAATGATTAATAAAATAAAAAAAAAGAAAGCTAAAAAGAAGATTTTTCTAGAAACTCTTCTAGTTTTTTTTATAGCCATTTCTCCTTTCTTATATAAGGTTTATGATTATTTGCCTTATAATCAAAATGGCGATGCTTTAATTCTAGGCTTTACCTTAGGAAATAATGGATTTCCAGATACCTTAACTTACTTATGGTATCTAACTTCTAAAATAGTGCCTCTTTATTTAATGATATTTTGGTTTCTTACTTCACGTGATTGGTGGTATCATATAATATTAATTCCAATAGCAATGTATGCTTTTCAAATGTTTGAAGTTTTCTATGACTCAGATAATATGATTGATACTGACAATATTTGGTGGTTAATACCTATTTGCATGATAACCATCCCATTTGTATATTTTATTCGTATTAAGCTATATGACAAACATGTTCATGGTATTGACTTAGAAGCAATGGAAGCTGAACTTGAAGAACTCAAAGCAAAAGGGTACTCTAGCGAAAAGACCGATTTGAGTAGTGAATCTAAAGATGATGTTATTCAAAAAGAGGAATCAAATACAGATATGTCTACCGGAACTATAGATAACTTCTTAAAAAACATACAAGACCGAATTCAGGGTTGGCTACACTTAAAATTTTAAACCTCGAATATCATTATTTACGTATAAATCATTCATTTCTTTAAAAATTGTACATTTGAGTTTCAAGTCGCTGATTTGAACAACGTATTATGTAGTTATGAATGAACCCACTTCACCGTTTAGCAAACATCAATTAATTCCACAAGAGGAAACCTTAGAAGTTTTACGTCAAAAAGGTGAATTATTTATAGGTATACCAAAAGAAAATCAATATCAAGAAAAACGAATTTGTTTAACCCCAGATGCTGTTAATGCCATTACAGCTAATGGTCATCGTGTATTGATAGAATCTGGTGCAGGCGAAGGAGCCCATTTCTCAGATGCAGATTATGTAACCGCTGGCGGAGAAATTACTCGAGACACCAAAAAGGTTTTTGCTTGTCCGTTAATATTAAAAGTAGAACCGCCTACCCTGACGGAAATTGAATTTATAAATCCGCAGACCACAATAATTTCCGCTCTTCAAATTAAGACCCAGAACAAGGCATATTTTGAAGAACTTGCAAAAAAGCGAATAACGGCCATTGCCTTTGAATATATACGTGATGAAGAAGGTAAATATCCTGCAGTACGCTCACTAAGTGAAATTGCCGGTATTTCATCGGTATTGATTGCTGCAGAATTAATGGCCGCCAATAATAATGGTAACGGACTTATGTTCGGTAATATTAGTGGCGTACCACCGGTTGAAGTTGTTATTATTGGTGCTGGTACCGTAGGAGAATTTGCTGCACGTTCCGCAATAGGAATTGGAGCAAATGTAAAAGTTTTCGACAATTCCATCACCAAGCTTAGAAACATACAGACCAACCTTAAACAAACGGTTTACACATCTACCATTCAGCCTAAAAACTTACTAAAAGCATTAAAACGCTGCGATGTTGCCATTGGCGCAACAAGAGGTAAAGACCGCTCACCTGTTGTCGTTACCAGCACCATGGTAGAGCACATGAAAAAAGGCGCTGTTATTATAGATGTTAGTATAGATACAGGCGGATGTTTTGAAACCAGTGAAATTACCGACCACAATAAGCCGACCAGAAAGAAGTACGATGTTATTCATTATGGAGTTCCGAACATACCTTCTAGGTACCCCAAAACCGCATCGGTAAGTATCAGTAATATATTTACGCCTTATCTACTTAAAATTGGAGAAGATGGCGGATTGGAAAATTCTTTACGTTTTGACAAAGGACTACGCAATGGACTGTATATGTACCATGGTATTCTAACCAACAAATCGGTTGGCGAGTGGTTCGACCTTCAATATAGTGATATTAATTTTTTAATATTCTAGAAAACCAAAAGCAAAACTTTCTCTATCCATTTAAAAAGACATAATTTCGCGATCTTAATTATTTCAATAAACAGCTAGAATGGATTTTCTTAAGAGGTTAGGTTATTTTTTGGTGGGTATGTCTATAGGCATTGTATTTCTAACTTTTTTCCTAAAAAAGAAATCTGAAGAAACAGGTGTATATTTTTGTTATCTACCAAACTGCCGTACTTTAAAAGATATTCGCTCAAAATCTATGTATTATAGTGATGAAGCGCAACAAAAATTGCAAGAACTACAATTAGATTCAACCGCGCTCACCTATATCTTAACGGAAGGCGATGTTGATTTTGGAAATAGCGACACCAAATCCGTTCCTTGCAAAACCTACATTATTGAGTCTGATTACAAGGAACAAGATTATGTTTTTACCGTAAAGAATTGCAGGGAAAAAGCAACCATTGAAAAAGTAGACATACAGCAGTAACTACATTTTTCTTCGTTTACGCTCTTTTTTCAATAATGATAATTCTCTACTGGTTTGTCCCGCAACAGATGTATTCTCATCTGCTCTTCTAATTAAATACGGCATAACATCACGTACAGGTCCGAAAGGAAGATATTTGGCAACATTATACCCATGGGCAGCTAGGTTGTAAGAAATATGATCGCTCATTCCATATAATTGACCAAACCATATATGATCATTATTTTTTGCGATGCCCTTCTCTTCCATTAATTCCATTAATCGGTAACAACTTTCTTCATTATGGGTTCCCGAGAAAATTGAAAGAACATCAAGGTTATCGACCATATAAGCTATGGTAGCATTAAAATTATCATCGGTCTCTTGTTTGGTTTTGCATATTGGTGAAGTATACCCCATTTCTTGGGCACGATCATTTTCTTTCTCCATATATGCACCTCTAACCACCTTCATACCAACAAAGAATCCATCTTTTACCGCACGCTCATGTAAAGCCTTTAAATATGGTAAACGATCCCATCTGTAGGTCTGTAAGGTATTGAAAACTATTCTTTTCTTCTTATTATACTTACGCATCATTTCTTCCGCCAAGTCGTCAGCAGCATCTTGCATCCAACTTTCTTCCCCGTCTATAAGCAACGACACCTCAAGGTCATGTGCTTTTTTACAAACCTTATCAAATCTATTTACTACACGTTGCCATTCAGCTTCTTCCTTTGTAGTAAGTTCTTTTTTCTCGCTAATCTTTTGATATAATGCAAAGCGACCAAAACCTGTTGGCTTAAAAACTGCGTAGGGTATAGCATCCTTTTCTTTTACGAAATCCAGTATGGTTAAAATAATTTCGGTGGCCGTATCAAAAGGGTCCTCTTCTTCTTTTCCTTCTACGGAGTAGTCCAATACCGAACTTACGCCTTTCTCCCACATTCTATCAACAACCGGTAAACAATCTCGCTCATTAACGCCACCACAAAAATGGTCAAAAACTGTAGCTTTAATTAAGCTTTCTACTGGCAAATGCGCCTTAAAAGCAAAGTTGGTAATCACCGAACCCATTTTTACCAAAGGTTCGTTTGAAATCATTTTAAAAAGAAAATAAGCGCGTTCTAACTCCGAATCGGTTTTAAGAGCAAATGCGGTTGCAGTATTTTCAAAAATTTGGTCCATTCCTTATAATTTCTATAACGATCAAATATAATCACAGAATTTATAATCTTAAGACTAAAATTTACCTTTATTTTGCGTACAAGTTGCAAACAAACTAAGCTATATTTTTAATGGATTCCATTATTTCAGATTCTTACGCAGTACATTTTAATGAGCAAGCCTTTTCGGCTCTAAATTCACATTTAGCAGAAAAAAAATACTCTATTATTTTTATTTTGGTTGACGAGAATACCCATGAGCACTGTCTACCAAATTTTATGGCAGAGCTTAGTGGCGAATATCAATTTGAAATAATAGAAATTGAATCGGGAGAAATCAATAAGAATATAGAAACTTGCGTAGGTGTTTGGGAAGCACTGTCTGAACTAGGTGCCGATAGAAAAAGCCTAATGATCAACTTAGGTGGAGGAGTTTTAACAGATATGGGAGGATTCATTGCCTCTACTTTTAAAAGAGGTATAGACTTTATTAATGTACCCACCACCCTACTATCTATGGTCGATGCTTCGGTAGGCGGAAAAACGGGAATTGACCTCGGGGCCTTAAAGAATCAAATAGGCGTTATCAACCAACCTGTAATGGTATTGGTTGTTCCAGATTTTCTAGACACATTAGAAGACAGGCAAGTACGTAGTGGATTTGCAGAAATGCTTAAACATGGACTTATACAAGATAAGTCTTATTGGAATTCACTTAAAGATGCAGAGCACCTAGAAGATATGAAAAAACATATTCTTACTTCTATTCAAATAAAAAATGAGGTAGTCTTACAAGACCCAACTGAACAACATATTCGAAAAATTTTAAATTACGGCCATACTTTAGGGCATGCTATTGAGTCTTACTTTTTAGAAAGCGAATCTAAAGAAATGCTCTTACATGGCGAGGCAATAGCAATTGGTATGATTTTGGAAGGATACTTATCTCACAAGCTTTTAGGTTTAAGTGATGCATCATTAGATGATATTAAAAGAACCTTCTTAGATAGATATCAAAAAGTAGAATTTTCTGATGTAGACATTGATAACATTCTGAAATTGATGAAGTTCGACAAGAAAAATTCACATGGAAAAATAAACTTTGTACTCTTAAAATCTATTGGAGAACCTGAATTTGATGTTGAAATTCCGGTGACATTATTCTCTGAAGCTTTCGCTTACTACAAAGTTTAAAAACTTCACCTACCCAAATCATCACTTTCACAACTCTGTGAAGTAACGTGTAATTATATTGACTAGTTTAGTTATAGATAAATAACAAACCTCTATAAATAAACAAGTTATGACTAGACGCCTTATAGATTATCGTAAATTAGACCACAATTTAGCTGCTCAATTAATTGAAACCTATCCTTACGGATATGGCGACGAAGACATTATAACATTCAAAAATGTAAAAGGAGATTATGTTGAAGCTGTAGAATTGAGAACAGCAGACACTTTATACTTAGTAAAGATTAGCAAGAGCCTTTCTAACTTTATTGCAAATTTTGAAGAAAACGTTGCTAAAGAACTTGAGTCAAGTACTCCCGAAGAAATAATATCTTCTGAAGATATGAAAAGTGCCTTAAATCTTAATTTTGAGAACGAGCACGAACAAGAATTTGATTAGGCCAAGTATCTTTCTTTTAAGATGTTAAAATGATGTCTTTGGTGACCACTAATCACTAAGCCCAGCGCTGCGACAGACCAAGCTAGTCCGCTAGCAGTACCTGTTCGTTTTAAAAGGTCATTTGACATTACATTGAATAAATTGATCGATGCATCACGAACGGTAAGATATTCGTCTAAAATATCTTCTTTTGTTCTTTTATTTGCCAAACTCTCTAACACGTAATCATCTTGCTCAAAACCTGGTAAAGCAGTTTTATCATTTCTAGAAATTCTAAAAGCACGATACTGAAAAACCCGTTCAGAATCTATTAAGTGCACCAAAACTTCAGCTACTGTCCACTTTCCTTCACCGTAACTAAACAAAAACTGTTCGTCAGTTAAATGTTCTACTAATTCTTGAAAGTTTTTTTTCCCATTTAACAATGCCGATTTTAAATCCTCTTCTTTCTCAAGAGTATTTAAATATGTACCATAAAAATATTGCAATTCAGTATTGTCTAAATCTTTGACTTTCATAAGCAGATTATTTAAAAGGAATTTTAAACTATAAAAGCCCAATTACAAAATATAACTGGGCTTCTTTCTAAGTTAGTTGACTATTATTCTCTTATAACTCGTTGAAAATAGTATGCATTAAACGTTTTTTATCATTAAAACTTTCTTCTAATGAAATCATCGTTTCAGTTCTACTAATACCATCTATATCATCAATTTTAAAAATAATATTCTTGGCATGTGTAGTATCCTTTGCTCTAATTTTACAGAAAATATTAAATTTTCCTGTAGTTATGTGTGCAATGGTAACGTTTGGTATCTGATTTAAGCGCTCCAAAACAAACTTTGTTTGGTGTGTTTTTTCAAGAAAAATACCTACATAAGCTATAAATGCATAACCAAGTTTTACATAATCTAACGTAAGTGATGAACCTTTTATAATACCGGCTTCTTCCATTTTCTTAACTCTTACATGAACAGTTCCTGCAGAAATAAGAAGCTTTTTTGCAATATCGGTAAAAGGTGTTCTGGTGTTGTCAATTAACATATCCAGAATTTGGTGGTCTATTTCGTCTAATTTGACTTTGCCCATAGTTGTAAAATTTCTGCCAAAAATAAAAAATAATCACATTAAATTCATTGAAACTTGATTTTTTTTATTGAAAATGTAAACAATTTTAATATTTCAAAGAAATAAAACAATGAAAATTAAGAAAGTAGATTCATAATACCATTTTCATGTAGCCAATTAAAGTCATTTTTATCATTGCTATTCAATGTTTTATGAGCAAATATTTCTTCAGGCTCCTTTTCAAAAACATGAATCTGTGGCACAAACTCAATTTTATCCTTTTCTAACACCTCTTTATATTGTACAGGTACAAATTCGGAAGTAGAAAATCCGTTAGTTTCAAAATCTATATTACGCACAAGAATATCAACAAATTGCTTACCATTCTCCGGAATAGATAAGTATTGTTCAACGGTGTACTCCGTTATAGTATTATCCTTTATAGTTTCTAAACTTTTAACTAGAGCTTTAAAAATGTAAGCCCGTGTCACATCTCGTTCATAATCATTGTTGAAATGACCAGCCTCGAACAAAATAGTAGGTGTTTTCCTCATTTGAAAAGCATCACCAACACAATTTGCATTAAAACCATCATCATACCTACCCACCTGACCAGGAATTTCTTTTTGCAACATACTATTCATAGCCGCTATCAATTGCATACTCAATTTTCGTGATGGAGAATTATTACGCTCCATATCAAAAGCCGGAGCCAAAAATGAAACTGTTGCAGGTTTATTTGTTCTACCTACATTAAATATAGTTCGCTGATCATGCAGGTTAAAACAAAAGTCAGGCTTAAATTCTTCATACACCTTTTTAAGCACTTTACTTTCAGGTTGCGATAAATCTTGAGCATCTCTGTTTAAATCAATTTTATTGGCATTTACCCTCGTGTAATCTCTTGCTCCATCAGGATTTAAAATTGGTATAATTTTTATAGTACAAGAATTCAGTATTTCAGAAACTTCAATTAAATCCTTATTCAAATAATTTAATAAATCTATAACCGCTTTTGTAGTTGTAGATTCATTACCGTGCATTTGAGACCACATTAAAACACGCTTGGCGCCATTACCAAAAACAATACTTTTAATAGATTCTCCACGAACCGATTTTCCAATTTCTTCTATTTTAAATGATGTAGGCAATGAACTTATAAATTCATTGATATGGTCATATGTTATATATCTACCTGAAATACCGGTAACACAATAATCTTTATAATTCAATTTCATCATTATCTTTTCCTCTTTAAAAAGCAAAAATACTACAGCCTACGTTTACATTTGTAAATTATAGATTGTACACAGAACTAATTTTTAGCAGTCTATAGTTTACAACATTCAACAAATTATAAAAATTAGTAATAAATAACTTATTATCAGTATTTTATAAACAATCAAATAAACTAAAACTTAATGCATTTTAGGATATATTCAATAATTTTTAATATTCTTAACTACTCCCAATTTAGTTTTAGATTAGTTTTGTAAACATGTTAGATATCAATTTATTCATATCAAGGTTAAAAGCAATTTTAACCCACTACGAACTTTCCTCCTCTGCCTTTGCAGATTTAATAGAGGTGCAAAGATCTAGCATATCTCATTTACTAAATGGAAGGAATAAACCCAGCCTAGAATTTATCATGAAAATTGATGAAGCTTTTTCTGAAGTTGATATTAATTGGTTGTTGTATGGCATTGGTAGTTTTCCTAAACCAGAAGAAAAACCGCAACACAAAAACCAAGATAATCCCCAAAAAAAGATAGATGAAACTTCTAAAAAGAATATTGAACGCATAGTAATTTTTTATACCGACGGTACATTCAAAACATATTCTGAAAAGTAATTTTGAAATTAACACCAAAGTATTACTAACTTTTGATAGACACATCACCCCTATTTTCATTATTTTGCAGTATGATAAAAAATATACTATATACTGCTTTTTTAAGCCTTTTTATAAGCTCGTGTTACCAACCAGAACGTGATTGCGAAAAGTATAAAACGGGTACGTTTAAGTTTACTTATAAAGTTGGAGACACTATTAAAGAAGGGAGATTTATAAGAACCGATGATTACAGTGTAGATTACTACGAAAATAAAGTAGATAGTGCTACCGTACGCTGGTTTAATGATTGCGAGTTTGTTTTGCAGGATATTAATAGCAAAACGGCCATACACTACAAAATCATTAGCACAACAGATTCATCATACACCTTTCAATATAATAATGCCGTAAAAGACCCTAACAAAAAATTAGTGGTAAAAACCGGTACAGCCATTAAAACCAACTAACCATGTTTGAAATTTTCGCCAGTCCGGATGCTTGGATCGCCCTACTCACCTTAACTTTTCTAGAGATAGTTTTAGGTATTGACAATATTATTTTTATTTCTATTGCTGCAGGTAAATTAGAACCTGCACAAAGAAAAAAAGCCACAAACATAGGACTTGTTCTAGCTATGGTTATGCGTATAGTCTTGTTATTCGGTATTTCGTTACTAACATCAATGAAAAAACCTTTTTGGGTCTTTGATAGCGAATGGATTACAGGTGGAATTAGCGGACAAGGCATTATACTCTTTTTAGGCGGCTTATTTCTTCTTTATAAAAGCACTAAAGAAATTCATGAAAAAGTTGAGGATAAAGGACATGACGAACGTGAAGTTAAAAAAGCCAGATCAACATCATTGACAAACGCTATTTTACAAATAACGGTTATAAACATAGTTTTTTCGTTTGACTCTATATTAACGGCTATAGGTATGACAAACGGCATTTCTCCCAACCCCAATGACGCACTAATTCTTATGATCGTAGCGGTTGTTATTTCGGTTTTAATCATGATGCTGTTTGCGAATCCGGTGGGTGATTTTGTAAATAGACACCCATCTATTCAAATCTTAGGACTTTCCTTTTTAATCTTAATAGGTTTTATGTTGATTGCCGAGGCGGCTCATCTAAGCCATTTAATAGTGTTTGGTAATGAAGTTGGCACCATACCTAAAGGCTACCTATATTTCTCAATAGCATTCTCATTAATGGTGGAATTCTTTGACCTTAGAATGAAAAAGAACAAAAAACCTATTTCACATCAAGAAGATTGAAAAATCACCACACAATTAAAAAACCCTAATTAAGCGAATGCTTAATTAGGGTTTTTTATTCTATGTAGTGCAATCTATTTACTGAAGCTCCACAAGGCTTTAATTTGGTCTATCAAAAGCCATTTTAGGGTTTGCCTCCTTTTGTTGCTTATATAATCTTTGCTGTTGTTTTACTGTCATAGTACTACCGTCATGACTCCATCCCGGAGGTCCGAAGATATACATTAACTTATGCTTCAGCTTTTTTACCTTCTTTACGTCTGCCCAAATATCTTTAAATTCATGGGTAAGAATTACAATAGGATTGTTTGAATTAGGCGCATGAATAACACCGAATTTTACATCGATTTCTTCATCGTACTCTTTCCAAGTGCCGAACATTTTATCAAAACAATTTAAAAATCCACCATGGTTCTTATCCAAATACTCCACATTTTGCGCGTGATGTACCTGATGCATTGTATGCGTATTGAAGATTTTCTCTATAAAACCCATTTTAGGAACATATTGTGAGTGCAACTGAAACTGCCAGAAAGATTCAATAGCCAAACAAACCACTACCATTTCTACGGGAAAACCAATAATCGGCATCCAAACATAAAAGAAGGGTTTATACAGTAGCGTAAACCAACCATTTCTAATAGCAGTACCAAGATTAAAATTATCTGAAGAATGATGCACTATATGTGCAGCCCAAAGAATTCGAATTTCGTGGTTTGCCCTATGAAACCAATAATATGTAAAATCATCTGCTAATTGACATAACAACCATACATACCAAGCATATCCAAAAGATTTATAGCCCATAATATTAGTTCTCACGCCATCTACCATTGGGTTGAACAACTCATAAGCATATTCAAAAAGCACCACTAACAATACCACTTTAAGCAAAGGACCTATTATGGCAGATCCAATACCCATGGCGCTACTCGCTGCAAAATCTTTCCAATCATAGAGATCATCATCTCCATGAGTTTTGCTATAGGTCAATTCTAATAAGATAAAGGCAATAAATGCTGGCGCACCGTAAACCAGCGGGTTAGTGAAATCCATTAATTCAAAATTTTTGTAAAGGTAGTTATAAAACCAACTGTTCTTAAAAAATGTCCAATCTTAACTTTCTATTTAACGATAAGGTATTCCAATTATTAAACACTTTCAATCAATTCTTGTTCTTTAATATTTCGTTCTGCTCTTGCATTAGTTTCTCTAAGCGAGACAATAGCTCAATGTTTTTAGGTGTCTCTACCTCTTTATTGGCAGGGTCTTCCGACTTTTTCTTAAACCTATTAATGAATTTGATCATTACAAAAATAGTAAATGCAATAATCGTAAAATCTATCAATGTCTCGATCAACTCTCCGTAACCTATGGCAACCTCCTCAACAGTTTCAGATGCTTCTCTAAGAATCCATTTTTTATTGGAAAGCGTAACATCATCGGTAAGTAAAGATAAAGGTGGCATTATTATGGCGGAAACGATAGTACTCACCACCTTATTAAATGCCGTACCTATAATAATCCCAACAGCAAGATCGATCATGTTACCTTTGACGGCAAAATTCTTGAACTCCTCAAAAAAATTCTTCATAACTCAATTAATCAAACAATGTAGGTCCGTCTGAAGTTGCATCTCCATCTTTAGGCTTTTCTTTATCATCATTAGATGCAACTGCTTGCTCATCGATAACTTCAATATCCTCAGCTTTTTCTGGAACTGCAGGTTCATAAGGCAATGGTTCTAAACTATTAATGTTTTTTACCTTTTCTGTTATCAATTGATTACCTAAAGCTTTTATTCCCTTAATCGCTATAAAATTCTCAATATCAACTTTTTCACTTTCCTTAGCCTCCTTACCTCTAGGCTTAGGAAATTCAATTTCAATCATTGGTTTCCAATCTGTAGAAACAAGTTCCAAATACGATTTTGGATGTTCGGAAATAAAGAGTTCTTCTTTATTTTCGTTTTCTATCAAAAATCGTTTTACATAAAATCTTTCTTTTTCACCTTCCCAGTAAATGGCAGAAATAGGTTTCTCTGGAATCCATTTTTCAAGCACGATCATATCATCATCAAAATGAGAGGTCAAAACAGGCAAGAAAGTTTTGGCTACCCCTTTTTGATTGATTACCAATAATAAATCGTCACCCTTAAACTCGCCGAGCAACTCACCTCTTCCATCAACGTTTAATCTTCTCACCACATCATCGAACCAAATCTTTCTTGGTTTCAATGTAGAAACTCCCTTTTCCTTAAGCTCAATACGTTTTACCGAATATTTGGTAACTATATTTCCTTTAGAAGCTCTCCCTTTGATAAGTACATCGGAAAAATCAATATCCCATTTCAATTTCTTGATACTGCCAACTTGGCGCAACAGAACAGTAATAACTTCAGCTTCACCATTTGGATTTGCAGAAAAGTACAACACTTGCGTTCCCGGTTTACCCGTACCTAAATCATACACTCTATCACGCGTTATACTTGTAACGTTAAAGCGTTTTATATACGTTGCACCCCCTTTTCCGTCCTTGTAAATTAAATTGTAAGTTGTGCGTTTATCTTTCTTTTTAAAGACCGCAACATGGATAATGCCTTTACCTACGAAAGTTTTGGAGTCCACTTTTGAAACCATCATTTTACCTTCATTGGTAATAACAATAATATCATCTATATCACTACAGTCTGTTACATACTCGTCTCTTTTCAATGAAGTACCCACAAAACCTTCTTCTCTATTGACATAAAGTTTTGTATTTCTAATAACCACTTTAGTGGCTTCAATATCATCAAAAACACGAATTTCTGTTTTCCTTCCTCTATCCTTACCGTAAGTTTCCTTAAGGTTCTTAAAGTAATTTATAGCGAACTCTATTAAGTTAGCCAAATGATGTTTTACTTCAGCAATGCGTTCTTGCAAACTTTCTAAGTGTTGTTGCGCCTTGTCTAAATCGAATTTAGAAATCCTTTTAATTCGTATTTCGGTCAATCTGGTGATATCTTCCTCAGTTACCGCTCGCTTAAGATGTTTTGTATGTGGTGCCAAACCTTTATCGATAGCATTGATCACTCCTTCCCAAGTCTCTTCTTCCTCAATATCGCGATAAATACGATTTTCAATAAAAATACGCTCTAAAGATGCAAAATGCCATTGCTCCTCCAGCTCACCAAGTTGTATTTCCAATTCTTGCTTTAAAAGATCAACCGTAGAATCCGTTGATCTTTTCAACATTTCGGTCACCCCTATAAACAAAGGCTTATTGTCTTCAATAATACACCCTAAAGGCGAAATAGAAGATTCACACGCCGTAAAAGCATATAGGGCATCAATTGTTTTATCTGGAGAAATACCACTAGGAAGGTGCACTAAAATCTCAACTTCTGCAGCAGTATTATCCTCTATTTTTTTAATTTTTATTTTGCCTTTTTCATTGGCTTTTAGAATAGAGTCTATTAAACTTCCAGTATTAGTACCATATGGTATCTCATTGATTACTAACGTATTCTTATCATACTGAGATATCTTTGCTCGAACCCTAATTTTACCACCTCTTAATCCGTCATTATAGTTAGTTACATCTATAATACCCGAAGTCGCAAAATCTGGGAAAATTTTAAACTTTTGCCCCTTTAGATGTTTTATAGAAGCATCAATTAACTCAACAAAATTATGAGAAAGTACTTTAGTCGAGAGACCTACGGCAATACCTTCAGCACCTTGGGCCAAAAGTAAAGGAAACTTTACAGGTAAGTTTACAGGCTCCTTTTTTCTTCCATCATAAGAGGCCTGCCATTCCGTAATTTTAGGACTAAAAATAACCTCTAAGGCAAATTTCGACAACCTTGCTTCAATATATCTTGAAGCGGCAGCCCTATCTCCCGTTAATATATTACCCCAGTTCCCTTGCGTATCGATCAAAAGATCTTTCTGCCCTATTTGCACCATGGCATCTGCAATACTGGCATCACCATGTGGATGGTATTGCATGGTATGACCAACTACGTTTGCCACTTTGTTGTACCTACCATCATCAAGCTCCTTTAAGGAATGCATGATTCTACGCTGTACAGGTTTAAAACCATCTTCAATGGCAGGCACGGCTCTTTCTAGAATTACGTAAGAAGCGTAGTCCAAGAACCAGTCTTTGTACATACCGGTAACCCTCGTCAATGCCTCGGAGGGTTCTGTATTCTCATTATTTTCTTCGGAAAGATTGTCGTTAATTTCCTCGTTCAAATCGTCATTTTCTTCCATTCAGAAGCAATCGTATTAACTTAATTTATACTACTTTATCTTCTATCAAATCAACTTCTACTTTAAGATTGTTGATTATAAATTTCTGTCTATCCGGTGTATTTTTACCCATATAAAAACTCAGTAATTCTTCTATGGACATCGCCTTGTCGAGCATTATAGGCTCTAAGCGAATATCATCACCAATAAAGTACCTAAACTCATCTGGCGAAATTTCACCTAACCCCTTAAAGCGGGTAATTTCTGGTTTACCTGATAATTTGTTTATCGCATTTTGTCGTTCTTCATCACTATAACAATATATAGTTTCCTTCTTATTTCGAACTCTAAATAATGGTGTTTGTAAAATATACAAATGGTTTTCTTTTATCAGCTCTGGGAAAAATTGTAAAAAGAAGGTTATTAACAACAGGCGAATGTGCATACCATCCACATCGGCATCAGTAGCGATGATAATATTATTATATCTTAAGTCTTCGATAGACTCCTCAATATTCAATGCCGCCTGCAAAAGATTGAACTCTTCATTTTCATATACAATCTTTTTCGACATACCGTAAGAGTTCAAAGGCTTTCCTTTTAAACTAAAAACAGCTTGTGTATTTACGTCACGAGACTTCGTAATAGAACCAGATGCAGAATCCCCCTCGGTTATGAACAAAGCACTTTCTAGTCTACGATCATTTTTCATATCGCTCAAATGAACTCTACAATCACGCAATTTTTTATTGTGCAGACTAGCTTTCTTAGCTCTATCGCGTGCAAGTTTTCGAATACCCGATAATTCTTTACGCTCCTTCTCTGCCATCATGATCTTACGCTGAAGCTTCTCGGCAGTTTCTGCATTTTTATGCAGGTAATTGTCTAAGTATTTGCCAACAAAATCATTAATATAAGTACGTACGGTAGGAAAATCTCCTCCCATATCCGTAGAACCCAGTTTTGTCTTTGTCTGACTTTCAAAAACAGGTTCCATCACCTTAATTGAAATAGCAGATATAATCGACTTTCGAATATCGGAAGCATCATAAGACTTACCATAAAAATCACGTATGGTCTTTACGATCGCTTCTCTAAATGCTGCTTGGTGCGTACCACCATGGGTAGTATGTTGCCCGTTTACAAATGAATGATATTCCTCGCTATATTGCGTTTTGCTATGTGTAATGGCGACTTCTATATCTTCACCTTTTAGATGAATAACCGGATACAACATATCTTCTACATTGTTGTTATCCTCCAAAAGATCCTTTAATCCGTTCTCAGAATGAAATTTTTCACCATTAAAAACAATGGTCAACCCTGGGTTTAGGTAAACATAGTTTTTGAGCATGCGTTCTACATACTCATTTCTATACTTGTAATTCTTAAATATAGATTCGTCCGGTATAAAGGTAACCTTGGTTCCTTTACGTTTACTGGTTTCTTCAGGACCAACTTCACTTTCTAGATTACCAGAGCTAAACTGAGCGGTCTTTATTTGATTATCCCTAGAAGATTGCACCTCAAAGAAACTGGATAGCGCATTTACCGCCTTTGTACCAACCCCGTTTAATCCGACCGATTTTTTAAATGCACGGCTGTCATACTTACCACCGGTATTCATTTTAGAAACCACATCTACAACTTTACCCAAAGGTATGCCACGACCGTAATCCCTAACCTTTACCACTTTATCCTTAATGGAAATTTCAATGGTTTTTCCGGCACCCATTACAAATTCATCAATACAGTTATCTATAACTTCTTTTAAAAGAATGTAGATACCGTCATCGGCAGAAGAACCGTCTCCTAACTTACCAATATACATACCAGGTCTTAATCGGATATGTTCTTTCCAATCGAGCGAGCGTATGTTATCTTCAGTATATTGAGAGTCTTGAGCCATAGAATAAAATTTATGAAAGTTGCGCTAAAGATAGCTCCACTCGGCAAAAGATAAAATACCTGACTGTTAAAGTAATTAACAATTAATTATTCCTTTTTGTTGATAGCCATTACAGAAGTTACCAATTATCAGATAATTTTAGCATTAAAAATTATAATAAATGAACAAATAATTACTGACGCATGTCATTGTTGATTTTTCATCAATTAAATATCTTTAAAGAAGATTTTGAATACTTATGGAATTTATCGACTACTATAAAATTCTTGAACTAGACAAAACGGCTACTCCAGCAGAAATTAAAAAAGCATACAGAAAACTTGCCCGCAAGTTTCACCCAGATGTTAATCCGAACGACAAAACCGCACAGGAGAAATTTCAACGGATAAATGAAGCCAACGAAGTGTTGGGCGATCCCGAAAAAAGAAAAAAGTACGATCAGTATGGCAAAGATTGGGAGCATGCCGATGCTTTTGAAGAAGCTAAACGAAACCAACACAGTTCAACGGCAAACAGAAACAGAACATACACTAATTATAGTGGGCAAGAGGATTTTTCAGATTTCTTTGAATCCATGTTCGGCGGTGGAGGATTTGGCGGCAGAGGTGGTCGCAGAGCTACGCAATTTAAAGGCCAAGACTTAAATGCAACGTTAAAACTGAATCTGTTGGATACTCTTGAGGACCAAAAACAGACCCTGGATCTGGGCAATAAAAAAATTAGAATTACGATACCTGCAGGTGTTGAAGACGGGCAAACCATAAAAATAGCAGGTTACGGAGGCGAAGGTGTAAATGGCGGACCAAAAGGAGATCTATACCTCACTTTTGAAATTTACAATAACACGGATTTTCAACGAGTAGGAAATGATTTATACAAAAATGAATCCATCTCCCTTTATGATGCTGTCTTAGGAAACTCAATAGAGATTAACACTTTAACTGGTAAAGTTAAATTAAAAATAAAACCAGAAACGCAAAATGACACCAAAGTAAAACTAAAGGGTAAAGGTATGCCGGTTTATAAAAAGAAAGGTGTTCATGGAGATTTATACATCACTTATAAAATAGCCATACCAACACAACTTTCTCAAAAGGAAAAAGAGTTATTTAAACAACTATCAGAATTGAGATAATTATGAATTTGGAAAATTATATACAAATAGAGGTGTATTGCAAACAAACACAGACCCCTTTAGAGTTCATTGACGACCTTTTGGAATTTGACATGATCGAGGTGCAACGTATTGATAATAAGAGTTATGTTCAACCCCATCATATAGTAGAAATTGAACGTATATATAGGTTGCGTAATGATTTAGGTATAAATATGGAAGGAATAGACACCTTAAACCATATGATAGAAAAAGTCAACCGACTAGAGCAAGAATTAAAGATGCTAAGAGATCGGTTGACTATATATGAACATTAAACATTAAAACGGAAATGCATTACATCACCATCTTTAACTATGTACTCTTTACCTTCTACTCTCATTTTACCCGCTTCTTTCACTTTTGACTCACTCCCAAAAGCAACATAGTCATCATAAGCAATAACTTCTGCACGAATAAAACCTTTTTCAAAATCGGTATGTATAACTCCAGCTGCTTGTGGCGCTGTTGCGCCAACAGGAATAGTCCAAGCACGGACTTCCTTTACACCAGCGGTAAAATAGGTTTCCAAATCCAACAATTTATATGCCCCACGAATCAATTTTGCAGATCCAGGTTCTTCTAAACCTAAATCCTCCAAAAACATTTGGCGCTCTTCATAAGTTTCCAATTCAGTAATATCAGCCTCGGTGCCAACAGCTAAGAATATCACCTCTGCATTTTCTGCCGCAACTGCTTCTTTCACCTTTTCAACATATGAGTTTCCATCTACAGCAGCATCTTCATCAACATTACAAACATACATTACTGGCTTATCGGTAATAAACTGTAATGGCTTTACAAACTCAATTCTTGACTCCTCGTCTATTTCAATTGCCCTTACAGAAGTACCGGCTTCCAATCCGTTTTTTATAGCAAGTAGCACAGCCTCTTCTTTTTGCGCATCTTTATTTCCTGTTCTTGCCGCTCTTTTTACTTTTTCCAATTTTTTATCTACGGTCTCCAAGTCTTTTAATTGAAGTTCCATATCTATAGTTTCCTTATCCCTAATTGGATCAACACTACCGTCTACGTGAACTATGTTATCGTTGTCAAAACAACGAAGAACATGAAGAATTGCATCCGTTTCACGGATATTTCCTAAAAACTGATTTCCTAAACCTTCACCTTTACTGGCACCTTTTACCAAACCGGCAATATCAACTATTTCTACAGTTGCAGGCAATACCCTTTCTGGGTTTACTAATTCCTCTAGTTTTTCCAATCTTGAATCTGGTACATTAACCACTCCAATATTAGGTTCAATAGTACAAAACGGAAAGTTTGCACTTTGCGCCTTAGCATTGGACAAACAATTAAAAAGTGTTGATTTACCAACGTTTGGCAATCCTACAATACCTGCTTTCATAATTTAGAATATTTCAAGAGTGCAAATATAGTTTTTACCAATACAATTTGCATTCATTTTTACTCCTAACATATTCTTTAATTTTCATACGATATATTTAAATATTATTCAAATAATTTAGCTGAACGATGGTTAAATATTGAGAATTTAACATTTTTTAAGAAATATTTCATACTTTGCAGTACAGAACATGCACAAATTATATGGAACTTCATTCAGATGAAACAATATGGTATTTCTTTAAAAAGGGCGAAGCTAATGGCTTCAGTCTCCTTTTCAAGAAGTACTATCCTCAATTATATGTGTATGGTTTAAAGCTTAGTAACAATCGAAATTTAACAGAAGATTGTCTCCAGAACTTTTTCGTTCAATTATTTGAAGAACGAGAAAAGCAAAACGAGATAAAAAATTTAAAAGCTTATTTATTCGTTTCCTTTAAAAGAAGATTGATCAATCAACTACAAAAGAACCAGAAGAATATTCCCGTTTCTGAAGCACAACTATTCAAATCTAATTTCACTTTTTCACCAGAAGAAATCTCCATACATCAAGAGATTCAGTTTTTATGCACATCTACCTTAGCTAATCTAATCAACAAACTATCACCAAGACAAAAAGAAGTTCTGTATTTAAAATATTATAGCGGAATGAAGAGTACTGATATTGCTGAAGTTATGGATATGAACTACCAAAGTGTATTAAACGTGTTGCAAAAAGCATTATCAAAACTCAGAAAAGCTTCTGAAAATCAGCAAATTAAAAATATTTTGAAAAAAAATTGAATTTGGTAGGGTATATTTTTAAGAGTTACATCTCTTATAAATGGAACACCTTACTAAATGGACAAGAAGCACAATTTCAATCTACAATATTTTCTTAACGATGCATCTTTTGAAAACTGGGCAAAAGATTTAAACAAAAATGATGTATCCTATTGGAATAACTGGATACAAAACAACCCTGAACATCTAGAAACAGTAGAAAATGCAAAATCTATAATTACCGGTATTAATTTTAATCAAGACTATCCTAGTAATAGTATTGTAGAAGAAGCCTTATCTAAAGTATTGAACAAAATAAATATTGACATTCCTGCCCCTACAAAATCCAAAAAAGTACATTCACTAAATACGGTACTCCTTACCACTGCAGCTGCTGTACTATTAATTCTTATCGGTTATAGTAGTTTAACATATTTCACCAACCAGTCTACCACAATTCATAAAACCAATTATGGTGAAATTATCGACCTAAAATTATCAGACGGCACATCTGTGGTTTTGAATGGAAACTCAGAGATATCATATGATAAGGAGAACCCTCGTCTACTAAACTTAAAAGGTGAAGCTTATTTCAAAGTAAAGTCAATACCCAGTACCAATGCAAAGTTTTGGGTTATTACCAACGACCTTAAAGTTGAAGTCTTGGGAACCCAGTTTCATGTAAATACCAGAAAACAAAAAACCAATGTTGTTCTTGATGAAGGTTCTATTCATTTAGAATTTAAAAATGGAGAAGTGGCTAAAATGATACCTGGCGAAATGGTATCCTTTTCCAATGAAAGTAAAAAATTACTTCATAAACGCGTAGATGTGGAAACACCATATGCTTTATGGAGAGGTGGTACTTACGCATTTAATGAAATACCTCTTAAAGATGTAATGACCAACTTAGAGTTGACGTACGGTATTGAGGTACAATACTCGGCTAACGAATTAATGAAAATTCCCATATCTGGTGGTATCCCCAATCAGAACCTAAAAATATGTATAGCCGCTATTGAAAAGGCGACCGGAACAAGAATAATTAACAAAGGAAATATTTTACGCGTACAAGAAAACCCTATTTATTAACTAAACTATTTATTTATGAGAACAAAAAAACTAATGAGAATGCTTATTGCAGTACTGCTATTTACGAGCAGTATGAGCATGAAGGCTTCTGACGAACTCAAAGAAAAGGTGACCCTAAGTGAGTTCTTAAATGAAATAAGTGAAAAACACGAAGTTTACTTCACTTATAACCCAACACTGGTATCTAACACCAGTTTAAATCCTGAGGAATATAAGTTTCCTGTATTGGATAAAATCATTAATAAACTAGAACGTAAAACTAGTTTTGATTTTGAATATTTAGGTAATAAGTATTATGTAGTTTACCATAAAAAACCGCAAAGAGCTAAGATTTTAAAAGTCGATTCAAACACTAACGGTATATCTGCCATGACTTTAACCGAAAAAGTGCAAAATACGGTTAGCGGTAAAGTTACCGATGCTTCAGGGACGCCTTTAGCCGGAGTTAATATTGTTGAAAAGGGTACAACTAACGGTACAACTTCTGATTTTGATGGTAATTACACAATCAATATTAATGACAATAGCACATTGGTTTTTAGCTATATTGGTTTTGCCACACAAGAAGTTGCTACAGCCGGAAAAAGTACTATAAACGTTAAGCTATCTGAAGGAATGCAACTTGATGAATTCATTGTGGTAGGTTCTCGTACGGCACCAAGAAGTAATACCGACACCCCATTACCTGTTGATGTTGTTGGTGTTAAGGAATTGACTTCTACCGGTCAGGCTACATTTGACAAAGCATTACAATACAGAATTCCGTCTTTTAACACGGTACAAACACCGGTTAACGATGCAACCTCTTTATTAGATCCCTATGAAATTAGAAATATGGGACCTTCTAGAACATTGATATTAATTAATGGTAAGCGTAAAAACTTAAGTGCGTTATTATATACACAAACATCTCCAGGTCGTGGTGAAACTGGTGCCGATATCTCTGCAATACCAACCGATGCGATCAAAAGAGTGGAAATTCTTAGAGATGGCGCATCTGCACAATATGGGTCTGATGCTATTGCCGGTGTAATGAACATAATCCTTAAAGATTCTCCAAATGAGGGTTCCGCCACGTTAAGAACTGGTATTACCTCTGAAGGTGATGGAGAAATGTTCGGAGCTTCTATAAACAATGGTTCTACTATAGGTGAAGACAAAGGATTTGTTAACTACACAATCGATTTATCTAAAGTGAACCAAGCAAATAGACCTGGTACTGTAAATGCAGCAGGCGAAGCCGCTGACTTTGGAGCAGATATCGCCGATGTTCAAGAATTTTTATCAAGACGCCCAGACGCAGGTAACATAAACGGTTCCCCAGAAACTGCAGCTGCTAAATTCTCTGTAAACTTAGGGTACGAGCTTAGTGAAAATACTTCATTATATGGTAATGCCGCCTATGTTTATAAAGCGGTAAACAGTTTTGCAAATTATAGAACACCATACTGGAGAACAGTTGAAGATTTCCCTTATTTAGCAGATTTCTTTCCTGGAGACAACCCAAACAACCCTGGCGGATATGATGGGTATTTACCAACATTTGAAGGATTGTTAAGTGATTACAACGCAACAATAGGTTTTAAATCAACAATCAATGATTGGAATGTTGATGCTAGTTTTACTACTGGTGGAAACTTACAGACTTATAAAGTAAACAACACACACAATAGAAACGTAGTTTATTCTCCATCAGTATTTATTGATGCTAATGGTAATGGTTCTGTTGATGATGGTGAAATTACCGAAGGTTCTGAACTCTATAGAGAGAACAGTCAACAGTCATTTGATCCAGGTGGAACACGATTTTCACACAACGTAGGTAACATTGATATTTCAAGAATACTTTCAGACAAAGTAAGTATTGGTATCGGTGCTGAGTTTAGAACGGAAACCTTTGAAATAATAGAAGGTGAATTGGCTTCATACGATGGTGGTGGTGCAGATTCATTTGCTGGTGCCTCTCCTCAAAACTCAGGAAAATTCAATCGTTACAATATCGGTGGATATTTTAGTTTAGATTATGATGTATCTGATGCTTTCTTATTAAGCGGTACTATTAGAACAGAAAACTATTCCGATTTCGGAAACACTTTCATTTACAAGTTTAGTTCACGATATAAGTTTAGCGATGAGTTTACATTAAGAGGTTCTATTTCTTCAGGATTTAGAGCTCCTACCCTACACCAAATTTATACACAAAAAGCTCAGTATAGCTTTGTACCCGGTCAAGGTATTCAAGTTGGTGGTTTAATTAATAACGTATCTACACAAGCTAAACTTTTAGGTATTCCTCAATTAGATGCAGAAACATCAACAAACTTTACCGTTGGTTTCGGTGGAAAAATATCTAAATTCAGCTATACACTTGATTATTACAACATTGCTGTAAAAGACAGAATTGTTTTAGGTAATGAAATAGGTCCTAGTGGTGATGCTACAAATGCACTAGATGTCTTATTGGCAAATAACAATTTAAGTGATGTAAGTTTCTTTTCAAATGCAATTGATACAAAAACATCAGGTATTGATGTTGTATTGGCCTATAAAGGAATAGAAATAGGTGCTGGTAGTCTAGGGTTGAACCTTTCTGGTAACTATACCATACAGAATGAACTTGACGGACCAGTAAAGGATATCGACTTAGTGGCCAACTCCGGACAATCTGTTGTAAACCAAACGCAAGAAGCTCTTTTCTTTACATCAAGACCTAAGACTAAATGGATTTTAGGAGCTAATTACGATATAAACAAATTCGGATTTTCACTTAACAACACATTGTTCGGTAAAACAAGCTTCTTTCAACAAGGTTTAAGTACAGATGCTAATGGCAACTTTAACCTTGGTACAGAATTCGATCCTAAAGTTGTAACAGATTTAGGAGTAAACTATAGCGCTACGGATAAACTAACCATTGCTTTAAACATCAACAATCTATTTAATGTTTTACCTGAATGGAGCTTTGTTTCTCAAAATGCTGCAGGAGATGCTATTTTAGCAGATGCTGCACAAACCCAGAACCAATCTAACTTGATAACTTTCAACCAACGTTATTCTCAAATGACGTATGACGGTTACCACTTTAGCCAATTAGGAACCATGTTCAACTTATCTTTAAATTATAAGTTTTGATTTTGATTTAGTTTATTTAATAAAAAAGCTACCTATTGATTTAGGTAGCTTTTTTTATTTTATTAGAATTCAACTATTGAAATCCCTAAAAAGGAAATTAAAATTTATCTCTTACTTAGTATCCAAAATTTTACTGACCAGGTTATTCAGGGTGCATAAAGCGCTGCTTAGCCAAAAGCTCTTCTTCTGTTTCTTCATGATCATCATCTGGAACACAACAATCTACAGGGCAAACCGCTGCGCACTGAGGCTCTTCATGAAAGCCCATACACTCAGTACATTTATCTGGTGCTATGTAATACACTTCATCGCTAATAGGCTCTTGCACTTCACCTGCATCGACCTCTTTACCATCGGGTAAAACAACATTACCCTCTAAAGACGTACCATCGCTATATCTCCATTCATCTGCTCCTTCATAAATTGCAGTGTTAGGGCATTCCGGTTCACAAGCCCCACAATTTATGCATTCGTCTGTTATTATAATTGCCATAATTTCTTCTTCATTAAAATGCCCAAAAAACAACGGGCATGCTTATTTTTGCACAAAGGTAATCTCTACCAATCTAGTATACAAATATAATGACCCATAGCAACCTAACGATAGAAGCTTTTGTTAAACTTGGAAATTTTCTAAGAACATTTTGTGATTTAATAGAACAAAACACCCTTTCAAATCATTTAAATGACAAATGGATAAGTGCATTTAAATCGGAAGCTGAAAGAGCCCAACATTATAATGGCTGGTTTACAGAAGATAATTGTATGCATGCTTTTAAAGAATGGGGCAATGCACTCACCAAAAAGAATCTTGAAGAGTGGCTGAGCAAATATGATTTAAGCGCCAATAGTGAAAAGGTTGTTGCCTTAATATTAGCCGGTAATATACCTTTAGTCGGTTTTCATGACCTTTTATGCGTTTTAATTACTGGGAACAAAGCTTTGGTAAAATTATCGAGTAACGACCAAAAACTAATTCCACTACTTATCGATTACATAATAGATGTTGAGCCAACACTAAAAGAATCCGTAACCTTTACCAAAGAAAAATTAGATCATTATGATGCGGTAATTGCAACCGGAAGCAACAATACGGCACGCTACTTTGAATATTATTTTGGAAAAAAACCTAACATTATACGTAAAAACAGAAACTCCGTTGCTGTTTTAAGAGGTAACGAAACCGAAGAGGAGTTAATAGCCCTTGGTGAAGATATATTCAGGTATTTTGGATTAGGATGTAGAAGTGTTTCAAAAATTTATATTCCTAAAGATTACAATATCGACACTTTCTACAAAGCAATGTTCAAGCATAGCGATATCATAAATCATAATAAATATGCTAATAATTATGACTACAATAAAGCTGTATATTTAATGAGCGAGTTTAAAATTTTGGACAATGGATTTTTAATTCTAAAAGAAGAAGAAAGTTTTGGTTCACCAATAGCTTCATTATTTTTTGAGTATTATACTGATGAAGATTCTCTAAAAAACAAGCTTTACACAAATAAAGATAATTTACAGTGTATTGTAGCATCAGGCTTTAGTGAAGATGAAATTGCGTTTGGCAACACACAAAAACCTAAGTTAAACGACTATGCCGATGGTATAGATACTATTGAATTCTTGTTGAACACTTCCAAGAATTAAATACCGAATAGTTTATAAAAATCTTCAAAAAATCCTGACCTTTGCAATCTTAAATTACACACAAGATGAAAAAACATAATTTTAGTGCCGGTCCCTGTATATTACCAAAAGAAGTATTGTTAAAAGCTTCTGAATCTGTAATGGACTTTAATGGTTCTGGACTTTCACTTATTGAAATTTCACATAGAAGTAAAGATTTTGTTGCAGTAATGGAAAATGCAAGGTCATTGGCATTAGAACTGCTAGACCTTAAAGATAAAGGATATAAAGCATTGTTTCTTCAAGGTGGTGCAAGCATGGAGTTTTTAATGGTTGCCTATAACCTATTGGAAAAAAAAGCTGGTTATTTAAATACCGGTACATGGAGCGACAAAGCAATAAAAGAAGCCAAATTGTTTGGTGAAATTGTAGAGGTAGGATCATCTAAAGATGAAAGTTTCAAATATATTCCCAAAGGCTATTCTGTACCTTCAGGGTTAGATTATTTACATATTACCTCGAACAATACCATTTTTGGTACTCAGTTCAAAAAATTTCCAAAAACGGATTGTCCTCTTGTTTGCGATATGAGTTCTGATATCTTCTCAAGAAGTTTAGACTTTTCTCAATTTGACCTTATTTATGCAGGTGCTCAAAAAAATATGGGTCCTGCAGGTACTACTTTAGTGGTAGTAAAAGAAGAAATATTAGGTCAAGTATCTAGAAAAATCCCTTCAATGCTAGACTACCAAGTACATATAGCAAAAGATAGCATGTTCAATACACCTCCTGTATTTGCGGTATATACTTCTATGCTTACATTAGAATGGTTAAAAAATCTTGGTGGTATTGCTGCCATAGAAGAGGTAAATGAAAAAAAGGCAAGATTACTATATTCTGAAATCGATTTAAATCCGGTTTTTGAAGGCTTTGCCAATGTAGAAGATCGTTCTTTAATGAACGCTACATTCAACCTAACCGATGAAGCCTTAAAAACTACTTTTGACGATATGTTGAAAGAGGCTGGTATAAACGGTTTAAACGGACACCGTTCAGTTGGTGGTTATAGAGCTAGTATGTATAACGCATTATCGTTGGATACTGTTGGCGTATTGGTTGATGTCATGAGCGAAATGGAACGAAAAGGATAATTGTTGCGATCCATTCTGAACACAACAATAAAATTTTAGGAAAACAAATGAAGATATTAGCTAATGACGGTATTTCTCAAAATGGTATCACCACTTTAGAGAAAGCTGGGTTTAACGTATTGACAACCACTGTTGCGCAAGAACAGTTGGTCAATTATATCAACGAGAACAAAATTGATGCATTATTGGTACGTAGTGCTACCAAAGTAAGAAAAGATTTAATAGACGCCTGCCCTACCCTAAAATTAATAGGCAGAGGTGGTGTTGGCATGGATAATATTGATGTTGCTCATGCAAAATCCAAAGGCATACACATTATCAATACACCGGCTGCATCATCAGAATCTGTAGCAGAATTGGTATTTGCCCACCTTTTTGGTGGTGCACGTTTTTTATATGACGCCAATAGAAATATGCCTTTAGAAGGCGATAGTAATTTTAAAGGTTTAAAAAAATCCTATTCAAAAGGTACCGAATTAAGAGGCAAAACCCTTGGTATCTTCGGATTTGGAAATATTGGACAAGCAACCGCTAAACTAGCGATAGGTGCAGGAATGAAGGTTGTTTATTGTGATCCCGATGTTGCAGAAGCTAAAATCGACCTTGATTTTTTTGACGGTCAAAAAGTGTCTTTTAGTTTAACCAATACAAGTAAAAATGATTTACTTAAAAATGCCGATTACATTTCATTGCATATACCTGGTCAAGACAACTACGTTCTAGGAAAATCGGAATTTTCCAAGATGAAGAAAGGTGTTGGTATTGTAAATGCAGCCAGAGGTGGAGTTTTAGATGAAGTTGCTTTGATCGATGCATTGGAAAACGGTACAGTTGCATTTGCGGGTTTAGACGTATATGAATCTGAACCAAAGCCAGAGATTAAAATATTAATGCACTCAAGCATATCTTTATCTCCGCATATTGGTGCTGCAACCTTAGAAGCCCAAGAGAGAATAGGTCTAGAATTAGCAGAGCAGATTATTACTTTGCTAAATTAGGCGCTCAATAGCATAATTTATTGACTCTTTTTCGTATTTTACGGCATAAACATTAAATTAACTATTACAATGGCAGGATTATTAGATTTATTAAATAGCCCAATGGGGCAACAATTAATTAGCGGTGTAGCTGGTCAAACCAACCAACCTGAAGACAAAACCGCTAATGTACTTAGTATGGCTATGCCATTAATACTTGGTGCAATGAAAAAAAATGTCTCTACACCAGAAGGCGCTCAAGGTTTAATGAGTGCGTTGTCGAGCAACCATAGTGGTGGTATATTAGATAACCTAGGAGGTCTGTTCAGCGGTGGCGTAGATGAAAGTGTAATGAACGACGGTGCCGGTATTTTAGGTCACGTTTTCGGAAGTAAACAACCACAGGTTGAAAGTGCCTTAAGTGCAAAGTCTGGTTTAGATTCAGGATCAGTTGCTCAAATTCTAAAAATTGCAGCTCCTATCGTTATGGGCTTTTTAGGTAAGCAAACAGCACAAAGTAATGTAAGTGATGGTACAGGTATGAATGCTCTTTTGGGTAGTATGCTTGGTGGTCAACCACAAGAAAACCAGAGTTTGATTACTTCATTATTAGATGCCGATGGCGACGGAAGCATTTTAGATGATGTTGCAGGTATGGTTATGGGAAGCAACAAAAAACCAGGTGGTCTAGGAGGTCTTTTAGGAGGTCTTTTTGGGAAATAACACCTAAACCTTTTATATCTAAGCCGCTTGTAAAAACAAGCGGCTTTTTTTGTATCTTAAATTCTATGAAAAAGAAGAGTTTTAAAGTTACATACATTGTCTTGGCAGGTATTTGTTTTGCTTTACTTTTAAATTGCGGTACAAGCAACAAGTCATTGTCCATCACAGAAGATGAAAAAGAGGTTTTCAATCAAGTAGAAGGAGATACCGTTTCAATTGCTAGTGATAAAACGGAATATGAGATAATAATTATAGAACCTGGTTTTAATATTTGGCTTGCATCAATAGCCAAACCAGAAGGCTATTACTCGCAAAGTTTCTTAGAAAACAGAAACCAAATAATGGTACTGGAATGGAACCAAAGAGTGCTACAGCCAACACGCTACAATCCTAATCTATATGAAATGCAAATAGACTATTCTAGGCAAATAGATTATGGCTACGAGGTAAACTACAAGCTTTATAATTATTTTATTTACTTCCAAAGAAAATACAATCAGCGTTTAGGTCCTTTTATACCACGTATATAAAAAGTATATTTGACCCTTTTAATAGAAGTCATGCAGAAATTAAAGGAACGCTGGGGAATCACCAGTAATTTTCAATTAATCATCATATTTGTTGTATTTGCTATTACGGGATCTTCATCTGTATATGTAGCTAAACCTTTTTTAAACTTAATTGGTCTTCAACAAGAAAATTTTTCTGAAGCCTGGTGGGGAGGTCCATTGTACTGGACATTACGAATTTTATTAATTTTCCCTTTCTATCAAGTATTATTGATAATTTATGGATGGTTATTTGGGCAATTTAATTTCTTCTGGGCTTTTGAGAAGAAAATGTTGAAGAGAATTGGACTTGGATTTTTATTCTAACACACCTCTGTTTGGTTTTCTTTAACATACAGTTCTTCATCTTTTAGTACTTTAGCGAAGTGAAGAACTCAATATTTACATATTTTTCTGTATTCACGTTGTTTTGCCTTATGCTAATTAAGGTAACCTCTTTTCATGTCTATACGCATCAAGATAATACTGCAGACACCATTGAAAACTGTAGTATCTGTGATTTGGCTGTTCAAAATCAAAATTCTGAATTTACTTTTGTAGCCATTTTATTGTTCGTATTTGCTTCGGCACTTATCATTACCGAAAAAAAACTGATACCTTTTTCAACAAAGGTAACTTCTACCTATTTTAGGTATTCAACTTTTGGTCGCCCCCCACCCTTCCAGGCTTAGTATCCATTCCAATTTATTCTATCGGTTTTCTTATTAAATCCGATTTTAAACTGCGCTAAACTTATATAATGAAGTATTATTTATGTGTTTTCGCAATCTTTTGTAGCACGTTGGTATATGCTCAAGATTGCAATTCAATATTACTAGGAGAAATAGTTGATTTCCATGACAACAGTCCGTTGAGTGGTGCAACTATTAATATTACCGGTAAAGACTATACAGCCACATCAAAAGAGAATGGCAAGTTCAGCATTAAGCAACTTTGCGATGGTGTTATAGAGCTTGAAATTTCGCATCCGGAGTGTACTACCAAATTTGTGACATTGACCATAAATGGGGACACGTATTCAGAGATACGATTAGAGCACCATTTGGAAGAATTAAAAGAAGTTAAGGTTGTTGGTGATGTTCCAAAAAACACCAACTCGGGACAAGAAAATATTTTATCGGTAAAAGACATAGAACAAAACAGTGGTAAAAGTTTAGGGGACGCTTTAAAAAAGATCGCCGGAGTTTCTACCTTAAATACCGGAGGCAATATTGTTAAACCGGTAATACAAGGATTAAATGGTAGTAGAATCTTAATACTGAACAACAATGTTCGTATGCAGGATATGGAGTGGGGAGAAGAACACGCCCCAAATGTAGACGTTAATGCAAATCAAAACATTAGCATTATTAAAGGTGCTGCAGCTATTGAATATGGCGGTGATGCCATTGGTGGTGTTATCGTACTTGAGCCTCTACCAATTGTAAGAACGGACTCCTTATTTGGTAAAACACAACTTAATCTTGCGTCAAACGGGCGCGGGGGAAACATAACATCATCATTGACCAAATCATATAAATCTGGGCTCTACATAAAAGGTCAGGGTTCATATAAAAGATTGGGAGATTTAGAAGCACCAGATTACATGTTATCAAATACAGGTATAAAAGAAAGCGGTGCTTCTTTAAGTGTTGGAAAGCGCGATTTTATACAGGGTTGGGAAGGTTATTATTCCTATTTCAATTCAGAAATTGGCATATTAAGAGCCTCACATATTGGTAACGTCGATGATTTAATATCGGCTATTAATAGTGATGTGCCTAGTGTTGTCAATGATTTTACTTATGATATAGACCAACCGTACCAAGAAGTTACCCACCATTTAGGAAAATTAAGTTATTACCGAAGATTTGAAGGTTTAGGTAAGTGGACCACACAGTATGATTTTCAACAAAATAGAAGATTTGAATACGATGTTCGCGTAGGCGATGATGCCGATAAAGCTTCATTAGACCTTAAGCTAACCACACATTCTATTTTAACCAATATTAAATTCGATGCAAAACAAGGCTTGGATTTTAAGGTTGGAGCGTTAGGTAGATATCAATCAAACTTCGCAAATCCTGATACCGGTGTAAGGAGACTTATTCCTGATTATGACAAATACGATTTTGGTCTCTTTGCCTTAGGAAGCTATGAGCTTAATAATGACTGGACCTTAGATGCAGGAGCGCGATACGACTTTAGCAGAATAGATGCTAAGAAATTTTACAGAACCTCTAGATGGGAAGAACGCGGGTATGATGTAGACTTCTCCGATATTATTCTTGAAGACCTAGACACTCAGTTACTTACCAATCCTGTTTTTGATTACCATAACTTTTCCGGCACATTAGGTTTTCACTACGAAATTAATGGCAAAGATCATTTACGCTTTAATTATGCATACGCACAAAGGGCTCCAAACCCTTCAGAATTATTTAGTGACGGCCTGCACCATTCTGCGGCACGTATAGAATTGGGCGACTTAAGAATAAAAAGCGAAACATCTTCTAAATTTTCTGCATCATTAGAAAGAAATACCACTAAATGGGGTTATACGGTCGCTCCCTTTTTAAATAGTATTAATGATTTCATACTGGTTGAACCAACTGGTGTAGAATTCACGATTAGAGGAGCTTTCCCGGTATGGTCTTATAGACAGACCGATGCCGTTTTATTAGGCGTAGATGCTTCATTATACAATAATTGGTCGTCTAGTATTAGAACAGATCACAAGTTTGCTTGGGTAAGAGGTACCGATACGGAAACGGACACTCCGTTAATTCATATACCTGCAGCTAATTTCACAAACAGCATTTCATATACCAACCCTAGGTGGAACAACTTTCTAATTAGTTTAGAAAGCCAGTATGTATTTGAACAAACCAGATACCCAGAGAACATTGAGGTTTATTCCCCAGAGCAACAAGAAAATGTAATCTTGGACATCAACACTCCGCCAGATGCTTATCACCTATTGTCGTTAAATACCGAAGCATCATTCACATTAAAGAACACAAACGATTTAACAATTGGTCTAAGTGCAACCAATTTATTGAATACAAATTATCGTGATTACTTAAATCGCCAACGATACTTTGCAGACGATTTGGGCAGAAATATTAATCTGCGCCTAATTTTTAACTATTAATACTAACGATTACTAACAAATGAAAACAAGTACAACTATGAAAAGAAACAAAACCTTAAAAACAGTTTTAGCATTAAGTTTAATGGCCACGGTAATGACATCATGTTCTAGTGATGACGATACACCAGAAGTAGTAAACGAAGAAGAAATTATTACTACTATGACGGTAACGTTAACAAACGCAGATGGTACCGCTACGCTGCAATCTCAAGATTTGGATGGTGACGGACCAGATGCACCAGTAGTAACTGCAGACAATTTAACCGCTAACACAACCTATACAGGAAGTATTGTTTTATTGAACGAAACTGAAACTCCTGCTGAAGACATTACCGAAGAGGTAGAAGAAGAAGCTGACGAGCACCAGTTTTTCTTTGGACTAACAGGCTCTCTTTCAGAGGTAACTTATTCTGATGAAGATGGTGATGGAAATCCAGTAGGTATTGAATTTGAATTGACAACAGGTGATGCAGGTACTGGTACTATTACAATTACATTGCGTCATGAGCCAACCAAGCCAAATAACGGTACTTTAGCTGACGCTGGTGGAGAAACCGACATTGCTCAAACTTTTACTGTAACAGTAGAATAAAAAACATATTGTTAAAAAAGCCTTTGAATTAAATTCAAAGGCTTTTTTATTTTTATTCCTCAAGTTGATACCACTCAATATCTGTGAGTACCGCTCTCCTACCCACTTTCTTAGGCGGATAATTAGTTACTAAATAATTGATGATAACAGCTTCATTCTCTCCCAAATCCCACAAGTTTTGAGTTTCTTGCATCCATTTAATGGTCGATTTCCAGCGTTCTTCGTTCATTCGGTTCTGCATTACCAACTTAGCAGAATGACAGTTGGTACAGTTTTGAACGGTAACCATCATTCCTGGGGCATCAATAAATCCGGTACGAACATGAATTCCATTTTCTATTTTATCGTAATCGTCATCTTCAGGAACACTTACCAGCTCGGTTTGTGGTACATCCGTTTTTAAAGCGGACAAACCTGGATCCACAATTAAATACACTAGTATAATTGCACCAATACCAATAACGGCACAAGCTAATATTGTCTTTCTATATAATTCCTGAAAATCGCGTTTTAGCTTATCATGATTCTGTTTTTTCATCTATGCGATTTTTACGGCTATCCTATGACAGGCATTGTTCAAATACCCTTTTGGATTCCACCCAGGTAATAACATAGGTTGACTAACCCCATTAGAATCCGTAGCTTTTGCCCAAACTTCATAATATCCTTCTTGAGGAAATGAAATTGCTGCAGAAAAATGCTGCCAAGCTAAACGATTAGCCGGTTTTTCTAAAATACACGATGACCAAGTAGCGCCAAAATCTATGGAATATTCCACTTTTGCAACTTCAAGTTCACCTGCCCATGCATGCCCTCTAATATTTAATTTCTTTCCTTTAGACAAGGTAGCCCCAGTTTTAGGATAAGTAATTAACGATTTTACGGGCATAGACTCAATAATGCACATATCTTCATCTGCTACCTTTTCACCCGGTGCAACCGGTTTACAAGGCACTCGATAAGCCGTACCTGTCATTTTAGTGCCATCATGAACTATATTTCTAATACTGATACGTTGCAACCATTTTCCAGAAACCGAAGCTGGCCAACCACCGGCAATTACCCGTAACGGATAACCGTGGGCTAATGGTATGTCCTCTCCGTTCATTTTAAAAGCCAATATAGTTTCATCTTGCAATGCTTTAGACATAGGTGCACCCCTAGAAATTGGTTCCTTTGTTGGGTCTCTACTCAAATGCACATCTGCAGCGTGATAACCAAAGTAAACGGCATCGTCCTTGATACCAACATCTTCTAAAACATCACGTAATCTAATACCTGTCCAGCTTGCACAATATACAGCTCCTATAGTCCATTGATTTCCTTTCGCCGGTGGATCGAATTCACTTCTACCATTACCACCACATTCTAATGTCAATTGATAGGTATGGTGCTTAAATTTTGATTTTAATTCGGAAAGGGAATATGTTTTTTCCTGCTTAACAGATTCGCCATCAATGGTAAGCGTCCAATTCTCTACATCTATATTTTCAGGAATGAGTCCGTTGTTACGAACAAAAATGGACTTATTGGGAGTCACTTTATCATCTAATAAATGAGCTTGCGCCTCAATATTCCATGGTTTGTCATTTAGAACAACCATATCTTTGTCCTTATTGAATAATTTAAATGGATCGGAATCTTGTAAAGCTACGGGTGTGTAGCCTTCGGGCATTAACTCTTTAAAAACAATCTCTACTCCTAGTAAGGCGACCAAACCACCTAAACTAGATTTTGCAACAAAACTTCTTCTCTTCAAAATGCGTAATATTTGAGCTAAAGTTAAAGAATATTTGCAATAAATGTTTCTTTTACACTTCTATTGTTCTGCCTTTTTTAGAACCACTTAATACATAGGTATATAACCACATTAAAGTAAAAGAAGGTATTAAATCGAAGCCTGGTACAATTTCTTCTATAAAGGTAAATACACCAGCTGCCTGCCCGATCTTACCCTTGTACATACGCGTCATTAACCAAGCGGATAACGGTGCCCATACTATATCGGAAAACTCACCTACAAAAGGTATTGCAAATGATAGCATACCTATACCATCAAAAAGCAACCCCAAAAAGAGTTGCTTATATTTTTTATCTTTTAAAATTGACATATTGAAAAATTAGTTATTCTAATTAAAGAATGCAACAAAGATGCCAAATTTTATATATTATTTTGAGGTGAAGTTTACGTCTTATCAAGAAAGTTTAGCGCTTATTAATTTTAAGAATTCATTTCTAGTTTCAATTTTCTCAAACTGACCTCTAAATCCTGAAGTTGTAGTTACCGAATTTTGTTTTTGTACACCACGCATCATCATACACATGTGCGAAGCCTCTATAACAACTGCGACACCTTTTGGTTTCAATGTATTGTTTATACACTCCAATATATCATGTGTTAATCTTTCTTGCACTTGTAACCTTCTAGCGAAAACATCCACTACCCTCGGTATTTTACTTAAACCAACAATATGGCCATTAGGTATATAAGCTATATGTGCCTTTCCAAAAAATGGTAACATATGGTGCTCGCAAAGAGAATATAATTCTATATCCTTAATGATGACCATATCATCATAATCTTCTTTGAACATAGCCCCTTTTAAAATTTCAACAGCATCTTGCTTGTACCCTTGCGTTAAGAACAACATTGCCTTTGCTGCACGTTCCGGTGTTTTAACTAACCCTTCCCTTGCTACATCTTCACCAATTTCATCAATTATAGATGAGTATCTATTTTTTACTTCATCGGTAATTTCAAGATTATATTCTTCTAAATTTCTATACGGGGACATGTTATTAATTTTATGTTTAACCTAATTAAGTTTAGGTTGAACAAATTTAGCGTTTTCTTTCATCAACAAACGTAAAAATATCATAAATAGTTCACATTGCTGTATTGTCATAAATAATCGATCAGAATCAAATTAAGGAGAAGTAATCCTCAATTTCTATTTTTAGCAAGCTCCTTTTTCATTAATTTTGAATTTCAACATACTAGAACATTAAACACAGCCTTACTTATGATCAAAGCTTCTAACATTCATAAATATTACGGAGACTTAGAGGTATTAAAAGGAGTTGACCTCCACATAAAGAAAGGTGAAATAGTTTCTATTGTTGGTGCGTCTGGTGCCGGTAAAACGACCTTATTGCAAATACTGGGAACTTTAGATGTACAATCGAACAGGAAAGATAGCACGTTATTGATCAATAACATAGAAACCACAAATCTTAACGATAAGGATTTGGCAAAATTCAGAAATGAACATATCGGCTTCATTTTTCAGTTTCATCAGTTATTACCTGAGTTTACGGCAATTGAAAATGTATGTCTACCTGCCTTTATAAAAAAAACACCCAAAGCCAAGGCAGAAGTTAGAGCCAAAGAACTTTTAAACTTCTTAGGACTATCTCATCGGTATGACCATAAACCCTCAGAACTATCAGGTGGTGAACAGCAACGAGTAGCTGTAGCCCGTGCTTTGATCAACAATCCTTCTATAATTTTTGCAGATGAACCTAGTGGGAATCTAGACTCAGAAAGCGCAGATAATCTTCACAAACTGTTTTTTGAATTAAGGGAGAAGTTTGGACAAACCTTTGTTATTGTTACCCACAACGCTGAATTAGCCGAAATGGCGGATCGTAAATTAACTATGGTAGACGGCAAAATAGTGGACAAAGAAATTATTATAGCATAACCAAAACCCGGATGCTTCAAGAACTACTTTTATTTATAAAACAACCGGTCTATGAGCAGGATAACGATAGTTCTATATCTCAAAAATTTCGGATACTTTTCAAACTTTTAATTATAGCATTATGCGCCAGTATTCTGTTATTAATGTTAGCAGGAGTTCTTGAAAGTGTATTGCAGCTTGAGATGGGCAAACATGCTATGGATGACTTATTCGACAATTACTCTGTCGTACTAATTTTCTTCTTAGCGGTAATCGTAGCACCATTTTTTGAAGAATTGCTGTTTAGGGGTCCTCTTATCTTTTTTAAAGATTCTAATTATTTTAAACCAATTTTCTACCTGTTCACCATTGCTTTTGGTTTTATGCATATCAGTAATTTTGAAATGTCTACACAGGTGTTGTTGTTCTCTCCGTTATTGGTAGCACCTCAAATAAGCGTAGGCTTTTTATTAGGGTACATAAGGGTGAAATTTGGGTTAATATGGTCAATGGCTTTACATGCCATTTATAACATGGTTCTGGTTGTTCCCGTACTAGTTATGCAACTGTTAGATATTTCTATTGAATGACGAAAAGTGAATTAAAAGTATTTTTAGATGAAAAGGTTGTAGAATATAACAATCCTGAATTTTTAAAAACAGACCCCATTCAAATACCACATCTTTTCACACAAAAAGAAGATATTGAAATCAGTGCTTTTCTAACGGCAACCATAGCTTGGGGAAATAGAAAGAGCATCATCAATAATTCTCATAAGTTGATGGAAAAGATGGGGCAGAGTCCGTATGACTTTGTTCTCAACCATACCGATGATGATTTAGAAAATTTATCGGGATTTGTTCATAGAACATTCAATGAAATAGATTTAAGGTATTTTATACGGAGTCTAAAAAACATTTACAGTAAGCACAACGGACTAGAAGGTATTTTCACAACTCATCAAGACAAAAATTCTCTACAGCCCACCATTTCCATATTCAAGAAAATATTTTTTGAATTACCGTTTGAGCAACGTACAACAAAACATGTTTCAGATCCATTAAAAGGTTCTGCAGCCAAAAGAATAAATATGTTTCTACGCTGGATGGTTAGAGATGCCGCTACCAATGTAGATTTTGGTATATGGAAAGATATTTCTGCCTCAAAATTATCTTGTCCATTAGACGTTCATTCGGGCAATGTAGCTAGAAAATTAGGATTGCTAAAGCGGAAACAAAATGATGCAAAGGCACTAGCTGAACTAGATAAAAACCTTAGAAAACTGGACCCATTGGATCCAGTTAAATATGATTTTGCACTCTTTGGTTTAGGTGTGTTCGAGAAATTCTAGTTTACGGCTTCTTTTTCAAATCTTTTATCGGTCAGTGTTTTCATAAAAGCAATAATTGCCTTTGATTCTGTAGTGGTTAGATGTAAAGAATCTGGAGGTAATGTTTGGTAAGGTACATCTAAGCCCATACCTTGACCACCACCAACATTATAGAATTCAACAACTTCTTCTAATGTTTTGTACACCCCGTTGTGCATATATGGTCCTGTTAAATCAACATTACGTACCGTTGATGTTTTAAAGAAATGCTTCTTCTCCTCTACTTCGTAAGGGTAATACTGCCCCCAATCATCATCTAAAACAGGATTCTCAAAACTTGCGTTATTAGGTACTCCAAGATTTTCAAATTCGCTCTCCATATATTTTGGTGGAACGGTACCGTTAAAAGCCGGTGGAAAATGACAAGTGGCACACGCAGCTTTACCCATAAAAAGATTAAAACCGGTAATCTCTTCGGTAGTCATGGTTTCTTCAAGATTGTTCATGTTTCTATCGAATTTAGAATCGAACGGAGCTAAACTTCTTATATATGTTGCAATAGCATTACGTACGTTCATATCGGTAATTTTACCATCATAAAGTGAATCAAATTGAACTTTATAGGCTGATTTTTCTTGAATTTTTTCTTCTAATTGTTCCAAATCGATGTGAAACTCATTTTTATTATTGGTAACTCCAACAATTTGATCTTCAAGTCCATCTGCCCTACCATCATAAAATAAAGAACGTTGGTAAACTGCATAAGTTAATGTAGGAGAATTACGTTGTAAATCTTGTCCGTTAATTCCCTTGGCTATTTTATGACCGTCAGTAAATGCTTTTTCCGCAATATGGCAAGTCGCACAACTTATGGTACCAGAGCCGGATAAATCTTTATCATTGAACAGCTGTCTACCTAGCTCAATTCTTTCTTCTGTAATATCTGGTGCTCTTTGGGTAGAGAACATTTTCATATTAAAGAAATTTTTATCGAATAAACTAGTTACTTTAGGATCTAACGCACGAGATTCACTTAATTTAATATTCCAATCTTGCGCGGTTTTAGCCACTAAGTCCAATTGATAATTAGTGTGAAATTTTATGAAAGAATAGCGGTCAAATTCATCAAAATTTCCATTTTTAAGTACATTAATGGTAGCAGTAATTTCATCTTCCCATTGATTGTACAATTTTTTATCAGCAAAAGCATCTTTGTAGATAGCTAATACATTTTGTAAGGTTTCGTAATTATAAATGGCTTCGTTTAGTGAGTTAGCTAACTTGGGCGAGTCAAACCCAGTTATACCTTTTGTAGCGATATTTACAATAGCATCGCGAATCATTTTTAGGTGATGTCTATCTCTTTGAGTGATGAGTATATGATTTTTTCGAACAAATGGAATTCTAATCTTTAAATACTCCAATACCCTATTTAATTCTTCATTTGAAAACCCTTCTTCATCATATAACAACTCTTCTAAAACTTGAAAACTCTTCGGTTTAAGGATTTTAATATCTTGATGGTCATCAATTTCTACTTTTAGCAAATTGGGCGCATTCATTGAAATATAATTCTCGTAATCATATGCAATTAGCATTGGTTCTACTCTTTTATACCATTTTCTGCTTTTTAAAAATAGTTCCTGATTTTTTGAAAGTGAATTCAGCGTATCTATTTGTTGCATATAATGGGCAGTGCTATCAAGGGCTGTAAAATATTGTTCACGAATAGCATCGTTGAACATTGATTGATCATCTGTGTTTATAGCCAACAACGATTTGGTTTCTTGATTTTTACAAGAAAGAAAAAAACTAACCAAGCCAACAAAAATCCATTTATAATGCAATACTCTCATGTTATTTTTTAAAAATTATTTTGAATAGAAAAAGGTTCCCTTAACTGGGAACCTTTAAATTTGGTATAATTATATCACTTATCTAGGCAAACCGGTCAATGTAAATAAAACGGAACCTTCTAAAGATGCACTACCTTCACTAATAGCGGTTGGATCTACAAATTTAAGTCCGTCAGCTCTTACTGCAGTTTCAGGAGTTGTACCATAATTCCAACCATGAACTTGAGCACCACCAATGAATGTTGGCTCAGAAGCACCGATAATATCAGTTACATCAATCAAACCTGTAATTTCCCACATGCTATCGGTATTACCAATACCAACACCTGCCGCATACGTTTGGTCACATTCCATAACTTCAACAAAATCACCAGTGTTCAAATCCAATTGCCATAGTTTAGCAAAACCTGTAATATCTGAATTCAAATCGGCATAACCATTTGGATCTTCTTGAACGTAAGCATAGTTTTCAGTTACTAAAATATTATCGGGTGAATGCATACCATCACCTTTACCGTTTTCTAAATCACCGTCAACAACAACAGTTAATTTAGCAGGAGCCGTTGGGTCTTCAGAATCAAGAACAAGCTTGTAAACACGTCCAAAACCTGTACCTCTTAAGTTTAAATCTGGATTATCTCCACGAATTCTTCCTGTTGCATTAAAATAAACTTCTCTTTGAGCTTCGGCTGTACCTCTTCTCCAATCTATATCTTCAATTCTTTGAAAACCAATAGCTCCTAAGTCAATAGCTTCTTGATTCAATTCGTCTATGGTTCTTTCGGTAACTTCTACCCATTCTACGTCATACTCAATATCTTGAGCCATACCCATTTCAAATAACTGACCACCTTCACCAGGAGCAGATTCTACAGGGTTAGTACCTCTCAATACATATAGTTTACCACCATAAAGATCACCTCTTTGACCTACATACATTCCAAAATGAGCTTGAGGATATGTATTGTCACTATGATCATCTCCCATAAAAATTACAGTTTGCGATGCATAAGCATCCTTACCGATAACAACGGCATTCTCAGTAGACCACTCTCCAAGCGCAGGAAGTCTTTCTACCTCTACCCTATCTTCTTTAGCTCTAAAAGGATTTACTTTAAATACCCCTTTAGCGTTACCGCCCCATTCTCCACCAGAAAGGTAAAGCGGACCAAAGCCATGCTCTTCAACAGTAATTGAAGAACCAGAACACATAGCCGTAAAAGCAGTAGCAGTAGAATTTACAATGTAATCGCCTTGTAAAGGTTGTAGTTCTGAATTCAACATAATTCGAGCGATTGAGTAATCTGCTTCTAAATTGTTGATCAAAGCATAGTTACCATTTTCAGCAGGGTAAAGTGCAGCACCATCCATATAAGAACCATATACAAATGTAGAATCAGATTCTAAAATATCTGCAGAAGACATAATCATGTTCAATTCAGCAGAACCGCTAAACGCACCTTTTAATTCAAATAGCTCATTAGGTGTTACTGAGCTTATTAATGGAATAGATTCTTCTAAAGTGAAATCTTGTCCGTCCGCACCATCGGCACCATCGGCTCCGTCAGCGCCATCGGCACCGTCAGCACCATCAACGCCGTCAATACCATCTGCACCATCCACACCATCTTCTCCGTCACAGCTCATTACAGCTAATCCTAAACAAGAAAGGAAAAGGGCTTTAAATAGTAAATTTTTCGATTTTTTCATTATCAATATAGTTTTTAGGTTATGAATTCCAAAACTATACAGACAACCTTTTGCTAACGTATTCTAAAAATTAGCAATGATTAAACTAAACTTTATGTTAATGTTAACATGTAAATTTAACTTGAAATCGAGGTGATCAAAACTTGAAATAAAGTTTAATTGGCAACTTAAATATTTAAAAACAAACATGTTAAGACACAATACCCATATTACCCAAAGATAATAATTGCTCTTTACCACCTTCGTCTATAGATTTATAAATAGCCTCAACAATAATCATATCTCTTTTCCCCATTTCACCCGGAGCTACGTTTTTGGTCCCCATAAGAATATGTTTTGCAAAATCGTCCATCTGTAGTGCTTGCTGCTTTTTATGAGGAAATTTTAAGATATCACCATTAGATGTGGTGCCGCTAATTGGTCCGTAGCTATGTGCAGGATCAAGTTCGAACCAGCCTTTACTGCAATGACATTTTAAACGATTACCGTTGGCATTGTGCGATGTCATCATATGTGCAACTGCTCCGTTAGCAAATTTAAATTGAGCCATAATGGTTTCGTCGGTATCTTTAAAATACTCTGGTCTTGTACTAAACTCTTGTGCAGAAACAGCGATAGGATTTTGCCCAGTACCATATATACTTGTCTGAATTGAATACACACCCATATTCATCAACGCACCACCACCAGAAAGCGACTTATCTAATCGCCATTGATCTGGATTACCTTTAGATATATACCCTGCATCTGAGGAAACGAACTTTACATCGCCAAAAGTTTTTTCCCTTACATATTTTTTAACCTCATTCGTATATGGGTCACTTTGCATTCTATACCCCACTGCCAATTTAACGTTGTTTTCGTTACAAGCATTTATAATGGCATCACATTCCGCAACACTAATGGCCATCGGTTTTTCGCAGATAACATGCTTACCGGCTTTTGCGGCACGAATGCAAAAATCTGCATGCATACTATTAGGTAATACTACATATATGATATCTATACTATCATTATCTGCGATAGTGTCGAAATTATCATAATTATAAACGTTCTTCTTTGGTATGATATATTTCTCTTGCCATATAGCCTCTTTGCTTTTAGTACCTGTTACAATTCCTGCCAAAAAACAATGCGCTGTTTCTTGTAAGGAAGGAGCTAATTGATACGTACTATAACTTCCTAAACCCACCAAAGCTATACCCAATTTTTTATCTTTTTTGTTTGTAGAAAGGGCATTCGCCAACGGCATGTTAGCAATTAACGCCGAACCTAATAAACCTTTACCGGCCAAATCATTAAATGAACGTCTTGTAAGCTGCTTCATGAGTGTTATTTATATGATGTAGAAAATTAAAAAAATATAATGTAACCCCATAATGTATCATACAGTATTAACATTATAATTTCAATCAAAAAAAATTGAACATTTCTATTTTAAAACTATCCTAATTAACGATTTGATATTAAAAAACGAATCGATCAAAACAGTAATTAAGATCGCACAATTATTCTTATTTTCGTTTAACAACAGAACCTTATCAAACCATGAAAAAACTTCTACAACTTACAATTTGTATGGCTACCACCGTTGCCATTGGTCAGTCTAGGGAATTACCCATAGATACCGTAATTACCACACAGCACAATGCCACTATAAATGGCGCAAGCTTCTCCTATACCGCCCAAACCGGAACACAACCCGTCTGGGATGAGAATGCAAAACCCATAGCTTCGTTACATTACACGTATTATACCCGTAATAATATTAAGGACCGCACCGCTAGACCTTTATTGATTTCTTTTAATGGCGGACCCGGATCTGGTTCCGTTTGGATGCATTTGGCATATACAGGCCCAAAAGTTTTAAAGATTGATGATGAAGGCTACCCCATTCAACCATATGGAGTAAGTGAAAACCCCTATTCTGTATTGGACATTGCCGATATAGTTTATGTGAACCCTGTAAACACCGGTTATAGCAGAACCATACCAGCTAGTGGAAAAGAGGTAGACAGGGATAAATTCTTTGGCATCAATGCAGATATTAAGTACTTGGCAGAATGGTTGAACACCTTCGTAACCAGAAAAAACAGATGGCGATCACCCAAATATATTATTGGAGAAAGTTATGGGGGAACACGTGTTATGGGTCTTTCATTAGCTCTTCAAAACCAACAATGGATGTACCTAAACGGCGTAATAATGGTTTCACCGGCTGACTATAAAGTGATACGAAATTCAGGTCCGGTTGCCGAAGCAATGAATTTACCTTATTACACGGCCGCTGCATGGCATCATAAAGCTTTACCACCTGTATTACAAAGCAAAGATCTTTTGGAAATTTTACCGGAATCAGAAGCGTACACCATTGATAACTTGGTACCTGCCTTAGCAAAAGGAGGATTTTTGGATGCTGCCGAAAAAGATGCCGTTGCAGATAAAATGGCCTATTATTCAGGATTGAATAAAAAGGATATTCTTGACCATAATCTATCTGTACCTACATCTTTCTTTTGGAAAAGCTTATTAAAGGACAAAAGTGGCCATACCGTAGGACGTTTAGATTCTAGATATTTAGGTATAGACAAGCAATTGGCCGGTACAAGACCCGACTATAATTCTGAATTAACATCATGGCTACATAGTTTTACCCCAGCAATCAATTATTATTTACAAGAAGAACTAAATTTTAAGACCGATGTTAAATATAACATGTTCGGGCCAGTTCACCCTTGGAACAATGACGATGATAATACCAGAGATGATCTAAGACAAGCCATGGCTCAAAACCCATATTTAAATGTATTGGTACAATCTGGGTATTATGATGGCGCTACCACCTATTTCAATGCAAAATATACCATGTGGCAAGTAGATCCAAGTGGCCGTATGAAAGATAGATTCAGTTTTAAAGGATACCGTTCAGGACATATGATGTACTTAAGAAGAGAAGATTTAAAAACCGCAAACGGCGATATACGCGATTTTATAAAACGTACTATTGCAACAGGAAAAAGTGCAAAATATTAGATAGTTTTTTACTTTTCTAAAACAGTAGTAGATATTCCCAATACAAGCAATGAGTTAATTTCCATTGTTTCTATTGGGATTATTTTTGGATATCGAAATTCTGTCGTCTTAGTTGCATCCCTAAACAACTGCTCTCTTTTACGTTGTTTCTTTTTTTTGAAAATATCAATGGTAGCGCCTATGGTAACACCACCTAAAACGGTTGCCAGCAAATCTTCATTGCTCCATCCTCCATATTGGTTTTGATCAATAGCCTCTTTTGCTACACCAATAAGCAAACTACCGCCTACAGCACCTACAAAGGTCCATGTTCTATCACCATCCGAAATTTCATTTGCTACCCCTGCACCAACTAGACCGTATAGATTACCTCCTAAATAATGTAGAACCTTATCCTGCTCTATTTGACCGTAAGAATTATGGGCTAAAATTATAAGAAGAGAAGTGACCAGGATCTTTTTCATACTGCGCAAAGATAAAAAAACCAACAGACGCTCTGGTGATAAAAAACACAACTATTAACCAACCATATTCTTCATGGGTCAATTTTATATTATCTTAGGATTTTAAAATATCATATGGAATTAAAAAGTTTTATAAAAAGTCTTACCGTTATGCACCTATTTTTATTAATCGGTCTAAGTATTTTTACCGTTTGGGTGTATTTTCAAATCAATTCTTTCAATACCAGTACCACAGGACAAGGTATATTTTTATACACGGTACCAATTTTTGCTATGTTGGGGTATTTTGGAAGTCAATGGGTTTTCAAAAAAATGTCCTCTAAAATTAAATTAGAAAATCGTCTAGAAGTGAAATTAAAAAAATATCAATCAGCGTTACATATCAAATATGCCCTTATCGAGGTTCCGGCATTCATAGGCTTATTTGCTTATTACAATACAGCAAATGCCTTACCATTGGTCATTTCAGTATGTTTATTGGCTTATTTAGCTGCTCAAAGACCAAATAAAGAGCATATAATTAATAGTGTACCATTAACACCCGAAGAGAAATCACGCATTCAACAAGCATAAACAACAAGTATAATGAAGAAAGTAAGTACAATAATCTTAATATGTATGCTATCTATTTTAGGATTAAATTCAACAAACGCTCAAGATTGGGCTGATCTAAACCATTTTAAAGAGGCAAATGACAGTCTCAATTTACCTGCGAAAAATGAAAATCGTGTCGTATTCATGGGGAATTCCATAACAATAGGGTGGTTAAACAAGCGACCTGAATTTTTTGAAGGTAAACCATATATTAATCGTGGTATTAGCGGACAAACAACACCTCAAATGTTGGTACGGTTTAGACAAGATGTTATAGACCTAAAACCTAAAGTGGTAACCATACTTGCAGGCACCAATGATATAGCAGGTAATACAGGACCTTCAACCTTAAAAATGATCATGGATAATATTAAGGGAATGGCAGAGATGGCACATGCTAATGAAATTAAAGTAATTTTATCCTCTACCCTGCCTGCGTATGATTACCCGTGGAAACCCGGTTTGGAGCCTTCCGGTAAAATTATAGAGCTTAATAAAATGATCAAGGAATATGCCATTGCTCACGGACATGTTTACTTAGACTATTTCTCTAAAATGGTTGACAAACGTAATGGTCTTCCAAAGAAATATGCAAAAGATGAAGTACACCCTACCGTTGAAGGCTATAAGGTTATGGAACCATTGGTAGAAGCTGCAATTGCTGAAGCCTTGAAGAATTAATTTGATTAATAAAACTTCAATGTAGTCATTTTAAAATCTACAAGGCTTCAAATGAAACCACTTAAGAATTGATTATTTTTGATGAAATTTGATAACTATATAATGAAAAAAGCACTATTCCTATTGGTCGCTACGGCCATTTCATGCAATTCCTCCCAAAAAACCGTTAAGGAGAGTACACCCGAAACTTCAGAAATTGCATCTGAAATTACTTATGCTGAAACAATTACCGAATCTGAATTAAAAGACCATCTCTATATCTATGCATCAGATGAATTTGAAGGTAGGGAAACAGGACAACCCGGTCAGAAAAAAGCAATAGCTTATTTAAAGGCCGAATATGAAAAATTAGGGATACCTGCAGCAAAAGAGGATGGCAATTATTTTCAAGAAGTACCTTTAGAGGTCAGTAAACTGCCTATCGGAAAATTAAGTATCAACGGAACAGACTTTCCTATTGGAGAACATGTACTTACTTTTTCATCTGCAGACACCTCTGTTGATGAAATTATTTATATAGGTTACGGTATTGAAGATAATGACTATTCTAGTTACAACAATACAGATGTGACCGATAAAATAGTATTGTTGAAATCTGGTGAGCCTATAAAAGCAGACGGAACCTACGTAATTTCTGGCACAACGGAAAAGTCTATTTGGAGCAACATGTCTGAGTCATTGACAAAGCGAATTGAAATTGCCGTGGACAAAGGAGCTAAAGGAGTTTTGTATTATGACGACGCCAATTATAGTCGTTTTAAGCGCAGGTTTGAATATATGAAGCAGAACAATAGCGGCAGAATGGAGGTAGTAGATAAAAATGCACCTGAATTCTATAATCTTTTCATAGACCAAACGCTTGCCGTAAACATTTTACCAACTATTGAAGCTGATAATGATTCGAAGGTTCTTAATAAAGAATTAAAACTAAATTTTGAAAGTGCTAACGATAAAGTTTCCTCAGAAAATGTTGTAGCAATGATCAAGGGTTCGGAAAAACCGAATGAATATTTGGTAATATCTTCGCACCTAGACCATATTGGTATAACTGGTGATGGTGAAATCAATAATGGAGCCGATGATGATGGATCTGGTAGTGTTGCCTTACTTGAAATCGCCGAAGCATTTAAAAAAGCTGCCGATGCCGGTAATGGTCCAAAAAGGTCTATTGTATTTTTACATGTTACAGGAGAAGAAAAAGGATTATTAGGATCTCAGTATTATACAGATGTAGACCCAATAGTACCCTTAGAGAATACCGTAGCCAATTTAAACATTGACATGATCGGTAGAATTGACCCTAAAAGAGAGGGTGACCGTAATTATATTTACTTAATAGGTTCGGACAAGCTTAGTATTGAATTGCATAATTTATCTGAAGAAGTAAATAAAAAGTACATGAATATCGAATTGGACTATACTTACAATGATGAAAACGACCCTAATCGTTTTTACTATAGAAGTGACCACTATAACTTTGCAAAAAACAATATTCCAATTATATTTTATTTTAATGGAACACATGATGATTATCATAAACCAAGTGATACTCCCGATAAAATAAATTATGATTTATTGGAGAACAGAAGTAGATTAATTTTTTACACAGCTTGGGAAATAGCCAATAGAGATCAAAAATTGAAGGTAGATTAACCTTTTAAAAATTTAAATGTAAAAGCCTAATAGTAATTATTAGGCTTTTTTTTATTGATAAAACACTGATTATTAGAAGTGTTAAAACAAAAAAGTCCTGGACGTATATCCAAGACTTTTTATCTGCTTTAGGGTGGAAGACCGGGTTCGAACCGGCGACCCTCGGTACCACAAACCGATGCTCTAACCAGCTGAGCTACAACCACCATTTGTAAGCGAGTGCGAAGATAATTTTTTTATGCAATTCTGACAAATAATAATTGAATTTTGAAGAAATATTTAATTTTAAGAAACGTTTAATTTATTTCTTTTTAACTTTAAGTTTAGAATATAACAACCTACTTGACATATACCGCCTACCTAATGCATTCTATATCAAATTATAAACGCAATTATTTACTCTTCGCATTAGTTACTTTCAATTGTTTTTTCTCGTTTTCTCAAATAGATAGTGTTAAGTTTTTTCAAGAAAAAATTTCAAAATTAGTAGAACAACCCAATTTTTCTGAAAATAATTTTGAATATATAGACAATTTAAATCAATTATCTTACTACCAAAGATTAATCGCACAAGATTCAATGCTTGTAAACTCAGAACGAGCACTTGAATTAAGTATTAAAAACAACTATACTCATGGGGAACTTGAAGCTTTGGCGAATTTTGCATCCTTATACCTATATACCGGCGAAACCGACAAATCAATTGACTTTTGTTTAAGGACAATTGAAAATACTGATTTAAAGAATTTTCCAAAAACGGAAATGAAGGTTTATAATGTTCTTGGTCAAGCTTATTTTTTTAAAAACGATTATCCGTCAACATACACCCAGTTTTTACATGCCCTTTCCATTGCTGAAAAAACCAATGATCAATTTCATTTATTTCGAATGAACATGAATTTGGGCACTATTTTTAGTCGCCTAGAAGATTCTGATGAGGCTTTAAAATATTATGCGGCAGCTTTTAAATTGGTAAAGAAATTAAATGACCCTACCAAAGAGGCAATGATGTTAAGTAACATGGCCTATCTAAACATAAAATTAGACAATCTTGAAGATGCAAAAGCTAATCTAAATGCAGCATTTAAGTTATATGAAACTAATAATAACACCACTTGGTTAGCTTGGACCTATTCTACTCTAGGATTATATCATTTAAAATTAAACGATTATAAGAATGCAGTGCTAAATTACCAGAAGTCACTAGACATGCATAATAATTTTAATGATGTAAAAACCAATGCCGACATGAAATTTGGTTTGGCAAGAGCTTATCTAGGTTTAAATGATTTAGCTAAATCAGAGGAAAGCATTCTTAAAAGTCTTGAACTCTATAAATCTTCTAATTATGAAGCAGGTTTAGAACAAGCTTACAGGACTTTATATGAAATTAAAAAAGCACAGAATAAAACTGCGGAGTCTTTAAAATATCTTGAATTGACCGAAAAGCTTTCCAACGATAATTTCAAGAAAAAAAACAGGCGAAATTTAACGATGCTCAATGCAAAGTTAAATTTTGAAAAAGAAGCTGAAAATCTTAAAGCACAGAACGAATTGGCGCTTAGCCAACAGCGTAAGTACATTAAATGGGCATTAGCAGCTTTATTAACCTTAACCATAATAGTATTTATAATTCTGTATGCCAATAGAAGAGAAAAAGTGCTAAATAAAAAATTAGCCAATCAAGCGAAAATATTAAGCGAAAACCAAAAAGCACTAACATTAATAAATAATAATCAAGATCGGTTATTCTCTATAGTAGGTCATGATTTAAGAAGCCCAATTATTTCATTAAATGAAATATTGGGGCTATATCTAGAAGATTCAGAAGGAAAAGAATATTTTGAAAAATTTGCTCCTCAGTTAAAAGAAGATATAGAACAAGTTCAATTTACGATGGACAACCTTTTACATTGGGGAAAAACCCAGATGCAAGGAAGTACTGTTAATATTAAGAGTATTTCGGTAAAAGATGAGTTAGATGTAATTCTACAATTATACCGAAACGAGATCAACAAAAAGCATATTACAGTAAACAATCAGGTTGCAGGCAATCATAAAGTCTTTGCCGATTTGCAACAGTTCAATATTATTTTTAGGAATTTAATTAATAACGCTATTAAGTTTACCCCAAACAATGGGATAATTACCATATCCACTAAAATAAAAAATAAAAACTTGGTCATTGAAGTTACAGATACCGGTGTTGGAATGACCGAAGCAGATGTACAAAAGCTTTTCAGCTCTTCTGAAAACTTTTCTAATTATGGAACCAATTTAGAAAAAGGAACCGGTTTAGGACTTAGACTTGTAAAAGCAATGGTCATTAATAACAGTGGTGAGATATCTGTAAAAAGTCAACCTAACAAGGGGAGTCAGTTCATTGTGGAACTCCCCATTGACATCAAATAATAAATTTTTTATTCCCTTCCATTTTTTAGTGATTACAAACAATGAATTCATTCTTTTGAAATAGGATGATAATTTACGCCTACACTTCAAAATCATCGACGAACTACACATTTACAACGTTAAAACACACAATAAATCGCATTTCACAACATTTTTTCTATATCCGTAAGCTTCTAACTTAATTTTAAACCAAGTTATAGGGATAACTATGAATTTTAGAAAATCTAAGACCATATTCAATTACAACCTGTTAAAGGGTTGGCTTTGTGTATTCCTAATTTCCTGTATTACTGTACACTATTCTCAAGCTCAAAGCACGAAAAAAGATTCTCTACTTCAAAATATAGCTGCATTTAAAAAATCTAAAGTCTTTAACCCTAAAGACACCCTCTATATTCACAATTTAGTCAATCTTGGAGCTGAATACCGTTTTCACAATTTAGATAGTCTGATTATTATAAGTAAACAAGGTCTTGAACTAAGTAGAAAAGCTAGCTATTTAAACGGTGAAATAAGTTCGTTACATAATATAGGAATATACTATTCCAATAAAGGTAAAATAGACCAAGCCATATCTTACTTTGAAAAAGCTTATGAGCTTTCTAAAAATAGTAATAGCCCTGTTTTAATGATTAGAACCTTAAATGACCTAGCAAAAGAATATGGTTATAAAGGTGATTATTCTAAAGCTTTAAAATTTTATCTGGCAACCATTGAAATTGCCGAAAAAAATAATGATAAAAATTCCATCTCCATTGTAAATGACAATATTGCCCACTTATATCTTGAACAGAAAGATTATGAACAAGCAATGGTATTTTTACAAAAATCTAAAGCTATTCACGAAGAGGTCGGCAATCCGGTTTTTATGGCAGAAACCTTAAGTAACATTGCTTCTACATATGCCGATATGAATGAGCTGGAATATGCTATGTATAATATAAACATTAGTATTTCAATTTTTGAAAAAGAAAAGATTTTAGAATGGCTTGCTTACTGTTATGAAGTTAAAGGCAAAATTTACTTAAAAAAGAATAAGAATACTTGGGCACTTTATTGGTACAAACAAAGTGAGTTATTACATAAAGAAATAGATGATGATCGAGGGAAAATAGACCTGCTAAACGGTATGGCCGAGGCATATATGAACCAAAATAAAGATAGTATAGCTGAAGTATATGCATTAAACGCCTATAATCTTTCTAAAAAGTTAGGACTAAGAAGTGGAATAAAAACCAGCGCGTACAAACTTTCTAAATTACATAAGAAAAAGAAAGATTTTGAAAAGTCATTATGGTATCATGAAATCTATCAGGTAACATATGAATCATTGACCCAAACAGGAAATGAAAAAGCATTGAACATGCTTAAAACAAAAATGGAATACGATCAACAAAAACAACAGTTGATCATAGACAATGAAAAAGCCTTGGCAAAACAAAAAGTATTCATATACGTAGCCCTAATTGTTCTAATAATTTTTGCCATAATCATGTTTATTATTCATAGAAATGAGCAACAGCAGAAAAAACTAAATTTAGAACTAAGAAATAAAAAAACCGATTTAGAGGAAAAACAAGCATATCTAAACGAACTAAATCAAACCAAAAACAAGTTGTTTTCCATTATTGGACACGATTTAAGAGGACCGATCGGTGCATTTCAAGGCCTTCTAAAACTATTTAAAGAGGGTGAAATGACCAAGGATGAGTTCTTAAACTTTGTTCCTAAACTCAAGGTAGATATTGATACGATCTCTTTTACCTTGAACAACTTATTATCTTGGGGACAAACACAAATGAACGGTTCAATAACCAAACATTCCACCACACAGTTAGATAGCATTGTAGAGGAAAATGTAGCCTTATTATCTGAAATAGCAGAGTCTAAATCTATCGCCATAATCAATAGAATTGAACCTAATTGTCAAATTTGGTCAGACCCAAATCAAATTGACATTATTATTAGAAATTTACTGAGCAACGCACTAAAATTTACCCCTAACAACGGTCAGATTGTTATAGGTGCCATTCAAAAGGCCAAAACATGCGAGATTTATGTAAAAGATAACGGTATGGGTATGAGCGATGATATTATCAGTAAATTATTTGAAAAAGACTCTAACCATACCACATACGGAACAAATGATGAAAAAGGAACCGGCCTCGGGCTTTCGCTTTGTAAAGAAATGGTCGAAAAAAATAACGGTAAAATATGGGTACACAGTGCAATGGGCAAAGGTTCTACATTTTACTTCACCATTCCAAGGGTACAACAACCGCAAAAACAATATAAAGTGTCCGCTTAAACTAAATTATCAAGCGAATCTACGGCCACTAATCTTTCTACTGTAAAGCCCTCAGCGTAATCTACACCTACCAATCTACCTAAATCCTTAGCTCTATAGTGAACACTTTGAATGAAAGTTTTACTACTTATAGGTGTTTCTGGCTCGTTACTATTTGGATCATGAAATTGAGAAGCATATGCTAAAATAGCATCGGTTTTTTTATCTATAAACGTACTGATATCCACAACAAAATCTGGAGTAATATTTTTCCACTGTATATAATGATATACTTGTTTAGGTCTCCACTCTTGTTGCTTCTCCCCTACTACTGTAGTTTCAATTCGTCTTAAACCACTTAAAAAGCAAGCATCACTAACCAATTTACTACCCTTTCCATGATCAATATGTCGATCGTCGATTGCATTGCATAAAACTGTGTTGGGTCGGTATTTACGTATCATTTTAATGATTTCTATTTGATGCGCTTCGTCATTAACAAAAAAACCATCTCTAAATCTTAAATTTTCACGTACCGCAACACCTAAAATTTTTGCAGCAGCTGCAGATTCCTTATCACGTATTTCAGCAGAACCTCTAGTTCCTAATTCGCCACGTGTTAAATCAATAATACCTACTTTTTTTCCTAATGCAATCTCTTTGGCAATGGTGCCCCCCGCCCCAAGTTCGGCATCATCTGGATGCGCGCCAAAAACTAAAATATCCAACTTCATACGCTATTCTTACTTTGTACTTCTAATTACTATTTATCTAATGGAATTCAATGCCTGTTGAATATCGTTCTTTAAGTCTTCTATTTCTTCGATTCCTAACGAAAAACGAATTAATCCGTCAGAAATACCTTGTTCTGCCCTTACCTCTGCACTCATTAAAGCGTGAGATGTTTGGGTAGGCGACAAAACCGTACTTTCTACGCCTGCCAAACTCATAGAAGGTTTTATCAATTGCAATGCCTTTTGAAACTTTGAAGCATCTAAGTCTGCATTCAATTCAAAAGATAACATACCTCCAAAACCTTTCATTTGCTTTTTAGCTATATCATGATCCTTATGGCTAGGCAGACCCGGGTAGTAAACTTGATCAACATCATCCAACTCATTGAGGTAATGAGCCATAGCCAAGGAATTTTCATTTTGTGCCTTTACGCGAATACCCATAGTTTTTATACTTCTCTCCAATAACCAAACGGTATAATCACTTAGGCTACCTCCAAAGTTTTTAGCCAAATGAAAAATTCGCTCCATATTCTCAGTAGTAGAAGCTACGGCGCCCGCACAAATATCTGAATGACCGCCCATGTACTTGGTAGCACTATGAATAACAACATCGATACCAAAATCAATAGGATTTTGATTCACCGGACTTGCAAATGTATTATCGATCATGCTAATTAAACTGTGTTTTTTGGCAAGCGTTGCTATTGCCTCTAAATCTGTAATGGTCAATAACGGATTTGAAGGTGTTTCGATATAAATAACCTTTGTGTTCTCTTTTATTTCAGCTTCAAAATCAGCAGCACTCCAGCCTGTGGTAAATGAATATTCAATACCATATTTAGAAAATTCCTCATTAATTAAATTATAGGTACCTCCATATAATGTTTGTTGTAGTACTACATGATCACCAGCACTTAAAAATGCTAACAAAGAAGTACTTACCGCGGCCATTCCACTACCAAAAATCAGCGCTGATTCCGCATGTTCCAATGCAGCTACTTTTTTGCAAAGTCCCTCTTGGTTAGGCGTATTAAAATATCTAGGGTAACGTTTAACATCTACATCTTCGTAAGCATATGATGTACTCATATATAATGGGGAAACCGCCCCTTTATGCTGTTTATCCTCTAGTTCACCTACATGCGTGCAGATAGTGTTTAAGCCTTTTTTATTCGAATTCATATGCAAAAATTATAAAGAATAAAGGTAAGGAAATAGAATGTAATCCAACCGGAACATATGCATTTGCTTAACTCCTAAAAGAAAAATAACACAACTAATTCTTGTTGTAAAATTCTTTTAAAAGCAGATAACCATTAAAACTTCAAAAGAAAGATGTTTGTTTTAAGAATTATGGAATAGTTGGAATGAAAGTGCTCATTAAGCAGAGCCTTTTAATTTTTGTTGATAGATTTATAACGATTAATGTTAAATAACCATCACCAAGGGTAGGTTGTATTATATGAATACTTATTAATTATGAAAAAATCAATATTTACTGTTGCACTCATCATGCTAATTTTATCCTGTAAAAATCAAAAACCTGTAGCCAAAGGTTATCAAGGTCAAGGTAAAAGTGCCGTTGTTAGTACACTATCAAAACCGGTACAGAGGCAATGGAAAGGCATATGGAGCTTTGATAATGAATCTATATTCTTTAGCAATGATTTTCAGGGAGGAAGACTCAACGGAATTACCTCTGACGGAAATGATCATTACACCGCCTTGATTACAGCCGAGAACACCCCCATAAATGTTAGTCCATGGTATGCGTTTAAAGTGTGGTCAAACACAACAAAGACCATTACTATCAAAATGACTTACCAAGATTCGCGCAGTAGGTATTACCCAAAAATTAGTACTGACGGAGAAAACTTTACCCCAATAGACAGTACAAATTTCATAGGAATCAATGAAGGCACGGGTACATTCGGTATTAAAGCCGTACCGGAAATGGTAGAAATCAAAGTAAAAACCACCAAAACACCTACATATATTACAGCACAAGAGCTTTATGGCTCAACAAGAGTTAAAGCTTGGATAGACTCGTTGGCTTCCAAACCATTTATTACCACTTATGAAATTGGGAGAAGTAGAGAAAACAGATCAATGAATTTAATGGAGATCAGCAATGGTCAACACAAAAAGGCCGTTATGGTCATTTCTAGACAACATCCACCAGAGGTTACCGGGTTTCTTGCCATGAAATCATTTATTGAAACATTGAGCGGCGATACTCCTAAGGCCAAAAACTTTAGGGAAAATTATGACCTATTCGTAGTACCATTAATGAATCCTGATGGTGTAGATAATGGCCATTGGAGACACAATATGGGAGGCATCGACTTAAATAGAGACTGGCAAGAATTTAATCAACCCGAAACGAAAAGTGTTAGGGACTTTTTGGTAAAAAAGGAATCTGAAGGTTATGAATTTGTTTTTGGTGCAGATTTCCATTCTACTTGGGATGATATCTACTACCCAATAGACTCAACGATTACAGGTGAAAAAGGTGAAATTGTTTTTGATTGGATTGAAAATATAACCAGTAGACTACCACAGAAACATACCAATATAAAACCCTCTATGGATATAAAACCAACAATGGTATCTAGAAATTACTTTTATGTAAACCATGGTATGCCAGCTATTGTATTTGAATTGGGCGATAACACTCCTAGAGATTTTCTTAAACAAAAAGGAAAAGTCGCTGCTGAAGAATTGATGGATTTACTAGCTAAAGATTAAACATAAAAAAAAAGGGTCTCTTAATTAATAAGAGACCCTTTTTAAATGTAGTAAATATTTACTTGCTAAAGTTTGCCTTGTATCTCCAGAAACTTATGGCGCCTAGTACAAATACACCTGCTACCAAGTAATATATAAATGTAGGCGTAATCACTTGTGCTCCACTAGCATAACTATGCAGACCTACCAAATAAAAATTAACTCCAAAATAGGTCATCATTATACTACCGAAAGCAACGACGCTCATAAAATTAAAAGTCCATTTACCTCTTAAACCTGGCACCAATCTAGTATGTATTACAAATGCGTAAATCATAATAGATATTAATGCCCAAGTTTCTTTAGGGTCCCAACCCCAATATCGCCCCCAGCTTTCATTTGCCCATTGTCCTCCTAAAAAGTTACCAATGGTAAGCATTACAAGCCCCGTTGTTAATGCCAGTTCATTTATAATGGTCAATTCTTTTATATTGATTGCCATACGTTCTTTATTCTTTTTGGTCGTTAAGATCATCAATATCAATGAAACAAGGCCTAAGATCATACCTACGGTTAAAGGGCCATAACTACCAACGATAACGGCCACGTGTATCATTAACCAATAACTATCCAACACTGGCTGTAAATTAGCAATTGAGGGATCAATCCAACTTTGGTGTGCAATCCATAATAACATTGATGTCACAAAAGCAGAGGCAGCAAATGTCATATCACTTTTACGGCCCAAGGCCCAACCAATTCCCATAGTAGCCCAAGCTACATAAAGAATACTTTCATAAGCATCACTCCAAGGTGCATGACCAGAAATATACCAACGTAATATTAAGCCCGCAGTATGCCAAAGAAACAGCAACATTATTGTACCCTTGAAAAAGTAGATAGCCACTCTCCAAATGGAACGGTCTTTAAAAATTTGAAATACCAAAACAAAGAACATTAAAAGTCCAACCAATGCATAATATTGATATAGCCTATTAAAAATATTCAGCTTATTATAGATTACTTCGGTATCTATTTTTTGCTGAGAAGGCAGAACTTCGCTACCATGATTAAGTTGATTTTGGTGAAATGCAGCCAATAACTTGTCGGCAGAGCTATAGTCGCCACTTTGTTGCGCTTTGCCCAAAGTCATTAAATAATACGGCATGGCATTTTTTACGAAATTGGAGTATAATGAATCCCTAATTTCATATTGCCCTCCCCTATATTCAACAGCAGATATCCATTTGTTGTTCTCATCATCTAACAATGGAAATATCTTAACAATATCTTGACCCAAAGCTTGGTTCAACAAACTTAACCTAATATTGGCATCCTTAAAATCTTGCTGAAATTTATTAGGGTTATTTGTTGCAGTTGCCTCACGTAAAAAAGGCTCTAGTTTATACTGTCCTTTTTTATCAAAGAAATCTGTAGCCTTAACGTATTTTTGACCAGAAGGGATTCCTATAATTTTCCTAATACTATCATTCTGCGATTTTTTATCTAGGGCAATAAATTCAGTATTATACCAAACCGCCGGATTCATCATCATTGAAAGTAATATCTGGTCTGAAGTATAGCCCATATAATTATCTTTCAAACTCAATTTACGAAGTAATTCTGATGAAAATGTATTGATAGGCTTCATACGACCTCCTTCATCCTGTATGACCAGTTTACCAAACTTGTCGGCATGTTCTTTGCTCACCATACTGGCTTCTAGCAAAGAATCTATTTGTGCTTTACTTGGTGCTTGTTGATGCCCTTCTTCTGGGGTATGTTGTTCTTGTGCAAAAGTTGAGAACGAGAATGCCATTAACAGTGTTATAACACCGAACATTTTTTTCTTTTTCACTTTTAGCTTATCTAAAGAATCTGCTAAATCTTGAAAACGAGTTTTACCAAAGAACATAATTCCCATTAAACCAATATATAATAGAAAATACCCTATATAAGTTATCCAAGTACCCCAAAAATCATGGTTGACAGATAAGGTAGTACCTTTCTCGTCTGGGTCAAATCCTGATTGAAAAAAACGATATCCCTCGTGGTCTAATACATGGTTCATAAATATATCATAATCAAAAGGTCTTTCATCTTCAATGGTTACCCTACTCATAAAAGATGCGTAACCTTTATCTGTACCAGGATACTTTTCTGCAATAAAATCGTTCAATTTAATCCCAAATGGCAACTCATGCAGTTTAGAACCATATCTAATAGAAAAGTTGAGTCCGCCAACTGTTACCTTATCACTAAAATCCGACGGTCCTTTACTACCTAACAACTTAATCTGTTTGGTTTCACCGTTAGCTGAAACATCAAAAACAATGGCATCTTGATCCATTTTGGTTTTTTCGGCAGCCGGTATTTCCACAATTCCATATGAGCCTTGCGTTATAGAATCAGGAATTACAAATTGCATACCAGCGGTATTATATAGCGAACGTAATTGTAATGGTTGAACACTATCTTTAACCAAAACCCCTTGAAACTGATCTGCCATTCGCATAAAATTACCATCAAAAGGTGCATGAATCTGATACACAGAATCTGTGGTCATAATATTTATTGCACCATTTGTCTTATTATTCAAGGCAAACAGTACATTATGAATACTTGCGACTTTACCATCCTCTAAATAATGGTCGTGACGGTCACCATCACCAGCTTCTACAATTTTCAGAAATTTTGTGCCATTTGAGTCCGGTAACAATCCTTGTTTAGCTCCCTTAATAAAATCAACATATGAAATTTCAAATTCCTCACCATTAAAATCGGCTTTCCATGGCAGGTTAGATTTTATGGCTTCTGGAGTAACAATTAAATCGTCTTCAAGAATTTTTCTTCTAGCCTCACCATTTATTTCGCCATCAACATAAACCGTTAAATAAGTCTTGTCCGAATAAAACACATTTTCGGTATTACCCTCACGTATGGGCATCATTCCTTCAAAACTGATATAACGGGTAACAAAGGCACCAATAATAATTAAAACCCATGATAAATGTAAAATTAAAACAGGCCATTTCTCTAAACGTAATAATCGATAACGTGAAATATTACCAATAAAATTGATAACAAAGAACACCATTATAAGTTCGAACCACCAAGCATTATAAATCCAAATTCTAGCGGTTTCTGTGCTGTACCAACTTTCAATGAAGGTGCCAAATGCCATTGCAGTGGCAAAAACAATAAACAAAATAGACATTAAGCGTGTAGAGAAGAATATTTTCTTGAACATTTCCGTCATGGAAGATAGGAGTTGATTTTCAAGATGCAAAAATAAGGTCTTTTGACCATTTACGAATGACTTTTATCGCTTTAAAATATCATTGAAACTGTTAATTTTAATACAACAAGACTATTATAAACTTTGTACTTTTGCGTCATGATATCCGTAATAATAGTTGGCTCCGGTAATGTAGCGCAAAATCTTTTTCATGCATTGCAACAAACCGTTGGCGTTAATATCAAACAAGTACTTGGTAGAAACAAAACCCATTTACAATTCGTAAAGAAGGATAAGTTGATCAATACCGATTTTTCCAAAATACCAACAGCGGACATATATATATTGGCAATTTCCGATGATGCGATTGGCATAGTGGCCGAACATTTCAAGAACAAAGAAGGACTCGTAGTACATACTTCTGGCGCTACGCCTGTTGAAGTTTTAAGTAGCTTAAAACGACCAGGCATATTTTACCCTTTGCAGACATTTACTAAAGGAAAAATCGTATCTTTTAACAACATACCCATATGCATTGAAGCTAACGATGACAAGGATGTTAAACTTTTGTACAAGCTTGGCAATGCTTTAAGCAAAACTGTTGTTGAGATAGATTCAGACCAACGGAAAACATTACATGTAGCCGCTGTTTTTGTAAATAATTTCACCAATTACCTATACACTTTGGGGGCAGAAATTTGCGAAGAACATCAAATTGATTTCAACTTATTAAAACCATTAATTACAGAAACTGCCGCAAAACTTGAAGACCTTTCTCCATTACAGGCACAAACGGGACCAGCAAAACGTGGAGATCAAAAAACATTACATAATCATTTACAAATTTTAAAAGACAAACACCAAAGGGAATTATACACCCTATTGAGCAACGCAATAAAAGAAAAACATGGAAAAGAGCTATAAGGAATATTTAAAGGACATTACTACATTTATTTTTGATGTCGATGGTGTTTTTACAGACGGTAACGTTCTAATTACCAGCGAAGGAGAATTATTGCGCCAAATGAGTGTAAAAGATGGTTACGCTCTTAAGGTTGCCTTAAAAAAAGGTTATAACGTGTGTATAATTACAGGAGGCACCAATGAAGGGGTACGAACAAGACTTAGAGGTCTAGGAGTTACCGATATTTATATGGGCGCACATTATAAAATGGACGCTTTAGACGAGTATATGGATATATATCATATTGAAGCCGAAAATATATTATATATGGGCGATGACATACCAGACATACCGCCATTGAAGGCAGTTGCATTACCTACGTGTCCGCAAAACGCCGTTGCAGAAGTTAAAAATGTTAGTAAATACATATCACACAAAAATGGAGGGCATGGTTGTGTTAGGGATGTTATTGAACAAGTTTTAAAAGTACGTGGAGATTGGACCAGTCATTTCAGCGCAACAAACGATTAATTAAATGCTAAGAGACAAATTAAATAATCATCGTTTAATATTAGCCTCGGGATCCCCTAGAAGACATCAGTTTTTTAAGGATATGGAACTTGATTTCGAAGTTCGTATAAAGTCGGTAGAAGAGGTATATCCATCAAATTTAAAGGGTGCTGAAATTTCCGATTACTTAGCCCAATTAAAGGCAAGTGCTTTTAAAGATGAGCTTCTACCCAAAGAAATTCTCATTACTTCAGATACCGTGGTATGGCACAAAAATGAATCGCTTGCAAAAGCGATAGATAGTGCAGAGGCAGAAGAAATGCTAAGGAAACTATCGGGAGACTGGCACCAAGTTATTTCCTCTGTATGTTTTACAACCATAGAACGACAAATTGTACAACACTCGATTACCGAAGTTAATTTCAAGAATTTATCTACATCAGAAATTCGTCATTATATTGAGAAGTATAAACCATATGATAAAGCCGGTGCATACGGCATTCAAGAATGGATAGGACTCATAGGGATTGAAGAAATTAAAGGCTCATACACTAGCGTAGTAGGTTTGCCTACACAACTAGTTTATGACACCTTATTACAATTGATAACATAAAATAAACTATCGTCATGAAAAGTATACGACTATTAATTCTAAAAACATCAGTTTACAGCATTCTCGGAATTCTTTTAATTTTTTCAAGCTGCAAAGAAACACCGGAAAACAATAGCGATACATTAGCCATGTCAACTACCATAAAAAATGTAGAAGCACCAAAAAAACAACTATCGGAACAATTTAAAGAATATTGGTACAATGGCACGGCAGAAATCACCTCTTATACACTAGAACAGGCTAGATATGGTGAAATTAGAAAAGGTAGTGCCGTAATGATTTATGTTACCGAACCTTTTTTACCAGAACAACAGGTAAAGGCCGATAACGATCATAAAAGTAATATTCCGGTTTTAAAATTGAATTCCACGAAAAACTACATCACTGGTATTTATCCCTACTCTATCATGACCAGTAGTTTTTATCCCGTTCATGACAATCAGCATGCTATAAAGCTTTCTTTTTCTTCACAAGAATGGTGCGGGCATGTCTATGCGCAGTTAAATAATAGAGATGATTTTGAAGTTACGAGTCATTCTTATTTCGAATCGGAAGGTGATCAAGAATACCACTTAGAAAAAGCTGTTCTTGAAAATGAAATATGGAATAAAATAAGAATTTCACCAAACGACTTGCCAACAAGAGAAATTCACATGATCCCTTCGTTAGAATATATTAGGTTAAGTCACAAAGAGATAAAAGCCTATAAAGCAATAACGACATTAACCAAAGCTGAAAGTATAAGCACATACTCAATTAACTATCCTGAATTAGAACGTACACTGAACATCAATTTTGGAAACGAATTTCCATATCTCATAGAGAGCTGGACAGATACTTTTAATGACGGATTTGGTGATAACAAAAAAGTGCTAACCTCAAAAGCAACAAGAATTAACAGGATTACAACACCCTATTGGCAACAAAAATCGAATAAGGATTTATCTTTGCGCGATAGTTTAGGGTTATAGTATATGAAAGCGTTTATCAATGAGCATTACAATGAACTTATTTATAGTCTCATTGTCTTTATAGTTATCTTAATATTAAAATTCCTTTTCACTACAGCGGTAAGAAAGGTCAGTAAAATCAGTGATTTTAATCCTGTAAGAACCAATTTGATCATTAAATTCATCAACATTGGTTTAACAATTATAACCATTGTGGCACTTACCTTGGTTTGGAGTGTAAACTACCAAGATTTAGGTGTAATGCTCTCTTCTGTTTTTGCGGTTATTGGTGTAGCGCTGTTTGCACAATGGTCCATTTTAAGTAATATTACCGCAGGAGTTATCATCTTTTTCTCATTCCCATTTAAAATCGGGAATACCATTCGAATTTTAGATAAGGAATTACTTGACCCTAACAATAGTGATTTAGACAAATTTGTTATAGAGGACATTAGGGCTTTTCACCTTCATTTACGAAGAAGCAATGGCGAAATTCTTACTTATCCAAATAACTTGGTTTTACAAAAAGGCGTCATATTAATATCCACATATCAACAAGGTGAATTTATCAGTACCGAAGAAGAGGAAGAGCAAACCATGTGATTTTGTTAAAGAAGTTGTAAAAACAAGTACGCGTAGGGGCTAATCTTATTATATTTGGAATTACTACCAAAACCAACTTAAAATGCGATATCTATTAGGGTTTATAGCCTGTAGTCTTTTTGCACTCGGCACACTAAACGCCCAAACCCCTAAGATCAATTCGTCTACAGACATATACCATGCAATTGAAAAGCTTAATTTTCTAGGCACTGCACTTTACATAGCTGCTCACCCAGATGATGAAAACACACGTTTAATTGCCTACTTGGCCAACAATGTTAAGGCAAGAACAGCTTATTTGTCTTTGACCAGAGGAGATGGAGGGCAAAATCTAATAGGTCCGGAGTTACGCGAGCTTTTAGGAGTTTTAAGAACTCAAGAATTACTGGCTGCGAGAAGAGTTGATGGAGGTCAGCAGTTTTTTAGCCGCGCCAACGATTTTGGATATTCAAAGCAACCTGCTGAAACCCTAGAAATATGGGATAAGGAAGCCATTCTTGGCGATGTGGTAAGAACCATTCGAAAGTTTAAACCAGATGTTATTATCAACAGGTTTGATCATAGAACTCCAGGTACAACCCATGGGCATCACACCGCATCGGCTATGTTAAGCTATGAAGCCTTTGATCTTGCCAATGATGAAAGTGCTTACCCTGAGCAACTTGAAGCTACCAAAACATGGCAACCAAAAAGATTGTTCTTTAATACATCATGGTGGTTTTATGGAAGTCAGGAAAAATTTAAGGCTGCCGATAAAACTAATCTTTTACATATGGACGTTGGCACCTACTACCCCATGTTAGGAATGTCGAATAATGAAATTGCCTCATTGGCAAGCAGCCAACATCTATGCCAAGGGTTTGGCAGACTAAGCACAAGAGGTACTGAAGATGAATACATTGAATTGTTAAAAGGTGATTTACCAAAAAACAAATCGAACCTTTTTGATGGTATTGATACCACTTGGAAAAGGGTTGATGGCGGTAAGGCGATAGGGGATATTCTTTACGACGTACAAGAAAATTTTAATTTCAAAGACCCTACCATTCACATACCTGCTTTACTTAAAGCATATAACTTAATACAAGGTTTATCTAACGACCATTGGAAAAATATAAAAACGGAAGAGCTAACTTCTATAATTTTTGCCATCTCAGGATTGCATTTAGAAGCATCTACAGAAACTGCATACACCAACCCTGGGGAAGAAGTTGAAGTTCAGGTGCAAGCATTAAATAGAAGTAATTTAAACATCAAGTTAAAATCGGTTTTTTTAAATACTCAAAAAGTAGCCATTGAAAACGAAGCTTTAACCAATAACAATCTTATAACTAAAAAGGTTGACCTGGCTATTCCCGCATCAACGAACTACACTAGCCCGTATTGGTTAATGGAAAAAGGAACTTTAGGCACCTATAAGGTCACCAATGAAGATTTAATTGGCAAACCCGAAACACCAAGAGCCTTTAATGCCAAATTTTTACTTGACATCAATGGTACAACCATACCTATTACCACTCCTGTAGTTTATAAATATGCCAAACCAGATAAGGGTGAAATTTACCACCCTTTTGAAGTTGTGCCAGAAGCTACAGCGAGCTTTACCGATAAGGTTTTAATTTTCGCCGATGCCAATAAGAAAAAAATTCCGGTAACCATAAAAGCACACCAAGACAATATTTCTGGTACCATAGAATTAAAATATGGTAAAGACTGGAAGGTAGATGCCTATAAGCAAAACTTTTCTATAGCCAAAAAAGGTGATGAACAAACAGTTTATTTCACGTTGAGTCCGCCTTCTACCGAAAGCGAAAGTATCATCTCCCCTATTCTAAGTATAAACGGAAAGGAAATCACCAAAGAACTGGCAACCATTGCTTACGACCATGTGCCTACCCAGACTGTTTTACTTCCGTCTGAGGCAAAAGTTGTTCGCTTAAACATTCAAAAAGCCGGTGAAAACATTGGTTACATTATGGGAGCAGGCGATGAAGTACCTACCAGTTTAGAACAGATCGGATACAACGTACAGCTAATTGACCCAACAGCAATAACTACAGAATCATTAAAAAAATACGACGCCGTTGTACTTGGCATAAGAGCATATAATGTTGTAGATGAACTGAAGTTTAAACAGCGTTTTATTTTAGATTATGCTAAAAATGGTGGTACGGTAATTGTGCAATATAATACAGCTAGTAGATGGGGTGCACAATTTGAAAATATTGCTCCATATGATATAGAAATTTCAAGAGATAGGGTAACCAATGAAAACTCTGAGGTTAACATAATAGCAAAAGATCATTCTTTGGTAAATTTTCCTAATGAAATCGATGAAAACGATTTTAATGGTTGGGTACAGGAAAGAGGTCTATATTTTCCCGATAAATGGAGTCAAGAATTTACACCTATTCTTGAAATGCATGATGAGGGCGAAGATGCCTCAAAAGGCAGCTTATTAATTGCCCCATATGGTAAAGGAAACTATATTTATACGGGACTCAGCTTTTTTAGGGAATTACCTGTAGGTGTACCAGGAGCATATAAATTATTTTCTAATATGTTATCTATTGGCAAGGATAAAGTAGAAACAAACGTGAAAATTAAAGGATGAACAAAGAACGAGATGAAAATGCTACTTGGAAAAAAGAGTATACCATTTTATTGGTACTCAATTTTATTTATGTTCTTGTTTTCTATTACATAATGACATCATTCAATTAATATGAGAGAATTAGATTGGATAATTCTCGCCGGTACACTACTCTTTATAGTTATATATGGAGTTTGGAAAACCAAAGGAAGTAAAAACGTCGACGACTATGTTCGTGGTGGTAATGATTCCAAATGGTGGACCATAGGATTATCCGTTATGGCGACACAAGCGAGTGCCATAACGTTCTTATCAACACCAGGTCAAGCTTTTCACGATGGTATGGGCTTTGTTCAATTCTATTTTGGACTCCCATTAGCTATGATAATCATTTGTATGGTATTTGTACCTCTTTACCATAAAATGAAAGTTTACACCGCCTATGAATTTTTAGAAGGTAGGTTCGATTTAAAAACGAGGTCGTTAGCTGCCGTTCTATTTCTTATTCAAAGAGGTTTAGCTGCAGGTATTACCATATTCGCACCTTCTATTATTTTATCGGCGGTATTAGGTTGGGATTTAAGAACCTTGAATATAATTATTGGAACACTCGTTATCATCTACACAGTATCTGGTGGAACCAATGCAGTCAGTGTTACCCAAAAACAACAGATGTTCATAATCATGACGGGGATGTTCATCACTTTCTTTTTTATTCTCGGCTACCTACCTACCGATATCACATTTAGTAAAGCAATGAAAATTGCAGGTGCCAGCAATAAACTTGAAATATTGAATTTTGATTTTGACACCTCTAGTCGATATACATTTTGGAGCGGTATTACCGGCGGGCTATTTCTATTTCTTGCGTATTTTGGTACAGATCAGAGTCAGGTGCAAAGATACCTATCGGGTAAATCGATTAGGGAAAGTCAGTTAGGTCTAGTTTTCAACGCCATCTTTAAAATACCGATGCAATTCTTCATATTATTGGTTGGTGTAATGGTGTTCGTATTTTATCAATACAATCCTTCACCACTTAACTTTAACCCTTCTGCTACACAAGCGGTTATGGAATCTGAATATGCAGATGACTATAAAGTATTACAAGAAGGTCAAATAGCATTAGAGGCAGAAAAAAGAATCGCACAAAACAAGTTTTCTGCGGCATTGGAAATAAAGGAATATACTGCTGTTGAAGAAGCAAAAAAACAGATTATACGCATAAACCAAAAGGACAGTACTAATAGAGTGGCTGCTAAATCACTTATTAGTCAAGCCAACGATGTGGTTGAAACCAATGATAAAGATTATGTATTCATCCACTTCATACTCAACAACCTTCCAACTGGTTTGGTCGGGCTTCTTTTGGCAGTCATTTTATCTGCTGCCATGTCATCGACAGCGTCTGAACTTAATGCATTGGGAACTATCACCGCATTAGATTTATATAAACGAAATAAGGGCGATACCAACCTTACCGAAGAACATTATGTTAAAGCCTCTAAATTCTTCACCCTAATTTGGGGCGTGATTGCCATTCTAATTGCATGCGTCGCCAATCTTTTTGATAATTTAATTCAGCTTGTTAATATTATTGGTAGTATTTTTTATGGTAATGTTTTAGGGATATTCTTAATCGCATTCTTTTTTAAGTTTATCAAAGGAAATGCTGTATTCTTTGCTGCGGTAGTAACACAGGTTATCGTTTGCATTATATACTACTATCTCATACATATTTACCCTTCGGGTCAAGAAAAACTTGGGTACTTATGGCTTAACTTTTTCGGTGCCGCTTTGGTTATAATAATTTCATTTATATTTGAAGCCTTTGACCGTATGCTGAACAAGCCATTGGCATCTACCTAAGAATTATAGATTTTAATAAAACACTTAATGGTACATAAGAAAGTTGCGTCTTACTTTGAAGAGAATTACAGTAAAAATCACATTCTTATCAAAGCTCCAGGACGAATCAATTTAATCGGTGAGCATACTGATTACAATGAAGGTCTTGTACTACCCGCATCAATTGAAAAAGGAATATACTTTGCTGTTTCCGATAATGATCAAAATAGCATTCGCATTGAAACATTTTTGACTCAGCCAGAAAAAGTGGAATTCCAACTTAACGGAGCGCACAAACCGTTCGATTCTTTTTGGGGAAATTATTTTAAAGCAATAATTGAAATTTTAGATTCAAAGAACTACCCTTTAAAAGGTATGGACTGTGTATTTGGAGGTGATATACCTATTGGATCAGGTCTTTCTTCCTCCGCTGCCCTATGTTGCGGATTTATCTATGCTATTACTCAAATTTCAAAACAAAAAATTACTAGAGAAGAAATAGCTTTAATTGCCCAAGAAGCTGAACACAAAATTGGTCTTAATTGTGGATTAATGGACCAGTATGCAGTTCTATTTGGCAAAAAAGGAAATGCCTTTTTTTTAGATTGTAAAGACCTAAGTCATAAATACATTCCTATTAATCTAAAAGGCTATAGTTGGGTTTTAATCAACTCTAATATAAAACATAATTTAGCCGTTGATTCTGAATATAATAAAAGGCGTGTTTCTTGTGAGAACATTGTTAAACAAGTACAAGAATACAAATCACAAATTACATCGTTAAGAGAGGTTGACAAAGATGATTTAGAAAAGGTAAAAAAAAAGGTCTATTTAATTGACGTACAACGTGCAACCTATATTATAGAAGAAAATGAACGTGTACTTAAAATGATGCAATTGCTGACCAATGGAGATGCTGTAGGTGTTGGCAAGGTATTGAAAGAAGGGCATTGGGCAATGTCCACTCAATATGAAATTACTACTAGCGAATTGGATTACCTAGTACAGATTGGAGAAGAACTTGAAGGAGTTTTAGGTTCTAGAATGATGGGTGGCGGATTTGGTGGTTGCACAATAAACTTAATGGAAACAGAAAATTTGGAATCAAACATAAGATCTCTTTTACAATCTTATAAAGAAAAGACCAATATCGATGCTGAATTCTACCATTTGGATATTGATGATGGCGTTAAGGTTTTTGAATAACACTCAGTGTTAAACCATAAAAAAAGTCCGTGCAATAGCACGGACTTTTTAGTTCTATAGAATGAATCAATTTACTTAGAACTCCATTCTTTTATTGAATCGTTGTTCATTTTAATATAATCATTGTTTCCGGCAGCAGTAGCTCCTTCCAATGATTTTTTAGCAGCTGCGATTGCTCCTTTTTTATCGCCTGCTTTTGCTAATATTAAAGACTGTTGTCTTAATTGCCAAAATGCCGGTTTTTCGGTCATGGATATTGCTTTATCCATCCACTCTTTGGCTTTATTGATATCTTTTCCTTCACTGGAGTAGTATACTGCCGCTGCGTAATAATCTTCAGCAGACGGTCCGTTTAAGGCTTTGTCTATATTACTCATTACGGTAGCATCTGTAGGAACTGAAAAAGGAATTGCCACATAAGTGTTTTCCCATATAATCCCAATATTTGCTCCTGTACTGGTGACATCATCAATAGTTATGGTAAAAGTTTCAACTGGCATTTCAATATTATAGACCGGTGCCGTTATTTGAGCGGCAATTTTACTTTCCTCCCAATTACTAGGTGTTCCACCACCAACAATATCTGTGTAGATATACACTTCCCAGTTAGAAGCTCCAGGTTTTGAGAAAATAGAATAAGTACCAGCTTTAACTTCTTTACCACCAATGGTAACGTCAGTATCAAAAGAAACTTTAGTATATGCATTAGCACCTGTACGCCATAATTTATCAAAAGGAACAAGGTTACCATAAACTTTTCTACCTCTCATAGATGGTCTTGAATAGTCAATAGTTACCTCTGTTAAACCTACAGTCTGCATTAATTTTGCAGCAGGGCTAGGTGCTGGTGTATTAATCTGTGCTTCAACGGTTAATGAAGCTACAATTGCCAATAAAAAAAGTACTACTTTGTTCATAATTGTTTATCTGATTAGTTATAATCACAAAACTACTTATAAAGAAAGGGTAGAAATGTTAACAAATACTTAAATAGCAAGTGGAGCCCTAAAAAACTGCAAATGAAGTGGCAATGACCCCATCTTCGAGAAAAATAGCCAAATAGTATATGGAAGATTCCAGATGATGTGCAATAATACCTTTTCTCTCCACATTTTCAGAGTTTTTATAAACCTCTTTTCCCGTAACATCATAGATAACTTGACCGTAAACAGCCTTATCTGTAGTAATGGAATAATAGTAACGATCAGAAGAATTATCCCTATAAATAATCAGTTTTTCGTTTTCATCATCGTTTTCGGGTAACTCGGGCTCTTCTGGATTTTCTGGCTCTTCTGGCTCCTCTGGAATTTCTGGTTCAACCGGTTCTTCCTCTTCAATTTCGGGTACTTGAAATGTAAACAACCTTGAGGGAGATACTATAGTTGGGGTTTGCCTTGAATAGTATTCAGAAGAAAAAAAATACTGCCCCGATATAGTTTGTGTAATTCCTTCTGCTTGAACAAAATTTAGCCCGAGAGAATGTTCGGTATATCCTTCGAAAGGAATAGTTAAATTAAAATCTTCTATTATACCGACAAAGGGACTTAAAATTGAAGAATACCCCAAGAATACTAACCTGTTAGAATCTATATCATATGTAGCATCAGAAATTAGCCCGACGTTGTCTATAGCTCCTACCCTACTTGCGATATAGGTACCCGGAACTTTAGAAAATTGATATGCCACCGAGCCAAGACTTTGCCATTGTTTAGTGAAAACAAGTATGCCATCATTTAATACTACAAAAGCCTCTGCATCCCAATCACTATTACCGTTGTTACTAAAGTCTACTTGATCTTCATATGAAAAATTAATAATTTCTGCTGTTACGGAATCTGAAGCGGTGTAGTCGGCTTTGGAAATTCTGTATACGGCCAAATCTGTTCTTGTTCCTACATTATTGCCAAAATCGCCTATATAAATGTAATCCTGATCTTGTGAGATGGCTTCCCAGTCAATATTGGAAATATTATTAATTGTCACCTGTCTTTGTATTGATAAAGACAAAGTATCCAATTCATATAGTGTAGGCTCATTACCAGAATCATTGTGAGTAATCAAATTACCGTTGAAATATATTAGTCCCGATGTTTCAAATATTTCATTAGGTAATTCCCCCACGGTTTGTACATTTTGCTGAGCTAATCCTTTAGCGCTGCAAATGACCATTATTAGAAGTAAAAATTGATTTAAAACCTTCATGGTTACAAAATAAGTCAGAATAATGTTAACCGCTTGTTTTTAAGTGACCTAAATTCAATTTTATCGATAAAGTTAATTTTTAAACCGATAAGAAAGCTAATTTCAATTTGTTTAATTATTTTTACATAATGTTAAACAAACATTTTTTGTTTGACTATTAAATACCTTTATGAAACTATATCAACTACATTCTAAACAAGCCTTACCAATTTCAAGACTTGAAGCATGGCAATTTTTATCCAACCCAGCCAACTTAAAAGTTATTACACCAAAACAAATGGGTTTCAATATTATATCGGGAGCCGATAGAGATATGTTTCCCGGTCAAATTATTCAATATAAAGTTTCTCCTTTTCCTGGATATACTACAAAATGGGTCACTGAAATCACACATGTAGAACAGGGAAATTACTTTGTTGATGAACAAAGATTTGGACCTTATGCATTATGGCATCACAAACATTTCATTAAAGAAATTAATGAAGGCGTAGAAATGGAAGACATCATTGATTATAAATTACCAATGGGTGTTCTAGGGCAAATGGTACACCCCATCTTAGTAAAAAATCAATTAAAGGAAATATTCCATTTTCGCGAACAAAAATTAAAAGAATTATTCGGCTCTATAGAAACGATTCCGAATCAACTTGAATTTAAATCTTTTTAAATGAAAAATATATTATTAATAGGAGGTTCCTACGGTATTGGGCAATCGATTGTTGAGGAACTTAAAGAAACACATAAGCTATTCGTAGCTTCAAGAACAAGCGAAAATCTACAACATAAGAACATTACTCACATTTCTTTCGATGTTACCGTAGATGAACTTGACTTGTCTACACTACCAGAAAAATTAGACGGATTTGTATATTGCCCCGGCAGCATCAATTTGAAACCTTTTAAGATGATGTCTTTAGAAACGATGAAAGATGATATGCATCTTAATTTCTTTTCTTTGGTAAATGTTATTAAAGGTATTATCTCAAAAATGAACGACAAATCAAGTATAGTCTTTTTTAGTACTATTGCTGTTGGTACCGGTATGCCATACCACACCAGTGTTGCCGCTTCAAAAGGAGCAATTGAAGGTTTTGCAAAATCTTTGGCAGCTGAGTATGCACCTAAGATTAGAGTAAATGTTGTGGCTCCGTCATTGGTAGATACACCTTTGGCAAAAAGACTTTTAAATAATGATAAAAAAAGGGAAGCCATGAACGAAAGACATCCTTTAAATAGAATAGGAAATGCAGAAGACATTGCCCAAACTGCAATATTTCTATTGAGTGATAAAAGCTCTTGGATGTCAGGTCAAATTATTGGAGTAGATGGCGGACTATCAACCTTAAACGTTCATTAAATGGCACAAGAAGTATCTGTATTTTGGTTCAGAAGAGATTTAAGGCTTGATGATAATATTGGTTTTTTAGAAGCGCTTAAAAGTGATGTTCCTGTACTACCTATTTTTATTTTTGATAAAGAAATACTCTCAAAACTACCAAAAGATGATGCAAGGGTTTCTTTTATACATGATACCTTGCAAGCCATGCGCAAGCAGCTACAAGATGACCATGAAAGTTCTTTAGCTATTTATAATGATACCCCATTAGAAGCATTTAAAAATATAATTAAAAATTATAAGGTAGTTTCTGTCTTTACCAATAGAGATTATGAACCATATGCCAAGGAAAGGGATGAGAAAATATCTGATTTCCTTAAGAAGAATGATATTCAATTTATAACATTTAAAGATCAGGTAATTTTCGAAAAATCTGAAATAGTAAAGGGTGATGGCGACCCTTATGTTGTTTATACTCCTTATAAGAATAAATGGCAAGAACAGTTTAATGAAAGTAAAGATTTACATATTCATTACACAAGTCAGTATTTATCAAATCTTATTAAAAATTCAAGACTGCCCAATGTATCATTAAATGATATCGGTTTTGAAAAATCTAAAATTAAAGTTCCAGATTATAATGTAACACCAACCCTTATAGATAATTATGAAGACACCAGAAACTTCCCCGCTAAAGATAGCGGAACATCTCGATTAGGACCTCATTTACGTTTTGGTACGGTATCGGTTCGAAAAATGATGAAAAAGGCAATTGCGGAAAAGAACAAAGTATTTTGGAGCGAGTTAATTTGGAGAGAGTTTTTCATGTCCATTCTTTACCATTTCCCACATACGGTGAACAAATCTTTTAGGGCTAAGTACGATCGAATAGAATGGCGTAACAACGAAGAAGAATTCGAAAAATGGAAAAACGGTAAAACAGGGTATTTGTTAGTTGATGCAGGTATGCGCCAATTAAATGAAACCGGCTATATGCATAACAGGGTAAGAATGCTGGTAGCTAGTTTTCTATGCAAACATTTATTGATAGACTGGCGCTGGGGAGAAGCCTATTTCGCTGAGAAATTATTAGATTATGAAATGAGCTCAAACATTGGTAATTGGCAATGGGCAGCAGGTAGTGGCGTTGATGCTGCTCCTTATTTTAGAATTTTCAATCCAATGACACAGGTTGATAAATTTGATAAAAACAAGAAATACATAAAAGAGTGGATCCATGAATACGGTACAACAGATTACCCAGAAAAAATGGTAGATCATAAAATAGCCAGAGAGCGCTGTTTAGAAACCTATAAAGAAGCGGTCGCTTAATTACGATTTTCATAATTTTTTATCGTACATAAATTCAAAAGAAGGAATTAGATTAAAGTTGAGTATCTTTAAAAAGACTAATCAAAACAACTACTTAAACTAATTCTAAAAATGAAAAAAACATTTCTAATGGCGCTCTGTCTATGCATGAGCGCATCGGTTTTTGCCCAAAAAATGAGCAAGGACAAAAATTTAATTGTTGCTTCGGTTGAAAAACATAAAGCAGAATTAATAAAAATCAGTGATTCTATTTGGGCACTGGCCGAAACTGCTTTCAACGAAAGCGAATCTTCACGAATTTTAGCTGACTATGCAGAAAAGAACGGTTTAAAAGTAACCAGAGGTGTAGCTGATATACCTACGGCTTTTACCGCGACTTACGGGTCTGGTAGTCCAGTTATCAGTATTCTAGGCGAGTTTGATGCACTACCTGGCATTTCACAAAAGACTACACCGGTAAAAGAACCCTTAAAAGAAGGTGCTGCTGGGCATGGCTGTGGGCATAACATGTTCGGCACCGCAAGTTTAGGGTCTGCAATTGCCATAAAGGAATTAATGGATGCAGGAAAAATAAAAGGAACAGTTAAGTTTTTAGGAACACCTGCTGAAGAAAAATACTTTGCAAAAGTTTGGATGGTGAAAGCAGGACTTTGGGACGATGTAGATGTGAATATAAGCTGGCACCCATCTGCACAGATTGAAGCAGATGTTCAAAGTGGCCTTTCTTTAATCGATTTTATTGTAGAGTTCTACGGACAAACCGCACACGCCTCTATGGATCCATGGAACGGACGAAGTGCATCTGATGCATTAGAACTTTATACCACTGGTATAAACTATTACAGAGAGCATATTTTACCCACTTCAAGAATACACTATCACATACAAGATGGAGGTCAAGTTGTAAATGTAGTACCAGATTATGCCAAATTATGGGTACGTGTTAGAGATCCTAAAAGAGCAAAAATGCTTCCAACTTATGAGCGTGTAAAAGAAATGGCCGAAGGTGCCGCGATTATGGCAAATGTAGACTATAAGATCTCTTTGGTTTCCGGAATTTACGAAACACTGGTAAACCGTTCTGGAGGAGAAATCATGCAGAATAATTTAGAGCTTTTGGGACCTATTACATACACTGAAGAAGAAACCATATTTGGAAAAGCAATTCAAAAAGCAACGGGCAAACCAGAAGTCGGCCTAGATGGCACGGTACACCCATTACGAAAAACCCTTGAGAGTCCTGGTGGTGGTTCTACAGATGTTGGAGATGTTAGTTGGAACGTGCCAAATATTAACTTAGGCGTATCGGTAGCACCAACTGGAACTCCATGGCATTCTTGGGCCGTGGTAGCCTGTGGAGGAATGTCCATTGGTCATAAAGGAATGATTCACGCATCAAAAGCAATGGCTATGACCATGTTAGATCTGTTTCAAAACCCTAAACTGGTCAGTAAAGTAAAGGAAGAGTTTAAAACTAGAAAAGGAGACGAGGTCTACGAACCGATGATCGATGGTCCTCCTCCATTAAATGGTCAATAAGTCTCAAATAAAAGAAGCTATCTTAACAGATAGCTTCTTTTATTTTTAAGTAAATTGAACCAAACTTAAACAACAAAAACAATGAAAAAATTTACCGTAATTCTACTGGTACTTTACAGCTCTATTATCTTTGCCCAGTCATTTGATTTTAATTACGACCACTACTCCGTTATAGTAAAAGACCTCGATAAAGTTGGTTCCTTCTACAAAAATGTATTAAACCTAAAAGATATTCCTCATCCTTCAACTCCAACCGGTTTTAAGTGGTTTATAATTCAAGGAAATTCTCAATTACATTTAATAGGAAAAGACAGCGTTGCCATGCAGCATAGCAAAAGTGTTCATTTATGTCTGGCTACTCAAAAATTAGATGAATTAATAGCTTCCTTAGAAGAAAAAGATATTACATATTACGACTGGCCAGGTAAAGAAAACTCGGTAACCTTAAGAGCGGATGGTGTTAGACAGATTTATTTAAAAGATCCAGAAAACAATTGGATTGAAATTAATAATGCAGCACATTGAAAAGATAAAAAGCGATATCATGAAAAATGAAATTAAAAGCATATTTAAGCTGGGCTTTCCTTGGCAAACACAAGATCCTTTTTTGTTCTGTGTTTACCACTTGGATCATTATCCAAAAGGGAATGGTGAATTAGGTCCCGACGACTCATTGGAAGGTAGAAACTTAGGAAACGATTTTCAGATAAAGGATGGTTATAGAATGTACCATGGTACAACCATACCAGGTTTTCCGGCTCATCCACATCGCGGATTTGAAACCATCACTGTTGTAAACAAAGGGTTTTGTGATCATTCGGATTCACTTGGCGCCGCAGGACGTTTTGGTGAAGGCGATGTACAATGGATGACTGCAGGTAGTGGGGTTCAACATTCAGAAATGTTCCCTTTACTACATACCGACAAGGAAAATACACTTGAACTTTTTCAAATATGGTTGAATTTACCAGCTAAAAGTAAATTTGTAGATCCACACTTTAAAATGCTGTGGCATGAAGATATTCCTGTTATAAACTTAAAAAATGCTAGAATAAAAGTAATTGCCGGTGAATTCAACAGTGAAAAAGCACCAGACCCGGCACCAGATTCTTGGGCAATTGACAAGGATAACGATGTTGCAATTTGGAACATTACTATTGATGAAAATGGAACAATTACACTACCTAAAGCTGAGATAAATTCTCATAGAACAATATATTTCTATGACGGTAGCACTATAGAACTATTAGGGGAATCGGTAAAACCAAACCATGGCGTAGATATAGATCCCTCTAAGGAGGTTGAAATTAAAGCTATTGGAGCCAATGCCCATATTTTAGTTTTACAAGGAAAACCTATAGGTGAGCCAGTAGCAAAATACGGTCCGTTTGTAATGAATTCCGATGAAGAATTACAAAATGCAATGAATGAATTTAAAACTACCCAATTTGGAGGTTGGCCATGGAGACACCCAGATCATACCCATGATGCCACCCGAGGTAGATTTGCCAAATATCCGGATGGTACTTTAATTGAAAAATAACACAACATATTTATAAAATAAAAACTCCATAAAAGGTTAAACCTAATTATGGAGTTTTTTATATCTAATAGAAAAAATGCTTAAACTCGTACGATTTTAGCACCTATTGCACGTAGTCTTTCGTCAATGTTCTCATAACCACGATCAATCTGTTCTATATTATGAATGGTAGAAGTTCCTTTCGCGGATAACGCCGCAATTAGCAAAGAAACACCCGCTCTAATATCTGGTGAAGTCATGGTTGTCGCTTTTAAAGTAGACTTAAAGTCATGACCAATAACGGTTGCTCTATGAGGGTCACATAGAATTACTTTTGCTCCCATATCCAACAACTTATCTACAAAGAATAAGCGGCTTTCAAACATTTTTTGATGTATTAACACTTCACCCCTAGACTGTGTAGCTACCACTAAAATAATGCTAAGTAAATCTGGTGTCAACCCGGGCCAAGGTGCATCGGCTATCGTCAAGATAGAACCATCTATATAATTTTGAATCTCGTAACCATCTTTATGGGCAGGTATGTAAATATCATCTCCTTTACGCTCTAAAGTAATTCCCAACTTACCAAATACAGTAGGAATTTGACCTAAATCGTCCCAACTAACATCTTTGATCGTTAATTCACTTTTCGTCATGGCAGCCAATCCGATCCAGCTTCCAATTTCGATCATATCCGGCAACATGCGGTGATCTGTTCCTCCTAACTTCTCAACACCATCAATAACCAATAGATTAGAACCAACACCGGTAATTTTAGCGCCCATCCTATTCAACATCTTACATAACTGTTGTAGATATGGTTCACATGCAGCATTGTAAATCGTAGTTTGACCCTCTGCCAAAACAGCTGCCATTACAATATTTGCTGTTCCTGTTACAGAAGCCTCATCTAATAACATATAGGTCCCCTTCAGCTTATCAGCTTCAACCCCATAGAAGTATTCTTCTTTATTATATCTAAATTTGGCACCAAGGTTAATGAAACCTTCGAAGTGAGTATCTAAACGTCTGCGTCCTATTTTATCGCCACCAGGTTTAGGTATATATCCTTTTCCAAAACGAGCCAAAAGCGGTCCTACCAACATAATAGAACCTCTTAAGCCTCTACCATCTTGTTTAAATTGGTCAGATTGCAAATAATCCAAATTAACATCATCGGCCTTAAAAGTGTAAGAGCCTTTGCCTTTCTTTTGAATTTTTACACCTAAATCTTCTAATAGTGCTATAAGTTTATTGACATCAACAATATCGGGGATGTTGTTGATCGTTACTTTTTCATCTGTAAGTAAAACAGCGCAAAGTATTTGAAGTGCTTCGTTCTTTGCTCCTTGAGGTGTTATTTCACCAGATAACTGGTGTCCTCCTTCTATTTTGAATGTTCCCATCTAGAGAAGTGGAAATTAATAGCGTTTTTTACCGCGGTTATTATTTCTTTGATTTTTTTTGTTTGAACTGGATCTAGGGTTCTTGGCAACTCTATTTTTCAAAAACTGACCGCTGTCCGTTAAGCTCTCACCAGTTGAAGCTAGATCAATTTGACCATCGCTTAACTCGAACAAGTGCTTAAATATGGCTTTATCGTCTACCACATCTTTATTCCAGTTCAAATAGCATTTTTTCATGTGGTTGGCAATGGCATATTCCAATCCAGAACGCTTATCGCCTTTCTCCCACTCTACCGCTACATCGATCATTCGTTTTATGTTATTTCCATAAAATCTGTATTTTGGAAAATTCTGCGGATATTCCAACGCCTCTGGTCTTTGTTTCAACACCTCTTTTGAGGTTATAGGAAAAGGTGAATCTACATCCAACTTAAAATCGGACATGATAAATAATTGATCCCATAATTTATGTTGAAAATCTGGCACATCACGTAAATGAGGTTGAAGATTTCCCATCACACTTATAATGGACTGGGCTACTTTATTTCTTTCTTCGCGATCTTCTATTGATACTGCATGATCTACCATTTTTTGAAAATGACGACCGTATTCAGGAATGATCAAATGAGGACGCTCCGTATTATATTCTAGGTTTTCTACTAATTGCAAATTGAAAATTTTAGCTTATTGTGTTTGAGAAGTGTTCTTATAACGATGCCAAAATAATAAAATTATAGATGAAAAGCTATTTTATAAGGAGATTACCCCACCTATTTCACCTACTTCCTTATATTTTTCTATAACCTGATCCGGTCCTTTTAAATTCACCGTAATGGAAACGCTTGTATATTTTCCGTTTTTAGATTTTTTTAAATCGATTACCGCACCCATATTATCAAAAATACCCTCAATCTTAGCTATCTTATCCGTAGCTGTTTCCACTATGAATTTGTAAAGATAATTAGACGGCCATTTTGTGGTTTCCGTTAGTTGTTCTCTTAATTTTTTATAAAATTCCTCTGGATTCTTTTCGTCCATAACTCTTATTTTATGCAAAGATAAGTCTAATACCCCAGTTTTTTAATACTGGCGGTTTATGTACTTTTGCGTTTATAAATTAAGAGTTTGAAAAGCAAAAGAATTGTTGTAACAGGTGGTCCTGGAACAGGAAAAACAGTATTAATATCTTCGTTGGAAAAAAATGGCTACCATTGTTTTCATGAAGTGATCAGAACCATGACTTTAAATGCGTTGGATGATGTTTCATTAGAAGACCAACTCGTTAACCCTATTGATTTTGTAAAGGATGCAAAAAGCTTTAATGATGAGCTGATCAGCGCAAGATTGAAGCATTTTGAAAATGGCAAAAATATAAACAAAGAACATGTCTTTTATGATCGTGGCTTGCCCGATGTTATCGCTTATATGAATTATTTTGGACAAACTACAGAACCACGTTACGCAGATTTGTGCCTAAAGAATAGATATGACGAAGTGCTGATTTTACCACCCTGGAAAGAGATTTATGTGCAAGACAATGAGAGAATGGAAAATTTTGAGCAAGCTTGCGGCATACATGAACAATTGGAAAACACCTATATTGAACTTGGTTACAAACCCATAGAAGTTCCTTTCGGCACCATTGATAATAGATTGCAATTTGTAATAGACCATATAAACGGAGCGAGTGAATAGTACTCCAAAAGAAATCTTATCCAATTATTGGGGTTTTGAAAGTTTTAGAGGCTCTCAAGAAGAAATTATCAATGCCATAATCAATGGTCAAGATGTTTTGGGCCTACTGCCTACTGGCGGTGGAAAATCTTTGTGTTTTCAAGTTCCGGCATTATCAAAAGATGGTATCTGTATCGTTATTTCACCGCTAAGAGCTTTAATTGAAAATCAAGTAAATAATCTTCAGAAGCTTGGTATTAAAGCCATAGGTCTAAAAGGCGGACTTAAATTTAACGAACTTGATAAGCTATTGGATAATTGTATTTATGGCAACTATAAATTCTTATATCTATCGCCAGAACGTCTGCAACAAGAATTTGTACAAGAACGAATAAAAAGCATGAACGTTTCTATGTTCGTTATTGATGAGGCACACTGTATATCTCAATGGGGACATGATTTTAGACCCGCCTATTTAAGCTGTTCGGTTTTACGCCAATTACATGCTACGCCACCAATAGTAGCTTTGACCGCTACGGCCACAAAAAGAGTTAGTGAAGATATTATCAATTCTCTAGAACTCACCTTCCCTTTGGTCATAAAAGACTCGTTCTTTAGAAAAAATATTGGGCTTGAAGTACAGTTTACCGAAGACAAAAGAGGATACCTAAAACAATACTGCCAACAAGTACAGCAAAGTGCCATTATTTATGTTAGAAGTAGAAGAATGGCAGAAGAGCTATCAAAGTTTTTGGTTCAGAATAATATTAGTGCAACATTTTACCACGGTGGTGTTGATCAAAATAAAAAAACGGAACGCTTAGAACTTTGGTTAAAGAACAACTATAAAATAATCGTTGCCACCAACGCCTTTGGTATGGGTATAGACAAACCAGATGTAGAATTGGTGATACATTACCAAATACCGGATAGCGTAGAAAATTACTTTCAGGAGGCAGGTAGAGCCGGTAGAAATGGTGCTTTTGCAAAAGCTATAATATTGACCAATACTACAGATAAGGTTTTAGTCAAAAAGCAATTTTTAGATATTTTGCCGAGTGTTGCCCAGGTTAAAATGATTTATAAAAAATTAAGTACATTTTTTCAGATTGGATATGGAGAGTTTACGGAAGCAAGGTTTCATCTTAATTTCAATGAATTCTGTAGTATTTATAAGCTTAATACATTCGTTACCTATAATACTTTACAAATACTGGATAGGAATTCGGTAATCTCGTTATCCGAAAATTTCTCTAAAAAAATTACCATTAATTTTATTACCGACAAAGACACCTTATATAGGTATATCGACCAAAACAATAAACTGGCAGATTTTATAAAGATAGTTCTACGCACTTATGGAGGATTGTTTGAATTTGATACACCTATAAACACCTATATGTTATCAAAAAAAACGTCAATGCCGGAATATAAAATTCATGAAAATTTTGAGCTTTTAGCAAAAGATGAAATTATTGAGTACTCCAGTGCAACGAGCGATTTAGAGATTTTTTTTCTGGTACCAAGAGATGATGATAGAACCATTAATCTTTTCGCGAAAAATATAGAAGAACAAAATCAGCTTAAAATAGAGAAAGTGAACGCTATGCTTTCTTATATAGAAAATGATACTGTTTGCAGAAGCATTCAACTCTTAGGCTATTTTGGAGAACTACAAGAACAACCTTGTGGCATATGTGATGTTTGCACGAGCCAAAAAACCGAGAACACATCCATTGTTCACGCCAAAATAAAAATCATAAAAGCATTAAAGGAGAAAGATGCAGGTTCACGAGAGCTGCAATTAAAGCTAAATATTTCTCAAGAAACTATTATTTCGGCATTACAGGAACTATTAGAAGATAATTTGATAACATTAAATAACATTAACGAATACCAACTACTATAATATGGAAGCATTGAAAATTGTATTTATGGGAACACCTGATTTTGCCGTTGGCATTTTAGATATGCTGGTAAAAAATGAATATAATATCGTTGGTGTCATTACCGCACCAGATCGACCTGCAGGTAGGGGTAGAAAATTAAACGAATCTGCCGTTAAAAAATATGCCGTAGAAAATGATTTAAAGGTGCTTCAACCAACCAACTTAAAAGATGAAGCTTTTTTAGCAACATTAAAAAATTTGAACGCCAATTTACAGGTGGTGGTCGCTTTTAGAATGCTACCCAAGTTAGTTTGGAATATGCCCAAGTATGGCACCTTTAATCTACATGCCTCATTATTGCCACAATACCGAGGTGCAGCACCCATAAATTGGGCGATAATAAATGGGGAGACCAAAACTGGGGTAACTACATTCTTTATTGATGAGAAAATAGATACCGGTGAGATAATAATGCAAGACGAGGCGGTAATTAAAAAAACCGATAACGCTGAGGATCTACATGATCGATTAATGCATTTGGGAGCCAATACCGTATTAAAGACGGTAGAACAAATTGAATCTGGAAATTTCACCACCCATAAACAGCCCGATTTACAGAATTTAAAAGATGCCCATAAAATACATAGGGAGACTTGTGAAATAGACTGGAACAAATCTTCAAACGACATTTATAACTTTATTAGAGGGTTGAGTCCGTATCCTGCGGCATGGACAACATTAACCAACGGAGAGCAAACAGTTATTACTAAAATTTACAAGGTAGAAATTGAAACTGCAAAGCATGACTTATCCACGGGAACTCTGGTTTTTAATAAAAAAGAAATGAAAGTTGCGGTTGATGATGGTTACTTAAACCTACTTGAAATACAGTTACAGGGCAAGAAAAGAATGCAAGTAAAGGATCTGTTGAACGGTCTTAATTTAGAAGAAAATGCCAAAATGGGCTAAAGCCCCGTTATTATTGGGCTGAAAGAAACGTAGAAAAAAACCTACTTTATCAACAAACACGCTGAGTTATCAACAAAATAAGGGATTTCCGCCCGTTTTACTTGTGTTGCTCAGAAATCCATATAAATTTGTTAATAGGTATAAATTATTTAATCACAATTAATTATCACATTATGAACAAAACAGAATTGATCGATGCAATGGCAGCAGACGCTGGCATCACAAAAGCTGCGGCAAAAAAGTCATTGGAATCTTTCTTGGGAAATGTTGAAAGTTCTCTTAAAAAAGGAGATAGAGTTTCTTTAGTAGGTTTCGGTTCTTGGTCCGTATCTAAAAGAAATGCAAGAGAAGGTAGAAATCCATCAACTGGAAAAACTATCCAAATCGCTGCTAAAAATGTAGTTAAGTTTAAAGCAGGTGCTGATTTAGGTAAAGCTGTAAACTAATTTTACACTGATAAATTTTTGAAAAGCGCCTTAAAAGGCGCTTTTTTTATTTCTATGTTTTTGATTTTTAAGAGGATTTGTCTTACTTTAGAAATATAATCATATAATATTTATGATAGCACTAAAGCCAACCAAAGGAAAATTACTAGTGGCGGAACCTTCGTTAACAGGAGATGTTTCGTTCAATAGATCTGTAGTTTTACTTGCAGAACACAGTAACGAGGGCTCAGTTGGTTTTATTCTAAACAAGCCATTAGAGTATCAAATAAATGAATTGGTTACCGAAATCGAAATTCCTTTTCAAGTGTATAATGGCGGACCGGTAGAGCAAGACAACCTATATTTTATTCATAAAGTTCCACATTTAATTGATAACAGTGTTGAGATTTCAGACGGAATTTATTGGGGAGGTGATTTTGAAACTACCGTAGAGTTGATCAATAAAGAAATAATCTCTGAAGATGATATCCGTTTCTTTTTAGGTTATTCTGGCTGGTCATCACTACAATTAGATGAAGAGCTAACCTCAAAATCTTGGATCGTAGTAGAGAATGAGCACGAAAGTAGAATCATTCAAAAAGCCGCAACAGCTATTTGGAAAGAAAATATGATACAATTAGGCGGTAATTACCTGCTTTGGTCCAATGCCCCAGAAAACCCTAGTTTAAATTAAACTCCTGGACTTACAGATAATCTTGCAGCAGCATTAAGTTTCCCTAATAGATTCTTTGCAACGGTATTTACAAACGCTTTCTTTCTATATTTTGTTATTGGAACAATTCCATCAATTGTATTTACGATAAAGAGCTCGTCTGCTTTTTGAAGCTCAAACGGTGAAATACTGTCTTCCAAGAAATCGAAACCATCTAATTTTGATAGAAGTTCGATCAATTTTTTTCTTAGAACGCCATTGGTACAACCATCTGTAACAGGTGGTGTTTTAATCTTATTTCCTTTTACAATAAAAATATTACCGTTTAGAGCCTCTATAACCTGCTTTCTCTCGTTCAGCAGCAAACAATCTTGATAATCATTTTCGCGGGCGTAAATAGCTCCTACCACATTCAGAATCTTATTATTGGTATCTAAATTAGATAGCATACTAGAATTCTTATAAAAGTCCTTAAAAAGTTCTACCTCATAATTGTCTTCGCTTAAAACAAAAAAATGATTGTTTAAAGTGTCACTTACAATGAAATAAGATATACTGTTATCAGACTCAAAAAAATTGTGTTGACTATTTCTAAAAACGGTGAATTTTACCCGTTTCGCTTGTTTTAAATCATTTTCAGAGAAGATTTTTAGAATTTCAGTCTCCATAAATTCCATAGTAAAATTCATAGGAATCTCCATTCGTAAAATTCTCATGGATGACATAAGGCGTAAATAATGATCTTCTAGATAAATAATTTCACCATTGATTACCCGTAATTCTTCATAGACGGCATCACCAAGCTGAACTCCCCTATTCTTTTCATTTAAAAAAGATGAATTATCCTCAAGTAGTCCGCCATTAAAATTGAACATAAAAAAAGCCTTAAAAAATTAAGGCTCAAAGATACTGTAAATAAGAATATTTTAAGATGAACCTAGCACCTGTTTCAAATCGGAAACTTGATTTGTCCATAGCATTTTAGATTCGTCAATTTCATCATCTTCGGCAAAATCGGTTATAAACAAAGAAACATCTTTTGTTATTTCATCAACGATTATTTTCATTTCAAAAAAGCTATCGTCTTCTGCTTCTTCCCAAGCAAAACGAACGAACTCATCTGTTTTTCTCTTTAACAGCTTAGCTTCCTCTTCTGCTCCATCCCAAATAAAAGTGAATTTTTCACCTCTAGAATTTACGTTATCGGCAAACCATTCAGACAGTCCTGAAGGTGTTGCTAGGTACTGATATAACATTTGTGGGGAAGACTGTATTACAAACTCTAATTCAAATTTTATTTTATCGCTCATTGTCATGCTACTTTATGCCGAGCAATATATATATTTCTAAATGATAAAAAAATAAATGACCAGTATTATTTTTTTAATCAAGTTTTGTTGAAGAACAAATAAATTACCCCTATATTTGCAGCCGTTTAAAAATAATATGGCGAGGTAGCTCAGTTGGTTAGAGCGTCGGATTCATAACCCGGAGGTCGGGGGATCGTGCCCCCCTCTCGCTACCATAGTAAAACGTACGGAAACAACGGTTTAGTTCACTCTAAACCGTTTTTTTATGTCTATATTTCAGCTTGCAATTACAATTGAACACGAAAGTGAACACGATTTAGAACACGATTTGTCTACAAAACCAAATTTTTCAGTACCAAAAATCTATACCGCCAAAGGTGATCTTTCAAAAAGATGGTACGTCTATTTTTCATTTAGGAACCCAAAAACTAATAAGTTGGAACGAATGAAGAATATTTACGGCAAAGCAAATAATTATAAGACCAAGGCAGATAGATTGACAATTCTCACCTCGTACCGTAAAAATCTATTAAAATTATTAAGAGCAGGGTACAGTCCATTTGAAAATAAATCGGCCGGAAAAATTCATGAACCGAATTTAAAGCAAGTAAGGGTAGACAATAAAGTAGAAAAAATTAAAACCGAACATAAAAAATCTAACAACAACAAAGCGAATATAGAATTGCCGACTCAATCGGAAACAAAGGATTTAGGAATGCCCCTAAAAGATGCCTTCGATTACGTTTTAAAGTTGAAGAAAAATCAAGTTAAAGCTAGAACAGTTCAAGATTATAGACTTAAAGGTCAAGCCTTTTTAAAATGGCTATCAGAAAATTATCCAAATATTAAATACAGCCATCAATTAACTAAAAAAATGTTGCTTGACTTTTTAAACGAAATAGTCATCAATACCAGCCCAAGAAATAGAAATAATTTCAGATTGACCCTTGGTATTTTTTTACAAACTTTAGAAGAAAATGAAATTATAAAATTCAACTTTATAAAAACGATTAAGGTTTTAAAATCTGTCCCAAATCGGAATAAAACATTTTCTCTCGAGGTAGAAAAAAGTATATTTAAACATTTGACGGAAGAAGACCCGATATTATTACTATATATCAAATTCGTTGCACATAACTTTCTAAGACCTATAGAAGTATCTAGGCTTCGCATTAAAGACGTAGATTTACGTAAACAGAACACTTACCTTCCATGCTAAAAACAGTAAGTTAAAAAAGAAAATAATTCCACAAATGCTATTTGATGAAATACTAGACTTATCAAATTTGAATCCAATCATTTACTTTTTACCCCTACCGAAATTGGTGGAGCTTGGGATACTAAAGAAACCAACAGAAGAAATTATTTCTCTAAACGATTTAAACAAAAAGTGAAAGAACATTTTAATCTAAACGAAGATTTTGGATTATACAGCTTCAGACATACGTATATCACAAAACTATATCGGGTAATATTAAAAGATGCTACACCATTTGAAGCCAAAAGTAAATTAATGTTGATTACGGGTCATAATTCAATGTCCGCCTTAGAAAAATATTTACGTGATATAGATGCTGAACTGGCCGAAGATTACTCCAATCTTTTAAAAGAATAGAATGGATACAAGCAAAACACTAAAAAGTTTAATAAAACAGCTCTATACACCTCTTCTATTTTTTATTCCAAAAAGTATCATTCCTTTAAGTGAACTCAGTGAGTTTAGAAATATTAAAACAGAAGAATTTTTTAATACCATTGTTTTACTGTCTGAAAATAATTCAACAGAAAAAGTATTAGCTATAACAGATTGTATACCGTTATTAGAGAAGGCGTCTATTCTTAACTATAATACAATAAGGAAAATACGAGGTACTGTGTCTATAAGTTTTTTCTTTAATCCTTTAGAAAACAGATTGATTTATCAAACTGTTATCCCGCGCAGCAAGGGCTTCATGCTTTTGCTGCTTTTTTATTTCAAATTTAGCGTTATAGATTTCTTTGTTCTTCCATAAGGTGTACATTAGAATCAACAGTTTTCTCTGATCCGCTACAAGCGCCACCAAAGGTTTTGCCTTATTAGGTTTCAGTCTATTATAGAACTGTTTCAATGTCGGGTTACAGCGTACGCAGGTCATCGAGGGCATATGCAGTACCGCCCTGATATGGCTGTTTCCTTTTTTGCTGATCCTGGTCTTTGCCTTGAAGTTTCCCGATTCCCTCAGTACCACATCATAACCGGCGTAACTTGCAAACTGCTTACCATTGATTATATATTCAAAACCCAAGGTTTCCCCGACCACCATAGCTGCCGATATTAAAGATACACCAGGGATGCTCGTTAAATATTCAAGCTTCCTTTTCAATACTTCATTTTTAGAAATCAGAAGTTACATATCTTCTTCAACTGCCGCTATTTGAGTGTTTAGAATTTAATCTACTGTATAATTTTCAAGTAAATTAAAGAACAGCGTGATACCTATGAAACGATGTCATCTTGGTGTGTATCTGACCCAAACCTCTCTGCTCCTTTATATGCTTTCGATTGAATCCATACCACTACTTTATAAATACATTAGCTTAAAATAATTAATCTATGAAACAATATCAATAACCTTGCATCTAGCCCAACCTGTAAACCTATCTCCTTTGTTTATATAATTATTGCATCTTTAAATTGAAAACCTAAATACTAGTCGAATAGCTAATAGCATTAAACTATTTGAAAAAGTTAATTAATAAATGTATCTCCTTTTACTCAAACTTAACTAAAGATATCAACATCCATTTTGGTTAAGATATTATCATTCAAAAAAGATGAGGTACCAAATGCACCTCATCTTTATATTCTTTTTGCAACTTAACTCCTGTTATTTAGAATATAAACCTCAAGAATAGTTCATTGGTATTTTTAACACTGGCCAGTTCGCTTCTGGTACTCACCTCATACGCATAGCCTAAGATTAGTCGCTTTTGTAGACTCAGATTAACCAACCCTGCAAATGCAGAATCGGTCCTGTAGCTGGCTCCTAGTTCAAAATCATTATTAAAAGACAACATGGTGTTAAAATCTATAGATAATGGTGCTCCGCTAACTTGTCGCATCATCGCAGAAGGCTTTAGCATAAGATTACCTTTACCCAATTGAAGGTCATAACCTAACGTTACGTAAAGGTGAGGCTTGGCCACTGTAGCAATGGCTGTACCGTTGTCGTTCTCTGCCCTGTCTGTGCTTAATATTCTGGGAATAGCTAATGAAAGGAAAAGTGCTTCCCTTTTAAACAGAACCCCGACCCCAACATTAGGGTTAAAATCTGAGATGGATGCTATACCGGGATCCGACTGTATATTATAGGTCTCTAAGCCAGCTGTGTTCACTGAATAACTGTTGCCACCCGCCTTAAGACCCAAATACAGTTCTGTTTTTTCTGAAATCTGAAGCTTGTACGAGTAGTCGACACCGATAAATGTCTGACTCTCAACAAAGGTCTTGTCGTTCATAATTGAAACTCCTAAACCCATTTTTTCGCCCAATCGGGTACCAAAGGAGATTACCATGGTCCTTGGTGCCTCTTCCACTCCCGTCCATTGCTGGCGGAAGCTGGAAGTAATGGCCGTCTCTCCCCCTGGGGAGACATAGGCTGGGTTATAGGCATTCATATGGTAACGGTAATTAGTCAACAGTCCTTCTTGCTGTGCACTTAAGGTCCCAAAGATGAGGAAGAGTGCGATGGATACTATATTCTTTATATTCTGCATGGTATTTTATTGTATTTCTTTTATATTGTGATTATTGTTTGGATAAGAATAGCCACCCGTCCATGTCGATCTTTCCATCGCCTTCAAGGTCAACCTGGAAGTAATAGGAACCACCGTCGGGTAAACCACTGCTCAAGTTCTTGTAATGGCCGTCCCAATCGTTTTGGTAATTCTTGGCAGAGAATACTTCTGTTCCCCAACTGTTGAATACCCTTACCAGAGAGTTAGGGAAGTTTTCTATACCATAGATGGTCCAGGTATCGTTTACCCCATCGCCATTGGGCGTAAAAGCTTGGGAAACGTTCAACTCTATGGTATCACAAGCATCCCCAAGGCCATCACCGTCCCTGTCTTCCTGACCGGGATTAGCAACTGTTGGACAATTATCCAAGGAATCCTGGATCCCATCACCATCGGCATCTTTCTGTACCTCGGCACAACCGTTGGTATCTACGGTTAAGCCAGATGGTGTGCTAGGGCATTCGTCCTCACTATCTGCAACACCATCGGCATCGCTATCCTTTTGGGAAGGGGTACAACCATTGGCATCCACGGCCTCGTCTTCAGGGGAATCCGGACATAGGTCATCTGCATCGCTTACCCCGTCAAAGTCGCTGTCCTTCTGGCTATCGGAGCAGCCCTCGGCATCCACAGCTTCCCCAGCAGGGGTATTGGGACAGAGGTCTAAATCGTTGATAACCCCATCGGCATCGGCATCCTTTTGGCTATCCGAACACCCATTGGCATCTACAGCCTCACCATTTGGAGTATTGGGACAATTGTCAATATCATCGGTTAACCCGTCCTTATCACTATCTTTTTGGGAGTCTGAACAACCATTGGCATCAGGCGTTTCACCTAAAGGAGTATTGGAACAGCTATCAAGAGTATCCAGAATTCCATCATTGTCATCATCCATATCGGCATTGTCCCCAGTGCCATCCCCATCGGTATCGGTATCCTCGTTCTCATCAAATGGGAAGGCGTCTTCCGCATCAGGAGTACCATCGTTGTCGTCATCATCATCGGCATTATCGCCAGTGCCGTCACCATCCGTATCGGTATCCTCATTTTCATCCAATGGAAAGGCATCTTTCGTATCAAGAGTACCATCATTATCATCGTCCTCATCGGCATTGTCCCCAGTACCATCCCCATCGGTATCGGTATCCTCGTTTTCATCTAACGGAAAAGCATCTTTAGAATCAGGAGTGCCATCATTATCATCGTCTTCATCAGCATTGTCCCCGGTACCGTCACCATCCGTATCGGTATCCTCATTTTCATCAAATGGGAAGGCGTCTTCTGAATCAGGTGTGCCATCGTTATCATCGTCCTCATCGGCATTATCACCCGTTCCGTCTCCATCCGTATCCGTATCCTCGTTTTCATCTAACGGAAAAGCATCTTCAGAATCAGGTGTGCCATCGTTATCATCATCTTCATCGGCATTGTCACCCGTTCCGTCACCATCGGTATCCGTATCCTCTTTTTCATCCAATGGGAAGGCGTCTTCCCCGTCAGAAGTGCCATCGTTATCATCGTCCTCATCGGCATTGTCGCCAGTTCCGTCACCATCGGTATCCGTATCCTCGTTTTCATCTAACGGAAAAGCATCTTCAGAATCAAGTGTGCCATCATTATCGTCATCGGGGTCACAAACATCCCCGAGCTCATCGGAATCAGTGTCCAACTGATCGCTATTGGCTACGGAAACACAATTATCCTCCATGTCCAATATTCCATCGCCGTCTTCATCGTAGTCTGTGCAATCCTTACCGTTATCAATGATATTCCATCCATAGGTATCAATTAGGCTTTGACGATCATCCTCGCCCAGGCAATAGGTTAAACTTCCTCCGAATTCAACACCGTGCTTTAGGCTTAGGGAACTCCACGCACTAAGCAATTTATCATAGTTTTTCGTGGAAAGTCCGGCGTCTTCGAACATACTGGACATATCCGTGACACTAGCTACGTTCCAAGAACCAAGGTCCTGATCGAATTTTGATGCCCTCTTGAACATTGAATTCATATTAGTTACCTGCCCTACATCCCAGGAAGAAATATTTTGATTGAAGCTCCTTGTCGCATAAAACATTCTACCCATATCCGTCACATTGGACACATCCCAACCACTGATATCCTGATTAAAGTTGGTTGCAGTGGAAAACATGGAGTTCATATTCTCTACCTGACCAACATTCCAGCTACCAATATCTTGGTTAAAGGAAGTTGCCAAATAAAACATATAGCCCATATTCTCAACCTGACCTACTTGCCATGAAGAAATATCCTGGTTAAATGCCCTGGCACTATAAAACATACCGATCATATTGGTAACATTTCCCACGTTCCAACCTCCAATATCTTGATTAAAGGCGTATGCCTGTGTGAACATGTAGGACATATTGGTCACATTGCTTACGTCCCAACCACTTATATCCTGGTTAAAGGATCCGGCAGAATAGAACATGGTACTCATATTGGTAGCGTTCCGCACGTCCCAGCCACTAATATTTTGGTTAAAAGCTGAGGCATAAAAGAACAAACCTCTCATATTGGATACATTGGCCACATTCCAATTGCCCAAATTTTGGTTAAAGTATTTGGCACCATTGAACATCTCCTGTATATCTGTCACATTGGATACATCCCAATTTCCAATGTCCTGGTTAAATTGAGTGGCTCCTCTAAACATATAGGCCATACTGGTCACATTGCTTACGTCCCAACCACTTATATCCTGATTGAAGGATGATGCCTCTAAAAACATACCGGTCATATCTAATACCTGTGAAAGGTCAGGGGCATCTGATGCATTAATAATTAAATTGGTGCAATTGTAAAAACTGTACGCCATGGAACCCCATATTTGGTCTCCCCATTGCTCTACCGACAGTAGTTTCTCATTATCTTCTCCAGATTCAAATTTTAAATGAGGAAAATCGCCAATGATTTTTACCGTATAGGTGTCATCAGTGGAATAGGTATGAGTGGCATCGCCAGTGTAGACCGTATTGTCCACAGAGCCATCGCCCCAGTCTACGGTATAGGCAAAAGTGCCTTCGCCGGTGGGTATGGTAATTTGATAGTCGTTGGAAGCTCCCGGATTATCTGTCTTCCAGGTGGTAATAAATGGATTCTGTGCCATGATACTGCCAAAACCGAGGCAGCAAAAGAGCAAGAGCATACACTTGAGGGTACTTTTCATAAGGTTTGATTAATTAGTAATTGGTTTAGATTTTAGATTACCAGGCAGTAAGATTTTCTCTAGATTATAAAACAGGTCTATCTTTTTATTTTAGCCTATCTCTTAGTATTAAAGTAAATTCTTACAGTCTGTGAACCGAAGTCTGCAAAAAAACTAGAATAGGTACGAAAAAGTATAAACAATGGAGGGTTATTGGTGCCCAAATTAAATCTCGACACCAATTTTATGGATTCTTAAAAGAAAGGAAGGGGAGCTGATAAGCTACGCTATATTAGCTATCTGCCGCTAGCTTTAATACGTAATCACTTGGACTATACTTTGTTGCATTTTTAAAAACCTTACTAAAAGAGCTTCTATTGGCAAAACCACACTCCCAAGCCAAGGCTTCCATAGTATTGGTATCCAAAAAACCTTCTTCAATGAGATTTTTGGCATACTCCATGCGTAAATTGTTCTTATAGGAAGTAAAATTAAGTCCATACTGCTGCTTAATGAAATAAGACAAATGATGCGTAGGCATTTCCATCTCACGTGCACAGTTGGTAACATTAAAATCTTGATGCAGGTGCAATTTCTTTTCAACGAGAAGCTTCAATTTTCTTTTTATCCTCGATTCATCCAATCCATACTTACTATCGAGTTGTTGGTCGGAAATCGATTGTTTTGAATCTACAGTAGTTTCGATTACCTGAGGATACCCATGTAAAATGGTAGGAAAGTAAATTGGGATGACCCCAATGGAGAACATTATCGTATATAGTATTATCGGTACCAGAGCCCCCCCTTCAAAAATATTTACCGCCAGCATATTCTCTATAGCATATATAATGGCAAAAACAGCGAATAATGCCAATCCGATCCAAAAGACCAACAACCATTTATTCAAAATATTCTTTAGATTATCTGCATTGCCTTTCTTGATAAAGTTCAACAACTTGGGCAATACCACCAATAAGGCAGCCAATTGCCAAACATGACGCAAAAGCATATGCTGATCTAGGTCTAACAGCCAATAGCTTACATGGAGTCTGTTTTTAGGGTCGGTCATGGCATCATGCAACATTTCTGCATAAACCGCATCTGGCTGTAAATAAATATAGCCCACATCGATGACACTCAAAATAAAGGGAATAAAAAGAATACTATATTCTTTTTTCCACCTGAGTCTATCTTCCATGATCGTTTCAAAATAAAAATAAATGGGCAAGGCGAACAGGTTATACAGCATAAGTGGCCACAAGAAAAACCAACTACATTTTGCCAAGTGAACCCCATCTATAATATATGCCTGTAAAGCATACACCGATAGTAAAAAGTAAAAGCCTCCTAGAGAAATAATGGCTTTTGGTTGGGTAGACTTTTTTAAAAACAATAAAGTGGTTAGAACAAAACCAAAAATAGCGGCAATCAATAATATATTAAACAAAATACAGATTTTATAAATTACACCTTTGACGATTTAAACTCCTCTATTAATAATTTTAAAATAATTGTCCAATTTGGATTATTTTTTTGTCTAAAAGCTATTTCCTACAATTTTTCAAAAGAGCGCTCATGTTTAATAAGCGTTCATGAAGTTTAATTAAAATCCGCTATTTAGATATGTATAATAATATTTAAAAGCCTTATCAAACATTCTAAATCAGAATCAATAAGCAATATGATTAAACTGACTTGTTATGTCTAAGATACTTTCTAGACCAAATATGATATAGCAAATAAAAAGAATGATTCAACGAACTCCAACTATTATCAACCTATATTATAAATAAATTTACTTCAATTAGTAACAGATAAGTCTTAATAATTTGAGGTTAAACAAACTACGAAAAAATCTTAAAGAGACTTTTTTATGGTTTGGTTATTTGGTAATGTTGGTGGAACTCTACTTTTTGCATCTGCAAGATTTCTTAAACAACTAATATTAATAGAATCTGAGAGTAATTATGGAATATTTAGTTTTAGTGTCACCCATTTCTTTAAATAATGACTATCACCTCTTAAAGTTACCTGAATATGCTGTTATTAATATTTTAAAGTAGCAAAGTTACAGGTAATTATTTACGAATAACCTACAGATATTCTGAAATATCTCATTATCTATTCTAGCCCTTCTTCATAAATAGTATCTATCATCTTTCTTAAAATACCATCTAATTCTTTGGAGAAAATTATATATACTTTAAAACCTTATCTACATCACCATTTAGTGAACCTTCATTGTTCAATAACTCAACAAGACCCATAATACTTGAAAGCTGTGCACACACCTCATGAGATTGTGTCCAAGCAAATTTCTTAAATATAGTATTCTGTCCTTCAATTGCTTTAAGACATATAAAGGAGAGCATATTCTATAGAACAGGTAAATCGCTAATTCGAAATTTAATTTAAATGTAAAATACCCTACGCTTTAGTTTAATAGTAATTTGACACTTAAACCATCCTAAAGACATATCAACCACACAAAATTTGATGCTTATCAATAGCGTCATGGATAAAAACGATTGAGGTAATCGATAGCTATTTCGTAATCTACTTTTACAACCCAATCAATTCAATTAAAAAAATGGAAAACTGGTTATACGCATCATCTGATATTATTACTAAGGTGATTTTTACCGTATTGGTAATATTTACTTTAATAATTGTAATCACACGAGTTTCAGGTTTAAGAACCTTTGCTAAGATGTCAAGCTTCGATTTCGCTTCCACAATTGCTATAGGGTCGATTCTTGCATCAATTGTTCTAAACCCTGACCAGTCTATTCTTAAGGGAGCGGTTGCCTTAGCGGTAATCATATTATTTCAAACCATATTTTCCTTTGCAAAACGAAAATCTGATTGGTTCAACAATCTATCTACCAACAAGCCCATGTTACTAATGGAAAATGGTAAGTTTTTAATGAACAATCTTAAAAAGACCAACATTAGTGATAATGATGTGTATGCCAAACTGCGTGATGCCAATGTCAAAGATAAATGCGAGGTACTAGCCGTTATTTTAGAAAGTACCGGTGACATTTCAGTAATTCATGAACATAAGGAAACCCCTCTTTCTGAAGAGGTGTTGACAGGGGTGCAAAAATAGTATAATGGAAACTTCTGAAATAATTGGAACCCTCGCAGGAATATTTACCACAATCGCTGTAATTCCACAAATTTTTAAAGCAATTAGAACTGACAAAGTAGATGATATCAGTCCGCTGTTCTTTTCCACATTGGTTCTAGGTGTTGGTCTATGGACTGTTTATGGAATTTTAAAATGCGATTGGCCAATAATAATTACGAACGGTATTTCTTTCATGTTGAACCTAACCATGATCGGAATCTACCTAAAAAACAAATTCTATGGAAATAAGCACATTTGATAATATAATCACTATAGAGGAAATGGTAAGAGATTTTATTCTTGATGACCATCCTTGTGTTATGGCTCAAAGTCTTGTCGCTAATGATAATCTTACAATTCATAATTACGGCAATTTTGAAACTGTAACTATACCTCATATATTAGAAGATTTAAACAACTACTTAAATGACATTGATGATGATTCAAAAAAATTTCAAACATTCATCGCAGTATTTGAAGATGATGAATTCGAAACTGAATTAGCCTTTGAAAAAGCATTGTGGAAATTACTTTACCAATTACATAAAGAAGATTACTATGAATGGGACAAAAGCACAGAGTCTGATGTGTCATCATCAAATTTTAGCATGAGCATCTTAGGAAATTCTTTTTATATCGTAGGAATGCACCCTAATGCATCAAGAAAAGCTAGGTCATCACCGGTACCGATGATTGTTTTTAATCTACACAATCAGTTCGAGATACTTCGCAAATCTAATCGCTATACTCGTGTAAGGGATTTGATCAGAAGCAGAGATAAAGAATATCAAGGTTCCATAAATCCAATGTTAGAAGATTTTGGAACCAATAGCGAAGCAAGACAATATAGTGGAAGAGCAGTAGATAACAAATGGAAATGTCCATATCAATTCGATACTAAATGATAATTATACCACCAAAATCCGGAGCTTCTTTAGAACTTAAAAAAGGTCAAATACTCAAGGTCGTTGACATTGAAGGCATGCAAGTATCTGATATTTTATTTTTGAATAAAGCGGATAAAGAAGAAAAAATATCTTCAGGCAAAACATTTGATTTTGAAGAGTCTATCCTGCTTACGAAAGGGAATTACCTCTGGAGTAACAGGAGTAATAAAATGGTAAAAATCATAGAAGACACAAATGGTAGAAATGATTTTTTACTTGCACCCTGCGATAGGAAAACGTTTAAACATTTTTACGGTATGGAAGAATATCACCCAAGTTGTTTTGAGAATCTTTACAAAAACTTAGAACAATACGGTATCGGTAAAGATGACATACCAACCGCATTCAACATATTTATGAATGTTGTTTTCGAAAAATCTGGAAAGATAACAGTTGACCCACCCACATCAAAATCAGGAGATTATGTTTGTTTTGAAGCACAGATGGATCTAATAGTTGCTTTGACCGCTTGTTCTGCAAAAGACAGTAATGGTGGCAGTTTTAAATCCATTGGTTATGAAATAGTAGATAAATGAATATTTTTTTAAAATCTATAACTGGAAATTAATTTGGCGCTCTTCAAATTATTAACGCGAATCAAATAATAGTATTTTAAACAGTAGTTTCTTGAATTTCGGAATGCATTGCATTTAATTAAAATGAACTATCACTATAAAGAAACATGGGGAAGCATAATCGCGATTCGAATTTTTCCTGAATCGAGAATTTCAATATTAAACGTACCGCCATGTAATGAGGTTATTTTCTCACAAAAAACCGTATCCAAGTTTATACCCATACGATGCCCACCTGCATGGTGTACCATTTCCTTTGCATCTTCATTATTTATTTTGGGTTCCACCATTAGCAAAATTTTCAACTTACCAATTTCTAAATTTGTGGGGCTCTTTGTCTCTTTTGCAGAAATACTCGAAGATAGGTTCATTGATTTCACCCCATTTGAACCTATAAGCCGACCAATCAAATGAAATAGTTCTGTAAATAATATAGTTATCTTATCCTCATCGCCATAAAGCGAATTTATTTCTAAATCATATATAAAATCATACGTTGATAAAGGGCTCTCGGTTTTTATCGATTCTATAATACCCGTCAAATTAACATGGGCCTTTCTTAAGGTATAATACTCAAGTTCACTATATTGCTGTAATCTTTTGGTCAATGAATGCCCTCGGCCTGCGACTTCAATAATTCTATTTAGGTTATGCAGTACATCGTCCATACTATTTAAGCTATCAGCTTTTAAAATAGTTCTACTAGCAAAGAGCTGAATTTTACGCAATGGTTCTTGTAAATCGTGGGAAATCATTTTATTCAGTATACGCAATTCTTTATTGGTCGTCTTTTCTTCACGCAACTGGCTTTCAAGTTCTTTTTGAATTTTTCCGAGCTCATTATGGGCCAACATCAATTCCTTATTTTTTAACAAGGCTGTTTCCGCTGCATTTTTTGCCTCGATAAGACCACTTTCAAAATCACTTCTCTTATTTAAAATTAAACCCGAGATATGTATTTGACTAGCATCCATAGACATATTGAAAAGGAAAGGATATTTAGTTCCATCTTTTCCTGTCAAACTCAACACAATTTCTTGAACCTTACCCTTACCCATCAGAGTAGGATAAAAATGAGTTTTATAAAGAATTCTACTGCCTGTGCTTAAAATTGAATTGATACTAGTATTTTCCAACTCTGAAAAAGTATAGCCTAGTTTTTCAATAATATAAGAGTTTACTGCCAATATCTTTTCATTGAGATTTAAGCTGATTACCCCACATGGTAACAAATCATAGTCCGGCATCTGTTATAAGGAATTTTTCGTTGAAAAGTTCTTTCTTAAGAACCTCAATAGTCTCTTGCGGATGACTTATATGTGGGCAGTGACCAGAAGCCTCCATATAGGTAATTTTACTGTTGGCTAAGTTATCCTTTACATATTCACCAACTTTTTCATTTGCTATATCATCTTCTACGCATTGAACTATAAGGCATGGAATATCGACCTTTTTTAAGTCTTCCCTATTGTCCGAAAAGAAAGTTACCCTCGCGAAATTTTTTGTTATACTCTTGTCCATAGAGCAAAAGCTTTCCGCCAATTCATTGGTTAGGTGAGATTTTTCAGGGTTTTTCATGACCACTGGAGCAAGATAATTTGCCCATTCAATATAATTTGAATCAAGCAGTTCCAATAAATCTTCCAATTCACTCTCTTCGAAGCCTCCTTGATAATCTCCAGTATTTAAATAACAACTGGAAGGACAAATCATTACCATGGAACGAAATATTCGTGGTTTTTCAATAGCGGCCAAAACCCCTATCATTGAGCTTACGGAATGACCAATAAAAATGCTCTGTTTAATATTAAGATCTTCACAAATTTCAATTATATCTTGGGCATAACCTGATAAACTTCCATATCTATCCTTATCATAACTAGATATATCTGATTTTCCACATCCAACATAATCAAAAACCAACACTTTGAAATGTTTTTCCAGAAACGGAATAATATAACGCCACATTGCCTGATCACACCCAAAACCATGGGCAAGAATTATGGTTTGGCCTCCATTGCCAAACACTCGTACATTATTTCTGGTGGTTACTGTAGACAATATATTTGATTTAGGTTAAGTGCAAGTTAGACAAATAAAATTGACTTGTTCATTGATCATCATCGATAAAATTAACTATATCCGTTTGATAGAATTGATGAGAAATCAATGAGAGCATAAGGTTATGCTAATATTTTATCTAAAGTAATGGGTAGATTGCGCACCCTTTTACCTGTAGCATCATATACAGCGTTCGCGATTGCCGAAGCAACACCCACAATACCAATTTCACCGAGTCCCTTTGCTCCTAAAGGATTTACGATATCATCATGCTCTTCAACAAATAATACATCCAATTGTTGTACATCGGCATGGACGGCCATATGGTATTCCGCAAGGTTGGCATTCATTATTCTACCATTCCGGTCATCTATCATGCCCTCTTCTTCCAAGGCCATGCCAATTCCCCAAGTAATAGCTCCTAAAATTTGGCTTTCTGCCGTTTTAGGATTAATAATGCGTCCACCAGCAATTGCACTTGTTACTCTTGGTACTGTTATCATACCCAAGTCTTTGTCAACGTTCACTTCTACCATAACGCATGAGTGTGCATAGCAAGAATATTGTTCTTGCCTTTCTTCAGGGTCCAAAGTATTTTCCGCTTCTATTTTATCCAGTGCCGCTTTTTTCAATATTTTCTTGATGTTGATAGATCTTCCATTTGGCAAAACCAATTCACCATCGGCACAAGAAACCTCATCGTAACTAACCTCATCTAAATTTTCATTAGAGCTCACCTTTGCCAAATCAACCAGTTGCTCCTTTATTTTTATGCATACCGCCTTTACTGCAGAGCCTACCGATGAAACGGTCCAAGACCCACCTTCTATAGGTGCCTTGGGCATGGAAGTATCACCCAAATCAAATTGTACATCCTTCATGGAAACTCCTAAGGTTTCAGCTGCAATCTGTGACATAACGGTATAAGTACCGGTACCAATATCTGCTGTACTTGAACTGACCACTAACTTACCAGAGGAATCAAGTACCGCCTTTGCCGATGATTTCTGTTGCATGGCTTCCCAACAACCGGTTGCCATGCCGTAGCCTACCAATACGGAATCATCTTTTTTCTCGATTGCCTTAGTTTTTCTCTGGTGCCAACCAAAATGTTCTGCAGCTTGTCGATAACACTCCTTAAGTTCTTTACTTGAATAAGGTTTATCTTCATTTTGGTCCTTATTCGCATAATTGATGAGTCTAAATTCCAGTGGGTCTATATTCGCTTTTACGGCAAGTTCATCCATTGCACATTCTAACGCGAACATTCCTGTTGCACCACCTGGTGCCCTCATATCCATTGGAGTATAAACATTTACGGGTATTAGCTCATATTCCAATTTTACATGGTCGCAACGATACATCATACCAGACCAGTCAACAATAGTTTCATTATACTTTTCAAATTTTGAAGTTTCCCCGTAAGCTTTATGAATAATAGACTCCAACTTCCCTTCCTTCGAAGCACCCAGTTGTATATTTTGAATACATGCAGGCCGATGACCAAACGAAAACATTTGCTTTCTTGTTAATGAAACCTTTACCGGTCTATGAAGTTCTCTTGCCGCCATGGCTGCCAAAAATAGCTGATATTGCGGACGCAATCCAGAGCCAAAACCTCCACCAACAAAAGGAGATAAAATTTGCACTTTTTCAGAGTTCAAATTAAAAATACCGCAAATGTATTTTTGACTGCTATTAACTCCCTGTACTTTATCATATATCTTGAACGATTTATTATCAACATCCCATTCCGCTATCGAAACATGAGGCTCCATAGGATTATGATAATGTCTGGGTTGGCTGTATTCAACATCTATTTGTACTTCGGCATTGGTAAAGGCCAATTCTGGATTGCCCCTTTTTGGTGCGGTATCTTCTACCCCTTCTGATGTAGCACTGTCCCTGTTTTTCATTATATCGGTAGAACATTCCTCTACTTGGTATTCAACCTCTACCAAACCTGCGGCATACCGTGCAAGCTCAAAACTTTCTGCAACTACTAAAGCAATTGGTTGCCCGTTGTACAGTATATCATCATTGTACAATGGTCGAAATGGGTGACCAGGTGGTGACAGGGGATCGGTATAATCTACATTATGCACTAAATCTTCAGGAAGATTCTCATGGGTGAAAATTTCTAATACCCCTTCTATCAACTTGGCTTTATCAGTATGTATCGCCACAATTTTTCCATTGGCAATAGTACTGTTCACCACATAGCCGTGTACTAGCCCGTTAGGCTTAAATTCGCCAACGTAAGTTGCCGTTCCGGTAACTTTTTTCACACCGTCTACCCTTTTCCTCGATTTACCTATATATGCCGTATCCATCTATCGCTACATTAAAGTTTCTTTGCTTCGTTTAAAGCCCTTACTATTGTTTTATGAGCCAATGCCATCTTAAAATCATTATCACCAAAACCCTGGGCTCCAGTCAGTAATTCTTCTGCAAGGGAATCAAAATTCTCATTACTGGCCTCTCTACCTATTAATTTTTGCTCTACATGAGGTAAACGCCAAGGCTTGTGGGCCACACCTCCCAAGGCAACTTTAATTGAGGCAATATTATTTCCGTTCAATTGTAGTGCCGCCGCTACGGATACCAAAGCAAATGCATAAGAAGGTCTATCTCTAACTTTTAGATACGCGTAATTTTTATTAAACAAGTCCCCTGGTAGATTTATCGAAGTAATAATTTCATTTGGCATAAGGTTGTTATCTTTTTCCGGAGTATCTCCAGGAAGCCTATGAAAATCTAAAATAGGTATTCGACGTTCACCATCTCGCCCTTGCACCACTATCTCAGCATCTAAAGCTGCCAGAGCAACACACATATCTGAAGGATGGGTCGCTATACAATCTTCACTAGTACCTAGAATGGCGTGAATTCTATTGAAGCCCCCAATTGCCGAACAACCGCTGCCAGGTTCTCTTTTGTTACATGGCGTAGCTGTATCGTAAAAATAATAGCACCTTGTACGCTGCATAAGATTTCCGCCATTGGTAGCTGCATTTCTCAATTGTGCTGAAGCACCGGACAGAATTGCCTTAGATAACAAAGGATAATTTTTTTCTACAAGTGGATGATATGCCGTATCTGCATTTGTCACCATAGCACCCAAGCGTAACCCACCCGATGCATTACGAACTATCTCACGATAAGGCAAATGGTTAACATCAATTAAGTAATGTGGATTCTCTACCCTATATTTCATTAAGTCCAAAAGATTGGTTCCCCCTCCAATAGCTTTGGCGTGGTTTTTAGTGGTCAATTCTTCTACTGCTTGCCCTATTTCCGTAGACTTACTATAATCAAAATCATTCATATTAATTCTTTTTTGCGACCATTGCCTCAGCCACCTTAAATATATTGGAGTAAGCACCACATCTACATAAGTTTCCGCTCATAAGATCCCTAATTTCCTCTGGAGAATTCCCCTTGTCCATATTCAGCATACTCACCATAGAACATATTTGACCTGAAGTACAATATCCGCACTGAAAGGCATCGTTATCTATAAATGCTTGTTGAACTTGGTGCAGACCATCATCATTTGCCAAACCTTCAATCGTAACAATTTCTTTGTTCTCGTTCATAATAGCCAAGGAAAGACATGAATTAATGGCTTTGCCATCTACCAAAACTGTACAAGCACCACATTGCCCGTGATCACAACCTTTTTTAGTGCCGGTTAAATTTAGAACCTCCCTTAGTGCGTCTAAAAGTGTAGTACTTATTGGTACCGTTAATTGATGCCTTTTACCATTTATGTTCAAATAAATAGCACTTTCGTTTAAGAATCCCATATGCTTATATTTAAATAAAGTGCATCGCCATTTCTAATGAAGTATAAATTAGACGAACAGTTATTAGATTTGTAATTCAACCTACCTAATAATATCTGAGCAATGGTTTTACACCTGGTATAAAATTAGCTTTACCTTAACTATAAAATTGTCCTATAAAAAGTTTTATTGATCCATTAAAAAGAAAGTGCTTTAAAATAGCTACACAGATTGCAGAACTTTGAAACTTGAATATTATTAAATGCAAAATAGAAGATTTAGCAGATCAAATCTTTTCTACTTTTTTGAAAGAACAGCTTTATCGTGTAATTAATACCGTAGGTAAATATTATAAACTAATGGTTACGAAATCTTATTTTCCTTTTCAATTTGATTTTTCGCTGTTTTAATTTCTTCTTCTGTTGGTTCAGGTAATTTCTGTTCTGATGACAATTCTGGCTCAAAACTAAAATTCGTATAAAACGGAAAGTGATCGGAACCAATATCCTCACCCACCTTAATATCGATAACTCTAAATGCTGCAGATGAAAAAACATGATCAAGAGGCCATCTCATAATATAACTATCCGCATTATAAGTATTATACAAGCCTCTACCTTTTCTAGAGTCTAGCAAACCACTTACTTTCTGAAATAATTCTGTAGTTTCCGACCATGCAACATCATTAAAATCTCCCATTACCACTACCGGATATTTTGAGCTTCTTGTAAGCATTGCGACTTTCATCATCTCCGCATCTCTATCGACGGAAGAAGGGTTATGTTGTGGTGTTGGAGGTGCAGGATGAATAGCGAAAATTTGTATGGTATCTTTTGTCGGCAATATTAATTTAGTATGGATAGAAGGTATAGTATCCTCCACCATGTATTTCACCATAGGTTCAAATAATTCATATTTTGAATACATTGTCATTCCGTAAGTGTTTTCTAACGGAACTTCTATTTGATATTCATAATGACCATGAAAACTTTCATTAAGTTTCTCTGTCCAATTTTGGTTGGTTTCGGTAAATAATAAAACATCTGCACTTTTGAGTGTTGCATCCTGAATAACTAATTTTTTATTTTCATTATTCTGAAGAACATTAGCTGCATAAATAGAAAGATTTGTTTTGGCATTTTCACTTGCCATTTTTATTTCATACTTGGCTAAAGGAGTATATATGTATATTTTTTGTAGCTGAACTGTAATACAACCTAATAAAATAATCACAAAAATTTGATCGAACCTATCTTTAATTTCAAACCTAAAAAAATAAACTAGAAAAGCTATGGTAGAAAGAACTGTAAGCTGCAAATGAGGAAAATCAAAAACTCTAACTATCCAACTGTTTACTGGTATATAAGGAAATATCGTAAGAACGATAGCTAGAAATCCAAAAGCTCGAAGGGCGATTTTTAATTTTGACATCTCTATAGGTTTGGTCATATTTCGATAAGTTACGCCAATTAACTACAGATTATTAATACAATAAAATAATTTTTATAATCATATAGAAGTTTGGGAAATAAAATATCAGGAATGTTACAAATTCATGAAACCATGTTCTATCGTAATGGGGAAAAATTTCTTTCGTTTTGTTAACTTTATTTTTTTGATTCAAAATAGCAGCAAATTTGACTAATGATTTCATTGAATAAAACTATTGCCTATACAAAAAATTGGAAGTACACTTTTATAATCGCATTGATATTAGGTGCTTTTGTACCTCTCCTTTTAATTACATTAGAACCATTTGACAATAGTAATTCATTTTCGTACAAATATGCAATTCTACTTGGCTATGCTATTTGCATCGCAATTCCCTTGATAATTCTTCATCCTATTGAAAATTATATTTATGAGAAGCAGACAAATCGCTGGTTCGTTATTAACGAGTTTTTCTATATCCTCCTTTCCCTATTAGTCATTTTTCTATTCTCATTTTTATATCATTTTATAATAATTAGAAATCAAACTTCTATTTCTATAGAGTTAATATGGAGTTTTATCAAGTTTTTCTGTTTACCATTTACACCCATTGTAGTTCCATTATGGCTTTATCTACGTTCTAAATATGGTATTATAGAGGTGCCATTATATGATGAAAAAAAACTAGAAAAAAGCAAGTCTATCACCATTACCGGTACAAATAAATCTGAGGTTTTAACTATTTCAGAATCTGATTTTATATATGGCAAAGCCCAACAAAATTATGTTGATGTTTATTTTGATACGGAATCTGGCACACAACAAAAAACTTTGCGAAGCACTTTATCAAATATCATGAAGCAATTACCTAATGCCTGGCAAGTGCATCGTTCTTACTTGGTTAATCTAGATTATCTTAAATCTATAGAAGGTAATGCAAGAAAACGCTCAATAAGACTTTCTCAAACAGAAGAAGTTATACCTATCTCTCAAATGTACTATAAAGCTTTGAGTGCAAGGCTTTCAAATTCATCCCAAAAGCTTCAAGATTAGCCCTTGTACATCAATTTAAACCCAAAAAGTTCAGGTTAGTCACTCTCTTTTTTTGTTGTTGTTTTTATGTTTTCTATTTGTTGAGAACTTAAAAATAAACATATGAAAACTAGTGTACTTACCACTCTATTAATTTCAATTCTAACTTTTGCAAGTTGCTCTTCAAGTAAATATGTCAACTACTTAAAAGAAAACACAGAAGTAGTTCAAATGAGCGATTCACTTCAGTTTAATTCACTTGATAATGAATTTTATGCTCATAATCTTTTTTTAGTAGGCGAAGTACACGAAGTTGAAACATCGCCAAGAATTGATTTTGCATTATTTACACAACTTAACGAGACAATACATATTAATACGTATTTAGCTGAAATGGATATCGCGCAGGGCTATTACCTTCAAGAATATATAAAAGGATCAAATGAAATTGAGCTAAAAAGAATATTAAAACAATGACCCGTATTTATTGGAAGTATTTCAGAACAGCATAGAACCAAATGGATGAAAATGAGGCACTATTACTCTCAACTTCCAGCTCATAAAAAGTTTAATCTAGTAGGCATTGATAGAATAGCTGACTTTGAATTGGTTAGAAGGTTGTTGAAGGAAAAAATCCCAGTCAAATACCATAACCAAATACAGAACGTAAATGACTCTTTGATTTCTTGGTCCAATGAAAAACTTACTACTATTTTAGAAAAAGAAAAACATGAATTTGACAAAGCTACTTTAAACCTACTACAAAACATAGCTTACAATTTATCTCATTATAAAAAGACAAGAAGCCGAGACGCATTTATGTATGAGAATTTTAAAAGATTATATATACAAAACCAATGGAAGGATCAAAACTTGTATAGTGGTTTAGGCTTTTCCCATACCTTACAAGCATATAGTTATACTTTTGCCGGCCGCTTAAAACACGACACTACTCTACCCTACACTAATAAAATGGTCAGTTTAAATACCCTATACATAGATTCTAAATTAACTGTAGATAGTAAAGCCCTGCCAAAATTTATGCAAGACAAAGGAAAAGAGTTTACAAAATTTAAGTACTCCCAAGACAATAGGTTATTTATGTATATACAAGGTATTGCCGATTATAAAAGAGTAACAGAACCACATACTATTAGCTTACTTAAATTAGATACCGAAGGTTCGCCCTATCTAAATTCAACTAGAGGAACTAAAGTTAAAAACCTGATAACCATATGGGATGCCTATGAAATTCTAGAGGGAACTTCTACGACCGACTATGCACAATACATATTTTTTGTACGAAATGCTAATTGGATAAAACCCGATGAGAATTAATTAACATTCTTCAATGAAGAACGCTGGGCAATGATTTATATAAGAAAAAAACCACCTCGAGGCGAGGTGGTTGACCAAATCTAAATAGTAACCCCTTCAAACACGTTGAAGAGATTCAAAAACTTAATTGATGGTACAAAAATACATATCGTTAATAATGATAATGATTAAATTTTTAACGCAATTGAGAATTAAAGCACTTTATTCAATAAGGCTAATTATAATGTAGTTAGAGTTATTAAGCTTAGCATTGGTTTTATACATTAGGTGAAATCATAATTATATGACCTTGCTATTACAACAAGACACTACAACCACTATTTCAGAATCGATAACATCATTCTATAATGATTTTATAGCGCAGTTACCAGGCATAGGTATTGGAATATTAATTGTAATACTTGGATTGTTATTAGGCTCATGGATAGGTGGCTTTGTAAAGCGAAAATTAGCCGCCAGAACTGGAGATCCTTTAATGAGCAAGTTTTTAGGTCAGGCCATAAAATATGTATCTGTAATAATCGCGATCATGCTTGCTCTTGAAGCTTCAGGTTTAGGTGCGATAGCTACAGGTATACTTACAGCTGCAGGTGCCAGTGCCGTTGTATTGGGCTTCGCATTCAAAGATATTGGACAGAATTTTATAGCTGGTATCATTATGGCATTCAGCAGACCCTTTGACGTTGACGACACCGTTCAAATAGATGATAATTTTGGTAAAGTGAAGGCTTTGGAATTTAGATACACCAAACTTAAAACTTTTGATGGTAAAGATGTGTACATACCCAATAGCGATGTGTTGACCAAACCGGTTACCAATTTTACAGAAGACGGATTCTTTAGATGGGATTTTATTATCGGTATAGCGTACGAAAACAATATTGAAGGTGCTAAAGAGACCATTTTAAAAGCTCTAAGTAAAGAACCAAATGTTATTGAAGATGAAGAGCATGAAAACTTTGTCATTGAAGATGAGCTAGCTACAAGTACGGTAAACCTAAAAGTTTTCTTTTGGGTTGACACTAAAGACTTTCGGAGAATGGCATTAATTACAAAAGGTAATGTAGTTAGAAATGTAAAAGAAGAATTAGAGGAAGCCGGCTATTACATGCCTGCAGATATTCAAGAAATAAAACTATATGGTGGTGAAACTGAATTCCCGGTCAAAATAAATCCGAAGGAATAAGATATCAAAAACACTAAAACAATAAATAAAATTGTATGAGATCAATTTGGAACGGCTCAATAAGCTTTGGATTAGTATCTATACCCATAAAACTATTTTCAGGTTCGGAAGATAGAAAACTAGATTTAGATATGCTAGATAGTCACGATGGCGCAAGAATACGCTATAAACGTGTTAACGAGGATACCGGTAAAGAGGTGGAATGGAAAGACATTGTTAAAGGGTACAAAAAAGATGACCAATACATTGTTCTTGAAAAAGAGGATTTTGAGAACGCGAATATGAAGAAGAGTAAAACCATTGATATTGAACAATTTATCATGGAAGACGAAGTGTCAGATGTGCTTTTCAAAAAACCATACTTTATTAAACCTCAAAAAGGTGGCGAAAAATCATACTCCTTGTTGCGTGATGCTTTAAAGAAAACCGAAAAGCTAGGTGTAGCTACTTTTGTAATGCGCCAAAAAGAACATCTTTCCTTAATTGGCATTTATAATGATGCTTTGGTTTTGCATGTTATTCGATTTGAAGATGAGATCAGAAGCACCGAAGAACTTGAACTTCCAAAAACGAAAATTGCAAAAAAGGAAATGGATATGGCTATTTCCTTGATCGATCAGTACACAGAGAAGTTTGATTTTTCTGAATTTAAAGATGTATACAACGAGCAATTATTAAAAATTATAGAATCTAAATCTGCCGGAAAAGTAAATAAACCAGAAAAGTTTGAATCTAAACCAACACCTGCTAAAGATTTAATGGCACAATTAAAAGCCAGTTTAGAAAAACGGGAAAAAAAAGCATCGTAGAGCGTGAGTTTAAAAAAGTATTACGATAAAAGAAACTTTGATAATACCCCAGAACCTAAAGGGGAACTACAATCCGTTTCTAAAAACCAAAGATTTGTAATACAGCGTCATGCCGCTAGTAGATTACATTACGATCTGCGCTTAGAGGTTCATGGAACATTAAAAAGTTGGGCAATACCAAAAGGGCCTTCCATGAACCCTAATGATAAACGATTGGCAGTACGCACAGAAGACCACCCTATTGAATACTTAACTTTTCATGGTACCATACCAAAAGGAAATTATGGTGCTGGAAATATGATTATTTGGGACACAGGTACTTTCGCCATCGATACGAGCGAAACGGACAAGGAATTAACTGAGCAACTTGCCGTAGGAAATATAAAATTGATTTTTTATGGTAATAAAATACAGGGGCGTTTTGCACTAGTACGTACCACTTCAAAAAATGATTCTGAACAATGGCTATTACTAAAAAAGAATGATGACTTTGCCATTACTACCTTTTACGATGCGGAAACCTTGGTTCCTATAACCGAAACCAGAAAAAAGAAATTTTCATCTAAACTGTCTCCCGGGTCGATCATTCAACCTATGTTGGCATCGACCTCCAAGGAAATTTTCAATGACCCAAACTTTATATACGAGCTTAAATGGGACGGCTATAGGGTAATTTCCCATATTACCGATGGCAAAGTACTTTTACAGTCAAGAAATGGCATCAACTACAATTCAAAATTTTCAAAACTTCATGATGAACTAGCTGCAATTCAACATGATGTTATTTTAGATGGTGAAGTTGTGCTAGTAAATAGCGACGGTGTTTCTCAATTTGGTGAACTTCAAAACTACCCAAACAGTAATGGAGAATTACGTTACTATGTTTTTGATATGCTTTTTCTAAACGGTCATAGTATGTTAGATTTAAAATTGATTGAAAGAAAAAGTTTAATTAATGAAGTTATTGGTGAATTGACCATCACGCAATACTGCGATCATATTGAAGGTATGGGTACCGCTTTGTTTAATAAAGCACTTGAAGCTGGTATGGAGGGGGTAATGGCAAAAGAGAAAAATTCAAATTATGCCGTTGGCTTTAGAACAGAAAAATGGCTAAAAATTAAGGGTATTCAAAGTACTGACGCCATCATTTGTGGCTATACGGAATCTAGTAACGGACCAGAATACATAGGTTCTCTAATACTTGGGCAATATATTAATGATGATTTAAAGTACATCGGCAATTGCGGAACAGGTTTTTCGGATAAGAGCAGACGAGAATTACAAATGCTTCTTAGCAATTATGAAATTAAAGAGCGTGCATTTAAAAAGAAAATTCCGCTAAAAGGTAGAATACCACATTGGATACAGCCTATTTTAGAATGCGAAGTAACGTTCTCCGAACGCACTAAAAATGGGCTGTTGAGAAATCCTGTTTTAAAACGCATCAAAACCGAAATTCCTAAAACACATACAAATGAAAACACAACCACGATTCAAACTAAAAAATCTTCAAGTTCAAAAGAAGTAATTACTATCGAGGGTTTTAAAGTGCCCATCAGTAACCTTGATAAGATTTATTGGCCACAATCAAAACTGACCAAGTACGATTTAATCGATTATTATTTAAACATATCACAGTATATACTTCCTCATTTAATAGATAGACCACAGAATTTACATCGTCATCCTAATGGAATTGATCAAGAAAGTTTTTACCAGAAAGACAATGAACATCTACCCGAATGGTTCGAAACAGTTTCTATATACTCAAAATCGTCGGAACGAGAAATCAACTATTTGCTATGTCAAAATACGGCTTCGTTAATCTATTTGGCAAATTTAGGATGCATAGAAATAAATCCTTGGAGCTCAAGAATAAAAGACTTAGATCAACCGGATTATGGAATAATTGATTTAGACCCACCACAGAACATGGATTTTAAACATGTGATAACTGTAGCGAAAGAGTTCCGTAAAATTTTGAAAGACCTACACATTCAAAGCTTTTGCAAAGTATCTGGATCCAAGGGAATACATATCTACCTGCCAATGTCCCAAAAATACAGTTATGAAGAAGTGAGGAATTTTATAAAGTTATTATGCCATTTAGTTGAAGAACGCCTACCTAAGCTAACCACCTTAGAGCGAACAATTAATAAAAGAAAAGGCAAAATATATTTGGACTATCTACAAAACAGAAGAGGACATACCATAGCTACCGTACACTCGGTAAGACCAATTGAAAATGCACCAATTTCAGCTCCTATCCATTGGGATGAATTAAACAATAAGTTAACTCCCAGACAATTTATATTAAAAGATTATTTAAAGCGATTAAAACAAGAAGATGACCTGTTTAAAGATATTTTAAAGGTAAATTTTGATATGTATAAAACTTTAAAATTATTTGATAGTATAAACTGAATTATCAAATTATGAATGTGTATCTTAATACACTTAATGCCCTTTAAGTTACTTGATGGTATACAATACTATCGATAAAAGAGAATATGATAGAAAATTTTGAACAAAACGTAGAGGATATTCAATCCATAAAAATTCTGCCAACAATACTCAATGTTATAAACCAATCAACAGGATTAGGATTTGTAGCCGTAGCACGAGTAACTCCCAACAAATGGCTTACCTGTGGCGTTTTGGATAATTTAAACTTTGGTTTAACACCTGGTGACGAATTACAAGTTGAAACTACAATTTGTCATGAAGTTAGACAAGCAGATAAATTAGTGGTAATTGATCATGTCGATAATGATGAAATATTTGCCAAACACCATACCCCATTACAATATGGTTTTCAAAGTTATATATCCGTACCAATAACTTTACAAGACGGTACTTTTTTTGGAACACTATGCGCTTTAGATCCTGCACCGAACAAGCTTAACAACGCTAAGGTAATAGGTATGTTCACTTCTTATGCAGAAGTTATTTCCTTCCATTTAGACGCTATAGAAAAAATGAGGTTGAAGGATTTGGAAATCAAAAAGAAAAATTTCCAACTGGAATCTTTTGATTTTGTCTCCAGTCATGATCTTCAAGAACCACTTAGAAAAATACAGATGTTCTCTAGTGTAATTCTAGAAAAAAACAATCAAAACCTTACTACTGATATTGTTAAATATTTAGATGGTATTAAAAATGAATCTCAGCGCATGAGAAACATTCTTAATGATCTTTTGGTTTTTTCTGAATACAAAAAATCTTCGCAAGAATTTGTAGCTACAGATTTAAATAGCTTAGTAGAGAATATTCGTAAAAGACTATCAAAAGAATTTTCTGAATGTAATGGCAAAATTGTATTAGACGAATTACCTAGCGTACCAATTATGCCCGATCAAATTGAGCAACTTTTCTACAACTTAATTATAAATGCAATCACTTTTAGATCAAACCATTGCGACTTAGAAATATCGATTTCAAGTAAAATTGAAAAAGGCATTGATTTGTCATATGAAAAGCTTGATGCCAACACCACTTATTGTACACTGACCTTTACCGATAATGGAACAGGGTTTGATCCAAGATACAATGAAAAAATATTTGGAATGTTCAATCGTCTAGATAAAGAAAAGCATTGCAATTCTACTGGTATAGGTTTAACAATTGCCAGAAGAATCACTGAAAACCATAACGGTTTTATTATAGCGAATGGCAACTTGAACAAGGGAGCGTCATTTACGGTTTATTTACCAATGAAACAATGAGTCAATACTTTATCACTACATAATTTAATATATTTCATTAATTTTACAGCTGCAATCAACCTTCCTTACAATTTTATTGAACCATTCAGTTTTAAAAGCATCAACCGATGTGCTTATAACTGAATAAAATTACGTTAGCCATCTTTTGGCCAACCTTTAAATCAATTGCAACATATAAATGCACTTAAAAGAAGAGTTAAATAAGCAGCAATTAAAAGCTGTTGAATTTTCAGGCAAACACTTATTGGTACTGGCAGGTGCAGGAACCGGAAAAACCCGTACCATTATTGCCAGGGCTGCATATTTGATCGAGAATGGAGCAAATCCGTCTAAAATTCAAATACTTACGTTTACCAAAAAAGCTGCTAACGAGATAGTTGAACGCGTAAAAGCCAGTTTACCACAGTCAAACGGAAAGTCCTTAAGCGGCGCCACCTTTCATAGTTGGTGCAATCAGTTAATCATTAAATACCCGAACTTATTTGGGGCTGCAAATTTTACGGTAATTGATCCAGATGATCAATTGGGTTTAATGAAAATGGTTTCGGGCAACCATAGTGAAGTGTATAGCAAGCTGAGAATAAAACCACAACAGCTTTTAGATGTGTATTCTTATGCCAGAAATACAAAGAAGAACTTAACGGAATCTATTCGTAGTCTTGTGTATAAGGGCAAGGAAGACAAAGATACCGAGTATGAAATCACAGCGATAAAACCCAATATTGAAATACTGTTAAGGGCTTATCAAAAGAAAAAGATGGAGCAACGGTATTTAGATTATGATGATTTACTGTTGGTGGTATCTACTCAATTAAAAGCTAATGCTGAAGCGAGAAAACTTTTATCCCAAAATCTTGATTATCTACTTGTAGATGAAATGCAGGATACCAACCCTTTACAATGGGAATTACTATCCCCATTTATTGAAATATGTAATCTCTTCTGTGTTGGAGATGATGCACAATCCATCTATTCTTTTAGAGGGGCAGATTTTAGGAACGTTCATCAATTTAAAGAACGAGTACCTAACGCAGAGGTTTATAAGCTTGAAAAAAACTACCGTTCCACACAAGAAATTTTAGATGTTTCCAATTGGCTTTTAGAGAAGTCCCCTATAGATTATAATAAACAATTGCAATCGGTTAGAGGAAGTGGTGAAGTACCATTACTGCTCAATGTGAGCGACGAGTGGCAAGAAGCAAATTGGGTCGCCGATGAAATTTTAAAAAATTATACAGATGAAGACCGCCAATTTTCCGATCATCTTATTTTATCTCGCTCCCAATATTACACAAAAACTTTACAAGCGGTTTTCATAAGAAGAAAAATACCTTATGTCACTTATGGAGGACGTAAATTTTTACAAGCCGCCCATATTAAAGATTTGGTTTCCTTATTGCGAATAGTCAATAATCCGTACGATGAAATTGCATGGGTAAGGTTTTTAACTTTCTGGGAAGGAATAGGCGAAGTTAGAGCATCAAGAATAATGGCGGTTATATTAGCCGATGAAGGTAAAACCGACATCCCTACCCTGTTAAAAGGTGCAATACCGGGCAAAGACGGAATTAAAATCGCAGAATTGTATAATGACGTACAAAAGGAAAAAGGTAAAGTAGGTAAAATGGTCGATATCGCTTACGAAGCCATGTCTTTAGGTTTGGCCTTTAGATATCGAAAAGATTGGATTGAAAAACGAAAAGCAGATTTTCCAGTATTAAAACTGCTTGCCAATAGCTATTCTAGTTTAGGAGAGTTTATAGGTGAAGGTTTATTAGATAATGCCGAAAAAATGAACGGCGCACCAGTTCTATCTGAATCTCAATTGGCTACAGCAGAAGAAAAAGACCATGTAATCATATCAACCATACACTCCGCAAAAGGCTTGGAAGCAGATGTGTGTATAGTTATAAATGTATCTCCTAAATCTTTTCCATCATCTTGGTCTTTAGATGATATTGATGCCATTGAGGAAGATCGCAGAGTATTGTATGTGGCATTGACCCGTGCAAAAAACAGGTTGATCATCACCAGAAATACCGCATCAATATCTGCCATACACAGCAAAGCAATACCTGCCAATGCCGGTCAACAAACAGATGGCACAGAGACCTATTTTTTAACCGCCATACCCGATGGATTGGTACTTCAGGAAACAATTGGCTATGACTTTAAATCGGTAAAAGATGCTCCTGAACCAAATAAATTAGACCTGTCTTCTGGTATGGATTTTAGTTAATAGTTGAACATGTCCAATAGAAAATTTGCCATCATATCGTTAACCACCTTTGGTTACAAGCCAAATCCGTTACGTATAGTGCAATTGACCATAAGCAAGCTTATGGGTGATTATTACGAACCTGTATTTCAGATAAATATCAACCCTGAGGAACGTTTACCAAGTTATATTCAGCAAAAAACAGACTTAACAGATACTATCTTATTACAGGCACCTCCTTTTTCAGAAATTGCCAATACAATTCTAAAAGAACTTGATGGTCATCTATTGGTAGCTCACAATGCATCATTTGTGCATTATGCATTACAATCTGAGTTTAAATATTTGGGTTACTCCTTTAAAATACCCCAAATATGTACACAACGTTTGTCAAAAAAGGTCCTTCCAAACATGACCAATTATGAGTTACCCTATTTAACTAGCGTTTTAAACATTCCCTTAGCATCATCACATGAACTAACAGAAAGAAATAATGCAGTTGCCCTATTATTTCAGAGGTTACTTCAGTTAGATGATAATGAATCTATCATTTCTAAAATGTTAGAACCTAAGGACCAAAAAACGCACTTTGTACCAAAGAATATTGAATATCAAAAACTAAATTCCTTACCCAACTCACCAGGAGTTTATAAGTTTCAAAATCAATTTGGGGAAGTATTATATGTAGGTAAGGCAAAAGATATTAAAAAAAGGGTTTTAAGTCATTTTTATAGCTCTAACGAGAAAGAACTAATATTGTGCAATGCAACTTATCATGTGGACTACGAAACCACAGGTAGCGAACTAATAGCACTGTTACGAGAAGCAGACCTAATCGCTAAATTAGCCCCCCCACATAATTACATCCAAAAAAAGGATTATGTTACCTACCATTTAGTACCTCAAAAAAACAGAAAGGGCATTCTCCAAATAAAGATAGAAAGAAGACCTTATCAACATGTGCCGACAGAAATATTCTTAAAAAGAGGTGATGCAACCCAACGTTTAATAGAACTGACAAAAAGGTTTAGATTATGTCCGCTACAAACTGGTTTAAAAACTAAATTAGGAAGATGTACCCATGGTGAATATACCGAATGTGATGGTATTTGCACTGGAAACGAAGAACTAGGCCTTTATAATGAAAAAGTAGAAAATGCCTTAGATTATCTTAACAACGAAAACGATAATTATATAATTTTTGAAAAAGGAAGAACTAAAGAAGAACGCAGTTTTGTTCTGATCTTACATGGCGTCTATCAAGGTTATGGCTTTCTAGACAATTCTCAATCGATATCCACTCTAGAGGATTTCCAAGATATGCTGAATCCTAAAAAACATTCTTATCATACCGCAAAAATAATTTCCAGCTACAAGCAGCGTAATCCATGGAAAATCAAAACCCTATTAACAACAACATCTTAAATCGTTAAACAAATTAACACAGTATATGTTAAAGGTTTATGACTATTCTTTTTGAATCAAAATCCACATGTAATACGGCAAACTTTATGCCTCTAAGCCCATAATTTTAAGTATAATTAAAACTAAAAAATATGGAAACGAAGAATAGAACCTTAGTAAATCAATTAGAAGAAATTTTAGAAAAAAACCGTGATGCCCAAAAGGGATATGCAAAAGCGGCAGAGAATGCAAAAGATCAAAATTTAAAGGCATATTTTCAGAACAAATCCCGAGAACGCAGCACCTTTAATCAGACTCTGAACAAAGAACTAGTAGCTAGTTATGATGAGATTGAAACCGAAGGTAGCTTCACCGGCAGCTTGCACAGAGGGTGGATGGACATTAAAGCTTTCTTTTCTGCAGACAACGATGAATCTATGCTTGAAGAAGCGATTAGAGGAGACAAATCAGCGGTAGAAGAATATGAAGATGTTCTAGATGATAAGGACTTGCCAGCGAATGTTGCATCCATAATTCGCGAACAGCTAATTAAAATAAGAACCGATTTGAATAAAGTAAAATCAATGGAAGATTTAGTAGATTAAATCTTCTTTCTTTATATCTGCAAAAAGGCAGCTTTATCTTAGGATATAAGCTGCCTTTTTATTTGAATAACCGCATTACTTCAAAATTGAGATTTCACTAACTCAATAATACAAACTTGATTTATAATTCATGTTTTCGCCCCTCTTTAGTGTTCCAGCTTCTTTTAAAAAGCTGCATTAATAATAAGGCGCATATAATACTTGTAGAGAAGCCCATTAGGGCAAGTCCTAATACTGCAAAGCCGGGCGTTAGGTCATAACTGGTTTTCCAAGTAGTAAGCATCTCGGTCAAAATTCCGTCATTTAACTCTGTAATGTATAATGCAAAAAATGCTACTATGATGAAAGTAGCGATTATTCCTGCTTGAAAAATGACCCAAAATCCATTTAAATATTTAAAGACTCCGTTCTGTTCATTTTTATATTTAGAAATAGTATAGTAGAGACCTACGCCCATTATAATTAGGTTGAATGCACTAAAAATGGGCTTCTTATGTAAATCGACTAGCGATAAAAGAAGAAAATATGCAATCATTGCACAACCTATATATGTTCCAAATAATGGTGATATTTTATTCTGTTTCATGATAGTAAATAGTTTATCGTATTAATAATTAGCTTATTATCATAGCCAAACACTTAAATTTATAGTGGTGTATATTTTTAGTTTGACTGAAAAGAAAAATATCTTAGTGCTATTCTTAACCATCTAAAAGGTAGCAACAACCTTACTATTATTTGCGCACAAGAAAGTGAATTAAATGGCTAATGGTAAACTTCTATATCTAAATCGAATACTTAATGTATTTACATGGATTAATACCTCAATTTAAATAAGATACCTTCCTTAGATCTTAGGGAATTAAAAAACCTTAAAGTTGTAAACTCTGATTAAAAAAATTTGAAACTTTAAGGTTAACGTAAGACTGAACACAATTGGGGAACAACATTAGTTCACTAATCCAGCTTTTTTTTATCATTCGTAATATTTCTTGTGAAGAACAAAAATCATTAAGCTAGCAAAAGGCTAATTGATTTTAATATTAGTATTCAAATTTCTTAGAACACTAACTACACTCTTAACGGCTAAAAAACTTGTTTTAGGGTTACTCGGACTCGGCTTGTTCTCAGTTCGTGTAGAAATTTTACCAAAACCACCTTCGCAAGTAATCTCATGCATATTACTGGTAGCCTTGGGGTCAGCGACTATTTTGATTACCAAATCCTCACATTTAGAAGCAAAATAAATACTTGCAGCAACATTTATATTTTTTGGAAATTGTGCTACTGCCTCGCTAACTTTTCCTTCCCAAATGGTTTGGCTCGTTGATATTGCTGAAAGATTAATAGTTGAATTCTCGAAAAAAGGAGCACCTTCCAAACTTTTAGGGTGTTTTGTTGTCTTCAACTGTATAGAAGTAATTTCGTCATTCACAGCTTTTATGGCATCTAGTCCTGCAATGGCACCCACCGGCAATATCACCTCACAATTTTTCAATTCTTCTAGAACCATTTTATTCTCATAAAGACCTCCGGTACTAATCATTATTAATTTTAAGCCAGTACGGTCTATTTCGGGAAATTTCAATAATTTTGTAACGACATCTTTATTTGCGCATTCAATAATAATATCTACATCCTCAATTAAATCGGGTGTAATTTCTTTTCTACATTGAATAGCTTGGTTAAAACCTATTTTCTCTTTGTCAATATCTTTACGGGCAACTATATAACATAATTCGTAAGTGGGATTATTACCAATCCATTCCGCAAGGTATTTACCAATATTTCCAAAACCTATTATAGCTATTCTCATTGTAATATTATTTATTCGAAGTATTATTACTGAACTTTTAAATCCTATTAAACCATTGCATTCAGGTCCCAAACCAACGGTAGTACCACATATACGATAACCGTTAATATTATGATAGATATGATATTGAGCCAAAATCCTTTTTTTACCATGTCTTGCATTTCCAAATATCCAGATCCAAAAACTACGGCATTTGGTGGTGTAGCCACAGGTAGCATAAATGCACATGAAGCTGCCAAGGTAGCCGCAATCATTAGATAATAAGGGTGTACACCTAATACCGGTGCTAAAGAAACCAAAACAGGCAATAAAATTGCTGTTGTAGCAATATTTGAAGTTATCTCTGTCATGAAATTTACTATCGCGATTAAAATCATGAGCAATAGAAAGAATGGTAAAATTTGTAAAGCAGATAACTTGCTCCCTATCCAAAGCGCTAAACCACTTTGATCAAAACCTAGTGCCAATGTCAATCCGCCACCAAATAACAATAATATTCCCCAAGGTAACTTAACAGCATCTTCCCAATCCATCAATCTTTTTCCTTTTTTACGGGTAGGTAGCAAAAACAAAATTACCACGGTACACATCGCTATAATGGTATCGTCCATTTTGGGTATGAGCCTTTGTAATAGAAATGATCGGGCGATCCATGCAAAAGCTGTTGCTGCAAACACCACTAAAACCGTTTTTTCCTCAAAGCCCATTTTACCCAATGCTTTTAATCTAGCGGCAATTTCGGTACGACCGCCAGGAAATTCTTTTTGATTAAAAGTAAAAGCAAAACGAGTAAGGTAATACCAGCATAAAAAAAGTAAAATGATAGCGATTGGAAACCCTAGAACAAACCATTCTGAGAAGGTTATCTCTTTACCAAAAGTTGACTGTACCACCCCTGCTAAAACCAAATTTGTAGGTGTACCGATTAAAGTTCCAATTCCACCAATAGAAGCACTATAGGCTATAGCAAGCATTAAGGCTTTCCCAAAAATTTTGTTCTCATTTTTTTCGGTATCAGGATTGTCATTCAATTGATGCACAATAGCCATTGCAATAGGTAGAATAATTACTGCTGCAGCGGTGTTGGAAATCCACATGGAAAGAAACGCCGTTGCCAGCATAAAACCCAATATAATATTAATAACGTTGGTACCAATAAGGTTTATGATCGTTAAGGCAATTCGCCGGTGCAAATTCCATTTTTCAATGGCAATGGCCATTATAAATCCGCCCATATAAAGAAAGATGTATTTATGCCCATAAGACGTTGCCGTTTCAGATAAACTTAATCCACCGGTTAAAGGAAATAAAATTAGAGGCAACAAAGCAGTTACGTAAATAGGAATAGCTTCGGTTATCCACCAAATAGCTACCCAGGCCACTGAAGCTAATACTGCATTGGCAGCTTCTGATAAATCATCTGGATGAAAAAAGAATAAAATATAGAAGAAAACCAATGGTCCTAAAACGCGACCAATATTCTGTTTTGAAAACTGCATATTATTTTTTTAAGATATAGTCGACACCTGCCTTCGAATGAATCTCAGTGGTATTAAAAACTGCGATATCAAGATCCTCGGGAAAAATCATAAGCGGAAATTCCGTGCATCCTAAAATAACCCCATCCGCACCTTGTTCCTTTGCATTTTCTATAACGCCCATTACATATTCTTTAGAAGACGGCACAATTTTACCATAGGTAAGCTCTTCTATTATAATTCTATGTAATTCATCTACAACAGGCTGTTCTTTTGGCACTAAAACCTCTATACCATTATCTTCAATTCTCTTGGTAATGAACGTTTCTTCCATACTGTACTTAGTACCTAAGAACAACACTTTTTTCACTTTCCTTTTATGAATCTCTTTAGCTGTAGCGTCTGCAATGTGAATAATTGGAAAATCTAATTCCTGTTGTACTAAATCATATACTTTATGGGGTGTATTTGCACAAAACAGTACAGAGGTTGCCCCGGCCTTATTTAACTTTTTTGCCGCGTAGGTAAGCATATGTGCAATAGAATCCCATTTATTTTCTATTTGATATCTATGTACTTCCGCTTGGTTTAAGGTGTAAACCACTAATGGAGAATTGGTATTATTGCCGTAATGATCGTTTACCGACTGGTTAATTGCACTATAGTATTCAATGGTAGAATGCCAAGAGGTACCTCCTATCAGTCCTAAAGAATTCATTTCAGAGTTTCCTTTTTCTTCGATAGTAGTTTTGGCTATTTTATCTTTCTTAGCTTCCGTACAAGAGCCTAATAACAAAATCAAAAAGCAGTAGCGATATATTCTTATTCTCATATAATACAACTATTGTTCATTAATAAATTGGATGTTTAATTTCCTTTTCCAAGTAACTCGATCCATTGATCTTTATATCCTAAATTCCTGACACCATTAGAATGTGCACGTTTACCCTTAGGTACATCCAAATCAAATGCGTAGATATGATTATCTGGAATTTTCATGGCTTTATAGGTCTCAATGATTGTCTCGGCGGTAGGTTCTTTTATATGATATGTGGCAAAATAACGGTCGATGGGAGTCGCACTAGTATCAAAATACCAATTGGCAATTTTGTTTTTAGCGGAATAATCCCAGCCACCAGAAAAATCTATAACCCTCGCCACTACGTGTGTTTTTGCAATAAAGGCAGACATTCCACCTCCTTGTGATTGGCCAGCTAAAGCAATTTCGCTCCACTTTGGTTCTCCATTATCTAAAAACCGATTCCAACCACCTTGTTTATCATTTTTAGCCAAATACTGTAAAAGCTTAGTTAATCTATTTACAATTGCATCGTATGAAACATCTTCAATTAATTCAAATTCTTTGACACCATATACTCTCCAATTTCTAAAATCCGCCGCACAATTAGAATTAGCCGCTAAGTTTTCGTTTTTACAAATTCGAGCAATTGCGGGCGTATTTATATAGGATAAATTAATTACGGCATACCCTTGATCAATGGCCGTAGCAAATAGGTGCATTGGTCCTCTTAATGCAATACCATTAGTACCCGGGATAAAAAGCAACAGTTTCCCCTTTTCTATAGATGGATTATATGCTATAAAATGTGGCGTATCGGCATTCTTAATTCTACTGTCCGTTTCAGATGGTTTAATCTTTAAAACAACTTGTGGTTCAGGAAAGAGAATAGGGTCTTGCGAACGTACTTGTGTATAGACAAAGAGTACCAAAAGGAAAATAATCAATTGCTGTTTCATACTAATGACGATATTTTTATTGAAAATCATTACTGTATATATTCATTCCACTTATCAATGAATTTAGAACATGCGGCTACCATTCTTTTTGCGTTATTCGCTCCTCTTTCCAAAGTTGCTTCCTTAGGATGTAATTCTCCCCAAACACCGGTTTTTGTCATTTCTACAGTTGACGTTTTTTTACCTGTTTCTTCAGCCTTTAATCCTTCAGCCAAGAATAACAACTTTGCCGTTGGTTCCTCTTTAATGACATCGGGAAGCATTTTTTCTAAGTGCTTTGGATGATGTACACCTGGCTCTGTAGCCTTATCAATTTCTACCAAACTCGGCATTAAATACAAACTATCAGATGTTTCCCCTACTCCTGCGTGCCTGTCCAACGAGGTTGCTTTCTCTGTCTTTTCAGGTGTAAGAAAAGGAGCAATCGCTACACTATAATCTACCGCAACTGCCGAAGTTTTTTGGTTGATCTGATCCACCAAAAAAGTAGTTATCGCTCTATTACCTCCGTGCGAATTCATAAATATGAAGCGCTTAAAGCCATTCTGCACCAAACTTTCAACAGTCTCCATATGAACCCGTATTATAGTTTCTGCACTTAAGGAAATGGTTCCTGCAAAAGCCATATGATAAGGAGATTGACCTGCCATTAATACAGGTGCCACCAAAACGTCGCGTTCTTGAGCGATGAGCTTACAAAGCTCAACACCGTTGATAAAATCGGTACCAATAGGTAAATGGCTTGAATGCTGTTCTAAAGCCCCGATGGGAATAATTACCAAATCAGACCTCGTTAAAAATGTCTCTACTTCTGGCACCGTCATATGTGGCAAATAATTTTTAATCTTAGCCTCTTTCCACAGCGGATTTGTTTGTGTTTCTGCCATTTATAAAATTAAATTACTGATACTATTTTTTTCCTTGAACATTGTTCTATAGTGATGGTAGTTATAAACAACGATTAACAATTCATTAAACCAATTATAGCCTTATAATCAATCTCTAGTTGGTTTAAAATCTGCTGCGACCCACAAGGGCTCACTTTCATAATAGTTTCCATTGGTCATTACCGCAGACACACTTCTGATATTTTTGATATCTTCTAAAGGATTACTTTCTAGAATAGCAATATCTGCTTGTTTACCAATTTCTAAAGTACCTGTAACGTCATCATATCCCATAGCTCTTGCAGGAATTATAGTTGCCGTTTTAATAGCATCTAGAGGAGATAAATGAGCATATTTTACGTAAGATTCCAATTCTAAGAAGAGTCCAAATCCAGGAGTGTGATTATCTGTACCTGCAACAACGGGTATACCAGCTTTGTAGAACTTACCAATTACCTCAGCGGCTTTAGTTACATCTTCTTTTGATAAAGCAGCTGTTTTTTCTTTGGAACCAGCTCTAAACCTTTTGCTCTCGAAAAGCTCATAAGCCATTCTATATGAATCTGGTTCAATGGTTTCTACAGGATTTCCTTTTGGTAAAGTACGTATCACCCCTAGACCAAGGGTAACATCTAAAACGGTACCATGCTCTTTATAAAAATCAATAGCGTCGTCTACCATTGCATCGGTAATTTCATTATGCGCCAAAAAATAACGTCCGTCTTTAACAAGTTCAGATATTTTTTTGTCAGGAAAAAGAGCACCCATAATTCTATTGTAATGGCTTAACATATCCATACCGCTTTCTACCGCTACACGCGTATCATCTACCAAAGCCGGTACATGACCTGTTACCGTCATACCTACTTTATGTGCTTCTTCCGACAAGACCTTTAAAATTTCCGGTTCTATAGACGTATAAATTTTAATCTGTTCATATCCATTTTTATGATAAAGTCCAACGACCTCTTTTGCCTCTTCTACAGATCTAGCTCTAATAATTCCGTTTCCTTTAGGACCAGGACCATCTGTCATACCTGCTAAAAGAATATCCGGACCAACTGCTCCTTCTTTTGCAATTGCATCCCTAAAAGCGGTAGCAAATTCCAATTCATTTCCATTATCCCTGATAGTTGTAACACCACTAGCTAAATATGCCGGTGCCCATTGAACTTGGTTAGAATGTGCATGCATATCCCAAAGTCCGGGTATTAATGTTTTGCCTGCAACATCTATAATTTTAGCTCCTTTTGGTACTTCTACAGCATCATTTTTACCAATTGCCACAATTTTACCATCTTCAATTAGAAGCGTCATGTCTTCTTTAATGTTGTTGCTTACAACATCTACAACATTACCGCCTACCAATGCTGTTACTGGGTATTCGGGACCTTTAACGCTTTCTGTATACTCTTTTAATTGAGCCATTTGCTCTTCAACATTTCCCTTGATAAAAAATGGTTTAGCTTCTTCATAACCCTTTTTTATCAACTCTCTTATTTGTGTATTTGCCTTAACTACGGCAACCAAGTTTTTAGATTTATCTAACCAAATGGTGCGACCGCCCCAATTAATTCCTTCAACCACATAGCGGTCTAGTGCTACATTTTCACCATTTATCTGTACTGTGTCTTCCCCTCTATGTGTTAAAGAAATTTCGCCCCTTGGTAGCGTTGGTAATGACTCAATATCGTTTTGGCTAAAATAGTAGTGATACAGCATCATCTCTATACCCGCAGGAATATTACTATTTACCCCAAAAAAGACATCTTTTTTGTTTGAGGTAACAACATCAAAATGTTTTTCCCATACCGACACCTGATCACCGTTAACTTCCATTTTAAAAATGTTGGTAGTATCGTTTTTAGATATACGTCTACTGTAATAAGATAGCGGTTCAAGTTCTGTAGTTAAATACAATTTAGATTCTACACCACTTATGCGTCCTCTTTCATTTTCTCCTTGAATTGACGTTACAATAATGGAATCTTTGTTAGAAGTTATATTATACGTCTCCTCTCCTATTTGCGATTGTCTTCTGTACACAAAAAAAGTACCTTCATCTGTATAGTTTTCCCATTTTGACGATTCTGGCGAACAGGAAGCTAGCAGTACCAAAATGGCACCTTTAAATAAGTTTTTTATATTCATAGTATAGTATTAATTGTATTGTAAAATGTGATGAAATAGGTTTTGTTATGGAAACTCCGGAGTAAACCTATTGAAGTAATATCGGTTTATTTCATCCGAATTACTTTCTATGATATCTAATTTACCATCACCGTTAAGGTCAAAAACGGTTACATCATATGTATTGAAATTTTCGTCTGCCAAAGCGATTTTTTCCCAGCTAGTCCCCTTATCATTATTAATAAAAACTGAGTTAGATGATTTAACATTGGCAATTATAATATCCATATCACCATCTTTATCCAAGTCTCCTAAAGCTATGGCATAAGATCTACTAGAACTTTCATCGAAGGTCATTTTACGGGTATACTGCTGCTTTTTATCTCCAAAATAGATAACATTTGGCTCACCAATATTTGCAGTTACAATATCTAAGAAACCATCTTTATCTATATCTGAAATTGCCACAGAACGAGTAATATCATTACCTGTTCCGTATGGTATTTTCTTAGTAAATTTTAAATTGCCATCATTCAAGTACACATAATTAGGCTGGTCATCTCTATTGGCAAGGATTAGATCTAAATGTCCGTCCCCATTCATGTCAGCAACCTCAACATCTATGGTAGAATCTTCTTTGTTACCAAAGCCAATAGATTTTGAGAATGTACCATCACCATTGTTAAGACATATTTCATTTTCTTTCCCTCTATTGGTAATAAGAATATCTTTGTCTCCATCTTGATCTATATCTGCAACCACAATATTTCTGGTAGGTGCATACGCTTCACCAAAACTAGATGCTTTTGTGAAATGTCCTTTTCCATCATTTAGAAAAAGAAAATTGGGCGCCATATCATTACCAACGGCAATATCTAAATCGCCATCTCCATCAAAATCTGCCAATTCAGTAGAATAACTTGTTTCGCTTTCTGAATCTACCGCTCTAGATACGGTAAAAACGCCTCTTCCATTATTTACAAATACCCTGTTCTGACCAGGCCAATGACGACCATTTGCCACTAAAATATCTGCATCGCCATCATTATCGATATCTCCTACTCCTATAGAAGCAGTTCTTTCCTTATGTGTTCCAAGTATTAGTCTACCACTTGTAAAAAACTCCAACGACTGTGCATTTGCCGTTGTAATGGCAAGAGTAAAAAGAACTATTAATTTTATTTTCATTTTATATGCTATTTGAAATGTTTAATACCCATTTTGTTATAAAGCTCTTCAGCAAAATAGAGGTTACCACCTTTTATAGTCCATTCTACTTTTCTTATATCACTGATATTATTTACAGGATTTCCATCTATGAGAATTAAATCTGCGTTTTTACCTTCTTCTATAGACCCTAATGTATCTGACATACCGGTTATTTTTGCAGAATTGATGGTTGCCATTTTTAGAATATCAACAGTAGGTATACCTGCTTTTTGGTATAGTTCTAATTCTCTATGATATAAAAACCCAGGTAAACCATCTGTACCGGGTACTATAGAAACACCCCTTTGGTGCATGTCATACAACGCATTAAGCATGTTTTGATAGCTCTCTTTATAAAGTGCCACTTTACTACCCGATTTTGGAAGTCCGCCACTGTAAAAAGCTCTTTGTTCTATAAGTGGCAACCTGTTCATAATTGTACTATATGTAGGACTAGGCTCACCTTTTTGGGAAACGAACATATTCTCAAAAATTGCCATAGTAGCATCTACAAGAATATCTTTGGACTTCAATAACTCAACAAAATCTAAGTATTCCTTTGATTTTAAATCTAATTCTACCCCATGGTTGGCCACCATTGTAAAACGAAGTGGAGTTCGGGTGTCAATAGTATCTGTCATGAAATTTAAAAACAACATGTTCATATGCTGAATTTCATTGTACCCTTGTTCAATTGCCTGTGATGCCGTCATGTATGCCGTTATATGCCCGCTTACCCGCATATTTAATTCATGTGCTTTTGCAGCTAAAGGTTTAACCCACTCTGGTCTTATAGAACTATACAGTTTAATTTGATCATAGTCCAAATCTTTGTAAGACTGAATTTCAGCAAGTCCTTCCTCTAAATTATCTACTACGTTTCTCTGATTTGCAAAAGGACCTGAACCATCTATGATTCCACAAAAGGTTACAATGTTAGGACCTATAATTTCATTTTTATCAAACTGCGCGCTTAATTGTTTTAATTGCTTATTGTTAGCTAAATCCCTTACAGACGTTACACCACCTGCCAAGTGTAATAATCCCCTGAATTTAGTATTATGCGTATGCATATCGAACATACCGGGCAGAAGCGTTTTATTCGTTCCATCTATAACTTGAGCTGTTCCGTTCAACACCTTTCCCATTGATGGTTTTATTGATTCAATGATATTACCATCAACAAGAACATCTTGGTTTTCTAAAATTGAACCATCTTTAGAAAAGACATTTACATTTTTAATAAGCACCTTATCAATTTGATTGGAAACCTTTTTGGAAATCTTAAAAAGATACTCATCTTCATAAGTGCTCTGTAGCGACTGTAATTCTTTTCTTAATGCTGAGAAATCTTCTCTTACAATATGAAGGTTACCAGAAATACTGGCTATCATAGCGTTATCTTTTAACCAGATATATCTAGGATTCATTTCTAGACCTTTGATCATTACAAGGTTTACAGATGTACTATCTGAAAGTGTTATAGAAAAATTATCTACCAACTCTACTTCTCCATTAGGATATAGATCAACTTTCTTATTATCTGAATTGACCAAAAGTTGAGCTAAAATCTCATAAACAGCAGGAGAACCATCATGTCTAAAATATAGTTTATCACCATCGAATTCCGCTTCATCTTCACCCATAGGGTTTTTCCAAGATGCAGAACCATTTAAACCTTTAAAATTTTCACTAATGGAATCTTTTAAATAATTGACACCAGTAATATTTTCAGAAACAATATAGTTGTCGTCATTTAAAACAATCTTTTCTGTAATCTCTGGTCCGCGTCCCCTATCCGTATAGTTATAAGTGTATTTGAAGCTACTATCTCCCGAGCTCCATTTTTCAAATTTACCAGCAAGGTTTTCACGAAATACAACATCGTACTTGATTTTCTCGGTAGCATTATCTTCTGATTTTTGAGATTCAGAACAACTCATAAATACTATGAACAATAGCGAAAAAGTTAGGTAGCTTCTCATACTTTAGGATTGGTTTGATAATTCTGTATTTTTTTGAATGCTTAGGACTATGGTTTTAATGTTTCTTTATAAAATCTCAACCAATTTTGACCCAGTATTTTCTCTATATCTCCAGTACTATATCCTCTTTTGTCAAGGATTTTGGCTACTTGTAAATATCTATCTGGCTTATCTAGTTCAGGGATCCATGGTGGCCATTGTACTTTGTATGAAGGTTTAAATCTGGTAAGTCTTGGTACATACCAATTTTCTCGTGTAGCACCAGTAGCTTCCAAACCTTGTATAGCAAAATCAGATGCCAAACCTACATGGTCAATTCCCCCTATTTTAACAGCATGATCAATGTGATCTACATAAGTTTCCAATGTGGTATCTGTACCTAGGTTAGGCCCGATCATATATCCTAAACAGATAATACCGATAATACCTCCCTTATCTGCCATTGCCTTTATCTGTTCATCTGTTTTAGAACGTGGATGATTTTTATGTAATGCCTCGCACATAGAATGGTTAATGGAAACCGGCGATTTACTGAACGCTATACCATCGTTAGTGGTCTGCTCTCCACAATGAGATAAATCTATCATAATACCCAGCTCGTTCATACGGTTTACTACCTCTATACCAAAATCGGATAAACCACAATTGGTACGCTCTGTACTACCATCTCCTAAATAGTTACGTTGATTATAGGTCAACTGCATCCAACGCATTCCGGCTTCATATAGCTTATCTAAATTCTTGATTGATCTACCGAGCATAGTTGAATTTTGAAAACCAAGCATTACTACTACTTTACCTTCTTTTTTGGCTCTATTATAATCATCGGCACTTGTACCCAAAATCAATCGATCTGGATTTTCTTTGATGATGGTTTGCCAATTATGTAAGTTTTTAAGTCCCTTCTCTAAATTTCCCGAATCTACAGAGGCATTGAAACCGGTATAACCAGATTCTGCAAGTGCTTTGAACGAATCTTGATTCCAATTTCGTGAAATGATCAAGCCATCATTTACGATAGCATTTTTGTATAATTTTTCTATTCCTTTTTCCCCAAGGTTTTTCACCAATTGATCAGTTAATTCTTCGTTTGAATCCATATCAATAGATTCTAAAATGGAATTTAACGAATAGGCAGCTTGACCAGGAAAGATAGTACCTAACGAAAATAATTTCGCAAGATTTCTACGTTGTGTGTCCATATATTTCTTGATTTTTAAAGTAAAAAAATCCTAATTAATTATAGATAAGTACACATTGAGAGAAACATTAAAGTCTCTCAATGTGTTCTAAAGCTAACAAACAAATTATCCGGTAAATTAATACCCGGGATTCTGCTCAATATTAGGATTGACATCTGTCTCATCTTGTGGTATTGGCATAATCACAGTATCTGCTCCGTAAGGAATTAAACACGTTTGTGCGGTACAGTTGGTTCTAACAATATCCATTTGATTACGCATCAAATCCCATAATCGATGCCCTTCAAAGGCTAATTCTAACCTTCTTTCTAAAAATATTGCATCTTTTAGGGCATCACCAGTATCTGAATTATCCGGCTCATCTGCCACTGCACGTTGACGTACCATATCCAAATCATCTTGTGCTCCTGCTATATCAGTACCAATTTCAGCTCTTGCCTCTGCACGTATCAAGTACATTTCAGCAAGTCTTACAATTTTCACGTTATCAAATCCATTGATGTCCGCATATTTGATCATTCTGTACGGAGCAAATTCTCCAGTTAACAAGGGATCAACTTCAAAAGTGCTTAAACGCGCATCATTTTCTGTATAAAGATCAACTACATCATTTGAAGGAAGGTAATCTCCATAACCAGCTTGTAAATACAGTCCTGCGATACCATTACCGCCAACATTGTCCGTTTCGGTCATAGATATTTCAAAAATTGATTCAGAGCTATTGTCAGTAGTCCATAGGTCATAATAATTATCATTAGAGATCAAACTGTAATCTCCTGACTCTATAACACTAGTAGCCATAGCTTCCGCATTGTTCCAATCTTCCTTAAACAAATACACCTTTGCCAATAATGCCCTTGTAGCAGTTGGAGACAAGGTATTTGAATTACCACTTCTAGAAGAATCGCTCATTAGAGATATACCGGTAGTCATATCAGAAATAATCTGCTCGTACACTTCTGCTACGGTACTTCTAGCCGGTTCGCTTTCTAAATCAAAATTTAAAACAATAGGTACACCTAAATGGCTGGCGTCTGAAGTGTAATTATACTGCTGAGCAAACATGCGTACCAAATCAAAATATATAAGACCTCTTAACGCGTAAGCCTCACCAATAATGTGATTTTGATCATCTACAACAGCATCTGCCAAAATTGTCTCGGAATTTATAATGGCATTGGCTGCATTGATACCTTCATAAGCACTGCCCCAAAGAGCCAATGCCTGACCATCTGATACTCTTTGAATATGCTCAGCATAATCTACAATTCTATTTGCCTGACTATTTTGTTTAACGTCATCTGCCAATACATCTGGTATCATAATCATGTACCGCCCATAGTATTCTGAACCGGATAGTTTGTTGTAAATACCGGTAATAGAAGATTCATAACCATCAAGGTCTAACAAGGCGTCAGTATCCGCAACAGATTGTTGCGGAGTAAGTTCTAAAAAAGAGTCTGAACAGGAGAATACGAGTCCAGCCAATATCGCTAATATGAATATTTTATATGTTTTCATGTGTTTCATCATTTAAAGTTGAATATCTAAACCAATGGAAATAGTTTTCACTGCAGGTGTCTGCCCTGTGTAACTACCATTAATTCCTTGCTCTGGATCAATGTATAGGATATCCTCTTTTACAAAAGTTAGAATATTCGTTCCCCTAGCATACAATCGCATTGAATTCAAGCCTAACAGCGAAGTAATATCTTCGTTGAAATTGTAGGCAACCGTTAAATCCCTTAAACGAATATAACTACCGTCATACAACCATCTTGATTGGTTTGCTTCATTACTACCGTTACGACCACCCCAAACAAACTGAGGCACTAAGGCATCTGTTGAACCAGGTTGCCACCTATTATCATAAATAAAGTCGGCCGTACTTCTTGGTGTAAGTCTACCATCACCTAAAGTACCTCTTGCCCTAGAATCAAAAATATAATTGCCATAAGAATAGATAAAGTTGGCACTTAGACTAAAATCCTTATAAGAAACCATGGTATTGAAACCACCAAAAAACTCTGGAGTAGCAGATTTATCATCTAAAAAGCGTTCGGCTTCACTAATATCATTGGTTATCGTTGTCTTTGTTGCATCGGTATACCATTGTGGTTCCCCATTTTCTTGGTTTACACCTGCCCAGCCGTATAAATAAAACGATTGAAAGTCTTCACCTTCTTGCCTTCTATACGCACCATCTGTAAAGTCATCTGTAAGTTCAGTAATTTCATTCTTTAAAAAGGTGGTATTGAACCCAACATTCCAATTAAAATTATCATTGCTAATGATATCTGCATTCATTGAAATTTCAAAACCTGAGTTTTTCATTTCACCAAAGTTTTGGGTCAATGAAGAGAAACCAGAGGTTAAGGTAATTGGTACATTTAAAATTAGATCCGAAGAAGTACGTTCAAAATATTCTAACGTACCGCTTATTTTTGAAAATATTCCAAAATCTACACCTACGTTAAAATTCTGCTGACTCTCCCAAGTTAGATCAGGGTTAGCAATTTGGCTTGGACTACCACCGGGATCACCGTCATAATCTTGACCATATACATAAAGCCCTTGTGATGGAAAATTACCAATAGCGGCATTACCTGTAACACCCCATGAACTTCTAACTTTAAGTAGATCTAAAAAATCAGCATCTTCTAAAAACGATTCTCTACTGGCAACCCAGCTACCACCAAATGAATAAAAAGTACCCCATCTGTTATCTGCTCCGAATCTAGACGAACCGTCTCTTCTTAAACTAGCAGATAGAAAATATTTACTGTCATAGTTATAGTTTGCTCTAGAAAAGGCAGAAACGAACGTATATTCAGATTTTGATCCACTTATAGAAAATTCTGCCGAGGCACTATTTAGCGTTCTTAAACTTTGATTAGGAAACTGTGTACCAGAAGCACTAAAAGATTCACTCACCGTTTCTTGAGCTTCAAAGCCACCTAGAACATTAAAATTATGGTCATTACCCAAGTTAAAATTATAATCTGCAGTTTGGGTTCCTACAAATGTTTTAACCGAGGTATCTGCCTCATACCCAATTCCACCAGAGTTTCTTCCTCCTCCATATCTTGGGTTTTGATATTGAGATTCATTTAAGCTTAATAAGTCAAAATTCAGCTGCGAACGTAATGTCAAATTTCTTATTGGTTTAATAGAAACCGCAAAATTATCGATCACCCTAAACTGCTTATTTTCCCATAGGTCATCACCACTTAAAGAACCAACCGGGTTAGCACCTCCTAAAGGAAAATAATCGGCATGCTCTCCATTATAACGACCTTCTTCATCGTAAATCGGTATTAATGGCGACAACTCTAAAGAGTTTTTAAACGGGTTGTTAAAAGAACCACCATCAAAGAACGTATTAGTTGTACTGTTAGAAACAGATATGTTGTTTGACACCGTTAAGTAATCCGTCGCTTTAAATTCAATATTACTACGGGCACTCAATCTTTTAAAACCAGATCCAATAATATAGTTTTCTTGATCATAGTATGCTCCTGAGAAAAAATACTTCAAATTGTCGGTACCCCCACTAGCACTTAGGTCATAACTTTGGGTAATTCCCGTTCTAGTTATTGCATCTAACCAATTGGTATCTGTAGGTTCACCAGTAGACGGATCGATCAGTTGCTGAAAAGTAGCATCAAATCTCGCCTGAGCCTCTTCTGGAGTATCTCCAAGGTTTACATAACCTTCAAGAAAAAGTTCTGTATACTCAGCTGCATTCAATGGTTTTAAGATATTGTTGTATGCCTGTGAGTTGAAACCGGTAAGCGTTTTCAGGGTAATTTTAGCTTTACCTGAACTACCAGACTTTGTGGTAATTAAAATAACACCGTTTGCACCTCTAGACCCATAGATTGCTGTAGAAGCTGCATCTTTTAAAACTGAAATAGATGCAATATCATTAGGATTTATCGATGCCATAACATTGGTACTACTACCACCGTTATCTATGGTACCGATACTTCCGTTCTGTACAGGAATACCATCAATTACGTATAATGGCTCACTTGAAGCAGATATTGAACCTATACCCCTAATTCTAACTTGTGTATTTCCACCTGGGGCACCATCTACCGCACTCGCCTGTAGACCTGCCGTACTACCTCTTAATGTTTGCTCAAAAGTTGATACGGGCACTTGTTCTAACTCCTCACTTTTTACAACACCTACAGAACCTGTAATAGATTCTTTGGTAGATGTTCCATATGCCACAACGACTACTTCATCTAACGAAGCTACATCTTCTTGCAATACAACATTTACTACCGATCTATTATCTATAGATACTTCTTTTGTAAGCATACCTATATAAGAAAAGACCAATGTAGTACCGTCAGTAACATCGATGGTATAGTTACCATCAAAATCTGATTGTGTACCCGCGGTAGTACCTTTAACCAAAACATTTACACCTGGTAAAGGTTCTCCGGTGGCATCGGTAACAGTACCTGTAATTGTATTTTGAACAACGGTCTTTAATTCTGATAAAGAATTATTGGGGGAACTTGGGGGCATTTTCTTGACAATTACTTGATTGCCAATAATTTTATACGTTAGATCGGTATTAGAGAAAGCTTTTTCCAAAACGGTTTTCATTTTGGCATCTTTCAGTTTAACCGAAATCTTTTTATCTGTATTTATAACATTATCCTTATAAAAAAAGACATAGTTACTTGTGTTCTGAATTTTTTCGAAAAATTCTTCGACAGAGATATTCTTTACATCTACCTGTATTTTCTGTTGAGCAAATACAGTATTAGCGTAAACTGATGAAAGTCCTATTCCGATAAATAGTAGAAATATTCTCATAATCGTTAGAATTCCGACTGGTATGATATTTTTCATATTTTTGTATTGGTTATTTAATGTTGCTGCAAAACAGCAATATTGAAATTAATTGCCGGAAGATGCGGGAACATCTTCTGGCTTTTTTATTTATTGCTACTTCAAAAAAAAAAAGCTTTCAGTTCATTGGCGTTTGGTATTACTTGATTAATATTTGATTTTCGGTTTGTATGTATTCCATATTGGTACTTTCCTTAATACTATTTATTACGGAAAGAATATCTTCGTTTAAATCTAGGTAACCTGAAAAGGTCTCGGTAGCCAAACTCTCATTGTCAATAATGATATCAATATTGTAATAACGAGAAATACGTTTTAAGATAAATTGAAGGTCATTGTTCTTAAAAATCAGAACACCTTCTTTCCAAGAAAAGTAATTGTCTACATTCACTTTTTCAGAAACAATACTTTTGCTATTCTTATCAAAACTTGCTTTAGTACCAGGTGTTATCTTCATTTTGTCGGTATGGGATGAAGCTTGGTTTATATCTTTAAAGCTAATTTGAACACTACCACTTTTTAATATGGTATTGGTTGCATTTTCATCGGGATAATTGGTGACTCCAAAAACAGTTCCTAAAACCTCTACTACTTGATAATCTGAAATAACATGAAAAGGTTTCTTTTCGTTATGTGTTACATCAAAAATTGCTTCACCAACAATATATACCTCTCTTTTATCTCCATTAAAAGCAATGGGATATACCAATTTAGAACCTGAATTAAGCCACACTTTCGTACCATCTGAAAGCGTAAGGTTTGAACGCTTACCATATGGCACCGATAGCGTATTGAATACTGCCTTTTTATTTTTGGTTGCCTTTTGGTTCACTACTTCATCTGCGCCAATAGTTACATTTTCACCAGTGTTAGAATAATTTACAGATGCAACATCTTCTTTAATCTTTAAACTATTGCCTTCTCCTAAAGTAAGTACAACTTCACCTTCTTTAAGGCTGTCATTATCGGCATCGGTAGAATTAACGAAATCTGTTATTGAACTTTCAACATTAACGATGTTGTAATAATAAAAGGTTAAGCCTATACAACCTATTAAACAAGCTGCCGCTAAGCCAGAAAACCAAAAATTTCTTTTCTTAGTTTTCTTTTGGTGTACTGTATTGAAAATCCTTTTTTTCAATGCTGAAGTCTCCTCTTCAGTCATAGATGAAAAATTGATATTTTTAGGATTTATTTTTTCCATAGTTAAGTATTGATTTAATGATTTGGTTTCTTTGAAAACCTTATCATAGCACTCTAAAATAATAAGTAAGAAAATGTAATTATATAGACAGTTATTACGAGAAAATTATTACAAACAATTATCTTAAAGCTTTCAAAGCCCTATAAACTATAGTTCTAGCGGTCTGTACAGAAACTTCCATAATTTCAGAAATTTCTTCGTAACTCTTATCTTGGTTAAATCTTAGGAAAAGACCTCTTCTTTGTTTTTTAGTTAATGACTCCAACGCATTTGCTAAAACCATTCGCTTTTCGGTGAGCCTTTCTTTTTTAATGATTTCTTCTTCACAAGAAGTAGTATAATTTCTTGTTTGTTCATTTAAAGAATATTGATATTCTTCTGTAACCGAAATTGTTTTAGTCGCGTATTTTCGATTAATTTTTCTCTTTAAACTTCTGAACAGATAGTACTTTACATTATCTGTCATTGATAAGTTTTCTCTGTACTTATACAAATCAACGAATAGGTCATGAATACAATCCATAACATACGTTCTGTCTTTAGTACAATTTATACCATAGCTAAATAAACAGTCTACATATATATTGTATAAATCACCAAGTGCAGACTCATCACCATCAATTAGTTTTTTCCAGATTACCGTCTCAGTATTCTTGACAACAAAAACTTTTTGATTTCCTGATTTCGGAATCTTTTCAGACGCTGAATCCATTCCAAAATCGGAATTTACAGCTAAACCATGTTTATTACGTTTTTGCATCTAGTAAAGAATTTAATGGAATTATCAACAATTCCTTTCTATTCTAAGCAATCAATTTAAGTTTTATAGACATTCTTGAGAAAAATTTAATGATTTATGGCATTTCACTAATAATATAGTATCTAAAATTTGTCATTCCTAATCAAGACGCCCTTAAATTTCCATTTTGATAATTTTTTTTTAACATTTTATTTACTCGGATAAATAAAATGACGAAATTATGGTCTACATATAGCATGTAAAAGTTGTTTAATCTATTATTAAACCAAATACATCAATAAAAATTTAAATAAGAGAATATAGGGAATGCATGGAATAGCCCTAAAACAGGTTGCTCTGAAAGATGAGCAAAAAAATTCAACTCCATAAATATTTCTGCGCAAAACAGTTACAGGTTTATTTGATATTGTTATTAGAACTACATTTTAAACGATAACTTTATAAGAAATTGGGCTGCAAGGCTTTAACAAATTATTTATTATGATAGACTATAGTTTTTTTAGCCCCTTAGCCTACGCAGATGACGATGAAGATGACAGAATGTTCTTTTCTGATGCCATGAATGAAATATTTCCTGGTATTAACATGAAACTTTTTCACAACGGAGAAGTGCTTGTTACCTATTTGCTCTCCACCATTACTAACGGTATTGTACCCAAAATCATTTTTTTAGATTTGAACATGCCTATAATGAATGGGTTTGAATGTTTATCAGTTTTAAAGAAAAATACACTGTTAAGTAAAATACCTGTCGTAATTTATTCTACGTCTTCTTCTGAGAGAGACCGGAGTAAAATTTTAGAAATGGGTGCCACTCGTTTTGTAACGAAAGAAATGTCCTTTAAAAAAATGCTTTTACAATTAAAGGCTACTATGGACGATCTTTATTGCAACGAGTTAAATTCTAAGCTTATTTAAGGATTATAAATTCGTTGTTTTCAACTTCTTTCTTTTTGAACTTTTTTACTTTGTTTAAAGATTCTAACAACAACCTTTTTAACTCTTTATACGAAGATGATTTCTTTAAAAATTGGTTTGCCCCATCATCTTTTAATTGATTTACTTCCCGTTCCCTATAAATTCCCGAATATGCTATAACGTATATATCGTTGAATTTTTTAAAATTCCTAATATCCATTAAACATTCAAACCCGTCCATGATGGGCATGTACAAGTCAAGAAAGATTACATGTGGCAAGCAATCATCAGAAAAAAGCTTGTCCATAAGATCTACGCCATTGTTAAATTGAGTAACCTCAGTATTCAAGGGTATATCATCTAACGCTTCTATGAAAAAACTTCGATCTTCATGGTCATCATCTGCTATATAAATGTTCAATGCTGTCATTATTCAGTGAGATATCAATATATCCTCCAAAATTATAAGGAAATCCTTTAAAAATGAATACTATCCGTATAGAATTATAACTCAAAAGAATAAAATTTCGTTGAACGATCTAAAGGTGTCGTTGGTATAAAAAAATGAAAAATAAAAATAAATTTATGTAGTAAAATACTTACATTTAGATTTGAACGTTATTATTAAAATAGGTTCCCATTAAATAATTATAATTATGATGGCAACAGACGAGCTGAACGAAATCTTAAGGGTACTTCAAAAGTTTCAAAAAGATTATTACACTAGAGGAAATGCTTTTGAAGCCTATACCTATTTGAAGGAATCAATTTCAAAAATCAGATTCGATGATAACTTTATTTCATCTCAATTTCAAAAAAGACTTCTTCAATTAAAAGAGGTTGAGCTAATAACCGATCTTGATTTGTATGCAGAAAAGTTTGCTGAAAATCTTTTGAAACTGATTCTAATACTTAAAAATTCTAAAAAGTAAAAAGTATAGAAAACTGTAGTTACTAACTTTAACTACTACCTTATCATATTTTGAATCATGTTTCTAGATACAGGCTTTTCATAATAACCCTCTATAAATTGATGTTGCTTAGCCTTTTCCCTATCCTTTGAGTTTGTAAACGCCGACATGACAAACACCTTAGTAGCATTAATATTTGCATTGTAATGCTGTAGTTGGTCAATAAACTCCCATCCATTCATTTCTGGCATCACAAGATCTAATAAAATATAATCTGGTATAGGTTTGTCTTCCTTTCTTAATTGGGACAACAGATCTAAAGCTTCAATAGCACTTTCACAGACATAAATTTGTGAATCTTCACCACATTGTTCAACAGCATATCTTGCCGTAAACTGTGAAACCAAATCATCATCAATTACCAAAAACACAGCGCTCATGAAATAGTTGTATTAAATAGACTTCAAATATAAGGTTGTAAAAGTAGGTATAATTAAATTTTACGTTCAAATGCGCTATTACAAGATGAAAACAGTAAGGCATAAAAAAGGCCTCTGAAATTAGAGACCTTTTCCCAACTATATACTATTTACACTAACCATTAACAAACGCATACAGTTGAACTTACTTTAAACTAAACGTATGTCAAAATTAACGAAGCATACCCATAATGCTTATTCCATTTAAGCATATATTTAACTGTTTTACTTGAAATTAGGTGACATTACCAAAAATGACAGTTGGTCTATGTATATTTAAAAAAGTGAACTAAACAACAATTAGAATGATTTTACGCAACAATTATTATTTAACCACATTGGCAATTATTACCATGGGAATTTCGGTTTTATCTTGTAAAAACAAGGCAAAAAAAACTGCGGTTACAGAAAAGGAAAAAACCGTATACCCTAGTGATGTTATTCCATTCATGGATGAATTTAAAATTCTCTGTGGTGATGGTAAAAGTTTTAACGACTTAACCGATGTTGAGCATAAAGATTTCTTTTATGTGGAAAATGAAAACAATACTAATTGGGTCGTTTATAAAGCACCAAATTCTGTTGTTACTTCTAGAACATCGAGCAACACAAGAACAGAGTTGGGCCAAAAAGAAGAATGGAAACCAGATACAGGCGGTAAACTAACCGGCACCTTAAAAGTGAAGCATGTTTCTACTTCTGGTGATGCCAGGGTTGCGGCGTCCTATTCTGTGGTTATAGGTCAAATTCATGGTACGGAAGGTCATGAGAACGAACCGCTAAAAATCTTTTACAAAAAATTTCCAGGTCATACTAAAGGTTCTGTTTTTTGGAACTATGAGATCAACACTAAAGGCGACAATTCTAAACGATGGGATTATTCTACTGCAGTTTGGGGCTACGATATGTCGGTCGTTGGTGATACCCCTAACACCTACCCGACCGAACCGGAAGACGGAATTGAATTGGGCGAGGAGTTCAGCTATGAAATCAATGTTTATAAAGGCATCATGTATTTGACATTTAAAAGCGATGGCCATAAAACTAAACAATTCGCCAAAAGTTTGATACAGACCGATTTCGGAACATCATCTGATATTCCTGAACAAATATTGACACTATATGCTGCCATAGGTCGCGATGGTGTAGAAAGAGATAGTGCATATGCCGGCGAATTACAAAATTTTAAGCAAGGTGCCTATAACCAGACCAACGGCAAAGACCCAGAAGAAAATATTGTTTGGCATACCGGGTCGGAAACCTATAACGGCGATATCAAAAAACAATACGAAAACGGCTGTTATACAGAGGTTTGGTTTAAAGAAGCTACGGTTGGGGCCGGCACTCCACCGCAACATTAATAATTTCTCATTGTAGGTTACACAAGGTTAATGGCAGACAAACAATTCTATAAAAATCTTCGCCCCTTTAAAGGTACACTCATTGAACTTTTGGAAGATGACACCTATTTTGTAGATGTGCCAAAATCATGGCACGTTGTCGTTGTAGACATCTTAAATTCTACCAATGCGGTAAATAATGGTAATCACCATCAGGTGAATTTAACGGCTACAGGTGCTATTATCTCCGTACTCAATACGCTTAGAAAAGCAAAGGGAGGCAATGAAATTCCGTATTTCTTTGGTGGTGATGGTGCAACCTTTATTGTACCGTCATCATTACTTCAAAAAACCATAAGCGTTCTCGATAATTACAGCATACATATCAAGAGTAAAATTGATTTGGTACTTCGTGTAGGTGAAATTCCCGTTAGTCATCTGATCGAGAAAAATATCCAGTTAAAAATCGCCAAGCACCGCCTGACTGAAAAATTATCAATTCCCGTTGTTTTAGGGAACGGATTAAAAGTAGCCGAAGACATGATCAAATCATCCTTCAAGGAGAAGGAAACCACATCATTTGATGAAACACTTTTGAATTTAGAAGGAATGGAATGTCGTTGGGATCAAATTCTACCCGATCAACAACAAGCAAAGGTAATTTGCCTATTGCTAGATGCTACATCAGAAGATAACCAACGTGTTGTGTATAAAGATGTACTTGCACAAATGGACAAGGAATTCGGGAATTTTGAAAATAGACAGCCCATAAAAAGTAACAATCTTAAATTAGACCCCAACCCTACCAAAGTGTGGGAAGAAATGAAAATTAAACTAACCTCCACTAGCTGGATCTACTTTTTTAAAAGCTGGTTAAAAACCAACTTTGGCAGAATTTATTTGAATCTTACAAGTAGCGGAAAACAATACCTGAACCAAATAGAACAACTGTCGCACACCTTTATGTTAGACGGCATGGTCAATACCGTATTTACTGCAGAACAGCACAATATTGATCGGTTTATTAACTTTTTAGATGGCATGGAAAAAGAGAATAAATTAATTTACGGTATTCACGTTACCCATGCATCGGTTATGTCTTGTTATGTTCTTGATCGTAGAACTAGCCACTCCCACTTTGTAGATGGTACTGAAGGTGGCTATACCTCTGCAGCGAAAATGTTCAAAATTAAAAAGAAGGCTTTGTCGGTTTAGCATCTAAATCAACATTGACCGTTATTCTTATCATCAAATTTTATCCCGTCAATTAAAGTAATATTAGAGCAACGCTGAAATGTTGTGTCTCACTACCTTGTTGCTACTTTAATGAATACATAAAATTATAACGATGATTACAGAAGATAAGAGTAAAGATAAATCACGTTCTACAGGCGGATTACAGAATAACGTACCCCAACATCAAAATATAGCTGATCATGGCAATACACAGAAAGAAGTTGGTAAACCCGTAAATAATGGCGGCGTAGCCACTGCTACATATGATATACATATAGAAAAGCAATGGATGGCGGTAAAAGATGAATACTTGGCAAATTTTCCTGAAACGGAAGATTTAGATGCCAACAATGAACCGGACAGTCTTGGTGCACTAATAGCCAAAATTGCTAAAAGAAGACAGAAATCTACCGAAGAAATCCATACGGAAATAATGAACTGGCCAACAAAAAAATAAGGATGAAGAATATCATATATTTTATTATTGTGGCCCTGATTATAGGGTGGATTTTGGGCTTTGTAGTATTTAAAATTCTTGGGGCACTTATACACCTATTGCTTGTACTTGCCGTTGTACTTTTAATTTACAACTGGTTAAGCAATAAAAAAAGCACATAGAGAATCCGTCTCAGACAATAATATCTGGCATTGATCTGCTATAAGTTTTTAATGCGGTTAGTAAAAAGCACCATATCTTATTACTAGTTTTGCATTTTAAATTTATAGCATGATCTCAGTAGACAATTTAGCCGTTGAATTTAGTGGCACTACCCTTTTTAGCGATGTATCATTTGTAATAAATCCGACCGATAAAATTGCCCTTATGGGTAAGAACGGAGCCGGAAAATCTACCATGATGAAAATTATTGCCGGGGAACAGAACGGAACTCGAGGTAATGTTCGTGTGCCCAAAGATGCGGTAATTGCCTACCTGCCCCAACACCTACTTACCGAAGATGATTGCACCGTTTTTGAAGAAGCCGCAAAAGCATTTAAGCATGTTTTTGATATGCGTGATGAAATGGAAAAGCTGAACAAAGAGCTGGAAACAAGAACGGATTATGAAAGTGATGCCTATATGGGCATTATTGAAAAGGTATCCGATATTGGTGAAAAATACTATGCTTTAGAAGATGTAAACTATGATGCTGAAGTAGAAAAAGCATTAAAGGGATTAGGCTTTAAACAAGAAGATTTTACAAGGCAGACCAATGAATTTAGCGGTGGTTGGCGCATGCGTATAGAACTGGCCAAAATTCTGTTACAGAAACCAGATTTAATTCTGTTAGATGAGCCCACTAACCATATTGATATAGAATCGGTTATTTGGCTAGAAGATTTTTTATTGAACAAAGCCAATGCGGTTATGGTCATTTCGCATGACAGGGCTTTTATAGATAACATTACCAACCGCACCATAGAAGTCACCATGGGGCGTATTTATGACTATAAGGCAAACTACTCACACTATCTGCAATTACGTGAAGACCGTAGGGCACACCAAATCAAAGCTTACCAAGAACAACAAAAGTTCATTGCCGATAATATGGCATTTATTGAACGATTTAAAGGCACCTATTCCAAAACCAACCAGGTAAACTCTAGAGAGCGAATGCTTGAAAAGTTGGAAATTATTGAAATTGACGAAATAGATACTTCATCGTTAAAGCTTCGTTTTCCACCAGCGCCGCGTTCTGGTGACTACCCAGTAACAGTAAAAGATGTGTCTAAATCCTATGATGGGCATGTGGTATTCAAAAATGCAAATATGTCCATCTCCAGAGGAGAAAAAGTCTCTTTTGTAGGTAGAAACGGTGAAGGTAAATCTACCATGATAAAGGCTATTTTAAATGAAATACCCGTGGAAGGCACTTGCCAATTGGGGCACAATGTAAAAGTGGGCTATTTTGCACAGAACCAAGCATCATTATTAGACCCAGACCTTACAATTTTTCAAACGGTAGATGAAGTCGCCTTTGGCGATATTCGAAATCAGATCAAGAATATATTGGGCAGATTTATGTTCAGCGGTGATGATATCGATAAAAAAGTAAGTATGCTATCCGGTGGGGAAAAAACCCGTTTAGCCATGGTGAAATTACTGTTAGAACCTGTAAACCTATTAATATTGGATGAGCCTACAAATCACCTAGATCTTAAATCAAAAGATGTATTGAAAGAAGCGCTATCTACATACGATGGTACACTTATTCTTGTTTCTCACGATCGAGATTTTTTACAAGGTCTGTCTCAAAAAGTATTTGAATTTAAAGAGCAACGCGTTATCGAACATTTTGAAACGATTGATGCTTTCTTAGAGCGAAACCGAATTAAAAGCATTGCCGAAATTAACTTGATAAAGTAATAATCTTTTTCTCTTTTTTATTTTTTTTAAATTACCGATATAATAGAAATATGTGCAATTGTGCACATATACAATTGTTAGCAAACATATTGCCATTAAAATCCAATCGTTCCGCAATTAGCCTGAAAATTTAAAAAATAAGAGTTTTGTTCGGGCAAATCAGTATTTTTAAAATGGTTTCTTTAGGCTTGTTACTTTCTCAAACTTCAGATATTTAATTAAAAAAATACCTTGCCAAAGTTCTCGCTCGGACGGACTTTACTCAGACGCAACTGTTGCGTGGACGGACTTGTCAATTTCTTGGATAAGCCTGCATAAAAATGATATACATAAATCCTTCTCTATTTGGTTTCGACGGACTTAAAAAAAGAAACCATTTTAAAAGAGTTCGGGAAATCTATCAGTGATCTGCGACCAGGCAAAGGTTTGCGCTGCAACACGTTTGCTAACAAAATGTATAATCTATACTGTCCGATTTTCCGTCGGAAAATCTACGTATATTTAGAATGTTATCGTACGGCGGGAAATCCTACGGATTTCAAAGCCGTACAGATCATACATTAGACGTTGTAACCAATGCGCAAAGAAAGTATAAATGAGAATAACTGATGCCGATAAATTATTTAAAAGTGAGGTAGAACAAAGACCAACTTCAATAGAGAATAATACTGAAAATAATTTACGATTATACTCTGAAGGATATAAAGAAGCTGGAAATGTATTATATGAGTTTTGTATAGAAAACCAATATTATGAAAACTGGATTCTATTTCCATTAGTTTTTAATTACAGACATTATATTGAGTTAAAACTTAAAGAGCTGATATTCATTGGAAAATCATATTTAGGTGAAGAACGTGAATTCCCAACAAATGAACACGGATTATTAAGACTTTGGAGACAATATAGAAATGACGTGTTAGCTAAAATTGACAATTCAATTGAGCAAACAATATTAGATAACATAGAAAAACTAATAACTGAGTTTAACCAAAAAGACTCAAAATCAATGAAATTTAGATATCCAATAAATAAAAATGATTTTGAAAATAGAAGCTTAGAAAAACCATATTTTGATGTTGTAAACTTTAAGGATGTTATGGATAAAATAATAAACTTCTTCAATGAGCAAACATTTATTATTCAAAACTATCAAGAGATGGAAGAAGAATTAATGAGTAGCTTATATTGGGAATAATAACACTGGTTACAACAATGGCTATAATTAATACGGGTTTTAGTGTTTAACCCAAAGCCTAGAGTTTTTTAACAAAGTCCGCCAAATCTTTGGGATTTCGCTTTGACACAAAAAAAGAAAAAACAAAACCAAAAGATTTCGCTATGTGCTTGGCGGAAAGCAAACGGTAGTTTGCTCCCGTACGGTTCATAGGTACTGTGTCAAAAAACAAGTTTTTTCTTTAATAATTTAGGAAACAGATTGATTTATCAAACTGTTATCCCGCGCAGCAAGGGCTTCATGCTTTTGCTGCTTTTTTATTTCAAATTCAGCATCA